>JAHTBO010000001.1 GCA_019166125.1 Alcaligenaceae bacterium CGII-47
ATTTTCTCCACAAGCTGTCTCATAGGCTGGTTAACGAATTTGACTACATTGCTGTTGGCAACGTGAATGCCAAGGGCCTTGCCAAAACCAGGCTGGCAAAGAGCGTCCATGACGCGGCCTGGTCGTCCTTTCGCAACATGCTCCAGTTCAAAGCGATTACGCACGGGGCAACGGTTGCGCAGGTGAGCGAACGATTGACCTCCCAAACCTGTTCGAGTTGCGGCAATCTGCCCGACTCGCGGCCTAACAGTATCGCAGGGCTTGGAATAAGAGAGTGGGTATGCAGTGATTGCGGTGCTATGCATGATCGTGATGTAAACGCTGCCTTAAACATTCTCCGTCGCGGACGTGCGACGCTAGCGGTAGGAATCCCCGTCCTTTAGGGCGGGGAGGACGTCAAAAAGAGCGCTCAACGCCCGATGCCATGGCCATAGACTAGCCGGCCACCTAGCCAGCCTCCGTAGCCGAGGGCAATCAAGCCCGCCGCATCAAGTAGCGCTGCCAGCGCACCCGGTGCCTGAGGTTGCAACTGATCCAGTCCAGACAATAAGCGGGCGGTAAATAGGGCAAAGGCGATAAGCATAATGCCCATGTGCCAATAGGTGTCACGCAGGGCGGGACCGTCTGGAATCCGGGGTAACTCTATCAGCCCAGCCAGCATGGCGGCCAACGCCATGACACATCCTACGGTCAGCAGTCCGGCGGACCATTGCCATGATGTTTTACCGAACCAAAGACTGGCAAAGTCGGTGACGATCGCTAGCGACCAGCAGGCGATAGGGAAATGCACCAAGGCCGGGTGTAATGGATGGCGCATAAAATCAGAGCACCAGGCTAAGTAGCGTCAGAAAGCCGACGATCGCCAGTGCAGCATGGAGGATGACAACCGCTTTTGGAGGGAGCTGTTTGCGCAGGTGAAATGAAGCAAGGAAAAATCCACCTAAAGCGGCAATCAGCAGGATGATAAAGCCGACCAGAATCTGTTGGGCGACCGTCCCTTGCACCAGCATGACGATCAGCAGAACCAGTCCAATGGCCCCCAGTAGCGCGTGCAGCAAGGATAATGCCCAGGGTGCAAATTTGCCGCGCAGCACATGGGCGGCGAGTATGAGGCCACCGATGGCGGCGAGTGCAAAAATCAATAGGGCAGCGGTAAGCATTTAAGTTTTCTCCTGGTAGGGTTCTGACCAGTGGTTCCCGATATCGCACCGGTCTTGAACAATAGATGCGTGATCGGTCAGAATCGTTTCACGAGTAGTGATCAATTTGTAGGATCGCCGCAGCCCCAAATTCAGGGATAACCATAGCGTCGCCTGGCTTGTATTCAAGGTTCCTTTCTCTCATAATTATTAATTATGAATTAGAAAAAATGAAAGAGACATATGGTGACTGCCCGGATTGTTCAGAAAATTCTCTATCAAGAGGTTGCCGATCGTTTGCGCACCATGATTCAGGCACGCGAGCTCCGAGCGGGTGAGTGGATCGATGAGGTTCAGTTAACTGGTGTGCTGGGCATCTCACGCACGCCACTGCGTGAGGCGCTTAAGGTGCTCGTAGCCGAAGGGCTTTTACGCCTCGAGCCGCGTCGCGGTTGCTTTGTTAATGAGCTGTCCACCCGTGATCTGGACGATATCTTTCCGCTGATGGCAATGCTTGAAGGGCGTTGTGCCTACGAGGCAGCGAGTAAGGTCACCGATCAGGATTTGCTGCGACTCGAGCCCATGCATCAGCAGTTGCAGATCCATGCGATCGCTGGGGATATCGATCAATATTACGCTAGCAATGCGCAGATTCATGAGGCGATCCAGGCCTTGGCAGATAATCGCTGGCTTTCTGACCTAATTGATAATCTGCGCCAGGTACTCAGCCTGTCGCGCCATAAGAGCCTCGCCTATCCCGGTCGCGTGAATGAATCTTGTGCCGAACATTTGGCAATTTTTGCCGCGCTTAAAGCGCGCGACCCAGAGGGTGCTGAAGCCATCACGCGTAAGCATTTGATGCGCCAGCTCGAAGCACTGCATATTCTGGACGAACAGGAATTGGCGACAGAACCTTCAGGCCCGGTGTCTGCCATGTCGGCATTGGTCAAACAGGGGGACATTCAAACATGAGTACGCGCGATGTGGCAGGGAGTTCGGTAGCCCTAAAGGTCGTAGACGCTTCCCCGCCTGATAAAAATACAGGTGCCGGGTTGCTGGCGCGGCTAAGCCGCTGGCTAGAGCGCGATCATCTGCCCAGTGACGCTGATGTGCGCGCACTCTATAGCGCGACATTGACAGATGTGTCGGCAAATAAGCAGGCCACGCAATGGGGCGCACGTTATCTGGAGGCTGACGGGCCCGAGCGTTGTTCACTGTTGGCGGGTTTGGTGCGGGCTGGGGTTGGGATCGAGCCGCGTGGTGATCAGGGACTGCGGCTGTTTCGTCGCTTATATGCTCAGTCCGACAGCTTGCAACTGCTCGTTGAGCTGCGCGCCGACATGCTGCGTTGGCGTAATCAGGTGGCGGGCCTGTCCACGCTAGAGCATGAGCTCGAGACGCTACTATCGAGCTGGTTTGATGTGGGCATGCTGGAGTTGCGTCCGATTAACTGGGATTCTCCGGCGTCTCTGCTGGAAAAACTCATCCAGTACGAGGCGGTCCATGAGATCCGCTCGTGGGATGATTTGCGCCATCGGGTGGCAGCGAATCGGCGCTGCTATGCGTTTTTTCATCCTCGTATGAATAATGTGCCGCTGATTTTTGTCGAGGTCGCCTTTTCCCAACAGATGGCTGATAACGTCCAGGTTTTGCTTGACCCCGGTAAGCCTGCGGATGATCTGGACAAAAGCCGTTGGGCAATTTTTTATTCTATTTCCAATACGCAGCCTGGGCTGCGCGGAATCAGCTTTGGCAATTTTCTACTCAAACGCGTTCTCGACGAGCTGCTGCGTGAGCTACCCCGGTTGAAATTCTTCGCCACGCTCTCGCCGATCCCCAAGTTCACCGACTGGCTAAGCAAGCAGGATGGGGCGGCGATTCAGGCTTTATTGGTTGATAAGGGTGAGCGCCAGGCGGCGCAGGACGACGTGACGGCAGGTGCCAAATGGGTCGAGCGCCTGCGCGCAGCAGCGGTCGGCCCCCATGAAGAGGCTGTGCGTCGGAGTGGATTACGCCTGGCGGCTCATTATCTGAAAGCCACAAAAAGCAATCAGATTCTGGACCCAGTGGCACGCTTTCACCTAGGCAATGGCGCCCGGATCGAGCGTTTGAACTGGGCGGCGGACACCTCAGCCAAGGGCCTGATGCAGTCGTGCGGCATGATGGTGAACTATGTGTATGAGCTGGATCAGCTCGACGACAATCTGATTCAATTGGCCGCTGGTAAGCCCAAAACTTCAAGGGCCATCCAATGGCTATGAGTGCCCAACCGTCGGCGGTAGGTCGCGTGCGGGTCGCGCACGAAGGGGCCATCGCAACCGTGACGCTCGATCATCCGGGCCGATTGAATGCCCTGACCGTGCAGATGTGGCGTGAGCTCGCCCAGGTATTTAGCATGCTGTCGGCTGATACGTCGTTGCGCTGTGTGGTGTTGCGTGGCGCTGGCGGGAATTTTGCCGCGGGTGCCGATATTCGCGAGTTTCCGAATGAGCGCGCCGATCTGGACGGTGTGATGCGTTATCACCTACAGGTGATTGCGCCTGCGTTAGAGGCGGTTGGGCGCTGTCAACACCCAGTCGTAGCCTGGATAGAGGGGGTTTGTGTGGGAGGGGGCTTGGAAATTGCCAGCCAGTGCGACCTGCGTATTGCGGGGCAGTCTGCACGGTTTGGGGTGCCGATTAATCGCCTGGGCTTTCCCATGGCGCCAGACGAGGTGCGTGGCTTGCTCGCACTGGTAGGACGCGCCAGGACGCTCGAGATCTTGCTTGAGGGCCGGGTTTTTGATGCGGCTGAAGCACTGGCCAAAGGCTTGCTCACGCGTGTCATCCCGGATGATGAGCTTGGCGCCGAGGTTGCGCGCACCGCACGGCGCCTGATCCGCAACGCACCCCTGGCGGCACGCCTCAATAAACGCATTGTCACCCGTTTGTGCGCGGCCCCGCATGAGCTGACTCAGGCTGAGTTGCACTCGTTTTTCAGTTACGCCGAGAGCCGCGATCATCGCCACGGCGTCCAGGCATTTTTGGCTGGCGAAGAGCCCGTCTTTACAGGAGATTGATTTTGGAACGCAACGCTAACTTGTACGCCATACTGGCTGCTGGTTTCGCCACGGACCGTGATGCAGTAGCGATCGAGACGCCGACGCGAACTTACAGCTGGGCGGATATCGAGCAGACGAGTGCCCGGATCGCCGGGCTGCTGCAATCGCTTGGCGTAGCCCCTGGCTCGCGGGTCGCAGTACAAGTCCATAAATCTCCTGAGGCGCTGATGCTGTACCTGGCGACTTTGCGTGCCGGTTTGGTCTATCTGCCCTTGAATACCGCCTATCACGCGGCCGAAGTCGAGTATTTTCTGACTGATGCTGAACCGGCCGTGGTGGTCTGTGATCCCGCCAATCAGAAATGGATTGCAGATCTGGCACAACAGGCCGGCACGGCACATGTCTATACCCTGGATGCGGACGGGTCGGGCAGCCTGATGGAAGAGGCAGCGAGTCAGGAGGCGGTGTTCCAGACAGTGCACAGCCAGCCCGATGATTTGGCGGCCATTCTGTATACCTCTGGCACGACAGGACGCAGCAAGGGCGCGATGCTCTCCCATGACAACCTCGCCTCTAATGCCCTGACGCTCAAGCGCTACTGGGGCTGGCGTGCCGATGATGTCCTGCTGCACATGCTGCCAATTTTTCATGTACATGGCTTGTTCGTCGCCTCGCACGGAGCGTTGCTGGCAGGGGCGAAAATGATCTGGCTGCCTAGGCTTGATATTGATCAGGCCTTGCATTATTTGCCGCGATGTACCTTGATGATGGGGGTGCCGACCTATTATGTACGCCTGCTCGCTGATCCCCGGTTTACGCCGGAGGTATGCCGCAATATGCGATTGTTTATCTCCGGATCAGCACCTCTGCTGGCAGAAACTTTCCATCAGTTCCAGCAACGCAGCGGCAATACGATCCTCGAGCGCTATGGCATGAGTGAGACCGGGATGATCACCTCCAACCCTTATGAGCCTGCGCTGGGCGAGCGCTTGGCCGGAACAGTCGGGCCTGCGTTGCCCGGAGAGACGGTGCGCGTGGTCGACGACGAGGATCGTCCCGTTGACTTGGGCCAGACCGGGCATGTGCAGGTGCGTGGCCCCAATGTCTTTGCCGGTTACTGGCGCATGCCAGAGAAAACACGTCAGGAGTTCACTGAGGACGGCTGGTTCCGTACTGGCGACTTGGGGACATTAGGTGGGCCAGGCATTCCAGATCATTACCTGAGTATTGTGGGGCGTAGCAAGGATCTGATCATCTCGGGTGGCTATAACGTCTATCCGAAAGAAATTGAACTCGTCCTCGATGTTCAGCCCGGAGTCGAGGAGTCAGCGGTCATTGGGGTGCCACACGCTGATTTTGGCGAGATGGTGGTGGCGATTATCGTGCCCAAGGTGGGGCAGGTCTTGGATATCGAAGGGATTCAGGCCTCGCTTAAAACTTGTCTGGCCAATTTCAAAATGCCCAAGCAGATCCATGTTATCGATGCGCTGCCGCGCAATACCATGGGGAAAGTGCAAAAAAACGTGCTGCGGCAGCAGTATAAGAATTTGCAGCCATAAGGAGGTGATTACTGCTTAGTCCTTATTAAAACAGTCAATCTGAAAATCATTTCATTTAATAAGAGCAAACATGAAGTTGCCAATCATACTCTGGAGACAATATATGAAAAAAGTACTGAATACTTTCTTAAAGGCCAGTGCCTTATGCGTGTCGATCGGAATGATCGGTGCTGTAACGCCCGCATCGGCCAAGGATGTGGTCAAAATCGCGTTTGTTGGGCCACTGACCGGCGGCTCCTCATCGATTGGTTTGGGCGGCCGTAATTCGGCTGACCTGGCAATCCGGTTGCGCAATGCTGATCCAAAATCTAAATATACTTACGAATTGGTCGTTCAGGACGACGAGTGCCGTCCGAATATCGGGGTGCAGGTTGCCACCAAGGTCGCCGCCGACAAGAGCATCGTGGCTGGCGTGACGCATTATTGCTCGGCAGTCGCCATCGCGACAACGGGCGTATACCACCGTTTTGGCATGCCCGCGATTGTGTGGGGGGCCGTATTGCCAGAAGTTACCTACGGCAATGACTACAAAGAAGTTTTCCGTGTGAACGGTACGATGATCAACCAGAACGAGGTTGCCGTGAAATTCATGGCAGATCTGGGTTACAAGAACTGGGGCGTTATTCATGACACGACTGATTATGGCAAGGGACATAACGAGTATTTCACCAAGTACCTTAAAGAGCACAATGGAGTCATTCTGTCGTCATTTGGTGTCACTGCAGAGCAGCAGGATTTCACGACGGAGCTGACTAAACTACGGGAGACAAAGCCGCAGGTCTTGTTTTTCGGTGGTCTGACGCCGCTTGGAGTACGGATTCGCACCCAAATGGACAAGCTCGGGATCAAATCAGTCTTTCAAGGAACCTCTGGTATTAAGTCAGACGCTTACATCGAGGGGGTAGGTCCCGCGCTGGCCGAGGGCTCACTGTCTTTCCTGGAGGGCGCGCCGCTTGAAAAACTGCCGGGTGGTCAGTTTTTCTCTGAACAATATGCGCAACAAAAATACGGCGAGAAGCCAGAGGCCTATGGTCCATTTTCCTTTACGGCTGCGAATCTGATCATGGATGCGGTCGAGCAGGTAGGGCCAGATCGTAAAAAGGTTCTCGCAGCACTGAGTGAGACAAAAAACGTGGACACCATTATTGGCAAGGTGACCTTTGATGATCATGGTCAGAATATCGTCCCGCTTGTCACCAAGTATGTGGTGGATGACGGTAAGTGGGTGGTATGGGAAGACAGCCATTACGGCTCAGGCTCAAAGAAGCTGCCCGGCCTGTAATCAGGGCGTCGCGGACTGCATTAGGTGCAATGCAGTCCGCTGCCCAACTTTAGCCTGATCGGTGGGGATGACAATGAGTTTAATTGGACAGTATGTTTTTAATGGGCTGATGCTCGGTATGATCTACGCGATGGTCGCCGTAGGTTTTACCTTGTTCTTTGGGGTGTTGGATGTAATCAATTTTTCGCACGGAGATGTTTTGGTTGTCGGCGCATTTGCAGGGCTTGCCGCATCGGTTGGCGTACTGATGCTGGGCATCGACTCGACATGGATACAACTACTTGCTGTTGTCGTGTGTGCTTTATGTGTGACCGCCCTGCTTGGGGCAGCCGTGGCTAAATACCTGATCCTTCCCCTTCGTCATGCCGATCCCCTCAATACCTTGCTTGCAACCTTAATGCTGGGGACCGCATTGCGCGAGGCAGTACGGTTGTTTTACCCAGATGGTTCAAACCCCAAACGCTTTCCGACATTATTGCCGACATCGTCAATCGAGCTAGGCAGCTTTTCGCTTCGTGCCGACAGCATGATTCTGCTTGCATGTGGTTTCGTGTCGATTGTCGGCGTGCATCTTCTGATTACCCGCACGCGCCTGGGCAGGGCGATCCGTGCCGTAGCGCAGGATAGTGAGACCGCTCGCCTGATGGGTATCAACTTTGAGGCAGTCGTGCTTCTGACCTTTGCGCTGGGCTCAGCAATGGCTGCGCTGGCAGGTGTGATGAACGGCTTGTATTACAACGAGATCAATTTCAACGTTGGTTTACTGCTGGGTGTGATCGGTTTTGCCGCTGCCATTCTGGGCGGTTTGGGCAGTATGTACGGGGCAATCATTGGGGGCTTTTTATTCGCGGGACTGCAGGTACTCGGTAGTGTTGCCTTGCCAGCGCTGATACCCGATATTCCGAGCGCCTATAAGGACGTCTTTGCTTTTGCAGTGGTCATTGCCTTGATGGCTTGGAAGCCAACAGGCTTGATTGCGGAAAAATCGAGCGAGCGAGTGTGAGCATGACGAATCAACCAACTCTCAAACACAATTCAGCGGCAGGACTGCTGGCAATCGTTACCTTGTTATCGACCGCATATATGTGGGCATTTCTGCATACCCAGAGTCAACTGAGTGTAGTGGCATTGCTTCTCGTGGCGGTGGCTGCATTCATATTGGGTCGCAGGTTTGGCTTGATCGAGCGCGTCGAGCAGGCAGCTGCCCTGCGCCCTGGCCTGGCTCGGTTGTGGACCATTGGCGGAATCATCATTCTGATTGCAGCGTTGCATGATTCACATTTTGCGCTTCTGATGATCTGCACGGTGTTGTTGTTTACGACTGCTTGCCTCGGTTTGACCATGCAGTTCGGTTTTACAGGTATTGCCAACTTTGCCGGTGCCGCCTTTTTTGGCATTGGAAGCTATACGACCGCCGTGATGGCCTCGCACACCAGTATTCCGCATGTGTTGATCATTCTTATTTCTGGCCTGGTTGCGGCGCTGATCGGGTCCTTGTTGATCCTGCCTGTATTACGCACACGCAGTCACTATACGGCGCTGGTGACGATCGCCTTCGGCATCTTGTTCAAGACGTTCCTTGAAGTGAATGATGTGCTGGGCGGGCCGCAGGGCTTGCACGTCCCGGGGATGAGCCTGTTTGGATATGAGTTCAATCAGGGATTTACCTTATTGGGCTCTGATGTTTCGTTCTATGTCAGCTATACCTTGCTCAGTCTTGTGATCTGCGCGACCACCTATTTGGTTATCGATCTTATCAAGCGCTCGTGGGTTGGTCTGAGCATGGATGTTGTGCGTACCGACGAGACGGCCGCAGCGACCTTTGGTCTGCATATCGCGCATTGGAAGGTGGTTGCATTTGTTCTGGGTAATTTCTTTGCAGGTATTGCCGGAAGTATCTATGGGATGACGACCGAGTTCGTTGCTCCCAATAATTTCACGTTTGCCGATTCATTATTGATGGTGTCGATCGTGATTCTTGGTGGCCTGGGGAACTCTATCGGTTTGATTCCTGCCGCAATCATCGTATTGGTTCTGCCAGAGAAGCTGCAATTCATCCAAGAGTACCGATTCTTTCTGTACGCCGTGCTCGTGATTATCATTCTATTATTCAGGCCCGATGGCTTATTGCCGCGCAAGACACGTCTGTTCTTTAATCGAGGGGTATCGAAATGACTCAGCGCACTATCATGAGCGAGGTCCTCGATCTGTCTATGCGTTTTGGTGGATTGACTGCTCTCGATTCGCTCAATATGCAGATATTCGAGGGCGAGATCCTTGGCTTGCTTGGGCCCAATGGTTCTGGCAAGACAACGTTCTTCAACGTGTTGACGGGGCTGTATAAGGCAACCAGCGGCACGATTCTGTTCAAGGGCGACAATGTCATCGGCAAGACGCCCCAAGAGGTTTATCGTCTGGGTGTGGCGCGTACCTTCCAACGCTCGCGCCTGTCGCTCTCTTTAACCGTCTTCGATAATATCGTGATCGGAGATTATGAAAATATGCAGCGGGGCCTGATATTCAACTTGTTTCGGCGCCAGGCCTTTCGGGCTGAGTACGACAGATATGTAGAGAAAGTGCAGGGCTTGCTGCAGATATTTAGCCCGATGCTTGTGGATCGTCTATTCGAGCCGGTCGGCACATTCACTATGATTGACCGTCGCAGAATCGAGGTCTGTCGTGCCTTGATTAGCCAGCCTTCGTTATTGTTGCTTGATGAGCCCTCTGCGGGGATGACACATGATGAAACGATCGAGCTGATGGACGATATTTTGCAGGTGCGTGGCAAGCTACAGAATTTGTCGGTGGTCCTGATTGAGCATGAAATGAATGTGATTGAGCGCATTACTGACCGCTGCGTGGTGCTGAACTATGGTCGGAAAATTGCCGAAGGAACGTATGTGGAAATTACTGCGGATCCGAGTGTCCAGACAGCCTATCTAGGGGAGGAAGTAGCATGAGCACCCTCAATACCTTGAACGTCAAGGCGCTGACGACCGGCTATGACAAAGTCAATGTGCTGCACGATGTATCGATTGATGTGGCACCCGGAAAGATCACATGTATTCTTGGTGCCAATGGCGCGGGCAAGACCACTTTGATCCGCTCTATTCTTGGCCTGACACCGCCGCGTCATGGCGAGATCCATTGGCAGGGCCGTAATCTGGCTGGCGAGAAAACGCACAAGATCATCGCAAGCGGTATCTCTTGTATTCCTGAGGGCCGCAAGGTTTTCCCGCGCATGACCGTGGCCGAAAACCTGGTCTTGGGTGCTTTTCTTGAAAAAGATGATGCGCGTGTACAGGCGCGGCTGGAAAAGGTCTACAACATCTTTCCACGACTTAAAGAGCGTATGCTGCAGTTGGCTGGTACGATGTCTGGGGGTGAACAGGCGATGGTATCGATTGGTCGGGGCTTGATGGCCGAGCCCAAGCTGCTGGTCATCGATGAACCGTCCCTGGGCTTGTCGCCGCTCTATGTCAAAGAGAACTTCAATGTAATCCAGCAGATCAACGCCTTGGGGATTACTGTTTTGTTAGTCGAGCAAAATGCGCGCCAGACATTGGCAATTTCCCATTATGGCTATGTCTTGTCACAAGGCCGTGTTGTGGCCGAGGGCTCGGCCGAGGCGTTATCGAACAATGATGGCGTTCGTTCTGCCTATTTCGGGTAAGGCGTATCCATGAGCGATATTTTGGCATTTTCCGTACGTGAACTGGCTCATCGCATCTCTAGCCGCGCGCTGCGTGCGCAAGATGTTGCTCAGGCTTATATCGAATGTATTCAGGCCAAAGAACCGGCTATTCATGCCTGGCAATTTTTCGATCCCGAGCTGGTTCTAAAGCAAGCGCGCGCGAGTGATCGACAGACGGCGCGTGGACCTTTGCACGGCGTGCCGATCGGGGTTAAAGATCTGATGGATACATCGGACATGCCCAGCACGTACGGCTCGCCGATCTATAAGGACCATCGCCCGATCAACGATGCGGCATGCGTTGCTGCCAGCCGATCAGCTGGTGCCATTATCATGGGCAAAACCGTGACAACGGAGTTCGCTGCCTTCCAGCCTGGCCCAACGCGTAATCCACGTAGTCTTGGCGGGGCGCCGCGTACGCCTGGTGGGTCCTCTAGCGGATCGGCTGCTGCGGTGGCAGCTGGAATGGTGCCGCTAGCTTTTGGTACGCAGACGGCAGGCTCTATCGTCCGGCCTGCCGCATATTGCGGCATTGTTGGCTATAAGCCAAGCTACGGCACCTTATCTGCGGTAGGTATCAAACCTTTGTCCGTAGGTCTGGATACCGCAGGTGTATTGGCTCGTTGTGTGGATGATGCGGCGTTCTTTGTTGGTGCCTTGGCCCGCTTGCAACTGGACCCCAAGGTGGAAGGCAGGCTGCGCGTCGGGGTCTGCCACACCCCTTACTGGAGTCGGGCGAGCGCGGATTCCCGTCAAGCGCTGATGGATGCGGTGCGGCATCTCGAGCGATCGGGGGCGATCATCAGTGATCTGGATCTGCCGCCAGCGTGTATAGGCTTAAACGAGGCGCAGATCGATATTATGGGCTATGAGGCCGCTGCCGCCTTTGAGCCCGAGGCGCGTAGGTGTGCTGAGGGTTTCAGTCGTGCGTTTGCTGCCTTGATTGCGACCGGGCGCACAATTAGCGGGGAACGCTACGTTGCCGCTTTGGATGCGGCTGCCGCCGCCCGCCTGGCATTTGATTCGGTGTTTGAAACGATCGATATCGTGTTGGCCCCCAGCACTGAGGGCGAGGCGCCGCTTGGGCTCGAGAACACGGGCGACCCGGTTTTCAATCGGATGTGGTCTTTGCTGGGCAATCCTTGCGTACACGTCCCAACCGGTTATGGCGCTGCTGACATGCCGATCGGCGTGACGCTGATCGGTCCGATGCGTGGTGACGCCCGCACCTTGTCGGCAGCCTACACCTTAGAGCGCAGCCTTAAAGATTAACTTTGAACGATATGGTGCTTCAATGAATCAGCAAGCTGAACTTGCACTGGATCTCGCGCAGCGGGCCCAGGATCATATCGATAGCGAACGTCTCCAGGACGCCATCGCTACCTTGGCCTGTTTTGGGGGCCGCAAAGACGGCGGGGTATCCCGAGAAACGCTTAGCGATGCGGATCTTGCCGCGCGGCGCTACCTGGTCGATCAGGCGCGCGCCTTGGGCTGTCTTATTGAAACGGATGAGTGCGCAAACTTGTATTTTCGACGGCCTGGGCTGACTGATCTGCCGCCGGTGCTTACCGGTAGCCACAACGATACGCAGCCCGTGGGGGGGAAACTCGACGGGGCCTACGGCGTTGTTGGTGGGCTTGAGCTCATTGCTGCGCTGAATGATGCCGGGATCCAGACGCAGCGTAGTATCGACGTGGTCGCGTGGACCAATGAGGAAGGCTGCCGATTCGGTCCTGGCGCCATGGGGTCCAGTGCTTTTGTCGTCCCCGCCCGCTTGGCTGCTTATCGCGAGTCAGTGGATAGCCAACAGATCACGTTTGGCAGTGCGCTTGATGCGGCACACGCCCAGTTTCCGGATTTAGGGCGTCGACCAATGAGCTCGGCATTGTTCGCCTATATCGAGCTGCATATCGAGCAGGGACCCGTGCTTGAGCGCGCCGAGGTGCCGCTGGGCGTGGTGACAGGTATCCAAGGCGTGCGTTGGTACCGCGTGACGTGTTCGGGCATGGCTGCGCATGCTGGGACCACGCCCATGGATGAACGGGCTGATGCAATGGTTGCAGCGCTGGGTATGGCGAACCAGCTTTATGCCTATGCGGCAAGCCAGAGCGTCAGCGCCTTGCGGCTGACGCTTGGGCAATGGCGGGTCAGCCCAGGCTCGGTCAACACGATTCCGGGTGAGGTGGTATTCACGATTGATGCCCGTTGCATTGACGATGCCGTACTCCAGCGTTTCGAGGACGAATTGCGTGATGTGACGAGGTCCTGGACATGGCGCGGTCATATCGATTTTGAGTGCTTTTTTCAGCGCTCGCCGACGGCATTTCCGGATGCGATATTGGATCTGATCGAGCAGTCCTGCCAACGCGCTAGTCGATTGGCGCAGCGCGCCGCGCCATTACGGTTAAGTTCTGGTGCGTTTCATGATGCTATGTACCTAGCAGATCATTGTCCATCAGGGATGATTTTTGTACCGAGTGAAAAGGGAATTAGCCACAATGCGGCGGAAGCGACGGCGCCTCGTGACCTTTTTCTGGGCGTGCAGGCGCTTGCTTACACGGTCACCGCATTAGCCACAGGAGTCTCGTTATGAGGCAGCAATCGTTGGATATGATTACCCGCTTGGTGGGGTTTGATACGATCTCGCACAATTCGAATCTGGATTTAATTCATTATGTCCGTGCTTATTTAGCCGAGCATGGGGTCCAGAGTCATCTGGTTTCCAGCCCAGATGGCAAAAAAGCCAATCTGTTTGCCACCGTGGGGCCGGAAGTAGAAGGGGGTGTTGTGCTCTCTGGTCATACCGATGTCGTGCCGGTTGAGGGCCAACCTTGGGATACGAACCCGTTTCAGATCGTCCAGAAGGACGGCCGATTGTACGGCCGCGGTACCTGTGATATGAAGTCTTTTCTGGCTATCGCGCTGGCGATGGTGCCGGATATGCAGAAAAGGAATTTGCAGCGACCGATTCATTTTGCTCTCAGCTACGATGAGGAGGTCGGTTGCTTGGGCGCACCGGCCATGATTGATCGCATGAAAGCCGACATTCCCAAGCCCAGCGCAGTCATCATTGGCGAGCCCACCAGCATGCGGCCGGTCATGGCGCACAAAGGGCTTGCAGTATTGCGCACGACGGTCATTGGTCATGAGGCCCACTCCAGCCAGATTCAGCGAGGCGTGAGTGCGGTCATGACCGCGGCAAAGCTGATTACCTACCTGGAAGGCATGACAAACGAGAACCGGGCGGCAGCAGCGTCAGATTCCCTTTTTGTGCCGCCATTTTCGACCTTGCATGTCGGTATGGTGCGTGGTGGCACAGCGGTCAATATCATTTCCCGTGAATGTTCATTTATGTGGGATGTGCGGGTGCTGCCAGGCGAGACCCTGCAACGGTACCTGGAACCTTTTCAGGCGTACTGTGATAGTTTGCTGCCCGCTATGTTGGCCATTGCACCGAATGCGTCGATTACGACCGAAGTGATGGCGGATGCGCCGCCCCTGGCTGATCATGGCGGCGAAGCGCAGGCGCTTGCCCGACAGCTGTCGGGTCATGCGCACTGCGGCGTCGTGCCTTACGGGACGGAAGGCGGGCTGTTCCAGAATGCCGATTTTTCGGTTGTTGTATGCGGACCCGGCTCAATCGATCAGGCACATCAGCCAAACGAGTACATTGATATTTCGCAGATTGATGCGTGCGAGGTATTCATGGATAAGCTGCTGGAACAGTTGGCTGTTTAGCGAGCAATGCGTGCTGCCGTTACAATGTGCCGTTTGGCTATCCCTCCTTATGTGCACGCGCCATGCCTCATTTAATTCTACAAGCCCCGAATCTCCTGCCCAGTGACATCGAGCGTCTCGCCGCCTTGATGAGTGCCGGCGGCGTGCAGGAGGTCGGGCCGACAAATATCAGGATCCTGGATGTCGACCCCGATGGCCTGGATCAGGCCTTGGCCTTGTGCCGGGCTCGTCGCATTGATGCAGCGTATGTCGATCAGTTGGTACCGCTGCGTAGCTGTAAGCTGCTTGCGATGGATATGGATTCGACCTTGGTGAATATCGAGTGTATTGATGAAATTGCCGATATGGTCGGGCGCAAGACCGAGGTAGCCGCCATCACCGAGGCGGCGATGCGCGGCGAAATCACCAATTTCAGCGAGAGCCTGCGGGCCCGCGTGGCATTACTACGCGGGGCTCCCGCTAGCGCGCTAGAGCGCGTGTTCACCGAGCGCCTGGCTTTGAACCCGGGTGCCCAACGACTCATTGAGGTGGTGCAGGCATCGGGCTTGCAGACCCTGCTCGTATCGGGCGGGTTCACTTTTTTTACGGATCGGCTACAGCGAGGTCTGGGATTGACTGAGGCGCATTCTAATACCCTCGAGATCGTCGATGGTCAATTGACTGGGCGGGTGTTGGGTGCCATTGTGGATGGGCAGGCCAAGGCGGACTATGTGGCAGCCGCTGCAGCGCGGCTGGGTGCCTCACCAGAGCAGATCATTGTGGTGGGCGATGGCGCCAATGATTTGCAGATGATGGCGCTCGCGGCATATTCCGTGGCTTATCGGGCGAAGCCTGCTGTGCGTGCCCAGGCACGCTTTTCGTTGGACTACAGCCCGCTGGATGCGATTTTGAACTGGTTCAGGCTGGCGAGCGTGCGCTGAGTGATTGCAGCAGCTGTCGCAGCGCCAGCGTGCGCGCGCCCAGGTCCTGACCGCTGGGGAAGGCAAGCTTGAGCCGGTCAGCGCCAGCTAGACGAATATGTTTATTTTGTTGGACCAACTCGATGATGCGCATGGGGTCGATATTCGGCTTGGCAGAGAACTGAATAGAGGCCTGGGTTTCGCTGGCATCAATTTTGATGATGCCTAGTGGCTCTGCCAGCAGGCGCATTCGGTGTAGGGCGAGCAGTGTATGCGCGGGCTCGGGCAGCTTACCGTAGCGGTCAATGAGCTCCTCCTGGATGAGGATGATGTCGTCGTCCTGCGCAGCGTGTGACAGGCGCTTGTACAGGCTCAGGCGGGCATGCACATCGGGACAATAATCGGCAGGCAAGAGCGCCGGCGCACGTAAGTTCACCTCGCACAGCATATCGAAGGGCGAGTCCAGGTCTGGCTCTTCGCCGGACTTCAAGGCGCGGATTGCCGCATTGAGCATCTCGCTGTACATGGAAAAGCCGATTTCCTGGATGTTGCCAGACTGGGACTCACCTAAAACTTCGCCGCTACCGCGGATTTCCAGGTCATGCATGGACAGGAAAAAGCCGGCGCCCAGCTCCTCCATTGCCTGGATTGCCTCCAGGCGCTTTTTGGCGTTGCTCGTGATGGCATCCTCGCCTGGCGTGAGGAGGTAGGCGTAGGCCTGGTGGTGCGAGCGCCCGACGCGACCGCGCAACTGATGCAATTGCGCCAGACCGAGCTTGTCGGCGCGGTGGATGACGATGGTGTTGGCTGTCGGTACGTCGATGCCGGTTTCGATAATTGTGGTGCATAGCAGTACATTGCTGCGCTGCTGGTAAAAGCCCTTCATGACGTCCTCAAGCTCGCGCTCTCCCATCTGGCCATGGGCGACAGCGATACGAGCCTCGGGCACCAGTTCTTCGAGCATGGCGCGGCGATTATGGATGGTATCGACCTCGTTATGCAGGAAATATACTTGGCCGCCGCGCTTGAGTTCGCGCAGCAAGGCCTCGCGTATGGTGCTGCCATCCTCGCGACGCACGAAGGTTTTGATCGCAAGCCGCTTTTGTGGTGCGGTGGCGATGACTGAAAAATCGCGTATACCTTCCAGCGACATGCCTAGGGTGCGTGGGATAGGCGTCGCCGTCAGCGTGAGGACATCTACCTCGGCGCGCAGCGCCTTTAAGGCTTCCTTTTGGCGAACGCCAAAGCGATGCTCCTCGTCGATGACGACCAGGCCGAGTTGCTTGAAGCGCACATCCTTAGAGAGGATCTTGTGGGTGCCGATGACGATATCCACCGTCCCATCCGCCAAGCCAGCGATGGCCTGCGTCGTTTCCTTGCCGGTACGAAAACGTGACAGCTCGGCGATGCGCACAGGCCAATCGGCAAAGCGCGTACTGAAGTTCTGCGCGTGCTGCTCGGCGAGCAGGGTGGTGGGACACAGAATAGCGACCTGACGCCCATTCATCACCGCCACAAAGGCCGCGCGCAGCGCGACCTCGGTTTTGCCAAAGCCCACATCGCCGCAGACCAGGCGATCCATGGGCCGTCCTGATGTCATGTCGCCGATGACGGCGAGGATTGCTGCGGCCTGGTCCGGTGTTTCCTCAAAGCCGAAGCCCTCGGCAAAGGCCTGGTAATCGCGTGCGGGCAACTGAAAGTGATAGCCTTCGCGCGCCGCGCGCTGGGCATACAGAGCCAGTAACTCGGCAGCCGTATCGCGTGCCTGGCGCGCTGCTTTGCGCCGTGCTTTCTCCCACTGTCCCGAGCCCAGTGGATGCAGGGGGGCGTGCTCTGGGTCGGCGCCGCTATAGCGAGCAATCAGATGTAATTGGGAGACGGGCACATAGAGTGTTGCATCCTTCGCATACTCCAGGTGCAGGAATTCCATGGGGCCTTCGCCCAAGTCCATATTGATCAGACCTCGGTAGCGGCCGATTCCGTGTTGGGCATGCACCACGGGGTCGCCCTCGCGCAGCTCGGCCAGGTCGCGCACCATTGCGTCGACATCACTGGCGTGCTCCTGGCGGCGCCGAGCGCGCGAGGGACTGCGCGCCTGGCTGGGGTAGAGGTCGTTTTCAGTGAGCAGCATGAGCGTGCTTGCGCGCAGCCCAAATCCAGCCGTCAGGGGGGCCACGACCAATGCAAAATGCGTATCCGCTGCAATAAAGTCCTGTAAGGTGTCGTAGGCGGCATCGGGCGGCAGGCCGTATTCAGTCAGCATGTCGGCGATGGTCTCGCGCCGCCCGGCGGTGTCCACGCATAAGGCCGTGCGTACCCCCGCATCCCGGAGGTGTAGGCGCAGGCCAGCGAGCGGGTCGTCGGCGCGGCGGTTGACAGCAACGGCGGGGCACTGCGTAAAATCAGGATGGCCGATATCGGTGAGGCTTAGCCGAGCAAAAGGCTTGAGTCGTCCGAAGAAATCCGCCTCGTCGAGGAAGAGGGTCTCAGGGGGCAGGACCGGGCGTTCGCGATCGCTCTTGAGGAATTGCCAGCGACTGTGCGTGTCCTGATGAAATTGCTGGATAGCAGCTGAAATATTGCCCAGCGTCACGGTGATGGCCTGTTCGGGCAGGTAGTCGAATAGCGTGGCCGTCTGCTCAAAGAACAGCGGCAGGTAATATTCGATTCCGGCAAAGGCGATACCATTGCCGATGTCCTTATACGGCAGTGCACGTGAGGGATCACCTTCAAAGACCTCACGAAAGCGCGCACGGAAATGATTGCGTGCGGCCTCATCCATGGGGAACTCGCGCCCCGGCAGCAGTTCAATCTCTTTGACCGGATAGAGGCTGCGCTGTGTGTCGATGTCAAAGCTGCGGATTGATTCAATTTCGCGGTCAAACAGATCGATGCGGTAGGGCAGCACGGAACCCATTGGAAATAAGTCAATCAGTCCGCCACGTATACAGAATTCGCCCGGTGCGGTGACCTGCGTGACGTGTGCGTAGTTCGCCAGCGTCAGCTGTTGACGTAGTCCCTCCTCATTGAGGACGTCACCTTGGCGAAAACTGAAGGTATAGGCTGCGAGGAAAGCGGTGGGGGCCAGGCGGTAGAGCGCCGTGGTGATCGGGACGATGAGCACGTCTACGGCACTCTGGGTGAGCGCGTGCAGGGTACGCAGGCGCTCGGAGATCAGATCCTGGTGGGGAGAGAAGCTGTCATAGGGCAGCGTCTCCCAGTCGGGCAGAAAACGCACGCGCAGATCGGGGCCAAACAAGACCAACTCGTCAGCCAGACGCTGGGCGGCGAGTGGGTCGGCACATAGGGCGATCAAGGGTTGCCCGGCAATGCTCGCCAGCGCGGCCAATAGGCAGGCGTCACCCGATCCGGGTGGGCGTGGCTGAACATAACGCTGGCCTGGCTTGAGTGCAGACAGCGTCGTGGTGACTGAGGGAATATCCAGAGAGATTGGAGAACGGCTCATTAGGGTGGAGATTATAACGTTGCAGTTTGATTGCGCTCGGGTTCGGCAGCGATCCGATGCGCTTAGGGGGCGGGTTGGTGGGGATCGACGGTACGCAGTGGACACCGTATTATGGATGATGATCCTTTAGACTTAAGTAAAAAATGAAGTATTCATTTGAATTCGGCCCCGTTTTTGATGCATGGCCTTTGCTGCTGCATGGCACGTGGATGACCATCCAATTGTCCTTGCTGGCGATGCTGTTTGGCCTGATGGTTGCCGTCGCCTGTGCATGGGGCAGGGCAGAAGGTCCGTGGCCGGTACGCTGGGTGATCAAGATCTACGTTGAGGCCATTCGTAATACCCCCTTTCTGGTGCAACTATTTTTCTTTTTCTTCGCCCTGCCAGCCGCAGGCGTGCGTTGGTCGCCGTATACAGCGGCGTTGGTGGCCATGGTTGTCAACTTGGGCGCTTATGCCACAGAGATCGTGCGTGCAGGCATGGAATCCATTCCCAAGGGACAGATCGAGGCTGGCCTGGCACTGAACCTGAAGCGGATCGAGATTTTCCGCTACATCATCATAAAGCCCGCATTGAAGGCGATTTACCCCGCACTCACCAGCCAGTTCATCTTGTTGATGTTGGCCTCTAGTGTGGTGTCCGTTATTTCTGCCGATGATCTAACCTCTGTTGCCGCAACTTTGCAGTCCGAGACCTTTCGCAGCTTTGAGATATACATTGTGATTACGGTCATTTACTTGGTTCTGACCTTAGGGTTTTCTTATATGTTCCGGCTGGTATACCAGTGGGGGCTTGACTACCCGGATCGTCGATAATGCGCACATTTGGCTATTCTGATTTTTTGTTCATCCTGGAGGCGGCGCAGTGGACGGTCTTGCTCTCTTTGATCGCCTTTGCGGGGGGTGGGATTGTCGGGTTGATCATTGCGCTGTCACGGACAGCCGAGAACCGCGTTGCGCGTACATTATCCATGGGTTTTATCCAGTTGTTCCGTGGCACGCCCTTGCTGCTCCAGTTATTTCTGGTGTTTTTCGGGGCACCGGTGATTGGACTGGATGTCAATCCATGGATCGCCGCAGCGGTGGCGCTGACCCTGAATGGTGGTGCATTTTTGGGAGAGATTTGGCGCGGCTGCATCGAGGCGGTACCACGAGGACAATGGGAAGCTGCTGAGGCGCTGAACCTATCGTATCGCGACAAAATGCGCGACGTGGTCTTGCCGCAAGCTGCCAAGATCGCTGTGCCACCCACTGTCGGCTATCTGGTGCAGCTCATCAAAGGCACGTCCCTGGCCTCTATTATTGGCTTTGTCGAATTGACGCGCGCGGGGCAGATCATCAATAACGTCACGTTTGAACCGATGATTGTCTTTTCAATTGTGGCTGTTTTGTATTTCATGCTGTGTTGGCCTTTGTCGCTATTGGCGGCCAGCATGGAGCGGCGTCTGGCTGTGTCGCAGTCGCGATAACCTTGTTTTACCAATGCTTTAATCTTTGGAGACATGATATGTTAATCACTAAAAAAATCCGCAATCTGGTCGGCGTCACGTTGTTGGCCGGCTGCACAGCGCTGGCGCTGGGCGCGACGCCAGTGGGTGCAGAGACGATTGATCAGGTCAAGGCAAAGGGCGAGATCACGATCGGTATGCTTGTGGATTTCCCGCCTTATGGCATCATGAATACCGAGAATAAGCCAGATGGCTATGACGCGGACGTGGCCAAGCAAATCGCCAAGGATCTAGGCGTAAAAATCAATATTCTTCCGGTTACCGGCCCGAATCGTATTCCTTATCTACTGACCAATAAGGTCGATGTGCTCGTCGCGTCGCTCGCCATTACGCCTGATCGCGCCAAACAGGTCCAGTTTTCTCATCCGTATTCGGCCGCCCAGATTGTTGTGTTCGGTGGCAAGGACACAGCCATCACTAAGCCCGAGGACCTGTCTGGCAAGAGCATTGGCGTCGCACGCGCCAGCACGCAGGATATTGCCGTAACCAAGATCGCTCCTAAGGATGCAAATATCCGTCGCTTTGATGACGATGCGTCCGCTATGCAGGCTTTGCTCTCGGGACAGGTTGATGCAATCGGGTGCTCTACGACCGTGGCGGCTGAAATTTCCAAGCGCACGCCTGATCGCTTCGACAATAAGTTTGTCTTGCTGCAGCAGGAAATGGCGGTTGCCATGCGCCCGGGTGAGCCCAATACGCTCAAGGCGATCAATGAGGTGGTCGATAAGAACATCCAGAACGGCGAGTTCAGCAAGCTCTATAAAAAATGGTTGGGTTCACCTTTGCCTGAACTCAAGCAATCCTGATTGTATGGCGATAAATCATGACTGATAGGCAGCCTGTACCTGCTGTCGATCCAGCCGATCGTCCCGCCTTGGGCGGGACGATCATCGAGATCGAAGCCCTTAATAAATGGTATGGCGAGTTCCATGCGCTCACCGACGTCGACCTGAAGGTCGCAGCGGGCGAACGTATCGTGATCTGTGGGCCATCGGGCTCGGGAAAGTCGACTTTGATCCGCTGTATTAATGGTCTGGAAAAAGTCCAAAAGGGCCGTATCGTCGTCGATAATGTTGAGTTGGCGGCGGATAGCCGTAATATCGAAGCCGTTCGGCAGGAAGTCGGTATGGTATTTCAGCAGTTCAATTTGTTCCCACACATGACCGTATTGCGCAATTGCATGCTGGCGCCGATGCGTTCGCGTGGCTTAAGCAAGGCTCAGGCGCAAGCCCTGGCGACCGAGTATCTGACCCGCGTCCGGATTGGGGATCAGGCACACAAATATCCAAGCCAGCTGTCTGGCGGACAACAGCAACGGGTGGCCATTGCGCGTGCGCTATGCATGACACCCAAGATCATGTTGTTTGATGAGCCGACCTCGGCGCTTGATCCCGAGATGGTTAAAGAGGTCCTCGATACCATGATTGGGCTGGCAAACGATGGGATGACCATGCTATGCGTGACCCACGAGATGGGGTTTGCTCGTAGCGTTGCAGATCGTGTGATTTTCATGTCAGAGGGTAGAATTATTGAGCAGGGGCCGCCTGACCAGTTCTTCAGTCACCCACAGCATGAAAAGACCCGTAATTTTCTAGGGCAGATACTGGATCATTGAATTGGAGAGTGGACCGTGAGTGACGCTTTGGATGTCGTCACCTTTGGTGAGGCCATGGTGATGCTGGTTGCTGATAAGCCCGGTCCTATCGAGCACGTGCAGACTTTTTACAAGCGCACGGCCGGTGCCGAGACGAATGTGGCGATTGGCCTGGCTCGTTTGGGGTTTGCCGTCGGGTGGGCGAGCCGCCTGGGCGCAGATTCCTTGGGGCGCTATCTGCTCACTGAGCTGCAAAACGAAGGGGTTGATTGCTCGCATGTCCTGAGTGAGCCAGGGCAGCGCACCGGGATGCTATTCAAAGGACGTGTCACGGACGGCAGTGATCCGCCTGTTGAATACCATCGCAAGGGTTCGGCAGCCAGTCGAATGCGTGTGGAGGATATTGATGAGCCGTGGTTGTGCAGTGCGCGCCATCTGCATAGTACAGGCGTATTTGCCGCCATTTCAGACAGTTGCCATGAGGTATCACTGCGCACGATGGCTTTGATGCGGGATGCAGGCAAGACGGTGTCCTTTGATCCGAATCTGCGTCCGACGCTGTGGGCATCGACTGAGGTGATGAGGACGCAGATTAATCAATTGGCGTTTGCCGCAGACTGGGTGTTACCCGGCCTGGAGGAAGGGAGCCTATTGACGGGGTACACCGCGCCAGAGGATATCGCGCGGTTTTATCGTGACCATGGCACCAAGCTCGTGATTGTGAAGCTTGGTGCTCAGGGTGCTTATTATGATAGCGGTGACGAGCAGGCCTATGTGCCTGGGGTCTTGGTACATAAAATTGCGGATACGGTTGGCGCGGGTGATGCCTTTGCAGTGGGTGTGATTAGCGCCTTGCTTGAGGGCCAGTCGGTGCGTCGCGCGGTAGAGCGTGGCGCCTGGATCGGCGCACAAGCGGTGCAGGTTTTAAGCGATACCGATGGCTTGCCGTCACGCCAGGAATTAGAGCGTTTCAGCCGTTAGCCTTGCCTAAAAGGAACGTGATGGGTAGAAAACGAGTCTTGGTGTATCGGGCCTTACCTGCCCGGCAGCTGATGCGCATCAAGCAGGTTCATGATGTGGTGTGCGCTGATCCACGTATTGATGGTCAGATGCAGGCTTTTCAGGATGCCTTGGGTAGCGTGCACGGAATGATTGGTTCCAGTTATGTCATTGATGAGGCGCTACTGCTGCGTGCACCCCATCTAGAGGTTGTCTCCAGCATTTCTGTTGGCGTGGATAAATATCAACTTGATGCCTTGCACCGACGCGGCATCGTGCTCTGTCATACACCGGGCGTCTTGACTGAGGCAGTGGCTGATCTTTTGTTTGCTATGGTGCTGACCACGAGTCGGCGTGTGCTTGAGTTGGCGGGGTATGTTCGTGCGGGACATTGGATAAAAAACATCAG
This sequence comes from Alcaligenaceae bacterium CGII-47, assembly GCA_019166125.1. Taxonomy (GTDB): domain Bacteria; phylum Pseudomonadota; class Gammaproteobacteria; order Burkholderiales; family Burkholderiaceae_B; genus Castellaniella. The sequence continues at coordinate 23,327 of JAHTBO010000001.1, forward strand.
CGAGGATCTGTACGGCTGGAATGTCTATGGCAAGACCCTGGGTATATTGGGTTATGGGCGTATCGGTCAGGCGCTTGCTCGTCGGGCGGCCTTGGGTTTTGATATGTCTGTGCTTTATCACACGCGTGGGGGCGCCCCCAGGGTGCCACTGATCAAGTCCCCCGAGTCTGATGCGCCCCCTGATGCGATGGCCGGCAAAGCTCAGGCTGTCGAGTTGGTTGTGCTTCTTGCGCAATCAGATTTTGTCGTGGTGGTTCTTCCCCTCACCGCACAGACTCGGGGCATGATCGGCGAGCATGCGTTTTCCATAATGAAACGTGGGGCAATATTGATCAATGGCGCACGCGGGCCGATTGTGGATGAGGCTGCGCTTATTGGGGCTTTGGATAGTGGTCAATTACGTGCCGCTGGTTTGGATGTCTTTGATATCGAGCCCTTGCCCGGTGACTCACCGCTGCGCACCCATCCCAAGGTTTTGGCCTTGCCGCATATCGGTTCGGCTACGCATGAGACACGTGAGGCAATGGCCGAGATGGCGACGAGCAATCTGTTGCTGGCGTTGGCTGGCCAGGCGCCACTCGCTATTTATCCGACCGCGCCAGCGCGCTGATTCCAAGTGTGCAGGCCTGTCGAGCCAGTGCCGTGATGGTTGACCATTGCTTGGCCGCCACGACTGTATTGGGTGTTAACCATGAACCACCGACGCATCTGACATTAGGGAGCGCCAGGTACTGCGCCGCATTGTCTGCGTGGATGCCGCCTGTCGGACAAAACACAATATCAGGCAAAGGCCCATAGAGCGACTTGAGTAGGGCAACGCCACCTACCGCCTCGGCAGGGAATAGTTTTTGAGCAATAAAGCCCTGATCGGCAGCCGCCATGGCCTCAGAAGCTGTTGCCGCGCCAGGCAGAAAGGGGATGCCGGATTGGCGTGCCGCCTGGGCGAGTTCGGGCGTCAGGCCGGGGCTCACGCCAAAGCGTGCGCCCGCCTCAATCGCAGCGTCCAGTTGTCGGGCATTACGCAGTGTACCGGCGCCCACAAGAGCGCCCGGGACGGCCTGGCTGATCAGCGAGATCGCGGATAGCGCGGCATCCGAGCGTAGGGTGATTTCCAGGCTGCATATGCCGCCCGCGACGAGGGCTTGTGCCAACTCTATTGCGGAGTCGATGTCGTGTACCACAATGACTGGCATGACCGGGCTGTGTGCGAGGAGTTCAAGTGCATTCATGGATGGCGGGGTCCCTATCAAGCAGGTGTGTCGCATTGTAGTCCGTGTGGCACGCGCCTCAGCTAAAATCAGCCGCTATGGAGAGAACTTTGATTGCAATTGTGCCTGCAGCAGGTGTGGGCGCACGCGCCGCCACTGAAGGCGATATGCCCAAGCAATACCGGCAGATTGCGGGTGAGGCGGTGCTGCGTCGTACGGTGCGGGCCTTGTTGGCTGAGCCGCGCGTCACGCAGGTGCGTGTGGCGGTGTCGGCGCAGGATACTTGGGTGGATGAGGCGCTGGCGGGTCTGCCGCGAACTGTCTGGCGTGCCTGTGGCGGACCGACGCGTGCGGCAACCGTGCGTGCTGCCCTGCGTGATGCCGCCTTGGCGCCCGGTGCCTGGGTGATGGTGCATGATGCCGCGCGCCCAGGTCTGCCACACGATGCCCTAGCTCGCTTGATTGATGCGTGTTACAGGCATGGGCAAGGCGGACTGCTGGCCACACCTGTGACCGATACAGTTAAGCGCGCAGCGCAGGGCGTGCCCACGCAACGCGGTGCGCCTGGCTCGTGTGCTGATAGGCCGCCCGCCACCGTGGCGCAGACTCTGGATAGAGAGCTGCTGTGGTTGGCGCAAACGCCACAGATGTTTCGTGCGGATGAGTTACTCGACGCTTTGGATGCCAGCGCAGATGACCCGCGGGTGACGGATGAGGCATCAGCGATGGAGCTGTTTGGGCCTGCAGGGATCGCCGCGCTGCTGGTGCCAGGCGCGCGTAGCAATACCAAGCTCACCTGGCCCGAGGATTTTGAGTGGCTAGAAATGTGGTTCTCAAGGAGCGATCGATGAGGCGTGATGTGCCGTTTAGAGTGGGCCAGGGCTTTGATGTTCATGCGCTGGCAGAGGGACGCGTGCTGATTATTGGTGGGGTGCAGATTCCGCACACCCATGGCTTGCTCGGGCATTCGGATGCGGATGTGTTGCTGCATGCGCTTACAGATGCCGTGTTGGGTGCAGTTGGGATGGGGGACATTGGACGCCATTTCTCTGATCGTGATCCACGCTGGGCTGGCGCGGACAGCCGGGTGTTTTTGCGCGCCGCAGCGCAGATGGCACGTGAGGCTGGCTGGGGTGTGGTGAATGTGGATGCAACCGTGCATGCTCAGGCACCACGTATCGGTCCCTATGCTGCAGCGATGGCGGTCAATATTGCCGAGGATTTAGGGGTGGCTGTCGATGCCATCAATATCAAAGCCAAGACCAATGAAGGCCTCGGCTATCTGGGGCGTCTGGAAGGGATGGCAGCCAGCACGGTGGCCTTGCTTGCTCGGCTTTGAGTGCACACATCCAAATCTGAATGTGTGGATTCAGATGGAACGCTAAAGCGTTGCACCGCCTATTTCCCGGTTGCAGGCGCATAAGCCCTCGGTGAGCAGTGCATCGAGGATGCGCAGGGTCTCGTTGGGGTTGCGGCCGACATCAAAGTTATTCACTGAAACGTGCTGAATGATGTTATCGGGATCGACGATGAAGGTGGCGCGCAAGGCAACCCCTTCGGATTTGTCGCGTATGCCCAGCTGATCAATGAGTGAGCCAACCGTGTCACCGAACTGGTAGTGATTGAGCTTGTTGAGGTCTGCGTGCTCGCGTCGCCAGGCGAGCTTAACGTATTCGTTATCTGATGAACCACCCATCAAAACGGTGTCGCGCTCTTCGAATTCATCGGCTAGGGCATTGAACCCGGAGATCTCCGTCGGGCAGATGATGGTGAAGTCCTTGGGGTAAAAGTAGATGACCTTCCATTTGCCTGGAAATGAGCTTTCAGTAATGTCTTCGAACGCGGATACACCGTTTTCTTCGTGGTGATTAAAGCCGGGTTTGACGCCGGTCACCCGGAATGCTTCCAGCTTGTCGCCTATGGTTTTCATTGGGGCTCCTGAGAGTCTGGTGGGGCTCTGAAATCGGCCTGTACCCTCATTCTACGCTATTGTCTTGTCGGTGGGCCTGGGCCTGATCTTGGGAATTTCGATACGTGCGATCAGTCCGTCGGGTGGGTGAGAGATCAGCTGAAACTTGGCACCGACTTGTCCGAGTAGACGTTCGACGATGGACAGGCCCAGACCTGCTCCACTCACGCCGGTGCGAGCAACCTCGCCTCGAGTAAAGGGGCGCAACAGGCGTTGCAGATCCGCTTGTGCGATGCCGATGCCCTGATCCTGTATGTCGATGCGCAAAATATTGCCCAGCTGGTGCGCGCGTAACTCGATACGTACCCGATCGTCGTGTGGGCTGCGTCCATAGCGTCGGGCATTTTCGATTAAATTGCTGACGACGCGTTTAAGGTCGTTGGCACTGATGCGAGCGTACAGATTCGCTTCGATATCGGCAGCGAGCACCCCATCCAGCGACTCGGTGTGGGTACGCTCGCGCTCAAACAAATCCCGCAGCACGCGGGAGACATCGATACCGGTCTCGGGGACAGCGCCTGCGGGCCGTGCGTATTCCATGAGCTGACCAATACTATGATCTATCTGGGCCAGATCTTCATCAATCGCCTGGCGCGCCTCATCAGTGACGTGACTCATCTCGATCTCCAGGCGCATGCGTGCCAAGGGCGTACGCAAGTCGTGAGAGATGCCTGCGAGCATGATTTCACGGTCTGCTTCGTTTTGGCGCAGGTCACGCGCCATACGGTTGAAGGCGATATTCATGTCGCGTATCTCGACAGGCCCCTTCTCTGGGAGGGGGGAGGGCGTTTCGCCCCGCGCGAGTTGTTGGGCAACCTTGGCGAGTTGGGCCAAGGGCTGGTTAACGAAACGCACGCTTATTGCTGCGCCGATCAGGGCCAGCAATAAGGCGGTGACGGCCCAGCCCAGCCATTCAGGTCCTGCAGTCAGACGTAATTGCTCGCGATCAAATACCAGCCAATACTGATCCTCATTGATATGAAAACTTACCCAGACGCCCGGCATATTATTGACGGACCACATGGTCACCGTTTGGCTGCCTAGATGGCTGCGGATCTCGGCGGTGACGTGGTTCCAATAGTTGGTCTGGGGGAGTGGCTCGAGGACATCTGTCGGCTCGCGCGGCTGCACACGCAGGCTCTCTTTGGTCGCAAGATCCAGGAGCAGGGCGGGTCGCACGCTAGGTGGCGCATAGATTAGGGCAGAGCGAGTGATGCTGACGGCAGTCATGACGCGCTGCGCCATTTGGGTCGCGCGTGGCCCTTCTTCCATGCTGAAAAACACCTGAAGCCAGGCGCCCAGGCTGACGAGCATCAGAGTGGCGAGCAGCAAAAAGGATCGGCTGAATAGTCCCAACTGAAAGCGGGACCGATTCGAGCCGGATTTCGATTTGAAAAACAGCATGTTAGACGCGCGCAGGCATCAGGCCCGCACTAGTGGGCGCACCTAAAGATGCTCTATTGGCCTCCGTCAGGGACGAAGACGTAGCCCAGTCCCCAGACGGTCTGAATAAATACCGGTTTGGAGGGGTTGGGTTCGATGAGTTTACGCAGGCGTGATATCTGCACGTCCAGACTGCGGTCAAATGCCTCATATTCGCGTCCGCGCGCCAGTTCCATAAGCTTATCGCGTGAAAGCGGCACCTTTGGATGGCGTGCAAACACTTTGAGGACCGAGAACTCACCCGTGGTAATGGGGACAACCTCTTGGTTTTTGGTCAGGGTGCGTGTCGATAGATTCAGGATGTAGGGGCCGAACTCGATCGACTCGTTTTCCTGGCTGGGCGCGCCTGGGTGCTCTTCTGTGCCGCGCCGTCTTAGGATGGCATTGACCCGTGCCAGCAATTCGCGGGGATTGAAAGGTTTGGTCAGATAGTCGTCTGCGCCCATCTCGAGGCCGACAATACGGTCGATTTCTTCGGCCTTGGCAGTCAGCATGATGATCGGAGTGTTATCGTGATTACCGCGTAGGCGGCGGCAGATGGACAGACCATCCTCGCCCGGCAGCATCAGGTCGAGCACCAACAAGTCGAAGTGTTCACGTTGCCAAAGCTTGGCCATTTCCTTGGCGTCTTCGGCAACGTAGACATTAAACCCTTGTTCGGTCAGGTAGCGACGCAATAGGTCGCGTAGCCTCGGATCGTCATCAACGATCAGAATTTTGCGTATAAGCATTTGATTTTGCGTGTTCATGCGGAAAATGTAACAGGCGCCGGAAATCCAGTACAGCGCTTATAACAACATATTACACAATAAGCATTTAGTAGGCTTTTCCGCGTAGCGTGATTCGGATAAAAGCACTTCATTTAAAATAGCTGGATATGAACGAATTACAGATACTGGCCTTTGAGACATCCCACAATGTGTGTGGTGTTGCGCTGCTCTCGCGCGTGGGGAATCGGGTGCGCTTGCGCACGGCGCACCACGAGGAACGAGGCCAGCACGCCGAGCGCCTCTTGCCAATGGCTGAGGCGTTGCTAGAGGACGCTGGCCTGGATCGCGCGGCGCTCACGGCTGTGGCCTTTGGGCAGGGGCCAGGTGGGTTTACAGGTTTGCGTGTGGCCTGTGGTGTGGCGCAAGGCATGGCGCTGGCGCTAAGTATCCCCGTGGTACCTATTGGCTCTTTGATGGCTGTAGCCGCCCAGCATGCAGGCGATGCACCTGATGGGTGGCATGTCGTGCTGCAAGACGCTCGTATGCGCGAGGTTTATGCTGCCGTATATCGCTATGCGGCGCAAGGGGGATGGCAGACCGTGCAGGCACCAAGGCTTTTGGCCTTGGCGGATATTCCACACTGGCTGGCTCAGGGCGTTGCCTTGTGGGAGTGTGGGGCTGCCTTGCAGGTGCATGGGGATGCCTTGCTGGTTTTTGAGGGGCTGGCCGCACAACTGACGGATCGCGCTTATGTGCTCAGTCCTGGGCAGGATATCAACCAAGCTCGAGCGCAGGTCGCCATGATAGCCAGGCTGGCGCTGTCGGCTTGGGACGCCGGCTGTACGGTCAGTCCCGAGTTGGCAGCACCGATTTATGTGCGCGATAAAGTAGCTTATACGACAGAAGAGCGTGCGCAGGGGATGGGTGGCAATCCTCAGGCCCCGGTTTTGGCCGATAGTTTGCACATCATGAATAAATCAGACCTGGACGAGGTGGCAGCCATCGAGTCTTTGGTGCAGGCCTTTCCCTGGCAACGTAATCATTTTGCGGACGGGCTGATTGCGGGTTATCAAGGCTGGGTCGTGCGTCAACAAGACAGAATAGTGGGCTTTGCCATGGTCATGGATACCCCTGATATGGCCCACCTACTCGTCATTGGGGTGCGCCCGGATGCGCAGCGCCAAGGGGTGGGTGCGCGTTTGCTTGCACAGTGCCAGGTGCACGCACAAGCCCAGGGCTTGAATGCCTTGACCCTAGAGGTGCGCCCGAGTAATACACAGGCCATTAGTTTTTATCGTCAGCACGGCTTTGATCATGTTGGAACGCGCAAAGCATATTATCCTCTTGGGCGGGATACGCGTGAGGACGCTTGGATCATGACTAAAACCTGGGTAGGATCGGTATGAGCTTGTGCGTGACGCCTTTGCAGGAAGCCTGGCTGACCGAAATTGGTGTCGATGCGCAGTGGTTGGCACGATTTCGCGCAGCCCCTGCCCGCGTGGCGCCACAGCCAGCATCCCCTGATGTATTGGTAACGGACGCTGTTCCAGACCGTCTCACTGAGCCTGATCACCCGGACTTGGCGACACTTCACGCACGCATCCTCGTTTGCGAGGCTTGTCCCCTACATACGGGGCGCACTCATGCTGTCCCAGGTGCAGGCGAGACCCAGGCGCCTGATCTTCTGATTGTGGGTGAAATGCCCGGGGTGGACGATGATATGTCAGGCCTGCCGTTTCAAGGCACGGCGGGGGACTTGCTGCGGGCGATGCTCGCAAGCGCAGGCCTGGCGCAGAAAACAGTCTTCATGAGTACCGTCATCAAGTGTCGCCCCTCGGGGGGGAGGGCCGCGCATCCAACTGAGGTTGCGTCCTGCCTGCCGTATTTGCGCCAACAAATTGAGCTATTGCATCCCCAGCATATTCTCGCCCTGGGTCATTTGGCTGCCCAAGCAGTGTTGGGAACAGATAAATCGTTGTCAGCCTTGCGTGGTCAGATGCATCACTACCAGACGCTCGAGGGGCAGTCGATTCCGGTATGGGTCACGCATCACCCCGCATCCTTATTGCTACGCCCAGGGCATAAGGCTGAGGCCTGGCGCGACCTGCTGCAACTTGCCACGTACGGTGCAGCCCTTGCCGGGCCGCTATCAAGCTAAGATTCGGATGATTGACGCAACGCGGTGCCGTGTCCGTGTTGGCCGATCAGGTGGATGAGGCCTGGATTGGCGCGTTGGTTCAAGGCATTCCAACGCATGAATACCAGCATCAGGCAGGATACGAGCAGACCAAATATAGCGATGATCGTGTTGATGGATAGTCCCATCCAGAGCATCAGGCTATAGAAGGCCAACATAAACAGGATATTCATTTGTTCGTTGAAGTTCTGCACGGCGATGGAGTGGCCCGCCGAGAGCAGGACGTGGCCGCGGTGTTGTAGCAGGGCATTCATCGGTACGACAAAGAACCCTGACAGCGCGCCAATGATTAGCAAAAGAATATAGACCGCCCAAGTATTGTGTACCGTGGGCATGAGCAGGACCACCAGGCCCATGGCAACGCCTACGGGTAGCACCGATAGGGCGCGGCGTAGGGGTACGCGGCCTGCGAGTATCGAGCCCACCACCGTGCCGACTGCGGCGACACCCATAAGAATCGAGGCTTGGTCCAGCCGGTAGCCCAGGTGTTGCGCCCCCCATTCGATCACAATGAACTGCAAGGTCGCACCCGCACCCCAGAACAGCGTCGTGACGGCCAGCGAGATTTGGCCAAGCTTGTCGCGCCAGAGGATGACGACATAGGTGCCAAAATTACGGATCAAGCGCGTCGGACAGGTTTGTTGTTTGGGGTAGGTCGCGTGGGTGTCCGGAATGAGTAGATTGCATAGCGCGGCGGCCACATAGACGCAGCCGATCACTAGAATCGCTGATTGTGCAGAGTTCGCCGAGATTGCACGTACCCATTCGTGTGACATGATCTGGGCCGAGACCGTGGGGTTGATCAGCACGCCACCGAGCACGGTGCCAACAATCACCGAGAGCACCGTCAGGCCTTCAATCCAGCTATTGCCCTTGACAAGCAAATCGGGCGGCAGCATTTCCGTGACAATGCCGTATTTGGCGGGTGAGTAGGCGGCCGCGCCAATACCCACCAGCGTATAGGCGACAAAGATCATGATCAGTTGGTTGTCTTGGGCAATGCCCAAGTGGTTGTAGCCAAACATCAGCAGACAGCCGCAGATCTTGATGGCGTTGGTGGTAAACATCACCCGGCCCTTGGGAAATGAATCCGCAAAGGCACCCACAAAGGCAGCCAGCAAGACGTAGGCCAGGGCAAACCACCACTTCATCATGGGGGCCATCCAGTCCGGTCCGCTTAGATCGGCGATCAGCGAGATGGCGGCAATCAGCAGGGCGTTGTCTGCGACAGACGATAGCGCCTGAGCAGCCATGACCAGAAAGAAGCCTTTTTTCAATGATGATCCTGCCGACGAGGGATTGCGAGGGGGTCTGGGTGTTCAATAAAAAAAACTGTGATGCAGTATAGCTGTTACGAGAAGGTCTGTTTTTGAATGATAGCGCACGTCTAAGCTCGCATCTGGCGCGAAGGCAGCGGCATGGTGCGTTATCATACGGGCACTGCACTGACAGAATCCTTTATCGTGCGCCTGACCCAGATCAAACTTGCCGGTTTCAAGTCCTTTGTCGAACCGACGGTGATCCCTACGCCCAGTGAACTGGTAGGCGTGGTGGGGCCGAATGGCTGCGGCAAATCCAATATCATCGATGCGGTGCGATGGGTGCTGGGCGAGACCAAGGCCTCGGAGCTGCGCGGCGCATCAATGCAGGATGTGATCTTTAATGGATCAAGCCAGCGTAAACCCGCTGCCCGCGCCTCTGTTGAACTGGTGTTTGATAATACCGATGGTCGGGTGCCGGGTCAGTGGAGTACGTATGCCGAGGTCGCCGTCAGACGTGTTCTTACGCGGGACGGCGCGAGTAGCTATTTCGTCAATGGTCAGCAGGTTCGCCGCCGCGATATTCATGATATTTTTTCGGGTACCGGACTAGGGACGCGTGGCTACGCGATCATTGGACAGGGTATGATCAATCGCCTGATTGAGGCCCGCCCCGAGGAGTTGCGCGTCTACCTGGAGGAGGCCGCAGGCGTATCGCGCTACAAAGAGCGTCGCCGAGAGACGGAAAACCGCCTCTCGGATACGCGTGACAACCTGGTCCGCCTAGAGGACATCCTGCGCGAGCTGGCGGCACAGCTTACTCGTCTGGAATCCCAGGCGCAGGTCGCGCAGCAATATCAGAGCCTGCAGCGCGATGGCGAGAACAAGCAGCATGCACTATGGCTATTGCGAGAAGATGCTGCGCGGCTGTCGCAGCAAGCGATGTCGGTGCGTATCGAGGCGTCTCAGGCCGCGTTGGAGGCGGCTATTGCACAACTGCGCGCGCGTGAGGCCGAGATCGAGACGCGCCGCCAGGCACACTTCAATGCCAACGATGCGGTCCATGCCGCCCAGGGCAAGGTCTTTGAGGCAGGCGCCCAAGTCAGTCGTCTGGAGGCCGAGATCCGGCATGTCGTGGATGCGCGTAATCGCTTGCAGTCGCGTCGCGCACAGCTGCAGTCACAATTGCAAGAATGGGGCGATCAGCAAAGCCATAGCCAGGCCTCGATTGAGGACATCAGCGATCAGATTGAGGAGGCTGTCGCGCGTGCAGAAGATCTGCGTGCCCAGAGCGAGGCGTCGCGGGACCGCTTGCCTGATCTGGATACGGCGTTGCGCACGACAGCCGCGCAGCGTGATGCCCTGCGTGGTGCGCTCTCGCGTATCGAGCAGGATCTGGCGCTGGCGGCCCAGATCCAGCGCGAAGCCGATGGTCAGTTACGTAGCCTTGATGAGCGTGAGCAACGGTTGATTGATGAGCGCTTGGCGCTCGGTGCTCCCGATACCCTCGAGATCGAGCGGCTGACCGAGGAGTGCGAGACCTCTGCGGCACGCCTGGAAGATGCCCAGGAACACCTGATTACTTTAGAGGAATCACTGCCTGCCTTAGAGGCCGAACGGACGCGTGCTCAGCAGGCAAGCCATGATGCCCGGTTGAGCTTGGAGAAGCTCGATGCGCAGCGCCAGGCACTGATTGCGCTGCAAGCCGAGGTGCAAAATAAAGATGCGCTCGAGCCGTGGCTGCAGCGTCACGAGCTGACCAGCTTGGGCCGCCTCTGGCAGAAAATTCATATTGAACCAGGTTGGGAAAATGCCCTCGAAGCGGTACTGGGCGAGCGCTTAAGCGGCTTAGAGCTGCGCCAACTCGAGCACGCACAAGCCTTTGGTAGCGATACGCCTCCTGCGCGCCTCGCGTTTTATCAGCTTGCCAGCGATCGGTCGGCCCAGAAAGGGACGATCCGGGCGGGGCACCAGCCGCTCGCCTCAAAGCTGCGCGTCACGCATCCCGAGACCTTGGCCATATTGGAAAAATGGCTGGATCGGGTCTATATCAGCCCGGACTTGCCCCAGGCCCTGCGCGAGCGTGAAGCGTTACCCGAGGGCGCGTGTTGGGTAGTACGTGAAGGCCATCGTGTGGATGCACATAGTCTGAGATTTTATGCGGCGGACACCGAGCAGTCGGGTTTACTGGCGCGTCAGCAACAGATCGAGGACCTGCAGCTTGGAATCCGCGCGGGGCAGTTAATTGCCGATGAGGCACTGGCACATTTGGCGCGCGCTGAGGGGGCAACCCAGCGTATCGCACAGGAATTGGCGCCAGCACGCCAACGTATTGCCGAGCTTACTCGAGGCTTGCATGCGGCCGAGATCCAGCTACATCGCTTGCGCCAGCAGGCCGAACAGTCGGGGGAGCGCGCCCAGAGAATTGAACGCGATAGAGCAGAGATTGGCGTGCAACGCCAGGCGCTCGCGCTGCGTCGTTCTGAGGCGGAGGCGCGTTTCGAGGCGCTTGACGAGCAGCTCGCCGCGCAGCAGGAACACTATGCCGAGCTTGATCTGGCGAGCGAGGATCTGGCGCGACGCGCAGAGCAGTCGCGCGAGCAAGCGCGCGATCAGGAACGTGCTGCCCAAGAGGCAGAATACGCGGCACGCAGTTTGCAAAATCGCCTGGAGGAGTTGCACCGTACCTTGCAACTTGCAGGCGAGCAGGCTCGTCGTTCAGGCGCCGAGCTCGAGTCTTTGCAAGGCGAGCTGTTTGAACTTGATGAATCCATGACGCAGGCGGGTTTGCAGGATGCGATTGCGGTGCGTGTTGAGCTCGAGGAGGCCTTGCGTATTGCACGCATCGCTCAGGATGAACTGGCGGCGAGCTTACGTCAGGCAGATGAGGATAGGCTGCTTATCGAGCGTTCGCTCGAACCCTTGCGTGCACGCGTGACTGAATTGCAACTGCAGGAGCAGGCGGCACGCCTGGCGCTTGAGCAGTTCGCCGAGCAGCTTGATGCGCATCAGGTTGATCGGGTGGCATTACGCCGGTTCATAGAGGAACAGCCCGAGGATTGGAGCCGAATAACGTGGCTGCAGTCAGAAGTACAACGCCTCACTCGTCAGGTCGAGGCCTTGGGGCCGGTCAATCTGGCTGCTTTGGATGAGATGAGCGCTGCACGTGAACGTAAGACCTTTTTGGATGCGCAGCAGGCGGATGTGTTGTCTGCGATTAACACACTGGAAAACGCCATTCGCAAGATTGACCGTGAGACGCGCGAATTGCTGCAGCAGACCTTCGATGCGGTCAATACGCATTTTGGGGTCTTGTTTCCGCAACTCTTTGGGGGGGGCGAGGCGCGCTTGTCCATGACGGGTGACGAGATTCTGGATGCGGGGGTACAGGTGATGGCTCAGCCGCCAGGTAAGCGTAATAGCACGATACACTTGCTCTCGGGCGGAGAAAAAGCCCTGACAGCAACGGCTTTGGTGTTTGCCTTGTTCAAACTCAATCCGGCGCCGTTTTGTCTGCTCGATGAGGTGGATGCGCCCTTGGACGACGCGAATACAGAGCGCTATGCCAATTTGGTGCGTAGTATGAGCAAACAGACACAGTTTTTGTTTATTTCTCATAATAAAATTGCGATGCAGATGGCCAAGCAGCTGGTGGGTGTCACCATGCAGGAACAAGGGGTTTCGCGTATTGTGGCGGTAGACATGGATTCGGCCCTGCAGTGGGCCGAAGGATAGCTAGGACAGCCAGCAATGACGGGACGAGGCAGCATATGAGCGACTTGCAAATTGGATTGATTTCACTGGGTGTCGTGCTGGTCGCGGCGGTGCTGATCTATAACTGGTGGCAGGATCGGCGTGTGCGCCGCAGTATGCAGGCACAGTTCCCTGAAGGCGAAAACGATGCGTTGATGCAGGATATTGGCCTGCGTAAAGAGCCGGGGCTGTGGGCGCCCAAGACGGTCGCCCGAAGCGTTGATGAGACCCCCGAGGCTGACCCGGCATGCGAGGCAGTGATCGATATCGCATTTGGGCAAGCGGTATCGGCGGCCTCGTTGCATGAGGCGATTCAATTGGTGAGCAGTGTCGGTAAAAAGCCCGTACGAATCATTGCTGAACGAGAAGGCGGCGGCCATCACGAGACCCTTCATGAGGGTGAGCAGTACCTCTCTTTGCAACTAGTGGTTGTGATTGCCAACCGCAGTGGTGCCCTCACAGCGATTGAGTGGTCCCATCTCTGGACGTTTGCACAGAATCTCGCTGAGCGTTTTGATGGGGTGATCGAGGCGCCTGATCAAGAGATTGTGCTTGCGCAGGCCCAGGATCTGGATACGCGTTGCGCCGAAATGGACGCGCAAGTGGGCTTGATCCTGCAGTTGGCCAGCCCCCGTGCCCATGACGATGTGATTGAGGCGGCGAGCGCTGTCGGATTCCTGCCGCATGCTCGGCATATGGCCTGGATGGCTGAAAACGGCCTGCCACGATTTGTCATGCAGTTCGAGCAGCCTGTGGATGCCGAGGAAGGCGAGGGGGTGCTACGCGTTGATCTAGTGCTTGATGTGCCCAATAGTGTGCCGGACGACCAGGCCTTTAGTCGCATGATGGCGGTTGGCCAGGATCTGGCGGCGCGCCTGGATGCGCATCTGCTCGATGATCAGGGCCGCAGCCTGCCTGATGGTGCGGGGCAGGTGATCGATAAACAGATCAGTGAAATGTATGATCGCCTGGATCAGGCGGGTTTTTTGGCGGGGACTGAGCGTGCGGCCCGAGTCTTTTCGTGATGCGCGAAGCGTCCCAACACGCTCGCCTACTGGCCTTGCGCGAGGAAATTAACGAGCATAATCGCCTCTATTACCGTGAGGATGCACCACGCGTCTCGGATGCGGACTATGACCGGCTGATGCTCGAGTTAAACGAGATCGAGCGCGCGCATCCTGATTGGGTGAGCCCGGATTCGCCGACTCAACGTGTAGGGGCAACACCATTGGCCGCCTTTGGCAGCGTGCGCCATGCTGTGCGGATGCTGTCTTTGGGTAATGCTTTTGAGGCCGAAGATATCCGGAGTTTTGACGAGCGTGTCTCTGGCACACTGCGCGAAGCTGGCTTGTTGGGCGATGGTGTCGTCGAATACGTCGCAGAGTATAAGTTCGATGGTCTGGCGGTAAGCCTGCGCTATGAGGACGGGCTGCTCGTGCAGGCGGCAACCCGTGGCGATGGTCAGACGGGCGAGGATATCACCGCTAATATGCGTACAGTGCGCTCGGTGCCGCTGCGCCTTGCGGGGCAGGCACCTGCCGTGCTAGAGGTGCGCGGTGAGGTCTTGATGGCCCGCAGGGATTTCGAACACCTGAATGCCGTGCAGGCCGCGCGTGGGGACAAGATTTTCGTTAATCCGCGTAACGCGGCAGCGGGCAGCCTGCGTCAGCTCGACCCGCATATCACAGCAGCGCGCCCCTTGCGCTTTTATGCCTATGGCTGGGGTGACATTCAGGGCGTAAGTGGCCACGGGGCTCTATTTGGCGATGCCTTATTGCCTTATGAAACCCACGAGCAGATGCTCGAATGGCTGGCTGGCTTCGATCTGCCGGTAAGCCCTCACTATCACCGTTGCCAGGGCGCCCAGGGATTGTTGGATTTCTATGCCAAGGTGGGTGCGACGCGTGCCAGTCTACCTTTTGAAATTGATGGTGTGGTGTACAAGGTCAATGCCTTGCGTGCCCAGGAAATCCTTGGCTATGTTGCCCGGGCGCCGCGCTTTGCTATCGCACATAAATTTCCTGCACAAGAGGCCTTAACCGTTTTGCTGGGTATCGATGTGCAGGTCGGGCGCACCGGTGCTATTACCCCTGTAGGACGCCTAAAACCTGTTTTTGTAGGGGGGGTGACCGTCACCAATGCGACCTTGCACAATGAGGATGAGATCCGGCGTAAGGATGTACGGGTGGGTGATACCGTGATTGTGCGTCGTGCGGGCGATGTGATCCCCGAGATCGTTGGTCCAGTGCTGGATCTGCGCTCGGCCGATGCGGTGGTGTTCGATATGCGGGCCTTGTTTCCGAATTGTCCGGTCTGCGGATCGGCGATCGAGCGTCCGGAGGGCGAGGCCGTGGCGCGCTGCACGGGAGCGTTGTTTTGCCCCGCCCAACGTAAGCAGACGCTCTGGCATGCAGCCAGCCGTAAGGCGCTGGATATTGAGGGGTTGGGCGATAAGCTGATCGATCAGTTGGTCGATAGTGGACGTGTGAACACGCTCGCAGACTTGTACACCTTGGGCGAACTGGAGTTGTCGGGATATCCGCGCATGGGGTTGAAATCCGCTCGGAATCTGGTGGCGGCTATTGCCCGGGCGCGGCATCCCGCCTTATCGCGTTTGTTATATGCGCTCGGGATCCGGCATGTGGGCGAGACGACAGCGCGTGATCTGGCGCAGCATTTTGGTTCAATTGATGCTTTGATGGCGGCGAGCGAGGACGCGTTGCTGCAGATCAATGAGGTCGGACCGGCGGTGGTGGCATCCGTGCAGCGTTTTTTTGCGGAGCCGCATAATCGCGAAGTCATCGAGGCCTTACGTGCGGTTGGGGTAGAGCCGGTATCCGATGCGCCCATCCAGGGACAAAAACAATTCGCGGGCAAGACATTCGTGCTGACCGGCACGATGCCGACCCTGACGCGCGATGAGGCGACGGCATTGATTCTGGCGGCAGGCGGTAAGGTCAGCGGTTCAGTGTCGCGTAAAACCGCTTGGGTCATCGCAGGTGAGGAGGCAGGGAGCAAGCTCACCAAGGCACATGAGTTGGGGGTGCCGGTATTGGATGAGGATGGTCTGAAGGCGCTGCTGGCTCAGACTTGACTCAAAGCGGCTACGTCGCGGCCTGGATGCCCAGTCCAATGGGCTCACAGTAAAAGCCACTTGAAAATTATTGAGCGTGCAACGGCGGTTGCACGCGGCTTTTTTKCGTCCTGATCAGTGTGCCAGCCTGATAAATCGCATCCATCGCAGATACGAATACTTGATTCTCTTTGAAATCTCACATACCATACATCAAATACAAGAATATACGAATGTGTACAACGACTTTAAGTTCTGCAGCATTCGGATATTTGTAAATTGATTTGTGGTTAAAAACGGGCGCTCGGAGGGCCATGCAATGTCAGATAACATGTACGACGTAATCGTTGTGGGAGCAGGTAACGCGGCACTATGTGCAGCGCTTTCGGCTCATGAGAACGGAGCTAAGGTGCTCGTGTTAGAGCGGGCGCCGGAAGGCGAGATGGGTGGAAACTCGTTTTTCACGGCAGGCGGCTTTCGTTTTGCACACGATGGGCTCGAGGACGTCAGTCAGGACATCCTGATTGATCTAACTGAAGAAGAAAAGTCAAAAATCGTTTTGCCGTCGCATGATCGTCAGTTTTTCTTTGATCAGCTCATGGAAGTCACAAAAGGCCAATCACAAGAAGACCTTGCTTGGGTGCTGATCGATAAATCTCGCGAGACCATGGGCTGGCTCAGGCGTCATGGCATCCGCTTTTTGCCGATGTATGGGCGACAGTCATTCATGGTGGACGGTATGCACCATTTCTATGGCGGTGTGAATATTGAGGCAGTGGGCGGGGGAGCGGGGCTCGTGACCTCTGAAGTCGAGCGACTCAATAAGTTGGGTGTCGAAATACGTTATAGCACCGCTGCGATCGGTTTAATACAAGAACAAGATCGCTCCGTATCGGGTGTGCGTATCCGTACGAGCGATGGCTATAGCGAGATCAACGCAAAAGCCGTCATTTTGGCGTGTGGTGGTTTTGAATCCAACCCAGAGATGCGGGTCCGTTACCTGGGTGCCGGTTGGGATCTGTGCCGGGTACGAGGCACCCGTCACAATATGGGCGAAGGCATCAATATGGCGCTCGACATTGGCGCACGTCCCTATGGAAATTGGTCGGGCTGCCATTCCTGCGAGTGGGATATTTCAGCGCCCCCTTATGGTGATCGTTGGGTGCTGGATAATTTCCAAAAGCACTCATACCCACTCGGGATCATGGTGAATCTGGATGCGAAGCGATTTGTAGATGAGGGCGAAAACTACCGTAACCTGACCTATGCAAAATTTGGCGCCGACATCATGAAGCAGCGCGAGCGCACAGCGATCCAGATATTTGATCAGCAGACGGTGGGTATGTTGCGTGATGAGTACCGGATCAAACAGGTGACCAAGGCCGAGGCCAATACCATCGAAGAGCTCGCCGCGCAGTTGGAGCTGGATCCCAAAGCCCTCGCATCCACGGTGGCGGAATATAACGCTGCGTGTGGCGATCAGCCCTATAACCCGGCCATCCTGGATGGCAAAGCGACCACGGGCATCATGCCGCCTAAATCGAATTGGGCGCTTCCACTCGTTAAGCCGCCTTATGTCGCCTATGTGACGACGACCGGCATTACGTTCACGTTTGGTGGCCTGCAGATCAATCTAAAAGGAGAGGTCCAGGACATGACGGATAACTCCATACCCGGCTTATATGCCGCGGGTGAGTTGGTCGGTGGACTCTTTTATGAGAATTACCCGGGTGGGACTGGCCTGATGTCCGGGTCGGTATTCGGAAAGTTAGCCGGTGAGAGCGCCGCTGCGTATATAGCGTGATGCAGATCGGGACATCGCAGACGCCTGGATGGGCGTGATGTCCCGAATGAATAGGAGCGAATATGCAAGCAGCCGCTGAGGTGCAAACCTTAATTACCCAACTCGCTGATCGGATATGTGGATTTGCGATTGAGAATATTCCAGATGAGGCCATTCATCTGTCAAAACAGGCCATTATCGATACGATAGGCGTAACTTTGGCGGGTATGTCCGAGCCTGCCGTGACTAAGCTACTGCTCGTGCCGGGTGTTGCTCAGGCACCTGGAAGGTCGACGATATTCGGTTCGACTGTGGGGACATCAGCCCTGGATGCGGCGTTGGTGAATGGAACGAGCTCGCATGCGTTGGACTATGACGATTTCAGCCAATCCATGGGTGGCCATCAATCAGTCCCGTTGGTGGCACCGCTGTTTGCTTTGGCCGAGGAGCGTCAGGCTTCGGGGCGCAGCCTAATCCATGCGTATATTGTCGGCATCGAAACCGAAATAAAAATCGCTAAAGCGGTTAATTTTGTTCATTACGATAAGGGATGGCATCCTACGGCGACGCTGGGGGTGTTCGGGGCAGCGGCAGCCTGCGGATATCTGATTGGGCTCGATAGGCAAAGAATGGCGATGGCCTTAGCGATCGCCTCGTCGATGGCTGCAGGCATCAAGGCAAATTTTGGAACGATGACCAAGCCATTGCATATTGGGAACTGTGGGCGCAGTGGTTTGTTTGCCGCGCTATTGGCCGAGCAAGACTATAGCGCCCATGCTGGGGCACTGGAGCACAAACAAGGATTCCTTAATGTCTACAACGGCACAGGCCTATTTGATGCTCAGCGCATGCTTGATGCTTGGGCCAGTCCGTTGGAGGTCCTCGGGATGGATATGGGCCTAAAACAGTTTCCATGTTGTGGGAGCACGCATCCGGCGCTGATGTTGCTGCTGCAGTTGCTCGGTGAGCATGATGTTTCTGCGGACAGTGTTCAGGAAGTTCTGGTGTTCCTGCACCGGCGACGACTGCCTCATACAAATAATCCGGATCCTGCCACGCCGCTGGCAGCCAAATTCTCTGTTCAGTACGTTGTCGCGCGAGCATTGATGAGTGGAGGTGTCCGCTTGTCTGACTTTATGGGCGAAACCTATCGTGATCCGGCCGTTCGACAGATCATGTCTCGTATTAAGGTACGCCCCAATCCTGAAATGGACGATGATGCACCTGGACAATTTGGAGCCAAAATCAAACTGACCTTGAATAATGGTGCAACGATTGAGGGTGAGCTAGAGAGCATTGTTGGTCGGGGGCGAACCAATCCGATGTCTCGCACAGAAATGTTGTGTAAATTCCAGGATTGCGCAGAGAGAATTATTTCAAAATCCAACGCTGAAAAGGCATTTGATCTGCTAGACTCTCTCGAACAAATAGAGGATATTAATCACCTCACTCATATATTCGCACAAAGGCAACTCTTAGCCACAACGAGTAACTGATGTTGACAGCTTGATGGTTGGGTTAATGCCTGTCTATATATTCTAAATAATAATCCTAGAGACAAATAAACTTGATTTGTTATATACACCCCAACTCGTGAGCATCCCTAACGTCTCGTGTGCTGATCTCGTTGTCGATCGGCCCGTACGGATGCGATCTATCTTAATGCGCAATATAAGGGTAGTCCCTAGATCCGAGACATAAACTAATCATATAACATGCAGTTGTATACAAAGGCATCCATAGTGGATCTATGCCCATTTAACTTTTACCGATAGGACTGGAGACAAATAATGGTGACTTATAAATTTCCCGCGACAATCAGTCTGGCCTGTGCTCTGATGGCTCTGGCTTTGGCTCCTGGGGCGGCATCCGCGCAAGAAACATTAAAGCTCGGCACGCTGGTGACCTTGTCGGGGCCAGGCGCCGCCTGGGGCCTGGCAATGAAAAATGGTGCTGAGCTTGCAGCAGATGAAGTCAACGCAAAGGGAGGCCTTGAGGTTGATGGGAAAAAATACAAGATCGAGATTGTTGCCTATGATGATAAATATCAGGCAAATGAAGCCGTTACGGTCGCGAACAGGCTGATTTTTGAAGATAAGGTTAAGTACATGATCGGGCCGATGGGGTCTGCGCCTGCCGCTGCGGTACAACCGATTACAGAGAAAAATGGGGTCATCACCATTATGATGGCCTTTACCCCAAAGGCACTGGGTGCCGATAAGCCGTATAGCTTCCGTGTTGTCGCTACGACAATCGAAATTTCTCAGCCACAAATCAACTGGCTTGTTAAAAACAAAGATATAAAAGTAGTGGGCGGCCTGTTTCCTAATGATGAGACGGGGCAATCCATTTCAGAAGACCTGAAAAATTCCTATAAACTGGCAGGGGCTGACCTGGCTGCAGTCGAGCTATTCGAACGAGATCGGGTGGACTTTATTCCGCTGCTCACCCGGATGTTTGCCAAAGGCATTGATGCGATTGAACTGGATGGCAACTCACCGGTGACTGCGGGTCTGATCGTCAAGCAGGCGCGTGAGCTCGGCTTTACAGGAAAGATCATTCGTACTGCGGGCCCCGCTACGGTCGATATCGTTAATGTGGCGGGTCAGGAAGCCGCAGAAGGCATGCTGGTTCACACACCGTTAAATCCAGAGAGGGCATCAACCAAGGCCTATATGGATAGCTACCAAGCTAAGTATAAGTCCGCAATGAATGGCTTCAGCCCTTCGTTCTACGATGGCGCAAATATGCTGTTTGAGGCCATGCGCCGCGCGGAAACGGTGACCGACTCTAAAAAAATCGCCGCCGAGATGGGCGCCCTTAAGAGTTTCGAAGGCGCACTAGGCACTCTGAACTGGACGGGTGAGAAGCGCTATGGCATCAATCATCAGCTGGATCTTCCATTTTATGTGGCTGAGGTTAAAAACGGTGCCGAAGTAATTATTGCGACATGTACTGTAGAAAAGTGTGAGTAGGGGAGCTCCATTATTTGATTGGTATCGATAACTATATTTATGAGAAGTACTTCCTGTTAATTTTCTATCAAGATAAAACTGGAGACAAATCATGGTGAGTCATAAAATTCCTGCAGCGATAGGCCTGGCCTGCACGCTCGCGGCATTCGCCTCGGCACCGAGCATGGCGCTGGCCCAAGACACGCTAAAGCTTGGTGCATTGGTGACCTTGTCTGGCCCGGGAGCCGCCTGGGGCCTTGCCATGAAAAATGGTGCTGAGCTCGCGGCAGATGAAGTGAACGCAAAAGGCGGGCTCGAGGTTGATGGGAAAAAATACAAGGTAGAGATTGTTGCCTATGATGATAAATATCAGGCGAACGAGGCGGTTACTGTTGCGAACAGATTGGTTTTTGAGGACAAGGTCAAATATATGATCGGCCCTCTGGGGTCGGCGCCTGCAGTCGCTGTTCAGCCCATTACTGAAAAAAATGGGGTGATTACGATATTGATGGCGTTTACCCCTAAGGCGCTGGGCCCTGATAAGCCCTATAGCTTTCGCGTTGTCACCACCACGGCAGAGGTCTCACAGCCTCAGATCGACTGGGTGGTCAAGACCAAAGGCATAAAGAAAGTAGGTGGCTTATTCCCTAACGATGAGTCGGGCCAGACCATTGCAAAGGATCTCGAAAGTTCTTATAAGCACGCGGGTGCCGATTTGGCCGCCGTAGAATTATTTGAGCGAGACCGGGTCGATTTCATTCCTTTGTTGACCAGGATGTTTGCCCAAGGCATCGATGCGATCGAGCTGGATGGTAATTCACCCTCCACTGCAGGTCTGATCGTCAAACAAGCGCGTGAACTCGGCTTTACCGGAACGATCATCCGTACGGGCGGTCCCGCAACCGCCGATATTGTCAATGTGGCAGGTAAGGAGGCCACGGAAGGCATGTTTGTTCATACGCCGCTCAATCCAGAGTTGCCTTCGACCAAGGCCTATATGGAAGAATACCAAGCTAAGTATAAGTCAGCAATGAATGGCTTCAGCCCCTCGTTTTATGACGGTACAAAGATGCTATTCGAAGCAATGCGCCGAGCGGGAACTGTCCAGGATTCCGCGAAGGTCAGCAAGGCAATGGGCGACCTTAAGGATTTCAAGGGCGCACTGGGCACACTGAACTGGACCGGCGAAAAGCTCTATGGCATCAATCACCAGTTAGACATCCCTTTTTATGTGGCTGAGGTCGTGAATGGCGCTGAGGTGATTCGTGCAACCTGCACGGTAGCCAAATGTGAATAGCATTGTTTTATTGCTTATCTAAATAGGGGCTTTATCTTGAATTTCACCATGTTAATTGCGCAAGCTACGATTAATGGGTTGGTTGTCGGCTTGCTTTATCTTTTGATGGCCGTCGGCTTTACCCTAGTGTTTGGTGTAATGCGCATGGTGAATTTTGCGCATGGTGAGTTTTATATGCTCGGGGCATTTGGTGCCTACGTATTTACCACGGCGCTCCATCTGCCTTTTCTTTTATCAGTTGTGCTGACCTTGATCTGCGCGATTGTAATTGGCGGGATACTAGAGTTTCTAATATTGAAGCCGCTACGCAGGGATGAACTGAATGGCATGATCGTAACGATTGGATTGGCAATGGTTTTGCAGAATGTGGCCTTGCTTATCTTTGGTCCCGACCCGCTCTCTATGCCCGCAGTCATTACCGGGACCACCCGTTTTGCGAACATTGTCATACCTAACTCACGCATCTATGTTGTGGTTTTCGCTATTCTTGTGCTGTTGATGTTGTATGTGTTCCTCCGTTATTCACGGCTGGGGCGTGCGTTACGAGCGGTCGTCGAGGATTATCAAATCGCCTCAATACAGGGCATCCCGGCGCGTATATTTTATCCGCTGGGGTTTGGGATCGGGGTCGGGCTTGCTGCGGTCGCGGGTGCATTGATGGCCCCGCTATTTGTGGTCTCGGCCTTTATCGGCACGACCCCGCTCCTCAAGGCGTTTATTGTGGTCATCCTGGGGGGGCTTGGCAGCATCCCGGGGGCGGTGGTGGCAGGTCTGGCATTAGGATTGACAGAGAGCTACGCGGGCTTGTTCTTTAAGAGTAGTACGGCGGATATGGTGATATTTTTAGTGGTCATAATCATGTTGGTGCTGATGCCCAAGGGTCTGCTTGGCAAGGGCGAGGTATGACATGGTAGATAGCTCTCGCGCATTGGTGTGTAAACGTACGAACTATTACGGCTTTACCTGGGCAATTTTGCTGCTGGGTTTGGCAGTGTGGCCGCTCTTCATGGGGCCTTATGTCCTGCATATTGCCGTATTGATTTGCCTGAATATTTTGATCGTCAATGGCCTGTCCATCATCGAGCGATCTGGCCAGCTCTCGTTTGGTCATTCTGCATTTGTTGCATTGGGCGCATACGGCTCAGTGTTGTTATCCAGTACTTTTGGGCTGGGGTCGATACTGGCGAGTCTGCTGGGCATTATGGTGGCGGCGTTGGTGGCCCTGGTGCTGGGTGCAGTCATACTGCGACTGAGGGGCGTTTACTTTGTGTTGGTCACGTTCGCATTTGCCGAGCTGACCCGATTGGCATTGCTGGACTGGTCAGATATCACAGGAGGCGCCAACGGGATTTCTGCAATTCCAGCCTTTGAGGTGCTGGGGTTTGCCTTCGATACCCGAACGAGCTTTTATGTTCTGGCGCTGTGTGTGGTTGTTTTGTCCATGATACTCATACATCAAATATTCAAACATCCTTTGGGTGAGGCGCTCACCGCTGTATCAAAGAACGCAGGGCTGGCGGAGTCGACTGGCTTGAATGTCTATCGATTGCAACTTATCGCCTTTGTGATGGGCTGTGCTTTGGCCGCCTTAGGTGGTGCGCTGATGGCTCGATACATAGGCTTCGTTTCGCCGGAATCATTTAATTTGAGTATTTCTGTCGCGCTGATAACCATGTTGGTGATTGGAGGGCGCGGTTCGCTCTGGGGGCCACTGATTGGCGCGATCGTGCTGACCTCGCTACCTGAGATATTTCGCGGGGCGCTACAGACACAACATATCTTTTATGGTGTCGCGCTGATATTGATCATCAGGTTTCTCCCGGGTGGACTGGTCAGCATTCCAAGCTGGTTCAAAAAGCACAAAAAGGTGTAATGATGAACAGCGATTATCTAATTATTAAAAATTTACGTAAGCAATACGGCGGGCTTGTCGCTGTAGATGATCTGAGCTTTTCAGTTCAAAAGGGTAGGATCGTTGGCTTGATTGGCCCGAATGGTGCGGGAAAGACGACTGCATTCAACCTGATCAGTGGTGCAGTGAAATGTACGTCTGGCAAAGTTATATTCAATCAGGTCGATATTACCAATCGCTTACCAAGCCATATCGCCGTCGCGGGTCTGGCGAGAACTTTTCAGTCAACCTCAACCTACGCAGATATTTCGGTCGAGAGAAACATATATCGAGGGCTTCTGTCACGAATACAGAACTCTTCGGTGCGCCAGCTCGTGGGGCGTACCCAAGGCCTGGTGTCACGGGATGAAATCGATCAAGAAATAGAAAAGCTCTTGCAGATGGTGGATATGCAGCGCTGGCGCGATGTGGCGGCTGGATCACTGGCGTATGGACTACAGAAAAAACTGGGTATTGCGATTGCGCTGGCCTCGCAGCCGTCGATGTTGCTGCTCGATGAGCCGGCTGCGGGACTCAACCATGAGGAATGTCGGGAGCTGACGGTGCTGTTACGTTCCTTACAAGAAGACTATGGGCTGACCTTGCTTTTGGTCGAGCATCATATGGCTATTGTTATGGAGCTTTGCGATCATATTATCGTCCTGGTCCAGGGGCAAAAGATCGCTGAGGGATCGCCAGCACAGATTAGAGAGAACCCTGCGGTAATCGAAGCTTATTTGGGAGCGCCTGAATATGCGCATGCTTGATGTTGAATCATTGACGGTAAAGTACGGCTCACTTGTTGCCGTTCGTGAGGTGAGCTTTAGTATGAATGAGGGTGAGGTCATCGCCCTCATCGGATCAAATGGCGCAGGTAAGAGCACGACATTGAATGCACTGATGGGTTTAGTCCGTGCGAGCTCTGGAAAAATAAAAATCCGTGGTGCTGAAGTGCATCATGAACTTGCGGAAAACAGGGTGTTGCGCGGCGTGGCCTTGTCTCCAGAAGGCCGTCACCTGTTCGGCCGGATGACTGTGCTGGATAATTTACTCGTCGGTGCCTATGCGGTGAAATCGCGGGCGGATATCCGGCAATCCCTTGACGAGGTCTATGAGCTGTTTCCTCGAGTTTACGAGAGGCGCGCTCAGTTGGCGGGTTCGTTATCTGGGGGAGAGCAACAGATGGTGGCCATCAGTCGGGCCCTGATGGCGCGGCCGTGGCTTCTGATGCTTGATGAGCCGTCGCTAGGTATTGCGCCAAAGGTGGTCGCAGAGATCGTGTTGGCCATTGAGCGCCTGAATCGTGAGCGTGGCATCTCTATTATTTTAGTTGAACAAAATGCCAGGCTTGCCTTGCGTCTGGCGCATCACGCCTATGCCTTGGAGCATGGTGAGATCGTGGTCTCGGGTAAAGGCAGTGACTTGTTGGATGATCCGTTTGTTCGCAAGGCGTATCTTGGTATTTGATCTTGTGATGGACGATATGATTAATATTGGAAATAGAGAGACAGATAATGCCTGCTAAGGATCTGCTTACCATTACGCACGTTAGCCCCAGCCAGGAATGGCTAGAGAGTCGTAATGAGCCTATTATCGAACCCGATCAGTCGATCATCGATCCTCATCACCATTTTTCAGAGCATTGGGGCGGCTATTTCTTAAAGGAATTGGTACGGGATCTGAAATCCGGGCATAAGCTCTGCGGTACGGTCTATGTGCAGTGCGGCTTAGCTTATCGTGAGTCCGGGCCTGACTACTTAAAGCCCGTAGGCGAGACCGAAGCGGTCATGTCCATTGTCGAGTCGATTCCTGCCGAATATCAGGAATTGAATATTGCTGCCGGCATTATCGGGCATGCGGATCTGTCTATGGGGGAATCTGTAGACGAGATACTCGAAGCTCATATCAGGGTGGCCGGAGACCGATTCAAGGGAATTCGCGATTCAGGCGCGTGGAATAGTGATTTCAGACATGGCGTATTACCCAGACCCCAAAGGGGCCTATTCCTCGATCGTCAGTTTCAGCTCGGGTTTTCTCGGTTGCATAAACAAGGCTTGTCTTTTGAGTCCTGGGTCTATCATCATCAGCTCGATGAACTTTTGGCGCTTGCTCGTGCATTTCCTGAAACACCGATCATGATCAATCATATTGGTGCGCCGCTAGGCGTTGGTCCATATAAGGATAAGCGTGCTGAGGTCATGGAGCAATGGAAGCCCATGATGAAGGCGCTTTCAGCCTGTCATAACGTCTATGTAAAGCTGGGTGGATTAGGAACCGCCGTATTTGGCTATCATTTTAATGAACTGCCGGTTGCGCCGTCGTCTGAAGTATTAGCCGAAGCCTGGGGTCCTTACTTTAATACCTGCATCGATCTATTTGGAGCCGATCGCTGCATGTTCGAAAGTAATTTTCCAGTTGACCGCAGTATAAGCAGCTATCACGTGCTATGGAATGCATTCAAGCGTGTGGTGTCGTCGGCATCATCATCTGAAAAAGATGCGTTGTTTCACAATAACGCGGCCCGGTTCTATAAATTACCTGTGCCGCTCATCAAAAGCGCAGTGTAGCGTCATGCGTGCTTAATTATTGAGTTTTCGGTTGGAGAGTGCGTCGTGACGTCGTTGAAATTTGATGAGCAGCCTGTGCGGACGGCTAGAGAAAGCCTTGCTATGGGATTCGCGCGGATGGCCGTTTCCGTGGACTACGATCGGCTCCCGGTAGCGGTACGCAACAAAGCCAAGGTTCATGTGCTCGATACCATCGGCCTTGCGTTCGCATCGCTGAGTCAGCCGTTCGCCGCGCCCTCATTGGCCGGTATCGTGGCCGCAGGCGGGCAGGGCCGATGCAGGGTCTTGGGCACGCCTTATCAACTCACTGCGCGTGATGCGGCGATGGCCAATGGCTTACTCATGCATGGGCTTGATTTTGATGATACGCATCTTGCCAGCATCATTCATGCTTCAGTCGCCAGTTTGCCAGTGGCGCTTTCCCTGGGCGAGTATCTCGATATTTCCTGGAACAAAATGCTTGCAGCATACGTTTTGGGTATGGAGGTTGCGATACGGATTGGTGCATCCGTAAAAGGAGGCTTCCATGCAACGGGCTTTCATGCGACAGGTGTGGTTTCACATTTCAGCTCTGCCGTTGTCGCCGGTAAGCTCTTAGGCCTGAATATTGAGCAAATTTGCGCCGTGCAAGGTGTTGCTGCGAGTACCGCATCAGGGGTACAGGTGTTTCTCGAGGAGGGCGCCTGGACGAAGCGTATGCATCCGGGTTGGGGAGCATTGGCGGGTATTACCGCTGCCTATATGACTCAGGCTGGCTTTGTTGCACCCTCAAGGCCATACGAAGGTAAGTTCGGTTTGTATGACACCCACCTTGATGGGGCTGAGGTCGATGAGGCATTGATCAGAGCGGATTTAGGAACCCACTGGAGGATGCTGGAAACGGCCATCAAACCGTACCCGATCTGCCATTTCAGCCATGCCTGTGCCGAAGCCGCCGCTATACTGAGCCCGACAGTTCTGGGGCGTCTGGATGATATCGATGAGATCGTTGCGTATCTGCCGCAGCCCACCTTGCATATTGTGGCCGAGCCCGCCGAAAAGAAACAACGCGTGTTGACGGATTACGACGCTAAGTTTAGTGTGCAATATGTGGTTGCCGCGTCGCTGTTGCGCGGAGGATTTGGTATGAATGAGCTGTCGCCGGAATCTATTGCAAACCCGCAATTTACCCGACTCGCAACTCAGATCATTTGTAAGGCCGAGGAAAACACCGAGTTCCCTAAATATTTTTCTGGTCAGGTAACGGTAAAGTTCAAAAATGGTGAAATGGTCTCGGAGCATATCCCTATCAACAAAGGCGCGGGCGCGCGCGAAATGACTTGGGACCACGTTGCAGAAAAGTTTCTCGGTAATGTGGGAATGGTCGCCAGCGAGCAGAAAGCTGCTGCCATGCTGGATGCGATCAACCATGCCGAGGGAAAAAGCGTCAGAGATGTACTGAGTGCATTGACACTATAGTTCTGTAGGCGTTGTAAATAGCTGTTTGAGGCGCAGCTTTTGGGCGCCATGGATGTGATTGCGTAGCGCGTCCTCGGCTTTGATCGGGTCGCGGTCCTTAATCGCCTGGACAACGGCCCGATGCTCCTTAAGTGTTTCCTTAGCGCGCTTGGGATCTCTAAGTGTCGTAGGGCCGAGCAGCATCAGTGTGTCATGCAATATTGTCAAACTATTAATCAAATATCGATTATGGCTGCACCGGTATAAGGTATCGTGAAATTGACGATTTCGCATCGAGAGGACGGATTCGTTTCCGATGGATGCCTCGTACTCATGGCATAAATCGTCGAGAATTGAAATCTCGACATTAGAGGCATGCTGTGCGGCCAAGCGGGCAGCCGTCCCCTCTAGAACCTCACGCATGAAATACAACTCGGTGATCATGCTGTAGTCTAATTCCGCGACCATAATGCCACGGATAGAATCGTGCATGACCAGGCCCTCAGCCTCTAGCCTTGCGAGGGCTTCTCGGATAGGGGTGCGACTGAGCCCGATCATTTTCGCCAAATCAACTTCGCGTAGCCGATCCCCAGGAGAAAGACTCCCTGCCTGAATGGCTTCTCTGATGTGGCGATAAGCCCGCTCGCCTAACGGCAAGGCATCATTATTTGCTGATTGAGGAGTTTTATTCATTTTTTAATTATGGCCTATAGAACAGTCGGTTTTCTCAAAAAACATCATTATTATAAACGCTAGCTCATAAATCTATACAACGCTTGGGGCGTCGAAGCTATTAACCTATCTATCCTTGTGGTGATTTGTTGACTTGGAAATATCGCTTCCTCAATCTAAACGTTCGAGCGATCGGCTTGAGCATAATAGCCGGAACTTAACGCATCGCTTTGATCAGGGTAAATACTGACGCCAACTCAAAAAAATGCTTATATAATGCAATTGTATACGTTGGGATTCAATAGTTTTATGTTGCGTCGTGTATATAGCATAAGGGTCGGCGAGCAGCTCGCATGCCGACATGGTCACATAGTTGAGTGCTGAGTACATCAGCAAAAAGGTAGGGAACATGAAGTACAGTCTTTTCATCGGTGGTGAGTGGACAACTCAGCCTGATCAGCATTATTTTCCCGCGATCAATCCCTACAGTCAGGAGGTATGGGCTGAGATCCCGCAGGCATCAGAAGCACAGGTCATCGATGCAATCGACTCCGCCAGAGCCGCGTTTAACCAGGTCTGGTCAAAAACTTCCGGACTCGAACGCGGTAAGCTGATGAATCGGCTGGCGGACCTGCTCGATGCCGATGCTGAACGCATGAGCATCCTCGAGAGCACGGATAACGGCAAGGTTATTCGCGAAACCAGCACGCAGATGCATATGGCCGCGCGTGCCTACCGATTCTTTGCCGGGAGCGCAGATAAGCTATCTGGTAAGGTCTTTCCTCTGGATAAACCTAATATCCTCGACTTTGCACAAAAGCAGGCATTGGGTGTGGCGGTTCTCATTACTGCCTGGAACTCTCCGATTGCGCTATTGAGCAATAAGCTCGCGCCCGCCTTGGCGGCGGGCTGTACCGTTATCATCAAACCATCAGAGCATGCTTCCGTATCGACACTCGAGTTTGCCAAATTTATTGAGCAGGCCGGCTTTCCAAAGGGCGTGGTCAATGTCGTAACGGGCGACTATAAGGTCGGTAAATGGTTGATCAACTCGCGTCGCATCGACAAAATCAGTTTTACCGGCAGCCCGGGGGTCGGCAGAGAAATTGCGTCCGACGCAGGGCGCAATCTGACTCCCGTGACGCTTGAGCTTGGTGGCAAATCCCCAAATATCATATTTGAGGCCGCAGATATCAATAAGGCGGTCGTAGGCGCGCTCGCGGGTATCTTTGGCGCGACTGGGCAGACATGTATTGCCGGCTCAAGGTTGCTCGTACAAAAGACGGTCTATGCGGATGTCGTGGATAAGCTGGTGGCCAGGGCAAAAAGCATCATCCTCGGAGACCCGCTCGATTTCAAAACCGAAATGGGTACGTTGGCTAACCAGCCACAGTTTGATCGGGTCATGGCTTTGATTAAAAAGGGCGGCGATGACGGAGCGGTACTGGCGGTGGGCGGTGAACGCGCCACCGGTGCCGGACTCTCAAAAGGGCTGTTCATACAGCCGACGATCTTTAAGGATGTCGATAACTCGATGGCCTTGGCCAGAGAGGAGATCTTTGGTCCGGTCCTGTCCATCATACCGTTCGATACCGAAGACAGCGCCATCGAGATTGCCAACGACAACGATTATGGTTTGGCAGCAGGTATCTGGACGAATGATTTAAATCAGGCGCTCAGGGTGTCTCAGGCGGTCCATGCGGGATGTGTTTGGGTCAATACGTATCGTGCATCGGCCATGCAGGCCCCGTTTGGGGGCTTTAAGGATAGTGGGTTTGGCCGAGAGCGCAGCTTGTGGGCGCTGGATGAATACATGACCTACAAGAACGTCATGATCGATTTCTCTGGCGAAGACAGAGATCCCTTTGCCGTCAAGGGATAGCGGATACATTAATCATCGCAGATGGGTCAGTCCATCACACAAAATAGGCAAAAAAATGATCAAACGATATGGCGATTATTTTGACCAAAAAACGATAATCATTACCGGCGCAGCCAGCGGTATGGGTCGCGAAGCCGCTCTGCTCTTTGCTGGACAAGGTGCCAACGTGGTATGCGCTGACATCAACGAAAAGCTCGGGCAGGAAACAGTAGAAAAGATCAAAAGCGCAGGCGGTCAGGGTGTTTTTATAAAAACTGACGTCACAAAGAAATCGGGTGTGCAGGCTCTCGTAGCAGAAGCTGTCAGGAAATATGAAAATATTGATTTTTTGTTCAATTCTGCAGGCTCGGCATTGAGGCGGTCTAAGTTCCTGGATATCGATGAGGATTTGCTCGATACGGCCATTGATCTGAATTTCAAGAGTGTCTTTTATGCCATTCAGGAGGTCATGCCGCATATGCTGCGCAAAAAATCCGGTGTGATCGTGAGTATCTCTAGCATGTCGGTTAAGCGCGGTGGCCCGGGTGCCTCGATCCACTATGCCGCAGCGAAGGCTGCGGTCACGACCCTCACCCTGGGTGTGGCCCGTGAGTTTGCTAAGGACGGAATCCGCTGCCTCTCGATCTCTCCGGGACCGTTTGACACCGCCTTTCAGTCGGCAGCCGGTACGACACCAGAATTAGCGCAGAAATTTCTGGCCGATGTGCCCATGAATCGCCTGGGCAGACCCTCAGAGATTGCCGAGCTGGTTCTATTTATGTGTTCGAATGTCTGCGAGTTCATGACTGCTGATACGGTCTATGTGAATGGCGGTGGCGGTTACAGATAGATTGTCTGTGCTGCTGGCCAATCATGATAACGCTGCTTATATATCAATTTAGGAAATACGCATGTCAATGACGATTGAAGGTAAGAGCTATTTAATTACCGGTGGCGCAAGCCTCGTGGGCTCACATATATGTGATAGCCTTTTACAGGCAGGGGCTAAGGAGGTCCGGCTCCTCGATAATTTTTCGCTGGGCACGCCCGCAACGATCGCTCATCTGGATGACGAGCCCAGGGTAAAGCGCATCCGTGGCGATGTGCTCAAGCTCGTGGACTTGCTGGAGGCCACGCAAGGCGTGGACGGGGTTTTCGCGCTTGCGGGCTATCTGACCTTGCCCATGTCGCAGGACCCATTCAATGGCTTGTCCGTCAACACCATCGGGATATTGAATACCCTGGAAGCCTGTCGCTTTAACAGCGTTCGGCGCCTTATCTTTTCATCATCGATTGCGGTCTACGGTATGCCTGGTGGCGGCGCGATCGACGAGACGACGGCTTATGCCTCCAGTGGTCTTCAGCCGGCTTCGAATCTTTATGGTGCGAGCAAATTGATTGGCGAGGCGCTATGCGCGCAGTATGCAAAAAAATACGATGTGGAATTCAACGTGCTGAGGTTTTCTTCGGTGTACGGCGCCCGGCAGCATGCCAGGGCGGTCAATGCGGTGTTTGTCGCCAATATCTGTGATCAGATCGTACGCAACGAGTCACCGGTCATCCAGGGCGACGGGCGCGAGGTCCATGATTACGTCTACGTGTCGGATGTCGCCCGGGCCTGCACGATGGCGATGATCAGCGACGCGCATGATCACGCCATTAATATCGGTACAGGAGTAGATACAACATCTACACAGGTTGCGGAAATGGCGATTCGTCTTTCTGGTAACGCTGGGCTCAAACCGGTCTATCAGGCGGACAACCGGGCGGTCAAGTCGGCTGCAGCCTCTGAGCTACAGATCAATGTCGATAAGGCCCTGAGTACGATCGGCTGGAAGGCCGAGATATCCCTCGAAGAAGGTATGCGCCGATTGATGGCATGGCAAAAGACCAACGCCTCCCATGCTCGTTAGGTTTTGTGCCTGAGGCGAGAGAGGTCAATGAGCCATGACGCAAACTGACATGATGCGGCGTATACCGGCCGTATTTATGCGTGGCGGTACCAGCAAAGGCCTGATCCTGCATGTGCATGATCTGCCCTTGCAGCGCGAACAGTGGGATCCACTTTTTCTGGCTCTGATGGGTAGCCCGGATGTCCACGGGCGTCAGCTAAACGGCATGGGGGGGGGCGTGTCATCGCTGTCCAAGATCTGTGTGGTTGGCCCGTCCACCCGGTCGGATGCGGATATTGATTACACCTTTGCACAAGTCATGGTTGACGAGATGCGCGTTGATTACAGTGGGAACTGTGGCAATATGTCCTCGGCGATCGGCCCATTCGCGGTCGATGAAAAGCTCGTGCAGGCCGATGATGGGGACGCGCTCGTTCGTATCCATAATACCAATACCGGAAAGGTCATTCATGCCGTGTTCCCCGTCACGAACGGGCGTGCTCGGGTGGGCGGCGAGCTGGAAATTCCAGGCGTTTCGGGTAAGGGCGCCAGCGTTCAACTGACGTTCCTCGATCCGGGCGGCGCCACCACGGGTCGGCTGCTCCCCACAGGGCAGGCGGCCCAGATACTCGAAGTGCCAGGTTTGGGCGGAATCAGGGTCTCTATGGTTGATGCGGCCAATGCCTGTGTATTTGTCGATGCTCGGGATTTGGGTTTGAGCGGAACCGAGCTGCCAGCGGCGATTAATGGATGCCCTGATCTACTCGGTAAGCTCAATAATATTCGTATTCACGCATCGCTTGCCATGGGGATTACCTCCAATTTAGAGCAGGCACGTGCTAAACGCGTCGTGCCGTTTGTGGGGTTTGTCTCACCCCCGCAGGCCGCGACAACGCTGTCCGGGGCTACGACGAACGCTGGCGATATTGATCTGACCGTCCGAATGATTTCCAGCGGCCAGCCTCATATGGCGTTGCAGTTGACCGTATCGCTGTGCTTGGCTGCGGCGGCGGGAATCAAAGGGACGGTGGTCAATACCGTCGCGCGTCCCTCTACTGATGGATCCTTACGTATTGGCATGCCATCAGGCATCCTGACGGCAGGGGCTGATGTCGAATGTGTAAACCTAAATTGGAATGTGCGGCGAGGCTATTTTTATCGCACTGCGCGCCGTCTGTTCGATGGCCATGTCTATCCGGCGGAGTGATGTAAGCAATGAAACAGATACCGACAGAACTTGCCGAGGCTGAACTCTGCGATCGGTTTGAACGCGCGTTGTGTTCCGAGGTGATCACCGAGGTGCGCACTTTTGGGAGTACGCGCGTCTTGAGCGCAGATTGGGTGGTGCGCATCGGCGATACACCGTTTTTGCTCAATACCCGTTCCGGACAACTAGACGGATATCGGCGAGGACTGCCCTTGCTGTGCTCGAGTGATTTTTCAATCAATGGTTCGATAGACGCCTGGGCTGCGTTATGGACCTTATTGCCCCCCGCAGGATGGCATGATGTATTTGCGCTATCAAAGCGCGGAGAAATGTATTTTGAAGGCGATATGTCGCTGCTCATGGCGCATCTTCAGTACGTAAAAGATTTTCTGACTATTCCCAGGTACCGGTGAGCGTGACATGACGACTATACCTTTTGAACCGATTGTCGGCCGCTACCTGAGCGTCAATATCCAGGAACGGGACTGCCGCGTCTATATCGAAGAAAGCGGATCGGGCATACCCTTGGTGTGCCTGCATACCGCCGGGGCGGATAGTCGCCAGTTTCGACACCTCATGTGTGACCAGGCGATCACGGACCAATACCGGGTGATCGCGTTTGATATGCCGTGGCACGGAAAATCCTATCCCCCTGAAGGTTGGCAGACACAAGACTACCAACTGAGCACACCGCTATACCTGGATACGGTTCGATCCATATGTCAGGCCATGCAGCTTGAAAAGCCTGTGGTCATGGGCTGCTCAATTGGCGGTCGGATTGTGCTGGAACTCGCAAATAATCATGGTGATGAGTTCTCTGCCTTAATCGGGCTGTCATCCGCTGATTATCAGTTGCCGTGGTATGACACGAGCTGGTTACATCGGGCGGATATTCATGGTGGGGAAGTTTCAGCCGCATTGATCTCGGGCTTGGTGGCCCCTCAGAGCCCGGATAAATTCCGCCACGAGACGCTCTGGCAATATATGCAAAGCGGCCCGGGTGTCTTTCGCGGTGATCTTCATTTCTACCGTGTGGA
Source organism: Alcaligenaceae bacterium CGII-47 (assembly GCA_019166125.1). Classification (GTDB taxonomy): domain Bacteria; phylum Pseudomonadota; class Gammaproteobacteria; order Burkholderiales; family Burkholderiaceae_B; genus Castellaniella. Next base: position 57,537 of record JAHTBO010000001.1, read on the forward strand.
TGCTGACCTGCGGGGTAAGTTAGGCCGTATAGATGCCCGTCGCACGCCCCTATATTTATTGACGGGCGAGTATGATTTTTCGTGCACGCCCGAGGATACACGCAGGACGGCTCAGGGCATTCCTGATGCGCAGGTCTATGAGATGGCAGAGCTGGGTCATTTTCCGATGAGCGAAAACCCGGCTCAATTTCGTCAATATATTTTGCCCGTGCTAGAGGAAATTGCCCAGCGCCACGCCAGCGACGCGACTTAAGGGCTTGGGCTGAGATTCGGTTCTGGCTAGGCTGAGGCACGCAGGTCCAGCACGGATTTTCCTATTTGACGCCGCTCCTCAAGGGCGGCATGGGCGAGTGCGACATTATTCAGTGTGTGGTGTGAGCCCATCTGAATGCGGATCGATCCATCGCATAGCGCTGCGAAGACATCATCAGCCCGGCGTTGCACCGTTGCGGTATCAGCCAGATAATCCGCAAGGCGTGGGCGCGTCAAAAACAGCGATCCGGCCTCGCCTAACTCGATGGGATCCAGATCACTGACTGAACCGGACACCGAGCCGTAATTCACGACAAGGCCTCGGGTGCGCACCGTGCGCAAGCTATCACGCAGCGTTGTCTTGCCGACCGCATCGAAGACCACATCAACCCCTGCGCCACCGCTGGCATCTCGGACGGCATCAGCAAAACGCCCCTCGTCATAGTGCATCACATGATCCGCACCGCAGCACTTTGCAATCGCGGCTTTTTCAGGCGTGCTCGTGACCGCAAAAACGGTGGCTCCGGCGCGTTTGGCAAACTGGATGAGCAGTTGCCCGATGCCTCCCGATGCGGCGAGAATTAGACAGCTGCGCCCGGGCCCGAGCTGACCGACATCATGGCTCAGATAGTGGGCAGTGCATCCCTGGAACATGACTGCTGCCGCGAGCTCAAAGTCAATCGCATCAGGGATTTTTGCCAGACGCGTGACTGGGACAATCGCAAACTCGGCATAGCTGCCCCACGCCAGGCACCATGCCACGCGGTCCCCGGCTTTTAGTGCGCTAAGCCCCTCGCCAAGCTCTACAATATCCCCTGCACCCTCCATGCCCAGCGTCAAGGGCAAGCGCACAGGGTATGTTCTGGAGGTAGCGTATTTTCCCTGACGCGTATGGACATCCATGAAATTAATACCGGCGAATGCCACGCGAACCAATACCTCTCCAGGCCCGGGTTTCGGGGTGGGAAGGTCCCGATGTAATAAAACCTCCGGGCCTCCATACTGTTCGATGCGTATTGCTCTCAATTTTTGGCCCTATTATTACAATGCTCCGCAGAGTATCCAGGGAGCCGGATACTGGATTATATGCGTGCGCAGGATCATCCAACCAAAAGGCAAACCCCATGAGCCAAGTCTCTAATCTACCTTTCGCTGAACGCACCCACGCCAGTTTTGCTCGACAGCGTGCGATGCGGCTGATCCAGGCAACACTCTCCAATGTGGCGCATGGACGGGCCGAAATTGAGCTGCCGCATTGGCAAGGCATCGAGCAGCAGCATGGCTTTGTGCATGGAGGGGTGATTGGCATGATCGCGGACTCAGCAGCCGGCTATGCCGCGATGACGATGGTGCCGGAAGGTGACTCCGTGCTTACTGTGGAATACAAGATCAATATCCTCGCACCGGCTAACGGAGAGAAGCTTATTGCACGCGGCGAGGTCATTCGTGCGGGTCGCACGCTGATTATCACCAAGGCAGAGGTATTCTCTATTAAGGATGGACAGGAAACGCTTTGCGCCTTGATGCAGCAGACCATTATGGTTGTCAAGGACAGAGTAGAGAAATAAGGTCTGGCACGACACATTACGGAGGGCTCTGGGCTGACGCCGTCGGACTGGTTGAGGCGCATATAGGTTGCGAAATCATTGTCTCGTCTCGAGTGACTCGTTAAACAGACGCACCGATGAAAGCACCGATTATGGCGGTCAAGGCCATTGCCAACGCACCCCAGCACGAGACACGAGTTACAGACGGGAGCACAGGTGCGCCGCCAACGCGCGCCGCCAGAAGGCCCAAGAGAGCAAGAAATAGGAGTGAGCTACTCGCAACGCCCCACATGAGCGCCGCATTTGGAAGTAATAGAACGACCAATAGTGGAAAAGCAGCGCCTGCGGCGAAAGTGGCGGCGGAGGCGAATGCAGCTTGAACTGGTTTTGCGGCCAGAGTATCGGATATACCAAGCTCGTCTCTGGCATGTGCACTGAGCGCATCACGGGTCATAAGTTGAGTGGCAACACTTGATGCCAACGGTTCATCCAGACCACGCTTGACATAGATCGACATCAATTCCGCATGCTCCTGTTCGGGATTTGTAGCTAATTCTTTACTTTCGCGAGCCAAATCAGCACGCTCAGTGTCAGCTTGAGAGCTTACTGAGACGTACTCGCCAGCGGCCATGGACATTGCGCCTGATACGAGGCCGGCAACACCAGCAATGATAATGGCACCTGTACTTGCACCAGCCGCCGCCACACCCAATAAAAGGCTCGCTGTAGAAACAATTCCATCGTTCGCCCCAAGAACGGCGGCGCGAAGCCAGCCTGTTCGATGCGTTCTATGATGTTCGCTGTGTCTCATATATTCCGATGGGTCTGCTGACGCCGCTCAATATTGCTGGATTTGCTCTACACTAGAAATTAGTCAGGGTAGTCCCCCCCATTTTTAGTGGTCTCTAAGAGTAGAGATTAGGCCGCAAGGGCCAGTTTTTGCTTCGGGGTAATGCCACCTAAGCCCATATTGGGCCGTTCGTGATTGTACGACCATCGCCACCGCCACCGCGTGGCGTAATCTAGCACCTCTTCGACCGTGTTAAACAGGTAGTGCGCCAGGCCTATCTGGGCTTGTGGTCGGCTGGGGCGCCTAGCTAGTGAGGTGCACTTGGCACAATCTCGGACAGCAACTCGACGGACACCAGCCTTTGAGGTGAGTCGGGTTGCTCGGCGAATAGCGCTCTCCACTTGAAATTATTGTTCTCGAAGTCGGTTCTCTGACCATAAGCGGTCATGTCCGGATACTCGATAAACAATTGGATGATGTGAGTGTCTGGTCCCGGAACGACGCATCGGAATAGACGCACAGAACTTGGCAGCACCGGACTGTCGAACTCGGGGCCTGCCGCTTGGCCTAAGATTGACATGAAGTCGTCAAAACGCCCCGGCTTTATTTCGTATACGAACTTCGCTAATACCGTCATATTTTCTCCTTCTAGCTATTGAATATACAGGCTCGTGGGTCCGTATATCTATTTAACACTGACTCCGGCCTACAAGCCCAGATAGGCCTGGCGCACCGCTTCGTTCGCGGTCAGCTCAGCCATCGATCCGCTATAACGGATCGCTCCCTTCTCCAGCACATAGACACGATCCGCCACCAGTTGAGCAAAATAGATGTTTTGCTCGGCAAGCAATATGCTCGCGCCGTGCGCCTTGAGTGCCAGGATCATGGCGATCATTTGCTCGACGATGACCGGGGCGATGCCCTCGGAGGGTTCGTCAAGCAGGATCAAAAATGGGTTGCCCATCAGGGTGCGCGCGACGGTCAACATTTGCTGTTCGCCCCCGCTCATCGCGCTTGCGGGGCGCTGGCCCATAGTCGCCAGATTAGGGAATAGCTCGTACAGCTTGTCGGCTGTCCAGGTGGTCACAGCCTGGCCATCGGGCCAGTATCGCGATGGCTGGCGGCCGACGTCCAGGTTTTCCGCGACCGTCAGATCGGTAAAGATACGTCGATCCTCGGGCACGTAACCCAGGCCCAGACGGGCAATCTGATAAGGTTGGTACCCGATAATCGATTGACCCATAAAGACAATCTGCCCGGTACGCTTGGGGGCGAGCCCCATGATGGATTTCAGGGTGGTTGATTTACCCGCACCGTTGCGCCCCATCAGGGCGACGACCTCGCCTTGTCCGACGTGTAGATCGATGTGGTGCAACACGTGCGCTGCACCATACCAGGCATTGACCTCAGAGAGCGTCAGTAGCGCTGAAGTGGGTGCCTGCGCCGTCATGACCTCACCTCATCGTTACTGCGCTCAAATGTCCTGCCGGTGCCAAAGTAGGCCTCCTGGGCGCGCGGGTCATGGCGTACCTGATCGGCGTTGCCTTGGGCAATAACCTGGCCGCGGGCCAGCACGATAATCCGATCAGCATAGGTAAATACGACGTCCATGCTGTGCTCGGTAAATAACACGGCCAGATGATGCTGGCGCACTAATTGCTGGACTAAGGCAATTAAGGCATTGCGCTCGGCGGCAGCCATCCCCGCCGTCGGCTCGTCCATCAGCAGCAATCGCGGCTCGCATGCCAACGCGATAGCCAGTTCAACGCGCTTGACGTCACCATAGGCCAGCTCGTTGCACGGGCGGTGTGCCTGCTCGCGCATACCGACTTGGCTAAGCAGCTCCAGTGCGCGCTCAGGGGCCATGCTGGGCACGGGTCGCCAAAACGAATAGATTTTCCGGCGATGCGCCAATAATGAAATCTGAATGTTCTCGAGCACGGTCAGCGACGAAAAAACGGCTGCGATCTGGAATGTGCGCGCCACCCCGAGGCGTGCGATTTTGCGTGATGGAGCGCCGAGTATTTCGGTGCCATTCAGCAGAACCGATCCCGCGCTTGCCGATAATTGGCCACCGATCATATTAAATACCGTGGATTTACCTGCGCCGTTCGGGCCGATCAGTGCCAGCATCTCACCTGCCGCCAGCGTAAAGCTCACGCCATCGACAGCGAGGTTGCCGCCGAATTGCTTTTTCAGACCCTGGACCTGTAACAGGCTCATGCGCCCTCCCGTGGCTCGGGGTGGCGCATGATCTGGATGCGTGCGCCAATCTGCTCGACAAAACCGGCGATGCCTTGCGGGAAGGCCATCACCAGCAGCAGGATCACGCCACCCAGCACGGCATGCCAGTACTGGGTAATGCCAATAAAAGCGTTCTGCAACAGGGTGAAGGTCGCTGCGCCAACGAGTGGCCCCACCACGGTCTGCACGCCACCTAACAGGACCATAATCAGACCATCTACAGATTTTCCGACGGTGATAAGTTCAGGCGAGGCACTGCCTTTGGAGAACACGAATAGCGCACCTGCCAGTCCCGCAAATAGGCCTGCGATAGCGAACGCCAATAACTGAACGCCTTTGATATCGATACCGATCGCCTGGGCACGCAGGGCTGAATCGCGCCCAGCGCGCAGTGCATAGCCAAATGGCGAAAATATCAGACGTCGTAAGGCATATACGGACAGGGTGACGGCAGTTAGCGCCAAATAATAATAGCCGTTCGCAGGTAGCCATGATGCGGGCCACACACCGATAATGCCATTTGATCCCCCAGTGACAGCATCCCACTGGTAGACGATAGACCACACGATCTGTGCGAATGCCAGTGTGAGCATCGCCAGATAGATGCCCGTCAGGCGCACGCAAAACCAGCCAAAAACCACAGCACCGATACCCGCCAATAATGGGGCGGTGATGATCGCCGGCGCCATCGGCCAGGACGCGCTCGTCAAAAGTAGCGCTGCGCCGTAAGCGCCCAAACCGAAATAGGCGGCATGTCCAAATGAGGGCATACCCCCTGGCCCCATGATGAAGTGCAGGCTCGCGGCAAATAGCGCTGCAATAATGATATCCAGCGCCAGAACCGGTGCATACGGGAAGGTGTCTGAGAAGGCGGGGAGGGTGATGAGCACCGCCAGAACCACCAGTATCAGTCCCTTATACCCAGGCGTGGCCAAGCGCAGGGGCGCGTCCTGAGCGCCCGCGCTGCGCACAGATGCCATCGGTTTTCCCAGCAGACCCCATGGTCTGATCACGAGGACCAGCGCCATAAAGATAAACTCAATCACGAGGGTCAGTTTGGGAAACGCGATATTGATATCGCCAAACGACACGACACCCAGCGCGATACAAAAGGCTTTGAGCTGGGCAATGATGAGCGCTGCAAGATAAGCGCCCGGTATCGAGCCCATGCCGCCCACGACCACCACGACAAAGGCATCGCCAATGACGCTTAGATCCAGTCCGAGGCTGGCGGGCTGACGCGGGATCTGGATGGCGCCGCCCAAAGCGGCCAGGAAAGCGCCCAATGCAAAAACACTGGTAAATAACCATGCCTGATTCACGCCTAATGCACCCAGCATGGTGCGGTCCTGGGTGGCTGCCCGGATTAAAGCGCCCCACCGGGTCCGGGTCAGAAGTAGCCACAGACATGCAAGCAAAATGGGGCCAACGACGATCAGCATCAAATCGTAGGCAGGGATGTAGCGACCAAATATTTGAATCGCGCCACTCAAGCCCGGTGCCAAAGGGCCGAGCAAGTCGTCCGGTCCCCAAATCCAGAGGGCCACATCGTTGATGATCAAGACCAGCGCAAAGGTCGCCAGCAACTGCAGCATCTCGGGTGCCCGGTAGATGCGGCGTAATAAAATGATTTCGAGCAAGGCGCCCAGAGCGCCGACCGCTAACGATGCGGCCAGCAAACTGAACCAAAAACCCGCCGGGCTGTGGCCCCATTGCTGCACAGCCGAATACGCCAGGTAGATGCCCAGCATATAAAGGGATCCATGCGCAAAGTTGACGATGCGCGTCACCCCAAAAATCAGCGACAGGCCAGCCGCCACCAGAAATAGCGAAGAAGCCTGCGCCATGCCGTTCAGGAACTGAACGGCTACACCGCCAAAGTCCATAAGATTGCCTTGCGCACCGGTGTGCGCTGCCGCCTTTAATCAGCCTGTGCGCGACGCCATTGTTTGACCTGCTCGTCGCTCGGCTGAACCTGGGCGCCATCGACATACTTAAAGTCCGTCATGATACCTTGACCATCCTGCAATGCCAGCACCCCCACATAAGCCCCCATCGTCGACTGATGATCAATGCTTCGATAGATGATAGGACCAAACGGCGTATCGAGCTCTAGCCCTTTGAATGCAGAAATCAATGCTTCTGTATCGGTGGAGCCAGCCTTCTTGATGCCGGCAGCCAGGGACAAAATGGTGTTGTACCCCACCACAGAGCCCAAGCGTGGATGGTCGTCGAATCTAGCCTGGTAGGCCTGCAGAAACTGGGTGTGCTCGGGGGTGTCGATGGCATACCACGGATAGCCGGTAACCACCCATCCCACTGGGGTCTCGGAGCCTAATGGATCCAGGTATTCGGGCTCGCCCGTCAGCATGCTCACAACGGGTAGGGCCTCAAAGAAATTGCGTTGCGTCCCCGCGCGCACAAACTTGCTTAGATCACTGGCGAACAGCACGTTGAATAAGGCCTCGGGCTTCGCATCGGCGAGCGCCTGCACGACATTGCTGGCGTCGATTTTACCCAGTGGCGTGGCTTGTTCGGCGACGAATTCCACATTGGGTTGGGCGGCTTGGAGGAGCGCCTTAAAGGTTGCAACGGCCGATTGCCCGTACTCGTAATTGGGGTAGACGATCGCCCAGCGCTTTTTATTCATGGCAATGGCGGCAGGAATCAACATGGCCACTTGCATATAGGTCGAATTGCGTAGCCTGAATGTGTAGCGATTGCCATCGGCCCAAACGATCTTGTCGGTCAAGGGTTCGCTGGCGAGGTAGAACACCTTTTTATGCTTGGCAAAATCTGTGATCGCCAAGCCGATATTCGACAAAAATGCCCCAGTCAGAACATCCACCTTGTCGCGTGTCAGCAGCTCCTGTGCAGCGCGTACCGCATCACCTGGGTTTGAGTTGTCGTCACGGGTGATCAGTTCTAGCTGCTTGCCATTAACACCGCCCGCAGCATTGATCTGCTCGAGCGCGAGTTCCATGCCTTTTTTGTAAGGTCCGAGGAACGCTGGCTGCGTTTTATAGCTATTGAGTTCGCCGATTTTGATGGTATCTGCCGCCCACGCGGGTGCGATAGCAAAGCTCAGGGTGGCGATGGCCAGTAAGGCGGTCAGGGATCGGGTCATAAGTCAAAAAACTACTACTGTACCCCATCGGAGTGCAGTTTTTGGTTACGGGTGAATATCTGTGGGGCTGTGTCGCATTGATGAGCGCTCAAAATGCCAGGCACTTGTATTGCTGGAGAGGCACCATGCGGTGGCGGTAACTGCTCAAAACGAATTTTATCGTCACCAAAGAAGCGCTTTGCTCGTGCCGTTATATTGTCTGGATTGCTCGAGGAATAAAATAAAATTCCTGATTCTTTTGTGTCCGAAAATTCCGGGTGGCGAGATAGGTAGGTGACGAGGCTGTCAGCCGTGATTTTTGGCTGCGAAAAAATTTCGACATGATCGGGCAAGGCTTCGGCAAAAATATCTTCGATCAAGGGATAGTGCGTGCAGCCGAGCAACGCCGCCGAGAGGTGTGCGCCATTCAGGCTGTGCTGCAACTGAGCGACATAGTGCTGTACCGAGTGCCGTAAATCAGGTAACCGGGCATCTTCCTCGATAAGTTGCACGAGATCCGGGCAAGCTTGTTGGACAACGTGGATTCCCGGTGCGCGTCTTTGTGTCTCTTCGACAAATATCTGGCTGTGCACGGTGTACTGTGTCGCAAAGACCCCAACGGTTTTTTGAATTGATCTATGCGCATCCGTTTGATGTTTTGTTAGCCAGGGTACACCCGTCAGTGCTTCGACCATCGGCACAATCACGCCGATGACACGTTTGTGGGGAAAATGAACAGGTAGCCAAGTTTGCTGAAGTCTGCGCAGGCCCGTCGCCGACGCGGTATTGCACGCAATGACGACCAAAGAGCAGCCCAAGCCAAAGAGCTGCGTCAAGCACGAGAGTGTCAGGTTGTAGATCGAGTCCGCATCACGATCGCCGTAGGGCGCGTGGATGTGGTCCCCGTAATAAATAAAGCGTTGATCAGGTAGCGCGGCACGAAGCGCCTTGAGAACGGTCAGTCCGCCACTGCCTGAATCAAAAACCCCTATCATCGTGCCTCCCAGGGCCGAGCGAGAATCGTCAAATTTTACCCGACCTGCGGCGAGGTTTTACGTCTGGGCCTGGCCAATCGTAATCGTTGCGCGAAACTGGCCAGGTAATCATGCCCATGAAGTTTTTAAGCCGGTCGATTCGCGTTGAAGCGGCTGCGCTGGAATTGGCACAGAAAGTGCAGGGAATTCGCTGATTCCAGGTCATGTGCCTGATATCATCAATTGCTTGCATTATCGGGAGAATTCGATGAGAGAAGAAGGTTTCGAACCAGGCCGTATCCAGCGTCTTGAGGACTGTTTTCAGGGGCGGCTAGAGCGATTTTTTGAACATGACCAGGATGCCGTCTGGCGTATGCTGACGGAACCGCAGGCGTTTGCGCAGTGGCTGGCGCCCGGTACGATTGAACAACGCAGCGGCGGGCTCGTTCATATCGACTTCGAAGACAGTGGAATAACAATTCACAGTACCCTTATCGATTGGGATCCGCCTAGACGCTTGCAGTATTCATGGAGCAGCGGGGATGAACCCAATCGCCCCTTGTGTTGGGAGCTGAGCTCTTCGGGAAACGGTACACAACTGATCCTGACCGTTGGCATACCCGTCGAAGAGGATGTCGCCAAAGCCTGCGCCGGCTTCGATGCGCATCTCGATATGCTTGCGGCTGCGCTCGAGGGCGTCCCCATCCGCTTTCCTTTAGATCGATATCTGCAGGCTCGGCGTAGCTATCAGGCCTTGCTCTCGCATTAACCAGGGGCCAGATTCAGGAACGACCCGCACCGAACCGCCACGAACAGATTAAGAAATCAGTTCAATTAATCGCATGTGCATTGCCGCATGCTTTGATAGGTTCGGTTTGCCTCTATTTTTATTATCTCCAGCAGAAACTTCCTGGCTTGTTGATGTTTGATAAGATCGAGCCAGTTTCTTCGGTTCGAGTTTATAAAAACCGATTACATTGGAAACATTGATTCTCAGAAACAAGTAATCGGGAATATGTCACAAGAAACAATCGGTATATTAATAATGGCGTACGGCACGCCGCGCAATATCGCAGATCTGACTGCCTATTACACCCATATACGTCGTGGTAATCCGCCAACTGAAGACCTGTTGCAGGAACTAAGCAAGCGCTATCGGGCGATTGGTGGATTATCTCCGCTTGGGCGCATTACCCAAGAACAAGCAGATAAGCTTGCCCAAAATATGAATACGCGGCTACCGGGCACAAGCTTCAAATCTTATGTCGGGTTCAAGCATATTCATCCCTTTATCGAGGATGCTGTTGAGTCTATGCATGCCGATGGTATCGAGAAGGCAATCTCGATAATCATGGCGCCTCATTACTCTGCCCTCAGTACACAGTCTTACAGCGATCGTGCGACCAAGGCGGCAGAAAACCTGGGCATGCCCACGCTCGTTACCATATCAAGCTGGTATCGCCAACCCAAGTTTATCGCGTACTGGGCACAGCGCATCCGCGCAATGCTGTCCTTAATGTCCGCAGCGGAAAGACAACAAACGATCGTCCTGTTTTCGGCGCATAGCCTACCAAGACAGACACTGGTCGCAGACCCTTATCCCCAGCAGGTGCTAGAGAGCGCGCGTCTTATCGCAGCTGCCGCAGGCCTGGACAATTACGAGCTTGCCTGGCAAAGCGCTGGCAGGACATCTCAATCCTGGCTTGGGCCCGACATCCTGAGCGTCACCAGAGAATTATCAAAAAGCGGCAATTATAAAAAATTTATCTATTGTCCCATTGGATTTGTGTCTGACCACCTAGAGATCCTCTACGACAATGATATTGAATGTCGTGCTGTAACGGATGAGTTAGGTGCGCAATATCTTCGTCCCGCGATGCCAAACACAGATGATTTATTCATCGCTGGCCTGGGTGATGCGCTTATCCAAGCATTAGTTATGATGGAGCCAGCCCAGACATGAAGAGCGAAGCGCGACGTGTGGCGATTATCGGCGGAGGTATAACGGGGCTTTCCACAGCATTTCATCTTCATCAGCAAAAGAACAAAGGCCAACTGCCGTTAGAGTTTTCACTGCTGGAATCAGAGCCCCGACTTGGTGGCAAGATCAAGACGCTGCGACATGGCGCATTTCTGATTGAAGCGGGCCCAGATTCCTTTCATATAAAAGGCAAAAGCCTTCTTGATCTCATCCAGGCTGCCGGGCTGGGCCACACACTTATTCGTAGTAATACGGGGCAAGCTTTTGTCTTTGCCAAAGATGCGCTTTACCCTATTCCTGCGGGGATGGTGATGGGGGTGCCAACGAAGCTTATGCCGTTTTTAAAATCCGGACTCTTCTCGCCGGCCGGTAAGCTGAGGGCTGCCCTTGAGCTATTGTATAAACACAACGTGGCGGTTGATGACGAGTCGGTTGACAGTTTTTTTAGACGACATTTCGGCAGCGAGCTCGTGGACCGCTTGATCGAACCTTTGTTTTCAGCGATCTACGCCGAAAGCACCGAACGTCTCAGTGCTCATGCGACCATGCCCCACATGGTTGCTCTGCAAAAGAGCCATCAGAGTCTGATTTTAGGGATGCGCAGATCCCAGGCCGGTCCCGAGCAAAATAAGCGTGCACCTCGTCGTGATAAGACCCCGGGCCCGTTTACGAGTCTCGACCGGGGGCTTGAATCGCTCGTCGCCGCGATCGAAGACCTTCTACCGCCGTCGTCTGTGATGAGGAATACGACAGTGACGCGTATCCAGGAAATTGCGGGACGGTATCGGCTTACCCTGCGCGGGAACGATACGCTGGATGTCGATGCGGTGGTCTTAACTGCACCTGGCGAGTCCGCAGCAAGCTTGCTGGGTATGCCCGCTAGCTTTAGCCCCTTGCAAGAAAGCCCGCCTGCCTCGGTCGCCAACGTCGTGCTGGCCTTTCGGCAAGACGCGATAAAAATTCACAATCCTGGAACGGGTTTCATCGTGCCACGAAACGCTGGCTGCGCAATCACTGCGTGTACATGGAGCCACCTCAAATGGCCGCACACCACCCCGAAGGGCTATGCGCTTTTGCGTTGCTACGTGGGCCGGCCAGGCGACGATGCGATTGTGAACGCCGATGATCACCTTATCGTGCAAACCGTGTTGCATGATCTTAAACGCGTCATGGCCATCAATGATGCACCCGAGTTTCACGTAGTTACACGCTGGCGCAATGCGATGCCTCGATACGCGGTAGGGCATTTGGTGCATATGGCCAAGCTCACCGAAAGTGTCGCCACGCGTTTTCCAGGTGTCGTGCTGGCGGGAGCGTCATATGGTGGCATTGGGCTCTCCGAATGTGTGCGTCAAGGCGAGGACGCTGCGCACGCGACGCTTGCGCATATCTTTGCAAGACCATCCCTTTTAAAGAAGTCAAGACAATGTTGATTACCAATCTCGGTCGAACTCGAATCCGACTTTTAGCAAGCTTCGGAACATTGACAGACGAACAGTTGAATACAAAATATTATCCATGCGAATGGACGGTCAGCCAAATCGTTCACCATCTTTATATAGTGGAAAAGAACATCGCAACCGATGTCTTGAGTGCCTTGGGCGGTACAAGCGAAAAAGTTGCTGAAAAGGACCTTTCCTATCTACGCACGGATGACAGCCTACTCCATATTGAGCTCGAGTCACATAGCGGTTTTATGACGAAGCAGGAATTGATCCGGATGCTTGAAGAATCCCGCTTTCGATATCTGCAACGCGTATTTAATGAAACACACGAGCGTATTCTGGTTGATAAATCCACGGCGCATCCACTATTTGGCAAAATAAGTTTAAAGAATCTGGTCGATTGCGTATGGCTGCATGAGCAGTATCACACGATTCAAATAGAAAACATGAGCGCCTCGTTTAAAGATGTGGTCGATAGTACTGATATAAGCAATGTAGCTTTGTGATCTTAAAGGGAATGCATTATGCAAGAACAATTCACTGCTCAACTAGCCATTAAATTCACCTCGCAGTGGAATCAGTTGGGAAAAAAAGAGCGCTTAGAGGCGGTAGAAGCTGTTGCGGCGATCTTCAAACAATATGAGGATCGAGTGGGCTTGCGCGGAACCTATATAGTGCAAGGCTTTCAGGGTCATACAGACATCCTGTTCTGGATGTTTAGTGAGCACTTTGACGACATTCAGAATCTTCAGCTGGAAGTCCGTAGATCAACGTTAGGCGCTTATATTGATACGCCACACGCATTTGTGGGAATTACCAAGCCATTCGAATTTTCCGAACACCCGACATCTTTTGCCATCGGCATGACGCCCAGAAAATATCTGTGCTTCTATCCATTTATCAGAAAGCCCGAATATTATCTGCTTCCTGCTTGGGAGAGAAAGGCCGTAATCGGAAATCATGGAGAGATCGGTCATGAGTTCGTGCCGGATATCTTGACCAATGGTGTTTATGGATTCGGCCTTGGAGACTATGAATGGCTGCTGACTTTCGAGACAGACAAGCTCAGTCATCTTGTGGACTGCGTGAGAAAACTAAGGGAGTCAAAATCCAGGCTTTACATGCAGGATGAACATCCTTTTATTGTGGGGCGTTATTTTGATTTGAAGGACGGCCTGCTCCAGTACGTCTGACGCGGGATCGATGACAGTCGTCAGTAATTTATGCTGGCTGATCGATCATCGCACAATAATTTGTGCTCTCTTGATGGAAATCATATGCGCTGGCAGCGTCGAGTGCTAAGTTTGAGCCAGGATTTATTCAGGCCAAGCAGTTGATGGCTATCTCGGTTCGCCCGTCTAGTGCTGCCGAACAAAATCGTCTGGAAATGTTCACCATGCACGACATTAGTCAATCAAGAATTTAATCATGCACTTTTTACAGTCGATGGTATAGAAACCCATGGGTGCAATTCAACTTAGCTACAGCACGTTCGGCTTGACTAATCTGGATTTTCTGGATGCCATCGACGCGGTGGGTCAGGCGGGCTATGAGGGGATCGAGATCGCTTTTCATCGGCGTCAGTTCAACCCCTACGATATTAGCGATGAATATTTGGCGACTGTGCGCAGACAGCTGAATGCTGCCCGAATCAAGCCGGCGTGCGTCGCGACCGCCTCACACTTCTTTACGCCGTCAAGACCGCATGAGCCTTCATTGATGACGCCAGACCTGGCGGGCCGCAAACGTCGGATTGACCTGGTCAAGCGTGGCATTGATATCGCTCGTCGCTTAGGCGTCTCGTTGGTGACGTTTGGCAGTGGATTCATTCGTGACGAACACATCCTTAACCCCTCGGTGAATCCGCGCGCGCTGCTCGTCGAAAGTATCCACGAGTGCCTTCGCGCAATTCACGATGATGAGGACATCACACTGCTGATCGAGCCGGAACCAGGTATGTTCATCGAGACCCTGGAGCAAGGGCTATCGCTGATCAACGAGATCAATTCGCCGCGATTTCAGTTGCACATCGATATTTGCCATGCCTATTGCTCTGAGCAGGATTACATTGCTGCGTTGGGACGTGCGGCGCCCTTCGCCCGGTATTTGCATATCTCGGACGCGCGCGAAGGTTATAACCTGAAAATTGTGAAGGATAGCGAGCACCTTTCCTTTGATCTGGGGTTTGCCAGCACACTCGTCTACTTTCCCGACACGGCTGACTACTTGCTGGTGGATCGCACGCATTCGCTGTATTTCTGCAACCAAAGGCCGGGACACCAGCGTCGACAACGACTTGATGCCATCCTGGCGCAGGCTGGCGTCGCAAGGGCGCCGACCTGTGTGGATTATTCGCGACTGTACGCAGGCGCTTCACCGCTAGATGATGAGATCTTCACTTATCTGATCTCTATTCCCGGACTGAGCTACGACGTGCTCGAGCGTGCCAAACCCATTCTCGCCTACTTGCGCGGTGCCAGGAACCCGCCGCTGGTAAACAAGATGGTCGCCAATACGCTCACTGGCATCGTTCACTTTCACGAGATTCCCGGCGAGGGGACTCTTGATTTGGGTGCCAGCTTCAAGGCATTGATCGATAACGGCTTCTCGGGCTTTGGCTCAGTCGAGCTGTATCACCATGTAGAGTCATGGCAGAGCGCCCTGACAGACAGTTACCATCATTTGGCGCAACTCATCGATAAGGGGGCCCAGTCGGCCTGAGATTCGCTGCCCGTTTTACTGAAGAATCATTATGATGAATATCGAGGATCTGGGTTGGGATACCCGTACTGTGGGGGAACTTGACCATCGTCGCTTGAAGGCGCCAAGTATCAAACTGCGTAGCGCCAGGTGTGGCGAAAATGGGGACATAATCTATTGCGTCGATCTGCGTGTGCGACGCCCGAACGTCGGTGCATGTCTTTCCTCCACCGAGCTGCACTCGATTGAGCATTTCTTGCTGGCGGGTTTTCAGCATCACCTGCCGTCCCACTTTGTGTCTGTAGGCGTGATGGGCTGCCAAACAGGCTTTTATCTGGTTTTCCTGAACGAAGGTCGTAGTAAAGCGATCTGTGACGTTCTGGAAAGCATCCTGGCCGACATACTGAAGGCAAGCATGGTGCCCTATGCAAGCATTGAGCAGTGCGGTAATTATATGGATCATGATCTTGGCAAAGCGCAGGATATCGCTCGCGCTATCCTGGCGGCAAGGACAGATTGGCTGGATGCGGCATGAGCAATGGCATCACCCGCTGGCGGGTCAGCTATCAACGCCCAGTTGAATACGACATCGTTGAGGCGCCGCATTTGTTTCTCCCACAAAACCAGGCCTTGTTATCGGCTGGCAGGATCGAAGGCGGCCGTCGGTTCGTCGTGGTTGACGAAAACGTTGATTGCTACCACGGCGAGCGGATTCGTGCTTACTTCGCGCAGCATCAGATCGAAGCCAGAATCGTCGTTTTTCCCGGCGGCGAGGAAAACAAGACGGTGGATGCGTATCTAGGTATCCTGCATGAGCTGGATGCCTTTCCGATTCATCGCCGCGATGAACCCATTATCGCTATTGGTGGCGGGGTACTGACTGATGTGGTCGGTTTCATCGCCGGCAGTTATCGCCGCGGTGTCCCGCACATCAAGGTGCCAACCACATTGATGGGCTACGTGGACGCTTCAGTAGGGATCAAAACCGGCATCAACTTCAACGGTCACAAGAATCGGCTGGGCAGCTTTGAGCCACCGCAGCGGGTGCTGCTCGATCGTACCTTGCTGAGCACCTTGCCACGACGCCATCTTCTGAATGGGGTGTGCGAAATTATTAAGTTGGCGATCATCAAGGATGCCGAACTATTCCTTGAGCTCGAGCGTGATGGCGCACAAAGCATTGCCGCCAGCTTCCAGAATCCCAGCGGCGAGGACATACTCGGTCGCGCGATAGCCGGAATGCTGGAGGAACTCGAACCGAATCTGTTCGAGAACGACTTATCGCGCAAGGTGGATTTTGGACATACTTTCAGCTACGGACTTGAAATCCGCCATGAAGCGCTCTTGCTGCACGGTGAGGCTGTACTGCTCGATATCATGGTCTCGACCTTGATTGCCTGCAAAAGGGGCCTGCTGTCCGACGAGGATACGAGCCGGATTTTGCGCTTGGTGGGCCGACTGGGGATCAAGCCACAGACGCGCCTGCTCGATGCCAGTCTGATGTGGCAATCCCTACAGGAGCGCGTCGAGCACCGTAACGGGCTGCAACGGGTACCTATGCCCAATGCTCTTGGCAGCTGTGTTTTTGTCAATGATATTACCGAGCAGGAAATCAGATCCTCTATACAAATGCTCAATGACTGGAAGATTCCCGAAAATGACCGAATTCTCGAATGCTGATAATCAGGAAATTACCAAGTTCGATAGGGTGGCACAACTTTGGTGGGACCCTGAAGGCAAGATGGGCAATCTGCATGCCATCAATCCGCTACGCTTGAGATACATTATGGATAGGATGGGCATCGCGCAGCCTAGAGTGCTGGATGTTGGCTGTGGTGGCGGAATTCTGACCGAAGCGCTCGCTAAGACTGGCGCACGGGTCACCGGCATTGATCTGTCTCAGATGTCGCTGGATATCGCTCGCCAGCACGCGGATCAGCATGGTTTGGATATCGACTATCGCTACGAAAGTGCAGAGCAGCTCGCCCAGGAGCAGCCGGGTAGTTTCGATGTCGTGACTTGCATGGAGATGCTCGAGCATGTGCCCGACCCAGGCAAAGTAATCAAAGCCTGCGCTCAGTTGCTCAAGCCTGGCGGTCAGGCTTTTTTCTCCACGATCAACCGCACGCCAAAGGCGTTTCTGTTTGCGATCATTGCTGGTGAATACATTTTGCGCCTATTGCCGCGTGGTACCCACAGCTACCGCAAACTCATACGCCCACACGAGTTGTATGACTGGGCGAACGTCGGTGGCTTGACGTTCATGGGGGTGTCCAGCCTGATGTACAACCCATTTCGCAAGACGTTCACGCTTGCCTCGGACAAGGCGGATGTCAACTACATGGCCTGTTTCGTCAAGTAAGGGTGAATGCTTATGAAACGTTTTCTTGCCCTGTCCAGATCGACCCACGGCATCTTGGACATTGCAATGCCAGGTTTCGTCGCTTTGCTCTGGCTGGGTGGTTTTCCACCCTGGCCGGTGCTACTGCTTTGTCTGCTCACTGCGGTGGCCGGTTATACCGCCATATACGCGTTGAACGACCTTGTTGGCGTTAAGGTCGATCAAGAAAAATTTGCGGGTCAAGGCATCAATCGTGGCTATTCGGTTGAAGCTTCCGACATGCGTTATCCCCTGGCGCAGAATTTGATCAGCATGCGCGGTGGTATCGCCTGGTTCTTGTTCTGGTATGGGTTGACGCTAGTCGGCGCTTATCAGCTCAACCCGGCTATTGTGATCATTGTCATTGCGGTCGCGGTGCTTGAGGCCATTTACTGCTTGCTGCTAAAGGTGACCTACTGGCGCACGCTTGTCAGTGGCCTGGTCAAGTCTGCCGGACCGATCGCCGCAGTCTATGTCGTGGCCCCAGACCCCTCCTTGCCACAGTTGCTACTGCTGTTGGTCTGGCTGATGCTCTGGGAGATCGGCGGGCAAAATATCCCGGCTGACTGGAACGATATCGACGAAGACCGACGCGTCGGGGCCAAGACCATTCCTTTGGTTTTTGGCCCAAGACGCGCTGGTATGGTTGTTGTTGTCACGCTGACGCTGACGGTCGTCATCAGTGCTTTTCTGCCGTTTATGTCCCCTCTGCCTTTAGGTTGGCCGTACCTGGTGGCTAGCATCACGGCTGGGTTTCTTCTATTGCTGTTGCCAGGCTTTAGGCTCCATCGGTCGCATGGCGCAGGCCAGGCTGCGGCGTTGTTCGACCGCGCCAGTCTCTACCCTTTGGCCCAATTGGTGATTATTTTGGTGGCGGTCGTGCTTACCTGAGCTGACCGCTGTATGTTTTACATACTACGCCCCAAATTCAAATGCCCAGATACGCTTTACGCAGCCGGTCGTCTTTCAGCAGTTCTGCACCCGTGCCAGACATCACGATCTGTCCATGTTCCAGCACATAAGCCCGGCTGGCGATGCTCAGCGAGCGATGTACGTCTTGCTCGACAAGGAAAATCGTGATGCCGCGTGCGTTGATTTCCGGTAGCTTTTCAAACACGGTTTCGACCATGATCGGCGCAAGTCCAATGGATGGCTCGTCTAATAACAATAGTTTCGGCCCAGTCATCAGCGCGCGGCCGATGGCCAGCATCTGTTGTTCGCCGCCACTGAAAGAGCGGGCCAGTTGTTTTCGCCTGGACTCCAGCTTGGGGAACAGGGAATACACCCATGTCAGATTTTCACTACTGCGCTGTTTATCACACAGAATGTCACCCCCTATCAGCAGGTTGTCTTCCACTGTCATGTGGTTAAACAACCGTCGTCCTTCCATCACCTGTGCGATACCCAGTTTTGCTATTTGATGCGTTGGCAATTTGGTGATGTCTTGGCCGTTGAGCCAGACGTGGCCTTCGCGCGCAGGCAAGGTACCCATGATTGTGCGCACCAGAGTGGACTTGCCCGCACCATTGGCGCCGACGATACTGATGATCTCGCCTTGTTGGATAGACAGGGAAATGCTGCTGAGCACCTGGATGTCGCCATAGCCTGAACTCAGGTTGTTAATTTCAAGCATGGGCGTGATGTCCTTTATATTGATCGCCTAGGTAGGCCGCGATGACTTCGGCACTGGAAGCTACCTGTTCTGGTTCGCCATCGGCGATTTTCTGCCCGTGATGGACGACGATGATGCGATCAGACAAGCGCATGATGGCCTGCATATTGTGTTCGATTACCAACACGCTCACGCCATCGTCGCGCAGGCTTCTAACCAGATCCAGCATTTCTGTAATTTCGACTACATTCAGACCCGCCATGACCTCATCGAGCAGCAACAGCTTGGGCTGGGTCGCTAGCGCCTTGGCCACCTCTAGCCGTTTACGGCCAGCCAGCGTCAGGGTGTGCGCGACTTGTGCGGCACGGGGGCCGAGCCCAACGCGTTCAACCACACGCATGGCTTGTTCTCGAGCCCGTCCAGTCGATCGGCAATGCAAAAAGGCACCGATCATGACGTTTTCCAGCACGGTCATCTCGCCAAAGGGGCGCACAATCTGATAAGTCCGTACCAGACCCGCTTCGCATATATCAGGCGCGGTAAGGCGATCGATGCGTTTATCGCGGAACCAGATCTGGCCATGAGTTGGGCTAAGGAAACCCGACGCCATGGCAAATAAAGTCGTTTTGCCCGCACCGTTTGGGCCGATTAAGCCCACGATCTCGTTTTCTTTTACCTCAAAACTGACATTGTCAGTTGCGCGCAATCCACCGAAATGCATGGATACGTTCTTGTACTGGAGCAGGCTCATGGTTTGGCCTCCGCGAGGGGCGAGGTGGGCTTGCGTTTGCTGCTGAACAACCAGCCCAAGATGGCAAGCAAGCCTTGTGGTTGCAGGCGAATGACCAGCATCAGCAGCAAGCCATAAAGCAACATGTCAGCGCCCACCAAGCCGCCGGTCATGCGACGGGCAATGTCTTCTGCGGGCAGAAGCAGGGCCGCACCCAGGATGGGGCCCCAAAGTGTGCCTCGCCCACCTATGATGCAGATGACGGCAATCACAATACTGGTATTCGCACCGAAGACCTTGTCGGGGCTGATGAATAGTACATACTGAGCATAAAACGTACCGCCCAGGGCTGTCAGGCCAGCGCTAAGCATTGCGGCATACAGTTTGTAGCGCGTCACGCGTACGCCCAGGGCTTCAGCCGCTTCCTGGTCGTTGCGAATGGCGGTTAGATAGAAGCCCATACGGCTGCCCAGAATGGCATGATTCAAATACGCGGCAATCAGTACAAACGCTAGAGCGACGAGATAATAAAAATATTTGCTGGTGTGTTGGAAGTACAGTATGGCATCACCAAGCAAAGGCACTTCCATGCCGCGTGAGCCTTCCAGTAGGGTGTCTGCGTTTTCCACCAAGGTTTTAAGCACCATGCTGGCTGCCAGGGTTGCCAGTGCGTAATATGCGCCGCGCAGGCGAAAGCTGGCAGCGCCAATTAAAATAGCCGCCAATATTGCAAAGGCCGCGCCGGCAAACATCCCCAGCCATGGTGTCAGGCCCAATTTGGAAAATAGCCAGGTTGAGGTGTAAGCGCCGATGCCGAAGTACGCGGCATGGCCAAGGGATAACTGGCCGGCTATACCGCCAAGGATGTTCCAGGAAAGCGCCAGATAAGCGTACAGCAGCGCCAAAATACCCACAGACAAGAAATAGGTGTCTCCGTACGCCATGGGAAACAGCACGAGCGCCACAAGCGCTAATTTTCCAATGCGTGCAACAGATACAGAATTCATTATTCTTTCTCCACGCCGAATAGACCAGAGGGGCGAAAATACAGGACAGCGAGGAAG
Organism: Alcaligenaceae bacterium CGII-47; assembly: GCA_019166125.1. GTDB lineage: Bacteria > Pseudomonadota > Gammaproteobacteria > Burkholderiales > Burkholderiaceae_B > Castellaniella. The sequence goes on from JAHTBO010000001.1 coordinate 78,362, forward strand.
AGTGCAAAAATCAACGCTTCGGTATAGGTGACGGGCATGAGCTGTCCGCCAACCGACTCAATAACCCCGACCATGATGCCTGCCCAGAATGCGCTGCCTACCGAGCCGATTCCGCCAAGCACGACGATGACGAAGGCGCGCAGACCAAATATGTCGCCCACGAAGGGGTTGACTGGATACAAGGGCAGCAGCAGTGCGCCAGCAATGCCCAGCACAGCCAGGCCAAGTGCAAAAGAAACGCGGTAAATTGAGAAGGTATTGATGCCCAGTACGCTGGCGGCCTCGCGGTCCTGGCCTGTCGCGCGAATAGCGCGGCCGGTGCGCGTGTAGCGTAAAAATGCGACTAAGGCGAGCGTAGTGAGGCATGAAAATACAAAGCCAGCGATTTGCGGGTAGGTCAAGAGATAATCATAGAAAAACAATATGTCATCATTCCACGAGCTGGCAACGGACTGATTCTCAGGTCCGACAGCAATCAGCATCAGGTGATCCAGCATGATCCACAAGCCGGTGGTGAAAATCAATACGCTGATCGGTTCGCGTGCGGATTCGCGTTGATAGATGGGATCGATCAGCCATTTCTGGGTCAGGTAGCCCACGACAAACAGTACGACAGCGGTAAATGGGATGGTTACCAGCGGATGAAAGCCCAGGTAATTGGACAGCCAAAGCGAGACGAACATCGATATCATCAAAAACGAGCCATGAGCGAAGTTGATGATCTTCATGACACCGAACTGCAGGCTCAGCCCCAAGGCGATCAGTCCGTACAAGGCGCCGCTGGCAATACCGCTGAGCAAGGCTTGTATGAGTGTTGTGGTCACTATAGGAGTCTCGGGTTGATGGCCATGCTGTGTGTGACAGCATGGCTGTAAATGAGTACCGCCTCGCGCTCACACGCGAGGCAGGGTTAAGCGTTGGCGGTACTACTCGCTGGTGTCGGCCGGCCACACGATCTTGTAGTCTTTGGCCGCCAGATTTTCCGGCCATACCGTGCGGTATTCTTTGCCGTCGATCTGCTGCATTACATAGCGCTTTTCAGTGTTCTGGCCCGTTGCATCGATGACGATGTCGTAACCCAGCAGTTTGGTCACGTCTGTGCCTACGATTTTGGTCGTCGCCAGTGCGTCGCGAATTGCCTTGGGATCAGCAGAGGCAGCACGCTCCAGTGCGTCTTTCAAGACCCACATGGCGCCATAGGCACTGACGGACAATTCATTCGGATCAACCTTGTAAGTGGCTACAAATTCGTCCCAAAAACGCTGGGCAAACGGTGTGTTGATGGTCGAGGCATAGCCAGCCCACCCATTTGTAGTGAATACCGTATTGGCTGTTTTTTCGCCAACCAGGGGAATAAAGCCACTATCGATCTGACCGGCAGCGCTGCCGATGTAGGCCATGCCGCCAACGCGCATTTGCGCGAGCAGCTTATGCAGCTGAACAGCATCCGCAGCATAGGAGGTCACTGTTACGACGTCAGGCTTGCGTCCTTTTACCTTCAGAACAAGCGGGCGCAGGTCAGCGGTATTGGGCGGGTAGGCTTCATCCAGTACGATTTCCAGGCCCTGCTTTTTAAAACCTTCGCGCAATGTGTTGGCCATATCCTGACCCCAGTCTGTATTTTCATACAGCATGGCCACGGTTTTAGCCTGCTTGTCGGTTTTGCCGTTCATGTATTTAACGAACTCGACCATGCTATTCGCGTTATATGAGGCAGGCACCTGTGTCGGACGGAATACGTACTGGTAGCCTCGCTCGGTGATCTCCTTTTTAGCAGCCAGGTCGACGACCCAAGGCACCTTATGTTTCTCTGCTACGGCGGTAGCGGGGAAGGTGACGGAGCTTTGGAATGCACCGATCAGGGCGGATACTTTGGCATTGGTGATCAGGCGCTCGGCTTCGGTAATGGCTACCTGAGGATCGCCCCGAGAGTCAGCTTCCAGTAGTTCGATTTTTGCGCCATCCAGGGATTTGATGCCGCCGTTCTCATTGATGTGCTTGACAGCAAGATGCGTCGCCCGGCTCATGTCACGGCCAATTGATGAGGCCGCGCTGGAGGACAGGGGGATCAGATAGCCTACCTTGACTGGGTCGGCCGCATGAGCGGAGAAACTAGAGCACACAGCAAGGGCAGTGGTTGTCAGACCTGCTGCCAGGGCTTTTAGGTTGAATCGCTTATGTCTTTTCATGAGGTTTATCTCCTTCCTTGTTGACGTTAGGTGATGCTTTGTGGTGGACAAAAATTCAAAGTGCTTGTTTCAGCACTTGGTAAGTAGCGGAAATCAGTCGGTCGGCGCGTTTGTTCAGTAACACACCCGGGCCCATGCCGTTCATGGTGTAAGCGAAGCCCATGCGGTATTGCGGGGATGCGAAGGCGACCGAGCCGCCTGCCCCGACATGCCCAAAGGCATCTTCGCCGATGCAGGCGCTATCAACGCCCAAGGCACGGTTATCCATTTCGCGCATAAACCCCGCGGCGAAACGCGTGGGCACTCGCAAGCAGGCGTCCTTATGCGTTGCTGAACTGATGCGTACGGCTTGGTCAAGCAAGTCGGCACGCAGTACTTCAACGCCGTTTCGCGTACCCCCGAGGGCGAGTGCACTGTACAAGCGTGCAAGGCTGCGGGCATTGGTGATGCCGCCGGCCGCACCGAGTTGTGCTGCGTGCCCGGCACGGCTATTAAAGCCAGCGGGGCGCCAGCCCCCAGTGTTGGTGAAGTACTTGGCCGTGACGCTGTCTGGCTCGTTGATCAGCGCAGCTTCGAACGCGTTGCGTGGGGTGTCAGAGGGGGCGGGCGGTACGATAGTTGCGACCCGATGCTCCTGCGACTCGGGCAGGCCGATCCAGAAATCCAGCCCCAGGGGTGCAGCGATCTCACGAGAAAAAAACTCCCCTAAAGACATGCCTGATTGTCGACGGACGATCTCGCCCACGAGCCAGCCAAAGGTTAGGCCGTGGTAACCCACTTGCGTGCCGGGTTCCCAGAACGGCGCCTCGCGCTCTAGGCAAGCAACCATATAGTCCCAGTCAAAGGCCGCATCATGCGGCAGCTTGTGACGAATAGCGGGTAGTCCTGCGCTGTGGTCCAGAAACATGCGGGGTGTGATCTCACGACGCAAGCTGTCGCCAAACGCAGGCCAATAATGTGCAACGGGGGTATCCAGGTCGAGCAGGCCGTGTTGCACGAGTCGGTGTGCGCACAGCGCAGTCGCTGGCTTGGTATTAGAGAATACGATCGCTATCGTATCTTCAGACCAAGGTGTCCGCGCGATTGGATCCGCGATGCCACCCCACAGATCAACCACACTGCACCCGTTGACTTCAATTGCGATCGACGCGCCGATTTCGCCGTCCTCCAGAAAATTGGCCTCAAAGGCTTGGCGCACGGCGAAGTAGCTTTCGTGGCAGTAGCCTTCCACCGGTGATTGCGCTTGTGCTCTCGTCGTCATCGGATGCGGGGCGCGCGCGCCGAAAAACCCAATAGATAACGCAGGTCATTGCTGAACCCAGCAGCGACTTCGGGGGGCATGGTCGATATAAAATCAGTAAATGGACGCAACCAGGACAGGTTGTAATTACACAGAATCGCACGGCGCGGCTTATCCGTGTTGTTCGGCCCCGAGCGATGCCAAGTGTTAGAGAGCCACATGGCAACAGAGCCAGCCGGTCCGGTCAAAATCACCTCGTCATCGATCGGATCATTGCCCCAAGGGGGGGCTTTGCGTAGCTTATGGCTATATGGTTTGACCCGGGTCGCCCCGTTGTGCTCAGTGAAATCGTCCAGCAGCCAGACATTCTGCAAGGTCAGCGGGAATTCTGGCAGGGGTTCGGCAATCTGCCCTAACGGTGCGTCAACATGCCAGGAGCCGCCGCCGGTATGCGGCCCAATACTGGTTGACTGGAAGTCATGCAGATTGCAATCCTGACCGAGAATATTGCGCACTGCAGGCAGAATCAACGGGTTTTCGATCAGGGGCGCCAATTCGGGTGCCTTGCTGATCAGGTTCCACACGCGTTGCGATTTTCCGTAATCGAACATGGTCGGCAGGAATAGAAAGTTCTTGGATACCTTGCCGATTGCTTGCGGCCAAAGCGTATTGGCATTCTGCCGACGGTAGTCCTGGATGCGGGCCACCAGACGATCCAGCTCAGCATCGTCAACCGTGTAGGCATTGCGGTAGTAGGTACGGATTTCCTCTTCGTCGGGAGCGGGATCTACGTCCTGTGGATAGTAGGGATTAGCCCGCTCTTGTGCCATCGTGCGTTCGGCGGCTGTTCTCGCCTTTTCAAGCATCTGGGCCGATAGTACATTTTCTACGACGACATAGCCTTTATCGCTTAATTCTTTGCTGATGAACTCAATATCGTGGGGTGCTTTCATGTGAATATATCCTCGCTCTAAAGACTCAGGCAGCGTGCGGTTGCACCGGCAGCAATTTGCTGCGCTGCAGCTTGCCTGTACTGTTGATCGGTAGTTTGGTCGTCAAGCCGATGGCCCGCGGCACCTTGTAGTTCACCAAGTTATTTGCGCAAAATGCCTGGATAGCCTGAAGGTCAGGAACTGATCCTTGGCGGCCAACCACCCAGGCCTGTACGACTTGACCATAATGCGGTTGTGCTACCGCAAACGCTGCCGCTTGCACCACGTCCGGGTGCATTAGCAGCACCTCTTCGATCTCACGTGGATGCACTGTAAATCCACCAACATTGATAGCGTCATGCTTGCGGCCGCGTACATATACGTACCCGTCAGCGTCCTGGCGGGCAATGTCGCCGGTATATAGCCAACCATCTCGCAAAGTGTATTGCGTCGCCTCGGGTAGATTGCGATAGCTATGCATGATGTGCGGGCCACGCACGCGCAACTCACCTTCTTCGCCTTGCTGCAGGACTTGGGTGCCCGTAGCGAGATCTACAATCTGCACTTCGCTAAAGGGCACCGGCAGCCCAACCGAGCCTGCCTTATGTACGCCCAGCGCCGGATTATAAGTTAGGCATGGCCCAGCTTCGCTGAGTCCGTAGCCCTCGATAATGGGGCGGCCAGTCAATTTGAGCCAACTTGTCAATACGCTTTCAGGCAAGGGGGCCGCGCCAGAATAGCAATGGCGCAACTGGCTGAAGTTGGTCTGCTCGACCAAGGGGTGCGCCAAAAGCGAGCGGAACACCGTGGGTACCGCCGAGAACAGCGTAATACCCTGATTTCCTACAGCCCGTAGCGTTGCTTCAGCATCAAAATTGCGGTGGATGATGAGCTCCGAAGCGGCGTAACAGGATAAATGCAGGGCCATCGCCACAGCGGAGACGTGGAACAGAGGCGTCACGCACAGTATGCGCTCTTGGCCGCGCCGGGTGGGTAGCAAGGCTTCGCGCTGGGCGAGGTTATAGGCGAGATGCCGATGGGTGATATTGACACCCTTGGGCCGCCCACTTGTGCCGCTGGTGTACTGCAGTGATGCGAAATCACTTGGCTTTGGCAAGTCGGTAATCGTCTTGACGTCACCTCTGCAGCTTGCAAAGCAGTCGCCCGCCACAATGCCGATACAGCGCTCTACAGGCAGGCTGTTGGCGATATTCTCTACATGGGTGCCACTGGCCGTATCGATCACTAACAAGGCTGGATCAGCATCGTCCACCACCTTACGCAACTCACGTTCGGTATAGCGTGGATTCAGCGCTACCACCTGTGCTCTCAATGCATGGACAGCATAGGTGGCCACAACCAGATCCAAAGAGTTGGGGAGTATCAGTATGACGCGTTCACCTGGGCGCACCAGTGCCCGCCATTGGCAGGCCAGTCCCGCTACGGCGGATGCATATTCGCGATAGGTGAGCCGTGTTTGGCCGAACCGCAAAGCAGGCGCGTTGGGGTAGGCCAGCGCAGTCTCCAGCAACATATGCACGATCGACAAAGGCACCGTCGGTAGGGTTTCTGCATTGATAGATCGCATGGTGGAGGATGGCACGCTACCGCTCATGCGTGCGTCTCCTTCGTCGATGCGTGCGTCGCCAGGGCGCGGTCGGTGGCTTCCCAGACCGTGGTGCGTTGCGGTTCGCGCCCTAACTGGGTAATAGGGTCCTGGTTGTCGATATGGCCATACTGGCCTTTATAGATGCTATACCCACACAGCTCTTGCAAGCGCAGCGGAAAGCGGCGTGCCAAATCCTGGGGAATGCCCAATTGCAGGTTTTCTTGTTGGCGCATCCAGCCCGCGCAGTAGTAGCACGAAATCGCGTAACGCCGCTCGTCTGTCTGATTGGCGCCGCCATGATGCCACAGCGCACCATCGAAGAGCATCACGCTGCCGGCTGGCATCGTGGCTGCAACGGTCTGGACTTGACCGCCATACGACGGAGAGCGGTCCAGGCGATGGCTACCGGGCACGACCTGGGTTGCGCCGTTGGCAGTAGTGAAGTCTGATAGTGCCCAGACGGCATTGACAGCCATCGTAGGCTGGGGCCGTGGCAGCTTCAGTTGCTGCATATCGTCGTGTAAGGGCTGCGCCTCTTGACCTGGCCCAAGCGTCAGCGTGCATAACGAAGACAGTAGCAATTCTTTGTCCAGTATTGCTTCGGATAACTGAAGCACCTCGGGTTGCAGTGGTACCTGCCAAAATGCCTCATCGTAGGTCAATAGATTATTGATGCGAACGGTCTTGTAGCCTTCGAATGAGGTTTTTGCATACGAATAGCCGCGGGCGGCTTCAGCTGCCCGCATGGCCGCAAGTAACGACTGTACCTGGTCGTCGGCAATGAGACGTTCAAGCACGACAAAGCCTTGGGTCTTGAAGGTCTCCAGTTGGGTCTGTAACTGTTCAGCGGTGAACATGCTTCCCTCCTTGCCTGGCAGAACGTTCACACTTAAACTCTTGGGTGGAACAAAGTTTGGCAATGTAAATCTTGATTTAGATTAAGTTTTGCATGCATGGATGCTAGCAAGGTGCGGCGGGATTATGTTTGCAAATCGTCCACAGCAACATCGCAATCAGTACACACTAGGGAATCTCCCTAGCCGAAAATATCATCCACTTCTGGAGTTAGCATGAATCGTCAGTGGTCAACCTCAGAAATTGATTTCTGCGAGCGTTTCGATTACTGGCGCGATGCCCTCTCTAATGCGTTTGTGCCGTTAGAGCCCGTACCGTTCAGGAGCCAAGTGGCGTTGCCCTGCTTTAATGGTGCAATCCAAGGTATCCATCTTCCATCGCTGCGCATGTCCGTCATCTCCGCTGATGGTCACGAAGTGAGCCTGACCCGTAGCGGCATTGCGCGCCAAAAGAGCGCGCCTTTTTTCGTCAACTTGCTGCGTCGCGGTAGTGCGCACATCAGCCAGCATGGAGAGTACGCGACTGCCGCACCCGGAGACATCTATGTTGTTGACTCCGCCGCGCCATGGTGGGTGTCGTTCAACGAGCCGTTTGAAATGCTTTGCATTGAGATTGGTGAGGATGTCTTGCGGCCGCGGCTGGGCGCATTGGGTCGCCTGCCCGCGCCAGTTCTCTCTGGTGAAGGTAATCAAGTGCTGCGCAACTATCTATCCATGTTGCGGGAACAGCCCATCGAAGAGCTGTGCCAGCTGCAAGATCTGATATTCGAGCACTGTGTATCATTGGTGGCGCGTTCAGGCGCTGGTGCTGCGGGGCAGACCCCTGCGGTGCGCGATAGCGTCCTGATGCGCCAACAGGTTCTTAGTTTTATAGACAGACATCTGACGGACCCGGACTTGAGTCCCGAGGCTGTCTGTAATTCTCTGCGCATCTCCCGTAGCTACTTGTTTAAGCTACTGGCCAACGGTGAACATTCCTTTTCCAGCTATGTGCGCGAAGCCCGAATGCAAGGTTGCCGCCAGGTGCTGCTGCGTCACCCCAATCGCCCTGTTTCGCAAGTGGCGTCCAGTTGGGGCTTTAACCAGATAGCCACGTTTAATCGCCTATATCGCCAACGATTTGGCGAGACGCCCAGCCAAAGCCGGGGTGTCAGCAAGCGACGTGATGCTGATTCAACGCTGTCTGATAAAAAAACCCTGCCGCAGCAGGGTCTTTCGTAGCCATCAAATCAAACCAGTTTTACTTGTCGTCTTCGATCTTGGCTGCCTTCATCAGGTTATCCTGATAGGTTGCCAAGGTCTGCTGGCGCAGCATTTCCTCTATCTGAGGCTTAACCTCATCAAACCCGGGAAAGGTAACTGGGCGCACGTCCTCGACCTGGATGATATGCCAGCCAAATTGAGTTTGCACCGGCGCTGTTGTTGTCTCGCCTTTTTTCATGCTCTGGACGGCCTGCGCGAACTCGGGCACATAGTTGCTCGCCGGGCCCCATCCTAGCTCGCCGCCGTTCTTGCCGCTACCCGTATCGATTGAATCTTTTTTGGCTGCTGCTTCGAACTTTACCTTGCCTGACTTGATTGACTTTATCAGTGTCTTGGCGGTGTCTTCATCCTTCACCAGGATGTGACGCAGCTTGTACTCCTGATTACTGCCTTGCTGAGCCTTGATCGTTTCGTATTCCTTTTTCAAGTCGGCATCGCTGATCGGGTGCTCTTTAAGGTGGTTGGTCATCAGCGAACGTACCAAAATGCTCTGGTTCGCTAATTCCATCTCTTGTTTGACTGCCGGATCCTTATCCAGGCCTGCTTTCTTGGCGGCCTGAACGGCGACCAGGCGATTGATCATTTCTTTCTTGACCTGCTCGCGCAGCTGTGGTGAGTCCTGGGCGCCCTGGGCGACAAGGAGCGTCACGAACTGATCGAAGTGTTCTTGAGTGATAGCCTGACCATTGACTTTGGCGATATTTTGGGCGGCAACCGGCAGCGCCAGGCTGCAGGCAAGGGCCAGTACGGCGAGTTGTTTCATGTGTGTCCTTAGGGGTGGGTGCTGGCTGTAATGGCCAACGCGTGAATAGGATGGGGCATCAGATCGCGGACGCAATCATAGACGAGACGGTGGCGCGCGAGTGTCGAGAGGCCTTCAAATCTGGCAGAGACGATGTGCACGCTGTAATGGCGTGCGCCGCCCTGGGCGCCAGCATGTCCGGCGTGCAGATGGGAGTCATCGATCACATCAAGCGTGATGGGGCCGAGTGCTGCCATGCGCTCGGTGATCAGGGTTTTGAGTGTTATTGCATCCATCAGGATTTATCCTGTACGTCCAGCGGTGGAGTGTCGGTCTGGATATGGCGACCTAGCCATAGTGACTGTGCCACGACGAACACCAGCAGTAGGATCATCAGCCCAAAGACCTTGAAGTTCACCCATTGCGCCTCGGTAAATCGTCCTGAAAATGCGACATAGAGGTTCAGTGCGCCCGAGGCAAGGAAAAAAGCTGACCAGCTGTAATTGAGGCGATCCCAGATATGCTCTGGCATGATGATTTTCTCGCCCATTATTTTGCGCATGAGGTTGCGCTTGAACAGCAGACGCCCGCCGGTCAGGATCACAGCAAACATCCAGTATAGGACGGTAGGCTTCCATTTGATGAAGGTGTCATCGTGCAACAGCAGCGTCGCGCCGCCAAATACCACGATGATGGTCACATTGATCCAGTGCGTTGCCTCGATAGCCCGGCCTGTGAACTTGAGCCAGAGAATTTGCAGGATTGCAGCAGCCACGGCCACGGCGGTCGCCGTAAAGATGTCCGAGAACTTGAAGGCCACAAAAAACAGGATCAGCGGAAACAGGTCAAACAGGAACTTTTTCATTTGGCCGGTTCAAATCTCATGGACAGGGAGTTCATGCAGTAGCGCAGGCCTGTAGGCGGTGGGCCATCTGGAAAGACATGGCCCAAGTGCGCGTCACAGACATTACACAGGACCTCAGTGCGCACCATGCCATGGCTTGTATCACGCACCTCGCGGACATGCTCAGGGTCGATGGGCTCGAAATAGCTTGGCCAGCCACATCCCGCATCGAATTTGGTGTCTGATGCAAACAAAGGGGTGCCACAGCACACGCAATAGTAGGTGCCCGCCTCAGTGGTATCCCAGTAGCGTCCAGTAAACGGTCGCTCGGTGTGCTTGAGTCGAGTGACGGCAAATGCCTCGGGGCTAAGGGCCTCGCGCCATTGTGCGTCGCTACGGGTGAGGGGGGCCACGCCCGAATCGGGATAAAGTTTCTGTGTCATACCCGTATATCTTAATCGACTTTGGGTCATGATGGCGCAGGTGCTTGTATCAGAATGCACACTGCCGCGCGTGTCTGCGTTAACATTACGCGCGGTTATTGTAATCCGGATGCGCGCCAGACCAAACACGACAGAGACACTACGGAGACTTCGATGAAACTTGTAAAAATATTTAAATTTACCCTTTGCGCCGGAGCGCTCGCCATGGCGTTGCCAATGACGGCCTCTGCACAGATCAAGGTGGGCGTGACGGTCTCGGCGACCGGTCCGGCCGCCTCACTGGGCATTCCCGAGCGCAACACTGTGGCCTTGCTACCTAAAGAGATCGGTGGTGAATCGATCCAGTACATTGTGCTCGATGACGCAACCGACACCACACAGGCCGTTAAGAACATCCGTAAATTTACGGCAGACGATGGTGTTGACGTGGTGCTGGGCACCTCGGTGACGCCGGCCTCGCTGGCGATGTCGGACGTAGCGGCCGAAACCGGTACGCCCATGGTGAGCGTGGCCGCTAATGCCAAGCTGGTCGAGCCTGTTGATGGTGTGCGTAAGTGGGTGTTCAAAACCCCCCAGAATGACGGCCTGATGGCGCGTGCCTTGGCAGATGCCATGGTCAAGCAAAACATCAAGACGCTGGGCTTTATTGGCTTTAGTGATGCCTATGGCGATGGTTGGTTGCAAGAGATGACCAAGGCAGCAGACGCCAAGGGGATTAAGGTCGTGAGCGACGAGCGTTGGGCACGCCCCGATACCAGTGTGACCGGCCAGGTGCTCAAGCTGCTGGCAAGCAAGCCCGACGGTATTTTGATTGCAGGCTCTGGCACGCCGGTCGCACTGCCTCAGCGTGAGCTCGTCAGCCGAGGCTATAAGGGTCAAATCTATCAGACTCACGGCGCAGCGAATAATGATGTCTTGCGTGTCTGCGGTAAGGACTGTGAAGGCATGATCCTACCTGCGGGTCCACTCTTGGTGGCGGATCAATTGCCCGATAGCAATCCGGTTAAAAAGAGTGCTCTGGTCTACCAGGCGGCTTATGATGCCAAATACGGTGCCGGTACGATGAATACGTTCGGTGGCCATATGTGGGACGCCGGTCAACTGATCAATAGCGCGATTCCGGTCGCACTCAAAACCGGTGCCAAGCCGGGGACGCCCGAGTTTCGCTCGGCCTTGCGCGATGCGCTCGAGCAGGTGAAGGATCTGGCCGCTTCGCAGGGTATATTCAATATGAGTCCAACGGATCATGCTGGCTTGGATGAGCGCGGTCGCGTGATCGTCAAAGTCGTCGATGGCAAATGGACTTTTCAACCTGAGCTTTAAACAGCTGTCTGGCACGCCATATAGATGGATTTCACAATTGCTTTGATTTTGCTGCAGGATGGCGTCATGAATGGCGCCATCTATGCATTGCTGGGTTTGGCCCTGGTTCTTGTCTTTGTAGTGACTCGGGTCATTTTTATTCCTCAGGGCGAATTTGTCACTTATGGCGCGCTAACGCTGGCATTTCTGGCTAATGGTCGGATGCCAGGGACTGTCTACCTGCTTTTGCTGCTGGGTGTCACGACCTTTATTGTTGAATTGGTCGCCGCCTGGCGGTCGCGGCATTGGTCGGGCATGGGACGCATGGTGGCCATCAACCTGGTTTTGCCCACTATTTTGTACTTATTGGCGCCTTATGTTGCCGTTCAGGGGACAGCCTTATGGGTTCAGGTGCTGTTTGCGCTTGCTCTGGTGATCCCGCTGGGACCCATGCTCTACAGGCTGGTGTATCAGCCCGTCGAGCAGGCGAGTGTACTGGTGCTCTTGATTATTTCTGTCGCGCTGCATTTTGCGTTGACAGGCCTAGGCCTGGTGTTTTTTGGCGCAGAAGGGTGGCGCACACCGCCTCTGGTGGACGGTAGCGTACAGATGGGGCCAGTGGTCTGGACAGCTCAGACCTTTGCGGTGCTGGGCACCTGTGCCGTATTGATCGTGGGTCTATGGTTATTTTTCAGTCGAACGCTCTATGGTCGTGCCTTGCGCGCGACAGCTGTCAATCGGCGCGGGGCGCGCTTGGTGGGTATTAGCACCCGCGTCTCGGGTAGCCTGACCTTTACGCTGGCGGCTGCGATCGGTGCGCTCTCTGGCATGCTGATTGCCGCGATGACAACGATTTATTACGATACCGGATTTTTAATTGGCCTTAAGGGCTTTGTGGCGGCGATTTTTGGCGGCATGGCAAGCTATCCGATTGCCGCGGTCGGCGCAATGTTCATCGGTATTCTAGAGGCATTTTTCTCATTCTGGGCCAGTCCCTTTAAGGAAGCCATTGTGTTTGCCCTGATTATCCCTGTGTTGCTGTGGCGCTCGTTTGGCAGCACGCATGTGGATGATGAGGAGGAATAGGCCATGAAGCGTATTCCTCGTTTACTTCTGGTCGTCATTGTTTTTCTGGTAGCGCTGCCATTGATCCCCGGCTTGCCGGTGTTTTGGATCACGCAGATGAACTATATCGGGCTCTATAGTCTGGTCGTGCTGGGCTTGGTCTTGTTGACGGGTGTGGGGGGGCTTACCTCATTTGGTCAATCAGCGTTTGTTGGCTTGGGTGCCTATTCCACGGCATGGCTGGCGACTGCGCTGGGCATGTCTCCCTGGTTGGGGCTGCTATGTGGTCTGGCCCTGACCTTTGTCGTGTCCTATGCACTGGGTGCGATTACCTTGCGCCTGTCAGGTCATTATCTGCCTCTATGCACGCTTGCCTGGTGCTTGTCTCTGTATTATTTATACGGCAATCTGGATTTTCTGGGACGCTATGACGGGATTGCGGGGATCCCGCCTATTGAGTTGTTCGGCTGGTCATTGGGCCCCGGTGAGCGAATGTACTACTTGATCTGGCTGGTGCTATTGCTGGCGATGTGGGCGACGCATAATCTGCTGCACTCCCGCTCGGGGCGTGCGATTCGTGCCTTGCGAAGCCGAACAATGGCTGAATCCTTTGGCGTAGATCTGGCGCGTTACAAGGTGGTTATTTTTGTCTATGCGGCGTTACTGGGTAGTGTGTCGGGTTGGCTCTATGCACATATGCAGCGTGCAGTCAGTCCGAGTCCTTTTGGCTTGGGCTATGGGATCGAATATCTGTTTATGGCGGTCGTGGGCGGTGTGGGCAGTGTCTGGGGCGCTGTATTGGGTGCAGGGGCGATTCTGACCCTCAAGGATCAATTGCAGAACGTAATGCCCCACATAGTCGGACAGAATGTGAATGTGGAATTACTGGTGTTCGGCGTATTGATGGTGCTGGTGCTCCAGTACGCCCGCAATGGATTGTGGCCGGTTGTCGCGGCGGCATGGGGGCGGCTAAGCGGTGGTGTGCGGTGCGCGGCAATACCAGAGGTCGTGATGGCCTCAATGGTTGGTCACCCGCTCCCCGTGCGAGATCGCCCGCCGGTGGGCTCGTTGGTATTGAAGGTGAATCAGGTGCGCAAGGAGTTTGGCGGCCTAGTGGCAGTCAACGATATCAGCTTTGAGCTGCGTGCCGGAGAGATCATGGGCTTGATTGGTCCGAATGGTGCCGGTAAGAGCACGACCTTTGATCTTATCAGCGGGGTCACCCCACTTACGGCTGGGACCGTGCAGTTCATGGGTCAGCGTATCGATGGCAAGGTGGCGCATGATATTGCCCGCCTGGGAGTCGGGCGGACCTTCCAGCACGTGCAATTGCTTGGCGACATGACAGTGCTCGAGAACGTCGCGTTGGGCGCGCATCTGCGTAGTCGTGCGGGGGTCATCGCAGCCGCTTTGAATATCGAGCGCGACAGCGAGGCTTCACTGATGCGCGAAGCAGCTGTGCAGTTGCGCCGGGTGGGCCTGGGGGATGTGCTGGGTGAGCAGGCCGGTAATCTGCCCTTGGGCAGCCAACGGCTGCTAGAGATCGCGCGCGCGCTGGCGAGCGATCCTCTTTTATTGTTGCTTGATGAGCCTGCAGCCGGCCTGCGTTATTTGGAAAAACAGGAACTCGCCCGCGTGCTGGGTCAGTTGCGTAGCGAAGGCCTGAGCTTGCTATTGGTCGAGCACGATATGGATTTTGTGATGAATCTGACCGATCATCTGGTGGTGATGGATTTTGGCACCAAGATCGCCGAGGGCACGCCTGAGGAGATTCAGCGTCATCCAGCCGTACTGGAGGCCTATCTAGGTGGTTTGGACGAGGACGATATGCTGCAGGAGGCGACGCTGGCATGACGCGCGAAACAGCCACAACAGGTGCTTCAGACATTCTGCTTGTTGAGGGATTATCTGCCCACTATGGTAAGGTTGCCGCGCTCGCACCCATTGCGATTCGCGTGGGTCGCGGTCAGATCGTGACCGTGATCGGCGGCAATGGCGCAGGCAAATCGACTTTATTGAATGCAATCATGGGCGCTTTGCCTATGGGTGGGCATAGTCAGGGTTCAGTGCGCTATCTAGGTCGTGCCGTGCAGGATTGGGAGATCGAGCGTCGAGTGGGGCAGGGCATGTCTCTGGTGCCTGAGCGTCGTGAGTTGTTTGGCAGCATGTCGGTTGAGGATAATCTACTTCTGGGCGGCTTCCGGCTCTACCGAGCGGGGGTGGCTGGTTGGCGTGACATGCTCAATGAGATCTATGCCTTATTTCCGCGCCTCCACGAGCGTCGCTCTCAGCAGGCGGGCACGCTGTCGGGGGGCGAGCGCCAGATGTTGGCCGTGGGGCGCGCCTTGATGGCACAGCCGCAGTTGCTCATGCTCGATGAGCCCAGCCTGGGATTGGCGCCACGTATCGTGCGAGAGATCTTCCAGATCATTGCACGTTTGCGCAGCACGGGTGTTGCCATCTTGCTGGTCGAGCAAAATGCGCGTGCTGCGTTGCAGGTCGCCGACTACGGCTATGTGCTGGAGACGGGGGACCTGGTGCTCGAGGGTGAGGCGAGTATGTTGGCTGGACACCCTCGTATCGTCGAGAGCTATCTTGGTCTGGGTAAGAAAAAGGACTGAGCAGCGGCGTGCAGCACGGTAGGCCCAAGGCGTTACGCGATCCCGAGCAGCGTGCCGCGACACGGACGAAGTGGCTAGCGAGCTGACGTACTGCGCCGCATACGCCTATAGTGCAGGAACTCGCCCACAATTCCGCGCCTGAACGCCATCACGCAGAGAATGAAGATCAGGCCGATCACGATTGTGACGGACTCACCTAGGATGCGGAACCACTCGATGCCGGTCTCTTGCACGAGAAAGCGGCCGAACTCACCGACCTTGTTCTCGAGCATGACAACGATAATGGCGCCCAGCACCGGCCCGGTGAGTGTGCCCATGCCGCCAATCAGCGTCATGAGGATCACCATGCCCGACATCTGCCAGGTCGCATCCGAGAGCGTTGCCGAGACAAAGACCAGGGACTTCGTGGCGCCCGCCAAGCCGGCGAGCGCTGCCGAGAGCACAAAAGCGAGCAGCTTGAAGCGATCCACGTTATAGCCCAGCGAGATCATGCGCGGCTCGTTCTCGCGGATCGCCTTTAAGGCCTGACCAAAGGGCGAGTGCACGGCACGCCAGATGATGGCATACCCGATAAAGAACACCCCCATCACCACGTAGTACAGATTGATGTCCTCCGAGAGATCCAGGCCAAACATGCTGCCGCGCGGGATCCCCTGTAAGCCGTCCTCGCCGCCAGTGAATTTGGCCTGCAGGAAGTAAAAGAACAACATCTGCGAGAGCGCCAGGGTGATCATGGCAAAGTAGATGCCGCTGCGCCGAATCGAGAGCAAGCCGAATATGAGGCCCAGGAGTGCCGCCGAGGCGGTGCCGAACAGCAGGCCGCCCGCAGTGGGCCAGCCCCACACGGCGAGCGATTGGCCGCAGGCATAGGCGGCCAGCCCGAGGAAGGCCGCGTGCCCGAAGGAGAGCAGCCCGGTGTAGCCCAGCAGCAGGTTGAAGGCACAGGCGAACAGTGCATAGCACATCACCTTCATGAGAAAGATCGGGTAACCCCCCATCGCGGGCAAGAAGGCGATGATGACGGCCAGGACGATATAGAGAAGCAGTTGGCGATTCATTTTTCTTTCCCGAACAGGCCTGCCGGGCGCAGCAGTAGCACGATGACCATGATGATAAAGACGACGGTGCTTGAGGCCTCAGGCCAGAACACCTTGGTAAAGCCCTCGATGACGCCCAGGCCCAGGCCCGTGACAATCGAGCCCATGATCGAGCCCATGCCCCCGATCACCACCACGGCAAACACCACGATGATGAGGTTCGAGCCCATAAGCGGCGAGACCTGAAAGATCGGGGCGGCAAGTACGCCGGCAAAGCCGGCCAGGCCCACCCCAAAGCCGAAGGTCAGTGAGATCATGAGGGGTACATTCACGCCAAAGGCCTCGACCAGCTTCGGGTTCTCGGTGCCCGCGCGCAAGAGCGCCCCCAGGCGGGTCTTCTCGATGACCACCCAGGTGGCCAGACAGGCCAGCACCGAGGCGAGCACGACCCAGGCGCGATAGATCGGCAGGTACATAAAGCCCAGATTCACCCCCCCTTGCAGCAGCGTTGGGGTGGCGTAGGGCTGACCAGAGACGCCAAAGAAGCTGCGAAACACGCCTTCGATGGTGAGGGTCAGCCCAAAGGTGAGCAGCAGGCCGTAGAGATTGTCCAGCTTATACAGACGGCGCAGGAACAAGCGCTCGAGGATGATGCCGAATAGGCCCACAACAATGGGGGCGATCAGCAGCATCAGCCAGTAGTTCAGGCCCAGGTACTGCAGGCCGATCCACGCCACAAAGGCCCCGAGCATATAGAGTGCGCCGTGGGCGAAGTTGATGATATTGAGCAAGCCAAAGATCACCGCCAGGCCCAGCGAGAGCACGGCATAGAACGAGCCGTTCACCAGACCCAGTAGAAGCTGCCCGAGCAAAGCCTGTATGGGAATGCCAAATAATTCTGTCATAGGGATGCAACAGTCGTGATCACAGGCGTGGTGCGCCTGCTTGTTGTGCACAGGCCTGCTCGCCCCCGTTCAGGGAGGCAGGCAGGGAAGTTGCGTAAAAAAATTATTTCTTGACGAATGAACAAGTTGACTCAGACAGCGGGCCAAAGACTTCTTCTGCAGGCAGGGTATTGACGATATTGTAATAATCCCAAGGCGCCTTGGATTGCTCTGGGGTCTTGACCTGTGCGAGATACATATCATGCATCATCAGGCCGTCCTCGCGTATTTGGCCGTTTTTAACGAACATGTCATTGATTTTGTTGGATTTGATCCACTGCATGATGGTGTCGCCATCATCGGTGCCCGTCGCCTTGACGGCCTTCAGATAGGTAGACGCAACAGAGTAATCGCCTGCCTGGAGAAAGGACGGTGCGCGTTTGTGTTGGTCAAAAAATCGTTTGGACCAGGCGCGTGAGGCGTCGTCCTGATTCCAGTACCAGGCCGTCGTCAGGTATAGACCAGCGGTATTATCCAGGCCGAGCGAGTGAACATCGTTGATGAATACCAGCAGACCAGCAAGCTTCATCGTCTTGGTTATGCCGAACTCTTTGGCTGCCTTGACTGAGTTGATAAAGTCGCCCCCAGCGTTGGCCAGGCCTAGGACCTCAGCGCGTGAGCTTTGGGCCTGAAGCAGGAAGGATGAAAAGTCTGTCGTGGAAATAGGCGCGCGTACCTCGCCAAGAACCTGGCCGCCATTGGCTTTAACCACGGCCGCCGTATCCTTTTCGAGCGAATGGCCAAAAGCATAGTCCGCAGTAAGGAAGAACCAGGTCTTGCCGCCGTTCTTGATGACGGCAGAGCCGGTGCCTCGAGCAAGGGCAATCGTGTTGTAAGCGTAGTGAACCGTGTAGGGCGTGCACTGGGCATTAGTCAGGGCCGACGAGCCGGGGCCAACAGCCAGAAAAGGCTTTTTCTTTTCAGCAGCGACAGCGGCCATGGCGAGTGCTGTGGCAGAGTTGGTGCCACCGATCAACATATCCAGGTTTTGTTGGTCAAACCATTCACGTGCGCGTGCGGAGGCGATGTCCGCCTTATTTTGGTGGTCGGCGGTGAGCAGTTCAATTTTTTTACCGTTGATTTCGCCTCCCATATCGGCAATCGCCATCCGGATGGCATCTGCCCCCGCATTGCCGTCAATGTCAGCATAAACGCCAGACATATCGGCAATAAAGCCGATACGAATGACATCATCAGAAATACCCGCTGCCTGGGCGGTCATCGTCAGGCCTAGGCCGACGGTGGCCAACGCGATCGATAGCTTACGCAATTTCATGGGAAAGTCTCCTGTGTGTTACCGGCATTCCGGTTAAATGTATAGGTCTTAGACGCCCAGCAGCGTGTTGAGGGTCTGCTGTTTTTCGGCAAGCTGGGCGGCCTCGAACTGCTCGACGATCTGGCCATGCTCCATGACGTAGAAGTGATCAGCCAGCGGGGCAGCAAAGCGAAAATTCTGTTCCACCATGACGATGGTGTAGCCCTTGGCCTTAAGGGTCATGATCATGCGTGCAAGTGCCTGAACAATCACCGGAGCCAGACCCTCGGAAATCTCGTCAAGCAGCAACAGATCGGCGCCCGTGCGCAGGATGCGTGCCACAGCGAGCATCTGCTGCTCACCGCCCGAGAGGCGGGTCCCGGGCGAGGTTCTACGCTCTGCCAGGTTGGGGAACATCTCGTAGATCTCGGCGAGCGACATCCCCCCGCCCAGCGTCTCTCCGACGACGGGTGGCAGCAACAGGTTTTCCTCACAAGTCAGTGAAGCAAAAATCCCGCGCTCTTCGGGGCAATAGCCAATGCCCAAATGCGCAATCCGATAAGTCGGCAGGTGAATCGATTCCGTGCCGTGGATGCGGATCGAGCCCTTGCGGGTGTCGATCAGCCCAAGGATGGCGCGTAGTGTGCTCGTGCGCCCTGCGCCGTTGCGCCCGAGCAGGGTGACGACCTCGCCCGCATTGACCTCCATATTTACGCCATGCAAGACGTGGGATTCGCCATACCAGGCGTGAAGATCAGAAATTTTGAGTGCGATCGCCATCACTGGACTCCTTCGAGTTCACCCTGCGCGGTACCCATATAGGCTTCCATGACGTCGGGATTGTGCGCCACCGTTTCGTAGTCACCCTCGGCGAGGACCGCCCCACGGGCCAGGACTGTAATGCGATCAGCAATCGAGGCGACGACGTTCATATTGTGCTCGACCATCAGGATGGTGCGTCCCGTGCTGACTTGTTTGATGAGTTGGGTGACGCGATCCACGTCCTCGTGCCCCATGCCCTGGGTGGGCTCGTCGAGCAGCATCAGACTGGGCGCCATCGCCAGCGTGGTGGCGATCTCTAGGGCGCGTTTGCGGCCATAAGGCAGGTTGACCGTGAGCTCGTCGGCAAAATCCGACAGGCCGACCTCGGCGAGCAATTCCATTGCCCGGTCATTTAAGCGACTCAGGTTGCGGTCGCTGCGCCAAAAGTGAAAAGATTGTCCCGTGGCGCGTTGCAAACCGATGCGTACGTTCTCGAGCACCGACAGCTGGGGGAACACCGCAGAGATCTGAAAGGATCGGATCACGCCCTTGCGCGCAATTTGAACGGGGGTGTCGTGCGTGATCTCGGTGTTGTTGAAAAAGATCTGCCCGGCACTGGGCTCC
Organism: Alcaligenaceae bacterium CGII-47; assembly: GCA_019166125.1. Taxonomy (GTDB): domain Bacteria; phylum Pseudomonadota; class Gammaproteobacteria; order Burkholderiales; family Burkholderiaceae_B; genus Castellaniella. Next base: position 98,088 of record JAHTBO010000001.1, read on the forward strand.
AGGAACTTGGTGAGCAGGTTAAAACACGTGGTCTTGCCCGCGCCATTGGGGCCAATCAATGCATGGATATGACCCTGGCGCACCTGGAGGCTGACATTGTCTACCGCTACGAACCCGCGAAAAGCTTTAGTTAGATTGCGGGTCTCGAGTATGAATTCACTCATGCCAGTGCGATGTCCAGTGGTTATTTCAGATTCCAGTATGAAACTTTGAACTATGAATAACCATTGGGGTTTTTCATGGTACTTAAGGTATCCCGCTGGCTGGGGTTTTGTGTCTATATTCGCACAGATCAGCGATGCCGCATTCTGGGCATTTTGGCTTTCTGGCCACGCATAGGTAGCGTCCATGCAGGATTAGCCAGTGGTGAGCGTTAAGCAGATATTCGGGCGGCACGCGCTTCATTAGTGCTCGTTCGACAGCTAGCACGGTTTTTCCAGGCGCCAGGCCTGTGCGGTTGGAGACGCGAAAGATATGTGTGTCGACCGCCATGACGGGCTGGGCAAAGGCGGTATTAAGAATGACATTAGCGGTCTTGCGCCCTACACCAGGTAGTGCTTCCAGGGCCTCGCGGCTCTCGGGGACCTGGCCGCCATGGCTCTCGATCAATATGGCACAGGTTTTTATAATATTACGTGCTTTGGTCTTATAGAGTCCGATCGTGCGGATCGCTTGCGCGAGGCCTTCTTCACCTAGGTCGAGGAGCCCCTGCGGGGTTCCGTGCTCAGGGAAAAACTGCCGGGTTGCCAGGTTCACGGATCGATCGGTCGCTTGTGCGGACAGGATCACAGCAATCAGAAGCTGAAAGGTGTCGCCGTATTCCAATTCGGTACGAGGTTGTGGGTTGGCGGCTTGCAGACGCCTGAAGATTTCCTTGCGGGTATCCAGATTCATTGTCGTTTGGCCCGTGCGCGGGCGAGAGCCAGGGCGATGCGTGCCTGTTTGTCTTCTGGATTGGCCGGGGTGCTCACTGCAGGTTTATTGGCCAGGGTGCGTGCGACCGGTCCTGCTGTCTCTTCATGGCGACGTTGTAGCCGTGTATTGCGTTGATTAAAGTGCGTGCGGCCACGCTGTGCATCTTCGAGGGTCCAGTCACGTCCCGTAGGCACCATCGTGATGCAATCTACAGGGCAGGGCGCAACGCAACGCTCACAGCCCGTGCATTGGTCCGTGAGCACGGTGTGCATGAGTTGATTGGCTCCGATGATTGCATCTACGGGACAGGCTTGTATGCACAACGTGCAGCCGATACAGTGTTCCTCGTCAATCAGGGCGATCTTGAACGGCTGGTGTATGCCACAGCTTGGATCCAGATCGAGCACCGGCGTATTAAGCAATTCGGCCAAGGCACGGATGACCGGCTTGCCGCCAGGTGGGCAACGGTTGATGGCAGCCTGCCCCGAGGCAAGTGCTTGTGCATAGGGGCGACAACCATCGTACCCGCATTGCGTGCATTGGGTTTGTGGAAGGAGGGCGTCAATAGAATCGGTCAGGCTCATGGGTACTGCTGCAGGCGGGCTGTTTGGGGCTCGCCTGCGCAGAATCAGGCGTGCCGACGTATAAATGAGGCAATTTCCGGATAGATCAATGAGCGCCAACGGCTACCCGAGAAAATGCCGTAGTGGCCACATTCCTTGGCAGTCATGGATTGCCTCTTGTCCTGAGACAGATTGTGGCACAAGTCGTGTGCGACATGGGTTTGGCCCTCGCCCGAGATATCGTCGAGTTCGCCTTCAATGGTCAGTAAGGCAGTCTGGCTGATAGCGGCAGGATTGACTGTTTGATCGTCAATTACCCAGGTACCACGCGGGAGGCTGAACTCTTGAAAGACCGTGTGAATGGTGTCCAGATAGAACTGCGCGGGCATATCCATCACTGCATTGTACTCATCGTAAAAGCGACGGTGGCCTTCTGCGTCACTCTCGTCGCCCTTGAGCAAATGTAGGTAAAAATCGTAATGTGAGCGCAGGTGACGATCAGGGTTCATTGCAATAAAGCCCGCATGCTGCAAGAAACCAGGGTAGACGTGGCGTCCCGCGCCAGGGTAGCGGCCAGGCACACGGTGGATCAGATTGTTCTCGAACCATGAGTAAGGCTTGGTTGTTGCCAGCCGGTTAACCTGGGTCGGTGACTTGCGTGCATCAATTGGCCCACCCATCATGGTCATGGTGCGCGGTTGACAGGGCTCATTGGAAGCTGCCAAGAGAGAGATGGCAGCTAATACCGGCACGGTGGGCTGACAGACTGATACCACATGTACGTCCGAGCCCAGATGGCGGATGAACGCCTGTATGGTGCGCACATAATCATCCAGGCCAAAGGTCCCATCGGATGCGGGCACCATGCGTGCGTCAATCCAATCGGTCACATATACATCGTGTTCGGGTAACAGTGTGCGCACGGTGTCGCGCAACAAGGTGGCGTGATGCCCCGAGACAGGGGCCACCAATAGGATGCGTGGGTCTTGTCGATTCGTCTCTCGTTGAAAATGGACGAGATTACAGAAGGGCTGAGACAGGGTGGTCTCTTCAGTTACAGCCACTTCCTCGGTGCCGATGCGCGTAGTGTTTAGCCCCCATGCTGGCTTTTGGTAGTCCTTGCCCAGGCGATGAACCAACTCGTAGGTTGCTGAGAGCTGACGAGATAAAGGGGTATATGCGAGCGGGCTGTAGGGGTTGGAGAAAAGTTGGGATCCTGTGTCGGTAAAGGCCGCGAGCGGAGCTAGAAATGAACGTTGCAGTTCGTGTAGGTCATACAGCATAAGATTGTGCCTTCCGATCGTTATATACAGAATGGTATGTATAAATACATTTTAAAAATAAGGTACTGTATATCCGTACACTTGAACAGGAGGAATTGCCCTAAGACGGCGTTAGGATCGACATACTGTATGTTTTACGCAAAAATAAACGTTGATGCGCAAAATGCCACTATGGGCGTTCAAGGTATTTTAGTTTGTCAGCGATGCCATTCCAGTCGTCGGCGCCGGGCAGTGCTCCGACGGACCGGTTAATTGTCTTGAACGTGGGTGAGAGTTCTGCGTTCAGCGGAATGTAGTCGAGTTGATCCTGCGGGACGTCTTCTTCGGCAAAGATCGCATTTGCGGGGCACTCGGGCACACATACCGCGCAATCGATGCACTCATCAGGGTCAATAACCAAGAAATTCGGGCCTTCACGAAAGCAATCCACTGGGCAGACATCGACACAGTCGGTGTATTTGCATTTGATACAGTTTTCGGTGACGACGTGTGTCATTTTGGTTGCTCCAGCAATAAAACGGGGCCGTGTAGTGGCACCTGCTGGGATTTTACCGAATTTATTGGTATTAGCCCCTATTGCCCTATCTGGACGTAGGGCCGCTACATAATTTACCTGAAATGTAGCGGCCCAATGGGCCCGCCGAGGTGACCAAGGTCGGCACGGGTATGCAGGATGGCGGGTTTAGACAACGGGCTCGTAAGGCAGACCGACATAGTTTTCTGCGATGGTCGTACGCCCTGCTACCGTGCTGGTGTAATAGTCCTGCTCGGCTTGCTGGATGCGTTGGCTGAACGGATCCTCATCGAAGGTATGCAGCAGCATCGTCATCCACCATGAAAAGCGCTCTGCCTTCCATATTCGGCGCAGGCAAATCTCTGAGTACTTATCCAGCAAGTCTGCTCGGCCTTCGTGATAGGTGCCGCGTAATGCATGGTAGAGGGTGTAGACATCGCTAGAGGCCAGGTTCAGGCCCTTGGCGCCAGTGGGCGGCACGATGTGTGCCGCGTCACCCACCAGGAACATGCGACCAAACTTCATCGGCTCGGCGACAAAGCTGCGTAGGGGCGCGATGCTCTTTTCCAGCGATGGTCCCGTGATCAATTGTCCTGCAATGTCCTTTGGTAGACGCAGGGATAGCTCGGACCAGAACCGATCGTCTGACCATTCTTCGACGTGTTCGGCCAGGCTGCATTGCAGGTAATAGCGACTGCGTGTAGTCGAGCGCATGCTGCACAGTGCAAAGCCGCGTGGGTTATGGATGTAGAGCAGCTCTTCTTCGATAGGCGGCGTGTCCGAGAGTAATCCGAGCCAGCCGAATGGATAGACGCGCTCGAAGTTGCGGATCTTGTCCTGAGGTGCGGACTGGCGTGAAACCCCATGAAAGCCATCGCATCCGGCAATATAGTCACATTCAAGGGTGATTTTTTCGCCCTTGTGCTCGAACGTCACGCGTGGCGCGTCGGTATAGAAGTCATGCAACTGGACGTTGGCGGCCTCGTAGATGATGGGCGCACCGCTTGTCTTGCGAATCGCCATGAGGTCTTCGGTCAGATCAGTCTGGCCATAAACCATGACCGAGTGGCCGCCCGTCAGGCCCGCCATATCGATGCGCTCGCGGCGACCATTGAAATCCAGGGAAAAGCCTTCATGCACCAGGCCTTCGCGATCCATGCGCTCGCTGGCGCCGGCCTCACGCATCAGGTCGACAAAGCCGTACTCCAGTACGCCTGCGCGGATTCGGCTTAATACGTATTCAGGCGTTTTGGCCTCTAGAATCACCGTATCGATGCCTTGGCGGTGGAGGAGCTGCCCGAGGAGCAGGCCGGAGGGGCCTGCACCGATAATAGCGACTTGTGTTTTCATCTTGTCTCCGTTTCGTAGTGGATTGGACTGGTCGCTAGTGTGGATCGGATCGGGGGTTCTTGGAATGTATTTTTAGTAGAACTAATTGGACTTATGGAATATTTAAGTATTGATGTAGAGCAATTTTCCAATAAACATACAATTTATTGATGTACATCAAGAATGCCTATATCACACGGATAACATACAATATTTTATCTGCGGTATCTCTGTTCCATATAAATATAGATTTTTTATTCCTATAATTGCGAATATATTAAATTGCCCTAATGAGATATTTCCATGCCTTGCAGAATCAAGGTAGGCGCTGAAGGCGTGGCTGTAAGTGGGTCGGCGCAGACGCTAAAGCAGTAAGGCGGCCAGGGTGCCCCCCACTGTGGCGCCGTGTGTGAGCCATTCTTGTGGGACGGTCTTGGGTGCCAGGATCGCCTCGGGTGTCTGGGCGGCCATGGGGACAATAAGTGTCGCAGCGACTTGATTGAGTCGCCAGCCGGTACAGATGCGTTCAAGCTGGCGCTGGGCACCCGTTCCATCTGAGCCGGCAGTAATGATTGCCGCGTAGGGGCGGCCATTAAGTCGATCGAGCACCGGGTAGTAATTGCGATCCAGGCACTCTTTCATCGCGCCGCTCAGGGCACCGAGGTTCTCGGGGGCTACAAATATCAAGCCATCCGCCGCAAGCAGATCGTCCGCTTCCACCGTATCGGCAGCGCACAGTCGGATAAGAAGTTCCGATTCGGCGTTCAGCTCTGCTGCGATGGCTTGTGCGCCAGATTCGGCGGCCAGTGCCATTTGTCGCGCCGCATCAGTGCGTGAATGCCAGATAATCATTAATTGCTTGGGCATAGCGCCTGAGCCTCACGGTTTGTCGCCAGTCACGGTAGTATAGAGTCCGGTGGGCATTGCGCCCGATTTTCTGATTAGATGATGCGTGTCCCGATAGAACCCGTGCAGGCGCCGTTCGATGCGGCCTGGCTTCAGGCTGCCAGTGTTGGGCTGGACGAGGCGGGCCGCCTCCAGCTTATTCAGGCCGTCGATTGGGTCCGCAAGCCTTTAGCTGGCGTATTGGCGAGTACGGGTGAGGCGCTGGATGCACACTGCGCTGCCGTCGCCGTGATACTGGCCGAGCTGGGTTCTGATGCCCAAACTCGTGCCAGCGCCTTGCTGGCAGTCCAGCCCGTGCCTGAGCGCGAGGCGGTGCGTGACGATCCGTTGCGTCAGGCCTTTGGGCCTGACGTCATGACGCTGGTGCAGGGCGCGCGGGCCTTGTTGCGACTGGGGCAGGCTGCGGGACGTGCTCATGATGATCCGTCGGGCGGCGACCAAAAGGAAATGCAACGCAAAATGCTCTTGGCGATGGCTGCCGACTTACGCATTGTGCTGATGCGCCTAGCGTCACGTTTGCAATCACTACGCTGGTATGCTGGCGCACGTGTGCCGTGCCCTCAGGGTTTTGCGCAGGAAACCATGGCGCTCTATACCCCTTTGGCCAATCGCCTGGGCATTTGGCAGATCAAGTGGGAGATGGAGGACCTATCCTTTCGCTTTTTGCAACCTGAAATCTATAGATCGATTGCTCGGCAACTAGAGGAGAAACGCACCGAGCGCGAGGCCTTTATCGAATCGGTGATGCAGCGTCTGCGTGAGGCCTTAAGCGACGTGCATATTCAGGCGGTGATTTCGGGACGACCCAAGCATATCTACAGCATCTGGAACAAGATGCGCATGAAACATCTAGAGTTTCATCAGCTCTACGATCTGCGAGCGCTGCGTGTGATTGTGGATGATGAGCGTCAGTGCTATGCGGCGCTGGCCTTGGTGCACGCGATATGGACGCCTGTGCCTGATGAGTTTGATGACTATATTTCCCGACCCAAACCCAATGGCTATCGTTCCTTGCATACGGTGGTGGCTGATGAGCAGGGACGGGCTTTCGAAGTACAGGTTCGTACACACGAGATGCATCAATTCGCCGAGTATGGGATGGCGGCGCACTGGCGCTATAAAGAGGCCGGTGCGCGTGGCGGGCAGGTCGAGGCGTCGAGCGCCTATGATCAAAAAATTGCCTGGATGCGGCAGCTACTCTCTTGGAAGGAGGACGGTCAGGCAGCACTGGCGGTGCGCCGTGAACCCGATCGAATCTATGTCATGACACCGCAGGCGCGCGTCATTGAGCTGCCGGCAGGTGCCACGCCCGTTGATTTCGCCTATTACCTGCACACTGATTTGGGGCATCGCTGCCGAGGCGCCCGTGTGGACAATCAAATAGTGCCTCTATCCACCCCCTTGCGCACGGGACAAACGGTCGAGATCATTGCTGCCAAATCCGGCAGTCCGTCGCGTGACTGGCTCAATCCGCAGCTTGGCTTTCTCGCTAGTGGGCGCTCGCGCGCTAAGGTTCGCGCCTGGTTTAACGCTGTGGAGTTGCAGCAACGTATCGCGCAGGGCCAGGCAATGGTCGAGAAAGAACTGCAACGCTTGGGTAAAACTGCGACCAACCTCGAGCAACTTGCCCAGCACCTGGGTTTTGCCCGTGCTGATGATCTCTATATCGCGGTAGCCAAAGAAGAGTTCAGTCTGCGCCAGATCGATCATTTCTTTCGTGAGGCGAGTGCCGCGCCTGTGGTTGAGCGCGATGAGGCGCGTATCTATGCCAGCAATGCAGGCAGTGTGGCGCGTACGGGCAAAAGCGGGGTGCTGGTTGTCGGTGTGGATGCCCTGCTCACGCAGCTCGCCCGTTGCTGTCGTCCAGCACCGCCTGATCTGATCGGTGGCTTCATCACGCGTGGGCGCGGGGTGTCGATCCATCGCCGTGATTGCCCTGCCTGGGCGGCGCTTGTGCAGCGTGAGCCAGAGCGAATTATCGACGTGGAGTGGGGAGCGACGGGCGAGACAATGTATCCCGTTGATTTGAGTATTCACGCACAGGATCGCCCCAATCTGTTGCGAGACCTCTCTGAGGTGTTTGCCCGACTGCGTTTGCGCGTCGTGAGGGTGACGACACATAGCCGCCGGTCATTGGCGCATATGGTGTTTACCATTGAAGTCAAAAACGGTGAGCAAATCGCGATTGCACTGGCGGCGGTCAATGCGTTGCCCGGCGTGGATGCCAGTAGGCGTTGATGTGCTGGGTGCCATGCTGGGTATCGAGGCAGCACGCTGCTAGAATGCTTGTTTGGCCCGCTAATATGTAGGTCGATCTAATCAATAGCCTGAGGATTACGCCTTGAAACCTTATGCCTTGCCTGATGCGACAGGTCATTTCGGACAGTTCGGTGGGTCGTTCGTTGCCGAGACGCTCGTTCATGCGCTCGATGCGCTGCGAGCCGCCTACGATAAGTACCGCGATGATCCTGAGTTCCAGCGCGAGTTCGCCTACGAGCTCGAGCATTATGTTGGTCGACCCAGCCCGGTCTATCACGCACAGCGATGGTCCGAGCAGCTAGGCGGTGCACAAATATGGCTCAAGCGCGAGGATCTGAATCATACCGGCGCCCATAAGATCAATAATTGCATCGGACAGATTTTGCTGGCTCGACGCATGGGTAAAAAACGTATTATTGCCGAGACAGGCGCCGGCCAGCATGGTGTGGCGACGGCGACGGTGGCCGCCCGCTATGGCCTGGAGTGTGTGGTCTATATGGGTAGCGAGGACGTACGCCGCCAGGCCTCGAATGTCTATCGGATGAAGCTATTGGGCGCGACAGTGCACGCTGTGGACTCGGGCTCACGCACGCTCAAGGATGCTCTGAACGAGGCCATGCGTGACTGGGTCACCAATGTCGAGGACACCTTTTATATTATTGGTACCGTGGCGGGCCCGCACCCTTATCCAACCATGGTGCGTGACTTTCAGTCCATTATCGGTAAGGAATGCCTAGAGCAAATGCCGCGTGATGCCGGAGGCCAGCCAGACTATATTCTTGCTTCGGTCGGGGGCGGATCAAATGCGATCGGTATTTTTCATCCCTATATCGATCATGAAAATGTGCGCTTGATCGGCGTGGAGGCAGCCGGTGATGGGCTCGATAGCGGTCGGCATGCGGCATCATTGAATCGTGGGGTGGTGGGGGTGCTGCATGGCAATCGCACCTATCTATTGCAGGATGCTAACGGGCAGATTACCGAGACGCATTCGATCTCTGCAGGTCTGGATTATCCGGGCGTCGGTCCAGAGCATGCCTGGTTAAAGGACTCTGGTCGCGCTCAGTATGTGGGTATTACTGATCAGGAGGCCCTGGCAGCGTTTAACGACTGTTGTCATATCGAGGGCATTATGCCGGCGCTAGAGTCTGCTCATGCCCTTGCGTACGCGACCAAGCTCGCCCCCACGCTCTCGCGCGATAAGGTGATTTTAGTCAATCTGTCCGGCCGCGGTGACAAGGATATGCATACCGTCGCTGAGTTCAGCGGGATCAGCCTGTAATGGAGCACACAATGAGTCAATCCAATGTGCGGCTGGCCGCCGTTTTTCAAAAGCTGTCGGGGCGTACTGCGCTGATTCCTTATATTACGGCTGGTGATCCCCTGGTAACCTCCACGCCAGCGCTGATGCGCTCGTTGGTGGCTGCGGGTGCCGATGTTATTGAGCTAGGCGTGCCGTTCTCTGATCCGATGGCCGATGGTCCGGTCATCCAGCGCGCAGGCGAACGTGCGATTGCAGCCGGGGTGGGCTTGGTCGATGTGCTCGCTATTGTTGCCCAGTTTCGCCAGACTGACACACAGACGCCGGTTGTGTTGATGGGCTACGCTAATCCAATTGAATGCATGGGTCAGGCGACATTTGTCCGAGAGGCTGCGCTAGCGGGTGTGGATGGTGTGCTCGTCGTGGACTACACCCCCGAGGAATCAGAGGACTTTACCCGCCAATTGGGTGAGGCAGGCCTGGACGCGATATTTCTGCTTGCACCGACCTCCACCGAGGCACGGATCCGGAATTTGGCGGCGATTGCCCGAGGTTATGTCTATTATGTGTCGCTCAAAGGTGTCACCGGTGCGGGCAACCTGGATACAGAGGATGTGCGCCGCCATCTGGCGCTGATTCGACGCCATATCTCCATTCCTGTTGGCGTGGGCTTTGGTATACGTGATGCGCACAGTGCACAGCAGCTGGCACAGTGGGCTGATGCCGTGGTGATTGGCAGCAAGCTGATCGAGGTTATAGAGCAGGCGTCACACGAGTCGGGTGCCGAGCACGCGATTGAGGCGGCAGCCCAGTGGCTGGGCAGTATTCATCAGGCGCTTTTACAGGTCAAAAAGGGATAATTTATGAGCTGGATCGAGAAAATTCTTCCACCCCGGATTAATCGCAACAGTGATGCTGCCTCCAAGCGCGTGCCTGAAGGGCTATGGGTTAAGTGCCCCTCGTGCGAGTCAGTCCTCTATAAGGAAGACTTGGTGGCGACCCTCAATGTCTGCCCCAAATGCAGCCATCACATGCGTATCGGCGCGCGGGCGCGCATCAATGCTTTACTCGATACCGAGGGCCGACTCGAAATCGGTGCCAATACCCGTCCAATGGATCCCCTGAAGTTCAAGGATTCGAGGCGGTATCCTGAGCGCGTCTCGGAGGCGGTCAAGCTGACCGGTGAGAGCGAGGCAATAGTGGTGATGAGCGGGACGATTTTGTCGGTCCCAACGGTTCTTGCGTGTTTTGAGTTCGCCTTTATGGGGGGCTCGATGGGCTCGGTGGTCGGCGAGCGTTTTGCCCGAGGGGTACAAGACGCCATTACCGGGCGTATGCCTTTTATTTGCGTGGCGGCCTCAGGAGGCGCGCGGATGCAGGAGAGTCTGTTTTCGCTCATGCAGATGGCCAAGACCAATGCCATGCTCAGCCAGCTCGCAGATGCAGGGCTACCATTCATTAGTGTGCTCACTGATCCAACGATGGGTGGCGTATCCGCGAGCTTTGCGTTTATGGGAGACGTTGTCATTGCAGAGCCTAATGCGCTGATTGGCTTTGCCGGGCCGCGCGTGATCGAACAAACGGTGCGCGAGACGCTCCCCGAGGGGTTCCAACGGGCTGAATTCCTGCTAGATAAGGGGGCGATCGACATGGTGATCGATCGTCGTGAGATGCGCAGCGAGCTCGCGCATTTATTGGCTTTATTTACACGCCAACCCATCGAGGTGGTGGTGAAGGCGGCCTGATCACGATTGTTTGGGACCATAGAAAAAGCCCTGCCGTACGATAGGAAGTACGGCAGGGCTTTTTATTGTGAGGCGCACTGCGCCCCACGGTCCAGCTTACTGAGTTTCGACCTGCTCGAGGGGCTCATCCTGTGCGACGTTGACCGTCTTGCGAGTGCGGCCCAGGCGTACCGGTGGGGGGGCAACGTAAGGGGTCGTCGGTGCGTGAGTCTCGACCATCTGCATGCCGGTAGCCTCGATCGAAGCATCCAGGGAGATCGGCGCCGAGTTCGCTGCTACGTCCGCCACGACGGCGGGCGCGGCGCGCTCGACGATGATGGCTGGGGCGCTTGCAGGCTGCTCGATGATCGGTTCGATAACCGGCTCGATGACCGGTTTGATAACCGGTTCGATAGCGGCTGGCTCGACGTCGACAGCTTGGTCGATGACGACGAAGTTGGGCGTGTCGGACTCTGCTGCAATGGGCTTAGGCGCGGCAGGCTCAGCTGCGATAGGTTCGACGACAGGCTCAGCTACCACAGGCTCAGCTACCACAGGCTCAGCTACCACAGGCTCAGCTACCACGGCTACCACAGCCTGCTCGTTCGAGGCCGGCGTTGTTGCAGCGGGTTGAACGGTGCCGTTCAAGGCGTCAGGGTCAAAGCGGGGCGTATCGTGCAATTCGATACCGGGGTCTTGGTCTTCAGTTGTGCTGTCTTCAGTACCGACGATGTCGCTGGCGTTCTCAGACCCACGGCGACTACGGCGGCTGCGACGACGACGGCGCTTGCGTTCTGGGTCTGGGCTGTCTTCGGTGGTATCGATGGCGGGGCCTGCCACGACGATGTCGTCAGCACTCTCGTGTAGAACGGGGACGGGTTCGCCCTGAACCGGGTAACTTGCCTCTGTCTGAGCGGTGATTAGCTCATCCGTTTCATTCGTGGCAACAATCGTTTGTTCATCCTCGTGGCGATTGCGACCGCGTCCGCCGCGGCGATTGCGACTGCGGCGCTGTTCAGGTGCCTCGCCGGTCGGTACGTCAGCCTGGGTGTGTGCTATTGTTGCCGCCTGAGTCGGTGTTACCGACTCGGTACTGTCCTTATCGTGATGACGTTCGTTGCGTCGGCCACGGTTTTGCGGGTTACGTTCGCGACGTGCATCAGAGCCGCCTCGGCGATTGCGTGATTGTGGTCGTGTGACGGCAGGCGCTTCCACCTGGGTTTGGGGGGCTGCCGCCACCGGGGTCGCTGGACCGCTGAACCAAGCAAACAGGCGCTGAAGCAGATTTGCCTCGGTCGCGGGCTTGGCTGCTGGGGTGATCACAGGATCGATATGGCGTGGGGCGGGCTCTGAGGGGGTAATACTCTTGACCAGAGCTTCGGGGCGGGTCTTGGTTTCTTGCGCCTTATTAGGTTGCCAGATAAGCTTTTCCTCGGGCTCCTGCACCAACTCAAAGCTGACCTTATGATCCTCAAGACGAGGGTCGTCGTGGCGTAAGCGCTCAATGTGGTGATGCGGTGTTTCTAGGGATTTATTTGGAATCAAGACGAGACTGACCTTGAGGCGGGACTCGATCTGGGTGATATCGAGGCGCTTTTCGTTCAACAAGAAGGTTGCGACCTCTACAGGAACTTGGGCGTGCAAGGCGGCAGTGCCTTCCTTCATCGCCTCTTCTTGGAGCAAACGCAAGATATGCAGTGCGCTGGACTCGGCGTCGCGTACGACACCCGTACCGGTACAGCGGGGGCAAGTGATATGCGAGCCTTCACTTAGCGCAGGGCGCAGGCGCTGACGGGATAATTCCATTAGGCCAAAGCGTGAGATCTTGCCCATCTGGACGCGCGCACGGTCAAAGTGCAGCGCATCGCGTAGGCGTTGTTCGACCGCACGCTGGTTTTTGCTCTCTTCCATGTCGATGAAGTCGATCACGATCAAGCCACCCAAGTCACGCAAGCGCAACTGGCGGGCAACCTCGTCAGCGGCCTCAGCGTTGGTGCGTAGGGCTGTTTCCTCGATATCTGCACCGCGTGTCGAGCGTGCGGAGTTGACGTCAACGGCGACCAAGGCTTCTGTGTGGTCAATCACGATGGCACCACCCGAAGGCAGTTGCACGGTCCGTGAGTATGCCGTCTCGATCTGGTGTTCAATCTGAAAACGTGAAAATAGCGGGACGTCGTCACGGTACATTTTGACGCGCTGGACATTGTCGGGCATTACGACGCTCATGAAGGCCGTGGCCTGCTCGTAAATATCCTCGGTGTCGATCAGAATTTCGCCGATCTCGGGCGAAAAATAGTCGCGAATGGCGCGGATGACCAGGCTGGATTCCAGATAAATAAGAATTGGTGCCTTGTTCTCGCGGGCGGCGGCGTCAATGGCTGTCCAGAGCTGTAATAGGTAGTTCAGATCCCATTGAAGCTCTTCTGCGCTGCGTCCGATTCCGGCCGTACGGGCTATCATGCTCATGCCATTGGGCACATCGAGCTGATCCATGGCCTCACGTAATTCCAGACGATCTTCGCCCTCGACGCGGCGCGATACACCACCGCCTCGGGGGTTGTTGGGCATCAGTACCAGATAGCGGCCAGCCAACGAGATGAAGGTGGTCAGGGCAGCGCCCTTATTGCCACGTTCTTCTTTTTCGACTTGAATGATGAGTTCCTGGCCTTCGCTGAGCGCGTCCTGGATGCGCGCAGTACGCACATCAACACCTTCTTTGAAGTAGGTGCGGGCGACTTCCTTAAACGGTAAAAAGCCGTGTCGCTCCTCGCCGTAGCTCACGAAGCAGGCCTCGAGGCCAGGTTCGATACGGGTAATAACCCCTTTGTAGATATTGCCCTTGCGCTGTTCGCGCCCGGCCGTTTCGATGTCCAGATCTATGAGCTTCTGGCCATCGACAATCGCAACGCGTAGTTCTTCTTGATGCGTCGCATTGAACAACATTCGTTTCATGAGTGTGTATCTCCGTAGTCATGGTGCGCCGTTATCGGCGCACGACCTCGGGTCACTCGGTGTGCGGCTGTATTCTGCGGGGAGTTGGGGCTTGCTGACAGGATCAGACAGTGCCCGCCTCCATTAAGGGGGGCACGGCGCACCTGAGGGTACGCGGTTCAGTCAGCAGAAAGGTCAGATTCACGATAGTGGTTGACAAAAAAATTGCTGGGAACGGCAGATGCGCTAAACGAATGTCGCATCTGGTGCAAAAACAAGCAGAAACTTACAGCGTCGCACGCGGTAGGTCATCAACTACATATCTGCCGACGCGCGCGTGGTCTGGACAAGTATGAAATCGGAACGGTACCGGCAACCTTGGACCCGGAAGCTGAAACCCAGGCAGTACAATATGCGCCTTGTGGCCAGACGGAGACGCATCCATTGCATCTCTACGTCAGGCGGTTTTCAGCCTCTATAGGCTGTTGCAATTATATGCTGCTTTTCCCTATGCGCAAAACTGTTACTACTCATTCTCTGGCACCTCGCGTGCGCGCCTGTCTGATCGAGCCTGATCAGGCGGGTCAACGGGTGGATAATTTTCTGCTGCGTGAGTGTAAAGGGGTGCCAAAAAGCCACGTCTATAAGGCAATTCGTAGCGGCGAAGTACGTGTCAACAAGGGACGGGTGTCAGCGGACTATCGCTTGGAGGCGGGCGATATGCTGCGTATCCCTCCCATGCGCCTGCCCGATCCCGCGGCGCGGCCTTTTGTACCGCCAGCGGTATTCCCTATTGTGTACGAGGACACCGCATTGATGGTGATCGATAAGCCCGCCGGGGTAGCTGTGCATGGTGGCAGTGGCGTATCATTTGGTGTGATCGAGCAGTTGCGTGCGGCGCGTCCCGACGAGCGGTTTCTAGAACTGGCGCATCGTTTGGATCGCGAAACGTCAGGTCTGCTCATGATTGCGCGCACGCGTAAGGCTTTGTTGGCATTACACGACATGATGCGCGAAGGGGTGGGGCGCAAACACTACCAGGCCTTGGTTGTGGGTGATTGGGTCAATGATCGACAGCATATCCGGCTGCCCTTATTGAAGTACCTCACGGCTGAGGGTGAGCGACGTGTGCGTGTGGATAGTGCAGGTAAATTCGCCCATACGATTGTGAGTCTTCGGCACCGCTATGGACACTATAGTTTGCTTGATGCGCAGTTGCGTACGGGGCGCACGCATCAGATCCGAGTGCACCTGAGCGCCAGTGGCTATCCTATCGTAGGGGATGATAAATATGGTTCCGATACGGTGCGCGAGACCTTCACGCGGCAGGGCTTTGGCCGGATGTTCTTACATGCCTACCAATTGGTGCTGCCGCACCCGATAACCGGCGAACCCCTCAATCTAGCGGCACCTTTGCCGCCAGCTTGCCAAGCGTTGCTGGACAAACTGGAGCAATCGACATGAAGCGCTACGAAGCCGTGGTATTTGATTGGGATGGAACCCTGATGGATTCCACCCATCATATTGTGTCGGCTTTGCAGGGAGCCTGCCGGGATCTGGCGTTGCCGATTCCGACGACTGAACAGGCGGCCTGGGTGATCGGTTTGTCCATAGAAAGCGCCCTATACCGGCTAGTGCCCAATATGAATGAGCGGCAGATGGAGGCCTTCTCTGAGCGGTATCGCGATCATTACCTGCGCCGGGATGGTGGCCTTATGCTGTTTGCCGGTGTTGCGCCGTTTTTAGCTGATTTGCACTCTCGAGGTGTCGTGCTGGGCGTGGCAACGGGTAAGACCCGTCGCGGCCTGGATCGGGCGCTCGATACGCTGGCGCTACGGCCGCTGTTTTGTGCGACACGTTGTGCAGACGAAGCGGCGGGTAAACCCGATCCTGCGATGCTAGAGCAACTATTACAGGAATTTTCACTGAGGCCCGAAGAGGTCTTGATGGTGGGTGATACCACCCACGATATATGGATGGCCCGTAATGCGGGTGTCGATAGTCTGGCCGTGAGCTATGGCGCTCACCCCCGTCAGACACTGGGTGAGGCCGAGCCGACGGCCCTCGTATCCAGCGTTGCTGATATGCAGGCGTGGGTGCTCGCCCGTATCTAGCGCCCCGGTTCCGGCACAAGCCGCCTGGCCTCGGAACTTTTAACGCTGATAAGGTTCTAACAGACCTTTAGCACAGGATTTTCATTATGTCGGATCTGGATTTGCCCGCTATCCCACCCTCGCAGATCACGCCCGAAGCCCACGCGTTGTCGCGCCGCCGCTGGATGCAACAGGCGGCATTAGGTGCTGCGGCACTGGGCCTTGGAAGCCGTGTGCGGGCTGAGGATTCGCTTGCTGGCGCAGCCTTGCCTGCCCAGCGCAATACCGATCTGTCCGTCGATGCGACACTGACCACGACTCATGACGCGACGACCTACAATAATTATTATGAATTCGGCACGGGTAAGTCTGATCCTTCGGAAGAGGCTGGCGCCATGCAGTTGCGACCCTGGCAAATCCAAGTAGAGGGCGAAGTAGCCAAGCCTGGTACCTTCGATATTGACGATCTGCTGGCGCTCGCGCCTATGGAAGAGCGCATTTACCGATTGCGTTGTGTCGAGGCCTGGTCCATGGTGATCCCCTGGTCGGGCTATTCGCTCTCGCATCTGCTGCGGGCGGTGGGCCCGACGAGCCAGGCAAAATACGTCGTCTTTACGACGGATATGCAGCCGAAAAACATGCCAGGACTCTCCGCGCCTATTCTGGATTGGCCGTATACCGAGGGCTTGCGCATCGATGAGGCCATGCACCCACTCACCATGCTGGTGTTTGGCATGTACGGCAAGGTCTTGCCAGCTCAGAATGGCGCGCCGTTGCGTGTCATCATTCCCTGGAAATATGGGTTTAAATCCGCTAAATCCCTGGTGCGTATCCGTCTGCAGGCCGAACAGCCCGTGAGCAGCTGGATGCGTGCGGCCTCGAATGAATATGGGTTTTACGCCAATGTGAATCCGGCGGTGCCGCACCCCCGCTGGAGTCAGGCTACCGAGCGCCAGATTGGCGGTGGGCTATTCGCACCTCGCGTACCGACTCTGGCCTTTAATGGCTATGCCGAGCAGGTCGCAAGCCTCTACCAGGGCATGGATCTACGAAAAAACTTTTAGGCTAAACAATGAGCCAGACCAACGTCCCCAGACGGGTTATGCGCCAGCGCTGGTCCAAGATCCTGCTCTTTGTGCTGTGCCTCTATCCTGTTGTGCGTTGGTTCTGGCTGGGCACCCATGATGGGCTGAGTGCCAACCCGCCTGAGTTCCTGATTCGCTCCTCGGGGACTTGGGCGCTGGTATTGCTCTGGGTCACGCTTTGCGTGACGCCGCTACGCCGCATATTGAACCGGCCGGCCCTGGTTCGCTACCGCCGCATGCTTGGCCTATATGCTTTTTTCTATACGGTTTTGCATGTGGTGGCCTGGGCATTGTGGGATCGGGGCGGCGTCTGGGGCTCGATGTGGGATGATATCGGCGCGCGCACCTTTATCACTATCGGGACGGTGGCTACTTTGATGCTGGTACCACTTGCGCTCACCTCTACGCAAGGCTGGATGCGACGTTTGGGGCGCAACTGGACGCGCTTGCATGCGCTGATCTATCCAGCTGCGATGCTGTCGGTCTGGCATTTCTATCTGATGCGTGCCGGGAAAAACGATTTTTTTGAACCGAACGTCTACACAGCGACCTTGGTGGGGCTGTTCGCCCTGCGCGGGATCTATCGTTGGCGTCGTGCCCGACCTGGGCGGCCCGTGCAGCAGCCCGTGTCGGGGGGTTCGCGTCTAAGCCGCCAAATACAGAAATAGTGACGGCTTGCGTGCCAGGTCTGGCGCAGGGACCTTGCGCCACTGCGCGATGGTGAGGGTTTTTATCCACTCGTCCTCACAGGTGAGTGAGCGAGCGATGCACAATCGTGTCGTGTCGCGCAAGGTATGCACGAGCGCCTGGAACATCGCTTCGTTGCGGTAGGGCGTCTCGATCAGGATCTGGGTCTGCTTGTGCTTGTGAGAGTAATTTTCCCAGGCACGTAGTTGTGTATCGCGCTCTTCGCCTTTGACCGACGCGTAGCCATGGAAGGCAAAACGTTGTCCATCCAGGCCACTTGCCATCAGTCCAAGCATGATTGAAGAGGGACCCGTCCAGGGAATAACACGTATGCCCAGCAGGTGAGCCTGGGCGACAACCAAGGCGCCGGGATCTGCCACGGCGGGGCACCCCGCTTCTGACACGAGACCAATATCGGTTCCTGTAGGTACGGATTGCAGCCAGCGGCGGATGTCTTCAGTCGAGCTGTCCCGGCTTAATGTATGAATAGTGATGTCCTGAAGTGCTGACTGCGTGCCGACCTCTTTGAGGAATGCACGCGCCGTTTTCGCATTTTCAGCGATATAAACGGTGAGTTGGGCGGCAAGTTCTTGTGCTGCCTGGGGCAGCCACACAGAGGAAGTCACGTCGCCCAGGCTAACAGGGATTAGATGCAGAGTCATGGTGCGTAATGAAGGGTTGAGCGGTGAGTAAGTAAGGGATCCAGGCCAAAGCTGCGCAGCATCTCGCACAATGCAATAAGAGGCAGGCCGATAATTGCAGTCGGATCGTCACTGCGCATACTGCGCATGAGCGCAATGCCCAGCCCCTCTGCCTTGGCACTGCCTGCTGTGTCGTAGGGCTGTTCGGTGTGTAGATAATGTTCGATTTGCGCGTGGGTGAGTGCTTGAAATTGGCATTCTGTCACGATATCGCGTACCTCGCTGTGCGTGCCGTCTGTTACGCACAGGGCGCTGTGAAAAACTACCATTTTGCCGCTAAATTGCTGTAGCTGTGCATAGGCATGCGCAAAATTGCCAGGCTTGCCAAGGGGATGGCCGTCGAACACTGCGACCTGGTCAGCGCCGACTACCAGAGCGCCAGGGTTGATCTGGACAATCCTGTCCGCCTTAGTCTGGGATAGTCGTATTGCGAGATCTGGCGGCGCTTCACCCGGTCGGGGGGTCTCGTCGATATCTGGAGACTGGACAGTAAACGGAACGCCCAGGCGATCGAGCAGTTGTCGGCGGTAGGGTGAGCTTGAGGCTAGAATCAGGCGCATAGGGACTTTGGTGTGTAAATCAAATTGACTGGCGTGGCGCAAACACAGTATTATCTAATGTTTTCCTCATTACATAAACCTATGCTTTGCCTGCGGCTCGGACAAACTTCATCAGAAGGGGTCTAGGGGCGGGGCTAGTCGTGGGGCATAGCGCCATTATGAAAACTTACGTCAATGCGTTAGAATTCGCACGCCTTGCTCAGTCGCTGCGAGGCGAGGTGGGCGTGTCGCAGCTTGTGCGCTTGACTGAGGATTTGCCCGAGGAACAACCTGGTCATATCGTCTGGCAGTTGGAAGGCCGCCGTGATGGCGCAGGCAGATTGTATCTGGACGTTCAGGCGCACGGTGAGATTCAGTTAGAGTGCCAGCGTTGCCTGCAGCCTTTTGCGTGGCCCGTAGTCGTACGCAATGCTTTGCGTTTGCTTGCATCCAGGTCAGAGGTCGAGGCCATGGAGGCACGCGAGG
The DNA here is from genome assembly GCA_019166125.1 of Alcaligenaceae bacterium CGII-47. Classification (GTDB taxonomy): domain Bacteria; phylum Pseudomonadota; class Gammaproteobacteria; order Burkholderiales; family Burkholderiaceae_B; genus Castellaniella. The sequence continues at coordinate 117,364 of JAHTBO010000001.1, forward strand.
CCCAAGGCGACCCCGGCGACGAGGAATACATCTTGGCGGGTGCGCGCTTAGATGGTTTGAGTGTGGTTGAGGATGAGCTCATTTTGGCCTTACCTTATGTGCCCACACATGAGGTGTGTCCAGATCATCTTGATCTGGCTCAGGCCGAGAGCGAAGTAGTGGAAAATGAATCAAAGCGGCCTTCGCCTTTTGCGGTGTTGGGCCAGCTCAAGAAACATTGAATTTAATTAACTTGCGAGCTTTCGCTTACAATAAGCGGCTCGATTACAGGAGTCACCATGGCTGTTCAGCAAAACAAAAAGAGCTCGTCCAAGCGCGGCATGCATCGTTCACACGATTTTCTGGGTACGCCGCCTACGGCGATTGAGCCAACGACGGGTGAATTACATCTGCGTCACCACATCAGCCCGAACGGTATCTATCGTGGCCGCAAGATCCTCAAGACCAAGAACGACGAATAATCGGCGTATCTGATCTGGATCGCAAAAAGCAATGTCTAGTAGTAGGGCAAGAATCGCTGTTGATTGTATGGGGGGTGACCACGGTTTACCCGTCACCGTGCCTGCCGTAATCGCATTTGCCAAGGCCTATCCTGACACACAGTGTCTATTGGTGGGTAATGCAGATCTGATTCGTCAGGCCTTGCAGCAGGATGCGGTCGCGCCAGATAGTTTCGAGATTCTGCACGCCTCCGAAGTCGTTACCATGCACGACTCGATGGAGATTGCCTTGCGACGCAAGAAAAATTCTTCGATGCGGGTGGCCGTGCAGGCCGTCAAGGATGGCGAGGCCGATGCCTGTGTGTCGGCGGGTAATACTGGTGCCTGGATGGCTATCTCGCGCTATGTACTCAAGACCCTTGATGGTATTGATCGCCCTGCGATTGCTTCGTCATTGCCCAACCAGAAAGGTGGGGCGACAACGGTGTTGGACTTGGGCGCCAATGTAGATTGTACGGCCGAGCATTTATTGCAGTTCGCGATCATGGGTTCCGCCCTGGTATCGACGGTGGATCAGCGTAGCCGACCATTGGTGGGATTGCTCAATATTGGCGAAGAGGTCATCAAGGGTAATGAAGTGGTCAAGCAGGCCGCCGAATTGCTGCGTCATAGCGGTCTGAACTTTTACGGTAACGTCGAAGGCGACGATATTTTCAAGGGCACGGTCGATGTCGTCGTTTGCGACGGCTTTGTCGGTAATGTTGTGCTGAAGTCTGTCGAGGGGCTGGCCAAGATGGTGAGCAACATGATGCGCGAAGAGTTCCGACGCACACCGTTGACGATGATCTCTGGCTTGATTGCCAGTCCGGTGCTGCAACGCTTTCGCTCGCGCGTGGATAATCGTCGCTACAATGGTGCCGCGTTGTTGGGATTGCGAGGGATCGTAATCAAGAGCCATGGCTCAGCGGATGCATTTGCCTTTGGCCACGCCTTGCAGCGTGCGCGCGGTGCTGTGCAAATGGGCCTGCTGGACAGCACAGCGCGAGTCATGGGTACGCTGCGCCAGAGCGCACCTACCCCTTAGTGCTACCCTTTCGGATTAGATATGTCCTACGCCAAAATAACAGGAACGGGCGGCTATTTGCCACCACGGATCGTGACGAATGATGAACTGGCGGCCGATCTGGCGACCCGGGGCATCGAGACCTCCGATACCTGGATTGTCGAGCGTACGGGCATCCGTCAGCGGCATATCGCCGATGCAGGTGTGACCACCAGCATGCTGGCGACGCGGGCGGCCCAGGCGGCAATCGATAATGCTGGCCTGACCGCTCAGGATATCGATCTGATCATTGTTGCAACCTCGACGCCTGATTTTATCTTTCCCAGCACAGCGTGCCTCGTTCAGGCCAATCTTGGGGCGGTCGGTGGGCCAGCATTCGACGTGCAGGCCGTATGCAGTGGCTTCGTCTATGCCTTGGTCACGGCTGATGCACTGATCCAGGCTGGTCGTGCCCGTCACGCTGTCGTGATCGGTGCCGAGGTATTCTCCGGGATATTGGACTGGAGCGATCGCGGTACATGTGTCTTGTTTGGTGACGGGGCGGGTGCCGTGGTACTAAGTGCCTCAGATACGCCGGGCATAGTGGGCGCAAAGCTCAATGCTGATGGCAGCCAGATGGGCATCCTGTGTGCGGCCGGTAGTGTTGCGAATGGTCATGTGACGGGTGACCCCTTTTTGCGTATGGACGGTCAGGCGGTATTCAAATTAGCGGTCCATGCTTTGGTCCGCTCAGCGCATGAGGTCTGCGAGCAGGCCGGCATTGATCTGGACGAGATCGACTGGATGGTGCCTCATCAGGCTAATATACGCATTCTGAATTTCATCAGCCGTAAGCTTGGTATCCCGGACGACAAGGTGATTATCACGCTGGACAAGCATGCGAATACGTCTGCTGCAAGTGTTCCGCTGGCGCTTGATGTCGCGCATCGGGATGGACGCATCCGCCCAGGTCATCTTGTTTTGTTGCAAGGGGTCGGTGGTGGCTTTACTTGGGGCTCTGTCCTCGCCCGGATGTAGGTGCATATGAAAATAGCTTTTGTATTTCCGGGCCAAGGTTCGCAATCTGTTGGCATGCTCGATGCTTGGGCGGATCATGCTGGTGTCCAGCAGACATTGCGTGAGGGGAATGCTGCACTGGGCGAGGATCTGACGACATTGATAGCCCAAGGCCCTCTTGATACATTAAATTTAACCGCCAACACCCAGCCTGTGATGCTGCTTGCAGCCGTAGCCATGTACCGCGCCTGGGTTGAGGCGGGCGGTACTTTGCCTGATATCGTTGCTGGCCACAGCCTGGGTGAATATTCGGCCCTCACCGCGGTGGGGGCAATGGATCTGGCTGATGCGTTGCGCACCGTTCGAATTCGCGCGCAGGCCATGCAGGCAGCCGTGCCCGTGGGAACGGGCGGCATGGCCGCGATTCTCGGGCTCGATGATGCGACCGTGCAGCGGCTGTGCACCGAGGCTGCACAGGGCGAGATCGTTGAGGCGGTCAATTTCAACGCACCGGCACAGGTCGTGATCGCAGGGCATCTCGCCGCCGTGGAACGGGCCTGTGAGCAGGCGCGCGCAGCAGGTGCCAAGCGCGCACTTTTATTGCCAGTCTCGGCTCCCTTTCACTCTCGCCTGCTTCAGCCCGCAGCGCAGGTGCTGCAGCATGCTCTGCACCAGGTCACCTTGTGCAAACCCACGATTCCCCTGATCAATAATGTCGATGTGGCGCGTCCTATTGACCCTGCATCCATCAAGGACGCTCTGGTGCGTCAGGCTTGGCATCCAGTACGCTGGGTCGAGACCATACAGGCCATGAAGGCCGATGGTGTCACACACATCATCGAATGCGGTCCTGGCAAGGTGCTCTCGGGTCTCACCAAACGCATCGATCGCGATATACAAGCATTGAGCATTACCGACCCTGGCTCCTTGCAGCAGGCGTTGGACCTACTCGGAGGCGATTAGCTATGTCAGATAAGCAACTCGAAGGCAAGATCGCGCTGGTAACGGGCGCGACACGGGGCATAGGGCGAGCCATCGCACTAGAGCTGGCGGCCTGTGGCGCGACAGTCGTTGGCACGGCGACAACGCAGGCAGGTGCGAAAACCATTACAGAGATCCTCGGGCAATCCGGTGGGCGCGGCATGGTGCTGGATGTCAATGACGCCGCGGCTTGTGACGAGGCGCTGGCAGCGCTCGCGACCGAGGGCGCACCGCACATTTTAGTCAATAATGCCGGGATTACCCGTGACGGTCTGATCATGCGTATGAAGGACGAGGATTGGCAGGCCGTCATGGATACAAATCTGTCTGCGGTCTTTCGCTTGTCCCGTGGCGTGGCCAGGGTCATGATGAAAGCCCGCTGGGGACGGATCATCAATATCACGTCGGTGGTGGGGTATAGCGGTAATCCTGGACAGGTCAATTACGCTGCCGCCAAGGCTGGCGTGGCAGGCATGGCGCGCGCCCTGGCCCGTGAGTTGGGTAGCCGCAACATCACCGTTAACTGCGTCGCGCCAGGGTTTATCGAAACGGATATGACGCGCGCACTGAACGAGGCCCAGACAGCCGCCATTTTGGGGCAGGTCCCTCTGGGGCGTTTGGGTTCTGCAGCAGATATTGCACATGCGGTCGCTTATTTGGCCGGTCCGCACGCAGGCTATGTAACAGGTACAACCTTGCACGTCAATGGCGGTATGTACATGTAATGGAATCGGAACGGATCGTGCCTGTTAAGGTAAAATCCGTTCAAACAAAGTGGCATGCCCTAGGAAGCCTAGTGAGGTCTGATTAGATATCGCGGTTTCCACAGGTCCTGTCTTTTAATGAACACCCGCTGCCCTAATTCACTGATTTGGCTATAATTCGCGGGATTTTTCCCTACTTGGAGATATGCATGGAAAGCATCGAACAGCGCGTCAAGAAGATCGTCGCTGAGCAACTTGGCGTTAACGAAGCCGAGATCAAAAACGAATCTTCCTTCCTTGACGACCTCGGTGCCGACTCGCTCGATATGGTCGAGCTCGTGATGGCACTCGAAGACGAGTTCGAGACCGAAATCCCGGACGAGGAAGCCGAAAAGATCACGACGGTGCAGCAGGCTGTCGATTACATCACTTCGCACAGCAAGCAATAAGTAAATTTTTTAATTTCGTGGCGATTGGGCGCGGTATGCCGCGCACAAGCCTCAGGGCGGTTCATAGTGGATAGCATACAGGCGGGCCAATGTATTGGCGGGCTTGGCGTGTGTGCTGTCTGCTTGAGACCGCCCTTTTATTTCGGGAGCTATTTGTGAAACGACGTGTCGTCATTACCGGTCTCGGTATTGTGTCGCCCGTAGGTAATGACATCGATACCGCCTGGGACAACATCATCAATGGTCGCTCAGGCATCACTCAGGTGACGCGTTTTGATGCGTCGATCTTGAATTGCCATATTGCTGGCGAGGTCAAGGGTTTTGATGTCACCGAACACATGAGCTCCAAGGAAGCGCGGCAGATGGATACGTTTATCCACTACGGCGTTGTAGCGGGCTTGCAGGCCTGGCGCGATTCCGGCCTGGACATCGAGCGTGAGGACGCCGACCGGGTAGGGACCATCATTGGTTCAGGGATTGGCGGTCTGTCGCGTATCGAAGAGACTCAGACGGAATTTCTGGCACGTGGCGCACGTCGGATTTCACCATTTTTCGTCCCAGCGTCTCTGATCAATCTGATTTCTGGCCAGCTCTCTATCATGCTCGGCCTGAAGGGCCCGAGTTACGCGGTGGTGTCAGCCTGCACGACAGGTCTGCATTCCATCGGGGACGCCGCACGCCTGATCGAGTATGGCGATGCGGATGTGATGGTGGCGGGTGGCGCCGAGAGCTCCGTATCGCCGCTCGGTATGGGTGGCTTTGCTGCCATGCGTGCCCTGTCCATGCGTAACGATGACCCGGCTACCGCTTCGCGTCCATGGGATCGTGATCGTGATGGCTTCGTATTAGGTGAAGGCGCTGGGGTGGTGGTGCTCGAGGAATATGAGCATGCGCGTCGCCGAGGCGCACGCATTTATGGTGAATTTGCCGGTTTCGGCATGAGCTCCGACGCCTACCATATCACGAGCCCCAATCAGGATGGTCCACGCCGTGGGATTATCCATGCCTTGCGCAATGGCCATATCAATCCGGATGAGGTTGATTACATTAACGCTCATGGTACGTCAACGCTCTTGGGTGATAAAAACGAGACCGAGGCGCTCAAGCTTGCTTTTGGCGACCACGCCCGTAAGCTCGTCGTGAACTCGACTAAGTCCATGACGGGGCACCTGCTGGGTGCGGCAGGTGGGATCGAGGCGGTATTTACTGCCCTGGCCGTATATCGCCAGATATCACCGCCAACAATCAATTTGTTTAATCAGGATCCAGAGTGCGATCTGGATTACTGCGCAAACCAAGCGCGTGAGATGAAGATCGACGTTGCCCTGTCGAATTCATTTGGCTTTGGGGGCACAAACGGATCGATGATTGTGCGCCGGATGTAGGTCGATGTGTCCTTGGGGTATTTAGTCAGAGCCCGCCCAATGAGGGGGGCCAACGAGGGGTGCCAATGAGTGAACGCGAGGTCGATATGGAGCTGGTCGCTCGTGTTCAACGCGGTGATCGTCGCGCTTTTGATCTGCTGGTCCTCAAGTACCAACGCAAGATCATGCGCCTGCTCTCGCGCATGATCCGTGAGCCAGCCGACGTCGAGGATGTTGCCCAAGAAACCTTCATCAAGGCCTATCGGGCGCTCCCCCAGTTTCGGGGCGACAGCGCCTTCTATACCTGGTTGTATCGCGTTGCGATCAACACGGCCCGCAATTGGCAGGCCGCCAGCAATCGACGTCCGCAGACGGTTAGTTCGTTCGAGAACGACGATGGTGAAACTTTTAATCAAATTGATAGCCTAACTGATGAGAGCACGCCGGAATCCCTGGCGGTGACTCGGCAGATTGCACAGACCGTGAACGATGCGATCAACGCACTGCCAGAGGATTTGCGCACAGCTATTGTGCTGCGCGAGATCGAGGGTATGAGTTACGAAGATATCGCGACATCGATGGCCTGTCCAATTGGTACGGTACGGTCGCGAATTTTCCGGGCGCGTGAAGCGATTGCCGAGCGCTTGCGCCCCGTGATAAACAATGATCGGGATCACCGCTGGTAAGGAGTTCACATGAATGCCCTGCGTCCCACAGAAATCGGATCTGACGCGTCCTGGGAAGCCTCAGTATCGGCTTGGGTCGATGGCGAGGCGCCGTTGCGTGCTGATGAGTTAGAGTCACCGTATGGTCGACAGCTCTGGGATACCTATCATTTAATTGGTGATGTGCTGCGCAGTGAAGAGTTGGCTTTTAATCCTTCAGAGCGCTTTTATGCTCGGGTGTCGGCGGCGATTGACACCGAGCCTGTGGTGCTCGCACCCTTGGCACACTCGCGACGCGGCATGGTGCGTCTGGGGCTCTCTGGTCTTGCGGTGGCTGCTGCTGTCGCGTCAGTGGTCTGGGTGGCGCGCCCTGCGCTCTTTGGCGTCGATGCGGTCGTGCCTGACAGCATCCCGGTTCTGGCCCAGGCGCCTGAAGATCCCGCACTGGGTGATTACATGGCGGCGCATCGGGCCATGGTAGGGGTGGGGCCGGTTCATCAAGTGTCTTTTGATAAGCCGGGGTCGCGCTGATGTCCGATAGGGGTTGGTTTTATGGCTTGGCTCGTGGTGTTGTGTTCGTGCTTGGCCTGGGGGGTATGCCTGCCTGGTCGGCTGAACCTGCTGACCAGACGATGGTTCTTTTGAAGGCTGCACAAGAAGCCGCGCAGCATTTGGACTATTCTGGGGTCTATACCTATCAGCAGGGCACGTCCATGCAGTCCTCGCGTATTGTTCATGTCGTTGATGGCATGGGTGAGCGCGAGCGCCTTGAAGCCCTGGATGGCGAGCCGCGTGAACACCTAAAGCAAAACGGCATCGTACAGTGCTTGCTGCCCCGGCAGAAGCTCATTCTGATCGAGCCGCATCGTAGTGACCGCTTTCCTGGTGTGCTATTAGGCGCGGGCGAGCAAATACCCAGGCATTATCGCTTTCATCGTGAGCCAACCCTGCATCGTGTGGCGGGGCGGGAATGCAGCATGACCGAGTTGCAGGCACGCGATGATCTGCGTTATGGCTATCGATACTGCATCGATACGCAAACCCATTTGATACTTCAGGCCCAGACGCTTGACGCCCATGGTCAGGTAATTGATCAGGTGGTTTTTAATAGCCTTGCTGTAGGGAAAGGGACTACGCATGAGGGTTTGAAATCGCGTTGGGATACGCGCGATTGGCGTATTCTGGAGCCCGCTATCGAGCCGGTAGATTTGCTTGCCCGTGGTTGGCGGATTACTTATCCCGAAGGGTTTGTGCCTCTGGCTGAAATATCGCGCCTAATCAGGCCTGAGCACAAGGCCGAACAGCTCGTTCTCTCGGACGGCTTAGCCGCTATTTCAGTTTTTATTGAAACTTTTGACCCGGAACGTGATCAAACCGTCAAGCAAGGTGCTATGAGCCAGGGCGCCATGAATATTTATCGCCGGCGTGTGGCGGCATACTGGCTGACAGCGATTGGCGAGGTGCCTGCGCAAACCGTACGTGATGTGGCTGAAGCGGTAGAGTATGTGCCATTGGCTGCCCACTAAAAATAACTTCAAGGAGTTCACCATGTCCTTTTCACAGGAACCAAGAAGAAAAATGAAGACAAAAATCGCTGGTGTGACAGCAGGTTTGTTTTTGATCGCTGGCCTATCCAGTGCGATGGTTTATGCCGAAACGACTACATCGGCCCCCACAACGAGCGCACTGGTTGCCAGCCTACCTGACTTTACCCAGGTCGTGGCTAAGACTGAAGGGTCAGTCGTGAATATTCGGACCACTGAGGCCGTGCCCGTGCGTGGCTCACAGATGGGCCCGGGAGCCGACCCATCCGATTTGTTTCGCTGGTTTTTTGGCCCGGATTTCAATCCACCGGGCATGCAGCGTCAGCCTCCATCACCTCGTGGTGGTCTCCCTGTACCGGGTAATAAAGAGCGTACCGTGCCGCGCGGGATTGGCTCGGGATTTATTATCTCCAAGGACGGTTATATCCTGACTAATAACCATGTGATTGAAAAATCAAACGGGATTTTTGTCACGATGATGGACGGTAAGGAATACAAGGCGAAAGTAATCGGGACAGACCCGCGTAGTGATGTGGCACTGATTAAGATTGATGTGAATAATCTCACACCTTTGACGATTGGTGATTCGGATAAACTTAAGAAAGGTCAGTGGGTTCTAGCGATTGGCTCGCCTTTTGGCCTGGATTCAACCGTAACCTCGGGGATTATCAGTGCGATTAACCGTGACACGGGCGATTATCTACCTTTTATTCAAACTGACGTGGCAGTCAATCCGGGTAACTCCGGCGGTCCGCTGATCAATCTCGAGGGTGAGGTAGTCGGTATCAATTCTCAGATCGTGTCACGCAGCGGCGGCTTTATGGGTATTTCGCTGGCGATTCCGATTGATGAGGTGATGCGTATTGTCGAGCAACTGAAGGCAACGGGTAAGGTGACACGCGGTCGGATCGGGGTGCAGATCACCGAGGTTGCTGACCAGGTTGCCAAGGCCTTGGGTATGTCTACCGCGCATGGTGCCCTGGTAAGCAATGTAGAGGAAGGTGGGCCTGCTGATAAGGCAGGTATCCGCGCGGGTGATGTCATCACCGGTTTTAACGGCCAAAAAATCAATCATATGTCGGATTTGCCTCGTCTGGTGGGGGCGACCCAGCCTGATACCGTGGCTGACGTAACGGTATGGCGCAAAGGTAAGTCCATTGATATCAAGGCCAAAATCGGGGAAATGTTGAATCCAACCGCGTCCCCCGTGGATCAGTCCAGCGCTGAACCCGATGCGAGCCCTGTAGACCAGCTTGGCCTGCAAGTCGGACCTGTGCCTGCGCCCGCGGGCAGTAAGGACAAGTCTTCGGGAGGCGTTGAGGTTCTTCAGGTCGAAGGCGGCGCTGCCCAGGCGGGGATCGAGCAAGGAGATATTATTCTGCGCGTGAATAATACCGATATTGCGAGTCCTGAACAATATGCCAAAGCGGTCGCATCGCTGGGCAAATCCGACGAGGTCATCCTGCTGGTGCGCCGCGCGGACCAGTCGCAGTGGGTCATTGTCAAGCCGGAATAATTTTTCTTCGGTAAGACGCTAAAATACGGTCTTGACGTGAGGGGACGCCCTAGGCGTCCCTTTATATTTTGAGTTTCCTTTTGCAGGTGACTAAGGGTTTATGCAGCACATCCGCAACTTTTCAATTATTGCTCATATCGATCATGGCAAATCGACTCTGGCTGATCGCCTGATTCATCGTTGCGGAGGTCTCCAGGACCGTGAGATGGCGGCTCAGGTTCTCGACTCCATGGATATCGAGCGTGAACGAGGCATCACGATTAAGGCGCAGACCGCCGCCTTAAGCTATACGGCTGCTGATGGGACGGTCTACGCCTTGAATCTGATCGATACCCCGGGGCACGTCGACTTTTCCTATGAGGTGAGTCGCTCACTGTCAGCCTGTGAGGGGGCACTACTGGTGGTGGATGCTACTCAGGGCGTAGAGGCCCAGACGGTGGCTAATTGTTATACCGCGATTGAGCTGGGGGTGGAGGTCGTCCCCGTCCTCAATAAAATGGACCTCCCATCGGCTGATCCTGATGCGGCCGCCCAAGAGATCGAGGATGTGATTGGTATTGATGCGACTGACGCCATCTTTGCCAGCGCCAAAACCGGCCAGGGAATCGACGAGATTCTAGAGGCCATTATCACTCGGGTACCGCCACCGAAGGGCGATCCAAGCGCCCCCTTGCAGGCCCTCATCATTGATTCCTGGTTTGATAATTATGTAGGCGTGGTCATGTTGGTGCGCATTGTGAATGGCAGCGTGCGCCCCAAGGACAAGCTTTTGCTCATGGCGTCTGGCGCCACGCATTTATGCGAGCATTTGGGTGTCTTTACCCCTAAGTCCGAGCCGCGCCCCTCGCTTTCAGCGGGCGAGGTCGGTTTCATTATTGCGGGCATCAAAGAGCTGCAACACGCCAAGGTCGGTGACACCGTGACGCTGGCGGCTAAGCCTGCAGCCACGACCTTACCCGGCTTCAAAGAGGTTAAGCCACAAGTGTTTGCTGGCCTCTATCCCGTCGAGAACAGTGAATATGATCAACTGCGCGATTCGCTTGAAAAGCTCAAACTCAATGACTCCTCATTGATGTATGAGCCAGAGGTGTCCCAGGCCTTGGGCTTTGGCTTTCGCTGCGGCTTTCTTGGACTCCTGCATATGGATATTGTGCAGGAACGCCTAGAGCGCGAATTTGATATGGATATCATCACGACTGCGCCATCGGTTGTGTATGAGGTGTTGCATCGTAATGGTGAACTTCTGATGGTCGATAGTCCGGCGCGTATCCCTGAGGTCGGCGATATTCAGGAAATTCGCGAACCTGTCATGAATGTCACCCTGTTCATGCCCCAGGAGTACGTGGGCCCGGTGATGAGCTTGTGTACCGCTAAGCGTGGTATACAACTTGATATGTCCTATCATGGACGTCAGGTGCATTTGCGCTACGAAATCCCGCTTGCCGAAATTGTGCTGGATTTCTTTGACCGGCTTAAATCCGTCTCGCGTGGCTATGCCTCGATGGACTATGAGTTCAAGGAATATCGTGTCGCTGATGTGGTGCGTGTTGATTTGTTGATCAATGGCGATCGCGTCGATGCCTTGTCTATGATCGTACACCGAGCCAATGCACGTTATCGGGGCCGCGACGTTGTTACACGCATGCGCAGCTTGATCCCGCGCCAGATGTTCGATATTGCTATCCAGGCGGCGATTGGCGCAGAGGTTGTTGCGCGCGAGAACGTCAAGGCCTTGCGCAAAAACGTGTTGGCGAAGTGCTATGGTGGCGACATTTCCCGCAAGAAAAAGCTACTGGAAAAGCAAAAAGCAGGTAAAAAACGGATGAAGCAGGTGGGTAATGTAGAGATTCCACAGGAAGCCTTTTTGGCGGTCCTGCAGGTCGAAGATAAATGATTGGATGAACTAGGAAGACTGGATGAGCTGGGATTTTGCCTTGATCTTGTTCCTGTTGTTGGTGTTGACAGGAGTAGTGTGGTGTTTGGATCTGCTGCGCTGGCGTGCACAGCGCAGGCGGCGTGCACAGGAAGCAGTACAGGTCTGTCGTAACAACGCCGCCGGCCTGGATGCGCAAGCTTTAGAGCGTGAGTGCACCTTGGTGCATGAGCAGGCCTCGCGCCCACCTTGGTGGATCGAGTATTGCGTCAGCTTTTTCCCCGTTATTTTGTTCGTTTTTGCCCTGCGCTCGTTTGTGGTCGAGCCGTTCCGTATTCCTTCGGGTTCGATGCTGCCGACCCTAGAGAACGGTGATCTGATTCTGGTGAATAAGTTTCAGTATGGTATTCGCTTACCGGTCATAGACTATAAATTGATCCCCCTGGGCGCACCCTCGCGTGGGGATGTGGTTGTGTTCCGTTATCCGGTCGACCCGTCTGTTGACTATATCAAGCGTGTTGTGGGCGAGCCAGGCGATGTCGTGAGTTATCGCGATAAGATCTTGTCGGTGAACGGACAGGTGATCGTGCGTGAGCGGGACGGGGATTACTACGAGCCGGATCGGGCCGCGTATGTCAGTGCGTATCACGAACAACTAAACGAGGCGGGGCACGATATATTGCTTAATAAGGATACCCCTCAAAATGTCATGCCCATTACGAATTATCCCTATCGGGATCAATGCAAGTACTTTGCTGATGGCGTGACGTGTACGGTGCCTGCCGGGCAGTATTTCATGATGGGGGATAATCGCGACAATAGCCTCGATAGCCGGTATTGGGGTTTTGTACCTGATAAGAATATTGTAGGACGTGCGTTTTTCATCTGGATGAATTTCGGTTCACCTAGTCGGATAGGGGGGTTCCGTTAATGGCTTCTTTGTCGACCTTGCAGTCTGCGCTGGGCTATGAGTTTCAGAACCTGCGTTTGCTCCAGCAGGCCCTCACGCACCGCAGCCACGGAGTTCCTCACAATGAGCGCCTCGAGTTCCTTGGGGACTCAGTGTTGAATTTCGTCGTATCGACGTTGCTGTTCACGCAGCATACCGAGATGGATGAGGGCGATCTCTCCCGGGTGCGCGCCAATCTGGTTAAACAGGCGGCGTTAGCCGATATTGCTCAGCGCCTTGAACTCTCGGTTTATCTGCGTTTGGGCGAGGGCGAACTCAAGAGCGGAGGTTTCAGGCGGCCCTCTATCCTGGCCGATGCGGTGGAGGCGATATTAGGTGCTATTTATATGGACGGCGGGTATGAGGCGACGCGCGATGTGATCGCCCGCCAATACCAGCCGATCCTGGCGCATATCGATATCAAGACCTTTGGCAAGGATCCAAAGACCTTATTGCAAGAGTTGGTGCAGGGCAGAGGCCTGGAGTTACCGCAGTACAGTGTGCTGGCGACGCATGGTGCGGCACACAGCCAGTTATTTGATGTCGAATGTCTGATCGCCAAGCTCGATATCCGCGTGAGCGCCTCGGGCAGTAGTCGGCGCGCGGCCGAACAATTGGCGGCCGGACAAGCGATTGCGACGATCACAGCGCTGGGTCCTGCACGAGGCGCCCATCGTCGCACGCGTAAGCCCGCGCAACTGTCCCTACCTGTAGCCGTCGCCCAGGAGAAAAAATGAGCATCCCTTTTCACTGCGGCTTTATAGCGGTAGTAGGTCGCCCCAACGTGGGCAAATCCACGCTAGCCAATGCCCTGATCGGTACCAAGCTATCCATCGTTTCACGCAAAGCCCAGACCACGCGACATCGTATCCATGGGGTGCTCACGCGGGGGCAGCAACAGTTCGTATTCGTCGATACGCCAGGCTTTCAGACGCGGCACGGTGGCGCGATGAATCGCATGATGAACCGTGTGGTGACGCAGGCCTTGGCCGAGGTCGACGTGGTGGTGCATGTGGTCGAGGCGGGTAAATGGTCCTCTGGGGATGCGCAGATGCTGCCGCTGCTGCCACAGAACCGTCCCGTGATTCTGGTTGTTAATAAGGTTGATGCGCTCAAAAGCAAAAACGACATGTTTGCTTATGTCTCGCGCATTACCGCTCAATTTCCCTATGCAGCCGTTGTGCCGGTAAGCGCCCTGCGTGGTGTGCAGCTCGATATTTTGCTTGATGAAATTGGCTCGCGTTTGCCTGAAGGTGAGGCGATGTTTGAGGCAGATACGCTAACCGATCGGCCAATGCGTTTTATTGCTGCAGAGTTGATTCGAGAAAAAATATTCCGTCTGGTGGGTGATGAATTGCCCTATAGCTGTACAGTTGTGATTGAACAGTGGGAGGAAAACGACACCGGGGCGCGCATCGCCGCCTGTGTCGTGATCGAGCGTGAGGGCCATCGCCCCATTCTGTTGGGTGCGGGGGGTCAGCACATGAAGCGCATCGCTACCGAGGCGCGTCAGGACATCGTCAAGCTGCTGGACAAACCCGTCTACCTGGATGTCTATATCAAGGTGCGTAAGGGGTGGTCGGATCGTGAGGCGGCGCTACGCGATTTAGGATATGAGTAGACGGCCTGAGCGCATTCAGGACGTGCGAGGCTATGTACTGCATACCAGTGCCTGGCGCGAAACCTCTCTGATTGTCCAAGGCTTTACACGGGACTATGGTTGTGTTGCGCTGGCGGCCAAAGGCGCCAAGCGCCCCTATTCCGTCCTGCGCCCGATTCTTGTTGCGTTCCAGCCCGTGTTTCTGTCCTGGAGTGGCGCTGGGGAGGTCAAGACCCTAATACGTGCCGAGACCGAAGGGGTGCGTTTGCTCAATGGTCGTGCCATGATGTCGGCCTGGTACATGAATGAATTGATTTTGCGCTTGCTCGCACGCGAGGATCCGCACCCTGGGGTGTTTGACGCCTATGAGGCAGCCTTGCTCCAGTTAATGGATCAGCAGCATTCACCAGCTGGTGCCTTGCGCCGGTTTGAGTGGGTGTTACTCGACGAAACCGGCTATGGACAGGCGGGGGCCGCGCCTGATTTTGATGATCCCCAGGCAGAGCCCATGTTGCGCCTGAGTCTGCGGGATAGGCTCGATGCCTTGCTAGAGTCTCCCTTGCACACGCGCAAGATTCTTATGGATTTGCAACGTTATTGATTGTGGGGCTTGGTGAAGCGCGGAATTTTCTTATCAGTTAGTGCCTCGGCGCTCTTTGCCTTCATGTTCTATTACGTGACGTTGCTGCAACCCTTTGACGGTGGCGTGATTTTTTCATGGCGAATTCTCTTGGGACTGCCTGTTATAGCCGTCGTCGCGCATCGCAGCAAGGGCTGGGGGGCCATCCGAGATACCGGGCGTGAGCTCAGCCACCAGCCGCGATTCCTGTTGCTGACCCTGTTGAGCGCCGCTTTACTTGGTATACAGCTCTGGTTGTTTGTCTGGGCACCGCTGCACGGTCGTGCGCTGGAGGTGTCGATGGGCTATTTTCTGCTGCCATTGGCGATGGTGGTGGTTGGACGCGTGTTATATCAGGAACAGCTCAGCCGTTGGCAGCGTTATGCGGTATGGTTGGCTGCCCTGGGGGTTATGCATGAGCTTTGGCGGGTGGGCGGTGTGTCTTGGGTGACTGCACTGGTGGTGCTGGGTTATCCGCCTTACTTTGTATTGCGCCGTGCCTTACGTGTCAGCTCGCTCACGGCTATCTGGTATGACATGGCGCTTTTATTGCCCGCTGCGGTACTGCTCATGCAGCTGCAGGGGCTCGATATTGTGCAGGCCTTTGTCGCGCGTCCCGCCTTGTTGCTGCTTGTCCCTTTGTTCGGCGTGATCAGCTCGGTTGCCTTGCTTTTTTATTTAGCTGCCAGCCGAATGCTGCCATTGGGTCTATTTGGCATTTTGAGTTATGTCGAGCCGATGTTGTTGTTTTGGGTGGGGTTTTTAGTCTTGGGCGAGTCGGTGCCGCTGGCGCAGTGGCTGACTTACCTCCCGATCTGGCTAGCCTTGCTGCTGGTCGCCCTTGAGGGCTTGCAAAAATGGCGGGCCCGAGCCCGCCATCATGGTCCAGCTATCTGAAATCAGTCGCGACTACCGCCAAAAATACCCAGCAGCATCAGTAGATTGACAAAAATATTGTAGAGATCCAAGTAAACCGCCAGCGTTGCGCTGATGTAATTGGTCTCACCGCCGTTGATGATGCGTTGCAGGTCCACGAGTAAAAATGCGGAAAAAATACCAATCGCCAGCACCGAAAGCGTGATGGTGAGAGCAGGGATCTGCAAAAAGATATTCGCGACCATCGCGACGATCAGCAGGATAACGCCTATAAATAGGAATTTCTGCATGTGGGTGAAATCACGCTTGGTCGTTGAGGCGACCGTCGCCATCGTGCCAAATACAGCGGCTGTGCCGCCAAAAGCCAGCATAATGAGCTGCGAGCCGTTGCCCAAGCCCATGATGTGACCGAGCAGGCGCGAGAGCATCAGGCCCATAAAGAACGTGAAGGCCAGCAGCAGCACCACGCCCATCGATGTGTTTTTGTTGCGCTCGACGAGAAACATCAGGCCAAAGGCACCTACCAGAAATACGATGGTGCTGGTGCCCGGACTGGCGCTCATGAACTGATTCATTCCTGAACTCAAACCGACCATCGCCCCGAGTACGGTCGGAATCAGAGACAGCGCCAGCAACCAATATGTGTTGCGCAAAACACGATTGCGGACCACCGTCTGGGAGGCGTATCGCGCATCCTGAGGTAGGCTGGATTGGTGAAGATTGCTCATATTTGCTTATTCCTATAATTCATTGTTCCCCATCGTACTGCATGAGGGAGTGCCAAGCATGGATATCGTCTTAATCTTACAACAAGCTGAATCAAGACGTCCATGCCAAACGAGTGCTTAGCGGTAGTTGATGATTGGACAGCCGGGGCGCATTAAAGGTTCCCGCCCGACACGTCGTGACTGCGCACGTCATGGCCTGCCGAGCGGTAGGCCGCCCAGCGTAGACGCGCGGCATCGCGATCGGCTTCGTGTTCCGAGACAATTTCCAGGATGCGCTCGAAACGCTCAGGTTGGGGGGGGCAATCGAGATCGAGGTTAAGCAGCCAACTTTCGTCATGAACCGCCGCCAAGGATGCTGTATCGCTTGCCAGAATGACGGCGGCGTGTGCGGCAAGCGGGTCCTGGGCATGGACGTGCGTAATGAAGCTTGCCGGGTCGTAGGACCAGAGCAAGCTGTCAAAGCGATCCAGTCGGCGGGTATCGCTGCAATAGACGACCAGGCGTCGCCCCGCCTGGACGTGTCGGGCGATCGTGCGACAGGCCATGTTCAGGCGATTTGACGCGCCAAATGCGAAATCAATACGGCTCAATGTGCGCAATTCCGTGTTGATCTCAGGCACATTGGTCTAGTAAATACTGCATGAGCAAAGGCACCGGCCGACCTGTCGCCCCCTTTTCCTTGCCTTCCTTCCAGGCCGTGCCCGCAATATCCAGATGTGCCCAGGGATATTTGGTGGTGAAGCGTGCCAGAAAGCATGCCGCTGTGATTGCACCGCCTGCGCGCCCACCGATATTGGCCATATCCGCAAAATTTGACTTCAACAGATCCTGATACGGCTCGTCCAGAGGCAGGTGCCAGGCTGGATCGAGTGCCTCGCGACCGGCAGCCAGCAGGCCTTGGACGAGTCCCTCATCGCGTGAGAACAGGCCGCTGTTGACATGCCCCAAGGCGATGACGCATGCCCCCGTGAGCGTGGCGATATCGATGACGGCGGCGGGCTTGAAGCGTTCAGCATAGGTCAGGGCGTCGCACAGAATCAGTCGTCCCTCGGCATCGGTATTGAGAACTTCGATGGTTTGTCCTGACATGCTGGTGACGACATCGCCGGGCTTGTTGGCGGTGCCGCTGGGGAGGTTTTCGCAGGCGGGAATGATGCCGATGACCTCACGCGTGAGCTCTAGCTGCGCAACCGCGCGTAGGGTTCCCAACACACTGGCGGCGCCGCACATGTCGAACTTCATCTCATCCATGGCGGGGCCCGGCTTGATCGAGATACCGCCTGAGTCAAAGGTCACGCCCTTGCCGACCAGAACGATGGGGGCGGCTTTCTTGGTGCCTGCCTTGGCTGCGGGAGGGGTATGGCGCAGAACAATGAAGGCAGGCGGCTCGGCTGAGCCGCGCGATACGGATAGAAAGGATCCCATTTTGAGGGCTTCGATCTTGCGTTGGTCTAGAACTTCGGCCTTGAGTGTCTTGAACTGGCGGGCTAAATCGCGTGCTGTCTGACCGAGGTAGGTTGGGGTACATAGGTTGGGTGGTAGATCCCCCAGTGTGCGGGTCAATGCCATGCCCGCACCAATCGCAGCCCCTTCGCGCAAGCCCGCCTGCGCCGCACTCGCATCGCTGCGACTGATATGCAGGATGAATTTTTTGAGCTTGGGTGCAGGTCGAGCCTGGCTGAAAGTTGCATCGTAATGATAGGTTGCTGAGGCGACCTGTCGTGCCGCGGTGCGCGCGCGCGCGATGAGTGGCGCGTCGGGGGTGGGGATCGCGGCCAGGGTGGAGACTGCCTCAGAGAGCTTGGCGCGCACACAATAGGCCGCCAGTGCGCCTTGGGCTTTGGCGTGGACCGCAGCATTGTAGTGTTCCTGCTTACCCAAGCCGAGTAGAATGACTCGACCCGCGCTGATGCCGTTGACCGCATGGATGGGTAGGCAGCTTCCGGGCGTGGCATCGAACTCGGTTTTTATGAGGGCGCGTAGGGTGCCGTTGCTCGCTTGGTCAAGGGCGTCAGCAGCTTCGCTGAGTACACCTGACTCAAAGACACCGATAGCCAACGCTGAGGTCTTGAGGGTCGCGAGAGCGGGAGAGGTGAGTGTGCTAAATTCCATTCGATTTTCCTGATTAAGTCCATGTGTTCCTGGGATATGGCCCATTATTCCGCATTTCTTCATGATATTGTTCAAACGTTCTGTTTTTTCTGAAATCACCAGCCATGCGGGGGTTGTATTCTCGACCCTGCTCGTCGTCTGGCTGAGTGTGCTGTTGGTGCGTTTGCTCGGAGAAGCGGCGGCGGGCGATATTGGCGCAAACGTGGTGTTCGGGCTGGCGACTTTTTCCAGTATCACGGCTTTGCCGATTATTTTATCGGTCGCTCTGTTTGTTGCGGTCTTGACTACCGTGACGCGAAACTATCGAGAGTCCGAGATGGTGGTGTGGTTTGCCAGCGGCCTGTCTTTACAGAGTTGGATCAGGCCAGTCATGAACTTTGCTGTGCCCGTCGCGCTGATTGTGGCCGCATTAACGTTGGTGGCCTCACCCTGGGCATATAGTCAGATTGATGAGTATCGGCAGCGCTTCGAGCAGCGTTCAGACCTCTCTAAGGTGAGTGCCGGACAGTTTGTTGAGACCGAGAACGGTGCGCGCGTATTCTTTGCTGAGGCGCCCGTCCATCCTGGCGATGAACTGGGCCAGGTGATCGCCCGTCTGATCGAGCCCGAGTGGCTGAGTATTGTGACCGCAGATAGTGCATCCATACACGCCGAGTCCAACGGCGATCGATTCCTCGTGCTGGGGCCTGGGCATCGTTACGACCTCAAGCCGGGCACGCCGGAATTCCGTATGCTGGACTTTGAACGCTACGGTATCCGAATCGAGAGTCGTACGGATGCGGATAATCAGGAGGCAGCCAATCAGGCGGCGCGCCAGCAGATCAAGGCACGACCTACCATGGCATTGCTGAGCAGTTGGGATACGGAATCACGTTCGCAATTGATGTGGCGCGTGGCCTTGCCCCTGGCGGTGCTTAACCTGGCCTTGCTGGCGATTCCGATGGGGGTGGTTAATCCGCGTCTCGGGCGTTCAGGGGACTTGCTGATTGCTGGCCTGGTGGCCTTGTTGTATATGAATATGATTAATCTGTCGCGTGGATGGATTGCACATGGGCAACTCGATTTTGGTCTGGGTGTGTGGCTGGTCCATGCGGTATTTATGGCGTTTACGGCTGTCATGTTCTGGCAGCGTTTGCGAATGCGTCGTCCACGTCGCATGGCAGCGCCACCCCCGAGCTAAGGTACCGCATTACGGGCGGGGGGGACGATAGCTTGAGTCGGGCAGCGTATCCAGGGTGTGGGCGCTTCCGTCCAACAGCCCGCGATTCAGGGCGACGGCCTCCTTGAGGTAGTCCCATAGAGCCATGACGCGCCGTGTCTGGCGTAAATCCTCGTGACAATACATCCAAAAGCTTCGGCTAATGTGTAGCTCCTGACCCAGTACGGCTTGTAGACGTGGGTCCTGCTCAGCCATAAAGCAGGGCAGAATGGTGAGGGACTGCCCACGCAGCGCCGCGTGGTATTGAGCAATGACGCTGGTGCTCCTGAATATGACACGCGACGCGGTGACAATATCATCCAGATAACGAAGTTTGTCGCTAAACAGCAATTCCTCTACATAGCCAATAAATGTATGTTGCACCAGGTCCTGTGCCTGTTCGATGACGGGGTGGCGTGCCAGATAGTCTCGGCTACCATAAAGCTTGAGGGTGTAGTCGGCAAGCTTGGTACACAGGTAGGGCCCGCGCTGCGGGCGTTCGAGGGCAATGGCGATGTCGGCCTCACGCTTGGACAGGCTGATGAATCGGGGCACGGGCATGATATCCAGAGTGAGATCGGGGTAGCGATGCTGAAAATCCACCATGAGCGGGGTAAGTACATAGTTGCCAAAACCCTCGGTACACCCTACACGCAGATGCCCGGAGAGCATTTGGGATTGGCCTGATATGTTTTCCTGAGCAGCGAGTAATGTGCTCTCGATTAATTCTGCATAGGTATAGAAACGTGTGCCGTCATCGGTTAGCGTAAAGCCATTGGCGCGTGATTTTTCAAACAACACGACACCGAGTTCCTGTTCTAGTGCCCGGATGCGGCGCGCAACAGTGCTGTGCTGGACACCCAAGCGTAGCGCTGCGCCGCTGACGCGTTGCGTGCGTGCGACCTCCAGAAAATAACGGATGCCATCCCAGTTGGCCATCGTCTTCTCCCTTGTGCAAATAACGTCAATCAATGTGCAAATATTTTCATAGTAATATGTTTTTTACACAACTAAACTGATCAAGTGCTCTACGCTTTACGACGGCATTATGAAAATAAAAGGCTAATGTTGGCCCCAGTCGATGTCGGCTTGAGTATGCGACACTAGCTGATGTGTAAACGAATTAAAAATAATCCATTCTGAATTGAAACCAGGAGATTTGAATGAGCGATATTCGACGTATTCCACTTTTGATTGGTGGCAAACTCATACAGTCCAAGACTAAGGATTGGCGTGATGTGATCGACCCGGCGACCCAGGAGGTCATTGCCAAAGTGCCGTACGCGACCCCTGAGGAACTGGAGTTTGCGATTGCCAACGCTCGCGAAGCTTTCGCGAGCTGGCGTAATGCCAGCCAGACAAAGCGCCAACAGGTCATGATCAATCTGGCGCGTCTATTGCGTGAAAACACCTTGGCGATTGCCGAGGCACTGTCGCGCGAGCACGGCAAGACCGTTCCTGATGCAGAAGGGGAGGTTGGTCGGGGTATCGAAGGGGTTGAACATGCGATCTCCATGAACGTATTGCAACTGGGTGAATACGCCGAGAACGCAGCAACAGGTATTGACGTCTACTCGGTTATCCAGCCACTGGGTGTCTGCGGTGGAATTACGGCCTTTAACTTCCCGGTGATGCTGGCCTGCTGGATGTTTCCGGTCGCTGTGTCGGTAGGTAACACGTTTGTCCTGAAGCCTTCCGAGCAGGATCCGACCGCCGCAATGATGGTGGCGGAATTGGCGCTGGAGGCCGGATTGCCCCCAGGTGTGCTGAACGTTGTCCATGGTGGGCCCGAGACCGCCATCGGTCTGTGCGAGCACCCCGACATCAAGGCTATTTCATTTATTGGCTCGACGCACGTGGGCACCGAGATCTATCAGCGTGCTTCGAAATTCGGTAAGCGTTGCCAGGCCATGATGGGTGCAAAAAACCATAGCGTGATTATGCCTGATGCCGATCGCGAAGCCGCCCTCAACTCAATGCTGGGTGCTGCCTTTGGTGCAGCCGGCGAGCGTTGTATGGCGATTTCGGTATTGGTGCTGGTGGGCGAAGCCCAAAAGTGGCTTCCGGACTTTGTTGAGCGTGCCCGTAAGCTCAAGGTCAATGTTGGTATGGATCGTACCGCTGATCTCGGGCCACTGGTCTCGCGTCGGGCCAAGGAACGTGTTGAGGGCTTGATTCAAAAGGGTGTGGATGAGGGCGCACAGTTATTGCTTGATGGTCGCGGTATCCAGGTGCCAGGCTACGAGCAGGGGAATTTTGTGGGTCCGACGGTGTTTGGTGGCGTCAAGGCCGATATGACGATTTATAACGAGGAAATTTTCGGTCCGGTGCTCTCGGTTGTCTGCGTCGAGTCCGTGGAGGAAGCCGTTGAATTCATCAACGGCAATCCGAACGGCAATGGTGTGTCGATATTTACCCAGGATGGTGGGGCGGCGCGTTACTTTCAAAATAATATTGGCGTCGGCCAGATCGGCATCAATATTCCAATTCCCGTTCCCGTGGCTTGGTTCAGCTTTACCGGTTCGCGTGCCTCCAAGCTTGGCGACCTAGGCCCCAACGGCAAGCAGGCCATGTACTTCTGGACACAGACCAAAACGGTCACTGCCCGGTGGCAGGCGCATGCGCGTGGGGTCAATACAACGATCTCCATGGAGTAAGCTTATAACAAAAAGAAATATAAAACTATTTCTTTATTACTTATAATAGCCCTTCCAATAGGGCTATTTTTCATGAACCTCCAGCAATTCAGATTCGTCCGCGAGACGATTCGTCGTAACTTTAATCTTACTGAGGCGGCGCGTGCCTTGTTCACGTCCCAACCGGGTGTCTCCAAAGCGATTATCGAGTTTGAGGAGGAGCTTGGAATCAAAATATTCGAGCGCCACGGCAAGCGCCTCAAGGGTTTGACCAAGCCTGGCCAGGCGGTCTCTGTGGTGATCGAGCGCATCATGCGCGAGGTTGATAACCTGAAAAAGGTCAGCGACGAGTTTGCGCAACGTGATGAAGGAGCACTCGTGATCGCCTGCACGCATACGCAGGCTCGCTATCTGCTTCCGCGTGTGATTCCGGATTTCCGTAAGCAATTCCCGAAGGTGCACGTGTCGCTGGCCGAAGGTAATCCCGAACACCTGGCGCGCCTTGTTTTACATGAGCAGGCTGATCTGGCGATTGCGACCGAGACCTTGGCACAGACGCCAGGCCTGGTTGCCTTGCCTGTCTATACCTGGGAGCACACATTGGTTGTGCCCCCTGATCACCCCCTGGCTCAGTTGCGATCAAGTGCCGCCCTTGCCTTGTCTCTGGAGCAGATTGCCGCGTATCCCATTGTCACCTATGACCGGGCGTTCTCAGGACGCCGCTCTATCGACCATGCTTTCGCACAGGCGGGGATTGTGCCGGACATTGTGCTTGAGGCGGTCGATGCTGACGTGGTCAAGACCTATGCCGATATCGGTTTGGGAGTCGGTATTATCGCTGGCGTGGCATTTGATCCACGCCGTGACAAGGGGCTGGTTGGCTTGCCTGCAGGACATTTATTTGGCCAGCATACGACTTGTGTCGCGCTCAAACAGGGTGTCTTTTTGCGCGACTATGTCTATGTGCTGCTCGAGATGCTGGCGGCAGACCTATCGCGTGAGGTGGTGAACGAGGCGGTAATGGATAAGCACCAGAATATAGAGCGACTCAAGGAAGTCGCCTAAGCAGACGTGCCGCGCACTGGGTCAATCTTTCTGCAGCCTGGCTGTCTCCTTTTGCTAAGGATGTGTAAACGCTTTTTATCCTGCTGCAATATTGTTTACATATGACTGAACAAAAGTTGACGATAGCTTGAAAAGGCAATAAATTTAACTTGCCCTATCTAATAGGAATGATTATCATTATCATTACTAGTTCATTTTTGAGGTCTGATTATGACGCAGACAGTGCGCGCATTAATTGTTGGGGCAGACCGTCTGGGTAATATTCCAGAACTACTGAAGGGGCGCAATATTGCAATTCGCCAACATATCAGTGGACGTGACCCTGCCCATCAGAAAAAGACCCCACAACTGCCTTCAGGGACGGATCTGGTGATTCTGTTGACGGATTTTCTCGGGCATAATGTCATGAAGACATTTCGCGCTGCGGCGCAACGCTCAGGGATACGTGTGATGGCGTGCCGACGCTCGGTATGCAGCGTCGAGCAGGCGCTAGATCAATGTGGGTACTGTAAGCTTGAGGCATGTCCGCTGCGCGCTTTGCCTAGTGCTCGCACAGGGCATGTCGGCCAGGCTGGCTGATGCCACGCGTGGCCTAGTTGCGCGAGGCCGTGCGAGGAATACTTGCGTCAGCTTGCAGACGGCGTGCGCCATTGTAGCGCTTGGACCAATAGGCAATGTCCATGTTCTCGACACGAACCTTGGCGCCCGAACGTGGTGCGTGAACGAATTGCCGGTTGCCTAAATAGATGCCAACGTGCGAGAAACGGTGGCCGAGGGTATTGAAAAACACCAGGTCACCCTTGCGTAGCTCGTTGCTTTTAATTGATCTCCCTTCGCTGGCGATATCGCGGGAGCGGCGTGGGAGCTGAAGGCCCAGTGATTTTTCAGCCGCATAAACAACCAGACCACTACAATCAAAACCGGTGCTCGGTGAGCCGCCGCCATAACGGTATTTCACGCCGAGAAATTTCAAGGCAGTACCAGCAATGGTCTTGGAAGGTGTGCTCGTGCTCGGTGAGTTTGATGTCCGAGCCGTGGTGCTGCTTGGGTAGTCAATTGCGATATCGTCGTCATGGCTCAGGTAGGCGCCTAGCGGATCGGATTGAGTCTGGCTGAGATAAGCGTTGCGTAGGGTGTGTAGCGAAGAAGTGGATTCTGAGTTCAGGGCTGTCTGGCCGCCAGGGGGCGTTGCGCAAGCAACCAAGCCTAGCATGGATGCGCACACGAGTAGCTTAGGGCTGAATCTAAGCGCGTTGTAGGCAAATGTTCTGAGTGGATGCGATAGCTGTGGCGGCGGCATGAGGCTGACGAATTAGAATAACCGCCCGAGTTTAACTAAACAATGGTGCGCGGTAAAGCTACTAATTTGCAACAGGATTCGGGTGTAGCATTGAGCCGGAGATCAATTCAATCAGCATGGATAGGAGACACGCATGCACAAGACACGCGAATTTCATCGTCAGTCGATCGATGATCCTGATACATTTTGGCGTAGAGAGGCGCAACGCATCCACTGGGAGACGCCCTTCGAGCAGGTGTTAGATTATTCTAACCCGCCCTTTGCCCGATGGTTTGTCGGCGGCCGTACCAACCTTTGCTATAACGCAATAGATCGGTGGCTGGATACCCAGGCGGATCAGCCCGCACTGATCTGGGTATCAACTGAGGTTGAGCAGGAGATCGTCTATACGCGTGCCGAATTGTCGCGCGAAGTCAATGCGGCCGCTGCCATCCTGAAGTCCCTGGGCGTGTCACGGGGGGATCGTGTGTTGATCTACCTGCCAATGATCCCGCAGGCGGCATTCTTTATGTTGGCGAGCGCGCGGATCGGTGCAATTCACTCGGTGGTGTTTGGGGGCTTCGCCGCGCATAATCTCGCCCAGCGCATCGATGGAGCACAGCCCAAGGTCGTCATCTCTACCGACGCAGGTTCAAGAGGGGGCAAAGCGATTGCCTACAAACCTTTACTCGACCAGGCGATGAAGCAATCCAAATGCGCACCCGAACATGTGGTGATCGTGGATCGCGGTCTGATCCCTTATCAGGCAGTGGCGGGGCGCGACTTGGACTATGCTCAATTGCGTACACGTTATTTGGATGTGGCAGTGCCAGTCGAGTGGATGGAATCCAATGACCCGAGCTACGTGCTCTATACCTCGGGTACCACAGGCAACCCCAAAGGGGTGCAGCGTGACACCGGGGGGTATGCCGTTGCCCTGTGTACGTCGATGGATTATATTTTTGGCGGAAAGCCAGGCGATGTGTACTTTTCCGCCAGTGATATCGGCTGGGTCGTCGGGCATTCTTATGTGATCTATGGGCCTTTGCTCAATGGTCAGGCCAGTGTTATGTATGAGGGGCTGCCCACTCGGCCCGATGCCGCTATCCTCTGGAAAATTATCGAGCAATATCGGGTCAAGGCCTTATTTTGCGCACCCACTGCGATTCGTGTGCTCAAAAAGCACGACCCTGCCTTGCTCACGCGTCATGATTTGTCTTGTCTGGATCGTATCTACCTGGCGGGCGAGCCGCTCGATGAACTCACGGGGCGTTGGATATCCGAAGCCTTGGGTAAGCCTGTGATCGATAACTACTGGCAGACCGAGACTGGGTGGCCCATTCTCTCGGCCCAGCCGGGAGTCGAGGAGATCGAGTTGCGCTTTGGCAGTCCCTCGACGCCGGCATACGGGTTCGATGTTCGGGTCATTGACGAGGTGACGGGCCTGGACAGCGGCCCGAACCAAAAAGGCGTCGTGGCGATCCAGCCCCCCCTACCCCCAGGGGCGCTCAGCACAATATGGGACGATGATGCACGCTTTGTCCATACTTACTTTGAATCATTCCCGGGGCGCATGCTGTATTCCACCTTCGATTGGGGGCTGGTCGATGAGGATGGCTATTGGTACATACTCGGGCGCACCGATGATGTGATCAATGTCGCGGGTCATCGTTTGGGCACGCGCGAGATCGAGGAGTCGGTCAATATTCATCCCGCAGTGGCTGAGTCCGCAGTGGTTGGGGTGAGCGATTCGACCAAGGGGCAGGTGGCGATGGCCTTTGCTGTCCTGCGTCACCCAGACGACCTCCTGGAGGCAGGGGCAAGCGAGCGACTTGCCAATGAGATCAAGACCATCATCGAGCAACGCAATGGCGCGGTGGCGCGTCCAGCGCAAATCAGCTTTGTTAATTCCTTGCCCAAGACACGCTCTGGCAAGGTGCTGAGGCGGGCGATTGTGGCGCTGTGTGAAGGACGTGATCCGGGTGATTTGACTACGATAGAGGACCCAAGCGCGCTCGATCAAATCCGCGCGACGCTTTGACGGATCCCTCTACCGTGGCATCTCGTCACCTCAGGCCTGGCGTCACTCGTTTGGAGGTCTGGGCCTGGGCAATGTATGACTTTGCCAACTCTGGCTATACGACCGTGGTGCTCACCACGGTCTTTAATGCCTATTTTGTCGGCGTGGTGGCTGCGGGCCGTAGCTGGGGGACACTCGCGCTGACTGCGGCGCTGTCCTTATCTTATTTGATGGTGATGTTTAGTATGCCGAGTCTGGGTGCACGGGCGGATGCCCGGGCAGCCAAGCGGCGATTACTATTCACCAGTACGGTAGGCTGTGTTGCCGCAACCGCAGTGCTCGCGACAGTTGGGCCGGGTGATGTGTTGTGGGGGCTGTTATGGATTATTTTGTCCAACTACTGTTATTGCATCGGAGAGTCCACCGTCGCCGCCTTCCTGCCTGAACTCGCCGAGCCCCAAGCCTTGGGGAGGGTCTCGGGCTGGGGCTGGAGTTTTGGTTACTTTGGCGGGATGTTGACCTTGGGGCTCGCCTTGGTGCTGGCTTCCCAGGCTGAGGCAGCCGGCCTATCCGCCACGCATTACGTGCCCTGGATTATGTTGCTAACTGCCGGAATATTCGCTGTCGCGGCGGTGCCTTCGTTTTTATTTCTGCGTGAGCGTACGCCTGCTAGTCATCAACCGCATGAATCTTTGCTGCGCCGTCTGACTCAGGCCTGGAACGAGACACGCCATGACTTTCCGGATTTCCGTTGGCTGCTGTTATGTGGGGCTTGCTATCAGGCGGGTATCGCTGTCGTGATCACGCTGGCGGCGGTATACGCCACGCAGGTGATGGGCTTTAGCATGCAGCAGACCATGCTATTGGTGTTTACCGTAAATATTGGGGCCGCACTCGGGGCGTTTTTCTTTGGCTATTTGCAGGATAAAATTGGCCATAAACCTGCATTGGCATTGACGCTAGTGGGGTGGTTGGTGATGGTGGGTGTGGCCTATCTTGCCGTAGATGTGTTTGTGTTTTGGGTGGCAGCGGGCCTGGCCGGATTATGTATGGGCACCAGCCAGAGTGCGGGGCGCGCCATGGTGGGCGCTTTGGCACCGGCTCATCGGCCAGCCGAATTCTATGCGCTGTGGACCTTTGCAATTCAGTTGGCGGCTGTGGTGGGGCCGCTTAGTTATGGCGTGCTGGTCTGGGCGAGCGGCGGTAATCATCGTCTGGCCTTGTTGAGTACGGGGGTTTTTTTCCTGGCGGGGCTGCTGGTCCTGCGCAAGTTGGACTTTGCACGGGGTATTGCCAGCCGTAATCGCAGCATTGCTGTAGAGGCTTTTACACAATATGCTTAAATTCCTGATTTTGTCAGCATTTAGTAAGCCTCATGCAGTACGGTGGGGCAAAGAATTCAAACGATAGACATTAATGCTTATAGGAGCGAGCTAAATCATGACAACAGGGATTGAATCGATATTGGTTGAAAACAGGGTGTTCATGCCACCCGAAGATCTGGTCAAACACGCCAATATTTCAGGAATGGACGGGTATCGCGCCCTATGCGACGAAGCCAATCGGGACCCCAATGCATTTTGGGCGCGTCTCGCGCGCGAGAATCTCGTCTGGACCAAGCCGTTCACACAGGTGCTCGATGAGTCAAACGCACCTTTTTACAAGTGGTACCCGGATGGCGAGTTGAATGCCTCAGCCAACTGCCTGGACAAGCATTTAGGTACGCCAACAGAAAATCTGACCGCAATCATCTTTGAGGCGGATGATGGTCAGGTCACGCGGGTGACCTATAAAGCGCTGCATGCGCGCGTCTGCCAGTTTGCCAACGCGATTAAGGGGCTGGGTCACAAAAAAGGTGAGCGCGCGATTATCTACATGCCGATGTCCATTGAGGCCGTCGTTGCCATGCAGGCCTGCGCACGCCTGGGAATTATTCATTCGGTCGTGTTTGGTGGGTTCTCTTCCAAGAGTATCCATGAGCGTGCTGTGGACGTTGGCGCGACGCTGATGATTACCGCTGATGCACAGTTGCGCGGCAGCAAGACCATTGCCCTCAAGGATGCCGTTGATGAGGCCTTGGCGATGGGTGGCTGTGAGGCCGTAACCCATGTGATCACCTATAAGCGCGCGGGCACCGCTGTGCAGTGGCATGAGGGTCGAGATCTATGGTGGCATGACGTGATTGCCGGACAGTCCAGCGATTGTCCGCCCGTATCGGTCAATGCCGATCATCCCTTGTTTATCCTGTATACATCGGGCTCGACCGGTAAGCCAAAAGGTGTACAGCACGCCACGGGCGGGTTTTTGCTGTGGTCTTTGATGACCATGAGATGGACCTTTGACGCTAAGCCCGATGATGTGTTCTGGTGTACGGCAGACGTAGGCTGGGTCACCGGGCACTCTTATGTGACGTATGGCCCGCTGGCTGCCGGCGTGACGCAGGTGGTGTTTGAGGGGGTGCCAACGTATCCGAATGCCGGGCGCTTTTGGAGCATGATCGAGCAGCATAAGGTGACGGTGTTTTATACCGCGCCGACGGCGATCCGTTCGCTCACCAAGCTCGCGGAGTCGGACCCTACGGTACATCCGGATCGTTACAATCTTGACAGCTTGCGCATCATCGGCTCGGTCGGCGAACCGATCAACCCCGAGGCTTGGGTGTGGTACTACAAGAACGTCGGGCATGAACGTTGCCCAGTGATTGATACCTGGTGGCAGACTGAGACTGGGGCGCATATGATTACGCCGCTGCCAGGCGTGACCCCTCTTAAGCCGGGCTCATGCACCTTGCCTTTGCCTGGGATTGATGCTGCTGTTGTGGATGAGGTGGGTGAGGAGGTTGAGCGCGGCAAGGGTGGATTTCTGGTGATTCGTCGACCATGGCCGTCCATGATCTGCACAATTTGGGGTGACCCGGAGCGTTTCAAAAAAACCTATTTCCCGCCTGAGCTAAAAGGCTATTACTTGGCGGGTGACGGCGCGCAGCGCGACAAGGATGATTATTTCTGGATTATGGGGCGCATCGACGACGTGCTCAATGTGTCGGGACACCGCCTGGGTACGATGGAGGTCGAGTCGGCATTGGTCGCGCATCCCATGGTGGCAGAAGCCGCTGTGGTGGGACGGCCAGATGATACGACCGGTGAGGCGGTTGTCGCCTTTGTGGTGTTGAATGGTGCCATGCCAGAGGGGGATCAGGCTATAGCGGTTGCCAAGCAATTACGCGATTGGGTCGCCAAAGAGATCGGTCCTATTGCCAAACCGCGTGAGATCCGCTTTGGGGAAAATCTGCCCAAGACCCGTTCGGGCAAGATCATGCGACGCTTGTTGCGTGTGGTCGCCAAGGGTGAGCCGGTGACCCAGGATGTGTCAACCCTAGAGAATCCAGCGATCCTGGATCAGCTCTCACAGGCCCGGTGATCGGCTTGCTGGGTATTGCTACTTAGTTCGCTGTCGAGGCGCGGGGTCTGACCGTTCCGGGCTCGGTCGGGTGGGTCGGCCTGCGGCCGACTGCCCAGCGTCAGCATCTGGATTCGGGGCGGAAAAAAACTCAGGCCCTTCGCCCTTCAGACGGTTTTTCCGCTTTTTCCCGAATCCAGACGCCGCCACCAGCCACCCGAAAACTGCCCGTCCCGGCCAGACCCCGCACCCCCCAGCGGCGTGCTACATCTAAGTACAGCGCAGTACTAGGTCGCGACGCTGCCTTGTAAGACATCACAGCCCGTTATATACGGGCCCTTCGCCACCTTGTGGCGTGACCCAGACGATATTTTGTGTCGGATCTTTGATGTCGCAGGTCTTGCAGTGTATGCAGTTCTGCGCATTGATCTGTAGGCGATCTTCACCTGTCTCGGTCTTGACGAACTCATAGACCCCTGCTGGACAGAATCGTGCCTCGGGACCACCGAATTTCGCCAGATTGATGGCGACTGGGACCGAAGCGTCCTTAAGGGTCAAGTGGCCAGGTTCGTCTTCTTCGTGGTGAGTATTAGAGATAAACACCGAGCTTGCGCGATCGAAGGTCAGTACGCCATCAGGTTTTGGGTAGTCAATCCGCGCGCATTCCGCAGCGGGTTGCAGACAGGCGTGATCAGGCTTGGAGTGGTGCAGCGTCCAGGGCATCTTGCCGCGTAACAGCCATTGCTCGATGCCTGTCATGAATGTGCCGACCGTGCGACCTTTTTTAAACCATTGCTTAAAATTACGAGATTTGTTGAGCTCGGCATGCAACCAGGATTGTTCAAAGGCAGCAGGGTAGCTGGTGAGTTCATCGTGACTGCGTCCGGCCACGAGCGCGTCAAATGCCGCCTCGGCAGCGAGTGCGCCGGTCTTGATGGCAGAGTGGCTGCCCTTGATGCGCGAGGCATTAAGCACGCCCGCCTCGCAGCCCACCATCACGCCGCCAGGAAAGCAGAGCTTGGGCAGTGACAGGAGGCCGCCTGCGGTGAGTGAGCGCGCACCATAGGCGATACGTCTGCCGCCTTCGAATATCGTGCGAATGGCAGGGTGGGTCTTGTAGCGCTGGAATTCATCAAAGGGTGAGAGCCAGGGATTGGCATAGTCCAGCCCCACAACCAGGCCTACTGCAACCAGATTATCATTCAAGTGATACAAAAAAGAGCCGCCGTAAGTGTCGGCGTCCAGTGGCCAGCCCGCCGTGTGAATGACGCGACCCGGGTGAGCCTGAGCGGGGTCGACCTCCCAGAGCTCTTTGATGCCGATGGCGTAGCTTTGTGGATCGCGGCCGGCGTCGAGTTGGAATTTTTCGATGAGTTGGCGGCCCAGGTGCCCGCGTGACCCTTCAGCAAAAACCGTATAACGAGCCAGTAACTCCATGCCCGGCTGGTAGTGATCGGTATGGCTGCCGTCACGTGCGACGCCCATGTCGCCTGTCACGATGCCGCGCACTGCCCCCGCATCGCTATAGAGTATCCCCGCTGCAGCAAAGCCGGGGAAAACATCCACGCCCAACGCCTCGGCCTGTTCGCCCAGCCAGCGGGTAAGCAGGCCAAGACGCACGACATAGTTGCCGTGATTCTGAAAGCACGCGGGCAGCAGCCAGGAAGGGGTCGAGCGTGCCTTGGATTCGGTGAGAAACAGGAATTGATCCTCGGATACCGGCACATCGATGGGGGCGTGACGCGCCTTCCAGTCGGGCAGCAGCTCGGTCAAGGCCCTTGTGTCCATGACGGCGCCAGAAAGAATATGGGCGCCGATCTCGGAGGCCTTCTCTAGTACACAGACGCTGACTTCGTGTTCGTGTTGTGCGGCAAGTTGTTTGATGCGTATGGCTGCGGACAGCCCCGCAGGCCCGCCGCCTACGATGACGACGTCGTATTCCATTGATTCACGTTCGGTCATGAGGTTCTCTGTCTCCGATGTTTTGAGTCCCTGCCATTGTAGGGCAGATCGTTATACTGGAGCTTTGTTGTGCACGAATAGTGGAGCATGGGCGGGATGTCAGACAATGATCGGAACGCTGTACCCGTAGGGGGGGTCTTTACCATCCGGATGGCGGTGCGTTGGGGGGATATGGATGCGGTGGGCCATGTCAATAACACCTTGTATTTTCAATACTTTGAGGAAGCCCGCGTGGTGATGCTCGAACGTGTAGGACTGGGGTTTGGGGTCGAGCGAGGATGGGTATTGGCCCATGCCTCATGTGATTTTCTCAAGCCACTGCTGTATCCTGCCCGTATTGATGTCAGCTTGAGGCTGCTGCGTGTTGGGCGCAGCAGTGTAGAGTTCGATGTGTGGGTTGCGCTGGCCGACGAGCCTGATTCGGTCTACGCGCGCGGGCGTAATGTGATGGTGTTTATCGACAACGAGACAGGCCGTTCGGTGGCCTTGCCCCCAAATGCCGTTCAACGCCTTAGTACAATTTTTTTGGTACCGTCAGCTCGTGTGTAGCGCTGCCTGACGTTGGTTGATCGATTTTTGGAAGATAGTGCTGGTATTACAAGGAATGAAGAATGAAAAAAGTCTTTCCAAGTGCCCAGGAGGCACTCAACGGAGTAGTCGCTGACGGTCAGATGATTGCCGTCGGCGGTTTTGGTTTATGCGGTATACCCGAGGCCTTGATTGCCGCGTTGCGGGACTCTGGCGTGCAGAACCTGACGTGTGTCAGCAATAATGCAGGGGTTGATGGCTTTGGGCTGGGGCAGTTGCTGAGCACCCGTCAGATTAAAAAGATGATCGCCTCGTACGTGGGCGAGAATAAGGAATTTGAGCGTCAATTCCTCGCCAAGGAACTCGAGCTCGAGTTCACACCCCAGGGTACGCTGGCCGAAAAGCTCCGTGCAGGTGGCGCAGGTATTCCTGCCTTCTTTACGGCGACGGGTGTGGGCACGGTCGTGGCCGAAGGCAAAGAATCCCGAGAGTTCGATGGCCGCACTTATGTGATGGAACGTTCACTACGCCCTGATGTGTCGCTGGTCAAGGCCTGGAAGGCGGACGAGAGCGGCAATCTGATATTCCGCCGTACGGCCCGCAACTTTAATCCGAATGTTGCAATGGCCGGGCAAATTACGGTAGTTGAGGTCGAGGAGATCGTCCCCACCGGAACATTTGATCCCGATGCTGTTCATCTTCCTGGTATTTACGTTCACCGTATCGTGCTTAACGCGCATCCGGAAAAACGTATCGAACAACGTACACTGCGCAACGCTTAAGGAGGCACTCATGGCTTGGAATCGTGATCAGATGGCGGCACGCGCAGCGCGTGAGCTACAGGATGGATTTTATGTGAATTTAGGGATCGGTTTGCCGACAATGGTGGCCAATCATGTTCCTGATGGAGTAGAAGTCTGGCTGCAATCGGAAAATGGCCTGCTCGGTATCGGACCTTTTCCGACCGAGGACGAGATCGATGCAGATTGCATCAATGCAGGCAAGCAAACCATAACAACGCTACCGGGTTCTTCTATCTTTTCGTCGGCAGACTCGTTTGCCATGATACGAGGGGGCAAGATCAATCTCGCCATTTTGGGTGCCATGCAGGTTTCAGAAAAAGGCGACCTGGCGAACTGGATGATCCCCGGCAAGATGATCAAGGGCATGGGTGGTGCCATGGATCTGGTGGCAGGCGTCGGTAAGGTCGTGGTGCTGATGGAGCATGTCGCCCGCTCCAAGGACGGCAAAGAGAGCATGAAACTGCTGCCCGAATGTACATTGCCTCTGACCGGGGTACAGGTGGTGGATCTGATCATTACGGATCTGGGCGTGATGGAGACCAGTGAGTCTGGCTTGCGTTTAATCGAGCTTGCCCCCGGCGTCAGCGTGGAGGATATTCAGGCCAAGACTGCCGCACGTCTGGATGTATCGGCGCTCGTTTGATGACTACAGTGATGAATGGCCTGGTCCAGGCTCAGCGTCTAGGGGCCTTGCGTGCACGGTTACATGAATCTGGACTTGATGCGTGCATTATCCCTTCATCTGATCCGCATTTATCAGAATATCTGCCAGAGCACTGGCAGGCGCGAGCTTGGCTGAGTGGCTTTAGCGGCTCAGCCGGCAGTGTGCTGGTGACAGCTGATTTTGCGGGTCTGTGGACGGACGGACGTTATTGGGTACAGGCGACACATGAGCTCGAGGGCAGCGGCATCGTTCTGATGCGTGCGGGTGCTGACGATGTGCCTGATATGATGGATTGGTTAGTGGCGCATGTTGCATCTGGCGCGCGCGTAGCCGTAGATGGCCGGGTGCTTGCAGAGCAAACCCGCAGTCAGTGGCAGGCTGCGCTGGATGCCCGGCAATCCGTGCTGGTTCTGGATCAGGACCCGGTGGGTGCGGTCTGGGTGGATCGGGCCGCTTTGCCTGTGGCGCCTATCTACGAGCATGTCGCGCCGTATGCTTGTCGCACCCGAGCCGCCAATCTGGCAGCACTACGCGAGGCAATGCGTGCACAGGGCGCACAGTGGCATCTGCTATGCACTTTGGACGATATCGCTTGGCTTCTGAACTTGCGCGGCAGTGATGTGTCCTATAACCCGGTGTTTCTGGCACATGTGCTGGTGGGCGAGCAAAGTGTCCAACTGTTTGTCGCACCTGATAAGGTGGAACAGGCACTTGTCGCTGTGTTGGCCCGTGATGGCGTTCAGGTACACGATTACACGCAGGTGGCCGAGGCATTGGCGGCCTTACCAGCCGATCAGTTGATGATGTTTGATCCTGCTCGGGTTACCGCTGGCACCTTGGCGCATGCCCGACACGTGCGCCGGGTTGAGGCGGTGAATCCCTCCCACCTGCTTAAGTCCCTTAAGACCCCCGCAGAGGCGCAGCACATTCGCCGAACCATGGAGCAGGACGGGGCGGCACTGTGTGAGTTTTTCGCCTGGCTCGAGGCTGCCCAACGCCAGGGCGAACGCATCACCGAGCTGGATGTGGATGTGCAGATCACTGCGGCACGAGCGCGGCGGCCAGGCTTTGTGTCGCCCAGTTTTGCGACGATTGCAGGATTCAACGGTAACGGTGCGATGCCGCATTATCAGGCAACGCCCGAGACGCATAGCGCCATTGAGGGTGATGGCTTATTGCTGATCGATTCGGGCGGACAATATCTGGGTGGTACGACGGATATTACCCGCGTGGTGCCGGTAGGACAGCTAAGTCGTGCCCAAAAGGCGGATTTTACCCGAGTGCTAAAGGGACATATCGCCTTGGCAAGAGCTGTTTTCCCTGATGGCACACCTTCGCCGATGCTCGATACGCTGGCACGTATGCCCTTGTGGCAAGCCGGTCTGGACTATAGCCATGGCACTGGTCACGGCGTCGGATATTTTCTGAATGTACATGAAGGACCTCAGGCGATTGCTGTGCGGGCGCGTACGCATCCCAATATGGCGATGCGCGAGGGCATGGTCACTTCCAATGAACCCGGTCTGTATCGGCCTGATCAGTGGGGGATACGCATTGAAAATCTAGTGCTGGCCGTGTCTCATCAGCGTACGGAGTTCGGTCATTTCCTATGTTTCGAGACCGTGACTTTGTGTCCGATCGACACACGCTGCATAGAAGTCGACGAACTGGATGCCACCGAGCGTCAGTGGCTGAATGACTACCATGCCCAAGTACGTGAGCGTCTGGCACCCCATGTGCAGGGCGCTGCCCTGGATTGGCTGATGTTGCGCACTGAAGTGCTATAGCAGCCTGCGGGGATTTACTCGCCTTTGTGGCTGGGGTGGGGATTTGGCCGGTGCGGAAGGGCTATAATCCAAATTTCCCGCTCCTGCTCGGCTACACCGGGCGCATACCAAGATGACCAAATATGTGTTTGTGACGGGAGGCGTCGTGTCCTCCTTGGGTAAGGGCATTGCTGCCGCATCGCTGGCTGCCATTCTAGAGTCGCGTGGGCTGCGCGTCACCATGCTCAAGCTCGACCCCTATATCAACGTCGATCCCGGCACCATGAGCCCCTTCCAGCACGGCGAGGTCTTTGTCACCGAAGACGGTGCCGAGACGGATCTGGATTTAGGGCACTATGAGCGCTTCATTTCGACGCGCATGCATAAGGTCAATAATTTCACCACGGGGCAGATTTACGAATCGGTGCTACGCAAAGAGCGCCGGGGCGACTATCTCGGCAAGACCGTGCAGGTTATTCCACATATCACCAACGAGATCCAGGATTTCATTGTGCGGGGCGCCAAGGCAGCGTGGAATGGCGCTGCCGACGTGGCGATCGTAGAGATCGGCGGCACGGTGGGCGATATCGAGTCGCTGCCTTTTCTAGAGGCCGTACGCCAGATGAGTCTGCGGCTGGGCCGCAACCAATGCGCGTTCGTACACCTGACGCTGGTGCCATTTATTGCCTCAGCGGGTGAGCTCAAGACCAAACCGACGCAGCACTCGGTACAAAAGCTACGCGAGATCGGGATCTATCCCAATGCCTTGTTGTGCCGAGCAGATCGCGTGGTGCCCGAGGACGAGCGCGCCAAGATCTCTCTGTTCTCCAATGTGCCTCTGGATGCCGTGATCTCGGTGTGTGACGCAGATTCCATCTACAAAATTCCAGCTATGCTGCAAAAGCAAGGCTTGGATACCTTGGTGTGCGATGCCTTGGCGCTGACGCCACCGCCCGCTGATTTGACTTTGTGGGATCGACTCACGGATGCAATCGAAAATCCCCGAGAGACAGTGACCATCGGGATGGTCGGTAAATACGTTGATTTGACTGAGTCTTATAAATCGCTGACTGAGGCGCTGGTGCATGCCGGCATCCATACCCACTCACGGGTGAAAATCGAGTACATCGACTCCGAGGACATCGAGACCGCAGGCACCGCATGCCTGGCGCACCTGGATGCCATTTTGGTGCCTGGCGGCTTTGGCAAGCGCGGCATCGAAGGCAAGATCAAGGCGATTGCGTACGCGCGTGAGAACGGCATTCCTTATTTGGGAATCTGCCTGGGCATGCAGTTGGCGGTGGTCGAATTTGCGCGCCATGTCGCCGGCCTGGGTGGAGCAAATAGTACCGAGTTTGATCCGGCAGCGCCGCACCCGGTTGTTGCCCTGATCACCGAGTGGCAGGACCGTGAAGGCAAGATCGAGCAGCGCAGTCAGGGCTCAGATCTGGGCGGAACGATGCGTAAGGGTGCCCAGCGTTGCCCCGTTATGCCTGGTACGCGTGCCTTTGAAATCTACGGCCCTGAAGTCAATGAGCGCCACCGTCACCGCTATGAGGTGAATAACGTTTACGTCTCCAAATTCGAGGATTTCGGTATGGTGATCAGCGCCCGCACGCCGACCGAGAGCTTGCCGGAAATCATGGAAATTCCAAGTCATCCCTGGTTTATGGGGGTGCAGTTCCATCCCGAATTCACCTCGACGCCGCGCGATGGGCACCCGCTGTTTACAAGCTATATTCAGGCCGCCTTGGCCTACCAGAGCCGTATGCGGGCGGATGCCTGAGGAGGCAGTATGAAACTGTGTAATTTCTCGGTAGGTCTGGATCAACCGTTTTTCCTGATTGCCGGGCCATGCGTGATCGAATCGCGCGAGCTGGCCTTCGAGACCGCTGGACGCCTAAAAGAGATTACTCGCGAGTTGGGGATACCGTTCATCTACAAGAGCTCCTTCGATAAGGCCAATCGTAGCTCCGAGCAGTCCTTCCGCGGACCGGGCCTGACACAGGGCCTGCAGATACTCTCGGATGTGCGCGAGCAACTTGGCGTGCCTATCCTCACCGACGTCCACGACATTGCTCATGTCCACGAGGTGGCGTCTGTCGTCGATGTCTTACAGACCCCCGCATTTCTATGTCGCCAGACGGACTTTATCCATGCCTGCGCGGCAACGCTTAAGCCGGTAAATATTAAAAAAGGTCAGTTTCTCGCGCCCCACGATATGCTTCATGTCGTAGCCAAGGCGCGTGCTGCAGCGATCGCGGCAGAGGGCGATGGACAAAATATCATGGTCTGCGAGCGCGGTGCGTCATTTGGCTATAACAATCTCGTCTCGGATATGCGTTCGCTCGCAATCATGCGCGAGACGCAATGTCCGGTTGTGTTCGATGCCACGCATTCGGTACAACTGCCAGGTGGGCAGGGGACGCACTCGGGTGGTCAGCGTGAATTCGTACCGGTGCTGGCCCGAGCCGCGATTGCCGTGGGGGTTGCCGGCATCTTTATGGAGACACACCCGAACCCGGCTCAGGCCTTGTCTGATGGCCCGAATGCGGTGCCTCTAGAGCAGATGCGTGATTTGCTTGTGTCGCTTCAGCAGATCGATCGTTGCGTCAAGGGTAGCGGCGTTCTACGTCACACTCTCTAATGAGGGCTTGCGCGATATGCGGCACGAAGGCGAAGCCGTTGTAGACTGGTACCCGTCATGCGCAGGTACAATAAATGTTTTCTGCGTATCTTTTCCGCGAACCCCTCTATTCAGGCAGGACGATCAACATCATGAGTGCAATCGTAGATATCATTGGCCGAGAAATTCTGGATTCTCGGGGTAACCCGACCGTTGAGTGCGACGTCCTGCTCGAATCAGGTGCGATGGGGCGGGCTGCTGTCCCGTCTGGTGCCTCGACCGGCTCACGTGAGGCGATTGAACTGCGTGACGGCGATAAGGATCGTTATCTGGGTAAGGGGGTGCTGCGCGCAGTCGAACATATCAATACCGAGATATCGGAGGCGCTCATGGGGCTGGATGCTCAGGAGCAGACCTTTATTGACCGTACCCTAATTGATCTGGACGGGACCGAAACCAAGAGCCGCCTTGGCGCCAACGCGATACTGGCTGCCAGTATGGCGGTCGCACGTGCTGCGGCTGACGATGCCGGTCTGTCCTTATATCGGTACTTTGGGGGAAGCGGCCCGATGCAGATGCCTGTGCCCATGATGAACGTCATCAATGGTGGCGCACATGCCAATAACACCCTGGATTTGCAGGAATTTATGATCATGCCCGTAGGGGCGTCGAGCTTTCGCGAGGCCTTGCGTATGGGGGCCGAGATCTTCCATGCGCTCAAAAAGATCATCGCTGATCTGGGGATGTCTACCGCAGTGGGCGACGAAGGCGGATTTGCGCCAAATGTCGCGAATCACGAGGCGGCGATAGAGCTGATCTTGCAGGCGATCTCTGCAGCCGGTTACGAAGCTGGCTCTCAGGTCTTATTGGCGCTGGACTGCGCGGCTTCTGAGTTTTACCGAGGCGGCAAATATCATCTTGCCGGCGAGGGCGGGATTGCCCTGAGCTCTCAGGATTTTGCAAATCTGCTCGCATCCTGGTGCGATAAATATCCGATCGTCTCTATTGAGGATGGAATGGCTGAGGACGACTGGGAAGGCTGGCGCATTCTTAGCGAGCAGCTCGGCCATAAGGTCCAACTGGTGGGCGATGACCTGTTTGTCACCAACACCAAGATCCTCAAGCAAGGGATTGAACAGGGCATTGCTAACTCGATTCTGATCAAAATAAATCAGATCGGGACCTTGACCGAGACGTTTGCTGCCATCGAGATGGCCAAGCGTGCAGGTTATACCGCTGTCATCTCTCATCGTTCGGGCGAGACCGAAGACTCGACCATTGCGGATATTGCCGTGGCGACGAATGCGATGCAGATTAAGACCGGCTCACTGTCGCGCTCGGATCGTATGGCTAAGTACAATCAATTGTTACGCATCGAAGAAGAGTTGGCTGAGGTGGCGACTTATCCCGGACGCGACGCTTTTTATAATCTGCGCTGATCCTCATTGACTTGCAATGCGCCTGCTGGTTCTTGCCCTGGCTGTACTGATGTTAGCGACCCAATATCCGCTCTGGTGGGGCAAGGGTGGCTGGCTCAGGGTTCGAGCCTTGCAGGCACAGATCGCGACGCAACAAGAAAGCAATCAGGCGTTGGCGGCTCGTAATAGCGCTTTGCTTGCCGAGGTTCAGGACCTGAGGACTGGAACCTCGGCAATTGAAGAGCGTGCGCGCGGTGAGCTGGGGATGATACGTGAGGGCGAGTATTTCGTGCAAATACTTCCGCCCAAGCCCAGATAAGACCCTTTGCTTAAGGCCTTTAGCAGCATCCCGCAGGGTCGCAATCGGACCGCGGCTCGATATCTGCTTCACGATTGAATTCACCTGACGGCTCGTCCTTATGTCCTGGCGAACTGGATGGCTCGTTTACGGCCCCACTGTTGTCGTCGATATCGTGTCTAGGCTCTCCCCCTTCCCCGTATTTGATTGGGGCGGTAGGGCGTTCGGATACTGACTGAGCGGCGAGTGCAGCACAGCCACCCCAAAAGCCTGCACAGTTCGCCGCGGGGCCCGTTAGGATATCGCTAATTTCGCCGTGGATGACCTTGCCGTCGCTGCGGTCCGGCCACGCAACGGGATGGGATTGCATGCTTAGTGATACGCCGCGCAGGATAGGCAGATAACCATGCGACATAAGGTGATGGCGGTAACTGTCATCGCTTGGGCGTAACACGCGCATCAAGGCCTTGATTCCTGGCACCAGCGGCTCGTGCGGCCAGATAAGCTCCAGCGTCAGCGTATTTGCCTCAAAGATCGTTTGCCCAGAGATTGGGCCACGCCCTTCAGGCCATCCCTGGCGCAAACGTTGCTCATGCTGGAGTGCCTGGTAGTCATGATTGATGGTACGCCAGCCAGATGGGCTTGATCTGTCGTTGGTAGCGGAACTTATGTGATCGACAAAGGCCGCGCGTCGTGGTTGGACGATGCGTATCTGCCAGGGCGCTCGCCCGGTATCTCGCTTGCGTTGCGCGAGGGCGCGGTGCAGGCTGCCCTCTTGCAGGAATAGGGGGTGTAGGGCGTGCTCGAAAGCTTCAACGAGTGTGTCGGGATGGGCGTGATCGACAATGGCTGCACGACCAGCCTCGACGAGGGCATGGCTTAGGGCCTGCCTGACAAAC
This sequence comes from Alcaligenaceae bacterium CGII-47, assembly GCA_019166125.1. Classification (GTDB taxonomy): domain Bacteria; phylum Pseudomonadota; class Gammaproteobacteria; order Burkholderiales; family Burkholderiaceae_B; genus Castellaniella. The sequence goes on from JAHTBO010000001.1 coordinate 158,404, forward strand.
AATCCATGCGTGAGTTCGACGCCACCTAGGCCGAGCAGGAGAATCGGTAGGGCGGCGAGCAAAAAGCCCGCTGCGCCCAGGCCGGATTGGCGGGTGACCAGAGGGCGGTGAAGCAGAGCGTATCGAGGTGGCAGCATGCTGAGCAGTGTGCTCGTCTGCGTAGGGCCTGTCGATTGTGGAAAGTTCGCCAGGACAACAAGGCCAGGGTCGCCTGGTGCGTCTAGTGTAGGGTCGGATTGTGCTCTGGAGAGAGTTCCGGTGTCTCGATCAGCAGGCGTGCACAGTCCACACTATCAAATAGATAGGGTTTACCGCAAAAATTGCAGGATACTTCGATTTGTCCCTGCTGTGCGACGATGGAATTGATTTCTGTCTGCCCAAGTGTGCGCAGCATGCGTGACACGCGCTCACGCGTGCACGAGCACTGCCAGCGGATGTGCTGTGGATCAAAGGCCAATAAATCCTCCTGCCAAAATAGACGATGGATCAGTGTGTTGCTATCAAGGGTGAGGAGCTCGTCATCTTTCAGTGTATCGGCCAAGTGAATAAAGCGCACCCAACAGGACTCGGTCAATGTGTCGTCGACCCGCCCCCCTTCATCGGGCAGGCGCTGCAGGAGCAGGCCCGAGCAATGCTGGGCATCTGCACCCAACCAAAGGCGGGTATCGAGCTGTTCGGAGTTTCGCATATAGGACTCCAGCACCTGCGCAACCGTCGTGCCCTCTAGTGGCACGATTCCTTGGTAGGCTGGCATGCCAGCCTGCTTGTCGCTTGGGTCGAGCATCACCGTGAATTTACCCTTCCCGTCGGCATTCAGCAGATCCTGCAGCGTGTCGTCTGGCGCAATCTGGGCGTGTTCGCGCAGATGCGCCGTAGCACGGACCCCCATACCAGACGTGCATTCCACTACGATCAGATGTACCGGTCCGTTGCCCTGTAACTGTAGGACAATCGCACCGTTGAATTTTATATTACCTGCAAGCAACACCGCAGCTGCGGCCAGCTCACCGAGCAAGGACTGAACAACTGGTGGGTAGTTTTGGTGGGCGAGGCCGGTCTGCCAGGATTCAGTCAGGTTGACCGTTTGAACCCGAGTAGTATGGTCAGGAGAGAGGTATTTTTTGAGGGTATCAGTACTCATACGGTAATCATGATGTAGGTGCAGGAGTTGTCTTGAGATCGACGAGTCGCGTGCCAAGCAGGCGGTCGTGTAAAAACTGGCGCTGCGGGTCTAGCCAGGTCCAGATAAAAATTGAAAAGGGCGCGCAGACGATGAATAGGCCGATTGATGCATAGCCAGTAGCCCGAGAGACACTGTATATCAGCAGAGCGGTTAATAAGGGCAGGGGCCAGATCAATATATAGCGCACGATCAGCCGCATGAGTGTGGGGGGGCGTTGCCCGCGGTCCATCAGGCGGATATTCCAGGTTTTCATCGGCAAGGTCTGACCATGGCGCCGCCAGGACAGGATGAAATACAGACCGATCGCGACAAATACGACGCCTTGGCGAAGGTGACGCAGTGCGAGCGCGTCGCGGCTCTGTGTCAAGGTGTCTAGCAGATAATCAGCCAGAAATATAACGCCAAAAAGCAGTACGCCCTCGTACATCATGCAGGCGAAACGCCTTAGGCGGCTGGGGGCCATCGGAAAATCAGTAAGGGTAGGTCGTGACATCAAAATAAGAAATTAAGTCTTAGGCCTCACATTATCGGATAGAAATGAAAAAGCCGCCTTTTGGCGGCCTTTTTTTTGGGGCAGGTGCGCTTGACTTAGTTCGCAGTATGCGTCGCGTGATGAAGCGTGACCTTTGGACCCTTGAAAAATGTAGCGATCTTTGTGAAAGCGCTCTTTAGGGCCTTGCCCATATCGTATTGTTGTTGTTCTAGGATGGCACATGCCAACAGCTCGCGCTCGAGGGAGTCGGTCAGGCGGGTGGCGGAGTTCAGTTTCATGTTCATAGCTAGCCTCTTTGCTTAATGATTGAGCGTTTCGCTCTAGGGTTAACCCTATTATAGGGAAAACCCTAGATCAAGGCAAGCTAAATTGCTGCGGCGCAATAATATTGTGGGGATTGTGCTACGCAAGCGAGCGATAGCTATTTGCTACCATCTCGAATTGGAATAGGCGGCAGTCCAGTGCGCCGTTGTACAGAGGGATACGGCGGCGCGGCTTAAGACGCAATTGTTTAGGCAAATCCAGGTCGCTCGTAATAATGTTGACGTGCCAGTTGCTGAAGTGTTGTTTGAGCTGGCTTGCCCACGCTGGCCAGAGTGCGGGGCCTTCGCCTTCCAGCCGTTCGCCATAGGGCGGATTGGTAACGATCCAGCCTGAAGGGCTTGGGGACGGGAATGAACGGGCATCGCCAATCTCGAAGCGCACCGTGTCGGTTGTCAGGTGCGCACGTGCAGCATTGGTGCGGGCAGCATTAATCGCCTCTGCACTTAGGTCGCACCCAAGCAGAGGCTGCTCTAGTTGCGTTGCAATACGCGAGCGCGCGTCATCCTTCAGGTCGTGCCACAGACGTGCGTTGTGATTGCGTAAGCGCTCGAAACCGAAAGGTCGCCAGATGCCAGGTGGGACGCCCAGGGCGATCCATGCCGCCTCGATCAGAATGGTGCCGCTGCCGCAAAATGGGTCTAGTAAGGGCGCATCCGGGTGCCAATCAGATAGCGCCAATAGCCCGGCGGCGAGATTTTCACGTATCGGTGCTTCGCCCTTATCAAGGCGCCAGCCGCGTTTGAATAGTGATTCACCAGAGACATCAAGGTAGAGCGTCGCCTGCTGTGCCTCGAGAAACAAATGCACGCGCGCATCGGGGCGCACGGTATCAATGCTGGGGCGCTCGCCTTCACGCTCACGGAGTCGGTCACAGATGCCGTCTTTGGCACGTAGATTGCAATACTGCAGGCTTTGCATGGGGCTGCGTAGGGCTGAGGTGTCGACACGTAGGGTCTGCTCGGCACCGAACCAGCGCTCCCATTCAGTCTCGCGTGCAAGTTCGAGGATATCGTCCTCGGTATGTACCGCGCCCTGTGAGACCTGCACCAGAATGCGCGTGGCCAAACGCGAGTAAAGATTGGCTCGTAGCACACCCATCCAGTCGGCGCGAAAATGACAGCCAGCACGGCCCATTTCTACGGCATCAAACGCAAGCGCCTGAAGTTCAGCGGCCAATGCTTCCTCCATGCCGTGCGGGCAGGGTGCGAAAATTGGGAAAACCTCAGTGATTTGTGGAGAGCGTGGCGTGTGATGCCGTGTCTGACGGGCCATACGCCGCCCTGAGGATAATTGTGGGTCTTCGATCGTTGTCGATTCGTCTCGGGGCAGTGCACGGCTGCGGATAGGCGGGGCAGCTTCGGGCGGTGCGGTGTCCGCGTCGGGCTTGCGTAAGCGTTCCTGCTGGGCAACTTGACGAGCGCGAGCACCAGAGCGCTTGCGGGGCTCACCGTCAGGTTTTTTCGTCGTGGCGGGGGCTGCTTTGCGCGTCAGGCTTAGCGTTCTACGAGGTGGTGTATCGGACATGATAAGGTTCTAAAAGGGTTTGACAACGACCATGATCAGAACCAGTAGCAGCAGCAAGACGGGTATCTCGTTGAACCAACGGTAATAGCGTTGGTCGTGCGTATTGGTCCCCGCCTCAAAGCGGCGCAGGTGATGGCGGCATAATAGGTGAAAGACAATCAGGCCAGCGACCGCGCCTAGTTTGATGTGCATCCAGGCCTGTCCGATACCCAAACCATAGCCCAGGTAAAGCCACAGCCCCAGGACAAGTGCGAGCACACCCAATGGCGTCATGAATCGGTATAAGCGTCGCGCCATGCCACGCAGCAGTGCCTGGCTCTCTGCTTGTGTGGTCTGCGCGAGGTTGACGTAAATTCGGGGTAAGTAAAACAGCCCTGCAAACCAAGAGACCACAAACAGGATATGGAAAGTTTTAACCCAGAGTATAGTCATACGCGTAATTGGCCGTCACCCGTAAGCACCCATTTCTGGATGGTCAGGCCTTCCAGTCCAACGGGGCCGCGTGCATGCAGGCGATTGGTTGAAATTCCGATTTCGGCGCCCAAACCGTATTCAAATCCATCGGCAAAGCAAGTGGGCAGGTTTACATAGACGGAGCTGGAATCCACCTCACGTTGAAAGCGGGTGGCAGCGCTGAGGTCTTCGGTAATGATGGATTCGGTGTGCTCGGAGCTATAACGGGCGATATGATCCATGGCCTCATCGATCGAGTCCACACTACGCACCGCCAGAATTGGGGCCAGGTATTCTGTCGCCCAGTCCTCGTCTGTAGCCAAGTGGGCGTCGGGCAGCCATGCCAGACTGCGTGAACACGCCCGCAACTCTACGCCCATCTCGGTGAATTGGCGTCCCAGACGCGGCAGAAAGTCTGCTGCAATGCTTGTATGCACCAGCAAAGTTTCCATCGCACCACAGATGCCGTAGCGGTAGGTTTTAGCGTTGATGGCAATGTCGTGCGCCTTGCGTAGATCAGCACGCGCGTCAACATAAAGGTGACAGTTGCCATCCAGATGTTTGATGAGAGGAACCTTGGCATCGGCGGCGAGACGGGCGATCAGGCTTTTGCCGCCGCGTGGCACGATGACGTCAATATAGTCGGTCAGGGTAATCATTTCGCCCACCGCGCTGCGGTCAGTAGTCCCGACAACCTGTACGGCGTGCGCGGGTAAGCCAGCACTCTCCAGGCTAGACTGAATGACGGCGCCGAGTGCGCGGTTCGAGTGAAAAGCCTCGCTCCCTCCGCGCAGGATTGTCGCGTTGCCGGTTTTCAGGCATAGCGCTGCTGCATCAATTGTGACGTTGGGTCTGGATTCGTAAATGATGCCCACCACCCCCAGCGGCATGCGCATGCGCGCGACGCGCATCCCGTTCGGGCGCTGGGTGGTCTCGCTTAGGCTGCCGATCGGATCAGGCATAGCGGCGATCTGCCGCAGGCCGATTGCCATCGTGTCCAGCGCCTTGTCCGAGAGCTTGAGGCGCTCCAGGAGGGCTGGCTCTAGTCCGCGCTGGGCGGCGGCTTCGAGGTCACGTGTGTTTTCAGCTTGTAGGGTCTCGCGCTGGGCAAGCAGACCGTCAGCCATGGCGTGCAGCGCATTGGCCTTGGCGATGCCTGAGGCTGCACGCATGAATCGTGCTGCCGACTTGGCCTGGCGGCCCAGCGTGACCATCATCGAAGCAGAGGAGCTAATAGTTTCAGTCATGATGAATAGATAAAAAAACTCAGGTGCGCTGACCTGCTGTTGCGATGCGCATGACCAATCGCGCCAGTTCATCCCAGGGGTTAGCGAGCCTACCTGCAACAGGGATGCCCTTGATCAGGCTGTCTATGTCTTGCACGTGGCGCACTGCGGCAGGCCAAGCATTGGCTGGAATACGGGATAAGGCCTGGCGTGCCAAGCGCTCGCGTTGGCCAAACATACGTTGTCGACGCAATTCATCCTCTAGTCGGGCCCCCAGGCCTTGCAGCTCGGCCAGGCGTGCAAGCAAGCGTATTTCCTCGCCGACTGCCCATAATACCAGCAGTAGCGCTTCGCCCTCAGCACGCAAGCCGTCAAGCACTGTCAAAGCCTTGTCGGCATGGCCTTGCAGCATGGCATCGCGCAGGTCGAACAAGTTATAGCGGGCAACATTAAGTACGGCACTTTGAGCTTGCGCGAGGCTAATGCTTCCTGCAGGGTAGAGCAAGCTGAGCTTCTGGATTTCCTGGAACGCGGCAAGCAAGTTGCCTTCAACCTTGTCCGCGACCCATTCCAGAATATCGGGCGCCATATTTTGGTCCTGGCGGGCCAAACGTTTGCCGATCCAGGCAGGGAGTGCTGCACGGGAAATCGTCGGAACATCCACCCAGGTCGCAGCCTGCAATAGTGCCTGGGCCCATTTGCTTTGGCGGGTCGCGCGATCCAGATAAGGAAGATGCATAATGATGCACATGTCGGGAAGATGACCCTGGGTGATCATATTGGCGAGCTTTTGCAGCGTATCTGATCCGGTTTTGCCCGGTTTGCCGGTAGGTAAGCTCAATTCCATTAGGCGCAAATCGCCAAATAGCGAAGTGTTTTGTGTCGCCGCCAGCACGCTGCTCCAATCGCTGCGGGCATCCATAACAAATCTAGAGCGTTCCGTGCAACCGGCCCGTATTGCCGCCGCACGCAGGGCATCGCCTGTCTCCGTAGCCAGCAGAATTTCATCGCCCGAGATGACATAGCATGATGCTAGCGTCGAGGTTTGTGCGATCTGTTCGATCAGCCGGTCAGGCTCTATGCTGCGGCTCATGGCCTTACATGCGCCCGCCGTTGGGCAATTGATGTATCCACCCGGGCTGGGTGCTGCGGTTAACGGGCGTGTCCTCAGGGATCGGTGCAGAAGGCTGTTGGGCGGCATTTTGATATGCCGCTCGGACCTCTGGGGCGCTCAGGCGACGCAGGATCTGATCGATCAGGCTGATTTGCATATCATTGAACATACGAGTGATCTCGTTCTCTTTGGCCTGGACGACATTGACGTTATAGGGGATGTCGCGGATACTGCGCAAGGTCGTTGGGGCGAGGATGATATGTCCTTCGCGATCCAAAACCTGAAAAATGAAACTCAGTGCCAGTTCGTATTCTTCGACGCGTCCGTCCGCATCAATCGAGAGCTGGCGCAAGCGTTGATCGTTGCTGATCTGCTGTAAATAGACGTCAGCCTGCCGACGATTATCTACAAAGCGGGTGTGGGGTGAGTTCGCCTGAATAGTGCGTCGCAGGCGCACACCGAATTCCGTATCCAGATTGATATTGGTATAGATCGTCTCGAATGGAACGGGAGTCGCCCCCTTGAGGTGAAAGCCACAGCCAGCCAAAAGCAAACACAGAAAGGCGCCCAACAGCGTATGCAGGCCCGTGCGAAGCGTTGGGGTAGGGCGCGAGACAGAGTCCCGAGTGGCGACGTGGCGTCTCATGGGTATTTCATCCTACGACATTGACTAGTTTGCCCGGAACGATAATAACCCGCTTGGGTGGGCGGCCTTCGAGAAAGCGTTCGACGGCATGATGGGCGCGCGCGATGGCTTCGATCGCTGCCTTATCCGCGTCCTGAGCGATTGTGAGCTGGGCACGTACCTTACCGTTGACTTGCAAGACCAGTTCGACCTCATCGGCGATCAGGGCGGCTTCGTCCACCAACGGCCATGGCGCATCCAGCAGATCACCGTAATGCTCGGCCAAACCCAGATCACGCCATAATTGCCAACTGATATGCGGGACCACCGGGTAGATGACACGCAAAAGAATCGAGGTCGTTTCAGCTAGCGCTTGCTGAGCGATAGGCGTATCGGGTAGCCCGGCGTTATCCAGAGCGTTGAGCATTTTCATGCTGGTCGAGACGACCGTGTTGTACTGAATACGTTGGTAGTCGTAGTCGGCCTGCTTGAGCAAAATGTGGATCTGGCGGCGTAGCGCCTTGCTGGCCTCATCTGCACCGCGCCAGTCTGTGGGCGGCGTACATGCCGGTTTGATCTTACTTGCGTGGCTATGGGCAAATGCCCACAGACGACGCAGGAAACGGTTCGCACCCTCGACACCGGAATCAGACCATTCCAGGGTTTGTTCCGGGGGGCTGGCAAACATGACAAATAGCCGCGCCGTATCCGCACCCATCGTATCGATCAGGGATTGGGGGTCCACCCCGTTATTTTTTGATTTAGACATGGTGCTGATGCCGCCATAGTCCACAAGAGAGCCGTCTGACTTCAGGCGTGCGCCGATGATGGCGCCCTTGTCATTATAGATATTATCGACATCCTCGGGCCAGAAATACTCAATGCCGCCCCGGTCTTTTTTACGGGAATAGATATGATTGAGCACCATGCCTTGGCACAGCAGGCGAGTAAAGGGTTCAGAGAATTTCACCAATCCCATGTCACGCATGACGCGTGACCAGAACCGTGCGTACAGTAGATGCAAGACCGCGTGTTCGATACCGCCGATATACTGATCCATCGGCATCCAATAGTCATTGCGCTCATCGACCATGGCCTGATCGTTACCTGGCGATGTATAACGCATGAAGTACCAGGACGAGTCGATGAAGGTGTCCATGGTGTCGGTCTCGCGTCGTGCGGGTTTACCACAACGTGGGCAATGGCACGACAGGAAGCCTTCATGTTTGGCTAGCGGGTTGCCGCTGCCATCGGGGACGAGGTCATCGGGCAGCACGACGGGTAGGTCCTGCTCGGGCACAGGTACCGGGCCGCAGTCCGCACAGTGGATGATGGGGATCGGTGTGCCCCAGTAGCGCTGGCGAGAGATGCCCCAGTCGCGCAAGCGCCAAGTTGTACGTGTCTCGCCAAGCCCGAGCGTCGTTAGGTCGGCTGCGACCGCAGCGATCGCCTCTGCGGTGGACAGGCCGTCGTATTTGCCTGAGTGGATGACCTGCCCGGATTGCTTGTCGCCGTACCAGTCCTGCCAGGTATCGGTGGCATATGGCTGGCCGGCTACGTCGATGACCTGCTCGATAGGTAATGCGTATTTGTTGGCAAAGACAAAATCGCGTTCATCATGCGCCGGCACGCCCATGACCGCACCATCGCCATAGCTCATCAAAACGTAGTTACCGACCCAAACAGGAACAGGCTTGCCTGAGAGCGGGTGCGTGACGGTCAGCCCAGTAGGCATGCCCGCCTTTTCGCGCGTCGCCATTTCAGCTTCAGTGGTTCCACCGTGCTTGCAGTCTTCAATGAAGGCGGCGAGCTGCGGCTGGCTGGCCGCAGCATGCGTGGCTAGCGGATGCTCGGGGGCGACAGCGCAAAAAGTAACCCCCATGATCGTATCCGCACGCGTCGTAAAAACGTACATCAAGCCATCTTGGATTAGCGCGCCCGAGGCGTCATGAATATCGTGGCGGAAGGCGAATCGTACGCCTTCGCTCTTGCCGATCCAGTTTTCCTGCATGAGGCGCACGCGCTCTGGCCAGCCTGGCAGATTATCGGTGACGGTATCGAGCAGTTCCTCGGCGTAGTCAGTGATGCTTAAGTAGTACCCGGGGATTTCGCGCTTTTCGACCGGCGCGCCAGAGCGCCAGCCCAGACCATCGATGACCTGCTCATTGGCCAGTACGGTTTGATCCACAGGATCCCAGTTGACGGTCTGGGTTTTGCGATAAGCGATGCCTTTTTCGAGCATTTTAAGGAACAGCCATTGGTTCCATTTGTAGTATTTCGGATCGCAGGCGCACATCTCGCGCGACCAGTCGATGGCCAACCCCATGGCCTGCATCTGCTTTTTCATGTAAGCGATGTTGTCGTAGGTCCATTTGGCGGGGGGGACACCCGACTTCATGGCGGCGTTTTCGGCAGGCATGCCAAACGCATCCCAGCCCATGGGCATCAGGACGTTGTATCCACGCATGCGAAGCTGTCGCGTCATCATGTCGTTGATGGTGTAGTTGCGCACGTGACCCATATGGAGCTTGCCGCTGGGGTAGGGCAGCATTGAGCAGGCGTAGAACTTGGGCTTGGGTGAGCCGTCGGCGGCGAGCGCGCCCTCGGTGACGCGATAGGCATCGCGTGCGCTCCAGTTATCCTGAGCGGTGGCTTCGACTTCGGTTGGGTTGTAACGTTCCAGCATGGATTCCGTCGCGAGAGTTATGCAAACCAAACATTATAGGGCGCAAAGTATTAAAAAAAATCCCCGCCGAAGGCAGGGACTCTTTAAATCGAGCAAAGGTTCATCCGTAGAGGTGATGCGGATTACTTGAGCTTGATTTCCTTGTAATCGACGTGTTTGCGTGCGACGGGATCAAATTTCTTGATCAGCATCTTTTCGGGCATATTGCGCTTGTTCTTGGTCGTCGTGTAGAAATGACCTGTCCCAGCGGTAGACTCGAGTTTGATTTTTTCGCGGGTGCCTTTTGCCATATTGTGCTCCTGAATTAAGGACGAGGCCGATTAGACCGTCTCGCCGCGGGCGCGCATATCGGCCAGTACGGCATCAATGCCGTTCTTGTCGATTGTGCGCAGGGCGTTAGTGGATATGCGCAGGCGGATCCAACGATTTTCGCTCTCGACCCAGATACGGCGCGATTGCAGATTAGGCAAAAAACGACGCTTGGTCTTGTTGTTGGCATGGGAAACATTATTTCCCACCATCGGGCCTTTGCCGGTCACTTGGCATACGCGTGCCATGGTCACACCTCTATGAGTTGATATCTGTAAAGCCAAGCATTCTAATATAGAAATACCTGGTAGATCAAGTTGCACGCAATGCGATGCGGCCAAATAGCCACGATAACACAGCGCAGACGGCTAACATGCCTGTGAGGGGTAGGGGCGTATCAGACTGCCAGGCGCTGACTGCCATGCCTGCGCCTGCGCCACATAGCATTTGCAGGGTACCCATCATAGCAGAGGCGACGCCCAGGCGGCGCCCTTGCTCATTCAAGGCCAGTGCTGCAGCGTTTGGATTGACAAAGCCCTGACTCGCCATAAAGCCCATCAGGCAGAGCATAAGCAGCGGTAATGTGATCAGGCCTAGCAGCGTGAGGGCGAGTGCAATAAGGGTCATGGCAACCAGCATAGTTTGGGCACGACGCAGCAGCACGCCAGGCTCCCGGCGGTTCAGCATGCGGGCACTTAACTGTGAGGCAAGGATGAGCGATAAAGCATTCAAGCCAAATAGCAGGCCAAAGTAGCGCGGGTCCACATCGTAGATCGTCATGAAAACACGGGGTGAGCCCACAATATAAGCAAACATCCCCGCTGTGCCAAATCCTCCAGCCAGGGTATAGCAGATAAATTTTTTATGGCGCAGCAAGCTTAAGTAATTGTGGGCAATGATGCTCGGGCGCAGAGCAATCACAGCACTGGGATTAAGCGATTCACGCATGGCGATCACCACGGCGATGAGCTGCAGGGTTGCGACGCCTGCCATGATGTGAAAGATGGTTCGCCAGGAGCCCAGACTGACAATCTGTCCACCGAGCAGGGGGGCCACGATGGGCATCACGCCCATGATTAGCATCAGTAAGGACAAGGCCTTGGCTGCGTCGCGTGTCTCTAGGTGGTCACGGATGACCGCACGGGGCACGACCATGCCCGAGGCGCCACCAAAGGCTTGGATAATGCGCCACAAGTTCAGATGCTCGATGTCCGTGCTGGATGCGCAGGCAAGGGATGCAATGATGAACAATATCAAACCGCCAATGAGCGGAATCTTGCGGCCAAGACGGTCGGCAAGTGGGCCATAGACGAGTTGCGCCAAAGCCAGCCCCAAGAGGTAACTTGCGAGCGTGCGCTCGACCTGGCTGACCGGGACATTCAGATCAGCGGCGATTGCACCGAACGAGGGCAGGTACATATCTACGGCTAGCGGGCCGATTGCCGCCAATGACCCCATCAGGACAAGCCATGGGGGGATGGCGTTCAGCGGTTTTTTAACGGACATTGGGGGGTTGAGCTTCCATTATTTGGGGCTAATATAACAAGGTATAAAAAAACCATAGGGAGATTGCGTTGAGCTCGATTCTGTCTCTTGTTGAGGGCAAGCTTGATTCTTTGCCGATTTCTGTCCGACTGCATTTGCCTGATGGAAAGGCTGTGGGGGCTGCAGATGCCGCTATTCAGATCCACATACACGATATGAGCGTCCTGGTGCACTTGAACGCAGGGGATGTGGGCGTACTCGGCGAGGATTATGTCGAGGGCCGGTTCAGCTTCGACGGCAATATGCGGGATCTGATGCGTTTGGCTGCATCGATTCTGCCCAGTTCTCCGGTGGATGCGGCACAATTGGGCTGGCTGACTGGCCTGGTGCATAAGCTTACTTCGGTATGGCGACATTCGATTGAACGCGATGCCAAGCAAATTGAATTTCACTACGATCTGTCTGACGAATTTTACGCGCTTTGGCTCGATCCTCGCCGCGTTTATTCTTGTGCCTATTATCGTGAGCCGGATATGACCCTGGCGCAGGCTCAGGAGGCCAAGCTCGACCATATCTGCCGCAAGCTCAATCTTCAGGCCGGAGAGCGCTTTTTAGATGTGGGTGCGGGTTGGGGAGGGCTGCTGATGTGGGCCGCCGAACACTATGGCGTCAATGCCACCGGCATTACGCTCTCGCACAATCAGCATGCTTACGTTAATCAACTCATCCAGAGTAAAGGCTTGGCTGATCGGGTGCATATCGAGCTGCTCGATTACCGCAAGCTCGATGAGACCCAGCCGTATGACAAAATCGCTTCGGTGGGGATGTTTGAGCATGTGGGGCGTGCCCAATTGCCTGCTTATTTCGCCAAGTTGCGGCGCCTCGTGCGCCCCGGTGGCCTTATCCTCAATCACGGTATTACGGCGGGGGGTCTGGATAATGCTGAACTGGGTGCAGGGATGGGGGATTTCATCGAGAAATTTATCTTCCCAGGCGGTGAGCTCTCGCATGTTCATTATGTGATGCGAACCTTGGCGCAAAGTGGGTTGGAGGATCTGGATGTCGAAAATTTGCGTCCACATTATGCACGCACGCTGTGGGCGTGGAGCGATGCGCTAGAAGGATGTCTGGATCGTGCCCGCGAAATCCTGAATACCGAACAGGGGCAGCGGTCTCTACGAGCCTACCGAATGTACCTGGCAGGGTGTGCGATGGGTTTCGAACATGGTTGGGTTGCCTTACATCAGATACTTGTCCAATCCCAGCCATCAGGTCGCTCTGATGAGCTTGATTACCCTGAGGGATTATCCTATCCGTGGCGTCGGAATTATATCTATGACGTTGATCGCTAAATACCGATATTCATCAATTGGGTTTATTTTCTTGTAAAATGTGCGTAAAATAGTTGAATTGCTGTAGTTAATAAATATTAATTTCAATCTCTGGCGTATGGTGGGTTGATGCTTGCATCGGCCCCATAACCTGTCTACGATACTTCGGTATCCACGCTAGTGCTGGTATGTATTGGCGGTATTGCCCGTCTTCCGCACACCCTCCCCTAAGCTATGGCGCACCAGGCCTGTTTGGTTGGCGCGTCCCCGTAACCCAAAGGAGGCATAGCCATGTCAATCCAAATCCGTGCGTCGCGTCATGCGATGATCCCTGCCCGTCAAAAGCCGTCTCTTCGGTCACGGCTGGCATTCACTCTTAGTTTTGCTGCCGTGGTGCTCGGCTCTGTTGGCGTTGTTGGCTCAGCCCATGCCGCGGATGTCCAGTGCGAGCTGGATCGACCCATGCGCTTTGGCGGCATGAACTGGGAATCCAATCTTGTTTTGGTCGAAATCGAGCGCTTTATCGTCGAAAAAGGCTATGGCTGCAAGACCGAAGTCCTGCCCACCGAGACATTGCCTGCCTTAGCGGCTCTCGAGCGTGGCGACTTGGACATTAATACCGAAATCTGGTTAAACAGCGTGGGCGAGCCCTGGGCCAAGGCCGAAGCAACTGGCAAGGTCAAGCGTATCGGCGATATCTACATGGGGGGCGAGGCCTGGTTCATCCCACGCTATACGGCCGAGCGCCTGCCGGGCTTGAAAAAGGCCGCCGATCTGCCTAAGTTCAAGGATGATTTCAAGGACCCTGAAGAGCCAAGCAAAGGTCGTTTTTATGGTTGTCCTGCAGGCTGGGGCTGCGAGATAGTAAGCGGTAATTTATTCAATGCGTTGAATCTGGGTGATACCTTTACGCTGTTCTCACCCGGCACGGGTGCGACCCAAAAGGCAGCGCTGACTGCGGCATACCAGCGCAAGGAAAACATTGCGTTTTACTACTGGTATCCGACACCGCTAGTAGGCTCTCTGGATCTGGTGAAGCTTGAATTGCCCGCCTACGATCCAGCCAAACAGATCTGCCTGACTGATGTGAATTGCGTGGATCCGCAAGCAAGCGACTATCCGGAAAACCCTGTATTTACTGCGGTCACGACACAGTTCACCCAGGATGCGCCAAAGCTCACCGCGTTTCTCTCCAAGGTCGTCGTGCCGCTGGCCGTCATGAATGAAGCCATGGCCTACATGGAAAAAAATGAGGCTGAGCCTGAGGAAGCCGGCCAATGGTTCCTCAAGGATAAGCAGGATATCTGGACGACTTGGTTGCCTGCCGATGTGGCCGAGCGCGTCAAAGCAGCGTTGTAATCGTTCATGTTTCCTGAACTAATTGCAGCGCGCACGCTGCAGCGTCCGATCGATGAGTTTGTGGGCGGTATCGTCACACAATATTCGGACCTGCTGCGGGCGATGACGCAGCCCCTGCTCGATACGCTGATCTGGATGGATCACCTGTTACGCGGCTCGCCTTGGTGGGCCGTGGTGCTCGCCGTCATCATGCTCGCCTGGCTGGCCAGCCGAAAATTGGGCTTCAGTCTGATCATGGGCGGCATGCTTTATCTGATCGGCGCGATTGGCTTATGGGATGCATCCATGCAGACCTTGTCGCTCATGATCGTGGCCGTTGTTATTTCCGTGGCAATCGGGATTCCAATAGGCGTGGCGATGGCCAGTTTTCGTTGGCTACGCACGGCCATGCTACCTGTGCTGGATGTCATGCAGACCATGCCCAGCTTCGTCTATCTGATTCCCGTGGTCATGCTATTTAACCTGGGCAAGATTGCGGCCTTGTTCGCCACGATCATCTATGCCATTCCACCCGTCATCCGCCTCACTGACCTGGGCATTCGCCTGGTTGATCAGGAAGTGCTGGAGGCCTCGCGCGCGTTTGGTGCGAATCGAGCACGTCAGCTCTTTGGTGTGCAGCTACCCCTGGCGCTGCCCAACATCATGGCGGGTGTCAATCAGACCACGATGATGGCGCTGGCAATGGTAGTGATCGCCTCGATGATCGGGGTGCGTGGCTTAGGTTATGAGGTTCTCCAGGGGATCAACCGCTTGCAGGTTGGGCGTGGCCTGCTCGCAGGCCTGGGCATCGTCATCCTGGCGATTATCTTTGACCGAATCACTCAGCAGTTCGGCCTGCGCAAACAAAGCAGGACTTAATATGAATAAGATTGAAGTCAAGAATATCTACAAGATTTTCGGCTCGCGTCCGCAGCGTTGGATGGATGCGGTGCGCGACGGCATGACTAAGGAAGCCTTGCTGGAAAAAAGCGGCCACACCTTAGGGCTGCGTGATATCAGTCTATCCATCGAGGCCGGGACAATCCATGTCATCATGGGGCTGTCGGGCTCAGGCAAGTCAACGCTGATTCGACATTTCAATCGTCTGATCGAGCCCAGTGCAGGTCAGATCTTGGTCGATGGCGTCGACGTCATGAGCTTGGGAACACACGAGCTGGAGCGGTTTCGTCAGCAAAAGATGAGCATGGTATTTCAGCGCTTTGGCCTGCTGCCACACCGTACTGTCCTCGACAATGCTGCCTATGGTCTGGCTGTACAAGGGGTGGCTCGCGCAACGCGTAATGAACGTGCACAACATTGGCTAGAGCAGGTGGGACTCACCGGCTTTGAGCTGCAGTATCCGCACCAGCTTTCAGGCGGTATGCAGCAGCGTGTCGGTTTGGCGCGTGCCTTGGCGACTGATGCCGAGATCCTGTTGATGGATGAGGCTTTCTCGGCACTTGACCCGCTGATTCGTCGAGAGATGCAGGATCAGTTGCTTGCCTTACAGGCGCGACTGAACAAAACCATCGTATTCATCACGCATGATCTGGACGAGGCTTTACGCTTGGGCAATCGGATCGCTATTCTTAAGGATGGCGAGCTCATTCAGGAAGGCACACCCGAGGATATCTTGCTGTCTCCTGCAAACGACTATATCGAGGCATTTTTGCAGGATGTGAATCGCGGGAAGGTCTTGAATGCGGTGCATGCCTGTAACGGGCGGCCGTTGACGCTGACCATGCGTACGTTCCCCGCACATGCCCTAGAGCGTTTAGCGACCCGTGATTATCGATATGCCGCTGTGCTGGATGGCAAGCGCCTCGCAGGCGTTCTCACGCGTGAGGCCGCTCAGCGAGCCGTGACGCAAGGGAGCCGAGATATCGCACGATATGTCGAGGATATGGCGTCGGTGCCCGCTACCGCAGGCTTGGATGAGGTGTTGGGGCGTTTGTTGCGCAGCACCGAGCCTTTGGCTGTTACGGGTATCAATGATGAGTTCCTTGGCGTGCTATCGCGCAGCAAGGTCGTCGAATTGGTGACACCCATCTCTGACACCGTAACGGCGCCTGAAGAAGGCGCCCCACACGAAGCCACGCAATCGGCAGCCGCCTGATTTTTCAGTAGCGCATGGCCAGTGGAATACGGCCAAAGCACGTCCGCTGCCTAGAGGGTGCGGCGTGATATATGCCGGTACCAACCAAATAACATCATCGCCGTCAGCGCCAATCCAACCATCGCCATCATCCACATGGCGGCTGCGCCTGGGGGCGCGCCAGGCATCAGCCAGTTCACTGCCGGCTGCAAGCGGCCTGCACCAGGCCCAAAGCCGAACCACCATCCCCCCACTAAGCCCAGGCCGGTCAGGGCGCTGATCTGTAGGAGTAGGGGTATGACTGCGACCTTATAGGCGCGCAATAGGTAAGAGCTGATGCAATGCATGGCATCCCAAAAATGAAACCATGGCGCAATCTGCATGAGTGCCGCCGCGACGACGGCTACTTGTAGCTCATCAGTATAGGCACGCAAGATCGCCTGTTGACCAACAATTAAAATTAAGGCCGTCATGAGCGCACCCGTCATGACCAGCATGATTCCCGCCAACCCAGTCCGTCTGGCCTTGGCTGCATCGCGTGCGCCAATGGCTTGTGCGGTAAGTGAGGCGGATGAAATGCTGAGCGCCATCGGCATCATATAGCACAAGGCGATCAGATTAGCCATAATTTGTTGGCCGCCGCTTACGTATATACCCCCGCGCGCGATCACCAAAGACATAAAGCTAAACGCGCAGACCTCAATCAGATAGGAGCCGCCCATCGGGATGCCTAGGCGCAGCAATTCCTTTTGATCGACCCAACGAGGACGCCCCACGCGTAGCCGCAGCGCCACAAAACAGGCCTGGTTGCGGATGGCCCAAAGGCCTGCTGCCAAAGTCATCCAGCTCACCAGCGCGGTGGACAGACCTGCGCCGACCGCACCCATGGCCGGTAGACCAAAATGACCAAAAATGAGCAACCAGTTAAACAATAGCTTGGCACCGATGCTGGCCAGATTAATGGCCATCACGGTCTTGGGTTGCGAGATGGCGGTGCCTAGCGCATAAATCGTACGAAATACCAATGCAGCAGGCAGCGCCACGATCAATGCGTATAAATACCAGGTAATGCGTCGGCGGACATCGACATCGACCTCACCTGACATGGCTAGCCACATATCGGGAAATGCCATGCACAGCCCGCCCACGATGGATAGACCCAGCGCCATCCAGACCCCTTGACCCCAGGCGCGGCTAAGCTGTTCGGGGCGCTGACCGCCAAAGTGTTGGGCAATAATGGGGATCAGTGCATGCACCACCCCGGTCAGGCTAATAAAAACCGTAATGTAGATGGATACCGCCAAGGACATGGCCTGGAGATCGGCGGCTGTGGTGTGACCGACCATTGCTGTGTCAAATACAGCAAAGGCGATGCCCGCCCAGGCGCTCACCATTACCGGCCAGGCCTGGCGCAGAATATCCAGCATATTACGGGGTAGGGTGAGCAAGCTGTGGTGTGTGCTCATGAACCTGGATTGAGCCGCAGCAATCTGAACATTTCGTGTCGGTCAGGCCCGCGCTTGCCCTCCCACAGGACGTTCGCCCCACTTGAATAGGCGGCTGTTCCATCGCGCACACTTCCTGGGGAGACTTGTTGCAAGATCAATGTGCAATCGGTGTCATAGCTGAATTCGAGTTGATTGAAAACCAGGAATGATGCGCGCTGGCCGACACCCAAATGTAGGGTGCGTACGCATTCTCCGGCTTGCTTGGCGCTGGCCAGAGCCTGGGTTAGTGAGGCTGAAACGTCACGATAACTACGCACATAATCCAGCGCAGGCATCCACAGCGTCGCCAGCAGGAGCCAGGTCGTGATGAGTCCTCCTGCAGAGAGCGCTGTCCCGCGCCACAGTCCGGCGGGATGCGTGCGTAGGCGCCAGCGCACTAAAATGACCCAGGCGATGGTTCCAGCCAGCGCAAGCAAAAAAGCGGGCCAAGCCAGGTGGGGCGCATAGCCTTGGGTCTGGCGTGCAATATTATGTGAAATTTGAGTGGGCCAGCCTGTTTGCAGTGCGATCCACCCAAGCCATACTGTGGCAGCGGTTAATGAAAAACACATGACTGCGAACCAGTCCAGCGTATTGACCACGCCGCGACGTAAGGTCGGTAGCGCAAAGGCGGCCAGGACGGCGCAAGGGACGGCCAGCAGGCTGTATTCAGGCTCGAAGGGATCTGGGCTAAATACCATGATCAGCAGCGCCCAGCCGGCAAAGGAGGTGGGGATGAGCATATGGGGTGCGCGTAGCCAGGCGCGCCAGCGCCACAGGGCAAGTAAGGCTAAGGGCCAGGTGGGCCAGAGAAACCAGGGTAGGTCCCGCGCGATACTGATTAAGGCGCTAAGGCGTGGCCACCCAAAAGATTGCGTTGTCCAAAGCCACCAATTGTCGGTCCAGTATGGCCCAAATTCGCGAGCTGGAATCCACCAGAGCAGAATCATGCTGGCGGCGATTAATGTGCTGATCGTGAGCCATTTTTTCTCGCCCCAGAGCGGGCTGCCCCACCAGAATGCACAGGGTACGGCCAGCATGATGGGTAGAGCGCCAATCCAGCCGCGCGCCAGGAACGCTGCGCCCAATGCGATACCCAGCGTGATGGCGCCGGAGACGGGGTGATCAAGCATGCGAGCGACGGCGTAGAATGCCAAGGCTTGAAAGGCGATGAGCGCCGGTACCTCAGAGGTCTCGTGCATACGCCACACGATGCCGATGGTCGCCACAATGAGCAATAGCGCCGCGTCGGCAATCATGCGTCCGTAGTCCCGATCAGTAGGCTCGCCGCCAAAAGGCAGTCTTATTGGCTGCGCCTCGGCGCGTCGGCCCAGCAGGTAGGTGCCATACCAGATAGAGCTGGTCAAAAGCCCGAACCACAGTAGATTAGGCAGGCGTGATGCAATGATCGCAGCATCGACAGGCGTGGTAAACCACTCGAACAATGGCGCAAAGATCCAGATAAAGAATGCACCAACCCAGGTAATCAGTGGGCCATCCTGGGCATGTGCCAACGTGCCGATCTGCGGCAGCAGCATGGTGTGGCCGCCCTGGTCAGACAAGGCAGTGATCATCGTGGCCAAACTGGCGACGTCATCGGTCTTCCAGGGGTCTCGAAAGAACAGGCCCGCAAAAATATAGACCAGACCGACTCCCAGCAAAAATAGCCTAGGGAGCTTGATGGTTGCCGTGGCCGTTAGCCTGGCAGGCGTGGAACGTACATCATTCTGGAACACCGGGGCAGCACCAGCAAAGGAAACAGCTTAATCTTAAATGAAAAAAGGCAGCCAGTTGGCTGCCTCGCACGGGGGCATCGAGATTTATTCGCCCTTTTTGACGGTGCCAGCCGTACGTGCAAACCGGGCGCGGAATTTTTCAACGCGACCTGTCTCGACGATGCGAGTCTGGGCACCAGTATAGAAGGGATGGGACTCGGAGGTCACGTCGCACTTGAACAGAGGATAGGACGTGCCATCGATCTCGATTTTTTCGCGACTATTCAGTGTCGAGCGAGAGATGAATTTATTGCCGGTCTGCTGATCCAAAAACACCACGTCGCGGTATTCAGGATGGATGCCTTCTTTCATGATTGATTCCAGTAGGGTCTAGGTGAGGGTCGCCAGTCGAGCCCTCATGGCCGACAACGTATCCAGTAAAGCCCGTAATTGTAATGGTAAGCAAGGTATTTTTCAAATGCCCATCTCACCACGCTCTGCCAGCGATACAGCGCCCGAGGCGATAACGATCAGGTGGTCAAGCAGGCGTACATCCACCAGTGCGAGCGCTTGTTTGAGATGACGGGTGAGCGCCAGATCGGCCTGGCTGGGCTCGGCCAATCCTGAGGGGTGATTATGAGCGAGGATGAGCGCGGCGGCATGATGGCCCAATGCCGCCTTGATGATTTCACGCGGATACACTGAAGCCTGGGCCAGCGTACCGCGGGAGACTTCTTCGCAGGCAATCAATTGGAGCTGGCTGTCCAGGTAAAGTGCAATACAGTGTTCTATATGTAGGTGTCCAAGTCGTGCCGTACAGAATTGCTTGACCCGTTCGGGTTGATTTAAAGCCTGGCCACTGCGCAGGTCTTCCTCAAGCGCACGACGGTTCAATTCATTGATGGCAAGCAGTTCACAGGTCTTGGCAACGCCTAGTCCCGGGATCTGCATAAGCGTGCGTGCATCGGCCGAGAGCAGGCCGCGTAGCCCTTCGAAGTGCTCGAGCAGACGCCGCCCAAGATTGACCGCGTCGCACCCCGGGATACCGGTACGTAGAATGATTGCCAGAAGCTCGGCAGATGTCAGGACATCGGCGCCGTGACGCAGCAGGCGTTCGCGCGGACGTTCAGAGTGTGGGGATGATTGGAAGCGTGTCATGATAGGCTCTAAAATAGGCGTTACTCAAACAATCCTATACGGTGACACATTTTGATCTCTACATCTGACGCGGTACATGCTTTTGTCCGTGCCGATTCATACCTGACCTTGCACTATCGTATCGAGCTCACCAGCGGTCCGGCAGCGGGCGCGGTCTTTGTCGATACCTTTCTGGACCGACCAGCGACCTTACAGATGGGGGTGGGACAGTGGTCTCCTGGTGTAGAGGAAGTGCTGTTGGGGCGTGCCGAAGGCGCGCACTTTACGGCGGCATTGCTGGCCGGGCAGGCCTATGGCGAGCGTAACCCCGAGCTCATCCAGCGCGTAAGCCGTGCAGCGATGCTCAGTAACGCGCCACCCGATACTGAGTTCGAGCCAGGTGATCTGGTAGAGTTTGTAGCGCCCAATGGTGGCCGGTATTCTGGCGTCCTGAAAGAATTGGGCGAGACCTCTGGTCTATTTGACTTTAATCACCCGTTAGCGGGCGCTGATCTGCTCATTGAGATCGAGATATTGGGAGTAATGTGATGGACAAGCCGGATGACATCATCGGGGCCGAGATCGTTTTGGCTCAGCCCCGCGGTTTTTGCGCTGGGGTGGATCGTGCTATTGAGATTGTCGAGCGGGCCTTAGAGCTTCATGGCGCCCCTATTTACGTACGCCATGAAATTGTGCATAACCGTTATGTGGTTGAGGACCTGAAGTCAAAGGGTGCGGTGTTCATCAACGAACTCTCTGAGGCACCGTCCGATGCAATTGTGATTTTTTCTGCGCATGGGGTGGCCCGCTCCGTCCGAGACGAGGCTGTGCAGCGCGAGCAGCGTATTTTCGACGCGACCTGCCCGCTGGTCACCAAGGTACACGTCGAGGTTGCCCGGATGCGTGCTGCCGGGCGCGAGGTCATTATGATCGGTCATCGTGGCCACCCTGAGGTCGAGGGGACACTGGGCCAGGTCGAGGGCGGCATGTATCTGGTTGAGTCAGTCGAAGATGTCGCTGCCCTTATCGTCACGGATCCGGCTAATCTCGCCTTTGTGACGCAGACGACACTGTCTGTTGATGATGCGGCACAGGTGGCAGACGCCTTGCGTAGTCGGTTTCCCGGAATTATGGAGCCTAAAAAGAGTGATATCTGCTATGCCACACAGAATCGCCAGGATGCGGTGCGTATTATGGCACCTGCCTGCGATCTGGTGCTCGTAGTGGGTAGTCCCAATAGCTCCAACTCTAATCGCCTGCGTGAGGTCGCCGAGCGCAAGGGCGTGACTGCCTATCTGCTGGATGACCCCGATATGATCGATCCCGCCTGGCTGGTTAAAGCAAAACGCATAGGCGTCACGGCAGGCGCTTCAGCGCCTGAGGTGTTGGTACGTCAGGTGCTGGATCGTCTCAAAGAGCTCGGTGCTGCTTCCGTGCGCCCGCTCAAAGGCATTGAGGAAAATGTTTCCTTCCCGTTGCCTAAAGAACTCTCGCGCAAGCAAGTCGCGCGAGGTTAAGGAACTGCTACGCGGGACGCCCAGCGTCGGATCATATCCAGGCGATCAAAACCCCAGAATGGCTCATCATCGAGGATGATGAACGGGGAACCGAATACGCCTCTTGCGATTGCGGCGTCGTTTTCTGTGCGCAAGCGTAACTTAAGTTGATCCGACGACAGTGCCTGACGCAGGGCCTCGATATCCAGCCCTGACTCGCCCGCAATGCGCACGATCTGCTCAGGCTGGCTGATATCAATGTTTTCAACGTAATACGCGTGTAAGGCGCGCTGGGCGAAGGGGATTGCCCGATCAGGCTGGGTATCCTGGGCGTGTAGCATGGTTCGCGCGGCCGTGACGGTGTTGATGGGAAAGGGCGAGGGTTCATTGAATGGAATGTTGTAAATCTGCGCTGTGCGCAGCATGTCATGCCGAGAGTAGGCGCCCTTCAGGGGGATCTCGGTCAATGGCGTGGTTCCAGTGATCTTGAACATCGGCCCGAGCAAAATGGGGTGCCACGCCACATCACGGCCCAGGTCACGGGCCAGCGCATCAATCTGTGTGCTAGCGAAATACCCATATGGCGAAGAAAAATCAAAGTAAAAATCAATAGCAAGCATTATGGCCTCCTCATGAGCAACGGGTTTCTGTACTATGTCTGACTCAGGATAGCGCGATTGATGATCTGGTGATATCCAGTCTGTCGATTGCGCTGCAGTGCAAGTGATCGCTTGCCTCTCTTTTCTCTCTCCCGGCCTGAATGCCGGCGCTTCCAGGAGCACCCAATGAAAAGCAGGTTCTATATTGCCTTTGGTGTCATTTTGGCACTTGTGCTCGCCTATGCTGGCGCCTCTTGGTATGCCGGTAAACAAGCCCAAGACCAGATTGAACTGGCGCTCGAGCAGGCTAATTTGCAGCTAGGTGCTGCCTGGCCGGTAGGGCAAGAGCGACCGACGCTGCGGGTGCAGGCTTATCAACGTGGCTGGTTCAGCTCTTCTATCGAGTATGCCTTTGCCTACAAGGATGATGCGGGTCATGATCAAGAATTGCGCTTGCACGATGATTTGCAACATGGCCCATTTCCGTGGCGTGGCGTGAGGGCTGGTGAGTTCTCTCCAATGTTGGCTGACAGCCAGGTGCGTTTATTACCCACTGAGGCCTTGCAAGCTTGGTTTGATACGCAGCAGGGCGCTTCGCCGCTGCAGATCGATACGCAGGTGTCTTTTAGCGGGGTTGCCCATTCTATGTGGCAGTTTCATCCCGCTAAATTCCTGCGTGAGGGCGAACAGTTTGATTTCAGTGGCGGGCAGATTGATGTCGTGTTCAATCAACGACAACGAACCTCCGAGACCCGTGGCGCGTTTGATTCGTTGGTCTGGGAGGATGCCGCCAATGGTGAGCGTGGCGAATTTAAAAATATTACCTTTGAGGGGCGTAACGCGTTCGTGGGCGAAGAGGATTTCCAGATTCATAACCAGGCCCAAATCGGACAAATCACGGTCACCCAGCCGGATCAGCCAACGCTGACTCTGGCGGATATGCAGGTCAAGCTCGACGCCTCACGCACAGGCGCGCTGCTCGATAGCACGTTGGCCTACGGATTTGGTGGTATTCATGTAGATGAAACAGATCTGGGACAACTTCAGGCTGGGGCGCGTGTCGAGCATATCGATATGGTGGCCTTTAGGGCGCTGATGGCTGCCTGGGAGCAGGTGAATCCTGATGATGCGGATGATGCAAGTCTTAGCTTGGCCGCTCAGGCGCTGCTCCAGGGAAAAATCAAGGCTGTGCTGGCGGCGAGCCCCTCGGTGACGATTGAGCCACTCAAATGGAAAAACTCCCAGGGCGAGAGTCAAGCCATGTTGGCAGTTCATTTCATGCCTGCCAGCGCCGATGCGGCCTCCGATGAGGACATCGGGACGTTGCTGGAACGCTCTTTGCGTCAGGTTCACCTCAAGTTGAACGTCTCCAAGGCCATGTTGCTGCAGTTGATCGGACAGCTGGACACTGGTGATGATGCGGAAAGAACACGAGCGTTGCTAAGCATGCTATTTGATCATTACACCGCGGGTATGCAGCGTGCTGGGCTTATTGAAATTCGGGATGGTATCGCCAATCTGGATGTGAGTTATCAGGCTGGCGAGGTGGTTCTGGGTGACGCCAAAATGTCTGTTGAAGCGTTTATAAAATTGATTCAGAGTGTCATGGGCTAAAGGCCCTCTGCGTTTATCGTTGATCCGCTTGTCGTGATGATGGATGGTATCAAGCCGTCATTAGCGACGGCGTACGGTGCGTCCGTCAAAGATCCAGGTGTCGATCGCATTCACCTTGTCTGGATTCGGCGTGTTCAGTACGAACTGCTTGCCGTGGATGGTCACGCGGATACTGGCAGAGCAAGACCCAAAAGGCGCTGTAAGCCGATAGCCGTCCTGGCGGATCGTCATCCAGCGGTAGCTTATCGCGCAGGTGCTGTCACCCGTATCCACTGCGATCAGGATCACCCGAGCCTTACCTACCTGATAAGCATAGGTGATATTGATGATGCCCTGAATATCAGGCTCGAGTCTTTTGCCATTGAACAACAGATAGGACTCATAGACATAGTCGCTGCCATGGACCTCAAGCACGCCGTATGGTGTCTGTAAGGATGTGTGGGAGGGTGTGGCTGGCCAAGGCGTCGTGGTGCCGGTTACAGGTTGGCACAGGAAGCAAAAAACAAACAATAAGCTCAGGCGGGTGCGCATGACGGTAGCCTTAGGCATCTGGACCTTGTAACCGATCTTGAAAAGCCCATTACATTTCACTTTTATTTCTAGCGCAAGGCGTGATACAAAATAGTTCGCGTATCAATTGTTTGTCGCTTTATTTCTACCGGAGCTGCCATGCCTACTGTATTTACCAAAATTCTAGAACGAGAGATTCCTGCTGTGATGGTCTATCAAGACGAGCGGGTCTTTGCGTTCATGGATGCTGGTCAACTCAATCCTGGTCATGTTCTGGTGGCAAGCTGCCACCCCTACGAGACCTTGATGGATATGGATGAGGATACGGCAGTGGCGTTGATGCGCATCGCACATCGAATCGCGCGTGCCGTCGAACGAGCCTTTCAACCTCAGGGCTTGACCCTGCTCCAGGCGAATCGGCCTGCTGGCTGGCAAACCGTGGCGCATGCGCATATTCATGTCCTGCCTCGCTACGAAAACGATGGGGTGGAGTTGGTGTGGCCACGCAAGGATCCTGGGCTGGATGTCTTGCGTGAATACGCTAAAAAAATCATTTTGGAATAGATAATTCTTGATTTTTGATCTAGCTGTTTTCCCTTAGGCGTTAACCCGTACGCCTATCTGCTTGCGCCACACGCCACGCTGATTATTTATATATAAAACAATGATTTACTTGCGTTTTTATATGCTTGTCCGCAGGCGTGCGCCCTAGGTTTGTCTGAAGCTCGATAGTCGCTGTCAAAGTCACGTAAGTTTTGCGTAAGTTTCAAATTTTACTAATAGCGTCAAGCAGGAATACCCAGGTATTTACGCTGCGCATATAAAAACAAAATTTGGACCAAATAAAAAGAACCTACCGGACAGTAACGGAACTGTATTTCAGATCGGGCTATTCCAGGCTCGGATCCAATCAAACAGGAGACAGGATAATGGATGATAAAAAAACTTTGAGTGATGCATTGAAGGGCCGCGTTGGCCGCCGTTCGGTGCTCAAAGCTGGTGCGGCAGGTGCTGCAGGCAGTATGTTTTTGCCCGGTGCAGCACGAGTGGCCATGGCCGAAGATAAAAAGCCCATTGGTAATTGGCCTGCTGGAGTTGAGGGTGACTCGGTCTTTATTGGCCTGACCGTAGATCTGACTGGCCCCTACTCGGCACAAGGCGCCGAGCAGCAGCGGGGCTATGAGTTGGCTGCAGAGCAACTGAATGCGGGCTCGGATGAAATAAAAAAAATCTCACCGCTTACAAAAAAAGGCGTGCTAGGCAAGACCGTCAAGCTTGGTGTCGCAGATGCAGAGACCAAGCCCAATACCGCCGTGCAGGCGGCGACGCGCTTTATGCATGACAACAAGGCCATGGTCATCACTGGCAGCACCAGTAGTGCCGTGGCCATTGCATTACAAAAAGTTTGCGACCGCGAACGCACGATCTATCTGCCTGCCATCAGCGGCTCGAATGAAACGACAGGGGTAGATTGCCAGCGCTACGGCTTTCGTCTGTGTTATTACGCCTATCCGGCCTGCAAGGCCATTGCTCCAGTGCTTGCCAAGAACCTGGGTAAGGACCGCAAAGCTGCATATCTGGTGCCTGACTACACCTACGGGCACACGACCTACGATTCCATGAAGGAGTTCACAGAGAAAGAAGGCTGGACGACTGTCACCGAGCAGGTCCACCCACTGGGTGCCAAGGACTATAGCTCTTTCCTGATCAATATCGCCAATAGCAATGCGGACACGCTGGTGGTCATCGCTTACGGGGCGGATGCGGCCAATGCGATCAAGCAAGCCAAGCAATTCGGCCTGCTCGACAAAATGCAGATCGTTATTCCGTATATGTCCGCATTCCTGGAAAAGGAAATTGGTGCTGAGGTCATGCAAGGGGTGTATGCCGCTTCAGGTTTTTGGTGGACGCTGGAGGACAAATATCCAATTGCTAAGGACTTTGTCTCCGCCTACGAGAAAAAGCACAATGCCAAGCCGCGCGACTCCGCCTATATCGCTTACCTTACGCTGACGCTTTGGGCGGATGCGGTCGAGCGTGCCGGGACCTTCTATCCCCCAGATGTGATCAAGGCCTACGAGGCTGGCGTGGTACGTCAGGGTCCAGTAGGTGATGTGACGTTCCGTGCGGGGGATCACCAAGGTGTTATCAACTTCCCGATCGTACGGGGCAAGAAGCCTGCCGATATGAAAAATCCGGACGATTACTTTGAGGTCGTCAGCGTTATCGACGGCAAGACGGCTTTGCCAGACCTTGGGGTATTGGGCTGCAAGCTGGGTGCCTATGTCTGACGCTTACGTCAGCTTATTAAGCGTAAGTCTTTTATAGGAGTAGCTCGAATGCCGAGCATGTCGTTAGTTTTTTCTCAGCTGTTCAACGGGTTGGCGACAGGCCTGTTGCTGGCACTGATCAGTACCGGCCTGACCATTATCTACGGCACGCTCGGCGTTATTAACTTTGCGCATGGTGCATTATTTGTAGTCGGCGCCTATGCCGGCTACAGCGCCTACGCGTTCACCGGTTCGTTCTTGGTTGCGATTGCGGCTGGGGCGGCGGTGGTTTTGGTGGTGGGTTTGATCATCGAACGGGGGCTGATGCGGAAGTATTACAGCCGTCCTGCCGAGGATCAAATTCTCGTCACCTTCGGGATCGGCATTATTTTGGTGGAATTTGTGCGGGCTATTTTCGGTGGCGTGAGTCTCTCGGTGCCCACTCCGGAATGGGGCCAGGGTGTCGCACATATTGGTTCGCTGATTTATCCCTTGTACCGATTGCAGGCGCTGGGGATTGCAGCGGCAACCCTGATATTGCTGTATTTCATTCTGTATCGGACAAGTCTGGGCCTGATTGTGCGTGCGGGGATCGAAGACTCTTTGATGGTCAATGCCTTGGGTATCAACGTCAAGCGCACGTTCCTGCTGGTCTTTGGCATTGGTGCGATGGCAGCTGGGTACGCAGGGGTGATTGACTCACCGATTGTGACCTTACAGCCTGATATGGGGCACCGGGTATTGGTGGATTCCTTTGTGGTAGTCGTGATTGGCGGGGTGGGGTCGTTTCCAGGCGCCATCATCGGTGGGATTATCGCGGGCGAGATTTTGAGCCTGACTTCAATATTCAATCCGGCGTATTCAGATGTGATGTTATTTATCGTCATGGCGCTGGTGTTAATTTTCCGCCCACAAGGTCTGATGGGTCAGGAGGGACGGGAATGAGTATTACTCATGACGGGGCGTCGCTGGGTAACCAGGCCGCAGATCAAAAAACAGGGCAGACAGGAGGCCCTCAATTGAACGATACGCTCGCGCACGGAGGCATGCGCAGACAATTGCCTGAAATTATTGTGGGGCTGTGTCTGATTGCGGCACCCTTTGTCTTGCCCTATCTAGGAATGAGTGCGGACTTGCTGACCCGTATTTTGATATGGGGACTGTTTGGCCTGGGCTTTGATCTACTCTTTGGCTATACGGGTCTCTTGTCATTTGGTCAGGCGGCGTTCTATGGTACGGGTGGCTTTGTCACGGCGTACCTGCTTACGATAGGCCTTGTTCCTAATATCCTGGTTGCGCTCCTGATCGGTACGCTTGTCGCCTGTGTGGCGGGGGTGGTGATTGGCTACCTGACCTTACGGCGCACGGGGATTTATTTTGCCATGGTTACGCTGGCCTTTGGCGAGATGTTCTACTTTTTAGAGAACTCTGCATTTAAGGAGTACACCGGCGGGGAAAACGGCATTGCGGGGGTACCCCCCCCACACGTAGACCTTGGCTTTATCGATATCCATATCTCGAGCGGCTGGCCGATGTATTGGTTCGTGGCCTTGTTCTTCTTTGTCGGCTATCTGATCGCCCGACGCATCGTGCGCTCGCCTTTCGGAATGGTGCTGAAGGCCATACGCGGTAATCCAAAACGTGCGCTGGCCTTGGGTCACTCGGTTCAGTCCTATAAATTATCCGTCTTTGTGGTGGCAGCGGCGTATGGCGGTCTGGCGGGTGGTTTGCTTGGGATATTTCAATCGTACATGCCGCCTGATGCCTTTGGCCTGGACACCTCTGCACAGTTAGTGATCCAAACGGTGATGGGGGGGGCAGGCACCTTACTTGGCCCTTTGTTAGGGGCAACGATCTGGCTGTACCTGTATGAAGGTTTGCAGAGCGTCGCCAATATCGGCCCTTACTGGAAACTGATTCTGGGTGTGGTGTTTGTTGTCCTGGTGACGGTATTCAGGCACGGTGTGGCGGGCGGTATTCTGGATTACGTTCGACGCCAACGTGGTGGTATGCCAGCTGACATCGATAAAGCCGCGAGCTCTAAAGTGTCAGCACCACTCAATATTGTGCCACCACTTACGAGCAATCGTAGTGGTGCACCGGTTCTCGAGGCGCGGGGTATCAGTAAGCAATACGGGGGGCTGAAGGCTGTCTCGGATGTTAATTTCACGCTTAAGGAAGGTGAACTGCATGGCGTGATTGGCCCTAATGGCGCAGGCAAATCCACGTTCTTTGCCATGTTGGCGGGCGAGTTGCCCACGACCGAAGGTAAGGTGTTTTTCCGTGGCCAGGAGATCACCGGCATAGGCGTGACCGCCGTGTGCCAACTCGGCATGAGCAAGAGCTATCAGATCAATCAGCTCTTTGAGATGCTTACGGTGCGACAAAACGCCATGATTCCGGTCTTGGCCCGCCGTCGGGGAAAATTTCGCAATGATATGTTGCGCGGCCTGCACTCCCAGGAGCTCGATGAGCAGGTCAATGCCGCGGTCGCCCTGGTAGGCCTGACTCACCATATCGATACCCTGGTCTCCGAGATGTCCTATGGTGAAAAGCGCCGTCTGGAGATCGGTCTGGCTCTGGCCACCGGCGCCAATGTCTTGCTCTTTGATGAGCCGCTGGCGGGTTTGGGTCCTGAGGAGCGTGTGCTGGTGGTGTCGTTGCTTAAGTCCATACGCGCAGGCCGCAGCATGGTAATTGTCGAACACGATATGGATGCAATGTTCGAGTTGGCAGAGCGTATTACGGTGTTGTACGAAGGTTGCAAACTAGCAGAAGGCACACCTGATGAGATCCGTAATGATCCATCTGTGCAGGCTGCCTATCTCGGAGGGATGGACGAAGATGAGTCTGCTTGAAGTTGATAAGATCAATAGCTACTACGGTGATTCGCATATCTTGTTTGATGTGTCGATGCGAGTCGAGGAGCATGAGGTCGTGGCCTTGTTGGGTCGTAATGGCGCAGGCAAGAGCACGACGCTCAAATCTCTAATGGGGATGGTGACCACTAAATCAGGTACGATCCGCCACAATGGTGTAGAGGTACAGCACCTGCCGCCCTATGAACGGGCTGCGCTGGGCATTCAACTGGTGCCCGAAGAGAGGCGTGTCTTTGGTTCGATCACTGTGCAGGAGAATCTACAGTTGGCGGCGATGACCGCCGAAAATCCGCGCACCCTCGACCAGATCTACGAATCCTTCCCGCGTTTGGCCCAGCGCAAGCGCAATCGTGGTAAGCAATTGTCCGGCGGTGAACAGCAGATGCTGGCTATCGCTCGCGCCATGATCCGCAATGCGAATGTCGTTCTTCTG
Source organism: Alcaligenaceae bacterium CGII-47 (assembly GCA_019166125.1). Classification (GTDB taxonomy): domain Bacteria; phylum Pseudomonadota; class Gammaproteobacteria; order Burkholderiales; family Burkholderiaceae_B; genus Castellaniella. Next base: position 188,730 of record JAHTBO010000001.1, read on the forward strand.
GACGAGCCATTCGAAGGCTTGGCACCGTTGATTGTGCGTGATCTGATCCAGGTCTGCCGTCAATTGGCGAACGAGGGCCATACCATTGTGATTGTCGAGCAGAATGTACGGGCAGCACTGGCATTGGCTGACCGATGCTACATCATCAATAACGGCCATATGGTCTACGAAGGGACACCAGCCGATTTACACGCTAATAGTGAGATCATCGAGCGGTATCTGGGTGTAAAGGCGTAGTACGGCACACTGGGTAATAAAAGCCAGGCTTACACACGCGTGAAGCCTGGCTTTTATATTGATATACCGCAACAATTTGGTGCTTGATCCAGCTTTTGCGGGCCGAAGTGCTAAGCTATAGTCCATTTATGTTTAGAGATTATTCATGCAAGGCAGTGAGGGGCAGTCCATTGGCAAGCTGCCTTCGGGGTTGGTAGGGGAGGCAGGGCAGTTGGACTATATAGCGTCCAGCCTGCTACCCATGCCCTGGGGGGTTTTTAAGATTCATGTGTTTGTTGAGCATGAGACATCCAAGGAACACATTATGCTGTCCCTGGGTGATGTGCGTGTGGGCGGGCCGGTATTGGCGCGTATCCACTCGGAATGCTTGACAGGGGATGCGTTGTTCAGTCAGCGTTGCGATTGTGGCGCACAACTTGAAACTGCCTTGCAACGCATCGCACAGGAAGGACGAGGGGTGCTGATGTATCTACGCCAGGAAGGGCGGGGTATCGGCCTGGTCAACAAGATTCGGGCCTATCAGTTGCAAGACGAGGGCGCAGATACGGTCGAGGCCAACGAGCGTTTGGGTTTTCCGGCAGACATGCGTCGCTATGACCTATGCAAGCCGATGCTCGATCATTTTGGAATTACCCAGGTGCGCTTAATGACCAATAATCCTCGTAAGGAACGCACTTTGCAGGAGCTGGGAATAGAGGTGACCGAGCATATTCCTTTGCAAGTTAACCGTAATCCCTATAACGAGCAGTATTTGCGGACGAAGGCAAAAAAGCTGGGGCACCAATTCAAGGAATACTTCGGCGAGGGACCTTGACGGGCGGTCAATAGGTAATGTCCTATGCCGCATTGGATTGAGTTTGTGTTACAACTCCATTACTTTTGAGCTGGACTCATATATATAAATGGTGCGTGCCTTGTGCGCGGCGTGCCTCGAGACGACAATCATGCTACAGCAGCCGGAGGCGGACGGGCTTCGCCATGTGTTGAACGCAGGGGACGGCGTAGAGCTGTTGCGATCGCTTCCCAGTTCACTGGATCGCAGTCATATGCTGGCCTTGCTCAGGCTGGGTGACTTTGCCGATGATGCATTTGTCGCGACGGCGCTCGATGGCCGTATTACCTATATGAATCGTGCTGCTGGGCGCTTGTTGGGCATTGCGCGTAGCGCAATGTCTGAGTCGTTTCTATCTGATTTTATTCAAGAGTTACCGCGATACCCTGAGCCGCTCGAAGAACCCGGCAAATCAAGTGTCCTGACCTGGTCTAGTCCGGGTATACGTACAGATGGTATTGCGCTATCGCTAGAGGGTGCGTCGACCCTGATGATCGGTCTGACAGGTCCGTGTTATCTGTATATTATGCGGGCGCGCCGCGCAGAGACCGACGAGGATAGCCGGCAAGACCAGCTGGCGGCCCTGGTTTATCGTAATACCAGTGAAGGTATGTTGGTGCTGGATCCAAAGGGTATTATTCTGGATATTAATCCCGCCTTTGTGAGCTTGCGCGGTCAGCACGAATCCGAGGTGATTGGTCGACATGTGCGTTTACTTAACTCCCCGTGCCATGATCGCGATTTTTATCGTGCAATGTGGCGGAGTGTGATAGAGACGGGGAGCTGGCAGGGCGAACACTGGGGACAGCACAAGAACGGCGAGCTGTACCCTGAATGGTTGAGTATCAATACGTCTTACACCGAAGAAGGCCAGGTGTACCGGCGCATCATGATTTTTTCCAATATTGCCGAGATAAAGCGCGCTGAAGCCATTATCTGGAAGCAAGCCAACTACGACAAGCTCACTGACTTGCCTAATCGGCAGATGTTCTATGATCGGCTCGAACAGAGCATCAAGAAATCGCAGCGCAGCGGTACCAAGGTTGGCTTGATGTTCCTCGATCTGGATCGATTTAAAGAGATCAACGATACCTTGGGTCATGCTATAGGGGATGAGTTACTCAAGGAGGCGGCCCGACGCCTTAGCGCCTGCGTGCGTCAAAGCGATACGGTGGCGCGTCTGGGCGGTGATGAATTCACGGTACTGGTCGATGATATTACTCAAAAGCGTGATCTGGATCGACTCAGCAAACTCATCCTGCTCAAACTCTCCGAGCCATTTCAACTGGGGCTAGAGACAGTATTCATATCTACGAGTATCGGCATAACCTTCTATCCCGACGATGGAAAGCAGGCAGAGGTCTTATTGAATAATGCGGATCAGGCGATGTATGTAGCCAAGAGCGAGGGCCGCAACCGCAGTTGTTATTTTGATACCTCTATGCAGGAGCGCGCGCAGACGCGTATGCGCTTAGTCAATGACCTGCACCTGGCGCTCGCGCAGAACCAGTTCTCGCTTGTCTTTCAACCTATCGTCGAACTGGCAACCGGTAAAATTACCAAGGCCGAGACCTTGCTGCGCTGGCAGCATCCTGTGCGTGGCGCGATCCCCCCAGTAGAGTTTATTCCGCTCGCCGAAGAAACAGGCATGATTGCGGCAATCGGCGATTGGGTGTTTTGTGAGGCGACACGCCAAGCGCATATATGGCGGGCGCGCTATCTGCCGCAGATGCAACTAAGCGTGAATATCTCGCCCGTGCAATTCCGTCATGAAGGGATTGATCTGGGTTTTTGGCTGAGTCACCTAGAGACGATGGGGATGTCGGGGACAGGGGTGACGATCGAGATTACAGAAGGGATATTGCTTGATTCCAACTCAGGGATCACCGAGCAGCTCAAGGCGTTCAGAAATGCGGGCATACAAGTTTCGTTGGATGATTTCGGGACAGGCTATTCGTCCTTGTCTTATCTGCGTAAATTCAATATAGATTACCTCAAAATAGATCAGTCGTTCGTCTCGAATCTGGGGGATGCCGGGCCTGATCTGGCGCTGTGTGAGGCGATTATTCTGATGGCCCATAAGCTTGGCTTAAAGGTCGTGGCCGAGGGGATCGAGACGTCAACACAATATGAGTTGTTGTGCAAGGCGGGCTGCGATTATGGACAAGGTTTTTTGTTTTCCAAACCGCTGTCTGCCCGGCATTTTGAAGCGCTACTCGAGGACGGTGGGGATATTCGCCCGGGCCACGGGGCCTGATTCGAGGCGGGGCATCAGTGAGAACATTCTGAGGTGACTGGAATAACCGCCCAGTGCAGGTCGATGATCGGGCTCTTGGGTGAGGACCAGGGTAGCTCAATGACGCCTCGCCATTGAGCTGTGTTGTAGAGCGCTTGGATCGCTGCCGCAGGCTGACCGCGTGTGCGCGGGCTGTAGGCTACAACGGCGCCACAATGTAGTGCCGTCCCCGGTACGAACCAGGGGGATTCCTCGTCATTGGCATCAATATAGACCTGAACGTGCCGGTTGAGGTTGACTGCAATATTGCCGCCCATCCAGGTGTCGGAGGCAATCACGTGCAAAGGGTGGCCTGGTTGGTACTGAGACCATTTTTCATGCACCAGGGCAGCGATTTTGGGGCCAGGGAAGGTCGATCGGGCGGCGCGCCCAGTCTCCCAGGCGAGTGGGCCGCGCGCCAGTGCGTAGCCCCCGGCCATCAGGACATGCGTGGCGATAACCAGGATCGCAATGCGGCGTAGTTGCACAGGCTCGGGGCCTCTCAGCCACCACAGGCCATAAAAACCGAATAGGATAAAAAAGGTGCTCGCCCATGAGGCTTCGAGGCGTGTGCCCAGAATGGCAGAGATCAGTAGCGTGGACAAAAAGGGTGCCAGGCCCACCCAGAGCAGGAACGTGCGCTTTTGCGGCGCCATGTTCTCGATATTGCGTGGTGCAGCAGGTATGCGGCCAGGGGCTCGGTGCTCCCAGGCGGCCCAGGCGAGCAATACAACGAGCATGGGTGCGAGGCGGCCGATCTGATCGAGCGTGAAATCCAGCATATCGCGTAGCGCATCGAGGTACGTGCCCGCCTCTAGGGATGAATCCGCATAGAGCAGAGGTTCAAAGTGATGCTCGGCGAGCCAGTATAGATGCGGCGAGATACCGATCAGGAAAGCCGCCAGTGCCAGTGCCAGGCCGCGCCAGGTGCGCCGGTCACGTAGGCTGCCGACCCGAAGCATATACAGAAAAAACGCTGCGAATTGGATCAATGCGCTGTACTTGGTCATCATCGCCAGAGCGCTCACCAGACCCAGACCGATCCACGTTAACGAGCGTTGATCGCGTAGCGCACAGTAAAACAGCCAGGTCGCGCAGGCAATAGACCAGAGTTGTACCGTATTGTGGTTATAAATCGTGCCACGTATCGAGAAATAGGCGGTGGTAGAGACCAGGAGTGTAGCGATGAGGGCCTGACGACGGGTGGCAAGTTCGCAGCCCAGCTTCCATATGAACCAGAGGCCCAGCGCAGAGAACAGTTGCCCCATCAGGAACGGTAGCCAGATGGGCCGGCCGAACAGTTGAGTTGCAACATACATGAACCACGAGGGTAGGGGGGGGTGTTTGGTGTAGCCCAGCTCTAGGCTGGCTGCCCAGACCAGCTCCTCCATGCCGTCCAGATCGGGCGCCTTGTGACTGATGGCACACAGAATCGTCCACACGCATACCATGCCGAATAGATAGGCGAGGACTAATGTATTGGTAGGCTGTCGTGGGTGCGCGGCGGACGATGGCATGTGGGTGGACTTTGTGCTGATTCCTGGCTTGCAAGTATACCCAAGCCGGGATCAGGCAGCGTGGTATCATCCCGAAACAGGCCCCAGACGGGCCTATGTCGGGTTCATTTTTCTCCATGGGTCTCTCTCTATGACCGAAGACGTCACCATTATTCGGGCGCGATCTGGCAGTAAATTTGTCAGTCCGCAAGGCACTAAGGCTGTCAAGGACGGTATGCGTCCTAGCGATCTAAGCACGGTCGCTGATGCCGCCCCAAAGCCCCCTTGGCTGCGTGTGCGTATTCCGTCGGGTGAAGGCTATCAGGCGATCCGCGAGATCGTCCAGACCCATAAGCTCAATACCGTGTGCGCCGAGTCCAAGTGTCCGAACATTGCAGAGTGTTGGGGACGCGGCACGGCGACCCTGATGTTAATGGGTTCAGTGTGTACGCGCGCCTGTAAATTCTGTGCCGTGAGCACGGGTAACCCCCATGGTTGGCTGGACCATAATGAGCCTGCCAACGTCGCCGATGCCGTCGCGCTGATGCGCCTCAAATACGTCGTGCTGACCTCAGTGGATCGTGACGATCTGCTCGATGGTGGGGCGGGGCATTATGCGGCATGCATTCGCGCCATCCACGAGCGCTCGCCGCATACTGCCGTCGAGGCGCTGACGCCGGACTTCAGTGGCAGCGAGGCCAGCATAGCCAAAGTTCTGGATGCAGGATTGGTTACTTTTGCGCAGAATCTCGAGACTGTCGAGCGCCTGACACATGTGGTGCGTGATATCCGTGCAGGCTATCGCCAGACCCTGGATGTCTTGGCTTTCGCTAAGCGCCATACGCCGACCACGCTTACTAAAACCAGCATGATGTTGGGTCTGGGCGAGACCGACGAAGAAATTGAGCAAGCTATGGATGATATCCGGGCCTCGAATGTCGATATTCTGACCTTTGGACAGTACATGCGACCGACACAGAACCACTTGCCCGTGCAGCGGTTCGTGACACCAGAGCAGTTCAAGACTTACCGTGATCTGGGCCTATCCAAGGGTTTCCGAGAGGTCGTCTCGGGTGCTTTGGTGCGCTCCAGCTACCGTGCTGAGCAGGTGCTGGAACATAATAACGTCGGCCTGTAGGTCCTTGCTGGGTGCGGTTTTCTGGTGCAGCGCGCTAGCGAGGCGTGTGTAGATGTTCCAGCTCTTGTAAGGCAAGCGCCGAGTGTGCGTAGGCGCCGCCTGCGCGCATTTCGGCGGCCACCCAAATTGCTTCCATGATCTCAGCATCGCTCGCACCTGCCCGAGAGGCACCTTGGGTGTGCCCCTTGATGCAATATGGGCATTGCGTGACATGGGCGACGGCTACGGCGATCAGTTGCTTGGTTTTGGCATCCAATGCGCCAGGGGCAAACACTGCCTTACTAAAGGCCTTGAAGGCGGCGAGTGGTTCAGGTGCAAGCTCAGCGCGCTTTTTGGCGATTTCCTGGGTGAGGCTTGGGTACATAGCTTGGTCCATGATGACTCCTGTGCGAGATGGGGTGAGGCTTCATCATAGTCCTGTCAGCCGATAGCACGGTGAATAGTCAGGCTCGGATTGGCGTCATAATATAGGTGTTCAACGGAGAAACGCCATGTCTATGCGATCGATCACTCGAATACTTCCTGCCCAGGCCACCCAAGATGGTGCGGGCGTGCGCTTGTTGCGTGCCCTAGGTTATCAGCACGGGGTGCGCTTCGATCCATTTTTAATGCTTGATGCATTCTCCTCGGATAATCCTGATGACTATATCGCTGGGTTCCCGGCGCACCCTCATCGTGGCTTTGAGACCGTGACCTATATTGTTGACGGTCATATGCGTCATCGCGACCATATGGGTAATGAGGGTGATTTGCGGGCCGGAGGTGTGCAGTGGATGACGGCGGGGCGCGGCATTATCCATGAAGAGATGCCACAACAAGAGAATGGTCTGTTGCGAGGCTTTCAGATCTGGTTGAATCTGCCTTCAGCAACTAAGATGCAGCCTGCACATTACCGTGATATTCCAGTCACCGAGATCCCTGTGCGTGAACTTGATGGGGGCGGATTCGTCAAACTCATCGCTGGAACCTTGTTGGTCGAAGGTCAGCCGCTTGTGGGGCCGGGCCACAGCGTCACGACTGAGCCAATCATTGCGGATGTGTCTGTGGCGCCCGGTCAGACCCTCGAACTGCCAGTGCCCGCCACACATCAGCTTATGCTGTATGTTTTCGAGGGCTGGCTCGAGATTGATGGGCAGGATGTCGCCAGCACACACAGTGTATTGCTGGGAGCGGGCTCGGCGCTGCGTATGGCAGCAGGAGACCAAGGGGTGCGGGTATTGTTATTAGCGGGTAAGCCACTAAACGAGCCGATTGCACAGTACGGCCCGTTTGTCATGAACACCCAGGACGAAATCGAGCAAGCGCTAAGCGATTATCGTGACGGAGTGCTGGCTGCCTAGGGAACCGCTTATATGAACGACCACTCTGTGATGCTCTTGGCAGGCATTGGCATGATTGCGATGCTGTGTCAGTGGGTTGCCTGGCGTTTGCACCTGCCCGCCATTCTGTTTTTATTACTTGCAGGGCTGGCGGTTGGGCCCGGCATAGGCTGGCTTGATCCAGACGCCCTATTTGGCGATCTATTGTTTCCTTTTATCTCATTATCGGTTGCAGTCATTTTGTTTGAGGGCAGCCTAAGTCTGCGTTTTCATGAGATTCGTGGCCTAGAAGGCGTGGTACGCCGGATGACGGGCGTGGGCATCCTGATCACCTGGGCGGTCACGACCATTGCGGCTCATTGGATCATTGGCTGGTCCTGGGAACTGGCCCTGCTCTTTGGTGCAATTATGGTGGTGACGGGCCCGACCGTGATTGGCCCTTTGTTGCGTACGGTGCGCCCAGTAGCGCGCGTCGCGCGCATCCTGCGCTGGGAAGGTATTGTTGTTGATCCGATTGGCGCGCTACTCGCGGTGTTGTCCTATGAGTTTATTGTCGCCTCACAGGCGCGCGCTGGCTTGGGGCATACGTTATTGATATTTGGCGAGACCGTACTGACTGGCATGGGGGCTGGCCTGGTTGCCGGTTTTGCCCTGGGCGAGATATTGCGGCGTAACTGGCTCGCAGATTACCTGGTGAATGTCACGGTATTGATTACGGTATTTGCGGTTTTTGCGCTGTCCAATACCTTTCTGAGTGAATCGGGTTTGCTGGCCGTGACGATTATGGGTATCTGGTTGGGTAATCGCAAGGGTGTGCCCATCGAGGACATCATGGCGTTCAAAGAGACGCTCAGTTTATTGTTGCTCTCGGGCCTGTTCATTATTTTGGCAGCCCGCATGGATTTTGCTGACTTACTTGTTCTTGGCTGGCAGGGACCCGCCGTACTGGCGGTTCTGCTGTTGATTGCGCGCCCATTGAAAGTTGCTTTTTCGACTTGGGGGTCGGGATTGCCCTGGCAAGAGCGTGTGTTGCTTACCTGGATTGCCCCTCGCGGTATTGTCGCAGCTGCGGTCTCGGCGCTGTTTGCAATTAAGCTACAGCACTTGGGGATGGCTCAGGCCAACCAATTGATGCCTCTGACCTTCATTGTTATTGTCGGCACGGTCGTTTTGCAAAGTATTACAGCCCGACCTGTCGCGCTTGCCCTGAACGTGGCAGAGCCTGATCCGGTGGGCTTTCTGGTGGTGGGTGTGGGCCCGATCGCCCAGGCGATTGCCCTGGCATTGCAGGCGGCCAAAGTACCTGTGCGCTTGTGCGGTAGCGATTGGGATGGCGTCACCAAGGCGCGTATGGCAGGTCTGCCTGTGTACTACGGCAGCCCTTTGTCCGAGGATGCACAACGTAATCTGGATCTGGCCGGGATGGGGCGACTGTTGGCGATCGGCCCGAGTGATGATTTCAATACGCTGGTGACTTCATGGTTCGTTGATCATTATGGGCGAGGAAATGCTTATGCTCTACCGGATGGGCGGCGCGTGGACGGCACGGACAAGCATCAGGCAAGCGCCTTGCATCGTCCGGTCACACTGTTTGCTGAGGAGGCCAGCTATTGGGTGCTCATGCGCATCCTGGCAGAAGGCGGGGCTGTACGCAGTACCACCTTGACAGAGGCGTATGGATACACGCAGTACGAGACTAGCTACGCCGGACGGTTTACCCCGTTATTTGCCTTGACGCCCAAGGGCTACGCGCGCCCCTTCACGCCTGGACAAGACTGGCGACCCGAAGCCGGTTGGACGGTGCTTAGCCTGTTCTCCGCTGAGGTTGAGCAAGAGCGCGTTCAGGCACGTCGTATCGCGAGTCAGGGCGGCGACCTTGACGCTGAAGCGACACGAGAGGCCGCTGCATGAGCTACCGATCTCGGCCGCGATGCTTGCCCCGATCGCCATGGCCACGGTTGCCTTGCCAATGATTATTGCCATATGAGCGCCATTGTTTATAGCGGGCTCGATCGTGGTGGCCACCACGCCAACCATAGACAGGCGCGTACATGGGCCTGGGGATAATCATGAGGGGTTGAGGCGCGTAGTACACCGGCGGGGGGGCGTAGTAGTGGTGTGGAGCAGGGTAGATAACGCCCGGCACACCAATTGATATACCGACTGAAACCTCGGCTGAAGCCGTCTGAGCTGAGCCCAGTACGAGCAGCGCCGCAATCGCAAGTGCGTATTTCTTCATGTCATCCGATCCATTGATTGCAATGTGATGATTGTGCCGTCAGGGCGAAGTTCAATGGTGCAGCAATGATGGAGAATCGCGTCGAAATGCTACCGTCTACCGTACTGTGGACGATAGACGTACATTTATATACAAAAGGTGGCCGACATCATCGAGAGCTATTCCTGGGACGAAAAAGCCATGCATCGTCCATGTACCTTTAATGAGATATCGGAATCGGCTGTGGGAGCGTCCAGGGATGATGTGCGCAAACTAAAGCAGAACCCGTCCAGCTCTAGATCCAATAAGGTATGGTCACCTCGAAAGCGGCTGCGTGATACGTGGACCTTGGGTTGGTGGGTCGAGGGCAGGGGCACGACCTGCTCGGGGCGCAGCATAATCAAGGCGGACCCGGTCACTGTTGCGCATTGTGGATATAGAGGCAGGCGGCCCAATGCACAGGTGGCCGTGCCCTCAGTGCATTGTCCGTCCATAAAAATCGATGTCCCTGTCAGGCGTGCGACCGCAGGGCTCGCGGGTTGCCAGTAAACCTGTTCGGGCCGTGCACACTGCATCATCACGCCACCTTGCATGACCGCAACTTGATCCGCAACGGAAAACGCCTCACCTGGATCGTGACTGACCAGCACGGTTGTGGTTCCCGTGCGACGCAGCACGCTCACCACGTCCTCGCACATATTGCGGCGCAGATCCAGATCCAGGGCATTGAAGGGTTCATCGAGCAGAATCAGCGATGGATCAGGGGCAAGCGCACGGGCGAGTGCGACGCGTTGTTGCTGGCCTCCCGATAGTTCATGTGGAAAACGTTTGCCCAGACCCTGCAAGTTTGTCAGTGCCAGGATCTCCTCGACGCGCGCTTGGTGATGCGTATGTGGGCGCAGGCCATAGCGGATGTTGTCCTCTACATTCAGATGGGGGAATAATGCGCCCTCCTGTGGAACATAGCCGATCCCGCGCTTTTCTGGCGGCAGGCTCGTTAGCCCGGTGGCCACGATGCGTTGATCAAGGGCAATCGTCCCGGTATCGGGGCGTTCAAATCCGGCGATCAAACGTAATAGTGTGGTTTTTCCGCAGCCTGAGGGGCCGAGCAAGGCGAGGACGCAGCCGTGTTCGATTGTCAGTTCAATGTGATCCAGTACGGGGATGGCGTTGTAGTGCTTGCTGAGGTGTGTGATGACGATATGGCTCATTTTTCCTCTCCGTAACGCCACAGACGTTGAGTAAAGATATAGACCGGGATAAGTGAGAGGAGCACGAGCAACGCAGCAAACGGTGCGGCTGCGGCGTACTCTACGTCGGCAGTGTGCGTCCAGACCTCCGTTGCGAGCGTGATGACGTCGGTGGGTGCGAGCATAAGGGTAGCGGTCAGCTCGCGGATAATCTCGAGCATCATTAACGCCATGGCGGCACCGATACCGGGGGCGATATTGGGTAGCGTGACCGAGATAAAAGCTTGTACGGGGCGCCGCCCGAGGCTGCGTGCGATGTCCTCCATCTGTGGCGAGGCTAGCTCGACTGAGGCGCGCAGCGATGATTGTGCCAAGGGTAGAAACAGGATCACATAGGCACACAGCAGCACGAACGTGGTCTGGTATAGGGCCGGTGCTATACGGATTGCTAAAAATACCAATGCCAATGCCACGACCACCCCTGGCAGCCCATGAATAATGTAAGGCAACCGGTCAGCCAAAATGGACAGATGACTGCGGTGGCGTACCGCCAGCAATACCAGAGGTATTGCGCAAACGCTGGTGAGGACAGCACCGATGAACGATAGGGAAAGAGAGCCTTGGATTGCAGGTAAAACATCTGCGTAGTCCAGCCCCGCAGAGTGTCCTTTGCTTAGCCAGTAGACGAGTGTGGATAGTGGGGCGCCTAGCCCGATTAGCGCGATTATTACGAAGCCGGCCACAACCAGTGGTTTGGCCCAGCCTAGTGTGATGGGCGTTGCGCGTCGCCGGTTGCCACGTCCGATCCGTGCCACGCGTCGATTCGTACGCAGGCGCATCTCGCCCCAGGCGGCGGGCAAACATAAAGCCATCAGCACGGTGGACTGCAAGGCGGCAGAGGTGCTATCGAATTGCAACTCATATGACTCAAAAATTGCGGTGGTAAAGGTCTGCACGCGAAGCATTGCCAGGGCGCCAAATTCAGCCAGCATATGACCCAAGACTAAAACTGCGCCGCTGCCCAACGCAGGCTGAATCTGTGGACGCACGGCATAAATAAAGGTGTGCCATGGGCCGTGGCCCAGCGAGCGTGAGACATCCTCAAAACTTGCATCCGTATGGCGCAACGCAGCAGCGACAGGCAGATAGACCAAAGGGTAACTTGATAGCGTGAGGATCATGATGGCGCCCGGCATGCTCTGAAACCCCCTATCGATTGAGGACCAGGCATAGCTAGAGACGAATGCCGGGACGGCCAGAGGCAAACCCGCGAAAGCGCGCCATGCGCGTCGACCGGGCAGGTCCGTGCGCTCAACGCACCAGGCCACAGCGGTGCCTATCACGGTCGCACCCAGTGTGACGCTGACCGCCAGGGTGACCGTATTGAGCAACAGGAAAAGCGTACGTGAGCGAAACAGCTCATCGACGATGCTGGATGCGCCAGCCTGACTGATCCTGATTGCAAGGTAGACCAGAGGCAGGCTCGTTAGGACAACTGGTACAGCAGCTGCGCTTACCAGCCATCGAGATGATCTCGAGCGCAGACCCGGTCCGTGCGCCATGTGGATTAAGCCAAGCCTGCCTCACGGCGTAGGGCCAGTGCATCAGCAGCGTCACCTAGGTCGGCAGGCGATATCTTGGGCGGGTGTAGCTGGCTGAAGGGCTTTAGGTTAAACGGAGAGACAATGCCCGGACGCAACGGATATTCAGCAACTGAGTCGACAATTGCCTGTTGACCTGCCGGGCCGACCATAAAAGCCAGAAACTGCTGAGCCAGGGCTTGTCGTCGGGAGCTTTTGAGGATACCGGCGGCCGAGACAGTGATCAGGCCGCCTGGATCTTGATGATCCATATAATGCAGAGCAGATTGCATTTTGTCCGCGCCGATTTCTTTGGCAACTGCGAACCAGTAATAGTTATTCACCAAGGCGGTCGCGATATCGCCACTTTCGACGGCCTTCATGGCCGCCATATTTCCGTTGTAGATACGTCCGTATTTCTTCAGATCTTTGAGCCAGTTCAGAGCTGCTGGACGGCCCAGCAGCAACTCGATTGCGATCAACTGCTCCTGGAAGGCACCGCTGGTTGGTACAAAGCCGACCCGACCAGTCCAGTCCGCGGTAGCGATATCCATGATCGATGCGGGCAATGCACTGGCTTTAAGTAAAGATGGGTTATAGGCGATTGCTCGGGAACGTGCGCTCACACTAATCCAAGTGCCATTCTTGGCAATATACCCGGGAATAATCTGTGTTAGCGTGCTAGCGTCCAGGACGGATAGCAGCCCTTTGTTGTCCAATACAGCGACGGGTGGGCTTTCTTCGGCATAAAACACGTCTGCAGGTGAACGGGCGCCTTCTTCGATGATCTGATTGGCTAATTGCGCGCTACTGCCCTTGCGAACGTCAACGTGTACGCCGGTTGCTTGGGTGAAGGCCTTTACGAGTGCTTCGGTGGTGTGTGTGTGTTGTCCATTATAGAGAGTGAGCGTGGGCGGTTCGATTGCCTGAGCAAGCCGCATTGTTCCTGGAGCGAAGATCGCAGCTGCCCCCAAAGATAGGCTTTGGTGCATAAATGAACGACGATTTACCTTACTCATTGGCGTTACTCCTGAATAGCTTTTGATCAAAAAAAGTATAACGCGAATAAGAATTATTAGTCTTACGAGAAGCTGACTGCAGGGATGGCTTTTGGTTTAATCAGCGCCTGTGCGGTACCCCCATACCACCCGAACACGGCTGCACGATGCCATAATTATCTGATTAATCAATTTGAAGACAATGATGGGTAAGGCATTGTTGATGCGGTTGGTGACTATCGAATCGCGTCGATATCCTATCTTAAAGAATCCTCAGGATGTGTCGTCAAACATAAGGTCGTAACGATCTACGATGCATCTAGAGGGTTTCATGACTCATCCGCAGCATGACGCGCACAAACGCCAACCGGTTGGTAATAATTGGTTGGGCCGCCGCTCTTTGGCGGGACGCCTGTTTTTACTCACATCGCTGGCGACTGTTTTGATTATGGCTGCCATCGCGGTGGTGATGACCTGGAATAGTCATCGTGTCGCCGTTGATACCGTACAGCGTGAAATCAATGCAGCGCTCGATGGTGCGCAAGGTTCCTTGCATCTGACATTCGCCAGCGCCAGTAGTCGTGGTGAGCGTATCCTGCCTGTTTTAGAGCGCGAACTGGGCGGTATTCCCGTACCTGACGGCACGACTGAGCAGAGCGCTGCCGGTGATGCCGTTCCCGTGTTCAAGGTTAAGGACGTGGTCTTGAACGGCGATATCAGTGCGCTCATGCGTGTCCATGGCAATACGGGTGCTGATCCGGCCGTTATCGCGCGCGTGGGCACCAAATGGGTGCGTGTCGCCACGCTGCTCAAAGACGAGCAGGGCAAGCCACGGATCTACAGCATTGTGGATTCCAAGGATCTGTTGGCGGTAACGCTCGATAGCGGCTTACCTTACAACGGCCTGGTTCAACGTAACGGCAAATGGTATGCAATGAGCATCCTTCCGTTGAAGGATAAGTCCGGCGCGGTATACGGAGGCTTTTCGGTACGGGTCAGTGTGGATGCAGAGGTTCAGGGCCTCTTCGAATCAATGTCCAAGATGCACGTGGCGCAGTATGGCTCACTGGGTGTTTTACAGCGTACCACCGATAAAAGCAGCTGGATCCCAGCTGCTGGCGACATGCTCGTCGGGGGCTTGTCAGACGCCGAGCGTGCTCACGCCTTGCAGACGATAGGGACTGCGCAGGCGGGTTTCGCCTCTTTAGACGCCAGTGATCTTGGGCCAGCAAAATACATCGCGTGGTCGCGGGTACCGGGCTGGGACTGGATTGTGTACGGCGCGGGCGACCAGGCCTCTTTTCTTGATGAGAGCAATCGAGCACTGAGTATCCAGCTTGCGTTGATGCTGCTGGGCACACTGTTGATCTCGTTCCTTGTGTGGTGGGTGGCGCGGTATACCATACGCCCGGTTCGTCAGGTCGTGGACGCCTTGGATATGTTGGAGCGCGGCGACCTAAGCGCTGATCGGCCCCTTGTGCCCGAGCGCAGCAATAATGAGATTCATAGCCTACTCGCGCATCTCACTCGGACACAGAATGGGCTAGAACGCACCATTACCGCGGTGCGTACAGGCGTCGATGAAATCAACCTGGCAGCGACAGAGATCGCCGCTGGAAATACCGATCTATCCAGTCGGACCGAGGAACAGGCAGCTTCCTTGCAGCAGACCGCTACAAGCATGGAAGAGCTCGCTGCGACCGTCAAGCAAAACACTGATCATGCCCACGCCGCCAATGAGGTCGCCAGTGCGGTGTCTTCGGTCGCGCGGCGTGGAGAGGCGCCCGGCAGCACAAGCCGTCAGGCTGCTGGCGCATTGAGCGTCGTTGCGAAGAACGCCAAGGTTCGCTCTTGGGCGAGTGCCGCAGAACCGCTGTGAAAGCTGCTGCGCTCCTCGCAGCCAAAACCATGGCCCGCATCGGCGTAGGTGTAGATGGCTACACCTGGCTGCGCTGCACGAATCGCGTCGATATCATGTACAGGGATCGATTTGTCTTGCATGCCAAAATGCATTTGCACCGGAATATGCGGTGACTCGTCTGCTGCCTTGGCGATACCGCCGCCGTACCAACAGGACGCAGCTGCAAAGAGCGGGCTGCGGCAGGCAGCCAACCAGGCAAGCGTGCCGCCCCAGCAGTAGCCCACGATCCCCGGCAGATGTTCGGACGAGACGGCCTGGGCGGCAGCCTCGATATCCATGAGCGCCTGTTCCTCTGTAATCTGGTTACGCAAGGCGAGCCCGCGCTGGATGCCAGCTGGATCGTAATCGAGTTCGATGTTTGCCTCGATCCGGTCAAAGAGCGCCGGGCAGATCGCCCGATAGCCAGCGGCTGCAAATTGATCTGTTACATGGCGCATGTGTGCGTTCACACCGAAAATTTCCTGGATTACCACAATGCTGTGTTGTGCGTCCTCCGGGCCTGCCACATAGGCATTCAAAGCGTGCTGGTCGTGAGTGTGAAGCTGAATCTGCATGATTGACCTGTCCTTCAGTAAGCGATGTGCGTTGGATAATTGTGCTCAAGCGCGCATCATTCTGTATAGCTTGATTTTGTCATAACATAGATTAAAGACAAATGCGTAGGGCATGTAAAAAAGTACTAGTCCGATATCCAGTATAAGTGCGTGCCATAGCGTGGTGTCTAGCCACCAAGCGATGATAGGGATGACCATGATAATCAGGCCTATTTCAAATCCCGCCGAATGTATGGCCCGTACCCAGAGCGTGCGCTTAAAGCCCCGACGGGTCTGGAGCCGATCGAATAACCAGTTATAGAGCATATTCCATAGTACGGCCATCGTTGCAATGATGGCCGTCAAAACACCCATACTCAGGACTGTCTCGCCTGTTATCCAGGCAGCGAGTGGGGCGGAAATGCCAATAGCCAGAACCTCAAACAAGAGCGCATGCAGCACTCGCTCGGCCAGACTGCGTTCATACAAATTCATTGTGTCGTTCCTGGGAGTGACGTCGTCGCCACGATAAACGGAGAGCAGCGAGGTCGTCCACGCCCGAGAATATCGTATTATTTTAGGGAAAACCCTGGTGTGAGGCAATAGTTGTGATTTTTCTGGGGGTCATGTGTGGTGACGCGGTGGTGCCTGGGGGCCGTCAGCGGCCCTGGCCGTGGCCTTGCACAGTTTTGCTATTAGAATGACTATTACGACTCTGTAGGACTCGCTAATATGTCCATTCAAATATTGGTTCGATATGCGGTAACGCTGCTGTTTACCGTATTTATTTCTGGGTGCTCTATAAGTAGTATTAAGGATTCATTTACCGGCTACAGCAATGTAGACCATGAGAATGCGTGTACAGGGAATCGAAGCGCTTGTATCTATAAGGGATCTTATGAACCCGGAGAGCGGGACTTTGCTGAACAGGAAGCGAGGCGCTTAAATCAGGCTTCACTCGCTCGGCTGCGCCGAGCATCTGTTAGATGAATGACTTATCTATTGAGGAAAAGTTGAAATGGAACCCTCACGTTCACTCGGAAAACCTCAGCATGACGAAGACTCCACTGCGCGGCTTGCAGTGCTTATCGATGCTGACAATGCCCAGGCAACGGTTATAGAAGGCATTTTGGCCGAGGTGGCTCGGTTTGGCGAAGCTTCAGTCAAGCGTATCTATGGGGACTTTACATCGCCGCACAGTGCGTCCTGGAAGAAAGTCCTGCAAAAATACGCCATCAAGCCCGTCCAGCAGTTTGCCTACAGCACCGGTAAGAATTCGACAGACAGCATGTTGATTATTGACGCGATGGATCTGCTCTACACGCGTCGGTTTGATGGGTTTTGCCTTGTTACGAGTGATAGCGATTTTACGGGGTTGGCTACTCGAATTCGTGAAGAAGGCCTGACGGTTTTAGGTTTTGGTGAGAAAAAGACACCAGATGCGTTTCGCAATGCCTGCCACAAGTTCATCCTTACCGAGGTTTTGCGGCCCAGAGCTATCGAGCCTGAAAAGAAAAAGGCAAAGCCAAAAGTCAGCGTTGATACCACTACAGAGCAACCGCCAGCGCCGGTCAGCCCGGATCTCAGCCTTCCACAGCAGTTCCTGCTTGATGCGTTAGAGCAGTCGACCGATGAGGACGGATGGGCACCCTTGGCTACATTTGGCAGCTATCTCAATAAACTACAGCCTGATTTTGATCCGCGCCTCTATGGATTTAAAAAGCTCTCGGACCTGGTAAAGGCCAATCCAAGCTTGTTTGTGACTGATAAGCGCACAAAGTCCGGCCAGACGCAAAAACAACTGTACGTACGAGCTCAGTAGAACGGTTAATCGGTCATCGTCCCGACGCAAAAACGCCAGCCCGGTTAAAGGCTGGCGTAAGTGCTTGATTCTACTGGTGGCGCATCCCTGATTCGAACAGGGGGCCTGCGGATTATGATTCCGTCTGATAGAGTCGCTTTATATGTGCTTTACCTTAGCAATCAAGGGTTTGCGCTGCATTGGTTGCGCTATAAAAGTGCTTTATTTCGCTATGCTGTCGACAGTTTGTTGACACCGCCCTTCTATCGATCCTTTACCTCCACTTAGGCTCTCTGAGCAGGATAAAGTGCTCAATCAGCCGAATCATCAGAGCCTTTTGGTTAGGCAGACTTTCTGCTACCAGAAGAGCTAGCGCGACAAGGGTATTGTCGTTGATTAGCTGCTCCACGGGGCGGGCCAGCAAATGCTGATTGCGGCGTAGATACCAAAGGAACAAGAAGGAGCCGCAACGCTTATTGCCATCGGCCAGCGCATGGTTTTTCACCAAAAAGTACAGCAAATGTGCGGCGCGACTAGCAACATTTGGGTAAAACAGCTCGTCGCCAAACCCCTGTTCAATCGTTGCCAGCGCGGAGGCTAAACCATCGCCGCGCACCAGTCCAAATAATTCGGTTGCTTCGCCTTTAGTGATCAAGGTCTGCTTTAATTCGGCAATTGCAGCTAGAGCCTCACTCAGAACCAACGGGCGCATGTCCGGCTGATTAAGAGAAATTTCTTCGAGTGCCTGTTCATCGTAGCCCTGTAACAGGCTCCATGAGCGTGCATAGTCGCTGATGACTCTGGCCACCGCTTCGCCTTCGGCGGACATCAATCCCTGATTAGTGAGCGTGCGGCTGAGCAAATTGACTGCCTGCTCAAACTCGGCACCACGCTCTAATAAGCGGTGCTGATTCAGGCTATAACCCTGTACCAGATGGTCCTTGAGCACCCGAGTGGCCCACTGGCGGAATTGGGTTGCTCGTTTTGAGCTGACTCGGTAGCCGATCGAAACAATAGCATCCAGATTGTAGTGCTTGATCTGCCTGCGGACATGGCGTTTGCCCTCCTGACGAACTACCGAGGATTCCTCGGTAGTTGCTGATTCATTCAGCTCTCCCTCCTGATAGATGTTCCTCAGGTGCAGACTGATATTGTCTGCAGAGGTATCAAATAGCGTAGCCATTTGGCCTTGACTCAGCCAGACGGTATCCCGGTCCAGCGCCACTTCGAGCTGAGCCTTGCCGTCCTGGCTAACAAATATCTGGATTTGTTGATCAATCATCAGTGCTGCCTATGCACATCTAGTTCAAGCCGTCATTATGCATTTGAATGGCCTCTGCTGACACTGTAGGTTGAAAAACGGTAGCGCCGGTGACATTGCGCAATGCGGCGGTGGAGCAGTTCGCTGCAACGGAGGCCAACAGCTCGCAGGTATGAACTCGACCCGTGAGCGAATTAAAGAGCCGACGGCTATGTTTAGCGTTGTGCAGTGTACCGTGCAACGTTGGCCGTTACTGATTGTCAGGTGGGGGAGGAAAGGGACTGCTTACAGTCGAGGCCGGTCGGATGGAGAGGGAGGCGCGTCCGGAGAGCACATTTAACAGTTGCGTGCGAGCCAGCCGTTGATCAGTGTCATCGTTTACCCAGCCTTGAGGGACGTAGTTTCCGTGCAAGATATCCAGCTGTGCGATCTTAACCTTCAAAACATCAGCGATATCTGATAACAGCTTGGTTAGTAGACTGTCTCTTTTCTGTATTGCTAAATCGAACGCCGCTTTATCAGCCATGGGCGGCATCTCCGTGCCCAGGTTCTCCAAGTATGCCTTCCATGTAGCGATTACTTGACCATTGCCCAAATTGGGGCTCTACATCATTAACGGGGGACAGCGGTATTCATTAGACTTGTTTTTACGAAGAACACGTTTAATGGAGGTAATACCGATGTCCCCAATTGATTCTATCCTAGGATTGAAGGGTTTGGTCGTTCAACGCGTCGAGCGTAGGCACGACATTCATGTCTGGGCCCAGCCCCAAGAGAGGCCCGCCTTGCGCCGAACCACTTGGAAGCTGCAAGAACGCTAAATCCAATTTCTGCGTTGACACTTGGTTGACAGAACGCCCTAAAAACAAAAACGCCAGCCCGGTTAAAGGCTGGCGCAAGTGCTTGATATTACTTAGATATTCTTTGGTGGCGCATCCCTGATTCGAACAGGGGACCTGCGGATTATGATTCCGTCGCTCTAACCGGCTGAGCTAATGCGCCAAAGCACGTAAATATAGCAAGTATTAGGGGTGCGAGCAAGTCGGCTGGCAGTCGGTGTAAGATGGCCCGAAATAAGGGAGAGAATATGCTCAAACCGATGCTTGCGATCGCCCTGGGCGCAGTGCTCGGCGCCTGGATACGTTGGGGGCTTAGCGTCCGGCTAAATCACCTGTTTCCTACCTTGCCGCCAGGGACGTGGTTGGCCAATATGATCGGTGGGTATGTCGTGGGCCTGGCGATCGCCTATTTTGCGATGCATCAATCGATCAGTGTAGAGTGGCGTTTATTCTGGATTACCGGGCTGTGCGGTGCGTTAACGACATTTTCAACGTTTTCCGCGGAGACCGTGATGTTGCTGCAGCAAGGACGCTTGGCGTGGGCATTCGGCACAATTGTGACGCATGTGGCGGGGTCGCTCTTGATGACCGGAGCGGGGTTGGCGACCGTGCATTTGCTGATGTCGCGTTAAAGCCAGACAAGAGCGGGCTTTTTTTCGGCACTTAAGGTCTCGGAAACTTAAAGGCCCCGCCTTCTGGCGGGGCCTTACTGCCAGAGGGGCAGTAAACACCACATATGAGTAGTGTCAATCAATCGCCATGAAAGGCGATCAGTGACTACCGTTTGGTAGCAGCTTTAGTTTAGGCTGGTCAGCGGGACGATGCAATCTAGGGTTAGTACGGGATATTTTAAGCAAAGGTAAGCTGATCTGCTGTCATACCCTAAAACAGGTTCAGGTGGGTGTCGCGGGTTCCGGGATTTCCTTGTCGTGGATGCCCGATAGTGCTGCGCTCAGGCTATAGAGGGGCTCAAAGGATTCAGCTTGTGCCATGGGCCAGGCGGTGCGAAAGATCGTATTGGGAAAATGGCCCTCGAGTAGCGCACCTTTTGTTAGATCAGGGAATAGCGCTGCAAGTACACGGACTTCACCATTGGCGATGCGTCGTGCGATGTGGTGGGGGCGCAGATCGGATGGGTGCTGTAGCCCTGCAGCATTCAGAAGCTCGCCCAGTGCCTTGAGGGTACTGGCGTGAAAATTTGCAACGCGTATCGATTTGTCAGCAACAACTAGCGCCTTTTGGCGTTCGGGGTCCTGTGTGGTGACACCAGTGGGACAGCGTCCGGTATGACAGACCTGCGCCTGGATACAGCCGATGGCAAACATATAGGCGCGGGCGCTATTGCACCAATCGGCACCTAGTGCCATGATGCGCGCCATGTCGAAGGCGGTGATGACCTTACCCGAAGCGCCGAGCTTGACGTGTTCTCGTAGGCCGATTCCCACTAACGTATTGTGAACGAGCCGTAGGCCTTCGCGTAAGGGTGTCCCAACATGATCGACAAATTCAATCGGTGCGGCACCTGTGCCCCCCTCGGCGCCATCTACCACGATGAAGTCAGGCGTGATGCCGGTGGCGAGCATGGCCTTGGCGATGGCGAACCATTCCCACGGGTGACCAATGCATAGTTTAAAGCCAACGGGTTTGCCGCCAGATAACTCGCGTAATCGAGCGATAAAGTGCATGAGCTCGATGGGTGTATTAAAGGCGCTGTGACTTGAAGGAGAGACACAGTCCAGGCCAACGGGTACGCCGCGGGCCCGGGCAATTTCTGCCGTGACCTTGGGTGCTGGGAGTATGCCGCCGTGTCCGGGTTTGGCGCCTTGGGAGAGCTTGATCTCGATCATCTGTACTGACTTGCGCCGTGCCATATCGCTGAAGCGTGATTCAGAAAAACTGCCATCCTCGTTGCGACAGCCAAAATAGCCCGAACCGATATTCCAGATCAGGCTGCCGCCATGCTCGAGGTGGTAGGCGCTGACCCCCCCTTCGCCGGTGTCATGAGCAAAGTTTCCAAGCGCCGCGCCCTTGTTTAGCGCGCGCACGGCGTTCGCCGAAAGTGCCCCAAAGCTCATGGCCGAGATATTGAATACAGACAATGAGACCGGTTGGGTGCAGTCTGGTCCACCCACCGTAATGCGGAAATCCATATCCTGGATATGACTGGGAATCATGGCGTGGTTGATCCACTCGTAGTCGTTGCCATAGACGTTGTGTTGGGTGCCAAAGGGGCGTTGGTCCATGGCGTGCTTCGCACGCTGGTAGACCAGGGATCGGTCAATGCGCGAGAACGGCTGCTGTAGGGTGTCATCCTCGAAAAAATATTGACGCAGCTCGGGGCGGATGTATTCAAACAGGAACCGCAGGTTGCCAATAACCGGGTAGTTGCGCCGGATTGCGTGCCGCGTCTGGCGCAGATCATAAATGCCAAGAAAGCTAAGCGCCAGGCAGATTAGACTGAGGAGCCACCAGCCTGCGCTATAGGAAAGTGCCAGCCAGGTAAAGACCAGGGTTAAAGAAAAAGCCACATAGAGGGCGGTGTGGCGAGCGAGCAGATGGGGCATTCGTTGTCTCCGGTTCTGATCTACCTTAACAGATATGGCAGGCCGTCGAGTCTGCTGATCGGGCAATAAGCAGGCTTGGAATCACGTACAATTTTTTCTTAATTGGTTCGCTAGGGATTAGCAATGCCGGATGAAAAGATACAGGTTGTAGTGGGGGATTGGTCGGTATGTGGTGATGCTGCCGGGATGATTCGTACAGAGGTGTTTGTGCTCGAACAACATGTTCCCCAGGCCTTAGAGCTCGATGATCAGGATGCGACCTGTGTCCATGCTGTGGCCTACGATCAGCTCGGTGCGGCGATAGGGACTGGGCGCCTGTTACCGGATGCGCATATTGGTCGAATGGCGGTGCGCAAGCACTGGCGCGGGCAGGGGGTGGGTGCACAGCTTCTGTTGGCCTTAATCGATGTCGCGCAGCAGCGCGGCGAGCACGAGGTGGTGCTCTCGGCACAGCTGAGCGCGCAAATGTTCTATACAAAATATGGCTTTCAGGCCGAAGGGGATACCTATATGGATGCCGGGATTGAGCATGTCTTGATGCGTCGCACCATACCTTGATCAGGGCTGCTACAGCCAGACCAACTCGGGAATTGCTGCAGGGCCAGCTAGAACGATGGCATTTTGCTCATATTTCCGACCGAGCTCACGGGCGACATGTCCCTTAATACCTAATGCCAGGACGCTAAGCTCGGTAGGCCAAGCCCCATCGGGGCACAGGCTACGGCCCTCAATCACGCCTCGTCCAATTTTCTGTACATCGTGCATCAGGGCACACTGGCGTTGAACATTTAGTGCTGTATCCAGGCGTTGGCTGCGCGGGTTGTAGGCGGTGAGGTAGGCGCAGCAATCGACGTCGTGCGCCAGATATAAGGTGGCTAAGGGGCGACAGACTTGACCGATGAAAAGCGTAAAGGGTGGCTCGGTATCTACAATGTAGTGTGCATCGAGATAAGCCTGTTGTAAGACGTCCTGGGCGTTGGTCGACTTGGGCATGATGTTGGCTGGGCGCAGGCTCATAAGTTAAGGACCTGCATAAGTACACCATAGCTCAAGGCGCCAGCGAGCGTAGGCAGGGCGATTCCCCCGCGCCAGTGCTTAAATAGCGCGATCATCGTCAGTGCGGCGAGCGCACTAAATCCGCGGGCGATCCGCAGATCCCCCATCAGCATTGGCCAGAGCGAGATCACCAGCAGCGCCATGATCGCGGCTGGTCCAATGCCCTGCAGGAGGCACTGCATGCGCTTGGAGCGCTGAGTGCTCGCCACCGCATGGCGGGTTTGCCAAATCGGCAGGAATCTTAATAAAAAAGTACCTGCACCGCACAGAATGATAATGAGGATGGGCTCAGCGATCATGTATGGGCGCCCAGGGCATGAAATAAGGTTCCCCCAAGAATTGCCAATGCCAGCGCGAGGTGGCTCGGGAGCACACACAGCAGTACAGCGGTGATCAGCGCCGTCGCGATGAGCGTGCGCAGGAGATTTCTGATATCCATCTCTAGTAGTAACACGAAAAATAAGGCGGGTAGCACAAAGAATAAGGCCTCGCTCACCCATAGGGGAGGATGTTCCAGGTTGTGGCCCAGTGTGATGCCCAGCGCGGTGCCCACAACCCAGGATAAATAGGCGCCTGTTTGCATACCGATGTACCAGCTTTCACGTTCGTTGAGATCCAGTTCATCAAAGCGCGCCATACTGGCAGCAAATACCTCATCAGTGAGGCCAAAGCTCAATAAAGCGCTGGGTGCGCGGATTGGGTCCAGTCGCGAGCAGACGGCAGGTCCGTAGAACAGATGGCGTGCGTTCATTAGCAGAACGGTAGGTAAAGCGATGGGTAGCCCGACGCCTGAGGCGAGCAGGCTGATGAGCACAAATTGGCTGGCGCCAGCGAAAATCAGAATAGAAATCAGTAAGGTCGCCGTGGGGGATAATCCGGCGTTCAGGGCCGCTAGGCCAAAGGAAAAAGCGATAGGTATATAGCCTGCTGCAATGGCGATACTCGCGCCTAGGCCCTTAGTAAACGCACCCATACTCAGTGTTCCGCCAGGCGTTCAAGCAGCATGGCGGCTTGCTCGGTGAGATCAGTCACATTAGGGTGCAAAATGTAGGGTAGTGCAGTGTCGGCGTGGGAGAAATGGCTGTCCTGGCTGCGCGCGTAAGCAGGGTCATAATGCTGGTTCAGTAATTCAGTGAACAGCGCTTCGCGCCTGTCTGCATCGATCATGGCCTGCCAGCCGGCTATTTCCTTTTTGCTATGTAGGCCAATCATACGTGCTAGCTGCTGTTTAAAATTTTCGGGATCGTCAAAGAGCGTGGCGTAGTCCTGCAGCAAAAACGCAACACGCTCGTCCAGACTGGCCTGCAGGTCAATGCAGCGTCCCTGGTGGAAGGTGACGAGCAGCGACTTGGGTAGGGTGACGCGGCCGATACGTGAGCTCTCGGCCTCAATAAATACGGGTTGAGTTGGGTCGAGGCGACGCAGCGCGTGGATGAGACGGGTCTCGAATAGCTTCTGACTGGGTTGTGGTTGCCTGGGCAGGGCGCCGAGCAGTGAGCCACGATGCGAGGCCAGCGCCTCCAGGTCGAGCACTTGTGCGCCGGTTTGACCGATGGCCTGTAGCAGACGTGTCTTGCCGGTACCGGTGGGGCCGAGTAAGACGTGATAGTCAAAGCGTTGTGGCAAGGTGTCGAGTGCCTGCACAATATCGCGGCGATAGGTCTTGTAGCCACCCCGTAGCTGGCGTGCGGGCCAGCCGATCATATTAAGCCAACTCGTCATGGCGCCCGAGCGCTTGCCGCCCCGCCAACAGTACACTAGCGGGCGCCATGTGCGGGGCCGATCGGCAAACTGAGACTCGAGGTGTTTGGCAATATTGCGTGCCACGAGCGCCGCACCGATGCGGGTCGCCTTGAAGGGAGACTCTTGTGCATACATGGTCCCGATCAGCTCACGTTCCTCATTGTTGAGTACTGGCGCATTCAAGGCGCCGGGAATGTGATCCTCAGCGAATTCCATCGGTGTTCGCACATCGATGATTTCATCAAAGTCAGCCAGTGCGTCCAGGGATACGTGCAGGTCATACATGATTTGGGTGGGGGCGACGGGGGGATTCAGCTTACGGCAGCTTGTGCCAGAACAGCGTAGCGATGGCAGTCCGTCGTATGATCCATCAGGCAACCGATGGCTTGTAGATAGGACTGGCAAATCGTGGGGCCAACGAACTTAAATCCGGATTTTTTCAGGCTATGGCTCATGGCTTCGGCTTGCGGACTAATAATCGGAATATCCGCTGCGTTATTGTAATGGTGGATGAGGGGCGCGCCGTCCGTAAACGACCAGATATAGGTGACCGGATCGGGCAAGGCAAGCCATGCCCGAGCGTTGGTTCGGGTAGCCTGTAATTTTAGACGGTTGCGGATAATCGTTGGATTGTGCATCTGTTCGTCGAGCCAGTCTTCATCCGCGATGGCGAGTTGCCGGGCATCGAATCCCAAGAGAGCTTGCCGAAAATTTTCGCGCTTTTTCAGGATGGTTATCCACGATAGCCCAGCCTGAAAGCCTTCTAGAATCAGCATCTCGAACAGATGTGCCGGGTCATGGGAAGGCACCCCCCACTCTTCATCGTGGTAGTGTAAATAGTCGATATCATCCGTACACCAGGCACAGCGCTGCATGAGTAGGGTCCTGTTAGAGTAGGCTTCCATGCAGTATAGAGGATGGGCGCTAGGGCTTGGCCAGCCACGCTGTCTGACGCGCGAGTACCGAGGCTGCAGATTCCCCAATCTGCGCCTGATAGCCCTGGGGGGCGGTCGCGCCCTCTGAGCTGATGACCAAGACCCGAGAGCGGCTGTCAAGCCCGATTTGGGCACGTAGCACAGCGCTCTCGCAGATGATTTGCAGCCCGGCGAGGCCTGCCGCGCCAGATTCTCCGGCGACAATCGGCACGTCCCGTTGGCTACCACGCGCTAATTGGCGGACGCAAGCGACGGCGTCTGAATCCTCAATCGTCATAAAAAAGTCAGCACAGCCACGTAACAGCTTCCAGGCCAGGGGTGAGGCATCACCACAGGCCAGCCCTGCCATGATTGAGGTGACTGAGCCGGTGGCGTGTGCAGCGTGGCCCACACGAGCACTCTGATACAGGCAGTCAGCTTGCACGGGCTCGACAATGATACCTACCGGGCGCTGCGCGCCATAGAACTCCCAAAAATGAGCCAGGATGCCTGCAGGCAGTGCACCGACGCCGCCTTGTAAAAATACATGCGTAAATGCGCTCTGCGTATCCGGGCTTGCCTGTATCTCATCGAGAATTTCCTGCACGATGATGCCGTAGCCCTGCATGACATCGCGTGGAATGATTTCATATTCGGGGTAGGAGGTATCCGAGACAACATGCCAGCCGTGCGCGGCTGCCAGACGAGCGGCCTCAGCGACGGCAGCATCATAATTGTCGGCGACACGGATAATTTCAGCACCATAGATGGCGATAGCCTGCTCGCGCTCAGCGCTCACATGTTCAGGCAGGACGATCAGGCAACGGCATCCAGCTGATTGTGCCGCAGCAGCCAAGGCGCGTCCGTGGTTGCCATCGGTTGCGCTAATGACGGTGAGGGCATGCAGATCGTCTCGGTAGCGACCTGTGAGGAGAGCGGCAGGGTCGAATTTCTGTGTGGAATAGAGGCGCAAAATCAGACGTATCAAGGCAATGGGCGCCCCTAAAGCCTTAAAACTTTTGATGCTTGAGCGCGTGGATTCATCCTTTAGACGTATTTCTGTCACCCCCAGCGCGTGCGCCAGATCAGGTAGAGACCATAGCGGTGTAGGCGTATGGCGAAGGTGTTCCCATGTAGATAGCCATTGTTCGCATTCAGCAACACGCTCGATTGCCATAAGGGCTTTGTGCTCGGGAGGGTAGACGCTGCGGCAGGCGAGTGGGTTAGCAATGACGATAGGCCGTGCAAGCCCATGATCGATTGGTTTGTCCTGGGTCTGGGCTAAAAATTGGCTCATGATCACACTCCTTTATTCGTCGGTAGACAATGCCTGCTTGAAATTAGGCTTATATTGAAATAATATTTCAATAACTGCGGCATCTTTATTCTTTTTATGGGGAATACGTGCAATATATTTTCATTTGCTTGGGAGTTAGTTGAATGATTTCTATAGAGGCAATGAATGCTGGATACCTATGACCTCAAAATTCTTGCCGAGGTACAAAAAAACGCGCGGATTGCACAGAGTGAACTGGGCGAACGGGTACATCTATCCACCGCAGCGGTGAATCGACGACTGAAGCGTCTGACAGATGAAGGCGTAATAGAGAAGCTCACAGCAGTAGTCGCCCCTGAGGCGCTGGGCTACGCTTTGACGATCGTGGCTGAAGTCGAGGCCGAGAGCGTGCAGGTCGATCTGCTTGACGCGATGAAGCACAGCTTTAGTGCGAGCCCGCTGGTACAACAGTGTTACTACGTGACGGGTCAGTGTGATTTTATTTTGGTGATCGTCGCGCAGAGCATGGAGCAGTACCAGGAGTTGACCCGAGACTTATTTTTTCAAAATAATAACGTCAAGCGCTTCAGGACGTTTGTATCCATGCATCGGGTCAAGGTCAGTCTGGATGTTCCAATTAGCGGCGCCCAATAAGCGAGCCCAGCACACCGCGCACGAATTGGGTGGCGCTACGTCGGACCATGCTCTTGACAACAGACTGCACGATGCCGTCACGTCGCCCTCCCCGTGGGCCGGTCGAGCCAAACAGGAAATCATTGACCGAGCCCATCATGCCCTGATTCTGGTCGCCTGGGCTTGAGGTCGACCCGTCCGGTGCGCGGCGTGATGGATGCGCCGTGGTGTTTGACGATGTATCAGTAGGAGTCCCGATATGCTCGACGCGTTTAAGCAACACCTCATACGCTGATTCACGGTCGATCGTTTTTTCATATTTGCCACCCAGCAGCGAAGTATTACGGATTGCCTCGCGCTCGGTTATGCTTGCTGGGCCGATGCGGCTTCCTGGTGCGAGCATCCACACACGCTCGGTCATGCTTGGGCGCCCCTTGGCGTCGAGCAGGGACACCAAGGCCTCGCCGACACCCAGTTCGGTAATGGCTGCTTCAATATCCAGGCCGGGCGTGGGCCGCATGGTTTGGGCGGCGGTCTTGACTGCCTTTTGGTCGCGCGGCGTGTAGGCGCGTAAGGCATGCTGTACACGGTTACCCAATTGTCCTAAAACGGTGTCGGGGATGTCCAATGGGTTCTGGGTGACGAAATAAATCCCGACCCCCTTCGAACGCACCAGTCGCACGACCTGTTCGACCTTCTCTAGCAGTGCCTTGGGTGCCCCCTTGAACAATAGGTGCGCTTCGTCGAAAAAGAACACAAATTTTGGTTGCTCCGGGTCACCCACCTCGGGCAGAGACTCGTACAGGTCGCCTAGCATCCACAAAAGAAAGACTGCATACAGGCGTGGTGACTGCATGAGCTTGTCAGCGGCAAGGATATTGATCATCCCTCGGCCTCGGGCGTCGGTGCGGATCCAGTCAAAGATCTCTAGCATCGGTTCGCCGAAAAACGTGTCTGCGCCCTGAGACTCCAGACGCAATAGATTGCGCTGGATAGCGCCAATCGAGGCGGAGGAGACATTGCCATAGCGTGTGCGCAGTTCTGGTGCCCGATCTGCCACGTGTTGGAGCATGGCGCGCAAATCCTTGAGATCCAGGATCAATTGACCCTCGTCGTCGGCAACCTTGAATACCAGGTTCAGTACGCCTTCCTGGGTGTCGTTCAAGTCCAGCATGCGCGCCAGCAGGAGGGGGCCCATATCCGAGACGGTTGCACGTACAGGGTGGCCCTGCTCGCCAAAAATATCCCACAGCGTGACAGGGTTATCCCCCCACACGGGTTCGGGTAAACCGAGCTTATCCAGGCGTTCACGAAGCTTGGGCGAAGACGTGCCCGCCTGAGAAATACCGGTTAGGTCCCCCTTGACGTCAGCCAGGAATACCGGCGTGCCAATCCGTGAAAATGCCTCAGCCATCACCTGAAGTGTGATGGTCTTGCCTGTGCCCGTTGCCCCTGTAATGCAGCCGTGGCGGTTGGCGAGTTGGGGTAGCAGCGCAAGTTTAGTCGCGGCATTTTGAGCAATAACGATCGGGTCAGCCATGTTGTGGTTCCGCTTTGAGAAGTCTGCCAGGCTTTGATTTTATCAAGTCGGCTCATTGTTGTGCTGTAAGGACTAGCCAGCGTACCTGGATAGTGAGGCTGTCATTGATTTAATGTTTTTTCTAGTACTTTTGTATTAATCATTCAGGTATACGAAGCATACCTAATTACAACTTCTATCCTATATGTGAGCATACACAAGAAAAGTAATATTGCTCTCACGCGGTAGATTCATCCAGCGATACAGGTGCGGTTTTGTAACGTTATAGGATAAAGAAGTGTCCAAATGTGTATTGGCATTGAGTTTGATTTTAATCTCTTCAACGGGACAATTCAGTGACGTCTGGGCACAACAACCTGATCAACCCATAAAAGTTCCGGATTCAAAGAAACTAGATAATGAACCTTTGCGTGGATTGATTATTAATCGAACTATCACTGTATTGGGATGGGACTTTTACAAAGGTTTTTCCGAGATTTGGCAGGCCTTATATCCAGATTCTAAAAACACACTCATCGTTATTGAACGACCAACAGCTAAATATGGGAGTGAAATCTGGATTAGTTACGAAAATCAAAATGTATTTCACACCTTTCTGTCCCCAATGCGATCACGGGCAAGGGAGGAGAGTAAGCAGGCAGTGGATATCGTTCACAAAACTGTTGCCGATATCGAAATTCGGCGCAAATTGTTTCAGGATGCCGATCTGGGTCCGGAGGAGATGTAAATGAATTTTATAAAAAATCGGTGTGGCAGTCCCAGAACAAAACTGCAGGTGCTCCTGGCTACCGTTGCTGTTCTTCCATTGCTTGCTGGGCCTGTTGTCGCGAGTCAATTAATTTACACGCCCGTGAATCCGGCTTTTGGCGGAAGTCCGCTAAATGGCCCGTACCTATTACAGAAGGCTCAGGCAGGCAAAAATTACACCATGCCTATGGATGATCTGGATTTTTTGAATTCATTTGGAATAATTGCTCAGACTGATACTGCAATTATATTTAAAAAGGGTGACAAATATTATTCCTATGATATAGCCAGTGGCGCACTACGCTATATTGATTTTGATAATCCCATGAGTACTGGGGCAACTGCCTCAGTCGGCGATTTGGGCAAATAGGAGCCATTATGCCAGCACTGCTTTCGCTCTCTATGCCCCGTGCCGGGCGCCTATGTATGGTCGCGCTCGCATCACTCACCTTGTCGGCTTGCGCCCTGCAAAAGCCAACAAACGTTTCGGCCCAAGCGCAATTGACGCCTTCCACACCGTCTACAGTTGCGTTGAGGACGCTACCACCTCCGCAGAGGAAAATTGTGGCAGCGGTCTATGGGTTTCGAGATGAGACAGGGCAATACAAACCTGCGCCAGACAGTTCATTCTCCACGGCTGTGACACAGGGTGCGGCAGCGATGCTGATGAAGGCGCTAAAGGATTCAGGTTGGTACATCCCGGTAGAACGTGACGGCCTGCAGTCGCTTTTGACTGAGCGTCGCGTGTTACGTGCTGTTGATGAGCAGCCAGCCCAAGGGGGGGGAGGGCGACCGATTGCTGTTCCCAATCTATTACCGGCTTCCATCATTCTGGAGGGCGGGGTGATTGGATATGACAGCAATACACGTACAGGTGGCGTGGGTGCTCAGTTTTTAGGTATTGGCACATCAACCAAGTACAGCGTGGATCAGGTCACGATCAGTCTACGAGCTGTCGACGTCATGACAGGCGCCATTTTGGATAGCGTCTCGACCACCAAGACAATTCTGTCCTATGAAATTCATCCGAGCTACTTTCGTTTTGTGAATTATTACGACTTGCTCGAGATCGAGGCGGGTTATACCCACAACGAGCCAACTCAGCTTGCTGTCAAGGAGGCAATTGATGCAGCCGTGATGCATCTGACTGTGCAGGGTATCAAAAACAATCAATGGCAGCTAAAAAATCCAGATGACTGGAACTCACCCATCATTCAGCGGTACTTGCAGGCTGAAAATGATTACGCAGTGAGCGTGACGCCTTGGCAGGATGGCAATACGTCTGGGGTTGCGGTGCCGGCAGTGACGGACAAGCAGTCTACCTTGTAGAGGGGAGATTGATCCGTATCACATTATTAGGAGTCAAAAATGTCTGAATTTACAACCACCAAGATTTGCACCAACGTTTATCGTCGGTTGGCAATGAGCACCGTTGCTCTATTGGTAAGCGCTCCGATAGCTGCTTATTGTCAAAGCCCGGATTTGGCAGCAGCGTCAGAACTTCCTGCTTCAGAACTCAGTATTACCTCACTTGACGCGTCAGTTGTTCAACGAGGAGAGATGAATGCTAGCAATATAGACCAGAGAGGCGTATCTGAACGCGCTTCTGTTAGGCAATATGGCTATGGCAATCATGTGGGCATCACACAATCCGGCAGTGATAATTTGGCTACGGCAGCCCAATATGGAATTGGAAATAATGTGCAGTTTTCCCAATATGGTAATAATGATTCAGCGATTGCCAATCAATACGGGATAGGTAATCAGGCAACGGTCAATCAATACGCAAGCAATGCCAGCGCAGCAGTGAATCAGATTGGAAATTTGAATCAAGCTACTGTTGTGCAAACGTTACCCGGTGTGCTGATGCCTATTTATCAGATCGGTCATAACTTGGAAATAACGTTGTTTAAATAATTTATTTGTTTTTAACAAAGCCCGGTATCAAGGCCGCCGGGTGGCGTGTTCAACTCAGGTCTTGTCGACTTCAAAGGAACTTCACCATGAAAACGACTCTTTGCGTATTGGCATCCGGACTTGCGATGGCTTTTGCCGGGACGTCAGCGTTTGCAGCAAGCTCAACCGCTGAGACCTATCAAAGTGGCTTCAACAACGATGCAAATATTTCTCAGTCATATAACACAGACGCCACGGCCTATATCGGGCAGGAAGGTAGCTTAAATGTTGCATCGGCTGCGCAAGATCATTCACATGCAAAAATTGATATTTCGCAGGCGGGATTTAATAACTCGGCTAATGCCAAACAACATTCTACGTCCCATTCCAATTCGGATATTGTTCAAAAGGGTAGTATGAATGTGGCTAATACCACGCAGAGAAATGGGTACGAGCAGAATGCTGATGTTTATCAAGCCGGTTTCAATAATACGGCCAATGTAAAACAAGAGTGGACTGCGTATTCGGATTCAACGATTGTCCAGAAGGGTGATATGAACGTGGCAAGTACGGATCAGCAAAATGGAATTGGTCTTAGCGCTGATATCTATCAAGCTGGCTTTAACAACTCGGCCAAGGCTGTTCAAAATGGGAGCTGGGGTGCGGATTCTGTAATTGTCCAGAAGGGCGATTTAAATGTCGCCAATACAACCCAGAAAAATGGTTTTGACCAATCAGCCGATATCTATCAGGCAGGGTTTAACAATACGTCCAATGTCAACCAGACAGGTTCCTTTTTGAGTGCTACCGCCACTCAGTTGGGAAGTATGAATGTCAGCAATATTACCCAGGTAGGCTGGTAAATCCCCAAGCCCCTCTGGGGGCTTGGCTACAAAAGGCCCGCCGGGCCTTTTGTAGCCAGAGAGGATGTGATGGAAACATTTTAGGAAATAATCATGATGGCAGCCGATGTGAATTTGCAGGTATGGCTCGAAACGGTCCCTAATACCCATCCCAGCGTGATTATTCCCTATGTGCAGGGACCCAAAAGCGGCACGGTTCAATATCAGCTGAACACCATCAAGCAGGGACATGGCGGTATATCACGTATCAGCCAGAGTGGCGATGCACAAATGCATGCCAATCAACCAACGGCCTTATCCAGATTTTCAATTTCTGTTGGAAAAGAAGATCAGTGCCGTATTGAGTTAATTCTGGTTGCAAATGGGGATCCAGCAGGAACTTATCGCTTCGATTGCCCCTATTCGCAGTAACAGCTTAATGACATCCTTCATATCGTGCGCGGCGATTGTTATGATGCTCTCTTGCACTTTGCCTGTATCATCATGGGCCAGAGGGGGGGCTGATCATTATGATGCATTGATTCGTGATGCGCGTAGTGGAAATTATAATCCTGCGCTATTAATGTTGGATCAGCGTCTGCAACAAGAGCCACATGATCGTCGTGCATTTTCTGATTTTATTCTTATTTCGGACTGGGCAGGTCACAGCCGTCAGATCATCGATGTCTACGAGCGCATAGGCTCGGTTCAAAAGCTCGACGCTCAGCCTTTGGCCGCAGTTGCTCGGGCTTATCGAAATGAGCAGCAATGGGATAAGGCCCTCATGCTGTACCAGGTTGGTGAGCGACGTTTTCGCTCACAAAATGTATTTGTGCTTGGGCATATTATGACCTTGGCTGATGCGCGACGCTCGCAGGACGCAATTGACCTTGGAATGAAACTCGTCGCCCAGCAGCCTAATAGCGCTGATGGCCGGCTGGCTCTAGGCTATGCCTACCACATGGATGGCCAACCCTATGCCTCACTGGCACAGGCCTCTAGAGCTTATGATCTGGAACCAGGAAAGGCATACGTTGTAAGCGCCTATATCTCTGCTTTACAGCAGGCGCAACTACCCCAAGCGGCCTTGCGCGAAGCGCAAGCACATCCAGATGTGATGACCCCGGCACAGATCCGTACGTTGGAGGCAGACGTCGCTGCGCAGCTGACGCGTGTGGCGGCTGCGAATTCTCGTGGGGAGGCCAGCCGGTTTGATCTCGCTGACCAGGTACTGATAATGTATGACGCGCTTATTTCCAAATGGAAGGCACTCGGGCCTTCTGCACATACTGATGTGCTACGTGTTGAAGTGGATCGACTCCAGGCCTTATATGCACGCCGCCGCATGCAGGATGTCATCACCAGCTATGAGTCTTTGTTGGCCCAAGGCGTGAGCATTCCAGACTATGCCCTGGGTGATGTGGGAGACGCTTACTTGCATCAGCGTCAACCTGATCGCGCGAAACCGCTCTTGCGTCGAGCATTGGCCGCTGCGTCGAGTGCCTCGACAAGCGGCACGCCAGTGGGAGCTCAGACGAGACTGTACTACGCGCTCACGGAGTCTGGTGCGTATGGGGAGGCAGATGCGGTGTTGAGTGCTGCGGTGGCTGAACAGCCCACTTGGCTTTATTTCAAGGGGAACCCGAGCCGCCAGCCCAATGACGCGAAACTTCATCTCGATCTCGTCCAGACGATGGGCGCGCTATATGGAGGCCGCTCGTTGGAGGCGCAGCAACGACTCGATCAGATGGTAAACGTCGCGCCCAGTAATTCTAGCCTTCGGGCTGCACGCGCCCAAATATATCGGGCACGTGCGCTACCCAGACATGCCGAGCGTGATCTTAAGTACGCAGAAAATGAAGCGCCACGTTCCATTGAAGTGGAAGTCGGCCAGGCCGCGACGGCACTTGATTTGCAGGAATGGCATCAAGCTGACCTGCTGCGAACCGATGTCATGATGCGCGCCCCTGAGGATCTATCTGCTCAGCGATTAAATCGTGCGTGGGAAGTTCACAATATGTCCGAGTTGCAGGTGAGTGCGAGCCGTGGTGTATCGACGGATAGCCCGGTGATGGGCACTCAGGACTTCAATATCGATTCCGTACTCTACTCGCCACCGATCAATGAGAATTGGCGCGTTTTTGCTGGCTTAGGCTATTCAACGGGTGAGTTTGGTGAAGGTCGTGGCGACTATCACTGGATACGCTCTGGCGCTCAGTGGCGCAGTCGCAATATCACTGCTCAGGCTGAAATTTCCGGAAATGATTTTGGGTATGGTCAGCATATAGGGGGCGCGCTATCGACAGCGATTGATCTGAATGATCATTGGCAAGTCGGTGGGGCTGCCGCGTTGATGTCACGTACAACGCCCCTTCGAGCACTGAAAAACGATATTACGGCAAACAGCCTGTCGGCCTATCTGCGATGGCGAGGTGATGAACGGCGCGAATGGCAATTCTCTTTGTCCGCGTCGCGGTTTACGGATGATAACGAGCGCATCGAAGCGGATTTGAGTGGTCGTCAGCGGCTGTACACGACGCCAAATTTCAAGATCGATGCCTTGCTTGATCTGGCCGTATCGCGCAACACACTGAGCAATACACCGTACTTCAATCCCGCCTCCGACCTCACGGTGCTTCCTGCACTGCAGTTCACACATACGCTCTATCGCCACTACGAGACGCAATGGGAGCAGCAACTACTGATCGGGGTGGGCACGTATTCACAGCAGGATTTTGGCACAGGAGGTGTATTCACGATCGGCTACGGGCAACGCTTTCGCTATAACGATGTTCTGGATATCGGGTTCAAAGTGTCCAGTACGGCCAGGCCATATGACGGTGTGCGTGAGCGAGATCTGGATGTGTTCGTCGATATGACGTATAGATTTTAGGAGAGGCGCAACATGTCGCTCATGCTGGCTCGTCTGCAATTTCTGTTGTTGTGTTGCATCGCTCTGCTGGCAGGTTGTGCCACCAATGAGCCAGCGTTTGTTCCGCCCGCTGAGCGTCCTGTGAGTCGTGTTGACGAACCCTGGCCTGCCAATCACTTTCTGGCTCTGGCTTACCATGATATTGAGGATACCGACCCGGATCAGCGCTTTTTATCGGTGCGTACCGACCTCTTTGTTGCTCAGATGCAATGGCTGCGCGACAACGGTTATCAGTCTGTATCAGTCGATCAGATTCTAAGCGCTCATCAGGGGGGTAAGCCCTTACCGCCCAAGGCTGTAATGCTTAGTTTTGATGATGGCTATGAGAGTTTTTATACCCGTGTATTTCCGATCTTGAAGGCATTCAAGTGGCCGGCGATCTGGGCCCCCGTAGGCTCATGGGTGAGCACACCCGCCGGCCAAAAAGTGAACTTCGGTGGACTGATGACGGCGCGTGATCGCTTTACCACCTGGGAGCAGGTACGCGAGCTATCCCGTTCCGGTCTGATCGAAATCGCATCACATACTGACGATCAACACAAAGGTATTCTGGCCAATCCTCAGGGAAATACCCAGCCTGCCGAAGCAACGCATCAATATGATCCGACGACACACACCTATGAATCGGATGAAGCCTACAAAAAACGCATTCGTGATGATGCGCTGCGCATCAGTGACGCCATCCGCCAAGCGACGGGGCGGTCGCCTCGCGTGTGGATATGGCCCTATGGCGCGGCAGCAGGGGAAGCGATCGAAATTATTGGACAGCAGGGCTACAAAATTGCGCTCACGCTGGATGACGGCTTGGCTACAGTCGA
This sequence comes from Alcaligenaceae bacterium CGII-47, assembly GCA_019166125.1. Classification (GTDB taxonomy): domain Bacteria; phylum Pseudomonadota; class Gammaproteobacteria; order Burkholderiales; family Burkholderiaceae_B; genus Castellaniella. The sequence continues at coordinate 225,329 of JAHTBO010000001.1, forward strand.
TCAACTGATGTCCGAGTCGCGCATGTTGGTGACGAATTCACCGGATATGTCTGAGTTTGCACAATCCGTTTTAAGTACTGAGGTGCGCCCTAACGTTCGCGTTGCACAGGTTGATCTGGATTATGTTTACGATCCGGACCCGGCTCAAATGGAGAAGAATCTGAGTGGTTTGGTTCAGCGTATTTCTGACTTAAAAATCAATACTGTCTTTTTGCAGGCGTTTGCTGATCCGAAGGGGGATGGTCTGGTCAGATCGGTCTATTTTCCAAATCGCTGGCTACCCATGCGCGCCGACCTATTCAATCGAACCTTATGGCAGCTGCAAACGCGTGCCAAAGTCAAAGTCTACGCATGGATGCCTGTGCTGAGTTTCGATCTGGATCCCGGGATTGAGCGCGTGGTGCGTTGGAACCCTGATTATCCTGGTGCTTCGCCTAGTGTGGATGTCTCACAATATCGACGGCTTTCCCCGTTTGATCCGCATGCTCGTGCCGCGATTATCGGACTATACGAAGACATCGCGCGCAACGCGCCAATAAACGGTATCTTATTTCACGATGATGCGCTGATGAGCGATTTTGAGGACGCCAGTGCATCTGCGCTGAGCGCGTATCGTGAGGCAGGTCTGCCGGGTTCGGTACAGATGCTGCGCTCTGATCCGGCGATGCTGCAACGCTGGACACATTTCAAAAGTGCTTACCTGATCGATTTCACCCAGACCTTAATGCAGCATGTACGGGCTATCCGTGGTCCGCAGGTCAAGTCTGCACGCAACCTCTACGCTGCACCTATCCTCAACCCGGACAGTGAGGAATGGTTCGCCCAGAACCTGGAGGACTTCCTTAATGCCTATGACTGGACTGTTCCTATGGTGATGCCTTTAATGGAAAAGGTTCCGCCGGATCAGGCTCAGGCCTGGATTCGCCGACTGGTTGCGGCGGTGAAGCAGATTCCGGGCGCTTTGGACCGTACGATATTCGAGCTGCAAAGCCGCAACTGGGATCGGCCCGATCAACCGCCAGTGGATAGTAAGACGCTGGCTGAGTGGATGCAACTGTTGCAATTGGCGGGGGTGAGGAGTTTTGGCTATTACCCCGACGACTTCCTCCGGAATCAGCCTGAGCTGGAAGTTATCCGGCCTGCTATATCTAACGCTTGGTATCCCTACCAATGATCGAACGACTGCTCGCCTTGTTGATATTGTGCATTGTTCTGGGTGTTCCTTTAGGGACGGCGCTAATCTGGACGGGTGAGGTTACTTTGGACTTTGTATATTTTTACCCCTTGTTTATGTCTGGGCTATGGATGGTCGGTGGTCTGTATTATTGGCTACATTGGGAGCGCCACTGGGATTGGGGGGATGGGGTACCCGCCCCTGTACTGAGGGGTGAGCCGCTGATTGTGGTGTTGCTGCCGTGCTTTAATGAAATCGAACATGGGCCAGCAGCGATCATGGCAGCGCTTGCGCAAAACTATCAAAATGTAAAAGTAATCGCTATTAATGACGGCTCTACTGATGGTACAGACGTCATGCTTGATGAGTTGGCTGCCTCGGACGATCGGCTGCAGGTGATTCACTTGGCTCAGAATCAGGGTAAGGCAATGGCGCTGCGTATGGGTGCTCTGGCAGCAAACAGCGAATATCTGGTTTGTATCGATGGTGACGTCATTCTGGATCCAAATGCGGTGTCTTACCTGGTTGCGCCTCTTTTGGATAATCCGCGGGTTGGAGCAGTCACCGGCAATCCTCGAGTACGGACACGTTCGACCTTAATCGGCCGTATTCAGGTCGGCGAATTTTCATCTATCGTAGGTCTTATCAAACGTACACAGCGGGTTTATGGTCAGGTCTTTACTGTTTCTGGTGCCGTGGCGGCGTTCAGGCGCAGTGCCTTGGTGCGGGTCGGTTACTGGAGCCTCGATATGGTGACCGAAGACATTGACATCAGCTGGAAGCTGCAGCGTGACCACTGGTCTATTTTCTACGAACCCCGGGCGCTGTGCTGGTTACTGATGCCCGAAACCCTTAAGGGTCTGTGGAAGCAGCGCCTACGCTGGGCGCAGGGCGGGGCTGAAGTCTTTCTGAAAAATATACCGAACATATGGTCTTGGCAATATCGGCGGCTATGGCCCTTAATGCTGGAGTATTTCGCTTCAGCGATCTGGTCGTTTGCAGTTGTATTGTCCATCGTGTTGTGGGCGATAGGCCACATTGTAGCGATGCCAGATCACCTTTATATTCAGACACTGTTGCCGCCAGCATTCACGGGAATGGTTTTGGCGCTTGTCTGTATCTTGCAGTTCGTACTCAGTATTTGCATCGACCGCCGTTACGAGCACGGCTTAGTCCGTTCCTTGTACTGGGTCATTTGGTATCCGCTGGCTTACTGGATGGTCAGTCTGTCTACTAATTTATGCGGTTTTCTAAAAGTGATATTTAAACATCGCCATCAACGAGCTCGCTGGGTGAGCCCTGATCGTGGCATCAAGGTACGAAGGCTATGATGCTTATTACGACACCACGCTCCAAGGCTGCTGCTTTAATTGATTTTCTGTTGACCCTGTTGGCTTGGCTTGCCTTCAGCTATCTGTTTGTGGTGGGTTTAATCGCATTTCTTATGGGTGACGCTCTGGGAACAGCTGTGCCGAGCACCCTACGCTGGTTACCCACGATCTATACATTCATATTTTATGTGGTGATGGTTGCCAGTATTGCTGCTGTTTTGTTCTCTTGGGCTCAATATAACACCCTGCGCTTTGGCCGAAGTGATCGTCGTATAATGTATCCTATACTGAGGCCAGAGGAATTGGCCAATAGCTGTGGGATCTCGATGTCGCAACTCGAGATACTCCGCTCCAGCCAGCGGGTTGTCATCTATCATACGGATGACGGTTTGATTCGTATGATTGACATCGATGATGAGACGATTACACATCCCAAGATACGAATAGTAGGATAACTCAATGTGAGATAGTTATCATCACACACGGATACCTTCATTAACATTACAAAGCGTTAAGGTCGTACCATAACTCATCCTGAATGGAGGGCGTATCTATGCCGACTGTTGTCGTGGCCGAACCTAATGAGTTACTTCGCCTGGGGATGCTGCAATTATTGCAGAAGATGAAGTTCGATTTTGTTAGCGAAGGCATTAGTTATGCCCAATTATTTAACACAACACAAAAGCATCAAATAACGGACTTGATGCTGCTGTCTGTGCCGAATGTCTATGATCAGATGGTTGAACTCGTACATGCGGCCCAGACAGGCTATTCCCCCCAACGTATTCTTTTGCTGTCGGACACCCCTACGCTTCCCTATTCACTGCTCAAACTATCTAATCTGTTGGCGGGGTATATCTCTAAATATTCCTCACAGGATGCAGTGATCTCATCCATCATGCTGGTACTGGCAGGCGGGAAATGTTTCCCCTTACCCGATACCATCGAAAAAAACGGCCTCTCGGCCGAGGAGGATGGTCTGTCGGATAGCGACGTGATGCTCAAGCGGCGTTGGTATGACAAAGATCAATTGCTACCCAAGCCAAGCCAGGATCTCATGCTGCCAACCAAGCTTAGCGCTCCTGCCGAACAACCTCAAGGCATTCGGCCGTCCACGCTCCCGTCCGATCACTTGATTGCCAACAGAGAGCCACAGGCCCTATCCCCAGAGCTCAGGACACAGGAGTCGGTATTACTCAATCTAACACCGCGTCAATACGAAGTCCTCACGCTGCTGGCCAGGGGCTACTCAGTAAAAAAGGTGAGTAGTGAGTTGGGTATATCAGTTGCGACCACCAAGGCACATACTGAGGCGCTCTATCAGCGATTGTCCGTCAATAATCGCAATACGGCTGTCTATACAGCGGTTCAGCGTGGCGCCACGCTCGGGTGGTTCGAGGCCCACCCCCCCAGCAATTAGGCGAATGCTCCCAGGTCAATGCTGGCCATCAGCCGGTGCCTTGTTTCGGTACAGATTCCGTGCGGCTTTGAAGGGATATCGTGAACCTCACGGAAGATAACTTGAGTCCAGACAGCACACAAGCAGGATTGCAGCTTGCGACGATCGGTGCGGCGATCGTGGATATTATCGTGGCACGGGTACGGCCAATGCGTGGGGCCAAGCAGGATGTCGAGCATATCGGCCTGTATCTAGGCGGCGGTGCAGTGAATGCAGCGCTGAATTTTGCGTTGCTCGGTGCGCGGGTGACGCTGCATGCTTGTGTCGGGCGCGACATGGAGGGGGGGTTGATCAGCGAGGCATTGTGTCGGCATGGCGTCCAGTGTGCAATTCAGCTGGCTGATGAACCAACAGGCAAGGCAGTCGTCATGGTGGACGAGCAGGGCGAGGCGCGTGCCTATGCGCAGCGTGGTGCCAGCACCCGTGTGGGAGAGATGGGGTTTTCCGGGATCGAGGCGTGCGATATGGTGTACACCTCGGGTTTGTCCCTAGCCTCTGAGGCCGCGCTGGTTGCAGCGTTGGCCGCCATGAGCGCCCGGCGTTTTCGCTTGGTTGTGAATCCGGGGGCACGACAGCTCGCCCATCCTGATGGCTTGCTGCCCCTGCGTGAACAAGCGGATCTATTGTGCGTGAACGCGCTGGAGGCGCAAAAGTTGCTAGGCTCCGATGCACCGGGTATTTCTACGCACTTGTCACCTGAACAAGCTGAATTTTTGGCGCGGCGCCTGGTGTGCCGAGACGGGCAGGGGATTCTGATCACGCTGGGTGCGGGTGGCGCGTTGTTCTACGATGGCCATCTCGTCCATTACCACCAGGCACAGCGTGTGAACGTCGTATCGACAGTGGGTGCAGGCGATGCGTTTGCCTCGGCGTTTGCGTATGGATGGGCAAGTGGTGAGGCACCAGCGGTGGCCTTGGCAGCCGCTGCACAGAGCGCCGCACAGGTCATCCAGGTTTTACCTGCAAATCTGGCAGGGGCGCTACGTTGAGGTCCCTGGGCAGGGACGCTATCAATGATGTTCTTTATATCCAAATCAGCAATAAACTAATTATTAAATAATATATTGTCATATAGCCAGGCCTGAGATAATAAAGAAATCCGTTATCTATCGAGTATCCATCATGAAATCCCTGTTTTCGTTGTTTATTGCGACGGCCGCGCTTAGCCTGTCATCTGCGGCGTGGTCTGCTAATCCGCTACTTACCCCCGCCCAGCTCGATAGCATCCGTCAGGACGCTATGGTGCGTGTTATTGATATTCGGCCTGCTGACGCCTACGCCTCGGGCCATATTCCAGGTGCCGTGTCTGCGCCTTACGGTCAGTGGCGCGGACCATCAGACAACCCCGGAGAACTCCCCAGTGTCGATAAGCTCACGGCCCTGGTGCAGGGGCTGGGCCTGGATAGTGGCACGCATGCGGTGGTCGTGTCCTCTGGGGCCGACGCGACGGACTTTGGTGGATCGGCCCGGGTGTACTGGACGTTGAAATATGTCGGACTGCACAATTTGTCTATTCTGAACGGTGGCCTAAAGGCCTGGGCTGACGCAGGGCTAGCACAGGATCAGACGGTACCCACGGTCGTTGCGAGCAGCTATGTTGCGCAGCCTGATGCAAGCTTGATTGCGACGAAGGACCAGGTCGCTGCACAGGTGGATAATCCTGACACCCGTCTGATTGACGCGCGCCCACTCGCTTTTTATCTGGGCCAGACCAAGGCCCCTACCGCTCAGGTACCCGGCACAATCAAAAACGCAGTGAACCTGGAGAACGGTAAATGGTTCAAGCCAGGGACGTCGATTTTTGTGTCGACAGAGGATGCTCGAAAAATCGCCGCTGATGCCTTGCCCGAGGCTGCTGCACAGACAATTTCGTTTTGTAATACGGGCCATTGGGCAGCCACCGACTGGTTTGCTTTGTCCGAGATCGTCGGACAAAAAAATGTGCGCTTATACCCAGCTTCGCTCGCTGAGTGGTCACAGGATGCCAGCTTGCCAATGAGCAATGTCCCAGGGCGAGGTGCGCAAATTCTTGATAAGCTCAAGGGTCTGATTAGCTAAAGCCTGGTCAGTCAGGATCGCCGGAGATCTGTTCTTACTATAATCAGAACTTTTTGTAGCAAGGTGTCTCATTGAACAAGCGTCTCCCTCTTGCGATCATGGTGATCGCATTCGTGGTCTGCCTGGCCTGGTTTGTCGCCTTGCGCCAGGCCATGTTATTCGCAGTGGGTCTGGGCATGGGCGCGGTTTTGGCTGGCGCGCGCTTTGGATTTACCACTGGCTGGCGCAAGCTCATCGAGCAGCGCGACCCCAGTGGGGTGCTGGCGCAACTATTGCTGCTCGCATTGGCTGCGGCGGTATCCATGCCTTTGCTGGCGGCCTATCCGACTGATCTGGGCGCCGCCTTGGGGCCACCGAGCATCAGTTTGATTGTGGGGGCCTTTGTATTTGGTGGTGCCATGCAGGTGGCTGATGGCTGTGGTTCGGGAACGCTTTATAAAGCTGGATTAGGGATCCCGCTCAATATGGCGATCCTTCCCATGTTTGCGATCGGCAGTTTTCTGGGCTCGGCCACATTGGATCAGTGGCTAGCCTTGGGCGCTATGCCGCCCTTTGGTTTGGTGACGCATTTTGGCGCACCGGTGGCGCTGGCCCTGACGCTGCTGGGGCTGGCTGTAATAGGATTTGTGGCGGTGCGCTGGGCAGGGCGTTCGGCAGGCCACAGAATAAAAATACTGGACCGTAAGCTGTTGATCGGGGCGGTGTTACTGGCAGCGTTGGCGGCCTTGAATCTGATCATCGCAGGGCAACCCTGGGGGATTGTGTACGGCTTTGGCCTGTGGGCGGCCAAGGTCGCTACGGCAGTGGGCGTCTTTGATCCAGGTGCCAACCCCTTCTGGAGCGAGGCAGTCAATATCAAAACCCTGAGTCAATCCGTATTTCTCGACGTGACATCGATCACCAATCTTGGGATTCTGGCTGGTGCATTATGGATCGCGGCCGCTAAGCCACGTTCCTCTTCTTCATCCATGACCGCCTTGCAATGGCTCGTAGGTATCATCGCTGGCTTTTTGCTCGGCTATAGTTCACGCTTGGCGTTTGGTTGCAATATTGGCGCCATGGTAAGTGGCATTTCTACTGGCAGTCTGCACGGATGGATATGGGTGCCCATGGCTTTTATGGGGTCGCTGATTGGTGTGCGCATACGTCGCCATTTTGCCTTTTGATCGGGGGGCACAGATGAAAAAATCTCTCTGGACGGCGATCTTTTGGCTGGTGCTGGTGTCTTTTTTTGCATGGGACTGGGTACGTAGTGGGGCGGTGGACGTACGTACTGAGCCGCCACTGATTGCCGCAGGTTCAGGTCAGGCGCCCAGTGGCGGGCATTGTGCATCAACGTTTTAATCCGCATCCGGAACGGATGCGCCTTTTGCGAGTTTAAGTGCCGACCGATAAGCCCGCTGCGCCCGCTGTTGTCCGAGCAACCGCGATTCTGGACTTGCTCTCCGGTTCAATCGTGCCGCTTTCCCTGGCGGATTTGGCACGTGAACTACAACTGCCCAAGAGCACGCTACATGGCTTGTGTGCAACGCTGATTCAGCTCAATCTGATTACCCGGCTCGACAATGGGCAGATGACCCTGGGCCCTCATGTCATGCTGTGGGCAAACGCATTCCTCGCAAGGCTTGATATGACCCAGGAGTTCTTTGCGTCCTGGGATGATATGCGTGTGTTGCCTGAGGAGACCATCACACTGTCGATACGTGATGGTAGTGAGGTGGTCTATATCGCTTGTCGTAATGGTAGTCGGCCACTGGGCGTGACGTTTCGTACGGGGATGCGTTTGACTTCAGTCTATACCGCGACAGGCAAGGCGATGCTAAGCACCTTGTCCGATGAGGCCGTCCGTCAATTGCTGGATGGATGTGACGGGGGGTGGCCCAGGCCGCTGACCTCCAAGGGGGCGCGTAACGTTGATGCGCTGCTAAGCGATTTGGCTCAGGTGCGACACCGTGGCTATTCTGTTGATTTGGGCGAGGTGCGCGAAGGGATGCTGTGCTTTGGTGCGCCAGTATTCGATTCGAATGGTCCTGAGGCTGTGGCCGGTGTGGCGGTCAGTATTCTATCCAATGAGACCGATCAGGCCTTGCAGCAACGAGCCGGGCAGGCCATCCAGAAGCTTGCAAATCGTCTCTCAGAGCGGCTGGGATCCAAGACCAGAGCCTGAGGGCGACAGCTCACCTACGGCCTGGCTTAGTCATTGTGATAATTCATCTTCTTAGGCGCATAAGTCAAGACCTGCACGTCGATGTGCTGAATTTTTATGCAACAGAATATGAAATAAGCTAAGATCCCCCGGCCTTCACTTAAATTTAAAAATGGATCTTATTCAATGGTTATGATGTTGCCGTTTCTTACTAGTGCGATGTCAATCTGGTTTGGCATACGCGGCCGCCGCCAAGCTTGCCTGGTGCTCTGGCTGCTGACCATTGTAATTTTTGCGGCATGGTGTGGCGTTCACATGACAGATCCTTTGGCGTTATCGCTCTAGGAATACTATGTTCATGAATCCACGCAGTCATTCGCATCCTCTTTTTTATACGCTCAATATCCTCGCATTGGCGGGCGTGTGCGGTATTTTGCTCTTTGCCTTTGCATGGCAACTGCTCTATGACGAGGTGCCTTGCCCCTTGTGTTTGTTGCAACGTGCTGGCTTTGCCCTTGTTGGTATTGGTCTGCTACTTAATATTCGCTTTGGCCCGTCTCCCCTGCATTACGGGGTTGCGATTTTATCTGCGATGGCCGGAGCAGGGGTCGCATTTCGACAGTTCGCCCTGCATCTTGCTCCGGGCGATGCAGGTTACGGTTCCCCATTTTTGGGCATGCATTTCTACACCTGGGCGCTGCTGACATTTATCGCGCTGATTGCCTTTTGCGCTGTCATGTTGATGCTGGACCGAGCCTGTAGGGATCAGCCCAGCCCACGCAGTCATATAGGGCGGTTTGCTCGGTTTGTTATGTGGCTATTCTTTGTCCTCGTCCTCGCCAATATGGGCTCAACGCTACTCGAGTGCGGCTTTGGACAGTGCGAGGATGACCCAGTTGGATATTTATGGATTACGAAATAGTTTTGCAACCGTTACCGAACCCACCGTCACACCCTCCTGCAATCAACGATTGTCTTTTTTGACATTTGGTACAAAGGCGTCCGAGAAACAGAACGCTTCGGTTAGACCGTGAGATAAAAAGTCGGGCACAGCGGCTTCGACCATATGCACCGAACCGCAGACATAGATCTCGTAGCCACTGAGATCAGGGTGGTCGGCCAGCAAGGCCTGATGCACAAAGCCACGCCGCCCGCTCCAGGGGTCGTCATCCGCCAGCCCCGAGAGCACCGGCACATATTTGAAATTATCGTGCTCGGTTTGCCAGCGCCTGATCTGATCCTGCAGATAGAGATCAGCCTCTGTGCGCACCCCCCAATACAGTTGAATTGGCCGACGCACGCCACGCCGGAAAGCATCTTCAAGAATACTCTTGATCGGCGCAAAGCCCGTGGCGCCGGCAATCATCAGAATGGGTCGCTCGCTGTCGCGCAGCGTAAAACGGCCGATTGGCCCGTCAAAATTGATCTCGTCGCCGATCTGCATATGCTCGAACACATGCGTAGTGAAACGCCCGCCTTCGACCCGATTCACGTGGAGCTCGATGATGCTGTCCTCTGGTAGATGGGTAGACCGCGCAGGATCGATTGGCGCCTTGGCGAAGGAAAAGGAACGCTTGGCCCCATCACTCAGAATGATGTTGATGTATTGTCCGGCCAGATAAGTCAGGGCTCTCCCTGACGGCAGGGCAATGAACAGGCGCATCAGCGTTGGTGTGAGCAGTTCCATGCGCTGGACACGGCCTTGCCAGCGTTGTATGACTTGCGCTTCATCGGGCGTAAGCGACGCAACACCCTCGACCTCGAACTCGACGTCCTCTAGCGCAACAGCACAGCACATTAGGGCCTGGCCACGCGCACGCATCGCTGGTGTCAACGCCGCCTCCTGGTAGGGTCCCAGATCAACCCGTCCATTGAGCACCGTACAGACGCAAACGCCACAGCCGCCAGAGCGACAGTCGTAGGGCAGTGCCAGCTCGGCGCGCAGGCCGGCCTCGAGCAAGGTTTCAGCAGTGCGGGCGAGCGCACGTGCGGGTCCGGGATGGATCGTCAGGCTGTGCGTGGTTTTCGACCCACGATGCAATGTCAGCCAGGGCAGTGCAACGCCCAGCAGCGTCAGGCCGATGACGAGCGCCCAGACCAAACCCAGATAGCCCTCCTGAATGAGCGGAAAAACCGGCAGCAGGAACCAGTCGAGCGACAACGCCAGCGGTGTGGTGTGCAGGTCGGCCGGGCCTTGACTGGACACAGGCACGATAATGGATACCACCACCAGGGTCAGCATCAGCGCCAGTGTGATCGGCCGTGGCGGCTGTGTGCTTGCCTTGGGTACCCGCTGTATATGTATCCACATAAGCAGCAGCAGCAACAAAGGCACCCCGATGTGCATGAAAACCAGTAGCGAGAAAAGGCGGTTAGTAACGTGCTCCGGGAGGATGAAGTTGCGGATCAGGCGGCCGCTGAAGCCCGGAAGCCAGTCTAGCCATTCGAAACTGGCTTGCGTGACGAACTGCGCCAGACGGTCCCACGGCAGCATGAAGCCGTTAACGCCAGAAGCGTAGGTCAGCCACAGCAGCCCGACGCCGCTGATCCAGGCAAATGCCCGAAAGCCACGTAAACGGTCGAACGCGAAATAGCGCAGCATATGCAGCAGCATGGTCAGCACCATGGCGTCGGAACCATAGCGGTGCAGCCCACGGATCAGGCTGCCCAAACCCCAAGCGCTCTGGGAGACCACTTCCACCGAGCGGTACGCACCTTCAACACTGGTATCGAAAAATATATAAAGTACCAGACCGCTTACAGCGACCACCCAAAAGAGAAAGAAAGTGATCTTGCCCAGATGATAAAACGGGTTCATCTGGTCGCCGAAGGCACGGTTGAATACCGCTTCGGTGGCCATGAAAGCGGCACGTAGAGGGTGTTGCACGATGCGGATCATGCTGCGCTCCGCTGTGCGCCATTGCACCGGGCAACGTCACCACGCATGGCGCGGATGACAACCCAGGCAAATAATAAGCCACCAACGATGGCCAGCAGCCCACCCAGACCCATCAGACCCATGCCAGCGATCTCGCCACTGGTTCGCAGCACTTGCTCGGCGCCAGCCACCTTGCGTTGCACGCCATAGCCGCCCGACCACATCAGGCCGATAATGTGCAGTAACTGCCCTCCACCGTATAGCCAGGGCTGCAACAGCGCTATGCGACCCGATGGTGCGACGTAGCCAAGCCTGGGCAATAGCCAGTAGATCATGCCCATCAGGGCCAGCGTGACACCCACAATACTGCCATGGTAATGCGCCGGAATGCGCACATTGTTGCCATCAATGGTGAGCCCAATCACGCCGCCAGCGACAAACAGCAATAGAGACGCGAGCACGGCAGCACGCAGCGGACGCAAGCTCGCCGTCAGTCGACGCAGCGGCGCCAGGCCCAGCAACACCGCCAGCATTAGCGGTGCGATGGCCGTGCCGCCGCCTAGACGCATGGCCCAAGTGTGCAAGTGTCGGTGCTCGACGCTGCTGATGTCGTGCATCAAGTAGGCCAGGGGCGTGGCGAAGACGCCCAGTAGCGCTACGCAGAACAGCAGCAATACAATGCGTGGGCTAAGCGGCACCTGGCCGCCGCAGGCCTGCACCAGGACGAGCCACGAGACCAGCATGAGCAAGGTCCAGGTGAACTGCAGGGCGTGGCCGCCACCCCAGTACAGAATTTCGTAATAAGCGTTGGCAGGCAGCCCGGCCGGAATGACCACCCACGACCAACCAAAGGCCAGCAGTGCGACTGCCGCAGCTACCGCGCTAGCGTGCAGGCCGAATCGCAGGGCGCCCGTGCCATCGACTGCCGGTCCGATGGGAACAGTGCAGGCCATCGTCAGTAGCACCAGCGATAGGCCGCCCGCGGCAAAAAGTAATAACGCTGCACGGAAGGCAGCACTGTCGATCATGGGAATATAGTTGGCCATGATCGCCTCGCCCGAATCGACGAAAGGGGCCAGCGCCATGCCCAGCGCACCTGTCGTACATAATACCAATGCCAGCCAGGCAAACCGACGGCCCCAGGGCGTGATCGTAGGCTTCAGGTTCAGGCTCCATAGCACGCCTGCAATGGCGATAAACCAGACCAGCACCGACAGATCCACGTGCACGACCAGCGCCACGCGAAAAAAATCACCCCCGGGCAGCAGTGCGTTGATTCCCGGCGTACGTGCCAGCACCAGCAGGACTGAAAACAGGCCCGAGCCCAGCAAGGCCGCCAGCGCCAGCCACAACCAGGCACGCGCCAGTCGGCGACTGTCTGCAGTGGTCGCCGGCAGCACATAATGTGCTGGGGTAGAAGCCGTCACGCGGCGTGGGTTTTCGTGAGTTGTGATGGTGTTGGTATGGGTATTCATTCGAGTACGATGCCGCCCTTTTCTACGTCGAAATCAATGACTAGAACCTGGCCAGGCAACAGCGTCACACTGGCCTGGCGTTCGTAGACGCGCGCACCTGGCCGCACGTCATCGTTAAAGCGCACACTGATGCGCTGTTGGCCCGCAGGCACCACCAGTCGCTCGTAGATGGCGGCGGATCCGTCCCTGGACAGGCCACCAGGCTCAGCCACACGCTTGAGCATTGTGGCGCCATTGACATCAACCTCCATGGTCAGCGGCGAGCGTTCCCGTGGGCACTGCACCGGATCGCGCATATTAGGCGGTAGCTTGGCCAGTTCCTCGTCGGTCAGGCGTCGGCATTCGCCGACTGGCTGGCCCAGACGGGCGACACTAACCTTGATCAAGGCCTGATCCTCACCAATAGGATGATAGGGCGGCCATTGCGTGAACACGCCAATCGTCAGTGCAAACAAACCGTAAAGAAGGAATTGCCCTACCCACTGCACAGGACCCGTGGGGCCGCTGCGCCGGGATTTGGCAAGCTTGGGCTCAGTAGCAATTTTCATCGGAATCCATTCTTATAAGTGGTGAGATCGCCCGTACCCGTTCCCGCAGGCCGAGAACCGCCTTCCCTAACAGGCCTTCCTCGCCAGGCCCGGCAAAAACCAATTGCAGCTGCTCGGTCGGCGCCTGAGCACGCAGATGCGGCTCACGCTGGCGTGCCAACCGTTGCACGGTCCAGCGCTGACCGAGACGGAACTCGCAGCCCCCTTCACAGCAGGCAGCCACAAGCACGCCCGCCGCACCGTTGCGCATGGCGTACTCAACGAAGGATGGGGGCAGTTGCCCGGCGCAAAGCAGGCTAAGCACACTCAGATCGTCGTCGCGCAAACCGGCATCGGATGCCCCGTGCTGACAGGAAAACACTACCAGCGGGCGCTCTGCCGTCGACGCAGTCAGCTGGGTGCGCAGCTGCTGGCGCAGGCTGTCGATGGAGCGCTGCGGCATATCGATGCCGGTCACCAGAGGCTGGGTCTTGCGAAACGGCGTCGAAGCGGGGCAGGCACCGGCGCAGATGCCGCAGCCGATGCATAAGTCGGCATCCACCTGCGCTAGCAGATGCCCGGGACGCCGACCAGGATGGGGCACCATGGTCACTGCCGCATAGGGGCAGTCAGCAAAACAGTAGGTGCAACCACTGCAGTTTTCTGCATCCACCACGGCGATGGCCGCGCGCGGGGCACGTGACAGAAAAGGTAAAGCAAATAGCAGCAGCGCAATAATGCCCAGCAACATCAAAGTGAAGCTGCGGGATGTGGCATCGGTGAGCGGATGCAACCACAGCAATAGCCAGTCCAGGCGCAGGCTTGTGGGCACCTGATCAAGCGTGCCCGGCCCGTGACTGAGCACCGGACGGACCAGCGCGAGTACTGCCAGCGTCAGGATTACCCCCAGCGTCAAGCGCCGTGGCGGCAGCGTAGTGACGTGTGCAAGACGTTGAACATGAAACCATAAGCCGAACAGCATCAATAGAGGGATCCCCACATGTACGAAGATAAACAAAGAAAACATCCGGTCGCTGAGCGCCGTGGGGGTGAGGAAGTTGCGCGCCAGTGGCGAAGCCAGTAGCGGCAGCCCATCCAGCCATTCAGCCGTGGAGAGTGCCGAATACTGACTGAGCTGGTCCCAGGCAAGCCAGAAACCACCGATGGCGCTGATGAAACAAAACCCCAGTAACGGCACGCCCGTCAGCCAATGAAAGTGTCGTACGCCAGAGGCATGGCTGTGTAGCCATTCGCGCAAAATGTGCAAGAGCACCCCCAGCATCAGTAAATCGGCCGCATAGTGGTGCAAGCCCCGCAGCAGACGCCCCAGACCCAGGGGCAAATGCGCGAGGTTCTCGACTGAACGCCAGGCACCGCTGACCGAGGTGTCAAAGAAGGCAAATAGAATGACACCGCTGGCCACCAACAGCCAAAGCGCTAGAAATCCGATGGTTCCCAGGTGACGTAAGGGGTTCAGGGCCGAACCGAACGCCGTATCGAAATACCGTTCGATGGTTCGCCAGCCCGTTAGACCCGCTTGCCGGAAACCGCGTGTACTGTAGTAGGACATGGCGAACCTGTTTTATAACGCTGGTGCCTTTGTCTGCGCCATTCGCCAAACAGCCAAATGAACATAGTCAAAAAAAACAACAAGCCACTGACCATTTGCAGGATCAGTTTCCAGTCATAGCGGTATTCGCCGGTCCGTGCATCGTAGACCGTGCACAGAATACGCACACGTTCGATCAGATGGTTGACCGTGCTGAACATGGCTTGCGGCTCTTCGTAGAGCAGTAGGCGGCGCAAGGGCGTACCCAGGCGTTCAGCACGCACGACATCCCCCAGCACTTGACTATGGATGCGTCCCTCAGAGTCGACCACGGTGACGCCCAGCACGTGATCAAAGCCTGCCGGCGTGGCAACCCAGCTGAAACCAAAGGCGCGCGTCAGGGCCTCGACCTCATTTGGTTTGGGGCTTAAAAATTCCCAATTACGGTGCTTGATTCGATGCTGCGACGCGAATGCGCGCATGGCGTTTGGGTCGTCAAATGGCTGATTGAAACCAATGCTGATGACGTTGAACTCGTTTTCACCAAGCATATTGTCCAGACCCTTGACCGCCTCATATAGCGTGCGCGTCTGGGTCGGGCATATTTCAAAACAGCCGGTGTAAATAAAACTTACCAGCAACGGTTTGCCTCGATAACTGCCCAACCGCACCGGCTTGCCGTTGCGGTCACGCAGTTCGAAGTCGGGCACCACGCGACCCACTGCGCCTTCCGCCAGGCGCAGGGCGTGGGCTTCGTTGATCGATGGCAGCTCGCCTGCGGCACGTGATGCCGCGCCGACACCGGTGACCGCCAGGACATTTCCGCTAAGCAAGACCAATACCCAAGCGTACAGTATGGCCCGCCAGCGTGTCAGCCGCAGTGCATGAGTTCGTTTAACGCAATGCGGCATCAATCCAGACCCCTACAATAAGCGCGCTCAGCTGCACCATGGATGCAAAGAACGCTGCCATCGCCCGCGCGCGTGTCGGTTCGCGTGCCAACGCTGCAGTTTTGCGCAGAAAATGCGTGCCCCCCAGAGCGGCCCCCAGCGCATAGGCCCAGCCCAGGCCAAACCCCATTGGTAACATCGATACGGTCACCAATGCCATCGTGCTCCAGTGCACAATGCGTGCGGCCCGCTCGGGGCCTACGACCACTGGCAACATGGGCACGCCGGCCGCCGCGTATTGATCGCAGTTGGCAATAGCCAGGCTCCAGAAATGGGGCGGCGTCCACAGCAGTAGCACCAGCGCCAGCAAGCACGGCAGTGCCCCTAGCTGCGCACTGACCGCAGCGGCCCCCGCGAGCACGGCGAAGCTGCCAGCTGCCCCCCCAATAACAATATTCCACGGCGTGCGTCGCTTGAGACCAATGGTATACACCAGCGCGTAGGTCAATGCCCCCAGCAGCACGAATAGCGCAGCCGTCCAGTTGATGACCAGGCCCGCCGCCGTCACTGCCGCGACCAGCATACCAAGCATGAGAAGCAGCCAGTGGGCGCCCCGCTGCAGGGCACCACTGGCGAAAGCACGTCCCCTGGTGCGTGCCATCAAGCGGTCGCTGTCAGCTTCCACATACTGGTTGAAGGCGCCCGCGCTGGCTGAGGCGAGCAGCACGCTTAATGCCAGCACCAACGTTTGCCAAGGCGTCACCACACCGTGGGGAACAATCGCTGCTCCCGCAAGTGCGGTAAACATGATCAGCACGCCAATGCGCAGCTTGAACACGCCGAGCACCAGGCGCCAACGTGGGTGCACTGGACAAACAACGGGTGTCGGCGCGGTCAAGCGCGAAGATACAAGAGAGTTTTCGATATGAGTCATGCTTGACTCCAGATCACACGCCTGCCGTGTGGCAGGCGTGACAGGGTGTTGATCAGCTCAGGCCCCACAGGGTGGATAAATACTTCCAGTTGATGAAGTAGTAGACGACAAAGGCGACCAAAAATACCATTGCCAGCGCGAAGGTGCCCGGGGCAACAAAACCGATCGAGCCATAGGTCTGGGCTGCCGCGCTGGGCGCTGCACGTCCCACTGGGGTGAAGTTTGGACTGGACGCGCCCGGCTCGAGCTTGCGACCCCAGATCAGCGAGCCCAACGTGATGTAGACGAAGGCAATACCGCCGATGATGGCTGCCACACCGCCTATGCCGACTAACGCCATCATCAGGTAGGCAGCACCTGGCCATTCATAAGCCATTGCAGCGCCCTGAAAGGCCATATCCCAGTGTCGGCGCGATACGCCCAGCGTCCCCGCCCCCATCATCACCAGGCAAAAGAAGTACATCGACAGGCCAAACAGATAGGGTTGCCACATGGCTAGCTTGGGCGCGATCAGTTCGCGCTTGAACAGCACCGGGATCAAATAATAGCTTACAGCCATGAAGGTCAATGTCGTACCGATCACCACCGTGGCGTGGAAGTGTCCTGGCACGTAGATCGTATTGTGGATGATTAGATTGAGCTGCTCAGTGCCCATCATGACACCGGTGATACCCCCCAGGAAGCCAAAGCCGATGAGCGAGATGAACACGGCCGAGAAGCAGGGGTTATCCCAGGGCGCCTTGCGCAACCATTCGAACAAGCCTTTGGTAAAGCCCTTTTGGCGTTGCGCTACTTCCATGGCTCCGGGTACGGTGAGGCCATGAATCATCGAGGCCAACACGGCAAGGTACATAAAGTAGCTGGTGTTGGTGATTTTCCACGCCGTGGACAGGCCCGGGTCACCAAGCAAGTGGTGCGCAGAGGCCAGTTGCAGAAAGAGAATGTATAGCAAGAAAGCCATGCGACTGACGCGCTCGCTCATGGGTTTGGCACCCAGCACAACGGCCGCGATGAAATACCAGACCGTGACGTGCATGGCAACGTTGACCTGCTGGGATGAATGGCCTAGCGCCCACCACACGGTGCGGTAGATCAGCGGGTCGACATGCATCAGATTCATCGACATCAACCACGCTGGGATGATGATGAAAGCCCCGGATAACAAGGTGAACACCATGATGATGGCAGCAGTCATGCCACCGAAGGTGACCAGCGGTATTGAGCCTTCATAGGTTTTTTCGCGCCGTGCCACGACCAGTGTGCCAAAGAAAACAGCGCAACCGATCAGCGCACCAACAGCAAACAGGATAATGCCCAGGTAGAAGGCTGGTTCAGCCATCATTGGCACGTAGCTGGTCATCATGACGCTAGAGCCACCGCGAAACACGGCGATATTATTGACCACCGAGCCGATCGCCATCAGCGCAAAGCCCAACCAGGCAAGCTTCGGTGTTGCGATACGACATCGCAGCAACACCGAAGCACAGAAATACATGAATGCGACCTCGAAGAACATGAGCCAGAAGATCAGCATGTCCAGGCCGTGTGCCGTAAGCACCATATAGAAGGTGTCGGCCTCAAGCCAGCGAATCGCTGGCCAACGGGTGAGTACAACGCCAATGGCCAGTATGCCGCCAAAGGCTAGCCATAGCACGCCCGCGACGATATTGAACTTGATAAGCCGTTCGGCCTGGCGTTCGAACTGTAAGCCCGAGCGCGGACAGGTACGGTAGGTAGTTGCGATAGTTGTCATCCGTTTTTCCCCTTATTTCACGTATAGACGACTAACCATACGGTGGTGCCCAATACCACAATATTCGTTGCACACCAGTGAGTACGTCCCCGACTCATTGGGGGTCACGGTCACGACGTGTTCAAAGCCTGGCACCATCTGGATATTGATATTGGCGGGCTGCAACGAAAAGCCATGGTTGTAGTCCATAGCGGTAAGATGCAGTCGATAGGTTTTGTCTTTTTCCAGTTCAAGAATCGGCCAGAAGGACCACAGGCGCGCTAGCAGATAGACGTCGCTGCCTACCGGTGGTGCAACCACGGGAATTTTTTCGTCGGTTTCGGTGCGCACCGTGTACTGATCGACCATAGCCTGCGTCTTTGCCATGAATTGCGCAGGCGTGGTGCGATAGGTCTCTGTCGAGAGATTCTGTTTTCCCCAGACATGCCAGCCCGTCATCATGACGAACAAAATAATGCACCAGATCAGGGCGATGGCGATCCAGGTGCCCTCGACCCGATCAATCGGGTGCTTGTACCAAAGCCGGTCCGCCGGCGGAAGAATGGCGCTCATGGTGCTGTACTCCGGAGGTTCTGGGTCATTGGGTAACGGGCAGGAGCAGGATTTCGATGACGCCCCATAGGTTGTAGACGATCATTGGGATCATCACCCCCAAGGTCAATAGAATGAACGGGCTGTCCAGTAGTTGCTGCATCCACGGTATGGGCGCATCGGGATCGTTCATGTAATCGTGATCAGGTGTTGGCATGATAATTCTCCATCTGTCAACGCACAGTGTTGATAAAGCGCATCTTCATCGTAGAGATCAGGAAAAACCAAGTCAACGATTCAGACCAGCAGCATGCAACATTGCAAACATAGATCAAGAACAGGCGCCAAAGAGTGTGCGAAACCAGATGCCCTGATGTTAAGGATCAAGGTGGACCACGACAAAGACTTCGTGCTCGATAAAATTCCCCAACAATTAGCTCGTGTTCAGATTCATGTAAACTGTTTCAATTACAAACAAATACACATGTTTTGAAGGGGACGCATCATGCGCTCGAGACGATGGATGCAATGGGTGGGCGTGTGCCTTGGGGTCGTGCTACTGACCGGTTGTGCTGGCACCCGCACGGTGACTCAGACCGATGCCGCTGCCTATCTGCTGGCATCTGATTATCGGGCCTATGCCGCTCGGTACCTGGATTCCAAAGGGCAACCGACCTACGATCCGACCAGCCTGCTGGATACCCTGGAAGCTGGCAAGGCGTTCAACGATGCTGGTCTATGGGCGCTTAGCCGAGATGCCTTCGATGCCGCCGCCAAGCAGCTGAACTGGAAAGAAGATACGGTCGATACGCCCGCCGAGGTTGCTAACTTGCTAGGCACGACACTGACCAGTGATGCGTTTGGCGCCTATCAGGGCAAAATCCATCAGGGTTCCCTGATCGACTATTACCAGGCCATCAATCATCTGATGCTGGGCAACGAGGCCGATGCCCGGGTCGATTTCAACCGTCTACAGGTACGGCAGGGCAACGCGGTCGCGCAGCTTAATGCCTTTGCAGCCACAGTCAATACGTCGGTGAGCGAGGGCCTGGCCGACGAGAAAAGCGAAGGTGCCAAACAAAGCCTTGGCGAAATCGGCCCGAAAATCGCTGATGGAATCAAGAACCTGCCCAGCGGTCTGGCCAAGGCAAAGATCCGCCTCTCGGCGGGTGATGTAATGAGTGCCGTTTTTCGCGCCACCTCGTCGGCCGAGTCGGACAAGCGCTCAAATCTGTCCCGCGACATGCTCAAAAGCGCCAATACGGCCAGCGCCACGCGGGGTGGCAATGCCGTCATTGCCTATCTTGGCCGCGAACTGCGGCAAGGCAAGGGTTTGCTAAAGAACAAGGCCATCATTTTGTATGAAGATGGGATTGGTCCTGGTCTGGAGGAATTTCGTATTGATCTGCCGCTGTTTATTGTCACGGATAAGGTCACTTATACCGGGATAGCCTTACCGCAGTTCGTTCCGGGGCGTTCGGCCTTCGGTGGACTTAAAGTCGGTTCGGGCAAGACCCAGCAGGAAACCGCCACGCTGACCGATCTCAATGAGCTGGCCGGGCTGGAGTTCGATGCTGCCTACAAGGGCGTTGTTGCCAAGGCGGTGATCTCCACCGTCATCAAGACCACCGCACAAGCGGTCATCAACAACCAGATCGATCAACAAAAAGTGGATCCACTGGTGGGCGCCTTGCTGAAATTGGGGACAGGCGCGGCACAGTACGCCCTGACTAAGGCGGATGTCCGGGCCTGGGCTAATTTGCCCAATACCATCCAGATGGTTGTCGTTGATCGTCCAAAGGACGGGGTGCTGACTCTGGTCAGCGCCTTGGGTCAGCCGATTGCCGAGGTTCCGCTGCAGCAGGACGTCAATACACTGGTGCTGGTCAAGGCATCCGGTAATCTGGGCAAGCCGGCAGTCTATGTGCAGGCGCTGCCAGCCCAGGACCCGGTTGAGCCGCTGGGCACAGCGTCGGCACAAGACCCTCAGGAGACCTGACATGAATTATTGGTATCTGGTTCTGGCTGCGGCCTTGCCGCTGGGCCTGGCGACGACAGTAGCAGCCCAGACGATTTCTCCACGGGTGATCACCTGCGATACGACGGTGGCCCCTCGATCAGCCCTGCGAGTCCAGGATGAAGCCAGCAGCAGGGGCGCAATTGTGGAGGACGTCGCCTTGATCGATCTGCCCAATGGCATGAAATCCGTGCAGTTCTCGGTTCGCAATGCGCTTGAGCCGCGCCCTTTCAGCACCATCTTGAAGGTCCGCTACACCGTGCAATGGACCGATGATTGCGGACGTCGCATCACCACCGGTGGGCAGTCCGTCGATGGTCTGGCGCTGGACCCGCGTCGCCAGGAAATCATCCAATCCACTGCAATGGATGCCTATGCCACTCACGCCTTCCTACGTGTATACGTTGAAAATTGACCCTGACGGAAATTCCATGAAAAAGATATCTCTTGTGGCCGTGATGGCCCTGGCCCTGGCTGGTTGCCAGAACATGCCTGTAGTGTCCAGCAATCCGAACGCGGAGCTCAGCCGCACCGGCAAGCCTGGTTTGGTGTCTTTCGGTCTGCAAAGTACGGATTTCGAATATGCAGCCAAAAATGCCGTTCAGGAATTCCTGGAATCGCCCTATGCCAGAAAACCGGGCGGCGGACGCTGGGTGGTGCAGATGGGGGAAGTCGTCAATGACACGACCTTTCGCATCGACACGGCCAGCATGACATCACGCATGAAAATTGCCATGACCAAGACCGGGCAGTTCATCTTTACCGGCGCCACTGGCGCTGAGCGTACCAATTTTGTGAAGGATTCGCGTCAGCTCAGCAACTCCAAGATGTTCAACCAGAAAACCGTGGCCCGCAACGGCACGGTGGTGGCGCCCGATCTGGAAATGTTGGGCACAATCCGCCAACGCACAATCGTTGACGGCGCACAAAAGCAGCAGCAACTGGAATACGAATTCGACTTCCGCGTAGTAGAACGCGATACGGGCCTAGAGATTTTCCAGTCCTTCATCCCTATCGAAAAACTGGGATCCAATAAAAACTTCGCTTGGTAAGGGGTAACCATGGTATTCAAACTTGCACCGATCGTTGCCGCCTTGTGCTTGGTGATGATGAGCGTCGCGCAGGCCCAGGACGCGACGGACAAAGCCCAGGCGTCCGAAACCCTGCTCGAGACCGCAACGTCGGCCGATGTCATGCCCGAGCAGCCTGCCCAAAGTTACGAAAATTGGGTAGCCAGTTTCGAGAATCAGTTTGGCCAGGCCATGAACATCGCGCAGGACGGACGTGTGTTCTATACAGGTTTCGCCGCGATCTCTACTGATAGTGCAGCCGATCCGCACTATGGGTCGAAGTTGGCATTGGCCTATGAACGCGCCATGTTTGACATGCAGGCCGATTACATCTTGCAAAATTATGGCCGTCTGAAGGCTAAGACAATACGCTCATTGTTTGACGATCAATCCAGCGACAAGGACGCCTTCGATCCGGTGGAATTCCAGAAGGCAGTTGATGCGGGTGGCGGGCGCCTGGAAGCGATGCTCGATAAGGCCCTGACACTGGTGGACAAAAAACTGGACAACGCCTTGGTTGACGAGGGCGTGCCAGCTGAAGATATCCAGAAAATGTCGGTCGAACAGAAAAAAAACCTGGCCAAGGACAATCTGAACAAGCAGATCCTGAAATCAGCCTATCAAAATATGCAGGGCCTGGTGCCTGTGCAGACTGGTATTTTCCCGAAGGAAGCAAATGGCAAGAAGACCATGGTGGTTGGCGTTATAGCCGTACAGTCGGAAAAGACGCGTCAGTTTGCCAAGGATATCGCGCGTAAGCGCCCGACCCTGGTCACAGGGACCCCCAAGGCGCTCAAGGATGTGCTGCCGGCCGATAAAAAGGGCTATCTGGATGAGATCGGCCTACGCTATACCTATGACGAGTCCGGGCATCCGATGCTGCTGGCTTATGGCCGCACCTCAGTGCCCATGGAGCCGGACTGGAGCGCATCACGCGCCATTCGGGCCACGCAAAACGCCCAGGGTATTGCTCAGGCCATGGCCGAGGCCAACATCGTTGAGTTCATGAATACCAATATCCAGATATCCGAATCGTCTTCTATTGGCGACGTGAATGAAGCCTGGGCACGGCAGATTACCGAGGTCAATAACGGCAAACCGGGCGAGGTCCAGCAGATCAAGGAGCAGATCAGTGAGACCACTCAGAAATTTTTTAAATCAGGTACGGCCACAGCGGCCGGTGATCTGCGTGGAACGTCTATCTTGAAGCGTTGGGACGAAAAGGATGCCAATGGCGTCGTGCACGTCGGTACCGTGGTCGGCTGGACATACGGCCAGCTGGATAATGCCAAAGCTATCGATGCCCAGGCGCGTGGTAAGGCTGATGCCCAGCAGGGTGCTGCAAGGGACTCGGTGAGCAACCCGTCGCAGGTCTCCAAGGCCATTAACAAAAAAGACGACTTTTAAGTCAATGATGGACAGGCCGTGCCAGTCTTGCGCGGCCTGTCCCCGCACTATTTGGTTTCGGTGTCTGTTCTCGGGCACCCCCTACAGGATTACGTCATGAGAGCACTCTTTTCATTGCTGGTCATTGCCCTGGCCTTGGGGCTATCACCGGTTGCGGCGCAAGTCACTGAAGCCGAGATCACCGCAGAAGGCCAAGGTCTTAATCGGGACGAGGCCATCCAGTCGGCCTTAATCAATGCGGCCAGTCAGGCGTTTGGGGTGCGCTTGGCAGCGCAATCCTTGGTGCAGAGTACGTCGATCGATACTTCTGTTGATAATGAAGACCATTCGGTACTGGTCAGCGCCCTGAATAAGGACATTCGACAGACCCTCAATACACCGCAAAATTCTCCTATCCTGGGGTATGACGTCAATAATGTTGCTAAGACAGCAGACAACGGGTGGGAGGCTTCGGTCACGCTGCGCTATGCCAAGTTCGAACGTTTGGGGGCCGACAGCAGCCGCCGCGGCGTGGTGGTGGTCAGCAACAGCAAACAGTACCGCCCCTTACTGATTCAGACCGTGGGCGAATCCCTCGTGGGTTCACGGCGTTTCGATGTGCTTAATCGTGAAAACGATCAGTTGTTCCAGAACGAAAAGGATTTCATCCTGGGCGACGATGCTGCCAGTGCCGAGATGGCTCGACTGTCTCAGGCCAGCGGCGCCGATTATCTGGTTCTGGCGCAGTTACAGAGCTTGGGGGTCAATAACAATCAGCGTGAAACCATAGCCATGACCGGCGAGGTTCTGGTCAAAAGCACCGCCAGTGGAACTTTGCAGTTGCAGGTGATCGAATTCGCCTCGCGCAAGATCAAATGGTCGGGGTCGCAGAGGTTTGGCGGCACGTACCCCGGGGCGACCAGTGTCGGCGCGGCCACTCTGGGCAGACTGATCAGCGGTGCTTCTGACAAGCTGGTCGACCGCATGGTCGCCGCCATCTACCCGATCCAGGTCGTCAAGGTTATGGGCGATACGGCGATTATCAATCGGGGTGAGGGTGGGGTGTCGGCCGGTGAACTCTATGCCGTATTCCAGACCGGCGAAGAACTGGTCGACCCGCAAAGTGGCGAGTCACTGGGATCGATGGAAACTGAGGTGGGCCTGGGCAAGGTCACGGAAGTCAAACCCAAGTTTTCCTTTCTGAAAATGGCCTCAGGCACGCTGGCCGAAGGGACCAGCTATATCGTGCGCAAGACGGACAAAAAGCCACCCGTTGCCGCATCTGCCAAGGCTGCACCCAAGAAAACCCGGGCTCCCGCAGGCAAGCCCAAGGCCCCGGATCGTGCGGATATTTTTTTGAATAATTAGACCTATCGTAAGGTCGGCACGCAACTCAAACTCCAGACATTTCACTTGTATGCGGTGCATCGGGCCAGCTTTTGGGCAGCGTTGCGCACGTGACAACGGTTTCAGGCAAAAAAATAGACGCCAGTTGACGTCTGTTTATATACTGATGGTGCCCAGGAGAGGACTCGAACCTCCACACCCGAAGGCACATGGACCTGAACCATGCGCGTCTACCAATTCCGCCACCTGGGCATAACATAACGTGTATGCTATTGCTTTGTTGACTACATCACGAGGTGCTGTATTCGACGAAGACAGGATTATAGCAGCAATTTTATGGATGAAAACTAGCCTTTGAAAAAGCGATCTGATAAAGACAATAAGCGTGACGCGCAGGCGCAGCCGTTTACCGAATTACCCTCTGATTTCGACCCGGATGTCCCCAGCCGAGAGCTCGTGATGCAGACCCTGCGCAAAGCAGGGAAACCAATAACCCTTGAGGCTCTGGCCGACGCCACTCAGGCAAGCATTCCACCCTCTAATGGGTTTGTGCGCCGCGTCAATGCGATGGAGCGGGACGGGCAATTACGCTTCGATACCCAAGGTAAGTTGCAAATTAGCAACAATACCGAATTTATTACAGGTGTCGTGCAAGGTCATCGCGATGGCTTTGGCTTTTTGCTGCGCGAGGGGGATGGCCCGGATCTATATCTATCGCCAAATGAGATGAGCAAGGTGCTCCATGGTGATCGGGTGCGAGTCAAGCCCGCAGGTGAGTATCGCGGTAAGCCAGAGGCCATGATCGTAGAGGTACTAGAGCGTCGCACGGGCAAACTCGTGGGGCGCTTCCTTAATGAGCATGGGGCAACGATCGTCGCGCCCGAGGATCAGCGTATAAAGCACGATATCCTGATTGCTCCAGGCGATACGAATGGTGCCGAGCCCGGGCAGGTGGTGACTGTGCAGATTTTGCGCCAACCCGCGCGACATATGCAGCCGCTGGGCAAGGTCATCGAGGTTCTTGGTGAAATCGATGATCCCGGCATGGAGATCGAGATTGCCGTGCGCAAATTCGATGTGCCCGTCGCGTTCTCTGATGCAACGAATCACGAGATAGAGCGCGTGCCCGAGCAGGTGTTGCCAGGTGAATATATCGGTCGTGTTGATCTACGCGACATACCTTTCATTACGATTGATGGCGAGGATGCGCGCGACTTCGACGATGCGGTGTTTTGCATGCCTATCGAGCTGGGGTCGATGCTGCGCAAGCGCTCGGGTTGGCGTCTGCTGGTGGCAATCGCTGATGTGAGCCATTATGTACAACCAGGCACGGCTCTGGACGAGGATGCGCGTGAACGTGGAACGAGTGTGTATTTTCCACGACGCGTGATCCCGATGCTGCCCGAGGTGCTCTCTAATGGTATGTGTTCGCTTAATCCCGATGTGGATCGTCTTGTGATGGTTTGCGATATGGTGATTCCGGCTCAGGGCGCCAAGGCGGGTACGGTGACAGCCTATCAGTTCTACGAGGCGGTGATTCACTCGCATGCGCGAACGACTTATACGGATATCTGGTCGGCCTTGCAGCAGCCTGACGGCCCTGCCGCGCAGAACCTGGGCGATGTGCTCACGCCGGTGCAGGACGCCTACGAGCTGTTCCAGGCGCTCGCACAGGCGCGTAAAAAGCGAGGTGCTATTGATTTCGATACGGTCGAGACGCGTATTGTATGTAACCCGCTGGGGCGAATCGAGCGTATTGAGCCTTATGTACGCAATGATGCACACCGCCTGATCGAGGAATGCATGCTGGCGGCAAATACCTGCGCGGCGGACTTCATTGTGCGTAATAAGCGGCAGGCGCTATTCCGGGTGCATGAGGGGCCAACACCTGAAAAGCTTCAGGCGCTGCGTGATTATCTGCGTAATATTGGCTTAAGCTTAAGCGGTGGCGATGATCCGAAAACAAGTGATTACGCCGCCTTGATCGTGGCGGCGCGCAGTCGCCCCGATTACGAGATCATCCAGTCCATGTGTTTGCGCTCGATGCAACAGGCGATCTATAGTCCTGAGCAATCGGGGCACTTTGGTCTGGCTTACGAGCATTACGCCCATTTTACCTCGCCGATCCGACGCTACCCTGACTTGCTGGTGCATCGGGCGATACGCGGCATCTTGCACAGAGAACGTTATGTGCCCGCGCCCGAAGACTCACAGGTTCTCGCGGGTGTGCCTGCAGCCAAGCGCGAGCGCGAGACCTGGGACAGCCTGGGTGTGGTGCTCTCGGCTCGAGAGCGTCGCGCAGACGATGCCTCGCGCGATGTAACGGCCTGGCTTAAGTGCTGGTTTGTGCGCGAGCACGTGGGTGAGGTCTTTAGTGGCAAGGTCACCGGTGTTGCCAATTTTGGCGTGTTTATTACGCTCGATACCTTGTTTGTCGAGGGGATGGTGCACGTCTCGGAACTGGGTTCGGACTACTTTCAGTACAACGAGGCGATGAATGAGCTGCGCGGTGAGCGCACAGGCATGCGCTACCGCCTAGGAGAGCCCGTACAGGTGCAGGTGTCGCGCGTTGATCTGGAGGCGCGCCGCATTGAGTTTCGCTTGGTCAAGGGTGAGGATTTCAAAGCCTTGCAGGCAGAAATTGAAGGCGGTACACGGCGCGAGACGCGTCCCAAAAAGGCCGCATCGGCTAAACCGATTGCCTTGCGTGGCACAACTTCACACCAGCGGCGTGCCGAGGCCAAACGCGTAGCGCGCAAGGCAAGCCCCCAAAAAGCCGCACGTAAGCCACGTTAGGGATGCGCTGATCAGATCCCACGTGAATTGCCTGCTTGGTTTGGGTGCTTCACGAGCGGATACAATATGACCATCATGTCCAGAGCTTTTTCTGGACAGCTTCGTTCCCAGGATATGTCATGGCATCCAATCAGGTATTGGCGGGCTTTCACGCAGTGCAGGCCCGCCTGCGCCATGCGCCCGACTCTATTCAGGATATTTATATCGATGTAGCGCGCCGCGACAAGCGCGTCACGCACTTCGTGCAGCAGATCGAGGCTGCAGGGGTGCGTTGGCATGCGGTGCCTTCCGATCGGCTCGATGGCCTCTCGCACGGCACACGGCATCAGGGTGTCGTCGCATTAGCAAGTGCCAAGTTGCTGGCGGTCGATGTGGATGAGGTGCTTGATGTACTAGAGGATGGGACCGAGAAAGGCCTGTTTCTAATACTGGATGGCGTAACGGACCCGCATAATCTGGGGGCGTGCCTGCGTACAGCAGACGCCGCTGGTGTGCATGCAGTGATTGCCCCACGCGATCGTGCGGTGGGCCTCAATACCACGGTGCAGCGCGTCGCCTGTGGCGCCGCCGACACGGTCCCCTACATTATGGTCACCAATCTCGCACGGACCATGCGTGCGATGCAGGCCCGCGATGTGTGGCTAGTCGGCACAGACGATCAGGCAGAGGGCTCGATCCATCAGGTTGATGGGCGCCGCGCCATGGCTTGGGTGATGGGCGCAGAGGGAGAGGGTATGCGTCGCCTCACGCGTGAGACCTGTGACGAACGGGTGGCCATCCCCATGCGCGGCTCAGTCGAGAGTCTGAACGTCAGTGTGGCAAGCGCCGTGTGTTTATACGAGACCGTGCGCCAACGCGCATAATTCAATTTTATCTTGAGTAGCAACTACTACTATGTCCGAAAATGGTTTTACAACCCAAATTGTGCATTCTGATCGCCGCTCTGACAGCGTTCACGGTGCGATTCATAGGCCGATCCATATTTCCACCGAATATGCCTACTCAGATGCCCGCGAACTGGTGGCGGTGTTTCAGGGCAAGTCGGGCTACACTTATGCGCGCCAGGGCACGCCCACAACGGCTGCACTCGAAGCTCAGGTAACCCAGATGGAGCAGGGTGAGGCAACGGTAATTTTTGCTACAGGCATGGCAGCGTTGGCGGCGACGTTTTTTGCCTTGCTGCGCCAGGGCGATCATTTGATCACCAGCAAATACATCTTTGGCAATACCAATAGCCTCTTGATGACACTGGCTAATTTTGGTGTTGAGGTCAGCTTGGTGGACGCGACGGACGCCTCCGAGGTGGCGGCTGCAATCAAGGACACGACACGCATGGTATTTGTCGAGACGATAGCTAACCCGGGTACGCAGATCGCCGACCTGGTTGCCATCGGTGATCTGTGCAAGGCACATGGACTCGTCTATGTGGTGGATAGCACTTTGTCCTCGCCTTACCTGTGTCCATCAAAGTTTTTTGGGGCATCGCTTGTCGTGAATTCGCTGTCCAAGCATATCGGCGGCCACGGCAATGGCCTGGGTGGGTCGGTCACCCAGACTGGGCTCTACGATTGGGCAAATTATCCACATATCTATGACGCCTATCGCCAGGGTGCGTCGCGCAATTGGGGTCTATTGCAGATCAAGAAAAAAGGCTTACGTGATATGGGCGGCACACTCTCCTCGGATGTCGCTCATCGTGTCTCGGCGGGCGCCGAGACCTTGGCCTTGCGTATGGAGCGTATCTGCGCCAATGCCCTTACGCTGGCGAACTTTCTGTCTGTTCATCCCAAGGTTGCTCGGGTTCATTATCCTGGACTCACATCACATCCTCAGCATGAACGTGCCGCACAATTGTTTGGTGGACGTTTTGGCGGCTTATTAGGCGTTGAATTAGATGATCGTATCGACGTTTTTGATTTTTTGAACCGGCTGAGGGTGTTTGTTCTCGCCACACACCTGGGGGATAACCGGACGCTGGTGCTGCCGGTGGCCCATACGATTTACTACGAGATGGGGCCAGAGCGGCGCGCACTTATGGGCATTCCGGATGGTTTCTTGCGTGTGTCAGTAGGGATCGAGGACGAGAATGACCTAACGGGTGATTTTTCTCAGGCGCTAGAGTCAGCCTGAGATGAATGTCAAGGTTTATACGGGAATTCCCGAGTTTAGTCTGACCGGATCGGTACAAAGGTAGTAACGGTGCGGCTCTTCGGCGGCTTTCTTCTTGACATGGTGCTTTTTCAAAGGCCTAATACGTTTTAGTCGATGCTCGCGAATCATCGTTATAGCAAGGCCTTTTGGTCATGATGGTCCATTGTGGAATATGCGGTTAGCGGATGTCGTCGACGTATTGATTAGCTGGCGGACTAAACCTGTCAGCCAGGACATAATAATTTTCAGGGGTAATCCTTAATGAACAAAACTGAGCTTATCGAGCATATTTCTTCGAAGACAGATCTATCTAAGGCTGACGCCGGGCGCGCTCTGGAGGCTTTTGTAGATACCGTGAAGGCCACCCTTAAGAAAAAGGAATCGGTCACGCTGGTGGGTTTTGGTACGTTTGCTGTATCCGAGCGTGCAGCACGTACGGGTCGCAATCCTCGCACTGGCGAGGCCATCAAGATCAAAAAGGCTCGTGTGCCCAAGTTCCGTCCAGGCAAGGCCCTGAAAGACGCAGTGAACTGATGCATTGCACGGTATCGACTGCGTTTGCATGACGTAGGCGCAGGCGATACAATCGCAGGCTTGGCAAGGTAGCCAGGTCGTGGCACTCAGGGGTGCTTAGCTCAGTTGGTAGAGCGGCGCCTTTACACGGCGTAGGTCGGGGGTTCGAGCCCCTCAGCACCCACCACCTGTGTGATCACTTATGAAAAGGCATTTAAGGGAACTTAAATGCCTTTTTCTATCGATAAAAGGCAGGAGACCTATCCCGAGCAGGCAAGCTATGTGCGTATCTCCTGCCGTTGGAACACGACATACCCTGCAGTAAAGAGCATAATGCAGGCGGCTATCAATCCTGTGAATTGCGGCCAAACGAGGGCCAGGCTCTCAGATAGTGGTAATGGACTGCCCAGCAGCGCGCCCTGAATTTGCGACAAGAAGACCGGTCCTAGACTACGAGTGCTGGGGCTGAGCAAGGTGATCGCCGAATCGTTGAACAGTGTCGTAGGCGAAAGGTGCATCAGGCCTTGCTGCCATTGCACCGTATGAATGTCTACCCCGCCAGAGAGCACCGTAACCAGATCAGGGGGGCAATCACTTGGGCGATAGCGGGTGCGAGCATAGGCCAAAGCAATGCCATAAATAGCCACAGCCCCAACGATACCAGGGCTGAGGTGGCGGTCGAGCGAAAAATCATACCTGGCAACAGCACCGATCAGGATGAGTAGTGCGACGGCGATAAGGATCTCACCACTCACGCCCCAGAGACTGGGTAGAAGGTGTGATGTAGGCTTGGATCTCGGCGGTACCGCTATTATGGATTTACAGGGGTGTGCGTGGACGCATCGGTCTGCTTGGAGATGTCCAGTCGTAATTGCAGCGTTAGCGTGTCATTCGTGCTGGGCATCGCTGAGAGATAGCGCAAAGCGCTCAGCCGGGGTATCGTGGTTACGCAGGTTCAGGGTGATGTATCGGCAGCCTGCGCGGGGAGGGTGCTGCTCATGAGCAGCGCGCAGGCCGTGAGCAGTAGGGCGATGGCTTTATGCATGGTGATCCAGTCTCCTTTGTCGTTCTTATAATGACCAGCTTTTTTATTATTGAGTTTCAAATAGAAATGTATCAAATTACATCTGAAATGAGATTGAGTGCCGAAATAAGTTAAGTAAATCTAGTGATTGAGAATAATTCTCATTTTTGTTAAGATCCTTTCTTTTCTTTGCCCGCCATCCTATGTCTCGTGGTTCTGAATCCCAATCACCCGCGCTTAAAATCGTCGCAGCCTGCCTTGCAGTGGGCGTGCATCTGGCAGTATTGGCAGCAATTATCCTTCCAGCTGAGCCGGTTGAAACGCTAGGCGCATCGGCATCAGACGAGATTCTGTATGTGGAGCTAGGCGCGAACATCCAGGAGGAACCTGTGCAGGCTGTACGGGAAGAGGAGATCGTTTCGCCGCCTGCCGAGCAGGACGAGGTGGCGCCAAGGCCATTAGAACCCGAACCCGAACCCGAACCCGAACCCGAACCCGAACCCGAACCCGAACTCGCACTCGCACCCACACCCAAGCCAAAGCCAAAGCCAACGCCAACGCCAACGCCAACGCCCAAAAAACAGGTTGTGCAAACCCGGCCTGCGCCTGTACCCAAGCCGCTGCGCCCGGCACAGGCGAGTGCAGCGCGGTCGGGCGACGCCTCAAGTACGGCCACCCCCAAAGGGCAGGCTCAGGTCGCTGATCCTGATCGACCACGCACCATCGGGCGGGTTGATTATCGAGGGCCCCATCCGCAGCCTGTCTACCCGCGTGCCGCGCAGCGTCGCGGCGAACAAGGCCGAGTTGTGTTGCGTGTGTTGATCTCTGCGCAAGGGCGGGTGGCGCATATGAGCGTCCATCAATCGTCCGGGTATGAACGTTTGGATGATGCGGCACTCGAGGCGATGCAGGGTGCAAGCTTTCAACCCTATACTGAGAATGGCATTGCCTATAAGGCGCTCGTGGATATCCCTTTTGATTTTGTTCTATAGGATGCTGAAAAAATGCTAGATGTCATTGGTGGGGCGCTACAGGTTCTGGCGCAATTAAGCGAACCGGACGTGGCACATGGGATCGGATCATTGGGGGCATCGGGTGCAACGTTGGGCGACTCATCGACGCTCGCCGCTAGTACGAGTGGCATATTGCACTTTGTCTCGCAAAGTGATTTGGTGGGCAGGAGTCTGTTTGTGTTCTTGCTATTGATGTCTTTGGCGAGCTGGTATCTGATCCTCGCCAAGGCCTTGACGCATTTGCGTATTCGTAGGCGTTCGGCTAAGTTTCTTAGAGAGTTCTGGGCAGCCAGTTCCCTAGAGCAGGTCGAAAACGAGATTGCTACTCATGGTGCTTCTGAGCCGTTTGCGCACCTGGCCAGCCATGCCATCCATGCGCGTAAACATCATGCCAAATACGGGGCGCTTAAGCTGCAGGAGAGCGGTACGACCGCAGCCTTTGTGACGCGCACGATTCGCAAAGTCATCGACGAGGAGACCGCCCGACTGGAAAATGGTCTGACCCTGCTGGCATCAGTGGGTTCGACGGCACCATTTATCGGCCTGTTTGGCACTGTCTGGGGGGTCTATCACGCACTACTCAGCATCAGTATGGCCGACGGTATGACGATCAATCGTATTGCTGGCCCGGTGGGTGAGGCCTTGATCATGACGGGGCTGGGGCTGGCCGTGGCAATTCCAGCGGTGTTGGCCTATAACGGTTTTGTACGGAGTAATCGTGTGTATCTGGCACGCCTGGACGCCTTTGCGCATGACTTATTTACCTTTCTGTCTACGGGTCAGCAGGTCACTGATAGCGTGCACGAGCGTGTCCGGCCGATTGCAGTGATCGGCACGCGAGGAGCCTGATATGGCCTTTGGTAGTTTTGACTCAAAAAGTTCATCACACACCATGTCCGAGATCAATATGGTGCCCTTGATCGATGTCATGCTGGTGCTTTTGGTGATCTTTATCGTTACGGCGCCTTTGCTCAGCCATTCCATCCGTATTGACCTGCCACAGGCGAACGCGCAGCCTGTCGAACAGGCGCCACGCACGATTGATTTGGCCATCGATCAGGATGGTCTGATGTACTGGAACGAGCAGCCCTTGGCCGTTGAGGCACTGGCGCTGCGTCTGATTGAGGAGGCTCGACTCGATCCGCAGCCAGAGTTGCGTATCCGTGCTGATCGGGAGACACGTTATGGCGTATTGGCACAGGTAATGAGCGAGGCGCGCAAGGCTGGCCTCAAGCGTCTGGGCTTTGTGACGCGGCCATCCGCGCAGGGCGCAGCGACGCTGGCAAACTGATCATAAGCACCCTATACAGTTTTGCGTCAGGTTTGTAACGAACGGAATAGATCGTTTAATTTAACCCGCTTCGATATAGAATCACGGCATGCGAGTTTTAGTTATTGAAGACGATTCCACACTTGGCCACGCCCTGCAGGAGTTCCTGACTGATCAGGGCTATGCGGTGGATTGGCTCGAGGACGGTGACCGGGTCGCAGGTGCCGTCGCTGCCCAGGCCTACGACTTGCTGTTGCTTGATCTGACCTTGCCTGGCATGGGAGGCCTGGATGTGCTGCGTCATTTGCGTGCCGACGGCTACCAAGTGCCGGTTCTGATCCTGACGGCACGTGACGGCCTGGAGGATCGCGTCGCAGGGCTGGATGCCGGGGCAGATGACTATGTGACCAAGCCCTTTGAGCTGGCAGAGCTTGCTGCGCGTGTGCGCGCCTTTGCCCGACGACGCGCGGGACAGGCTCAACCTGTTCTAGAGCTTGGTCCTTTGGCTTTTGATACGGTAGGCCGCCAGATTCGGGTCGCCGGTAAGCGCCTGGCACTGTCGGCGCGTGAACTCTCGGTGCTAGAGATGCTGATGGCGCGTCCGGGCCGGGTCGTCACCAAGCAACAGATTGTCAACTCCCTGTCCGCATGGGATGCTGATTTCAGCGAGAATGCCGTTGAGGTATACGTCTATCGTTTACGTAAACGCCTAGAGGGAACAGGCGCCAGTATTCAGACGGTGCGGGGATTTGGCTATTTACTTGATACTGATTGTGCCGAGTAAGCTGAGCGTGGGGCAGTGGATGCCACCCGGGTCTCTTGCGCGTCACCTGGTTCAGCGTCTGTTGCCCGCTGTCGTTATTCTGGTATTACTCGATTTGGGGATTACCTGGGTCATGACACGCAAGATCGATCTTGAGTCCTGGCTGCTGCGTGATATTTTCTGGACGATGGTGCTGAGCCAGTTTTTCCTGGTGTCCTTGTTTGCCTGGGTACTGGTATCGGGGATACGCTCGGAGCTTGCGTCCATCAATCGCCTCTCGGACGATATTCGTCAGCGCTCTATCGATGATCTGCAACCGCTCGATGAGTCTGGTTTGCCCACCGAGTTGGCACCCCTAGTGACGCATTTTAATGATCTATTGCTACGCCTGGATGATTCCATGCAGGCGCAACGCCGCTTTATCGGCCATGCGGCGCATCAATTGCGCACACCCTTGAGTGGCTTGAAAATGGAGTCCGAGCTGATGCTCGCACGCCCGCTGCCCGACGATGTGCGCGCGCGTGCAGAGCGGATCAAGACCGTCACGGATCGCATGATACGTATGGGCCAGCAGTTGCTGATATTGGCGCGTGTCGAGCCCTCAACACGACCTCAGGACAGTTTTAATCGGCTTGATCTGTGTGAGTGGATGCGTCATGCGGGCTCGCAGTGGCTGGGCGCTGCACGCGAACAACACATCGCGTTGCAATTGCTTGCACCTGATGGCGCTGTCTGGGTCGATGCTGATCCTGTGTTACTGGAAGCCTTGCTGGGCAATCTCATCGATAATGCCTTGCGCTACGGGCGAGGCGCCTCGCAGATTGTTTTACGGATTTCAGCTAATCCACCATCTTTTGCCGTTGAGGATGATGGTCCGGGGATCGAGACCGGTGATGTAGAACGGGTATTCGATGCCTTTTATCGTTCTGCGCGCACTGTGCCTGAGGGGTCAGGCCTGGGTTTGGCGATTGTGCGAGAGATCGCGCGTGCGCATGGCGCATGGTGGAAGCTCACCAGTCGTCCGCAATTCGATGGTACCCGCATTATGATTGTATTTCCGGGGCCTCGTCGTGGGGCGCGGTTGACCAGGGCAGAGTTAATTCATGGATCCTAAGGCAAGGCATCAGGGAGAGCACCCGCCCCATATCGCTATGCTGATCGGTGCGTTAGGTGTGGTCTATGGTGATATCGGCACGAGCCCGCTCTACACCATGAAAGTCGCGCTCTTGGCTGAGGCGCAACCAGATGTTGAACATATCCTGGGCGTGCTGTCGATGCTCTTTTGGATGTTGGTGATTGTGGTGTCCATCAAGTACGTCACGTGTATCTTGCGCGCCGATAATCGAGGGGAGGGCGGCACACTGGCGCTCATGGAGTTGGCCATGCGTGGCCGGCATGGGCGAGCACGCTACCGCCTAATGCTCCTGGGTCTGATTGGTGCCTGCCTGTTCTATGGCGATAGCATGATTACGCCAGCAATTTCAGTGCTCTCTGCGGTTGAAGGAATCAGCATTATTTCACACGCACTCGATGCCTGGGTGGTGCCAATCTCTGTCATCGTGCTGGTCGCTCTATTCATGATTCAGGCACGCGGAACGGGCGCGGTAGGTAAGCTCTTTGGGCCCATCATGCTTCTGTGGTTTGTGGTTCTGGGTGTATTGGGTGGGTGGCGCATTGCCCAGATGCCAGCGGTGCTGCAGGCTGTCAATCCTGGATGGGCGGTGCAATTCATAGGCGATGCGCCCTGGGAGACCTTTGTGCTGCTGGGTTCGCTGGTGTTGGCGCTGACCGGTGCTGAGGCACTCTATGCGGACATGGGGCACTTTGGGCGCCCGGCGATCCGACGCGCATGGTTCATCATGGTGATGCCTGCGCTGGTGTTGTGCTATTTTGGACAAGGTGCGTTATTACTTGCCGACCCGAGTGCAATTCGTAATCCGTTTTTTCTATTGGCGCCGGACTGGGCCTTAATCCCCTTGGTTGTTCTGGCGGCCGTGGCGACGGTGATTGCCTCGCAGTCGGTAATATCGGGTGCGTTTTCAGTGACTCGTCAGGCGGTGCAACTCGGTTTTTGGCCGCGGATGGTGATTCAACACACTTCGGCGCGTGAGGAAGGGCAGATCTACTTGCCGCGTGTTAATTGGTTACTTCTTGGCGCGGTGCTGATATTGATTCTGGCGTTTAGTTCATCTGATCGGCTGGCTCATGCCTATGGTTTTGCGGTGACAGGCACGATGCTGATGACTTCTCTACTTGCCTTTGCTGTGCTGCCACGCGGCACGCACGGGTTGCGGCGCAAGGGCTGGCTGGTCTTGATCACTGTGTTTTTGATTCTGGATGTGCTGCTGTTTTCCTCTAATGCGCTCAAGATCTTGGACGGCGGGTGGTTGCCCTTGCTCGTTGGCCTGGGGCTTCTGACCTTGATGATGACCTGGAAGCAAGGCCGCCAGCGTATTCACGACACCTTATCAGGTGATCATCAGCCGCTTGTGGATTTTATGGAATCCATTGAAAAATACCCGCCTATCCGCGTGCCGGGTACTGCTGTATTCATGAGTATGCTGGTTGGCACCGTGCCGCCCGCGCTCTTGCATAACCTCAAGCACAACAAGATCTTGCATGAGCAGGCGCTATTTCTTACGGTAGAGAGCGCCGATGTGCCCTATGTGCCGTTCGATGAGCGGTTTGTCTTAGAGCGCGTAAGCCGTAACAGTTGGCAGGCGATTGCTCGCTGGGGCTTTAAGCAGGAACCGAATGTGCCACAACTCCTGGAGCAGATCGCTCAGGAACATCCGGAACTGAATCTTGATCCGATGCAGGTTTCGTACTTTTTGTCACGTCAAACGGTGATCGTCGTCGGTAGGCAATCCTGGCGCTTAAGCTGGCAGCGCCATTTATTTGCGTTCATGGCGCGTAATGCCAGCCGTAGTACCCGTTTTTACAAAATTCCACCCAATCGTGTTGTTGAGATGGGGATGCAGATGGAAATTTAGCCGTTGTTCATCAATTGGCGCTAGCTGCTGGGATCGTAATCGTGGTCTCGCGCAGCACACCTCCACCCTGGACTGAACCTTGTGTCGTGGTGTCTGGATGTTCCATGAGCGTGAGGCAATCCTGGCGTTGCTCGGCGGGGAGCGCATTGCAACGTTGTATCCGATCTGCGTAGGCGGCCTCGGCCGATGGGGTGGTCAAGGCACTGCGCCGTGATGCCTCTAGCGCGGCGCCTGCTTCGCGCAGGCAGGCATTTTTGTCGATGCCGGGCGTACTGTTGCAACGTTGTACATCAGCTTGATATTGGGCCTGAGCAGAGTCAGCGGCAAAGGCGAGCGGGCTCAGGAGCATTGATGCTGCACTAATGCTCGCGATCAGGGCTGAACGTTTTAATAAAGTATAAGTGTTAGGCATGAGATGAACTCCTTGTTCAGTTGAATGGGCATACGCTTGATTATCCTTAGGGTACCCATTGAACATAAAGGTTTTCTCATGTTGGCATTGTAAGCAAGTGGATCAGTCCGGTGGGGTCTGACGGTGAATAGCGCTTTGCATTAATAAAATTGCTGTGACTGGCGATGTAATGATTAGAAACAAGGTAATAAGCAATTCGTGAAATATAGGGCGATTTTGCAAGGTGCTGGTGATCAGCACTGAGGCGAGCAGGACACAGAATGTGCCCATCGTCATACCCAGCGTAGGGGCGTGCATGCGTTCATAGAGTTGTTTGAGGCGTAGCAGGCCGATCGAGCCGGTCAGGGTGAGTAGCCCGCTGATAATGAGCAGGGCCGAGGCAGTGAGACTGACCCACAGAGGAAGCACGTTCATGGCTCGATGACCTCCCCGCGCAGCAGAAATTTAGCGAATGCGGCCGAGCCGACAAACCCAAAGAGTGCGATCAATAGGGCGACATCGAAGTATAGGCCTTCCTCAAAACGCAGGCCGAGCACGAGCAGGATCAGCATGCCGTTGATGTACAGCGTGTCCAGTGCCAGGACTCTGTCTGGTGCCGAGGGACCGCGTATTAGGCGGATGGCGGCGCAGACCAGGCCGAGTGAAAAACACACGAGGGCAAAAGCGCTTGCCCAGCTCAGAATCATCATTCGAATATCTCCATCAGAGGCTGGCCGTAGCGATGCTGGATGGTGTGCCGCCAGGCGGCGGTGTCCTTGAGGTCCAGCACATGCAAAGTGAGAACGTGTTGTGACTCGTCGTAGCCTGCCCAGACCGTACCGGGGGTAAAAGTAATAATGCAGGCTAGCGCTGCCAGGCCATGTGAGTCACGCAGTTGTAGGGGAATATCCAGGAATCCTGGTGTAGCGCCCGCCCGCTCGCCCAAGAAAATGCGGCGGCTGACCGCAACATTGGAGCGCACGATGTCCGTAAAGACATGCCATATCAAGCGTAGCGCGATCAGAGGGTGAGATAAAGTTGCACGCACCGGCCTGAGGCTGGGAGCAAGCAGGCTCAGGATCAACGCGATGACGCCGCCTGACACCAGTGTGCCAATGGATAGACTGTCGTTTAAGATCACCCACAGGATCAGCAGCAGGCAAGGCAAGGGCAAAAAGCGCAAAAAGGCCTTCATTGCGTCACTCCGACGTCCACCGTTGGACGTTGTGTATCCTGTCGTAGAACAGCCTGAATATAGTAACGGGGCTGATCCAGATACTGAGCCGTGTCCTCCAGATAAGACATCACTGGGCCCGCCTTCCAGGTCAGGGCGACGCAGCTTATTAGTAGGAAAATGATGGGTGCAGCTTCAGTGAGCCTAAGCCTGGGAACCTGAATTTGCTCGGGTATCCAAAATAGTCGGGCGCCGCTACGACTTAATGCGATCAGGCAGATAAATCCCGAAGCCAGCATGGTGCCAACCAGCAGCCAGACGTTGAGGGTCGGAGCCCCCGACTCAGCCGTGCGCAATGCGGCAGAGAGCAGCGAGAACTTTGCGACAAAACCCGATAAGGGAGGTAAGCCGATGATGAGCAGGGCGCACATGAGAAAGCTCAGGCCTAAAAAGGCGATGGCCGCAGGTAGCGCCACGCCTACGACTTCATCAGAGCGGGTTTCGGATTCCGGGTCATCAAGGTCAAAAGACTCCAGACTGACCGCCAGCAACTCTGCACCGAAGGACTGCGTGCGTCCGACCAGCTCCAGCACCATGAATAGCGCTGCTAGCGCCAGTACCGAGCTCACCAGATAGTACAGAGCGGGGCCGGTCAGCGTCACCCCCGGCATACCTAATGCAGCAAATAAGGTGCCCGAGGAGACGATGATCGCATAGGCTGCGATACGGTCGACCTGCTGACTGGCCAGCATGCCGATCGTCCCGAAAATCAGTGTGGCAATTCCTGCAGGAAACATCCATGCGCCACCAAAGGCTGCGGGGGCGCCTGCAGGTAGCAGTAGTGAGCCTATGCGCAGCAACGCATAGATGCCGACCTTGGTCATGATAGCGAACATCGCGGCCACGGGTGCGCAGGCTTGGGTATAAGCGTTAGGTAGCCAGAAGTTTAGCGGCCAGGCAGCAGCCTTTATCAGAAAGGCAATCCCGAGGATAGCTGCCGCCGAGTCAAAGAGCTGCCGATCCGCCAAGGACAAGTTATGCACGCGCACGGCGAGATCGGCCATATTGAGCGTGCCCGTCAATCCATAGATCATAGCGATGGCGATCAACAGCAGGAACGAGGCGATCAGGTTGATACCGATATAGTGCAAGGCGGCGCTCACGCGCTGCGTCCCCGAGCCATGCAGCATCAGCCCATAGGATGCGGTGAGCAGGATTTCAAAGCAGACAAATAGATTGAACAGGTCGCCGGCCAGAAATGCGCCATTCAGCCCCATCAATAAGAACTGGAACATGGGATGGAAATGTGCACCGGCTCGATCCCAGCGTGCGGTGGCATAGATCCAGCAACAGCTCCCGAGCAGGCTGGTGATGCTGAGCATCAACGCAGAGAGCCGATCCACGACAATCACGATACCAAAAGGGGCTGGCCAGTCGCCCAGTAGATAGACGCCGACCCCGTCGGCCCAAGGCGCCGTGCCACGCGTCGCCTCCAGTAGGCTGAGGGCGACGATAGCCTGCAAGATCAGTGCAAGCGCGCTGACCGCCAGGCGTGCGCGACGCTGGGTATCGCGCAGCAACAGCAAGACCGCCGCTGCAAGCAGAGGAATGAGCACCGGCATGACTGGTAAATGGGTGCCCCAGGCGATCATTGACGGTGCTCCTGGCCATCGACGTGATCCGTGTCGGTCAAACCGCGTGAGGCAAGCAGCACGACCAAAAAGAGCGCCATCGTTGCAAATCCGATAACAATTGCCGTGAGCACCAGGGCCTGAGGGAGTGGGTCGGCGTAGTGGCTGGTCTCAGCCGCCCATTGAGTGTTGATGACGGGCGGTGCGTCCAGGCGGATGCGCCCCATGGCAAAAATAAACAGGTTCACTGCATAGGACATGAGTGATAGGCCCATGATGAACTGAAAGGTGCGCGGGCGCAGCAGTAGCCAGATGCCCGAACCCGCCAGTACGCCGATTGCCAGAGCCAGTATCCATTCCATATTATGTCGTCGCCTCGGTGGGGGTGGGGCTGGGCAGCTTGCGGTAAAAGCGCAGCGATTGGTGAGCCAGTGCAATGATCATCAGCACGGTGGCGCCGACCACCAACATGTATACACCCGTGTCGAATAACAGCACGGTGGACAGGTGCACCGTCCCCAGCCAAGGTAGAACCAGATCCACGCTATAGGCCGAGAGCAAAGGCTGGCCCACCCACCATACGCTCATGGCCGCCGTGCCTGCACATAGCAAGCCCAGTGCGATCCAGGCTTGGGGGCGAATCAAGGGACGTGCCTCGACCCACAGCACCCCGCCCACCACATACTGCAAGATGATGCCTGTCGCCATAATCAAGCCGCCGACAAAGCCGCCGCCAGGCAGGTTGTGGCCTCGTAGCAGAAAATAGAGAGAGATCAGCGTCGAGATGGGCAGTAACAGCCGTACCAGAACAGCTGGGATGCGCATCAGGCCGTCAGGCAGCGGCGCCTGGATGTCGGGTTCCACAAAAATCTCTGGGCCGGGATTTTGGGTGTGCGAGCGTTGTAAGGTCAGGGGGGTGGTGATGATCTCTGCGGGCGGTCGAAAGCGCCGTAGCAGCGCATAGACACTTAGCGCCACAATAGCCAGGACCGTGATCTCACCGAAGGTGTCAAAACCACGAAAATCCACCAAGATCACATTCACAACGTTTGCGCCGCCACCCAATGGTATGGCTTGTTGGACAAAAAAGCTTGATACGCCTAAGGGTGCAGGGCGCGTCATCATGACATAGGCAAGTAATGCCAGGCCGCCGCCACCCAGCACGGCAATGCCCAGGTCGCGCAGGCGGCGTACCGTTGTGCGCAGTGCCGTGGGTCCCGGGTACTCTTCGATGCGCGGTGGTAGCCAGCGCAAGCCCAACAGGATCAGTACGACGGTGACAACCTCGACGGCTAATTGAGTTAGGGCGAGGTCAGGTGCAGAGAGCCAGGCATAGGTGATACTTGTTACCAGACCAGCCGCGCCTGCGAGCATAAGCGAGGCGGCGCGGTGGTACTTGGCCTGGTAGGCTGCTGCCAATGCGCAGGCGGCGCCTGCCGCCCACATGAGGCCAAAGCTCAGTTGGGCAGGCGTGCCAGTGGGGGAGGCCCACCAGCCCGGTTTGAGCAGCGGTAGTGCGGCAACTGTCAGGGTGGCGGTGACGAGCAGCCATACCTGAGTCTGCAAGCGCTGGGTCTGTAAGATCGCCAACAGTCGCGCTGACCAATCATCCAGGAGTTCAAGCAGTGCTTCAAAGCCATGGCGTCCATCCAGGCGATAGATTAGCGGTGCACGTCCGGGTGTCTTGCGATCATAGCCTCGCAGTAGTCCATACAATATGATGCCGCCAGTCATGGCGATCAGGCTCATCTTCAGGGGCAAATTCCAGCCGTGCCAGATTTGCAGGCTATAGGGCGGCAGATTGGGGCCGAGTAGTGAGTGCATGACCATACGCAGTACCGACCCGAGCGTGGCGCCGGGCAGGATGCCGACGATCAGGCAGATCAGTGCCAGCACGGCGCAGGGGATTAGCATACGTAGTGGCGGCTCATGCGCAGCGTGTGGCAGATCCTGAGCGGGCGGGCCAAAAAACACCTGCATGATAAAGCGTAGCGAGTAGGCCACACTAAAGGCACTGGCTACGACAGCGACCATCGGCAAGCCCCAACGGCTTGCCCAGTGCCCAGTTACAAAAACTGTCTCGGCAAAGAACATTTCCTTAGAGATAAAGCCATTGAGTAAGGGTACGCCCGCCATAGCCATGGCAGATACGATGGCCAGTGTGGCGGTGATCGGCATGGCGTGACGCAGTCCCGATAGCCGTGTCAGATCGCGTGTCCCGGTCTCATGGTCGACGATACCTGCCGCCATGAATAATGAGGCCTTGAAGGTCGCGTGGTTGATAATGTGAAAAATGGCGGCGACGAGGGCGAGTGGACTGCTCATGCCCAGCAATAACGTGATCAAGCCCAGGTGACTGATCGTCGAATAGGCGAGCACGCCTTTCATATCCCGCTGAAAGGTCGCCGCATAGGCGCCTAATAATAGTGAACATAGTCCCGCACCGCCGATGGTCCAGGTCCACCAGTCTGTGCCGGAGAATACCGGCCAGAATCGCGCCAAGAGAAACACACCCGCCTTGACCATGGTGGCTGAATGCAGATAGGCTGAAACGGGCGTAGGCGCCGCCATCGCATTGGGGAGCCAAAAGTGGAAGGGAAATTGAGCGCTTTTGGTCAGCGCCCCAATGGCCAGGAGGATCAGCAAAATGGGATACCACGTGTGCTCGCGGATCAGATTCGCTGAGGCCAACACATCGTCCAGGTCATAGCTACCGACGATATGGCCGATGATGAGCATGCTGGCGAGTAGACAAAATCCGCCTCCGCCGGTGATGATCAAGGCCATGCGTGCGCCGCGTCGTGCATCCATACGATGATGCCAGTAGCCGATCAGCATGAACGAAGACAAACTGGTCAATTCCCAGAATACAACGAGCTGGATCAAATTACCTGACAGGACGACACCGAGCATGGCGCCCATAAAGCTGAGTAAAAATGCAAAAAATCTGGGGGCTGGATCCTGATCCGAGAGGTAATAGTGGGCGTAGAGCGCAATAAGCGCACCCATAGAGGTGATGATGACACCAAATAGCCAGGCGTAGCCGTCCAGGCGCAGCGTGATCTCGACACCCTGGGTGGGGATCCAGGCTACGCGGTACTTCAGAACCTCGTGCTCGATTAATTCAGGGGTTTGAGCGAGCACAAGCGCCAGACAGGCGAGGGCGGTCAGCCCGGCGAGCCATGCGCCGCTGCGCCGGGAACTGGTGGGCAACAGGGCTGCAATCAGGCTGCTGGCAAAGGGCAGAGCGAGGATCAGGACCAGTAGCATGGGTGACGTGAGTACGTTAGTTGAGTGCTAATGATACGTGATGTTTAGATTTTGACTTGGGTCAAGGTCGCTTGGGGCGCGAAGCCCCACAATCATAGGGTTAGGCCAGACCCTCAGGTGTTTGGCCGTCAGATTGACGAGTTTTCAATATTGTTTTCAGGGATTGGCATGCAAACATCTAGTGACGTGATCACCTTTCCGGACATCGAGATCTCTGAGGCGCTGATTCGCCGCTTTGATCATTCGGGACCGCGCTATACCTCATACCCG
Organism: Alcaligenaceae bacterium CGII-47; assembly: GCA_019166125.1. Taxonomy (GTDB): domain Bacteria; phylum Pseudomonadota; class Gammaproteobacteria; order Burkholderiales; family Burkholderiaceae_B; genus Castellaniella. The sequence goes on from JAHTBO010000001.1 coordinate 269,113, forward strand.
ACAGCTGATCGCTTTGAGTCTGGATATACTGCCCAATCATATATCAATCACCTTGTGCAACGTGCCGCATTGCAGGCTCCAGCACCACTATCTGTTTACGTACACCTGCCGTTTTGTGAGTCACTGTGCTATTTCTGCGCCTGCAACAAGATCATTACCCAGGATCATAGTCGTTCGGCTGAGTATATCGAGATATTGTTCCAGGAAATGGATCTGGTAAGTGCACATTTGGGGGCTGCACGCCAGACGATTCAGTTACACCTGGGTGGCGGTACACCAACCTTTCTGACTGAGGTGGAACTGACACGCCTGATGCAGCAGCTACGTCGCCACTTTGAGTTCACGCCCGACGCTGAGCTCGGTGTCGAGATCGACCCGCGCACGGTCAATGCACAAACCTTGTCTATGCTGGCGGGGTTGGGCTTTAACCGTACGAGCTTTGGCGTGCAGGATTTTGATCCGGCAGTGCAGGCTGCCGTGAATCGTATCCAGCCCTATGATATGGTGCGTACCGCCTTGCAGGCGAGCCGTGATGCCGGGTTTCAGTCGATCAATGCGGACCTGATCTATGGTCTACCCAAGCAAAACCTGAATAGCTTTAGCCGCACGCTCGATCAGTTGATCGAGCTCTCGCCTGATCGGATTGCACTCTACAATTATGCGCACCTGCCCACCCGATTCAAATCACAGCGGCTGATCCAGACCAGTGATCTGCCCAGCGCCGAGACTCGGCTGCAGATTTTTCTTATGTCGGTACGCCGTTTGCTGGAGGCGGGCTATGTGTATATTGGATTGGATCACTTTGCCAAACCCGATGATGAGCTGAACCTCGCGCGCCTGGATCAGAGCCTGCATCGCAATTTTCAAGGCTATACGACACGAGTCGAGTGTGACCTGGTGGGCTTGGGCGTATCAGCCATTGGCAAGATCGGTGACGCTTATATTCAGAACCAACATTCGCTTAACGCCTACACTGAGGCCGTGAGTAGCGGGACCTTGCCAGTGGATCGCGGCATCGATATGAGTACGGATGATGTGATGCGGCGCGAGGTTATCATGACGATCATGTGCAGTATGCCCTTGGATTTTGATGATTTTGAGTTACGCCATGGCCAGTCATTCAGAGCGCTTTTCAGTGCCGAGCTTGAACGATTGCAGCCCTATGTCGAGGCGGGTTTGCTTGATATTGACATGCGGGGCTTGCGCGTGACGCCTAAGGGCCGGGTGTTCGTGCGGGCGCTGGCGATGGTGTTTGATCGGTACTTGGCGCGGCCGACCGTATCGACCTATTCCAAATTGATTTAAGGTGCTTTGGGCGTGCGCGTGGGTAGGCGTAGCAGATAGATCGTTACCCCCACGCCTGGGATCAACAGCAGCCAACGCGCCCACACCACGGGCATAATCCAGGCAGAAAGTGCGAGGGATGGCCACATCAGGGCTAGGGCAAGCAGCTTGGTGCGTAGTGGAATACCCATACCAGCTTCGAAATCCCGGATATACGGGCCTAGAATACGATGTGAGAGCAGCCAGTGATGCATCCGCGGGGAGCCGCGCAGGTAACAGGCCGAAGCCAACAGCAGAAAGGGCGTTGTGGGTAGCAGGGGTAGAAAAACCCCTAGCACAGCGAGAATAAGGGCCAATGTGCCCAGAACGTTATATAGGATACGGGTCATGTCAGAGCACAGCCAGGGGAGGAGTCCGAGTGCGGGAGTGCGTATAGATTCTATCAGCGCCAGGCGCCGACCAGTGAGAGTTCAGGATCATCTTGCGCAGGTGCCCCTGTTCAACGAACTGCCTAGTGTCGATCTGGATCCGATTGCGCGCGGCACGACCGAGATAAACATTACGCGTGGCGATGTGGTTTTTCGGCGCGGCGATCCATGCACCGGCTTCCATGTCGTGGTGTATGGGCAGATAAAACTTATGTTTGTCTCCTCGACAGGGGATGAAAAAGTCGTGCGCCTGATTGGCCCGGGTGATAGCTTTGGCGAGGCGCTGATGTTCATGGGTAAGGACTATATCGTGACCGCTCAGGCCTTGTCCGACACACTGCTCCTGCACGTCAGCCGTGAGGCGCTGCTCTCTGAATTGGAACGTCGCCCATCCGTTGCGCGCAAAATGCTTGCTGGCCTGAGCCAACGCTTGCACACGCTCATGGGAGACGTCGAGGCGTATTCGCTACGGTCGGGTGCGCAGCGGGTCATCGGCTATCTGCTCAAAGACCCCGATATGCGCGAAGGTCATCCCTTTCGACTAGAGGCAAGCAAATCAGTCATCGCCTCGCGCCTGAATCTGACACCAGAGCATTTCTCGCGGATATTGCGTGATCTCACGGATAGGCACTTTATCCGCGTGCGGGGGCGCGAGATCACGGTGTTGAATATGGGTGCGCTGGTGAATTATCGAGGTTAGCAGCCAGCGGCATGGCCGCCATTGCCTTTAATGTGCGCTGATAGATCATCAGTGCTGACATCATATTCGCCGCTAGCCAGATCCCCGATATCAGCAGCAGACCGCCTGCTGGATACGCCAGCCAGTGCGGCGCGATGCAGGCACCCATCCACGTCACGACGGCCAAGGCGTGGACGATGAATTGGCCATTGGCGCGAGACTCGGGTAGATAGGCCGCGATCTTGGGCATGACGCGCAGGTAGGCTCGGGCCTGAGCAGGATCGTGGTCTGGGATGATCATGGCGTCCTGGGCGTGCTTCCAGAGCAGGAATGGGACGATTTTGTAGAGCATGCCATTGACAGCCGACCATAGGGTGCCGACGATAATAAGGCTGCCCAGCAGCAGTGTTGCGGCTGTATCGTGCCGGCTGGTGAGCCAGAGCCAGACGGGTGCACAGGCAATCAGGCAGAGCATGGCGAGGCGCCAGAATAGTGTCGTGGGCTCTGCTTTGGGACGTTTACGGGTCCAGAGTAGATGAAAGGTCGTCATGGCATACAGACCGTAAGCGGCAACCAATAGAAGTTCGGTTGCCTCGCGCAAAATACTAGGCAGCGCATCCGAGAGCGATAATGCCGACCAGGCGAGCACAATACCCAAAATCACGATGGCTAGCCAGCGGGTGAGTAATTTAGGGTAAATCTCGGTCACCTGAAAAATCGGAATCAGCTGAAAGGAAATACCAATAAGCAAAATTCCGGCCCAGCCAGCCAGCCCCCAGACAGCATGCAGATCAGTTAAGGCAGGCAGAGCATTACCCTGGGCCATCGCACCCGCCAGGGTTACGCCCAGGATCACAGTGATGACGAGTCCGATCAAGGCAAGGCGCACCGTGACTAATATCTCGCGAGCACCTTTGTAGACCTGGCGGCGGTGTTGCCACAAGCCGATGGATGTGATGCTGATAAATCCGAGGAGCGCGAAGGCGAGCAGAACGGCTGCGCTTGCAAACCATATCGGGCGCATGTCCAAAAAGCCCATCACAAGTGCCAGCGTACCGAATGTTAGCAGCGCATGTATGCCGCATGACGTATGGCGCGCATAGGGAAAATGGATATTACAGGCGACTGGCAGTATTTGCATCATGGCGCCCAACATGGCGCTACCGAGGATGCCCAAGGTAAACAGATGGGTGAGTGCAAGGGTGGCGAGTGACCAACGTGAAGAAAAGACGGCTGGTCCGGCCCAGAGCACCAAGGTGCCCGCGAGCAGGATAAAAACCGGAATATTCAGGAAAAAGCGTAGCGGGACAGACAGATCGGGCGAATTATCAAAGCCCAGGGCGCGTTGCATAATCAGGGCCGCCAAATGGTGACGAGATAGTGTTGGGATGCCGTGAATTCGCTCTCGTGGAGATAGCCCTCGCGCTCGATCATTTGATAGAGCGGGTAGGGTTCTCGGTCGATCAGCATGCGCAGACGCTGCCCGGCCTCGAGTGTGTAGATCGCCTCAAGGGCGTGCTCTAGCGGTTCGGGTGGCGACATGCCGCGCACATCCAGGTTGACGTCCGGGTGGCTCATGATGGTTGGAATCCTCGTGTGGATAGGCTCAAAATATGCACAATACCTTACATGATTATGATGAACCCTGCTCCTAAGGCCTTATCCTCTGATCGGTTGAGACCGGCAAAAAAAGTCGCCCCCTAAGGGGCGGCGATGGTGAACTGGGCCAGGCCGCAGCCCAGCTCGGGCAAATTAGGGAACGATGTGAAAATCGATCACGATTTCGCCTGGGTTGCGAGCCAGGTATTCAATCTGGATCTGCTCGCCAAAGTGACCATGGAGTTGCTGGAGTAAGGGCAGGGGGTCGTGATCGTTGCAAAAGCGCATGGTCTCGCCAGGCTGCAGCGCGGATAGCGCCCCGAAAATCGCCGCGTGGCGGAAGCGCTTGGCAACGCCGCGCGCATCAAAGGGGTAGACGTTTTCGGCAAACATCGGAATGGAATCATTGGCCACGATAGGGTTCCTTGGAGACTGTTCATCAGAGCTTGCAATTATAGGAACGACACCCCGAAATCCCATGCAGAACCCTATCATGATTAAGGTTGTCGCTGCGCCGCCTTAGCCCTCCATCCAGGATTGCGTGTAATTCTCATGCTTGACACCGGCGGGTAGCGTATCGACTTCAAGCGGGTAGCGTGAATCAATCATGACAGCCACCTCATCGGTGTAGCGCCGCTCTCCCTTGTTGTTTGCTGCGGCTGCCGCAAAGGCCTTGGGGTGCGGGCCGTGGTGAAATCCTGAGGGATGCAGGGTGAACATGCCCGGCTCGATATTGTCACGACTAAAGAAATTGCCTGCGTGGTAGAAAATCGACTCGTCGAACTCATCGTTGTTATGGAAAAACGGCACCTTCAGCGCACCGGGATCGCTCTCGATCGGGCGGGGGGCAAAGGTGCAGACAATGATGGTGTTGGACAGGAAGGTCGCGTGTGCAGTGGGTGGTAAATGGTAGCGATCAGAGAGTAGCTCGCGGATATCGCGCCAGTTCAGTTTGACCGGTACGCAGTCACCGTGCCAACCCACCGCATCCAGGAAGTTATAGGGGAATGTGACAGTCGTGACCTGGTTGCGGCGTTTTGCGCGTATGCGGGTCTCATGTTCGCCTTGTTGTGCCTTAAAAGCGTCGTTGATCTTGGGCGTGTCCAGCACGGCCATATCAAAGAGCGCATGACGTCCGACGATGCCGCGATCGGGCAGCTGGAAGGAGTCTTCGGTGGCCTCGATCGTCAGTACTTCGGCGGGGTTGGCCGGCTCTAGGCGCCAGCTCGTGCCGCGCGGGATCATGATGTAGTCGCCTTCACGATAGCTCATATGACCGTAATCGCAGAAAAACTCACCCTCACCACGGTGGAAAAAGAGAATCATGTCGCCGTCGCCATTGCGGGCGAGATCCGGCATGGCCTCTTTGAGCTTCCAGAAATGCACCTGCGTATTGGCATTGTGCATAAAGCGCTGTGCCTTCCAGGGGCAAGGTGCGCTGTCGCTCAGCTTGTTCAGGTTCAGTAGTGTGAGCTCAAGGGGACCTTCCCATTTGGTCCAGCCGGTGGGCTTATGGCTGTGCAGGATATGGCTGGCTGGTCCGAAAAATCCGCCGCGACCATGTTCACGTTCGTATAGACCGTCGGGAATGTCACAGTGTGCCTGGCGTGTATGGATGCCTTCGGCCTTGGGAAAGCTAATTGGTATTTTCATGATTGCGTCTCCGGTTGTTAACAATTAAACTGCAGTAGATGTTACGTCAAGAGTAACCCAGTTACTAAGATCGTAACGATACCGTCGAATGAATTGCGCGTCAAGCCTATACGCCACCGATTACAATGCGAGCAACGCGTGGCGCATCGGACTCTGAGAGCCCGGTCTAGAGATTCTTGGGCTTTATTACATAAGGGATGAAAGGGATATGGCACAGGACGATACCGGGGAACGCAGTAACGGCGTGCAGTCGGTTGAGGTTGGGTTAGCGCTTTTTCGGGTTTTGCTCGCGCAAGAGCACGCGGTGAGTTTGTCTGAGCTGGCGCGCATGGCGGGTATGCACAGGGCTAAGGCGCATCGCTATCTGGCAAGCTTCTCGCGGGCTGGGTGGGTGAGCCAGCATGCAGAGTCCGGGCATTACGATTTGGGGCCCGCCGTGCGCGATATGGCACTGGCCTGGTTGGGGCGTCAGGATCCTTTGCAATCGGCATGCATTGAGGCCCAGAACCTGTCTCAGGCTTTGGGCGAGACCTGCTTTATTGCGATCTGGGGCAGTGGCGGGGCAACCGCTATACGCGTTTTTCAGCCGCCACGCAGTGTGGCTATCGGCGTGACCGAAGGGGCAGTGTTTGATCCACTATCTTCCGCGACGGGGCGGGTCTTTGCCGCGTGGCGTGATGCGCACGCCCAGGATCCTAGGCTTGCACACTCACAGGAAGCTGTGCTCGAGCAGATACGTCGCCTGGGGGTCGCTTGTGCATATGGTGACCATGTACAGGGCATCAACGCCGTATCGGCGCCAGTACTTGACGCCCAGGGACACCTTTCGTTGGCGATCACTGTGGTGGGGCCTGCTTCATCCCTGGATGCCGCCTTCGAGAGCCCAGCAGCGCAGGCTTTACTGGTCGTTAGCCGTCGTCTATCGGCCGGTTTGGGATACCGGGGGCGCTAGATCTTCATCTGCCTGGTTTGCCGATGGGGAACTTGCTGGGCGTGATGCCTGACGGGCGTCCCACGCCTTGATGTCCTGCTCCCATTGGCGTTTTTCTACAATATAGGTGTCGAATACGCAGGGCTCGCAGCCGTTGCCACAGCAGTCGTTTAAGCCGGGTTCCTCGGGTTCGGTCGGGCGCAGATCGTCAGGCACCTTATGATTGCGAGTGATATGTATCGGTGCCTGACTATAACCCCCAGCGGGGTAAGCATTATGGGTAGGAGCCCGCGTGGAACTCGGTGTAATCTGCTGTGTCTGCGCCAGTAGAACGCTGATAATGCTCTCAAGCGCCATGCGTGCCAAGGGCGCACCCGGACAGGCATGTATGCCTGCACCGTACAACAGATTCAGCTTAGGGTTGCGGCCCAGGCGGAACTCGTCGGGATTCTCGAATACCGACGGATCCCGATTGGCGCTGACCCAAAGTACGCTCACGCGCTCGCCGGCCTCTAGGTTTGTATCGCCCAGGCACACCGCTTGTGTGGTACGCCGCCGATTGGCAAGAAGCGGTGCGTGGATTCGTAGGATCTCATTGTTGGCCGCATCGATTAATGAGGGGGTGTCGCGTAGTTTCTGTTGTAAAGAGGCGTGCGTAGCCAGGTAATTGGCGATGATGCCAACGCTGGCTGCCATCGTGCCCAGTTCGCCGACCGTCCAGTTGCGCAGGATACTGACGATCTCTGTCTCGTTAAGCGCTCGAGCGCCGACCTGTTCGTTCATCAGCCTGGTGGTGGCATCGTCAGGAACCTGATCGCCAGCCTTGCGACGGGCGGCCAGCAAGTTGCGTATGGTGCTGTCGAATTCCGTGGCGACTAAGGCAAGTGCCGCATGTTCGCCTGACTGAGTGGCTGCGTTTTTTTTATGGATCCATTGATATAAAGGCTCGTGGACACTGTCTGGCCATCCCAGGAAGCCGCATAAGGTCTGTAGGGCAAACGGATAGGCGAGCGTCGCCATGATGTCGATTTCCGCATCTACGGGTAAACGCGCGACCAAATCCCGGCTGAGTGCCTGTAGGCGCGGGGCGAACTGCGTCATCCGTTCTGCATTGAAATACGGTTCAATTATCTTGCGGTAGGCGCTATGCTCGGGAGGGTCCATGCTGTTGGGAACCGAGACGCGGCGTGACGCCTGGCTGCTGAATGTATCGGGATCCATGAGAATGCGCAGGGTATCCGCATGGCCAAAAACCGAGAGGTGTAGCGCTGCGCTCTGGGCAACAGGGCAACGTTGGCGTAAGGCATCATAGGCACCAATCGGATCATCCAGAAATTCGGGTGATCGAGGATCCCAGTGTGCTCGGGCAGTCATGCACGTCCTTGGTGTAAAAGCAGGCTAGTCGTGGAATAATAAGGCGCGAAGCTTAGCGCGTACCTGCGCCAGTTCGTCAGGCGTGGCGCGGCCTTCCAGCGTTATCCGAGAATCAACCCAGTTCAGGCTCTTGACCTGGTCTGAGAGGGCGGCATGACCAGGATGGGCCTCGAGCGTGATCTCAAAAGGGTAGCCTTTGATGTGCTCGGTTAAGGCGCAGCACAGCATCAGACCGGTCTTCTTGTTGTAGGAAGCAGGGCTCAGGATCATCGCAGCCCGATAAGGATTTTCCCGGGTGCTAGCCGATAGCGCGAGATGTACATGGACAATATCACCACTATCGGGAACGTAGGCACGGATATTTGATCGCGTGATCATGGTTTAAGCCCCAAAATCAATTTCGGGGTGGGTATTGTTGGGCTTGATGGCACCCAGCAATTGCGAGAGCATGTATTCCTGGGTACGGACGGGCTCGATGATGATGCACCCACGCTCTAAACGAATATCAACCAGGCTGTCGGGGCCGAGTTTTAGTGATTTGACCATCGAGGCAGGTAGTCGAATCGCTGCACTGTTGCCCCATTTTTTGACGACCCCTCGCATACCCATGCCCTTTGTAGAACGATGTAAAGGCTCAGCTTAACAGTTGGTAGCGAGATCATGCAATGACTTGAAAATATGGAGTTGGCCCACACATATTTACCATTCGGGTCAATACCCAGCCTTTTATAGCGAACCTATCATGCGATTTGACAAATTAACCACGAAATTTCAGCAAGCGATTGCCGATGCGCAAAGTCTGGCAGTACGGCACGATAATCAATATATTGAGGTCGCGCACGTTTTGTCGGCCTTGTTGGCGGATACGGATAGCGGTGCGGCGAGCTTATTGGCGCATGCCGGTGTGGCGGTGCAACGCTTGACGACCGCTGTTGAACAGCTCATCAAGGCTCTCCCCAAGGTTGAGGGTGCCGAGGGCAATATTCAGGTGAGCCGCGGCTTGCAAGCTGCGCTTGCGCGCACTGACAAGGAAGCCGCGCAGCGCGGCGATACCTATATCGCCAGCGAGTTGTTTCTGTTGGCTCTGGCGGATGATAAGGGTGAGATCGGACGAATTTTGGGTGAGGCCGGTCTGCAGCGCAAACCGCTAGAGGCAGCGATCGAAGAGATGCGAGGGGGGGCGCCTGTCGAAGGCGCCGAGGACGAGGAAAATCGCAAGGCTTTACAAAAATATACGACAGATCTCACCGCGCAGGCGCGTGCAGGCAAACTCGACCCTGTGATTGGACGTGATGATGAAATCCGTCGCACCATCCAGATCCTGCAACGACGCACCAAGAACAACCCGGTGCTGATTGGCGAGCCGGGTGTGGGTAAGACCGCCATTGTCGAGGGCCTGGCCCAGCGTATCGTCAATGGCGAGGTGCCCGAGACCCTCAAGGGCAAACGCGTGCTGTCACTGGACCTGGCGGCCTTGCTCGCAGGGGCCAAGTATCGTGGCGAGTTCGAGGAACGCCTAAAGGCAGTGCTAAAGGAACTATCCCAAGACGCGGGGCAGACGATCGTCTTTATCGATGAGCTCCATACGATGGTGGGCGCAGGCAAGGCCGAGGGCGCCATGGATGCGGGTAATATGCTCAAGCCCGCCTTGTCGCGTGGCGAACTGCATTGCGTGGGGGCAACGACACTCGACGAGTACCGTAAGTACATCGAAAAGGATGCGGCACTCGAGCGCCGCTTCCAGAAGGTCTTGGTGGGCGAGCCTGATGTAGAGTCCACGATTGCGATATTACGCGGCTTGCAAGAGCGCTATGAATTGCACCACGGCGTAGCGATCACTGATCCGGCAATTGTTGCCGCGGCCGAGTTGTCGAACCGCTATATCACCGATCGGTTTCTACCAGATAAGGCGATTGATTTGATTGACGAAGCGGCGGCGCGCATTCGCATGGAGATCGATTCCAAACCCGAAGTGATGGATAAATTGGATCGGCGCATCATCCAGCTCAAGATCGAGCGCGAGGCGGTCAAAAAAGACAAGGATGAGGCCTCCGAGCGGCGGCTGAAGGCGATCGAAGATGAGATGCAGACCTTACAGCGCGAGTACAACGATTACGAGGAAGTCTGGAAGGCCGAAAAGGCGGCCGTTCAGGGTTCGCAAGCCGTCAAGGAAGAGATTGAGCGCGTGCGTGCCGAGATGGCCGAGTTGCAGCGTAAAGGCCAATACGACAAGCTTGCCGAATTGCAATATGGCCGTTTGCCTGATCTGGAGGCGCGTCTGAAGGCAGCAGAGGCCAGTCACCAAGAGCGGGCTGACGATGCGGCGCCACGTTTGCTGCGCACCGAAGTAGGTGCTGAGGAAATCGCCGAGGTGGTATCGCGTGCGACCGGGATCCCGGTCTCCAAAATGCTCCAGGGTGAGCGTGCCAAGCTCTTGGATATGGAGACGTTCCTGCATCAGCGCGTGGTGGGCCAGGATGAGGCCGTGCGGCTCGTGTCTGAGGCGATTCGGCGTTCGCGTGCAGGACTCTCGGACCCACAGCGGCCCTATGGTTCCTTTTTGTTCCTTGGGCCAACCGGTGTGGGTAAGACCGAGCTGACTAAAGCCTTGGCGAATTTTCTGTTCGATGCCGAGGATCACATGGTGCGTATCGATATGAGTGAGTTCATGGAAAAGCATTCTGTCTCACGTATGATTGGCGCGCCTCCGGGCTATGTGGGTTACGAGGAGGGCGGCTATCTGACCGAGGCGGTTCGCCGTAAGCCTTATAGCGTGATTCTGCTCGACGAAATCGAGAAGGCGCACCCTGACGTATTTAACATATTGCTGCAGGTGCTCGACGACGGCCGTTTGACTGATGGTCAGGGGCGTACGGTGGATTTTCGTAATACCGTCATCATCATGACCTCCAACTTGGGCTCGCAACATATCCAAAATATGGTTGGTCAGCCTTATGATGTGGTCAAGGAGGTGATCCGCGACGAGCTCAAGGAAGCCTTTCGACCGGAGTTTCTGAACCGTATCGACGAGATTGTGGTGTTCCATGGTCTGGATGCCGAGCATATCGAGCCGATTGCCCGTATTCAGTTGCAGCGTCTGGGACAGCGCATGGCCCAGCAGGAGATGCGCCTAGAGGTTTCGGACAAGGCCGTCGCACAACTTGCACGGATTGGCTTTGATCCTGTGTTTGGCGCGCGCCCTCTTAAGCGTGCAATTCAGCAGGCGATCGAGAATCCTGTGGCACGTCTGATCCTCGAAGGCAAGTTCGGACCCAGGGATGTGGTGCCTGTAGATTGGGATGGCGAGCAGTTTGTGTTTGAACGTACGCTGCAGTAATCAGTCTTTATCACCGTAGTATTTGACACCAATCTGGACGCGGTCACGACCGTTGGCGCGACGCCAGCGGTTCGTGTCGCGTAACGAGTAGACGCAGCCACAATACTCTTGCTGGTAAAAATGTTCGCGCTTGCTGATCTCGATCATGCGTTGCGAACCGCCGCCTTTGCGCCAGTTATAGGTCCAATAGATCATATCGGGATAACGGGCGGCAGCGCGTTCACCCGAGCCGTTAATTTGCTCCATGTTTTTCCAGCGCGAGATGCCCAAAGAGCTGCTGATCGTGTCAAAGCCGTGCTCGGAGGCATAAAGCGCTGTACGCTCGAAACGCATGTCAAAGCACAAGGTGCAGCGCGCACCGCGCTCGGGTTCGTTTTCTAGGCCTTTGATCCGTTCGAACCAGTTGTCCACGTCGTAATCGGCATCGACAAAAGGAATATTATGCAGGTCTGCAAAACGGACGTTTTCTTGTTTGCGGATCTCGTATTCCCGAGCCGGGTGGATGTTCGGGTTGTAAAAGAAAATCGTATAGTCGATGCCAGAGGCGGTAATTGCTTCCATGACTTCCCCCGAACAAGGGGCGCAGCAGGAGTGCAGTAGCAGCTTTTTGTGGCCGGTAGGCAGTTCGAGGGTAGGGCGTACGAGATCAGTCATGGCATCATCGGGCGGCGCTGGCGCCGCCCCCAGTATGGGTATCAAACGTCCATTTTAGCCCTTGGGTCCTGATGTTCAAGATGCTAGGTCAGGACGATGTTCCATAGTGACCAGACCGCAGCACGTTCCTGATCGAGTAGTCCGGCGGGGACGCGTGCTTTGTCAGCGCCCTGAAGGCGTAATTCGTGCTGGCGCTTGCGCAGAAGTCGGTAAGCATCGGCCACCTGGGTTGCCAGGTCAACGGGAATTAAGCCAGCCTGTGCAGCCAACCCCAGCAGAGCGATATTGCCCAAGTTATCCAGTAGCTCGGGATGTTGACGTGAATGGCTGAGCACGAGGTATTGTGTGATGAATTCAATATCCACCATCCCCCCACGGTCATGCTTTATATCGAAATCCGGGCTGCGGTTAGGGTGGCCTGCGGTAATCTTGTCACGCATGGCACAGACCTCTTTGCGTAAGACTTCCTGGTCGCGTTCGAGTAGCAGGATCTTGTGGCGAATCGCCTCAAAGCGCTCGCCGATCGCTGCGTCGCCCGCAACAAAGCGCGCACGCGTGATGGCCTGATGCTCCCAGGGCCAGGCTTGTTTGAGTTGGTAGTCTTCGAAAGCGCCGATCGGTACTGCAAGTAAGCCTGCATCGCCGTCTGGGCGCAGGCGAAGGTCAATATCATAGAGACGTCCCGATGAGGTGAGTGTTGATAGCCAGGAGGCGACTCGGCGCCCGAGCTTGGCGTAACGCTCGCTGGCTTCCTGGTCGGGATCATCATAGAGAAAAACCAGATCCAGATCTGAGGCGTAGCCGATCTCTTTACCGCCCAATTTGCCGTAAGCAATGATGGCAAAGCGCGGCGGCGCAAGGTCGCGACGCTGTGTGCGTGGATGTACCAGCGGCCAGACGCGATGAATGGTCTGGGCGAGCAGCATGTCGGCGAGCGCCGAGAGCAGGTCGGCCAAGCGCTCTACGCTGATGATGCCCTCAAGATCCTGAGCGAGTAGCTGAAATGTGATCTGGTGTTGCTGGTCGCGCATCAGATTCATCTGCTGTTCTACATCGGGCTGGCCGTCGGGCAGGACGCAGGCATCCAGGTCACTACTCAGTTGCGTGGCGATTGCAGCGAAGTCGGGCGCCTGCATCAAGGTTCGCCATTCGATCAGACTGTCGAGCAGCAAGGGGTATTGTGTCAGGTAATGTGAGGCCCAGGGGCTAGCGCCGACAATACGCGCGACACGCGCCAGCGTTTCTGGGTACTCCGCGAGTAAGGCCAGGTAGGCGCTGCGCTGGGCGACGTGCTCAACCAGATCAAGCAAACGCAAGGCCGTACTGGATGGATCGTTTGTTTGGGCAGCACTGAGGATCAGGCGCGGCAGCAGGGTGACGACTCGCTTTTGGCTCAATTTGGGGAGGCTGCGCAATCGATGACTATCGAGCAGTGTGTTAATGCGCTGACGAACCTCGTGGGCAGCACCCTCGGGTAGCGCATCGGTGATTCGTGTATCCAGATCGACTTGGGGGACTTCCTTATTGGTGTGGTCCGGGTCAGCCCCCATGCCGGCAATACGAAAAGCATCCTTAAAGCATTGGGCGACAAAGGCGCGATGTGCATTCAAGCGCTCACTGAAGGCCTGCGTCGCCATGCCCATGGCCTGGGCGAGCTCGGCATAGCGCTCGGGATCGCTTGGCAGCAGATGTGTTTGTTCATCCTCACGGTACTGCAGCATGTGCTCGACACGCCGCAAAAATGTGTAGGCCGCCTCAAGGCCGACCGCCTGTTGCTCGTCGAGAATGGCGGCACGTCGTTGCTTGTGCAAGGCAGCGAGTAAATTACGCTGTTGCAATGATGGCTTGCGACCGCCCCGGATCAATTGGTTTAGCTGGATGACGAATTCGATCTCGCGAATGCCCCCTTCGCCCAATTTGATATTGTGTTGTGTGTCCACACCGGTGCGCGCCAGAGCACGGCGCTGCCAGTCCATGCGGATGCGCTCGCGCAGCTTGCGCAGCGACGACAGGGCATCAAAGTCGAAATACTTGCGATAGACAAAGGGCACACGCAGGGATTCCAGTTCTCGAGCCTGCTCAATCAGATTGTTCTCAGAAAAAAATGGACAGATAATCAAGCGTGCCTTGAGCCAGGCGTACCGCTCCCATTCGCGGCCTTGGGCAACCAGGTAGTTCTCTAGGGCACCCAGGCTCCAAGCCAAAGGTCCCGAGTCGCCGTCCGGGCGCAGGCGTAAATCAGTGCGAAAGACATACCCGGCTGCGTCCACCTGAGAGAGCACGGGCATCATATGGCGGCAAATCTTGGCGTAGAACTCATGGTGGCTGATCTTGCGCCGCCCGTCCGTCTCGCCTTCCTCGTTATAGAGCATGATGAGGTCGATGTCCGAGGATACATTAAGCTCTTTACCACCGAGCTTGCCCATGCCAAGGATCAACATGTCCTGGGGGGCGCCCGTCTCTGGGTCGCGTGGGGTGCCATGGATCTCGATCATTTGGCTCATGACACTGCGGTAAGCCTGGCCGATAGCCAGGTCTGCCAGGGTAGACATGGCAGCCACGACTTCATGCAGCGATGCCTCACCATTGATGTCACGCACCATGAGCGCGTAGAACGTTCGCTCGCGCAGGCCGCGCAGGGCCGGGCGCAGACGTTCGAGGGCGTGGATGGGTGTCCCGTAGCCCTCGCCCAGCGCTTGGGCGAACCAATCCTGAATTGTTTTCCGGGTAAGGGGCTGGGTGCTGTCACGCGCCAGACGCTCGGCAAACTCGGGGTGCGACAAATTCTTACGACGCAATGCCCCTGACCATCGCAAGGCGCGCTCTAATATAATGATCTCGGACATATACTCACCAGAGAGGATCAGCTTGATTGGTGCCTCGGACGCATGCCCGAGGGGTTTAAAAATACTTCAAATGATGACATACGCCAATTGATTTCGAGCCTACGCACTCTCTCGGTCCCCTTACGTATCCTGCTGCATGTTGCGATTGCGTTGTATTTTGCACTGGGTGTGTTGGTATTGGGGCTGCGTTACTGGGTATTCCCCCAGATTGACCAATGGCGACCTCTCGTGTCACAGAGAATATCCCAGTCTCTGGGTACGCCCGTGCAGTTGGGGGCCTTGCGTGCGAGCTGGCATGGCTGGAATCCATACTTTGAGCTTGACCAGGTACATCTGCAAACGCCTGAGGGAAAGACGTTACTTAATATTCCTACTGTACAGGCCTCCTTGAGCTGGCGTAGTTTGTTTGATCTTAGGCCGCAATTCCTTCAGTTAATTGTCCAGGGTATGGACCTGAGCGCACGGCGTGCGGTGGATGGCTCGCTGTGGCTGCTCGGTCAGCAGATCATGCGCGATCGTTCGAATCCCATAGATGGCTTTGTCATTCCACCGTGGCTGCTCGCGCAGAATCAAATTGTATTGCGGGATGCGACATTGCGTTGGCGCGACGAAGCGCGCGCTGCGCCTGAACTGGTGCTCGATAAGGTGCAGATACAGTTGCGCAGTGGTGCGGCAGATCGCTTGCGGTTTTCGCTGGATGCGCGCACGCCCGAGTCCATGGGCTCGCGTCTGCACGTGCGTGGCGAGGTCGGTGATCTGACGGAGTTGGCGGCGGGTATACGGCCCTCAGTACTGCATGCCTATGCGCAGGTAGCTGATATGCATCCACTGCATTGGCAGCCTTGGGTGGATATGCCCGAAGCCTTACAGAGCGGCGCAGTGTCTTTGCAGGCTTGGATGGATTCGGTCGATACCGATCAGGCTCTGAACCTGACGCTCGATGCGCAGATCAGCGCGATGCAGTGGACCCTGGGGGGGCAGGCACGGCTACAAGCCCCAGATGTTCAGCTTTATATGCAGGCCCCTTGGGCAGGGTGGGGGAAGTTGGGCGGACGAGGTCGCTTGGTCGATAGCTCTACAGGCGTGGCAGGAATTTTTGATGGATCAATACGCTTGGCTATGCGCTCCACAGGTCTGTCCTTACAGGGTTCAGAGTGGTTTACCGAGCCGATTAATTTGGGTCAACTGGATGTGGCAGGGCGGCTGAGTCCAGGTGGGCCGCTGGCCTTTGATATCGAGTCGCTGGCCTGGCATAACCAGGATGCGGATCTGCTCGCACATGGTCGCTGGCATGCGGGCGGGACAAGCGTTGCCGGGGTGCTTGATCTCCAGGGGCAGATCCGACGTGCGCAGCTCAGTGCGATTCATCGCTATTTACCCAAAGTGGTGGACGAAGAGGCGCGTGCCTGGCTCTCGAGCGGTCTGGTGGCAGGCGAACTGGTCAATGGCACCTTGCGTCTGCAGGGTGATCTTGTGCAATTTCCCTTTGGTGAGCAGCCTGATGCAGGGGACTTTTTAGTACAAGGTCCCTATCGTGATGCGGTGGTCGACTATATTCCTGCACAGGGAAAACGCCTTGCATGGCCTAGACTAGAAGCCATGCAAGGGTCGGCCGAGTTACGGCGTAGTGCTCTCACGCTGACGGCTAGTCAGGCACGTATGCATCCATCAGCGCAGACCGAAATTATCCTCACCAACCTCAAGGCCAGTATTCCTGATATCGAGCACAAGGCCATTTTGCACGTGGGAGGCGATACTCAGGCACCTGGTGCCGCCTACATAGCGCTTATACAGCACTCTCCCTTGGGGGCGATGCTCGATGATTTGTTTGATGAGGCGAGCGCATCAGGCCCCTGGAAGGTGCCCTTGTCCTTGGTTGTGCCCTTAAGTCATAGCCGGGATGCACAGGTGGATGGTGAGGTACGGTTCACTGACAGTGACCTGCGCCTTCAGCCCAAGATGCCTCCTTTTGAAAAAATAGCAGGCAGCGTGCACTTTACCGAGAAAAAAATCAGTATTGCACAGCCTATTATCGGATCCTTTTTGGGGGGGGCGTTCACGTTAAAAGGTGGGCTGGGGGAGGGGGGCAAGGGATTGCACGGGAGCGGTCAACTTAATGCGCGTGCGTTGGCGGCATTTGTGGGGTCGCTGGGGATGGATCGTTTCACCGGGACGACAGCCTATACAACACAGCTACAGTATGGGCGTACAGGATATCGTTTATCCATTGCGTCGGATCTTAAGGGTCTGGCGTTGGATTTTCCTGCGCCACTCGCCAAGCAGGCGACACAGGCCCGTAGCTTGAAGGTGGATTGGGCAAATCTTGGCGCGGGTACCGACGCCTTAAATATCAGCGTGGGGGATGATCTATCTGCGGCTTTTCTACATCGACGTGGTGAACGCAAGGGTCCCTATTTTTATTCTGCAGATATCGGGCTAAATAAGCCCGCGCGCAGCACGGCGGCGGGCATGCGGCTTAATGTGGATTATCCTTTGTTTGACATTGACGCTTGGGAGGCGATAAGCCATGAGTTCTCGACGCCTCGCGCGGATGCCCAGAGCGAGCCGGCGCAGCCCGGGCCGGTGTCCGCCGCGCAGCCGCCTCTATTCCCTCAATTGGTCGGTTTGAGTGTCTCGGCAGATCAAGGACGCTTTAAAGGTTTGCGTACAGATCACCTCAGACTGCAGGCAAATCAGGATCTTGGCGGGCAGTGGCGCCTGGACCTGCGTTCTACGCAGACCGAGGGTGTGATGGAATGGCGCGAGCGTGATGGCCAGTTTCTGGGACCGGTGAAAGCGCATTTCACACGATTGGGTTTTGGGGGGGCACCAGAGGATGGTCTGTCATTATTGCCAGAGCCCAAGGAATACATAGAGGGTGGTGTGGATGATGATCTGGATATTCCGGCGGTGGATCTCCAGATTGACGACCTGCGGTTGTATGGTTCGTCACTTGGCAGCTTGTCTTTGCAGGGTATCAATGATCGTGGTCTGCGTGCCTGGCAGCTTAAGTCGTTCAGCCTGGAGAGCCCACATATGCATATTAAGGGGACCGGCTTGTGGCGACTGCATGGTGCCCGGCGCGGCCTAAGTCTTAAGGCCAACGCACAGGTCCAGGATATGGGGGCATGGTTGGCGCAAGCAGGGTTCAAAGATGTGATGGTGGGGGGCAAAGGGGTGCTGGATGGGGAGTTCGAGTGGCATGATTTGCCCTGGCAGCATGCTAAATCTGACCTGAGCGGTACCTTATATATTGAGCTGGATAAGGGTCGTTTTACTAAGCTCGGCTCTCATTCAGCCCGCTTGTTGGAACTGTTGTCGCTGCAGTCGCTCGCACGCTTGACACACCTGAATCAGGGGCTTGGCGGCCTCACCCGAGAAGGCTATCCATTTGATAATTTACGCGGAACGATGCAGCTTGATCAGGGTGTGCTGATGACGCGTGACTACCGTGTAATTGGGCCGGTAGGAACCATCGTCCTGGAGGGGCAGAGCAATATTCTTAATGAGACACTGAATATGGAGGCGGTCATCATCCCGAACCTGGATGTCAGTGGTGCGGCGATTGCGGCTGGTATCGCCATTAATCCGATTGTCGGGCTGGGGGCTTTCCTCACACAGTGGTTACTTAAGACGCCGCTCGCACGTGCCATGACGGTCCGCTATAAGATTGGCGGCTCCTGGGATGATCCTGTGATTAAAGAGATCTCTACCCAGGTGCCTGTTGACGAGGGCCCAGCACCCGCGGCCACTGGGCAGTAATTGAAAACGGACGCATCAGGCGTCCGTTTCTTTAGAGAAAAATCGCCCAGCAATCGGCCTTAGTACACGCCTTGGCAGAGCATGGCGTCGGCAACTTTGACAAAGCCCGCGATATTGGCACCGTGCAGATAGTTGACGGTCTTGTCGTGGCTGCCGTGGAGGACGCAGTTTTTGTGGATATCGCGCATGATGGCGTGCAGCTTGGTGTCGACTTCGTCGCGTGTCCAGTGCAAGCGCTGCGCATTTTGACTCATCTCTAGGCCGGATACCGCCACACCACCAGCGTTGCTGGCCTTACCAGGGGCATAGAGTACACCCGCCTCGATAAACGCCTGCGCTGCGTCCATGGTTGTGGGCATATTCGCGCCCTCGGCGACGCAGCGTACCCGATTGGCGATCAGCGTACGCGCATCATCGATCTCTAGTTCGTTCTGTGTGGCGCAGGGTAGTGCCACATCGACTGGAACATGCCATGGGCGTCGACCCGCCTCATAGATCAGATTGAATTGGCGCGCGTATTCTTCGACGCGTCCACGCTTGTGGTTCTTGATATCGATCAGTGCAGCGAGCTTCTCTGGGGTAAAGCCGGCCTTGTCCACGACGCAGCCATGAGAGTCCGAGGCGGTAATGACGCGCGCGCCGACTTGCATGGCCTTTTCGATTGCGTATTGGGCGACGTTTCCCGAGCCAGATACTGCGACCGTATAGCCCTCTAGGGACTGACCCGTATGTTTGAGCATCTCCTCGGCGAAGTACACGGTGCCGTAGCCTGTGGCTTCGGGGCGTATCAGGCTGCCGCCAAAGCTGGGGCCCTTGCCGGTAAACACGCTCGCAGCGGTATTCGAGAGCTTTTTCATCATGCCAGCCATATAGCCGACTTCACGTGCGCCGACGCCGATATCGCCCGCTGGCACGTCTGTGTCGGGGCCCAGGTGACGATGCAGCTCAAGCATCAGGGCCTGACAAAAGCGCATGACTTCGGCATCGGACTTACCCTTGGGGTCAAAATCTGATCCCCCTTTGCCGCCACCCATAGGGAGCGTGGTGAGTGCGTTCTTGAAGGTCTGCTCAAAGGCGAGAAATTTGAGGATAGACAGGTTCACCGATGGGTGAAAGCGCATCCCACCCTTATAGGGGCCTATTGCCGAGTTGTGTTGGATGCGAAAGCCGCGATTTGTCTGTATGTGACCGGTATCGTCGGTCCAGCAGATACGAAATTGGATGACTCGCTCTGGCTCGATTAGCCGCTCTAAGAGAGCATATTCAGCATAACGCGGATTCTGTTCAATAAATGGCCACAGACTGTGAGTGACTTCTTGAACGGCCTGCATGAACTCGGGTTGGTGGGGATCGCGTGCTTGTACTTGAGAGAGAAACTTATCGAGCGAGGGTAATGTCATCAACGCATACTCTGATTAGGCCAGACCGAAAGCGATCCGGAGGAAATGGGATTCGGGCAAAAATGCCCTTATTTTTTCATCATGTCGAAAAATTCGGCGTTGTTCTTGGTTGCCCGGATTTTGTCCAGGATGAATTCCATTGCCTCGACCTCGTCCATATCGTGTATGAACTTACGCAGGATCCAGATCTTTTGTAGAAGGTCTGGTTGGATCAGCAGCTCCTCGCGGCGCGTGCCTGATTTGTTCAAATTAATGGCGGGGTAGATCCGCTTTTCGGCCAGACGACGCTCTAGGTGAACCTCAGAGTTGCCTGTGCCCTTGAACTCTTCGTAGATGACCTCGTCCATGCGGCTGCCAGTCTCAATCAAGGCGGTGCCGATAATCGTGAGTGAACCACCTTCCTCGATATTGCGTGCCGCGCCGAAAAAGCGCTTGGGACGTTGCAAGGCGTTGGCGTCCACACCGCCAGTCAGGACCTTGCCTGAGGCAGGAACGACCGTGTTGTAAGCACGTGCCAATCGAGTGATGGAGTCCAGCAGGATGACGACGTCCTTTTTGAGTTCGACGAGCCGCTTAGCCTTTTCGATCACCATCTCGGCGACTTGGACGTGACGTGTGGCGGGCTCATCAAAGGTTGATGCGACCACCTCACCACGCACTGTGCGTTGCATCTCGGTGACCTCTTCTGGGCGTTCATCAACCAGTAGGACGATCATCACGGCATCGGGATAGTTTGTCGTGATGGCGTGCGCGATATGCTGCATGATCACGGTTTTGCCCGACTTGGGGCTTGCGACGATCAGGCCACGCTGGCCTTTACCGATCGGCGCAAAGATATCCATAATGCGGCCCGTGATGTTTTCCTTGCTCTTGATGTCACGCTCAAGGAACATGGGTTCATCCGGGTGCAGCGGTGTAAGGTTCTCGAACATGATGCGATGCTTGATCGCCTCAGGTTGCATACCATTGACCTTGTCCACCTTGACCAACGCAAAATAGCGTTCGCCATCTTTTGGGGTGCGCACCTCACCTTCGATCGAGTCCCCGGTGTGTAGATTGAATCTGCGAATCTGGGAGGGCGAGATGTAAATATCGTCGGTGCTGGCCAGATAAGATGTGTCAGGCGAGCGTAGGAAGCCAAAACCATCAGGTAGGACTTCAAGCACGCCATCGCCAAAAATTTGTTCGCCTTGCTTGGCACGGCGCTTCATGATGGCAAACATCAGTTCTTGTTTGCGCAGACGGCTGCCGTTTTCGATATCTAGACCGGCGGCCATTTCGAGCAGCTGCGAGACGTGCAGCGCTTTAAGTTCATTGAGGTGCATGTGAGGAGGGAATGGGGAAGGGATCGGCTAGTGTCTGGCGAGCCTGGAATGGGCTCGCGCGCAACAGTTGAAATTAGAGAGAGTCGTCGAGGAATGCCTGGAGCTGTGAGCGGGACAGAGCACCGACCTTGGTGGCCGAGACCTTGCCTTCCTTGAAAAGCATAAGGGTGGGAATACCGCGGATGCCATACTTGGCTGCGCTGTCGGGATTCTCGTCGACGTTTAGTTTGGCAATGATAACACGCCCGTCGTATTGCGTAGCGGCTTCTTCGAGGAGCGGGGCAATCATTTTGCAGGGTCCGCACCATGCGGCCCAGTAATCGACCAGCACAGGGAGGTCGGAGTTGAGGACGTCGGCATCAAAGGAAGCATCGCTCACGTGCTTGATAAAATCGCTCATAGGATCAGATGTGAAAAATAAATTGGCTCTGCGGGATACCGGACGCTGAGCTGCCGTTGAGGCGGGGCGGCGTCCTGGTGCTTGATTCATGGTGTATTTTAGTCAAGCATAACACCGCTGTGGGTAGGCTGTCCGGCAGATGTTACGTCTGCAAGCCACGTGCTTTGGTTGAAGTTCGTAAAATACCTCTCTTTTATACTCTTCGTTTACGGAAAAACATTGGCTACGACACGCTACGATGAAGCCTCAATCCGGGTGCTCAAGGGCCTGGAACCTGTGCGCCAACGCCCCGGTATGTATACCCGCACTGATAATCCGCTGCATATTTTGCAGGAGGTTATCGATAACGCTGCCGATGAGGCGCTTGCCGGATTTAGCCGACAGATCCAGGTGACCTTGCATAGCGATGCCAGTGTGTCGATCGAGGATGACGGGCGGGGCATCCCTGTTGGCATGCACCCCGAGGAACATGCGCCGGTCATTGAATTGGTCTTTACGCGTTTGCATGCGGGGGGTAAGTTTGATAAGGCGGCGGGTGGCGCTTATGCGTTCTCAGGGGGCCTGCACGGCGTGGGGGTATCTGTGACGAACGCCTTGTCCACACGCATGGAAGTCACGGTCTGGCGTGAGGGCCACGAGCATCGAATCGTGTTCGCCGGGGGCGAGGTGATCGAGCCCCTAGAGCAACGAGCTGCGGTGGGTCGAAGGCGAACTGGCACCTGCGTACGGGTGTGGCCTGATCCGCGCTATTTCGACAGTGCGCATCTGCCCATGGGCGATCTGGTGCATGCGCTACGCAGTAAGGCGGTCTTGTTGAGCGGCACACGCGTCAGTCTGCATATCGAAAAGACTGGCGAGACGCGCGAGTGGCATTATGAGTCGGGTCTGCGTGGTTATCTGACCGAGTCACTGGGCGAGGCCGATTGTATTGTGCCCTTGTTCGAAGGCGAGCAGTATGCAGATGAGGATGATGAGCATTTTGCTCAAGGGGAAGGGGCGCAGTGGGTGGTGGCTTGGACCCTGGATGGCTCGGTGGTGCGTGAATCCTATGTCAATCTGATCGCCACGACAGCGGGCGGGACGCATGAGGCAGGCCTGCGAGATGGCTTGTTTAATGCCGTGAAGTCTTTTGCAGAGTTGCATAATCTGATCCCCAAAGGTGTCAAGCTCGTGCCTGATGATGTTTTTGCCAGGGTGAATTTCATTCTGTCGGCCAAGGTGCTTGATCCGCAGTTTCAAGGGCAGATCAAAGAGCGTTTGAATAGTCGCGATGCCGTCCGCCTGGTGGGTAATTTTGTGCGTAATGCATTAGAGCTGTGGCTGCATGCACACGTCGAGTTTGGCAAGCGTCTGGCCGAGGTGGCGATCAGCCAGGCACAAGCGCGTAATCGAGCGGCTAAAAAAGTAGAAAAGCGCAAGGGTTCAGGTGTGGCGATCCTGCCGGGTAAGCTCACCGACTGCGAGTCCAGTGATGTCTCGCGAACCGAGATATTTTTGGTCGAAGGGGATTCTGCCGGTGGCTCGGCCAAAATGGGGCGGGATAAAGAATTCCAGGCTATTTTGCCTTTGCGCGGTAAGATCCTAAACGCTTGGGAGGTGGATCGGGATCGCTTATTTGCCAATAACGAAATTCATGATATTTCGGTTGCGATCGGTGTGGATCCCCACGCAGCAGGTGATGCCGCTGATCTGTCTGGCCTGCGTTATGGGCGTATTTGCATTCTGTCGGATGCTGACGTGGACGGCTCGCATATTCAGGTCTTGCTGCTGACCTTGTTTTTACGCCATTTCCCTCGCCTCATCGAAGCAGGACATATTCATGTGGCGCGCCCGCCCTTATTTCGTGTTGATGTGCCCGCCGCCGGCAAGCGTCCGGCGCGTAAGGTCTATTGTCTGGATCAGGCAGAGCTCGATTCGATCCAGGATAAGCTGCGTGCCGAGGGGGTGCGTGAAGGGGTGTGGCGTATCAGCCGATTCAAGGGCCTTGGCGAGATGAGTGCCGAGCAGTTATGGGACACCACAATGAATCCCGATACCCGGCGTCTGGCGCCTGTGCGCTATGGGGTGCCCGGTACGGAAAACACACGCCAGATGTTCAATATGCTTATGGGCAAGGGCGAGGCAGCGCAACGGCGCATCTGGCTCGAAGAAAAAGGCAATTTGGCTGAAATCGACATTTAGGTCATAGAAAACATGGATGTAACACAAGATTTTTCTTTGGAAAGCGATGGCGACGAGAGCCTGACCTTAGCCCGCTACGCAGAGCAGGCCTATCTCGACTACGCCGTGTCGGTGGTGCGCGGGCGCGCCTTGCCCGAGGTGTCTGACGGCCAGAAGCCCGTTCAGCGGCGAATACTCTATGCCATGGACGCGATGGGTCTGGGCCCCGCAGCGCGTCCCGTTAAATCCGCGCGGGTGGTGGGCGATGTGTTGGGTAAATATCACCCGCATGGTGACCAAGCCGCGTATGACGCGATGGTGCGGATGGCGCAGGACTTTGTGTTGCGCTATCCCTTGGTGGACGGACAGGGAAATTTTGGCTCGCGGGATGGGGACAATGCGGCCGCCATGCGCTATACCGAGGCACGTTTGACACCGTTTTCACGCCTTCTGCTCGATGAGTTGGAGGAGGGTACGGTCGATTTCATCGCCAATTATGACGGCAGCCAACACGAGCCTGTGTGTTTGCCTGCGCGTCTGCCCGTTATGTTGCTCAATGGTGCCTCAGGCATCGCTGTCGGGATGGCGACCGAGATTCCTTCGCATAATCTGCATGAGATTGCGCGTGCATGTGTGGCCTTGCTGAAAAGGCCAAACCTCACGGACGAGGCCTTGTATGCATTGATTCCAGGGCCGGATTTCCCAGGGGGGGGGCAGATCATCTCTTCGTCTGAGGATATTGCCCAAATCTATGCTACGGGGCGTGGCACCATCAAGGCGCGAGCGCGCTGGCATTTTGAAGATATGGCGCGTGGGCAATGGCAGTTGGTCGTGACCGAGCTGCCGCCAGGCACTTCATCCCAAAAGGTCCTCGAAACGATCGAGGATGCCACCAATCCCAAGCCTCGCGCAGGTAAAAAGACCCTAAGCAACGAGCAGCAGCAGACGCGTGCGCTCATCCTGGGCATGCTTGATACCGTTCGCGACGAGTCAGGTAGGCAAGCGCCTGTGCGACTGGTTTTCGAGCCCAAAACCAGTCGTGTGGATCGCGACGAATTCGTCAATATGCTGCTGGTGCGTACCGGACTCGAGGGTAACGTACCCATTAACTTGGTGTGTATTGATACTGATGGGCGCCCAGGCCAGCGCAGTCTGCGCCAGGTGTTGGAGTCCTGGCTTGCCTTCCGTTCGCAGACCGTCACGCGGCGTACGCGTCATCGCCTCGATAAGGTGACTGATCGTATTCACATCCTCGAAGGGCGCAGCATCGTCTACCTGAACGTCGATGAGGTGATCCACACCATCCGTGAGGCGGATGAGCCACGTGCAGCACTTATGCTGCGATTTAATTTGTCGGAGCGCCAGGCGGACGATATCCTAGAGATGCGCCTGCGTCAGTTGGCACGCCTGGAGGGCATACGTATCGAGCAGGAGCTGGATAAGCGCCGTGATGAGCAGGCGCAATTTCAGGAGTTGCTGAATAATCCTGAGGCATTTCGTCGTCTGATCGTGCGTGAGATCGAGGCTGATGCGAAGCAATACGGTGACGCGCGTCGCACCCTGATCGAGACGGCGAGCAAGGCCGTGCTCGAAGCCCAGGTCGTTGATGAGCCAGTGACCGTCGTCATCTCACAAAAGGGCTGGCTGCGTGTGCGCCAGGGCCATGGGCATGACGCCGCCCAATTTAGTTTTAAATCAGGTGATGGCCTGTATGACGTGATGGAGTGTCGCAGCACCGAGGAGCTGATCGCGTTGTCCAACACTGGGCGGGTGTATGCCGTCGCGGTAGCCAGTCTGCCTTCGGCGCGTGGCGATGGGCAGCCCATCACCTCGATGATCACGATGGAGCCTGGTGCGCGTATCGTTCATATGCTGGCGGGGGCACCCGCTCAGGGTGTCATGCTTGGGGTGCAGGCGGGCTATGGCTTTATTACGCGTATTCAAGACCTCAGTACACGCCAGCATGCGGGCAAGCAGTTTATTAGTCTGGATAAGGGCGACGTGCTACTCAAGCCCTTGCTGCTGCGTGAGGGCGACCATGCGCTCGCCTTGCTGAGCAAAAAGAATAAATTCCTCGTTGTCGCGCTCAATGAGCTTAAATCGCTGGCGGGTGGCGGACGTGGCACGATCCTGATGGGTTTGGATGCTGATGATCATCTGGAACAGTGGGCTGCGGTCGGGCCATCCGGCGTGGCGTTTCGTGGCGTCTATCGGGCCCGCGATACGACTCTGGTACTGGATCACGAAGCCCTTGATGAGTACGTAGGGCGGCGCGCACGCAAGGGTAAGCTTCTAGTGGTTAAGGTCAAGCAGCCCAGCCTGTGGTCAACAGACTAAACTAATTGGACTGGCTGGATTTTTGAGGTGTTTATGAGTTTCAAGATCACAGTGCTGCCTGAAGGGCAGACCTTCGAGCAGGCGCCGGGACAGACCGTGCTTGATGCTGCGCTGGCCGCTGGTTTGGTGTTGCCCTATAGCTGTCGTACCGGCACATGTTCCTCGTGCCGCGGTAAGGTCGTCTCTGGTGAATACGAGGCTGGTGCGGCACCCGAGCGCATCCTCCCTCCCGAGGATATTGCCCAGGGCTATACCTTATTTTGCCAGGCTTGTGCCGCGTCTGATCTGGTGATCGAGGCGCACGAGGTGCACATGGCTGATGATATCCAGATTCGCAAAATGCCGGTGCGCGTCCTGGCGCTCGAGCGTCTGGCGGACGACGTCATGAGTGTCACCCTGCAACTGCCTTCGGCCGAACCCTATCTTTATTATCCGGGACAGTATCTGGATATCATCCTCCAAGGGGGCGTGCGGCGCAGTTACTCCATGGCCTCGGCGCCATTTGGTATGCATCAGGTGAGTCTGCACATCCGCCATATGCCAGGGGGTTTGTTTACAGACCACGTATTCGGGGCGGGCGAGACGCAGATGAAGGTGCGCGACCTATTACGCATTGAAGGCCCATTGGGTTCATTTTTTCTGCGCGAGGAAAGTATCAAGCCCATTATCCTTCTGGCGAGTGGCACGGGCTTTGCACCAATATGCGCAATTATCGAACAGATGATTGCCCATGGGATAACACGACCTACGGTATTGTATTGGGGGGGACGCAGGCCAGTCGATCTATACATGGATAAGCGGGCACGCAATTGGGCGGCGGGACTTGGGTGGTTTAATTATGTGCCTGTCGTCTCGGATGCACGACCAGAGGATGGCTGGTCAGGGCGCGTGGGCTTTGTGCATAACGCAGTGATGGCAGATTTTCCAGACCTCTCGAATCACCAGGTATATGCCTGTGGCACTCCCGCGATGGTCGATAGCGCTCGGCGGGACTTCAGGGCACAGTGCGCCCTGCCCGCCGAAGAGTTCTATGCTGATGCGTTTACCTCCCAGGCGGATGTGCTCGATCTGGAGGCTGGATCCAGACCATGAAAATTGCCGTATTTGGCGCTGGCATTATCGGCGTAGCGTCGGCTTGGTGGCTTGCCCAGGACGGGCACGAGGTCGAGGTCATCGAGCGATGTAGTGGCCCGGCGCGCGAGACCAGTCGAGCCAATGGCGGGCAGATTTCGGTATGTTATGCCGAGCCTTGGGCGAGTCCTCATACTTTGCGTAAGGTGTTGCGATGGCTCGCACGACGTGACGCGCCTTTGATGTTCAGCCCACGCCTAAGCCTACGCCAATGGGCCTGGTGCATGCGCTACCTGCGCGAGTGTCTGCCCGAACGCTTTGAGCCCAATATGCGCGCGATGGTGAGCATGGCACAATACAGCCGCTTGACCTTGCAGTCCATGCGTGGCGCGCTGGCGATTGATTATGACCAAGTAGAGCGCGGAATTTTGGCGTTTTATCGTCATCCGGAGGAATTGAAAAACGCCCAAAAGAGCGCTGCTCTGATGCGCGATCTAGGGGTTGATCGACGAGCAGTCAACGTCGACGAAATTATCCATATCGAGCCTGCGTTGGCCGGTATTCGGGATCAGATTGTGGGAGGAGACTACACCTCCGAGGATGAGTCTGGTGATGTACATGCCTTTACCTGCGCGCTGGCTGAACACGCACGCGAAGCCGGTGTGGTGTTTCGTTATAACACCCAGCTCAGCCGTTTTGTTGCGGGTGACGGACGCGTGTCGGTCGCTGAAGTGATCGAGCCGGATGGTTCGTACCGTCCATTGCATGCGGATATTTATGTGGCGGCATTAGGCAGTTTTACGCCGGATGCAGTGAGCCCGCTGGGTATTCCTTGTCCAGTCTATCCCGCCAAGGGGTATTCCGCGACGTTTGAGGTGCGTGATCCGACTGCTGCGCCGCAGGTCAGTCTAATTGACCAGGCCGCTAAGATCGTGTTTTCGCGGTTTGGTGACCGTCTACGCATGGCTGGGACGGTCGAAATCGGGGGCTATTCGCGAGCATTGAATACACGTCGTTGCAATAATATGGTGCAACAAGCTCGCGAGTTGTTCCCAAGTGCGCTAGATTTTGATAATGTTCAGTTCTGGTCCGGGCTGCGTCCCACGACCCCATCGAACATTCCATTGATTGGACGCACGGCCATGCGTAATCTGTATTTAAATACCGGTCACGGCAGCCTGGGCTGGACGATGGGCGTAGGCTCTGGTCGGGCTTTGGCAGATCTGGTATCCAACCGGAAACCAGAAGTCGATTTTCCTTTTTTAGGCTGAATCATCCATGATATTCAAAGGCGACTCCAGTAGGGTGAGTCTGGGGCGTAACGCTGCATGGGCGCTTATTGCGGCCCTGGTGGCCACGCCGTCATTTGCGGCGACAGACATCCAGGTGTGGCTCACCATGACGCCATATAATTACAAGGCATTTGAGGCTCTGGTTAAGGACCACAACCGCAGCCAGTCCGAGGTGCAAGTCAAATTGCGCAATTTTGACCAGCCTGAGGCACTGGAGGCCGCGCTGGCTGATGCCGTACGCACCAAAACGCTACCCGCCTTGGTTGAGTTGGGTGATACCCATACCCTGGACGAAGTCGTACAGCGCGCCTATATCACGCCGCTCTATACCTTACTCAATACGCCCGAGCTCAAAAGGACAAAGTGGTTCGTCTCTCCGGATAATGCCTTTATTCATGACGCCAAAGGGCGTTTGATGGCCTTGCCCTACATGCTGGAAATTCCAGTCATGTACTACAACGTTGACGCCTTTAAAAAGGCCGGCTTGGTTCCTGAGGTGCCTCAGCGTTCTTGGATCGGTCTGCAGGGCCAGCTCGTCTCCCTCGCTAATAATGGCTCACGTCAATGCCCGCTCACCTCCGATCTGCCCGTATCGATTAATCTCGAGAATCTGGCGGCTGTGAATAATCAGTTGTTCGCCAGCCAGGATAATGGCTTAAAGGTTAAGGGCAAAACGCTACCGGTTTTTTCGTTTGACTCGACATTTGTTCGCCACCTGTCCATGATGATTAGCTGGGTACGCAGCGAGATCATGGTAAAGCCCGAATTCGGATTGCGTTCGACAGAGCGCTTTGCTGCGGGTGAGTGCGCCGTCATGATGTCCAATTCCGGGCATATCGGTGAGTTCAACGCTAAGCGCGGCTTGCATTATGGGGTATCAGGCTTGCCGTTTTATCCCGAAGTGACGGCCACACCAGGCAATCCCTTTCTGAGCGGTTCAGGGCTATGGGCGACCAAGGCCGAAAATAAAGACCAGAGTGCAGCGACGGTGAAATTCCTCACTTGGCTCACGCAGCCTGAGCAAGCGAGCCGTTGGTATCAGCAGACCGGATTTTTGCCGGCTACCCAGGCAGCCTTTGACGCAACGCCGGCGAGTTTCTACGAGGGCCGTGGACAGTGGCGTGAGCTGGTGGCGGTTTATGCCCACGCGGGTCGTGCAACCGCCCAAGGATTCCGTATCCATAATTACTCCAACATTCGAGCAAAATTCCATCAAATTTTGCAATCCGCCCTCGATGGTAAGCAGCCTGCTGTGACGGCGTTACAGACGGCTGCGGCAGAGGCCAATAAGTTAGTGACACAACGCTGACGCAATGCGCGCTGGATTGTTCATCTGCGCCAGGGATGGATTTCTCCATTCGTAGATCTCAGTCTGGCGCGAGACCAGAGAGCACGCCAAGATAGACACCTGATTCGTTGAGTCCGGTGTCTATTTTTTTGGGTGCGCATGATGTTCAGAGTTCTGCTTGCTGTGCTATTGACTGGGTTGTTGGGGGCATGTGCACAAATGCCGCAATGGTCCTGGTCCAAGGGATTTGCCAATCTGGATTTTGCGCCGCGGGCGCAGGCCTTCAGCTTCGATTGGGAACTCTCGGGTGATCCTCAGATTGCTCCGGTGCAGGTCTTTGACGATGGGCGACGCACCTGGTTGCAGTTTGCGGTGGATCAGGTGCCCCCTGCGTTGTTTCGTCGTACTCAGCATGGGGATGTCTTGCTTAAGGTTTCCCGCGAAGGAGCCTACCTGGTGATCGATGAGGTCTGGCCACATCTGCTGGTGCGTGGCGGACACCTGATCGCCCATGTGCGTCGCGCGACTACGCCCGTGGCGCAAGGGCCAGACCTTTCTGTGCTGACGGTGGCCGCGGTGGCCGAGGAAGCGATAGCGACCCCACTCCTTTTATCTGTGCCGCAGATCGAGGCTGCACCCGAGCACCTTGAACCGCTTGCCGTGCCGATACCCCGTATCGAATCAAGGCTGGCACCGGGCATATCCGAATTTTCGGTCAGTCCCGAGGATGGAAATTTGCGGCAGGCACTGGTGCGTTGGTCGAAGATCGCGGGTTGGACTTTTGGGCCTGAGCACTGGGCGGTCGATGTGGATATACCATTGACAGGCACAGCGCTGTTCGGCGAGGCGTTCAAGCCCGCTGTGCGGGATTTGCTCGCAGCAACGGAATTGGGTGATCGTCCGCTACAACCTTGCTTTTATGCCAATCAGGTTTTACGTATCGTGGCATTTGCGCAACGTTGCGACCGCTCGCGCTCGCCGGGGGCCGTATGAGTTCGCGCCTAATCTTGATTTTCATCTTGAGCGCCTCACAGGCCGGATGTGCGCTCTCCGAACGCTTGCGACTTGTCGCACATGAATTTACGCAGGCTCAGACCCAGGTTCAAGGGCAACATACCGCCTTTGCTTCGGTGCTCGAGGATACTGAATTGCGCCAGAAGGCTCAGGATGTTGCCAAACCGTGGTTGGCAGGCAAGGCTGAGCCGCTCGCACGTGAACTGAGCCTACCTCTTGCCTTACGTGCTCAGATCAGGACGACCTTACTGTTTGCCGACCAGTCGGGTGATCTGCGTCAGATTGCTCGCAGAATATCCGCTGCCACGGGGATACCAGTCACGGTGCGCCCGGATGCATTATTGCCCGCTTGGCATTTTCTCCCTCGGCTGGCAGGTATGGCTGTGCAGGGTGCTCAAGAATCCTCGCTGGATGAGCCCTTTGTGCTTGCTGATGAACGACAGCCTTTAGTGAGCATTCTGGATCGGCTGAGTGCGCATATGGGCGTATTGTGGCGCTTTGAGCATGGGCGCATTGAGTTTTTCAGGACGCAGACACGGGTGTTCAGCGTTCGGGCGCTGGCCCTGGATGCGCGCGCCGACGCATCACTTGGCCAGGGGCGCGGTCAGAGCAACGACGGGTTTGTGAGTGCGTCGAATACGCATTTTAGTAGTGGTGAACAGGATGTGATGAAAACGATACGGGCACGTATTGAGCCGTTTTTATCCAGGGCGGGGTTGTTGGTGGCGGAATCTGGCGCAAGTTCCACCATTGTGGTGACGGATACGCCGGATGTGTTGGATCGCATCGCTCAGTATATCGAGTACGAGAATCGAGCCATGACGCGTCGTGTACGTTTGATTTTTGAGGAAATCACTGTAGCGATCAATGATCATGCCGAGGCGGGGCTAGATTGGAATTTGGTGTTCTCCAGTGCCAAGATCGCTGCAACGCTGGCGATGCCTGGGGCTGAGGCTGGGCGGGTGGCTGGCTCGCTGGGTATCGGTGTGAGCCAAGGCCCTTTTGCCGGTTCGGATGCCGTGGTGCGTGCCTTGGGTGAGGTGGGGCAGTTATTGCGTCGCAGCAGCGTACCGATGCTCACCTTGAATCGTCGGCCCGTCACCCATGCCGTGCGTACAACGTTTTCTTATATCGATCGGGTAGAGACCACTTCTGTCTCGGGGGCGGCAGGACTTACCTTGCCGACCATATCCGTCAGCCAAAAAGAAGAGACGGTGGGCTCTTTACTCACGGTCGTACCTGACGCTCAGGAAGATGGCCAGATATTGCTCTCAATTGCTTATGACAATACGGTCGCACAGCCGCTGAAATCAGTGACATTTGGCGACAAGGCCAATCCCTTGCAATTGCAGCAGTTGACGATAGATGGAAATGGCACCGTCCAGCAGTTGGCGGTCCAGCCTGGACAGCCTTTGGTGGTGTCCGGATTTGATCGCCATCAGGAGGAGAGCACAGAGCGCCGTTTGAATCCGGGCGTGCCTGCGATTTTTGGAGGCAGCAATCAGGTGTCGTCCCAGCGTCTGACGACGGTGCTGGTGATTACTGCACAGATTGAAGAGGGCTTTTAGACGATGCGTGAGCCCCTCATCCTGAACGTAAAAGGCGTAGAGCTGGCCTTTGGCCTAGATTGGTTGCCTTTGGTGGGTGCAGATCCCATGCGGTTGGCACGTGAACGGGTGCGTCAGCACGGCGCGACGCACAGCGTCATGTCAGGGGCTGCCGGGGCTGCGGTGGGTCTAGCCTGGCTGGGGAGCAGTCGTATCCGCCAGAGTCCACCATGCTCCGGGGCGCAGGTGTTTGCGCTGTTGCATCCTGGCGGAACCGTTGCCACCGTTCTGGACTTGGGTGTGCATGGCTGGTGCACACTCGCTGCGCACGAAGGGGCCATCCTTGCGCGTGCGGATAAGGTCTATGCGGATCGATCCCTGGCTGACGGGGTTTTAAATGACATACGACAAGCTTATCCGAGTGTCCATGTGCTAGGCGGTGTTGATGCGACAGAGCCCGGACCGAGCCTAACATCTCTGGCGGCAGCAACGGTGCAGACGGTTGCGCAGCGTGCACGACTAATGCGTGCTCCTCGCGTATGGTGGCGACGTCCAGTAATTTGGACCGCACTGTCTTTAAGCCTTGCTGTGCTCGCTTTGCAACGGGTCACGGTCTATTCACAGGCAGCCGAGCAGGCTGCAGGCTTGCCTGACCTGGATGGCGCTTGGTCTCAGGCCCAGGCGGCAGTATTGCGTGGGCATCGCCTGCACGGGGAGGCTGGAACGCGGGGCTTATTGGGGGCTTTTTATACCTTGCCAGTGAGTCTGGCGGGATGGCGTCTGGTGCAGGTGAGTTGCGCTACCCAGGCTGCGCTGTGGGTCTGTAAGGCTGAGTACGTGCGGGCAGGGGCCATTGCCGATAATCAAGGTTTATTGCGTGCAGCACGCTCGGATTGGCGGCTGGATTTCCCGACGATTGATCGAGCCTGGGCACATTGGTCCTCGGGGTTGGTGTCCCTTGCTCTGGATCAGCACACGGTGCCCAGCCCAGCTGATCACAATAAAGACTGGGTAAGCGCGTTGCAGGCCATCCAGAATGCTTTTTCCAAGGTACATATTGAACCGTCCCGCGCTCTGGTGATCCCGGCGCCGCTGGGGGCGGATCAACAACCCCTACCTCAACCGACCCATCTGCATCGTTACAGTACGCGCAATGTGCAGTTGGTCGGACCTTTACGCTCGGCCAATCTGTTGATTCCGCTAGCTGAGCATATTGCGTGGACGAAGGCTGTGCTGTCGGTAGACCACACACTCACTCTGGGCATCGCCCAAAATCCTCTCAATCTGACGCTTGACGGAGTGCTTTATGAAATGGAAGTCCCTAAGGACCCGCGTGCCTGAGGGCCTCGCCTGTGCAATGTGTCTGTTGGGTGTCACGTGGGCCCAGGCGCCGGATCAGTTGCCGACTGCTGATCCAGAAGCCTGGGAAGTGCAGTCAGTGCGTGAATTGATGCAGCGGGATATCGAGCGATCACTGAACCAGGCACGGCGGCAGATGGATCAGCCCAGCGTAGTGGTGGATAGCCCAGTAGGACGACAGCTGCCGCGCCTGGTCGCTATGTATGGTGTTGGGCGTTCTTTGATTGCCGAGGTTCTGGTCGGTTCTCGAGCATTCCTGTATATGCGTGGGCAAGTCCACCCGGTAGGGTATGTCAATGACCAGGAGGTATACCA
The DNA here is from genome assembly GCA_019166125.1 of Alcaligenaceae bacterium CGII-47. Taxonomy (GTDB): domain Bacteria; phylum Pseudomonadota; class Gammaproteobacteria; order Burkholderiales; family Burkholderiaceae_B; genus Castellaniella. The sequence goes on from JAHTBO010000001.1 coordinate 303,168, forward strand.
ATTACGTGGTATGAACGGATCCTGCATTGTGTTGCAAAAGGCGCAGCATAGCCATTCCTTATGTCTACATGCGCTACTTGGCTCGAGGTTGCCGTGAGGCGGTTCTGGTCGCGTCGCCACGCAAAATTACGTATGCCTGCTATGCGATCTCAGGCGTTCGACATCTCGCGATCAGTCGTGTTGGATGATGCGCGACAATTGGCCGCGCTCGATCCACCTGTACGGCGGGTATTGAGTGGCGTATTGGATGCACAGTCTCTGGCTGATCGGATCTGTCCGGTTGAAATGGAAGATGGGTTGGTCGCACTGTTTGCGCTGGCTGGACAGGTGGGTAGCGATCAGGCTGATGAGCTGGCATGGCGGATCGTACAGTGCGGTTATACGCCAGCTCAACCCGAGCGATATGTCTTGCCTGCGCCTTTATTGCTCGCCTTGTCGCGTGGCCAATGGCGCAGCTTAGCGACTGAGGTCGACTCACCAGCCAGTACACCGACGGCGCTCTCAGGTGTGTTTCAGGATCTGGTGGAGTGGGGGGTGCGCCAGGGCGCAAGTGATATGCACCTGAATGTCAGCCATCATGACGCCGAGTCGGAGGTGCGTTATACGCTAGCTGGCCGGTATATCGCTCCTGAGCGCTTTCAGCGCCTGCCAACCCGTATGCTACTGGACATGTTAGCCGTGATCTGGATGGATATCCAAGGCGGCAATGGCGCAGTGTTCGATCCCTCGATTGAGCAGCAGGGCAGCCTTCTGCGTCAGGTCGATGGTCGCAGAATTAACTTGCGTTGGGCATCGCTCGCCGCAGACCGCGGCCCGAGTGTGTGCCTGCGGTTTTTAGAGCTGGACGCCAGCTTGTCTCGGTCTTCCCTAGAGAACCTGGGATATCGAGCCGATCAGTTGCGTCAGATCGAGCGCGTGATGCGCTCTGAAGGCGGGGCGATCGTGTTGGCAGGCACAGTCGGGTCGGGTAAATCCACGACGCTTGCCAGCTTAATGGCTCGTCTACCCGCTCATCATAAGGTCATCACGCTTGAGGAGCCGGTGGAATATCGCATCGAACGCGCCGTTCAGAATACGATTGGGCGCTACCTCGATCAGGGGGCGCATGATGCGTATGCGACCAAGTTGCGGACGATTAAGCGCTCGGCCATGAGTGATGTGTTGCTCGGAGAGATTCGAGACAGAGAGACCGGGCGGGCTTTTATGGATCTGGCCGGCTCGGGCGTGAATGTTTATACCACCGTGCATGCGCCGTCCGCAGTCGGTATTCCAGAGCGTTTGGCCTCGGAGTTCATTGGTGTGCCCAGAGATTTTCTGGCGACCCCAGGCATCCTCAAGCTACTTATTTTTCAGGCACTGCTACCGACTTTGTGCCGCCACTGTGCCTTAGAGGCAACGCCCGAGCAACTGGCATCTTCTGGTGTTGCAAATGCATCGTATTGGTCGTATTGGCTAGATTGTATCGAGTCGATTTGGGACGGTGCACGCCAGACTCTGCGCATACGCAATGAGCAGGGTTGTGTGTCTTGCCTGCGTGTACAACTACCCGAGCTAGCAGGTTACGCAGGACGCACTGTCGCGGCAGAGTGCCTGGAGCCCGCCTTGCTGCCTGAGTTTTTAGCCGCCGTAAGGGCGTGTCGTGTATTGCCTACAGAGGCAGGTTCGGGGGCCATGGCGCATGCGATGCAAAAAGCCTTGTTGGGGGAAATCGATCCGCGTGATATAGAGGTGCGCTTTATGGCCTTTGAGACCTTGGCGATGCAGGCAGGTACCGTCCCGGATCGATCTGGCGCGCCACGTTTATTGAGGGTTGCACCATGATGTATTTGATCTCGCGGGCTCGATCAGAGCAAATTATCCTGCGTGTGGATGCTTGGCGCTTTGCTGCTGTGCGTGCACAATATTACGACTATTTGCAGGCGGTATTGCGCGGTATGCACGGTCATCGCACCATTGGTGAGCTTTTTGATCTGGATGCCTATCGCTACGGATTACGCAGCACACGCGGACGCTTGTCTGCGCATTGGTCTCGTCTGTGTCTTGCCAGTGGCGGCGATCTGTATTCGACCTGGCGCACCAGCTTTCCCCTCGATGAGCTGGTCTTGGTGCGTGCAGCCCAGGCGTTTGGTAATGCCCGTTTGTTGGCATGCTTTGAGGCACTATCACGACATTTATCCCTAATGGCCCAAGCCTCCCGCATTCTGTGGGCGACTCTGGGCGTGGCCGTTTGCGCCTTGCTCATTGCGTGTCTGAGTTTGTTGGTCTTGCCGGTATTTACCGTACCAGGGTTGATGCGTGCCTTTCAGGGCCTGCCGCAGGCCTATTACGGCCCGATGGCACGTCATTTATTCACCTTGTCGCATTGGGTGGCCATGAGCTGGCCTGTTCTCGTGGCTTTGGTTTTACTCACTGTTTTTTTTCTATTCTGGTCTTTGCCTAATACCTGTGGGCGCTTGCGTCAAAGCCTGGACGGTCATGGGCTCTGGCGCCTGTATCGCCATGTCCAAGCCTTGCGTATGTTGGCGTTGCTGGGGATCCTCCTGGACGCGGGTGCGTCGGCCTCGACGCAGTTGCGCCCTGCACTTCTCCTGTTAGAGGAAGGGGCGTCGGCATGGGTGCGCCGGCACGTACAAGACATGCTGGCGCGCATCGATGCAGGCTTGGTCGGTGCTGTGACCTTCGATACGGGTCTGCTGGATCGTGAGTTGTATTGGTATTTGCAGGATATGGCGCAAGCGCGTGGTTTGCAGGCGGGGCTTACTGCGACCTGTGAGCGTTTGCAAGGACAGTTGCTGGGCCGGATTGCGCAGCAGGCTGTCGGTCTACGTTGGCTGGTGATGCTCGCGAGCGTGGCCTGTGTATTGGGCGTTGGCTTGTGGCACTACGCTGCGATGGACGAGCTGCGGCGAGCGCTAATGATGTTTCATGCCAGCCAATAGGGGTGGGCATGGTTTGGGTCGGGTCGGCAGGCCTGGCAAAAGGGGACGTGATGAAGACAGCTTATGACCGACAACGGGGATTTTCCTTAATCGAGGTTTCAATTGTGACAGCGATTGTCATGTTAATTGCCGTGATAGGCATACCGACTATCGGCAGCTACGTTGTCGAGAACAAAGTGCCTAAGGTCGGAGAGGAGATCACGCGATTTATTGTGCAGATGCGTGTCAATGCCAATACAACAACGGCTACACCTTATCTAGGTGTTTCTACGGCCAACCTTGCCAACATGATGCGGGACTCTTCGGTGTTGACGGTCAGTGTGGACGGTGTCGTGAGGCACGGCTTGGGCTCTCAGGGCGATATCCAGGTAGAGGCCATTGATGGTGGTGCAGGTTTTAGCGTGACACTAGCGCGTGTGAGTCATGCCGCCTGTCCGTCTATTGCCTCAGTATTGCAGCGTGTTGCAGAGAAAATTACAGTGGGGCAGACCGTCAGCGCAGGTCAGGTTGTGAAGGACAATACCGTTCTCTATAGTGCCTTGGCGGTTGAGTCGGCCTGTGCCAAGGGCGACATTAATCGCTTTACCTTCACGAACTACTGATCGGGTACGCGGTGTCGATATCCACTCGGGTAGGGAAGCGGCTTGTGGTAGATGCCCGGGCGACACAGCGCGGCTTTGTGTTGCTCGAGTTGATGGTGGCCGGCATCCTGATGACATTGCTGGTGGTATGGGGGAGCCAGAGCTGGATGCAGCGTGTGCGTGATGCGCAGGCCCAAGCCCTAGCCGCCTGGATGCTGGCTGCCCGGTCAGTGGCGCATGATTACCTGGCGCTCCATGGTGCTGAGATTGCCGTGGCTGACACGCCGGCAGCGTTGACAACACAAGGTTATCAGGATTGGGCACAGCCAGGCTGGCAGGAGCTCAAAGCCAGCGGTGTAGCCCGAGCTGGCTTTCCCGAGTCTGGCGCTTTGGGCATGCGTTTGGGTATCCAGGTCCTACGTCATGGCGACTGCCCGGGTAGGGCTTGCCGTCTCGAGGCGCTGATTCATACCCTGCAACCGGTGCGTTTGAGTGGCCATTTTCAGGTGGATGAGGGGATGATTGCCCAATGGTTGATGGCGACGCAAGGTCTGGGAGCAGTCGTCTGGGCACATAGTTCGGAAATTTTGGCGGGTTCGACGCTGCGGCTTCCTAATCCCTTGCCTGGCGTGTCACAAGCCTGGCAGCCCGGCGTTATTGCACTTGCTGTTTCCTTACCGGCTATTGCGGGCGGCGGATCCGGCCAGGCAGGTGATTCAGATGATTTTTTACAAGTGGGTGATAAACGTAATCCGGATTTTCAGGGGCAGGCGACTGTTCAAGGGGATATTTCTACACAGTCATCGCTGCGCGCCCAGCGTTACCTCGTGCTACAGGATCGCAATATTGAGTTCCAGGCCTGTGCAGAGGAGGGGGCGCTCTCGCTTGAGCGCTTCCATAACGGCTTACTTTTATGCCGAGGGCATGTTTGGCGCTCAGCGGGACGGGCAGCGGGTGGCGGCTTTTCGTTCAATAGTCTGTCTGGCTGTGCTGACCGTGATGGTGTCTCGACGCGCAATCCAATTACTGGCGGGTGCGCATGTGGCGCAGGTTATGCCGCTGTACAAATATCCGATAGTGGCGCCCATCCGGAGGAGGGGCGTACTCAGGGGTATTTGTGTGTTGGAAATTGATCTGTCAGCCTATTTACCACTCCAGGACGCGATAACAGCTCGTTCTTCGTCGGTCATTTGCGTCATATTGGCCAATGGCATGTATTTGCTAGCCACAACCTGTTTGATTTGCTCGGCATGCAGCAAAGTCTCTGCGTTGGTATCGAGCATAATGCCCAGGGGTGCCGAAGCAAATCCAACCTGAGTGGGCTGAGCCGAATGGCACTCTGTGCAGCGTGCAGTGATGATGGCGTGTACCTGATCGATAGTCACTGCACCTGATGCCGCCCAGGCGAACTCACCAGCAGTCTGGCCAGTCGCTGCCACAGGTTGCGCAGCAGGTGTGGGCGCGGGCGATGGGGCCGCCAGCCAGCCAATGATGACCAGCATGATGATACCGATGGCTGGATATTCGAGTTTGTTTTTACCTACATGGCGCAGCACGAAGTATTGACGGATCGCTGCGCCGGCGAAGATAAACAGGCTCATGATTATCCAGCTATGAGTATTCGTATAGGTGAACGAATAATGGTTGCTGAGCATCAGAAATACGACGGGGAGCGTGAAGTATGTATTGTGTACCGAGCGTTGCTTACCCCGTTTGCCGTCCAGCGGATTTGGGGCCTCGCCTGCCTTGATGGCATTCACCATCCGGCGTTGACCAGGAATGATCCAAAAGAACACGTTGGCCGACATGCAGGTCGCCATGAGCGCCCCGGTAATCAGGAAGGCAGCGCGCCCCGGGAAGATCTGCGTGGTGAGCCAGGCGACGACGATCATCATCACACCCACCGCGACGCTCAGGAGTCCATCGCGCTCCATCGTCGGACTGATCAGACAGCACATGCGAGAGTAGAGCGCGTAGCCGACAATCAGGAAGGCGACGGCGAGCACGCTCGCCTCCATGCCGCTCATGCCTGCCGCCCAGGCCCAGGGACTGGCGGTATTGACCAAATAGAACTGCGGCTTGAGCAGGTAGAGCAGGGCGAAGAGGGCAAAGCCCGAGAGCCATGTCGTATACGCCTTCCAGAACGACCAATGCAGATCATCGGGTAGCTCGGCCGGATTGGTCAGGTATTTCTGATTATGGTAGAAACCACCACCATGGACGGCCCATAGTTCTCCGAATACACCGCGTTTTTTGCTCTCCTCACCCTTTGGGGGGTGCAGGCTGCAGTCCAGCATCACAAAGTAGATGGATTCGCCGATCCAGGCGATTGCGGCGATGACGTGTAGCCAGCGTAGCAGCAGATTGCCGTATTCCAGGAGGAAACCTTCCATTTGCCTTCTCTCTTTATTCGATATGAGGTGTTAGACGCGTGTGAGGACGCAAGTTAGCTGCCGCGATAGGTGGACCAGGTCCAGGGTGTTACGACGAGCGGGACATGGTAGTTTTCATCCGGATTAGCCACACCGAACCGTAGGGTGATCTGATCAACGAATCGAGGCTCTGGCAGTTCAACGCCGTGTTGGGCGAAGTAGTCTCCGGCGTGGAAAACCAGCTCATAGACACCACGCGTGAGTGCCGTGCCGGCGAGTAATGGTTCATCGCAGCGTCCATCGCGATTGGTGATCGTCCGCTTGAGCAGATCACGGATGTCGCTCTGGATACGGTAGAGCTCGATTACGACGCCTTGGGCCGGGACACCGTGTACGGTATCCAGGACATGGGTGGAAAGTTTTCCCATGGATGTCTCCGGTCTATGATTGTCAACAATTTATGTTGACGATTTTCGTCCCATCCGCAATAATTGTCAAACACTTTGATTGCTGCGGAGATCTCATGCTTTATCTGAACGCTGGGAAGGCGCTTGCAGATGACTTAAAGGCGCCCAGGGCGTCTTCGCTGCGCAATGTACAGCAGGGTACGTTGGGCTCCGAGGTCGATCGCGTCTACGCCGAGATCTTCGACGCTGTCATGGATCGACGCCTGATGCCGGGCGCAAAGCTCACCGAGGCGAAGCTGTGTGCGATTTTTGCCTGTTCACGCACGACCGTGCGCGCAGCCTTGTCCCAGCTCGCGCATGATCGGATCGTCGTGATCGAGCCCAACCGCGGCGCCTTTGTCTGGCAGGCGAATGCCAAGGAAACTGAGGATGTGTTCATGATGCGCCGGGCCTTGGAGCGCATGGTGATTGATATGCTCATCGCCTTGCCAAACCGGGCCGAGCGCCTCCAACCACTCTATGTGATGGTTGATCGTGAGCGCCAGGCCTTTGAACAAGGGAATCGCATCAGCTGGATTCGTCTGTCCAATGCCTTTCATGTCGAGTTAGCACGCTTGGTGGGCAATGATGTGCTGACTGAAATGCTGCATAGCCTATGCGCACGTACTACGTTGATTATTGCTTATCACGATACGCCCAACGACAGTGCGTGTTCGTATATCGAACACCAGGACATCCTGGATTATTTGACTCGAGGTGATGCGCAGGCCGCCAAGGGCGCCATGGATCATCATCTTATGGATTGTGAGCAACGAATGTTGGACTCCGATCGTAGTGCCCCTGACCCTTGGGCGGCATTCGCTACAAAAACCTGATTTCAAGGAGGCTTTTTAATGCTTGACAAGAACTACCCTCGTGATCTGAGCGGTTATGGTCGCAATCCACCTCAGGCTAACTGGCCTGGTCAGGCGCGTGTGGCGGTACAGTTCGTTCTGAATTTTGAGGAAGGTGGTGAGAACTGCGTCTTGCATGGTGATGCAGGCTCCGAGCAATTTCTCTCGGAAATCGTTGGTGCAGCCTCCTACCCAGACCGGCACCTATCCATGGAGTCAATCTACGAGTACGGTTCGCGTGCAGGTGTCTGGCGAATTCTGCATGAGTTCGAGCGTCGTGGTTTACCGCTGACTGTCTTTGGTGTGGGTATGGCCCTCGAGCGTAGTCCTGAGATCGCGCGCGCCTTTGTTGAGTTGGGGCATGAGGTGGCTTGCCATGGTTATCGCTGGATTCATTATCAGGATGTACCTGAGGAGGTCGAGCGCGAGCATTTCCAGCACTGCGTCGAGATTGTCACCCGCTTGCTCGGGCGCCACCCCGATGGCTGGTATACCGGACGCGATAGCCCAAATACATTGCGGATCGTCGCTGAGGACGGCCAGTTCCTGTACGACGCCGATTACTACGGAGATGATTTGCCCTTTTGGACCGAGGTGATATTACGTGACGGCAGCCAAAAGCCGCAGTTGATCGTCCCCTACACCCTGGATACCAACGATATGCGTTTTGCCTCACCCCAGGGCTTTAACACGGCAGATCATTTCTATCACTATTTACGCGACGCCTTTGATGTCTTGTACGCCGAAGGCGAGAGCACGCCCAAAATGATGTCGGTAGGCCTGCACTGCCGCATCACTGGGCGCCCCGGCCGCTTCGCTGGGTTGCAACGTTTTCTGGATCACGTGCAAAAACACGATCGTGTGTGGATTGCAACCCGTGCTGAGGTGGCTCGGCATTGGATCAAGACACATCCTTATCGTTCATAAATCTTTTACTTATAGGATGTAACCATGGCTACACCCAATCTACCCGTCGGTACCGTTATTGATGCGCCCGTTGTTGATTTGCCAACGTTTGCCATCCGTCATCCCAATCTGGCCAGTGCTGATCTGGGTGCCGAGCTTGTCTCGTGTACCGATGAATTTTTTGCTGTCGCTACGCGTATGTTGCAGACTGCGGAACCTGTGTTTATCGTGGGTAAGTTTGACGATCACGGCAAGTGGATGGACGGCTGGGAAACCCGCCGCCGCCGTAATGGCGGTCATGATCAGGCGGTCGTTCGTTTGGGTCTGCCCGGTATCATCAAGGGTTTGGATATCAATACCAGCCACTTCACTGGTAATTTTCCACCAGCAGCCTCAGTCCAGGCCTGTCATAGTGACCATGCGCCTGATGCCTCTACGCAGTGGGTCGAGATCGTCCCGGTGACCTCGCTTAAGGGGAACTCACATCATTTTGTCGAGGTCAATGATGATCGGGTCTGGACCCATATCCGCCTGAGCATTTACCCCGATGGCGGCGTAGCCCGTCTGCGCGTCTATGGGCAGGCCGCCTGCAATTGGGAGGCTCGGGATCCAAACGGTGTGTACGAGGTCTCTGCTTTGGCCAATGGCGGTCGTATTGTTGCCTATAACGATGCTCACTTCGGTGTGCCGACTGGCATTATCAAAGCAGGGCGTGGCGTGAATATGGGCGACGGCTGGGAGACCCGCCGTCGTCGCGAGCCAGGTAATGATTGGCTGATTCTGGAATTAGGCCATGCCGTTGACGTCTCTAAAATCGAAGTCGATACGGCGCATTTCAAGGGCAACTATCCTGATCGCGTCTCGATGCAGGCTGCTCTGGTGAGAGAGTCTACCGATCAGTCCCTAGTGACGCAGGCTATGTTTTGGCCGGAGTTGCTAGCCGAGCAAAAAACCGACATGGATAAGCAGCATTTCTATGAAGGTGAGCAGATCCAATCTATCGGCCCGGTCTCGCATGTGCGGGTCAATATCTTTCCTGATGGCGGGGTGAGTCGCGTGCGTATTTGGGGGCGTTTGGCTAAGCCTTGAATCGCAGTTCTTGCGACTTCCCAATGCAACATCCAGACAATAATCATACAATTGCTCGGCCCCTTATGTATTCCTTCTTGGCCTGGAAATATGGGTGGGCGTCCCGCCGGGTGACGGCAGCCTAATTTCCAGGACGTAGCAATCGATGTGTGGCTTGGCAGGTTTTTTGGATGTTGGGGCGCGCTCTACGGGACAGGCTGAGGCCGTTTTACGGCGGATGGGCGCGGCCCTGACCCATAGGGGCCCGGATGATAGCGGATTATGGTTTGACCCTGCAGCTGGTGTTGGCCTAGCTCATCAGCGCTTGTCCATCGCGGATTTATCGGCAGCAGGGCATCAACCCATGCATTCGGCATGTGGTCGCTACGTACTAAGCTTTAATGGCGAGATCTATAACTATCAAGCCCTTCGCAGTCAGCTCGATAGCGAGGCGGGCGGGATACCTTGGCGTGGTCATTCGGACACCGAAGTATTGTTGGCTTGTCTGGTACGCTGGGGAACCACAAAAACCTTGAATGCGCTCGTCGGGATGTTTGCCTACGCTTGTTGGGACAGACAGGATAGAGTCTTGACGCTTGCCCGGGATCGCATGGGCGAAAAGCCGCTATATTGGGGCTGGCAGGGTAATGTGCTGCTGTTTGGCTCCGAGCTTAAAGCACTTAAGATGCATCCTGCTTGCCGTGCTGAAGTGGATCGTGGAAGCCTGGCTCTGCTGCTTAGATATAACTATATTCCAGCGCCACATAGTATCTACAAATCAATCTTCAAGCTGCAAGCAGGTCACGCCGTTTCGATCTCGGTGGATGGTGCACAGCAGTGCGCGCAGCCTGAACCTTACTGGACCTTGCGCGGGGCTGTGCAATCCGGTTTGGCACATCCCTTTGCAGGAACGGACGGGCAGGCTGTCGACGAGCTGGAGTCCCGATTATCAGCCAGCATTCAAGCACAGATGGTGGCAGATGTCCCGCTGGGCGCATTCTTGAGTGGCGGTGTCGATAGCAGCACGGTGGTTGCCTTGATGCAAAAGCAGTCTACTCGCCCTGTCTGCACCTATGCGATTGGCTTTGAGGATAAAGCCTTTAATGAGGCAGAATATGCGGGTGCGGTGGCGCGTCATTTGGGTACAGACCATACAGAGCTCTATGTTAGTAGTCAGGATGCCCTGGCGGTCGTACCGCAATTACCTCGAATTTATTGTGAACCTTTTGCCGATAGCTCTCAGATCCCGACAGTCCTCGTGAGCCGATTGGCACGCCAGCACGTGACCGTGGCCTTGAGTGGTGATGGGGGCGATGAGCTGTTTGGAGGCTATGCCCTCTACCAGCTCATGCCGCGTGTCTGGAACAGGCTGCGGCTATTGCCTATGCCACTGCGCCGGATCTTGGCGGGTGTTCTGGCTATGTTGCCGATTTCCCAACGTCTGGAAAAATTGCAAGGCATCATGGCGGCTCGCAGCCGTGAGGAGCTATATGGCTTGGTGCGCAGTCACTGGCTAAAGCCCGAGTCCTTGGTGTTGTATGCACAAGAGCCGTCATCTTTATTGCGTGATGCTCAGGCCTGGCGTTTCATCGATGACTATGAGTCTTGGTTGATGGCGGTGGATACGTGCGACTATATGGTGGATGATATCCTGGTCAAGGTGGATCGGGCAGCGATGGCGAGTAGTCTAGAGACCCGTGTGCCCATACTCGATCATCGTATCGTCGAGTTTGCCAGTAGTCTGCCACTGGCGATGAAGATCCGTGGGGGCGTCGGTAAATGGATTCTGCGTGAGGTCTTGTACCGGCATGTGCCCAAAGCGCTGATTGATCGACCCAAGCGCGGGTTTGCCGTGCCGCTGGCGAGTTGGTTGCGTGGGCCGCTACGAGAGTGGGCCGAGGCCTTGCTCAATGAGCAGCGCTTGCGTACCGAGGGATATTTCGATGTTTCCATGGTGCGGCGCACGTGGACTGAGCACCTGAGTGGGCGGCGGAACCGGGCGACCAAACTGTGGGCCATACTGATGTTCCAGGCGTGGCTCGCCGAACAATAATCAGGCGGCGGGTTCGCTCAGCGCGGTTTCCCAAAGCCATTCTATAATTCTTGGTTACGTCTCCATTGCGGCATGCATAATGAAAACCTCCGAAATCCGTCATAAGTTCCTCTCTTTTTTCGAGTCCAAGGGGCACCAAATCGTCGCGTCCTCGCCTTTAGTGCCAGGCAACGATCCGACTTTGCTGTTTACCAACGCGGGTATGGTGCAGTTCAAAGACGTGTTCACCGGCAAGGACTCACGCTCTTATCGTCGGGCGACGACATCGCAGCGTTGCGTACGTGCCGGGGGCAAGCATAACGATCTGGAGAACGTGGGCTACACCGCACGGCACCATACATTTTTTGAAATGCTTGGAAATTTCAGCTTCGGTGATTATTTCAAGCGTGAGGCGATCGCCTACGCCTGGGAACTTTTGACATCTGTGTATGGTCTGCCTAAAGACAAGCTCTGGGTCACTGTCTACCATGAGGACGATGAGGCCTACGATATCTGGGCCAACGAGATCGGCATACCCGCCGAGCGGATTATTCGCATTGGGGACAATAAGGGGGCGCGTTACGCCTCTGATAATTTCTGGCAGATGGCTGATACGGGACCCTGCGGTCCGTGTTCAGAAATTTTCTACGATCATGGGCCGGAAATCTGGGGAGGGCCTCCGGGCTCGCCTGATGAGGACGGTGATCGTTATATCGAGATATGGAATCTCGTGTTCATGCAGTTCGAGCGCGATGCACAAGGCACAATGCATCCCCTGCCCAAGCCCTGCGTGGACACAGGTATGGGTTTGGAGCGTATTGCCGCAGTCATGCAGCATGTGCACTCTAATTATGATATTGACCTATTTCAGTCACTGATTGGTGCGGCCGCACGCGAGACGCGTACAACAGACCTGAGCAATAACTCCCTTAAGGTGATCGCTGATCATATCCGCGCCTGCAGCTTTTTGATCGTCGATGGTGTGATCCCAGGCAACGAAGGACGTGGTTATGTGTTGCGTCGTATCGTGCGCCGTGCGCTGCGCCATGGACATAAGCTCGGTCAGAGCGGGGTGTTTTTTTATAAGCTGGTGGGCGATCTGGTGACCCAGATGGGTGCGGCCTATCCAGAGCTGGCGACGCAACAGGCGCGCGTTGAGCAGGTGCTGCGTCAGGAAGAGGAGCGCTTCAGCGAAACACTAGAGAACGGCATGCGGATCATGGAGTCGGCCCTGGCAGAGTTGCCAGCAGGCCAGGCGCTAGATGGCCAAACGCTGTTCACCCTCTATGACACCTATGGCTTTCCCGTCGATCTGACGGCGGATATTTGCCGCGAGCGGCAGGTTGAGGTCGATCTGGAGGGCTTTGAGCGTGCCATGGCGCATCAGCGTGAGCAGGCGCGTGCTGCAGGGAAGTTTAAGGCAGTGGCCGACCTCAGCTATGATGGCGTCGCAACGCGTTTTGATGGCTATGAGCGGCTTGACGCTCAGGGCACGGTGACGGCCCTCTACGTAAACGGATCGGCTGTGCCGAGCATCGCCCAAGGACAGGATGCGGTCGTGGTGCTGGATGCGACGCCGTTTTATGCTGAATCCGGCGGGCAGGTGGGCGACACCGGCATGCTGATCTCCCACGGGGCGCGGTTTCAGGTTGCCGATACACAAAAAGTTCAACACGATGTATTTGGCCATCACGGACAGTTGCTCGAGGGCACGTTGTCTGTGGGTGATGTGCTTGATGCGCAGGTCGATCATGCGCAGCGCCGCGCGACGATGCGTAATCATTCAGCCACGCACCTCATGCACAAGGCTTTGCGCCAGGTTCTCGGTGAACATGTCCAGCAGCGCGGCTCGCTCGTCGATGCAGATAAAACCCGCTTTGACTTCGCTCACGATGCGGCGATGGATGCCGCGCAGATTGCCGCTGTCGAGCAGATCGTCAATGATGAGGTGCTCGCCAATGAGGCGGTGCGTACACAGCACTTATCCTATGATGAAGCGGTGCAGGGTGGGGCCGTAGCCTTGTTTGGTGAAAAATATGGGGATGTTGTGCGCGTGCTCGATATCGGTTTTTCACGTGAATTATGTGGCGGCACACACGTTGCACGCACCGGAGACATTGGACTGTTCAAGATCATCTCTGAGGGCGGCGTCGCAGCAGGAATTCGTCGCGTCGAGGCGATTACCGGACATAATGCGGTGAACTGGGTGCAACATGCCCAGACCACGCTCACTGAAGCGGCGAATCTACTCAAGACTCAGCCTTTCGAGTTGCCTGAACGTATCCAGGCCCTGCAGAATCAAATGCGTCAGCTCGACCGCGAATTGGCGCGCCTGCAGGATAAGCAGGCGGCCGCGGCAGGCAATGATCTCGCTGGCCAGGCAATTGATCTGGGTGGTGTAAAGCTTTTGGCTATACGGCTGGCAGGGGTCGATCCCAAGGCTTTGCGTGGCATGGTTGATCAGCTCAAGGCCAAGCTCTCCAGCGCCGTGATTCTCCTGGCTGCGGTGACCGATGATCGTATCAGTCTGGTCGCTGGCGTGAGTAATGATCTGACCTCGCAGGTCAAGGCGGGCGATCTGGTTGGGGCAGTAGCCGTACAGGTCGGCGGTAAGGGAGGAGGGCGTCCGGACATGGCGATGGGCGGCGGCTCGGATGTCGCAGCACTGGATGCGGCTGTGGCAGGTGTGCGTGACTGGGTGCAGGCGCGCCTCGGGGCATGATGATGTGTTCGGATCTGCCTCATGTGGATTTGCATATTGATGCGTCGGGGTTGACCTGCCCCTTGCCCATCCTGCGCACAAAAAAAGCGCTGGCGCAACTCGAGAGCGGGCAGGTACTAAGCGTGCTCACCACCGACAGTCATGCATTGCGGGATTTCCAGGCCTTCTCAAGGCAGACAGGCAATACCTTGCTCGCTCAGCTCGAGCAGAGTGATGGTCATCTGCTCCACTATATGCAGCGCCGCTAGAGCGTATCTTGACAGGCTGCTGTTGTTTTTCTAGCCGTTTAGCAATGCTTATCGAAAGTTTGGCTTAGGCATTGATTGCGGTCAGGTATCGAAAGATGCTAAAATTTTGTGTTTTTCATAGCATTTTCAAAGGATTATCAATGGTTGTGATTCGTCTGGCCCGTGGCGGCTCGAAGAAGCGTCCGTTTTACAATGTCGTCGCCGCCGACTCACGTAATCGTCGTGATGGCCGTTTTATCGAGCGTATTGGTTTTTACAATCCGGTTGCGAACGAAGGTCAGGAAGGCCTGCGTATTGCTTTGGATCGTATCAAGCACTGGACGGATAATGGCGCGCTGATGTCGCCAACCGTCACCCGCCTGGTTAAGGATTTCTCCGCCAAAGCCGCCGCTTAATTGGCAGCTTTGTTATGGTAGAAGGCACAGCGTCGGTGCATGGCGCACCGAGTGATCTGGTGGAGTTGGGCCGGATCACCGCAGCGCATGGTGTACACGGCTGGGTCAAAGTGCAGCCTTATTCTGCAGATGCCCAGTGCCTCTTGGCCGCGCAGGTATGGTGGCTCAAAGCGCCCGATTCAGCCTTGAATCCGGGCGTTTTGTCGCACCCCTCGACCATTAAGGTCCGAGCCAGCCGTATGCAAGGGAAGCTGCTCATCGCACAACTTGGTGCCATTGATGAGCGTGATGGTGCGCAGGCGCTGCGAGGTTATACCGTATGGGCACCTCGATCCGACTTCCCTGCCGCACAGCCCGGGGAATATTATTGGGTGGATCTGCTTGGTTGCGATTTCTACGGTGAGCGCGCAGGCTTGCCTGCATATTTAGGGCGCGTCGACGAGGTGCTCGATAATGGTGCGCATGCGATACTGAGGATCCGTTGCGGTACGCTCGATGAGCACAATGAGTTTGTACCGCTGCTTAACGCACGCGGCAAACCTCAGGACATGCTCGTGCCATTCGTCGATGCCCATGTCCAGGGCGTAGACCTGCTTGCCCGGCGCATGGATAGCAACTGGCCTGCCGAATTCTGACTCCATACTGGGTCGTGGGTAGACGGGCCCGGATTCGATATCTGGACGTATGCGATTTGACCTGATTACTCTTTTTCCCGAGATGTTTGCCGCTGTGCGTGACCAGGGTGTGACGGGACGCGCCTACGCGCGTGGGATCTGGTCACTAGGTCTGTGGAATCCGCGTGATTTCACCGAGGACGTGCATCGTACGGTCGATGACCGGCCCTATGGCGGCGGACCGGGGATGGTCATGATGGCTGAGCCCCTGGTGCGTGCAGTGCATGCCGCACAGGCTGCGCGCCAGTGCGCTCGTGGCAATGCTGATATCGGACCTGCACCCGTTGTTTTGCTCAGTCCGACTGGTCGCCCATTTGATCAGGCGGCTGCCCAGGCTTGGTCACAGTCTGCAGGGGCGATCTTTATTTGTGGTCGCTACGAGGGGGTCGATCAACGCTTTATTGATCAACATGTCACCCACGAGATATCACTCGGGGATTATGTGCTCTCGGGTGGTGAGCTCGGTGCGATGGTGATCATGGATAGCATCGTGCGTTTGCTGCCCGGCGTACTGCATGATGCGCAATCCGCCGAACAGGACTCGTTCAATCCTGCGCTGACTGGTTTGCTTGATAGTCCACACTACACACGACCTGAAGTCTGGCGTGATCAGGCCGTACCTGCCGAACTACTTTCGGGTCATCACGCACAGATTGCACGTTGGCGCCGCCGTCAGTCGCTTAGCCTGACAGCGACGCGGCGCCCCGATCTGATCACGGCAGCGCGCGCACGTGGCGAGCTCAGCCCGGATGATGAAGCCTGGCTCGTCACGCTGGGTGCCGCTTAGGGGCAGACCATCACGCACCAGGCAGTCGATCCCTTTGCGCCATCACCTTAGCCAAGGTATCGCCAAACTGTGCCATCCTGGCCTGTTCCTGCTCGACGACTGCCGCCGGCGCGCGTTGAACAAAGCGTTCATTGCCCAGCTTCGCCTGCGCCTTTGATATTTCGCTGTTCAGGCGTTCTATCTCTTTGTTCAGGCGGGCCCGTTCTGCCTCTACATCGATCTCTACATGCAGCATCAACTGCGTCTGACCGACCACTTGCACAGGTGCGCCCAGATCCGGTAATTGTGCCACGATGTCCATACGTTCCAGCCGGGCCAGTGATATCAGATAGGGTGCAAAGTCTGTCAGATTGTCTGCATTGCCTTGTACCAGCAAGGGCACACGTTGTGCGGGCGACAGATTCATCTCACTGCGCAAGGCCCGCGTTGCGTCCGTGAGAGATTTAAACGTTTGCATATAGGCCTGGGCACCGGGATCCCGCAGCACAGGGTTGACAAGCGGATAGGGCTGCGTGCTGATGCTCGCTAGCTCGTTATCGTGGCGCGTGCCTGCGGCAATCGATACTTTTTGCCAAAGCTCTTCGGTGATAAAGGGAATGATCGGGTGCGCCAGGCGCAGCAGCGTCTCGAGCACATGGATCAGTGTGCGGCGTGTGGCTGCCTGCTGTACTGCCGATCCGGTCTGAAGCTGAACCTTGGCCAGTTCCACATACCAGTCGCAATACTCGTCCCACACAAAATGGTATAGACCGTTGGCGATCTGATCAAAACGGTAATCTTCAAAGCCGCTGTGAACGCTATCGATTAGGTCTTGTAGACCACTAATTACCCAACGATCTACAAAGGACAGATCGCCAGGCTGTGGTCTGCCCAGATCATGGCCTTCGACATTCATCAGTACAAAGCGCGTTGCGTTCCAGAGCTTATTGCAAAAATTACGATAGCCCTCGCAGCGTTTGAGGTCAAAATTGATATTGCGTCCGAGTGTGGCGTAGGCTGCCATGGTGAAACGCAAGGCATCGGCACCATAGGCCGGGATGCCATCAGGGTAGTCGCGTGCGGTTTTTTTGCGGATAGCCGTCGCCTGCTTGGGATTCATCAGCCCACTGCTGCGCTTGTCCTGCAAGTGCTCGAGGGTGATGCCATCGATGAGGTCCACGGGGTCAATCGTATTGCCCTTGGACTTGCTCATTTTCTTGCCTTCCATATCGCAGACGAGGCCATGGACGTAGACCGTACGAAAGGGCACTTCACCGGTGTGGTGCATGCTCATCATGATCATGCGCGCTACCCAGAAAAAGATAATATCAAAGCCCGTCACCAGCACGCCTGATGGTAGGTAACGGGCGAGATCCGGCGTCTGCTCGGGCCAGCCCAGATCAGTAAACGGGACCAGGGCCGAGGAAAACCAGGTGTCGAGCACGTCAGGGTCGCGCTTGAGCGGCGTCGTTATACCTGCTGCGCGAGCCTGGCGCTGTGCATCCTCCGCAGAGCGGGCGACAAAAATCCGACCATCCTCTGCATGCCAGGCTGGAATCTGGTGGCCCCACCATAACTGGCGGGAAATGCACCAGTCCTGGATTTTGCCCAGCCACTGGTTATAGGTGGTCGTCCAGTTCTCGGGTACGAATTTGACCCTGCCGTCGGCGACCACGTCCAGTGCGACCTCGGTAATACTTTTTCCCGGGTGCAGGGAACCCGCTGGTGCGGGCTCGCTCATGGCGACGAACCACTGATCCGTGAGCATGGGTTCGAGCACCACGCCAGTGCGATCCCCCTTGGGTTGCATCATCTTGTGGGCTTCGACTTTTTGCAGGTAGTCTTTGGCTTTTAGCTCGGCGACGACGGCAGTGCGGGCATCGTAGCGGTCCAGCCCGCGAAATTGCACGGGCCCGTTATCGTTGATACGGGCGTCTGGGGTAAAGATCACAATCAAGGGCAGGTCATGACGCATTGCGCACGCATAGTCATTGAAGTCGTGCGCACCGGTGATCTTGACGCAGCCTGTGCCAAAGTCACGATCCACGAAGTCGTCGGCAATGATTGGGATGTTCCGATCACATAGCGGCAGTTCTACCAGCTTGCCCACCAGGCTGCGATAACGATCATCCTCGGGGTGTACACATAGCGCACCATCAGCCAGCATGGTCTCGGGGCGGGTGGTGGCGATCGTCAGGCCCCGTAGCGTCACGCTGCGCCCGTCCTCGTCGATGAGCGTCTGGGGACCATCGACAAAGGGGTACAGAATATGCCACATATAGCCATCAGCCTCCTCGGAGACAACCTCCAGATCGGAGACGGCAGTACCTAATACCGGATCCCAGTTCACCAGACGTTTTCCGCGGTAGATCAGCCCTTGCTCATAGAGGCGCACAAACACCTCGATCACACCGCGCGATAGGTTCTCGTCCATGGTGAAATATTCACGCGACCAGTCGCATGATGAGCCCAGACGACGGAATTGACCGGTGATTGTCCCGCCAGACTGCTCCTTCCAGGCCCATACGCGTTCCAGGAATTTTTCACGGCCCAGATCGTGTCGCGAGATTTGCTCGGCATCAAGCTGTCGTTCCACGACGATCTGCGTGGCAATCCCTGCATGGTCAGTACCCGGAATAAATACAGTGTCATCACCACGCATGCGACGATACCGTATCAGGCCATCCATAATGGTTTGATTAAATGCGTGACCCATATGCAGGGTCCCGGTTACGTTTGGGGGTGGGAACTGGATTGCAAAAGGTTGCGCAGCACGGCCATCGATTGCGGGGACATGCTGGCCTGCAGCAAACAGCCCGCGGCGCTCCCATTCGGCATACCAATGCGATTCAATTTTTTGCGGTTCAAAGCTTTTGGATAATTGGCTGGATAGATCAGGCGAGGAGGTCATTTCGAGGCACACAGATAAGCCACACACCCGCAGGCGCGCGACCGTGGATTACACAGGCTGAAGAAGCCACTATATGTTAATTGTATGCCGGAGGCACCGGAGCGGGTCATGTTAAAATATGCGGTTGACATAAGCTTTGAAAATAAGCTTGTTTTCATTGGGAAAATCGTTTCCCACATAATTTCCTTTATTCACGTGGACACCATGGCTATCGAACGTACCTTATCCATCATCAAACCTGACGCTGTTGCAAAAAATGTAATCGGTCAGATCGTCGCCCGTTTTGAACAGGCTGGCCTGACGGTTATCGCCGCGCGTCTGCAACAACTGTCGCGTAATGATGCGCAACGCTTCTACGCAGTGCACAAGGATCGCCCCTTCTACAAGGATCTGGTGGACTTCATGGTCTCTGGCCCGGTGTTTATTCAGGTACTAGAGGGCGAGAACGCGATTGCTACGAACCGCGACCTGATGGGGGCGACTGATCCCAAAAAAGCCGATCCTGGCACCATCCGTGCTGATTTCGCTGATAGTATCGACGCGAATGCTGTCCATGGTTCGGATGCGCCCGAGACCGCAGCCGTGGAAATTGCGTTCTTTTTCCCCGAGAGCAACATCCACAGCCGTTAATTTACTTGGCACGCCTCGGCGCGTATAACGATGTCTTCCACTGAATCCATCAATGTTTTGGGCCTGGAGTCTGAAGCGCTGTCCCAACTGATCGTTCAGTGGGGCGGCAAGCCCTTTCGTGCTCGGCAGTTATCGCAGTGGATACACCAGCGCGGCGTAGACAATTTCGATCAGATGACTGATCTGGCTAAGGATTTCAGGCTGCGCCTGGATGCGCACTGTGTGGTGCGTGGCCCGGATGTCATCCTCGAAAAACGTTCTGTCGACGGCACACGCAAGTGGCTGTTTGATATGGGCAAGGGGAACGCAATCGAGACCGTATTCATCCCCGAGGATGATCGCGGCACGCTGTGCATCTCCAGCCAGGCGGGTTGTACGGTTGCATGTCCCTTTTGCTCTACGGGTTACCAGGGCTTTAGTCGAAACCTCACGACGGCCGAGATCATCGGCCAGCTCTGGCATGCCCGCCGCGCTTTACGCCAGGACCCGGGCGCTGCGCGCTTGGGTGCCGAGGGCGATTCAGCTCGCGTAGTCAGTAATGTCGTCATGATGGGCATGGGCGAGCCCTTGCTTAATTACGATCAGGTTTTGGGCGCCTTGCGCCTGATGGTTGATGATCATGCCTATGGTCTGTCTCGGCGTCGTGTTACGGTCTCCACCTCAGGCGTGGTGCCGATGATTGATCGTTTGGCGCGCGACTGCCCCGTTGCCCTGGCGGTGTCACTGCATGCGCCAAACGACGCGCTGCGAGACCGTCTGGTGCCACTCAATCGCAAGCACCCCTTGAATGAACTGTTGGATGCCTGCAATCGGTATTTAGAGTACGCGCCGCGAGACTTCATTACGTTCGAATACATTATGCTCGATGGGGTGAATGATTCCGATGAGTGCGCACGCGAGCTCATCGAGGTTGCGCGACGGGTACGCTGCAAATTCAATCTGATTCCATTTAACCCGTTCCCGCAGTCTGGTCTTAAACGCTCGCCCACCGCCAGGATTCGCCTGTTTGCACAGCGTCTGATGGATGCAGGACAAATCGTCACCGTGCGTAAGACGCGGGGTGAGGATATTGACGCGGCATGTGGGCAACTGGCGGGTGAGGTGCAGGATCGGACTCGCATCAACGAGCGTCTGCCTGATCGGGCGCGGATCGTCATCAGAAAACAGGAGCGTGGATGACTCAACTATTAACCAAAGCGACCAGTGACGATCCGTCTGCTGATGAGTTGGCGTACGGCCCGGGCGCTGCGCTCAAGGCAATGCGCGAGGCGCGTGGCTTATCACTCTCAGAGGTATCGTCGCGGATCAAGTACTCTGCCGTTCAGCTCGGTTTTCTCGAGTCCGAGCAGTGGTCGCGCTTGCCCGAAGGTGTGCCGTTACGGGGCTTGGTGCGTAATTACGCGCGGTTTCTCGATACGGATGTGGATGCCGTGCTGCGCCTGCTTGACAACGAAGTCGGGCCTACGCACGCCTACGCATCGGTCTCTTCGAATCAGCGTGCTTTGCCACAGACAGGGCTGGCAGCGGGGGGTGAACCGGTGCGCCGCACTTGGATCTGGCTACTTCTGATTCTCATCTTGCTGGGCGTCGCCGGTCTATATGCAATCAATCGTGGCTGGGTTCCGGAGGATTGGTTAATTTTTGATTGGTTGAAGGCAATCAAGCCATGAACGCTTCCGTTTCAAGTCCACAGCAGCCCGGCGGTGTGCCAGGTGTCGCTAATCGTCGTCCTACGCGCGCTGCCCTGGTGCGCTGGGGGGACAATGTCGTGCAGGTTGGGGGCGGCGCACCGGTTGTGGTGCAGTCCATGACCAATACGGATACAGCCGATGCGCAGGCGACTGCCTTGCAGGTGCGTGAACTGGCGAGTGCTGGCTCAGAGCTGGTACGCATCACGGTCAATACACCTGAGGCAGCGAGCCAGGTAGCGGCGCTGCGCGAAGCGCTCGATCGTATGAATGTCTCGGTGCCTCTGGTCGGCGATTTTCATTACAACGGTCATAAGCTTCTGACACAGTTCCCCGATTGCGCCCAGGCACTCTCCAAATATCGGATTAATCCGGGCAACATGGGAGGCGGGAAGCGGCGCGATGATAATTTCGCCCAGATGATCGAAGTCGCGTGTCGTTATGATAAGCCGGTGCGTATTGGTGTGAACTGGGGAAGCCTGGACCACGAGCTGCTCGCCCGCAAGATGGATGAGAACGCGGCTCGGGCCGATCCCTGGGATGCACAGGCGGTGATGCGCGACGCGCTGGTCGT
The DNA here is from genome assembly GCA_019166125.1 of Alcaligenaceae bacterium CGII-47. GTDB lineage: Bacteria > Pseudomonadota > Gammaproteobacteria > Burkholderiales > Burkholderiaceae_B > Castellaniella. The sequence continues at coordinate 324,974 of JAHTBO010000001.1, forward strand.
GTCCGCGATCAGTAACGCACAGCGTGCCGAGGAATTGGGCCTGTCGCCCAACGGCATCATCCTTTCGTGCAAGGTCAGTCACGTACAGGATTTAATCGCTGTTTATCTCGACTTATCTGCTCGTTGCGATTATCCCTTACATCTCGGTTTGACCGAGGCGGGGATGGGGAGCAAGGGGATTGTCGCGTCCACAGCCGCCCTGGCAGTATTGTTACAACAGGGCGTCGGTGACACGATTCGTATTTCACTGACACCCGAGCCAGGGGGGGATCGCACACGCGAGGTGATTGTTGCTCAGGAAATTCTACAAACCATGGGGCTTCGAGCATTTACGCCGATGGTCGTCTCGTGCCCAGGGTGTGGACGCACCAGTAGTACTGTTTTTCAGGAGTTGGCCGACAGCATTCAGCGTTTTTTGCGTGACCAAATGCCCGTTTGGAAGACCCGCTATCCTGGTGTGGAAACCATGAATGTGGCAGTCATGGGTTGCGTTGTGAACGGCCCTGGCGAGAGCCGTCATGCGGACATTGGTATCAGCTTGCCAGGCACCGGAGAGGTGCCTGCCGCGCCGGTCTATGTGGACGGCAAGCGCACCGTGACCCTCAAGGGTGAGGGGATCGCTGATGAATTCAAAGCTATTGTCGAAAATTATGTCGCCCAGCGCTTTGGTGGCGGGCAGGGCGCACAGCCCGCGCACCGTCCCGGTGTGGTGGCGCGCAACCCAGAGTAGTGTGAGTATGTCGGAGTTCCAAAAGGTCAATGCCCTCACGGGCATGAAGGATGTATTACCCCCCGAGAGTGCACAATGGGAAGCCCTGGAGGCTGAGGTGCGTGATTGGCTCGCCAGCTATGGCTACCTGAATTTGCGTACACCCATCCTAGAGCAGACACGACTGTTTAGCCGTGGGATTGGCGAGGTCACGGATATTGTCGAAAAGGAAATGTATTCTTTTGTCGACCCCCTCAATGATGAACGCCTGACGATGCGCCCCGAGTTCACCGCGGGCATGGTGCGTTCGACGATCGAGCATAATTTTCTCTATGACCGACCGCGTCGTGTCTATGCGATGGGTCCGGTGTTTCGGCACGAAAAGCCGCAACGAGGCCGCTATCGGCAGTTTCACCAGATCGACGTTGAGGCCTTGGGCTTTGCTGGGCCTGATGTGGATGCTGAGTTGATCATCATGCTTGGGCGCCTATGGAGACGCTTGGGCTTAACAGATATCCGTTTAGAGCTTAATTCCCTGGGACAGGCGGACGAACGAGCTGCGCATCGTACCGCCTTGATCGCCTACCTAGAGCAGCATGTCGATGTGCTCGATGAGGAGGCGCGTCGCCGCATGTACGCGAATCCATTGCGTGTGCTCGACACCAAAAACCCGGTCATGCAGGATATGGCTGATCAGGCGCCTCGTCTATTCGATTTTTTGGGCGAAGCGTCGCTTGCGCACTATCGCGGCCTGTGCGCACGGCTCGACGATGCGGGGATCGCCTACACTTTTAATGCGCGCCTGGTTCGAGGGCTGGATTACTACAACCTCACGGTTTTCGAGTGGGTGACGGACCGTCTGGGCGCGCAGGGCACCGTGTGTGGCGGCGGACGTTACGATGGCTTGATTGAGCTGTTGGGAGGGAAGCCCGCGCCTGCTGTGGGTTTTGCAATCGGTGTGGAACGGCTGCTTGATCTGTGTGCGCAGAAGGACGATATTATCCATCCCGTTGAGTGCCAGCTCTATTTGATACACCAAGGTGAGGCCGGGCAGCGTACGGCAGCGCAACTGGCCGAGTCGTTACGGGACGCCGGATGGCGTGTTCTTGTCCACGCCGGTTCGTCTGGATTTAAATCTCAATTTCGTCGTGCTGACGCGAGTGGCGCGATAGCGGCTATTATTCTGGGCGAGGATGAGTTGGCAAGCCGGTGCGCCACAGTCAAGTGGTTGCGTCAACAAGCCTCATCGGGCCAGGCCCAACAAGAGTCGATCCCCTTTGATCGACTTGTTACCGAATTGCAATCAAGGATCTGAAGGTCATGGCATACGATCTCGAAGAACAGGAAAAAATTGACGCACTAAAGGCCTGGTGGGAGCGCTATGGCACGCTCCTTATGGTGGCGGCGTTAGTCGTGGTGGCGGGAATCGGTGGTTGGCGTGGATGGCAGTGGTATCAAGGCCACCAGTCCAATCAGGCGATGGGCTATTTTGAGGCGCTTGAGGCCGCTGCCGATCAGAAGGGTGACGATGCCGTGTTGCGCATCAAGGCTGCCAGCACCACCTTACGTGAGGAATACGCGCAATCCGCTTATACCTCTCGAGGTGTATTGGTTGCCGCTCGGGCTTTAGAGCGTCGCGGGGATCTGGACGGGGCGCGCGAGCAATTGCAGTGGTTGCTCCAGGATAAAACTGATCCAGCCCTGGTGCCGGTGGCACGCTTGCGTTTGGCCGGGGTGTTACTAGAGCAAAAGCACTATGATGAGGCGCTAGCCTTGCTTGATGGCACGGCGCCCGACGGATTTGCTGGCTTGTATGCAGATCGGCGCGGTGATATTTTGGCTGTCCAGGGCAAGTCCAGTGCCGCCATCGAAGCCTGGCGCGATGCACTCAAAGCCCTGGGCACAGATCCGACCGCCCAGATCGTAGAACTAAAAATTGATGCTTTGACCGGAGTCTAATCTCATGCGTTTGTCAGCCAGAGTGTTTTGCAATACAGCCCTCATCCTGAGCCTGACCGCGCTCTCGGGCTGTGGCCTATTTTCCCAAGCCGATACGCGCTACGACCCAGCACCGCTCACCGACTATGCGGCCAAATTGGGGGTGTCGACGCTTTGGTCGGCACCTATTGGCAGTGGAGGAGGCTACGAGTTCGCCGCCCATGTGGTAGGGGATAACGTGTATGCCGCGACCCCCTCAGGTGCGGTAACCAGTCTGGCACTCTCCTCGGGCGCGGTTCGCTGGCGGGCTGACCTGGGCAAACTGGCCGCAGGGGTCGGGTCCGACGGACAAACGACGGCAGTCGTGGCGACCGATGGTATGGTGATTGCGCTGGACGCGCGTGGGGTCGAGAAATGGCGCTCACAGGCGAGCAGTAGCGTCAGCATCCCACCCGTAGTGGGCCAAGGCGTGGTCGTGGTGCGCAGCACCGATTATCGTATTCAGGCTTTTGATGCTGCCTCGGGCGAGCCTCGCTGGAATATTCAGCGTCCTGGCCCCGCTCTGGCGCTGCGCACCAGCATACAGATGATCATTGTCGAGAACGTTGTGATCAGTGGCCTGCCCAGTGGCCGCTTGCTCGTGATCGATGCCCGAACAGGTACGGTGCGCTGGGAAGGGTCTGTCTCAGCCTCTCAGGGTGCCTCGGACCTGGAGCGCATCAATGACGTGGTCGGCGCTCCGCTGGCTGCTGGGCCGGTGCTGTGTGGTGCAAGCTATCAGGGCCGCATTGTCTGCTTTGACGTCGCACAGGGAGGGCGTGCGCTATGGGAACAGAAATTCTCCAGCGCGACGGGCATGACCGGCGACGCCCAGCAGATTTATGCGGCCAATCAACGCGATGTTGTCTATGCGTTCGCCTTGTCTGACGGGCACGAAGTCTGGTCGCAGAAAGCCTTGCTCAACCGCCGGCTCAGCACGCCTGCTGTGATTCAGGACGCTGTAGCGGTCGGTGATTATCAGGGCTATATCCATTTCCTCTCGCGTCGTGATGGCCATCTGCTCGGACGTCTCCAGGTGGGGGGCGGTCCGATTACCTCGCCGTTGATCGCTACGCCCCAGGGCGTGCTGGTGCAGACTTCCGATGGCAAACTGCTTTTGATTGGTGTGCGTTGAACCGAATTGTTTTTAAACCTGTCGTGGCTTTGGTGGGGCGCACGAACGTTGGAAAATCCACCTTATTTAACCGCCTGACACGCTCGCGTGCCGCATTGGTGGCTAATATCTCTGGCCTTACGCGTGATCGCCACTACGGTGAGGGACGCGTGGGTGATCACCCCTTTATCGTGGTGGATACGGGTGGTTTCGAGCCTGTTGCCACGCGTGGCATTTTGGTCGAGATGGCGCGTCAGACCGAGCAGGCAATCGCCGAGTCGGATGTTGTCGTCTTGCTCGTCGATGGTCGCGAGGGGATCAACGCCCATGATCACGAGATTGCGCGTTTATTGCGTAAGGCGGGTCAGCGTGTGGTGCTCGCAGTGAATAAAGCCGAAGGCATGCGTGATCATGCCGATATGGCACTATTCCACGAGCTGGGCCTGGGGCAGCCACACCCGATCTCTGCCGCACATGGTGATGGGGTGGTCGAGCTCATTGAAGGCGCGCTGGCGCCCGTGATCGCGCAGCGTCCTGCCATCGAGCCCAGTGATGACCCAGATGACCCAGAGGCACGGGATCATCGCATCAAACTCGCCATTGCAGGTCGCCCCAATGTGGGGAAGTCCACGCTGATCAATACGTTGGTGGGCGAGGAGCGGGTCATCGCTTATGACCAGCCAGGTACGACACGCGATGCCATCGAGATTGAGTTCGAGCGCGGTGGACGTCAATACACCCTGATAGATACAGCAGGCCTGCGCCGTCGCGGTAAGGTATTTGAGACCATCGAGAAGTTCTCGGTCATCAAAACACTCCAGGCTATCGAGGCCTCTAATGTTGTGCTGCTGCTGCTTGACGCCCAAGCCGGCGTGTCTGACCAGGACGCGCATATTGCCGGGTTCGCACTAGAGGCGGGACGAGCCCTGGTGGTGGGACTTAATAAATGGGATGCAATCGACAAAGAGCAACGCGAATGGGTCCAGCGTGAATATGAGCGTAAGCTTCGCTTTTTGTCGTTTGCCAGCGTTCTTACCCTCTCTGCCCTTAAGGGGCAGGGTCTGGCGCCTATCCTGAAGGCCGTTAATGCTGCGCATGCGGCGGCATTCGCCAAACTCTCGACACCCAAGCTCACCCGCTCGTTGCAGGCCGCTGTCGAGCAGCAACCACCGCCGCGCAAGGGCATATTCCGTCCCAAGATGCGCTACGCACACCAAGGTGGGCAAAACCCGCCGCGCATCATCATTCATGGCAATGCGCTTGACGCCATACCCGATTCTTATCGACGCTACCTAGAGACGCGCTTCCGCGATGAATATAAGCTCGCGGGTACGCCTTTGCGTGTCGAGTTCAAATCATCACATAATCCGTATCTTGAGGATAAATAAGTGACTGTGCTCTGGAGCGACCACGTCGCAGATCTCATGCCTTACATGCCGGGCGAGCAGGCAAATATTCCCAATCTTCTCAAGCTCAATACCAATGAGCATCCCTATGGCCCGTCGCCTCTGGCGATTGCTGCGATCCGCGAGGCAGCCAGTGAAGATCTGCGTCTCTATCCCGATTACCAGGCGCTAGCCCTACGTCAAACCATCGCACAGCGTTATGGTGTTACGCCTGATCAGGTATTTTTGGGTAATGGCTCAGATGAGATTCTGGCGCATGCCTTTAATGCCTTGTTCTTGCGCCAGGGCCGGCCCCTGCTTATGCCGGATGTGACGTACAGCTTCTACCAGACATACTGCTGCCTGTACCGTGTGCCACATGTCTGTTTGCCTTTGGCGGATGATTTCTCTATACGGATATCGGATTATATAGATTGGAAGGGCGAGGCGCCGGCAGGGATTATCTTTGCAAATCCAAATGCACCGACGGGTAAATTGCTGGGTCTGGACGATATCGCAGCGATTGTTCGAGCGCATCCTGATAGTTCCGTCGTTGTTGACGAGGCCTATATAGATTTTGGTGGACGCTCGGCTGTGGAATTATTGGCGCAGTTCGACAATGTCCTGGTGATTCATACCTTCTCTAAGTCCAGATCCCTGGCGGGACTGCGTGTCGGTTATGCTATGGGTAGTACTTCGGTGATCGAGGCGCTCACACGTACCAAGGACAGTTTTAATTCATACCCGATTGACCGCTTGGCGCAGGCTGGCGCCCGTGCATCGATGCTTGACGAAGCATACTTTCAATCGACGCGCCGCGCCGTGATGGATGCGCGCGAATTGCTCACCCAAAAAATGGTGACATTAGGTTTCAATGTCCTGCCCTCTCAGGCTAATTTTGTCTTTGCTCGCCACCCGCAGCATGATGCTCGTCAGATTCAACGTCTGCTGCGCGAACAGGGGGTTCTCGTGCGTCATTTTCAACAGCCACGTATCGCCGAGTATTTACGTATTACCGTGGGTTCTCCTGAGGATTGTGAACGTTTATGTAACGCGTTGACTCTAATATTGGATGAATCGCATTAAAATATCGACAGTAACGTTGGTCCGCGGCAGGTGCAAACTACGGGAAAACCCTGTACAGTACCTGTCTTGAATATAAATTTAAATAATTGGAGCCTCGTCAATGAGCAACAAAGGGCAAATACTACAAGATCCATTTCTCAACGCGTTGCGCAAGGATCACGTGCCCGTATCGATTTATCTGGTTAACGGGATCAAACTCCAAGGGCAGGTCGAGTCGTTTGATCAATACGTCGTGCTCTTGCGCAACACAGTCACTCAGATGGTTTATAAGCACGCTATCTCGACTGTGGTGCCGGCACGCCCAGTAGTTTTTCAGGTGGACGAGTCTGCGGAATAATCTTTATTTCACATTGCTGCGGCCCACAACGCCCGCCTTGCGCTTCGCGTGGGTGGGCATTTGTTTTTCAGGAGGCTCATGAAGGCGCTTGTCATTAGCGTAGATCTGGGGGAGCCAGACTATCCGGCTCATATCGAAGAATTCACCATGCTCGCGCAAGGCGCGGGTGCCGAAATCCAGGAATTAGTAACTGTACGGCGCAGCCGCCCAGATGCGGCAGGATTTATCGGCTCGGGCAAGATCGAAGAGGTCAGCGCGATTGTTAAGGCTCTGGATGTCGACGTGGTGCTTTTTGATCAGCCCCTGAGTCCCGCTCAGCAACGCAATCTAGAGCGTCATTTTGAGGTGCGCGTGGTTGATCGGGTCGCGCTTATCCTCGACATCTTTGCTTTGCGAGCCAAAAGCCACGAAGGAAAATTGCAGGTTGAGTTGGCTCAATTGCAGCATCTCTCTACGCGTCTGACGCGTATGTGGACGCACCTGGAGCGCCAGAGTGGCGGGATTGGGGTGCGGGGCCCCGGTGAATCTCAGCTAGAAACCGATCGCCGATTGATCGGCAACAAGGTGAAAGTGCTGCGCGAGCGACTCGAGCGCGTTGAGCGCCAGCGCACCACGCAACGTCGTGCGCGGGCGCGTAGTCAAACCATTACGGTATCTTTGGTGGGCTATACCAATGCGGGCAAATCGACCTTGTTCAATGCCTTGACCCGCGCGGATGCCTACGCTGCCGATCAATTGTTCGCCACGCTTGATACGACGACGCGTCGCGTATGGATCGAGGGGGCTGGGCAGGTGGTGATATCGGATACGGTAGGTTTTATCCGTGATCTGCCTACGACCCTGATTGCGGCATTTCGGGCAACGCTCGAGGAAACCGTGCATGCAGACGTATTACTGCATGTCGTGGATGCCGCCAGCCCGCAGCGCGACGAACAGATTCAAGCCGTGAATCATGTCCTGCGCGAGGTGGGTGCGCAGGACACACCGCAGATTTTGGTCTATAACAAAATCGATACGGCAGGATATGAACCCCGGGTCGAACGCGATGAACATGGTACCATTGCGCGAGTCTTTGTAAGTGCGCTGATGCGTGAAGGCCTGGAGGGTCTGCGCCAGGCAATCGTCGAATCAGGCCAAGTAACAGGAAACGATACGTTTAATGAGAATGTTTAATTTGAATGATCCGGGCTGGGGCCGGGGTAATAACGATGGACCCGATTCATCGCGTAAGCCAGGCAACAACGCGGGAGGGCCTCCCGATCTGGATCAGGTATGGCGCGACTTTAACAAACGCCTAAGCGGCTTGTTTGGTAAGGGTGGTGGACCACGTCGTGGTGGCGGTATGCCACCAGGCATCGGTATGCCCCAGATCCCCAAGGGCTCGCCAAAGTTCTTTATTTTTCTGTTGATTGCGATTGTATTGCTTTGGTTGGCGAGTGGCTTCATGATCGTCCAGGAAGGCCAGGTATCGGTGATCACGCGTTTTGGCAAATACACCCGTACATTGACGCCGGGCCTGCAGTGGCGCCTGCCTTATCCGATCGAGGACTCACAGAGCGTAAATATTGCGCAGCTGCGTACTTTTGAGGTGGGCTTCAGAGGTTCGTCACGCAATAAAGTGCTGCCGGAATCGTTGATGCTGACCAACGATGAGAATATCGTCGATGTGCAGTTTGTGGTGCAATATCGTTTGCTGCCTACAGGTGCACCGGCTTATTTATTCAATACCAGCTTCCCTGATGAGTCTGTGCGCCAGGCTGCCGAGACCGCCATGCGCGAGATCGTTGGTCGCAAGCACATGGACTTTGTCCTGTATTCGGGTCGTACCGAGGTGGCTAACGAAGTTCAGGCCTTGGCGCAGAGCATTCTGGATCGTTACGAGACCGGGATACAGATCAGCACGGTCGCCATCCAGAACGTCCAGCCTCCTGAGCAGGTTCAGGCGGCATTTGATGATGCGGTCAAGGCCGGTCAGGATCGGGAGCGTCAGGTCAACGAAGGGAATGCATACGCAAGTCAGGTGCTCCCCGAGGCGGAAGGCCAGGCTTCGCGCATGACACAGGACGCCGAAGGATACAGTGCCCGGATCATTGGTCAAGCTGAGGGTGATACCGCGCGCTTCGACAGTATTGAAACCGAGTTCTCCAAGGCCCCGGGCATCACCCGCGAGCGTATGTATCTCGAGACGATGCAGGATATTCTGCAAGGCAGCAGCAAGGTCATGATTGATGCCAATGTTGGGAACAACATGCTGTATCTGCCGCTTGATCAGATTATGAAGCAGGCAGCTCGACCGAGCTCGGCGACCACCTCGGGGATGGACTCGACCACCGCCGCACCCAAGGCCGCTGGCGCAGCCACGACGCAGGGTAGCGGCAATCAGCCCGCCGGTTCGGCATCGGCATCCGGCAGTGCCCGGGCGCAGTCGAATCTAAACTCGCTGATGACCAGCCCGTATTCGCGCTAGGAGCTTTTTAATGCAACGTTTTTTTCCTGTCTTGATTGGCCTACTGGTCGTATTGGCGATATTGTCCTCGTGTATGTTCATTGTGCGCGAGCGCGATACAGCTTTGCTGTTTGCCTTGGGTGAAGTCCGCAAGACCGTGACTGAACCCGGTTTGTACTTTAAGTACCCCCCTCCATTCGAGAACGTCGTTTATTTGGACAAGCGTTTGCAGACGATCGAGAGCAAGGATCCCGAGCGTATTCAGACGGCCGAAAAGAAAAACCTGCTGATTGACTCCTTTGTCAAATGGCGTATTTCGGATCCGCGCTTATTTTATGTGACGTTCGGTGCCAACAGCAATGCCGCCATCGAGCGGCTGCAGGCACAGATTCGTGATGCCTTGAACGCGGCGGTGAACGTGCGCACCGTCAAGCAGGTCGTCTCCAGCGACCGTGACACGATCATGAAGGAAATCCAAACTGCGGTCGCCTTGCGGGCTAAGCCGCTGGGTGTCGATGTGGTCGATGTGCGCCTGCGCCGTATTGACTTTGCTCCCGAGATCTCCGAGTCCGTCTATCGTCGTATGGAGGCCGAACGCAAACAAGAAGCTAACCGTCTGCGTGCCAGCGGTGGCGCGGAGAGCGAGCGGATTCGAGCTGAGGCCGATCGCAAGCGTCAGGAAATTCTGGCCAAGGCTTATGCTACGGCTCAGGTAACACGCGGTGAGGGCGATGCCAAGGCGACGGCGATCTACGCTGAATCCTACGGGCGCAACGAGGAGTTCTACAGCTTCTATCGTAGCCTCGAGGCTTATCGTGAATCATTCGCTGAGCAGAGCAGCACACTGGTCTTGAGTCCAAATTCCGAGTTCTTCCGGTTTTGGGGCAATGCCAAGGGTCAGGCTACGGTGTCTCCGTCCGCCAACCGCTAAGCCTCGCCGACATCGCGACCTGGAGGGGGTGAGGCCAGGTCGCTTTTTATTGACTAGACGGATCAGGTTTTTATGATATCGAATTGGCTGTTGCCTGAAAATCTGGCGGATGTACTGCCGGCAGAGGCACGCCGCATCGAGGAGCTTCGACGGCATTTACTGGACCTGTATCGAACCTACGGTTTCGAACTGGTGGCGCCGCCCATGGTTGAATATCTCGATTCGCTGATGCTGGCGAATGATGAGGCGCTTAAGCTGCGCACGTGTAAGCTCGTCGATCAGCTCTCGGGCCTGACGATGGGTGTGCGTGCCGATATGACCGTGCAGGTGTCGCGAATTGATTCGCATCTGCTCAATCGAGCCGGTGTGACGCGTCTATGCTATTGCGGTCCGGTCGTTCATGCGCGACCTGCTGGCTTATTTTCGGATCGCGAACTATTGCAGATCGGCGCCGAGATTTTTGGCCATGCTGGTGTCGAAGCTGATATCGAGTCTATCCAATTGGCCATCGAGAGCGTGCGCCGTGCAGGGGTGCAAGCGCCACGTCTGGATCTGAATCATCCGGGGATTGGCCGGGCCTTGATTGATGCAGACCCCGCCTTGGCGGACGTTGCTAATCAGATTTTTGAGTTGCTAAGCGCCAAAGATGTGCCAGGTTTAACCGAGCTGTTGGCCGGGTGCGAGGGCGTGCACCCCCAGAGCCTGCTCGCCCTGAAGACCCTCACCACTCTCTATGGCGATGTTCAGGTGGTTGCGCGCGCACGCGCCTGCCTGCCTGATCTGCCTGCTTTGCAAGCGGCGCTCGATGATCTGGCGCGCCTGTGCGCGGCCTTGCCTGATTGTGAATTGGCTATCGATCTGGCTGATATGGGTGGGAGTTACGGCTATCACTCGGGTGTGGTATTTTCAATTTATGCTGCAGGCTGGAACGACGCCCTGGTGCGTGGCGGGCGTTACGATGGAATTGGCCGCAAGTTTGGTCGAGCTCGCCCTGCAACGGGATTCAGTCTGGACTTGCGTAAGCTCTCCTCGGGCTTACCGGCCGCCACACGTGCACGCGCGATTCGCGCCCCTTGGGGACGTGATCCGCTCCTGGTTCAGGCGGTCGCCGATCTACGGCACGCGGGCGAGATCGTTATTCAATCTCTGCCGGATCAAAACTACCATTTTGATGAGTTCCTGGTGGATCGGGAGCTCGTGCAGCAAGGCGATGAATGGCTTGTTCTAGAGGTCGGACTGACCTGATCGTTGGCGATTGGGTCGGATGGTTTAAACTACTTTGTTTCCCGGCACCTTATTGTCGGCATTTGATTGGCGCGTATGAGCAAGAATATCGTAGTGATCGGGACCCAATGGGGCGATGAGGGTAAGGGCAAAATCGTTGACTGGCTCGCAGAGTCGGCTCAGGGGGTTGTGCGCTTTCAAGGTGGGCATAATGCCGGCCATACCTTATGGATCAATGGCAAAAAAACCATTCTTCGTCTGATTCCATCAGGCATTATGCATGCGCATGTGACCTGTTATATCGGTAATGGCGTGGTGCTGTCGCCCGAGGCGTTGTTGACCGAGATTGCCGAGCTTGAATCGGCAGGGTTGGACGTACGCTCGCGTTTGCAGGTCTCTGCTGCGTGCCCATTGATCCTGCCCTATCATGTGGCCCTTGATCAGGCGCGTGAGGCCCGTAAAGGCGAGGGCAAGATCGGCACGACTGGACGCGGCATTGGTCCCGCCTATGAGGATAAAGTCGCACGTCGTGCCTTACGTGTGCAGGATCTATACGACCCAGAGATTTTCGACGAAAAGCTCGCTGAGGTCTTGGATTATCATAATTTTGTTTTGACTCAATATTTGGGCGCCAAGGCTGTCTCGGCTGCTGAGGTGCATGATCGGGTGATGGCCTTGGCGCCGCAATTAGAGCCCATGGTCGCTGATGTTTCCAGTAGTGTGCATATCGCTAGCAAGGCAGGCCATCGTCTGCTGTTCGAGGGGGCGCAGGGCTCCTTGCTGGATATTGATCATGGTACTTATCCCTTTGTCACGAGTAGTAATTGCGTGGCGGGTGCGGCCTCATCAGGGGTGGGTATCGGCCCGCAGGCGCTTGATTATGTATTAGGTATTGCAAAGGCCTATACAACGCGTGTGGGCTCAGGCCCGTTTCCCACAGAACTGCTCGATGATACGGGTTTGCGTTTGGCAACAGTCGGCAAGGAATTCGGTTCAGTGACGGGGCGCCCGCGCCGTTGCGGTTGGTTTGATGGTGCCGCCATGAAGCGCTCGGTGATGATCAATGGCCTGTCAGGCCTGTGTATCACCAAGCTTGATGTCCTAGATGGTGTCGAGCAACTCAAGATCGGCGTAGGCTATCGTTATAAGGGCAAGTTCCTTGACGTTCTGCCCTACGGTGCGCATGCGGCGGCTGAGGCCGAACCAGTACTCGAAGAGATGGCAGGGTGGAACGAGTCGACTGTCGGCGTGACTGACTACGATAAGCTCCCGGTCAATGCGCGTCGGTATCTAGAGCGTATCGCCGAGGTCTGCGATGTGCCAATCGATATGGTCTCGACCGGTCCCGATCGTCAGGAAACGATCGTACTTAAGCAACCCTTTCATAGCTAGGTGTTCCAAGCGCAGTTTATGATCGCAGTTTTTGGCCTCAGTATTGTATTTTTAATTCCACGACACAGGAACGAACCATGAGCTTGCCACCGAGTACCGATCGGGATTTATGGGTGAGTTGGGAAGAGTATCACGGCATGATCGAGCGCTTGGCTTTGATGGTGCATGAGTCAGGCTGGACGTTTGACAAAATTCTCTGTCTGGCGCGTGGCGGTGTGCGCGTCGGCGATGTGCTCTCGCGCATCTACGACGTGCCTTTGGGGATATTGGCCACTAGCAGCTATCGCGAGGCAGCGGGAACGGTGCAGGGGCAGCTCGATATTGCGCAGTTCATCACGATTACGCGCGGGACACTGGATGGTCGTGTATTGCTGCTGGATGATATGGTAGATACCGGGCTGACCTTCAGCAAGGTGCAGACGCACCTTCTGGGGCAGTTTCCTGGTATCTCAGAGATGCGTACGGGCGTGTTGTGGCTTAAGGGGCATGCCCAGGTGCAACCAGATTACTTTGTCGAGCAACTGCCGACAAATCCCTGGATTCATCAGCCATTCGAGGATTACGACAGCCTGAGGCCGCACCAACTGGTATCCTGGATACGCAAGGGCGTACGTACTGCGTATCCTCATTAAGTAAATCAGCACCTTTGAACGCAATTCATGCTAGAATCTTGCGTTGACTTTCAATCTAACCATTACACAGGGCTAGGACTACATGCCTATCGTTCGTCTCAAAGAAAATGAGCCTTTTGAAGCGGCATTACGTCGCTTTAAACGCACAATCGAAAAAACCGGTTTACTGACAGAATTGCGTTCGCGCGAATTTTACGAAAAACCCACAGCCGAGCGCAAGCGCAAGCACGCTGCTGCAGTAAAGCGTCATTACAAGCGCATTCGCAGCCAACAACTGCCTCCGCGTATGTATTGATTGATCCCTGAGTCCTTCATTCAGGAGTTGCTGGCACGCATTGATATTACCGATGTAGTCGGACAGTTCGTGCAGCTACGCAAAGGGGGTGCAAACTTATTGGGTTTGTGCCCTTTTCATACCGAAAAATCACCTTCGTTTACGGTTAGTCCCACCAAACAGTTCTATCACTGCTTTGGCTGCGGGGCACATGGCAGTGCTATTCGTTTTTTGACTGAGCACACAGGGGCGAGTTTTCCCGAGGCGGTGCGCACGCTGGCCGCTGGCGTTGGCATGACCGTGCCCGAAGAGCCGCGTAGCCCACGGCAGCGTGCGGCTGATCGGGAACGCAAACAAGAAGTCTCATTGCAGCAGCAGATATTGGATCAGGCTCAGAATCACTATCTTCATGCGCTCAAGCAGGCCCCCGAGGCAGTTGCCTACCTCAAGGGACGTGGCCTGACTGGTGAGATCGCGGTGCGCTTTGGTCTGGGATGGGCAGGGCGCGACCGGCGCGCACTGGCAGCCGTATTTCCGCGCTACGAGGACGCAGCGCTCTTGGAGTCGGGGCTGGTGATCGAGTCTGAAGACGGTCGGCGTTATGATCGTTTTCGTGAGCGGATTATTTTTCCAATTCGTAATACGCGTGGTCATCTGATTGGATTTGGCGGGCGAATCATCGGTAAAGGTGAGCCTAAATATCTCAACTCACCCGAGACCAGCCTGTTTTCCAAAGGTCACGAGCTATATGGTTTATATGAAGCGCGCGCAGGGATCCGTAAGGAAGGCTGCGTATTGGTGGTCGAAGGATACATGGATGTCGTGGCGCTCGCCCAGCATGGTCTGGATAATGCCGTGGCAACCCTCGGGACAGCGACGAGTTCGACTCATATTCAAAAACTATTACGAGCGAGTGATTGCATCGTTTTCAGTTTTGATGGCGATCAGGCGGGTCGCAAGGCGGCTTGGCGTGCGTTGAACGCCTGCCTGGAGTGGGCGACCGAGAAGGTCGCCATGCGGTTTTTATTTTTGCCGGAGAACCATGATCCGGATTCGTATGTGCGCGCGTTTGGGGCTGAGGCGTTTCGGGCGTATTTGTCCGAAGCGATACCACTGTCGCGTTTTATGCTCGATGAGCTATGTGCGCGTCATGCGCTTGACGAAGCGGAGGGTCGTGCGGCGTGCATGCACGAGGCGCGTCCTTTGTTTGCGCAAATTCCAGAGGGTGGGTTTCGTTTGCAACTTGAGCGTGAGTTTGCCCAGCGCGTACGTTTGACGCCGGAGGAGTTGGTGCAGGCGTTTGTGCAGGCTGAGTCGGGTGGCTCGTCCGCACTGTTTGTAGCACCCGTCATGCGGGGAGCACAAGAGATAACGCGCGGTGATGAACCACCGCCGAATTTCGATGTGCCGATATTTGATCCGGTGTCTGCCCATGAAGGGCATCGGGCGCGGCGTACGCGTCGCACCAAAAGCCGTGTGGTCACGCCGATGGCAAAACGTTTACTGCGTCTGCTGCTCGCGCACCCACAGTTGGTTATTGATTTGGGAGATCAGCAGCTTGAACTTTTGGCACGTAGCCCCCATCTAGTGCTTGTACAGGAATTGATTGCCTTGGCGAGCGCGCGCGGTGCTTCACACGCTGGCGCCTTGTTAGAGTTCGCGGACCCAGGTTCGGATTTGGGACAAGTGCTTGTCGATTTGTCGGGTGATGTGCTGGAGCAGGACGATTTACCCGACCCGCAGGCTGAGTGGAATGATGCTTTGCGGCAGATTGAGTTGCAGGTAGTGCGTACTGAACAAAACGAGTTGATTGACTCAGGCCTGTCCTCTGATGAGGACCGTACGCGGTACCAGGAGTTGGGGCGGCGCCTAGCGCGGCTTCTTAGTGAAACTTCACGTCAACTGAAGTAAAATACACGATTTTCTATGAGTAACGTATAGGTAGTGTATCTATTTATCGTTACTTTTACACGGCAGGTTCATACCCGCCAGGCATCGCGGTTTAACCGCCTGCCAATGCGTCTACGGAAGCGACTATGACCCAAGGAACTGGTAAAACTTCTCCGGCAGCTAAAAAGGCTGTCAAAAAAACCAAGGCTGTTGCGCCGAGCCCGGTGCTCGATACCGCAGCGCCAGCCGGGGAGGTTGCCCCCAGGAAGCCGGTGGTATCAAAGGCCACCAAAAAAGCAAGCAAAACGACAGCAAGCAAAACGTCTGCGGCGAAATCGCCCGGGACAAAGGCTGCAGTTGCGGCTAAGCCGACAGACGCCGCTAAGGTCGTCAAGGTCAAGGCCACAAAAAAGGCAGCCAAGGTTGCAAAAAAGGTGGAAGGAGAGGCCGCAGCCCCCAAGAAACCAGCCAAGCGCGCGGCAAAAATTCCGTCTGGACGCAAGCCAGGCCGCCCCTCCAAGAACCCGAATAATGACGCAGCAGATTATGCGGACGACGAGAACGGTGATGGCGAAGTCATCCCGGATCTTAAGCCCTTGCCCAAGCGCGGTAAGCGCGGTAAGGCTGATAAGGACGTTCCTGCACGTAGTCAGATGACGCCCGAAGAGCAGGAGGCTCGGCGTAATCGCCTCAAGATCCTGATCAAGCTAGGCAAGGATCGTGGCTACCTGACGTATGGCGAGATCAACGATCACCTGCCCGACGATTTGATTGACGTTGAGGCAATTGACGGCATTATCAGCACCTTCAGCGATATGGGCATTTCGGTTTATGACCAGGCCCCTGATGCCGAGACGCTGCTAATGAGCGATAACGCGCCTATGGCATCCAGCGACGACGATGTTGAGGATGAGGCGGAAGCCGCCCTCACAACGGTTGACTCGGATTTCGGCCGTACGACTGACCCAGTACGTATGTATATGCGCGAGATGGGTACCGTTGAGCTTCTGACGCGTGAGGGCGAAATTGAGATCGCCAAGCGCATTGAGGACGGACTCAAGCACATGGTCATGGCGATCGCTGCATGCCCCACCACGGTTAACGAGATCCTCACACATATCCAACGCGTACGTGATGGTGCGGCACAGATCGATGAGGTCGTTGATGGACTGATCGACGACGAAGGCGAGGATTATGCCGGAGCCGGTGTTAGCGCCGAGGATGAGACCGACGATGGGCCAGCAGGGGGCATGAGCAGCAAGCAAATCGAATTTTTACGGGTCAAGACCCTTAAGAAATTCGAGAATATATCGACTTGGTTCGACAAGATGCGCGAAGCCTTCGAGACCCAGGGTTATAAGTCCGACGATTACATCTCGGCACGCGAGAACATCCATAGCGAGCTCATGGGTGTTCGTTTTACCGCCAAGATGGTCGAACGCTTGGCCGATACCTTGCGTGCGCAGGTGGCTGAGGTTCGCGCCCTAGAGCGCCAGGCTTTGTCGATTTGCGTGACGCGCGCCAAAATGCCACGCGCTTATTTCATTAAGGTTTTTCCGGGTAACGAGACGAATCTGGAATGGGTGCTCAATGAAGTGGCCGCAGAGCATGCATACTCCGAGACGCTTGGGCGCTATGTGCCCGCCGTACAGGAATTGCAGCAAAAGCTCATCGACCTGCAGCGTAATGTGATTCTGCCCTTGAAGGATCTCAAGGACGTGAATAAGCGCATGGCGACCGGTGAGGCCAAGGCGCGCAAAGCTAAGCGCGAGATGACCGAAGCCAACTTGCGCTTGGTGATCTCCATCGCCAAGAAATACACCAATCGTGGCTTGCAGTTTCTGGATTTGATCCAGGAAGGCAATATCGGCTTGATGAAGGCAGTCGATAAGTTCGAGTATCGTCGCGGTTATAAGTTCTCGACCTACGCGACATGGTGGATCCGTCAGGCGATTACGCGTTCGATCGCCGACCAGGCCCGTACGATTCGCATCCCGGTCCATATGATCGAGACGATTAACAAGATGAATCGGATCA
This sequence comes from Alcaligenaceae bacterium CGII-47, assembly GCA_019166125.1. Classification (GTDB taxonomy): domain Bacteria; phylum Pseudomonadota; class Gammaproteobacteria; order Burkholderiales; family Burkholderiaceae_B; genus Castellaniella. The sequence goes on from JAHTBO010000001.1 coordinate 342,408, forward strand.
ATCGCCAGATTCTCCAGGAGACAGGTGCCGAGCCAGATCCGGCCACCCTTGCGCTCAAGATGGATATGCCTGAGGAAAAGGTCCGTAAGATCCTCAAGATCGCCAAAGAGCCCATTTCGATGGAAACACCGATTGGCGATGATGATGATTCCCATCTAGGAGACTTTATCGAGGATACCGGGACGGTGTCGCCCTCGGATTTTGCCTTGCATGGTTCGATGCGCGATGTGGTCAAGGAAGTCCTGGATTCACTCACTCCTCGTGAGGCCAAGGTCTTGCGTATGCGCTTTGGTATCGAAATGAGTACGGATCAGACGCTGGAGGAGGTCGGAAAGCAGTTCGACGTCACGCGCGAGCGTATCCGCCAGATTGAGGCCAAGGCGCTGCGTAAGCTGCGTCACCCGAGCCGCGCCGATAAGCTTAAGAGCTTTCTCGAAGGGCAGTAATCATTCGGGAATTCAAGCAGCATCGATTCAGGCCAGCCTAGCGCTGGCCTTGTCGATTAAGGCGTCGATAGAGGGTGCTGCGATGCACACCCAGCGCCTGGGCCGCGAGGCTGACATTGCCCTGGTGCGCTGCCATGGCGCGCTTGATTGCCGATAGCTCTAGCGCCCGCAGGTCTGTGTCGGGCGTTGCCACAACCGGACCGGGGTGTGCCGATATGGCAGGGATCTGATCGGCATCGCACTCATTGACACGCGCGTCTGTCTGGTCCAAGGGCTGTGCTTGAATTTCTACAGGTAGCATGTGTGCCTGAATTAGGCGTTCGCTGGGGTACTGGCAGCGTAGTCGACGTAAAATGCTGTGCAATTCGCGATAATTCCCCGGCCATGCGTAGCGGATCAGTAGGGCGATGGCATCGTCGCTTAGGTGAACGCTGTCAGGTCGCGTAAAGTGCTCGTGCAGGAGCTCGGGCAGGTCGCGGCGCGTACGCAGCGCGGGTAGGGTGATGTGCATATCCTGTAAGCGGTAGTACAGATCGGCTCGGAATGTGCCGCCAGCAACCATCGACTTTAGGTTTCGGTGACTGGCGCTAATAAGCCCGAACTCGAGAGGAATGCGTTTTTCCGAGCCGAGGGGCTGAACCTCACGTTCCTGTAGCACACGCAATAGGCGCGTCTGCAGCAGTAGTGGCATATCGCCGATCTCATCGAGAAAAACGACCCCCTTGTGAGCCTGTTGTAACAAGCCGCGTGCGCCTTCACGCCGCGCGCCGGTAAATGCGCCCGCCGCGTAACCAAATAGCTCTGATTCAACCAGGCTCTCGGGGAGTGCTCCGCAGTTGATAGGAATAAAGCTGCCTGCGTGCCAATGAGACTGAGCGTGAATGTGACGAGCTACCACCTCTTTGCCGGTGCCGGTCTCGCCTTGGAGGAGGACGGCCAACCCAGTATTGATGGCGCGCACGGCCGGTGCGATGAGCTCCTGCATGCAGGCTTCCAAGTGAGGCTGTCCGAGTGGTGAGGGAAGCGCGTTAGCTTGGGTGTGCACAGGCTTGGCGATGGATGTGGGTGAGTTCGGTACATACAGGGTTGCGGCAAACAGCTTGCCATCATGGCGGCGTAGTCGCTCTGGGTCATTACCCAGAGCGAGTGCGCCTTCGAACCATTGGTTCACCGGCGTGCCAATCAATTGCCAGTCGGTTGCGAGTAATTGCAAGGCAGCCTCGTTCGCACCTGCGATATTTTGTCGTTCATCGATCAGCAGGATGCCCTGATACGGGTCCTCGGATTCGGTGCTATCAGTCTGAAATACCAACTGCCGCAGCGGACTGTCACGCAGGAGGCGATTGCTGATCTGCTTAGCATACATTTGCACCAGACCTAAGGCGTAGCCTTGTGGATCCTTGGCCGGTCCCGAGAGGTCCAGTACGCCCAGAATATCTCCTTTGCCCGAGAATATGGGGGCGGCATGGCAGCTCAGGATCCGGTTACAAGATAGAAAGTGCTCGGTACCGTGTACGCCAACAGCCCTGCCATCGAATAGTGCCGTCCCAATGGCGTTGGTGCCGCGCGAAGATTCGGCCCAGTTCACGCCTGGTTGCAGTGCGACGCGACGCGCCTTACTTAAGAACGCCTTGGCGCCGCTCTCGTGGAGAATCAATCCGCTGGCGTCAGCCAGCAGCACCAAGCTGCGCGCTGCCCCTGCCAGGGTGCCAAGCGCAGCAATGCTCGGCTGGGCGTGAGTAAGGAGTGTGTGTTGCGCTTCGCGCCGGATGTTCAAGTCTGCCAGCCGCATTGGGTTGGGGTCGCGTAACGCTGTGGGATCGAGCCCTGCACAACGCTGCCACGAGCGCTCGATGATTGAGGCAGTACTCTGCGATCTGCTGGCTAAAGAGCGAGCAGAAAGTTGCAGCGTGGGGGGTGTCGCCATACCGCCTCCTTTGTCGCAGATTGCACCTCACGGAGGGTCGCATTATGCAGCGTAGTTTGTCGCATATTGCGACAAGCTCTTGTTTTAATAGGTTTTTACAGCCTTAGTATGCCATCAAACAACAGGGTTTGAAAAGAATACAAGTGGTTTGTGTGGGCGCCTCTGGCTAGCACGTATAGCTGGCATGAAGCTTGCTTTGTAATGAATTAAACCCGGCTTGGATCGGGATGAGGTCTGGTGCATCCAGATAATTCATAAGGAGATGATCATGGACATGACTGACTTGAAGCATTTTGGCATCGATATTGGCTTTCCCTACAAAAAGGTCTACGAAAATTACATTGGTGGGCGCTGGGTGGCGCCGGTTGCTGGCAATTACTTCGAGAATCTATCGCCGATCACGGGACAGGTCTTTTGTGAAGTTGCGCGCTCGGATGCAGCGGACATCGAGCTGGCGCTCGATGCCGCCCATGGCGCGCGTCGGCAGTGGGGCGAGACATCGGTTGCCGAGCGCTCGGGGGTGATGCTGCGCATCGCTGATCGTATGGAGCAGAATCTACGTATGCTCGCCGTCGCCGAGACCATCGACAATGGCAAGCCCTTGCGCGAGACCATGGCGGCTGACCTGCCTTTGGCGATCGATCATCTGCGCTATTTTGCCGGGTGCATACGCGCCCAGGAGGGCGGTATCTCGGAGATCGATAAGGATACCGTTGCCTATCATTTCAACGAGCCGCTAGGTGTGGTGGGGCAGATCATCCCCTGGAATTTCCCCCTCCTTATGGCAGCCTGGAAGCTTGGGCCTGCATTGGCCGCTGGTAATTGTGTCGTGATGAAACCTGCCGAGCAGACACCAGCTTCCATCCTCGTACTGATGGATCTGATCGGCGATCTGCTGCCCCCCGGCGTACTTAATATCGTCAATGGTTACGGCAAGGAGGCAGGCGCCGCTCTGGCGTCCAGTCAGCGCATTGCCAAGATCGCCTTTACCGGATCTACGCCTACTGGCAAGCACATCCTGCATGCTGCAGCAGACAACCTCATTCCTAGTACAGTAGAGCTGGGTGGCAAGAGCCCAAATATTTTCTTTGCTGACGTGATGGATCAAGATGATGCGTTCTTTGATAAAACGCTCGAAGGTCTGAGCATGTTTGCCCTGAACCAGGGCGAAGTCTGCACCTGCCCCTCGCGTATTTTGGTCCAAGAGTCGATCTACGAGCGGTTTATGGCGCGTGCCGTCAAACGCGTCGAGAGCATGAAGACGGGTCATCCGCTCGATAGCAACACCATGGTGGGCGCTCAGGTCTCCCAGGTTCAGCTCGACAAGATTCTGGGGTATATCGATATTGGCCGTAGCGAAGGGGCACAGTGCTTGACAGGGGGGGCACGCAATACCTTAGGTAAGGGTTTGGATGATGGGTTTTATGTTAAGCCGACGCTGCTCTTTGGCGATAACAGCATGCGTATATTTCAGGAGGAAATATTTGGCCCCGTGGCCTCGGTCACGACTTTCAAGGACGAGGAAGAGGCAATTGCTATTGCCAATGATACCTACTACGGCCTGGGCGCCGGGGTGTGGAGTCGCGATGGGACACGTGCCTATCGGGTTGGACGTGCCGTCCAGGCCGGCCGTGTGTGGACCAATTGCTATAACTTGTACCCGGCACATGCGGCCTTTGGCGGCTATAAACAATCGGGCATTGGGCGCGAAAACCACAAGATGGCCTTGAGTGCCTATCAACAGACGAAGTGCCTGCTCGTGAGCTACAGTCCGAACGCGCTTGGCTTCTTCTGAGGGGACCAGGCACCCTCTCCGCCAACCGGCTCGGGAGGGTGCTGGACTAGTCTGTATTGGGCGTAGGTGCGGCTTAAGTCATGGCCCTTTTACGTGCCCAGCGTGACAATATGCTATCGAGTGCATTGCCAAAGGCTTTGCGATCAGACTGGCTAAAGGTTGATGGCCCGCCCGTGTCGATTCCCACCGAGCGTAGCTCCTCGAGCATGTCGCGGGTGGCTAGCCGCTCGCGGATTGTGTCCGCAGAGTAAACATCCCCACGAGGGTTCAGCGCCAGCGCACCCTTGCCTAGCACGTCGGCAGCCAGGGGGATATCGGCGGTGATCACCAGATCTTTGGGTTGTGCATGCGCGACAATGTGTGCATCGGCGACATCAAAACCGTGTGGCACTTGAATGGCTCGTATCCACGGAGAGGGTGGGGTGCGCAGCATCTGGTTGGCGACCAGCGTGACGGGGATCTCCCAGCGTTTGGCGGCACGAAATAATATTTCCTTGATGACGGCAGGACAGGCATCAGCATCGACCCAGATCTGCATGCTTATATTCCTGATATGAATGGGGTGACCAGCGTCCCAGCGTGCTGGCGAAATGCTTTGGGGGATAAAGAGGTCATTTTTTTGAAAAACCGGGTGAAATAGGCGGGGTCCGAGAAGCCGAGCTCATAAGAGATCTCGCTGATGGTCATCGTTGTGTAGACCAAACTGCGCCGAGCCTCCAGCAGCAAGCGTTCGTGGATTAACTCTAGCGGTGACTTGCCTGAGTGACCCCGTGTCACGACATTCAGATGGGCTGGGCTCAGGCCCAGTTCAGCAGCATAGTAAGCGACATCATGGCGTGAGGTGTGATGGGTCTCGATCAGGCCACTGAAGCGTTCGAAGTGCATATGGCTTCTTGTGCGTGGCGTGGTGGGTCGGTTCCGGGGCTGATTACGCCTTAACCAGACAAAGATGAGCGTGAGAAGTGCTTCGATCTGCACATTGCGATAATCGACCTGGCTGGTGTATTCCGTGTTCAGGCAAGTGAACGCGCGATGTAATAGGTCTTGATCATCCTGCTGTCTGATGTGATGGATCTGGGGCAGGACAGGCAGGCCGCTGCGGTCATCGAGATTATGTGAGAGCTGTGTCAGTAGAGGATAGGCAATCGTCATGACAAAGCCAGTGCAATCGTGGTCAAAGCGAAAGCCATGGGTGAATGCCTGTGGGATCTCGATGATCTGCCCGGCCGATAGGGGACATTGCTTTTCATCAAGTTGCACGATCGCATGGCCCTGACTTAAGTATAGAATCTGGTACAAGCCAATATGCTTATGTGCTCGGATATGCCAATTATGCAAGGTGCTGCGTGAGGCGATCGTCTCACAATGCACCAGATCGGGCGTCGGCCATTCCTCTTGTCCGCCGTATAGCTTGAATATTGGAATGCGTTTTTCTTGATTCATGGATTTTGGAGCCTGAGTATTCCATCCGTACAATTTTAACTGTCAAAAGTCCATTCAAAAAGTATCTGTGATGGAGGAAGATAGACGCTTACCTTTGCGATCTGCATGCCATTAAGGAATGTCATGAATCGCGGCTTAAGTATACGGAGACATTGCTATGAAAACACAGGTAGCCATTATCGGAGCAGGGCCCTCGGGCCTGCTGCTGGGGCAGTTGCTGCATAAGTATGGCATCGATAATGTGATCCTGGAGGCGCGAACACCGGACTATGTGCTGAGCAGAATACGTGCGGGCGTACTGGAGCACGGGTTTGTCGACCTGATGCGTGAAGCGGGTGTCACCGAGAACATGGATCGTGAGGGTCACATTCATGACGGTTTCTCTATGATGATCAATGGGCGCCGCGAGCGCATTGACCTCAAGGGTCTGACCGGCGGCCATACCGTAATGATTTATGGCCAGACTGAGGTCACCCGTGACCTGATGGCGGCGCGTGCGGCCTGTGGCGCGACGACGGTCTATGAGGCTGCGCAGGTGGCCTTGCATGATATTTATTCCGATCATCCGCGCGTGACCTTCGTGCATGGTGGCGAGACGGTCACGCTCTCGTGTGATTACATCGCGGGCTGCGATGGTTTTCATGGTCCCTCACGTCAGTCTGTGCCTAAGGACGCCATCCGCGAGTTCGAACGTGTGTATCCCTTTGGCTGGTTGGGGCTACTCTCGGATACCAAGCCTGTCGAGGACGAACTCATCTATGTCAGCCATCCGCGAGGCTTTGCCTTGTGCAGCATGCGCTCGCCTACGCGTAGTCGCTATTATGTACAGGTTGATCAGACCGAGCGTGTGCAGGACTGGTCCGATGACCGCTTTTGGGCTGAACTGTGTGCTCGTCTTCCGGCAGAGGACGCCGCCAGGATCGAGACAGGCCCTTCACTCGAAAAGAGCATCGCGCCCTTGCGTAGCTTCGTCGTTGAACCGATGAAGTTTGGTAATCTGTTTTTAGTAGGGGATGCCGCCCATATTGTTCCGCCTACAGGCGCCAAAGGCTTGAATCTCGCTGCGAGCGATGTGTATACACTATATAAGCTCTTGTGTAAGGCTTATCTGGATAATCAGCCAGATCTACTAGAGCGCTATTCGGAAATCTGTCTGCGTCGCGTCTGGAAGGCCGAACGCTTTTCATGGTGGATGACCTCTGTGCTGCATAATTTTAATCATGATCCCTTTAGCCAACGTATCCAGGAGGCCGAGCGTGCCTATTGCGTCAGTACCATCGCGGCGCGTACGAGCATTGCCGAGAATTACGTCGGCCTACCCTACGAACGAATAGAATAGACTTATTACACTAGGAGGAAGATATGCAATTGATCAAAACTCTGGCGGCATGCGCATTAGCCGCTGCAACGGCAGGTGGCGCACAAGCCGCCGATCTGAAGGTAGGGCTGGTTCTGCCGCTGTCCGGGCCGTTCGCAGCCTATGGCGCCCAAATCGAGCGGGGTGCCCGTCTTTATATCCAGGAGCATGGCGATACGGTAGCGGGTCGTAAGGTCGTGCTGATCTCCAAGGACGATACGGGGGTCGCACCGGCGGTGAGCAAACGGCAAGCACAAAACCTGCTGATCCAGGACAAGGTTGATATTCTGGCCGGGTTTGGCCTGACGCCTTCGGCCTTTGCCGTGGCGCCGCTGGCAACCGAGACCAAAACCCCTATGGTGGTGATGAATGCGGCAACGTCCTCAATTACCACTAAATCACCCTATATTCTGCGTACCTCCATGACCCTACCGCAGGTCACGGCGCCGATTGCTACCTGGGCGCTCGCCAACGGCATCAAGACCGTCTATACCGTCGTGGCAGATTACGGCCCGGGTCATGATTCTGAGGCGCAGTTCAAAAAGACCTTTACAGCGGGCGGTGGCAAGATCGTCGGCGAGTCGCGCTCACCGGTCAGTAGCCCCGATTTCGCGCCTTTTCTACAAAGAGCCAAGGATGCCAAACCTGATGCGGTGTTTTTGTTCATTCCAGCCGGTGAGCAAGGCGTCGCGTTTGCCAAGGGCTTCAAGGAGCGGGGCCTAGATAAGGCAGGCGTCAAACTTATCGCTACGGGTGATCTGACCGATGAGGATGTGCTCAACGCCATGGGCGATTCGGCTCTGGGCGTCTACACATCATTCCATTATTCGCAGGCGCATGATTCACCTGAAAATAAGGCGTATACCGCAGCCTACACCAAAGCCTATCCTGACGGTAATCATCGCCCGAACTTCATGTCTGTGGCAGGCTACGATGGCATGCGCTTGATCTACGATACCCTTAAAAAGACCAACGGAGACGCGAGCGGTGACGTCTTTCTCGCTGCGGCCAAGGGCATGAGCTGGGTCAGCCCACGTGGCCCGGTGTCAATTGACCCAGAGACCCGAGACATCATTCAGAACGTGTATGTTCGTAAGGTTGAACGCGTAGATGGTGTGCTGCAGAACGTAGAGTTCGATAAGATCCCTAACGTTAAGGATCCAGGCAAGGAATAAAGAGTTCCTGATCATGCGGTACAAAAGGTGTAGCACGGCTACACCTTTTTCTATGAGTCGGCTGCGCGGTGACTACCCATCTGCTGGCGAAACGTCTTGGGCGATACGCCTGCTACACGCTTGAAGAACCGGGTGAAATACCCCGGATCAGCAAAACCAAGTGAATACGATATTGTGTTGATTGTCCGTGTCGTATAAATGAGCTCTCGCCTCGCCTCTAGCAACAAGCGTTCGTGGATAAGTCGCAAGGCAGACTTATCGGCATGCATTTTGGTGATGACGTTCAGGTGTGCTGGCGTGATGCCAATCCGACTTGCATAGTAGGCGACCTGATGATGTTCGGTGTAGTGCGCCTCTATTAATTGCGTAAACAGTCCCAAGTGCTTGCTGCTGTGTTCCTTGCCTCGAATCTGTGGGCCTGCGCTGTGGGCGCTGCATCGGTAGCTCCAGATAAGAATGCACGATAGAAGCGACTCCAGCAATACACCACGATGCGGCGATGGGAGGTTGTGATATTCCCGGTTCAGGCAATCAAAGCTTAATTGGGTATGCCGACTCTCTGCATCGGCACCCAGACTTAGAAATACCGGCGTATGAGCGCTGGTCAGCGCCAGCCCCGTTTGCGCGCTAATCTGGGTCATCAGCGCATAGGTGATGGTAAGGATATACCCGATGCAGCCAGGGTCAAACTGAAAGCCGTGCACAACCATTTGAGGGATCAAAACCATCTGTCCGGCGTTCATCGCCTGGCTTGAGCCGTCCAGGTGAACCTCGGCGTGTCCGGATTTTAGATAGAGGATCTGGAATAAATCCATGTGCTTATGAAGCTTGACATGCCAATTGTGCAATTTTTCCTGGGCGGCGATCGTCTCGCAATACATCAGATCTGTGGCTGTCCAGATATTTCCGTAGCCGTAAAGTTTAAAGACTGGGATAGGCGTAGGGTCTTTGCTGGGCGAGGTCACGATATTAGTTTCCATCAAGCAATTACGATGCACAGGCAATACGCGAAATGTACATTTTTAAAAGTTGAAAGTCCATTCCTCTAATGCCTGTTTAACGCGAACATATTAATGAACGCCAGCCGGCGGGCTATTTTTAGTGGAGATCGACCTATGAACGCCCCATCACGTAAGCGCGCCATCCCGGGCACCGTTATTTTTGACGGTGACCAGGCCCGGATTGGGTACGCCCTCAATAAAATGTGCTTCAGTTTTAATTCAGCAGACTGTCGCGAGGCATTTCAGCGCGACGAGGAGGCCTATATGGATAAGTATGGCCTCAATGATGCCCAGCGTCAGGGTATTCGCAATCGTAACGTGCTCGAGCTTATCGCCGCTGGTGGCCATCCTTATTACCTGGCGAAATTCGCCGGTATCTTCAAACTGGACATGCAGGATATCGGCGCACAGCAGACCGGCATGACCAAGGAAGCCTTTCAGGCAAAACTCATCGCAGCAGGGGAATAATCATGGCACGTATCGTTGGCAGTATCAGCACTTCTCATATTCCAGCCATCGGTGGGGCGATTGCTCGCAAGGCACAGCAGGAACCATACTGGAAGCCATTTTTTGATGGTTATCCACCTGTTCAGGAATGGTTGGAGAGCGCACGCCCTGATGTGGTGGTCATTATCCATAACGATCATGGATTGAATTTCTTTCTCGATAAAATGCCGACCTTCGCTGTAGGCACCGCAGCTGAATATCAGACTGCGGACGAAGGCTGGGGCATCCCTGCACTCGCGCCCGCACCGGGCAATCAGGATCTGGCCTGGCATATGGTCGAGTCGCTGGTGGCTGATGAGTTTGATATCACCACCTGCCAAGAGGCATTGATCGATCATGCCGTCTCTCTGCCCCTCGCGCTGCTCTGGCCCGAGCACAATGCTCGAGGCGAATGGCCGGTGCAAATCGTGCCTGTATGCATCAATACGGTGCAGGCGCCTTATCCATCGGCAGCGCGCTGCTATCAACTCGGCCAGGCGATCCGCCGTGCTGTTGAATCCTGGGAGAGTGATGCACGCGTGCTCATCATCGGCAGTGGTGGCCTATCGCACCAGCTCGATGGCGAGCGTGCGGGGTTTATAAACAAGGCCTTCGATACGCAATTCATGCAGAGCATGGTTGATGATCCAGAATGGGTGACGCAGTATTCCAATGATGAGTTAGTCGAGTTGACTGGGACACAGGGGATTGAATTGCTGATGTGGGTGGCAGCGCGTGGCGCCATGCCTGAGGCGGTTCACCAGTTACACGCAAATTACCATGTGCCGATATCAAATACGGCGACAGGGCTGCTGGTGCTGGCGCCGCGCTAGGAACCGGTTCACAGTCTTATGGTTGGGCGTCAGGGGCGGGTGTCGCCCACCCCTGGCGTGTCAACCAACCCAGGATCGCAGCAGTGCAGGCCTCGGGCTGCTCGAAAGGCGCCATATGGGCGGCATGAGGTATCGCCACGACCTCGGCCAGACCTTGATATCCAGTGTTCATGAGGACGAGGCCTGTGCAACGTTGCGCCGCCTGCGGGATCGAGCTGATGCCGCCCAAGCGTGGTATCAGTACAGTACCCAGACGTGTCAGGGGACCTGTGAGGTGACACCAGGTATCGCCATCGCACAACAGACCGTGCAGGAGAATAAATGTGACTTCAGGGCGGGATGATTTGTGCATGATGCAAATTTTAGGTTTGTTCGAATTAAATATGAACCACCCCATGTGCAGCCGGGACATTTATCGCGCCATGCGCGGGTGCAGTATCATGTAACGGGTCAAGAACGCCTTTGTAAGGATCCTAATTCTATGCTTCAGCTGTCTGTAAAGGTCGCCAAAAAACGCGTCGAGGCGATTGATGTTGTCAGCCTGGAGCTCGCCAGCGTTGATGGCCAAGCCTTGCCTGCGTTTACTGCGGGTGCGCATATTGATGTCTTTGTGCCAGGTGGTCTGATCCGTCAGTATTCCTTACTTAATGATTGCACCGAGTCCTCACGCTATTTGATTGGCGTACTGCGCGAACAGAATTCGCGGGGTGGCTCGGTAGCCCTGCATGACCGCACCCAAGAGGGTGACCTTATTCAGATCAGCGCGCCGCGCAATCGCTTTGCCTTGATGCCAGCACGACGCAGCATCTTGTTTGCGGGCGGAATCGGGGTGACACCGATTCTCTGTATGGCTAAGCGTCTGCAGGCTGCACAGTCGGATTTCGAGTTTCACTATTGCAGCCGCACCTTGGATCGGACCGCATTTCATGATGAGATTGTCAGCTCTGATTTTGCTGGGCGCACGCAGTTTCATTTTGATGACCAGGCCTCGACCCGTATGGATCTGGATGCCATTCTGTCAACGCCGCACGAGCAGACGCACTTGTACGTGTGTGGGCCTGCCGGTTTTATTGATTGCGTGGTTGCACACGCCCAGGCGGTGGGCTGGCCGGTGTCGCAAATTCATTTCGAGCGTTTCGCTGCTGCCGAGCACATCGAGCCGCTTGCCAGTGATCAGACTTTTCAGGTCAAGCTTGCCAGCACGGGTGAGATATTCGATATTCCGCCCGGCGAGCCGATTACCCGGGTACTGGATCGGCACGGCGTGTTCATTCCGGTCTCGTGCGAGGAGGGCATCTGCGGCACATGCCTCACCGGCGTGGTCGAAGGTGTGCCGGATCATCGGGACAGTTACCTGACGGATCAGGAACATGCTGTCAACGATCAGTTCACGCCGTGTTGCTCACGATCCAAGACCTCGTTGCTGGTGATCGATGCTTAGTTGTTTTGAACACTCTCTCTATAAATAATCTGGAGACAACCATGAGAAAAATGCTTAAGCATTTGGCGATATTTTCTGTGACCCTCGCAGCCTTGGGTGTTGCCCAGGCAGCCGATCTGAAGGTGGGTATGATTGTTCCCTCGACCGGGCCTTTCGCCTCGACCGGGCAGCAGATGATGAATGGTGCGCAACTCTACCTCAAGGTTAATGGTGACACCGTTGCGGGGCGCAAGGTCGTGTTGATCCCCAAGGATGATACCGGCGTGTCCCCAGAGATCAGCAAGCGCCAGGCGCAGAATTTGCTGATTCAGGATCATGTGGATATTCTGGCCGGTTTTGGTCTGACCCCGGCTGCGTTTGCGGTCGCGCCGCTGGCAACCGAGGCGAAGGTGCCTATGGTTGTCATGAACGCAGCAACCTCGTCGATCACGACTAAATCACCCTATATCGTGCGCACCTCAATGACCCTGCCGCAGGTGGCTGCGCCGATGGCGACCTGGGCGGCCAATAATGGTGTCAAAAGAGTCTATACCATCACTGCGGACTATGGTCCTGGTCATGATGCGGCCGCCCAGTTCAAAAAGACCTTCACCGCTGCGGGCGGCGAGATCATTGGCGAACTGAACACCCCGCTCACCAATCCGGATTTCGCGCCGTTTCTGCAAAAAATCAAGGACTCCAAGCCCGATGCGCTATTTCTGTTTGTGCCGAATGGCGAGCAGGGCGTGGCCTTTGCCAAGGGGTATAACGAGCGCGGGCTGGCCGAAGCGGGGATCAAGCTGCTGGCCACGGGTGATGTGGTGACCGAGGATGTTCTCGATGCGATGGGTGATAACGCACTGGGCATGATCACGTCTTTTCATTACTCTCAGGCACACCCGTCGCCGGAGAACACCAAGTTTGTGGCGGCCTATGAGGCAGCCTACCCGGGTGTGCGTCCTAATATGGTGGCGGTGGCTTCCTACGACGGTATGCACTTGATCTACGAAGCACTCAAAAAGACCCAGGGTGATGCCAAGGGTGATGCATTCATGGCGGCGGTCAAGGCCATGAGCTGGACGAGCCCGCGTGGTCCGATCTCGATTGACCCGCAGACGCGCGACATTGTGCAGAACATGTACATCCGCAAGGTCGAGCGCGTGAATGGTGTGCTGCAGAATGTTGAGTTCGACCAGATCGAAAACTTCAAGGACCCTGGCAAGGAATAAAGGATTACCCTCTCGCGCCGATGTCAAAACCGCAATGTTTTAGATAGCTATTCTCTACTTGGGCGTTCGCAATAAGAGGTATAGCTGCTTGGTATAGCTGATAGTTTTGCGGCGCGCTTAACAAGTACTTCGCTTACCTTCATAATGGCTTGATATGACTATGCGACGACAAATTGCCGGATTTGAGGTGTTCCCCATCGGCCTGGGCTGTATGAGCCTGAGTCACGGCTATGGCCCTCCTACAGAGCCCGCACAGGCCGAGGCGGTGCTGCTTGGGGCACTGGACGATGGGGTGACCTTATTCGATACCGCGGCGCTCTACGGCTTTGGTGCGAATGAGGAATTGCTTGGGCGTGTACTCTCGCCTTATCGCAGCCAATTCATGCTGGCGAGCAAATGCGGGATTTTCCGCGAGGATGGCCAACGGCGGATTGACGGACGCCCCGAGACTTTGCGCCGAACCTGTGAGGATAGTCTGCGGCGTCTGCGCACAGACGTTATCGATTTGTATTACCTGCATCGCTGGGATAAAGCGGTACCGATCGAAGAGAGCGTGGGCGCCTTGTCCGATCTGGTGGCGGCAGGGAAAATCCGCCATATCGGTCTATCTGAGGTGTCGGCGGGCACGTTGCGCCGAGCGCATGCCGTGCATCCGATTGCTGCCGTGCAAAGTGAGTATTCTTTATGGACACGAAATCCCGAGATCGCTGTGCTCCAGACTTGCCATGAGCTGGGCGCCGTCTTTGTGGCGTTTAGCCCATTGGCTCGGGGCTTTTTGGCCGACGGGGTGTCGGATGTGGCCGCCTTGCATGAGGGTGACTTACGCACTCGGATGCCACGCTTTCAGCCTGACGCGTATGCGCAGAACCTAAGGCTGCTTGAACCCTATAAGCAGATTGCCCGCGAGCAGGGGTGTTCGCCAGCGCAATTAGCGCTCGCTTGGCTCTTGGGGCGCGATGCGCGCATCATTCCTATACCAGGCACCACCTCGCTTACTCATCTGCGCGATAACATCGGTGCCGCCCAGGTTCACCTAAGTGCCACCACGATCGCAGCACTGGATGCCTTGATCAATACCGATACGGTGGTCGGTGCGCGACATGGCGGCGCGTCGCTGACAGAGATCGATACCGAAGAATTTTCAGAGAGAACATAATGCATACGATCAATCTAGGCCTGATTGGATACGGAGAAGTCGGCAGAATATTCTGTGCTGGGCTCAAGGCGCAGGTCGCGAGTGTCCAGGCCTGGGATATCAAGTTGACCGCGGATCTCGCCGCTGCCGTCGCGGCGCCGCTGCGCGAGCGCGCTGGCCAGGATGGGGTCGTGTTATGTGAGTCGCCGGCAGCGTTGTGTGCGCGTTCAGATCTCATTATGTCTGCCGTGACGGCTTCTCACACCGTCGAGGTTGCGCGCGAGGCAGCGCGCCATATCCGCGCGGGATCAATCTTCCTGGACTTGAATTCCGCTTCGCCTGGCGCCAAGCGCGAGGCCGCAGGTCTGATTGAGGGTGCTGGCGGCGTCTATGTTGAAGCCGGCGTCATGACTTCTGTACCCCCTTATGGAATTCGCGTGCCGATGCTCTTGGGTGGGGCACATGCCCAATCCCTTGCACAGACCTTGTGTGCCTTGGGTATGGATGCCAAGCCGGTCTGTGCAGAGCTGGGTGTCGCTTCGGCGATCAAGATGTGCCGCAGTGTGATGATCAAAGGCCTCGAAGCCCTGGTGATCGAGAGCTATACGACAGCGCGTGCGTATGGCGTTGAGGACCATGTCTTACCTACCTTGCAGGAAACCTTTCCGTCGATTGACTGGTCCGAGCAGGGCGCGTATTTCTATCATCGCGTGGTGCAACACGGCCGCCGTCGGGCCGAAGAAATGCGTGAAGTTGCCAATACTGTGCATGAGGCGGGTTTTGAGCCCGTGATGGCGGGGGCAACAGCGTCCAAGCAAGACTGGGTCGCCTCGCTCGCCGCAGAAGGCCTATTTGATGGATTGGATAAAAATTCTGCGTGGCAGACCTACGCAGACCGTTTGATTGCGCATTGCCCTAAAAAAACCTGAATATAAACTGCCTGTGAGTCGAGCGATGAGTGAGGATATTCCAGTTAGTGGTCGTGAGTACGTCTTAAACGATACCGATACGATTGTGCTGGCTACCGACCTCGAGGGGCGGATAACTTATGTTAACGAAGACTTCATCAGAATCAGCGGGCATACCCGAGAAGAGTTGATTGGTTCCCAACAAAGTATCCTGCGCTATCCGGGGATGCCGCGCGAGCCTTTTGCTGATTTGATGCGTACGGTCAGACAAGGCAAGGCTTGGACTGGTTTGCTTAAAAACCGCTGCAAGAATGGCGATCATTATTGGGTTGAGATCAACGCTGCGCCAATCTTTGGCCCGGATGGGATCAGGGGCTTCACCTCTGTGCGCACGCGGCCTAGCCGCGAACGTGTGGCGTATGCCGATGAGGCATATCAGGCGATGGCAAGGGGCAATAAGCGGATACGGATTGTTGAGGGTGGAATCGTCGAAGGGGGTAGGCTGAGGGCTTGCGCGCTGCGTGACGTATCCATACGCACCCGAACAATGGCTTACGCCGGCGTCATGGGCTTATGTTTTATTTTGCTTGGGTGGGAGGGCTGGTCTGCGGCGTCGCGCTTCACCTTGTCGGGTTTGAGCCTGGGATTGGCCATGCTAGGTGCCTGGGCTCTCTATCGTGGCATTATCGGACCGCTGCAGCGTATGCGTGCGGATGTCGAACTCTTGAGTGCGAGCAACCTCTCTGGACATATTCAGGTCGCGAGTTGCGCTGAGCTGGCGGATCTAGCTCATGGCCTGCGTATCTTGCAAATCAATACCAAGCTGCTGATTGTTCAGATCAAGGAATCGGCCCGCATTGTGGTACAGGGCGTGCGCGAGATTGCCGAGGGGAATAGTGATCTGTCGCAGCGCACCGATTCCCAGGCAAGTTCCCTAGAGCAGACAGCAGCTTCGATTGAGGAGCTGGCAAGCACGGTTAAACAAAACGCCGAGCATGCGGTGCAGGCGAGTGATCTGGCGGTCGATTCAGCTGCGCAGGTCTTGCAAAGCGAGGCCTCCATGCAGCGTGCGGTAGAGACCATGGGGACGATACAGGCCAGCTCGCACAGAATTGCAGATATTATTGGCGTTATCAATAGTATTGCGTTTCAGACGAATATTCTAGCGCTGAACGCGGCCGTTGAGGCAGCGCGTGCCGGCGAGGAGGGACGCGGCTTTGCGGTGGTTGCCGCCGAGGTACGCAGCCTCGCTCAGCGCACCACCGATGCTGCCAAGGAAATCGAAACCCTGGTTACGGAATCCGTCGAGCACATCAGCGCAGGCTCCGCGCTGGTTGATGAGGCAGGTCGGATATCTGGTTTAACACGAGAGTCGGTGCAGCATTTTGCCACCATCGTGCATGATATCGCCGCAGCCAGTCGTGAACAGGGACAGGGGATTGATCAGGTGAATATTGCGATCACCGAGATTGATGGTGCAACACGTAGCAATGCTGCCGCCGTGGCCCAAGCTGCCGTCGCGGCAGGTAATATTCACCATCAGGCACAAAAGCTCAATAAGCTGGTCGATTCCTTTAGACTTCTTGAATCATCGGCGCAGGATAGACTTGGCGAACCGTCTCTCGGATAAGTCCGACCATGGCATTTTGTGTCAGAGTACTGATGCGCGCTGATGCGGTCGCTAGGCACAGACGACTCAATAGCTCGGGTTGCACAATAGGCTGGATTTGGTAGGCCGCAGGGCGCGATGACGTGATGACGGCATGGCGGGTCAGTACAGCGTATCCTGCGCCATCGGCAACCAGATCAAGGATCGCAGGCACACTATCAATTTCCAGGCTGATACGGGGCTTGCAGCCGATCAGCGACATCTTGGATTCGAGCAGCATGCGTACAGTGTGTGGACGGTTCGGGATAATCAATGGAATCGTCGCGAGTGCACTTAGCATCACAGGTGCGGTGATCGGGTTTTCGGTGCGTGCGCCGATCAGGTAGAGACTTTCAGAGGTGAGTGGGCTGAAGTCCAGTTCGGGTGAGGGCATCGGGTTATAGAGCAGTGCGATATCCAGACGACCCGCCAACAACCATTCCTGCATGACAAAAGACAAGCCTTCGCTGATTGACAGTGTCGCGCTGGGTAAGCGTTTGCGGAAGGCACGGGTCAGTTCAACCGTCATCATCTTGGAGGGGCTCGGAGCGATTCCGACGGCGACACGGCCCGCCAGAGCACCGCGCACCCGGCCTAGGTCTTCTTTGGCGCGTTCGACTTGGTGCAGGATCCCTCGGCAGTGCTCTAGCAGCAGCTTACCCGCCTCGGTCGTGGTCACGCCTCGTCCATTGCGATTCAGTAGGGTCTGGCGCAATTCCACCTCTAACATCCGTACCTGACGACTGAGCGCAGGTTGAGCGATGTTCAGGACACGGGAAGCATGCGTAAAACTACCGAGTTCAGCGACCCGTAAAAAGTATTCTAATTGCTTGAGGTCCATACCTTCTCATCATTATCGGCATGTTAACCAATCAATCATATCATTTTGATATAGCTGATAGTCTATGATAAGTCTTTTATTGTGCGTCGCTTCTATCCATAATGACAGAATGCAAACAGCCATCCCAACTTCATTCATGCGCGGCGGTACGTCGCGTGGCCCGTTTTTTCTGGAAACGGATTTACCCGCCGATGTAGCGGTGCGTGACCGCGTATTGCTTGCGGTGATGGGTTCACCCGATAAACGGCAGATCGACGGCTTGGGCGGTGCCCATCCCTTGACCAGCAAGGTCGGGATCGTACGCCGCAGCACGACAGCGGGTGTTGATGTGGACTTCTTGTTCGCTCAGTTACAGCCCGAGCAGGATACCGTCGATACCACACCAAATTGCGGAAATATGCTCGCAGCGGTTGTGCCCTTTGCGCTAGAGCGCGGCTTGATCGAGGCCTCTGGCGACGAGACCACGGTGCGGGTGCTTACGCTCAATACGGGCATGCAGTGTGATATTACGGTGCAAACACCAATGACGCCCCAGGGGCGCGAAGTACGCTATGACGGTGAGGCACGCATAGACGGTGTGCCGGGTGCCTCGGCCCCCATCACAATCAACTTTCTGGATACAGCGGGTTCGGTGTGTGCTGGTCTGTTGCCGACAGGACAAGTGTGCGACAAGGTGCATATCGAGCCCTTGGCGGGGCAGGAGGAATTCGAGCCCTTTGATATTGCGGTGACGTGTATCGACAATGGTATGCCAATGGTGCTGTTTCGGGCGGCAGATATGGGGTGCACTGGCTACGAGACCCCGGCGCAGTTGAACGCCAATATAGCGCTTAAGGCGCGTATAGAGGCCTTGCGTTTGCACACGGGGAAATTGATGGGGCTAGGCGATGTGAGCAAATTGAACTACCCCAAGATGACCTTGATTGCCGCACCGCAGGCGGGCGGCAGCGTGAGCACGCGCTGCTTTATTCCTCACGTGTGTCATGAGGCGGTCGGCGTGCTGGGTGCCGTGACGATTGGTACGGCCTGCGTACTCGATGGCTCGATCACTCAGGGGATTGCTGTGGTGCCCGAGGGCCTGCGTAAAACCCTCTCCATTGAACACCCTAGCGGTGAGTTCAGTGTGGAATTGGGGCTTGACCCCTCAGATACCCAAAAGGTCACCCGAGCGGCGTTGCTGCGCACGGCACGCTTGATCATGCGTGGCGAGGTCATGATTCCCTCGACTATTTGGACTAATCTCTAGACTGACAGGATGTGTTTGATATGAGCAGAGAACCTTTGATTATCGATTGCCACGGTCATTACACCACGGCACCTGAAGCACTGGCGCACTGGCGTGAGCGTCAGATTGCAGGGATCAAGAATCCATCCGAGATGCCCGCCGCCTCCGAGCTGCGTATTAGCGATGATGAGTTACGCGAATCGATCGAGAAAAATCAGCTCCGGCTGATGCGTGAGCGCGGCTCGGATTTGACGATTTTTTCGCCTCGAGCGAGCTTCATGGCACACCACATCGGCGATTTTCAGGTATCGAGCACTTGGTCTGCCATTTGTAATGAGCTATGCCATCGGGTCGCCGAACTGTACCCCGAGCACTTTGCAACGGCAGCCATGCTGCCGCAGTCGCCCGGAGTTGATCCGGCGACCTGCATCCCAGAGCTCGAAAAGTGTGTCAAGGAATATGGCGCAGTCGGCATCAATCTGAATCCTGATCCATCGGGCGGTCACTGGACCTCGCCACCACTCTCGGATCGCTCTTGGTACCCGATTTATGAAAAAATGATCGAGTACGACATCCCTGCGATGGTTCATGTCTCGACAAGCTGCAATGCCTGCTTCCATACGACTGGTGCACATTATCTGAACGCGGATACGACGGCATTTATGCAGTGCCTGACCTCGGATCTATTCAAAGATTTCCCGACACTGCGATTTATCGTCCCGCATGGTGGCGGCGCGGTGCCTTATCACTGGGGCCGTTTCCGTGGTCTCGCGCAGGCGCTGGGTAAGCCTTTGCTCGATGAGCATCTGCTAAACAACATCTATTTTGATACCTGCGTGTATCACCAGCCCGGCATTGATCTGCTTACCAAGGTCATTCCGGTCAAAAACGTCCTGTTCGCCTCCGAGATGATTGGTGCGGTGCGCGGCATCGATCCAGAGACCGGGCATTATTTCGATGACACCAAACGCTATATAGAGGCTGCCACGACGCTGACTGAAGAGGATCGCTTCCAGATCTACGAAGGCAATGCGCGGCGCGTGTTTCCTCGACTGGATGTCGCCCTGAGCGCCCGTGGTCGATAGTCGACCGAATGCTTTGAATGAGGAGTTGATAATGACGATATCGTTGAATAATCTGGGGATTGTCCATCGGACGATTCAGCGCGCTGATCCGGCTGCGGTAGCGCTTCTGTCCAAGTTCGGTGTGGCGACGCTGCATGAGGCCATGGGTCGTGTTGGACTGATGAAGACTTATATGCGCCCAATCTATAAGGGTGCACGCATGTGCGGTACGGCCGTGACGGTCCTTCTGCAGCCTGGGGATAACTGGATGTTGCATGTGGCGGCCGAGCAGATCAAGCCGGGTGATGTCGTCGTGGCAGCATGCACCACGGACAATATGGATGGGTTCTTTGGTGATTTGTTGGCGACTTCGTTCAAGGCGCGCGGTGCGCATGGCCTGATCATCGATGGCGGTGTGCGTGATGTGGACACGCTAGAGGAGATGGATTTTCCCGTTTTCAGTCGAGCGATCAACGCTAAGGGCACGGTTAAGGGCACTTTGGGCTCCGTGAATATTCCGATCGTCTGTGCGGGTGCCCAAGTGATGCCAGGTGACGTGGTGGTGGCAGATGTGGATGGCGTTGTGATTATTCCGGCAGCGGTGGCAGGTGAGGTGGCAGCTCGTGCTCAGGCGCGTGAGGACAATGAGGGCGCTAAACGTGACGTATTTGCGTCGGGTGTGCTAGGTCTGGATTACTACAAGATGCGCGAAGGCCTCGAAAAAGCCGGCCTGAAGTACATAGACTAAGGATGCTATAGATGAGCAACGCGACACACGCCAAGGAAATATTTACCAAGACCCCCGGCTGGCTGGACTTCTATGATGGTCCCAGTACACCGCGTTTCAAGGTGCCTGCAGGGGCGGTGGATGCACATTGTCATGTGTTCGGGCCTGGTGCGGTTTTTCCTTACGCACCACAGCGCAAGTACACGCCTTGTGATGCCCCCAAGGAAATGCTGTTTGCCTTGCGTGATCACTTGGGTTTCGATAAAAACGTCATTGTGCAGGCAACTTGCCATGGCACGGATAACCGGGCCCTGGTGGATGCATTGCGTGCCTCGGATGGGCGTGCACGTGGAGTAGCCACCGTTTCGCGTGATGTGAGCGATGCTGAACTGTTGGCCATGCATGAGGCGGGTGTGCGCGCGACGCGTTTTAATTTCGTCAAGCGCCTGGCGGATTTTACGCCGCGTGAGGTTCTGGCTGACATTGCAGGGCGGATCGCTCCGCTTGGCTGGCACGTCGTGGTGTATTTTGAGGCGCAGGATTTGCCTGAGCTATATGATTTTTTTACAGCACTACCCACCCAGGTCGTGGTCGATCACATGGGTCGCCCGGATGTTACCAAGCCTGTAGATGGCCCTGAATTTGAATTATTTGTGCGTATGATGCGCGAACATGAAAATATCTGGAGCAAGGTCAGTTGCCCAGAGCGTCTGAGCCAATCGGGGCCCCCGGCGCTAAATGGCGAACAGCAGGCCTATCGCGACGTGGTACCGTTTGCGAGACATCTGGTCGAGGCCTTCCCTGATCGTGTTTTATGGGGGACGGATTGGCCCCATCCTAATCTGAAATCACACATGCCCGATGATGGTCTACTGGTCGACCATATCCCGCATATCGCCCCGACTGCAGCTTTGCAGCAAAAACTGCTGGTCGATAATCCGACCCGTTTGTATTGGAGGTGAATTATGTCACTGAATAAACCCTATACCGATATTCCAGGCACGATCATATTTGATGCCGAGCAGTCGCGTCTGGGCTATCACTTGAATCAGTTCTGCATGTCGCTCATGAAGGCAGAGAATCGCGAGCGCTTTAAGGCTGATGAACGCGCCTATCTGGACGAGTGGCCCATGACCGAAGAGCAAAAGCAGGGCGTGCTCACTCGTGACCTGAACCGCTGCCTGGCCGCTGGGGGAAATATTTACTTTCTCGCCAAACTCGGTGCGACCGATGGACGTTCGTTCCAGTATATGGCTGCGAGCATGACGGGGATGACGCAAGAGGCGTACGCTGCCATGATGAAGGCGGGCGGGCGCAGCGTCGAAGGTAATCGCAGAATTGGAGAGCACAAGAATGGCTAAGCAACATGCGCGAATCAGCGCCAGTGTGTATACCTCCCACGTACCCGCTATCGGGGCAGCACTCGATCTGGGTAAGGCCGCCGAGCCATACTGGGCGCCGTTGTTTGCAGGGTATGAAACGTCCAAACAATGGTTACGTGATAACACGCCAGATGTGATTTTTCTGGTCTTTAATGATCACGCCACAGCATTCAGCCTGGATATGATCCCCACCTTTGCTATTGGCTGCGCCGAGTCCTATGAGCCCGCTGATGAAGGCTGGGGGCGGCGCCCTGTGCCGACGGTGATCGGCCATCCAGAGCTCGCTGCCCATATTGCTCAATCGGTGATTCAGCAGGATTTTGACCTGACTATTGTCAATAAGATGGATGTGGATCATGGTTTGACCGTGCCCTTATCCTTAATGTGCGGACAGCCAGAGGCTTGGCCGTGTCCGGTGATTCCCTTTGCGGTTAACGTGGTGCAGTATCCGGTGCCATCTGGACGCCGCTGTTTTGAGCTAGGTCGTGCTATCCGGCGTGCGGTCGAGGCCTATGATCGGCCACTGAATGTGCAGATATGGGGTACGGGTGGCATGAGCCACCAGTTGCAAGGTCCGCGTGCTGGCCTGATCAATAGCGCCTTCGATCAGGCCTTTTTGGATCGTATGATTGCCGATCCGCAGGCACAGGCGGATGTGCCGCACATCGAATATGTGCGTGAGGCCGGATCCGAGGGGATTGAATTAGTGATGTGGCTGGTGGCGCGCGGTGCCATGGCCGATGCGGCTGGTGGGCCTGCGCCGCATGTTTTTCATCGCTTTTATCATGTGCCCGCCTCGAACACGGCGGTTGGACATCTGATCTTGGAGGAACAAAAATAATGGCACGTACAATTAAGGTCGCTTTGGCGGGCGCGGGCGCATTTGGTATCAAGCATCTGGATGGCATCACCAAGATCGATGGCGTAGAGGTCGTCTCCTTAGTAAGCCGTGATCTGGACAAAACCCGTAAAGTTGCCGATAAGTATGGCATTGCCCATGTCACGACGGATCTGAGTGCGTCCTTGGCGTTGCCCGAGGTCGAAGCGGTCATCCTGTGCACTCCGACACAGATGCATGCCGCGCAGGCCATGGCCTGTTTGCGTGCTGGTAAGCACGTTCAAGTCGAGATCCCCATGGCCGACAAGCTGGCCGATGCGCAGGCGCTGGTCGCCTTGGCACAGCAGACCGGCAAAATTGCGATGTGCGGGCATACCCGACGCTTCAACCCCAGCCATCAGTATGTTCATCAACGCGTCATGAGGCGAGAGTTCAACATTCAGCAGATGGATGTGCAGACGTATTTCTTTCGGCGTACCAATATGAACGCCTTGGGCGAGCCGCGTAGCTGGACGGATCACTTACTTTGGCATCACGCCGCACATACAGTGGATTTGTTTGCCTATCAGGCGAATAGCCCTGTCGTAGAGGCCCATGCCATGCAGGGGCCGATCCATCCGACCTTAGGTATCGCCATGGATATGTCGATCCAACTGAAGGCGGCGAATGGTGCAATCTGCACGCTCTCGCTTAGTTTCAATAACGATGGTCCCTTTGGTACGTACTTCCGCTATATCGGCGATACCGCGACCTACCTCGCTCGCTATGATGATCTATTCAATGGTAAGGATGAGCCCATCGACGTCAGCAAAGTGGATGTGTCCATGAACGGAATCGAATTGCAGGATCGTGAGTTTTTTGCTGCGATACGTGAGGGCCGTGAGCCTAACGCGAGCGTGGCACAAGTCTTGCCGTGTTATCAGGTACTGCATCAGCTCGAGCAACAGCTCAAAAAATAAGCCACATCGGGGCGCTTCCCCTCGTTATCTTTATAATAATTTCCGGAGAAACAATATGAGTTTTATCAAAAAGCTAGGCGTACTGGCTGTGGCGCTCGGTGCCATGACCAGTGTGCAGGCTGAGGACATCAAGATCGGTCTGGTTGTGCCGATGTCTGGTCCCTTTGCATCCCATGGCAAGCAGTTGAATAATGGCATTAAGCTTTTTATGGCCGAACACGGGGATACCGTCGCCGGTAAAAAAATCCAGATTATCCTCAAGGATGACACCGGCATTTCCCCCGAGGTTGCCAAACGCCAGGCCCAAGAGCTTCTGATCAAGGATAAGGTCAATATCCTGGCCGGGTTCAGCTTGACACCTAACGCCTTTGCGGTCGCACCGTTGGCCACCCAGGCCAAGGTGCCAATGGTGGTGCTCAATGCAGCGACCTCTTCGATTACCGAGAAGTCGCCCAATATCGTGCGCGTGTCGATGACCTTGCCGCAGGATACGGCGCCGATGGCTAAGTGGGCCTTTGATAACGGGATCAAGAACGTCTATACCCTCGTCGCTGATTACGGCCCAGGGCATGATGCCGAGGCACAGTTCAAAAAGACCTTTACAGAGCTGGGCGGCAAGATCATCGGTGATGTACGCACACCGGTCAAGAACCCTGACTTTGCTCCCTATCTACAGAAGATCAAGGATATCAAGCCCGATGCGGTGTTTTTCTTTGTACCGAACGGCGAGCAGGGTGTGGCGTTGGCCAAGGGGTACACGGAACGCGGCTTAGCCGAAGCCGGCATCAAAGCTTTGGCGACCGGTGACGTGACCGACGAGGACGTGCTGGACGCAATGGGTGATAATGCGCTGGGCATGATCACATCCTTCCATTATTCCCAGGTCCATCCGTCCCCCGAGAACAAGGCCTTTGTTGCTGCATACACCAAGGCTTATCCCAGCGATCGTCCGAATTTCATGGCAGTCGCCGCCTATGATGGCATGCACATGATTTATCAGGCCCTGGAGCAGACCAAGGGCGACACAAGCGCTGCCGCATTTATGGCAGCGGTTAAGGGCATGAAGTGGGAGAGCCCGCGCGGCCCGGTCGAAATCGATGCGCAAACACGCGATATTATCCAGAACGTGTATATCCGCAAGGTGGAGCGCGTGGATGGTGTCTTGCAGAATGTCGAGTTCGATAAAATCGAAGCAGTCAAAGATCCTGGTAAGCAGTAAGCGTATTGTGCTGCGGGTGTCATGCCCGCAGTATTTCATTCGCACATAGGGACGATCCATGACGATATTTTTTGATGGCATCGCCTCAGGCATGCTTCTGTTTCTCATCAGTGTTGGTCTCTCCGTGACCTTGGGGCTGATGAACTTTGTGAATCTGGCGCATGGTGCCTTTGCCATGCTTGGCGGCTATGTCTGT
Organism: Alcaligenaceae bacterium CGII-47; assembly: GCA_019166125.1. Lineage (GTDB taxonomy): Bacteria > Pseudomonadota > Gammaproteobacteria > Burkholderiales > Burkholderiaceae_B > Castellaniella. Next base: position 367,662 of record JAHTBO010000001.1, read on the forward strand.
GTGGTGTTGCTTAATAATTACGGCGTGCCGTTCCTCGCCACACTGCCCGTGGCGATCATCGTCCCCGCCTTAGCCGGGATGGTGCTCGAGCGCACACTGTACCGGCGCCTGTATGAGGCCTCCGAGTTGGATCAGGTGCTGTTCTCGATCGGTCTGGTATTTATGGCGGTGGCCGCAGCACATTATTTTTTTGGTGCACAACAGCAGCCGCTACATTTGCCTGAATTCCTGATGGGACAGATTAATCTGCCTGGTTTGGATGTCGGGATTTATCGTCTGTTCTTGATTGTGATCGGGCTGCTCATTGCTGTTTTGTTGCAGTGGTCGGTCGTGAACACGTCCTTTGGTGCGCGCCTGCGTGCATCGGTAGACAACCAGCGCGTCGCACGTGGCATGGGTATCGATGTAAATCGCGTATTCAGCCTGACCTTTGCACTGGGCTCGGCGCTGGCTGGCTTAGGCGGGGCGTTGGGTGTCGAGATGCTTGGCTTGGATCCGGAGTTTCCTGTGAAGTACCTGGTGTATTTCCTGATCGTGGTGGCAGTAGGCGGTAGCGGCAACATCAAGGGCTCGCTCTACGCAGCACTGATTCTCGGTATTGCAGATGTGGCTGGCAAATATTATGTCCCGCAGATTGGTGCATTCATTATTTATGCCGTGATGGTGGGGACGCTGATCTTCCGACCCCAAGGCTTGTTTGGTCGTCATACTAAATAGGGCAAGAGGCATTTTATGCAAACGATAACAACTGTCTCGACGCCTCAGGCTGCCGATCGCCCCGATCGGTTTGTACGGTTTCGTAATACAGCACGCTGGCACCCGCTGGAATACCTATTCTGGTGCCTACCCGTTGCAGCGTACTTTGTCTTTGGTGATAACTACTTGCTGCTCAGCCAGATTGCGATCACGGCCTTGTTTGCCTTGTCGCTTGATCTAATCTTTGGCTATGCCGGGGTCATCTCGCTTGGCCACGCGGCGTTTTTTGGTGTCGGTGCTTACACTGCAGGCATGTTGGGGGTCAATGGCTTGGGTGACCCTATCTTGGGGCTGGTAGTGGCTGCCATTTTCGCCGGCTTTATTGGCTTTCTAAGTAGCTTTTTACTCTTGCGTGGTAATGATCTCTCGCGTCTCATGGTGACACTGGGCGTCGCCCTTATGCTCTATGAGTTAGCCAATAAATTCACGAGCTTTACGGGTGGTGTGGACGGCTTGCCCGGTATCGAGGTCAAACCCGTGCTGGGCTTGTTCGAGTTCGATATGTTTGGGCGTGTCGGCTATATCTACGCGATGGTTGTGTTGTTTGTGATGTTTTGGTTTGCGCGGCGTTTGGTGCATTCACCGTTCGGGCAGAGTCTGCGCGGCATCAATATGAATGTGCTGCGTATGCCTGCCCTGGGCGTGCCTGTAACCCGCAGGCTCGTGATGGTCTACACCATAGGTGCCGCCTATGCAGGCGTGGCGGGGGCCTTGCTCACGCAGACGAATCAGTTCGTATCCATCGATGTACTGAGTTTTCAGCGTTCTGCGGATTTATTGCTGATCCTGATCCTGGGTGGCGCAGGCAGTCTGTACGGTGCAATATTTGGGTCGATTGTCTATGTCGTGGCTAATTATCTGCTCTCTGATCTGAATCCTGAGTACTGGCAGTTCTGGCTAGGTTTGATTCTGGTGCTCGTGGTGCTGTTTGCACGAGGCGGGATTATGGGAACCGCCCAATCATGGCTGCGTGATTCACGCCGCCGCACCCGTCTGGCGGATGCAGCGGATCAGCGGGAGACTCGGTCATGAGCGCTGTATTGGAAACGCAGGGTCTGATCAAGAAATTCGGTGGTTTTGTTGTCACTGATGATGTGAACTTATCCATTGAGCAGGGCGCACGGCATGCATTGATCGGGCCGAACGGTGCGGGTAAGACCACGCTGATCAACCTGTTGACGGGCTTTCTTGCTCCCAGTGCGGGAACAGTTCTGCTACAAGGTCAGGATGTGACATCCATGGCGCAGCATGAGCGCTGTCGCAGAGGTCTGGTGCGAACCTTTCAGATCAATCAGTTGTTTGCCGATATGACGGTAATGGAATCCGTAACGATGGCAGTGTGTGAACGCATGGGGCTGGGCACACGCTGGTGGGCACCAGTCGGATCATTTAAAGAGGCTGTCGATGAGGCCGCCGAGATCTTGTCTCGTCTGCATTTGCTGGAGGACGCCTACGAGATCACGCGCAATCTCGCCTATGGTCGTCAGCGCCTGATCGAGATTGCGCTGGCGCTCGCCTTACAGCCCAAGGTGCTGCTGCTCGATGAACCTGCGGCTGGGGTGCCGACCAGTGAGAGCCAGGAGCTGTTCGAGACCATTGCGCAGTTGCCCAGAGACGTGACCATATTACTGATCGAGCATGATATGAACCTGGTATTCAGATTTGCTGAACGTATTTCCGTTCTGGTGAGTGGTGCGATCCTGTTGGAGGATACACCGGAGGTGATCGCACACCACCCGCGTGTCAAGGAAGTCTATCTTGGGGAGGAAGCCCATGGCTGAGTTATTACGGCTGGAGGGTGTCTGGGCGGGTTATGGTGATTCCACTGTTTTGGAGGACATCTCATTATCGCTGGAGGAAGGCGGCAGCCTGGCCTTGCTCGGGCGTAACGGCATGGGTAAAACCACGTTGCTCGCGACGCTAATGGGCGTGACACGCATGCGCCGTGGTCATATTTTTTATCGAGGTGAGGATATCATCCATGTGTCCAGCCATAAGCGTGCGCGCGCAGGATTCGGCTGGGTGCCCCAAGAGCGTGATGTGTTTCGTTCTCTTACTGTCGAGGAAAATCTAACCGTCGTGGCCCAACCCGGCGAGTGGACCCTAAGGCGGGTCTACGAGACGTTCCCGCGTCTGGAAGAGCGTCAGCATAATCTGGGCAGTCAGCTCTCTGGAGGAGAGCAGCAGATGCTGGCAATGAGCCGTGCCTTGATGCTTAACCCCAAGCTCTTATTGCTTGACGAGCCCCTAGAGGGGTTGGCGCCACTGATCGCCCAGGAATTGCTGCATATTATCGACCAGATGGTCTCCCAGGGAAGTATGGCTGTGATTTTGGTCGAGCAACATGCCAAACAGATCCTGCCCATTACTCAGCAAGCCATTATCCTGGAGCGTGGGCGGATTGTGCATCAAGGCCCAAGCGCCGAGTTGGCACGAGACCAGCAGACGATGGATCGTTGGCTAGGTGTGGTGTCTGTACAGCCTGAAATGCCCGAAGCAGACGTGTCAGTACCATCAATCCAGAGCGATCTGGGTACGGACGCCATTGCAATCATACGTAATGAGCACCGTGCGCTGGCAGCGATCCTGCACTGTCTGAGCAGTGTCATTGATGATATCGAGGCGGGCCGGCTAGAGGCGGACCTTAAGCTGCTCGCCGCGATGGTGGAATATATCTCTGAGGTAACTGACAAGGTTCATCATCCTAAGGAAAATCAGTTATTCGCCCTACTGCGTCGCCACACCAGTGAGGTGGACGCGATGCTGGATGAACTGGAGCTCGAGCATCGAGATGGCCCGATCCTCACTGCAAGCATGGATCGTGCGCTGGTGCATTTTATGCAAGCGGGAGATGAAGGCTTTGCGGTATTTCGAGATGCAGCGCGGGCGTATATTGCGGATGAATGGGTGCATATGGGCAAGGAGGAAGACCATGTTCTTCCCGCCGCACGTAAGTACCTGAGCGCCCAGGACTGGGCGGTCATTAATCTGGAGTTCTCTCGTAATGGCGACCCCTGGTCAGGTCCGAATAATCAATACGCTGAGCTCTTCAAGCGTATCGCCACCCTGGCTCCGGCGCCGATCGGGTTTGGGCGACCAGCCAGAACCGAGGAGGATAAAACCTGACGCGTTTGGGGGTTCACGTGCCGCGTCTGTCTATACGCATCAATACATGGCATAGACTGCCGAGCAGCAGCCCCCAAAATGCGCTGCCTATACCCATTAGGGTCATGCCCGACGCGGTGGTAAGAAACGTCACTAAGGCAGCTTCGCGTCCTGCGCTGTCCTGCAAGGCATCAACCAGGCTATTGCCCAACGTGCTCAGCAAGGCGAGACCAGCTATGGCTGCAACGAGTTCATATGGGAAAGCGGCAAATAGCCCAACTACAGTGGCACCGAATATGCCTGTCAATAGATAGAAGGTGCCAGCCCAGATGGATGCCTTATAGCGCTGTGTGGCGTCTGAATCGGCGTCTGGGCTCATGCAGATTGCAGCGGTTATCGCTGCCAGGTTAAACGAAAACCCACCCATAGGCGCCAAAATCAATCCGGTCAGGCCCGTCCAGCTGATCAATGGAGAGGCAGGTGTCTGGTAGCCATTAGCGCGTAGTACCGCCAGACCAGGTATGTTTTGTGAGGTCATGGTGACAATGAACAGCGGGACGCCGACTCCGATCAGGGCCGACCATGAAAACACCGGCCACATCAGGAGCGGCTGCGCAGGCGTCCAGTCGAGCTCATCGAGGTGCAGGGGTGCCTGCAAGCTCGCACAAAGGACGCCCACCAGTAGCGATAGAGGCACACTGTAGCGCGGCAGGAATTTGCGTGCCAGGATGAATGTCCCAAACATCAAGGTGACTAACAGCAGTTCAGACTGCATGGCGCCAAATAGATCCATACCGAATTTCAGCAAGATGCCCGCCAGCATGGCGGCGGCGAGGCTGCGTGGCACAGTGTGCATGATTCTTTCAAACCAGCCTGTGACCCCGCACAGAGTAATCAAGGTCGAGCTGAATAAAAATACACCGATGGCCTCGTTCATCGTGAGGCTGTCCAGGCTGGTGACAAGTAGTGCTGCACCGGGTGTGGACCAGGCGGTCAAAATCGGCGTGCGGTAGACGAGGGATAAGCTAATACAGGTAAGCCCCATACCAATCCCCAGGGCCCACATCCATGAGTTGAGCTGCTCAGTGGTCGCGCCCGCGGCACTGGCAGCCTGAAAGACAATGGCGACTGAGCTGGTATAGCCTACCAGCACGGCAATTAAGCCTGCAGAGATGTGCGAGATCTTGAGCCATCGCGAGGCGAGAGACAGAGGTGAGCGCATGCGCTAGCGGCTGGAGGTCATTGTGCGGACTGCGTGATAGAGTGGCCCCACTCAAAGGCGTTTTGCACCATATCGTTGATTTGTTGTGTATTACGTGTCCCGAGTAGGGGGGCAGTGTCGTGGGACTGCAAGCTAGAAGTTGGAAACAGACATTCCGCAAGCTTCAGATCATCGCCGAACGGGCCGCTATAAGTGAGCAAAGCTGAGCGTACCGGGATGTCTACCGTGATTTGATCAAGAAGATCCTGTAAGGACCCACCAAAGAGCTGGTCCATGACCGAAAGTGCGCCGACGCTAAAGGCGGTCTCAGAGCGAATCGTTTGATCCGGGTACTCATGTTCGGCGAGTTGTTCGAGCAGACGGCCTCGCGCGGTCGCCAGAACCAACATGGGCGAGAGCGCGCCCTTGATACCGCCAGACTGGGTATACATCAGCACCTGAATCCAACGTTGGAGCTGGCGCCGCCCAAGCAGCAGGATGGCTTGGTTCAGAGAGTTGACCTCTTGGCTTAGTCCGAATGCAGGGGTATTGACCATGCGCAGCAAGGTTTGCACGAGATCGGGGTCCTGCTCCATGCAGGCTTTGATGGACTGGCCGTCACCGTCGCCCAGGATCAATGAAATCAGTTTGAGCAAAATCGCTTGCTTTTTTGTGAGAGTGGTCGTGCCGATATTCGGTGTGGCCTGAGGCCAGGGCCCCTGGAAGTGAGTGAATCCCAGCAGTTTGCAGGTATCCAGCGTGTCCGGGTCAGGAACATGGGCGGCGGTGAGTACGCGTCCAGCCTGCTTATGGAGAAAACTTTCACGAAAGAGCTCGGCCTTAGTGCTGCGTCGTAGATCGAAGCAGATGCCTTTGCACAGCGGTACAAAGGGTGCGTAGGCCTCGTTTGCGGCCAAGTCTGCGCGTATGGTGAATCGATAGCCTGCGACAGACATTGCGCTGATGTTCTGGAGCAATTCCGGTTCTGGTTTGCTGCCCTCGGGGATATCGAGCTGTGCGCGTGCCATCGGTAGCGATCGCCTGTAGGCATTTTGCAGTAACGCCGGGCTCGCCGTAATGGTGTGCATAAGTCGGCCCATCAGGCGCTCGGGACTGTGGATACCACATTGCTCGATCAGAGCGGGCGCGGGGTCATGCGCGATACCATCGGGCCAGAGTACCTTCAAGGTGTAGCCGACCAGACTTCTTTCCTTGTCCAGAACTGGCTCGCGACGGATCAGGTAATCAGGCGTGAGTAGATCTGTGCCGTCATCAGGGCTTGAATTCGCCAGGGATTCCGTTTGTTCATCCATGGTCTCCTCCTTGGTGGCCATATTATCGACGCGACGCAGTGACTTATGTCCAAGTGTATCGCGTCCAGGAGGAGTGGTGGGCCCAGCAGGACTTGAACCTGCGACCAATCGATTATGAGTCGACTGCTCTGACCAACTGAGCTATAGGCCCATCATGAAAGCCTGCAATTATTGCATAAGTCTAATGCTCCGTGGCGTAGATTGGCTTGAAACGTCAATTTATGAGGGCCATGACGAATCGAATGGTAAGCTGTTCAAAAATTTATCTTAGGGCCATGATGAAGCAAATCGCACTCGGTGTATTGGCGCTGGTGGTAGGCATGTCTTGTGCAGGAGCAGCGCGTGTCACGACCTTTACCCCTCAAGGCGTTGTAGCCCGCATTCAGGCCGTTCAGGTTGAATTTGATCAGGCAGTTGTTGCATTGGGGGACGCGCAGGCGCAGGCGCCCTTCGAGCTTGGTTGCGATGACGATCAACTGCAAGGAGCTGGGCGCTGGATCGATGGACGACATTGGGTCTATGAATTTGTGCGTCAGCCTGGTGTGGGGGTGAGCTGCTGGGCAACGCCAGCGGCAGCGTTCCGTGATCTGGACGGACAGGCCATTGTGGACGCGCAGCGTTACGAATTTTCTACTGGTGGGCCTCGCGTTTCGTCACGTACGCCTTGGGCGGGCAATATTGACGAGGATCAGATATTTATTCTGAAGTTTAATGCCCAGATCCAGGCGGCATCATTGAGTGCGCATGCGCTGTGCCGTGTCCAGGGTATCGGCGAGACGGTACCCGTACGGCTTATCGAAGGCGAGGTGCGCCGCCAAATCCTCGAAGCCAATTACATGAAGGATCAGATGAATGATCAGTCTGTCCACCTGCTTCAGTGCAAGCGCGTCTTACCGCCCGGCGCTGACGTTGAGCTCTGGGTTCAGCAAGGAGTACAGACGATAGCCATGGCAGGCCGTGCCTCACTCGCAAGCGCACGTGGGGACCTCTTTAAGTACAAGGTGCGTGAACCCTTCACAGCATTGATGCGTTGCACCCGCGAGAACGCCAACGCGCCTTGCTCGCCCATAGGAAGGATAAGTCTCGATTTTTCCGCGCCGGTATCCTCGGATGCACTCAGAATGATCGTGCTCGATACGCCGTCGGGGTCCAGATCTCCAGATGATGGGGATAAGATGTTCTCGGGTGCGCTCGAATCAGTAACATTCACTGGCCCTTTTCCTGAAAAAAGTACCTTGACCCTACTCCTGCCTGATGGGCTGCAGGATGATGCTGGGCGTACGCTGCGTAATGCTGCGAGCTATCCGCTGGCTCTGCAGACAGCGGATTTCCCCCCCTTGCTTAAGTTCTCCTCGGGCACGTTTGGCATCGTCGAGCGGTTTGGTTCCGAGGCAGAGAAAAGCGGCAAGGAACCCGCCATGGTGCCGTTGACCTTGAGGCGTATTGGAACCGATCCGCTTGTCAAGGCGTTGGAGATCTCTGCTGGTACCGTGCGTGATCATGTGACGGCTGATGATGTACGTGCACTCCAGTGGTATGCCCGTGTTCAGCGCCTCGAACAGACGAGCCTCACAGCAATGCAGATCGAAGATGTGCGCGCCTCGCGGGCGTTGAGCGATGCTGGGGACAAGCCGAACTATCTGGATACGCGCTCCGTACGGATGCTCAATGGACACCAAGCCGCCCAGACGCTTCAACTCCCTGGATTGGACCCAGCACGCGAACAGGAGGTGATTGGCTTGCCATTGCGTGAGCCAGGGCTGCACATAATCGAAGTCGAATCGGCAAGCCTGGGTAGCGCACTGCTCGCGCAGGCTACACCCATGTATGTACGGACGGCTGTCCTGCTTACGAATCTGGCGGTACATATCAAGACCGGCAGGGATGATCTGATGGTGTGGGTCACGACGCTTGAGGATGGTCTGCCCGTCCCGGATGCCCAGCTCGCTATCCTGAGCTGTAGCGGCCAGCTGATCGCCAATGGTCGTACGGATGCCAGCGGGGTATGGCATCAGATCGAACGCGCTGATGCGCCGGAATATTGCCCAGAAACTGATATGCGCGGCTTGTTTGTGACAGCGCGCATTTCTGCTGATCACCCTCAGGCGGGCGGTCAGGCGGATTTCTCATTTGCCATGTCAAGCTGGGATCGAGGGATTGAGCCCTGGCGCTTTAATGTGCGTACAGACGCGTCGCACAATCCGGATATGGCGGTGCACACGGTATTTGACCGGACACTGTTTCATGCTGGTGAGACGGTATCGATGAAGTTTTTTGCACGCGATCTCACCCGCCATGGCCTCGAGAACCCGCCCGCCGCGCGTCTGCCCGTGCGGGCGAGCATTGCCCATATGGGCACTGAGGATAGTTATGATATCGATCTGCAGTGGCAGCTGAGCCCGTCTGGCGGACAGTCTGCCCAGGCAAGCTTTGTCCTGCCGCCTGCCGCCAAACTTGGGGAATATAACGTTACGTTGGTGGGGAAAAAATTACCAAACGACGAGGCGTGGCGCGGGGACCCCTCGTATGAGGCCGGTTCATTTCGCGTCGAGGCGTTTAAGCTGCCCCTGCTCACTGGCACGCTCAAGCTCTCTGATGCGACGGGCTCGGGAGCCCTGGTGGCACCGCAGGACGCCAGAGTGGATATTCAGCTGGAGTATGTGTCGGGTGGCGCAGCCGGTCAGTTGCCCGTGAGTCTGTCAGCCGTTGCGAGCGAGCGTGATGTGGCGTTTGAGGCCTATGATGATTACCGCTTTGGTGTGGCTCAATGGATGCGCGATGGCTTGGCCGAGCAAACCGATGGCGAGGCGTCGGAGGGGGTGCGTAGTCTGATACTGGATAAGCAGCGAGTGGTCCTTGACCGCCTTGGCGGCGCTCAGCTTGTGCTCGAGGATCTCTCGCCCGTCACCACGCCGCAGTCATGGCTGCTTGAGGCGAGCTTTGCAGATCCGAATGGCGAGATCCGCACGATTGCCCAGACGGTACCCGTGTGGCCTGCCGAGGTGATTGCGGGGGTGCGTGCAGGGGACTGGTTGCCGGCCGGACGCCAGACCTCCTTAAGCCTGTTGGCGCTGGACCTTCGTGGCAAACCTGTCGCAGGGGTTGCAATGAGTCTCGAGGGTAAATTGCGCAAATCCTACTCAACGCGCAAGCGCCTGGTTGGCGGATTTTATAGTTATGATTCCTTTGAAAAGTTGACTGAGCTGGGGTCCTTATGTCACGGAGAAACCGACGCTAACGGCGTGCTGTCCTGTGAGGTCACGCTCGATCACAGTGGCAGTATTGAGCTATACGCCCAGGCCAGGGATCAATCGGGGCGCGTATCGCGTGCGGCCACGACCGTCTGGGTGGCAGGTGGGGAGTCCTGGTTTGGTGGCCAGGATGATGATCGTATCGACGTTATTCCAGCCAAAAAAACCTGGGCACCAGGAGAGACTGCCGAATTTCAGGTTCGTATGCCATTTCGTCAGGCGCATGCGCTGGTCGCCGTCGAGCGTGAAGGGGTGCTAGAGACGCATGTTGTTGAGCTGGGTGGCGACAACCCTGTTTTCCGCCTTCCTGTGCAGGCAAGCTGGGGGCCGAATGTTTATATCTCCGTGTTGGCTGTACGCGGCCGGATCCGACAGATTCCCTGGTCCTCGTTCTTTTCCTGGGGCTGGAAGCAGCCGATAGACTGGTATCGCGTCTGGTCGGCTCAGGCTGATGAAGTTCCTGTGCCCACCGCTTTGGTGGACCTGGCCAAACCATCGTTTAGATTTGGTCTGACAGAGATTCGTGTGTCCGACGAGCAGGATCGCCTCAATGTCCAAGTGAGTACTGATCGTCAGACGTATCAGATACGTGACACTGCACAGGTAGAGATTACGGTGCAATTGCCTGATGGTCAGCCAGCATCCCACGGCATGGTGGCGTTTGCTGCTGTTGATGAGGCGTTGCTGGCACTTTGGGGTAATCAGAGCTGGGATGTGCTCAATGCGATGCGTGTTCTTCGTAGCTATGGGGTGGCGACAGCTACCGGCCAAAGTGAGGTTGTCGGGCGGCGGCATTATGGCCGTAAGGCAATGCCAGCCGGAGGGGGGGGTGGATTTAGCCCTACCCGTGAATTGCTCGAATCCTTGCTGTTCTGGCAGGCGGATGTGGTGCTGGATGAGCAGGGCCGCGCACGTATTGAGTTGCCGCTCAATGATGCCTTGACGCAGTTCCGTCTGGTAGCTATTGCCGATTTTGGCGCCGACCGTTTTGGTTCTGGATTCACGGATATCATCAGCTCTCAGGATCTACAGATGATTCCAGGTCTGCCCAGGGTTGTACGCAGCGGTGACACCTACCAGGCGCTCGCGACTGTGCGTAACCGGACGGCGCGCGCGATGAAGGTGCGCGTCCATGCTCAGGTTCAAGGAGGAGAGGGCGAGGCTCCAGAGCTACCGGAGCAGGATGTGTCAATTGGGGCGGGCCAGGCGACCCAATTGAGTTGGGCAGTGACGGCTCCTGACGGGTCGGATGGGGGGGGTGGAATGGCGCTGGATTGGACCTTTAGCGTGATTGAACAGCCTGCCTCGGCATCAGAAGCTGCGGCCAGCGACCGGGTGGTGATGTATCAACGTCTGGTGCCAGCGTTCCCTCTCGAGGTGCAGCAGGCGACCTTCGGTCCGTTTAACGCTGCAGAGCCGATAAAATTACCCGTAAGTCCGCCTGCTTTGGCGCTTACAGACCGTCATGGCAAGGTGCGTGGCGGCTTGAGCGTCACCGTGCAGTCGAGCCTGGCCGCCGGCCTGCCAGGTGTGATGGATTGGTTTGAGGCCTATCCGTATACCTGCCTGGAGCAGTTAAGCTCACGCTCGATGGGACGACGCAATCAAGCGGATTGGGATGCGCTGATGCAGCGCCTGTTGACCTATCTTGATGAAGATGGGTTGGCTGCCTATTTCCCAGGTGGCACGGGTAGCGTCACATTGACGGCGTATCTTCTGTCCATCAGCGAGCAGGCTCGCGATCTGGGATGGTTGTTCGAGATTCCGGCCGAGGCGCGCCAGCGAATGAGCGATAGCCTGCTGGCGTTTGTGCAGGGGCGCCTGGAGCGTGATGAGTGGTCTCCCTATCCTGATGAAGCCTGGCGCAAAATCATTGCCATGGAAGCACTCTCGCGTCTGGGGTTGTTTCAGCCTGAAATGTTCGATAGCGTAGTGATTGATCCGAATCAGTGGCCTAGTGCGGTGCTGGTGGATTGGACAATGATTCTCACGCGCAACCCGGATATGCCCTCGCAGGCGACCTATCTAGAACAGGCCAAGAAAATCTTGCGAGGACGGTTGGCACGCCAAGGTACGCTGTTGGTATTGGCAGACGAAACCGCTGATGCGGGTTGGTGGCTAATGAGCAGCCGTGAGACTGTTCAGGCGAAGTTGCTGATTGCCATGATGGATCAGAGCGACTGGCGTCGTGATCTGCCCTTGCTGGCGATGGGCCTATTGAGCCACCAAAGTGGGGGGGCGTGGAGCACGACAACAGCCAATTTATACGGCAGTCTAGCAATCAATCTATTCTCCCAAAAGTTCGAGACTGTTGGCGTGGACGGCCAGGTGCGTTTGGGCTTATCCGATTCGACACGAACGGTGCAGGCAGCATGGGCATCGATGCCACAATCCGCTGGCGTGCGCAGGCAGGCTTTTTTCCTACCTTGGGCGCATACAGGAGACGATGTGCTAACCATTGCGCAGCAGGGTGCAGGCAATGCCTGGGCGACGGTGCAGGCGCGTAGTGCCCAGGTTCCCAGTGTGCCCGTGGCGGCTGGCATGGCCTTGACGCGGACGGTCATCCCGGTGACTCAGGCACACCCCGGTGTCTGGGCGCGTGGCGATATTTATCGCGTGCATCTGCGTATCGAATCCAGAACAGATACGGTCTGGGCGGTGCTGAGCGATCCGATACCGGCTGGGGCGACCATCCTGGGCAGCGGCTTAGGGGGTGACTCTGTACTTGCGACCCTAGGAGAACCTCAGCAATACTGGTTTGAGCGACCGACTTTTGTCGAGCGTCACGCTGAGGTGTTCCGTGCATACTACAACGTGCTGCCTAAGGGGATCACCGATGTTGTCTACACAGTACGTCTGAATACACCGGGGACCTTTCAGCTCTCTCCCACGCGTATTGAGGCGATGTACCAGCCTGATGTGTTCGGTAGTTTGCCTAATCAGCCCTTCGAGGTGCGACGCCAATGAGACTGGCAGTTTGGGTGAGTGTGAGGGCTGGGATATTCGTTGGGTTGTTCTCGCTCGGTGCGGCCCACGCGGCGATCTGGCCTGATTTTGATACCGTACGTGTGCAGCATCGCGCTTCGGAAGTGCGGGTGCTGGCGTACGATGGGCAGCTGGTTCAGCGTGTTCGTCATGATTACACGAAACGTCAGGGCGATTGGGTACCACTCGCCAGAATATCGATCGCCTTACAGCATGCGGTGATCCGCTCTGAGGATCAGCGTTTCTATGAACATGCGGGGGTGGACTGGCAAGCGATTGCCGCAGCGGCCTGGATCACCTTGACTCGTCAGCCATCGCGTGGTGCGTCGACACTCAGCATGCAATTGGTCGCCTTGCTGGACGCCGATCTAAGGCGTAAGGCTTCGGGGCGTAGCCTGGCAGAAAAATTTGATCAGGCTATGGCAGCACGCGAGTTGGAGCAGACCTGGACTAAGGCGCAAATCCTCGAGGCCTATTTGAATAGGGTGGCGTTTCGCGGAGAACTTGTCGGTGTTGATGCCTTGGCACGCGTGATGTTTCAAAAGCAGCCTTCGGGTCTGAATGCTCGTGAGGCCGCGCTGGCTGCTGTGCTGCTGCGTGGTCCTAATGCCCCGGCGATGCTGCTCACACAGCGCAGTTGCGCTTTGCTCAGAGAGATGGGTCGAGCTCACGAATGTCGGGGCTTGCACGATTTCGTCATGGTTGCGCTGGGGCGTACGGCAGCGCCGCGCCATGGCGCGCCAGGCTTGGCGCCTCATTTTTCCAGACTGGTGCTAGCACAAGCCGGGGTGCAGGCGGGTGCCTCTCCTGACGGTGCGCTGCACACATCGCTGGATCGTGACTTGCAGAAATTTACCTTGCAGTCTGTTAATCAACATATACGATTGCTGGATCGCTCAGGAGTGACGGACGCTGCCGTGCTTGTGCTGGATAATCGTAGCGGTGCTGTGCGCGCGTACGTCGGGTCCTCCGGTTTGCTATCTGCCGCGGCAGAGGTTGACCATGCCCGTGCGCTGCGCCAGGCCGGCTCGACTCTTAAGCCCTTTTTGTATGCCATGGCCTTGGGTGAGCAGCGTTTAACGGCAGCGTCACTCTTGAACGATAGCCCGCTGGGTCTGGAGGGTGGGGGCGGGCTGTATGTTCCGCAAAACTATGACAAGCGCTATTCCGGTTGGGTCAGCGTACGCACGGCATTGGCCTCTTCGCTGAATATTCCTGCTATACGCACCTTGATGATGGTCCGGCCCGATGCATTGGCGCAACGTTTGATCCAGTCAGGCTTGCCGCTAGCTCATAGCGGTGACTATTACGGCTTTAGCCTCGCCTTGGGTAGTGCTGATGTGACGCTGCTCTCGCTCACCAATGCCTATCGCACACTGGCTCGAGGGGGGCGTTATGCGACAGTGCGTTTTGGAGCACAGGATCAGGATGACCAGGCTGGTGAACAGATCTATACGCCGCAGGCCGCATGGGTTATTGGTGACATCCTTAGCGACCGGCAGGCGCGGGCCCGTACGTTTGGCTTGGACAGTCCGCTTTCGACGCCGTTCTGGAGTGCCGTGAAAACCGGTACGAGCAAGGACATGCGGGATAACTGGAGTCTAGGTTGGTCGCAGGACTATACGGTGGGGGTGTGGGTGGGCAATAGCGCAGGAGCCAGCATGCGTGATGTTTCGGGTGTGTCAGGTGCGGGTCCGATCTGGCATGACGTGATGGTCTATCTGCATCGGACGCGACGCAGCGTTCAGATGCCCGAACCAGAAGGTTTGAGCTACGCCCGCGTTTCATATGCCAAAGGCCTGGAGCCTGCGCGTATGGAGGTTTTTATCGGCGATACGGCACAGGCGGATTTCTCGCCTTTTGACGCTGAGGGAGGACAAGGGGGGCTGCAGATCGCAGAGCCGGTGGATGGAACGATCCTCGCACTGGATCCAGATATCCCTGTGAGTCATCAGCGTATGCGCTTGCGAGCGATTGATATTTCTGCTCGGACCGCGGCGCTTGCGCACTGGTATTTAGATGGCGAGCCTTATGCCCAGGCGGGGCAAGTAGATTGGCAGCCGGTGGCCGGCCAGCATATCATTGAACTGCGTGATGAGAGTGGTATTGTATTGGATCGAGTAAAGATTCAGGTACGGGGGAGTCATGGATATGGTGCTGGGTAGCGTATTGAGGATCGCGGGTGGTTTGGGTTTGGCTTTGGCGTTGGCAGCCTGTCAGCCCTTACCATTAAAAGGGGATCAACAGGTATCGACGAGCGAAGCCCCAGCAGCACCTGTATCGAAGGATCAAGCTGCGCTGGCGGTGCAGACTGATCGTCAGGCGCTGAATCTGCGGATATTTCTGGCAAGTGAGTCGCCCAGGCCCGGTTGGGTGCAGGTGAATTTGAATCCTCAGCAGGCGCTGTACGTTATGGCTGACCCGGTGATCACGCGTAGTGACCTGGTCGGCATCCGGTCGGCGGTGGACAACCAGAGCGGTGACGGCATTCTTGAGGTCGCCCTAAGCGATGCTGGGCTCGTCAAGATCCGGTCGGCGACCGCTTCGTACCCAGGCTTACGTTTGGCGCTGGTGGTGAACAAAACCATGTTGGCGGCGCCCGGCTATGCCGCACCAGTCACCGAAAAGCTGCTGGCGTTTCGCGTCGGATCGCGTGAGAACGCGGTTAAGGCCGCCCGAGGGGTAGCCGGTGTTGATGATCCAGCCACTAGTGGCTTATAGATAAGCGTTGTTTTTTTTCAATTTGGCAAATTTTCCTTGCCTGATGTGGGTGGATTGTTAAAAATATACGCATTGCGTATATAGGAGTCCGCCATGGCTGTTTCACAACAAGTTTTTCTGCGTGATGCAATGCGTCGTTTGAATCTGACGCGTGATATTTTTGCTGCCCGCATTGGGGTCAAGCGTCGTGCCCTGGATACGTGGCTGTTGCCTGAGGGATCTCAGGAGGCACGTGCGATGCCCGAGGTGGTGAGCCGCTTCGTCACCGAGATCGTCGAAAACGACACACTTATGCAAAAATATGCGCAAAGCGCACAGTCAGGGCCATTGCGTGATCGGATTGCGCTTGATAATAAGCATCAATTACTGTCGGTGGATCAGTTCAGCCGTGAGTCGGTTGAGGAGCTATTTCGGGTGGCGGATCTAATGCAACCCATTGCCCGACGGCAAAAAGTGACACGGGTGCTAGAGGGTGCGGTATTGGGGAATTTGTTTTTTGAGGCCAGCACGCGTACCCGTGTGAGCTTTGGTGCAGCGTTTTGCCGCCTGGGCGGCTCGGTATGCGACACCACCGGCTTTACCTTTTCCTCCATGGCCAAAGGGGAGTCGATCTATGACACCAGCCGGGTGATGAGTGGTTATGTGGACGCCATGGTGATCCGGCACCCAGAGCAAGGCTCGGTAGCCGAGTTCGCGGCGGCGACCAATATCCCTGTCGTCAATGGCGGCGATGGTGCTGGGGAACATCCGAGCCAGGCCTTGCTCGATCTATACACCATACTCACTGAGTTTTCCCGTCTGGGTAAACTGCTTGATGGCGCGCACATCGCGCTGGCGGGCGATCTCAAGTATGGGCGTACCGTCCATTCGCTGATCAAGTTGCTCGCTTTGTACCGAGGAATGAGGTTCACACTGATCTCTCCCATCGGTCTGGAGATGCCCGATACGATCATTGATCAGGTCGGGCGTGCGGGGCACACGATCGAGCAGACTCATTCATTGCAAGCGGGCTTGAAGGGTGCAGATGTTATCTATGCCACACGCGTGCAAAAGGAACGCTTCTCTGGCGAAGAGCTAGAGGGCTATTCTGCGGACTTTCAGGTTAATCGGGCCCTCGTTGATACGTGTTGTGGGCCGGATGTGATTGTCATGCACCCCTTGCCGCGTGACAGTCGCGAAGGCGCGAATGATTTGAGTACGGATCTGAATCATGACCCGCGCCTGGCGATCTTTCGTCAGACCGATAATGGCATCCCCGTGCGCATGGCAATTTTTGCCGTGCTCATGGGCGTGGAGGGATTGGTGCAGCATTCACTACGCGATGTGACCTGGGCACCGCCCTCGCATATCGGCCCTGACGATAGCGTATTTCATGGTATTGATTAGTGCGCTGGCGCGGCGCTGAGTGCGCATGATCAAGCTTTAGCTTGTTCGCCGCCCAGCGCCTCAACCAAGTCAGCAAGCAGGCGTGCCAACTCGCCGCACATCAGGGTGATGTCGGAATCGAACTGCTCGGCTTCGTTGGCAGCCTGGAGACTCTGGTTTTCCTTGAGCACATCCAGCGGTGCAATACGCTTGATGTCCAGATTTTCGGTGAGCACGAACGATATGCGATCAGCCCAGGTGAGGGCAAGGCGCGTGCATTGCTTGCCTGATTGCACGTGCTTGCGCACTTCATCGATATCGATGCTTTGGCGCACGTAGCGCACCGTTGCCCGGCTCTCGCCCGTCGCGCGTAATTCTGTATCCTGATCGATAGTGAATCCGGCAGGCGCCTCGTCCTCAACCAACCATTGCGTCATCGCAGCGGCAGGTGAAGTGGCGACGTGCAGCGGGACGACAGGAAAAGGGGTCAAGGTCTTGGCGAGCAGGCCCATGACTTCATCGCTTTTGGCTGCGGCAGCGGCATCGATCACCAGCCAACGATTTGTAGTGTCAATCCAGATGGCGGTGTCATGCTCGATTACAAAGGCGCGCGGCAGCAGCTCCGTGGTGAGCTGCTCCTTGATTTCCTTCATCTGTTTGCGCCCGGGCTTATAGCCTTGTTGCTCTTCAATGTCGAGCGCGCGTGCGCGGCTCGCCTGGTTGATCACGGTTGATGGCAGGAGCTTTTTTTCCGTATGCAGGCGCAGCAGGATCTGCCCATTCAGCGCGTAGGCGAGCGCACTGTCTGCGCGTGGCGCCATCCAGCCCGAGCTCTGGCTGTCCTGGCTGCTGCCTGGTTGGAAGGCGTGTTTTTCGAGGGCGGCTTCTAGGTCAGGCAGTGAGAGAGAGGCCTTGTCAGATAAGCGATATATTTTTAGATTCTTAAACCACATAGATCATCATCGGTAGAGAGGAGGGGCCCGGCAGGGTAGGCCACCGATTGTACGCGCAAAAAAATGACCCGAGCGCGCGATGCGCCGGGCCATTAGAACACCGGCCGCAACACAAAAAATCGCGGGGAGTGTGGCGGCAGTGGCAGGGTGGTCGATGCGCTGCTGAGTCGACCTAAGAATCGAGTTTATTTTGGTAGGTTTCCTTAACAAAAAATGTACCAATCACAAGCGTCATGGTGCAAATGATGATGGGGTACCAGAGACCATCATAGATATTTCCAGTGGCGGCGACCGTGGCAAAGGCAACGGGCGGCAGAAACCCGCCGAACCAGCCATTGCCGATGTGATAGGGCAAGCTCATCGAGGTATAACGGATACGTGTTGGGAACATCTCGACCAACATGGCGGCGATCGGTCCATACACCATGGTCACTTGAAAGACCAGAAAGAACAAGAGCAGCAACACCATGATGTAATTGATCTGCGAGGGATCCGCACGTTGCGGATAGCCATGTTCGTGTATGACGCGAGCGAGGTCTGCCTGGAGGATGCGGCTACGGGCGGCAAACTCGACTCGACTCAGTGTGCTGGCGTCAAATGAGTGGATGATCTGATCGCCCACGATCGCCTGAGCGATACTGCCCGGCTTGGCTGCCTGGTTGACGTAGTTCACTGAGTTATCGGCCATGAAGGTCTTGAGCAGATCGCACGAGCTCGTAAACGAGGCCGTGCCCATGGGGTTGAACTGCAGCGAGCACTCTGCGGGATCTGCAACAACAGAGACAGGTGCGGTGATCTGGGCACGTTCCAAGGCTGGATTGGCGTAGTGGGTTAACCCCTTAAATACTGGAAAATAGGTCAAAATCGCAATTAAGCAGCCGGTCATGATGATGGGCTTGCGCCCTATTCGATCAGATAGGGCGCCAAATAGTATAAAAAATGGGCAGGCCAGGAGTAACGCTAGTGCCATCATGATGTTGGCAATATTGGACTCGACCCGAAGTGTCTGGGTGAGGAAGTAGAGTGCGTAGAACTGGCCGGTATACCAGACAACGGCTTGTCCAGCAGTCAGGCCAAACAAGGCCAGAAGGACAAGTTTGAGGTTTTTCCATTGGCCGAAAGATTCCTTGATCGGTGCTTTGGAAATCGTGCCTTCGTCTTTCATTTTTTTAAACGCTGGCGATTCGTGCAAACGTAGACGTATCCATACAGAAATTCCGAGTAGCAGGACCGAAATCAGGAATGGCACCCGCCAGCCCCAATCCAAAAATGCCTCCTCGCCCAGCGTGACGCGTGTGCCCAGCACAACCAACAAGGACAGGAACATGCCGGTCGTCGCTGTCGTCTGAATCCAGCTTGTAAAGAAACCACGTCGATTATGGGGCGCATGTTCCGCAACATAGACGGCGGCGCCGCCGTATTCGCCGCCTAGCGCCAGACCTTGGAGCAGGCGCAGCACCAGTAGGATGATTGGGGCTGCCGAACCGATGGATGATGAAGAGGGCAGCACACCAACCAAAAAGGTCGACAAGCCCATGATCAGGATGGTGATGACAAATGCGTATTTGCGTCCCACCATATCGCCTAAACGCCCAAAGACGAGTGCGCCAAATGGGCGGACTGCAAAGCCGGCAGCAAAGGTGAGCAGGGCAAAAATGAATCCCGCTGTGGAACTCCATCCAGAGAAAAAGTGGAGCGCGATGACTGAGGCAAGTGAGCCGTAGACGTAAAAATCGTACCATTCGAAAACGGTACCCATGGATGACGCCAGGATGACATGTCGCTCCTCGTGGGTCATGGGGCGATCGGGATCCGGATCGTTGTACTCCCGGTCTGGCAGAGTGTGTACTGTTTGGTTCAAGTCGTCTCTCGTCTGACGTTGTCGCGCGGAAAGGTGACGCGCAGGCGTGTACCTGGGGCGGCTTGTTGCCGGTTCTCGGGAATCAGGAACTGGATGTGGGCATGGTGATGCTCGGCCACTTCCTGGACGATGGAAAGCCCCAATCCGCTGCCTTCGGCTTCGTTGCCCAGAATGCGAAAAAACCGGTCAAATACCTTGGCCCGGCTCTCTAGGGGGATGCCAGGACCGGAGTCCTCTACCTCTAGATAGACACTGTCTTCGGTTTCGTCAGCGCGTACAGTGACCTGGCCGTGTCGTGGCGTGTAGAGCAGCGCATTTTCGATAAGGTTATTGAGGAGCTCATTGATCATAATGCGGTTGCCAAAAATCGGGAGGGCCGACTTCGCAGCATCGAACCCTAGGTCGATCTGACGCGCTATGGCCTTGTCTACCCAGCTCAGCGTACAGGATTCAGCCAGCTCGTTTAGGTCGAAGGCGGCGGAAGCGTAGGGGGCAGCATGGTCAAAGCTCTCGGCATGCGCGAGCACCAGCAATTGATTTACCAGGCGTGTGGCGCGTTGTGATCCCGTCAGCAACTGTTGCAGGATGTCGGTCATGTTTTCAGGGTCTTTTTCGCGCAGGGCTAATTCACATTGGGTGCGTATCCCAGCCAAGGGCGTTTTTAGCTGATGTGCGGCATTCGCCACAAAACGGTGCTGAGATTCAATCGAGGCAGCGTGTCGTCTGAGCACATTATTCATCGCTGCAATCAGCGGTACGATCTCGGCGGGCGCCAGGTCGTCGCGGATAGGCGAGAGGTCGCTGGGCTTGCGTCGACGCATGTGTTCCTGGAGCATGCTGAGGGGCTCGAGGCCTTGCGTCAGCCCCAGGCCCGCCAGCATGGCCGCCAGGGGCAGGATAATGAGTTGTGGCGTCAGCATTCCGGTCAGGATTTCCTGTTGCAGTGTGGCGCGCTCCTCGCCAGGTTCTGCTACGACCGTAAGAAAGCCCACCCCGTTGCGGTCGCGTCCTCCCCACTCGTAGGCGACGCGCACCGAACGATGATTCATTGTGGTGTTGCGATAGCGGATCTGGTCGATATCGTAAGTCCAGTTATCGGGGACGGAAATCTCGGTGTTGCCCGCCATAACGGTGCCATTAGCGTCGAGAATTTGCCAAATGGTGGCGGGCTGCTCGGTGTCTCCTTCGAGGATGGTGTAGGCCGAGTCCGATAGCTTGATTTTGGTGTGAATTTGTTGCCGTTCGACCTCGTGGCGCAGCAGTCTTAAGTGGCTGGCGAGGGTGCGGTCGTAGGGGGCATTGGCAATATTTTGTGCAATGAAGTACGTAATGACGATGGCAACGGACCACATGATGAATAAGGGCACGATCATCCAGAACAGGATGCGGCTAAGCAAGGTGCGGTGGTGCTTTTTGTGTCGGCTATTGGGGGGGGCGGCGAACATGCGTCCGGCGCCCTCAGGCAGGAAGGGTTTCGCTGCGGTTCTCGGGTTCCAGACAATAGCCCAGTCCGCGTACCGTCAGGATGCGCGCACCGCTGGGTTCGATTTTTTTGCGTAATCTGTGAATGTAGACCTCAATGGCATTGGTGGTGACTTCCTCGCCCCATTCGCACAACAGATCGACGAGTTGGTGTTTGCTGATCATGCGGCCGCTGCGTGAGAGGAATATCTCGAGCAGACTGGTCTCGCGTGCGGAGAGTTCGAGAGGCTGGTCATCAATCATCGCAATTCGTCCGTTTAGATCGAACGAGAGGTGCATGTGGCGAAGCACAGACGCCCGTGCCCCGGTATTGCGCCGGACCAGGGCACGGACCCGGGCCTCTAGCTCGGTCAGCGCAAACGGTTTGGACATGAAGTCGTCAGCGCCTAGATCCAGGCCTTGGACGCGCTTATCGACGGAGTCGGCCGCAGTCAGGATCAGAACGGGAAGGACGGAGCGCCGCTGGCGTAGCTTCTGTAGAACGGTAAAGCCGCTCATTTGTGGCAGCCCCAAATCCAGAATCAGGAGATCGAAGCTTTGTAATTGCAAAGCCGAGTCGGCGCTGGAGCCGTCGTGAACCATATCGACAGCATAGCCTTCGTAGCGAAGTGAACGGGAAAGTCCATCCGCAAGAATACTGTCGTCCTCGGCGATTAGGATGCGCATGTCTAGGTGGCGTGTATGGGTTGAAACAGAGGCGCTTACATTTTTACATGAGCTGATCGTCAAGGCCAGTAAGGGTAAACGATGGGTGAAACCAATACATCTGTGGTTTTATACAGTATAATTTAGTGCAATAATCGGAGCATCCGAGGGAGTCGCAGACTTAACGCTGCACTGATCGCCCTGGCTTCAAACCTGACATCAGAGGAATACACATGGACGATAGTACCGCCAAGGTTGCCAACCCCGAGCGCGCCAAGGCGCTGGCTGCTGCCTTGTCCCAGATCGAAAAGCAATTCGGTAAAGGCTCCGTCATGCGCTACGGTGATAACCAGATCGAGCACGATATCAAGGTTGTCTCGACCGGCTCGCTGGGTCTGGATATTGCCCTGGGGGTCGGTGGTCTGCCACGTGGCCGCGTGATCGAGATCTATGGGCCCGAATCCTCCGGCAAGACCACCCTGACCTTGCAGGTCATCGCCGAGATGCAAAAAATCGGTGGTACCTGCGCATTCATCGACGCCGAGCATGCGCTGGACGTGCAGTACGCGCAGCGTGTAGGCGTGAATCTGGACGATTTGTTGATCTCGCAGCCCGATACCGGTGAGCAGGCCCTAGAGATCACCGATGCGCTGGTGCGCTCGGGCTCGGTGGATCTGATCGTGATCGACTCGGTCGCAGCCCTGGTCCCCAAGGCTGAAATCGAAGGTGATATGGGCGACTCACTGCCTGGCTTGCAGGCCCGCTTAATGAGTCAGGCGCTACGCAAGCTCACCGCTTCAATTAAGCGCGCCAATTGCATGGTGATCTTTGTTAATCAGATCCGCATGAAGATCGGCGTGATGTTTGGTAGCCCAGAGACAACGTCGGGGGGAAATGCACTTAAGTTCTACGCTTCGGTGCGTCTGGATATCCGCCGGATCGGGGCCATCAAAAAGGGGGACGAGGTGGTCGGTAACGAGACCCGTGTGAAAGTCGTCAAAAATAAGGTTGCACCGCCTTTCAAGCAAGTCGAGTTCGACATTATGTATGGCTTGGGTATTTCACGTGAAGGAGAAATCATCGACTTGGGCGTGCAGGCGGGCGTCGTCGACAAGGCTGGCGCATGGTATAGCTACAACGGCGAGCGCATTGGCCAGGGCAAGGACAACGTACGTGAATACCTTAAAGAGCATCAGGATATGGCGTTCGAGATCGAGAACCGTGTGCGTGAGCTCTTGGGGGTGGTGAGTCGAGAGGTGCCGATGGTGCAGGCTGGTACAAAGGCGGGTGCCAAGGCTGACGCAAAGACCGACGCAAAGGCGAATGGAACCGAGTAGTCCGCCACGCGGTGGGCTAAGCCTCAAGGCCAGGGCGATCGCTTATCTATCACGGCGCGAGCATTCACGCGTAGAGTTGGCCCGTAAACTCTCCGCCTACTGCGATGATGCGGCAGAGATCGAGCAGTTGCTCGATATGTTACAGCGCGGCAACTGGCAGTCCGATGCGCGCTTCGCCGAGGCATTGGTGCAGCGTACCTCGGCCCGCCAGGGCACGATGCGCATTATGCAGACGCTGCGCCAGCATGGCCTGCCCGATGAGGCGCTCGACGATCTGCGCACACGACTACAGGATAGTGAGGGCGTACGCGTGCGCGCAGTCTGGCAGCGTAAGTTCGGCGCGCTGCCTGTTGACGCCCGAGACTACGCCCGGCAGTATCGGTTTCTTGCCTCGCGGGGGTTTTCATCCGACAGCGTGCGCCGATTGCTTGGGGCGCGGGATGAGGACTGAGTACGGAGGGATTTAACGCGCTGCCTTGATGCCACTCAAGGTCCCAAAACACGTTTCTTTGGCCTGAGTCAGAAATGCCCGAATGTAGTCCGACTCGGCATCTTCGATGCGTACCGCAGCATAAAGCGTGCGCCATACGCCTTGCTCACCTAGATGACAGATATGCAGCCAGCCCTGATCCAGGTATTCGCTTAGCGTCCAGTTGGGCAGCGCAGCGACACCACGCTGGCTGGCGACGAGCTGCACGATCATGGGGGTCAGCTCGGCTGTGCGCAGCGCTGCCGGTTCGATTCCTTCTTGGTCCAGGAAAGCAGTAAAAACATCCAGGCGTTGCCGCTCCACCGGATAGGTGATGAGAACCTGATCAGCTAATTGCTCAGGGGTGATGTGATGCAGGCCTGCAAGTGCGCTGTTTTTTGCGACAGCCAGGACCAACTCGTAACTAAATAAAGGGGCGTAGTGGATCATGTCCATGGGTTGCGGGTCAGAGGTAATCACCACATCCAGATCGCCGCGCACCAGCGCAGGCAACGGGGCAAATGAAAACGCCGCCGAAAGGTCCAGTGCGACATCAGGCCAATTCTGGCGAAAGGTATCCAAGGCAGGCATCAACCATTGAAAGCACGAGTGGCATTCAATCGCCAGATGCAGCCGACCGGTGCGCCCGGCCGCCAAGCGTTGTAGTTCGCGTTCAGTGGCTTTCATGCGCGGCAGGACGTCTTCGGCTAGCGCCACAATACGCAGGGCGGCAGTAGTCAGGCGTGCAGGACGAGTGCGGCGGTTTAGCAAAGGGGTCTTAAGACGGACTTCCAGGTCGCGTAGTTGGTGGGACAGCGCAGACTGCGTATAGTGCAGGCGCTCTGCTGCTTCTTGGAGGCTACCGGCATCGCGGATGGCCAGAAGCGTTTCGAGGTGTTTGATTTCAAGCATGTTTCACCGAATGGGGTGCTTATGAGATAAGCAGCAGAATCAATATGAAATATATTCATTCTATGCATGGTGTATTTGATTTCTATTCCCGTTATTAGCCATGCACAATAGCGTTATGTTGAATATATTTTATATTATCAGAGGATAGAATGACAATTACTCATAATCTTGGCTTTCCCCGTATTGGCGCCCAGCGTGAACTAAAGCGAGCCCAAGAAGCCTATTGGGCAGGCGAGCTGGATGCTAAGGGTCTGGCCGAGGTGGGCCGTGATTTGCGTGCGCGTCATTGGGCGGTTCAGGCGCAGGCGGGCTTGGACTTTGTGCCGGTTGGGGATTTTGCCTGGTATGACCAGATTCTGGAATGGACGACGCTGTTGGGGGCGGTGCCTGCGCGTTTTGCACAGCAGGATGATGCGCCGGTGAGTCTGGATACGTTGTTTCGCATGGCGCGTGGCCGTGCGCCCTCGGGTGTACCAGCCGCAGCCTGCGAGATGACCAAGTGGTTCGATACCAATTATCACTATATCGTGCCTGAGCTCAGTCTTGGTCAAGAATACCGCATTGCGCGTGAAGAACTATTCGAGCAGGTCGCCGAGGCGCAGGCGCTGGGTTATCGTGTCAAACCCGTTATTCCTGGGCCACTGACCTGGCTGTGGTTGGGTAAGGCGGATGCATTTAGTGGTGGCGTGGCTGATCCGGCTAAGCTCGTCTTGCTTGAGCGTCTGCTACCCGTCTATGAGCAGGTCTTGCAACGCTTTAAGGCTCAGGGCGTGGAATGGGTACAGATCGATGAGCCTGTTCTTGCGCTGGATCTGCCTGCCCAGTGGGATGCGGCATTTATCGAAACGTACCAGGCACTGGCTGGGCAGGGTGTGAACGTGCTCCTGGCCACGTACTTTGAAGGTCTGGAACAGCGTCTGGATACGGTTCGTGCATTGCCGGTGCAAGGCCTGCATATTGATTTGGTGCGCGCGCCTAGCCAGCTCGCCGGCGTGCTGGCAGGCGTTCGCGCAGATCAGGTGCTGTCGCTGGGTGTGATTGATGGGCACAATGTCTGGCGTACTGATTTGGATCGGGTACGCGAGACGATTGTGCCTGCATTTGTCCACTTGGGTGAACGTCTGTGGTTGGCGCCGTCATGTTCTTTGTTGCATGTGCCTGTCAGCCTGAACGCCGAGACGCAATTAGACCAAGAGTTAAAAGGGTGGCTGTCCTTTGCCGAGCAAAAACTCGATGAACTGCATGTGTTGGCAGTGGCTCTGAATGGCACGGCAACGCCTGCCGATCAGGCCACACTCCAGGCACAGCGTGCCGCATTGGCTGCGCGGCGGGCGTCGCCCCGGATTCATCAGGCAGCGGTCGGTAAGCGTCTGGAGCAGGTCCAGGATCTGAGTCGTCGGCGGACCGATTTTGCGCAGCGCATCCAAAGCCAACAGGCACGCCTAGCGCTACCCGCCTACCCGACCACGACAATTGGCTCGTTTCCGCAGACCAAAGAGATCCGGGCATTGCGTCGTGATTGGCGCGCTGGCGCATTGAGCGATGCTGCCTATGAAAAGGCAATCCGTGAGGAAATCGAACGTGTGATCCGTTTTCAGGAACAGATCGGTCTGGATGTGCTGGTGCATGGTGAGCCTGAGCGCAATGATATGGTCGAATACTTTGGTGAGCTTTTGGCAGGCTTTGCCTTTACTCAGAACGGTTGGGTGCAAAGCTATGGTTCGCGCTGCGTTAAGCCGCCGCTGATCTATGGCGATGTGGCGCGCCCGGCGCCGATGACCGTAGGCTGGTCGGCGTATGCGCAGTCGCTAACGTCGCACCCGGTTAAAGGCATGCTCACCGGTCCGGTAACCATTTTGCAATGGTCGTTCGTGCGTGACGACCAACCGCGTGAGCTGACCTGCCGGCAGATCGCGCTGGCTTTGCGCGATGAGGTGCAGGATCTGGAGCAGGCGGGGATTACGGTCATACAGATTGACGAGCCAGCGTTTCGCGAAGGGCTGCCGCTGCGCCAGGCTGATTGGCAGACATATCTGGACTGGGCAGTGGATTGCTTTCGTTTGTCAACCTCGGGTGTGCGCGACGATACACAGATCCATACGCATATGTGCTATTCCGAGTTCAATGACATTATCGAGGCGATTGCAGCGATGGATGCAGATGTTATTACCATCGAGACCTCGCGCTCGAATATGGAGTTATTAGGCGCTTTTGAGGACTTTCATTATCCAAATGATATCGGGCCGGGCGTCTATGATATCCATTCACCGAATGTTCCTGAGATCAGCTGGATGGTCGATCTGATCCAGCGGGCGGCGGATCGCCTGCCTGCCGAGCGTTTATGGGTGAACCCTGATTGTGGGCTTAAAACGCGAGGCTGGCCAGAAACCCGAGTCGCATTGGCATCCATGGTAGAGGCGGCGCGGACCTTGCGACAGGCCGCCTGAGGTCACGCTGGGCAGGTTCTGGGTGGGCCCCCGCATTCCGTGGGGTGCCTGCGTTATACTTGGCAGGTTTACCGTTAAGCCTTCATTTATCCCGGTCATGCCCCTACCCTTGCCTAAATATGCCCGCGAGCCCCTGCACACGCGCTCTATACGCGTGAATTCATTTGCACGGGAGGACGGTCAATGGGATATCGAAGCCGAACTCATCGACACCAAATCCTATGATTTCCCGCTGCGTGGCGGTGAGCGCCATCCGGCGGGTGTGCCCGTGCATCACATGCATCTGCGTGTGACGATCGATGCAAAGCTCACCATTACCGATGCGCTGGCCGTCTATGATGCCGCGCCGTATGGCGAATTCTGCAGTGCGATTGCGCCGCAATACAGCGATCTGATTGGTCTGAATTTGTTGCAGCAGTTCCGCAAACGCGTCCAAGAACGCTTCGCTCGCGCAGCGGGGTGTACGCATGTTACTGAGCTCACCAGTGTGTTGCCGACAGTGGCCATCCAGACGATGGCTGGACAGCGTAGCCAGGCGACTGCATCGCAGCGACCCTTCCAGCTCAATGGATGTCACGCTTTACGTGTGGATGGCCCGGTTGTACAGGCTTACTATCCTCAATGGTACGAATTGCCAGAGGTGGACTGCCGCGAAAAATAGCCTTATATGCTTGTCCCGGCGACATCGTGCGCTGGGGCAAGGATCACGATAATTTTTTCTTTTTCTAACAGGTAAGCAATGAAAATTCACGAATATCAAGGCAAGGAATTGCTGAAGAAATTTGGGGTGAACGTACCACGTGGCATACCCGCATTTTCGGTTGACGAGGCGGTTGCGGCTGCCCAGAGCCTGGGCGGACCTGTATGGGTCGTCAAAGCTCAGATCCATGCCGGGGGCCGGGGTAAGGGCGGGGGCGTCAAGCTTGCCCGCTCAATCGCCGAGGTGCGTGAGTTGTCCACCGAGATCCTGGGTATGCAGTTGGTGACGCATCAGACCGGCCCGCAGGGCCAAAAGGTCAAGCGCTTGCTGATTGAGGAAGGGGCCGACATCCAAAAGGAATACTACGTCGGTATCGTGACTGATCGTGGCTCACAGCGTGTTTGCGTGATGGCATCAAGCGAAGGCGGCATGGATATTGAGGTGGTGGCCGAGCAGAACCCCGATAAGATTCTCAAGGTTTTTGTCGACCCGGCCAGTGGTCTGACTGATGCCGATGCGTCTGAATTGGCACGAGGCATTGGCGTACCTGAGGCATCCGTCGCCAAGGCTGCGGCCGAGTTTCAAAAGCTCTACCAAGTCTACTGGGAGACCGATGCATCATTGGCCGAGATCAACCCGCTGATCTTGGAAGGTAATGGCAACATCAAGGCGCTGGACGCCAAGTTCAATTTTGACTCGAATGCCTTGTTCCGGCACCCGGAAATCGTGGCATATCGCGACCTGGACGAAGAAGATCCCGCCGAAGTCGAGGCGAGCAAGTTCGATCTGGCCTATATCCAGCTTGATGGCAATATCGGCTGTCTGGTCAATGGCGCAGGTCTGGCCATGGCAACCATGGACACGATCAAACTATTTGGTGGTGAGCCTGCCAACTTCCTGGATGTGGGCGGTGGCGCGACAGCCGAAAAGGTCACCGAAGCCTTCAAAATCATGCTCAAGAACGATAGCGTCAAGGCTATTTTGGTGAATATCTTCGGCGGCATCATGCGCTGCGATGTGATTGCTGAAGGCGTGATTGCTGCCTGCAAGGCGGTGAATCTCAGCGTTCCATTAGTGGTTCGCATGAAGGGCACCAATGAAGAGCAGGGCAAGCGCATGCTGGCTAATTCGGGGCTGCCCATCATCAGCGCAGACACCATGGCAGAGGCCGCAACCCGCAGCGTCGCTGCCGTAAAATAAGCTATCTAAGGACGAACACATGTCGATTCTGATTAACAAGAACACCAAGGTTATCACCCAGGGGATTACGGGCAAGACCGGGCAGTTTCATACGCGTATGTGCCGGGAATACGGGAATGGCCAAGCAGCCTTTGTTGCAGGTGTACATCCCAAAAAGGCAGGCGAGAACTTTGAGGGTATTCCTATCTTTGGCTCGGTCAAGGATGCCAAGGCTGAAACAGGCGCAACGGTTTCGGTCATTTACGTGCCGCCCGCAGGCGCTGCAGCAGCGATCTGGGAGGCCGTTGACGCCGATCTGGATCTGGTGATCTGCATTACCGAAGGCATCCCCGTGCGTGACCTGCTCGAGGTACGTAATCGCATGCGTGACCAAAATAAGAAAACCTTGCTGCTCGGACCAAATTGCCCGGGTTTGATCACGCCTGACGAAATCAAGATTGGTATCATGCCAGGACACATTCACCGCAAGGGTCGTATCGGTGTCGTCAGCCGCTCTGGCACCCTGACATATGAGGCTGTGGCACAAGTCACCGAACTAGGCCTGGGTCAATCCAGTGCAGTGGGTATCGGTGGTGATCCGATCAATGGCCTCAAGCACATTGATATTCTGCGGATGTTCAATGACGACCCAGAGACCGATGCAGTCATCATGATCGGTGAGATCGGTGGCCCGGACGAGGTCGAGGCAGCACGCTGGGCCAAGGACAATATGAAAAAGCCGATCGTAGGCTTCATCGCCGGTGTTACCGCGCCGGCAGGCAAGCGTATGGGCCACGCCGGAGCGCTGATTTCAGGTGGTGAGGATACGGCTGACGCCAAACTCAAAGTCATGGAAGCCTGCGGGATTCGTACGACACGTAACCCATCTGAAATGGGCAAACTGCTTAAGACCGTGTTGTAATCAAGGAGTGTTATGACCGAGATGCTCGAGCTACTTGAGCAGTTGCATTGGGGGGCGGTCTTTCAGATCGTCCTGATCGATATATTGCTGGGTGGCGATAATGCGGTGGTTATTGCATTAGCCTGCCGTAAACTTGATCACAAGCAACGGGTGCAGGGCATCTTGTGGGGCACGGCAGGCGCGATTGCGCTGCGCGTCATATTAATCGCTTTTGCTCTTACTTTGCTGGCGATTCCATTTCTCAAGATGGTTGGCGCGCTTCTGCTGCTGTGGATCGGCATCAAGCTGATGCTCCCTGACGATGAGCATCACGAGAAGGTGGGTGGTGCGAGTTCGGTCTGGGCGGCTATTCGGACAATTATCATTGCCGATTTCGTCATGAGCCTGGATAACGTCATTGCAATTGCTGGCGCGGCACAAAACACGATTCCGGATCATCAGATTGGGTATGTAATTTTTGGCTTGCTCTTTAGCGTACCGATTATCGTATGGGGCAGCACGATTGTGCTCAAGATGATTGATCGCTTCCCTGTTGTGGTGACGCTGGGTGCAGGGTTGCTGGGTTGGATTGCTGGCGGGATGCTAGTGACGGATGTGTTCATTGTCGAGCAGATTGGGCCGATCGATCCGATGATCAAGATCGGAGCAGAGATCATCGGTGCCATCGTGGTGGTGATCCTGGGCAAATGGCTTGCCCAACGCAAGTTGAATGTGGGGGTGAGGAATGGGCCTGTTTAAATCCAGTGATCCTAAGCATATCGAGCGCGGCTTGTCTTTATTACAAGCCCTGGCCATTCTGGCAGTGCTGGGAATTGTTGCCAGCCTGGTTTTATCGAGACTTATATCGTGAGTAGTACGCCGCGGGTCCTGGTGATTGCCACGCGCGCGAGCCGTCTGGCCCTATGGCAGGCCGAGCACGTCCGGGATCGCTTGTTGCAGCTCTATCCAGATTGCCAGGTCGACTTGCTCAAGATGACTACGCGTGGTGATCAAATACTCGATCGCACCCTATCCAAAGTAGGCGGTAAGGGCTTGTTCGTTAAAGAGCTCGAAACCGCGCTGCTCGACGGGCGGGCACATTTGGCGGTGCATTCACTTAAGGACGTACCTGTAGAGCTCGGATCTCCTTTTCAGCTCTCGGCCGTGCTGGAGCGTGATGATCCTTGTGATGCGATGGTGTCAAATGATTATGCAACGCTGCAGGACTTGCCTGCAGGGGCAGTGGTGGGAACCTCCAGTTTACGCCGTGAGTCGCAGATTCGTGAGCGCTTTCCGGAATTGATTGTGAGCCCGCTCCGAGGCAATCTGGACACCCGTCTCTCCAAGCTGGATCGGGGAGATTATGCCGCAATTATTCTGGCGGCGGCCGGATTGCGGCGTCTGGGTCTGGCTTCACGCATCCGCACCCTATTGCCTATCGAGTTGAGTCTGCCCGCAGCAGGCCAGGGTGCGCTGGGCATCGAGACGATCGAGGCTCGCGAGGACGTGCATACCTGGCTCAGGCCTTTGATTTGTGCTGATACGACGGCTTGTGCCTTGGCCGAGCGTGCCGTGTCGCGCGCTTTGGGTGGCTCGTGCCAGGTCCCGCTCGCGGCATACGCCCAAGTGAGTCAGGGTGAGCTGATACTTCAGGCCCTGGTGGCAGAGCCAGACGGGACGCGGGTTTTGCGGGCTCAGCGTCGTGGTCCAGTGCTTCAGGCAGAGCGCTTGGGACATGAGGCCGCACGGGACTTGCTAAGTCAGGGGGCCGACGAAATTCTAGCGCGCCTCCATACCGAGTCCAGCCATGATTAAACCCTATCTATGCTCGAGCCCGGATCGCCGCTGATCGTTCTGACGCGGCCAGCGGGGCGCAATGAGTCGATAGCGGCGGCTCTGGCGAACCAAGGCCTGCGGGTGATGGTTTTGCCTGCGCTGACCTTGACCGTGCGGGACGATCAGGAGGCACCACGGGCCGATGCCTATGATCTGCTGGTTTTTGTCAGTCGAGCAGCGGTTACTGCCTATTTTAATCAGCTTGAGCGCCCATGGCCCGAGGGCACGCGTGCGGCTGCTGTTGGGCAGGCGACTGCTCAGGCTCTGCGCGAGGTGGTGCCCGACGCATGTATTCTTGCGCCTGCAGCATCCAGCAGACAGGATTCCGAGGCCTTGCTGGCGCTGATCGATCAGCAGCAACAAAGCTTTGACCGTGTGCTCATCTTGCGAGGCCAGCAAGGGCGCGAATGGTTGGCTCAGGCGTTCGAGGGCCGAGGCGCCACGGTCACTCGGCATGTGCTATATCGACGCTCACCAAGGCAGTGGACCCGAGAGCAGTACGAGGATGTATTCTCGGGCCAGCCAGGTGTGATGCTGCTCACCAGTATCGAGAGCCTGGAGGCTATTGATCGAGGGGTGCAGCATCATGGTTTATCATGGCCAGGTGCATTGAGGTTTGTCGTGATCCATGTGCGTATCGCACAACGCTTGCAATCGATTTTGCGAAAGAGTGGAATGCAGGGCGAACCCTGGGTAAAAATTTGTGTACCCGATGAGTCAGCGATTTTTCAGGCTATATTGGCAGCATCTCGTTAGTGTCGCTTCAAGGATTACAATTTCGCTATGACAGATTCAGATCGCAGCACGCCGTCATCGAATGTGACCGAGGAACCCGCTACGACGTCCGCGAAGCCTAAGGCAGCGACGTCTGCGCCGGCCCCTAAGCCCCCCAAACCCAAGCGCTCTGCCTTGTGGCTTGGGGGATTGGTGCTGATCGTTCTAGTGGGCTTGCTCGGTGCTGGCCTGTGGGTGCAGCATCAGGACGTGGTGGCCCTGCGTGATGGTTTGGCCGGGCAGCGCGCCGATGCGTCGCGGCTGATGGATCAGACTGATGCGCGGGCGCAACAGGCGCTCAGCCTGGCGCAGCGTCAATCCGAGCAGATCACCCAGTTACAGGCCAAGCTCGATGCAACACAAGAGCAACTTCAGGATCTCGATGCCGCACTGCAACTGATGAGCGACAGCGGTTCAGATTTATTGCTGCTCAACGATATTGATCACCTGGTGACGATTGCACAGCAACAGCTCAAGCTTAGCGGCAATGTGGCCAATGCGATTATTTCCCTAGAAGTCGCCCAGTCACAATTGGCACGTGCCAACCGTCCCACGATGGCATCGCTTCAACAAACGATCAACGGTGATGTAGATCGCCTGCGCGCAGTGGCGGTAATCGACTTGCCTGGTTTATCTCAGCAGCTTGACCATTTAGCCTCGCTCGTGGGTGAGGCGCCTCTCCTTGTACCCGATGCGGCGGCGCCTACGATCAGGTCTAGTCGCACCGTTGCGACGGTTGTCGCCCAGGAGGACGCCAGTCTACCGGCTGATGCGCCATGGTGGCAGCAGGCTACACATCAAGCTTGGCAATGGTCGCGCGTGGCAGGCACCGCGTTAATTCATGACGTGCGTGGGCTCTTTGATATCCGTCGAGTCGATGATGCAACGGCCTTACTGATCTCGCCCGATCAGGCCTTGCGGTTTCGCGAAGGACTGCGCCAACGTACGCTTACGGCGCAGTTGGCGCTAATGATGCATCAGCCCAAGATTTGGCGTAGTGAGCTGGAAGCGGTCGCCCAGGCTGTGGATCGGCGTTTTGATATGAAGGATGCGAGTGCGCGCGAGGCCGCCAGTCTTGCGCGCCGGCTCCAGGACACCCCTATTGAAACGCAGCTGCCAACCGTCGATAACAGCATCGAGGCGATCGCCGCCTTACGCGAGGCGGCGGCGAGCGAAGAGCGGGCGAATGGGGCTTCGGTCTATAAACCTGACGAGAACGCTCCCTCTGATGTGCCTGCGGACGCACCGTCCGGCGAGCACGCCCCGAACCCTAACGTATTGTAGGGGGGATGATGCGTACCTGGTTTTGGACCTTGTTTGTACTTGTTGTTGCGGTGGTGCTGGCGCTGTTGTTGCGTGAGCATGGCGGTAATGTGCTGATTGTGGCACAGCCTTGGCGTATTGAGCTTTCGCTGACACTGGCTGTTGTGCTGCTCATTTTTGGCTTTGTGTTGGCGTATTGGATTGTACGCAGTATGGGCTGGTTGGGAGGCAGCCGTGGACGTTTTTTAGCTTGGCGCGGTCGCCGTGCCCAGAAGCGTGACCTCGACTTGCTCGAGAGCGGCTGGATTAATGTCCTTGAAGGACGCTATGTCCAGGCTGAAAAGGAACTCTCTGCTGTGCAGACTAAGTCCCGCTCCCCAAGTCGCCAGGTGCTGGCCGGTCTGAGTGCCGCCCGGGCGCTGCACCTGCTGGGTGAGTATCCGCGTCGCGACCGAGCGCTGGCCCTCGCCTTAGAGAGCGCGCGTGAGGATGCCCGTTTGCGTCAGGCGACCAATACGGTGACGGCAGAGATGTATCTGGATCAGGGGCGGGCACAGGAAGCACTGGGCCTGCTCGAACCCTTACAAGACGCTTCGTCACGTTATTTTCATGCAACGCGTCTACTCTTGCGTGCCTATCGATTGCTGAATAACCATGCCCGGGTGTATGAGTTGACCCGCCTGCTGTTGCGCCGTAGCGCAATCGATAAGGCTCAGGCCCAGCGGTTCATTCGTGAGGCGACGATCGCACGTCTGCATAACTGTAACGAAACTGATTTCAAAGCGATCTGGGGCGATTTGAATAGTGATGAACGCCTGGATCCGGGGATTGCATTGGCCGCAGCACAGGCCTTGAATCAACAGGGGCGTTACTCTGATGAGGCGCGTACCATTGAAGCGGTCTTGAATCGTGGCATGGATGAGGCGCTTCTGTGTGCCTATGCCCAGTGCGCCCCAGAACAGGCAGTGCAGCGTTTGGGCCATGCAGAACTGTGGCTTAAGTCCCACCCGGAACATCCCGCCTTGCTGGCGAGCCTGGGGCAGTTGTGCTTGGGTGCCCAATTGTGGGGACAGGGCGAGCATTATCTGGGTCGTAGCATGAATCTGCGCAGTGATATGCGGGTCCATGCCTTATTGGGCAATATGCATGATTCGTTGGGGAACTCCGAGCGTGCCATCGAGCATTGGCGCCAGGCCTGCGCACAGGCAGGTGCTCGAACCAATCTGTCTATAGGCCGTTTGTTGCCTGCCGCAGATACCCGTGCCGACCCGCACTTTCTCGATGAAGATGTTGCGGCTCAGACCTCATCGGGCGTGACCATCCCCGAGGCGGCCAGCGTGATTTACGCAAGCGATGAACCCGATGTGCTTGCCACCGCCATCCCCGCAACGGAACCTATGCCCACTACCATTTCACCCGCTGATGCACCCTCCAATGCCGATGACTACTTCGATTCTGCGCCTATTCCCGGCGTAGACATGTCGCAGACCTCGGACCGATCCCGTCATGGATCAGATCGTCGCTAAAATCCATTAATTGTTCAACAAGGTTAAATAATGAGTTTAAATCGTGTTCCTGCTGGCGAAAAAATGCCTGAGGAATTTAACGTCATCATCGAAATCCCGATGAATTCCAATCCGGTTAAATACGAAGTCGATAAGGCCTCCGGTGCCGTATTTGTTGATCGTTTTCTGTCTACTGCCATGCACTATCCGTGTAACTATGGGTATATTCCGCAGACCATCTCAGATGACGGTGATCCGGTGGACGTACTGGTGATGGCGCCGTTCCCCGTTCAGGTGGGGACGGTCATTCGTTGCCGGGCGCTTGGGGTGCTCAATATGGAGGACGAAGCAGGCGGGGACGCAAAGGTGTTGGCGCGTCCAATCGATAAGCTCTACGCGGCTTATCGTAATATTCTATCGACCGACGATGTGTTGTCCGACGACTTGATCCGTATCCAGCATTTCTTTGAGCACTACAAGGATCTTGAAAAGGGTAAATGGGCCAAGGTCACAGGCTGGTCAGGTCTGGACGCGGCCAAGCGCGAGATTATGGAATCGGCGGCGCGCTACCTTAAGGAACTGGCGGCATGAGTATGCTTATCCCCCACCTACAGCATGCTACCCTCGCCGTCATGGGCTCTGAGGCGGCTTTCCCCGTGCGTCGCGTGTATTGTGTAGGTCGCAACTATGCTGACCATGCACGCGAGATGGGCGCTTCGGGGCGCGAGGATCCCTTCTTCTTTGCCAAGCCAGCCGATGCCATCATGAATGTGGCCGATGGGCAGACAGGTGTGATGCCCTATCCATCATGCACGAATAATCTGCATCATGAGGTCGAATTGGTGGTGGCTTTGGGCCAAGGAGGACGGGATCTGACCTCTGATGAAGCGGCTGCATGTGTCTGGGGCTACGCGATTGGCCTGGATATGACACGCAGGGACTTACAGGGCGATGCAAAAAAGGCCGGACGCCCATGGGAAACCAGTAAAAGCTTTGATTATTCCGCGCCAATCGGCCCGCTCCATCCAGTTGCTCAAACCGGGGTGCTGTCGTCGGGTGCGATAAGCCTGAGTGTCAATGCTGCGCCGCGCCAGGATGGCGATCTGTCGGACATGATCTGGTCGGTGCCAGAGGCGCTGGCCTACCTGTCTACGCTGTTTGAGCTCAAAGCGGGCGATCTGGTGTTTACAGGCACGCCTGCGGGAGTCGGTGCCGTCAAGCGAGGGGACCTGATGTCGGCATCGATTGCAGGGTTGGGGTCGTTGCAGGTCCGTATCAGCGACTGATAGATAGCGTTATTTACCGTTTGGGGCGGCGTCAGGGTTATCCGGGCGCCGCCCCGTGTCATTTTTAGCTAAGCCGGTTTCTGCGAATTGTCCGTCCTCCACGCGCACTGCACACTATGTCCAGGGCGCTTTTTCGTGGAGAACAGAGCAATGCAGATCAAGCACAGACATATCCGTCAGGCTGGCCAGGGCATGGTGGAATACATCATCGTTGTCGCCCTGGTCGCTGTTGCCGCCATTGCGGTGTATCAATTATTTGGTCAGGTGATACGTTCGCAGACCGCCGCCATGGCCAAGGAAATCGCGGGCGAAGACGGATCTGAGCAATCTCGTATGGCGCAATCTGCGGCTGAGGCGGCCGCCGCACAGACTGCAGCCAAAACACTTAAATCCTTTACCGGCAATGCCGGCGCGGGACAGTGATATGTATGCGCGTCGTTCACAGGACGGTCAGGTACTCGTGCTGGGTATGTTGGTGGCGGCTTTGCTATCGGTGGCCTTGTTGCGTTATTTTTCTGCTGCTCAGGTGCTCGCCGCCAAAAGTCGTCAGGTGCATGGATTGGACGCAGCCACCTATAGCGGGGCACTGATTCAGGCCAGAGCCTTGAATATGTTGGCGTATCTGAATCGTGCGCAGCTCGCACATCAGGTTGCCATGGCGCATCTGACGACCTTGGGGAGCTGGGCCTTGTATGGGGGTGCCCAGGCAAGTCAGTTGGCGCGCGGTAATCCACCTGCTCATTTGATTGGCATGTTGTTTGGTGCAGATCATGGACGTGCTTATTTAGCGGCGTCACGTGCGTCAGGTTTGGGTGCTTGGGCATCCTCGTCAGGTGCACTCGGTGAGGCACATGCTGCCCATAATCGCTTTGTACATGATGTCTACGGCGAGGTGTCTGAATCTGTGGTGAATGGTCTGCCTGCCGCACGCCTGGCGGCCATCCAGACGGTGCTTGCTCGTCACTATCCGGAATCCGAGCCCTCGGATTTTAAGGTGACCGTCTCTGCGGATGATTGGCCTGGTTTCACACAGCGTATGACGCCTGTGTCGCAGTTGCATCCTCTGGTCGCTCGGATTGCCAGTCTGTATGCGTTTCTTGCGCCACGCAACCATACCGCTGCGAATAACTGGGTGGTAAGTGAGCGCTGCCCGACTCTTAGGCATCAATTGCGGCGCCGAGGCAGCACGCAGATGGATGCGGCGGGCCGTTGGCAGTCTTCGGATACACAGTCCTATCACGCGCTGCGTTCAAACCGCTGGATCGGCTGCTATTACCGTGAGTACGCCATGGGGTGGGCATGGGTTCCGGGTGCTGCGGCACAGCGCATCGACGGCGCCTATTCAGACGCCGTACCCGAGAATTTCGCCGAGCAGGATTTCTGGCGATGGGTCCAGGAGGCCACGCAGTGGAATCTGCTCGACGAGCGTGACAACCCAATGGCGAATTCTTATGCCATGCGCTCACGCCCGATCTGGAACGCGGGCGGGCTCGCACCCTATTACGATGTGGCGGTAGTCGGGACGCAGGGCGTGGCCGGGTTCTCTGTGGGTCTTACGCGTCCGGGGCCAGAGGACACTTTGGTGCATGCCCAGAGCGCCGCTCAGACTTATTTTGCACGTCCCGATCAACGGCTTGATGGTCAATATGAGGGCGCACATCTATTTCACCCTTATTGGCATGCACGGCTGGCTTCGCCTGGGCGTGACAAAAGGGTGCCAAGATGAAAACGCACAGGCAAGCCGGGCAGGCGGTCATCGAGGGTCTGGTCGTGTTGGGTGTGCTCTCCAGCCTTTGGGTGGGTGCGACCTGGATCGGACGCTTGCAGGATGCGGCCTTACAGGCTGGGCATGCCAGCCGTCATCAGGCATTTGCCCTGGCGCATCAGGCGCAGCCCCTAGACGCTTCCCTTGACGGGAATTTGCCAGGCCAGTTTTGGCAGGCCCGTCGAGGCGGGGCATTGCTGGATGCACAGGCGACACAATCCTCGGTGATGCAGGATAAACGAGAACCAAGTATTGGGCTTGGGGGAACGGTACCTGCTGCCCTTGCCGCGCGACAAGACTTGCAACTAGGGGAAAGCGGCGTCTGGATTGTGACTGCACACAGGCGAACGATGGGTGAAGTGTCACCAGGTAGCGGCTTACAGAACTTTGACCAGCTTAGGCTGGGCATTGATCGCCATACCGCCATCATGCGAGGTACCGGAGCAGCGGTGAGTGATAGCGCTGCTCAGGCGCGCATTGCGCAGGCTGATAGCGTGTGGGCGCGCCAGGCAGGCCGTTCTATTGCCTTGGGCGACCACGTCTCTGGGCGGATGCAGGCAGTGGATGCTGCGTGGGGACGGGCGGCCTTTACGCCGGATTGGTTGATGCCTTGGACGGGATGGGTACCGACGCAGCATCTGAGTGCCGGGGGGATACCATGATAAGCCGCTGGATATACGTAGTGTTGGTGACGAGTTTCGTCAGCCTCTATGGCGGGGAGGCTGCGGGCATCATTCCCGACTGGCCTCAGGCAGGTTGGGCCTGGGCTGAGGAACAGAGCTCGGATCTCTCCGGACTGCGCTTGTTTCAGCGCGAATTATCCGCACCGCTGGCACCTGCCGAGGTCGCGCGCACTTTATCTGCGCGCTTGCCTCAGCTCAATCGTTTGGTCGTTCTGGATGGGCAGATTTTGCTCTCTGGCGTGGATGAGACACACCATTGGCTGGCCAGGGTAAGGCGTGATGCTGAAGGGACCCGGGCGGTGGTTTCAGCCCTGGCGCTGGAGGTGGCCGATCTGCAGTACGGGAAATTCGATGCAGCCCTTTACGTGCCCGCTGACTCGCGATTGCAGTTGAATCATGTGCAAGGCTCAGAGGGTCAGCGAATAGCTCAAACTGTATATGAATCTGATCGTAGCCCGTCAGCACTAATCCAGCAGGTCGGGCACGCCTTGTCACAGGCGGGTTGGCATCGGCAGAACGCGATACAGAAAGACGGCGGACTGCTGTGGCGACGCGCTAACGAGCAGGTACACATTTACGTGTTTAAACGAATGGGTAGCAGTGTGTTGTGGCTACAGCACCGAGAGGCAGAAGACCAATGAAAATTCGTCTGTCCCTACGTAGCATGGTGCTGATGGGCCTGGCACTGGTTTCGGGCGCGATGGCTGCCTGGTCAGTACATGATTACATTCAGGGCCGTGTCGACCAGATCGAGGCCCAGGCGCGAGTGCCGATGGTCGAACGGGTCGTCGCTGCCTATGATTTGCCTGCCGGGACGCGCCTTCAGACTGAGCACATGGCGCTGCGCAGCTTTCCACGAGAATGGGTGAGTAGCGCCAGTCTGTCTGCGGCCCGCTATGCCGAGCTTGATGACAGTGTCCTGGTGAGTAGTCTACGAGCCGGTGATCCAATCCTGCTGGCGCACACCGTCGCCGTCCATCAGCAGTCGTTCTCCAGTCAGCTTGCTCAGGGTAGACGGGCCATTACTTTACCTGTGGATCAGATCAATTCTGTCTCTGGCCTGCTGCAACCAGGTGATCTGATCGATCTATACGTGTCGTTTGAATATCAGCGCCGCCAAGTGACGGCACCACTTCTACAAGGTGTACTGGTGTTAGCGACTGGCCGTACGACACGTCTGGGTGAGGATAGGGCAGAGGGTGGGTATTCGACCGTCACACTGGATACGGCGCCGGAGGATGCCGTTAAGCTGGTGGCTGCCAGGCAGAGTGGGCAGATTACGGCGATCTTGCGCCACCCAGATGATCTTAAAACTGATTTACGTGCGGTGCGCGGGGACTTGGCGGCCTTACTTGGCGTGCAGAACGCACCCCCTGTTCCAAAAAAAAGTCCTCAGGTGATTTATGGCAATCAGTCCACTCGAACCATGCCGGGCTTACGGGCGCAGCCAAAGAACCCTGCCGCTAGCGGGCGGTCATCCGGGCTATTTGATTTGCCGCAGGCCCAGGATCTGGTCAGTGCCTGGATGCGACGTACGGCGGCTGATACGCCCCTACATGATGAAGAACAATGAAGGGGTAGAGAATGCTTATAAATAGACGATCAGCAGGGGTGGTGTTGCGTGGTGCCGTGGTGATGGTGCTGATGCTGGGTACAGGCGCCAGTTCGCAGGTCTGGGCGCGTACCGAGACGTTGCTTAGCATGCAAGTAGGTGAGGTTCGGGTTCTCGGTTTGCCTGATGTTGCGCGAGTTGCGGTGGGTGATGGGCATGTCATCAATGCGGTAACGACAGAAGACAAAGAGGTTATTGTTTTTGCGCGACACCAGGGCTCCAGTGCCCTGCATATCTGGTCAGAAGACGGTCGTAGCCATCGATATATGGTAGATATAGCGCCCGAAGGAGCGCGTCAAGAGCAAAGCGAGCTACGCAGCATGCTAGAGCGTATTCCGCAGGCTCGTGTGACGGCTGTCGGCGATAAGTTGTTGGTCGAAGGCGATAGTCTGTCTGATGGGGATCGTGAGCGCGTCGCCGCCCTGGGCAAGCGCTACCCTCAACTGCTTGACTTTACCAGCCCTGTCGGTTGGGATCGCATGGTATTGCTGGATGTACAGGTCGTGGAGGTACCGCGTTCTTTGGTTCGCGAGTTGGGCTTGCGTTGGACGGGACAATCAGACGGTGGATTAAATACGGCATTAGCTTGGGATGCAGGATCGCGTCGCTATGCTGATCGACCAGGTCAGACTGTGATACCGATGGTCTTCCCGGCCAGTCCAGTGGCGGGCTATTTTGGCATTAATGCCTTGTTTTCCGCCCAGATCAATGCGTTGGCTCAGGAAGGCTCGGCGGTCGTGCTGGCGCAACCGCAGATTCTTGCACGCAGTGGCGCCACCGCCGAGTTCCTCGCGGGGGGCGAGGTGCCCTACAGTACGGTGGACCGCAATGGCAATACCCAGACCGCATTTAAACCTTATGGTGTGTCTTTGCGCATTACGCCACATATTGAGCGTAACGGTACAGTTCGCTCGAGTATCGAGGTTGAGGTGAGTTCGATCGATAGTGCCTTATCTGTGCCGACGGGCCCATCGCTCAAGACACGTCGGGCTTCGACTGAGTTTAATGTTCAGTCAGGGCAGACGCTTGTACTGGCAGGGTTTTTATCGCGAGACACGTCACAGAACGTTGATAAGGTGCCAGGCCTGGGAGAGCTGCCAATACTTGGCGCGTTATTTCGCTCGACCCGCTTTCAGCGTAATGAAACGGAGCTAGCGATTCTAGTGACGCCGGTTCTCGCTGGAGAAGATCATTCCGACTTAAGACGGCGAGTATCTAATGTAGATACATTATTAAGTGAAAATTTTCCAGATAGACCGGTACTCAATACGACTGTCAGGGCGGTAACTACTCAGCCCATAGCGTTGGAGGGGGGGGCGTCTTGGGATTTCCGTTTGGGCCAGGGTTCTCAGTGGACACAGAAGGAGTAGGCCATGATGGAGTTAGCGCTGCAGTTTGAGGGAGGGCTTAAGGTCTTGCGTCGTTTTGATTTGCCCTTGCAAATCGGACGGTCGGCGCATTGTGGTTTGCCGATACGCGCGTGGCGAGTCGCCCGTCGACATGCCTGTTTGGAGTTACGCGACGGCGGTATCTGGCTGGAGGATTATGGTTCGCTAGGCGGCACAGAGGTCAATGGCCGACGAGTCGCCTTGTATGGCCCGCTACGTTGTGGTGATGAGATTGTAATTGGACCATGCCTGATACAGGTGCGGGCATTACCTGTCGACGATGTGCTGGGCAATGTGTCCGAGTTCGATCGTTCATCCCAGGCAGAAGGCGCCGTTTCATTCGAGTTGTTAGCCGAGGTCAGTTCGTTACACGTGTCGGACATTGCCGACCCACACGAGATGGTGGTGCGCGATGGTGCGTTGCTAATGCACCGGCAGCGTTTGCACGAACGTCTGGTACAGGCCTTGCAACTGCGGCGCCGGGATATTGGCTCGATGAATGACGCGTCTTTGCGTGCTGAGGCGACGCGGGTGTTGGGTGGGTTGATCACCGAGGATGAAGGCTTGCCATTAGAAGAGGATCGGGAGGCGTTGATCCAGGCACTGGTCGATGAGGCAGTTGGCCTGGGCCCGTTAGAGCCTTTGTTGGCTGATCCGGATATCAGCGAGATCATGGTCAATCGGCATGACGAGATTTTTGTGGAGTCGCGCGGTAGGCTCCATCGGTACCCCTTGGTGTTCAGCAGCGAGGAGGCGGTTTTGGGCATCATCGAACGCATTGTCGCGCCTCTGGGCAGGCGGATTGATGACAGCTCACCGATGGTAGATGCGCGCCTGCGGGATGGGTCTCGTGTGAATGCAGTCATTGCGCCCATTGCCCTGCGTGGGGCAAGCCTGACGATTCGTAAATTTCCAAAAAAGCGCCTGCAAATGACTGATTTACTGCTTGTCGGCGCCTTGGATTCAGCTATCAGCACATTTCTGGCCTATTGCGTCCGATATAGAAAAAACCTGATTATTTCCGGAGGTACCGGCTCAGGCAAAACGAGTCTGCTGAATATTCTCTCGAATTTTATCCCGGCTGGCGAGCGGGTTGTCACGATCGAGGATGCAGCCGAATTGCGCCTGGATCATGCCCACCTGGTGTCATTAGAGGCACGGCCTGCCAATATCGAGGGTCGTGGGCGTGTCGATATCCGTGACCTTGTGCGCAACGCCTTGCGTATGCGCCCCGATCGGATTGTGGTCGGTGAGTGCCGGGGCGGTGAAGCCTTCGATATGTTGGCAGCCATGAACACGGGTCACGAAGGGTCGTTGACGACCCTGCATGCCAACAGCCCCAGAGACGCCCTGGCACGACTTGAAACCATGATACTGATGGCTGGGATGGATCTGCCACTGAGCGCTGTACGCGAGCATATCGCCTCCAGCATCGATATTATTGTTCAACAGATGCGCGTACCTGACGGGCGTCGCATGATTACTTCAGTTGTTGAGGTGACCGGTATTGAGAGTGGTCGTATTCAACTTCAGGAACTGTTCACGGGCCAGGCTGGCCCCCCAGCGATCTATTGTGGCAGAGGAATTGTCCCAGATTGCTTTGCCAGAGACGCTGATGTGGCACTGGATATGGATCTGTTCAATGCACGGTCGGTCTGTGAGGGCCGTGCCTGGATTGGTGACACGGAGCAGGCATGATGACAACGACCTTATTCCTTATCATGGGTTTGGTGGCCGGCTTGAGCTGGCTGGTGTTCGATGGCTTGATGCGTGCATATCGGGCGTACGAACTGCGCTTAAAGGATGAGGCACGCGTCCAGTTAGACGAGTTTTTTTTGTTTCTGGATCCTGCGCAGCTCTGGTTGGTGTTGACGCTGGCATGTGGCCTGGTCGGTACACTGGTGTTCTGGTTCAGTGGGCAATGGTGGTTAGCCATGGTGATTGCGCTGATGGTCCTGTTTGCACCTCGGCTAGTTTTGCGGCGGGTGCGCCAGCGACGTCGCGATCACTTTGATCGGCAGTTGCCTGATTTGTTACAGGCGCTAGCGGGTGCCTTGCGGGCGGGATCAGGTGTGCAACGCGCGCTCCAACATATCATCAGCCAATCGCCAGCCCCGCTGTCACAAGAGTTTGGGCTTCTACTTCGAGAGCAGCGCATGGGTGTGAGCTTTGCACAGGCGCTCACCCATTTGTATCAGCGTATGCCCACATCGTCGTGCAGTCTGGTGGTGTCGGCCTTAAATATTGCGGCACAAAGCGGAGGAAGTCTGGCTGAGACGCTTGAGGGTATTGCTCAGACACTACGGGCGCGCCGCCACTGGATGGGTCGTATACAGGCGCTGACAGCGCAGGGCCGGATGCAGAGCTGGATCATGGCGAGCCTGCCTATGCTCTTGCTCGGTGTGCTCTATCGTCTGGAGCCCGAGGTCATGTCC
The DNA here is from genome assembly GCA_019166125.1 of Alcaligenaceae bacterium CGII-47. Lineage (GTDB taxonomy): Bacteria > Pseudomonadota > Gammaproteobacteria > Burkholderiales > Burkholderiaceae_B > Castellaniella. The sequence goes on from JAHTBO010000001.1 coordinate 411,792, forward strand.
CTATTGTGGTCGAGTGTGTCGGGAGGGATGGTGCTGGGCCTGGTGCTGGTGCTCGAAGGCCTGGGCATCGTGTTGATACGTCGTATTGTGGCGATCGATGTGTAGGGACGCACCGGTTCGCTGCACCTAATTGCTTGCGGGACGGCACGCGCCTTCATCAACTTGGCAATCAGGTCTTTAGGGGGATAGAAATGCTCTGGATCGGTGTGCTGATGGCAGGGGTCGCGGTGGCGATCGGGGTCTGGTTTATTTGCCGTCCATGGGCAATGATGGCCAATGTAGCGGCCACGGTTCCGGTGGATAGATTGCGCTGGGTCTGGCCCTGGGTCATGGCATTAGAGCCCGTATGTGCGCCGCTATTGTCTTGGCGTATGCGCCGCAAATTTAGTGTGCTTGGGCAGCAGGCGGGTCTGAGTGATGCCTGGTCGCCCGAGCAATGGTTGACCTTACGTATCATGATGGGTGCCCTGGTTGCCGGGGTATGTGTGCTAGGCGTTTTACTGATATGGCCACAGCCCGGTAGTGGCCGACTCTTGTTTGCGATGTTATTTGGGGCTTTGCTGGGATTTTGGTGGCCAGATGCGTTACTGCGACGCCGCGCACGCGATCGTCGCACGGTAATGCTGCGAGAGTTTCCTTTTATGCTTGATCTGATGACCTTGTGTGTTGAGGCGGGACTAAGCCTGCATGGTGCGCTTGCGCAGGTCGCTCAGTACGCGCCTGAGGGGCCGTTGCGTTATTCATTGCGCCAGGCTTTGTCTGTCATGCGCGCGGGTGTGACGCGTAGTCATGCCTTGCATCAGTGGGCAGAGCACTGTGCCGTTCCGGCCGTGCGCGGTCTGGTACTGTCCTTAGAGCAGGCTGATCAGCTCGGTATGAACCTGGGGCCCTTGCTGCGTGCCCAGGCAGCCGAGCAGCGTAGCGAGCGCTTTTTACGTGCTGAAAAACTTGCCCTCGAGGCACCAGTCAAAATGCTGTTTCCCATGGTGGTGTGCATTTTCCCCTGCACCTTCTTGATCATCGGTTTTCCCGTCGCGATCAAGCTCCTCAATGCCGGATTTTAATCCCCGTGTCTCCGCACTGCGGTTGCGGGTGGCGCGTGGCTTTGTTGCTCGACTATTGGGCTTGCATGGATTGCCGTTTGGCACTGAGCAGGATGGCTTACTGATTGTGCCGTGCAGCGCAATCCACACATTTGGGCTGAAGGCCCCAATCGATGTGGTGTTCCTGGACCGGGATCTTAGGGTGCTTTGTTGTCTGCACAGCTTGCAAGCGAATCGTATTGTGGGTAGGTGGCGAGCGTCCATGGTCGTCGAGCTGTCCGACGGGTATTGCGCTCGCCATGAGGATTGGGCGCAGCGCTTGGCGTGTGCGTTGCGAGACAGTAAAACGTTCTCAGTTGGCCGGATCAGCAGCGGGCTGCGGTGTCTCGAAAATTGTCATATAGGCGGGATAAAAGCTGCAATACAAGACCGCCGCGATAAAGATATTCGCGGGGGTGAGCAGCCATTGTATGGCTGTTGCCGATATGCCCATCTGAATAAGGAGGCCACTGGCCGCGTCCAAACCAAAGAACACCCCCGCCCAGCTCAGGGCATACAACAAAAAAGCCCATTTATTGCGCCAACAGGCGATCATGGAAAAAAATAATGCTTGGGTCAATCGAATTTCATGCCAGCCGATCAGCGCGGGAGCATGCCAGAATAATGCCGAGATCACCACGTATAGGATGCCAAAGCTCACTAATGGGCCGCGCATGGCTAGCGTAAGTGCGGCATAGTCGATCTGGCCTTGTGTGTCCATTGCAGCCATCAGCGTATCCAGAAAAGGCACGGTGGCGATGATGGCAGCCGCCATGCTGGCTACAAAGTAGGCTGAACCCAGCTTGATTAAACGAGACTTGACCCCTGGTTCGCGCAGCGGCAGTAACCACATGCCTGGTAACATGCGGATGCCCTTATCGATGTTGCGACAGGCACATAGCGTGAGAAAAGTCAGCATCGGTGTCATAACGATCAGCACGATCTGTCCCAGGAGCGGGATGGCGTAGCTGAGCATGATGAGAAAGCTCGTGACCACACTCCAAAAAAACATGGCTAGAGGCTGACGTCGAAATAGCTCGAAGCCGTGGCGGATCCAGAACCAGCCGGCAGAGAAGGGTAGAATTGCTGCTTGCATTAAATAGAACTCGGGTCAGGGTAGGGCGGGCGCGGACTCGGTGCTGCGCAGCCGCAAAATGCGTTCGAAGTGGCGAGGGTCGTGTGGCTTGAGTGTTTGGGCAGAGCGCGGAATGTAAAAATCGTACAGCCTCGAGAGCCAAAAGCGTAGGGATGCGGCGCGCAGCATCGCTGGCCAGGCTGCGCGCTCTGTGTCGGTAAAGGGTCGTATATCATGATACGCTGTCAGCCAGGCCGAGACTTTGCGACGCGCAAATGCGCCGGTATCGTGCTGAATGCACCAGTCATTCACACTTACTGCAACATCGAATAGCCAGGTGTCGCAGCCTGCAAAGTAGAAGTCGATGAACCCACCCATGCGCGGGTTTTCATAGGTGCCATCAAACAGCACATTATCGCGAAACAAATCGCAGTGCGACGGCCCAGTCGGGAGCGTTGCGTAGTCAGGATGCTGAGCAAAGCTGATCTGCTCGTCCAGCGCGGCGTTCAGCAGCGCCGCCTGGGATGGGTCCAGAAAGGGCAGTACCTTAGGTGCGGTCTGGCGCCACCACGCCAAGCCCCGTAGATTGGGCTGCGTAATAGCGAAGTCCTGACCGACCAAGTGCGCGCGAGCGAGCGTCTGGCCTGCGAGTCTGCAGTGCGTGGGGCCCGGCTCGGGCTCGTAGCCGCCCGACAGGCGCGTAACGATCGCAGTGGGCTTGTTGTGCAATTCGGTGATGCGCGTCCCGTCACGTAATGTCTGGGGCAGTGGCACGGGCACACCTCGGCTGGCGAGATGGTGCATCAGCTCGATGTAAAAAGGCAGTTGCTCGATCGTGAGCACCTCGAACAGCGTCAGAACGTAGGCGCCTTGTGTCGTATCCAGGAAATAGTTGGTGTTCTCGATACCCGCAGTGATACCACGCAGGGTGATCAGCTCGCCCAGATCGTAGCGCTGGAGCAGTTCGTGTGCGTCGTTTTCAGTAACAGTGGTAAATACGGCCATGGAGGAGATGCGCTCGGGCCAGTCTGGCCAAAATGGATCGGACAGACGATTTTAGTCTAGCTTGGCAGGTACTGCTCGGGGATGTTCGGCAGACAGGCCAGTGCTGGCCTGTAGGGGGGCTGTGTACAATGACGGCCTTACACTGCATTGGCCTGCCACGGGCCTGATGAGCCCGCTTGGTGGCTCTTGATATGACAACAGTTTCTAATCATGATGTTGGCGCATGGCGCCTATGCGTCGCGCCTATGATCGACGTGACAGATCGTCACTGCCGCTATTTTCATCGGCTGCTGGCCCCCCAGGCGCGTTTGTACTCCGAGATGGTCACGACAGGTGCCCTGTTGCATGGCGATATAGGTCGTCATCTGGATTATGACGCCAGCGAACATCCTCTGGCCTTGCAACTAGGCGGTAGCGAGCCTGCAGCGCTGGCGCGTTGCGCGCGGCTTGCCGAGCAGTGGGGTTACGATGAAGTCAATCTGAATTGTGGCTGCCCCTCAGAGCGTGTGCGGCGCGGCGCGTTCGGGGCCTGTCTGATGGCTGAGCCAGAATTGGTCGCCGATTGCATCCGTGCTATGCAGGATGCGGTGTCGATTCCCGTCACAGTTAAGCATCGCCTGGGGCTGGATTATGATGACTCTTATGCCTTCGCACGTGATTTTGTAGGAAAGGTATACGAGACGGGTTGCCGGGTATTTATCGTGCATGCGCGCAATGCGGTGCTCAAGGGTCTGTCTCCAAAGGATAATCGTGAAAAGCCGCCCCTGCGTTATGAATACGCGCTACAGCTCAAACGGGATTTCCCCGACGCAAATATTGTCCTGAATGGCGGGTTGGCCGACGTCGCTGCCTGTGCATTGTGGATGGAGCGTCTGGATGGCGTGATGCTGGGGCGGGCTGCCTGGCATCAACCACAGATCCTGTCGGATCTGAATCGTCTGGTGGCACCAACGCAGGCAATACCCGAACCGCCGCAGATCCTCGAGGCACTGCTTGCTTATGCAAGAGCACAGGTTGCGCGCGGTGTGCCATTACATATCGTGCTGCGTGGGGTGCTGGGGTGGATGTCAGGCCACCCAGGCGCACGGCAATGGCGACGGATCCTTTCGGATACCGCCAGCCTACGCGCTGAGGGGCCGGATGTGCTGTACCGTGCCTGGGCGGCGCTGACTTAGCGGCCCGCGTCGACCTCGGGGACATGCACAGACCGCCCACATAAGTGGGTCCCTAAGGCTGGCTGTGCTTGGAGGGCGTGGGTGCGGTGCCTGCCTCGACTGGCCAATCGCGGATATAGGCCTTGAGCATATCGTTTTCAAACTGCTGTGCCTCGACGATTGCGCGCGCCATGTCGTAGAACGAAATCACGCCCATCAACGTTGGACCATCCATGACAGGGATATAACGGGCGTGCTTATCGAGCATCAGGCGTTGTACCTCATCGGCGCTGGTGTTCGGTGACACACTGACCGGAGCGTCATCCATGATGCTGCGCACCGTGAATTGTCCGACCTTGTCGTCGTGTGTATGGATGTGCCTGATGATTTCGCGAAAGGTCAGCATGCCGACCAGTTCGCCATGTTCCATGATCACCAAGGAGCCGATGTCCAGTTGGCTCATGGATTCAATGGCCTGATGGACGAGCATATCGGGTGTGCCGGTGTAGAGCGCATGGCCCTTGACACGGAGGATTTCATTGACTTTGAGCATATTCATGGTCCTTCGCCGCTCGGGGATGTGTTGTCTGTATTGTGCATCATTGAGCCGTTTTCGGGTAGCGATTGTTGGAATAGATCTTCGAGCGTCGAGGAGGGGCCAGGTAGTGAGGTGGATAGGGCCTGAAGCAAGGCTGGCTTTAGGCCTGCCTGATTCCGATCAATGAGTAGCGTATCGATGATCGGACCGAGTCTGGCCTGGATGGGGTCACAGGCCATGACCCAAGCATCGGTATCCTGCGCGTTGACGATGTAGCCTTGCTCTTTAAGGATCTGCAAGGTGCGTCTGAGTTCGTCGGGATGAATGCGCAGGTGTTTTTCCAGAAAATCCGCACTGCGTCCTAAAGGTTCACTGCTCCGGGCTCGCCATAGTGCATACAGGATGTTTACCGCGTCTATCAGGCGTGCCCCAGGGCGGCGGTTGATGGCCCAGCGTTGGTGGCGTAGCGCGGGCAACAAAGAGGCCGCCATGGCGCCCATGAGCACGACCAGCCAGGATAGATAGATCCAAAGCAGAAAGATTGGCAACGTGGCGAACGCACCGTAGATGACGGTGTAGGACGGGAATTCGGTCAGGTACCACGTGAATCCGGCTTTCATTGCGCCCAGGATAAGCGCCGTGCCCGTGCCGCCGAGTAATGCATCGCGCCAGAGCACACGGCAATTTGGTACAAAGACAAACAGGGCGCTAAAGCCTAGGGCCGTGACGACAAGAGGCGTCACCGAGAGCAGAAGACCAAGCCCCAGGGACAGGTCACCGATATAGCCCATGGATTCGCGCGCAAGCATCGAGGACGCCCACAGGCTAGCCCCCGTGAGGACGGGACCTAGCGTGATAATGGCCCAGTAAACAAGCAGGCGCTGGCGCATCGGGCGTTGCTTTTCTACGTACCAGATTTCGTTGAAGGCGGTGTCGATCGTCATGATGAGCATGATCGAGGTCACGACCAGGAATGCGCTACCCAATGCGGTAAGACCAGAAGCTTGTGCAGCAAACTGGTTCAGGTAAAGCATGATGGTTTCGGAGACGGCGGCGGGTAGCAGGCTCTCGCTCAAAAAGGCTTCAAGCGCTTGATGGAACTCTGCAAACAGAGGAAAAGCCGTGAATAGAGCCAACACGACGGCCAGAGTCGGCACAAGGGCCAATACCGTGGTGAACGTCAGGCTGGCGGCGATCTGCGTGAGCTTTTTTTCGCCCGCATAATTCAATGCAAAGCGCAGCATGTCCAAGGCATGGGCGCGGCGGACGGATGGCGTCGGCGTGACGGGGTCAGGGGGCTGCAAAGGGGTGAGTTGGGCCGTCATGAATGCTCCATCGCCGGGTTTCAGGTGATAATAACAGTATGAAAGTTCAACTGAATTCAGGCCTGCACTGGGCCGCTGCTTTTTTTCTCATTGCATTAATTGTGCTTTGTCTGGGTTGGGAGCTCTGGTGGGCGCCTCTTTTGCCTGGCGGCTCGCTTCTTGCACTCAAAACTGTGCCCTTATTGTTTCCCTTACGAGGGGTGCTCAAGGGCAGCCTCTACACCATGCAGTGGGCTGCGATGTTGAGCCTGCTCTACCTGATGGAGGGTGCGGTGCGGGCCTGGTCGGATTTCACGCAGACCTCCATGTGGCTGGGCGGACTGGAGTTCGTACTGGCATCAGGGTTTTATCTGTGCGCGGTGCTTTATGTACGGCCCGCTAAACGTGCCTCGCGCATCCCACGCCATGTTTAACCGATTAGATGGGTTAAAGGTTTGCAATTCCTTCGCATCGCTGCCTGAGAACTTCTATACCCGACTCAGCCCCCATGCGCCTGGCGCGCCTCATCTACTGCATGCTAACGCCCAGGTGGCCGCGCTGCTCGGTCTGTCCGAGGCGGCGTTACGCACGCCCGAGTTTTTGGCTGTGTGTGCAGGACAACAGCCTTTGCCTGGCGGCCAGACACTCGCCTCGGTGTATAGCGGGCACCAATTTGGCGTCTGGGCAGGGCAATTGGGGGATGGCCGTGCACATCTGCTTGGGGAAGTGATCACCCCGCAGGGCAATTGGGAGGTCCAACTCAAGGGGTCGGGGCGCACACCCTATTCACGGATGGGTGATGGTAAGGCAGTGCTGCGCTCCAGCGTGCGTGAATACCTCGTGAGCGAGGCGATGGCAGGCTTGGGTATCCCTACTACGCGTGCTCTGGCGCTCGTGGTGTCCGATGATCCAGTCTATCGAGAGACGGTCGAGACGGCGGCCGTAGTCACGCGCGTCGCCCCCAGTTTTGTGCGCTTTGGGCATTTTGAGCATTGGGCGCGTTCGCATGACGAGCAAAAAGCCCTGTTCGACTATGTCGTGGATCGTTTTTATCCCGAGTGTCGAGATCCCGAGGGCGGTGAGCCGGCAAGCGATGATGCGGTGCTCTTGCGTTTTCTGCGTGCGGTGGTCAAGCGTACGGCTCGGCTCATGGCTCAATGGCAATTGGCAGGGTTTTGCCATGGGGTCATGAATACGGACAATATGTCCATTTTGGGGCTTACGATCGATTACGGTCCATATGGATTTATGGATGCGTTTAAGGCAAATCATGTATGCAATCATAGTGATACGAATGGTCGCTATGCTTGGAATGCTCAGCCGGCTGTCGCGCACTGGAACCTATATCGATTGGCCAGCAGCCTGATGGTGTTGGGGGCGGATGGCGCGACCCTGGGAGCACAGATTGAGCCCTATGAGGCGGATTTTCTTGCCGCCTATCATGCACAGGCGGCCGATAAGCTGGGTGTCGGTGCTTGGCGTGAGGGTGATGAAAATTTGCTCAACGACTGGTGGGGTCTATTGCATACCCAGGCAGCTGATTTCACCCTGAGTTTTCGCCGCTTGGCGCGCATTGAACAGGCTCCCGAAGCCTTTTTGCAGCTTTTTGCTGACCAGCAAGCGGCGCGCCACTGGCTGACTCGCTATCAAGCACGGTTGCAGCAGGATGCGCGTCCCGCTGATGAGCGGGAGCAAAAAATGGATCGTGCCAACCCACTCTACGTCTTACGCAATCATTTGGCTCAGCAGGCGATCGATGCAGCGACGCGAGGTGACGCCAGCGAAATTGAACAACTGCTGACGATCCTGCGCGACCCTTACACCGAGCGACCTGGCTATGAGGCGTATGCTGCCTTGCCACCCGATTGGTCGCAGGAATTATCGGTTAGCTGCTCATCGTGAGGTGCCACCCCCTTAACTCGTTGCAACATAAAGAGGGGGCGAAAAATGCAATAATGGGATTCTCACTACCCCCCTCTGTTCTATAGAGCGCATTATGTCTGGCAACACTCTGGGAAAACTCTTTGGCGTCACTAACTTCGGTGAGTCGCACGGGCCGGCGATTGGCGCAGTCATTGATGGCTGTCCGCCTGGGCTGGAGCTCGACGTGGCCGATATTCAGCTCGAGCTTGACCGTCGCCGTCCGGGCACCTCGCGTCATGTGACGCAGCGCCGCGAGGCAGATGAGGTCGAGATCCTGTCAGGCGTATTTGAAGGGCGTACCACGGGCGCGCCGATCGGCTTGCTGATCCGCAATACGGATGCACGCAGTAAGGATTACAGTAATATCGTTGATACCTTTCGGCCCGGCCATGCTGATTTTAGTTACTGGAAAAAATACGGACTGCGCGACCCGCGTGGTGGCGGCCGCTCGTCGGCACGCTTGACTGCACCGACGGTTGCGGCAGGTGCAGTGGCTAAAAAATGGCTGTGGCACACCCACGGTGTTCGGGTGCGAGGTTATATGAGCCAGCTCGGGCCTATCCCTATTGCGTTTGAGTCCTGGGAGCAGGTGCCCGAGAATCCTTTTTTTGCACCTAATGCGAGTATCGTGCCTGAACTTGAAGCGTTCATGGACCAGTTACGTCGTGACGGCGACTCGATCGGCGCGCGTATCGAAGTCGTCGCCCAGGGCGTGCCGCCCGGATGGGGTGAGCCGGTTTATGATCGTCTGGATGCTGATATTGCGCACGCGATGCTGGGCCTGAATGCGGTCAAAGGCGTATCAATTGGCTCAGGTTTTGATTGCGTCAGCATGCGTGGTTCCGAGCAGGGGGATGAGCTGGGACCAGATGGTTTCTTGAGCAATCATGCCGGGGGTGTGCTGGGCGGTATTTCTTCGGGTCAGGATGTGCGCGTATCGCTCGCGGTCAAGCCCACTTCCAGTATTCGTATCGAGCGTCATTCCGTAAATCGAGCTGGTGACCCAGTGATGGTTCAGACCTTGGGGCGCCATGATCCTTGTGTTGCGATACGCGCTACGCCTATCGTTGAGGCATTGCTGGCGATCGTGTTGATGGATCATGCATTGCGTCATCGTGGTCAGTGTGGGGGTGCTTGATCCGAGTGATGGCGCCTAATAGGGCGATGGCAAATACTATACAGACGCATAAACAAAAGGTGATCCCATGAGCAAAATACGAACAAGCCGCTGGAGTGTGCTGGCATTAACGTTACTGCTGGGGGCCTGTACGTCAGTACAGACGACGCAATCGGGTCAGGTGGGGATTGATCGGACTCAATATATGTCCAGCATGGTGCCCGAGGCGCAGTTGAACCAAGAGGCGGCGTCTCAGTACAAGCAGATCCTGAATGACGCGCGTGCCAAGGGTCGACTGGATCGTGATGCAGCACAGACGCGACGTGTGCAGACAATAGCACAGCGTCTGATCGCCCAGGTTGGTGTCTTTCGTCAGGATGCACGCAACTGGCAATGGGAGACGCATGTACTTAGCGCCGATGAAGTCAATGCCTGGTGCATGCCGGGCGGCAAGATCGCCGTCAATACAGGCTTGATCCAGAAAATAAACCCCAGCGATGCTGAGTTGGCAGCCGTCCTTGGGCACGAGATCGCCCATGCCTTGCGCGAGCATACGCGTGAGCAGGTCTCTCAACAGATGGCGACCAGCATCGGGATCTCCATTCTCGCTGCGGTGACAGGAAGCCAAGCGAGCGCGGATTTAGGCTCACAGCTCAGCCAGGTGATGTTTACTCTGCCCAATAGCCGCGGGCACGAGACCGAGGCGGATCGCCTGGGTGTCGAGCTGGCGGCGCGTGCCGGCTATGATCCGCGTGCTGCAGTCACACTCTGGCAGAAAATGAGTCAGACAGGTGGCGGCGCCCCCCCCGAGTTTCTTTCCACTCACCCCTCTGCCTCAAGTCGGATCGCCGATTTGCAGAAAGCCGCTGCTGCGGTGATGCCTTTGTACACGCAAGCTTCGGGGAAAAAATAAGTGAAGGCGCCCTTTAAGAGGCTTTTAACAACCCTTATTTTTTACCGGCAAATGGCTGAGGGCTGAGTGATCTCAGGTAGGCGATCAAAGCGCTCATGTCTGGGTCGTTGATATTTTTATACCAGTTAAAAGCCATAATAGGTTGCAGGTGAGCGCCATTTTTATCGATACCTTCGCGGATCGCACGTTCGATTTGCGCATTGCTCCAGGTCTTTAGTCCGCTTTGATCAGGGGTCAGGTTGGGTGTGACGACCTCGCCTGCCGGTCCCTCGAGTGTTTGGCCTCCCGCTCCGAGCAAGTCCATGCGCAGCATGCCCTTATTGTCACGTGGCGTGTGACAGTCCATGCAGTGTCCAATATTGGCAAGATATTCGCCGTATTTCACGGTGTCTGTGCTTGGGGGGGCCTTGATATTGGTCACAGGCGGCCCGTAGTTGGGTGGCAGCGGAATGTGATAAACCGATTTTTTTACGACGTGATGTACAGGTGACTGTGCTTTTACGTAGGCGATGATAGCTGCTAAATCAGCATCCGATAGGTGTCGATAAAAAGGAATAGGCATAGGTGGGCCGATCACGCTGCCATCAGGCCGGATTCCCTCACGTACGGCCTTGGCCAATTGCGCGTCAGTCCATTTACCAATGCCCGTCTCCGGGTCAGGTGTGATGTTCGGTGCATAAGCCTTGAAGGCGTCGTCGTCAAATAACATGCCGCCGGATAGGCCTTGCTCAAATAGTGGCTGACCCTTATCCCCTCGTGCGGTATGGCAGTTGGCACAGGCCACCACGCCTTCAGTCAGATATTTCCCACGTACCATCAGGGCATCGTCCTGCGCCCAAACCGTCATGCTGGGCAAGACGAGCACCACACACGCCGCCATTCGTAAGAATATCCACATGATAGATGCCTAAAGTAAATAGCTCTTACCGGCAATCAGTGTAGGCTTTTCATTTTTGTCGTCAATGATCCAAATAGCCGGTATTGGTGCAAGGTGATTAAATCGGCTAGGTGGCCGATGGCAACGCCAATAGACTGTCGCGAATCGCCCCTGCAGCACGCAGACTGAGCGCGGCGATTGTCAGAGTGGGGTTGGCTGTCCCGGTCGTGGGAAAGACCCCTGCGCCGACCATGAACAGATTGTGGTGGTCGTGACTGCGTAGAGACTCGTCCACGACCGAGGTCTTGGGGTCAGATCCCATTCTGGTCGTTCCCATGATGTGGCCAGCACCAAAGAATTCAGGAGCATGGTTGATCTGCGTACTGTTCAAGCGCTTGAATATGTCCGTATGGGCCTGCCTGGCCTGTTCAAGGCCGTGTTTGACGTAATCGCTGATGCGGTAGTTGAGATTAGGCAAAGGCACGCCGTACATGTCACGTTGCGTCGCGTCCAGGGTTACGCGGTTCTCTGGATCAGGTTCTTGTTCCATGAGAGAGCCCAGTCGCACGTGATGCGTGGCAGCGTTCGCCATTGCCGCTTTCATCTCCGAACCTTGCAGGCCGGTATTGGCCAGATCAGCTGCTGTTGTCGTGGGTGCACCTGTCGGCCAGTTCCACCCTTCGTTGCCAATTTCGATACGGAATGCGCTGCGTTCCCGACGAAACTCACCATCGCGCAGATTCTCGATGCCCGAAGTTGATAGGGGACCGCGGTACGGGTAAACAGCCTTGCCCGATAAGGCCCAAGAGAGCTGAACGGGATGGTCCATGAGGTTGCGACCGACCTGATCAGAGCGATTGGCGAGGCCTTGGGGGTGAGCAGCGCTCTGGGAGGCGAGCAATAAGCGAGGTGTCTCAATCGCGTTGCAGGCCAGCACGAAGATCTTGGCGCGGATTTCACCTTCGGTATTGTCCCAGCGGCGAAAGCGTACTGCGTCGATCTCGCCCTCTGGCCCAAGCTGCAGATTGACCGCGGTACTGCGTTCGAGCAACGTGGCACCAGCGGCCAGGGCTTTGCCAATATGTACCGTAGCGTCGTATTTCGCCTGGACAGGACACACTGGAATACAGCTTGCGCTGCCGCAACAGGCAATACGTTGGTCACGGAACACCGAGTTACGTGCCTGAGGCGTTGACCTGACCTGGTATGGACTATCTTGGAGCGCCTGACTGAATGTCTGATCCACATAGGTGGGTGGGATACGTGGCATGGGATAGTCGCCGCTACGGGGCGAGCCGAGGTCTTGGTCTGAGTCTCCTGAAACGCCAATTTCCTGTTCGGCCTGGAGATAAAATGGCTCTAGCGCTGCATAGGAAATCGGCCAGTCCACGCCCCAACCAAAACGCGTTTTGGTCTCGAAGTCGGAAGGGATCAGCCGTAGGCAGGTGCCCAGCCAATGCCAGGTGGTACCCCCTACAACTTTTAAATATGTGCTCTTGAAGTGATTCGGCCCACTCTGGCAGTACCACTGAGTCAAATTGTCAGACACGGGGTGCATGGCTTGGGGCACGGACGGGTAAGCGCATTCGGGGACTTTGATCAAGGCTTTCCAGAAGGTTTGTACCGCCTCGGCACGATTTACGGCCTGTCCTGCCTCCATGATACAGACGCGTACGCCAGACTCGGCGAGCTTGGCCGCGACCAACGCGCCCGCCACGCCTGATCCGATGATAACGACGTCTGCGGTGAGGTGTGAAGTCATTGTTGATCTCAGATAAGGGTGGGTGGCTCGGACCAATAGCCAAAAGCTCCGCCGCATATGCCCGGAGGATGCAGATAAGGCGCACTGTGCCACACGAGCGCCTGATCATGGGTTGCCACGGCCAGACCCGTCGTGGTCTGGCATATGCCGGTGTACCACGTAGCAATGATCTCTTTGGTCAAGGGGGGGTTCGTATCCGTCTGGCCAGATAGCATCCTGAGCGCGGGCAACATGCCGCGATCCTCGAAGGATTGCAAGATAAAGGTGCCTACCGTCCTGTCTAGCGCTGTGACGGGAAAACCCGTCAGGTGCGATGATAGGGTCAAAAACTCGTCCAGTGACCATACAGTCTGGGTTAGGCCGGGTCGGGGAACTCCCGTTGTCGCGATGGCGAGGCCAGAAAGTAATATTGCGCGCCTACGTGGAATCATTGGCTATCCGTTAGAAATCTTTGGGCAGGAGTTCAGGTCAATTGCAAAGGAGGATAGCATTGATCTTAGCCCAAGTATGTTCCAACGTGTTGATCGCGCTGCGCTGGCGCCTTCTACAGGAGCAATAGGGCGTCCAGATCCAGAATATCAATTTTGCGCTGCCCGGATTGTGCGATCCAGTTGGCTTCCTCGAATTCGGTGAGTCGACGGCTGATGGTCTCTGGTGTTGTGCCCAGATAAGAAGCCAGGTGTCTGCGGCTCATTGGTAAGGTGATGCTCAGGGAGTTGGATTTTTCAGAAAGAGACACGAGGTAGAGCCCGATGCGTTCGTCCACCGGCGTCGTCGCAATGACGGCAGTTTGGTTTTCGCTGGTGCCCAACCGTAATGCGAGTTCAGCCATGACATGCAGACTGATGGCAGGGTGTCTGAGGAGCAAGGCGTGAAAATCATCGCGTCCGATCGTGCAGATTGTTGACTTTTCCATTGTCTGCGCGTAAGAGTCGTGCTGTGAATCGCATAATAGGGCGAGTTCCCCGGTGAAATCGCCTGGTTCGAGGATGCGAACGAGTTGTTCCTTGCCCCCCTCGGACAGGCGGTAGACCTTGACCTTGCCTTGGTGGATGATAAACAGTTGATTAGAATCATCGCCCGCGTGGTGGATGAATTCACCTCGCTCAAAGACACGCATTTTGGATTTGGTGACGATACTGCGTAATTCATCGACGGGTAGATGATTGAAAATCGGCACGAGCGACACACAGAGCGTTTGTGGCGCCATGGTGTGGCTCGTGTCTGACGTTGTTGTGGTGTTAGGGCTGTGCATGGTTTTTATTCCGTTACGGCAACGGCCAGCGTATTGGTTCAGGAACTCGGGTTCAATGCAGGTTGCGGGGCAGCAGTGCGTATATCATGGCGACCCTTATATCGAATCAGTCGGATGGCATTCAGTATAACCAGCAGGACACTGATCTCGTGAATCAGCATGCCTGAAGCGAGGAACACCTTGCCCAGTACGACGCCGATGAGCAGGATGATGACCGTACCGACTGCAAAGAAGGTATTTTGCATCATATTATTGACGGTTGCACGGGCGAGTGCGTGGGCGTGGGCAAACTGATCCAGGTTGTCAGACATTAGGACGATATCCGCCGTCTCCATCGATATGTCTGCGCCGCCCGTGCCCATGGCCAGGCCGACGTCAGCACTGGCGAGTGCGGGAGCGTCATTGATGCCATCACCCACCATGGCGACGCGATAGCCCTGGCTTTTCAGTGTGTTGACCCAGTTCACTTTGTCTTCAGGCAGCAGCTCGGCATGAACCGCATCCAGCCCCAGTTCATCGCCCACTAGTTGTGCCGTGTAGCGGTTGTCGCCCGTGAGCATGAATATCTTCTCTACCCCTTGTGCGCGGAGTTGTTCGATGGCGCGATGGGCTTCGGGTTTGATTTGATCAGCGATTGAAATCAGGCCGTCAATCGTCCCATTGATTGCTACAAATATTGCCGTGTTTCCCGCCTTTTCGCGCCCGACTGCATAATCATCAACCTGTGGCGTGATGCTTATGCCTTCGGTATGCATGAGCTTACGGTTGCCAATTACCAGACGTTGACCCGCCACCGTCGCTGTCATACCGTTGCCCTTGATGATGTCGGCCTCCTCGGGCTTATCTGTCAGCGCGAGTGAGCGTTGGCGGGCTTCAGTCACGATGGTCTGACCCAGGTGATGCTCGGAGGCGACTTCTGCCTGAGCTGCCATGCGCAGAAGCTCGTTTTCTTCACCTGCCCAGGCCTTGACTTCCGTCACCTCAGGCCGCCCCTTGGTGAGCGTACCGGTTTTGTCAAACAAGACGATATTGATCTTGGCGAGTTTCTCCATGATCTCGCCGCCCTTGATGAGAACACCATTGCGTGCGCCATTGCCGATACCTGCGACCATGGAGACGGGAGCGGAAATTACCAATGCACCCGGACAGGCGATTACCAGGAAGGTTAGGGCGAGCTCGACGTTGCTGGAAAAAGCGTAGACCAGCACAGAGAGCACAACGATTGAAGGTGTATAGATATTGGCGAATTTATCGAGAAATTTCTGTGTTTTGGTTTTTGATTCCTGAGCATCTTCGACCAGCTCGATGATCTTGGAAAATGTGGTGTCCTCGCCCACGCGCTCGGCTAGCACCTCGATATAGCCGTTATCGATCATGGTGCCGCTATAGACGTGGTCGTTCACCGTTTTGTCGGCAGGTACGGACTCACCCGTTATGGCAGCTTCAATAATTGTGGCGCGTCCAGACAGGATTTGACCGTCAACGGCGATCTTTTCGCCTGAATGAATGAGTACGCGATCGCCCTTGACGAGATCATCGGCAGCGATTTTGATATTGCCCTCAGGGCGAATGACGGTAGCTTCGGTGGGCGTTAAATCGATCAGGGATCTAAGCGAAGATCGGGTTTTCTCCAGCGTCCGTGTTTCCAGATATGCGCCGAATATGAATAGAAAAGTGACCGCGGCTGATTCGACGTACTCACCGATGATCAGGGCACCGACTACGGCGATCGTGACGAGTAACTCAATACTAAATGCACGCATGCGCAAGGATTTAAAGGCCTTGAGTGCGATGAAGTAGCCTGCAATCAATGTCGACGCGACCAATACGATGTGCTTGGCGTCTGTAAGTGCCAACCAATGCAGAATAAAGGCGACGAGCAGCAGGCTGCCTGTTACCATGGCAATATGAGAATTCTGTATTTTTTTCATGTTCTACCCCGAAAGTTCGATCTGTGAGCGTTGCCTGAGCACCCCGTCCTGTTAGTTCGAGCAGGACGGGTTCTACCCGAATGCACTCAGGTCACTTTGCTGGAGAGGACTGGATAGCCCAGGCGGGTGACGGTGTGTTCCAACGCGTCGGCGCTCGTGGCCGAGCTGTCAAACTCAACGCGTACTCGGCCAGAATGAAAGAGCACCTTGGCTTCGCGTACGCCGTCCACCTTGAGTAAGGTGCTCTCAATTTTCTTGATACAGGACGGGCAACTGAAGGGTTCCATATTAAAGACGGCTTTCTTCATTTCTATTTCCTCGTATGAATGTGTGGATGACAAGCTCATGGTAGGAGATCGGGTCGCCGATAGGCATTGACGCCCGTCAAGTTACGTTTTTTTTTTGC
Source organism: Alcaligenaceae bacterium CGII-47 (assembly GCA_019166125.1). Taxonomy (GTDB): domain Bacteria; phylum Pseudomonadota; class Gammaproteobacteria; order Burkholderiales; family Burkholderiaceae_B; genus Castellaniella. The sequence goes on from JAHTBO010000001.1 coordinate 428,134, forward strand.
TTGGAGGATCCGATGTCCAGTCCGCTATCGCCTGAACTCTTGCGTAAGATGGATGCGTACTGGCGCGCGTCCAATTACCTTTCCGTAGGCCAGATATATCTGCGGGATAACCCATTGCTTGAATCGCCACTCAGGCTTGAGGATATAAAGCCTCGATTATTGGGACATTGGGGAACCACGCCGGGATTGAATTTTCTCTATGTTCACCTTAACCGGCTGATCAAGGAGAATGATCTCAATATGATCTATATCATCGGTCCTGGGCATGGCGGACCGAGCATCGTGGCACAGACCTATCTAGAGGGTTCATACACCGAACGCTATCCAGCAGTAGGCCAGGATCGCAACGGTTTGCATCGATTGTTTCGCCAGTTCTCCTGGCCATTGGGTATTCCCAGTCATGTGTCGTCCGAAATCCCTGGCTCTATCCATGAAGGCGGGGAGCTCGGCTATTCCTTGGTCCACGCCTATGGTGCTGCATTTGATAATCCAGATCTGATCGTTAGTTGCATTATCGGCGATGGCGAAGCAGAAACCGGTGCATTAGCGGCAAGTTGGCATTCGAATAAATTTTTGAATCCTGCCCGCGATGGTGCGGTGATTCCTATCCTTCATCTCAATGGGTTCAAGATCGCCAACCCGACTGTATTGGCGCGCATTGGCCATGAAGAATTGTTTGCGTTGATGCACGGCTACGGCTACGAGCCGCACCTGGTAGAGGGCGACGACCCGGCTGTTATGCATCAGGCCTTGGCTAGTACACTCGATGTGGTTCTTGCAAAAATTCGCCACATTCAAAGCGTTGCGCGATCGCTCGGTCGGGGGCAGTATCCACAGCGCCCACGCTGGCCGATGATCATTTTTGGAACGCCTAAGGGCTGGACTGGGCCGAAATTTGTTGATGGCAAGCCTGTCGAGGGCTCTTGGCGTTCGCATCAAGTCCCGATTGCTGAATTCGTGACCCAGGGGCACTTGCAGCAACTCGAAGACTGGCTAAAGAGCTACCGGGCGCACGAGTTGTTTGATGAGCAGGGAACGTTTCGCTCAGAGTTTGCGCAGATCGCTCCGACGGGCCTGCGCCGTATGGGGGCGAATCCTCACGCCAACGGGGGTGAGTTACTGCAACCCCTGTCGATGCCCGATTTTTATCGATATGCCGTGTCAGTGGCCGCGCCGGGCACCGTCGAGGCGCAGGCGACACGTGTCTTGGGCCAATTTTTGCGTGATGTCCTCAAGGCCAATCTGGACAAGAATAATTTCCGGGTCTTTGGGCCAGATGAGACGGCTTCGAACAGGCTGGATGCCATCTACGAAGTTTCCGGTAAGACATGGGTGGCCGAGACCGAGGAGGCCGATACGAATCTGAGCGTGGACGGTCGTGTCATGGAGGTGTTGAGTGAACATCTGTGCCAAGGCTGGTTAGAGGGATATTTGCTGACTGGTCGTCACGGGCTTTTTTCATGCTACGAAGCGTTTATACACATAATAGATTCGATGCTCAACCAACATGCTAAATGGTTAAAGGTAAGTAATCAGATCCCTTGGCGCCGACCAATTGCATCGCTGAATTATCTGCTTACCTCGCACGTATGGCAGCAGGACCATAACGGCTTCTCCCATCAGGATCCCGGCTTTATTGATCATGTTGCGAACAAAAAATCTGACATCATACGTATTTATTTACCGCCGGATGCAAATTGCCTCTTGTCGGTGATGGATCACTGCTTGCGCAGTCAAAACTATATCAATGTAGTGATTGCCGGCAAGCCGTCGCAACCTCAATGGTTGGATATGGATGCAGCCGTTCGCCACTGTATGATGGGCGCAGGTATTTGGCACTGGGCCAGCAATGATGAAGGCGACCCTGATGTTGTCATGGCGTGTGCGGGTGACGTCCCGACCATCGAGACATTAGCCGCTACGATGCTATTGCGTGAGTATGTTCCGGATATTCGGATTCGGGTCGTCAATGTAGTGGATCTGATGGTTTTACAGCCTTCAACCGATCATCCACATGGTTTGGATGATAATGACTTTGACGCGTTGTTCACCACTGATAAACCGGTTATTTTTGCTTATCATGGCTATCCTGCGCTGATTCATAAGTTAACTTATCGTCGGCGCAATCACCATAATATTCACGTCCGTGGCTATCAAGAGGAGGGCACGACGACGACGCCGTTTGATATGGTCGTGCTGAATAACCTGGACCGTTATCAGCTTGCGCTGGATGCCATCAAGCGGATTGGGCGGTTCAGCGGGCAGGTCCAAGAAGCGACGGGCCGTTATTGGGCAACCATACAACGGCACAAGCGCTACATTTCTGAGCAAGGTGAGGATATGCCTGAGGTGCGTGATTGGCGGTGGAGCCAATGAATAATCTGATTGGTGGGGCTACGTCGCGTTGTGTCGCGCTGCCAATTGCATGGTTGCTCGGTGCCGCGCCATCCACCATAGCGCCCCGGCCACCACTGCTAGCGGTACGAGTGAGCCCAGATTGATCCAGGTCCAGCCCTGTGTGGTGATTAGTACGCCGGAGGCAAACGAGCTGATGGCGACGCAGGTGAATACGCAAAAGTCCATCGCGCCCTGAGTCTTGTTTTTTTCCTCGGGTTCGTAGGCTTCGGTGAGTAAGGTGCTGCCACCCACATACAGAAAATTCCAGCCTATGCCTAGAGCCAGGAGTGCGATCGTGAATTGCATTAGTGCCACGCCTGATAGCGCAATCACAACACAAAGCACCATGAGCACGACGCCTGCTCCCATCACCACCAAGACACCAAAGCGCTTGACTAAATGCCCAGTGAAAAAGCTTGGTACGAACATCCCCAGCACATGCCATTCGAGCACGATGGCAATATGGCTAAAAGGGTGTTCGAACATTTGCATTGCCAGCGGTGTCGCTGCCATCAGCAGATTCATTACTGCGTAGCCAAGTGCTGCACCCGATACGGCGACAAAGAATACCGGCTGGCGGATAATGACGCGCAGGGGGCGACCACTGGTCGCACCCAATACGGGTGCCTCATGGCGCGGAAACTTAATGAATGACATGATTAGCAGCGACAGTAACGCCACCAGAATCAAGGCCAGATAGGCGCCGACAAACGGGATTGGCAACCAATCACGCGTCACATTTGCCAGGTTGGGGCCGATCACGGCACCGACAATGCCGCCGGCCAGTACCAATGAGATGGCTTTTTCCTTATAGCTGGGCGCCGCAAGCTCGGGTGCTGCAAAACGATACAGTGATGCATTGGCACTGTAGTAACCAGCCACGAAAGTCGCCGTGACCAACAGCCAGAATTGCTGTGACATTGCCGCCCAGGCACAGATTCCCGCCGAGAAGGCAGCGACGATTAAACCAATCTGGAATGAGCGCTTGCGTCCCAGATATCGCTGCGAGCGCGCTACAGGCGCAGTGGACACGGCTGCACCCACCACGTAGGCAGTGACTGGCAGGGTCGCCAACCAGCTAAACGGCGCCAGAGCGAGGCCTACCAGGCCATTGATGGCAATAAACGTAACGTTATTGGTGAGAAACAGACCCTGACACAAGGCCAATAGGAGCAGCTTACGATTCATTGAGGAAGTTCTGGTGCCTGTATCTGCGTAAATTAGGGATAGCGACTATCGCATCAGGCATTGTAGGGGAAAACGTCCTAAATCCAGCGTCGGACCTTGGCTTTATATGAGATAAATATTGGGCCGAATTTTCCCTCAAGCAATCGTTCCTCTGGCTGGATCTGAAATCGGCTGATATAGGGGATAAAAATAAACGCACAGATCAATGCCAGTAAATTATTGAGAAACAGCCCCCAGCCTATCAGTACGAGCAGCACCCCCAGATACATCGGGTTACGCGTAAAGCGATAAATGCCCGAAGTTACCAGTGCTGATGCGTCTGCTGGCTTTCTTGGGTCGGAGGTGGTTCGAGCACGTCTAAAGGCGATGATGCCTGCCATACCGACGCTAACGCCGATCACGCTGATGATGACTGCCCCAGCCACACTACTGACTGAATACATCGTAAATGCTGGGAAAGTAAACGTCAGCAGCCACATGAGCAGGCCCAATACAAGCATTACGAGAGGGGGCGGAATGGTTAATTCAAGTGCGTTCATGGGTGTATTTTTGGCCCAACATCAGGGTACCGCCTACTTTACCAATGTGACCGGAATATCAACCAAGCTCAATACCTTGGTCGTGACCGAGCCTAAAAATAATCCTGCAACAGACCCCAGCCCCCGCGTCCCCATAGCGATCAATCCGCAGTCATTCGCTTTGGCAAACTGGTGGATGGTTTCTGCAATCGAGCCGATCACCCGGTGCTCTTGGTAAGGCACACCGGCCTTCTCAAGCACAGCCTTGGCCGGCTTTAAGGCCTGGGTGCCTTCATCGTGGTAATAGTCTGCAATGATATCGGCAGAGATAAACCGTTGGGCATTACCTGAAATGACGGGGGCTTGTACCGTCAGAATGTGCAAAGCGATATCTGAGCGGCCTTTTATTGCTGCGATGGCGAATTCAAGCGCACGCACTGAGGCTGCAGAACCATCTACTGGAACCAAAATAGCGTTGATATTCAAATGAACTCCCCTGGAAATTGAGCTGGAATCACTGTTATACAGGTTTGCGCAGCATGCCAGCCAACATCAAGGCACCTTAGCACGCCAGGCTTCAGTGCCAAATTTTTCGTGAATCAATTGCTCGGCAGCAGCTAACTCAGACGACAGCAATGTACCGGTGTGCAAGCCATGCCGTTGGCGAAAAGTAGCGATCATCTGCTGGATGATTGCCTCGCGCGACAAACCGGTCTGGCTGCGCAAAGGATCGACGCGTTTGGCGGCCGAAGTCGTTCCCTTATCGGATAATTTCTCGCGTCCGATGCGTAAAACCTGAAGCATTTTACTTGCATCGATATTGTAGGCCATGGTGACGTGGTGCAGCACGGCATTGCCGCGATAGGCTTGTGCCGCACCGCCGATCTTGCCACCCTCTGAGGTGATATCGTTGAGTGGTTGATACCAAGCCTTGATGCCTAGCTCGTTCAGGGCCTCGAGTACAGACGCGTCCATGTAGGCGTAGGCTTCGCGAAAGTTCATACCCGCAATAAGTGTTCGAGGTGCATAGATCGAGTAGGTAATGGTGTTGCCTGGTTCGATAAACATGGCGCCGCCCCCGCTGATGCGGCGTACGATCTCGATGTTGTGCTGTTGTGCCGCCTGCGCGTCCACCTCGTTTTTCAGCGACTGAAAAATACCAATGACGACAGCTGGTGCCGCCCATTCCCAGATTCGTAGGGTGGGGGCGCGCCGCCCCGCTGCGACTTCGTCGAGCAGCACCTGATCAAGCGCCATGTGCTGTAGAGGCTTTTGTGGCGTAGTGTGGATAAGTTGCCAGTCGTGGTCGTTCCAGCTGCTGCGTTTGAGTTCCTCGTTCATGCCAGTGCCCTTTGTATGACCACCGCAATCCCCGCAGCAGTGATGCCATACATCATGACATCGGCGCCGATAGCTGCCTGCACAGCCTGTTCAATTTGCGTTGATGTGGCATCGCGTGGAAGTCCATTTAGGGCGGAATTGATCATGCTAAGGGTGTCTGGGGGCTCTAGAAAGAAATCCCCCGACAGTTGTACCGCGTGCAGGCGGCCGTCCATGACATGCAGGTCTACGACGACCAGCTTACCCTCGGGGATCTTGTATTCACCATGATGGATCGTTGCGTCAGTGCGTTCTTCGTGCTTGGTCATCGTTGCTTGTCCGCTGGATGTCAATCTGCTTAGTCTACCGCCGATGATGTCGTGCCCCCAGGATTCTGGATGGTGGAGTAAGGTGATCGCGCTGAAAAAAACTCTTAAAAGCTGCCAAATAGTGTTCCCAGTGTAATGACGGTGGCCAAAGCTGTGAACGGTGCGAGCATGGTGACCGCAGCGATATTCATATATGACTGGCGGTGCGTCAGCTTGCATATCGATAGCAATGTGATGATTGCTCCGCAATGGGGTAGCGTATCGAAACCTCCAGCGGCCAATACAGCCACGCGGTGCATTAGCTCTGGGCTGATGCCCGCCTCATGGGCCATACGCAGGTAGTCTGGGCCCAGCGTTTGTAGTGCGATGCTCAGGCCACCGGAGGACGAGCCGGTGATCCCTGCCAAGACAGTCATGGCAATGGCCTCGGAGATCAGGGGATTGTCCGGTGTCAAATTCAATACCGCATCGCGGATAATGACGAAGCCGGCCAGGCCAGCAATAACTGCCCCATAGCCGACTTCTGACGCTGTGTTGAATAAGGGCAGCATAAATCCAAAAACACCTTTGTTGATGGTGCCGCGCAGGTCACTCCAGCGGCCCAGGCGCGAAATAACAAGCGTGGTACAAGCTGCAGCCAACGCAATAATAAGTGCCCATAGGCCGATTATGTTTGCAGGCTTTATGTGTGGAAAGCGTTCGACCACAAAGCTCATGTCCATGCGGGGGAATAATACATAGGTAAACAGGGCGTTGACCGAAATCACCAGCAGCAAGGGCAACAGAGCCAAAAAAAGTGGCATGGACGATCGTGCACCGGCGTTTACATCCTCGAGTGCGGGGGTGTTGTCATCGGTATGCTGACCATAACCCTCGCCAGCCTCCCGGGCGCTGCTTGCACGACTTCGCAGCCACCACAAGCCGCCCAATAGCATTACGGTACCGGCTATGAGGCCTAGTCCAGGAGCCGCAAACACATTCGTGCCATAATAAGGAATTGGTATGGCGTTCTGGATGGATGGCGTGCCGGGCAGTGCAGTCATTGTGAATGTGAAGGCGCCCAGCGCAATAGTCGCCGGGATCAATCGCTTTGGAATATCTGCCGTGCGGAATAGATCCACCGCAATTGGGTAGATCGCGAACGCCACCACAAACAAGGACACACCACCATAGGTTAGGACGCCACAGGCCAACACCACTGTGATGATTGCGTGTTTATCGCCGAGCCGGGTGACAATCCAGCGAGAGATGGTGTGGGCAGCACCCGAGTCCGCCATGAGTTGGCCAAACAGTGCGCCCAGCAGAAAAATCGGCAAGAACTGAATGACATAATTACCCAATGCCTTCATGAAGGTGTCGGTATAGATAGGCAGATAAATGCCTATCTCACCAGACAGCAGAACAGCTAAGCCAGCCATGAGTGGCGCGAGGAGCAGCACGGTGATGCCGCGATAGGCCAAGTACATCAGCAGTAAGAGGGAAACGACGATTGCTAAGGTGCTGGTCATGTTAAAGACACTATAGATATACGTTGATGTGGCCGATTGGGTGCTTCATCAGGTTGTTTAGCGGGAAAACACTGTGGTTTATGTCCTAATTTAGCCCTCGTCTAGTTAATATCAGATAGATGATAAATATTGTAGTACAACACTGTATTGCTATTCCTTTGGTGCTAGGAATTTCAGGGCCATAAATCCCTCTAGTGAGTCGTCTTTTATATCAAGCCAAGGCTTGGGAAGGCTGGAAGCCATCGTGCCGGTTATTGTTGATCGGTAAGATTTATTCCTAAATTCCATAATGCCTTCTTCTTTGTCTCGCAACCAAGCTTTGAATAATTCAGCCTGCTTTTCAATAGGGAAATCAGGATAATCGGTGGCGTCAATCAGGTCGCGTACGTATTGGGCCTGAAAATCAATGGATTCATCGGCCGTTTCCAGTGCTTCCTGTCGCGCCAGCCAGTCCTGTATGTCTTGTAGACGTTGTGCTGCATCGGGGATATGAATTTTATTCAATATGACATCTCGTGCATACCAAGCTTGCGCATCAAACATATTAAAGGTGAAGTACTGGTCTTGCATGCCCAAATAGATTAATTTTGGATTGCTCTGGAAAAATATTCCTTTGTACAAATTATCTGGATAGAGACAGTTATGAGTTTGTAGGCGCAATTCATCAGGCAAGAATGGAAAATGAAATAGATAGCCTGTGCACATAATGATTGCGTCAAATTTCTTGGTGGTGCCGTCTATGAAATGGGCAATATTACCCTCAAGGCGTGTTAGTAGCGGCCGCTCTTCAATGCCTTCGGGCCAATCGAACCCTAAAGCCGTGCTTCGGTAGCTTATGGTGACGGATTTGGCGCCGTATTTATAACATTGTGTGCCGATATCCTCGGCAGAATAGCTACCACCAATCAATAATAACTCAGCATCTTTGAATTCAAGTGCGTCACGAAAATCGTGCGCGTGCAATACACGTCCAGGAAATTGCTCCAAACCTTCGAAATACGGCATATTTGGTGTGGAAAAGTGGCCTGTAGCAACGATGACGTAATCGAACTCCTCTGTTTCCTGCTCATCACTCTTATGGTTCATGACCGTGACGGTAAATTTCTGGCGATTATCGTCATAAGTAATCCAGCGTGCTGGACTCTGAAATCTAATATATTTAAAGATTGCACGTTTGTCGATACGGCCCATAATGTAATCTTTCAGAACTTCGCGTGGTGGATATGAAGGAATTGATCGATCAAAGTGCTCATCAAAAGAATAATCAGCAAATTCCAAACATTCCTTTGGCCCGTTCGACCACAGATAGCGATACATGCTGCCATGCACCGGTTCGCCGTTTTTGTCCAAACCTGTTCGCCATGTATAATTCCACATGCCACCTATATCATTTTGCTTTTCATAACATACAATTTCAGGCATATTTTTAACGCCTGCTAATTCGGCGGCCTCGAACGCCCTCAATTGAGCTAAACCACTCGGGCCTGCGCCTAGGATGGCTATTCTTTTCTGAGTCAAGATATACCCCAATATAAACTTTCCGTCGTATAAAATAGCAGTAATTAGGTCATAATGCCAATTTTGTATGTCGAATCTCTGCAAGAGAGTCTTACCGGTATAAGCTGTCCATGTTATGGTTTGTGCCGTTATTCGTTACATGTCACAGAGAATGCAACATTATGACCATCATTGCCGCTGTCCGATTTGTTCTTTTGCTTTGCGCAGCATGGCTAACGTCACCTAGTTTGGCGGCACCTGTCGCCGACCAAATTTGGTCCGGCGGCTTCGTCCTGACCATGGACGACACGCAGCCTCGTGTCGAGGCGATTGCTGTCAAGGATGGACGGATACTCGCCCTTGGGTCGCGCCAAGACCTCAAGCAATATCGCAGTGACAAGACGATCATGCATGATCTGGCTGGCCGGACCTTGCTGCCTGGCTTTGTCGATGCCCATGGCCATGCCTTTATGATTGGGGTCCAAGCGATTTCGGCGAATCTTCTCTCGGCGCCCGATGGTGAGGTGACCGACGTCGTTAGTTTGCAATCCACGCTGAAGAATTGGTCCAGTGAGCATGCCGACATGCAAAAGAACATCGGGCTGATCTTGGGTTTTGGCTATGACGATGCGCAGTTGGCCAATCAACAACATCCAACGCGCGACGATCTGGATGCGGTCTCCACCGATATGCCGGTGTTGATCATTCACCAGTCTGGTCATATCGGCGTCATGAACAGCAAAGCTTTGGAGCAGGCCGGTATTACTGACGATACGCCTGATCCTGACGGAGGCGTCATACGTCGCCGGCCAAATTCACAACAACCCAATGGGGTGCTGGAGGAAGCTGCGTTTTTTACGGCTCTAGCCAAGCGGTTCTCCGGGATGACTGCGGGCCAGGGCGAAGCCCTGTTCGAAGCCGGCACTAAGCTGCTGGCCCAATATGGATACACGACCGGCCAGGAGGGTCGGGCCAATGCACTAATTGTGCCATTCATGCAGAGTGCAGCGGCGGCTGGACGTATTCCAATCGATGTGGTCGCGTATATAGATGTGATGGAGGATCGAGATTTCATCACCAAGAACACTAGCCAGACCTATATCAATGGTTTCAGAGTAGCAGGCGCCAAGCTCACCATCGACGGTTCGCCCCAAGGCTTCACCGCCTACCGTGATCGGCCGTACTATGACTCGCCAGAGGGCTATCGCGCTGATTATCACGGCTATACGGCGGTGACGTCGGATCAGGTGTTCACGGCGATTGATTGGGCGTTTGCCAACGACACTCAGATCATTACGCATGCCAATGGGGAGGCAGCTTCGGATTTGCTGCTGGCAGCCATCAAGACAGCGAGGGCCAAGCACCCGCCCAAAGACAGGCGTGCCGTACTCATTCATGGCCAGTTTCTACGCAAAGATCAGGTGGCAACGATGGATGAGCTGGAGATATTTCCATCACTATTTCCCATGCATACGTTCTATTGGGGCGATTGGCATCGCGACCGCACCGTGGGCCCGGAGAATGCCGATAACATTTCTCCTACAGGCTGGGTGCGTGAGCGGGGCATGATGTTTTCCTCGCATCATGACGCACCGGTCGCATTCCCCAACTCGATGCGTGTGCTCTCTGCTACGGTGACTCGTCGTACGCGTTCCGGTGACATTCTTGGGCCTGGGCAACGTGTTGATGTCGATACAGCCCTTAAGGCAATGACGCTCTGGCCTGCTTACCAGCATTTCGAGGAGACTGAAAAAGGCTCGTTGCAGCCAAACAAGCTCGCTGATTTTGTAATTTTGTCCCAAGACCCGACGGCTATCGATCCAGAGACCCTGGATCAGCTAGAGGTTCTGGAAACAATCAAAAAAGGTAAGACTATCTATCGCCAGGGTGATGCGCCGGGCACAGCCAAGCCCGCTTCTAGCAATCACTAAGCATTAAGGCCCATGATAAGTATTCAGCGCGGCGCTGTCGTCCTTGGATTTGCGCTTGAGGGGCTCGCCGAGGGCCGTGAGCCTCGAGGAACAGGTTCAGCGATGGCGTCAGGAAGGGACGTTGCCGTTTCCCGACTTTTCCTGGCAAGGGAAGGTCGAACTACGCGGAACACTGGATTATTCGCCCGAGGGATCGGTCTTGAAGGCGGATAACGTGCCAAAATAGAAATAATTTATAAGGATTCTGGCATGTTTCTTTGGTTTGGTGCGGCAGCGCTTTTTTTGCTATTAGAGATGGCCACGGGCACCTTTTATTTGTTGCTGGTGGCCTTGGGCTTGGCGGTATCTGGTACGGTCGAGTACGCGGGTTTCACGCTTGTGTGGCAGATCGTGGGTGGCTTGCTTGCATCGCTGATCGGGCTGGGGGTTTTGCATCATCATCGTCAATCCAAAGGCCAGGTGGCGACTCAATCCAACCCGGACGTCGTCCAAGACATCGGGCAACGCGTCATTGTGGATGCTTGGGACGAAAATGGATCGGCCAGGGTGTTTTATCGGGGCGCCTACTGGAGCGCGCGTATGGATGTTGATCAAGCTGCACTGCCTGGCGAACACTATATACAAGCAGTACAAGGTCTGACATTAATTTTGCGTTTTGGCGAGTATCCCACTGCAGATATTCAACATTAGGTGTTTGGGGTCTCAAATACCTTCAACTTTTTTCTTATTGGAATCCCCATGGATGATTATGTAATAACGCTATCCTTTTGGATAATCGCGGCACTGGTCGTGTTTGTCATTATCAAATCTACGATTCAGATCGTGCCACAGCAGCATGCGGCGGTGGTCGAGCGCTTGGGTAAATTCGATCGCACACTGTCTCCTGGATTGGGATTTACCGTTCCTTTTTTGGAGAAGGTCGCTTATCGGCACTCACTTAAGGAAATGGTGCTGGATGTTGCCAGTCAGGTTTGTATCACTAAGGACAATACGCAATTGAAGGTGGATGGGGTGCTTTATTACCAGGTCACAGATCCACAGCAGGCTTCTTATGGTTCGACCAATTACGTGCTGGCAATCTCTAATCTAGCTCAGACATCGTTGCGTTCCGTGATTGGCAAGCTGGAAATGGATGAGACGTTCGAGAAGCGCGATCTGATCAATCTGGCAGTGGTGAAGGCGTTGGACGAGGCGGCCACCAACTGGGGCGTTAAGGTACTACGCTACGAGATCAGTGATTTGACGCCGCCGGAGGAGATCTTGCGGGCCATGCAGTTGCAGATCACCGCTGAGCGTACTAAGCGGGCGCTGGTAACCGAATCCGAGGGTAAAAAGCAAGAAGACATCAATATTGCCCAAGGTAACCGTCAGGCGGCTATTCTAAAATCGGAAGGCGAGCAGCAATCCATGATCAACTACGCTCAGGGCGAAGCCCAGGCGCTATTGACTATCGCACAAGCCACAGCCGAATCCCTGGAGCGGGTGGCGCGGGCGACTCAGACCCCTGGTGGCATGGATGCCGTTAACCTAAGTGTGGCAGAACGTTATGTAGATGCGTTTAAGGAAGTAGCCCAGAAGAACAATACCTTAATATTACCGGCCAATATGGGTGATATGGGCAGCATGATTGCCTCGGCCATGACGATGATCAAGGCTACTAAACCCATTGGCTAGAGACGGCTGATATGCTGCACTGGCCAGAGGCATGATAGTGACGTTTGCCACGTCACTATTCGTCGGGCTAGAAGGTTATTTATGTCAGTGCCCCCATCGGAGCTTTGTCTTGCGCGGCCAGCTCACTGCGACCGAAGCAGAAGGTGTACAGGTGGCCGTAAACGAAAATGATCTTTTTACTGGCCATCGGGACATAATCTAAAGATCCAGGTGGACGCCGATATCATTACGTTTAGCCCTCAGCTCGGGCATAGCCATGTCATTAATCACATGGTCGAGAAAGTAAAAGGATAAGATAAAAAAGTACAGATACCTGTTTTGTAGAAATATAACGAACCCTCACTCTATGAACGCTCGTCTCCTGAAGCTTATCAATCAATTGAGCGAGACCTTTTGCTTGGTACCTGGCGCTATGGTGCTTGGCGGTATTCTGCTGGCGATTGGGTTGCTGAATATAGATCGTGGTGGCGACTTACCCGCATGGTTGATAAACAGTGACTGGCTCTACAGCGGTGGTGGTACCGGTGCGCGTACTCTACTCGGGGCTATCGCCTCGTCGACAATCGGTGTTGCTGACACGGTGTTCTCCATCACGATCGCCGCATTATCATTCGCGGCCGGTCAAATGGGCTGTGATGATCCGGATATTGAATGTACTTACCAGCGTGATTGCGTGCGAAAATGATGAGGCACGCCGCAACATTCTGCTGCACCATGCCGATTTGGTCTGGATGGACGCACAGCGCGATATCGGTAACGCTGCTGATCTAGCGGCTGTCGGCCACCGCTATGCTACGCTGCGGCGCACGCTCGCACATGGTGTGCTCGGCGCAATTGGGGCAATCGGTGTATGAGGCCTGTCGTCTTTGCAGGTTGACAATCCCGTCTGTCAGACGTAGTGTAAGAATTGCCGAGCAATATGCGCACGGTCAAATCAGGAGATACTTAGAATGACACAGGCCGACACTCCCCCGACCGGCTCTAACCATCACGAAAGCACGACACCACAAGACGAAATTTGCCCATACTGCGGTCATCCACCCTACAAATGTGAATGTCCAGATCGTTGGGAAGATGAAGGTGGCGCATCACTGCCTTCGGACGGCACAGCATAAATTAGACGATCGCACGCAATACCATTAGCGTATCAGGGCGGATTGCTTGTCGCGCCTTGCTTGTCGTCTTCCCATAGCGCACGGTCGCGCTGCATCTCAAGCCACATCGCATTGACAACGGCAAAAATTGCAGCAAGGGGCAGACCGAGCATCCAGGAAAAATACCACATATGATGTTCCTTCCTTCAGTAGGCCGAGCCTGGCCCGTTGACGTCGGCCTCGGTGACCTTACCCCAGAGCACACGGTAGACCCAGGCGGTATAAGCCAGAATGATCGGCATAAAAATCACTGTTGCGACCAGCATCACGAACAGGGTCTGATGTGAGGACGAGGCATCCCACACCGTTAGCGAAGAACGTGGATCAAGCGATGAGGGTAGGATGAAGGGAAACATTGTCAGCCCGACTGATGAAATTACGCCAGAAATCCCGAGCTTGGACCAGAGCAACGTCGATCCCTCGCGCCCTGCACGTAAGCCGAGCACAGCCATTACTATGCCCAGCAAACCTAGTGCAGGTGCCAGTGCGATCCAGGGGCGCACTGCATAGGCGGAAAGCCAGGAATCCGTGCGCACTACCTCTGAGTAGAGTGGGTTCGATGGCCCATTGGCGACGGCCTGCACCGTCAACGCATAGCCGTCTATCCCGACAGCGAGCCAGAGGCCGGCCGACATATAAGCCACGATTGTCAAGAGGCCGGACCAAGTGCCGATAGTACGTGCTCGGGCGGCCACCGGGCCATCGGCTTTGAGTGATAGCCAGGCGGCACCGTGGGTGGTGAGCATTGCCAGCGACACCAAACCCGCCAACAGAGCGAAGGGGTTGAGTAGTCCTGCAAACTTGGCATAAAAGACACCTTCGTAGCGGGCGAAAAGATCCGGGGTCAGCTCAAACGGTACACCCTGCAAGACATTGCCTACCGCAATGCCGAAAATCAATGGAGGTACCGCGCCGCCCGCAAAGAGCGCCCAGTCCCAAGTAGAGCGCCACGCTGTTGAATCACGTTTAGAACGGTATTTAAACGCTACTGGCCGCACGATAAGCGCCGCCAGCACCACGAACATCGCCAGATAAAAGCCCGAAAAACTGACTGCGTAAAGCGGTGGCCAGGCGGCAAAAATCGCACCGCCACCAAGGATAAGCCAGACCTGGTTGCCTTCCCAAACCGGGCCTACCGTATTGATCACTATGCGTCGTTCAGTGTCGGTTCCGGCCACGAAGGGCAAGAGCACACCAACACCCATGTCAAAGCCATCGGTCAATGCAAAGCCGATTAGTAGGACGCCTAGCAGAAGCCACCAGATGACGCGTAGAACGTCGTAAGAGATCAGTTCATAAAGAATCATGGTGCTTGCTTTGGTGTTGTTGCAGCAAAGAGGTCTTTGCTGCCGGTGGAGCGCAATCGGTTCTCGTGCTGCGCCGTCCAGATTTCAGTTTCTTTGACATCCTCATAGGGGCCCTTGCGGATGTACTTGAGCATCAAGCCCATCTCGATGACGAACAGAACTGTGTAAAAAGCCATGAAACCTACAAGCGTCAACAACAGATCGGCGACCGATAGGTGGCTGACCGCCAGCGCTGTTGGTAGCACGCCGTCGACCGCCCACGGCTGGCGACCATATTCCGCCACGATCCAGCCCAGTTCGGCTGCAATCCACGGCGTAGGAATAATTGCCACAGCGCCCCAGAGAGCCCAGCGTGGGTAGACTTGCCTACGAAAGCTGGCGCGCCAGAAAAAGTAAGCCATCAGTGCGATGAAACCGAAGCCAAGACCGACCATGATGCGGAAAGACCAGAACAGCGGCCAGACGTGGGGCACCGTATCATTGGCCGCTTGTATGATCTGTTTTTCGGTGGCCTGACGAGGATCATCTAGATAGCGTTTGAGCAGAAAGGCATATCCAAGGTTGTCGCCGTGATCCTCGAAGATTTGACGCACAGCCGCCGGCGTTTGGGCACGTTGCTGGCGGATTGTCATCAAGGCATCATAGGCGATGATCCCCGACCGGATGCGGTCTTCGGATTCTGCTACGAGCTCATTGATGCCGGGAATCACAGTCGTCAGCGACCGCGTTCCAATCAGGCCCATCATCCATGGAATTTGGATCGCGTAATGGGTCTCGCGTGCCTCCTGATCGGGGAAGCCGATCAGATTGAAGGGGGCGGGAGCCGGTTCGGTCTCCCACATACCCTCAATAGCAGCGAGTTTCATTTTTTGGTTATGTGATACGTCATACCCTGATTCGTCGCCCAGCAGTACGACCGACAGGGCAGAGGCGAGGCCGAACGATACTGCTATCGTAATCGAGCGGCGCGCAAGCTCGGTATGGCGGCCTTTTAGCAAATACCAGGCGGATACGCCCAGCACGAAAATCGCCGCAGTCACATATCCGGCGGAAACCGTATGAACAAACTTTGCCTGAGCGACCGAGTTGAACATCACATCAAAGAAACTAGTGAGTTCCATCCGCATCGTGTCGGGATTAAATTCTGCTCCTACAGGATTTTGCATCCAGCCGTTGGCGATCAGGATCCAGAGCGCGGAGAAGTTTGATCCGATTGCAACGAGCCACGCTACCATCAGATGAGCGACTTTGCTCAGCTTATCCCAACCGAAAAAGAACAGCCCGACAAAAGTTGCCTCAAGAAAAAAGGCCATCAGACCTTCGAGCGCAAGAGGCGCGCCGAAGATGTCCCCGACATAATGGCTGAAATAAGACCAGTTCATGCCGAACTGGAATTCCATGGTGATGCCTGTGGCGACACCAAGCGCGAAGTTAATTCCGAAGAGCATGCCCCAGAACTTCGTCATTTGGCGCCAGATCGGCCGGTCGGTCATGACATAGACTGTCTCCATGATCGCGACGATCACCGACAAACCTAATGTCAATGGTACGAAGAGAAAATGATACATGACCGTTGTCGCGAATTGCAGGCGCGACAGCTCGACGATATCGAGATCCATTTTTCAGTGTTCCTTGCCTTGAGCTAACTTCAATATACCGATCTCTGATAAGAATATTATCGTGAGGCCACAGATATTTGTCCATTGAACATCGGGTGATTGGCCTTTCTATGCAGCGCCGCCAGAATCGCTGCCTCTGGCAAAGCCTTGCGGATGCCAGATAGTACGCAGTCAGCCGTGCTGGCATCCAGCCCTTCCGTTGGTTCGTCCAGCAGTAGAAGTCGGGGTGATTTCAGGATTGCCCGCGCCAACGTCAGGCGCCGAGCCTGTCCGCCCGACAGGCCTGCGCCTGCCTCATTCAGCTGGGCATCCAGTCCGCCACGCTCACGGATCACTGCGCCCAAAACCACCGCATCCAGCGCACGCCATATCTCGTCATCATTGGCATCGACTGCTAGACAGAGATTTTCACGGATCGTGCCGGCAATCAGCACACTACGTTGTGGAACCATCGTGACAAGTTCGCGTAGCGCCGCTTCCTGCCAGTGGTTGGGAGCGCGCCCAAGAATGGATATCCCGTCGCTAGCGGCTAGTCCTGCAATCTGCATGAGTAACGTTGTCTTTCCACTGCCGCTTGGCCCCGTCAATGCAATGGCGTCCCCCCGCTCGAGTTCGAGTCTTATCCCGATTTTTTGAATGGCTAGCACAGGAGAGTGTTCGAGCGCCGTCTTATGCCGATCTGGGCGCTCGGACAGTATCTTTGCCTGCTCGCCGATTCGTCTGGCAGCGCCTGTCATCCTGCCGTAATCGGAAAAGCCCCGCCGTAGTTGCAGCAGTGTTTCGGCCAACACCAATGCGACGAATACGCCAATAGCCGCGACCGCCGGATTGGTAGTTTCAGGTGTAAACACCCATCCACCAGCAATCAGAGCAAGCCCAGCAACCATGGCGACTAGCGCTGAAAGCGCTGCACCAGCATTCCGGTCGGCCAGATCCAATGCTTGCGCAGCGATACGCGTTGTTGCGTCGATCTGTAGCAGATTCTCCTCACGCTGACCGAGTCGGGCCCAGAGAATCAGTGCCTGGCGATCCCGGATCATGTCGATGATACCGTGTCGCAACTTTTGGTCCTGCGCCTCGACTGTCTCTGAGGGCTGAATGCTGCGTTGCGCCAGACGCCAGAAGATAAATGCCGCCAACGGAACATAGCCACCCAGAACAGCCCAAGCGACCGGCCAGCCTGCAAGCCAACCCAGCGCAAGAAACACCAACCCTTGGGTGATGAGCGCGGCCAGCCCGGGAAACAAAAGCCGTAGAACTGCACCGTCAAGTGCATCCACATCCGAGACGATCCGTGTTAGTACGGCCTCACTGCGCAGGCTTGCCAAGTCACGCTCGCCTAGCCGGGCCTGACGCCTGAGCAGTGTCACCCGAAGAGCCGCTAACGCGCGCAGTGTCGCGTCATGGGTCAACAAGCGTTCACCATAACGCGCAGCAGTGCGGCCAAGTGCCAGAAACCGGACACCTGCAGATGGGCGGAATACATCAAAGGCGATGCCGATCCCGGCGATCCCGGCGATCCCTGTCGCAGTGATAAACCAGCCTGACAAGCCGAGTAGTGCGGCGCCCATCAGCAGGACGATAACCGTCAACATAGCGCCTCTGGCCATGGCCCATGGCGCCGCCGTCAAGAGCAGCCATAAGAAGGGGAAGAGTGCCTTCATCCCCTGACCTCTATGGTGCGGTCCATTGCATGGGCCAGCGCAGGGTCGTGGGTTGCGACGATCAGACTGTGCCCATTGCCGATAAGCTGGATCAGCGTACGGATGAGCTGCGCTGCAGTCCAGGGATCGAGATCCGCCGTGGGCTCATCGGCGAGGATTAACTCGCGGCCACTCAGAATGGCGCGTGCGATCATAAGCCGACGCGCCTCACCACCCGACATGCCGCCGCCGGTCTCGCCCAGCCGCGTACCCAGGCCCTCGGCGAGTCGTCGGACGATCCCGTCCGCCTCGGCCAGTTCCAGGGCGGGCCAGGGGCTCGCGCCGCTGCCTTCGGGATCAAGCCAGTCCCGCAAGGTCTGATTGGGGAAATGGGGGGCTTGCGGGATGAGAGAGAGACGTGCGCGCCACGCATCCGCTGTATCATGATTCAGTGGACGATTGCAAACCAATATGCGCCCCGTCGCTAGCGGAACAAGGCCTGCGATGGCGGCAAGGGTAGTGCTTTTGCCGGCCCCACTCGGCCCGATCAATGCCAGCGACTCTTTGGCACCCAGGCGCAGATCAGGCAGCAGCACGTCTCGGCCAGGCAGGGTAGCGATCGCGTCTGACAGCGCCAATGTCAGGGGGCCGGGCAAGGGGGCTGAGACATTGGCGTGGCCGACAAAGCCTACCCGCTCGGCCTTGTCTAGCGCATCGAGATCGGCCACCACCGACAGCCCGGCAGCTCGATCATGCCAAGCAGCAGCCAGATCGCGAAATGGCTGAAAAAATTCTGGCACAATCAGTAAAAGAAATAGCCCCTCACCTAGCCCGATCGGGCTGCCCCAACTGCCAAACTCGATGACCCCCAAAAGCGTGAAACCGACGAGCACCGCAACCATTGCAACACCGATAGCGCTGAATAACTCCAGCACTGTCGAAGAAAGAAACGCCACACGCAGTACCGCCATTGTACGGATGCGCAACGCCTCAGCCCTGTCCGTAAAATCCGCTGCGGCGCGGTCCGCCGCCCCCAGAAGCCGAATGTCGAGCATGGCCGAGAGGCGATCCATCAGCATCGTGTTCATCGATCCGATTTCATCCATCTGACGGCGTGATGCTTCTTCTGCTGCCATGCCCACAAGCGCCATGAACACTGGGATGAGCGGTCCGGCGACCAAAAGCACCAAGCCTGCCACCCACGAGAGCCAGAAGGTCAATGCCAGAAGGACAAGAGGCAGCACCGAGACCTTAACCATTGCCACATAGTATCGCGTGATCCACGGCTGAAGCAGTGGTAATTTTTGCACGATCAAGGCTGCGATCTCAGCCGAGCTGGCATCGGTGCGGGCGCGCGCCTCGCGCCTGATCAGGGCTGCCCGTTCGCGCGTGATTGTCTGGTCCGCCGCGCGGAATAGATAGCCGCCAGCCCGATGATCCAGCGCTGCGCGTAACACGCCACCCAGGACGAAGAGTAGTGCTGCCAGGAATGGGGGATCGACATTTCCCGATACCCAAGCAGAAATGGCCCACGCCAGCGCCGCCGCCTGTATAGGCCAGATCAAGCCCGCAATGACCGATAGAGCTCCCGCAATACGCAATGATTGGGATACTGGCGCGATGATCCGCGCTTTCGCCCGCTGCGAATGCGCGTTAAGCAAGTCCCCGCTCATAACGGCCACACCAGCAGTAGCATGGGTATTGCAATCAGCGTTACAACGATTCCCAGCGGCAGACCCATGCGCCAGTAATCTCCAAAACGGAACCCGCCAGGGCCCAGGATTAAAGTATTGTTCTGGTGTCCGATAGGGGTGAGAAATGCTGCCGATGCGCCGATCGCAACAGCCATTAAAAATGGATCGGCACTGACGTTGAGCTGTGCTGCCGAGCTGATGGCGATTGGACACATAATGGCAGCCGTGGCCGCATTATTGATCACATCAGACATGAACATCGTCGTCAGCAGCACCACGGTCAACGCAATAATCGCATTGCCTTGCGCCACATCATCCATAAGAAGATCGGCGATCAATTTGGCAGCGCCGGTGGTTTCTGTTGCCTGTGCTACGGGTAGCAGGGCTGCCAGCAGCACAATCACGGGCCAGTCTACGGCCTCATACATTTTGCGCAGTGGCAACACGCGAAAGAGCATAAGCAGCACAACACCCAACAGAAAGCTGATGGCCGCCGGTAATATGTTCAAAGCGGTGACACCAATAGCAATGGCCATGGCAGTGCAAGCCAGAATCATTTTATTTCGGTCGGGCGCCCGTAAGGAGCGGGTGGCAAGCGGCGCGCAACCTGCATTGGCGGCAAATTCAGCAATTAAATCGCTTGGCCCCTGCATAAGCAGTACGTCACCCAGGCGTAGCGCCGTGTGCCGCACCCGGCTTTGAATCCGCGACCCTTGACGTGAGATCGCGAGCAGGTTGATGCCGAAGCGCTCGCGTAGGTTCAGGTCACTGGCACTGCGGCCGAGCAAACTAGAGCCGGGCAAAACAACCAGCTCGATCAGTTCTACTTCGTCAAGTTGAATCGAGCGTTCAATTTTCTTGTCCTGTTCTGCCTGCTCCTTTGTCTTGCCGTCGGTGATGAGCTTGTTTTGGTGATTCTTGGTTTCTGCTGCATCCTTATCGGCATCAGGGGGTGTTTCGCCGAAAACAAGGCCCAGGCTGTCCAATGCCTTGGCCAGAGCTTCTGGGTCAGCTTCGATCAGGACGAGATCATTTTCACGCAAGGGCCCCGTAGTGTGTGGTGCGGTCAGCCTGATTTCATTACGCACAAGGCTGATTATTTGGGCGTCGGCCTCTTGTAACTCGGCCTCGGCTTCGAGCAATGTCATACCGATGGCCTTGGAGTTGCTCGCGACCCGCGCCTCAGTCAGGTAGGCGCCTGTGTCGAAGGAGTCGGCGCCGGCGCGTTCGCGTGCCGGAACAATGCGCCAGCCAATCACCGCTACGAACAGCACACCGCCCGCTGCCACAGTGATGCCAACGGGTGTGAACGCAAACATATCAAACGCACCGTCACCCATGCGACTGCGGAAGTCGGACACGATCAGGTTGGATGGTGTGCCAATAAGCGTTGTCATTCCGCCCAGCATTGTGCCGAACGCGAGGGGCATGAGAATTTTGCCTGGCGCCAGGCTCTGGCGTTGCGCGATCTGCAGGGCGATGGGCATTAATAATGCTAGCGCGCCAACATTGTTCATGAAGCTCGATAGAAGGGCCGAGAGTGTAACCAGAGCAGCAATGGTGAGAGTGGGTCCTGCCTCGGTGGGTAGCAGGCGCTCTGCCAACATATCCACTACGCCAGTGTGCAGAAGCGCGCTGCTCAATATCAGCACACAGGCTACTGTGATGACGGCTGGGTGTGCAAACCCGGTGAATGCCTGACTCGTTGGCACGAGGCCCACCAGCACTGTCGCCAGCAACGCCGTGGCAGCCACAATGTCATGTCGCCAACGCCCATACAGAAACAGACAAAGGGTGGCAGCTAGAATCGCCAGAATCATCCATTGGGCTGGTGTCATTGAATCCTTTCATGACCGGCTTGATCAAGGCAGTATAGTTTGTGCTTATTTATTGTCGATCTTACGATGAACGATAAGCTCGTCAATTTCCAGGCGACTGATTCGTGCACGCCCAATCCTCAGGCGTCCGATTGCCAGTGCGCCAATCGCGAGGGCACCCAGGGCGACGGCGCCGATGGCCAGCGCCCCAATTGCTTTTGAGGCAATCGGGGCTTCGTGCTGGATCTTGGTGTGGCGGTTATTTCTTAGAGACATGTGTTTCCTCCTTTGCAGCCGAGCCATGGACGATGTGTAGGTACTGGCGATGGCGCTCGTATTGATCCAGGATGTCGCCGATGACGTCTTCACGGCTCCAGCCCATAATGTCATAGTCTTGGCCGCCTTCTTGCAGGAAAACCTCGGCACGAAAGAAACGACGCTCTTCTTCGTCATCAACCTCGTCGGGCGTCAAGGCAGGCCGTACCTGCTCTAACGGCCAAACCGCATAACTGAAGTCCATGATCTCGCCATGGTGACGTACTTCGAGACGAATTTCATCTTTCTCTCCGTTCTCGTGCACGGTGACCTCGTAGTCCTGCTTGCGAAGTTCGTGGGCGACGGCATGCATGGCAGGCAGCACAACATCACTTGTAAAGCGCAGCACGTGCTCGCGCTTGGGCATCATCACCATATTGCGCAACCGTCGCTGCCATGTCTGACCGTTGCTTAATGGCTGAGATCGCATGACGGTTTGATAGCGAATGCGCTGCTTGGTGGCATCCAACTTAAGCGCCTTGAAGAGCCCCCAGATTGAAAACAAAAGAATCACTGAAAACGGCAAGGCACTCGCAATCGTAGCGGTCTGAAGTGCCTTGAGCCCATTGGCCAGAAGAAGCGCTATCGCAACAACACCGATCAGTAAAGACCAGAAGATACGTTGCCATACAGGAGAGTTTTCGGCACCGCCTGATGCAAGTAGATCGACAACCAGTGCGCCCGAGTCAGCCGAAGTGACAAAAAACACGACCACCATGATGATGGCAATAAAAGATGTGATGCTGGATAGGGGCAGGTTTTCTAGAAATACAAACAAAGCCAGTGAGCTGTCTTGGGCGACGGCCTGACCAAAGTTATTGAGGCCGTCGACCAAAATGAAATGGATGGCACTATCGCCAAATACGGTCATCCAAAACAAAGTAAAGCCCGCTGGGACCAGCAATACACCGCGTACAAATTCCCGTATCGTGCGGCCTCGCGAAATGCGAGCAATAAACAAGCCGACGAAGGGTGACCATGCAATCCACCAACCCCAATAAAATAAGGTCCAGCCGCCAATCCAGTCATTGGGCTCATAGGCGTACAGATTGAATGTCTTGGTTACGAGATCAGACAGATAGGCGCCTGTGTTTTGCACGAATGTCTGTAGGATGAAGACTGTCGGGCCCAGTATCAGAACAAACAATAACAACAAGACAGCAAGGGCAAGATTCGTCTCTGAAAGGACGCGTATGCCACGATCCAGTCCGCTAGCAACGGAAATGGTTGCCAGCGATGAGGCCACGATGATCAGTATGACTTGCATGGTGACACTGACGGGCACCCCGAAAAGATGATTGAGGCCGCTATTGATTTGCGCCACGCCGACCCCCAGCGATGTCGCGATCCCGAAAACCGTACCAATAATGGCAAAGATATCGACAGCGTGTCCGATTGGGCCGTGTATGCGATCGCCGATCAAAGGATAAAGCGCAGACCGCAGGGTCAGCGGCAGGCCGTGTCGATAGCTAAAAAAAGCGAGAGTGAGCCCGACAATGGCATAGATTGACCAGGCATGCAGACCCCAGTGAAAAAACGTTATTCTCATTGCCTCGCGTGCCGCATCCACGTTACCGCCCACACCAACAGGAGGACTGAGAAAGTGCATAACAGGCTCGGCCACGCCAAAAAACATGAGGCCAATACCCATCCCCGCCGAAAATAACATAGCAAACCAGGTGACGTTTCGGTAATCCGGTTGGCTGTGATCAGGCCCCAGTTTGATGTCGCCATATCGGCTGATCGCCAGATAGACGACGGAGAGCAGTATGATCGCCACGGTCAAAATATAGAACCAGCTTAGTTTCTCTAGTATCCATGCTTGAGCCGTATTGAATGCCGATTCGGCAGTGGTCGGTGCGAAAACGGTGAATAGCACCATGAGCAGCATAAATGCTGCCGAAGTGATAAATACGGGTGGATGTAACGTTGTTTTCATGGCTAGTTCCCAAGACCTTTGAGCATTTTAGTCTGGTGGCACTTTTTGAAAAGATAGTCCCTTACCGTATCTAGGTAGGTGACGTGGTATCTGCGACTGTATGCTGGGTGCTTCGCAATTGTATGGGCTTGGCGTTTGATCGCGACCACGTCCGCTAACATACAATCTTATGTGGAACGCGGTGAAACCTTCGCGTCTACAAAGGAAAAATAATCCGTGTTAAAGCAGAAAGGGAAGTGGGCGTTCGCAGCCGTTGTTCTGTTGATGGGCATCGGATTAGTGGCTTATCGCGCATGGTTGGGCCCGGTGGTGCCGGCGTACCAGTTGGTCAATCGTCCACTCGTGCAGTATGTCGTGGCAACAGGTCGTGTGACGTCAGAATCCCGTGTTCAGGTGGGCGTCGAGATAACGGGTGTGGTCACTGATAGGCCAGTCCGAGAAGGCGAGCACGTTGTGCGCGGCCAAGTGCTGATTCGCTTGCGAGCGGATGAGTTGCTTGCCAGGCAGCGGGAAGCATTGGCCTCTTTGGCCCAATTAAAAGATGTGCGTCGACCCAGAGCGATGGCTGACTTGAGGCGGGCTGAGGCGCAATTGGCGCAGGCCAGGCGTGAGGTAAAGCGACGCCAGGCGCTATTGGCGTCGAACGCAACGCCGCGCGAAGAGAAAGAAAGGGCGGAACAGGCGCTGGCAATTACATTGGCGGCGGCTGAACAGGCGCGAATCGATGCGGCTTCACTTGGTCGGGGGCAAAGCGAAGAGGCGTTGATCCAGGCCCGGCTCGATGCAGCCGAGGCAGCCTTGTCCAAGACGGTATTGCGAGCCCAGTTTTCCGGGACTGTTCTTACACACAATGTAGAGCCTGGTGACTTGGTGCAGCCAGGCACCGTGCTGCTTGAAATTGCGCATGATGATGGCGTTGAAATCTTGGTGCCTGTTGACGAGCGTAACCTTGGCCTGCTCAGGATAGGCCAACAGGCAGTTTGCATTGCTGACGCTTATCCCTTACAACAGTTCGCTGCGGTGGTGCATCGCATTGCTCCCACCGTCGATGCGCAGCGCGGCACGGTGGATGTGCGACTGGCCATTAAAAACCTTCCTGATAACCTGCGTGATGATTTGACGGTAACCGCCACGATAGAAACGGGTCGACAGCCTAGCGCACTCGCGCTGCCAAATGACGCGCTGTTCAACAGGCACGGCCCACAAGCGAGCGTCTGGCGTATATACCATGGCGTCGCACGAGAGGCTCGGGTCTCCCTGGGTTTGCAAGGCGGGGCAATGACCGAGGTGACGTCGGGTCTACAGGAAGGGGATTGGGTGTCGACGTCAGTTGACTTGGCTGAGGGAGCGCGTGTACGAATAGCGACTCAAGGGTCAGACACTGCGCTGGTTGATGCCCAAACGCGCAACGAAGTTCCAATCAAATTCTAGTAGGCGATAGAGCGTGCATATGTGGCTAGAACTGATGATTGCCGTCAGATTTTTGAGGCAAGGTATTTCACAGTCTCTGCTTATTCTGGCTGGAATTGCTGTCGGGGTATCGGTCATCGTATTCATTACGACGCTAATATTAGGCCTGCAGAACAATATCATTGAGCGAACTTTAGGGACGCAGTCTCATATCCGTGTTGAACCGCCGCATGAAGACAATGCAGTGATCAGCATACCTGACGGCGTGCTGGCGCTGCGGATCGAAGAAAAGCGTGTGCAGCGTCTGCGCTCGATTAATAACTGGATTCAAGTTCAAAGCGTTCTTGATATGCTGCCCGAGGTGACTGCCGTATCGCCAGTCGTAGCCGGTCCAGCGTTTGCGCGTCGTGGCGACGTCATTAAATCAGTGTCACTGGTGGGTATTGATCCAGTTCGATATGAACGAATTGTGCCGATAAGTAAAGATATCGTCGCAGGCCAGTTTCGAGTGGGGGCGGGTAACGCTGTCATTGGAAAACTGCTGGCTGATGATTTGGGGCTTGAGGCCGGCAGCAAGCTGAGGCTGGAGGCAGGGGATAATCGCCACGCAATTGTTACCGTGACGGGTATTTTTGAGTTAGGTGTGCGAGAGCTTGATCTGCGTTACGTGTACCTCGACTTAAAGCAAGCCCAGTCCTTACTTGATTTGGCCGGAGGCGTCACACTCATTGACGTTACGGTCCGAGACCTGTTTGCAGCAGATATCGCTGCAGCGAGGATCACGCGCTTGACGGGACTGAAATCCGAGAGCTGGATCCAGTCGAATGCTCAGCTTATGAATGCCTTAACCTCGCAGCGCATTTCAACGTCTGTCATTAGCTTTTTTGTAGCGATTTCAGTCGCGTTTGGGATAGCTAGCGTTTTAGCCATTACCGTCACGCAGCGCACTCGTGAGATCGGAATCTTGCGCGCCATGGGTGCGCGTCGCGAGCAAATATTACGCATTTTTCTTTGGCAAGGCGGATTGCTGGCCCTGTTGGGTTCGGTTCTTGGTGCGGCGCTGGGCGTTGCTCTGATCTGGGGCTTCAATAATTTCGGCCCTAAATTGTTCTTTATTCCGCTGCCGGGAGGGTTGCTCTTTGTCACCATGAGCGTCGCCACATTGACGGGTCTATTGGCCGCCATGGTGCCTGCGTGGCGTGCCTCCCGCCTGCATCCCGTAGAGGCGATTCGTTATGTTTGATAGCGGTCGCTCAATTCTTCGACTGGAAGGGCTGCGCAAGTCGTATAACCTGGGCAAGCCCAATGAAATAGAAGTGCTGCATGGTATCGATTTCAGCATTGGTGCGCACGACTTTGCGGCGCTCGTTGGCCCTTCGGGCTCGGGTAAAAGTACCTTGCTTAATATGCTGGGCCTGCTCGATGCGCCTACCTCGGGCGAGTTGTATCTTTTGGATCGACCGACTGCCCAGATGGGCGACGCAGAGCGCACCGCATTGCGTGGCGCCCAGCTTGGCTTCGTGTTTCAGTTTCATCACTTGATTCAGGCATTTACTTCTGTTGAAAACGTGCTGATGCCACTGATGCTGACTAAAGGAAAGCCATCGAAAAAAGATCGCGAGCACGCGATTGACTTGCTCGCTGAGGTTGGGCTGCGGGATTATGTTGATGTCAAACCCAACGAGTTGTCAGGTGGGCAGCAACAACGTGTGGCGATTGCTCGCGCCCTGGTTACCCGCCCCGCATTGTTGCTGGCTGACGAGCCAACGGGCAATCTTGATACAAAAACAGCAGCCAATGTATTTGAGTTGTTCAGACGGTTCAATAAAACGTTTAATTGTGCGGTTTTAATCGTAACGCACGACCCTCGCCTTTCTGCATCGTGCGATCGCACCATGACGCTGATTGACGGGCGCATCGTGAGTGATGAACGCCAGACTGAGGCGTTTGTCACCTCTGGCATACAGCCTCCCATGGCCACGCAGTCTGGGTGCGGGCCCTAAGACGCTGCTGCGCCTGGGTCAAGAATAGGCCATCGATAAGCCAGGGATTTTATCCCGGGCATTGTTCGCTTTGCCGGAGTATTGAATATTCTCGCTGCCTGTATTTAGCGCTTCAATAGCCAGGAGCAAAGTTTGTGCGTCTACAGTTAAGCCCCTTACTGTGCTGCCGAGGTCTTGGACCAGGGCGGCATTCTGATGCGTCACGCCATCCATTTGCGAGATGGCTTGGTTGATCTGGACTAATCCGCAGGACTGTTCGGCCCGATCAGCTTGCTGGGCGCCGACTTGCATGCGGCTGACTGAATCGTCGATCAGTGTTTTGATTTCCTTGGCTGCCTGGGCGCTTTTCTGCGCCAGGCTGCGTACTTCGCCCGCCACCACAGCAAAGCCGCGACCTGCTTCTCCGGTGCGCGCCGACAGATTAGTGTTGTTCACGCCCAGGATCTCGGCGCTGCGCGCTGTGGCGTAGACGCCTTGGTGCACGCCGTTGGCGATACCCATCAACACCAGCGCTCCGGCCACAAAAATCTCCACCGAGATCGGTATCAGAACAGGAAGGGCAGGAAAGGCTTAGAAAGGCGTGGATTGTGGGATGCGCATTTCGCTTTATGATGGCTGCATTGAGCGGGCCGAATATTCGAAACGTGCGGCACTTTTGGTGATGGAGTAGGGTGTTGATTTCTATATGCGTAAAATAAAGATCGACGCCACCACGGCCCCGCTGGTCTCTGGCCTCAAGGGGGATGATGCCATTGGCAGGCCAGTGCGTCGAAATACCGTCTTTGCTGTCATTGCCATGGCGCTGCTTATGATGTCGATAGACTCGACGATCGTGGCTACAGCGCTGCACGCCATCCAACAAGGATTGGACACCTCCATCAACCTTGCTGGCTGGACCATCACGGCTTATTCGTTTGGTTTTGTGTTGATGCTGCCTGTCAGTGGCAAGCTGGCCGAGCGTTTTGGCCGGCGCCGTGTTTTCATGGCTTCGTCGCTGGTGTTTACGCTGGCCTCATTTGGCTGTGGGATGGCTGATAACATCTACGAACTGATTGTCCTGCGCACGCTGCAAGCCGCTGGCGGCGCGGGTTTTACACCGACGGCAACGGGCATCATCGTGGATCACTTCGGTTCGACGCGTGACCGCTATGTGAGCCTTTTCGGCAGTATCTTCCCCGTCGGCGCCATGATTGGCCCGATTCTAGGTGGCTATTTTGTCGCCTATTTCTCCTGGCGTGACGTGTTTTACGTGAACATACCGATTGGATTGGTGATTTTTCTACTTGCGTGGCGATTCATACCGCACGATCATCCATTAGCTGATTCGCCTGTCAAAAAAATGGATGTCCAGGGAATCGTCATGCTTGGCTGCAGTCTCCTTGCAGGAATGCTTGCAGTGACTGTGCTCGGTGAAAAGCAGGTTGCGAGCAATCTGATGATTTTCATTGCTCTCGTACTGATATCTAGCCTCACCCTCATGTTTTTTTTCCGCCATATCCGGCGCAGTGAGGCGCCCTTTATTCAACCACGGTTGATCTACGGTCAGAACTTTGGAGCAGTGAATCTGGTTAATATGATCTTCAGCGGCTTTGTTATTGGCGCGATGGCGCTGGTGCCGCTTTATGCCATCAATCGCTACAACATTAGTGTGCTGGGGTCTGGAACCTTACTTACGGCCCAAGGGGCTGCTGCGGTGATCTGCTCGTTAGCGGCGGTCATGATGTTGCGTCGCACGGGCTATCGTCTTCCCCTGTATGTAGGCAGCGCGGCCACCATTGTCGGGCTGGTACTGCTTGCTTTGCCGCCCATGGCAGGAATCTCGCCTTATGCCTGGCTTGCCTTTGCAGCGTTTCTGGTTGGTGCTGGAAATGGCGCCATCAATCCAGCCATGCGTAATGCTGGGCTGCAGCTTGCACCCGAATCGTCTTCCATGTTGGCAGCACTGCGTACCTTGTCGCTGCAGATTGGCGCGATCGTCACAATATCGATCGTGGCGGCCGTCCTGGCTCATCAGAGCAATATGGGCGAGATCCTTGCTTGGGTGTATGTCATTCTGGCTGCGATCCGATTGCTGGCACTACCGCTGGTCAGATACATCCCCGAGCAGCGTGGTGCCTGGTAGATAGCGTTTCTGGCTATCACCTGGGAGTAGTTTGTGCGATACTGCCCCGCAGCAGTGTAAAGCTCAGGCACAGATCTGAGCGCGGGCTCGAGGAAAACAACCATGAAAGCTTTGCCGCTTGGCAGACGAGGCAGCCTTGTCTTACTGATCATTTCGATGCTAATGCTGGCGGGCTGCTTCGGTGGCGATGACGGCGCGACTGCTGCCTTGCCGAACACCCAAAAGCCCAACATCCTATTTATCGTCATTGACGACTTTGGCCTGGATCAGATGACATCCTATGGCTATGGCGGCGCGGTGCCACCCAAGACGCCCAACCTGACGGCGATAGCCAAAGCGGGGCTGCAATTCCGCTACGCCTGGTCCATGCCGACTTGCACGCCGACGCGCGCCAGTTTCTTTACAGGGCGCTACCCCTCTGCCACGAATATTCTAAACGCCGTGGTGTCGACCGACCTGGCCAACTCCGAGATCTCGCCCTACGAACTGACGCTTCCCAAGCTGTTGCGTACACAAGGGTATATCAGTGCACTGATCGGCAAGATGCATTTGACCGGCACCGACCTGGGCACGGCCCCGAACTTGCCCTACGGACATCAGACCATGTGGAAGCTGGGTTGGGACTACTTCGATGGCTACCTGGATGGCGCTCCCTTTCCGATCGATACGCGGGCAGGGCGTAGCAACGTGGCCGAGGGCACCCATCAGTGCGGATTCGTCGCGAATACTAATATGGATGCCGTCAATGGCGCGGATACTGGTGCTTGCTACGATGTGACCGGCGGTTGCGAACCTATTGTGCGCAATCTTGACCTCGGCATCAGTACGCCGGGCCGCAGTTGCATGGAACGCGGCGGCATCTTCGATCCAAACCAGTCCTGCCGAGCGAGTCCGCCTGCCTATCTGGACTTCACCGCGCAGAATGGCTACTACACGGGCGAATTCATCCAGAGCTGGTCTAACGGTCGCACACGGAAAGTCGGGGCCGACGATCCATCAGCGCGCGGCTACCGCAGCACCATGGAAACCGACCGCGCGGTCGCCTGGGCTCGTCAGCAGAGCAAAGAAGCCCCCTGGATGATGTCGTTGGGTTATTCCGCCATTCACACCCCGCTTCAGGTGCCGCCTCTGGCCCTGATCTCAGACAGCACACTAGGCCGGAATGACAATTTGATCTGCTCGCCCGCCAGCGATCGGGAAGGCGTGCCCGGCACGATCGTCGCCATGGCCCATGATCACCTCGTCACCAACTTGATGGTCGAGGCCGTGGATACCGAGATCGGTCGGCTGTTGGTTGAACTCGACCTGGCGACCTGGAACCAGGATGGTAGGTTGAACTACCAGCCAGAAAAGACCAACACGGTGGTGGTCGTCATGGGCGACAACGGAACCTATGTCAACAGTGTGAAATTCACCGCCCCCGGGAAATTCGACCCCACACGCGCCAAAGCATTCCCATACCAGACTGGGGTCTCGGTGCCGCTATTGATCGCCGGCCCCATGGTCCAGCAGCCTGGGCGTGAAATCACCCACCTGGTTAGCTCGCCCGACTTGTATCACCTGTTTGCGGAAATCGCCGGCGCTGATGTGGCAACCAGTATTCCGGCCAACCGCCCGTTGGATGCCCAGCCGATGCTGGCCTACCTGACCTCTCCCGGCCAGGGTGCGATCCGCAGTCTG
Source organism: Alcaligenaceae bacterium CGII-47 (assembly GCA_019166125.1). Taxonomy (GTDB): domain Bacteria; phylum Pseudomonadota; class Gammaproteobacteria; order Burkholderiales; family Burkholderiaceae_B; genus Castellaniella. The sequence goes on from JAHTBO010000001.1 coordinate 459,199, forward strand.
AACTTTTCAGAAATGGGAACCAACTTCACCAATCCGTCCATGGCCGTCGCGCCCCAGCCTTGCGTGGTGGAAGCAGCGAATGTGTGTTTCACCATTTTTCCTCAGAAGGCACTGTGCGACGATCAGGGCGGTATCTGGTACGGTGCCGGTTCCAGTGATCCCGGTGTGCCCGCCGCAGGATTCAGCCAGTGCGGGCAGGTGATGTCTTACCGAAAGTCCCTGAACCCTGGTGATAAGGTCGACGTTCTGCCTGACTCACAGAAGGCGGTCAGCGACGGCCGCCACAAGCTGGTGCGTCTGAATCGCAAAACGTATACCATCGACACCGCGAATCCCTTAAGTTCGTCATATATCGAGAACCAAAACACGGATGAACTGTACGAGATCGACATGGCCGTGCCGACCCCGAAGCTCGATAGAAGCGACAATGCCATCGCCGTCGGTTCGCCCACCATCACTGCCCCGTTGCCAGCCGCGGCACAACAAGCCTATGTCACGCTGAAGGCGGAAATGGACTGGCGCGATCGCGTCGCCGCGTTTAATTACCAGTACGACACAGTTCACTGCCCCGGTGACGGTAACCGAGACGGTGCAGTGGATCAGAAAGACTTGGACCTCTGGGCAGAACTCAGCCAGCGGAACCTGGACAACGGCGTGGCGCAATCCAGCTGGTACGATCTTAACCACGATGGAAAGACCGATGAGACCGACCGCGCCTTGATTGAGGCTAATCTGGGGCGCAGCTGTGCCTTGAGCCCGCTCTAAGGTCAAAGCCAAAAAATCCCGACTGATACCTGTCAGGACTTGAATACTTGGTGGTGGTGTAGGGCACTAACGCGGAAATGGTACTCAGAGCGTAAGCTCCCCCATACCCAAGATGGATAGACGCACAGACATGTATCGCTCGACCCTGCGCGTTCGGGTGTCAAGACTCGTGACGGTCAAGCCAATCGTCGATGGGTATGGGACGCGCCATCAGATAGCCCTGGATCGCATTACATCGGTGCCTGAATAAAAAGTCAGCTTGGGGCTGACTTTCAACGCCTTCAGCAACAATCCGCAGACTCAGCTTCTGCGCGAGTGTAAGAATCAGTTGAATAATTGCAATGCTGTCGTGCCTATGCGGGATTCCGTCGATCAGACTTTTGTCGATCTTCAACTCATGAATAGGTAGCCGGTTTAGATACGCCAGGTTTGAGTAGCCTGTGCCAAAATCGTCAATGGAAAAGCGGATGCCGGAAGCGTTGAGCTCGTGCATATGCTGAACAATTACATCCATTCCATCCGCACGGATTTCTTCGGTCATTTCAAAGATTAGATGATCGGCCGTCGTGGGGGCGCGATTCAGGGTTTTATGCACGGTTTGGATAAAAAGCGGATCTGCCAGTGTTTCTGGACTGACATTGAGTGAAATGGGATAAGTCTCACCGTGGCGTTGCAAGACTTGCACGGCTTCACAAGCCTGCACGAGGATTTGGCCTGTTAGCTCTCTGAGTAGGCCGCCCTCCCTAGCTAAAGGAATAAATACTGCCGGCGGTATCGCACCATATGTCGGGTGAGCCCAGCGGGCTAATAATTCCGCGCCACTCACCTGACCATCGCTGCTGTACTGCGGCTGTATGTGTAGACGTATCTGCGCCGATTTGATAGCCAGGACAAGGTCCCGCTCCAGGGTCAGGCGATATTCGACCTGCTCCTGAATATCGTGGTTAAAGAATACGACACGGTTTCCGCCAAGTTCTTCAGCATGATGCATAGCCAAGTCCGCTTTACGCAAAACGTCTTTGATACTTTGATCATCTTCACACAAAACCGCCAGACCGATACTGACTCTGAGTGTGTAGGGCTTGCCACCGATAATCAGCGGTTCCGTGTTCAGGGCGCGGCGTAGTTTCTCTGCAACTTTCATGGCTTTTCGGTTGCCCTCGTCGATAGTCACGCCCAGGCCTGTGAGCAGGATTTTGAACTCATCACTGTTAGTGCGGGATACCGTGTCGCGCGCCCGGGTGCTTGCAACCAGGCGCTTGGCAATCTCCTGCAGAATTAGATCACCCACAGCCCGGCCATGCGCTTCGTTGATCTTTCGAAAGCCATCCACGTCAAGCGCCACCACAGCAGCAATGGTCTCACCTGCCTTGACTGCCGTTAGCGCCTGCTCGATGCGCTTGATCAACAGCGGCAGATTGGGTAAATCGGTCAGAATATCGAAAAAGGTAGCATGGCGTATCTGTTCGCGTATGTCGTCGTGCTCTCTCTGTGCAACATCAATCTGTTTTGTACTCAGCGACAGACGCTGAAAGAGCATGCTACTGCGACCCCATTGGTACCAAGCAAAGGCTGTGATAAGCATTAGCAACACAAGCAATACCATTGAGATCTTCCAGTTCGAATACCAAGGTGCTGCTGCTTCGATTGTGGAATAACCCCAGTGAGACAGTATCTGGAAATAGATTGATTGTGGGTCTGCCTTCCAGGCCTGAAGATAATGGTCTATGACTGCAAGAACCTCAGGGTTGTTGCCAGGAGCCGAGGCATAAAAAATCTTTCCAATATTAAACGTGATGGGAACGTCTATTAGTTGATATTTAGGGGCATAAAGTGCACCTACAAAATAATCAGCAACAACGGCATCAGCTTGACCTTGACTTACCAGTCGAAAACCTTCCTCAAGCCTATTGATCTCTACTAATTGAGCCTCGACACGTTGCTGAGACAGGAGCGATTCCAACTCACTATACTGAAGTGATCCTGTAAGGACTGCAATACGTTTTCCAGCGAGATCTGACAACGAACTCACGGAAGTATCCTCATGGACATATATATGTGAGGTACGAAATAGCACGGGTATCTGGTGAAAATCCAGGATCTGTGATCTTTCTGGTGTGTAGGTGACATCAGGCAGCAGATCAATGGCGCCGGACTGGACCAAGCGCATGCAATCGGCCCAAAGACAGGGCTGTGCCTCAATCACCCACTCTTCACGTAGTGCGATTTCATTCAGTATTTCACCCAAGATTCCACCAGGGCGGCCATCTGCCTGCAAATAAATGTCGGGCTGAAGATCAGGAACCCCTACGCGCAAAGAAACTGCGTTCGCCGTCGGTGGTAAGGCCAGAACTACAAATAGCAGAAAAGCCTGGTATAGGTACGGTAATACTCGATGCATTAGTTGCACTTTAAAAAATGACTGACTCTTTATTCTGATACGAGGCAGTCACCCTATGAGGCAGTTTGTTCCATCAAAATAATCATGTGCTCGTTTACTGTCTCACAGGATGTCGGTACCGTATTTGTATTCCATATGGACATCATAAGGCGTTTGACCTTAGATTACTTTGATGTTCTGGCTAATGTCCTCTTTTGGTGCAGATAGCATATAAGCGGAGTGTCGTGTGCTAGCTGAGGCGCCTTTCTGATCAGGCAATTTTCCCAGATCGAACGTTGCAACGAGCCCGGCCAGTGCATTCGCCTGTTCCTGCAGGCTGCTGGCAGCGGCTGCAGACTCCTCAACGAGGCTTGCATTCTGGCGGGTGACATCGTCCATTTGCGTGACAGCGACGTTGATCTGCTCAATACCCGAAGTCTGCTCATGACTGGCGGTACTGATTTCACTCATGATGTCGGTTACCCGGCTGATGCCCTTCACAATACCCTGCATGCCCGTACCCGCGAGACTGGCTTCTTTGTTGCCATCAGCGATGACCTCTACGGCAGCATCGATCAGGTTCTTGATTTCCTTCGCAGAAGTAGCGCTGCGCTGAGCGAGTGAGCGTACCTCGCTTGCCACGACGGCAAAGCCTCGTCCTTGCTCACCGGCCCGGGCTGCCTCAACCGCAGCATTTAGCGCCAAAATGTTGGTCTGGAATGCAATGCTGTCGATGACGCCGACGATTTCGGCCATCTGCTGCGATTTGGTTTGAATGTCGCTCATGGTGCCGACCAGTTTTGCGACGGTTGCGCCGCCCTCATTGGCAGCCTGGGTGGCATCAGCGGCCAGGCTATTGGCCTGTTGAGCATTATCGGCGTTCTGGCGAACGGTAGACGTAATCTCCTCCATTGAGGCAGCGGTCTCGGTCAGCGATGCGGATTGCTGTTCAGTGCGCGATGCGAGGTCAGTATTGCCTGCAGAAATCTGTCCAGCAGCCGAGGCAATCGCGTTTGCGCCTTCGCGCACTTGCCCGACGGCATCCTGCAGGCCTACGACCATGTCGTGTAGTGATTGTTCAAGCGTTGTGATTTCGTCCTTGCCCTTCGGTTGGATGTCTACGTTTAAGTTACGCCCAGCAACCGAAGAGGCCAGGCGCACGGCAAACGACAAGGGGTGTGTAATCGACCGGGTGACACGCCAAGCAAACCAGGGGCTAAAAAGAAGCGCGAGCAGCGTGGCTATGCCCAGGATCATAAGTCCTGTGTTGATCGCTTTGTCGCTGTCTTGAAGCGTGTTGTTCACATGCTGCGTTTCATACGTCGATAGCGCTTCGACCTGAGCTATATAGTCGGAAATGAGTTTTGGCATCTCTTGATTGAAAAAGGCTTGGCTGCCGGTTGCATTTCCGCTGCTGAAGTCCTTGAACGCAGCATCGCGTCCTTGCAGGAAAATTTGCCGCAGATTAAGTAGTTTTTGATAAATTTTCTGTGCGTCTGGATCTTTGATATTGGTCTGAAGCTGAGACACCAACTTCGTGGCCTCTCCAGTAGATGCGCTCATCGCGGCCTCGAAATCGGCCTCAATGCTGGAATCCTTCAACTTCGCCGCCGCCAAGGTTCGGGCGACGTTTTCTTTAATCATGGCTTCCAAGTGCAAGGCCAAGACGCTAACGGCCTGGCGTTGGCTGACGATTGCATTGTTATCCTTAGAGTCCAGCATGCGGGACCCGCCGATACCTGACATCAGCAGCATTAGTACGATTACGAATCCGAAACCCACAGCCAAGCGGGTGCTTATTTTTAAATTACGCATCTGATAACTCTTGCCTTGCTTTTGTTTGCATTTTGATGGGATTGTTCAGCCTACTGCTGGTAGTGAGCGTCCCAAGCAACGTAGTGCTGACCAGCTCGCCGTCTGGAACGCCCTATAGTGCTAGTGGCGAGGTGGCTGAACAAGACAAATTCAGGATAAAATTCGATCCTTTCAGGACATTACAGATGTTATGAGTTGTATTAAGCATTCGGACGTCTTCCGGCCTTGAGTTCCCGGCACCCTATAACCTCAATAAGCTTGAGCGGGCCGATGCGATCATTATCCCGGGTTGGATCAGTAGTGACGCGCCAGTGCCCGATGCGCTTCAGCAGGCGCTTCGCAGGGCGCATGCTCGAAAAGCTCAAATCGTAGGTTTATGTGCTGGTGTTTTTGTGCTGGCTGAAGCAGGCTTACTGGATGGCAGGCACGCCTCGGTACATTGGCTGGGTTCGGCCGCCTTTGCGAAACGCTATCCGTCTGTACGGTTGCTCAAGGATAGCTCCCACTCCCGCGATGATAATATCTGGACGTCCGCGGGCGGCGCTGCGGCCATCGATACCTGCCTGCAGTTGTTACACGAATTGCAGGGGGGAACTGTCGCTGATCTGGCTGCCCGCAAGCTGGTTAGTAGCACCTTAAATCAGAAAAACCAATTGTCATGCGTTGAGAATGCTGACGCCTACAGAGATGGAAATAGACGCCTGCGAGAGCTGCTTGATTGGATGCGGGCGCATCCACACGAAGCCCAGCACCTTGACGCCTTAGCAAAACGTGTGAGCATGACCACACGTACCTTTACTCGGAAATTTAGACAACTGACAGGCATGACCGTCGTCCAGTGGCGCTTGAGGCAACGGTTGAAGCGCACGCAGTTATTACTCTGGACCAGTGAGGCGTCTATCGAAACCATTGCCCAGCAGACGGGGTTTAGCTCATCGTTGTCCCTGCGCAAACATTTTAAAAAAGCGTTCGACATGACGCCTACTGCGTATCGCAAAAAGCGCAGACTTGATGAATCTGGTGGCTGCATTATCCGCCCGTCATCAGTTAGTTCTTCATCACAAATGGGGTAGAGCCTCGTCAGAAGTTAGATTGCTGCCTGGTAGTCCGCCCTCCCTGTTGTGGCTAAAGCTATTACCCTTACTTCACCTCATCCCAAGCCAGTTGCCAATGGGAGCCGACGGCGGGCTCGTAATGAGTGGCATAGGGGCTCCATTGCACGCAATAGCCGCTATACGGGAAAGGTTTGCACTGATAGACCCTGCCATTCCTGGGTTGCAGGACTTTGGTGCCCGCAGCATACGACACGAGCCCTTGGGGGAACACGTACTGATAACCGTCATTATTGTCAGGTCCCTTAAATGTCAGGTTCAGGACTTGTTGCAGCGGAGCGTCGCCCGCTTTAGGTATGGCTTTGATTACCAGTTGGTGGTGACCGGCCTTTAGGTCGGAGACCGCCAGAGTGAATCGCCGGCTATCGTCTTTGATGTCAGCGGCGGCGTGGCCTTTGGCAACGCCGTTCTGGTCGTACAGTGTATTAGTGATGTGCAGATCCCCCTGCGCGACAACTGTAAAGTCCAGCGTGACGCGACCGGCTTCCAGCGGGTACTCAGCCGCCAATCCACTCACGCTGATGGCATTGACAGCGGCGGGTTCGCGCTGTTCAAGTTCGATCTCGACCCGAGCAAGCGTGCTGCCATCCTGAATATAGACGAGGTTCTGGCCATAAACGGGATGAATCTGGCCATCGTTGCTCCGCTGGCCGGCGCGTATCAGGCTCTGTTCGGCGTTGATTTTGCTTGCCAGTGCATGGGGCCAATTACTTTTCGAGCCTTGCGCGGTGCTGGAGATGGTTAGGACGGTTTGAAACTCGGTACGCTCGCCATGAGCATCGAAAACTCGTGTCTTGGCATTATCGCCAGCGGCCAGGTCGACAGAAGGATGAATGATGCCCGCTTGTCTCCATTCTTGCGGTGCTGGCTGGCTGCTGTCGCTGAAGCGCGCATCCAGCAAATTGTAAAAGCTGTTGCTGGTATCGCCAACCTCCCACACCGCAAGGATCAACTGATAGCCATTGCGCCGTGGCAAAACGCATTGATGTGTGACCTTTTGCGGTGGCCGCGCCATATGCCCATCAACGACGCAGAAGGGCTCGAGATCGAAGGCGGTACGGGTTAGCGACTGGTTGGGATTCCAGTCCGGACGGGTCAGGTAATAGCGCCAACTACGAGTTACGTGGTTTGCAGTAAAGGTCCAGGTAATAGGAAAAGGCCCCGCCTTCACCTCTTGTTTTGTCCAGCGGTCGGCGCTCTGGACGTCCAATTCAGAAAAATGTCTGTGACCCGCCGAAGCGATACGGCCATCGGGTGGGCCGCCGTGCGGAAATCCGGAAGGTGCTTCCAGGCTTTGAGGCTCCCATTGTATGGCGCCACATTGACCGTTGGCGCCTGTTTTACATAAGAGATTGCGACCTGCGGGCTCGCTGATGTAGCCGTGTGCGAATACGCTACCACTGGTTAAAAGCGCTAGTATCGCGAACAAGCGAATGATTGCGATCATGTGAATCCCTTGCATAAGAATGCTGAAAGACTGTTATACCGAGTGACGACAATTTACGAGTTGGCCGCATTGTATTTCAATAATGTCTGAATGTGTCGAACCGTATCGATATTACGTCGTTGCAAAACAAAGATAGCTTTACCAAGAGGACAGACCAGCGTGGCTGGCTCAGGCGTATCAGTTTCTCCCGTTCGTGTGTATGCCAGCACACAGCTTTATCGGTGGGCGACGGGCCTGGAGTTAACACCCATGTCTGATGAGTGCCCGTCACCCGTTGATTGGGTAGAGTCAAAAAATCGCCAAATGAAATCAATCACTTGACGCAGAATTGGTGGTGGAGTAGGAGTCTTTGGCGACGTCTGTGGGCGTGCTGGAAGAGTGTGGTCCAAACTTGGGCGTTTCGAACCTTATACGCATTTGATCCTCGCCGATCTGCTATTTTACTGATCGGCGGCGATAAGACTGGAAATGGTCGATGGTATGGCGTGAGTATTCCCATAGCTGGCGGGCTTTTCGATGAACACTTGGAGCAACTTCTAAAAGAAGGGCTTATAAACGACTAATAAATTTTCTGAATTGCGATGGAAGGGCGCACAGATATGTATCTCTCGACCCTACGCGGCCACAGTCAAGATTAACAACTTTTCGAATCTTGAAAACAACTTGGCAGTATAGAGCTGGCCCCTCCCAAGGGTAGTTCGATCTAGTGACGACCTTGTTGATTTGTGTTCGCCACAGCTTCTGCACGATTTGGTTTGGTGGAATGTTTCATCTCATACATCCGCTTGTCCGCAGCTTGGTATAAAGACTCGTAGGTGTCGGCGCCGCCTGTGTAGGTTGCCCAGCCGACCGAAATTCCGACGGTCAATGTGTGTTCTTCGATCTGCAGGGGCCGGGTCACATTTTCGATGATGCGACGGATGAGAACGTCAGTATCAATGTGTCCGTCGGTGACGACGGCGATATACTCGTCTCCACCAAAACGTGACAAGGCATCGTCCCTGCGTAGGGCTTTCTGAATGCGATTGGCCACTTCAATCAGGACCAAATCGCCTACATAATGACCATAGGTGTCATTGATTGCTTTGAAGTTATTGAGGTCCATGATCAGGATAATAAACGGCTCTTTGCGTCTGATCAGAAGCTCGCCTTGTGTTTGGATAGCATTCTTATTCAGCGAACCTGTCAGCGGATCCGTACGAGACTTTTGGCGTTTTTCGAGATAGCTGGCTGAACTTGCGGCTGCCAGTAGAAACATCAAGAGAGTCGTCAGGCCGTAAAATATTTCGTTCCGAAACAGACGATGATCTGGCGCCACCCAACCATTCTTGGGCAGAATAGCCAGCTCCCATCTTGCGTGCGGTAGCTGGATGGTCTGGTGGGGGGCGCTATCGTTCAGAATCTGGCCATCTCCCCATATTTGTACTGGCGTTCCGTTAGTGCCATGAACCGTAAGCGAGAACAGGTAATCACTGTCATTCAGCAACTGTTTATATCGATCCATAAGACGGTCAAAGTCGACGGCGACAACGCTCAAGCCCCAGAATTTCTCGCCGTCCGGTCCGGGTAGGAAGACGGCCTTACGGTTGAATAGAAAGTAGCCGCCTTGCAAAGCTTGTACGGGCCCCTGTAACACTGCTTTCCGTGTTTCTATCGCCTTGATAGCATATTGCCTGCGGTCGGGATCCTTCAGGAGGTCATGCCCCAGGGCCATGCGATGATTTTCATAGGGGTAGACCATGGTGACGATACCGTCAGGTGCAAACTGAACGCCGACAATGCTGTCATTCTGCTGCAGGGTAAGTTCGGCGTAACCATCGAGCTCGTGTTGTGAGATATCTGGATTATGGGAGAGGATTAGACTGAGAAAATCCGAATACTTAATGGTTTCATTGATCTCCGATTCCAGCGCGCCTGCAATTTCGACCAGTTTGTCGAGGGCTTGGAATTTTGCGACGTTGGTCGCGGCGATTATCTGCTCTTTCTGGATAGCCTGAAAACCCTGCCACATTAAACCTGCTACAAGGCAAGCAATCGTGAGCGAAATGAGGCGGTTTTTTAGCGGAGCTTTGTTGATCTTAAGCATGACAGGCACGTACGAATCGCTCCGGAATCTAAGTGGTGGCGCAGGACTGGTTTGATGTCACAATTTGGTGAACGGTCGCATGCCACCTCGGAATTCGTTTATGTTCCAACATTATGCCTTGGGAGTCGTCGCTGGGCCACCGTAATGACGGTGCTCGATTTATCCAATCGTAACGAAGTTGTACGAACAGCCTTCCTATGTAGTCGATCGCTCTCCAAAACATCGAGTCAAGGCGCATTAGCGACGAGCCCGAAGTAATCGGTGAAGAAAAATGGAACGGTCTGCGTCTAGTGGTGTCGCCCATTAACCGTGCCTGACGAATGCCGATCCCCGTTAATGGGGAAGAGCCAAAAAAAATCCCAACCGATACCGGTCAGGATTTTAATTTTGGTGGGACGAGGACTACCGAACTGTTGCTTGAACGCTATTGCTATAGCCATTTCTACTAATTTCGTTCTGTATGTTACCGACAAAGTTACCGTCATTCGAATACCATACCTCCCGATGGCGGCCTTTGGCTCGGATTGGATCCGCTCGGAAATGCGCGAGCTTACGACATGGCCTCAGGGACTATTGGACAGCACTTTTCGTTCTACAACGAGGCCTGCTCCAAGATCTCCTGCCCCATGAGGGTGCATTGGCCTGGAAGTTGAGCGTAGATCAGGTGCAGCTTGGGCAGGAAAGACGTAGAAGGGCAAGGATTGGATTGTTTGCCTAAGCCTGCATCTTTAAGTTGATTCCTAAGAATTCAATGGAACATTCCGTTGACGGAATATTCCATTGAGGCTATACTTCGTTCGATGACTTGGGACATTGAATACACCGATGAATTCGGACAGTGGTGGATTGGCCTGACTGAAACAGAGCAGGAGTCCTTGGCCGCGTCTGTAGGCTTGCCGGAAGAACGAGGTCCCAATTTAAGCTTCCCTCACAGCAGTGGAATTACAGCTTCGAAGCACGGTCACATGCGCGAACTACGTACCCAGCACGACGGCCGACCGTTTCGAACCTTATACGCATTTGATTCTCGCCGATCTGCTATTTTGCTGATCGGCGGCGACAAGACCGGAAATGGTCGATGGTATGACGTGAACATTCCTATCGCTGACCGGCTTTACGATGAACACCTAGAGCAACTTGGAAAAGAAGGGCTGATTAATGACTAATAAATTTTCTGAACTGCGTTCGCGCATGTCACCCCTATCGCAGGCTCGTGCGGCGACTATGACCAAAACTATGTTGGCCGAAATGCCACTGAACGAACTGCGTCAGGCGCGTGGCCTTTCACAAAAGATGCTTGCCGAAATACTACATGTTCAACAACCCTCCATCGCCAAGATGGAAAGGCGCACAGACATGTATCTCTCGACCCTACGTAGCCACATTGAAGCAATGGGTGGTCAACTGGAAGTGATTGCACAGTTTCCTGAGGGCTCGGTCAAGATTAACAATTTTTCGGATCTCGAGAGCGACGTGGCGGTGTAAAGCCAGTCCGTCATATCAGAAGTCCTGCAATCGCTGGCTGTGTTGCCAACGGCAATTGCATTGGAATTGTGGAGTTGTGAGACGAGAATCCTAAAATCTATGCATGAGCTGCTGTATGTGAAACCGAGGCAAGTTCAAACCTGCAAACCGGCGCATCGGTGTGATGTCGTAGAGCGACTCTTCCATGGCCGGGTCGCTCAGCGTGGTCAGTCGTGTCCAAGGGACGACTTTATCCATCTCTGCCAAAAAAACTTCGCGCCTGGTGCGCTTGCGTTGGTTGGCAAGCTCGACGTCGGAAAAGCTGATCTGCTGCATAGAATGGCTCGGCGAAGAATGGGGAATGGCGAATAAGTTCAATTTTACCGGAGAGGGGGCGTGTTCAGAGTTTCCTTAGCACCATCGTTGGTTACGCGTTTCATAATGAACGATGGCCGTCCCTCCTTGTCCACGTTTGTACGACGTCGGGCTTTATCGTATCCGTCCTGGCGGGAACGGGAGGTAGCGGCTGCTTGTCCATTTTAAGACCCTGTTTATCTTGGATCTACAACCAATCTTGAGGGTGATCCGTAGAGCAGTAGTACTTTATCGCCTTCTGCGAGCCTAGGTGTTGGACCTTGAACCAACGTCATCAGGTTCCCGTTGGATGTTTGCACGACGTATTCAACAGCATGCTGTTCCGTGGCGTTTCGCTCGATCGCTGCGCCCGCCAAGCCGCCGATTACTGCGCCCCCGATCGCTCCTAGAATATTTGATCTGGCCCCTCCGCCGATGACGGATCCAGCGGTGGCTCCTGCAGCAACCCCTGTTGTGGCACCGATACCCGTTGTCCCTGTGACGTCTACGTCCCTAACGCTGATGACAGTGGCTGCCACACTCCTGTTAACTTGGCCTACGGATGATACCGAATATGCATTAGGGCCGATATTGCTCGTGCAGCCAGCGAGTACCAGTGTCAATCCAAGCGAGGCTAGAACAATACGGATCATTTCGCCTCTGCTCCCGTTGGGAACATTGGCTTTGTAATATCTACTGTTTCCAGCGCCTGCAGGAATTGTGCAATATTTTCCTGAACTGATCTATTTAATGATTCCCGTGCGCGTACGACCCCCATAAATGCGTAGTCGAATGGAACGATTCCATTGGCAGTCACATCCTGTGTATAGATCACATCGCCATTAGCGCGGTTAATGATTTCGTACCTTGCTATTGATGTTGTGGTCATACCAGCGCCGAAAGACGGCATGTTAAGCGCTAAGATTTTAACGGTGAGGTTCACTTTCGTTTTTGCGTCGTCCTGGAAGATTGCCATCCTGTTGAGGGCATCTTGGAGCGCATCACGCCATAATGGTGCCGCAACCTCTGATCCCGCTGGAAGATTGCCTTTCCGTTCTTCTGGGCTAGCAAGGCTGACCGTTAGTGACTTTAGCTCGGCGTCCACCTTGTGTTCAGTGAATCCGACATTTGGAACAGCAAAATTTACTGGTGGAAGAGTCTGACAGCCTGCCAATCCAAAAACTAACAATAGCGTGATGATTAATCGCTTCAAGATGGTTCCTCTGTTTTATTAGACTCTAGGTTTTGTGTCTAGTTGGCGCAACTGCCTGCACCTTCCATATACGCATGCCATGCAAGGCGTTCACCCGCGTTGTATCGACAATACAGAAAATGTGACTATGCGTAACGCACAGTGATAGCTTAGCAGTTGTTTAGATGGCATGGTTAGTACTTGTTGGGCAAATAGGGGTATTCCAATGTACAACCGATACGTCTCACCCGACCAAGCCGAAATCGAGCAGTTCTGGCACCTCGGGGGTCAGAGCCAGTCGCGATGGTGGCAGGCGTCCGTCAATCCTCGAGCGCTGAGCCCGTTCATTCGGGCATCGGGCGTCGGCCGCGAACTGGTGCTCGGCCAGTGGGCACTTATCCCGCATTTTGCCAAAACGGCAAAACTGTCCTATCAGACTAATAATGTGCGGTCTGAAGAACTGGCCAGCAAGGCCAGCTTTCGTCAGCCTTGGCTGCGCGGTCAGCGCGGTATCATTCCGGCGTCATCCTTTGATGAGCCCTGCTGGGAGACGGGACGCAATGTGTGGTGGCGGTTTAAGCGGGTCGATGGCAATCCCTGGGGCCTGGCAGGCTTGTGGAGCGCGTGGACCGACCTGGCGACTGGTGAGGTCGTGGAGAGCTACACGATGCTGAACATCAATGCCGACAACCACCCGCTGATGCAACGGATGGGCGGGGTGCCACCCCTCGGTTACGACGTGCGTGATCGGCAGTTAATTATTAATGACGCCGAGGCAGCGGTGGTACGCCGGGCTTTCAATGAAATGCTCACGATTGGCTCGCCCACGCAGATCGCGGCGCAGCTCACAGCCGAGGGCGTGACCACGAAGGCCTGGGTTACGAAAGATGGTCGTACCCGCACAGGCGCACGGATCGATAAGCAGTACCTCTACAAGCTGCTGCGTAATCGTACTTATCTTGGGGAGCTCTCGCACAAGGGCAGTTGGTTCTCCGGTGCGCACGCGGCGATCATTGACCACGGCATTTGGGGGCAGGTGCACGAAGTGCTGGCCAAAGATTCCAAGGTACGCGCGGCAGTGACGAAAGGCCGATCCCGCACGGATGCCTTGCTTCGAGGGCTCTTATATAGCCCCACGGGGGAGAAGATGTATCCGACCTTCACGTCCAAGAAAAACGGCCGCAAGTACTGCTATTACATCTCCAAGGGCGAGGCGCGTTTTGGTGCCGGAGGTAAAACCACTGATAGCCTGCCAGCCGCCGAGATTGAGGGTGTAGTGGTGGCACAGATCAAAACAGTGCTTGCCAGTCCCGAGACCATTGCGGCGGTGTGTGGAGTCATTGCCAAGAAGGGTGCACCCATTGATGAGGACGTGGCGGTGATGGCCCTGCACCAGCTTAACGATGTATGGGATCAGCTCTATCCCGTCGAGCGACACCGGATTACGAATCTCATGATCGAACGGGTCGACTTGGTGACCGGCGGATTAAAAGTCCGGTGGCGCGAGCTTGGCTGGAAGCAACTGATCGGGGAGTTCGCCCCCAAGAGCATCGGTGCGGAATTAGTTGAGTTGGAATCATGACGTCGGCATTGGAAACCTTTGTGCCGGCTGTGTTTGCCCGGCGCGGCATTCAACGCCAAGTCGTGACTGGTGAGCCTCTATACGACGCAACCTTTGTTGAGCTACTGGGACGCGCCTTTCATTGGAAGCATTTGCTGGACGTCGGTGTGCAGCCCAGTGGCGCAGCGATCGCAAGGCAAGAGGGTTTGCATCACACGACGGTGACCGACTTGTTGCGGCTGACGTTGTTAGCTCCGGATATTATCGATCGGTTCTTGGCAGGTCAGCAGCCCTCACAGTTCACGTTTACCGCATTTCGTCAGTGGCCGTTGCCGGTCGCTTGGGACGCACAGCGCGAGCTCATCGCGCGCTTTGAGTAGGAGAGGGGAATGGCGGCAAAGGGAAACGGCAAAATGACAGGCAAACCGGTGACGTACCGAGCTCCAAGTCCCGCCAGTGGTGTGCAGCTGGAAACCTTCATTCCCTGGACGCTGGTAAAGCGGCGTGTACGGCGCGAGATCATTACTCCCCTAGATGCACCGGGGGAGTTCAGGCAAGAAGCCGCCGTGGAGCATCGTGAGCGTTTGGCGGCGCAAGACACACCGTTGCTGCGGGCGCTGGGGCTGGCGCATCACTGGCAGCGGCTGCTGGACGAGGCGAGGTTTATGTCATTGACCGAAATAGCCGAGGCTGAAGGCATTGATCTCGCACAGGCAAGCCGTATTAGCCGGTTAGTCTATCTTGGGCCATATCTTGTCGAGGAGGGTTCGGCCCACGCCAACAGAGCGCTGGCGTTAGAATGCTTAGTCCGGCGACGCCTTCCCTACGACTGGTCGGAACAACAAGCGAAATATTAATTCGACCAAAATTATCGCATGACTGACGGCGTGTGATCGAGCAAAATGAGGAAACAGAGGACTAGCGCAATTCTGCACGCTATCCCCTGTTTTGTTGGTTATCTCCGGCGTATGATTATTTGATACTCATTTTCATCATAATGCGTCACCACTCCAATTAAGTGTGGTTGCGCCTCATAGCTTTTTTTGAGTTTTGTCGCTGGTGTGCCCGATTCCAGAGCCGCCGGGTCATCAGTTGAAATGAGTATGATGCGCATGTCTTCGCCTGTCTGTTTTGCTCGACATAATTCATTTTCGAGTCGCCGATAATGCGTCCCTTTTTTATATCCGATGGGACGCTTATAAGAAAATGTGCCATAGCGTTTTGGCTCAATGTTGTGCGTCCAGAGGCAGACGACGAGTTCTCCTAGCGCTGTACGTCCGTCGATAGCGAAAGGGATGCCCAGTTTGTCAGCCTGTAGACCGTAATGATCCCAGGCGATTTGGCGTGAAGTGCGTTTTTTCATTTCTACTCACTATTTGTTTAGAGGGTGAAGGAGGAGCGATTGTTCCTGTTAACACCTGTATAGTGAGCACGCGTCTTAAGAACAGCGATTTAGACCCTTTTTTCTGAATATATTACAAACTGTTGCAATGCGACGACCATGGCCATCAGTATGACCCGATATCGTTAGGACGGAACGCCGCCAACAGGGATCTATACTCATTGACCTGATTCAGGAGTTTTGTCTATGCGACCCAGCAAAAAGTACATCGTTGTTGAAGCCACAGAAGATGGTGGCGTCGAAATCCAGAAAATGAAGGAGTGGTGTCGCGCCCATCCCGATGAGTCGCCACCAATGGATCCAAATCAAACTAACTCTCATGCGCTTCGGCGTGGTTTCAAGGAGTTAGGCTGGGTCATCGAAGAAACGGATTCTCAAGTCCGTTTTTTTCGACCAGGAACGGCTGCCGTCGTTAGTGACACCTTGGGCGGCGACGACGGTGAGCCGCTGGACGTAGATGACGAACGAGATTCCCATGACACTGTGTTCGAGCTCGAATTCCAGCTACGTGACTTTATTGCACATAACATTGAAACGATCAACATAAATGGCAGGCGTTGTCGCTTGTATGTTGATCCCACAGGCCGCGATGGAATCGAATATCCGACTGGCGTAGGTTTCATTGATATTCTTGCCATCGACGCAGATGGTGCATTTGTAGTGTTTGAACTAAAACGGGGTCGGGTGCCTGACCAGGCGATTGGACAGATTGCCCGTTATATGGGCTGGCTCAAAAAGACAATTGCTAGGGACCGGCCCGTACGTGGCGTAATTGTGGCGAAGTCGATCAGCGATAACTTGCGCTTTGCTATTGCCGCTGTGCCAAACGTATCGCTCTTCGAGTACGAAGTTAGTTTTACTCTCCATTTGGTCGATGAGGCATCGGAGTCGTCAACAGTCGCTTGATAAAAAAGCGAAATAGGGATTCTTTACTTATTTGTTGATGCTGCTAGCGAGTAGAGCCTCAATTTGAACTTGCGATAACAGGTACGAACTCTCTCCCATATGAGCGAGAAGATCGTCATTGGCGCTTTGTTCAGAATGACCGATAAAAAACTCCAACGAGCACTGTGCTATCGCTAGTGGAAGGAGGGATACATCGGGAATATGACCGCTATTAGTGCCGACCAGAACGATATGGGGTGATAACGGAAGGTATATTGCTTGAAGGATGTCTTTTGGCTCCCAGAACGGTTTAAATTTCCGAGTTCCCGCAGTCTGAAAAATTAAAATGGAATCACCCAATATCATAAGTGACTCTTTGGTTTCTATTAATTGAAACTTCAAGCCTTCATATGTCTTAGCCTTTATTTCGGGCGAGACCGTTTCTTTCAGTGCTTTGATATGGCCTGTTTTTGAACCATTCTTGAGCATGCTTGGAAGAGCCTTCCTGAGTTGAATTGTTATCGCAGACATATTAGCGACAGCCGTGAGTAATATGTTATCCAAGTGTGGCTCGATATTAGCGAGCGCATATGGCAGCAAGGTATCTGGTATATTGCGTTTTTTGAACTCTGCTGCCATTGCCTCTTGCATAAATGACGGTTCGCTTTTTATTTTCCGTGCTAGATAGTCGCGAAAAGCATCTCGGTCCTCCACGAAATTCATTACCGCATCAAAAATAGCGCTATGGGTCAATGTAAAGCTCTGGCGTATGTGTCGAGTACGCATTTCCAGATGTGCAATGAGAACGGCAATCTGTTGCCTACAGGCTAAGGCTTCAGCTTCGCCGTTGCGCAGAAGGCCTATCAAGTCGGCGAACGGGCCCTCCACTGCCGTGATATTGTCATCTGCTTGATGATCGTCTTCTTGAGAATAAAAAAGTCCTTCGACGCCAACGTTAATAATATTTGTATTAAATGGCGTGGCGTGCTTTCGGAAAACCCACGTAAATACTTGCTCGCCACTTGTGTGGCTGGCGAATCCTGATAGAAGAAACCGGGGAATGAAGTGCTGTCGTTTACCGGACATTAGCTGCTTTGAAAGTTGTTATATGGATTTTTTCATTAAACCACTTCAAGATACAAACCCAAAGCCCCCAAACCCGCATGAAGCCTAGAAGTGACCTGTTGAACGCTCAAGAGGCCAACAGAGAACAGAGAGCGGAAATCGGCCGAAATCGCGCCGGAAAATGAAAACGTAACGGTCGGCGCTCAAGAGGCAAAACCGCCAATTCCCACTAACACTGGCGCTCCAGCCAAAAAAAATCCCAACCGATAGCGGTCAGGATTTGAATTCTGGTGGAGACGAGGAGGATCGAACTCCCGACCTTCGCATTGCGAACGCGACGCTCTCCCAGCTGAGCTACGTCCCCGAAAGACAATAATTCTAGCAGATTTTATCCTGCTTCCTGAAGCAAGCTCGGCCCCAGCGATGCGCGGCTACTCAGAATGCTGAGCCAATCGCCCCACACCCTATCAATCTACTTTGTGATCGGAACCCGTCCCATCAAATAGAACTCGTCATTTGGTCGCATGGACGCAAAATTTACCAGCCGGTTGCTGAGTCCAAAAAAAGCACTGATGGCGGCAATATCCCAGATATCCTCGTCGTTGAATCCATGTGGGTAGAGAGCCTGGTAATCATCCTCACCGATATCCTGAGCGTCCAGCGAGACCTTCATGGCGAAGTCCAGCATAGCCATTTGGCGCGCGTTGATATTTGCTTTGCGGTAGTTGATGGCGAGCTGATCGGCAATGAGCGGATCTTTGGCGCGGATGCGTAGGATGGCACCGTGAGCAATGACGCAGTATTGACAGTTGTTGGCGCCAGAGGTGGCCACCACGACCATTTCGCGTTCCGCCTTGGTCAGGCCACTGTCCTTTTCCATTAAGGCGTCGTGATAAGCAAAAAATGCACGAAACTCAGCGGGACGGTGAGCAAGTGCTAGAAATACATTCGGAATAAAGCCCGATTTTTCCTGCACAGCCAGGATCTGCTCGCGGATATCCTCGGGCAGGGTGTCGAGTTCAGGAATGGGGTAGCGGCTGATAGGGGCGGTGCTCATTGGGTCTCCTATTCTAGAAAAATCCCCGATTTCCACGAGATGAAGGGTTTGCTACGCTGTGGACTTAACAAGAATACAGCATCGTAAATCGATTGTTCAGAGAATGGGAGGATCGGCATGGATCAGACATTAGAGCGCGGGAGAACCCGTGTGCGTGGATTTGACGATTCGGAAATGGATTTCCAGTTGATTCGTCAGATGGGGTCGGCCCGCTATGGTGGGGCCTCAGTAGGGGAATGCCTGGCGTTGTCCCAGCGTATCGGCAATGCTGACCCGGATAGCTGGGTCGAGTCCTTTGCGCAGGCGGGTGAGCGCCAAGCGGCGGATGCGCAGGCGCGGGCGGCGCGTGGGCATTTAATCAGTGCGCGCGATCAGTACATGGTGGCCAGCAATAGTTATCGCGCAGCTGAGTATTATTGCGGTGTGCTCGATCCTGGACACAGGCAGTACGGTTTGCTTAGCAGAGAATATTTCCTGGCTGCAATGCAGTGCGCTGGCACGCATTGCACCGAAGTATGGATCGAGCAGGATGGTCTAAAATTGCCCGCTTATCACATCCGCCATCCGGATCGCTCAACGGGACGTACGCTGATGCTTATCAGCGGATTTGATGGAACGCTCGAGGAAACGTATATCGCATATGGTCAGGCGGCCCTGGATCGAGGAACGGATTTGTTCCTGTTTACCGGTCCTGGGCAAATGGACACGTTGCGCTTTAATCATGGGATCTGCTTTAAGCCCGACTTCGAGCGCGTAGGTCGCGCTGCGCTTGATTACTTGCTTGTTCAGCCTAGTGTAGACCCGGATCTGATCGCCCTGATGGGGATCAGTTTCGGTGGGTATTTTGCGTTGCGTATTGCGGCGGCGCAGCCACAGATTAGCGCTCTGATCGTGAATTCACCGATTAACGATCTCCATGCGTATATGCGTTCATTTGTCGGGTTTGATCCGGCACAGATGCCGGAATCTGACGATTTTGGGCTCGATAATATTGATGCGATTCCGCTTGAGGTGATGAGCGCACAAAAGCGCGAAATGGCGCGCAACCTGATAATTCGTTTTGGGCAGCCGACCTTTCGGCAGACTTATATGGCGCTGCGTGAGTTCCGGGTGTCGGACTCGGCGCTGGGGGCCATCGTTTGCCCTGTGCTGGCTTTGGTGGGCGAGGGCGAGGGAGCAGAGCCTATTCGCCAGTGGCGATATGTTCAGGACCATGTATCAGGTTCGGTAGAGCAATATTGCTTCACTGCTCGGGAAGGTGCCGACGGGCATTGCCAAGTGGGTAACCTGGCCTATTCAGCGGCAGTGTCCATGGATTGGCTCGACGAAGTACACCCCTAGGCACGGCCAGGCGTGCTGGGGCGATATAATGCCCGATTGACCTTATCACAGCATGTCTTGCACGGATTTTATTATGAGCACAACCATACTCGAGAATCTGCCTATCGGGCAAAAAGTCGGCATTGCCTTTTCAGGTGGCCTGGATACCAGCGCTGCGCTGTTGTGGATGCGCAATAAGGGTGCGGTGCCTTTCGCTTACACAGCGAACCTGGGGCAGCCTGACGAGCCTGATTATGACGAGATTCCCCGTAAGGCCTTGCAGTACGGTGCCCAGGAGGCGCGTCTGATTGATTGCCGCGCCCAGCTTGTGGCCGAGGGTATTGCCGCCTTGCAGTGTAATGCCTTTCATATTTCAACGGGTGGTGTGACGTACTTCAACACAACGCCGATTGGTCGCGCCGTGACCGGCACCATGCTGGTTGCCGCCATGCGTGAAGACGAGGTCAATATCTGGGGGGACGGCAGCACCTATAAGGGTAACGACATCGAGCGCTTTTATCGCTATGGCCTGCTGACCAACCCAGAGCTCAAGATCTACAAGCCCTGGCTCGATCAGTTATTCATTGACGAGCTCGGGGGCCGTGCCGAGATGTCCGAGTACATGCGCGAAAATGGCTTCGACTACAAGATGTCGGCAGAAAAAGCCTATTCAACCGATTCGAACATGCTGGGCGCCACGCACGAGGCTAAGGATCTGGAACATCTGGATTCGGGTATCCGTATTGTTCAGCCCATCATGGGGGTGGCCTTTTGGCAGGCGGGTGTGACGGTAGTCCCAGAAGAGGTCGCGGTGCGTTTCGAGGCGGGTCAGCCGGTCGCCCTGAATGGTGTGGCGTATAGCGATCCCGTAGAACTGATGATGGAGGCCAACCGAATTGGGGGGCGCCATGGCCTGGGCATGAGCGATCAGATCGAAAATAGGATCATCGAGGCCAAGAGCCGTGGGATCTATGAGGCGCCAGGGATGGCCTTGCTGCATGCCGCCTACGAGCGGCTGGTGACGGGGATTCATAACGAGGACACGATCGAGCAGTACCGGATCAATGGCTTGCGTCTGGGGCGTTTGCTGTATCAGGGGCGTTGGTTTGATCCGCAGGCAATCATGCTGCGCGAGACCGCGCAACGCTGGGTCGCCAGTGCGGTGACGGGCGAGGTCGTGCTAGAGCTGCGTTGCGGTAATGATTACTCAATCCTGGATACACGCTCACCCAACCTGACCTATCATCCAGAGCGTCTAACCATGGAAAAGGGCGATTCGGTATTTTCACCACGTGATCGGATTGGTCAATTGACGATGCGTAATCTGGATATCGTGGATACGCGAGCTAAGTTGTTCACGTATACCGAGGCGGGTCTGCTGACGGCCTCTGCACAATCGGCAATCCCCCAGCTTACAGATCATGCCAAGCCCGCCAAATAAATGCCTCAGCTCGGCTCTGTCTCGTCGAGCTCATTGGTTTTGAGGTGGTTGCTCTGGGCAAAGTCGGTGATGAACTTCCAGGCAAGGGGTTCGAGCTGGCGTAGACGATGATCGACAATGACGCAGCGCACACCATCTACGACGCGTGGTACGACGTAGGGTGAATAGGTCAGGGGATTGAGCGAAGATCCAGCAGGGCGGAACTGTGACATGACACCAGCTAAGCGCTCGGCCCAGTCGCTTGGGCGGAATCGCTGGCCGTCCAAGGTGACGCCGTAGAGGATAAGTTGCTGTACTGAGTTGCTCATGTGACTCCCAAAGACAAGACATACTCCTTATGGGAGCAGATGACTTCACCTTCGCCGCGCATTGTATCTGATTGCCGTTTTGCGCGTGCTTTGCACACACGGTAAGATACTTGTTTTGATCGGGGCCTTCTATGTCTGCCGCACCATCGCCCACCGGGCCTTTGCGCCATTTTCTGCAGCTTCGCGACTTCTCTGCTGACGAGATTCAGTACGTGCTCTCGCGCGCACGCATCATTAAGGACAAGTTCAAGCGCTACCAGCCCCACCACACGCTGCATGATCGCAATTTGGCGATGGTGTTCGAGAAAGCCAGCACGCGTACTCGGGTGTCCTTTGAGGCGGGAATGTACCAGCTGGGTGGGTCGGTTATCTATCTGACGACCGAGGGCTCGCAGCTTGGGCGCGCCGAGCCGATCGAGGACACGGCTCGTGTGATCTCGCGCATGGTGGACCTGGTCATGATCCGCACCTTTGAGCAAACGCGTATCGAGCGTTTCGCCGCGCACTCGAGGGTGCCGGTTATCAATGGGCTGACCAATGAGTTCCATCCTTGCCAGATATTGGCGGATATCCTGACCTTTGTCGAGCACCGCGGATCGATCCACGGTAAGACCGTCGCCTGGATCGGGGACGCGAACAACATGTCCTACACCTGGTTGCAGGCTGCTGAGTTGCTGGGCTTTACCTTGCATGTCTCGGGGCCTGAGGGTTATCGCCTGGACCCGCGTCGTACCCGTGTGCAGCCAGCCACGACATTGCGTGAATTCTCTGACCCAAGGCAAGCCTGCGAGGGGGCTGATCTGGTGACGACTGATGTATGGACGAGCATGGGCTATGAGGACGAGAACGAGGTACGCCGGCGCGCATTTGCTGATTGGTGTGTTGATGCACAGATGATGTCCGCTGCGCACGAGGATGCCTTGTTTATGCACTGTCTGCCCGCCCATCGGGGTGAGGAGGTCATGGGTGAGGTGATCGATGGCCCCCAGAGCGTTGTCTGGGATGAGGCGGAAAATCGCCTGCATGTCCAAAAGGCACTGATGGAGTTCCTGTTGCTGGGACGACTAAGCTGAAAGGGGCGGCGGGCGTACAGCCTGTTTGTGTCGTCCGCTTGCGCAATGAAAAAAGGACGCCTTGGCGTCCTTTTTCTGCTCGCTAAGCCGTTTCCAGCCAGATCAGGCCAGGGCCTTGATCGCAGCAGACAGACGGCTTTTGTGACGAGCAGCCTTGTTCTTGTGAATGATCTGCTTATCGGCGATACGATCGATAACGCTGGTAGCCTTGATGAATACAGCATTGGCTGCAGTCTGGTCACCGGCCTCGATCGCCTGGCGCACGCGCTTGATCGAGGTGCGCAACATCGAGCGTAGGCTAGTGTTGTGTTTGTTAAGAGCAACGGCCTGACGGGCGCGCTTACGAGCTTGGGCGGAATTAGCCATAGTATATGTAGGTTCGTGTTGGAAACTGAATAATATAACGAGCGAAGACAATAAGTGTATATTAAGTGCGTCGCCGTGTAAAGTCTGACGGGCGAAACCCGAATAAAAACAAGGTACTGAAATAGGCCAGCATGCCTGCCCCTAGGACAATCAGCAGCCACATGACCCGCGTGGCGGGGTGCGCGCCCAGTGCAATCCAGTCTAGGTGCGCACCTGCCTGATACAGGACGCCCGCCAATGCGGCGAGGGCTGGCGCTAGCCTGAGTAGAAATATCCCCCATCCAGCGCGTGGCACGTAGAGCTTGCGACGATACAGCAGCACGGCCAGGCTCAGCGCATTGACACTGGCACCCAGCCCGATCGATAGTGCGAGGCCTGCATGAGCGTAGAGCGGGACAAAGATCAGATTAAAGACCTGTGTTAGAACCAATACAAAAATAGCAATACGCACAGGTGTGCGGATGTCTTGTTTGGCATAAAAGCCAGGTGCCAGGATTTTGATGGCCAGCAGCCCTAGCAGGCCCACTGAATAGGCCATGACAGCCAGACGTGTTTGTGCAACGTCATGGGGGTTGAATGCACCGTAATTGAATAGGGTGGCCACTAGACCATCAGAGAGCATGGCCAGACCAAGGGCGGCGGGCAGGCCAAGCGTCAGGACGAGACGCAGCCCCCAGTCGAGCAACGAACTATAACGGTCATGATCTTGACTGGCGTGCGCGGCAGACAGGCTGGGGAGCAGGACTGTGCCAAGTGCCACGCCGAGTAAGGCAGTCGGAAACTCCATCAATCGGTCGGCAAAAGACAGCCAGGTTACGCTGCCCGGTGTGAGCCAGGTTGCGATATTCGTATTGATGAGCAAAGAGAGCTGTGCCACCGAGACGCCCAGGATGGCGGGCAGCATCTGGCGCATAATGCGGCGTACGGTTGGATCCCGCCAGGCCTTGCTCGCGTGGCGGCTATAGCGAGGCAGTAAGCTTAAGCGCCCAAGGGCAATCCACTGGACCAGGAGCTGCAGGATGCCGCCTACCATGACGCCAATCGCCAAGCCATAGATGGGCGTATCCAGGTGCGGCGATAGGTACAGGCTTGCACCGATCATGGAAAAATTTAGCAATACTGGGGTGAACGCGGGGACGGCAAAGCGGCTCCAGGTATTGAGAATGCCCGAGGCGAGCGCGACCAATGACATGCAGAGGATGTAAGGAAACATCATCCGCGTCATCCATACCGCTGCATCAAAGTCCCCTTGGCGTGCTGCAGCGCGCATGCCGCTGGCCATGGCCGTCACCACCCAGGGTGCACCCACAATACCTACCACGGTGACAAGGATCAGAACGAGGGTTAAAACCTGTGCGACATGATCGAGCAGTTGGCGCACGGCCTCTTGGCTGCGCTGAGTACGCACTTCGCCCAGGATGGGGACGAAGGCCTGCGAAAAGGCCCCTTCGCCAAACAGCCGCCGGAGCAGATTAGGAATGCGAAACGCGACCCAAAAGGCATCCGTTAGCGGCCCGGCGCCAAACGAACTGGCAATCAGGATGTCGCGCAGCAAGCCGGTAATACGGGAAAAGAGGGTCAGGCTGCTAATCGTGGCAGCCGAGCGCAACAGACCCATGGAAGCTTATTTCGGTGCCATGCGTATGGCACCGTCTAGGCGGATGGTCTCGCCATTGAGCATTTCATTGTCCAGAATACTCAGTACGAGCTTGGCGTAGTCCTCTGGCCGCCCCAGGCGAGAGGGAAATGGCACGCTGGCCGCCAAGGAGTCCTGAACCTCTTGGGGCATGCCAAACAGCATTGGTGTGCCAAAGATACCGGGAGCGATGGTCATGCAACGTATGCCCTGGCGAGCCAGGTCGCGTGCGATGGCCAGTGTCATGCCTACGATCCCGGCCTTGGAGGCCGCGTAGGCAGATTGCCCAATCTGGCCGTCATAGGCAGCGACCGAGGCGGTATTGATGATGACGCCGCGCTCGCCGGTGGGTTCCGGTTCATTGTCCAGCATGACTTGGGCGGCGAGCCGCGCCATATTGAACGAACCGATCAAGTTGATATCGATGACCTTACGGAACAAATCCAGTGAATGGGGGCCGCTTTTACCGACGATACGGGCTGCAGGTGCAATGCCAGCACAGTTCACCAGACCAAACAAGTCGCCCAGCTGTCGTGCGGCAGCGATCGTGGCTTGGGCATCCGCCTCTTGGGTTACGTCACAGTGGACGAAGGGTTGCCCGAGCTCCTGTGCAAGCGCTTGACCGGCTTCGTCTTGTAAATCAGCGATGATGACCTGTGCGCCTGCGGTAACCAGCGCGCGCGCCGTGCCCGCCCCCAGGCCCGATGCACTACCTGTAACGATAAAAACCTTGTTCTGTATATTCATTTCAGCCCCTTGGGTGTCAGGCGTTGCGTATTGGTTCGGCGCGCAGGATCGCCAGGATCTGCTCACGAACCGTGTCAACCGAGCCGACGCCAGAGATCTGTGCGTAATGCGGCGCGGCTGCATCGCCCGTCTGTGCCCATGTCGAGTAATAGTCGACTAATGGGCGGGTCTGTTTGCGATAGACCGAGAGTCGGTGGCGCACGGTGTCTTCGCGGTCATCATCGCGTTGGATCAGTGCCTCGCCGGTGATGTCATCCAGGCCTTCGTGCTTGGGCGGATTGAAGCTCGTGTGGTAGCTACGGCCGCTGGCGACGTGCACGCGTCGACCGCTCATGCGTTCGATGATGTGCTCTTCAGGTACGGCGATCTCGATGACGAAATCGAGTTGGACATCGGCGTGCTTAAGTGCATCCGCCTGTGGGATTGTGCGTGGAAAGCCATCAAACAGGTATCCCGCCTGACAGTCCGGCTGACGTAGCCGATCGCGTACCAGGCCGATAATGATGTCGTCGGACACCAGGCCCCCCGCATCCATGATTTTTTTGGCTTCGATCCCCAGGGGGGTCTGAGCCTTGACGGCTGCACGCAGCATGTCGCCAGTTGAAATTTGCGGGATACCAAACGTATCGGTAATAAAGGCTGCTTGGGTGCCTTTTCCAGCGCCGGGCGGGCCGAGCAAAATCAAACGCATGAATTTCTCCGTGTATGCTGTCTTTCTGAATTTTTCTGATTATGCCGCAATGCAGCACATTCTGCATGATCGATAGAGAATGAAGATCATGCCTGTCTGCCAAAAATCGCACGTACGCGTTCTAGGTCAGCGGCGGTATCGACGCCCGCTACCGGCGTATCCGCACCAAGATGGACGATGATCTGGTAGCCATGTTCTAACGCCCGCAACTGTTCCAGTGACTCAAATTGTTCGAGTGCGCCGATGGGCAGCGTAGGAAAACGACGCAAGAAGTCTGCGCGGTAGGCATACAGGCCAATGTGGTGCCACGCGGGCAGGCCGCTCGCCAGGCGATGTGCGCCGTCAGCGAGGGCATCGCGTGCCCAGGGTATGGGTGCTCGGGAAAAGTACAGAGCGTGTCCATTTTGATCGCAGACCACCTTGACGGCATTGGGATTGAACAGCGTAATGCTCTCGCGGATGGGGCTCGCACAGGTGGCGATGGCTGCCTGCGGATGGGTGCAGAGCATCTGCGCGACGGTGTTGATCATCTCCGGATCAATCAGCGGCTCGTCGCCTTGGACGTTCACGACAATGGTGTCGGGCTTGAGCTCGAGAATTTGAACGGCCTCGGCGAGGCGATCAGTTCCTGTCGCGTGGTCGGCACGAGTCATGAGCACCTCAAAGCCGTATTGTCGGGCTGCCGCCTCGATATCTGCATGATCGGTTGCAATAATCACACGTGAGGCATTAGAGCGGGCAGCGCGCTCTGCTGTGCGCACCACCATGGGACGCCCCGCAATATCGAGTAGAGGCTTGCCTGGCAGGCGGGTAGAGGCCGCGCGAGCCGGGACAATAGCAATAAAGCTCATGCCTTGGCCAGATCGGGGTCTAACTGCCGTGCTTCGCTCTCTAGCATGATGGGGACGCCATCCCGAATCGGGAAGGCCAGGCGGTCTGCCGCACAGATGAGCTCCTGCTGGTCGCGATCGTGGCGCAGCGTGCTCTTGCACACCGGGCAGACCAGGATTTGTAGTAGGCGATTTTCCATCAAGCGCTCCGGTAGTAGGTAGGTGGAAAAACTCACAGTTTAATGCCTGCCATGCTTCGCGGCCATCGTCACTGTCACAGAGGTGGCAATCAATGCTTGTACAGCGTGTGGCGAATGGCCTTTAGGCGCATATCGACCTGCTGGATCCACAGGGGATCCGAGAAGACAGGCTCAACATGGACTACCCATACACGCGGGTCGCCCAGGTCTTTGCATTTAATGCCGTCTTTGGCTGTAATCAGGACAGGTGCATCGGGTAGATCAGCGAACGGATTATCCTGGAACGCGTCGTGATCGGGCAAAGCTCTGGTCTGTGCAAGATTGATTCCTGAGGCGCGCAGCATGGTAAAAAATCGTTCGGGCTGGCCGATGGCTGCAAGGGCGCTGCATGGAAATTGGGTGTAGCGTGCCTGCCAGTGTTCCCAGTCCAGGTTCTCGCCTGTTGCCAAGTGTTCAACGTGTGTCGGGCGCAGTTGTACGGTCAGGCCAGATGTCGTGGATGCACAGATCGATCCGGCGGATAAGGTGGTGATTACCCAATCCGCGCGATTTAGGCGGCAAGCAGGTTCACGTAGTGGCCCGGCGGGTAGCAGGCGTCCATTGCCCGTGCCTCGTTCGTCCTGCACGATAATTTCCAGATCGCGCGCCATGGCCAGGTGCTGCAGGCCATCATCGGAGATGATGACATCCACGTTCGGGCAGCGCGTGAGCAGCGTACGAATGGCTCGTACGCGCTGCGGGTGGACGGCGACCGGGGCGGCTGTTTGGCGGGCGATTAGCGCGGGCTCATCACCTAAAGTCTGCACGCTGGCGTCATCCATAGACAGCTGCACTTGGCTGGTGGGGCGTGCGCCGTATCCGCGGCTGACCACCCCCGGTGTCCAGCCGCATGCACGCAGTGCCTCTACCAGTGCGATAACAATCGGGGTCTTGCCGGTGCCACCGACCATAATATTGCCAACGACGACCACAGGTACAGGGGCGTGGTAGGCTCGTTCAGGATATCGGCGCACGCATCTGGCACGATAGGTGCTTACTGCACGGATTATCCAGGATATGGGCAGAAGTACGGTACTGGTCAGGCCAGTGCCGCTCCAGACATGCTGCGCCCAACGCTCGATGGCTGCTCTCAAGGCCGGCTCTGCGTGGTAAAAAACACGCGCTCGATGCCTGCCTGACGTGCGGCTTCGAGCACGCGCACCACGGCGGCGTGTGTGGCTTGGGCATCGGCATTGATGCGCAGGCCCGGGTCGCTGTGGCCCTGACCAGCTGCCTCGAGTGCTTGTGCCATCTGATCGTCGTTGTCGACACTGATGTACTCGCCATTCAGCGCATACAGGCCTTCCTGGCTAATGGCGATATCGATGAGCTGTTCGGGTGCCAGCGCCTCGGCGCGCGCCTCGGGCAGTGCCACCTTTAGTTGGCGGGTCTGGGTGAACGAAGTCGATGCCGCTAGAAAAATCAGAATAACCAACAGGACATCAATCAGAGGGATCAGGTTCATCTCTGGTTCGTCGGACGAGAGTGCGCGGCGAAAGTTCATGTCACTACCCGACGACTGATCAGGCGGTTAAGCACGCTGGCTTCGCGCTCCATCGTATGCAGAAAATAATCGACGCGTGAGCGAAAATAACGGTGAAATACAAGGGCAGGAACGGCGATGAGAATGCCGAACCCCGTGTTGTACAGGGCGATTGAGATGCCATGCGCAAGTTGGCTGGGGTCGCTGCCTGTTGCGTTATAAGCGCCGAATATCTCTACCATGCCTACTACAGTGCCAAATAAGCCCAGAAGGGGGGCGACGACGGCGATCGTCGAAAGCGCGGGCAGATAGCGGTTCAACCGCCAGGCGACGTCCTTGCCTACATCCTCGATAGCTGCCAGGCGCCATTCGTCGGGTTCATCGCGGTGAGCGGCAACCTCTGCGAGGATGCGGCCCATCGCACAGCGTCGAGCAAGCTTTAGGATCGCATCCGGCTCGTCTTGTTGGCGGCGCATGAGCTCGAGGACTTGGTCGGGTAGGCCTCGCGGCATGATCTGGCTCTCCCGCAGGGAGAGAAATCGTTCTATGATAATTGCCAAGGTAATGACTGAGGTAGCGACCAGCAGCCAGATGGGCCAGCCTGCTGCGTCGATGATGTCGAGCAAAATAATCCCCTTAGGCGTGATGCGCGCTGTGATGAGTGCGACGCATCGCGTTTCGTGAGCAGGTATTTTAAGGCTAACTCAGCAAAACCGATGGTTTTCAGCTTTCAGCCCGTCGTAAGGCGCATCTTTTGGGCTTCTTAGGTGGTGAATCGGCGTGGATAGGGGCTTTGTAGAGAGTATCCACAGAATCTGTGGATAATTCTGTGCATAACTTCCGATAACCGTATAGTTCATGCATGTTATCGGTTCATTGGTTAATTTGCGACCATTCTTCACATTGATTTAAAAGTCATTTAAATCAATGTGTTGCATGGGTTTCTTAAACCTTATTTTCATGTGACCTGCGGATAGGCTTGAAACTAGGCCTATTTGACAAAGCGGGATTGCTTGTGGACAGATTCTCATGAGTATTTCAAATGAGGGCGCGGGATTGGCGCCCGCAGAGGATGGCGAGATCATTCTGAGCGTGGCTCAGCTCAATCGCCAGGTCGGGCAGTTGCTCGAGACCTGTTTCTCGCGAATATGGGTACGCGGTGAGATCTCCAACTTTACCCGTGCCGCGTCGGGTCACTGGTATTTTTCCATTAAGGATGAGGCGGCCGCTGTGCGAGCCGTCATGTTTCGTGGCAGGACTGCAGCGGTGGGCTTTGTGCCGCAGGCGGGTGATCGCTGCGAGTTTCGGGTTCAGGTGTCGCTCTATGAGCCCCGTGGAGATTTTCAAGTTCAAGTCGAGAGTCTGCGCCGGGCGGGGCGGGGTGATTTGCACGAGGCATTCCTGCGCTTGAAGGACAAGCTTACGGCTGAGGGTCTATGTGATACGGGGCGCAAACGCCCCATTGCACCGATGCCTTTGGCCATCGGGGTGGTGACATCATTGGCCGCAGCGGCGCTGCGCGATGTGCTGTCCGTGATAGCGCGCCGTGCACCTCATGTGCGTGTTGTGATCTATCCCTCACCCGTTCAGGGGCGTGAGGCGGCAGGACAGCTCGTCGCGGCGCTCAACGAGGCCATCGCTCGTCAGGAGGTGGATACGCTGCTGCTGGTGCGCGGTGGGGGAAGTCTGGAAGACTTGTGGAGCTTTAATGACGAGGTGCTTGCTCGAACCATTGCGGGCAGCCCGATTCCTGTGGTAAGCGGGGTGGGGCACGAAACGGATTTTACGATTGCCGATTTTGTCTCTGATCTGCGTGCTCCCACGCCTACGGCAGCGGCAGAGCTGTGTTGCGATAGCCGTGCATTGTCTTTGGATCGGCTTGGCTCGGTTTTATCCAGAGTGGCCACGGCCCAGCGCCGTCTTCTTGATCGCGCTGCAATGCGTCTGGATCGGGCCACATCGATGCTGGTCTCGCCCCAGCAGCGCCTAGAGCGCCAACGCCAGGCCGTGGTCGGTGTCATAAGGCGCATGGACCTGTCCCTACAACGGGATCAGGCGGCACGTGGCCAGCGCTTGCACGCAGCCATTCGTACGCTCGTCGCGCTGGATCCGCATTCCGTGGTTCGGCGTGGCTATGCGATCGTGAGGGGTTCTGACGGAGTCGTTGTTAAAAATGCGTTAGACTTAAAGATTGGCGAGCGGCTAGATGTCGAGCTTGGCTGCGGCCGTGTGCAGGCTGATGTCGTACAGACCGACGCCTTGCTTTAGGAACCCTCTGATCAAGTCTCCCGGTTCATCGTCGTTCAATATCTGTTTGAAGGAAATAAAAATGGCTATTACCCTACCCCAGCTCCCATATGCGATGGACGCCTTGGCGCCCCATATCTCAAAGGAAACACTGGAATATCATTATGGCAAGCACCATCAGGCCTACGTCACGAACCTGAACAATGCCATCGAAGGCACGGATCTAGCAGCAGCCAGCCTCGAGGACATCATCAAAAAATCCTCGGGCGGCGTGTTCAATAACGCAGCTCAGGTGTGGAATCACACGTTCTATTGGAACAGCCTCTCTCCCAAGGGCGGTGGTGTGCCGACTGGCGCGCTCCTCGCAGCGATCAATGCCAAGTGGGGCAGTGTCGATGCGTTCAAGGAGGCATTCACCAAGTCTGCTGCGGGTAATTTTGGCTCGGGCTGGACATGGCTCGTCAAAAAGCCCGATGGGACATTAGATATTGTCAATACCAGCAACGCTGGCACGACGGTGACCTCGGATGACAAGGCCTTGCTGACCTGTGATGTCTGGGAGCATGCCTACTATATCGATTACCGCAATGCCCGTCCCAAGTACCTCGAAAATTTCTGGAGCTTGGTCAACTGGAGCTTTGCTGCGTCCAACCTCGCCTGATCCGGGGCCAAGACTGTTAAAACAGCGACCCAGCGGATGTGCCCTTTCTTTGGCATCGCGCTGGGTAAGACAGCTCTGAGGAGCTGTTTTTTATGTGCGCCCAGCATGGGCGCACTCTTGGAGGTGCAAGTCCTCCCGTAAGCTGATCACAGCGAACGAAGCGAAGCACAACTGCATGAGGGTGACCGAGTGTGGGAAGGAAGCGTGGAGCGAGAAGTCAGCAGAGGTCGTAGTAGCCACGGTAGCGGGGCCGGTAAGGCCGAGAGCGAGGTGGCGAAGGACTAAACGAGAAGGAGTATTGCTCGACATGACGATGCAACGTGTATTGCCTCAGATGTCCACGCCAGTGGAGCGGGGGGGGTAGCGCGCGGTGAAGCCGCGCTGACAAGAGAGAATCTGCAAGCAGCGTGTCCGGCAATTGACCCGCCGCTCGGGCGGGCGCAGCATGCAGCAAGTGGTTGACCGCCTGCGTCGCGATCTGTTGGGATGGAAGGGTTACTTCAGGTTGGCGCAAACGCCACGAATCTGGCGAGGGCTGGACGAGTGGTTGCACGACGGGTAGCGGCTAATAGCCACTGCTGGTGGCGCAACAGCGGCAAGGACCTGAACCGTGTGCTGACTGTGGCATGGTTCGAGCGCCTGGGTTTACCTCGACTCTCATAACCTCAACTTCTCGAACCGCCCGGTGCGGACCCGCATGCCGGGTGGTGTGGCAGGGGCGCAGTCTACAAAGACTGCCCCCTATGCCGATTTATTGGGCTGGCAAACGAGGCAGAGACGTGACGAGATTGCCACGCTCGACGCCCACCCGCGCGAACCAGCCCTGAGGGACTTCAAGTGCGTAGCGCACGGCCTCATCCGGGCAATGGGCGGTCTCGCTATAAGCTTGCATATCAGCGATAGAGGCGATCCGGTGTTCGGCTGTGATAAAGGCAATGGACAGTGACGATGGGGTGTCCTTCATCCAAAAGCAATGCAGGTCGGTCGTGTCAAATATAAACAGCATACCGTGTCCATCGGGTAGCTTGTCACGCCCCATGAGGCCGCGTTGGCGGGAGGCGGGCGTACTGGCAAGCTCAACCTGGATGCTATGTCCACCCACTTGGATTTCGGCCAAAGGTAATTGCGCAGGCTCAGACTTGGCCGGGCTAAGGGTTGCACATAATATGAGTATTACCAAAAAAATAGGGCCTGAAACAAGCCCTATATGACGGTAAAATACAGATATTATTGTGAGTATTCTGACAGAAGGCATGCTCGATTAAGCTGCGGTGATATTCAGAGCCTGCTTGCCTTTTGGTCCTTGAGCAATCTCGAATGCAACTTTTTGCCCTTCTTTGAGGGTTTTAAAGCCATTCATTTGGATGGATGAAAAATGTGCGAAGAGGTCTTCGCCTCCGTTATCAGGGGTAATAAAGCCAAAGCCTTTTGCGTCATTGAACCATTTTACGGTCCCGGTCAGCTTTTCGGATCCCCCGGGTGCTTCGATTGAATCGGACATGCGTACTGCCTCTCGACTATAGTGTAGGGTTGTAACCTTGGTGTCAGCGATATGCCACCAGTCCGTTCCGCAGACGTGTCACTGATGCAATCATTCTGTAGAACAGCTTGATAATGCTTAATTTGTTGTGAACTAGTCAACTATGGAAACCACTAGTATCTCGTATGGCGACTGAAACTCGAAGCCAGCGCGAAGCTGCCGAGGTGTCTCTGGCCAGCCGCGTTGCGCCCCCTCCTATGTACCAGGTTGTTTTGCTCAATGACGACTACACGCCTATGGAGTTCGTCGTGCATGTCTTGCGGGAAGTCTTTCACAAGACCATGCCGCAAGCCGAGCGCATCATGCTTAAAGTGCACCATGAGGGCAGGGGGGTTTGTGGCATCTATACTCGGGATATTGCAGCAACGCGCGTCGATGCCGTACGTCAGTTAGCACATGTCAATCAGCATCCCTTGCAGTGCGTGATGGAGCCCATATCGCATGTCTGAGTACGCCGCGACGTTTTAGTCTTAGAATAGGGATATTGATTTGTTAGCCCGCTCCGATAAGTGATGGAGGAAGCGTGATCTCCGAAGAACTTGAAGTCAGCCTGCATATGGCCTTTGTTGAGGCCCGTGCCGCGAGACATGAATTCATTACCGTAGAGCATCTGCTGTTGTCTTTACTCGACAACGCGTCAGCAGTGGAAGTATTGCGGGCATGTGCTGCGGACCTGGACGTGTTACGCCAGGATTTGCGTAAATTTATTTCTGAACATACTCCTGTGTTCCCCGGTGATGGTGAGGTGGACACACAGCCCACTCTGGGGTTTCAGCGTGTGATTCAGCGTGCCATCATGCACGTATCCTCCAATAGTTCAAACAAAAACACAGTGATGGGGGCGAATGTTCTGGTCGCCATGTATGGCGAAAAGGATTCGCATGCTGTGTATTTCCTGGTGCAACAAGGTGTCTCGCGTCTGGATGTTGTGAACTATCTGTCGCATGGTATTGCCAAGACCCCGGGCGAAGCACCTGCCGAAGAACCTCGCATCGAGCCGCCTGCGTCCGAGCCTAAGTCAGATCAGCAAAAAACCCCCCTAGAGACCTATGCGACTGACCTGAACGCCGAGGCCCTCAAGGGTCATATTGATCCTTTGATCGGCCGTGAGGCCGAGGTCGAGCGGGTGATTCAGGTGCTGTGTCGCCGCCGCAAAAACAACCCCTTGCTGGTGGGTGAGGCAGGCGTGGGCAAGACCGCTATTGCCGAGGGGCTAGCCTGGCGTATCACGCAAGGCGATGTGCCTGAAGTATTGCATCAGGCGCAGGTCTACGCTTTGGATATGGGGGCGTTGCTGGCCGGCACCAAATACCGTGGCGACTTTGAACAACGCCTCAAGCTCGTCCTCAAAGCACTGAAGGAAAACCATAATGCGATCCTGTTTATTGACGAGATCCATACACTGATCGGTGCAGGCTCGGCCTCGGGCGGTACCCTCGATGCATCCAATCTACTCAAACCCGGCCTGTCCTCTGGGCAACTTAAGTGC
The DNA here is from genome assembly GCA_019166125.1 of Alcaligenaceae bacterium CGII-47. Lineage (GTDB taxonomy): Bacteria > Pseudomonadota > Gammaproteobacteria > Burkholderiales > Burkholderiaceae_B > Castellaniella. The sequence goes on from JAHTBO010000001.1 coordinate 493,855, forward strand.
ATGGGTGCGACGACGTATACCGAGTATCGAGGGATATTCGAAAAGGATCATGCGCTATCGCGTCGATTCCAAAAAATTGATATCCCCGAGCCATCGGTCGAGCAGACGATACGGATTTTGCGCGGGCTCAAGGCACGCTTTGAGGCACATCATCAGGTGCGTTATTCGGCGGCGGCAATTATCGCTGCTGCTGAGTTGGCGGCGCGCCATATCAGTGACCGCTTTCTACCCGACAAAGCGATTGATGTGATCGATGAGGCAGGCGCCGCGCAGCGCCTGTTACCTAAGTCACGGCAAAAGAAAATCATCGGTAAGGCCGAGATCGAGGCGACGATCGCCAAGATCGCGCGGATTCCGCCCCAGAATGTCTCGAATGATGACCGCAATAAGCTCGCCAGCCTAGAGCGCGATCTCAAGGCCGTCGTGTTTGGTCAGGACGAGGCAATTGCCGCACTGGCCGCGTCGATCAAGATGGCGCGTTCGGGTTTGGGCCGACCCGATAAGCCGATAGGCTCGTTCCTCTTTTCCGGGCCAACTGGCGTTGGCAAGACCGAGGTGGCGCGCCAGCTAGCGTTTGTATTGGGTATAGAATTGTTGCGCTTTGATATGTCCGAGTATATGGAGCGTCATACCGTTTCGCGCTTGATCGGGGCACCGCCGGGCTATGTGGGTTTTGATCAGGGCGGCCTACTTACCGAGGCGATCACCAAGCAACCGCATTGTGTCTTGCTGCTCGATGAGATCGAAAAAGCGCATCCAGATGTCTATAATATTTTGTTACAAGTGATGGATCACGGTACCCTGACCGATAACAACGGACGCAAGGCGGACTTCCGCAATGTCATTGTGGTGATGACGACGAATGCAGGGGCACAAGCCCTGAATCGCAATGCGATCGGTTTTACCAAGTCGGATCGTGGTGGTGATGAGATGGCTGACATCAAGCGTATGTTCACGCCTGAATTCCGTAATCGCCTGGATGCCATTATTGGCTTTACATCCTTGCCACGCGAGGTCATTTTGCGCGTGGTCGATAAGTTCCTCATGCAGCTCGAAGACCAGTTGCACGAAAAGCACGTTGAGGTAGTCTTTACACAGGCCTTGCGTGACTATCTGGCTCGTGAGGGCTTTGATCCAACCATGGGTGCGCGGCCCATGCAGCGGCTTATTCAGGATACGATCCGTCGCGTGCTAGCCGATGAGCTGTTGTTTGGTCGTCTGGCCAATGGCGGGCAGGTCGAGGTCGGGCTGGATGCCGAAGGCAAGGTCTCACTAAGCTTTCCAGACAAGGCATCGGGTGCGGGCGAGATCCCTACGCCCTCCCACCCGGAGCCAGAGCTCGTCGATTGATGGCCTCGCATGGGCTGATTGCGTGTTCACATTGTGGTGCCTTACACAAGCGCATCGAGCTAGAGGCCCGTGCACAGGCCTTGTGCGTGCGCTGCGCAACGCTGCTGTATCGACGTAGCATGTTGTCCATCTCTGGCTGGATGGCAATAACGCTTACGGCTTTTGTGGTGTTTGCAATCGCGCAATACTTTCCGATCGTGAGCCTGAGCTTGCAGGGCAAGACTATCAGCCCGTCGTTTCCGCAAGCCTTGCTGCTGACCTGGGATCAAGGCCATTATTTTCTTTCCATCATGACCGGCTTGTTCGGCTTTTGGTTTCCCTTGTTTCAACTGGTTCTGGTGTTTTGGGCCTTGCACTGTATTTCCGTGGGCCGGATACCGGGTGACTTTGCGCTAGGGCTGCGCGTGCTCCGGGCGCTCGCGCCATGGTCGATGGCGCCGGTACTGGTGCTGGCGTTGATCGTGGCGATTGTGAAGTTCTCGGGCTTTGCATTCTTGAGGCTCGAATGGGGGCTGTTGGGGTTTGCACTATTGACGTTTTTTTTGACCGGTGTCGGGCGCATGCATGCCCGTGCGCTGTGGTATCAGGCTGAGCGTGCAGGCTTGGTGGGGCGCTCGGGCGAGCACGGCCATGAGTTGGCGTGCCAGACATGCGATTATGTGCAGGATGCGCATCCGCCGGGGGGGCGCTGCCGCCGTTGTCACGCGACTGCACATAGGCGTCGCCATAATGTTACGGCACGAGTCTGGGCGCTCGCACTGGCGGCCAGTGTTGTCTATATTCCTGCAAATGTCCTGCCGGTGATGCGCATTAGTAGCCCATTTGGCAGTGAGGACCACACTATCTTGGGGGGGGTGATCGAGTTATGGCAACTGGGTTCCTGGGACCTGGCGTTGATTGTCTTTGTCGCCAGCGTTGTTGTCCCCATCACCAAGCTGCTTGCTTTAATGGTGCTAATGATATGGTATCGCCCGGGAGGGGCGCTTTTGCAGCGGCAGCGCACGCGCTTGTATGAACTCGTGGAATATATCGGCCAGTGGTCCATGCTTGATGTCTTTGTTGTTGTTCTCATGGGGGCTATGGCGAATTTTCCGGGCTTGACGCAAATTGTCGCTGGGCCAGGCGCCTTTAGTTTTGGGATGGTTGTTGTGCTGACGATGTGGGCAGCGATGAGCTATGATCCGCGTTTAGGTTGGGATCAGTTGTCTGAGAATCATGTATGACGCAAACCGACGTTGACCACCCCGAGCGCTCCGAGCTTCCTTTGCCGCCCGTCGTGCGCCCGGCAAAGGCCGTCCGTTGGTCGTGGATATGGTTGGTGCCGCTGCTGGCGGTGCTAATGGGCGCGTCGCTGCTAGTGACGTACTGGCTGCGCACTGGGCCAACGATTACGGTAAGTTTTGAGTCGGCGCAGGATCTGGTCGTGGGTCAAACCAAGCTGCGCTATAAGGATGTTGTCGTTGGTCTGGTGCAGGACATTAAGGTTGCGCCGGATCGCGAGCACGTATTGGTACAAATAAAGCTCGATCAGAGTGGCGCGAAGTTCATTACGCAGGACAGCGCGCGCTTCTGGGTGGTGCGCCCACGCTTTAGTTTAAATGGTGTCTCGGGTCTGGGTACATTGATTACGGGTGCGTATATCAGCGTCGATACCACCGCGAGTTACCAAGGCGATAAGGCCGTATATGAATTTGTTGGACTAGAGAAGCCGCCCGAGGTGGGCAGTGATCGGGCGGGCACGCGGTATACCTTGAACACTCGGGACCTCGGTTCGCTTGACGTGGGCTCCAGCGTGTCGTATCGGCGTATCAATGTCGGGCAGGTAATCGGCTATGAACTCTCTGAGGACGGGCGCAATGTCCAGGTTCAGGTATTTATTGACGCACCCTATGATCAGTACGTTACCGTGGATACCAGATTTTGGAATGTCAGCGGGGTGAATGTTTCCTTGAATTCCGAGGGTATATCCATGCGTACAAGCAGCCTGAGCGCTATTCTCGGCGGTGGTGTCGCCTTTGCCCAGGCTGACGAGGATAATAGTTTTGGTATAGAGGAGTTCCCGCGCGCGCAGCCCAACACTGCCTATCGTCTGTATGACACGCGCGACCAGGCGATGGCGGATCCGGATGGCGTGCCGTTCCCTGTCGAGATGCACTTTGATCAATCGGTACGAGGCTTAAAGCTCGGCGCATCAGTGGATTTTCGTGGGATGGAATTGGGCAAGATCGTGGATATCGATCTGGAATATAACGCTCAAAAGAAACGCTTCTATGCGCGTGTACGGGCAGATCTGTACGCTTTGCGCTTTAGTGAAGAGTATCGCAAGCTGACTCAGGGCTCGCAACCTGATGCGTCGGATGGCCGCCTGCTCGCCCCTCTGATTCGTCACGGATTGCGGGCTCAAATGCGCGCCTCGAATTTGCTCACGGGCCAGCAGTATGTCGCCCTGGAGTTCTTTCCTGATGCCGAACCGGTCAGCGTGGATGACCCCGCGAGTTTACCTGTGATCATTCCCACAATGGTGGGGAACTTTGATCAGTTGCAGCAGCAAATCAGCAAAATCGTCTCTCAGGTCAATGAGATTCCATTCGGGGATATTGGTAAAGAGCTGCAAGGTTCGCTTAAATCGATGCATAAGTTGATCAATCGGGTGGATCAGCAGCTGGCGCCTCAGGCGAATGCTGCACTTAAGTCCGCGCGTCAATCGCTAGACCAGGTTGGCAAGGCGCTTGGCCCCAATGCGCCGCTGATCGGTGGGGTGAGCGAGAGCTTGGGTGAGTTGGCCCGTGCGGCGCGCGCCTTGCGCCAGCTTGCGGACTATTTACAGGCACATCCTGAATCGCTGGTTCGCGGTCGTTCAAACGACAGCCTGCAATGAGGAGTAGGCGATGAAAATGGTGTTGTGCATAATGGGACTCGTGCTGCTCACCGCTTGCACGAGCACACCCACCCGTTACTATAGTTTGGCGCCGACCCCATCGCACCCGCAAGCTGCGCCTAAGTATGACGCTGCGCCAGACTTTGCGATTCGTATGGGGCAGGTGCGGGTACCCGCAGAGGTTGATAGGCCTCAATTGGTCGTGCGTGGGGATTCGAGCACGGCAGTGACGGTCTTGAACCAGTCCGTGTGGGCGGCGCCGCTGGCTGATCAGATTCAGGCCGGCCTGGCTCAAGCGTTGATGCAGGTGCTGGCTGTCCCGGATGTCTCCTTCGTGAGTGCGCCTGCGCACCTTCCTGTCTGGACGATTGCGGTGCAGATACATCGCTTTGAGTTGATGACGGGTGCCTGGACGCTGCTCGATGCGAGCTGGACGCTTGGGCAGCCGCCCTCGGAGGCCGGTTCGCAGGATGTATTGCAGCCTGGTGCGGCGACGCAGATCTGTCGAGCTGTCATACATCGCCCCGTGCTCGTTGAGGGCGTAGAGCCTCTGGTAGAGAGTCAGCGTAATGCAGTAACAAGTCTGGCAGATGCCATTGCGGCGTCAATTTCCACACGCCGCCTACCCCCGGCCCCATCGACGGAAATAGACAAAGGTTGCACCTATACATAAATAGGGTTAACCATGGTGCCCGATTAGGTTGTACTAGAGTAGTATGCTGGTGATCCCATATCCGATTGGAGACAGTCGGGGACATGGTGGCACAGGTTCAGCATGGAAATAGTTCATGGCAACGATTACTCTGGGCGTCAAGGTTGATGAGGCCTTGCGCGAACGCTTGAAGCTTATTGCGGTTCAGCTTGGCCGCACTCCCCACTCCTTGCATAAGCAGGCGCTACTGGCCTATGTCGAAGCGCTTGAGCGTGGTCAGATACCCGGCACGCTTAACGATTTCGCGGCAGAGGATGCCGTGTCTATCAGCCTCGCTACCGACCTTGAAAACACCTTGCCTTTCTATGAGTTTGCCCAAGAGGTACAACCTCAGTCGGTATTGCGGGCGGCGATCACTGCGGCGTACCGCCGTCCCGAATCCGAGTGCATCGCCATGTTGTTGGATCTGGCGGAGCCAGAGAACGATGTGGCTGTACAGACGCTTGCCTATCGTTTGGTCGATGCCTTGCGTGGTAAGCGCAAGGGGGGGGGGGTCGAAGGACTGATCCAGGAGTTCTCGCTCTCTAGTCAGGAGGGCGTGGCGTTGATGTGCCTGGCCGAGGCTTTGCTGCGTATTCCTGATCGCCCAACCCGCGATGCCTTGATTCGCGACAAAATCAGTCATGGCGACTGGCGCGCCCATGTTGGGGAGTCCTCGTCATTATTCGTCAATGCAGCGACCTGGGGGCTGTTGCTTACAGGCAAACTCGTGAGCGTTAATAGCGAACAGAGCTTGTCGCGCGCGATCACCCGCCTGATTGGCAAAGGGGGTGAGCCCTTGATCCGCCAAGGCGTGAACATGGCCATGCGCTTGATGGGTGAGCAGTTTGTCACGGGCGAGACGATCGCGGCAGCGTTGGCCAATAGCCGCAAGTTCGAGGCACTCGGATTTTGCTATTCCTACGATATGCTAGGTGAGGCCGCAACGACAGCCGAGGATGCGCAGCGCTATTACGCCGCCTATGAGCAGGCGATTCATGCGATCGGCAAGGCCTCTCAGGGAAGGGGGATTTACGAGGGGCCTGGCATATCGATTAAGCTCTCGGCCTTACATCCGCGCTACGTGCGGGCGCAACGCGAGCGCGTAATGAGCGAGTTGTTGCCGCGTATCAGTACGCTGGCACGCCTGGCCCGCCGCTACGATATTGGCCTGAATATCGATGCCGAAGAGGCCGATCGACTTGAGCTATCGCTTGATTTGCTCGAGGCGCTGTGCTTTGATCGCGATCTGCGCGGCTGGAATGGGGTTGGTTTTGTCATTCAGGCTTACCAAAAGCGCACGCCGTTTGTCGTCGACTATCTGATTGACCTGGCGCGTCGCAGTCGACATCGCCTCATGATACGTCTGGTCAAAGGCGCATACTGGGACTCAGAGATCAAACAGGCCCAGGTTGATGGTCTGGAGGGCTACCCGGTCTACACCCGCAAAATTCATACGGATGTGTCCTATCTGGCATGCGCGCGCAAGCTCCTGGCTGCGCCCGATGCCGTGTTCCCCCAGTTTGCCACACATAATGCGCAAACGCTGGCAGCGATCTACCAGATGGCGGGTGAGAATTATTATGCTGGGCAATACGAGTTCCAATGTCTGCACGGCATGGGTGAGGCGCTCTATGAGCAGGTAGTGGGCCCCATCTCGCAGGGCAAGCTCAATCGCCCTTGTCGCGTGTATGCGCCGGTTGGTTCGCACGAAACCCTCCTCGCGTATCTGGTACGTCGTTTGCTAGAGAACGGCGCCAATACCTCGTTCGTCAATCAGATTGGCGACAGCAGTGTGCCCATCGAACGCCTGATCGCCAATCCGGTCCAGGCCGCCAGATGCGTTCAACCTCTGGGGGCTGCTCATCCCAAGATCCCCTTGCCGCGTGAGCTGTTTTTCGCAGATAGTGGACGCCTGAATTCCGCTGGCCTGGATCTGAGCAACGAACAACGCCTGAGTTCCTTGTCGGCTGCTTTGCTTGGCAGCGTGACGCATGCCTGGCGTGCAGCGCCGATGCGCGGTGCGCAGGTGGATAACTGGGATGCCCTGCGCGCCCGGCCTGTTTTAAACCCTGCGGATCATCGCGATATTGTGGGACATGTGATTGAAGCCAACGAAGATGAAGTGGCTCAGGCCTTGGCGCAGGCGACGCATAGTGCGGCTATCTGGCAGTCCACGTCGGTCGCCGAGCGCGCGCTATGCCTCGAGCGTACCGCACAAATTCTCGAAGACGAGTTGCAGTTGATGCTGGGCTTGATTGTTCGTGAGGCGGGTAAGTCTTACTCGAATGCGATTGCCGAGGTGCGTGAAGCCGTTGATTTCTTGCGGTATTACGCGAGCCGGATTCGCCTGGATTTCTCTAATGATACCCATCGACCCTTAGGCGTGGTGCTATGCATCAGCCCTTGGAACTTCCCTTTGGCGATTTTTATGGGGCAGGTGTCTGCAGCGCTGGCTGCAGGTAACACTGTGCTGGCCAAGCCCGCTGAGCAGACTTGCCTGGTTGCCGCGATGGCGGTTGACGCCTTACATCGCGGTGGGGTACCCGAGCATGCCGTGCAACTTTTACCAGGACGTGGCGAGACCGTTGGGGCTGAATTGGTCGCCAACCCAAGCGTGCATGGGGTGATGTTTACCGGGTCGACAGAGGTGGCAAAAATGATTGCACGCACCTTGTCAGATCGTCTGGATCAGGCGGGCCGCTTGATTCCCCTGATTGCCGAGACGGGGGGCCAGAATGCCATGATCGTAGATTCTTCGGCGTTGGCCGAGCAGGTCGTATACGACGTGTTGGATTCTGCGTTTGACTCGGCTGGTCAGCGATGCTCGGCGCTGCGGCTGTTGTGCGTACAAGAGGATTGCGCGGATCGCTTATTGACCATGCTGCGTGGTGCCATGCAAGAGCTGCGCGTGGCTAATCCGGAATTGCTCTCTACCGATATCGGCCCGGTCATTGATGTCCAGGCGCGTGATGCAATTTTTAGTCATATCCTGGCGATGCGCGAGGCAGGTCATCGTATCGATCAGATTAAATTAGATGATTCGGTCACGCATGGAACGTTTGTTGCCCCGGTCATTATCGAAATTGACGAGGTGGCCGAGCTCAAACACGAGGTCTTTGGGCCTGTCCTGCATGTTTTGCGCTACCGACGCAATCAGCTTGATGGATTAATTGACGCGATTAATGCGAGTGGCTACGGGTTGACCTTTGGTGTGCATACGCGCTTGGATGAAACGGTCAGCCATGTCACCAGCCGCATTAATGCGGGCAATATTTATGTCAACCGGAATATTGTGGGAGCAGTTGTCGGTGTGCAGCCGTTTGGTGGCCAAGGGCTCTCTGGGACAGGCCCCAAGGCGGGGGGGCCCTTGTACCTACAACGCTTACTGGCGCGCAGTCCCGGTGGCTTGCCGAGCGCTTGCGGGAATAATGCCGAACCGATCGTCTTGCCTGGGCCGACTGGCGAGAGCAATCTATATCATCTTAAACCGCGCGGTGCGGTTCTGTGTGTTGCCCAGACCGAGGCCGGTATACAGGCCCAATACAATGCGTGCCAACGCTCGGGCAATCATATGGTGATTGTGGATACTGAAATAGGCGAGGCTTTTTATAAGACAGGGCAGGCGACCGTGCAGATGAGCTTAGTGAGCGCACAGGCGTTTGCCGATACAGATTTCCAGGCGGTGTTGTTTGAGGGCGATGGCGATACCTTGCGTACGCTCAATCAGCGTGTTGCCAGGCGTGAAGGTCCGATTGTGCCGGTCCAAGGCTTAGGGTCCGATGTGCTGGCAGCGGGTGCTACCTATGCCCTCGAGACATTGGTACGTGAGGTGTCCATCAGTATTAATACGGCCGCAGCAGGCGGCAACGCCAGCCTGATGATGATCGGTTAGAGGAGGCCGCCTGAGGGCGGAAACAAGAGAAGTAAGCAACGTTTGTCTGATAAATCTTTATGTAAACTCGGGGTTTCATTCTCGGTCATAAGCCGCTTTTTGCCCCAAAAAAAGGAGATCTACAACATGCAATCCACCATACGTTTTAAATTACTTGCGGTCTCGGCTGCCGTGCTGACCAGCTTTGCATTTGGCCCAGCGCAGGCAGCAGACACACAGCTTGTCAAGCTCGGTTTTGCGGCCCCGTTGACGGGACCCCAAGCGCACTACGGTGAGGACATGAAAAACGGCCTGACGCTGGCCCTTGAAGAAGCCAATAAAAAGGGTATTCAGCTCGATGGCAAGACCGCTGAGTTTGAGCTGGTGTCGCGTGACGATCAGGCTGATCCCCGTACGGCGGTTCAGGTCGCGCAGCAGATCGTCGACGAAGGTGTCAAGGGCATGTTGGGGCACTTTAATTCAGGTACGACCATCCCGGCCTCGCGTGTCTATCATGACGCAGGGATTCCGCAGATCGCCATGGCGACTTCGCCTGAATACACACAGCAGGATTATGAGACAACCTATCGCATGATGACCAGCGATACGCAACAGGGTGCGGCTGACGGGGTGTTTATCGTCAAGGATCTGGGCGCCAAAAAAATTGCCTTGATTGACGATCGAACCGCCTATGGTCAGGGCCTTGCCGATGAGGTAGCCAAGGCAGTCGAGGCGGCGGGAGGTGAAATTATTGCGCGTGAATACACCACCGATAAGGCCAATGATTTCACGGCCATCCTCACGAACATCAAGTCCAAGTCTCCAGACGCGATTTTCTTTGGCGGTCTGGATGCTCAGTCTGGTCCGATGCGCAGCCAGATGGTGCGCCTAGGGATCAAGGCGCCTCTGGTGTCAGGCGAGATGACGCGCAGTGACACCTTCCTTAAACTGGCTGGCGATGCAGCCAATGGCACCTATGCTTCCCTGGCGGGCGTGCCCTTGCAGTCCATGGCCGCAGGTGAGCAGTTTATGAATGCCTATAAGGCGCGCTTCAAGGTCGAGCCTGGCGTTTATTCCCCGTATGCCTACGATGGGGCTTGGAACATGATTACGGCCATGCAGGAGGCGGGCTCCTCGGATCCGGCCAAATATCTGCCCAAGCTCGCCAGCTTAAAGCGCAGCGGCGCCACCAGCAAGCACATCTCTTACGATAAGCGGGGTGATCTTAAGGAAATCGCGGTGACCATTTATGAGGTCAAGGATAATAAATGGGTGATGGTCAAGACCATGGTCAGTCAGGCAGCTAAGTAAGTTCTAAGCACATAAGGCGTGTGCTGGCAGCAGCAGGCATGTGTGCGGCCTGCCGCCGCGCCTTATCCATATTGCCTTGGACCCGGGGAGGGGGTTGAAACATGGATACCTTGATACAACAGTTGATCAATGGTGTGACGGTAGGCAGTGTATATGCGTTGGTTGCGCTCGGTTACACCATGGTATATGGCATCATTGGCTTGATCAACTTTGCCCATGGCGATGTGGTGATGGTGGGTGCGATGTTGGCGACGACATTGGTCATTAGCCTGGTGGGCGGCAGCATGAGCGGCGCATCACCCTGGTTATTGGTGAGTATCTCGCTGGCGGTGGCTATCCCCTTCTGTATGATGTTGGGCTGGGTCTCTGAGCGCTATGCTTATCGCCCATTGCGCCGTGCGCCGCGTCTGACGGCCTTGATTACCGCGATCGGTGTATCAATCATTATTCAAAACTTGGCGATGATGATATGGGGCCGTAACTACCTGAGTTTTCCGCATGTTATCGAGCCTGTGGTCTATAGCCTGGGTGGCGCGCGCATTTCCATGCTGCAGCTGATCATTATTTTCGGCTCGGTCGTTATTATGGGCGGCTTGTTACTGGTGGTGCATCGTACACGTTTGGGAACCGCTATGCGGGCAACCGCGCAAAATCAAGAGGTGGCGGGGCTGATGGGCGTGAACGTCAATACGGTTATCTCTGCTGCGTTTTTGATTGGTTCGGCGCTGGCCGCCGTGGCAGGCATTATGGTCGTGACCTATTACGGGGTCGCGCAATATACCATGGGATTTATGCTGGGCTTGAAGGCCTTCACCGCGGCGGTGCTGGGCGGTATCGGCAATTTGGGTGGTGCGATGTTGGGCGGCTTGTTGCTGGGGATAATTGAATCGCTCGGGGCAGGTTATATCGGTGACCTCACCAATGGCGTGTTTGGCAGTAATTACCAGGATGTATTCTCGTTCATTGTTTTGATTCTAGTGTTGGTCTTTAGACCCTCTGGTCTGATGGGTGAGCGCGTAGGAGACCGGGCATGATTTCGACATCAAAACACGCCATACCGCCTAAGGTGTGGATAGGCATCGCCTTGTGTGGCCTCGTGTTGGCCATCTTGCCCTTTGTATTGGGCATATACGGGCAAAGTTGGGTGCGCACGGTAAATTTTGCGTTGCTCTACGTGATGCTCGCACTTGGACTGAATATCGTTGTGGGCTTTGCCGGTTTGTTGGATTTAGGCTATATCGCGTTCTATGCTGTGGGCGCCTACGTTTGGGCAATGTTGGCTTCGCCACATTTTGGTCTCCATCTGCCGTTCTGGGTCGTGATGCCGGCGGGGATCGCATTGGCCGCATTTTTTGGTGCCATGTTGGGGGCGCCGACGCTGAAACTACGTGGCGACTACCTTGCGATTGTCACGCTGGGCTTTGGTGAGATCGTGCGTATCTTTATGAATAATCTTGATGCGCCGATCAATATTACCAACGGCCCACAGGGTATCAATCGTGTGGATGCATTCTCGGTTGCGGGCTTTTCCTTTGGGCGTACTGAACAATTGCTCGGCTTTCGGATTACGGGGCCCGAGAAATACTATTACCTGCTCTTGTTGGTGACAATTCTGATTGTAATTATCTGTGCGCGCCTACAGAACTCCCGCATTGGTCGGGCCTGGGAGGCGGTGCGCGAGGATGAGGTTGCGGCGAAGGCCATGGGCATCAATACCCGCAATATCAAGCTGCTGGCTTTTTCCATGGGGGCGACCTTTGGCGGCGTGGCGGGGGCAATGTTTGCCTCGATGCAAGGTTTTGTCAGCCCCGAGAGCTTTAGCCTGACTGAGTCGATTCTCGTTCTGTGCATGGTTGTGCTGGGGGGGATGGGTAATATTCCTGGTGTCATTTTAGGTGCTGTGCTGCTATCGATTTTCCCCGAGGTATTGCGTGCGGTAGTCGTGCCCGTGCAGCAGACCTTATTTGGCGAGATCATCCTCGACCCCGATGGCATACGCATGCTGATTTTTGGCTTTGCACTGGTGTTGGTCATGATTTATCGGCCAGCAGGGCTGTGGCCCTCCGCAGTGAGACGTCGCGAGTTGACCCAGACACAGGGGGATAAGCCATGAACGCAGCAGTGAATACACATCATCGGCCTGATCATGGCAGCGACCTGTTATTGGTCGCCAATAAGCTGGGCAAACGCTTTGGTGGTCTTCAGGCCCTATCCGATGTCAGCTTTGCAATAAAAAAAGGTGATATCTACGGCTTGATCGGTCCAAATGGCGCAGGCAAGACCACCTTGTTCAATGTCATGACGGGTCTGTATATTCCAGAGACCGGCACTTGCAATTTTATGGGCCAGGAATTCACCCGGCTCAAGCCCCACCAGATTGCTCAGGCGGGTCTGGCACGCACCTTTCAGAATATTCGCTTGTTTGGTGCCCTGAGTGCGCTAGAGAATGTCATGATCGGGCGGCATGTCCGGACTCACGCTGGGGTATTTGGTGCGATATTCCGAGATCGGCACACGCGTGCCGAAGAGGCAGCCATCCAAGATCGGGCGCAGGAATTACTGGCGTATGTTGGAATTCCCGAGCGCGCCAACCATATGGCGAGCGCCTTGCCCTATGGTGACCAACGGCGCCTAGAGATCGCACGTGCGCTAGCTACCGAGCCGTCTCTATTGGCCCTTGATGAGCCGGCAGCAGGAATGAATGCTTCAGAGACGCTGGTCTTGCGCCGGTTGATCGAAAAGATCCGTGATGATGGGGTGACGGTTCTGCTCATCGAGCACGATATGAAGCTGGTTATGGGACTATGTGATCGCGTTTTGGTTCTGGAGTACGGCAAGGTTCTGGCAGAAGGTAAGCCCGCCGAGATTCAGCGTAACCCCAAGGTTATCGAAGCCTATCTAGGCGCTGGAGCGGCTACGCATACAGGGGTCCAAGCATGAGTCAATCAGATAATTTGCTAGAAATCCATCAACTCGATGTCGCTTATGGCGGCATTCGTGCGGTACGCGGCATCAGCCTGACCGTGGGGCGCGGTGAGCTGGTGAGTTTGATCGGTGCCAATGGTGCGGGTAAGTCGACAACGCTTCGCGCGATCTGCGGGCTGGTACCCGTCACCAATGGTGATATTCACTATGACGGGCAATCGATCGTTGGGCGCCCCGTGCACGAACAGGTGCTTCAGGGTCTGGTGATGGTACCTGAGGGACGCGGGATCTTTGGGCAGCTCACGATCGAGGAAAATCTCAATATGGGTGGCTATAGCCGTAAGGATGCCGCCGAGGTGCGCCAGAGCATCGCCCATGTGTTCGAGTTGTTTCCACGCTTGGCCGAGCGGCGTACTCAGTCGGCAGGCACCCTGTCCGGGGGGGAGCAACAAATGTTGGCGATGGGTCGGGCGATGGTCTCCAAGCCCAGGCTGCTGTTGCTCGATGAGCCCTCTATGGGGCTTGCACCCCTCATGATAGAAAAGGTTTTTGAGGTGGTGCGTACGGTCGCAGCAGAGGGTGTCACTATCCTGCTCATCGAGCAAAATGCCCGGTTGGCCCTCGAGCTGAGCCAACGAGGCTATGTGATGGAGTCGGGACAGATCACTCTGGAGGGGCCCTCGGCACAACTGCTTAACGATCCCAAAGTTCGGGCGGCATATCTGGGTGAGGAGGAAGCTGTTTAGCGTCCGGTACTGCCAAAGCCCCCGTCGCCTCGGTCGCTGTCAGCGAACTCATCGACGATCTTGAATTCGATTTGCTGGATAGGCACGACAACGAGTTGAGCCAGACGATCCATTGGATGTAGGGTAAACGCCTCGGTGCTGCGATTCCAGACCGAGACCATAAGCGGTCCCTGGTAGTCGGAATCAATGAGCCCGACCAAGTTGCCCATGACAATACCGTGCTTGTGCCCCAGGCCCGAGCGCGGCAGGATCAGCGCAGCATAGGCCGGGTCGGCAATGTGAATCGCCAAGCCGGTTGGGATCAGAGTGGTCTGGCCTGGCGACAGGGTGAGTGGATCGTCCATACAGGCACGCAGATCCAGACCAGCCGAACCGCGGGTGGCGTAACTTGGCAGCGTGTCCTTCATTCTGGGGTCGAGAATCTTCAGTGCTATAGATCGCATAGGTCAGGGGGTGGGATGAGTGATCGGGTGACGCTGTGCAATGGCCCGGATCAGGGCGCGTGCCGCGTCGAGCTTGGGTTGGCGCATTATTGGATGAGCGCCCTTGTCGTCAAAGAGAACCAGTTCGGTTTGATCGGCGTCCATGGACTGCTGGACGAGATTGCCGACCAGTAGCGGGACGCCTTTGCGTAGACGCTTGGCCTGGGCGTTTTCGTGCAGGTTTTCGGTCTCGGCGGCAAAGCCCACGCACCACGGGCCATTAGGCAGTCGGGCGACCCCAGCCAGAATGTCTGGGTTTTGTATGAATTCGAGTTCAGGGGGACGACCGTCTGCGTGCTTTTTAAGCTTGTTGGGGCTAGGGTGTGCGACGGCCCAATCAGCCACGGCAGCTACAGCGATAAAGATATCTGCCTGGCTTGCCTGCGCCATCACTGCCTGATGCATTTCGGCAGCAGTATGTACATGGGTGCAGATCACACCATCCGGGACGTCCAGCGCAGTAGGTCCTGAAATCAGTTCGACTTGGGCACCAGCCTCTGCAGCGGCCCGTGCCAGGGCATAGCCCATTTTCCCTGATGAACGATTAGTGATGACGCGTACGGGATCAATGGGTTCCGAGGTGGGGCCAGCCGTCAGCAGGACGCGTTTCCCGGCCAGAACCTTAGGTTGGAAATGTGCAATGACGGCACGTAAAATCTGATCAGGTTCCAGCATGCGTCCGGCGCCGACCTCACCGCAAGCCTGTTCGCCTGCGCCGGGGCCAAGGAGCATTGCGCCATCTGCACGTAGTTGTGCAGCGTTGCGTTGTGTGGCGGGATGCAGCCACATCTCGATATTCATGGCCGGGGCAATCAGTAGCGGCACCTCGCCACGTGCCACGCACAAGGTCGAGAGCAAGTCGTCAGCCAGGCCGTGCGCGAGCTTGGCCATAAAATCGGTGCTTGCCGGGGCGATCAGCACGGCTGCAGCCCCACGCGTGAGGTCGATATGCGCCATGCTATTAGCGACGCGGGCATCCCAGGTGTCCAGGTATACCGGCCGCCCTGAAAGGGCTTGCATCGTGGTGGGAGTGATGAAGTGGGTGGCGGCCTCGGTCATGACAACATCGACCTGAGCGCCGTGATCCTGGAGGCGACGCAGTAGCTCCGCTGCCTTGTAGCAGGCGATGCCTCCGGTTAGACCGAGGACGATGCGGGTGCGGGCGAGTTCGAGCATGAGAGCCTCCCGAGTTCAGTGTGCCTTACGTCGCCGCGCCTGCCTGATCTCGTCGAGAATCAGCAAGGCAGCACCGCAGGTAATAGCGATATCCGCGATATTGAACGCTGGAAAATACCAGTCATTCCAGTAAAACAGTAGAAAATCCACGACGTGGCCATGTGCTAAGCGATCCATGGCATTGCCCAACGCACCACCCAGGATACAGCTCAGGGCGGCGCAAAACAGCGTATTGCCTGCGTGGGTATAGAGTAGCCGGACAATCACGATGGCGGCAATCAGCGCGATGGCAGTAAAAAACCAACGTTGAGCGCCTGCGCCGTCAGCTAAAAAGCTAAAAGCAGCACCCGGGTTATAGAGCAGGGTGAAGTCAAAAAATGGCAAGACCGGCAGACGTTCGCCATAGATCAGCGCTTGGTCAAAGGCGGTCTTGCTGATCTGGTCAAGACCGATCAGAATGGCGGCCAGTACGAGCCAGCCGCCTAGTTGGCGCAGACGCATGGAACGGGTGACCAGCTCAGGCATGGTGACGCGGTTCACCGACCCCGTATAGGTTCTCTACGCAGCGTGTGCACAAACCTGCGTGCTCTGGGTTGTGCCCCACATCCTCCCGGTGATGCCAGCAGCGATCGCATTTTTTGTGTTTGCTCGCATGGACCTCAATGCGAGTGGGGCCAGTGCCTACATGAACCTGTGCGCGTGAGACGATCAGGACATAGCGCAGATCGTCGCTTAAGCTGCGTAATAGCGTTAGATCCTCACCCTCGGCGGTGATATCCAGTTCGGCGGCAAGTGATGAGCCGATCTCTCCTCGAGTACGCACGGTCTCGATCTCGCGCATGGCCTCTGCGCGGATCTCGCGCAGGCGCAGCCAGCGAGGTATCAGCGCCGCAGCGTCTGTCGACACCGGCGTAGTGTGGAACAGCTCGGTAAAGATGCTTGGCGTGTCGGTGCTGCCATGTAGATCAGCCCAGGCCTCCTCGATCGTAAAGGACAGGATCGGTGCGAGCAGCTTGAGCAAGGCGTGCGTAATATGGTGCAAGGCTGTCTGAGCCGAGCGTCGCGATTGGCTATCTTCACCTGTTGTGTACAGACGGTCTTTGAGGATGTCCAGATAGAACGCACCCAGATCCTCAGAGCAGAAAATCTGCAGACGCGACATGGCCGTGTGAAACTCATAGCGCTTGAAACTTTCCTGAACCTCGGCTTGCATGGTCTGAGTCATGACCAGCGCATAGCGGTCAATCTCTAATAGCTCGTCGATTGGAATAGCGTGGCGAGACACATCAAAATCCGCCAGATTGCCAAGCAGGAATTTCAGAGTGTTGCGGATGCGGCGATAGCTCTCGACGACGCGCTTGAGAATTTCCTTGGAGATCGACAGCTCGCCTGAATAATCGGTAGAGGCGGTCCAAAGACGCAAGATCTCAGCGCCCAGCGTATCGGAGATCTCTTGTGGATAGACAACATTGCCCACAGATTTACTCATTTTTTTGCCCTTGCCATCGACCACGAAGCCATGTGTGAGCAAGGCCTTGTAAGGGGGGCGACCGTAGAGCATGCAGCCGGTGAGCAGGGACGAGTGAAACCAGCCGCGATGCTGGTCTGAACCCTCTAGGTAGAGGTCGGCAGGCCAGCCCAACTCGTCGGCGTGTGAACCTTTCATGTCATGATTCAGACCACCGAGCACGGTGGCGTGTGTCGTGCCGGAATCGAACCAGACATCCAGCGTGTCGCGGTTCTTTTCATAGTGCTGGGCCTCATCACCCAACAGATCGCGCGGCTCTAGGGTTTGCCAGGCTTCAATGCCCTCGTGCTCGACGCGCAGGGCGATTTGCTCGAGCAGCTCAACGGTGCGGGGGTGCAGCGCGCCGGTCTCTTTGTGCACGAAGAATGCCATGGGTACGCCCCACTGGCGTTGGCGTGACAGGGTCCAATCGGGGCGGTTGGCGATCATCGCATGGAGGCGTGCTCGGCCCCAGGCTGGATAGAATGCAGTATTGTCTACCCCTTCCAAGGCCATCTCGCGCAATGTCCGCCCGCCTTCGGCGGGGATGTCCATTCCTGCAAACCACTGACTGGTGGCGCGGTAGATGATGGGCGTCTTGTGACGCCAGCAATGCATGTAGCTGTGCGCGTGTGTCTCAACCTTGAGCAGACTGCCTGCCTCGTCTAGCGCCGTGACAATATGCGGGTTAGCCTTCCAGATGAGCTCGCCGCCGAACAAAGGCAGGCTCTCGTTGTAATGGCCGTTGCCCATGACTGGATTGATGATGTCCTGATCGGTCAGGCCATGCGCCTTGCAGGAAATAAAGTCCTCGATCCCGTACGCAGGTGAAGAGTGAACCACGCCCGTGCCCGAGTCTAAGGTCACATAATCTCCCAGATAGACGGGGGATACCCGTCGATAACCCTCGTGAACGGCATACAGCGGGTGGCGGAAAGGGATGCCAGCGAGCTTGTCGCCAGTCGTGGTGGCGATCACCCGGCCGTGAAGTTGCCATCTTTGCAAGCAGGATTCGACCAGCTCCTCAGCGAGGATCAGCATGGTGCCTGTTGCGCGCGGCGTATCGAGTCGCACTAGCGCGTAATTGATTTCGGGATGCAGGTTCAGCGCCTGGTTGGCGGGTATTGTCCAGGGCGTGGTGGTCCAGATGACGATCGCCCCGTCCTCGACCGAGTCGACGCCAAAGGCGTGTGCCAGAGCGGCCTTATCGTGGAATGCAAAGGCCACATCGACAGACTGATCCTTGCGGTCGGCATACTCGACCTCGGCTTCGGCCAACGCTGATCCGCAGTCAAAGCACCAGTTGACGGGCTTCAGTCCCCTGAATACATATCCCTTGTCTAGAATCCGGGCCAGCGCACGGAGCTCATCGGCTTCGTTGCTGTGATTCATGGTGAGGTAGGGGCGGTCCCATTGGGCCAGCACCCCCAGGCGCTTGAAATCCTTGCGCTGGCGCTCGATCTGTTCGGTGGCATAAGCGCGTGCCTTGGCTTGCACTTCAGCGACAGGTAAGTGCTTACCGTATTTTTTCTCGATCTGGATCTCGATCGGCATACCATGGCAGTCCCAGCCAGGCACGTAGTGCGCATCGAATCCGGACATCGTACGGCTCTTGACGATGATGTCCTTGAGGATCTTGTTGACGGCGTGGCCAATGTGAATGTCTCCATTGGCATAAGGTGGGCCGTCATGCAGGATGAACGATGGGCGCCCCTTGGCGGCGGCACGAATCGCCGCATAGACTTTTTTCTCCTCCCACTGTGCAATCCATCCTGGCTCGCGTTGTGCCAGATTGCCGCGCATGGGGAAGGGAGATTCGGGTAAGTTAAGCGTGTGTCTATAGTCCATGGGCGGCAAAATAATCTCGAGCACCTTGCGCATCCTTGTCGATGGCGGCGATCAGTGTGGGTAAATCGGGAAAGGATTCCTCGTCGCGTAAGAATTGGAGGAACTCAATACTGACAAGTTTACCGTAGGCATGCACGGTGCGATCCAGAACGTGTGTCTCAAGCAACAATCGGCCGTTCTGCGTGACGGTAGGTCGTACTCCAAGACTGGCGATGGCGGGCATGGCCTCGGGGCCTAAGCCATGTACGCGCACGACGTAGGTGCCCGACCGCGCCGCGCAGGGGTCAGGGACGCGTATATTGAGCGTTGGGTAGCCTAGATTGCGTCCGAGCTTTTGACCATGGATGACGTGGCCGCTCAGGCGATAGGGGCGACCGAGCAGTGTGGCGCTGCGCTCTAGGTTACCGACGGCGAGTGCCGTGCGCACCTCAGAGCTCGAGATGCGGTGGCCGTGGGTATCCACAATATCTGGCAAGGTCTGAACCTCGAAGCCATAATGGCGCCCCATGCGTCGCAGTAGCTCGATGTCACCACTGCGTTGGTGCCCGTAGCGGAAGTCCTCGCCTACCATCAGCCAACGAGTGTTCAGGCCATCGACCAGCAGTGTGCGGATGAAATCCTCTGCGCTCATGTCAGCCAAGCGTTGATTGAAGTGCTGGACGACAATCTGCTCCATCCCGTAGCGCAATAGTGCATCGACCTTATCGCGCAGACTGCTCACCTGAGTGGGGATCAGCTCTGGGCGCTGGCCTCGGCGTGCAAAAAAAGCGCGTGGGTGGGGCGCGAAGGTCATCACTGTAGACATGAGCGCGCCTTGCGCGGCCTGGTCGCGGACCTGTGCGAGGATCGCCTGATGGCCTCGGTGCACGCCGTCAAAATTGCCAATTGTGACGGCGCTGGCGGCAGTCGTATCGCCTCGCGGCAGGGTGCGATATATTTTTGGAATAGAGTTCACACGCAAGAGTTTACAATTTTGTGTTGATTCTCTGTAGGAGAAATGGATTTTGCCTCACCAATGCCCGACTCCCATACGTTTACTCATCCTGATTTCGGGTCGCGGCTCGAATATGCAAGCCATCGTGCAAGCTGTGCGCTCCGAGGGTTTATCCGCCGAAATTTGCGCGGTCATCTCGAATCGGGCGGATGCCCAGGGGCTCGCTTGGGCACACGATCAAGGGATTGCCACGCTATCTCTGTCGCATCGTGACTATGAGAGCCGGGAGGCCTTTGACCGGGCCTTGATAGAGCGTATTGATGTGCTGGCGCCCGACTATATTTTGTTGGCCGGCTTCATGCGGGTGCTGAGTCCGGTGTTTGTTGCGCATTTCGATGGCCGCATCGTGAATATCCATCCGTCTCTGCTGCCTGCCTTTCCAGGCCTGCATACGCACGAACAAGCGCTGGCGGTGGGCGTGCAATGGCATGGATGTACGGTACACTTCGTCACGCCAGTGCTGGACCATGGACCCATCATTGCGCAGGGTGCGATTCCCGTGCTCGCGCAGGATACGCCAGGCGCGCTGGCCAAGCGCTTATTGCCTATCGAGCATCACGTCTATACCGAGGTGGTGCGTTGGCTGTCCGAACGCCGCGTCAGCCTGGATACCCAGGGGCGAGTACAGGTGCAAGGCGTGGATCGGCGTGCATTTACATAGTGTCCGATCCGGCTATTCCTCCAGGAAAAATTTCATGAAATCAAACTCCCGACCCTCACGTGCATCAGTTGAGCGCAAGCGCCAGACTGGCTCTCGCACGTCGCGCCCCGCAGGGTCACGCTCTACTGCTTATGTACCATCCGAGCGCCCGTATGTGATGGCGGCGGTACGTATCGAGCAGGTCCAGCAGGTGCTGGGCGAAGTGTTGCAATGGACGTATCCCGCAGATGCGGTCCTGTCTCACTGGTTCCGAGCCAATAAGAACGCGGGTTTGCGGGATCGTGCGGAAGTGGCCGAAGCAGTATTTGATGTTCTGCGCCATTTGCGCCGCTATCGTCAGTTTGCCGAGAGCGGGCAGGGGGCTGCGACGCGGCGCCTGGCTGTATTGGGTCTGGCTGCGATCTGGCCGCGCAGCACGCTCGATACCGGACTGGACGAACACGAGCAGCAATGGCTGGATTATGTGCGCGGCTTTGATATGGCTGCCTTACCGCGAGCTGTGCGCTATAGCATGCCCGACTGGCTCGACGAGCGTCTGGCCGCGATGCCGGATGCGGAATCGCTGATGCACGCGCTCAATCAGACGGCGCCGCTCGATATACGCGTCAATAGTTTCAAAATCGAACGCGATGCCTTGCTCGCGCAGTGGTGCGACGGTCTGGAGGCAAAGTGGGCCCCGGTAGCGACGCGCTATTCGCCTTGGGGCATACGCATCAACGGTCGCCCCCCTGTGAATCGCTGGCATGCCTTTCAGCGCGGCGAGTTCGAAGTCCAGGACGAGGGAAGTCAATTACTTGCTGCACTCGTTGCCCCCAAACGCGGCGAGATGGTGATTGATTACTGTGCCGGAGCCGGAGGCAAGACCTTGCAGTTGGGTGCGATGATGCGCTCGACCGGGCGCCTGTATGCGTTTGATGTGTCGGCAGCGCGCTTGGCGCGTGCCAAGCCGCGTTTCGCACGCAGTGGCTTATCCAATATCATCCCGGTCGTGATCAGCGCGGGTAACGATCAGCGTGTGCGCCGCCTGCATGGCAAGGCGCATCGCGTCCTGGTTGATGCGCCGTGTAGCGGTTTGGGCACGCTCAGACGTAATCCCGACCTTAAGTGGCGTCAGCATCCCGAGGCCTTGGGTGAGC
Organism: Alcaligenaceae bacterium CGII-47; assembly: GCA_019166125.1. GTDB lineage: Bacteria > Pseudomonadota > Gammaproteobacteria > Burkholderiales > Burkholderiaceae_B > Castellaniella. The sequence goes on from JAHTBO010000001.1 coordinate 515,434, forward strand.
TCGTTGACGTACAGGCGCGTATTCTGCGTCAGGCGGCGGCGTGCGTCGCGCCAGGCGGACGGCTGGTATATGCCAGTTGCAGCATTCTGCCTGAGGAAAACGAATTGCAAGTCCAGGCTTTCCTGGATGACAACCCGGATTTCACCTTACTTAATGCGGCCGAGGTTCTGGCCGATCGCTGTGCCACAATTCCTGATATGTCTGGACCATTTTTGCGTCTACGGCCGGATCAGCATGGCACGGATGGCTTTTTTGCAGCGGTCATGCAGCGCGCGCCAAAGGGGGTCTTACCTAAGGCACTGTCACCCGAGGCCTAACTGGGCTACACTTTTCTGTATCTAATCTATGGCGGGCACGAGCTCGATGCAATGAACGCAATACTTGATTTTCTACGGGGCGGCCTCCTGCACCTCAGTGTGTGGGAGTTGATTGGGGTGACCTTGGTCCTGACCCACATCACGATTGCTGCCGTAACGATTTTCCTGCACCGTAGCCAGGCGCATCGCGGGCTGGAATTACATCCGGTCGTTATGCATTTCTTTCGCTTTTGGCTGTGGTTCACCACGGGCATGGTGACCAAGGAGTGGGTGGCTATTCACCGTAAGCATCACGCACGTTGCGAGCGCGACGGCGATCCGCATTCACCCGTCGTATTTGGCCTATCCAAGGTCTTTTTCCGGGGTTCCGAGCTCTACCGCCTAGAGGCCGCCAATGTTCAAACCTTGCAGCGTTACGGCCACGGTACGCCCGATGACTGGATCGAACGCCATCTGTATACCCCGTATAGCCTGTGGGGTCTGTTGATCCTATTGGTTCTGGATGTGGTCTTGTTTGGTGTGCTGGGTTTGACTGTGTGGGCGGTGCAGATGGCCTGGATACCCTTCTGGGCGGCAGGTGTCATCAATGGCCTGGGCCATGCTTGGGGCTATCGCAACTACGATTGCCCGGATGCCAGCACCAATGTGTCGCCTTGGGGCATATTGGTCGGTGGCGAAGAACTGCATAATAATCATCATGCGTATGGCACGTCGGCTAAGTTCTCCACTAAGTGGTATGAGTTCGATCTAGGCTGGTTTTATATCCGTATTTTGCAGGCCTTAGGCTTGGCTCGGGTAAAAAAGCTTGCGCCTAAGCTGCGTCTAGAGCCCGCCCAACCGCCGGTTGCGATTGATGCACTAAGCCTTAATACACTGCAGGGGGTGATTGCGCACCGTTATGAAATTTTGGCGCGCTACTCGCGGGTGCTTAAAAAGGCGGTCGCCGCAGAGCTGGCGGGGCTCAAGGCGACACGAAGCGATACCGAGCAGGATTGCAAGTGGACCTTGTTGCGCAATTGTCGTAAATGGTTGATGCATGATCAGAGCGCTCTGGCGCCTGCGCAGCGTGCCCAGATCGAGCGCGTCCTCGAAGAGACCCCCGATTTGTCCACCTTGGTACAGATGCGTCGCGACCTGAGCGCGCTCTGGGAATCGTCGAGCGCGAGTAGCGAGCAATTACTCGCTGACTTGCGGGCCTGGTGTCAGCGTGCCCAACAGAGCCGTATCGTCGAACTCGAGCAATTCGCCTATAGATTGCGCCGCTACGCTGTATGATTGACGCGCTAAATGAACGACAGCGCGAGGCCGTCACGCAGCCTGCTGGCCATGCTTTGGTGCTTGCGGGTGCGGGTTCGGGCAAGACACGGGTGCTGATCACCCGTATGGCCTGGTTGATCCAAAACGGGTTGGTTGGCCCGCATGGTTTGCTGGCAGTGACCTTCACCAATAAGGCAGCGCGCGAGATGCTCACGCGTTTGTCTGCTCAACTTCCGATCAATACGCGAGGCATGTGGGTCGGTACGTTTCACGGCTTGTGCAATCGCCTGCTGCGTGCCCACTATCGTGAGGCGGGTCTACCGCAGACCTTCCAGATCCTCGATAGTGCTGATCAACTCTCTGCGCTTAAGCGCATGCTCAAGGCGGCAGGCATCGACGATGAGCAATTCCCGCCGCGTGATGTACAACGCATGATCAATAGCGCCAAGGAAAGCGGTCAGCGTCCTAACGATTTGGATGTGCGTGACCCGCACGAGCGTAAGCTCGCTGATCTTTATCAGCGTTACCAGGATCAGTGTGAACGTGAGGGGGTCGTGGATTTCGGTGAACTGCTGCTGCGCGCCTATGAGTTGCTGCTGCGCGATGCGCCGATACGCGAGCATTACCAGCGCCGTTTTCGCCATATTCTGGTGGATGAGTTCCAGGATACCAATGTCTTGCAGTATCGTTGGCTGATGCTCCTGGCGGGGTCGGATACACCCGTGTTTGCAGTGGGTGACGACGATCAGTCGATTTATGCCTTTCGCGGCGCCAATGTCGGCAATATGGCCGATTTTGAGCAACGCTACGCCAAGGGAAATGTCATACGTCTAGAGCAAAACTACCGCTCTTATGGACATATTCTTGATGCGGCCAATGCTTTGATCGCCCACAACACCCAGCGTCTGGGTAAGAATCTGTGGACGGAACAAGGCGCCGGTGAACCGATACGCGTCTGCGAGCAGCCTTCGGATCTCATGGAAGCACAGTGGCTAGTTGATGAAATCAAGGCGCTCATCAATGATGGCCGGGCGCGCCATGAAATCGCGATCCTGTATCGTAGCAATGCTCAGTCCCGACCCATTGAACATGCGTTGTTTTCATCACGTATCCCGTATCGTGTGTATGGCGGGCATCGATTTTTCGAACGCCAGGAAATCAAACATGTATTGGCTTATCTGCGTTTGATGGATAGTCCGCAGGACGACACATCGTGGCTGCGTGTGGTGAATTTCCCGGCACGCGGCATTGGTGCACGTACGCTCGAGCAACAGACCGATATGGCACGACAATATGGGGTGAGCCTGTTTGGCGCGGTGCCTTACATGACGGGTAAGGGAGGAACGAATCTGGCCCGTTTTGCCGCCATGATCCAGAGCATGGCTCATGAGGCGCAGGTGCTCAGTCTCCCCGAGCTGATTGCTCATGTGACGCATCATAGCGGCCTGGAGGCGCATTACCTGGCCGACCGCGAGGGTCAGGATCGGCTGGAGAATCTACAGGAACTCGTCAATGCGGCGGCCGCGTTTGTCGCTGAGGAGGGGTTCGAGGGCCTGCCTGCTGGACGGATCCCAGACACGCTACCGGGTGCCCAGGCGGCTGAGGATGACGAGATTCGGGCGCCCATGTCGCCACTGGGTGCTTTTTTGACGCACGCGACGCTGGAGGCGGGGGATAACCAGGCTCAGGCCGGCGAGGATGCCGTACAGCTCATGACGGTGCATGCAGCCAAGGGCCTGGAGTTCGATGTGGTGTGCCTCACTGGCCTGGAAGAGGGCTTGTTTCCTCACGAAAATAGCCTGCTCGATACGGGTGGGCTTGAGGAAGAGCGCCGCTTGATGTATGTGGCTGTCACCCGTGCGCGTGAACGACTCTATATGACCCTGGCCCAGAGCCGAATGTTGCACGGACAGACACGCTACGCGATGCGTTCTCGTTTTTTAGAAGAAATCCCCGAGGAACACCTCAAATGGCTGACGCCACGCGAGCGACGGGCCGCACCGGCGGCACCTGCCTGGAGCGGTGCCTTTCGACGTGGCGCGGGCTGGAATGCCCAGGCAGGACAAACTCTAGAGCCACGCCTGCCTCGTACCCAGGCCTCGGGTGTGATGGTGGGGGATCAGTGCTTTCGTATCGGCTTGGGCGTGCGTCATGCAAGGTTTGGCGAAGGCACCGTCATTGGATTAAGTGGCTCGGGGCAGGATGCCCAGGCCAAGATTCAGTTCAGCGAGGTCGGGACCAAGACCCTCGCTCTGGGTATCGCCAAGCTGGAATTGCTGAACTGAACTGAACTGAACTGATTTGATGCGACCTGAGTCTGCTCGGACAGGCTGACGCAGGTCGTGCTGCACACCGTCAGTGATGGTTAGTGTGTCGAGCGCCCACGTGCCCAGTGGCGGTGCAGGCGTTGCGCGAGGGTATCGAGCATGAATCCCAGCATCCCGATGAGGACGATGACGGCCATCAGCTCCGAGTAGGCCATCCGGTCACGCGTGTCCAGTATGAAATAACCCAGGCCGGAGCTCACGCCCAGCATTTCGCAGGGAACGAGAATAATCCATACGATACCGATCGCCAGGCGCAGGCCGGTCAAGATATGGCTCATGGATCCGGGTAGCACGATACGCCAGAGGATCTCGGTGCGTGTCGCGCTCAGGCTGTGCGCCAGCATCAGCCATTTAGGGTCGAGCTGACGTACGCCAGCGCTGGTATTCAAGACAATGGGCCAAACTGCGGCGAAGCTTAGCAAGAAATAAATAGGCGCATCCCCGATGCCAAACAGCATCACCGCAATTGGCATCCAGGACAGGGGGGAGATCATGCGCAGGAACTGGAACGCCCCACTGGTGCTCGTCGCCAGGCGGCGTGACAGGCCGATTGCCAGGCCGATGGGTACGCCACATAAGAGCGCCCAGAATAAACCGACCCCGACGCGTTTCAGGCTCATCAGGGTGTGCAGGGTGAGCTGGTTGTCAGCGATCAAGGTGTACAGGCTTGAAAAAGCAATCCCTGGCGCAAACATCCCTGCCATGGCAACGTTATTCTTTAGCATCGATACCCCGACCATCCACAGGAGCAGGAGCACCAGAAGCCCCGCGATGCTAAGCACGAGTCGTTGGCGTATGGGAAAGGTCTTGCGTTTTGAGTTCATTAGCTAACCGAGAAGGTTTCTGTACGTGTATAGGTTTCTGGCAAACCGAATGCAGCCATTCCCCCCACACTCTGGATGGCTTTTTTGACGTAACGATCATCGACCAGATCGTGCGCGGCAAAGGCAGGGTCCAGATCCTTGAGAAAATCGTTTTGTCCTAGAACATAGGTCGACTTGAGCAGTTCAACCAACTTCTCTGTATAGCTCGGGAAGGGGTAGGGCTGGAAGTCGATGCGCCGTTCGTTCCATGTCGTGTGTTGGATCGCACCGGTCTGGGCGTATTGGGTATCCAGCTCGGCCGAGGGTATCAGCACGCGTGCCAAGGTGTCGTGCTTGTGCGGCGTGTAGGCTTGCGGATTGTCACGGGCCAGAATCTGGACGGTCTCTGGGCGATGATCTCGGGTCCAGGCCTGGGCCTGGACAATAGCGTTGACGACTTTCTGAGACCAGTCCGGGCGTTCCTGTAGATCACGCTCGTGCATGGTGACGACGCAGCAGGCGTGGTTCTTCCAGACATCACCAGTAAAACGCCAGACCCGTCCGACCTTCAGTAGTTCGGCCATGGCATTAAAGGGTTCCGCCACGATATAGCCTGAGATCTGACGGCTGCCTAAGGCGGGCAGCATATCGCCCGGCGACATCACGACGAGCTTGACCTGCTGCGCGTTTGGCGTGCCTTCGCTGATGAATGCCAGCCCGGCTTGTGCCAGAATTTGTTGCAGGACGATATTATGGACGGAATACCAAAAAGGGATAGCGATCGTCGTACCGCCTAGATCAGCCAAGACCTTGATATCTGGCAGCACAGTGAGGCAGGAGCCCTCCGTATGATTCCATGCCACGACTTTAGCAGGAGACTTGCTACCGTAGCGTGACCAGATCGTCATGGGCATAAGTAAGTGGACAACATTGACCTGTCCGCTCAAAAAGGCTTCGACAATCTGCGACCAGCTGCGAAAGCGGCGTGGTTTCTCGACGTGCAGACCTTGGGCCTCAAATAATTTGTTGTGGTGAGCGACCAATAAGGGGGCGGCATCGGTGATCGGTAAGTAACCAATACGTACGGGGGCGTCGGGTTCGGCTGCACGAGCGATCTGGCTTGTGTGGAGCAGAGGCAGGGCGCCCGCGGCAGAAAATAGCGTGGATAGTTTAAGGAACTGACGGCGGCGCGCAGAGGTGCTGTTATCGGGGCCGCAGCATAGATCAATGAGTTTCATGGCGTTAGACGAGTCGAGGTAGGCGCGTTGCGCGTAATTTTTGAACGATTTGTATGCGTGTCTGAGTAAGATGGGGATCAACTTCGTCGCGCGGATGAGGGAGGTCGAGCAACCATTGACCGATGAGCCTGCCTGGGTGTTCACCTATCAACAGAATGCGATCGGCTAGTAGCAGGGCCTCGTCGATGTCGTGCGTGACCACTACGGCAGCTGTCTGGTGACGATGGGTGATGTTCAGCAGGAGTGACTGCATTTCGCTACGGGTCACTTCATCCAGGGCACTGAAAGGTTCATCGAGCAGCAGGATCTCGGGTTCACGGGCCAGAGTGCGTGCCAGCGCTGTGCGCTGTGCCATCCCGCCCGAGAGCTCATCGGGATAGCGCGTGCGAGCCGGCTGGAGGTCTACTTCAGAGATGGCACGGTTTATCCGGCTTTGCTTTTGAGTAGAGGTAAGCACCGTCTGATACGTGAAATCAAGTCCAAAGCCCACGTTCTCTTCTAGCGTTAGCCAAGGCAGCAGACTCGGGTCCTGGAAAACAAATCCGAGGTGAGGATGCGGTCCATGCAAGGTCTCGCCATTGATCTGAATCTCACCCTGATCGGCCTTTTGTAGGCCAGCCAAGACACGGAGCAGGGAGGATTTCCCCACCCCGCTTGGGCCCAGGATGGCAATGACTTCTCCGTGGTGCAGTTCCAGGGAAAAATCCTGCAATATGGTGAGTGGCGTGTCACCATGGCGCGGATAGCTTAGGGTGATGCCCTGGGCGCTTAACACGCAGGTGGGTGTGGCGCTTGGATTCATTACGCAGCCAACCTATTTTCCAGCGTATTAATTTCCTTGCGCAGGTGCTTCAAGGCCGGCGTCACAATAGCGACGAATAGGGCCTCACGCAGGCGGCGTTGAGCAGGGTGGCGCATCAGGTAGCCCTTGGCGCCAGCATGCAACGCAGCGGATTGCGCGGCACTGAGGGTCAGCTCAGAGGCTCGGGCGCGCGCACGCAGGATATCGAGCAAGGGGGCGAGCGCGTCTTGTTTGGCGAGCGCCAGTGTTGTGGCGCGTAGCGTGTCGAGCTGTACCTTTAGTTCGGACGCCTGATCGTCCAGATACTGATTCACGTGAGCGTGGCTGACATTGCAGTCGATGATGGTTTGCACACTGGCCTGGGCAATTCCTAAACCCATGCCGATCTGGGTCAGGATGAAACCGGGCTTGATCCGTTCCAGGTAGGCATCGAACTGATCCGCATGGGCCAGAACGTCTGCGTCAGGCACCAGCACGTTTTTCAGTCGGATATTGAGCGTACCCGTGCCCTCCATGCCCGAGAATTCCTGGCAGTCATGCAGAACCACGCCCTCGGTGTCGGGCGGTAGAGCAAACATAATGTAGCCGCCATCCTCCAGCGAGGCAGCGACGATCACCAGATGAGCAGGCCCGATGTTCGACACCCAAGGAAGCGCGCCACTGATGCGATAGGCCTCACCCTCGCGGCGGCCATGCAGATTGATGCGTTCGATACCAGCCAGATGCTTGACCGCATTGGACATGCCTGTGCCAGCGAGTAGCGTGCCGCGCGCGACCGAGCTCAGATAGCGGTCTCGGGGTACGGGATTGGCTGTGTGCAGCAGATACCAGGCGCAGCTTGATTGGCACCAGGTTAAAAAGGCGCTGGCACCACACTCACGTCCAACTTGAGCAATCACCTCAATCTGGGCTGCGAGATCCAGATTCAAGCCGCCGTATTGCGTCGGAATAGCGGCTGCAAAGCCGCCTGCCTGTCCCAATTGCATGAGAAATTCGCGTGGGTACAGGCCCTCGCGATCAATATCCTGCACAATCGGTACGAGCGACTGCTGGATGGATGCCGTCAGGAATTCCTGTTGGGCGGCGGGGATGAGATCTTGGGTCATGGCGTGAGACTCGTCCGAATCAGGCGTAGGCCTGAAGCTCTGGATTGATCGGTGTTTTGGCGAGATTGTTGGCGTAATTGCATAGGGTTGCCAGGCTTACGCCCAGCACAACTTCAAGCGCATTGCCTTGGGTATAGCCCGCTGCCTTAAGGTCATTCAGTGCTTCGTCTGAGACCTGACCTTTGTGTTCCAGAACCGCCAACGTAAATCGAGCAAGGGTATTGAGTTTGGGGTCAGAGAGCGCTTTGGTCTGGCGCAGACCATTGACAAGCTCTTCAGAGAGCTTGAGCTTTTTGTAGGCCAGCGCAGTATGTCCAGCAGTGCAGAAATTGCAGCCGTTGTAGGTCGCGGCGGTGATCTGCACCACTTCGCGCTCGGTTGCGCTCAGTTCGTTGCGGGCGTTAATGGCACTTACGACCTGATACGTTTCCAGCGCCGTCGGCGCATTGGCTAATACCCCCAATAGATTGGGTAAAAAGCCGCTATTTTGCTTGGCGGCACGTAAACGTTCTTGCGCCTGGGCGGGCGCGGATTCAATGGATTGGATGGTAAGGCGACTCATGTTCGGCGGTTTATATAAGGTTAAGGTGCTATTTATTCTATAGACCTAGCCTTCTATACCGAACGAATATATAAGAATTAGATTATTCAAATATCGAATAATCAAAGCGAGGCGCCCAGCCTGGTTTACGAACTTTGAAGCGCTTCGAGCTCTTCTTGTATCTGCAGCCAGTTATCCTCAAGAGCCTGATGTGATTTGCTTAATTCGCCGTGCTCAGCCAACAATAGCGGACGGGTGGCCTTATGGGCGTCTGTGTAAAACGCTGGGTCAGCAATGAGGGCATTGAGCGCCTCAAGGCGCTGGGTCTGGCGGCTCATCTCATTTTCGATTGTGTGCAGACGGGCTTCAAGTGGTTTTTTTTGGATCGCCAATTGCTGGCGCACTTGGGCATCGAGCCGACGCTGAGCCTTTCGGTCATTTTCTATTGCGGGTTCGCTGCGCGCCTCCGAGCGTGCGGTACTGCCTCGCTGTTGTAGCCAGTCGCGATAATCCTCCAGATCGCCATCAAACTCCTGCACCAGGCCATCGGCCACTATCCAAAAATCATCGACTGTGGTGCGTAACAGGTGCCGATCATGCGAGACCATCAGTACGCTGCCGGTAAACTCGGCGAGTGCGCGGGCCAGGGCTTCGCGGGTATCGACATCCAGGTGATTGCTGGGTTCATCGAGCAGTAGCAGATTGGGTTTGCGCCAGACAATGAGAGAGAGTGCCAGCCGAGCTTTTTCACCGCCTGAAAAGGGGGCGACGGGGCTCTTGACCGTATCGCCGCTAAAACCAAAACTGCCCAGGTAATTGCGTAATTCTTGTTCGCGTACTGTGGGTGCGATCCTTGCGAGGTGCTCTAAGGGCGTGAGGGCGGGGTCTAACATATCAAGCTGCTGCTGGGCAAAATAACCAATCTCCAGACCTTTAGAGGGGAGGTATTCGCCAGCGAGCGGCGTGATCTCTTGCGCCAAGGTCTTGATAAGTGTGCTCTTGCCTGCGCCGTTTACACCCAGTACGCCGATTCGAGCGCCACTGCGCACCATGAGCTGGACCTGCGAGAGGATGCAACGTGGTGTTCCTTGGGCATCGATATAGCCAAGATCAGCCGCATCCAGCCTGAGCAGAGGGTCTGGGGTATGCGTGGGCGAGGGCAGGCGGATATCAATACCGGACTCCACCGCCAGAGGTGCGAGAACCTGCATACGTGCGAGCGCCTTAACTCGGCTCTGGGCCTGTTTCGCTTTGGTTGCCTTGGCTTTGAAGCGGTCGATAAACCCTTGCAGATGTGCGCTCTCACGCGCTTGGCGTACGTGCGCCAATTGATTCTGACGCATGCGCTCAGCGCGTTGCGTCAAAAAGTCCTCATACCCACCTTTGTAGCGTACGAGCTTGCCTTGATCAAAATGGAGGATGACGCGTGCGACGGTATCGAGAAACTCGGTGTCGTGTGAGATCAGCAGCACCGTACCGGGATAACTGCTAAGCCAGCGCTCTAGCCAGAGCATCGCGTCCAGATCCAGATGATTGGTTGGCTCATCGAGTAGCAATAGATCCGATGGCGCCATCAGGGCGCGAGCCAGGGCAATACGCATCTGCCAGCCGCCAGAGAAATTTGCAACCGGTTCGGCCCATTGTTCAGGGGTAAAGCCCAGCCCAGCGAGGAGTTGCTCGGCACGTGACGGGGCGCTCCAGGCCTGCGCATCAACCAGTGCGGCTTCAAGTTCCGCGATTGCATGACCGTCCTCGTCTGCGGTCTGTGCGCGGCGCGCCTGCAAGGCGCGTAGGCGCGTATCGCCATCAATGACGAATTCGCGTGCGGCACGGTGCGTGTCATGAAGAATTTGCTCGACGCTGGCGAGCTGCCAGGCAGCGGGGATGTCTAGTGTGCCGGCATCCTGATCGATTTGCTTTTGCAGGAGTGCGAACAAAGTGGTTTTGCCCGCCCCATTTTTTCCAACAAAACCTACCCGTTCGCCTGGATGGATGACAAATTCAGCACCATCCAGTAGAACCTTGGTACCGCGTCGCAGTGTGAGTCCAGTTGCGCGTATCACGAAATCAATTGCTCCGGTGTGAGGAGCAGGATCTGGTCCGAGGTGGTTTCGGTATCGAGCCATACGGGCTCGAGGTGCGGGAAAGCCGCATTGAAATGCGCATACTCATGTCCGATCTCCAGCACTAGCAAGCCTCCCGGTGCAAGAAATGCTGCGGCTTGATCCAGGATGCGTCGTACCAAATCCATGCCATCAACGCCTCCCGCCAGGGCAAGGGTGGGCTCATGGCGATACTCGTCAGGCAGACTGTCCATCGACGCAGTGTTGACATAAGGGGGGTTACATAAAATCAGATCGTACTGAGTCAAGGGGACAGAATCAAAAATATCGCTGCATAGCGCATGAACGCGATCCTGCAACGCGTATTCAGCGATATTTCTTTTTGTAACGATCAATGCATCGGCAGAGATGTCCACTGCGTCAACATCCGTCCGCTCAAACGCCAAGGCAGCCAGGATGGCCAGACAACCCGAGCCCGTACATAGATCCATGACCCGACGGATAGCGTCAGGATCGGCAACCCAGGGCGATAGGCGATCAGCTAAAAGCTCCGAGATGGGTGAGCGCGGCACGATGACGCGTTCATCGACAAAAAAGCGGTGGCCTTGCAGCCATGCTTCACCGGTTATATAGGCGGCAGGCTTGCGCGTGGTGAGGCGTTCGTGGATCAGTTCGATATAGCGGGTGCGCTCTCGGTCCAGGACACGGGCATCCAAAAATGGCTCGAGTGTATCGAGTGGCAAATGCAGCGAATACAGTAGCAGGTAGGCAGCTTCGTCCCAGGCATTGTCGCTGCCATGACCAAACGTTAGACCGACGGCATTGAATCGGCTGATTGCCCAGCGCAATAAGTCGCGTAGCGTCAGGAGTTCGGAATAGGGAGCAGACATGCGTGGGCCTTGCAATCAATGAACACCCAGCAGCAATTGCTCGAGCGTTCGTCGGTAGATGTTTTTCAGGGGTACGAGCGATTTTATCTGGATGTGTTCATTGGCCTGGTGGATGGTGGCATTGATTGGGCCAAATTCCAATACCTGAGGGCAAATTCGTGCGATATAGCGCCCATCCGAGGTGCCACCCGTCGTCGATAGCCTAGCCTGGACGCCAGTCTCATTGGCAATTGCCTGTCGTACAGTCCGACATAGGCTGCCCTCAGGGGTGAGAAAGGGTTCCCCGCCCAAGGTCCAGTCTAAAGTAAGCGCCAAATCGTAGCGCGCCAGAATCTCTGCGGTGCGCGCACGCAGTGTCTCGGGTGTGCTGGCGGTGGAAAACCTGAAATTGAAGTCGAGCACTGCAACGCCAGGAATGACATTGGTTGCTCCCGTCCCTGCGTGCAAATTCGATACCTGGAAGGTGGTGGGCGGAAAGTATTCGTTACCATCATCCCAATGCTCGGCGGTTAAGTCTGCGAGTGCTGGTGCGAGCTGATGGATGGGGTTGAGCGCCAGATGAGGGTAGGCCACATGGCCTTGTCGGCCATGGACAGTCAGGCGCGCCGAGAGCGAACCGCGTCGCCCATTTTTGATCGTGTCGCCCAACTCCGATGTTGAGGTGGGCTCACCCACAATGCAGTAATCCAGCACCTCGTGGCGAGCCTGGAGAACCCGGCAAACGTGAGCCGTGCCTTCGGTGGCTGGGCCCTCCTCATCCGAGGTGAGCAGCAGGGCGATCGAGCCGCCGTGATCGGGGTGTGCAGTAATAAATTCTTCTGCGGCGACGATGAAGGCGGCAATCGAGCTCTTCATGTCTGCGGCGCCCCGCCCATAGAGAGCACCATCGCGCTCTGTCGGTACAAATGGCGGGCTGACCCACTCATCGAGCGGGCCGGTAGGCACCACGTCAGTATGTCCAGCGAATACCAGCACTGGCGCACTCTGGCCGCGGCGCGCCCAGAGATTCTGTACCTGAGCACTGGGTAATGCCTCGCAATGAAAACCAAGAGCCTGCAAGCGCTGGCCCAGCAGTTCCTGGCAACCTGCGTCCTCGGGCGTGATAGAAGGTCGTGCGATGAGTGCCTCGCATAAGGCGCGTGTTGCTTCGGTGTTCATCAGGCTCTAAGCAGATCGTTGATGCTGGTCTTGGCACGAGTTTGTGCATCGACGCGCTTGACAATCACCGCACAGGCCAGACTGTGAGTACCGTCTGCAGCAGGCAGAGAGCCAGGCACCACGACCGAGCCAGATGGAATGCGCCCGTAGCTGACCGTGCCGGACGTGCGGTCATAGATCTTGGTGCTTTGTGACAAGAACACACCCATCGCCAGCACGGAGTTCTCTTCAACGATTACGCCCTCAACCACCTCTGAGCGTGCGCCGATAAAGCAGTTATCCTCAATAATCGTCGGTGAGGCCTGTAGGGGCTCGAGTACACCCCCTATGCCTACGCCACCTGATAGATGCACATGGCGACCGATCTGAGCGCACGAGCCGACTGTCGCCCAGGCATCCACCATGCTGCCTTCCCCGACATAAGCGCCAATATTGACAAAGGATGGGAGCAAAACAACATCCGGCCCGATGTAGGCGCCACGCCGCACGGTCGCAGTCGGGAGAACGCGACAGCCGTCTCGTTCAAAATCTGCCTGGTCATATTGCTCGAATTTTAAGGGAACCTTGTCGTAGAACTTATAGGGCGTGGACCCCATGACCTGATTGTCTGATAGCCTGAAAGACAGCAAGACGGCCTTTTTAACCCATTGCTGGACGACCCAGTTGCCATCCACCTTATGGGCAACCCGCAAAGTGCCTTGGTCTAGTGCCATGATGATCTCGGTGACTGCCTCGTGCAGCTCAGGCGGCGCTTGATCCGGATGAGTAATTGTTGCCCGATCCTCCCAGGCGGCTTCAATGATGTCCTGTAAGATAGGTCGGTTCATACATGCTCGAATAGTGATTCAGAATTATAACTAAGCCTGCTTATGCCGCGTCCTCGGGTAGGGGGACGAACTCTTGATCATCACCCACAGGCATTTTCATACGCTGGGCGCGCCAATCTTCTCGGGCCTGCTCTAGCCTGTCTTTCGATGAAGACACGAAATTCCAGTAGATGAAGCGCTCGCCGATTGGTTCGCCGCCCAGCAGCATAATTGTAGAAGGCTGGCATGCCGTAATTTGGGCGACATGGCCGCGAGCCAGAACCAGCATCCGTCCTTCGGACAGCTTGTGCCCATCCAACGTTATCTGCCCCCGAGCGACGTAGACCGCTCGCTCTGAGTATTGGGCACCTAAGGCGCGGCATGCTCCGGCGTCCATCTCCCAGTGCAGGTAGAACAACGGCGAATGGGTTTTTACCTGGGCCGTCAACCCGTCAATGGATCCCGCGATCAACCGGCTCGAGACACCGTCTTCGTGGACTTCTGGCAATTGGTCTAAACCGTGATGGTGATGGAAAGCCGGCGGGCTTTCCTCATCGTCGCGCGGCAGCGCGACCCAGGCCTGAATACCGTGCAAATTTGCCCCGTGCGCTCTGGCGTATTCAAGCCGTTCGCTATGGGTGATACCGCTGCCCGCCGTCATCCAGTTCACTTCGCCGGGCTGAATTTCCTGCTTCGAGCCCAAGCTGTCCCGGTGCGTAATCGCGCCGCTGTAGAGGTACGTTACCGTAGATAAGCCTATGTGAGGATGGGGCTTGACGTCCAGCTCTCGGGGGATGCCAGGAGCCAGCTCTAGTGGTCCCATATGGTCAAAGAAGATAAAGGGACCCACCATTCGACGTTTGCGATAGGGCAGTACGCGGCCGACAATAAATCCGCCCCCCAGGTCGTGTGTGCGGCGGTCGATGAGCTGGGTTGCGTCCATTTGTTTTCCCTGGGTGCGCCTTGAGATTATACGGCAGGTAATCATGTGTAATTATGATTTTATATTGTGTCCAACAGGACTTCAAGCTGCATTGTATATTTTAGCGCTCGAATAATATCAATATAACTATCCACGTGTATTAGCTCATGAAATTGATTGTAATATTTACCTGTTTATAAAATTTATCTACAAATGCTTTAATTTGCTTAAGATATGGCTTACATCCGTTACTTATTTCATGCAAGATAAATTTGTGTTTGGCTAGGCTAATTTGTTTAAACCAGAGACAATGATGGCTACTACATTCTCAGAGATCTTGTGTTGAATTATCTATGCTTTTTGACTTTTCAACATATATTAATTATATGAAATATTTCAAAAATAACGTTATTCTGGCGGTAAGTGCATTCGCTCTGATAGTGGCCAGCTCTGTGCAGGCAGCATCTCCAAACCCAGCCACGGGCACTTTCAGTGTCCAGATTACACTGGAAAGCAGTTGCACTGTTGCCGCTGGGCCGGATATCAACTTAGGATCACAGTTTCAAGGGGCTGTCGACGCGTTGGGAAGCAGTGCCTTTACGGTAACGTGTACTAAATCGACCCCTTATACCATCGGTATGGAACCATCAAATGGGGATACAGCTGGTGCGGGTGTGCTGATCGGGACAACCAGCGCGGTAGGGGTTTCTTACACGCTATATCAATCGAATCAAACTTCTGTTTGGGGTAATGTGGTCGGCAGCAATACCGTTGGGGGAACAGGTACAGGCGCGCCAGACAATCACACCGTATACGCCAAGGTAATGGCTACTGAATACACAAATGAGCCTGACACCTATACGGACATGGTTACTATCTCAGTAGGATATTAAAAATGTCAATTTTTTCGAATAGATTAATGCAATGGATAGGCAGTCTGGCGGTTGCGCTTTTCCTTTTATTGTCAGGAGCACCGTTTACAAGTGCAGCGACGCTGCAGGTTGCTCCTGTTTCCTTGTCGATACTGCCGACGCAGGCTGCGCAAAGCCTTTGGCTAAGCAATACGGGTGACGAGGTCATTCTTGCACAGATCCGTGTGCTTAGATGGTCTCAAGAGGATGGACAGAACCGATACGAAGACACTTCTGATCTGGTAGTGAGCCCTCCTTTCGTCAAGCTTGAGGCGGGCCAACGTCGAATGGTACGAGTCGTGCGCGTCGGCGGTGCAGGGGTGTCATTGGATAAGGTAGAAACCGGGGCGTCCGATAAGATGTTGACCGAGACGTCTCAAGCGCAGCACGAAAAGTCATATCGCCTCATTGTTGACGATCTACCAGTACTCGACGATACAAAAGGCGTCCACTTTGTTTTACAGTATTCAGTTCCGGTTTTTCTGCCTGCATCAAATAATCCACCCATTAGACCTACTCTACACTGGAGGCTCAAGAGCGAAGCGGGCACTAAGATGTTGGTGGTGACAAATACGAATGCAATACATGGTCAATTAGCAGACGTAAAGTTGATCAACGCTGATGGTAAAGCCTTCGAACTGCAACGAGGATTGCTTGGGTATGTATTGCCGGGCAAGACTATGTCTTGGCGAATACCATTCGCATTGGCTGGCACAGCTACCCAATACAAGATAGAGGCAATGCTGAATGGAGCTGTTATGCGAGACCTCACATTATCGGAAGATCTGGCCCCTTGAGCATGTATGGCTGACCATTGCGGTTTGTCTGCTTGGTGCATGCCTTCCAGATAAGGCGGCATCGACGGCCCCACTGCCCACAGCCATGACGCACAAAATTGCCGCTGTCACCTCAGTCGCAATGGGCAATGCCAGTGTTTTTCCGTCGAATATCGATCTATATATTGATGTGTTCGTAAATCAAACGCCGCGCGGAATCCATCCGTTTTCCTACCGTGGAGGTGAACTCTGGGTTCTACCTGAGGTACTAAGAGATATCGGTATTCGGTCGACACAAAAAGATGATGAGCCCGTCAGAGTCAATGGGCTTGATGGCATCACAGCACACTACGATGAGGAATATCAGCGTCTGTCCGTCGAAGGTAATATGGAAAATCTGGCTCTGCCGTTGACCACTTTAGGGGTGAAGGATACGGACTATATACCCGCCAGTGCATCGCCCGGCGCGTTGTTGAATTACGACTTGTATGGTGTGCGACAGAACGATCATACAAGTAGCCTAAGTCTGTTTTCCGAACTTCGGGCATTTGCGGGCAATACCGTAGCAAGCTCGACAACCCTCACGCAAAACATACAAGGCATACCTCAATACTCGGGTTTAAATACGGTTCGTCTGGACACTTCCATAAGCACCTCATTTCAAAAACGCATGCTCATGCTAACCCTGGGTGACACGACCACCCGTTCGTTGAACTGGACCCGATCAACACGTATCGGTGGCATACAATTCGGACGTAACTTCAACCTACAGCCTTATCGGTCGACCGCTCCACTGCATGAGTTCTTTGGCTCTGCGACTGTTCCATCTGATATTGAACTCTATGTAAATGGGTTGAAATATTACAATGGCCAAGTCCCGGCAGGGCCGTTTCAGCTTAATGCCATGCCTGGCATCACGGGTGCAGGCAATGCTCAAATCATTATGCGGGATGCTCTGGGCAGAATGCAGACTCTGGATTTTTCTCTCTACGATTCTCAAAGACTCTTACAGAAAGGGCTGTCAGATTGGAGCCTTGAGGTGGGTGCCGTGAGGAAGATGTACGGTTTGAATTCTTTTAGTTATGGATCAGATCCAGCTGTTAGCGGGACTTTGCGCTATGGTTTGAGTAGGACATTCACGGCGGAAACACATGTAGAGGGAACGCCTGGATTAGCCAATGTGGGCGTGGGCGGAGTATGGGTTCCCGGCAAGTTGGGTGTGTTGTCTGGGTCGCTGACGAGCAGTCAATACAAGCGTCGACGAGGCACACAATGGAGCGCTGGATACGATTGGTCTGGCACACGTTTCAATGCCGGTATCAATGCATTGGAATCCAATGATAATTATCGCGACTTGCCTTCCTTATTCGGTGCTAAAAATATTCATCGCCAAATGCGAGCCCATATGGGCTATTCAAACCCTTTACTAGGGAGCATAGGCGTGAGCTACTTGAAGCTGCAGTATCACGGTGAGGATGCACTCCGTTATGGGAATGTCTCTTGGTTTAAATCCTTGGGACAAAGAACTTCTCTTAGCCTGAGTCTTAATCAGAATTTGGATAATCGCCGTGATCGCAGCATTTATCTAAACCTGAGTATTTCATTGGATAGCGGAATCACCATGAGCGCCGGAGGTCAACATGACGGTGACACTAGTGCAGTGACACTCAGTGCCAACAAAACTGCGCCGTCACAAGGAGGCTGGGGCTGGCGAGTAAATGCCGGCAATGCCGACCAACAAAGTAACGGGCAGGCTGAAGCAAACTACTTGGGACGCTATGGACAAGTGACGGCCGGCGCCCTGAGGGTGGGTAACCTGAATCAGGTATATGCTGGGGCGACCGGAGCAGTCGTGCTTATGGGCGGACAGACCTTTGCCAGTAGGCGGGTTGACGACAGCTTTGTCGTGGTGTCGACGTCTGGCGTCGCTGATGTGCCCGTTTTAGTGAGTAATCGGCCCGTAGGCGTCACCGACGATAAGGGGTATTTATTGGTCACACCTATCTACGCCTATCAGCGCAATAAGATCGGCATTGATACCCTGTCATTACCGGCAGATTTTCAAATAGATCACGTGACGATTAACGCTACGCCGACTCTAGGTGCCGGCAAGATCGCAAATTTTAAGATTAAGAAAATTCGGGCTGCTTCTGTCGCGATATATAAGCCTGACGGCACCCCTTTACCGGTTGGTTCGCGCGTTCATGCACTAAAAACCGGAGAAGAATCCATAGTGGGTTTCGACGGTTTGGTTTACCTTGAAGATCTGCGCGATCAAAATACGCTAGAGATAGATGCCCAGCAGCAGGGCGTCCTTCACCCTTTGGTGAGGGGGAATCCCAGCAAATGTCAGGTTCACTTTGCATATGCGGGGCAAGGGCGCAGTGCGGCATCGCTCGGTCCCTACACGTGTACGCCTTTAGGAGCAAAGCCGTGATCAATTTATCTTTTCTCAGTCTCCGACATGGCCTAGTGCATCTGCTTATTGCTTATGTGATGCTGTGGATGCCCGGTTTATCTGTGGCAGCAGTCTTATTCTCATGTAGCGCGACCATGACATCCATGACATTCAGTGATGTGGACTTAGCGAATAATGACGGGCTGAGCTCCAGTGCGAATTTTACTTACACGTGCAAGAACACCGGTGTCGCTCTAACCAGAAATGCCCAAGTCTGCTTTAGCATCGGTGATGGAAGCCAGGGGGCAGGCAATTACACTCCGCGCCGTATGGTAGACGGATCGGGTAATGTGCTGCAGTTTCAGTTGTTCCACCCTGACAATAGTACGATTTGGGGAACGCAGGGCGGCACCCAAATACCAACACCGGTGAGGATCGTGTTAGAAGGTGTGATTAAGGGCGAAACACGCACGGGAACCTTCAAGATGCACGGCAAAATTGTTTCTGCTCAGGCGCCACCAGTGCCCGGTAATTTTCAAAATAATTTTAGTGGTGGACACACCAAAATCAGTGTGAAGGCTGCACCCACGACCTCGTCATTTCCAGCGGATTGCGGCAACGCTGACGACGGTAGCTTTCCCTTTATTGTTACCGCAGTTATCGTCAAGTCTTGCAATGTAGATGCATCAAATATGAATTTCGGCTCGGTTCCACAGCCTGTGCTCGCTACGAACATTGACGCCCAGAGCAACATCAATGTCAACTGTACCCGCAGCACCCCGTACACAATTGCGTTAACCCCTTCTAATAACTCTTCAACTGGGGCGGGCCAAATGTCTCCTGTGGGCGGATTGCTTGGCAACCTCGACAAGGTACCTTATCAGCTTTATCGCGCTGCGCCCAGCACTGGACAGCAGTGGGGTGATCAGATTGATATCAACACAAAGGCCGGAACCGGGACTGGGATGAGCCAATCCTACCCAGTTTATGGCCGTGTACCGTCAGCTAATTTCGCTGCTGATAGCTATATAGACATAGTGACGGTACGCGTTAATTATTAACTATTTTTTCAACCATTTATTGTTCAGTTGGATATATTGGCCTGATGGTGTTTTTTCCAGTGCCTTTTTGCCCGCCATGGTTTCCACATCCCCAAGTTGAATGTTGTTTTCCTTCGCTAGTTTTTGATATTCAACACGGCGCGCATCATTGATTAACCGGGCAATCTCAGCGGCATTTCCTTGTTGGCTAACCACGCCTAAATAGCCATTAGGCTGCTCACCGAGCAAGCCAGTCGCTTTGGCTTGGCTAAGGTTGCTCATGGCGTCGTTAAGATCCATGGCTAAAACTGTTGTGCTGAAAAGACTGGCAGCTAACATAAAGGGTATTAAGAACTTACGAAAAATCATGCTGCGCTCCTTAGAATAAACCGCTAGATTCGCCTAAAATATTATCAAGGGCCTTATCAACCTTAATATAGATTTCATGTTGTATTTTTACATTTAGATTAATATTTATTGGCTCATTTGGCATTGCCAATTGCACGGTAGGAGTGCATGCGCTACTTAATATGACAAATAAGAAAGCACTTAAAAATAGACTTGTACGCATAGATCCATCCTGTATTAACGTTTCTCGAGACGTTCTAGAACGCGCTTTTGAATAATATCACTGACTTGGCCACTTAGTTGGATGCTGGCGAGTAACGCGGGAATGTCTTCTTCGAGATTAAGGTTCAAGTGGATCGGTCGCCCTTTCTCGACATCGGGATTTTGCCCCTCTAAGCGAATATTGAGTAATAGTTTACCGGATTGATCATAGCTTAAGGCGCTACTTAACAATTTAAAATGAAAATCTTCGAGCGCATCCGCAACGATGCGCATCGCTGGATTACTCTTTGCTAACGTTCGTATCTTATCAGAGTGGAACTGTAAGATACCAGGTTGCCTCGCTTGCAATTGACCCGCTGCAACAAAAAGTGTGCCCCGGTCAATATGAATGGGTATTTGTCCGTCAATAATGCCTGTTCCTGCCAGACCTTCTGCGGGGTAGACCTTAAATAGCTCTTGAAGCTCCAGGCCTTCCACGTGCAGCAGCACCTTATCTGCGCGCTTAAGATCAAGTTTCTGGGAATCTAGCCAAGCTCTGCCGTTAAGTAGTTTGACTTCGATGTGTCGCCAATCGGCAGCGCCTTGTAACGGTTTGCTGAGGCGGGCTTGATAGTGGGCGTTTGTAAGCTGAATGGATTCTAATGGAATGCCGGGATTAAGCTGCTCGATGGATAACTTGGGTATGCCTAATTTTAACGCTTGCCCTGATAATTGACCATTAAATTGTATGTCCAGATTTTTCAATCCACTACTATTTATAATGCCGTTCAGTCCGTCCGCACTGCCATTAAGCGATATTTTAAACGGACCCTGAGGGGGTAATCCGAAATCTATTTGGCCGCGCAGCCGGCCACTATCAAACGAGACCAATTCAGGCCAGCCTTTAAAGGTTTTTTGCAAAGGGTTGCCGGCCTTAAAGAATATTTCCTTGAGGGTAGCCGTGCCTTGCAATGAGTCGTCGAGCAGACGAATGTGACTAGTAAGACCCAGACCTTTTTCGCCGCTCAGACTGCCCTTTAACTCAAGTTGTGGCAGTTGACCGCTGAGGGCACCCTTAAAGTCCCAGTTTTGGATATAGAGGTGATCGGAATTCAATTTCTCGATATGTGCGTTGAGTCCGCTGTGCACATCAATTTCATAGGGTGCGCTGCCGCGACCTTGGATGCTAAGGTCAGGCAGTTGAATGGTGATGCTTTCTGCCTGGCCGATATCCCGCAACTGCAGC
Source organism: Alcaligenaceae bacterium CGII-47 (assembly GCA_019166125.1). Taxonomy (GTDB): domain Bacteria; phylum Pseudomonadota; class Gammaproteobacteria; order Burkholderiales; family Burkholderiaceae_B; genus Castellaniella. Next base: position 536,584 of record JAHTBO010000001.1, read on the forward strand.
TTGTGGGCTTGCAGGCTGGATTCCTTGCTGGCGGTAACGGTCAGCCGATTGGCATCAGCATACCCAGTAAGGTAGGCGCGTGCTTGCAGTTGCTCGGCGCGCACAGCGGGGTGCGCGAGCGTATCAAGCCGCACGATCAGCGCTGCATTGCTTAGAGACCCTTGCCAGCCGGGTGTTTGCAGCAGATCCAATTGCCCTGTGAATTCTAATCCAAGATTTTTCAGTTCACTGTCATCAATCAATCCGTTTAGTGCGCTGGCCTTACCGTTAAGCGATAGCTTTAGAGGGCCTGGTTCCGGCAGATCGAAGTCTATTTGGCCACCTAGTCGGCCGCTATTCAGGGATATTTGGTGGGGCCAGTCGGTGAAGGTCTTTTCTAATGGATTATCTGCTTTAAAAGAAATTTCGTTTAAAGTAACGCTGCCTTGCAGTGAGTGGTCTAGCAGGTGAATGCTGCTGTTGACGCTGAGCCCGTGTTGGCCAGTAAGGCTGCCAGCTAAGTCCAGTTGCGGTAGACGACCAGTGATTGAGCCCTTAAAGTCCCAGTTTTGTGTGTGTAGCGGCACTGCTTTCAGTTTGTCTAGATGTACATCTAGCGGGCTGTGCACCACAAGCTCATAGGGTGTTTTGCTGCGACCTTGCACACTGAGGCCTGCCAGTTGCACGATGATTTTTTCTGCTTGACCGATAGCAGGCGACCGTAGCTGATGGGCTTGCAGGCTGGAGGACTCATTGACGCTGACTGAGAACTTCTCTGCATCCGCCTGTGCGCTTAGGTGGACGCGCGCTTGTAGTTGTTCAGCATGCACGGCGGGATGGCTTAATCTATCAAGCTGCACGATGAGCTCAGCATCGTTTAGCGTACCGTGCCAATCAGGCGTTCGCTGTAAATCCAATAGGCCTTTGAGTTGTAAGTGCAATGCTTGATCACTGTTCACATTGATAATGAGTCGTTGCTGGCTATTGGCATTATCTGCATGATCCAAGTGCGTGCTGACCTGTGCGCTTAGCTGCTCGGGACGAAACTCGGCGGGAAAACTGTTTAGCCAGACACCTTGCAAGTCTTTTAAGGTAAATTGGGCTTGAATAGAGGCAGGCTGCCAGAGTTGTCCTGGTGCGCTGGTATCGAAATTGAGTGAACCTTGCAGGTGGCCAAGCCCAGATAGCTTGGCATCAATCTGTGGCAGCTCAATTTGCTGTGGGAGCCATTTTAAAAGGACAGCAGGTAAGACCTTATTCGCTTGGTCGGTTGATGCTAAATCGTCAGTGATCGGCCAGTGTATCTGTAATTGGGCAGCTTGTAGACGCTGTATCCGAAGGGCTTGCCAGGCCACGTCAATGCGCAGGTTTTCCACGCTTAATTGTTTGAGATGTGCCTCGTCACCGGGCAGCGTGAGCTGCAGGTGCGAGACACTGAAGCCATTGTGGTGCCATTGCGGGTCTTGCCACTGGAAATCAAACCCTTGCTGTTGAAGAAGCCAAGGCAGTGAGTACGTTAAAGCCAGGACCGCTGCAATCAGTAACAAGCCCAGCAATACGCAGATACGCAGCAAGCGCCTCAGCCATGAATGTCTGGGCGTCGTGATGGGTGGCTCAGTAACCGCTGTATTCATTGAACGCAGCGTAGCACACCATATCTTCGATCACCAAGAGGTGTGTCATGACACGCAGTTTTGGCACGCTTGGCGGTGACGGTGCGCTGCTCCTCATCTATAGCTCGATCAGCAAGCTTGGATCAGGGATGTCTGCACGATCATGTGTCACCAGGATAGCTGGAATATTCTGACGAGCGATCCAGTCGAACACAAAGGTGCGAAACTGCTCGCGCAGCACCGCGTCAAGCCGGGAAAAAGGCTCGTCCAGCAGCAATGCATGAGGCTGCGCCATCAGTGCCCGAGCCACACTGGCTCGGGCACGCTGTCCCCCCGAGAGCGTGGCTGGATCGCGATCGTGCATGCCTGCTAGGCCGATTTTAGATAGCACCTGATCAACCATCTGGCGACGCTGGCGGGCACCGACAAGGTCGGCGGGGAGTGCGAATGCCAGATTGCGCCCGACACTCATGTGAGGAAAGAGCAGGTCGTCTTGGAACAAGATGCCAATATGACGCTGTTCAGTGGGGAGTGTGGTAATCCGTTGGCCGTTAAGCTGAAGGTCACCGCGGTACCGAAAGGCGGTGTCTGTATTACCGATCATCCATTTCAATAGTGTCGATTTACCTGAACCGGATGGCCCCATAATGGCCTGAATCTGTCCTGCGGATACCGCAAAATCAAGGGGACCGATCAGCAGCTGTGCGCCACGATGGATTGTGAGGCCGCAAACTTCAAGCATGGCGTGCTCCGGGATGGGATGCCTTTTTCATTGCAGTCCCTGGTGATGTCGTGAGTGCCACCGGGCTACGATCAGTGCCAGGGAAAATGCCAGAAGGGGCAGCAGCATCTGCAGGCTGGACTGTACCGCCAGGATGCGTCGATCAGAGCCCGCGCTTAGCGCCACCGCTTCAGTCGTGACGGTCTGGAATCGTCCTGCACCTGAAAATACCGTGGGTAGATACTGGGCGACGCTGACAGAAAAACCGATGGCGGCAGCGGCCAGGATTGGGCGCAGCAATATCGGCCATTTCACCTTTAGGCAGGTTTGCCATGGGGTGTAGCCCATGGCGCGTGCCGTCGTGACCAGCCGCTGGTCGAAGGCGCGGTAGGGGCCGACAAGCGTGATGAGCATATAGGGCAGTACCCAGGCCATATGGCTCCAGATCAGACCCACAGCCGTGCCATCTAGCTGTAACTGCAGCAGAACGCTGTATTGTGCCGCCGCCAGGGGCAGGGCGGGTAATAGTAGGGGTGAATAAATCAGCAGATTCAGGCGCGCAGGGCCCCATTCCAGCCAGAGCAGGGTTAAGGGCAATAGCAGCACGACACAGGCGCTGGCGACCCATAACGTTGTCAGCAAGGGGTGTAGATCTGCCGATGCCCAGTTCGACAGTGTCCAGCCAGTAGGCAAGGGGCTTGGAAAGAACCAGAGATCTGTCAGCGACCACAGTAATAGGATTACGCCTGGAAGCAAACCCAGAACAAGGATTAGCGTGACACTAGCGTGAGCCAGCCAAGGGATCGCTTTGCTGCTTTGGCGTCGGCCGCGGGGATACGCTGTCAAGTATTGCAAGCCACCCCAAGCTAATCGTACGACGGCGACGCAAGCCAGCAGTAGCCCAGCCAATAGCACGGCACCGATAGTGCCTTGGGCGACTCGTGCCAGGTCGGGATCAGAGAGCCATTGCCAGGTCAGTACAGCAAGGGTTGGTGGTGTGGTTGGCCCTAGCACCAGAGCCATGTCGACGACCGACAATCCGTAGGCAAACACGACCATCAATGGCCATGCCAGTCTGGGGAGGATCTGTGGTAACAGGATTTTCCACCAGACCTGTAGCCTGCTGTAGCCCAAGCTGCGCGCGATCGTCATTTGATGGTTGACTGCCTGTTCACCGAGCAGGGCTGCCAGCATCCAGAGCATAAACCAGCTCTCCTTGATCGCTAGTGCAATCATCAGGCTTAGGCCGTAGCTATCCTGCACCGTGACCCATTGGGGCGGTTGCTGCCAGGCTAATGCGGTGGCTAGAAGACGGGCCAGCCAGCCCGTCGGAGCGATCAATAGGGCGATGCCAATGGCAAACGCGGCGTGCGGGAAAGCGAGTAACGCAGGCAGGCGTCGGCCTAATGAGCGCCATGCGGCGCCGGGGTAGGCCAGCATCGTGATCAAGACAGCAAATGCCAGCGCGAGGGCGCTGGATGACAGCGCAGTGAACAAGGTAAGCCTCAAGGCGCCAGGCAGCCGCGGATCCCCTAGTGTGTCCAACCAGGCCTTGCTGTTACCAGCAGGGGCCAGAAACCATGACAGTCCGGCAAGTATGGGCAGGATCACGCATGCGACCCCCACTACCCCCGTGATACGCCATACCAGGGCCTGCTGACGGGCGCTTGAGGCGCTACCTTCCCGCGCCATAGCGTTCTATCCAGGCTGATTCCAGCGCACTCATCCAGCTTGCATCGGGTTCAGCCAGGGTTGGAACCGCTGATTCAGGGCTATTGGATGGTAAATGATCAAACGCAGCCTTCAACTTCGGGGGCAATGCGGTGATGTTCAGTACCGTCGGGTCGCCCCACATGCTTGGATCTGCTTTTTTAGCTTGAGCCTGAGGCGAGAGCATGAAGTTGACGACTACTTGCGCGCCTGCCTTGGCGCTGGCGTTGTACGGGATCGCCAAAAAGTGAACATTGCCGATCATGCCGTCGCTAAAGCCAAAGGCGTACACTGAGGCAGGCAAGCGGCCTTGAGCAATAAGACTGGCCCCCTCGTTTGGATTGAACGTTATAGACAAGAGTAGCTCGCCGTCGGCCAGCATGCGGTGCATTGGTGCCACGCCCGACGGGAATGCCTTGCCCATGCGCCATAGGAAAGGATGAAGTTTATCCAAATATGCCCAAAGTGCGGGCGCATTACGGGCGAACGATTCTGGCGTCACAGGCTGGTTCAGATCCTCGGGAGAGGGGGCCAGCATCAGCAGCAATTGCTTCAGAAAAGTCGTTCCGTAAAAATCAGGTGGACTGGGATAGGTGACCCGGCCGGGGTGGGCCTGGGCAAATGCCAGGAGCTGATCAGTGGAGGTCGGCGGTAAGGGGACATTGTGGCGATCGGCCAAGAAGGTCAGCCTGGCGGCTCCCCAGGGGGCTTCGAGCCCATCGGTCGACTCAGAGAAATCCTGGCGGACCGGTTTGCTCATGTCGATATATTGCCAGTTGGGTAATTTCTCTGCCCAGGGGCCATAGAGCAGGCCAGCTTTTTTGAGGCGCTGAAAATTTTCTCCGTTGACCCAGAGCAAATCTACGGAACCTGCCACGTTACGACCTGCCCGCTTTTCCGCTTCGATTCGCTGTACCGCTTCGGCGGTGTCGGTGACTTTGACATGCTTGAGCGTGATGCCTGACACGGCCTTGATCTGTCTGGCCACCCAGTCGATATAGGCGTTGGTGCTCTGGTCGCCGCCCCAGGCATTGAAATAGACGGTTTGACCTTGGGCTTGTGTCTGGATGGCCCTCCAGGCGGCTGCGTCGTTCGCGTGGACCGATATAGGTGATATAGCAGCGGCCAGCGCTGCTATCGTCAACAGCATGCGCTGCGTAGCGGTCGCTTGTACGTAGTGGGTCATAGTGCCTCTTCGAGTGTCTGGCATTCGGTCCATACCCGGTGTACGACTTCCTCACTGAGATAATGATCAACGCGCCCGCGCACATGGGTGATTAAGGATTCTGAGCTGAGCTGGTAGGACCAGTCCTCGGCGGCTGACTCGGTCGACTCCTGCTGCGAGAGCAGGCGCCATTTGGCGCACCAGGTGATCGACCATAGCCACATAGCCAAGCGCAGCGGACCATGCCAGCCACGATGGGCCTGCGCCATGGCGGTGTCCATGGCGTCCTCCCAGGCGATATAAGCCGATAGCACGGACTCTTGGGTCAATTCAGCATAGGTGTCGGTATCCCACGTCGTCGATGTATAGAGGGTCGCGTGTGCCAGGTCGAACGAGGGGTAGCTGTAGCGCGCCTTCTCCAGGTCCACCAAGATGGCTCGATGGTCTGATGTGATGAGGAAATTTCCGGGGTGCGTATCAAAAGAGATCAGATGCGTTGGTGGCCGAGCATTCGCCTCGCAGCATCGCGCCAGCGTGCGCAGCCCGTAGCGTATTTCTTGCAGACTGATAGGAGAGAGGCCGGCCTGGTCCAGGAACGCCGCCTGCAGGCTGATTTCATCGAACATGTCCCGAAGTGGATCAGCCGAGTGCCGCAGTGGGGCGCGTTGCGCTTCAGCGGGTAGCGGCAAGTTATGAAAGCTGGCCATGGCTTGGCTGATCGCGCCAATATCGGTGGGCAAGCAGGGCGTACTGCCAATGATTTCCTGCACCAGTAAGGCCCCCCGGGGTAGCGATGGGCCTGGTGGCATGATGTCGATCAGCTTTGGTGCATGCCCCCCGCGTGATGCCCGCTTAAAAGCCGTCGCCTGATAGTGCAGATTATCCTGAGCGGACAGATTTAATTGGCTTTGTTTGGGGATGCGCGCGATCATGCCCGTGCCGACGATCCGTACATGATGATGCGCCAGGCCCTTGTCGGGCAGGGTCTCGAGTGCACAGTCGGCATAGTCAGGTTTGTGCGTGCGCAGGGCTTGGGCCAGAGAATGGTCGATAGCCTGATCCTGCGATAGGAGCTCCGAGATCAGCATATACCCCCTAAATATGTGAACGTTTATCGGTGAGTTCAGTCATGATAGTGTGTTACGGACGTGAAATACTGTCGACACCACCGCGTCTCCAGGCATGGTATTTTGCTAACCATGCCAGTACACGCTGTGGCGCATGCGCGCGTTTCCATTGACCTGCAGCATATTTGTTGGCCTCCGCCCAGGTCGGGTAGACATGGATAGTGTTGAGGATCTTGTTTAGGCCTAGGCTGTGTTGCATGGTCAATACGAATTCCGCCAATAGGTCGCCGCTGCGTTCTCCCACAATGGTGACACCCAGGATGCGATCCTTGCCGGGTTGGGTGAGCACCTTCACAAATCCCTGCGTTGCGCTATCAGTGATCGCGCGATCTAATTCATCCAGCCCATAGCGGGTCACTTCGTAGGCGATTCCTTGGGCTTGTGCTTCCTGTTCATTGAGTCCTACCCTGGCGACTTCTGGATCGATAAAGGTCGTCCACGGAATCACGCGGTAATCGACTTTGAACTTTTTGAATGGCCCTAATAGTGCGTTAACTGTTGCAACCCATGCCTGATGGGCAGCAGTATGGGTGAACTGGTAAGGCCCGGCGACATCACCGACGGCATAGATATTCGGGTACAGCGTTTGCAAATACCCGTTGGTGACGATGGTGCGTTGGGTTTCGATGCCAAGCGCCTCAAGGCCATAACCTTGCAACCTGGCCGTTCGGCCCACCGCGCATAGCAAGGCGTCGAATTCAATAGCTTTCTGCGCCCCTTGGTGCGCCACAATCAAGCGCTTGCCTGAGCTGTCATGCTCGCAGCGTAGTGCCTGGTGCTGCGTCAACACCTGTACACCATCCTGCTCCAATGAGGCTTTTGCCAATTCAGACACCTCTGCATCCTCGCGGATCAGGAGGCGCGGTGCCATTTCCACCTGACTGACCTGTGACCCTAGGCGCGCAAAGCTCTGCGCCAGTTCGCAACCAATGGGGCCGCCTCCCAGCACGACCAGGCGCTTGGGGACGTGATCCAGTTTTGAAAACTCATCCCATAAGGTGTCACTGGTTACATAACCCACTGCTTCCAGGCCGGGAAGCGGAGGTACAAAGGGACGTGCGCCGGTCGCCAATACGATAGTGCGGCTGGTCAGATGTTGGACCCCCCCGTCTTTGAGCGCGATTTCTACCGTCCAGGGATCCAATAGTCTGGCATAACCCTGGATGACCTCAACGCCTAATGCGGTATAGCGTTCGATGCTGTCGTGCGGCTCAATCGTGCGGATAATTTGATGCACGCGCGCCATAATCTTGGGAAATGAAAATTGGGGCTTCGCACCCTCTAGCCCATATTTATCTGCGTGGCGGATCTGATGGGCGAGCGTGGCACTCTTGATCAAGGCTTTGCTAGGCACGCAACCTGTGTTCAGGCAGTCGCCTCCCATTTTATCGGCTTCGATGAGGGTAATTTTTGCCTTGAGGGTAGCGGCGATATAGGCGCTTACCAAACCACCCGAGCCCGCGCCGATCACCACTAGATTGCGATCAAAGTGTTTGGGTTTTTGATACCCTGTATAAATGCGCCGAACCTTGATGGCCGCCAGCACTTGTTTCGTGATTAATGGAAAAAGGCCAAGCAGTGCGAAGGATAACAGCGTCGGGAGCGACAAAATATCCGACAGACTGTCCAATTGTGCGATCTGGGTGCCAGCGTTCACATAAACTAGCGTGACAGCTAGCATGCCAAGCTGGCTAACCCAATAAAAGGTCACTGTGCGAATTGATGTAAGCCCTAATAACAGATTGATCAAAAAGAACGGAAATATCGGTATTAGACGTAGGGTGAATAAATAGAAGGCACCTTCTTTCGCTATTCCTTCATTAACTACTCGCAGACGATCACCATAGCGCCGCTGTATCGCGTCTCTCAGTAGATATCGGGAAACCAAAAAGGCCAACGTGGCGCCGATTGTACTGGCGAAGGACACAATGATTGAACCCCACAACATACCAAATAAGGCACCAGCCGCCAACGTCATAATAGCTGCGCCTGGCAGCGATAGTGCGGTCACGGCCACATAGAATAGGAGAAAGGCACCACCCACCAGAATGGGCGCCGCGGCGCGTTGGTTTTCAAACTGATTCAGACCTGCCTTCAAACCTTCCAGTGTGAGCAGGTGACTCAGACCCGAATAGAAGAACCCGATAAAAAATAGAGTGACAACGATTAGAATCAATGCTTTTTTCATATTTGGGTCTTTTTTTCCATTATCTTTTTATACCTTGAGCGCTTGGTTTGCTTGCTCGGTAGTGGTGCAGACAGACTACGATCCCACCATCAATCTTTCCGCACAAGCCAGCAGGCAGTACAGCTTTGAGAAGTTGTGTGCTGTTCATGGTGACACGCCTTGTGGTGCTTACCCCGGCGGGGTGTTGGGATAAGCCCTGTATGATCGAGAAAAGCGATCATCCTCAATGGCTTTCGTCACCAAACCTCGACGGGCTTGTTGTATAAGAGGGGGGAATAGACGTAAACGGTTCGCGGTTGATGAATAAATTTTTTTCTTGGGAACCTGCCATGTCAAAGGACACAGAGCTTCCACAGCTCATCAGCGCCGCACAGCACGGCGACCCGGCAGCCATCGACCAGCTACTGACAACGTGCCAAATACGCGTTCGGCGCTATGCACGCAAGCATTGCGAAGCGAGTGACGTCGATGATGCGGTTCAGGAAACATTGCTCGCGATCTCGCGCAAAATCAAGGTGCTTAAGGCGCCTGCTGCCTTTGCTTCCTGGGTTTTCGTCATTGTTAAAAGGGAATGTGGAAAACTCTATCGCGCCATGTTCCGGCATGAACCGCTAACTGAGGATCTGGCAGAGCAAGTCTTGGCGTGTAGAACCGACGATGATCTACGGGTGGATCTCATTCGGGCTTTAGAACGGCTCCCGCAGAATTATCGCGAAGTCTTGTTGATGCGCGATTTTGAGGGTTTAACCATTGCGGAGATCTGTGCCCGCCTGGATGAGCCCGATGGTGCAGTAAAGAGCCGCCTGCACCGTGCTCGGGAAGCGCTACGCCAGGATCTCGTTGGTAGCAGCTGAAAGGCGGCCCACTTGCGGTCTTTAGCCATTTAGAGATTACGGCCCTACATCAATATCAGGGAACACCAACATTTACACAAATACTGAGTCATTTATTCTATGGTGCGAACGGAGAGACTCGAACTCTCACACCTCTCGGCGCCAGAACCTAAATCTGGTGCGTCTACCAATTCCGCCACGTTCGCACAGCAAGTCGAGCATTATAGCGGCATTTTTGCCCAAAGCGCATGCGACGACGCGGTCTTTTAGTTTCCGGTAAAATAGGTCGTTTACTGTCTAATTACTTATCTCAATAGGTCCCGAATGTTGCCTGTGGTTGAAAAATTGTCTGGCCTAGAGCGTCGCGTTGATCTGGCCGTATCTGTTGCTGACATCGAAAAGGAAGTCCAAACGCAACTCAAGCGTGTCGCGCGCACCGCCAAGGTCGCTGGGTTTCGCCCGGGCAAGGCGCCGATTGCTGTCATTGAGCGTAGTCACGGGCCAAGCGTCCGTTATGACGTCATCAATTCCGAGATCGGCAAGTCACTCGATAAGGTCATCGAGGAGTCCAAGCTCCGTCTCGCTGGCTCGCCCAGCCTAGAGCCCAAGACCGAGGGCGTCGATGAGGGCGTCATGGCTTTTTCGGCAACCTTTGAAGTCTATCCCGAGGTCGAGCTGCCGGATCTGGGTACCCTGAAGGTGACGCGTAGCCAGGTTGAAGTGGGCGATGTTGAGGTCCAAAAGACCATCGACATCCTGCGTAAGCAGCGCACGATCTTCAAGGCGGCTGATCGTGCGGCACAGTCTGGTGATCGGGTGACGCTCGACTTTGCGGGCACCATTGATGGTGTAGCGTTTGAGGGTGGATCGGCCGAGAAATTCAGTTTCGTTCTGGGCGAGGGTCGCATGCTGCCCGAGTTCGAGGCCGCGACGACAGGCATGAAGGCGGGTGAGTCCAAGGTGTTTCCGTTGGCGTTTCCTGCCGAATATGGCAGTGAGGCGGTTGCTGGCAAGACCGCCGAATTCAATATCACGGTAACCGAGGTTGCCGAGCCTGAGCTGCCTGAGGTGGATGCGGATTTCGCCAAGTTGCTTGGTCAGACCGAAGGCAACGTTGATGCACTTCTTGCAGATATCCGTGCCAATATCGAGCGTGAGGCTCAGGCCCGTGCCAAGGGTCGCACCAAGGGTAGTGTGATGGATGCTTTGGCTGCGGCCTGCACCTTCGACGTGCCCAAGGCGCTTGTCGATGATGAGGTCGTGCGTCGCACCGCAGCCGCTCGTGACGAGCTCAAAAATCGCGGGTTGCCCAATGCTGACACGATCCCGATCCCCGAGGATACTTTTAAGGCTGAAGCCGAGCGCCGTGTGCGCCTTGGCCTGCTCGTGGCCGAGCTGGTGAAGTCCTTGGATTTGCAGCCTAAGCCCGAACAGGTGCGTGCCCGTATCGAGGAATTCGCCCAGAGCTACGAGCAACCCGCCCAGGTCGTGACCTATTATCTGTCCGATCGTGAGCGTCGCGCCGAGATCGAATCATTAGTGCTCGAGGATAATGTCGTGGATCATGTCCTCTCGGCTGCGCAGGTGACCGATGAACAGGCTGAATTTGATACCTTGATGGGAACCAACTAATGTCGAGTTTTACCGATTTCTATGCGTCCATGTACGGAGGGGGGTCGGTAACGCCCTCGGGACTCGGTTATGTCCCCATCGTGATTGAGCAGTCTGGGCGTGGTGAGCGCTCCTATGACATCTATTCTCGCTTGTTGCGAGAGCGGGTGATCTTTTTCGTTGGCCCCGTCAACGACCAGTCGGCAAATTTGGTGGTGGCACAACTGCTCTTTTTGGAATCGGAAAATCCTGATAAGGATATCTCGCTGTATATCAATTCTCCCGGCGGATCGGTCTACGCCGGTATGGCGATCTACGATACGATGCAGTTTGTTAAGCCTGATGTCTCGACTTTATGTACGGGGTTGGCTGCGAGCATGGGTGCGTTTCTGCTGGCCGCAGGTGCCAAGGGTAAGCGTTACGCATTGCCTAATTCGCGTATCATGATCCATCAGCCTTCAGGCGGTACGCAGGGTCAGGCTTCGGATATTCAGATCCAGGCCAGAGAAATCCTCAACTTGCGTGAACGCTTGAACGAGATTCTGGCAACGAACACAGGTCAGGATATCGAGCGCATTGGCGTCGATACTGAGCGCGATAATTTCATGTCGGCTGAGGACGCCCAGGCTTATGGCTTGATCGATAAGGTCCTGGTCTCGCGTGGCAGTATCGAGACTCAGGAAAACGATAAATAGTGAGGCCTGTTCCTTGGATATCGGCCCCACTGCAGTTAGTCTATTGAAATTAGAATTTTATGACCGATAAAAAAGGCTCCGGCGACGGAAAGGCCCTGCTTTGTTCCTTTTGCAATAAAAATCAGCACGAAGTCCGTAAGCTCATTGCCGGACCGTCTGTGTTTATTTGCGACGAATGCATTGATTTATGCAATGACATCATTCGTGAGGAGACTCAGGAGGCAGCGAAGGACGCGGTACGAAACGAACTGCCTGCTCCCCACGAGATAAAATCCTTTTTGGATGGCTATGTCATCGGACAAGAGACACCTAAGCGTAATTTGGCGGTGGCGGTCTATAACCACTATAAGCGTATCCGCTACGCAAACGCCAAGGCGGGAGATGTCGAGCTCTCCAAGAGCAATATTCTCTTGATCGGGCCAACTGGCTCTGGTAAAACACTGCTCGCGCAGACCTTGGCTCGGATGCTGAATGTCCCCTTTGTCATGGCCGATGCGACGACGCTGACCGAGGCAGGGTATGTGGGTGAAGATGTCGAGAATATCGTCCAAAAGCTTCTCCAAAATTGTAATTACGAGGTCGATAAGGCTCAGCGGGCAATCATCTATATTGATGAGATCGATAAGATCGCCCGCAAGTCGGATAACCCCTCGATTACCCGCGATGTATCGGGCGAAGGCGTGCAACAGGCGCTCCTTAAGCTCGTTGAAGGCACCGTGGCATCGGTTCCGCCACAAGGTGGGCGCAAGCACCCGAATCAGGATTTCGTTCAGGTCGATACGACCAATATCCTGTTTATTGTGGGAGGGGCCTTCGATGGCCTGGAGAAAATCATTCGGGATCGTACCGAAAAGTCTGGGATCGGTTTTTCAGCCTCGGTACGCACGAAGTCCGAGCGTGGCGTAGGTGAGTTGTTTGCTGAGGTCGAACCCGAGGACCTGATCAAGTTTGGTCTGATTCCTGAGCTGGTCGGGCGTCTGCCTGTCGTGGCGACACTAGAAGAGCTAGAGGAAGAGACCCTGGTGCGCATTTTGACTGAGCCGCGTAATGCCGTGGTCAAACAGTTCCAAAAGCTCTTCGAAATGGAAGACGTCGAGCTAGAGGTCACGCCTGATGCACTGAGTGCCATTGCTCGCCGTGCAATCAAGCGTCGCACGGGGGCGCGTGGCCTACGGTCCATCATGGAGCAGGCGCTATTGGGTACCATGTACGACCTGCCGTCGCGACGTGAGATCAACCGTGTTGTCCTGGACGAGGACGCTGTGGTTGGTCGGGGCTCCCCAACTTTGATCGAAGGCCCGCGGACCAGCGATCAGGCCACAGACAACGACAAGCCCTTGAAGTCGGCTGCGGCTTGATGGGCAGGATAGGGAAAATCCTCTTATACTGATCTGAGGTGATCGTGGAACCTTGAAAGACTGACCACCGTCACCATATACATCTGCAAGCAGTGCATATAAAAGGGAGGCCTGCGCTTCCCTTTTGCATCTAGAGGTAAATTTTAAGGAAGCAACGATGTCTGCAAACCAGATTCTTACTCAGGACCCCGTGGAGTTGCCGCTGTTGCCTCTGCGCGACGTGGTGGTGTTCCCCCATATGGTTATCCCGCTATTTGTGGGACGGCCTCGTTCAATTAAGGCGCTCGAGTTGGCCATGGAGGCGGGCAACAGCATCATGCTGGTCGCCCAGAAATCCGCAGGCAAGGATGATCCGACGCCCGATGATCTCTATGAGATTGGCTGTGCGGCCAGCATCCTCCAAATGCTCAAGCTGCCCGACGGCACTGTCAAGGTTCTGGTCGAGGGTCTGCAGCGGGCCCGTCTGCTTGATGTGACCGATGCAGAGACGCACTTTTCCGCCCGCGTGATAGGGGTGCCCGAACAGAGCGCAGATAATGCAGAGTCCGAAGGGCTGCGACGTGCGGTGGTTGCTCAGTTTGAGCAGTACGTCAAGCTAAACAAAAAAATCCCCCAGGAAATTTTAACGTCGCTCTCTGGGATTGATGAGGCGAGCCGCCTGGCAGATACGATTGCTGCGCACTTGCCGCTAAAAATCGAACAAAAGCAGAGCATGCTGGAGACCATCGGTATCGCCGAACGGCTTGAGGGCTTGCTCGCTCAACTCGAAGCCGAAATCGACATCCTGCAGGTCGAAAAGCGCATTCGTGGTCGCGTCAAAAAGCAAATGGAAAAGAGTCAGCGTGACTATTATTTGAACGAGCAAGTCAAGGCCATCCAAAAAGAACTGGGTGAGGGCGAGGAGGGGGCGGATATCGAAGAGATCGAACACAAGATCGCTGAAGCCCGCCTACCCAAAGAAGCCCTTAAAAAGGCCGAATCCGAGTTAAAGAAGCTCAAGCTCATGTCACCTATGTCAGCCGAGGCGACGGTGGTGCGCAATTATATCGATACCTTGGTGGCATTGCCGTGGCGCAAAAAAAGCCGTGTCAGTAGCTCAATCCAGAGCGCTGAAGAGATCCTCGATGCCGATCATTACGGCCTAGAGAAGGTTAAAGAGCGCATTATCGAGTACCTGGCTGTGCAGCAACGCGTGGATAAGCTCAAAGCACCTATCCTTTGTTTGGTCGGCCCTCCAGGCGTCGGTAAGACCTCGCTTGGGCAGTCCATCGCGCGTGCCACGGGTCGAAAATTCGTGCGTATGGCTTTGGGTGGCGTGCGCGACGAGGCAGAGATTCGCGGGCATCGTCGTACCTATATCGGCTCGATGCCGGGTAAGGTCCTACAGAACATGGCCAAGGTGGCTGTGCGCAATCCCCTGTTCCTGCTCGATGAGATCGACAAGATGGGTGCGGATTTTCGTGGCGATCCGTCTTCGGCTCTATTAGAGGTCCTGGATCCCGAGCAGAACCATACCTTTCAGGATCATTACATTGAGGTGGATTTTGACCTGTCAGATGTGATGTTTGTGGCAACGAGCAATACGCTGAATATACCGCCGGCCTTGCTTGATCGTATGGAGGTTATTCGCCTCTCGGGTTATACCGAGGACGAAAAGGTACACATCGCCTTCGATCATTTATTGCCCAAACTCATGAAGAACAACGGCGTACAGGAAGGCGAACTTTCAATTGCCGAGGACGCTGTCCGCGATATCGTGCGTTACTACACCCGCGAGTCAGGTGTGCGGGCCTTAGAGCGTGAGATGTCCAAGATCTGTCGTAAGGTCGTTAAGCGTCTATTGGCCGCCAATCCGGTCGTGCGTGGCCGCAAGGCGACCGCTGCACCGACTCAGACGGTAGCCGTTGATGCCGCCAATCTAAGCGATTTCCTGGGTGTGCGTCGCTTTAGCTACGGAATCGCCGAAAAGGAAGACAAAATCGGCCAGGTGACAGGTCTGGCGTGGACAGAGGTGGGTGGCGATCTGCTGACCATCGAAGTCGCGGATATGCCAGGTAAGGGCGTGGTATTGCGTACCGGATCACTGGGGGACGTGATGAAGGAGTCCGTCGAGGCGGCTCGTACGGTGGTACGTGCTCGAGCTCAGAAATGGGGTATTCCCAATCAGGTCTTCGAAAAGCACGACCTGCATGTGCACTTTCCAGAAGGCGCAACGCCCAAGGATGGTCCATCGGCAGGCGCGGCGATCACGACGGCCATGGTTTCAGCTCTGACAGGCATTCCGGTGCGCTCCGATGTCGCCATGACTGGCGAGATCACCCTGCGCGGCGAGGTGCTGCCCATTGGGGGCCTGAAGGAAAAGCTCCTTGCGGCGCACCGTGGTGGGATCAAAACCGTGATGATTCCTGAAGAAAACGTCAAGGACCTTGCAGAGATCCCTGACAACGTCAAGAATCATCTAGAGATCATCCCTGTGCGCTGGATCGATCGAGTGCTGGAAGTTGCCTTGCAACATATGCCTACGCCCTTGTCAGACGAGGAGGTCGCGCGGCTGGCAGCGGAGGCACTGGCAGCATCCAGGCCCTTTGTGCAAGGGGGCGGTAGCGATACGATCAAGCACTGATCGCGCCTTTAGTCTTGTTGTAGAAAAAACCGCTCAGATAGCTTTTCTGGGCGGTTTTTTTTTTCAGTGGATGACCTCAGGAGAGGGCCGTCGTACGGATCAGTCCAACGGCAATGCCTTCAAGAAAAAAATCATCTGCCGCACTCACTAGAATCGGCTGAAACTCTGGGTTTTCGGGAAGGAGTGCTATCTGGTGGCCGCTTCGATGGAGACGTTTGACGGTGACTTCGTCCCCGAGGCGCGCTACGACAATCTGGCCATTGCGCGCCTCGGGCGTGCGATGCACAGCAAGCAGGTCACCATCGAGGATACCTGCGTCACGCATGCTGGTGCCGCGCACACGCAGAAGGTAATCAGGGGTTTGAGCAAAAAGTCCCGCCTCTACGCCGATTTCCCGTTCAACGTGTTCGGTGGCGAGTATAGGAGAGCCAGCAGCCACCCGGCCCACGATAGGCAGCAGGAGCTGCGCGCTTGTGAGTTGTAGGGGAGCCGGAGTGGGTGCGGTGTGTGCACTGGTAGGCTGGTCCAGAAGCTGTATGCCACGCGAGGTGCCCGCGCTTAACTGGATCATGCCTTTGCGGGCGAGAGCCCTGAGGTGGTCCTCTGCAGCGTTCGCCGAGCGGAATCCAAATTGCTTGGCGATCTCGGCGCGAGTGGGCGGGCGGCCGCTGCGCAAGATTGTCTCGCGTATCAGGTCGAGAATTTGCGCCTGGCGCGGGGTGAGCTTGATAGCCATAGTTTTGCCTGTATATAAATACAGTCTAGATTGTGGCGTATAGCGTTGTGAAAATCAAGCAATCATGATGTATTGCACCCCGCTCGGGGCGCAACACAAGCGCCGACTCTGTGGAGAAGAGGGCGGCTTAGCCCTTGTTAACGACCTGGGCGATCGCCTGGGCTACATAGTCAATGTTGTGGCTGTTGAGTGCCGCGACACAGATGCGTCCGCTGCCGACAGCATAAATACCAAACTCATCACGCAGGCGCTCGACTTGGGCCAAGGTCAGGCCTGAATAAGAAAACATCCCGCGCTGCTCGCGCACAAAGCTGAAATCCTGGGTGACACCATTTGCCTGGATTTTTTCGACGAGCTGATGGCGCATCAGACGAATACGTTCACGCATTGCGCTGAGTTCTTCGGCCCATTCTGTATAGAGCTCGGGCGTGTTGAGCACGGTCGAGACTAGCGCGCCGCCATGGGTGGGTGGGTTGGAGTAGTTGGTACGTATGACACGCTTAAGTTGGCTTAGAACCCGTGTGCTTTCGTCTTGGCTGGAAGTCACCAGCGTTAGGGCGCCAACGCGTTCGCCATAGAGAGAAAATGATTTGGAGAATGATGAACTGATGAACATCATGATGTCCTGGGCGGCGAAAGCGCGTACGACCGACGCATCTTGCTCAATTCCGGAACCGAAGCCTTGGTAGGCAATATCTAAAAAGGGAATGAGTTGGCCTTCCTTTACCGCCTGTGCGATCTGCTGCCATTGCTCGGCACTCGGATCCACGCCTGTCGGGTTATGGCAGCAGGCATGTAGAACGACAATCGTGCCAGCGGGCATGGCCTGCAGTGACGCCAGCATCCCATCAAAATTCAGACCGTGGCTTGTGGCATCGTAATAGGGGTAAGTATTAACCTTGAAACCAGCAGACTCAAACAGCGCCCGGTGGTTGGCCCAGCTCGGGTCGCTGATGGCGACATAGGCGTTAGGGAGCAGTTGGCGAAGAAAATCTGCGCCGATCTTTAATGCCCCCGTGCCACCTAGAGTTTGGACGGTCAGCGACCGATGCTCGGAGATCAGCGGCGAATCCTTACCCAGTAGCAGGGTTTGTGCACCCACGTTATAGCCGGGAATTCCGTCGATCGGCAAGTAGTTCCGTGGCGCTGCCTGCTCGTAGATCAGGCTCTCGGCCTTACGCACCGCGTGCAGCAGGGGAATTTGGCCCTGATCGTTGCAGTACACGCCTACGCCCAGGTTGACCTTGGTGGTGCGAGTATCCGCCTTGAATTGTTCGTTGAGACCGAGGATGGGGTCGCGCGGGGCGAGTTCGACAGAAGCGAAGATTGATGGCATTTTGAATTGAAAAGGGTAGATAAAAACGGAGCTTTGATGCGACAAGCTAACGATGTGATAATAAGGGGTTAACCCGAACCGTGTCTAGTTGATCACGAGTAATATCATAGTCGAGGGTTTATTTTTTGGCAGAGTCTGATGAGTCTTCCCGTTCCAGGTTTCATTGAATACCCGGATAGTCCGTTTCAATTATTCCAGCCATATCCTCCCGCTGGCGATCAGCCTGCTGCAATTGATGCCCTGGAACAGGGTATCAATGATGGCTTGATGTGCCAGACCCTGTTGGGTGTCACAGGCTCAGGCAAGACCTTCACCATGGCGAATTTGATTGCTCGCACAGGTCGCCCCGCGATTGTGTTGGCGCCTAACAAGACCCTTGCTGCGCAACTCTATGCCGAGATGCGTGAGTTTTTTCCGCGCAATGCAGTAGAGTATTTCGTATCGTATTACGATTACTACCAACCCGAGGCCTACGTCCCTTCGCGCGATCTATTTATTGAGAAGGACTCCTCGATCAACGAACATATCGAGCAGATGCGCTTATCGGCCACCAAAAGCCTGCTCGAGCGGGCTGATACGATCATTGTCGGCACGGTGTCGTGTATCTACGGTATCGGTAATCCTGGCGACTACCATGCCATGGTGCTGACCTTGCGGACGAATGATCGCATTGCCCGCCAAGAGATCCTGGCGCGCCTGGTAGCCATGCAGTACGAGCGCAACGATACGGAGTTTGCGCGGGGGGTTTTTCGCGTGCGCGGCGAGATCATCGATGTTTTCCCTGCCGAGCACGCAGAGCAGGCCTTGCGCATTACCTTATTTGATGACGAGATCGAGTCTTTGCAGTTATTTGATCCCTTGACGGGCAAGACCGGTCAGATGCTCGTGCGTTTTACGATTTTCCCAAGCTCGCATTACGTCACGCCGCGCGAGACCGTCTTGCGAGCCATCGAGACAATAAAGATCGAGCTGCGTGAACGTTTGGCTGAGTTGATCGCCGATGGCAAGCTGGTCGAGGCGCAGCGTCTGGAACAACGTACGCGTTTTGACCTAGAGATGTTGCAGGAATTGGGGTTTTGCAAAGGTATCGAAAACTATTCGCGCCATCTGTCGGGCGCCGCACCTGGCGATCCGCCACCAACCCTAATTGATTATCTGCCGCGTAATGCCTTGATGTTTATCGACGAGAGCCACGTCACGATCGGTCAGCTGAGCGGCATGTACAGAGGGGATCGTTCACGTAAGCACACCTTGGTGCAGTTTGGCTTTCGGCTCCCCTCCGCTATGGATAACCGGCCTTTGCAATTGGAAGAATTCGAGGTGCGCATGCCACAATGCGTATTTGTATCTGCGACACCGGGCAATTACGAGGCCGAGCATACCGATCAGGTGGTCGAGCAACTTGTGCGCCCGACAGGCCTGGTCGACCCCGAGGTCGAGGTGCGGCCTGCAAGTACGCAAGTTGATGATTTGCTCGGTGAGGCTAAGTTGCGCATTGCGTTACACGAGCGGGTGCTGGTCACCACCTTGACCAAGCGTATGGCCGAGGACCTGACCGAGTACCTAGAGGAAAGTGGCCTCAAGGTACGCTACCTGCACTCCGATATTGACACGGTTGAGCGCGTCGAGATCATTCGAGACCTGCGTCTGGGAGCCTTTGATGTGTTGGTTGGCATTAACCTGCTGCGCGAGGGCCTGGATATCCCCGAGGTGTCTCTGGTGGCGATCCTGGATGCGGATAAGGAAGGGTTTTTGCGTTCCGAGCGCAGCCTAATTCAAACCATGGGGCGTGCAGCGCGTAATCTCAATGGTCGTGCAATTCTGTATGCCGACCGGATTACAGATTCGATGCAACGCGCGATGGGTGAGACCGCTCGGCGGCGGGAAAAGCAGCTCGCATTCAATATCGAGCATGGCATTACTGCACGTAGCGTCAATAAGGCAGTGCGCGATATGATTGATGGCGTGGTCTCGAACGCAGCGACAGCGCGGCAAGCCGCCGAGGCTGATTTTGACGAGAGCGCTTTGCATGACGAAAAGTCTCTGGCACGCGAGATTCACCGCCTAGAGGAAAAGATGCTGGGTCATGCGCGTAATCTGGAGTTCGAGCAGGCGGCAGCGACTCGGGACACCTTGCGAGCGCTTAAAGACCGTGCCTTGTTCTCTTGATGCGAATTTATATGACAATTGTGTTGGATAGGTGTTGTAAAAAATCTACAGGTCGATATCAGCCGTTGGATGCCAATCAGCTCGCCGATTGCGCGCAAAATGGTGCTTTGCAACAAATAGTGCTTTAAGGCTTAGGGCCTTGTATCAGTAAAACCTTATTATTCAAGCTGGCATGTACGAAAATACTTGCCTAATTGGGGGTTTTCCCTCACACTTCAAACTATTATGAATAAGGTACTTTTCGTTTGTACAGGCAATATTTGCCGATCCCCAACCGCACTGGGCGTCTTTCAGCATATGATTGACGATGCAGGTCTTGGGGATGTTGTCGGTGTCGATGCCGCAGGGACGCATGCGTTCCACGTTGGCGAGTCACCCGACCCTCGAGCTCAGGCCGCTGCCCAAAAGCGCGGCTATGATCTGTCGCGTTATGTCGCACGGCAGATCGTAGCCGAGGACTTCCGTGAGTTCGATCTGATTCTGGCGATGGATTGGGAAAACCTCTCTGCCTTGCAGCAGCAATGCCCCAAGGTTTATCAACATAAGCTGATGCTCCTGATGCGTTTCTCGAACGAGTTCGAAGAGGCAACGGTGCCTGATCCCTATTACGGTGGACCAGAGGGCTTTGCCAAGGTGCTTGACTATATCGAGGACGCTAGCCAAGGCGTATTTGAATTGGTTCGTAAGCGCGTCACGCAATATCAGGCGGCCTGACAAGGCATTTTCATCTCAATTTAGAACGCCCCACAAGGGGCGTTTTCCATTGGGATTTGATATAAGTCAATTTTGAGAACCATTAGTCAGAGCGCTTTAGGCCAATAAACGGATCGTCTTGCTATACTTGACTTAATTGGTCGGGTATACAGAGCTGACCAATACCTAATCAAACTCTGGCAAGGAAATCACCATGCGTTTAACGACTAAAGGGCGTTTTGCAGTTACCGCCATGATCGACTTGGCGTTGCGCCAACATAGTGGCCCGGTGACGCTGTCTGCGATCAGCGGGCGGCAGAATATTTCACTCTCGTATCTTGAGCAATTATTTGGCAAGTTACGGCGCCATGAACTGGTCGAGAGCGTGCGCGGCCCGGGTGGCGGGTACACTCTAGCGCGTTCGGCGCGTCATATGACGGTTGCTGATGTGATTTTTGCCGTAGATGAACCCTTGGATGCGACCAGTTGTGGCGGCAAGGAAGATTGTAACGTCGGTCGTAATGGCAGTGCGGGCAAATGCATGACGCATGACCTGTGGGCGACACTTAGTCATAAAATGGTAGAGTATCTGGATTCGGTGTCACTGCAGGATTTGGTTGATCAACAGCGCATGCGCCAACTGCATGAATCCACGCAGGCTCGTATGACCATCCCGATCGTACCGGTGTCCACTAAGGATGGCGCACAGGCGGCAGAGCAATACGAGCCAGCCTCAGTATGAATTGGAGTTTTTTTGATGGATCAGTCCCCCGTTTACCTGGATTATTCCGCCACGACACCTGTCGATGAGCGCGTACTTCAGGCAATGATTCCCTGGCTGACTGAGCGCTTTGGCAATGCGGCCTCGCGCAGCCATGCTTATGGGTGGGATGCCGAAGATGCGGTCGAACGCGCACGCGCGCAGGTCGCAGCTTTGGTGGGTGCCGAGACGCGTGAAATTATCTGGACCTCGGGTGCGACCGAGGCAAATAATCTGGCGATCAAGGGGGTTGCTCAGTTTCATCGTGATCGTGGCCGCCATATTGTGACGGTGCGAACTGAGCATAAGGCGGTATTGGACACCTGCCAGGAATTAGAGCGCGAGGGCTTCGAGGTGAGCTATCTTGACGTGCAAGAAGACGGCTTGCTTGATCCAGAGGTATTCCGGTCGGCCTTGCGTCCGGATACCATCCTCGCCTCAGTCATGCTGGTCAATAATGAGATCGGTGTGGTGCAGGATATCGCTGCATTGGCGGCAATATGCCATGAGCACGGGGTGGTATTTCATTCTGATGCGGCGCAGGCGACGGGCAAGGTCGTTATTGATGTGGCTGCGATGGATGTCGATCTGATGTCGTTTTCAGCCCATAAGACCTATGGCCCCAAGGGGGTGGGGGCTTTGTATGTCCGACGTAAGCCTCGTATTCGACTGAACGCCCAAATGCATGGGGGCGGACATGAACGTGGCTTGCGTTCAGGCACCTTGCCAACGCATCAGATCGTGGGTATGGGCGAAGCCTATGAGCTGGCAGGGCAGCTTATGGCGACGGAAATCGCGCGTGTACACGGTCTGCGTGATCGTCTATGGAAAGGTTTACAGACGATCCCTGATCTGTATCTCAATGGTACGCTCACGCAGCGTATCGCGCATAATTTGAATGTTAGCGTCGCCTATATCGAAGGTGAAGCCTTACTCATGTCTGTACCAGAGCTGGCGGTATCAAGTGGGTCGGCATGCACCTCGGCAAGCCTGGAACCCTCTTATGTACTGCGCGCTCTGGGGCGTAGCGACGAGTTAGCCCACAGTTCCCTACGTTTGACCATAGGCCGCTACACAAGTGAGGCGGATATTGATTTTGCGATTACACTTTTAAACCGTCAGATCGCGCGCCTGCGTGAGATTTCTCCGCTGTGGGAGATGCATGAGCAGGGCGTCGATGTCGGTGCGATGCAGTGGGCTACTTTGTAGAGGGCGCGCCATGCTGTATAGTAAAAAGGTACTCGACCACTACGAGAACCCGCGAAATGTCGGGTCGTTCGACCCACTGGATGCATCCGTTGGCACAGCGTTGGTTGGCTCGCCTGCATTGGGTGAGGTGATGAAGCTACAGATTCGTATCGATGCCTCAGGCACGATACATGAAGCTTGTTTTCGAACTTTCGGTTGTGGTTCGGCTATTGCGGCGAGTTCGCTCGCTACGGTTTGGCTACAGGGCAAGTCACTTGACGATGCTCTGGCCATCAGTAATCTGGATATTACGCAGGAGCTAGAGCTCCCGCCCCTAAAAGCGCATTGCGCCATGCTGGCAGAGGATGCCATCCGGGCAGCAGTGCGTAATTATCAGCATAAGCATCAGAGGTAAATTATGGGAATTGTTCTCACTCAACAAGCCGCCGATCATATCAATCGTCACCTTGAAAAGCGTGGCAAAGGTCTGGGCCTGCGCCTGGGGGTGCGCCCAGCTGGATGTTCAGGCATGTCTTATCAGCTTGAGTACGTCGATGAGCAGGGTGCCGATGATCAGGTTTTCGAGCAGTTCGGCGTACGTGTTTATATTGACCCCCAGAGCCTGCCTTATCTGCAAGGTACCCAGCTCGACTATGCGCGCGAAGGCCTGAACGAAGGATTCAAGTTCTCGAACCCCAATGAAAAGGCCTCCTGCGGTTGCGGTGAATCATTTACCGTCTGATTGGGCACGACAGTGCGGCGTTAGTCCTCGCGGCGTAGATGAGGAAACAAAATAACGTCCCGGATATTTGGGCTGTCAGTGAGCATCATGACCAGACGGTCGATGCCGATGCCGCATCCCCCAGTAGGGGGCATACCGTATTCCAGCGCGCGTACGTAGTCGGCGTCGTAGTACATCGCCTCTTCGTCGCCCGCATCCTTGGCGGCCACCTGTGCCAGGAAGCGCGCCGCCTGATCCTCAGGGTCATTCAGTTCCGAGAATCCATTAGCAATTTCACGACCGCAAGCGAATAGCTCAAAGCGCTCGGTCACCCCCTCGTGCGTGTCTGATGCGCGTGCCAGCGGCGAGACTTCGATAGGGTAATCGATGATGAAGGTCGGATGCCAGAGCAGCGATTCAGTGGTTTCTTCGAAAAGTGCGAGTTGGAGTGCGCCCAGCCCTGCATGCGCGAGCACGGGGCCCTTGATGTCTGCACCCAGACGCGCCAGCTCAGTGCGTAGGAATGTGTCATCGTCGAGCTGTGCGGGCTGGTAGGTGGGGGCATATTTGAGGATGGCCTCGGTAATTGTCAGACGATCAAAGGCCCGTCCCAGATCCAGGGGCTGGTCTTGGTAAGTCAACAGCGTAGCGCCGCATACCTGGCTTGCAGTCTCACGGATCAACGCTTCCGTATAGTCCATCAGCCAGCGATAGTCGGTATAAGCCGCATAGAACTCCATCATGGTGAACTCGGGATTATGCCGTGGACTGACCCCTTCGTTACGAAAGTTGCGATTGACTTCGAATACCCGCTCGAACCCGCCAACAATCAGGCGCTTGAGGTAGAGTTCGGGTGCAATACGCAGGTACATATCCATGTCCAGCGCATTGTGGTGCGTGGTAAAAGGTTTGGCAGCAGCCCCACCTGGAATCGGGTGCAGCATGGGGGTTTCGACTTCGAGGAAATCCGCATCGAGCATGATCTGGCGCATCGCGCTGATGATCTGGCTGCGTGCAATAAAAGTCTGACGGGTCTGGCTCGTCATAATCAGATCAACGTAGCGCTGTCGATAGCGCAACTCTTGGTCGGCCACGCCGTGGAACTTGTCAGGCAAAGGACGCAGCGATTTCGAGAGTAGGCGCAGTGTTTGGGCGTGGATCGAGAGCTCGCCCTTTTTGGTCTTGAATACCTGGCCTTCGACGCCTACGATATCGCCAATATCCCAGGTCTTGAAGGCGCTATAGCAATCCTCGCCCAAGGTGCCGCGATCCAGATAGATCTGAATGCGTCCTGTGCCGTCCTGGATGGTGGCAAAGCTCGCCTTGCCCATCACACGCTTGAGCATCATGCGCCCGGCGATACGGGCTGATTTGCCCAGTGTCTGGAGGCTTTCTGTATCCTGCTCGTCATGCGCCTGGTGCAAGGTGGCAGCGTGGCTATCTGGACGAAAGTCGTTGGGGTAGGCCACGCCTGCGGCGCGTAGCACGCCCAGCTTGGCCCGGCGTTCTGCGATCAGGCGGTTTTCGTCAATAGCGGGGGTATCGGTTTGCATAAAGCTCATGTCTCTAAAATCAGATGCCTTGCTTGAGGCTGGCGGTGATGAATTGGTCTAAATCGCCATCGAGCACCTTTTGGGTGTTGGAGGTCTCGACGTTGGTGCGTAGATCCTTGATGCGGCTCTGGTCAAGGACGTACGAGCGGATCTGATGACCCCAGCCTACGTCACTTTTGGTGTCTTCGAGTTTTTGTTGCTCAGCCATCCGATTACGCATCTCTAGTTCGTAGAGGCGTGATTTGAGCATCTGCATCGCCTCAGCCCGGTTGCGGTGCTGCGAACGGTCGTTCTGGCACTGCACAACAATGCCTGTCGGTTCATGCGTAATGCGCACAGCCGAGTCGGTCTTGTTGATGTGCTGGCCACCGGCACCGCTCGCGCGGTAGGTGTCGATACGTAGGTCGGCGGGGTTGATGTCTACCTCAAAAGAGTCATCGATCTCGGGGTAGACGAATACGCTGGCGAATGAGGTGTGGCGCCCGTTTGATGAGTCAAACGGGCTCTTGCGTACCAGGCGGTGAACGCCGGTCTCGGTGCGCAGCAGGCCATAGGCGTACTCGCCCTCGATCTTGATGGTGGCTGATTTGATGCCGGCGACATCACCGTCCGAGGATTCGAGGATCACCGCCTTGAAATCCTTATGTTCGCTATAGCGCAGGTACTGGCGCAATAACATGGACGCCCAATCTTGAGCCTCAGTGCCGCCCGCACCCGCTTGGATATCCATAAAGCAGTTCAGTGGATCGGCCGGGTTGGAGAACATTCGGCGGAACTCCAACGCTTCGAGCTGCGCACCAATGACTTCGCAGTCGTGCTCGATGGCGGCGAGTGTTGCATCGTCATTATCGGCGTGAGCAAGTTCAAATAATTCGCTGGCGTCCTTCAGGCCGGTGTCGATCTTGGTCAGTGTGTGGACGACTGTTTCGAGGGATTTCTTTTCGCGACCGAGCTCTTGTGCATACTGCGGATTATTCCAGATATCGGGGCTCTCCATCTCGGCATTGACGACGTGCAGGCGCTCGGACTTGGCGTCGTAGTCAAAGATACCTCCGTAGGGAGGCCTGGCGCTCGATGTAGTCCTCGAGGTGGGCGCTAATTTGATTCTGGCGTTCGGCTTCCATGTTTGATCCTGTCTAATTTGTGGCGGCCCGGCGTGCCGAGCATTTATATCGCGAGTAATCTGCTATTTTAACCCGTGTGCGCACCGAGTCTGTGGCGAGTGAAATGGAGGAAAGTCGGATGGGGAATCAAGAGACTGAATGGGCCCTGCCTGTGCCTAGTGCGGCGCATGATTGTTCGGTTCAGGCTGGCGGCGCAGCGAGCAATCTGGCACCGGATGGCCTTGAGGGTCTATCGCCCGCCTATTTCGGCCTGGTGATGGCAACCGGGATTGTTTCGCTTGCAGGCGCGATGATGGGCTATCCGCGGCTCGCGCGTGCCTTGTTCTATCTGAATATTCTTCAATATGGGGTGCTGTGTGTGTTGTATGCCATTCGCGCCTGGCGTTACCCGAGGCGGTTTTTTGGCGATATGGTGACACACGCCACCGGCCCAGGCTATTTCACGATCATTGCAGGGACGGGGGTGCTAGGCAGCCAGTTTATCGTTCTGACTGGTGATCTATACGCGGGCTTTGCGTTGTGGCTCGTGGCGGTTTTGTTGTGGGGCGTGCTGGTCTATGCAATTTTTGCGGTACTGACGGTAAAAGCCAATAAACCTGCGTTGGATCGTGGTATCAACGGTGGCTGGTTGTTGGCTGTGGTGGCTACCCAGGCACTGGCGGTATCCAGTGCCTTGCTCGCGGCGCAGATCGGCCAGCCGTATCGTCTACAACTAAATTTGGTGGCCTTGTCCATGTGGTTGTGGGGGGGAATGCTGTATATCTGGATCATGGCATTGATTTTCTATCGTTATACTTTTTTTGCACTATCCCCCAGCGATCTTGCACCACCTTACTGGATCAATATGGGTGCAATGGCGATCTCTACATTAGCGGGATCCTTGTTGATTCTGAATGCTCAGGACGCGCCATATTTGATGTCCCTGCTGCCTTTCCTCAAAGGCTTTACCATGCTGTATTGGGCAACGGGCACATGGTGGATCCCGATGCTGTTGTTGCTTGGCCTTTGGCGCTATGGTTACAATCGTTTCCCATTTAAATATGATCCCTTGTACTGGGGGGCTGTATTCCCCCTAGGGATGTATGCGGCCTGTACCTGGCAATTAGAGCATGCAATGGCCTTTGGGTTCGAGACCGGTTTGCCGCGTGTGTTTTTCTATATTGCGCTGGGGGCCTGGATAATTACCTTCTGCGGCCTGCTGCGTTCCGCGCTGCGCAGTGTGCGGCACATTCGTCCGAGTTAGAAAGCGCCCGAATAGGGCGCTTTCTTTGTGATGCGAGGGCTTACGTGCCCCCTATGGAATGTTGTTAAAAATTCATGACCTGAGGCAGCCACAGAGAGACTGCCGGCACATAGGTAATAAATATCAGATAGAGCAGCAGTAAGGACAGCCAGGGTGTCGCTGCCCGTATAACCTGGCCGATGCTCATGTTTGTTATCCCCGCTGTGACAAATAGGTTAAGCCCTATCGGTGGCGTCACCATGCCGATCTCGAGGTTCACCACAATCAGGATGCCCAGGTGAACGGGATCAATACCAAGTTTTACGGCGATCGGAAACAGGATCGGCGCGAGAATCAGGATGATCCCGGTGGGCTCCATGAAGGCGCCGGCGATCAGCAACAAGATATTGACGACGATCAGGAACTGCCAGGCAGCCATATCCCAGGCAATGATCTGTTCAGCGATCATTTGTGGGATGCGTTCCGTGGTCAGCACATGCGCGAACAGCAAGGCGTTGACGATGATGAACATCAGCATCACGGTAACCTTGGCCGCATCAATCAATACCTCGGGGACTTGCTTGATACCGATATCACGGTACACGAACACGGCGACCACAAAGGCGTAGACCGCTGCAACCGCTGCCGCCTCGGTAGGTGTGAAAACGCCACCGTAAATCCCGCCCAGGATAATGACGATCAGCATCAACCCCCAGAAGGAATCCCGTCCTGCGGCGATGATTTCAGATGCGGCGGCCCGAGGCTGACATGGCATGTTTTTGACGCGCGCGACAACGTAGATCACCACCATGAGAACAAGGCCGAGCAGGAGGCCCGGGATGACGCCAGCCATAAAGAGTGCGCCCACTGAGGTCTCGGTCGCAGCACCATAGACGACCAGCACAATGGAGGGCGGAATTAGGATGCCTAGGGTGCCAGCATTACAGATCACGCCTGCCGCAAAGGACTCGGTGTAGCCTGCGCGCACCATGCCGGCAATCACAATGGAGCCCACGGCCACCACCGTGGCGGGTGATGAGCCCGAGACGGCTGCAAAGAGCACGCAGGCCAGTACGGATGCGATCGCCAGGCCGCCGTGCAGGTGACCGACTGCTGCAATGGCAAACCGGATCATGCGTTTAGCTACCCCTCCGGTCGTCATAAACGCGCCAGCGAGGATAAAGAAGGGGATCGCCATCAGGGTGAAGTGTTCGGAGGTTTCGAACATCTTGAGGGATAGCGAGGCGAGCGAGTCTGTGCCAAAGAGCAGAATAGTCAGTATTGAAGACAGGCCCAGGGCCACCGCCACGGGCATGCCCATGAACATGAAGACAAAGAGTAGTACGAATAGGGCGCTAGTTGTCATGGCTGATCCTGTCCGGCATTATCAGGGGTGTCGCTACGGTATTTGAGGGCGTCTGCAACTTCATCGCCCAGCAGGCTCGCCTGGCCGCCACGCAGCAGATTCACGAGCACTTCGCCAAACCGCCAGATCAATAGCGCAAAGCCCAAGGGGAGTACCGCTCTGGGGACCCATTGGGGTATGGGTAAATCCTGCGCCATGATGCCAATGCTGTGCATCTTTGCAACATAGATCCATCCTCCGACCAAGACAATGCAGGCATAAAGCAGGCATAGTACAGCCG
Source organism: Alcaligenaceae bacterium CGII-47 (assembly GCA_019166125.1). Lineage (GTDB taxonomy): Bacteria > Pseudomonadota > Gammaproteobacteria > Burkholderiales > Burkholderiaceae_B > Castellaniella. Next base: position 565,355 of record JAHTBO010000001.1, read on the forward strand.
AGACGATATTGACGCGGTGCGAGATTCGTGGGGGGAGGAGTTTGACCAAGGCGTCAACGCCGATGTGTGCGCCGACACGCACACCATAAGAGATACCGAAAAAAATCAAGGCACCAAAAAAATACATGGTGAGCTCGAGCGCCCACACAAAGCTATAGTTGAATACGTAGCGCGCGATAACCTGCGCAAAGGTGACCAGTGTCATGGCCGCGAGCAAAAAGGCGATGAAGCCTTCCTCTATGTGCTCCAGCATGGATCTCATTATAGGTATCCTCAGAGGATTGAGAAGCGGCCGCTTGGTAGGCGGCCGCTATCAGATATTAAGCTGGCTTAGTGCAGCTTACTGGTTGGCGGCAACAGCCGTCTTGATCAGATCGGCACCGATAGCACCTTCGAACTTCTGCCAGACAGGTGCCATTGCTGTACGCCATGCCGCGACGTCTTCCTTGGTAAGCGGCTGGATACGAGCACGATTGGCATCAGCGATGCGTTGGTGGTCGCGTTCGTTTAGCTGTGCGGCCAGGCCATTGGCGTGTGCGGTTGCGCCCTCCATTGCCTTGGTCAACCCTTCGCGAATATCAGCAGGCAGGCCATCCCACCATTTGGCGTTAGTTACGACCATATAGTCCAGCACACCATGGTTCGTGTATGCAATCGTTTTTTGAACCTCATGGAACTTTTGCGAGTAGATGTTGGACCAGGGGTTCTCTGCGCCGTCTACAACGCCTGTCTGTAAGGCTTGGTAGACCTCGCTGAAGGCGAGCTTTTGGGGATTGGCACCGAGTTGGCGGAATTGGGCTTCGAGCACATCAGAGGCCTGAATACGGAATTTCAGGCCCTTGACGTCCTCGGGACGCACGAGCTTATCCTTGTTTGTCGAGAGCTGCTTCATCCCATTGTGCCAATAGGCCAGGCCCTGGATCCCTTTGCTCTTCATGGAGTCGAGTAAGCCTTTGCCTGCTGCGGTGGCTTGGAAACGGTCAACGGCAGCCGTGTCATCGAACAGGAACGGCAGGTCGAACAATTGGATCTGCTTATTGTAGCGATCGAATTTGGACAGCGAGGGCGCGATGATCTGGACATCACCTAGTAATACGGCCTCCATCTCTTTGCCGTCACCGAACAATTGCGAGTTCGGGAAAATCTGAACCTCGACCTTGCCGGGGAGATTTTTCTCTGCCAGTTCCTTGAACTTAATCGCGCCTTGACCCTTGGGGGTCGCATCGGATACGACGTGGCTAAATTTAATGACGATGGGGTTATCGGCTAGGGCTGGGCCGGATACCATCATGGCGATGGCAAGGCTCAAGGCGGACGCGATGTGAGTTGTCGCAAGCTTCATTCGTGATTCTCCGTGTAGGACGAGACGCAGGTGGTGCAGCTAAAAAACCAACAGCAGGCTATCTTAAAGCAAGCTGGATCCGCGCCACTTTACGCATCATTGGCTGGATTGTCAAAGCAGGCAAACCCCTATATATAGTAAAAAACCATTATATAATCATGGGTTTAGGGTGCTTTTTTCCATTTATTTATCGCAGATTGAGCACGATTAAGGCAATCGTCCCGAATCACGGCTATATCGGTGCTGCTGCATGGCCTGGTCAAGCAGTTCAATCTGGGCATCGGTCAGCAATCGTTCCGCCATGGGTAATAGTTCCGTATCGGCACATTCGGCGTAAGCGCTGTATTCATCGCAGAATGCTTGGACATCTGCAGCGGATAGTTCGATAGATTCACCGTTAGCGATACGCAGTAGCCGTGGTCGTAGCTGAGCATTCCAGCGCCGCTGCAGGGCGTGGAGCATGTTGCTGAGGCCTTCAGTCATGCCGCGCAGGCATACTGCGTCCGATCCGGCCATGGACTCGATTATGGCGGGAAACAGGTGCTGCGCCTCGACTTCCTGACATTCACGTGCTGGGACGTCGAAATGGTGCAGGATATCTTCAGCTTTTGATTGGGCGTCGCTGTCAGCGCCCCATATCGCGATGTGTTTGATCAACGCTTGTAGTGCCATGCACTGAGCCCGGGAGTCCTGATGCTTGCTCGCTATCTCTCGTAAGGGGGCTTCGTGCAAGGCGGGCATTGCAGGGGGGGTAATGGGGTCAGACAGAGGATTCATGGTTTGGGTCTCCAGGCGCGGATGGTGACAGGACGATGCAAAAAGGGCGCCTTAGGTGGTGGGTGGACAAAATATCTATAAAGAATCTGCTTATATATATCTATGGGTTATATGTAAAGCAATAATAATTCGTTGTTGTGTATAGGGCAAACTCGTTAAAGTTTCCATGTCATCCCTATTTAAAAGCAATGCGTACGGATCAGAATCAGTATGACGCTTGTTTTTTCTCTTGGTAATTATGAACCTAGTATTTAGAAACGTTGAAAAGCACTTTGGCGATTTGCGCGTGGTCGAGCAGTTTGATCGCGAGATCGCCTCCGGTGAGCTCGTCGCGCTCGTCGGCCCATCTGGCTGTGGTAAGTCCACGCTGTTGCATATTGCAGCGGGCCTAGAGCGCACGACACATGGACAGGTGCTTGCTAATGGTGAACCGATAGAGCGGCCAGATCCACAGCGGATGCTGATGTTTCAGGAAAACGCGCTCTATCCTTGGCTAACACTCGAGCAGAACGTAGCCATGGCGCTAGAGCTGCAGAAGGTCAATAAGGCCCAGGCGCGCGCGCAGGCTGGACTCTGGCTTGAAAAGGTTCAATTAAGTGGCTTTGAGGACTATTTTCCTCACCAGGTCTCGGGCGGTATGCGTCAACGCGCTGCCTTGGCGCGCGCCTTTATCACGAGTCCTGAGGTGTTGTTACTCGATGAGCCCTTTGGTGCGCTCGATGCCTTGACCCGTATGACGCTTCAGGATGTCTTGCGTGATCTGATCCATGAGGTTCACCCGACGGTGCTGTTGGTGACGCACGATGTAGACGAGGCTTTGTTTTTGGCAGATCGCATCCTGGTATTTAGTGCGCGCCCGTCTTCTGTGCTGAAGGAATTTAATCTTGCATCTCGCGACAAGTCACATGATTTATCGGACTTTGCCGATCTGCGCCGGGAAATCCTCGGGCTCTTGGGTATCCGGGCTGAGCATCGGCGCGATGATGTATTTACTACTGAGGAAATAGCAGCATGAAATTAGTTCGTATTCTGGCACCAGCGCTCATTGCACTGGCAATGACGACCCAGGCCGTCGCCGCTGATCCCTTTAAGGTCGGCTATATCCGTGTGATGGATGACGCGCAGGCGATTGCGGCGTTTGAGGCTGGCTTCTACAAGCAGCAAGGGCTGGATGTCCAACTGGTCGAGTTCAAATCTGGCACGGATCTCATCAAGGCCATTGTGGGCGGGCAGCTCGACACTGGGGTTCTGGGCTTTACCAACGCGGCGTCCTGGTCTTCGCGTGGCGCCGACCTCAAGGTCGTGAGCGGTGCGCAGCGTGGCTTTCATGCGCTGGTGGTGCGTGATGATGTGGGCATCAATACGGTGGCTGACCTGAAGGGCCACACGCTGGCTTCGCAAAAGGAAGGCAGCACGGCAGATACGGTCCTCAGGGGCGTCGTCCTTAAGGACGCGGGCTTGCAGGCGACTGATCTGACCATCATGGGCGTGAGCCCGCAGGTGGCGGTGCAGTCCCTGTTAGGTAAGCGCGTGGATGCGGCCTTTCTCTTCGAGCCCCAAGCGAGCATTGCGCAATTGATCGCACCCGTGAAACAAATCTATGAAATTGGTGCGGTGTGGCCGTTCCCTTGCATGGTGACCATCACTTCGGGTGAGACGCTCAAGACTAAAAAGGATCTGGTGTGGAAGTCGCTCGATGCGCAACGTCAGGCGATTGACTTGCTGCAGAATGAACCGGATGAAGCAGCCAAATTGATTGCCAGTTACTTTATCTCGGAACCGACGCTTAAGACCCTTAATCACGGTGAGGTGCCGCGCGAAGAGGTCATCAGCAAGGCGATCAAGAGTCAGACCTTCAATGCGGCGCTGAGCACCGAAGATCTGAATCGTATGCAGGATATCGCTAACATCATGCAAGAGCAAGGCGCTCTCAAAACCAAGGATGGCGCAGCTTACAACGTCAGGAGCATTGTTGACCTGGCGTGGCAAGAGGCACGCAAACTCTGAGGCGCTGGTGCTTTAATACGGGTTTATCCAGGCCGGGACCCCCCGGCCATTTTATTTCAAGTCCATGAGCAAAAAACAACGTCTCTCTGCTTCACGCCGTAAGCTGGCCATGTTGATCGCCATGGCAGCGATTCTGTTCTTCTGGCAGTGTGCTGCCTGGACCTTACCTGACTTTTTGATGCCTGGTGTGCCGACGGTGATGCTGCGGCTGTGGCACGATGTGCAGACGACACAGTTTCGCGACGTGCTTGCGGGCAGTCTAGGGCGCCTGGGCGTAGGTTATGCATTTGCCCTGTTGTTCGGAATTGGTTTTGGCCTTGTGGGCGGCGTATTGCAGTTTTTCCGTGAGATTCTCAAGTCCGCCATCATTATTTTGCAGTCCATCCCGTCTATCGCGTGGGTGCCGTTATTTTTGATTCTGATGGGCTTTGGCAATCTGCCGATTATTGTGGTGATTGCGTTGGCGGCATTTTTCCCGGCAGCGCTGTCAGTCATGAACGCGACCGAAAGCGTACTGCAGACGCATGTGTCAGCCGCCAGAGTAATGGGAGCAAATCATTGGGAAATGCTGCGTCGTGTCTATTTGCCAGCGGTGATGCCTGAGCTGATTACAGGGGCTCAACTTGCGTTTGGTAATGCATGGCGTGCGCTGATCTCTGCGGAGATGTTGATTGGCTTCGGGCAGGGCCTGGGCCGCTCACTTGCTTATTCCGGCGAGACAGCAGATATGGCTGGGGTCATGGCCAATATCCTCACGATTGCCATCCTGGCCACCCTGATCGATCAGGTGGTTCTCGAAAACATCAAGCGCAAGGTTCTGCGCTATCAATACGTGTAGGAATGATGATGCCTTGGGCGATAGTGTGTGGGTTTTTTGCTTATCTATGTCGCTTGGCTGCGCGTGTCGCCCTGGTTGTTGCTGCAGGGGTGCCGGGCGTTGCTATCGCTGCGACCCACGGCACCGCTCGTGCCGATACAAGCTTTGTCGCTATTTCGGACCTGCCGGCAGCGGCTCAGCCTGGGGCCAGGGTCCGGACAACAAGTCGCATTGATTTGCTGTTGGCCCAGCGTCTTGTGGATGGGCGGGCGGCGCAATTGATCAATGCGTCCAATCCGATGCAGGTTCTGGATGGGGAACGTAATGCCGGGGTTTGGCTGGGGGCATGGTCTGCGCAAGTACCGGTGCCTGCCGGGCTCGTACGTCAGTCTCTTGGCTATCCGATCGGGCCGATGGCGATTCTGCGCAGCGACACGACGATCCACGATTGGAATGCGCTTGCCAGCCGCACGGTTTGCGTGGTTGAGGACGAGCCTTATGTGGGGGAGATCGCTGCGCGCTTTGGTGCGCTCGAGCAACGTTATCCTTCGGCGACCGATGCCTTGTTGGCCGTGCGGGCAGGGCGCTGCGACGCAGGGGTATTAAGCAATCATTTATTGGATGCGCTGCAGAAATTTCCTGAATGGAAAAAATTCTCGGCTCGACTGCCCGCCTACCGACATGTGGACCTGGTATGGGTCTCGACTGAGGCGGGTGCGGATGAGTTCTGGCGCTCGCGTATGCAGGAAGTCACGTCAGCCCAGCTGGCTGCGATGACGACGCAGCAGGCTCGTGAGATTGCTTTTGAGGTATATCTGGATCAGGTCGTTCCAGACTGCCACTGATCAGCGGCGACGACGTACGGGGGCGGGGCCACCTGTGCGGTTCAGATGCCTGAAGGTGATGCGTCCCTTGCTCAGGTCATAGGGAGACATTTCGAGCGTGACTTGGTCACCTGCCAGAATACGGATGTGGTGCTTACGCATTTTGCCGCCGGTGTAGGCGATCACTGGGTGACCGTTTTCGAGCGTAACGCGAAAACGTGAATCGGGCAGCACCTCAGTGACTGATCCTTGCATTTCTAACAGTTCTTCTTTGGCCATCTATTCAATACTCCGTTGGGTGTTTGGGTGATCTGCATTTCACATCAGGCACGGCCAGCGGCATGGTGCCACGGTCGATACGCGCCGCCCGTGACGATGGCATACCTAAAAGGTCGCAGGATATCCTGCCGGGGCGATTGCAGGCGAGTGCCTCGATGATAAGACGGCAAAAAGCCACCCAAGAGAATCAGCCTAGAAAACTGAATTACCTGAAAAACGCAGAAAATCAATCACTTAAGTATATACTATCGACCTAATTATGTCAATAAATATACCTTTAAAGTGTTGGTAAAGCTGTCATGACCCAGAAACTTACGCCTTCGACAGTTTTGCTGCTGTTGGTTCCTCCCTTAATGTGGGCGGGTAACGCCGTCGTTGGGCGGGCGGTCTATCATATGGTTCCGCCGCTTACGTTAAATTTTCTCCGTTGGGCGCTGGCGGCGCTCCTGCTCCTGCCCATGGGCTACTCGATATTCCGCAGGGGAAGTGGTTTATGGACGAACTGGCGTCGTTACGCCTTGCTGGGCTTGCTCGGTGTTGGCCTATATAACTCGCTGCAATATTTAGCCTTGCATACGTCTTCGCCTTTGAATGTCACGCTCGTCGCTGCCAGTATGCCGGTATGGATGCTATTGATCGGCAGGATATTTTATGGCGCGGCGATCCATCGTACGCAGATTTTCGGCTCGGTGCTGTCCCTCGTTGGCGTACTGATCATCCTCGCGCAGGGGCAATGGTCGCAGTTGCGAACGCTGCATTTTGTCGCGGGTGATTTGCTGATGATTGCAGCAACTATCTTTTTTGCTTTTTATAGTTGGCAGCTCACCCTGGCTAATGATTCGCAAGCCATCCGGCGTAGTTGGGCGACGCTTCTTTTGGCTCAGGTGGTATATGGCGTCGTCTGGTCCGGTGCGTTTGCCGCAGTGGAATGGGGGGTTGTGGGTTGGGATATTGATTGGGGCTGGGGGCTAGGCTTGGCTCTGGTGTTTGTAGCGGTTGGCCCTGCGGTTATCGCCTTTCGTTGCTGGGGGATTGGTGTGCAAAGGGTGGGGCCGACCACGGCTGGGTTTTTCGTCAACCTGACGCCTCTATTTGCCGCGCTGCTGTCGTTATTGATGCTGGGTGATAGGCCGCGCCTCTACCATGCGTTTGCCTTTGGTTTGATCGTTTTTGGTATTGTCCTATCCGGGCGTAATAGAGGGTGAGTCGGGGAGGCTTGGGCTGGATGATCAGGCCTGGACGACGTGCTCGATAAGTAATTGAACCTTGATTTGGCCATTCCAGGTGTTTTGTTCTAGGCGATAGACCATGTCGATCATCTCGGGTAGAGGTTTGTTTTGATTGAACCAGATGGCGTCAAAGCGCTGCGTGCCGCGCTCTAGATAGAGTTTGAGGTGCTTGTCTTTCAGTAGTCGCTGGTGAATCACCCGAAACGTATCTCTAAAAGCAGGTGGTGGGAAACCCGAGCCCCACACCTGAGCTTGCAGCATACCGGCAACCTCTGCATTGGCATATCCCGTCTCGAGTGAGCCATCCGTCTGGATCAAGGGCTCAAAATGCGTGTGGCCACTAAGCGTCTGAACGGCCTGATCAAATTGCTGGACAAATTCTGGGTAAGCATCGGCGCGCAGTGTCAGGCCGGCGGCCATGGCATGACCACCGAACTTAAGGATTGCGTTGGGTAAGCGCTTAGAGACCAGATCGAGCACGTCGCGTAAATGGACGTCAGGGATCGAGCGGCCTGAACCCTTGAGCTCACCCGGGTCTGAGGGGGCAAAGGCCATGGCGGGGCGCCAGTAAGTTTCCTTTAATCGTGAGGCAACCAGGCCGATCACCCCCTGGTGCCAGTCCTCTCGGTAGACACAGACGCTCGCCGCTAGGGCATCGGCCTTGATGCTGGCGAGGGCCTGGTCGCGCATCGTGTTCTCTAGTGCGCGGCGTTCGATATTGATGTCCTCGAGCTGGCGGGCCAAGGTCATGGCCTCGCCTTCATCATCGCTAATCAGGCAATGGATACCTAGGCTCATGTCAGCAAGTCGACCCGCGGCATTGATGCGTGGTCCGACAAAAAAGCCTAAATCCTGGGCGTTTGCCTGAAAGGCATCGCGTCCTGCAATGGCAAACAAGGCCCGGATACCAGGCTGCATCTGGCCTTGGCGAATGCGCTTAAGCCCTTGTGCGACGAGCAGGCGGTTATTGGCATCGAGCCTGACCACATCGGCGACAGTGCCCAGTGCAAGTAAGTCAGCCAGATGGTCCAGTCGCGGCCCGCCCTGCGGCTCAAAGCGACCCCGCAGCCGTAATTCGGCGCGTAGGGCCAGCATCAGATAGAAAATAACCCCAACGCCAGCGAGGTTCTTGGACGGGAAACCGCAGGATGACTGATTGGGGTTCACAATAGCCAGTGCCTCTGGCAGGTGATCGCCGGGCAAGTGATGGTCGGTGATGATGACCCCGATACCTGCCGCTCGCGCAGCAGCAACGCCTTCGATGCTGGCGATGCCGTTGTCAACCGTGATCAGTAAGGCCGGCTTTTTGCCTGGGCGCTGTAAGGCGAGTTCAACGACGGCGGGCGATAGGCCGTAGCCCGTCTCGAACCGATTTGGGACCAAAAAATCCACACTGGCACCCATCGCTCGCAGGCTGCGTATTCCCACCGCACAAGCGGTGGCGCCGTCGCAGTCGTAATCGGCGACGATCAGCATGTGTCGTCCGTGCTCGATAGCGTCCGCCAGAATGCGTGCTGCGTCTTTGGCCTGGCTGAGTTGCTCGGGTGGGATTAGCGCAGCCCAGCCTTCTTGGGTCTGAGAGGACGCGGTCAGGCCACGAGCGGCCCAAAGGCGTGCCATCAGCGGGTGCGCACCGCCACGTATTAATGCCTGAACGTGCTGCGCCTTGGCACGACGCTCAGTTATGACTGGACGGACCACCAGCGCCTCCAGTCCTGTTTGCCCGAAAATCGGGCGAACCAGCCACGACGCGGCACCAAGGTCACAAAGCGCTCGCTACCGGTCAACACGAGTTCCGCGTGTGTGTTCATCGGCGCCAGGACCTCGGCCTCTAAGGCTTGGAGGCCGGCGAGCCATCCCCCCCAGTCCTGGGCCTGTAGGCAGGATAGGAGGCGGTCATCAATGATGGTGTCCGGTAATGTACGGTGCGAGAGTTGGCTGGTCTGTGCGCCGCCGTAGAGCCACAGACTATTGATCGGTGCCAGGCCTTGAGCTGCGCGCGCCAGGTTGACTGGGTGCTTGTACCAGAGCATCTGCAAGGCGTTGACCAAGCGTCGCCAGGGTTGACCGGCGATGTCTTGGGGCCACCAGTCGTTCACCGTACTGATACTGACCAGTGTTGGGCTGGCGCAATGAGGAGCGAAGCCGGTCGGAGGCACCACGCGCCATTGATTTGCACTGTCCGGTGAAAAGGCAAAACCATTTTCGGTGGCCAGCTCGTGGGCGGAATCGAGTAGAGCCTGAGCATGTTCAGCGTCGATATCCAGCGACTCGGCGGGGAGCAGGGCAGCGCCGTCGCGTGAGGGCGACATGTGGATGAGTTCAGCCAGCCATACGGGTTTATCATCGCTCACCAATTGGGCGCGCAGTGGTGCCAGACCTGCGCTAAGATGCTGTGCGGGGGTGGCCTGGAACCCGTGGGCGAGGAGTTGCCAGTGTTCGAGAGGCGTGCAGTGCGTCAGCGCGGCATCACTGAGTGTCTCGGCCATGCTACTACGCTCGAACCAACGCAGTAGCGTGGGTGAGTGGGTAGGCAGGTAAGACATGAGTTCGCGCGCTGCACCGGGATCGGGTAGGGCGCCAGGGAGTACGATTTGCATGTGGGAATTGTAGAGTTAATCGGAAGGGGTCGTGAACATCATGTCATATGAGTGGTGGATCGGTGCGCGTTACGCCGGACTGAGCCGCACTGGGCGCGGCGGGCGCCGTGGCGATCGCTTTGTTTCGTTCATCGCGGCCAGTTCGATGGCAGGGATTGCCTTGGGCGTTGCGGCCCTGATTGTCGTGTTGTCCGTCATGAATGGTTTTCAAACGCAGGTGCGCGACCGGATGCTCTCGGTTTTGCCGCACATCGAATTATATGTACCTGGCGTGGATCATGAGCAGGTACTTGAGCAATGGAAGGGGTTAGCTGCCCAGGCCGCCCAGGATCCGGAGGTGCGCGGGGCGGCGCCCTTTGTTGCCGCGCAGGGAATGCTAGCCCGTGGCCAGGCGCTCATGGGCGTGCAGATTCGCGGTATTGATCCGGCCATTGAACCCAAAGTGTCAGATCTGACCGAGCAGATGTCCCAGGGTAAGCTCACGAGCCTTACCCCGGGTTCTTTCAATATTGTCGTCGGTAACCAACTGGCGCAGTCTATCGGTGTGGATGTCGGTGATACGCTGCTTGTGCTCGCGCCACAAGGCTCGATATCCCCTGCAGGGTTCTCACCACGTATGCGCCAATTTACCGTTTCAGGTATTTTTTCATCGGGCTATTACGAATATGATGCGACGCTTGCATTCGTGGATGTAGAGGATGCAGCGAAGGTGTTTCGAGATAGTGGGGTCAGCGGGGTGCGGGTGCGGATCACTGATATGCAGCGTGCCCCTGAGGTGGCTCGCGACTTACTTGGGCTGCTGCCATCAACCGTACGCGCACAGGACTGGACACAGAACAACCGGACTTGGTTTGCCGCAGTGCAAACGGAAAAACGCATGATGTTTTTGATTCTGGCGCTGATTGTGGCGGTGGCGGCCTTTAATCTACTGTCTTCGCTCGTGATGGCGGTCAAGGACAAGCAATCTGATATTGCTATCTTGCGTACGCTGGGGGCGACGCCAGGGGAAATCGCCCGAATATTCCTTGTTCAAGGGGCGCTGATTGGTGTGGTGGGGACGGTGCTTGGCGTGTTGTTTGGTACGCTGATCGCTTACAACATCGATGTGATTGTGCCATTTATCGAACGAATGCTGGGGGTGAATTTTCTGCCCCAACAGATTTATTTCATTAGCGAGATGCCGTCCAATCCAATGATGAGTGACATCGTGACGGTTGCGCTTACCTCACTTGTGCTCTCCTTACTGGCGACCCTTTATCCGAGCTGGCGTGCCGCTCGCTTGCAACCTGCACAGGTACTGCGCCATGACTGAGCCTATGATGAATCGTGTCCTGAGCGCACAGCACCTAAGCAAGGCCTACGATGAGGGCGCAGGCCGCGTAGAGGTTCTGCAAGACGTCAGTCTGCATGTGGATAAACACGAGATGGTGGCAATTATTGGGGCCTCAGGCTCGGGAAAAAGTACCTTGCTCCATATCTTGGGCCTGCTCGATGCCCCCGATAGCGGGGCCGTACAGATCAACGGCAAGGATGCATTGGGCCTGTCCGAGCAGGCGCGCAGCCGCTTGCGTAATCATGCCTTGGGCTTCGTCTATCAGTTCCATCATCTGCTGCCTGAATTCACTGCGCTGGATAACGTTGCGATGCCTTTAATTGTGCGGCGTGAATCGCGTAAGGAAGCGCGCGCGCAAGCGCAGGAGTTATTGGCGCAGGTGGGGCTTGCCGCCCGCGTGACCCATTTTCCAGGACAACTTTCTGGGGGCGAGCGCCAGCGGGTTGCGCTCGCTCGCGCACTCGTCACGCATCCCGCTTGTGTGCTGGCCGATGAGCCCACCGGTAATCTGGATCGCACGACGGCTGAGTCCATGTTCGCGCTGCTGAAAAGCATCAATCAGACGATGGGTACGGCGTTCATTATTGTTACACATGACGCCGTGCTTGCCGCGCTCGCCCATCGCCAGTTGTATATGAACAAGGGTCAATTGCTGGACGCCTGAGGAGGGCGGATGCTGATCGATACGCACTGCCATCTGGATGCTGCTGAATTTGATTCAGATCGGGATGAGGTGATCAAGCGGGCCAGACAGGCAGGTGTCGGCGCCGTCGTCATCCCGTCCGTGGCACGGGATAATTTTGACACAGTGCGCGACTTGGCCCAGACCTTTGCGGGTGGGACTTATGCGTTGGGCATACATCCGATGGCGGTGCCCACGGCACGCGATGAGGATCTGCTTATCCTGGCTGAACGGATCGAGGCGGCGCGCGATGATCCGCGCTTTGTGGCAATCGGAGAAATTGGACTGGACTTCTACGTCCCTGGCTTATGCACGCCGGCCATGCGTGAACGCCAGGAGCGCTTTTATAGCGCTCAGCTTGACTTGGCACAGCGCTTTGGATTGCCGGTGTTGCTGCACGTGCGACGGTCGCAGGATGTACTGCTTAAGCATTTGCGGCGTCGCCCTCCCATCGGTGGTATTGCCCATGCGTTTAACGGGAGCTTCCAGCAAGCTGGCCAGTTCATTGGTTTGGGTTTTGCGCTGGGAATGGGCGGGGCGATGACCTTTGAGCGGGCCTTACAGATCCGGCGATTGGCCGCACAGCTACCGCTCGAGTCGTTGGTACTGGAGACTGATGCGCCGGATATTCCGCCCGCGTGGCTTGGACAGGGTCGTCAAGCGGATGACCCGCGCCCGCGTAATGAGCCTGCCGAGGTGGCTGGTGTGGCCCGATCTCTGGCGGATTTACGTGAGACAAGCCTGCCTGATGTGATAGCGGCCTGTGCAGAGACCGCGTATAGGGTGCTGCCTCGTTTGGCGCGTGGGCTTGGCGTGCCTACGAGGTAGATATGTTGCCTCTTTACTTGGTATTAGCCGGGTAGGCCGGGCGTGTCCGTCTTGTCGCCTATCTGGGGCATTGAAACCGTAATCTGAACCTTTTGCCTGACGGCTTGTGTTGTCGCGCGGGGGGGAAGGCATGGTTGGGCGATTGACCCTATTGGCATATGTGGGGGGTGTCGTCGTCGTGCATGGGCTCGCTGATTTACCAGATCTGCGTTGGCCGGTGCTTGGCGCGGTAGTTTCATGCATCAGCCTGTTTATCTTTTGGGCACGCCCCACAGCGCGTGCTGGTCTGTGTATCGCCGGTGCGATTTGTCTGGGGTTTGGCCTGACCGTGTGGCAGGCACAGACACGCTTGGCAGATGAGCTGGCGCCGGGTAATGTGGACCGTGTCTCGCGGCTTGAGCTGCGTGTACTGAGCCTCGTGCGCCATGATCCGGATCGTAGACAGTTCGAGGCTCAGGTGCTGTCGGCGCGCCCTGGGGGGGTGCCCCAGAACATCATGGTGAGCTGGTCGGCAGGCGGGTGGCGTGGTCCGTATCACGCAGCGGTTGCGCCCGAGGTCCCGTTTCCCGAGATTGCTCCGGGTCAGGTGTGGCGTATGGCGCTCAACCTCAGGCCGATCCGTGCCGCCATGAATCAATATGCCTTCGATTATGAAGGGTATCGTTTTGCCCAGGGGGTGCGAGCCACAGGCAGCGTACGTGGCTCGCCGGTCTTGTTGCGCGATGAGCCGGGTGTGAGCCTATCTGTGCAGGCCGAGCGTGCACGTCACTCGGTGCGTGAGGCGATGCAGCCGTATCTGGCCGGCATGCGCTATGGACCGGTGCTGCTGGCTTTGGTGATTGGTGATCAGGCGGGGGTGAGTGCTGAGGATTGGTTGATTTTCAATCGAACAGGCATCACGCATCTGGTCTCGATCAGCGGGTCGCACATCACAATGATTGCCGCTTTGGGTGGGATGACTGCGTTCTGGCTGTGGCGGCGTATACGATGGCGTGGGAAGCCATTGGCTGAGCGCTTGCCTGGGCAGATTGTCGGCGCCTGTGCGGCACTTATTGTTGCCTGGTTGTACTGTTTGCTTGCGGGGTGGGGGGTGCCTGCGCGACGTACGTTCATGATGCTGTTCGTGGTCGCGGCATGCACGATCTGTCGGCTGCCGATTAGTGGTTCCCGCGTGCTGGCTCTCGCAGCGATGGTGGTCGTGGTGTTGGACCCTTGGGCGGTGCTGGCCAGTGGATTCTGGTTGTCGTTCTGTGCGGTAGCCGTTCTGATTGCGGGCGGGGCGCGGCTAGATGAGAGACCCGACGTATCGGCTGAGGCTTGGGATCAAAGGGCTGTACCGACGTTCTGGTGTCGTATGAGGCAAGGCTTGGTGTTGGCAACACGGCTACAGCTCGCCATTACGCTCGCCCTGATGCCGATTTTGGCGTGGATTTTTCATGAGGTCTCGATCGCCTCGCCTTTGGCCAATGCCTATGCGATTCCGGTAATTGGTGCGGTGGTGACGCCATTGGCCCTGATTACAGCGGCGCTGAGCGTGATTCCGGGTGCGGAATGGCTGACTGCCGGGCTGGCTTGGTTTACCCACCAGATTTTGTTTTGGATGATGGTGCCCACCGTATGGTTGGGCACACAAACCCTGTCTCAGTTCTCTGTGGCTGCCGCGCCAGTCTGGCTCTATGCCTTGGCGATGGCAGGGGTGGTCTGGGCGTTATGGCCGACATCGTTGCGATGCTCTGGTCGTTGGTTGGGGTGGTTGTTGATGCTGCCTGCCTTGGCCTGGCAGCCTGGTCGGCCTGGACTAGGGGAGTGGGATATGGCCACCCTCGATGTTGGACAGGGTAGCGCGGTGCTGGTGCGTACCGCCAATCACACGCTGCTCTTTGATACGGGCGTGCGCCGTAGCGTGCAAAACGATGAAGGGCAACGCAGTATCCTGCCATTTTTGCGCGCCTGGGGCATACGCAAGCTTGATGTGTTGGTCGTCTCGCACAAGGATCTGGATCATGTCGGGGGCTTGCGCAGTGTGCTGGCGGGTATGCCTGTAGAGCAGTCCTATAGCTCGTTTTCGCTATCGGCTTGGTTAAGAGCCGAGGCGCGCAAGCTCGCCGCAACACCATCCGTGCTGCCTTTGGCCGAGGTGCCCTGTCAGTACGGGGTGACATGGCAGATGGATGGTGTGTCGTTTGAGTTTCTGTGGCCGCTGCCGCCTGACGCGCTGACCGGTGCGCCACGGATAAGGCCGCGGGCAACGGCGCGCAACGAAGACAGTTGTGTGCTTCAGGTGCGTGGCGCCCATCACTCCCTGTTGCTCACAGGTGATATTGAGGCGGCCGAGGAGGCCGCGTTGCTCGCCAGAGGCTTAGAGGCGGTTGATGTTGTGGTCGCGGCACATCACGGCTCGAAAACCTCATCCACACTCGGCTTTATCGAGCGGGTGGATGCGATACATGTGATCGCCCAGCTTGGTTCCTGGAATCGCTACGGGCATCCCGCCGATTCGGTTCGGCAGGCTTGGCAACGCGCTGGCGCTAAGTTCTGGCAGACCGATATCCACGGTGGGGTGCATGCTCAGTCGCGCCCGGACGGGGTGACAGTGACGAGTGTTTTGGAGTCGTCCAGACGATATTGGCACGGTAAAAGACAGCCCTGAAGAATTGCCTGCAGTGCATATGCTTCGCCGTGAGCGAGCCTACTGAGCCTTCGTTCATAAACACTATTACTAGTGATTACTTCTTATCCGACCACAATATGTAGTAGGATAGATGCACAAATCATTTACTCTAATCTGCTCGTTTGGCCGCTGTGTTATTCGTCCCGGCGTTGGATTTCTGGTAGATCAGGGTTATTACAACTAGTCTGGAAAATCATGATAAAGATCGTTATCAAGCGCGATGGCAGAAGAGAGCCTTTCACTCCTTCAAAACTTAATGGCTGGGGCGAGTGGGGTGCCAGAACTCTGGGCGAACAAGTGGATTGGCCCTCGGTGGTGCTGGAAACCGTCACCAATATGCCCGAGGAATGTTCCTCGGAATTTCTACAGATACAGCTCATCAAGCACTGCCTGGATGCCGATACCTGGTCCTACAATCGCATGGCAGGACGCCTGTACGCAGCACTGGCACGAAAAGAGCTGAAGGATGTCTGTGGCGGTGTTTTTCCTACCGTGCGCGAGCTACACACTAAGCTGCAGGGCTTTGGCTATATGGAGCAGCTGGACTATTCAGATGACGAGTACGCGCAGGTCGAGCGCCTTGTCGATCACGATCAGGACTTCAATTACGCCCATTATCAGATCCATACGGATCTATCCAAATACGCTATCTCGAACCGGGTCGAAGGTATCCACTACGAGACGCCTCAGTTTGTCTATATACGTATGGCGATGGCGCTGTCGGTAGATCAGCCGCTGGAACGACGCATGACGGATATCGCGAAATTTTACGAGCATCTGTCAAAAAATCGCCTTAATGCGCCAACACCCAATCACATCAATCTGGGCACGCCATTGCGCGGCTATGCCAGTTGCTGCCTCTATGCCGCCAGCGACTCGGCGCGCTCGCTGGCGGTGGGCAATCATATCGCCAACACCATGACCTATATGAGTGCCGGCATTGGGTCTTATCTGCAGACCCGCTCGGTCAACGATCCCGTGCGTGGAGGGGTTATTCGACATCAGGGCAAGCTGCCCTACTTACGTGCCACCGCTGCAGAGATCAAGGCGAACCTGCAGAATGGCCGCGGCGGGGCCTGCACCAGTTATTTTTCGATCTTTGACCCAGAGATCGATACCCTGTTGCGCCTTAAGAATCCCATGTCTACCGAGGACAAAAAAATCCGTAGCATGGACTATTCATGGGGGGGTAATCGATTTTTTGCTCGCAAGGTTGCGCGCAACGAGGACGTTTTTCTCTTTAACTGTTATACGGCTCCTGATCTCTATGAGGCGCTGTATAGCGCAGATGAGGAACGCTTTGCGACCTTGTATGCGCACTACGAGCAGAACCCTCATTTCAAAAAGCACATGATCAATGCGCGCGAGTTATTGATCACCGCGATTAATGAATGGAACGAAACAGGGCGCATCTACGAGCACAATATCTACGAGATGAATCATCACACACCCTTTAAGGGCACCATCTACAGCTCCAATCTATGCTCAGAGATCGCCTTGCCCACACAGGCCTACAACCACATGACCGAGCTCTACCAAGAGCAGGATGTCTCTTTTGTGGAGTTTGAGGATGATGCAGGCCAGACACATAAGGTGCAGCCTGTCACGGGTTACGTTGACACGGTGCGCGGGCGTATTTATCTGGATGATTTGCTTGAAGGTGATGCGCTGGCTGATGGCACCAAGATTGCACGCATCCTGCGTCGCTCCTCGCCCGAAGTCGCCACCTGCAATTTGGCAGGCATTGTGGTCTCGAATATCGAGTCTGACGAGCAGTACGAAGAGGTTGCCTACTACGCGCTGCTCATGATCGATAAGAGCATTCATTTGGCTGAGTATGAGTTGCCGCATATCGGCTTCACCTCTAAAGCACGCTTGAATGCAGGGGTAGGCATTCTTGGCTTAGCGCACCTCATGGCCAAAAATCACCGTCTCTATACCGACGAACAGGGCAAGCGCTTCGTCCACGAAGTCGCCGAGCGTCATTATTACCATCTGGTTCGCGCCAGTCTGCGACTGGGTCGCGAGCTGGGTAATGCCCCCTGGATGCATAAGACCAAGTGGCCCCAAGGATGGCTGCCGACTGATACCTACAATCGTAATGTCGACAAGATCACGGCGTTCGAGAACCGCTATGACTGGGAGACCTTGCGCCAGGAAATTGTGGCCAATGGCGGAATTCGCAACTCGGTTGTCGCGGCACACATGCCCACCGAGACATCCGCCAATGCCTCAGGCACCACGAATGGCGTGTATCCGATTCGGGAACTGACAATGATTAAGACCGATAACCAGCGGGTGAATTACTGGGCAGCGCCTGATGGTGACACGCTTGCCGATTGGTATCAGTCTGCGTGGGATATCCCGGCTCAGGATATGACGGAAGTCTACGCCATCATCCAAAAATGGACCGATCAGGGGATTTCGGCTGATTTTTATCGCAAGGTCATTGGGGATGCCTCCATTGAGTCGACCGAAATGATCCAGAACTATTTGTATCGCGTAAAAATGGGGCTGAAATCCAAGTATTACATGAACCAGAAAACATCGGCTGGAATGAAGCCCGTAGCAAGCTTTGCGTCCGCCATCCAAACCATGACACAGGGACCTGGAGCGGTAGGTCAGGCGACACCGACAACCTGGCAGGGGCTAACTGACGCCAGGTATGCCTCTGCAGTGGCTGACGATGCTGATGACCCGGTGTGCAATGGTGCCTGCACGCTGTAGATCCCCATGATCACCGCTCATCAGCCTCGTCAAAATATCTATTTTCGGAACTCAGAACCATGACTGAAAACGTCTTTAATTACCAAAAAGAAGACTATGCCAAGCCCTTGCTATTCTTGGGAGAAAAGCAGGGCCTGTTTGACACCATCAATCGTCACTACCCGGAGATCTGGGCGCTCTACAAAACCCAAAAATCTCTCGATTGGGACGAGAATGAGTTCGACTATTCCTCGTGCAATGCGGACTTCAAGAACTGCGATCGGTCCACTTATGACATGATGATCAAGACGCTCGCCTGGCAGTGGGAGGCAGATAGCGTGGCCTCGCGTGCCATTGCCCCCGTGCTGGCCCCTTTCATCACGTCCTCCGAGCTCTGGGCCGCTTGGCAGCGTATCTCGGACAACGAGGTCGTCCACGCAGCCACCTATTCCGAGATCGTGCGCAACTCGTTCGATGATCCGGCTGCGATCATTGACGAAATCCTGAGTGTGGAGCAGGCACATGCCAGACTGTCGCGTGTCGTCACTGCTTTTAATGATGGCTTTAAAGCTTCGCATCAGTATGCATTGGGACAACTGCCCAATGATCAAAATACCTATAACGCTATATTTAAGATGGTGGTCGCGTTGTATTGCATGGAGCGTATACAGTTCATGGCGTCGTTTGCCGTGACGTTTGCGATATGTGATACGGGGATGTTTCAGCCGATAGGTAAGGCGATCCAAAAGATCGCCCAAGACGAGCTGGAAGTCCATGCTGAACTTGATCGTGTTGTTTTGCAAAATGAGCTGACGACTGCGCGCGGGCGCCTCGCTTTTTCACAGTGCCGGGCAGACATCGAGCAGATGATCGCCGAGGTGATCGACAGCGAGCTGCAGTGGATTGAGTACCTGTTCTCCGAGGGGCGGGAACTGGTGGGCATGAACGCTGACCGGCTCGCGGCCTGGACGCTGTTTTGCGCGAGGGATGTCTATCACACCTTGGGCATCCAGACTGATCGGTATACGTTTCCGCACCTCAATCCACTCAAATACATGGAAAAGTGGCTGAATATCAGCAAAACACAGGCGTCGCCGCAGGAGCAGGACATCGCCGCCTATAAGGTTGGTGTCATGCGCAGAACCGACGAAGGCGTTATTTTTGATGCAGAGTTTTGATGGGGTAAGCGAATCGAGCCCTAGCGGGCTTCAGAGTTTTCAGTATTAAGTAATCGGTGTACAGTGACTGGGAGTCGTCAAAGCATGATTGGTATGGCGGGCGGCTGCCCTAATGGTCAACCCTAGCTTGCGCTCAGGCGTATGATCGGTGATGATCCGGCTGCCGTCCACAAGACGACACAGCATTTTTGTCCACTGTGAAAAATCCACGAGATTTTTGCGACTATGAAACAAGAAAAACTTGAGTTCTATGTGCCCGAGCCCTCCGGGCGCCCCGGTCATGAGACCGACTTCTCTTATCTGCGTCTCCAGCCTGCAGGCGCGGCACGCAAGCCTCCTATTGATATCACCGCCTACGATACGCGCGATTTAGCCATGGGCTTGATTCGTGTGCTCGACGATGATGACGAAGCGGTGGGCCCCTGGGTTGAGGATATCCCTGATGATATTCTGCGTAAGGGTCTGCAATCCATGATCAAGACGCGTATTTTTGATGCGCGTATGCTGATTGCCCAGCGTCAGAAAAAAACCTCGTTTTATATGCAGAGCCTGGGCGAGGAGGCCGTGAGTACCGGTCAGGTCTTGGCGCTACGGGACGGCGATATGTATTTTCCGTCCTATCGCCAGCAGTCCTTGCTGATTACGCGGGACTATTCGCTCGTTGAAATGATCTGTCAGATTTTTTCCAATGATAAGGATCCCCTTCTGGGGCGGCAGTTGCCGGTTCTGTATTCGGTTCCAGAGATGGGGTTTTTTACGCTTTCGGGCAATTTGGCGACCCAGTTCCCGCAAGCGGTAGGGTGGGCGATGGCATCCGCAATTAAGGGGGATTCACGCATCGCATCAGCCTGGATCGGCGATGGGGCAACCGCAGAGTCTGACTACCAGACAGCACTGACGTTTGCGCACGTGTATCGCGCGCCAGTGATCCTTAATATCATTAATAATCAGTGGGCGATCTCGACGTTCCAAGGGGTGGCGGGCGGCGAGGGGATTACGTTGGCGGCACGTGGTATAGGTTCGGGTTTGGCTTCGCTGCGGGTGGATGGGAATGATTTTCTAGCCGTCTATGCCGTATCCAAATGGGCGGCTGAGCGGGCCCGCAGCAACCATGGTGCGACCTTGATTGAATGGGTCAGTTATCGCGCCGGACCACACTCCACTTCGGATGATCCGACAAAGTACCGTCCTGCAGACGACTGGGCACGGTTCCCGCTGGGGGACCCGATTACGCGCCTTAAGCGGCATTTGATTAGGCGGGACCTGTGGTCTGAGGAAGAACACCAAAAAACCCAAAAAGCCTACGAAGCAGAGGTGGTTGCCGCACAAAAGGCCGCTGAGGTGCATGGCACGCTCGCGAGTGGACGCACCTCCAGTGTGGCAACGATGTTTGAGGACGTCTATAAAGACATGCCGGCGCATCTGCGTCATCAGCGTCAGGAACTGGGGGTATGACCATGACCGAGACTGGACTTAAATCCCGGCCGATGACCATGATCCAGGCCTTGCGTTCAGCCATGGATGTTATGTTAGAGCGCGATGACAATGTTGTGGTTTTTGGGCAGGACGTTGGTTATTTTGGTGGTGTGTTTCGCTGTACGGAAGGTTTACAGACCAAATATGGTGTCTCGCGCGTGTTCGACTCGCCGATCTCCGAGAGCGGGATCGTAGGCGCCGCCATTGGCATGGGTGCCTACGGATTGCGGCCGGTAGTCGAGATTCAGTTTGCCGATTATTTTTATCCAGCAACCGATCAGATCTTCTCTGAGGCAGCCCGCCTGCGCTATCGCTCGGCAGGCGGGTATACCGCGCCCTTAACGATACGCATGCCATGCGGCGGAGGCATCTTCGGAGGTCAGACGCATAGCCAGAGCCCGGAGGCTTTGTTTACCCATGTGGCTGGTTTGCGAACGGTCATGCCGTCCAATCCCTATGACGCTAAGGGACTCTTGATCGCATCCATTGAAAATGATGATCCCGTGATTTTTCTCGAGCCCAAGCGCTTGTATAACGGCCCGTTTGATGGCCACCATGATCAAGCTGTCGTGCCTTGGTCTAAGCATCCCATGGGCAATGTGCCTGAGGGTTATTACACGGTGCCGCTGGATTCGGCATCGGTGTTTCGTGAGGGCAAGGAACTGACGGTCATCACTTACGGGACGATGGTGTTCGTCTCGGAGGTCGCGGCACGTGAGGCCGGAATCGATGCAGAGATCATTGATTTGCGCAGTATCTGGCCGCTTGATCTCGATGCCATCGTGGCCTCCGTCAAAAAAACCGGGCGGTGTGTCGTGGTGCATGAGGCGACGCGCACAAGCGGCTTTGGTGCCGAGCTGATTTCCCTCGTGCAGGAACATTGCTTCTATCACCTTGAGGCGCCAATCGAACGCGTGACGGGCTGGGATACGCCCTATCCGCATTCACATGAGTGGGCGTATTTCCCTGGCCCGGGTCGTGTGGCTGAGGCGTTCAAGCGCGTACTGCGGGAGGCATGATGGGACTGTTCATAATCAAAATGCCGGATATTGGCGAAGGAATTGCTGAGGTCGAGCTCGTTGAGTGGCATGTTCAGGCGGGGGATCAGGTCCTCGAGGATCAGGTGCTCGCCGATGTCATGACCGATAAGGCGACGGTACAGGTGCCTTCATCCGTGCACGGCAAGGTCGTTGCGCTGGGCGGGAAGGTGGGCGAGGTGATGGCGGTGGGCAGTGAGCTCATCCGCATCGAGGTGCAAGGCGAAGGCAATCTGGACCGGCAGCCCGCCTCCCCTCGTGGGTCGGTGGGGCAAACAACGGTTGCTGCAGCGCGCGCGCCAGGACCCATAGCGGCCCCCTCGGTTGCGGCTGAAGTGGATGCGGATGATGAGGCCGCCCCGACTCCGACCCCTGTTCCGACTCCGCCGCAGCCCATCGTGCCTCCTGTAGCGGCAAGCGCGCCTGTGGCGATTAGTGCGCCAGCGCGCCCTGATGGACAACGCCCGCTGGCTTCGCCGGCAGTGCGACGTCGTGCCTGGGATTTAGGCGTGGCCTTGCAATATGTGCCGGGTAGTGGTCCGGCAGGTCGAATCACACAGGGTGACCTGGATGCCTGGCTGGCTCGGGATCGCAATGACACGTCGAACCGCACAAGCGCATCGCTCTATAACGCTCATGATGAGGAAACTCAAATTCCAGTGCTTGGTCTGCGTCGCAAGATCGCCCAAAAGATGCAGGAGTCCAAACGACGTATTCCACACTTCACGTATGTCGAGGAGATCGACGTCACTGAGCTGGAAAACTTACGTCAGCGGCTCAATGCACAGTACAGCACGCAGCGCGGTAAGCTCACGCTCCTGCCGTTTCTTGCACGTGCTATGGTGCTGGCCATCCGCGAGTTCCCCCAGATCAATGCCCGCTTTGATGATGAGGCGGGTGTGGTGACGCAGTACGGGGCCGTACACCTGGGGGTTGCTGCACAAACCCCAGGGGGGCTAATGGTGCCAGTAGTGCGTCATGCAGAGACTCTGGATATGTGGTCTTGCGCTGCTGAGGTGGCGCGTCTGGCTGATGCTGCACGCGCAGGCAAGGCGGCTCGTGATGAACTCACGGGCTCCACGATCACGCTCACCAGCCTGGGGCCTCTGGGCGGTATTGTTTCGACACCCGTGATCAATTATCCCGAGGTGGCGATTATCGGGGTTAATCGCGTGGTAGAGCGGCCCGTATTTGTTGGCGGCAATGTGGTCGCACGTAAGCTCATGAACCTATCGTCTTCCTTTGATCACCGCGTGGTGGATGGGTTGCATGCCGCCGAATTTATACAGTGCATTCGGCGCCATCTGGAATGCCCTGCCTTGTTGTTTGTGGAGTAAGCATGGCGACGCAAAACACGACCCTATTGATTATTGGTGGCGGCCCGGGCGGCTATGTGGCGGCGATTCGAGCCGGACAGCTTGGCATTCCTACGATTCTTATCGAGGGCGCAACACCGGGTGGGACGTGCCTGAATATAGGTTGTATTCCATCCAAAGCCCTGATTCACGTTGCCAACGAGTTCCATGCGTTGCAGGCTTATGCCGCTGACTCGGTCCTGGGCATTCAGGCGCAGGCGCCCGTTATTGATATTGCACGCAGCGTGGCGTGGAAGGACGGTATCGTCAAACGCCTGACAGGCGGTGTCGCCGCATTGCTAAAAAAACATCAGGTCACTGTGATCTCGGGTTGGGCGCGGATTGTTGATGGCAAGACCATTGATGTAGAGGTGCCCGCCGTCAAGGGTGGACGCACCCAGATGCAACGTATTCGTTGTGAACATCTTGTTCTGGCAACGGGTTCAGAGCCAGTTGAATTGCCGTTCATGCCATTTGGCAAGCAGGTCATTACTTCAACTGAGGCGCTCTCACCCAAAAAATTACCAAAACGCCTGGCTGTGGTGGGCGGAGGCTATATCGGCCTGGAGCTGGGCACGGTCTATCGCAAGCTCGGCGTTGATGTGGATATTATCGAGGCGCAGTCACGCATCCTTCCCAGCTACGATGCAGACTTGGTCAAACCTGTGGAGATCGCCTTAAGGGCCATGGGTGTTTCTATCCATACCGCGACACGTGTACTGGGCTTGAGCGAAGACGGAAAAGGGGTCCGTGTGCAGGGCACCGAGGGTGCGCAGCGCATCGTGGCCGCAGACCAGGTGCTGGTGGCCGTAGGACGTCGCCCGCGCAGTCGAGGGTTCGGCCTCAGTACACTGATGCTCGATATGGAGGGCTTGGCAGTGCGCATTGATGATCAATGCCGTACCTCCATGCGTAATATTTGGGCGATTGGCGACTTGACAGGCGAGCCCATGCTGGCGCATCGGGCCATGGCTCAGGGCGAGATGGTAGCGGAAATTATCGCGGGTCATACTCGACGTTTTGTCCCCGCCTCGATGCCTGCCGTGTGTTTTACTGATCCAGAGATCGCCTGCGCAGGCTTGTCGCCAGAGCAGGCGCGGGAAGCCGGGCTGGACGTGATTGAGGCGAGCTTTCCGTTCGCCGCTAATGGTCGGGCTATGACCTTGCAGAGCACAGATGGCTTTGTGAGGGTTGTCGCCCGGCATGATAATCATCTGATTCTGGGATGGCAGGCAGTCGGGCGGGGCGTCTCGGAGTTGAGTGCGGCATTTTCCCAATCAATAGAGATGGGAGCGTGTCTGGAGGATGTCGCAGGTACGATTCACGCGCATCCTACGTTGGGCGAGGCAGTCCAGGAGGCTGCATTGCGTGCCTTGGGCCGAGCGGTACACATTTAAGTCCCGCCTGGCGGGTCAAATAGCGGCAATGTCGGGACGTGCGCCAGACCGCTACAATCAAGGCATTCACTCAATATTCGAGGATCCCTATGAATGCTTCGTCAAATGCCACAGAACCCCGCCTGGATTATGTGACCTGCGTAAGCCCTGCGGGTACGCATCGCATGGCGTACTGGGAGTGGGGTGACCCCACAAACGATCATGTCATATTATGTGTCCATGGCTTGACCCGTACCGGACGTGACTTTGATCTTTTGGCGCAGGCCTTGGCGACGAACGCGCGTGTGGTTTGTCCGGACGTGGTGGGTCGTGGACGCTCGGATTGGTTGATCGATCCGATGTCCTACGCGATTCCGCAGTATGCCGCTGATATGATTGTGCTGATCGCCCGTTTGCGCCCCGCACGGCTAGACTGGGTGGGGACCTCCATGGGGGGGCTGATTGGTTTGGGCGTGGCGGGCATGTTGGCAGCTTCGCCCGCGCTACGTCCGAATCGCGAGCCTTGGGGTTTAGGGGCTGCGGCTGATATCCCCTTGGATAAAATGGTCCTAAACGATATCGGGCCCGTATTGCAAATGGATGGGCTGGGGCGTATTGGCGAGTATGTCGGCGCGCCCGTTCAGTTTGACAGTTTTGCGCAGGCTGTAGATTATGTACGAGAGACTTCAGCGAGCTTTGGCGTGCATGACCAGGCGGGCTGGGAAGCACTCACGCAGCACGTATTCAATGAGCAGGATAGTCATTGGATTAAGCACTATGATCTACGTATGAGTCAGGCTTTTGCGGCACAGACCCCCGAACTCATGCGTGCTGCCGAGCATATTCTATGGCAGGCATACGAGCATTTGCCCGGTGAGGTGTTGATTGTGCGCGGCGAGCAGTCTGATCTGCTAAGCGTGGCGGACACGCAGTCCATGCTCGAGCGCAACCATAGATCGAAGT
Source organism: Alcaligenaceae bacterium CGII-47 (assembly GCA_019166125.1). GTDB lineage: Bacteria > Pseudomonadota > Gammaproteobacteria > Burkholderiales > Burkholderiaceae_B > Castellaniella. The sequence goes on from JAHTBO010000001.1 coordinate 590,835, forward strand.
TACACGAGATCAAGGGGGTAGGGCATGCACCGACTTTGCGATCAGCAGAGCAAATCCAGCCTATCCAGCAGTTTTTACATGCCTGATACCCCCTGGGGTTGAGGCAATAAATGAGGTATCACCATCAATATAGATTTACATAGTCATTCCATTCAATCCGATGGCTTAATGTGTCCTGCCGAGGTCGCCGCCCGTGCACATAATAACGGCGTGGATGTCTGGGCGCTAAGTGATCATGATGAACTCTCTGGTCTACCTGAAGCCGCGCAGACGGCGCAGGAACTGGGCTTACAGTTCATTCCCGGCGTTGAAATATCCGCCACGTTCTGCGAGAAGACCGTGCATATTCTTGGCTTGAATATCGATCCTCAACACGAGGGCTTAGGTCGCGGTCTGGAATTGGTCCGTGCAAGCCGTATGGTACGTGCGCGCCAGATCGATGAACGCTTGCAGGCCCTGGGCCTGGGTGAGTGCTATGCTGGCGCCCTGACGTATGCAGGCAATCCTGATTTATTGAGTCGGGCGCATTTTGCACGGTATCTCCACGAGATCGGGGCTTGTCGCAGTGTGCAAAAAGCTTTTGACAAATACTTGGGTGAGGGACGCGCAGCGTATGTGCCAGTACAGTGGGTGAGTCTGGCACAGTCTGTGGAATGGATTCAGGCCTCAGGAGGCAAGGCGGTGATTGCTCATCCTGGACGCTATAAATACACGGCGGCGCAATTTGATGCCTTATTTGAGGACTTCAAGGCCTTGGGCGGCGAGGGGATCGAGGTGATCACAGGAGGTCATACGCCACGCCAGTATGTCGAGTATGCGCAGGTCGCTCGACATTATGGCTTTGAGGGCTCGCGCGGCTCGGACTTTCATGGACTGGAGAGTCGGATAGACCTGGGCAGGCTACCAGATTTGCCCGCTGATCTGACGCCAGTCTGGCGCGATTGGTTGTAGGAGAGCGTTGATGAACAAGGCCTTTGTACGAGAGTCCGATGACGCTGAAGACGAGGATGATGCGCCCGAGGTGCATGCCTTGCCAGCTGGCTCAAAAAACTATATGACGGTGCAAGGTCATCGGGCCTTGCGTGATGAGTTGACTCGTTTGCTGAATGTCGAGCGCCCTGAGGTCGTGCAGGTCGTATCTTGGGCAGCATCCAACGGGGATCGCTCCGAGAACGGCGACTACATATATGGTAAGAAGCGCCTGCGCGAGATTGATCGTCGGATGCGTTTTCTGACAAAGCGCTTAGAGATGGCCGAGGTGGTGGATCCGGCGACTCAGCCGAATAAGGATCAGGTATTCTTTGGTGCGACGGTCCACTACAGCGATCAGAGGGGGGCTGAGTTTCGCGTCACGATCGTGGGCGTGGATGAGGCTGAGCCGCTGGCCGGGCGCATCAGTTGGGTGTCGCCAGTGGCGCGCGCACTGTTGAAGGCGCATGAGGGGGATACGGTGAGCCTGCGCACGCCTGCGGGTAAGGACGAGCTCGATGTGCTCGAGATTACGTATCCTGGCTAAAATAGCGAATTCCCCTTGTCACTCTAGCTGGTCTCTCACGTGAATCTTGTCCTGCATTTTCCTGGCTCGTCCGCCTTGTCTGCTTTTCGGCAGGCGCGTTTGCTACAACGTTTTGCTCAGGCGGGTGTGCCTGTCGCGTCAATCGAAGCAGTCTACGAGCATTATGCGTGGCTTGACGGTGAGCTCGACGCGACAATGCACGAGCGGCTGGCCGCATTACTCGATAGTGTGGCTCAAGACGATCAGCCTAAGACGGGTAAGCATGATTTGGTGCTGCGTGTTGTGCCACGCCCCGGCACGGTCTCGCCCTGGGCGAGCAAGGCAACGGATATTGCCCATCATTGTGGTCTGTTGACGGTGCGGCGCATCGAGCGCGGTATCCGCTATATCGTGCGGCCCAAGACGGGTTTAATCGGAACACGCCCGTTTGAGGCAGCGCAGCAGGCAACCATCATGCAGGGCTTGCATGATCGCATGACCGAGGCGGCTGTGATTGGGGCGTTTGATGGGCAGGCGCTGTTCGAGTCTCTGGCCGGTTTATCCGTGCGAGCCATTGAGGTGTTAAGCCGGGGTCGGGAGGCACTCCGCGAGGCGAATCAGGCGCTGGGACTGGCCTTGTCTGATGATGAAATCGAATATCTTCTGGTTTCATTTACCGATTTGGGGCGCGATCCGACTGATGTAGAGCTCATGATGTTCGCGCAAGCCAATAGCGAGCATTGTCGCCATAAAATATTCAATGCCCAGTGGGCCATTGATGGTCAGGCTCAGAGCCAGACCTTGTTCGACATGATTCGTGCAACGCATGCGGCGCAGCCCCAGGGCACAATTGTGGCGTATTCCGATAATGCCGCCGTTATGGTGGGCGGACCGGTACAGTTCTTTCATGCAGGGGCTCAGGATGGGACAGGCCCGATCTATAGGCGCCATGAGGGTGAGGCGCACACGTTGATGAAGGTTGAAACCCATAATCACCCGACCGCCATTGCGCCGTTTCCCGGTGCGGCGACCGGGGCGGGTGGCGAAATTCGCGACGAGGGCGCGACGGGGCGTGGTTCTAAACCCAAGGCAGGCCTGACAGGCTTCACGGTGTCCAGCTTGCGCTTCGATGATGCGCCACAGGCTTGGGAAGGTGTGGGCAGTGCGCCTGAGCGGATTGCCTCCCCGCTGGATATTATGATTGAAGGTCCGGTCGGTGCAGCAGCGTTCAATAATGAATTTGGACGTCCGAATGTGTTGGGATATTTCCGCAGCTACGAGCAGACGATAGACGGCGTGCGCTGGGGTTATCACAAGCCCATCATGCTTGCGGGGGGGCTGGGGTTGATCGATGCTCGGCTTACCCATAAGGACGCGATTGCGCCAGGCACCTTGCTCATTCAGTTGGGTGGGCCGGGTATGCGCATCGGTATGGGTGGCGGCGCAGCATCAAGTATGAGTGCGGGTGCCAATCAGGCAGAGCTGGATTTCAATTCGGTGCAACGCGGCAATCCGGAAATTCAGCGGCGTGCTCAAGAGGTCATTGACCGTTGCTGGCAGCAAGGCGCTGACAATCCTATTGTGGCGATACACGACGTGGGGGCCGGAGGTTTGTCCAACGCGTTCCCGGAACTCGTGAACGATGCCGGGCGAGGTGCAATCTTTGAACTCGAACGCGTGCCGCTGGAGGCGTCTGGATTATCGGCAGCCGAAATCTGGAGCAATGAGTCCCAGGAGCGCTACGTATTGGCGGTATTGCCTCAGGACCTAGAACGTTTTGGCGCGATAGCGGATCGTGAGCGCTGTCCGTACGCAGTGGTGGGCGTGGCGACTAAAGAGCGAGTCTTGCGTGTGACGCACGGTGAAGGCCTGCCTGGGTTGGATGCGCAAGGAACAAGGGCGTCGGGCTTGCGGCCAGTGGATGTCCCCATCGATGTGATTCTGGGTAAGCCGCCGCGTATGCTGCGTGATGTGATGCGCCAGACTGTGCATGGCGCGCGGTTCGATCTAATCGATGTGGATCTGGGTGAGGCGATTGAGTCCGTGCTGCGCCACCCGAGCGTCGCGAATAAATCCTTTCTTATCACTATTGGGGATCGGAATGTGGGTGGCCTGACCAGTCGTGACCAGATGGTGGGGCCTTGGCAGGTGCCCGTCGCTGATTGTGCGGTGACGTTGGCTGATTTTGAGCAAGTGCGTGGTGAGGCTATGGCCTTGGGCGAGCGCAGTCCGATTGCTGTACTGAATCCTGTGGCATCAGGGCGGATGGCTGTGACCGAGGCGCTGACCAATTTGCTCGCGAGCGATGTAGCTTGCCTCGAGGATATCAAGCTCTCGGCGAACTGGATGGCGGCCTGCGGCGTGGCAGGTCAGGATGCTGCACTCTACGATACGGTGGCAGCCGTTAGTCAATGGTGTCAGGATCTGGGTCTGTCCATACCAGTGGGTAAGGACTCCCTGTCGATGCGAACTAATTGGGAGGCGGACGGAGCGATGCAGGCCGTTGTGTCGCCGGTCTCATTGGTCGTCACGGCATTTGCACCGGTGACAGATGTGCGTGCGACCCTGACACCGCAACTGAGTACGGGTGATTTTGATTCCGTGCTGATTTTGATCGACTTGGGGTTGGGGCGACAAAGACTGGGCGGTTCCGTGTTGGGCCAGGTGCTCGGGCAGGTTGGCGACGAGACCCCTGATATGCAGGATGCAGGGCTGCTCAAGGCGACGTTCCTGACGGTGCGCACCCTGGCTTCGCGGGGCTTGATTCTGGCCTACCATGATCGCTCTGATGGCGGACTGCTCGCGGCGGCGGCCGAGATGGCGTTTGCGGGACGCGTTGGCGTTTCACTTAATCTAGATATGTTGATGATCGATCCCTATATGGCTGACGCGGGGGATTACAAGATTCGACAAGATCAGATCGCGGTGCAGCGAGGCGAACGTCTGCTCGAGGCCTTGTTCAACGAGGAGGCTGGGGTGCTGTTGCAGGTCTCACGCATACATCGGGACGAGGTGTTGCAGACCCTGCGCGAGGCAGGCTTGTCGCCGCACTCGCATGTGGTGGGCATGCTCAATAACAAGGCTGAATTTCAGGTATTCCGGGATGCTGAGTGCGTCTATCAACGGCCGATTGCCGAGCTGGGTCAGGTCTGGAGCGATGTGACACGGCGCATCATGCAGCGTCGTGATCATCCTGACTGTGCTCAGGCAGAGTACGATCGCTGGCAGGATACGAATGATCCCGGGCTGTCTCCACACGTTGGGTTTGATCCCCAGGAAGACGTCTCGGCCCCTTATGTTGCACGGGGTGTACGACCGCGTATCGCGGTACTGCGTGAGCAGGGTTGCAATAGCCAGGTAGAGATGGCTTGGGCGTTCGATACGGCGGGTTTCGAGGCGGTGGATGTGCACATGACTGATCTGCTGGCTGGGCGCGCGGCCTTAAGTGATGTGCAGGGCATGGTGGCCGTTGGTGGTTTCAGCTATGGCGACGTGCTGGGCGCGGGCGAGGGCTGGGCACGTACGATACGTTTCAATGATGTGCTGGCTGAGCAATTTAGCGTGTTTTTCGGTCGAGGCGACACCTTTGCTCTGGGCGTGTGTAATGGTTGTCAGATGATGGCCGCTCTGTCGAGCCTGATTCCAGGTGCCGAGCATTGGCCACGGTTTACCCGCAATGTATCCGAGAAATATGAGGCGCGGCTCGCCTTGGTCGAGGTGCTAGAGTCCCCGTCGATCTTTTTTGCAGGAATGGCAGGGGCGCGTGTGCCGATTGCGGTCGCACATGGCGAGGGTTTCGCTGATTTCAGCCGCCAGGGTGATGCTGCGCAGGTCCACGAGGCGCTCGCTTTTGTTGATAATCATGGCATGCGCACCATGCAGTATCCAGCCAATCCGAATGGAAGTCCAAATGGGTTAACGGCGGTAACAACGGCGGACGGCCGTTTTACGGCGATGATGCCGCATGCAGAGCGCGTCACACGCAACGTCATGATGTCGTGGGCCCCTCACCGATGGGGTCCAGCGGATCAGGGGGGCGAGGACAGTGCATTGGGCGGTTTCACCCCCTGGATGCGGATGTTCCGCAACGCCAGAGTCTGGCTGGACTAGAGAGTACAGGTCACGATCACGGACGATGATGGCGCTATAATCCGTCTTTGCGTGGAGTTCATTTATGCGTTTGATCAAAAAAGCCCTCACTTTCGATGATGTCTTGTTGGTGCCGGCTTATTCTCAGGTTTTGCCGCGCGACACGCGGCTGACGACGCGCCTGACGCGCGATATCCGTCTGAATATTCCTCTGGTCTCGGCCGCAATGGATACGGTGACCGAATCACGCTTGGCGATTGCCATGGCCCAGGAAGGCGGCATTGGCATCATCCATAAGAACCTGGACGCAGATGCTCAGGCGCGCGAGGTATCGCGGGTGAAGCGCCACGAGTTCGGGATCGTAATCGATCCGGTCACGGTGACCCCGACAATGAAGGTGCGTGATGCGATTGCGTTGCAGCGCCAGCATGGCATTTCGGGTCTGCCTGTGGTTGAGGGCGGTGAGCTTGTCGGGATTGTGACGAATCGAGATCTGCGTTTTGAGGATAGGTTGGACGTCTCGCTGCGCGAGATGATGACCCCTCAGGATCGTCTGGTGACGCTGCGCGAAGGGGCAACGCTAGAGGAGGCCCAGGCGCTGATGCATCGTCATCGCTTAGAGCGCGTGTTGATCGTTAATGACAAGTTCCAATTGCGCGGCTTGGCGACGGTAAAGGATATCGTCAAAAATACCGAGCATCCGATGGCTTGTAAAGACTCACAGGGACAGTTGCGCGTGGGTGCTGCGGTCGGTGTGGGCGAAGGCACGGACGAGCGTGTCGAAAAACTCGCCAGTGCGGGCGTGGATGTGATCGTGGTGGATACCGCCCACGGCCATTCGGCTGGAGTGATTGAGCGCGTGCGTTGGGTTAAAAAGCATTACCCCAAGATTCAAGTCATCGGCGGTAATATTGCGACCGCTGCCGCGGCACTGGCCCTAGTCGAGGCAGGTGCCGATGGCGTCAAGGTTGGTATTGGCCCGGGTTCAATCTGCACCACCCGTATCGTAGCGGGTGTGGGCGTGCCACAGATTACGGCGATTGCCGATGTGGCTCAGGCTCTCGAAGGCACAGGTGTGCCCCTGGTAGCCGATGGCGGCATTCGTTATTCTGGTGATGTGTCCAAGGCGCTGGCTGCTGGCGCGTCGTCCTGCATGATGGGCGGCATGTTTGCAGGGACCGAAGAAGCACCCGGTGAGGTCGTACTGTTCCAGGGGCGATCATATAAATCGTACCGAGGCATGGGTAGCCTGGGTGCCATGGCCGATGGCTCGGCAGATCGCTATTTCCAGGACCCGAACAATAACGTCGACAAGCTCGTTCCCGAGGGTATTGAAGCACGCGTGCCTTATAAGGGCAGTGTCATTGCTATTTTGTACCAATTAGGGGGCGGGATTCGTGCTTCCATGGGCTATTGTGGCTGTGCGACGATCGATGATCTGCATGCTCAGGCAGAGTTTGTCGAAATCACCGCTGCAGGCGTGCGTGAGTCACATGTCCATGACGTGCAGATCACCAAAGAAGCCCCTAATTATCGCGCCGATTGATCCCTCATAATTGGAATTGCACCAAGAATCAGACTCGCAGTGGCGATAAGCAATACGGCATCCAAGCTGATGTTGAACCAGACGTGCATAAAGCTAAAGAACAGCGGGCCGATGAACTGGCCTAGGGCAAACGAGGCTGTCATTGCTGCGATTTGAACTTTGGCGCGTAGTGGGCCGACCTCGGCTTGGGCTTCTTGTAAACCCACCATGGTGATCGTCATGAAGGTGCTTCCAACACATACCGCTGCAACGATAATGGCCGCTAGGTTACTGAACAAGACAGGCATAAGAACGCCAGTGGCCATGACCAAATGAGATAACGCCCAGATCTGGCGGCGGTTAAGCCTGTCTAACAAACGACTGGCAAGTATCGTGGATACCGCAGCAGCCAGCCCAAATATGGGCCATGCAAGACTGAAGAGTAACGGATCTGGTACGAGGATCCGCGCCTGAGCAGGTAGAAAGGTTGCTGGCAGGATATAGCCAAAACCATAGATGCCATAACACCAGATCAAGCCCCAATGCAGACGCCCGCACACAGGATCCTTATGCCTGATGCTGTTGTGGAGAGTCTGGGTGGGAGCATTAAGCGCTTCGACAGGTGCCTGTGCCGCCATACTTGAGCCTGTTGCGATCGGTGTAGTTTGTGCAGCAGGATGGCGCCACAGATCGCCCGCGCCGATTAGGCCTAGCAGGGCGGCACAGGCGAGCAGCAGCCAGGCCTGATCAGACGAGGCGTGCATGAGCGCCAAAGCCATGCATACGACGCCTGCAAAGGCAACGCCGCACCCTACGCCTGCAAAGACAATGCCGCTTCGGCCCGATTGCCCGGCCGCGTTCAGGCGTGCAATACATAGTGTGGCAGTGCCGATCATGACCCAGGCGCTCGCGATGCCCGCAAGCATACGCCAGAGCAGCCAGGCGATCCAATTGCCCGTTAAGCCCATTAGCGCGGTCATGATGACCACCATCCATAAGCCGCGCCGTAGCATCGATTCAGGAGGCCAGGGAATACGGGTGGCAAGTAGGGCGCCCAGCAGATAACCCAGATAGTTGGCGCTAGCCAGCCAGCCACCGTCAGCCAGGGATAGCCCCAGATCGGCCTGCATCATCGGTAGAATTGGTGTAAAAGCGAATCGCCCAATGCCCATGGCAACGGCGAGCGCTAGCAGCCCGGCTAGAGGTAGGGCTAGCCCAGAAGAGCGCAGCGACATTCAGTTATCTCCTTGAGGCCTTTAATGTAACGGGCTAATCGTTTACGCGCCAGCGGGTCGGCGGCATATCTGCAGATACGGTACATTAACGCCTGGCCTATTCATCATTAATTCCCCTCATCATGCATCAGCGCATTCTCGTTCTCGATTACGGTTCCCAAGTTACTCAGTTGATTGCCCGTCGCGTGCGCGACGCAGGTGTCTATTGCGAGATTCACCCTGGTGATGTCAGTGATGACTTTATCCAGTCACAGAAGGGCTTAAAGGGCATTATCCTCTCGGGCAGCCATGCATCGGCCTATGCCGATGCGTCCCTTAAGGTACCTGCTGCCGTGTTTCAGGCAGGGGTTCCTGTTCTGGGCATTTGCTATGGCATGCAGTCCATGGCAATGCAACTGGGCGGGCAGGTCGAATTTTCCGATCACCGAGAATTCGGCTATGCCGAAGTGCGCGCGCATGGGCATACTCGATTGCTTAATGGTTTGCAGGATTTTGAGACGGACACGGGCCATGGCATGCTCAAGGTCTGGATGAGTCACGGTGACCGGGTGACGGCACTGCCCCCAGGCTTCAAGATCATGGCCTCGACGCCATCTTGTGCAATCGCCGGCATGGCCGACGAAGAGCGTGGTTTCTATGCGGTACAGTTTCACCCCGAGGTGACGCATACTGTCCAGGGGCGTGCCATGATCGAACGTTTTGTCACCGACATCTGCGGTTGCGAACAGGACTGGAACATGCCTGACTACGTCTCTGAGGCGGTCGCTCGCATCCGAGCCCAGGTAGGCGGTGACGAGGTGATTCTCGGCTTATCAGGTGGTGTCGATTCATCGGTCGCGGCTGCCTTGATTCATAAGGCGATTGGGGATCAGCTTACTTGTGTATTCGTCGATCACGGCTTGCTGCGCTTAAACGAAGGTGAGCAGGTCATGGAGATGATGACGAATCATTTCGGCGTCAAAGTCATTCGGGTGGATGCGTGCGAGCAATTCATGAATAAGCTTGCTGGTGTCGCTGATCCTGAAGCCAAACGTAAGATCATTGGTCGCGAGTTTGTCGAAATTTTTCAGATTCAGGCTGCTCAACATAAAAATGCCCGATGGCTCGCGCAGGGCACCATTTATCCAGACGTGATTGAATCAGCAGCATCCAAGACCGGCAAGGCCGTGGCGATTAAATCACACCACAATGTCGGAGGCCTACCCGAGACACTGAACCTGCAACTGCTGGAACCCTTGCGCGAGCTGTTCAAGGACGAGGTACGGAAGTTGGGCGTGGCCCTGGGCCTATCGCCTGCGATGGTCTACCGTCACCCATTCCCCGGGCCCGGCCTGGGCGTGCGTATCCTGGGCGAGGTAAAACAGGAATATGCCGATCTGTTACGTCGTGCAGACGATATTTTTATCCAGGAATTGCGTGGGACGATTGATCCGGCTACGGGTCAGAGTTGGTACGATTTGACCTCTCAGGCGTTCGCGGTGTTTTTGCCAGTTAAATCAGTGGGCGTGATGGGCGATGGCCGCACCTACGATTACGTCGTGGCGCTGCGCGCCGTGCAAACAACCGATTTTATGACTGCAGATTGGGCAGAGTTGCCGTATGCCTTACTTAAGAAGGTGTCTTCGCGCATTATTAATGAGGTGCGGGGGATAAATCGGGTTACATACGACGTGAGTAGCAAACCGCCGGCGACGATTGAGTGGGAATGATTTTCTGCTTGGCAGCATAGGGCGGTAACAGGCATTAACACGACGGAGACCCAGCTTTCATGCGGTTCTCCGTTTTTTCGTCTGGCGTTGCCGGGCAGTACTAAGCAGTGCCAAGCAGGTATTCGGGATGGTATTAATGATGGCATTGGCTGTGCGCTATGATGGCGGCAAGCCCAATACCATCCGTTGATAATCTTGTGTTGGATGGTATTCGAATACCCTATCTTGTTGATATAAATAAGATATTTTAGAATAAATAGCTAAGCGAAAAGATGGTATTGAAGCCGTAACGCAATACCATCCAAGGTGGTTTTAAAACTGGCAAGCTATTGATTTTACAAAGGAATGCCGTGCTAACCGATACCATGCTTCGCAACATCAAGCCGCGAGATAAACAGTATAAGCTTACCGACCGCGAAGGTTTGTACGTTGCAGTCAGCGTAACGGGCACGATTTCCTTTCGCTATAACTACCGACTTAACAGCCGCAGCGAAACACTGACCTTCGGGCGGTACAGGCCGGATGGTATTACGCTTGCTGAAGCCCGCAATATGCTCCAAGAAGCCAAGAAAAAGATAGCAGCAGGCCAATCACCCGCACAGGATAAAGCCCGTAGCAAAGGTAAATTACGGGCTGAAAAAAGATTTGGTGTCTGGGCGCAAGAGTACTTACGTGGCCACGAGATGGCCGAGTCTACCCGGGATATGCGCCGATCCGTGTCGGCACCAGCCCGGTGATTCGTCTGGGTCTTAGGTTGCTGCTGCTTACGATGGTACGCAAGTCCGAATTAATTGAAGCGACCTGGGATGAAGTGAGTTTCACCGATGCGGTGTGGAGCATTCCCGCAGCAAGAATGAAACGGCGCAATCCGCATAACGTGTATTTAAGTGCGCAAGTTCTGGATATCTTCACGGCATTACAGGTATGTGCCGGGGGATCGCGGTGGGTTCTACCAGGGCGCTACGACACGGAGATCTGCATGAGCAAGGCTACGTTCAATCAAGTGACCAAGCTTATATGGACTGCAGCGCAGGCTGACAAAAAGCATCTGCCGCAATTTTCGCCGCATGATTTCCGGCGAACGGCCAGTACTTTACTGCACGAGGCAGGCTACAACTCGGACTGGATCGAAAAATGTCTTGCCCACGAACAAAAGGGTGTGCGGGGCATTTACAACCGGGCTGAGTACGCAGAAGGGCGGCGGTCCATGCTGCAGGACTGGGCAAACATGATTGACGGGTGGACCAAGGAAGGACCAAGCGCCTAAGCGGTTGGTCACGTTTCCTGCGCTGCAACTATTGTCTAGCGTAGCGTTGGTGGCCAACTTGGGGTGCACGCATCTGCTCACTTTCACGGGCATTCTTTCGCGCCTCGATCCAGGCATCCACCTCGGCGAGGTCCCACGCTACGACTCGATTGGATAAGCAAAATCGCTGCGGGAATTCTCCGCGTTTTTCCATATCGAAAATGGTGCGGTCGGACAGAGGGATCTTGCTAAGTAGCTCTTTCCGGTTGATGGCTATTACATTGGCTGTGGAGGGTGGGTTCATTACAGGGTCGTTGCTTGACCGGCTTTGCTCATTCATTAAATTACCTTTGTCTAAGAGCATGCCAGTGTTGCATGCCTAAATACGGACCCGACCCACTGGCACATTGCGCCAGTGGGTCGTATTCTAATAAAGCCTACATCCGGGAACCACTGATCCTCGTGTGTAACGGTTGTGGTGCGCAGACTGGCTCACGGTCTTTCCCGCTTGTCGTCTTGGATTACGTCGCCATCCTGGAGTTTGGGCACCTTCACAGGTGTGCCAGGCGCTTCCGCTGGGGAAGTCATCGCGGTGTGCTATCATCCTGCGCCCTACTCAGAGGGCTGACACTGCTCAATGCGCGCGAATGCGCGGGTAAGGTGCGCCGATGCCATGGCGATTTGCATCTACGTAATATCTGCCTGGTTGGTGGCAACCCAACCCTTTTCGATTGCCTTGAGTTTGATGAGGATATTGCAGCGATTGACGTCCTGTACGACCTTGCCTTCCTTGTGATGGATCTATGGCACCGAGGCCTTGAATCAGGTGCCAACCTTGTTTTTAATCGTTATCTAGATGAGTGTGACGAGACGGATGGCCTACCTCTCATGCCTTTCTTTATGGCAATTCGGGCTAGCATCCGCGCCCATGTCACAGCCACACAAGCTGAGCAGGCATCGAATGCACGTCGCAAAGAGCTTGTTTTTGAGGCCAAGGCATATCTTGCGTTGGCGGTGCGTCTTATCGCACCTGCCCGGGCACGCATAGTCGCGATTGGAGGCTTGAGCGGTACCGGAAAGTCAACAGTTGCCGCCGTCGTAGCAAGTCAAATTGGGCCTGCACCAGGTGCGCGGGTGCTGGCAAGTGACCGTATCCGCAAGCGCCTGCACGGAGTGCGTGCTGAAGTGGGCTTGTCGAAGCAGGCGTATTGTCCAGAGGTTTCAGAGCGTGTTTATGCCGCTTTAGTGCAAGATGCACGGGCGGTCCTCAGCACCGGACACGCAGTGGTGGCTGATGCCGTATTTGACCGGACGGCCAACCGCGAGCAGATCAAGCACGCAGCGCGCGATATAAAAATTCCGTTTACAGGGATTTGGCTTTATGCCCGGCCGGAAACTCTTTTTACTCGAGTTGACGCTCGTCGTGGAGATGCGTCAGATGCGACCGTGGATGTCGTGCGTGCACAGCTCGCAAGTCAAAATGATCCGCATGACTGGATCTGGGTCGAAGCCGATGGAGCCATTACCGCAACAGCTGCAAGGGTGGTCGAGGCTATCGAGGCGACCTGACCCGTGCCGTGGTGCTCATCAACACCATTGTTGATATTACGCAATATATCCGCTGGCCCTGAGCGTACGCTGGAAGCATGATTCAGTTTGTCTGACAAATATCATATTTTCAAGCATGAGGACAGCATGACAGCATCAACTCAAGCTTTGGCCCGAGTGGCCGTGGTGACGGGTGGTATGGGGGGGTTAGGGACAGCTCTATGCCAACACCTGGCCAAAAGCGGTATGAAGGTTGCCGCGACCTACTCCCCTGACAATGACCATGTCTCAGAGTGGCTGGCTGAGCAGCGGCACAACGGGTTTGAGTTTAAGGCATTTGGTCTTGATGTAACCGATTACGTCTCTTGTCAGAGTGCTGTAGCTCAAATCGTGGCTGAGATGGGTGCGATCGATGTGCTCGTCAATAATGCAGGTATTACGCGTGATGCATCTATTCGCAAAATGACACTGGAGAACTGGCGCGCCGTACTCCACACTGACTTAGACAGCATCTTCAACATGACCAAGCAGGTGGTGGACGGCATGGTGGAACGCGGATGGGGTCGGATCATCAGTATTTCTTCTGTGAACGGGCAGAAGGGTGCATTTGGACAGGCGAATTACGCTGCCGCCAAGGCCGGCATTCATGGTTTTACTAAATCCGTTGCGCTGGAAGTAGCCAAAAAGGGGGTGACGGTTAACACCGTTTCGCCAGGCTATTTGCGCACATCGATGGTGACGAAAATTCCGGCGGACATCTTGAATACGAGAATCCTGCCGGAGATACCCATAGGACGGCTGGGGGAGCCCGATGAGGTTGCCGCTCTGGTGACCTTCCTGGCCTCGAGTGAAGCGGCGTTCATTACGGGGGCCAATATTGCGATTAATGGCGGCCAGCACATGTACTGAGATCGCCATGAAAAAAAACCACCGCAATCTCACGCAAACCAGTTCTTCGGATGCGATCGTTCATCAAACATTAGCGCCGTTGACACACGGCATCGCTCTGGCATCGATAACGGGCGCTTATCTGGACTGGCTCAGTCACGTCATCGCCTCCTCAGACAAGCAGCGTGAGATGTCCGGGAGTGCGGCCCTCAATCTGGCTGCCTGGTGCAGGTACGTATACGGGTCTGCCTTAGGAGGATGTCCACTCTGTACGCTCCCGCAACCGCACGATAAGCGGTTTGCCGATCCCGCCTGGTCAGGCATTCCGTTCAATTGGTCTTCACAGGCTTTCCTGTCGGTGGAACAGTGGTGGAGGGAAGCCATGACCAATGTACCGGGCGTCTCAGATCATCATGAGGATGTCGCTGAGTTTGTTACCCGGCAGTGGCTCGATATGTTGTCTCCATCCAATTTTGTCGCCTCTAATCCGGAGATCTTGCGCTACACCATCGCAACGGGCGGCAGTAACCTCGTACGGGGAGCAATAAATTGGCAACAAGATGCTGCCGATCTCTTGTCGCAGCGCAAACCCAGAGGCACGGAGGCCTTTGTCCCGGGTAAGGATGTCGCGCTGACGCCTGGGAAAGTGATCTATCGGAATCATCTGATCGAGTTGATTCAATACGAACCGATGACTGGCGAAACATATCCGGAGCCGATATTGATTGTGCCGTCGTGGATCATGAAGTACTACATCCTCGACTTGTCGCCCCAGAATTCACTGGTCGGGTACCTGGTTAAACGTGGTCATACTGTCTTAATGATTTCCTGGAGCAATCCGACTAGGGGTGACCGGAATTTATCGCTGAACGATTACCTCGAAATGGGCGTCCTGTCCGCTCTTCAGGTCATTACCAAGGTGGTCCCCGATACGCGAATTCATGCGGTCGGCTATTGCCTGGGAGGCACGCTTTTGGCCATCGCCGCCGCTGCGCTGCAGCGCAAGCAGGACGATATCCTGGCCAGCATGACCTTATTGGCCAGCGAGTTGGACTTCGAGGAGCCAGGCGAGCTAGGCTTGTTTATCGATGAAAGCCAGATTGCCTATCTGGAGAGCATTATGTCGAGCCAGGGCTACCTGGATGGTCGGCAAATGGCAGGCGCCTTTGCGCTCATCAACTCCAAAGACCTGGTTTGGTCGAAACTTGTTCATGAGTATCTGATGGGCGCGCAAACTCCCATGACCGATTTGCGAGCCTGGAATGCCGATGCGACGCGGATGCCTTATCGAATGCACAGCGAATACCTGCGCAAGCTTTATTTGGATAACGATCTGGCTGAGGGCAGGTTCATGGTTGAGGGTAAACCTATCGCTCTGAAAGATCTTCAGTTGCCTGTTTTCTCGGTTAGTACCGAACGTGATCATGTCTCGCCCTGGCGGTCAGTCTACAAAATACATTGGCTCACAGAATGCGAAATCACGTTTGTACTGGCCTCTGGTGGCCATAACGTCGGCATTGTGAACCCCCCTCAAAAAAACGGCTATCAGGGTTCTTCATTTCAAATAGCGCGGCGAGCTTTTGGTGGGGAATACATCGATCCTGACTCCTGGCTACTGGCCGCCGAGCAGCGGCAGGGGTCTTGGTGGACACAGTGGCAGCCCTGGCTGGCGAAGCGGTCTTCAAAGAAAGTCGCTGCTATACCAATCTCTGGAAACCTGGCGTTGACGTTGGCTGAGCTTGAGGACGCACCAGGCAGTTATGTCCACATTGCATAAGGCATTTATATTTTTTGGAGAACATCATGAAAACTGAAACAGATGGCGCCCTTGCTGCCTATCAGCAGCGGATGGCTGTGGCGCAAGAGATGTCCGAGGCGCTTCTTGAAGGCGTGGAGAGTATGGAGCACATCTGGTTGGAACAGACACGAGAGATGTTCGAGGCGCAATCGAAATTCTTTCATGCGGCACTTGCTCTCCGGGACCCCCAGGGGCTAGCGGCTTTACATGCCAGCTTTTTTTCACACCCGCCCAAGGATATATTCAAGTCCCAACAGCAGCTCCTGAATACGATGACCGAGACGCAAGCCAAGATCAGCGATGTCTTGGGCAAGCATATGGCTCAGATGAAAACAGAAGCCAAGCCATTGTGGGCTGCCAATAAAGAGGGTAATACTGCAGGTTCAGCAGGCTCATTTTACTCAGTCTGGAGCAAAGTGTTTCAAGACACCATGGAGCTTGCCAGTCTGGGTATGAAGACCATTCCCCTAGCGATATCCAACCCCAGCAACCGTCCCGCCGGTAAAAACGAAGGGTCGCAGGCCAAGCAAAAATAGGCTTCCGACCGGTTAGGAGGCGGCTAAGTTCTCAACGGATATTCGGCATGAGCATACGCAACCTGGATTATTTGTTTCACCCTCGCTCCGTCGTCGTTATAGGCGCTACAGATCGCCCTCACAGCGTGGGTGCGACGCTCATGCTTAATTTGCTACAGGGTGGTTTCAAGGGACCGATCATGCCGGTCAACCCAAAGTACAGTCGTGTAGCCGGCATTCCGGCCTTTCACGATCTATCTGCGTTGCCTACTGTTCCGGATCTGGCCGTCGTGTGCACGCCGCCTGCCACCGTACCGGGCTTGATAGGTCAGCTCGGTCGCCTAGGCACCAAAGCCGCGATCGTGTTGACGGCGGGGCTTGACGCTCAACCCGAGGGGGGGAGTGTGACCATGCAGCAGGCAATGCTGGAGGCGGCAAAACCGCACTTGCTGAGGATCTTGGGCCCCAATTGCATAGGGTTGATTGTTCCTGGTCTTGGCTTGAATGCCAGCTTTGCCGAAGCCGCCGCATTACCTGGAAAGATCGCCTTTGTCTCGCAGTCAGGGGCGCTTACAACCGCCGTCTTGGATTGGGCTGTAGAAAACAGTATTGGGTTTTCAAAATTTATTTCGATCGGTAATAGCGCCGATGTCGATTTTGGGGATGTATTGGATTACTTAGCCAGTGATCCAGACACCCGCAGCATCCTGCTCTACATCGAATCCATCAAATACGCCCGCAAGTTCATGTCGGCTGCACGCGCTGCTGCTCGCAATAAACCAGTTGTAGTGGTCAAAGCAGGGCGGTCGGCAGCAGGGGCCGTAGCGGCGGCATCGCACACGGGCGCAATGGCTGGGTCGGATATCGTATTTGATGCCGCGATCAGGCGATCGGGCATGCTGCGGGTCGATACAACCCAGGATTTATTCAGCGCCATCGAAACCTTGTCACGCGCCAAACCCTTGCATGGCGACAAGTTGATCATTCTGACCAACGGCGGCGGCCCCGGGGTCATGGCCGCCGATGCGTTAAGCCTTGCGGGAGAAAAGCTTGCCACCTTGTCCGACGAGACCCGACATAAACTCGATGCCGTATTGCCGTCCACTTGGTCCAAAGGCAATCCCATCGACATCATCGGGGACGCTCCCGTTGAGCGCTACAGCAAGGCGTTATCGCTTGTTCTGGACGATGGGGGTTCGGCTTCGGTGCTGTTCATACATGCGCCTACAGCGATCGTTAAAAGCGAGGATATCGCACGCGAATGCGCTCCGTTGATTGCGGCCTCACCTCGCAATCTGCTTGGTTGCTGGCTCGGTGGCAAGGGGGTATCAGTGGCCAGGCAGGTCTTTAACCAAGCCGGCATACCCACCTATCAGACTCCCGAGGAAGCCGTGCAGGCGTTCTTGTATTTGCTTGCTTATCGGAGAAACCAGGAGTTATTGCTTCAAGCACCACCATCACAGCCCACGGATTTCTCGGTCGATACCGAACAGGTAAAAGGGATCATAAAGAACTCCCTTGAAAATCAACGCAGCCTTCTGAATGAAGCCGAAGCCAAATCCGTGCTGGCAGCTTATGGAATCCCTGTGGTCGACACCCGAGTTGCCTCGACCATCGAGGCTGCGGCGACCCTTGCACAGCAAATTGGATTCCCCGTCGCGCTAAAGATCCTCTCTCCCGATATCACGCATAAGTCCGATGTAGGCGGCGTAGTGCTTAACCTGGAATCCGTAGAGGACGTCCACGCAGCAGCACAGCATATGGTGGCTCATGTGAGCAAAATCCGCCCAGCTGCTCAGCTTACAGGCTTCACTGTGCAGGCCATGATCAATCGGCCCGGTGCCCACGAACTGATTCTGGGCGTGGCCGATGACGGGACATTCGGTCCGATTATTATGTTCGGCCATGGCGGCGTTGCCGCACAAGTCATCAATGACCGCGCTGTGAGTCTGCCGCCCTTGAATATGGCCCTGGCCGAGGATCTGGTGGCGGGTACGCGTGTATTCAAACTGTTGCAGGGCTATCGCGATCGCCCCACAGCTGACCTGCCTAGCCTGTATTTGACGTTGGTGAAGCTTTCTCAATTGATCACCGATATTCCGGAGATCGTCGAGCTGGATATCAATCCTCTGTTGCTGGATGAGCACGGCGCAATGGCGCTCGACGCGCGAATAGGGATTGCGCCGTCTGCACTCCGAGGATCCGAGCGTCTGGCTATCCGACCTTACCCAAAAGAGCTTGAAGAGAGTTTTGAGCAGGAAGGCATTAATGGGGGGATTATTTTGCTGCGCCCCATCCTCCCGTCCGATGCCCAGCCTTATCAGCTTTTCTTACAGACGCTTGATCTGAAGGATGCTCGGAATCGGTTCTTTTGCTCCGTACGCCAATTACCTCAATCTGAATTGGCAAGGGTCACTCAAATTGATTACAGCCGCGAGATGACGCTCGTGGCCGTCATTCAGAATGAATCCGGGAATGAGGACATTCTGGGGGAAATGAGATTAGTCATCGATCCGGATAATCAGCAGGCGGACTTGGGCATTGCCATAAGTACCGCCTTGCAGTCCAAAGGCTTAGGTTCCAAATTGCTATCCAAAGCCATTCGCTATTGTCGGGAGCGCGGCACAGCCCGTATAGCAGGCACTGTACTAGCTGAAAATTCTCGCATGCTGGGTTTGGCCAGAAAATTCGACTTCACACTGTCCTTGCCCTATGAAGGGATCGTTGATATTTGTCTGGATCTGAATAGCAATCATTATATGAGATAGATATGTATAAGAAAATTCTTGTTGCAATTGATGGCAGCGATGTAGCTGACCACGCATTTGAATCTGCATTGCAGTTCGCCAAAACAGAAAATGCTGAACTCTTTGTGCTACATATCATAGAGAGTCCACAATTCTATTTGCCCGAGGTTGGAATTGATCCTGCGTCAATCTATGAGGCATTGGTGGCTGAGGGCGGACATATCACACAGCATGCACGGGATCGCTTAAAAAATGAAGGCGTGCGCGGGCAAGCAGGTGTGCTGGATAACTTCCTCTCGGGACATGCCACAGTGGATCAAATTCAGCATATGGCTGAGGAATTCCATGCCGACCTAATAGTTCTGGGGACCCATGGCCGGAGTGGTTTTAAGCGGCTGATGTTGGGTAGCGTTGCCGAGGCATTTGTCCGAATGTCCACTCGGCCTGTGTTATTGATTCCGCAGAGATCAGCCGTTGAGTCCTCAATGAGCGCTTGATCCCCTATGTTTAATAAGAATGGCAAATCAACAGTATCCAAGCCTGAATGTACTGGGGGCGTCTGGTGGAGGCTGACATCCATCCAAGATGATCTGCATTCCTCTTCGGATGGTTTGAGCAATACTGAAGTGCAGCAACGCTTACTGCGTTATGGGCCCAACCGATTGAGTGCACCTGCTCATAAGTATCCACTTTTCGAGATTCTTGATCGCCTGCGGAATCCATTGGTCTTGTTGCTGCTGATTGCAGGCGCAATCTCCGCTGTGGTCGATGATGCTACAAGTGCAGGTATTATTGCGCTCATGGTTGTGCTCAGCGTAACATTTGATTACGTTCAGGAGCACAAGGCCGAATTAGCGGCCGATAGGTTACGCAAATCCGTCGCCCTGAAGGCGACTGTGCGGCGTGATGGGGTTGATCAGGAGGTCGCGGTTGAAGATCTGGTGCCCGGCGACATAGTCAGCCTGTCGGCAGGCTGCTTGGTTCCTGGCGATGGGTTGGTGCTCAGCGCTGCCGATCTGTTCATTCAGCAAGCGGCGTTGACGGGGGAGTCATTTCCGGTTGAAAAGCATGCCACTGCCATCCCCGATGATGATGCTTTAGACCGTGCGACAAATGCTGTTTTCATGGGATCGAACGTGATATCCGGGATGGCATCCGTACTCATCGTCAAAACGGGAGAAAGCACTCAGCTTGGAATGGTAGGGGGCGCTATTTCTCAGAGCCGTCCTCCAACAGCATTTGATAACGGAATACGTCATTTTGGCTATCTGATTCTACGTGTCACTTTTTTATTGGTGTTGTTCGTGCTGCTGGTCAATGGACTGGCCCATCGCCCGTGGCTGGAATCTTTTCTGTTTTCCTTGGCGCTAGCGGTGGGATTGACGCCAGAGTTGTTGCCTATGGTGGTAACTGTGACATTGTCACGTGGCGCATTGCGGCTCGCCAAGCATGGCGTGATCGTCAAGCGATTATCCGCCATGCAGAATCTGGGAGCAATGGACATATTATGTACTGACAAAACAGGTACTCTCACCGAAGCCAAGATCAGCTTGTCCTGCCACGTGGACATTGGCAATCAGGATAATAGCCATGTGCTGGAGTTGGCTTATCTCAATAGCAGCTTCGAGACGGGAGTGCATACCCCTCTGGAGGACGCGATTCTCGCCCATGAATCAGTGGACATTCGCGCATGGACCAAGATCGACGAAGTTCCATTTGATTTCGAGCGGCGGCGGTTATCGGTATTGCTACAGTGCTTAGGTGAGCACTTCCTGGTAGTCAAAGGCGCTCCGGAAGACGTGTTGACGCATTGTGGTCGCTATGAAGGCGTTGACGGCGAAGCGGTGCCGTGGACGGAACCGTCCCGTATTCTGGCTCAGCAGACGCTGACTAAGCTCAGTATGGACGGCTATCGCGTGCTGGGCATTGCCTGGAAAAAGGTGCCGGCCGATGTCTGTCATGTGACGCTTACGGATGAAAGTAATCTGATTTTTGCAGGCTATGCGGCGTTTTTGGATCCACCTAAAGAAGACGCTGGCGAAGCAAGCGCCAACTTGTCCAGAAAAGGGATCGCAGTCAAAATTTTGACAGGTGATAACGAACTTGTGGCTCAGCACGTGTGTAAGACTTTGGATATCCCTGTGACCAGTGTGCTGATGGGATATCAGATCGCGAAGCTGGATGATCGTGCTTTATCCCTGCAGGCTGAAGCTGCCAACCTATTTTGTCGTATCAATCCCATACAGAAGAATCGCTTGATCCTGGCTTTGCGTAGCCGAGGCCATGTGGTTGGATTCATGGGAGACGGAATTAACGACGCGCCGGCGCTACACAGCGCCGATGTGAGCATTTCCGTGGATACAGCTGTCGATGTTGCCAAGGACTCAGCGGACCTGATCATGCTGAAACACGATCTATCCATGCTTGAGGACGGTGTAAATGAAGGGCGTCGAACCTTTGCCAATATCCGCAAGTACATCATGATGGGTACTAGCTCGAACTTTGGCAATATGTTCAGCATGGCCGGAGCAACCTTGTTTTTACCCTTTTTGCCCATGTTGCCGACACAGGTACTACTCAATAATATTCTATATGATTTGTCCGAGACCGTACTTCCGCTGGACGAAGTGGATGAGGTGGAGACCGCTACACCACAGCATTGGAATATCAAACTATTGCGAAATTTCATGCTAGTACTCGGACCGGTCAGTTCATCGTTTGATTTTGCCACGTTTTACTTATTGCTGACATTTCTAAAAGCGGACGAGGGACTCTTCCAGACAGGCTGGTTCATCGAGTCACTGGCCACTCAGATTCTCGTCATCTTCATCATTCGCACTCGCGGCAATCCTTTTCTTAGTCGCCCACATCCAGCGCTATGGATTGCTGCTGTAAGCATCCTTCTTGTTGCCGCAATTATTCCATTTTCGCCGTTGGCTGGCTTCTTTGGCTTCGTTGCTTTGCCTTGGCCTTACTTCTTGGCATTGAGCGTTCTAGTGTTTATGTATTTAGCTCTGGCGCAAGCAGTTAAAGTACTTTTTTATCGTTCCAACCTCGCTCTTAAACATAGTTGAAGAGTTACATTCAGCACTTATTCCGCAGCTATTTGATTATCGTCAATATCAACCGCTGCTATTCGAATAGTCTGTAGGTATTGTTTTGCGCAAACACAATCAGCTCAAGGAGTAAACCATGACTCACCCATCTACCATGCAGGCTCTAGTCTACCTTGGGCCCCAACAGATAGCCTGTAAAACAGTTCCTACACCTACTATCCTTCAGCCAACCGATGCACTTATCAAAGTTGTTAAAACTACGATCTGCGGCACGGATCTGCATATCCTGAAGGGCGATGTACCGGCAGTTACCAGGGGCAGAATACTGGGCCACGAAGGGGTGGGAGTCGTCGAAGAAGTAGGCAGCGCTGTCCGTGCCTTCAAGAAATCCGATCATGTATTGATTTCATGCATTACTTCCTGTGGAAAATGTGAGTATTGTAAAAAACAAATGTACGCGCATTGCGAAGATGGAGGCTGGATACTCGGACACTTGATCGACGGCACCCAGGCGGAGTATGTGCGCATCCCGCATGCCGACAACAGCCTGTACCCGATTCCAGCGGGGGCGGATGAAGAAGCATTGGTCATGCTCAGCGATATTTTCCCCACGGGCTTTGAGATTGGCGTTCTATATGGCACCGTCAAGCCTGGGGACGTAGTCGCCATTGTCGGCGCCGGACCGATAGGCATGGCGGCACTGCTGACGGCCCAATTTTACTCCCCCAGCAAGATCATCATGATCGATACGGATAGCTCACGTCTGGAGATGGCTAAAAAATTCGGCGCGACACATGTGGTAAACGGCACCGATAGCGATGTTGTCGAAGCGGTTCTCGCACAAACAAAAGATGGCGTCGATGTGGCGATTGAGGCCGTGGGAGTACGGCAGACCTTTGATATCTGTCAGCATATCATCCGGCCCGGGGGGCATATAGCGAATGTCGGTGTTCATGGGCAAAGTGTCGATCTCGAGCTACAGAAACTTTGGATTCAGAACATCACTCTGACCACTGGGCTGGTCAATACAAATACCACGCCGATGTTGCTCAAAACAGTCGAGTCAGGGAAACTGACGCCGGAGAATCTCATCACTCACCATTTCACCTTCGATCAAATTCTGGAAGCCTATAAAGTATTTGGCAATGCAGCGGCGGAAAAAGCGCTGAAGGTCATTATCAGCAACATTTGATGCCTCGGTGGCAGAGCGTGCATGTCATCCTATTGCTGATGAGTGGATTCTGATAGCGCCAATTCGGCAAACACCGTGGACTGGATGGGTTGATTCCTATACAGAGAGAGGTGGGTCCGCGAAATAGGACGGCCGGTTAAGTGAATTTTCTGCTTCAATAGGCGATGAGAAAGTCGCCTGCTTAGGAGAGCAGAAGTTATGAGAAGACCCCGTCGTAACCACACAGCCGCCTTCAAGGCCAAGGTAGCCATTGCCGCCCTCAAAGGCGATGAGACGCTAGCCGCGCTAGCGCAGAGGTTTGATGTCCACCCCAACCAGATCACCCAATGGAAGACACAGTTGCTGGAGAGCGCCTCGGGTGTCTTTGCCACAACCGTCGAGAAGCAATCGGCGGGGCCTGATCTGAAGGAGCTGCATGCAAAGATTGGCCAACAGGCGCTGGAGATTGATTTTTTGGCCGGCGCGCTCGATCGTATCGGCGATGCGAGCGCAAAGCGATGATCGACAAGACTCACGAACTGCCTGTAGTTCGGCAGGCACGATTGCTGAATTTATCCCGTTCGTCCGTTTATTACGAACCCAAGCCAGTGCCTGAAGATGACCTGCGGTTGATGCGACGCATGGACGAACTCCATCTGGATTATCCCTTTGCCGGGGCCCGGATGCTGCGTGACATGCTCAGGCTCGAGGGCGTTAACGTCGGACGTAAGCATGTCGGGACGCTGATGAAGAAGATGGATATCGAGGCGATCTACCGCAGATCCAACACCAGTCGTCGCAATCAGGCCCATCGGATTTATCCTTATCTTTTACGCGACCTGGTCATCGACCGTCCCAATCAGGTCTGGGCCATGGATACGACGTACATACCGATGTGCCGAGGGTTCGTTTATCTATGCGCAGTGCTCGACTGGGCCACGCGCAGAGTCCTGAGCTGGCGTCTGTCCAATACGTTGACAGCCGATCCGTGTGTGGATGCCTTGGAAGAAGCCATTCTCAAATACGGGGCACCCCAGATTATGAACACCGATCAGGGCAGTCAGTTCACCAGTTCAGCCTTCATCGGAGTGCTGAACGAGAACGATATTCAGGTCAGCATGGATGGCAAGGGCTGCTGGCGCGATAACGTCTTTGTCGAACGGCTCTGGAAATCGGTGAAGTACGAGGAGATTTACCTGCACGGATATGACACAGTATCGGACGCCAGGCAGGCCTTGACCCGCTACTTCGATTTTTATAATCGTCGACGGCCGCATTCCTCGCTTGACGGAAAAACACCCGATACGCTTTACTTTAACCTGTCGCCGCTGCGTGCAGCGGCTTAACCCGCAGAGAATCCACTTAAGAATACCGTTTTACTGTCCAACTGCGCGGGGCCACCTCTCATTTATTTTAATGAGCGAATTCTCTCCTTCTCTTGCATCTGTGCCGAGTAGCTATCGGCGTCGGTACACAATCGATTTCAAGCGGCACGTCGTGCAGGAATCGATGGCCAGCGGTGCATCCATTGCCGGTGTTGCCATGGCCCATGGGCTCAATGCCAACCAACTGCATAACTGGCGCTGGCAATTTCGGCGCGGCGACTTTGGGCCCATCACCGAAGGTCCGGTCTTGCTGCCAGTGCAGATTAAAGCCGTGTCGGCGCAAGCGAAGCCTCAACCGGCCAAGATAATTGACGGCCAAGATCGCGGCGTCAGCTCAGGGCACATTGAGCTGATCTTCCCCGACGCACGCGTGGTGGTCCATGGGGCGGCCGATCTGCCTACGTTACGTTGCCTCGTTCAGGCGCTACGAGAATGATTGGCTTACCGGCGGGAACTCGCGTCTGGCTGGCGGCCGGTGTCACGGACATGCGCCGAGGCTTCGATGGCCTGGCGGCCATTGTGCAGTCCAAGCTTGCAGAGGATCCCTTCAGTGGTCACGTGTTTGTGTTCCGTGGCCGCAAAGGGGATCGCATCAAGGTGCTCTGGTGGAGCGGCGATGGCATGTGCCTGCTGGCCAAGCGCCTGGAGCAAGGCCATTTCGTCTGGCCTCAAGCCGAATCAGGCTCGGTGTGTTTAACGCCGGCACAGTTGTCGATGCTGCTTGAAGGCATTGATTGGCGCAGGCCCCAACGCACCCATCGCCCGGCCCGCGTTTGACGCCTCCATAAGCTCGCAAACCCGCATATTTATTGGGCTCTAAGCTTGTAAAGCATACTTCTGGTGGCCGTTGTTTGATAAAATAGCCGCCATGCAAAACGCCACTAACACCGCTACTGACACCACTGCCTTGTTGGCGGTGATCAAGGCGTTGAAGCAAGAGAACGACTACTTGCGCTTGCAGTTGGCCAAAGCTCGACGTGAACGCTTCGGGCGTAGTAGTGAACGGGCTGGCGATCTATTGGCTCAGTTGCCGTTGTCGCTCGATGACGTGACCGTAGCAGAATCTCCAGCCCATGTCGTCGATCTCCATAAGCCCACACCCAAGAAGCAGACTCGCCCTTCTCAGCGTCATAGCTTGCCCGAGTTTTTACCTCGCGAAGAGCATGTGCTTGCTGCGAATGATTCATGCGACTGCCCGGCATGCGGCGGTGCGCTCAAGTTCCTGGGTGAAGATGTCAGCGAAACCCTCGAATTCATTCCCGCCAGCTTTAAGGTCGTTCGCACCGTGCGGCCTAAGCTAGCGTGCGGGCGTTGCGACACCATTGTGCAAGCGGGTGCACCGTCTCGGCCGATTGCTCGCGGCTTGGCGGGCCCGGGCTTGCTGGCTCAGGTGCTCGTAGCCAAGTACTGCGACCATCAACCGCTGTATCGCCAAAGCGCGATCTATGCCCGGCACGGTGTAACGCTGTCGCGCTCGACCTTGGCCGATTGGGTGGCTGGCAGCAGTCAATTGCTGCGCCCATTGGTGCAGGCGCTGCATCGCTATGTCATGGGTGGCAACAAGGTGCATGCCGACGACACCCCGGTGCCTGTGTTGGCGCCAGGCCGTGGCAAGACCCGCACCGGGCGTTTGTGGACGTATGTGCGCGATGACCGAGCCGCAGCTAGCGAGCAACCGGCGGCAGTGTGGTTCGGATACTCACCGGATCGCAAAGGTGAACATCCCCAGCGTCACCTTAAAGACTTCCAGGGCATCGTTCAGGCCGATGGGTATGCCGGGTTCAATGCCCTGTACGACAGTGGCCGGGTCAAAGAAGCGGCTTGCTGGGCCCATGTTCGACGCAAGTTCTACGATATTGCCGAGCAACAAAGCAGCCCCGAGGCCTTGCATGTTCTCGGACGCATTGCTGAACTTTATGCGATCGAAGCACAAGTGCGGGGCGGATTACCCGAGGTGCGACGCCAGGCGCGTCAGGCACGTGCGGGCCCCCGACTGGACGCACTGCACGACTGGCTGCATAACACCTTACGATCCGTCTCACGCAAGTCCGACTTAGCCGGGGCTATCCGCTATGCGCTCACTCGCTGGGCTGCCTTGACGCGTTATGTAGACGATGGCCGCATCGACATCGATAATAACGCAGCTGAGCGGGCACTGCGCGTGGTCGCCCTTGGACGTAATAAGGCGAACTCGGCGATTATGCGAACCCGGGCTTGTGGCCTAGACCGATATACAGGAATCGCGGCTGTTTGAAGTGAGTGATTCTCGGCTGGACTTCGCATAAAAACTCGCATCTCCTAATGTGGTAACCCCACTTTAGGAGAACCTCATGAATGTTTTTGATGCCTTAACACCGCTGGCCGCAAGTCGGTTACGCACAAGTGTCGTGAGTCCGTTCGCACAGGCGTACTGGGACCATTTAAGCG
>JAHTBO010000002.1 GCA_019166125.1 Alcaligenaceae bacterium CGII-47
AATGGCAATGGCTTGCCGATGCCGCTTTGCCCGTTTAACTCGGCCTCGTATTGCTCGACCCAACGACGAATGGCCGTTTCCCCCACACCCATCGTCTTGGAGACCTCGCTCACACCAAGACCATGATCCTTGACCATGTGAACGACTTCCAATTTAAATTGGGTGTCAAATTTCCTGCGTGTTGTCATCAATATGTCCTCGTTAAGGTGGATTATCCACCTATCGAGGTGTCTGTTTAAATTAGACCACTACAATCGGCATCCTCTGCGGGTCACGGGCGAACATCGAGTGGCGTGATCATTGGCGCACCGACAAGGGGGTGAGGAAGGCGAGCAACTGGGCGAGCGCTCGTGGGGGTGAGCCCACAAAACGTGCGAGCAACGCAGCGGGTAAATCGCCCGTAGGCACCGGGGGCATGAAGCGTGCGCAGGTGGCCCGCCATAGCGGGGTTACGGGAAAGTGATGCGTCCACCAGTGGCGCCAGCGGCCAAGGGTACGCGTCGATACCGCGAGCACCTGGCCGAGCCGGGCCTGTGTGGCTGGGGAGCCAGCGCGCGCACCGCACCGCAGCACCACGGCAAGGGTGAGGTAGACGCGTCGACCCATGAAGCGCACCGACTGGGCCGTGCAGCGTTTGCGACAACGGCTACAGCAAAAACTGAAGCGCGATGAACAGTCTTCCCTCGCCTCGCGTGGGCAGCCGCGGGGCTTACGCGGGTAGTTTGCCTGATGCAGCACCCCACCGCACGGGCAGCCAGTGGACTGGCACTCGCGGGCAAGCTCTTGGTCGATGTGCAACAGCAAGGCAAAAAATCTGGGGTCATTCAAAAGGATATGGCACACTGGGAGCGTCTCGAGTCTTAGGAAACAAGAGACTCCCCCAAAAGATGTGTTTGTTCAAGCATCTTGAGGGGGATCACCCGCCGACCATCACGTTACTCGATCAAATCCCCGCCCAACCCCATCAAGATCGCTGATCGTACTCACTAGGTTCTTTACATCGACATTGAGCTCTTGCAGCGGCGTGAGGTAGCGATCATGATCAGTTGGCTGCATTGTGGCTGCGAGTTCGGCGAGTTCGGCCAGCACTGTTCCCGCGCCTCTTGCGTCCTCAGGCTCATGGTTCACGTGCGCTTCGAGGACAGCCTGGCCAATCCACCAAGGCTGCCCGCGCACACCAGTAGCGCGGAGCAACTGCACCTGCTCAGGTTCCGGCTCACGGAACAATACTGCGTCCGCAGCGATTAATATACGCCAGCGTTCGCGGACTGCTCCCCCAAGTTGAGCTTCAATCTCACGCCAACGTTCAATGAAGTCAAAGCCAAAATTCTCGAAGCGCAATACGTCATCTAGGCTTGACGTAGTAATCCAGGGACTCCAACTATCGAGACCCCCGTGCCCATCGCCGTGTGTTTCCCATACTTGCTCCACCAATGCTGTTGCTGCTTCGCGGACACGGTCTGCCTGATTCGTTTCGATAGCAACTTGTAGTAAAAATTTCGGCGCTACCGTCGGATTACGGCCACCTGCTACACCCGGGACCGCGGACATGAATGCCTCGAGTGGATCGAGAACGCTCTCATAGGCGACCGTATTGCCAGCGCGCGCCCGATGTAGCGAAAGCATGGCGCGCATCTCAGCGAGCGAAGCGAGAGTACGGTCGCCAGCTTGCGTGTCTTCGCTCACCCGACGCTCAAGGACCTCAATTACACACAGGACATCGCTCCAGCGCTCCAGCGCTCCAGTAGCATCGCGTAAACATAAGCTTCGTGGAACACGTCTGCATGTCGCGCCCTTGGCAGCGTGCGGATTAAATCATCCAGAATATCCGGGTCTAATTTCCCGGCGACACGCTCCTTGCCTGCAATGATCGCGTGCGGCCATGCCCAGTTTGGATAGAGCATACGCGCCCGTGCGGCCTGTACTGCGGCGTTTTCTTGATAGGTTCCTAGCACTCGAAACAGCGCGTTAAAGACCGACGACGATGGGCATTCGTGCGCGAGCGCCTCTTTGAATAGAGCGTCGACGCGCGCACGCCGTTCGGTGGCCCGCTGAGAAGCCGCAGCGTTTCCGAACCCATGCATACGCCGCCCGTAATTCCCGCCGAGCACCCAAGCAAGAAGTGCCAGTGCCTCTGGGTGCGACCCCACATTCGCCTCGCTCAGTAACGCTTCGGCGCCGTTGTCATCACCCTCCAGCCCCAAGCAGAAGCCATGCTTCGCTCGCTCACGGGGCGAAGGATCTGCGACCGTGGCATAAAGGGCGGCAGCTTCGCTATAGTTCTGCGCGTAGAGGAAGCGATCCGCTTCAGGCCACCATGCCGCCGCCGGTGTGCTGGCCTCGCGAGCAGTAAGAATCTCGGCCAGATCTGGTGTGGGAGTCACGCAGCCTTTACGCATGGCAGATGGCCTCAACGAGGGCTGGTAGTAGGAGCATTGCTGTCTTTTTTGATATTCATTCGAAAAAGGAAAGCCCTTGCGACGAGGTAGAGGAGCATGTGTGCTTCTAGATCGAAGCAGAGCCATAGTGATTGTAGCCCGGGTCGAAAGCTGCAGAACCTCACAACCCAACATCAGCTGCTGGTTGAAAAACGTCAATCTATCGCTTCTGGCTAAGCGTAGGAGCCAGAAGCGGCCTCAAGCTTATATGGTCGACCTTGCCTCAAGAATAGACTTTCTGAAGAGCTACTTAGCGCAAAACCTGGCAGTACCGCTCTGGAACAGAACTTTAATGTCATTCACCAAGGCCACTGCGCAAATCAATCCGTTGATAAGCGCTAACACCAGCAAGGCATCACGCCACCCCCAATGGTCCAATGAGAGCTGCACCAGGGGAATAAACACGGTACTGGCAAATCCACCCCATAGCGTTATTGCGGTAATGCCTGCCCGAGCCTTATTCGTCCCGACCCGTCGAGCCATTACGGCAAACGCCGGGCTCGTACAGCGCCACTGCCTGTAAGGCGCCAATGCCAGCGATGAGCAGATAAAACCCCAATAAGCTATCGACCTGCGACCAACAGGCCAGCAATACGCCCGCTGCGAGCGACGCCCCACCCATCAGCACCCTGCCATACCCCTTATCGACAGCAACGCCAACGAGATAGGCCAAGAGCCCTTCCAGCACCAGGCCCATTGTGGCGACGCCATACACATCGGTCTTGGACCAGCCCAACTCAGCCATCATCGCTTCGGCAATTAAAGGAAAGCTGTAGTACAACGATCCCCATGCGCATATTTGGCCAATACCGAGGGCTATGGTGAGCCCGCGCGGATTGTCTGCGGTTTCTGGGGAACTGCGGGAGGCTCCCAGCGTATTAACCTGACTATTAGCCATGTCACATTTACTTTACGGCTGAGTAAGAGTCTCATCTTGCAGTGCGTGAGCCACCTCAAGTGCCGTCGCCTTGGCATAACGCATGACACCGATCAGGGTTGCAGAGGCGAAGCCAGTCCATTCGCCATAACCCACTAACCATAAACCAGGTACTTTGACCGACTGAGCTCCGGAAAGCGCAACCTTGCCTTCCTGCGTAACAATACCCAGTGACTCCAGATGCCGCAGTGCCGGACGAAATCCAGTGCACCAAATGACCGCATCGCATGCCGTCTGCGATCCATCTTGCCAGATCACGCCCTTTTCTGTGAGCTCCCGAAATGGCCGCACAGCATTAAGCACGCCCCGCTCCCGCGCGGCTTTGACCGGGGCCACCATCACAACATCGCCTAGCCCACCGGGCGGATCTTGCAGTACCCGCCCTTCTTGCTGCGCTTTCCATTTAGCCGTGGCACGTTAGAACAGCACCCGACCGTCCTCCTCGTCTGGCAGGAAGATTGGTTCAGTTTGCGTGACCCAAGTGGTTTTGGCCACATGCGATACCTCTGCCAGAATCTGCGCACCCGAATTACCGCCGCCTACGACAAGTACCTCCTTGTCGGCAAATGGCGCGGCGTTCCTGTAGTGTGCAGAATGCATCTGCAACCCGACATAAGAGGAGCGATTCGGATAGGCCGGCACATAGGGATGGCTCCAGGTACCTGTCGCACTGATGACCGCGCGGGCGCGCCACACACCTTGATCCGCATGCGCAACAAAGCCATCCCCATCGCGGCGAATATTCGCCGCGAACACAGGTCTTTCTATGGAAAAATCGTAGCGCTTTTCATATTCGGTTAAGTACCCAACGATGTCATCGCGCGTTGGATAGCCTTCTACAGACGGCATACCCCAACCTGGTAAGGAACTCCACTGGGCAGGAAAAAATAGGCGCAATGAATCCCAGCCATGAACCCACGCGCCTCCCGGTGCGTAGCCACTATCCAAAAGCACGACGCTCAAAGACGTACGCCTTAAAAAATACGCAACCGCCAAGGCAGACTGGCCGCCACCCACAATCACGACATCGTAGACTCGCTCTCGCGTGGTGGCCAACACGTTTTCACCTTGCTGAGTGTGACTTTGCTCTGCCATGGGTGTTGTTCCTTATGATTATTGCGTCGCTAAAGTGCTGCAAGACATGGCTAGCAGGCAACACGCGGGTTGCTTACCCACCTCTAATAGCACCTGTCACATTGAAGTGGGCTTGTGAGGACTCCATTGCGTTCCATAATAGCGCTGCTCGATCTCTGGCGTGAGCATCAGTGGCTCGAGCGCCCTACCGCACTTGGGACTATTTTCGAGCATCTGGTTTGTTTTTTGTTTCTTCGAGCAACCGTTTAAAAGGCAAGGAAATCAGGTCGCAGTCAGTTAGTGCCACCGTGTCGCTGGTGTATCGATTTCGGTAAATGCCATCGAACCCCAGTAAGTCGCTTTTCATCGGAAACGAAAGAACCCGCTCGTCGCCCTCGATATTGCGCAGCACAGTTTTCAGAAAGCCGTATCGCACGATGTAAAGATTGGTGAGGGTTTGGCCCATCTGAAAAATGAACTGGCCCGCCTTGAGCTGGCAATGCTGAAATGGTAGTGCAGAAGTTTCTTTTGTTTGGTGTTTTGGCGCTAACTTAAGTCGCAGCAAATCCAAGATGTCCTGAAGCGAAGAGAGAGACGGCGAGGTCTTTTGTCCTGCTAGGCGCGGGCCGGTTCCGGCCTCCTGATTATCCAGAGACGTAACAGGGGAGGAACCCATATTGCCTTCCCGGTCGGGTGAGTGAACCGTGATTAAAAATAGCGTATCACATGCTGAGGTATAAATTTGACTTAGATCAAGATAGCGCAAGCCGAGCGTTCATGGGCACGCTGCCTGGCCGTACACCGGATGCCTGGCCCTCAGCGAGATTTTCCGGATCAACAGCTTGCAGCCTTCGAGCGTCAGCAGCAGTCCGACGCCCAAGCCGGCAGCCAACAGCATATCTCCCCGGGCGATCGACCCGAAGCCCAATAATTTTTGCGCCGCAGGCAGGTACAGGATCAGCGCGGTGACGCCCACCAGCGCCATGGCGACATAAGCGAGCGCCGCGTTCTTGCGGGTGAAAGCGTCACTCAGTGATGCGGAGAACGAGCGGTTGACCAGGATCAGCGCCACAATCTGAGTGATCAGCGCAAAAAAGATCAGCGTACGCACTTCGACTTCCGGCATTCCTGACCAGGTTTTGACAAAAAAGACGGCAGCCAGCATAGCAAAGGCAACACCGCCTTGCAGGAGACTCCAGGCAACCATAGGGACCGAGAACATGCGTTCGGCCGGGTCACGCGGCTGACGCTCCATGACGTTGTCCTCCGCGCGTTCCGCCTCGAATACGAGCGAACAGACCGGGTCGATCACCATTTCAAGCAAGGCGATATGAATTGGACCAAGAAGGATGGGAAAGCCGAAGAACAAAGGTAAAAGCGCCAGTCCCCCAATCGGCACATGGACGGCAAAAATGAAAGCCACTGACTTGCGCATGTTGTCGTAGATTCGCCGCCCCAAGCGAACGGACTTAACGATGGATCCAAAATCATCGTCAAGCAGAACCATGGCGGAAGCTTCGCGCGCGACATCGGTTCCGCGTCTGCCCATGGCGACGCCGATATGTGCCGCTTTGAGCGAAGGCGCGTCGTTGACGCCATCGCCGGTCATTGCAACGACTTCGCCCTGGGCCTTGAATGCCTGAACAATACGCAGTTTCTGCTCCGGCATGATCCGCGCGAAGACGGTGACGATTTTCAGGCGTTGGGCAAGCTGTTCGTCGTCTAGTGTTTCGAGATCGGTTCCGGTCAATACGTCGCCATCGGGGATGCCTGCCTGCATGGCGATCGATCGTGCCGTTGCCGCATGGTCGCCTGTAATCATCACGACGCGAATGCCGGCTCGCTGACATTCGGTGATGGCGCTCGGGACGGTGGCGCGCAGCGGGTCGGCCAGTCCGACCAGGCCGACCAACGTATAGGTATAGCCGCGCTGAGATTCAGCCCAATTGAGATCGGGAGCCGTTGCAGTCGCGACTGCCAACACACGGATGCCGCGTGTGGCCATTTCCTCGACCGCATCCGTCAGCTGCGTGGTTGCTTCCGGCGAAAGGCGGCACAGGCCCGCAATCGCTTCGGGTGCACCTTTGGCACGAATCTTCAGTATCCCGCCGCTATTCCATATGTTAGACATTGCCAGCAGATCAGGGCGTAGCCCATAGGTGTGGATTGGCCTACCACTCATTGCACCTGTTCCCACGCCAACGCTGTACGCGTTGTGCAAGGCGATTTCCATCGGATCGGTCGGATCAACGGCGCTGGCCAAGGCTGCTGTTTCGAGCAAGTCACGGCAGTCGTTCGAGACGGGCGCTACACCATCCAAGGCTAGTTTCTCACCCGATGGAAGCCAGACCTCTGCAAGCACCATACGATTTTCGGTGAGGGTACCGGTCTTGTCGGTGCACAGAACTGTTGCCGATCCCAATGTCTCGATGGCCGCCGCGCGCCGAGTAAGCACACCAACCTTGCCTATCCGCCAGGCGCCCATCGCCATGAATACCGTCAGCACTACCGGGAACTCTTCAGGGAGCATCGACATGCCAACGGCAATCCCAGCCAGCATCGCCTCGAGCCATCCGCCGCGGAACAGTCCGTAAAGGAGCACAACCATCAGCGCGACCAGTGTTCCCCCGATCGCGCACCAGGTAACGATTAGGGTTGTCTCGCGCCGCAGGCGGGGCACTTCAGTGTCGAGCCTGGCGAGCGATTCGCCGATTCTACCGATCTCAGTGCGTGCTCCGGTCGCCAGGACGCGGGCAACCCCGTTGCCGCGCACGATGAGCGAGCCGGAATAAACATAGGGTAGGTCTTCGCCGCCGGGACGCTGTCCGTCATGATGTTCATCATCGCCGGTAGCCTCAAAAGCCACCACCTTGCTAACTGGCAGGGACTCTCCCGTTAGCAGCGACTCGTCGGCCTGCAGATCGCTTGCCTCGACCAGTACCGCGTCGGCGGCGATCCGGTCGCCTTGTTCCAGAACGAGCAGATCGCCCCGCACAACCTCACGACCCGCAATACGAATACGTGCGCCATCGCGCACGACGAGCGCACGCGGCGAGGATAGGTTGCGTAACGATTCGAGTACGCGTTCGGTACGGATTTCCTGGATCACCGTGATAGCGACCGAAAAGCTTGCGAAAACAAGCAAGACAATGGCCTCGGTACGGTCACCGAGCAGCAGATAGGCGATGCCGCCGGCCAATAGCAGTGCGAGCATAGGCTCCCGCAAGACTTCGATGACGACGCGAAAGACCGAACGCCTGCCCGCCTGGGGCAATTCGTTGCGGCCTTCGAGACGCAGCCGCTCGTTCGCTATGTCGGCGGTCAGGCCGCGATGCTGATTGCCGTTGATCATCATCATGAGACTTGATTCCTTGTGGGAAAGCCCAGCTCTCGCTGCTGCACCCGTCCTCGTCTGTGTCAACTGGCCGATTGATGAAAATGTACACGGAAATGTTCAATCTGTCATTGTGTCCTTTGCTCATCACGCAGCGCTGTACGATGCACAACGAGTCTCTTATCCTGCCAAGTCATGAGTGGCCATGGGACAATGACTCATCGCTCATCTCATTCACGCAAAGCCTATGACGTCTTCAAACTGGAAGCTAACCCGGTAATCCCCCCTACATGGACGCTCCCGGTTTGCCAAGCCGTCAATGAGTATGACATAGGTAAAGATTGCACCCGTACATTCGGACTTTCTCTGTGGTTTTACCACTGTCCCTGATGGAATGTGCTGGCCGGTGCCCCAATCGTTTTCTCGCACTCATCGTGCAGGGGGGATTTCGGGCTTTGCCGACCAAGGTCTAACCTGTTTGCCATCATCATTGATTACCTGAGCAATCGGTGAACTGAACTTCTATCAATATTTGGTTCTGCGTTCTCACGGGCCGAGCTGATTACGCTTCAGAGTAATCAGCTCGGAATTCTCTATCATGCGCTAACAGCGCCCACACAATCCGGGCATTTTTATTCGCCAGCGCTACCGTAGCCACGTTCTTATGGCGTCGTGCCAATAGCCGCGCCAACCATGAATTCGCTTGAGGTGGCTTCTGTCCCGCGCACCGAATAATGGCCCGCCCACCATGAATCAGTAACGTACGTAAATACGTATCGCCGCGCTTGCTGATGCCAAGCAAATTCATCTTCCCTCCGGTTGAATGCTGTTTGGGAACTAGCCCCAGCCACGCCGCCAGCTGCCGACCGTTAGCGAAACTCTTCGCGTTACCGATCGAGGCCACGAGTGCTGAGGCTGTAATGGGTCCGATACCTGGAACCTTCTCAAGCTTTCGAGAAAGCTCGTTGGATCGATGCCAGACGTTGATTTGCCGTTCTAACTCATTGACCTGACGATCTAAATCCTTCAGATGTTCCAACAAACGCCATATCAGCTCTTGAAACATGCCCGGCAACTCACCCTTAGCCTGATCGAGCAATATCGGCACACGCTGATAAACGGAGCTGATTCCTACAGGCAATACTAGACCGAACTCACTCAGCAACCCACGAATCTGATTCGCCTGCGCCGTACGCGCTTTGATCAATCCCTGCCTTACACGATGCACCGCCAATATGGCTTGCTGCTCAACGTTCTTGATCGGGACAAACCGCATGTTGGGCCGTCGCACCGCCTCGCAAATCGCCTCAGCATCGGCCACGTCATGTTTATTGGTTTTTACGTAAGGCTTAACGAACTGCGGCGCCATGAGCCGGACCGTGTGGCCTTGCTCCTGAAGTTTACGTGCCCAGTAATGTGCACTGCCACAGGCCTCCATACCGATCAGGCAAGGCGGCAGATTCACAAAGAACTGGGCCACCTGGGCTCGCCTTAGTTGCTTCCTGAGTATGACCTTGCCTTGTGCATCCACGCCGTGAATCTGAAACACATCTTTTGCCAGATCAATACCAACAGTTGTAATCTGCATGATGACGCTCCTCTCGGTTCAAGTGGTGAGTTAACACTGCCACTTTGGCACATTTGATGCCGTTACGGGTGGGAGCGTCCATTCCATTGTTTTTCAGCAGTAAGCGGCAGTAGAATCTGTTAAAGGCCTGCGGAAATATCTACCCGAATGGAAGGCATACTTCAAACTGGCGCAGACCCCGCAGACATTCAAAGACCTTGACTCCTGGATTCGACATCGCATCAGGTCCACGCAACTGAAGCAGTGGCGCCGAGGCACAACTATCTACCGCGAGCTCCGCAAGTTGGGAGCGTCTGATGCGGTGGCAAGGGGTGCGGCAAGCGCTGGTGCAGGTGCGCGGTGGTGGCACTGCAGCGGCACGGTGGTACACCAGGTGCTAACGGTCCGCTACTTCGACAGCCTCGGGATTCCCCCGAACTTGTTCTCTGCTGTCAAACTTGTACAATGCCTGTCACTCTTTGGGGAGTAGCCATCTTCTGAGCAATTCAGTAGAGTCCATGTCAACATACTCGACCTCTGTCGTGGTACGGATAGCCGCAAGGTAGGCAAGACCATTGACATTTCTGCGTATCAGGTCGGGCGCGCGGAAGTGCCATGGCCGCCTGACCGGAGTATCCCTGTCATGAGCCTTGTCTCCCTCGTTCTTATAGCCCTTGCGATGTCCACTGATGCGTTTGCTGCAGCAATTGGCAAAGGTGCGGCCATGCGAAAGCCCCATTTCTTCCAGGCGCTACGTATCGGAATTTTGTTTGGCACGATTGAAGCGATCACACCCGTAATAGGCTGGGCTGTCGGGTCAATAGCAGTTGCATGGATATACGATTGGGACCATTGGATTGCTTTTGCTTTGCTACTTGCCTTAGGGGGTCGAATGATCTGGGAAGGAGCCAAAACACAGGATGAGACGACACCTCCGATGGACGCCGCAGATCAGTCCCTCCTGGCACTTGCCCTGACAGCGGTTGCAACCAGCATTGACGCAATGGCGGTCGGAGTGGGCCTTGCATTCGTCAATGTGAATATCGTTGAAGCGGCTCTACTGATCGGATTGGCGACGATGATTATGGTGACCACGGGCATCATGATCGGAAGATTCTTGGGGGCTGTTATCGGGAAAAAAGCTGAAATCCTTGGTGGGTTTGTGTTAATGGGGGTTGGTGCCATGATCCTATATGAGCATTTATCGATCTAGCATCAATGATGATGTCGATGATGAGCGTCGGGAAAGTGCACATGACTATGGGTGAGTGGTTCATGTCGATGCCAATGGCTGTGTGCTGTGCCCGGCGCGACGGGCGTATGGTGCGAATGCTGATGATGTTCGTCGTGGGTATGTTGATGCTAGTGCTCCAGCACCTCATGCGTATGAATATGGCTATGGCGCTCAGTCAGGTGCAGCCAAATGCCGATCGCCATCAATAAGCCCGCGACAAGTAGAGGAAGAGTCACTGACTCGCCCAGCATGATAGCCAGCACGGTGCCAAAGAACGGCGCCAGCGACAAGTCCCTTCACTGCAGCGATCCAGGTAGCATCTGTGAGCGAGACCTTGCGTGTGAGGTTGTTGTCAACGCCCCAGGCCAAACAAGCGCCTAGCACAGCCAATGCAGGCCAAACGTGAGAAAAACGCGCTTCGCCAGGCCAGCTTAACACCAGCGCACCGGCGGCGATGGCAACCATGCCTAGCGCGATGCGGCGATCAAAATTCTCTTTAAAGACAAACCATGCCAAAAGTGCGGTGAACACCCCTTCTGCATTCAGCAGCAATGAGGCACCCGACGCAGGCATTTCTGTCAGCCCGATCATGAGCAATACCGGGCCACAAACACCACCAGCGATAATTGCTCCCACAAACCAAGGCGCCTCTTGACGGGCAAGGTGTACCGCTGGCGCTCGGCTCAGCAGGCGATATAGGGAGAGCCCCAGGCCGGATCCAAAATAGAGCAAGCCTGCTAGCAACCAGGGGCTTACGTTTTCGAGCAATGATTTAGCTAGTGGCGTTCCCGCGCCAAATAGCAGTGCGGCCACTAAGGCTGCCGCGACGCCGGGCTGGCGTAGACCCTGTTTCCAACTCATGTCGGATGGTTCCTTGTTGGTAGGTAAATTGTCTCACCCCCAAAGAAATCAAGCAACGCACGGCGAAGCTCCCGCGGCAAGACCGCGCAGAAGTGCGATCTGATCCGGAGTGACCGTCATAGTGCCATCAGGCAGTCCCCAGCTACGCGCCCGGTCAGCAAGCATCCCCCGCACGATGCTCTCCGTGTGCTCCGGACTAGGGGGTGGAAAATACACCGGACGCAGACAGGTGTCATAATAACCACAGCCGGACATGGATCCAGCCAGCCTGCTGAGCAACGTCAATCACTTCGAAGATAGGAATTGCGAGAAAATAGGGTGCAGCGTCACGCAGAGTGCGCCAAATACTGGCGAGATCTACAGTGGCGTATCCGGATGAGTGCCATCTGCGTGGGCGTGGCCAAAACCGAGGCACCTGAGCACAATAGTTATCAAATTGCGGACCAAAAGCCGCACGCAACAACTGCTCTTCTTTGCCTATGATCCAACGAAAAATCGCCAATGCTGCAAGGGCGAGCACGAGCCCAACCACCAGGCTGCCAGTCTGTAAGCCAATTCCGAATACTGCCAATACAGAGAACACGTATAAGGGGTTACGGCTCACCGAATAGGGTCCATCAGACACAAGATCTGCCCCCTTGCGACCACCCAAATACAGCATGCATGCGCAGCGACCCAAGATTGCAATGATGAGGCACCCCAGCCCTATCCACTCTAGGCCCTCGTGTACCCATCCTCCATTTGACCATGCCGATCCCACCCAGATCAGTGCAGCGAGCGCAGCGACGCCTAGCGTCGTTAATGCATACCGACGAATGACCTGGGCGTGCGCCAAATGTGCCCAGATCGCATCAACATTGTCATGCTTTGCACTATTGGCGGCGCGTTTCGAAATGTGTGTTAAAAAAGTCATCGCTATCCCCTTGAGATAGATGGCAGGCAAGGCTGCTACCCCACTTTGGATGGGTGCCAAAATTTTGATGGTCGTGCATTCTATCCGTTTTGGAATGTTCTGTTGTATAAGCTCTCTGTCCCTATTATGAGCCTAACCTCCCTTTTCCTCATCGCCCTTGCGATGTCCACTGACGCGTTTGCCGCTGCGTATCGGCATACTATTTGGCATTCATGGTGACACACGGAACCCTCGCTGAGGTACTACAATGGATAAATGACCATTGCGCCAATGCTCGAATCGACGGTCACTTGTCCACACTGCGGATTCGAAAAAAATGAAATCATGCCATTGGATGCATGTCAGTTTTTCTATGAATGCGTAGCATGTCACACAATATTAAAACCCAAAATGGGTGACTGCTGCGTATTCTGCTCTTATGGAACCAAAGAGTGCCCGCCCAAGCAACACGCCGGCGATGTGTGCTGCTAATCCTGAAACAGTATCACTTTCGAACAAATGCATGACCAGCTCCTCCGCCGATAATCACCGATCATGGTCGGTTTTTCTGATTTTTTTGCGTCTTGGATTCACGTCGTTCGGCGGCCCCGTCGCGCACTTAGGCTATTTTCGCGCTGAGTTTGTCACGCATCGCCGTTGGCTCTCTGAACGTAGCTACGCTGATCTGGTTGCTCTTTGCCAGTTCTTGCCTGGGCCAGCAAGCAGCCAGGTGGGCATCGCACTAGGTCTATCTCGAGCAGGATACTGCGGAGCGCTGGCTGCGTGGGCTGGCTTTACACTGCCCTCGGCAATTGCCTTGATCCTGTTCGCACTCGGGATTACCAACTATGGCGATGCCGTCCCGCCAGGTGTTTTGCATGGCTTAAAAGTAATGGCCGTCGCCGTGGTTGCCCAAGCAGTATGGGGTATGGCGCGCACCCTATGCACCGATGGGTGGCGCATCACAATTATGGTGATTGCTGCCTGTGTTGTTTTGCTTGCACCGTCTGCCTGGGGGCAGGTTGGCGTGATAATTGTTGCCGGTATCGCTGGGTGCCTATTATTCCAGAGCACGCAGATTGCTGAGCATGACCCACTACCGATCACGGTCAGCCATCGGACTGGTATGGTCTGTTTGGCGCTGTTCTTTGCCCTGCTGCTCGGCTTGCCGATCTTGGCGGAACTGCTGCCCAGTCAAACGATAGTAGTAGTGGACGCCTTCTATCGTGTCGGATCACTAGTATTTGGTGGTGGGCACGTTGTGTTGCCACTGCTGCAAGCCGAAGTGGTGCCCCCCGGCTGGGTGGGTAATGAATCTTTCCTTGCGGGGTATGGCGCGGCCCAAGCGGTTCCGGGCCCTCTGTTCACGTTTGCAGCGTTCCTGGGTGCGTCGATGACGACTACGCCTTCAGGCTGGATCGGTGGCATCGTGTGTCTGTTAGCGATCTTTGCGCCCTCTTTCTTATTGGTCGTCGGGGCCATGCCGTTTTGGGAACGTCTGCGCCGCAATGGCAGCACCCAAGCCGCGCTGATTGGGGTCAATGCAGCGGTGGTTGGCCTGCTGCTGGCCGCACTCTATCATCCTGTATGGACGAGCGCGATCATGCAGCCTCAGGACTTTGGCTTAGCTATCATCGCGCTGATCGCATTGATGTTCTGGAAGCTTTCGCCGTGGCTGGTTGTCGTTGGCAGTGGCACACTGGGTTGGTTATTAAGTATTGCGTTGTAATTTATCTGGAGATTTTAGTCGCGGGAAAATTCCTTGCCAGAAAAATCGACAGTGACTAGATTACCATCAAGTTCGCCCATGCCTGGTGCATTCAACGGCATGCCTGGCGCTGAAACACCTCTTATAGACGTATCAGCCAATAGTTTGCGCACAACATTGGCTGGCACATGTCCCTCAATTATCTGCCCTGTATCATCGACCACGCCGGTATGACACGAGCTCATCTCCATCGGCACGCCAAGTTTTTGCTTGATTGAAGCCATATTGGCCGTCTTGATGGCTTTTACTTCAAAACCCGCATTGCGCATGTGCTCGACCCAACCAGAGCAACAGCCACAATTGGGATCTTGGTATACGGTAATCGCCTTGTCGGCCGCCTGTGCAAGAAACGATGTAGCCGCCAGGGCGATTGCTGCGAGCCAGAATTTCATGAGGCATACTCCATAAAGAATATAATATCTTAGCTTCTGATGAAAAAAATACTATTGATATTGATCTTAAGCACCCTACCCGCCCTGACACTCGCCTCCGGGAGTCACGATGGGGGGCATGGTATGTCCAGCATACAAGAAAACAGATCAACGATTAGGCCGGTGATACTGTCCGATTCCTGATTAGAAATTCAGGCAAAATTACCCACGAACTGGTTATCGGCTCAGTCGCCGAAATGCGAGATCATGCCGCAATGATGAAAAACACACCGGGCATGAAACATGCCGAGCCCAATATGATTTCACTTGATGCTGGAAAGAATGGCGAGCTGATCTGGCAGTTCACCCAGGCGGGCACTGTCGACTTTGCCTGCCTGGTGGCTGGCCACATGGAAGCGGGCATGATCGGTAAGGTAAACGTCCATTGATGGGCGCTTACCTGCACCGCTTGGCTATGTAAGTGAACGCCTGGCCACGACGGCCTGTTATTTTGCCTTGCGTAATCGCAGCGCATTGCCCACCACCGATGCCGAACTTAAACTCATGGCGAGCGCCGCGAACATAGGCGAGAGTAGCAGGCCTGTAAACGGATAAATCACCCCCGCCGCCAGCGGTACGCCCAATGCGTTATAAACAAATGCAAATCCCAGATTCTGCTTCATATTTGTCACGGTGGCGTCAGACAGATGACGGGCGATGGATATCCCCCGCAAATCGCCCTTGACCAACGTGACCTGAGCGCTATTCATTGCCACATCGGTACCGGTGCCCATGGCAATACCCACATTGGCTTTGGCCAAGGCGGGCGCATCATTAATACCGTCACCCGCCATCGCCACGATATGCCCTTGATCTTGAAGCTTTGTGACCAGCTCAA
This sequence comes from Alcaligenaceae bacterium CGII-47, assembly GCA_019166125.1. GTDB lineage: Bacteria > Pseudomonadota > Gammaproteobacteria > Burkholderiales > Burkholderiaceae_B > Castellaniella. The sequence goes on from JAHTBO010000002.1 coordinate 15,375, forward strand.
GCTTATCGGCCGGTTTGACCTCGCCATGGAATTCGTCGATACCCAGGCGCTGAGCAACTGCTTTGGCAGTGGATACCCCATCACCAGTAGCCATAATGACCCGGATTTCGGCGGCTTTCAGTTCGTCCAATGCTTCTTGTGTGGTGGCTTTAATAGGGTCCGACACGGCGAGTAGGCCCAACAGAAGGCCATCTGCGGCGAGATACATGACGCTTGCGCCCTGGACACGCAAACTCTCGGCCCTATTGCTCAGCGGCGCAACGTCCACCTCATCTTGCTGCATCAACGCGGTATTCCCGAGCACCAAGCGCTTGCCTTCGACCATGCCACGAACACCGATACCCGTACCCGATTCGAACTCATCCACCGCCGCCAATGCAATACCCTGATCGCGTGCGGCGCCAACAATGGCGTCGGCCAACGGGTGTTCGCTGCCTTGATCTAAGCTCGCAGCCAAGCGCAATGCCTCATCGGCGGCGCCTCCCGCGACGGGAACAGCTTGCTCAAATGAGGGGCGCCCTTCAGTCAGGGTGCCGGTCTTATCGACGATCAAGGTATCGACCTTGCGAAAGTTCTCGATAGCGGCGGCATCACGAAACAAGACGCCCTTGGTCGCACCACGCCCCGTAGCCACCATAATGGACATAGGCGTAGCCAGGCCTAGCGCACACGGACACGCAATGATCAGGACGGATACTGCGTTGATCAGGCCATATACCCAGCTAGGCTGAGGGCCCCAAAGTCCCCACACAAAAAATGTCGTCACAGCGATAGCAACAACTGTCATGACGAAATACCCTGCCACGTGATCGGCCATACGCTGCATAGGTGCTCGAGAGCGCTGCGCTTGCGCCACGAGTTGCACAATTTGAGCCAATATGGTGGCCGTACCCACCTTTTCGGCGCGTATCACCAAGGCGCCCGAAGTGTTCATCGTTGCCCCGATTACTTTGTTGCCCACAGGTGTAGATCGTGCCTGACGAGGCCGGGCTGGCGTAATTCGCATCAACATCCGTGGATCCATGATGAGCGTGCTCGTGGTCGTGTGGTGTCATAGCACAGCTGTTTCCCGCTTAGTAGTGATGCTTATTGATCTTGCCACACTTTACGGTCCTTGTGAGACCTTGACGATAGTGATCTTTGAGATATCGACGATTACATCGGTCAGCCCAGTGAATCCATCCTCTTCCCCTTGACGTAGGTCAAAACATCAGCAAGGTATTGCTAATAGCATAACGCCCAAGGATCTAATAATAGGGCAAAGTAATTTTATGGCTCCCAAGCGTACGGCCAAAGATAAGCATGTTATGACAATGCATATCTTTGTGACACTCCTCTTGCTATTAGCGATATTGTGCATCCCCCCCGCTAACGCTCAACGCCTACCTGAATTCCTTGATTCACTTAACGTTGCGGAAATATTCCCGGGAGCCGATCGTCTGGGACCTGCCGAAGGCAAGCCCATGGTCGCGCGTGCTTATGCGGGCGACCGGCAGCTCGGTTATGTTTATCTGACCACCGATGTGGTGAACACCCGCGGATATTCTAGCAAGCCCATTGACACGCTCGTGGCGATCGCCAATAGCGGTGAGATCGTCGGTGCCAGGCTGGTCCAGCATCACGAACCTATCGTGCTCATCGGTATTCCTCAAGCAAAGGTCGATGCATTCATCAACGGCTATATTGGGTTGAACCTGGTCGACAAACCATTGCCTCCAGGATCCCCCACGCCCGTGGATATCATCAGTGGTGCCACGGTGACGGTCATGGTAATCGGCGACAGTATTACCCGTTCGGTTCGAGCAATCGCGCGCGCCTACCACTTGGGCAAGGCTGCTGCGATCACGTCGGGCGAACACTCACCCGTCGAAAACCGCATCATCGACACCGCAATCGACGAGATAAAGTCGTGGGACTATCTTGTACAGAGCGGCGCTATCGGCAACCTGAAGCTGACAGTAGGCGACGTCAACGAGACATTCAGGCAAACAGGACGCCAGAACGCAATCGAGCACCCTGAACCAGGCGACCCATCTGATCCATTTATCGATCTCTATGCTGCCGTGGTCAGCGTACCTTCAATCGGGCGCAGCTTACTGGGCGATTCAGAATGGCAATACCTGCGCGACCGTCTCAAGCCGGGTCAACAGGCCGTGCTGATCGCTGGCGAAGGCCCCTACTCATTTAAAGGGTCAGGGTACGTGCGTGGCGGGATCTTTGATCGCATCGAAGTCATCCAGAGTGACACAAGCTTTCGATTTACGGATTTGAACCACCAGCGGCTACCCAGCATCGCAGCCGCCGGGGCACCACGATTCAAAGAGATCGCACTCTTTGTCGTTCCGGATGAAGTTCAATTGGATCCAATCAAGCCCTGGCGAATACAACTGATGGTGCAACGTGTCATCAACGTAAAGGAAAAAGCATTCGCCATCTTTAACCTGAACTACCAATTGCCAAAGGAATACACCAAGCTTGATCCTGCGGCGCCCCTGACGGCACCACCTGCTACGCCATCTGAGCAGGGCGCTACGTCAGCGGGGGGCGCAGAGCATGCGAGTTCATCGAGCGCCTCAGCGGAAATCGATGAAGCACCCGTCTTGTGGAAACAGATCTGGCGCGCCAAGACCGGGCAGGTCGCCGCCGTCCTTGCTGCGTTGCTGCTATTGATCGGTGTGTTCTTCTTCCAGAATCAACTCGCTAGCAGGCCGGTATTCTACGATCGGTTCCGCCTGGCGTTCCTGACGTTTACCCTGATCTGGATCGGATGGTACGCCCAGGCACAGTTATCAGTCGTCAACGTGTTGACCTTCACTTCCGCTTTGCGTAGCGACTTTAGCTGGGAATACTTTCTGATGGATCCGGTCGTATTCATCCTTTGGTGCGCGACTGCAATATCCATGGTGTTCTGGAACCGCGGGGCATTTTGCGGCTGGCTATGTCCCTTTGGCGCGCTGCAGGAATTGACCAACCGTATCGCCAAACGCCTCGGTGTTAAGCAGATTCATGTCCCCCACGGCGCGCACCAACGCCTCTCGGCCATTAAGTATGTCATCTTTATGGTGCTGTTCGGCCTTTCTATGTATGAGCTCTCGGTTGCCGAGCAATTGGCTGAGGTCGAGCCCTTCAAGACCGTCATTATCCTGAAATTCATGCGCTATTGGCCGTTTGTCCTGTTTGCCGTGCTCCTACTGGCGGCGGGCCTGTTTATTGAACGGTTTTACTGTCGCTATCTATGCCCTCTGGGTGCGGCATTGGCTATTCCTGCAAAGCTACGTACCTTTGATTGGCTGCGCCGCTACCGCACCTGCGGCAATCCTTGCCAGCGCTGCAATATCGAGTGCCCAGTCCAGGCGATCAACCCGGAAGGTGACATCAACCCAAATGAATGCATCCAGTGTCTGCACTGCCAGATGCTCTATCACCACAAGGAAAAATGTCCTCATCTGATCCAGAAAAATGCGAAACGCCAACGAGTGAAAGCCCCGCCACCAGATCTGATCACACCAAAGGAAACCGTGATCCGATTCATCCCAAAGACAGCACCAGACAAACCAGCTTAGTGACGGAACTGCTATCAACCATAAGCCTTCTGACACGCATTATCGATTTACCACTTCGTTTTACTGTTTATTCGTAACGGCGCGACAACTCTGCCAGAGCAGACTCTAGCGCCATCACAATCAAGGGGAATATTTCATGTCTGATCAACCCAAAGCGGACAAAACCGGTCTCAGCCGCCGTGGATTTCTGGGAACGGCTGCCTTATCGGGCGCAGCAGGCCTGGTCGGCGGCACCCATCTGCCCGTCTACGCCAAAGACGACAAACACAAAAAGGGCCAGTCTGCTGAGGTTGGTCCAGGCGAACTCGATGAGTACTATGCCTTCGCCTCTGGTGGCCAGTCTGGGGAAATACGCGTTCTGGGCTTGCCCTCGATGCGTGAGCTGGTACGCATTCCTGTCTTTAATATGTGCAGTGCAACCGGTTGGGGCCACACAAACGAGAGCCGCAAGATTCTGACTGAAGGGATGCTGCCTGCAACTCGAGAATATCTGAATACGATAGGTGGCGTCTATCCAAATGGCGATGCCCATCACCCGCATATGTCGTTTACTGATCAGACCTATGACGGTCGCTATATCTTTATCAACGACAAGGCAAACAACCGAGTTGCGCGCATCCGTTGCGACGTGATGAAAACCGACAAGATCACCGAGATCCCAAACGCCTCCGGGATCCATGGGCTGCGCCCGCAACGCTACCCGCGCACAGGCTACGTCTTTGCCAATGGCGAGCATATCGTACCTTTGCCCAATGACGGCACCCTGCTTGATGATCCCAAGAAAAACTTCTGGGCAATATATACCGCACTGGATGGCGATACCATGAAGGTAGCCTGGCAGGTCCAGGTCGACGGGAACCTCGACAACAACGACACGGACTACCAGGGCAAGTACACGTTTTCGACCTGCTACAACTCAGAGAAAGGTCTTACCGTGCAGGATGCTACTGCCAACGAACAGGACTGGGTTGTGGTGTTTAACATCGCGCGCATCGAGGAAGCCGTCAAGAATGGTGACTTCAAAGAGATGAACGGCGTACCGGTCATCGATGGCCGACACGGCTCGAAATACACACGATACATTCCCATACCAAATTCACCACACGGCTGCAATGCCGCGCCTGACGGCATCCACGTCGTCCTGAATGGCAAGCTCTCTCCCACGGTGAGTGTACTTGACGTACGCACGCTCGACGACCTATTCGATGACAAGATCAAGCCACGCGACTGCATCGTCGCTGAACCGCAACTGGGCTTGGGACCGCTGCACACTGCCTTTGACGGACGCGGCAACGCCTATACCACCCTGTTCATCGACAGCCAGGTGGTGAAATGGAATATTGATAAAGCCAAGCGCGCCTACAAAGGCGAAGACGTGGATCCAATCATCCAGAAGCTCGACGTGCACTACCAGCCTGGCCACAACCATACAACAATGGGCGAGACCAAGGAGGCTGACGGCAAGTGGTTGGTGTCACTCAACAAATTCTCGAAAGATCGCTTCCTGAATGTTGGCCCCCTAAAGCCCGAAAACGATCAGTTGATCGACATTTCAGGTGACGAGATGAAACTGGTTCACGACGGCCCAAGTTTCGCTGAGCCTCACGATATGTGTCTGGTCCATGCCTCAAAAGTCCATCCCTCACGCGTGTGGAAACGCAATGACCCAATGTGGGAAGATGTACGCAAGATGGCCGAGAAGGACGGCGTAACACTCGAGAGCGCCTCCAACGTCATACGCGAGGGCAACAAGGTGCGGGTGTACATGTTCGCGATTGCGCCCGTATTCAGCCTGCCCAGCTTCGAAGTCAACCAAGGTGATGAAGTGACCGTTGTTGTCACCAACGTCGAGGTCATTGAGGATTTGACGCACGGGTTTACCCTGGAAGGGCATGGTATTGCGATGGAGATCGGCCCTCAGGCCACGTCGTCTGTGACCTTTGTCGCACAGAAACCGGGCGTGCATTGGTACTACTGCCAGTGGTTCTGTCACGCCTTGCATATGGAGATGTCAGGCCAGATGCTTGTTCATCCGAAAAAATCGACATAGGATTGCATGTCAACTTTCTCATCCTCTATCAGGCGCCAGTGGCTTGCGTTCAGCATCTTGTTGTACGTCCTGGGTGCGTCTGATATCGCTTGTGCTGTATCGCGTGATGTTGCTGCTGGTGAGGACCTGCAGCAGGTCATCGCTGCGGCCGCACCCGGGGATGAGTTGCGCCTTGTTTCGGGCCGATACAAGGGTAATATCGTGATCGACAAGCCCCTTATCCTCAGGGGGCCTGCTGATCGCTCTGCTTTTATCATCGGCGCGCGCAAAGGCCGTTCAGTATCAATAGAGGCGCCAAATGTCACCCTGAGCCATCTGACGGTAAAGAACTCAGGCCTGAGCCTGTCAGAGATGGACGCTGGGATATTTCTGGATAAGAAAGCCAATGGTGCCGTCATTGAAAACAATGATGTGCTGGATAACTCGGTAGGCGTCTATGTCTGGGGGCCCCACAACGCGACGGTTCAAAATAACCGTATCGTCGGCAATACCGAATTGCGGGTTGCAGAGCGCGGCAATGGTGTAACGCTGTGGAACTCACCGGGTTCGCGCATTATAGGTAACGATATCTCGCACGGGCGCGATGGCATATTTTCCAACACCAGCAAGGGCAATGTCTTTCGCGCCAACCGTTTCAGCCATCTACGGTATGCCGTGCATTATATGTACACCAACGATAGTGAGATCAGCGAAAACATATCCGAGGGCAACAATATTGCCTACGCCATCATGTTCTCCGAGCGTCTGATCATCCAGGACAATATCGCTCTTGATAGTCGTGACCAAGGCTTGATGCTGAACTACGCCAATCACTCGAAAATCAGTGGGAATGTCATCAAGGGCGCAGAGAAATGCGTCTTTATATACAACGCCAATCGCAACCAGATCCGTAGCAACCATTTCGAGGACTGTGACATCGGCATTCATTTTACGGCTGGGGCAGAAGGCAACCAGATTGTAGACAACGCATTCGTAAGCAACCGCAACCAGGTCAAATACGTGGGGACACGGCACTTGGACTGGTCCAGCAATGGCCGAGGCAACTACTGGAGTGATAATACTGCGTTCGATCTGGACGGCGACGGCATCGCCGATACGGCATACCGCCCCAACGACATCATCGACCAAGTGCTCTGGCGCGCACCAACTGCACGACTGCTATTAAACAGCCCGGCCGTATCGATCATCCGTTGGGCACAATCACAGTTCCCTGCCCTATTGCCTGGTGGCGTCATCGACAGCGCACCGATCATGAGCTTACCCGAGGCAAGGGCACTAAAAAACTTCAAGAACCTACCATGACAAACGTCCATGTTGCCTTATCGGGCGTCACCAAAGACTACGGCGCGCAGCGCGCCGTCAACCACGTGGATCTCGAGTTACGAGCGGGCGAATGCGTCGCCCTGGCTGGACACAATGGTGCGGGCAAGAGCACACTGATCAAACTGATGCTGGGCCTCATTCACCCCACCCAGGGGCAGATTCAGTTATTGGGTCAGGACGCCTCAAGCAACACGGCTGTGCGCATGCGCAATCAGATCGGCTATCTGCCCGAGACTGTCGCCTTGTACCCCTCTCTCACCGGCAACGAAACGCTACAATTTTACGCAAGGCTCAAGCACCAGCCCGTATCGGATAACGCTGCACTGCTCTCGCGGGTAGGCATGACGCACGCCGCCCGACAACGCGTTGGTAGCTACTCTAAGGGCATGCGACAGAGGCTGGCGCTCGCCCAAGCGCTACTAGGCAAGCCTAAGGTACTTCTGTTCGATGAGCCCACTACTGGGCTGGATCCGGCTTCCCGGCTGATGTTCTATGAGATCGTGCGCGAACTGCGTAACAGTGGATCCACCGTATTGCTCAGTACGCACGCCCTTGCCGAGCTCGATGGCCACACCGATCGAGTTATCGTCATGAAAAAAGGCAATAAAATCGCAGATGGCTCGATGTCGGTGCTACGCCACCAAGCAGATTTGCCGGTGCGCATCCAGATCAAGCTCAATGCCGAAGGTGCTACCGCCCCGCATCTACCTGATGGTTGGCTGCGCATCGACGAACAACGCTTCGAACTGCATTGCGCCGAGCGCGACAAGGTTGCAGCACTACGTAGCCTGGGCGCAATCACTCATATCGACGACATTGAAATACATGTTCCCAGCTTGGACGATATGTATGCCCATTTTCTACGACGAGATGACGAATGAACGCCGTATTGATCATCATCAACAAGGAAATCCGGGACGGACTACGCAACCGCTGGGTGCTCGCCACCACCTTATTATTGGCCGCATTTGCGCTGTCACTCGGCTTTCTAGGCAGCTCACCCACCGGTGCCGTCAAGGTTGATCCCCTTGTCGTCACCGTAGTCAGCCTATCGAGTTTGTCGATATTCTTAGTCCCGCTTATTGCTTTATTGTTGTCCTACGACGCTATCGTAGGCGAGATCGAGCGTGGAACCATGGCCTTGCTGCTGAGCTACCCCATCGCACGCTGGCAAGTCGTCATCGGAAAGTTTATCGGCCACCTCGCCATCCTGTCTCTCGCCACTGCTGTAGGCTATGGATCAGCGGGTGTCGCCTTGCAGTGGGCGCACGGCACACTCGATATCGCGCAGTGGCAACCCTTTATTTTGTTGATTGTCGCGAGTGTGCTACTAGGCGCAAGCTTTCTCGCCATGGGCTATATGGTCAGCGCCTTAGTGCGCGAACGTGCGACCGCTGCAGGTATCGTAATTGGCGTCTGGCTCTTTTTTGTCGTGATCTATGACATGGCCTTACTGGGCGCACTGGTTGCCGATCAGGGACGCTTCATTACTGCGCCAATACTCAATATGATCTTGCTGTTCAATCCTTCTGACGTGTATCGCCTGCTCAATCTGACAGGCTATGAAAACATTGCCATGTTCTCTGGTATGGCTGGGTTAAGCGGCCAGGCACGACTGGGCATGCCTGTCCTGATCTTCGCGCAGATTCTGTGGATCGCCGTGCCCTTTTGTCTGGCGGCTATTCTGTTCAAACGCAGGCAGTTATGACACCATTTCGCATTGCTATCGCGCTACTAATATTCGGCACGCTCACGGCCTGCGGCAAGCTTGATACGGTCGCAAGCGCGCCCCCGCCCCCTCAGCCGATCACTGTGGATGCGGTCGGACACTACTGCGGTATGAACCTGACCGAACATGTCGGGCCCAAAGGCCAGATATTGCTTAATGATCGCGAGCAGCCAGTCTGGTTCACGACGATCAAACAACTCTTTGCCTATACGCTACTGCCTGAAGAACCCAAAGGCATCCGCGCGCTCTACGTTAACGACATGGGGCGGATGATCAACCAGGATCAACCCGAGGTCGATACGTGGATTGATGCGCGCAAGGCGTTCTACGTGATCGAGAGCGCTGTGTTGGGCGGTATGAGTGTCGAGGACGCAATGCCATTTAGTGATCTTGCCCAAGCACAAGAATTTGCAAACAAGAACAACGGCCGTATCGTGCGATTCGACGAGATGCCTGAAAACTACATTCTGAATTACGACGATGCCGCACAAACCATGAACATGGGAAATTAGTCATTGTCCGGAGAATATCAATGAAAGCACTTATCCCCACACGCCGCAGGTTCATCGGTATCATCGCGTCAGCCAGTTGCCTGACACTCAGCCCCTGGGCCATGCGCCAGGCGCTGGCTGGCTCACCCCCTAATCCAATTATCTGGCGCGGTATCGCGCTGGGGGCGGATGCTGAACTACGCATTTATCACACAGATCCGAACTTTGCTCAGGCGCTCATCGAGCGGTCAATCGCTGAAGTTCACCGCTTGGAACAGGTCTTTAGTCTGTATCAGGATGACAGCGCACTAAGCAAGCTTAACCGGGACGGTGTCTTGGATCATCCGCCGGCAGACCTGCTGCGCCTATTGAGCCAAAGCAGGCAGTTTAGCGAACGCACCGGCGGCGCATTTGACCCAAGCGTCCAATCACTATGGCGCGTCTATGCCGACCATTTCTCCACCCCAAACGCGAACCCTGCCGGTCCCGATCAGCAACTGATCGACCAAGCTCTGGCACAAGTTGATTACCAGTCGATCGATTTGGACGCGGCACGCATACGACTGACGCACCCCGGGATGGCTCTGACATTGAATGGTATCGCCCAAGGCTACATTACGGATCGTATCGCTGAAATGCTGAATCAGGCTGGTCTGACCCATGCCCTGATCGATATGGGTGAGCTACGAGGCCTGAATTCGGATCTTGCTGCCCCCGCGTGGCAGGTCAGTTTGGCCAAGCCCGACAATCCCACACAGGGTTTTCAAACTGTCCAACTCAGAAACCAGGCACTGTCTACCTCTGGGGGCTACGGGACAAGCTTCGATACCGCCGGTCAATTCACGCATCTTTTTGATCCAAAAACCGGGTTGAGCCAGCCCGTGTACCGCAGCGTGTCGGTCATGGCTGATAACGCTACAGCTGCTGATGCATTATCGACCGCGCTGTCGAACATGCCTATGGATCAGGCGCGCACGGTGATCGAAACGTACAGTGCCAAGGCATGGCTCGTGATGCCTGATGGCTCTAATATCACGCTCGGAAAATATACCTGACCCAAATATCAGCCATTTAAACAGCTGCACGGGACGGCATCGGGGCGACCTCAAGGATTAAGTAATAGGATGATCGGCGCTCAGATCCAGACAAATATTGACGATACCGTCAACGGGGCCGGATAAGGTAAAGCCAAATTTCTTCGCCAAATTCAACATGCGAGAATTTTCTACCAAGACCGTTCCCGTCATATACGCCGTGCCCCGCCCGCGACAATACCGAATGGCTTTGGACAACATCCTGGAACCAAGGCCCTTGGATTGCAAACCGGTGCTGATAGCGATTCCCATGTCTGCTTGCTGATTATCGGGGTCAGTCGCTAGTCGTATCTCCCCGATGATCGCCTCATTTTCGGACTTATTCTGGCTGACAAGCACCATGGTCATTTCACGGCTATAGTCAATTTGCGTGACTCTGGCGAGTTCGGATTGGGGCAATTGATTCAAAGAGCAAAAGAAACGATTCCGTGCATCCTCTAGGGCAAGCGTCTGCAAAAAAAGCTGATAAGCCTGCGCGTCCGAGGGAAGAATAGGACGCAATAAGACAGCCCCCCCTTTGGCGCCTTCGTGCTCAAAGATTTCTTCAAGCTCCTTTGGGTAGGGCCGAATGGCCAGGCGATCCGCTCCCCCCTGCAGAGACGGCGCAACCTTTATCCGCGCGTCAAGCGCGATAGCACCGTGCTCATCGAGTAATAGAGGATTGATATCCAACTCGACAATCTCGGGAATATCAATGACCAATTGAGATAATTTGACCAGCGTCAGATATAGACCAGGCAGATCGGCTGCAGGTCGATCACGATAGCCCTGCAGCAACTTGAATACGCGCGTGGTCGCCACCAGATTCTTGGCAAGTGTCATATTCAGGGGCGGCAAGCTCACGGAACGATCATTAATAAGCTCTGCGGCAGTGCCTCCGTGACCAAATAAGATAACCGGGCCGAACGTCTCATCATTGGCCACGCCCAGAATCAATTCGTGTGCACCGGGCCGATTGATCATTGCCTGTACAGTAAACCCTGTGAGTTGAGCATTTGGATGAGCCTTATTGATCTGAGCCGCCATACGCTGTGCAGCGGCACGAACATGCTGCACCGATTCCAGGTTCAGGGCAACGCCACCCACGTCGGATTTATGGGTGATATCAGGAGAGAGAACCTTGAGTGCAACGGGGAATCCGATTTGCTGCGCGAGCGTCACTGCAGCCTCGATGCTCGAGGCGACTCGCGTATCGACAACGGGGATACCATAAGCAGCCAGCACCGATTTGGCTTCCACTTCATTGAGGAGATCGCGTTGACTTTCAAGGGAAGTTTTCACAATCCCTCTTACTCGCTCGATATCAACCGAAAAGTCTGCAGGCTGTGAAGAGGGAGCTTCCAGTAGCAAGGCTTGGTTTCTCCGGTAGGCGAGCAAATACAAGAACGCCTGCACGGCCTCCTCGGGGGTCTGATAGGTGGGGATGCCTGCTTGACTGAAAATCTTCTTTGCTGCTGATACGCCCTGCCCTCCGAGCCAGCAGCTAAGCAGATTGCGCGACGATGCGGCAATCAGCGGAGCACATTCCAGCGCAATTTCTTTGCTTGGTACGATTGCTGTGGGAGCATGTATAAACAGTACGGAATCGTAGCCATCATCGTCCAACAAAGCCGATAGTGCCTTGGCATAGCGTTCGGCGGAGGCATCCCCGATGATGTCGACGGGATTGGCCTTGGACCAGGTGGCGGGCAGTATGGTGTCAAGCTTAAGTCTGGTTTTGGCGGATAAAGTGGTCAGCTCCTCCCCGGCCAGACCCAGCGCATCGGCTGCCATCACCCCCGGACCGCCGCCATTGGTCAGAATGATCAGCTTATCGCCACGCAGGGGTTTGGCACGAGGCAACGTTTCAATGGCGCTGAATAAATCCTGAGTTGTATCGACCCGCAGCATTCCTGATCTTCTGACTGCTGCATCGAATACGCTATCCGATCCCGCCATGGCGCCTGTGTGTGAAGCAGCAGCGACGGCTCCGGCTACCGACCGCCCTGCCTTGACGACGATGACCGGCTTGTTGCGCGCGGCGGCACGTGCTGCGGACATGAACTTGCGGGCATGCTTGATCGATTCAATGTAGAGCAGGATGCTGCGAGTGTCCGAATCGCTTGCCAAATAATCCAATGCATCGCTGAAATCAATATCAGCACTGTTGCCGATCGAAATGAATTTTGAAAAGCCTGTATTGTTCTCGGCCGCCCAATCCAATACTGCTGTAGTGAGCGCCCCAGACTGCGAGACGAAAGCTATCTTGCCAGGGGATGCACTGGCTTGTGCAAAGCTGGCATTCAAACCGATGCCGGGAACGATCAATCCAATGCAATTAGGCCCCAAAATCCTAAGCAAGTAAGGTTTCGCTGCCTCCAGCATCGCTTGTTGTATATCTATGCCCGCTTTGGTGAACTGGCTATCGAGGCCTGCTGTCAGCACAATGGCGGCTTTGGTACCGAGGCGACCAAGCTGCCCTATCAAGCCTGGCACGGTGGGAGGCGGTGTGCATAGAATGGCCAGATCCGGAACTGTAGGCAGTGCCGATAGATTGCGGAAGGCCGGAAGGCCTGCTATATGATCGTACTTTGGATTGACCGGTATGATCGGCCCCTGAAAACCACCCTGCATCAGATTTGACATCACCTTGGACCCAACGCTGTGGGGGCGATCTGTGGCGCCTATAACGACGACCGAGCGGGGGCGGAACAAATAGTCCAGATTACGTATACTCATGATGACTAATCCGATTAGGGCTTGCCTGCCCTGCTCGGGCCAGGCGTTCTTGCTAGCGATCTCAATACATATGCTGGCCGCCATTAATCGCAATATTAGCCCCTGTGATAAAAGCTGCCTCGCTCGACGTCAGGTAAGCCACTAAAGCAGCGACCTCATCAGGTTCGCCTAGCCGCCCGATTGGTATTTCTGGCAGAATCCTGGTGTTCAGGATGTCCTGCGGGATATTTGTGACCATTGAGGTACGTAGATAGCCAGGCGAAACTGTATTTACTGTCACCCCTTTTTTGGCAACTTCCAGCGCGACGGATTTGGTAAAGCCATGGATGCCCGCCTTCGCTGCGGCATAATTCGCTTGCCCAAATGCGCCCTTCTGCCCGTTGACAGAAGAAATATTAATAATTCGCCCCCAGCCGCGCTGGACCATGCCGTCCACGACTTGTTTAGTCATATGGAAGATGCTGTCCAAATCGGTATGAAGCACCGCGCGCCAGTCCTCCAGGGTCATTTTACGGATAGACGCGTCACGCGTAATGCCGGCGTTATTGACAAGCACATCAATTGCACCTATTTCGGCCACGACCTGCGCCACTGTGCTCTGACACGAATCATAATCAGTGACGTCAAGGCGAAACGCCTTGAACTCGAATCCATTTTTTCGTTGTTCAGCCAGCCACTCAGCGGCACGATTATTGCTGGGTGAGTAGGTGGTCGCGACCTTCATGCCCCGTTTAGCCAAATGCTGACATATTGCTGTCCCTAGTCCCCCCATGCCGCCAGTTACCAGAGCTACGCGAGCTGAAATTTGCGTTGAAGCTACCATACTATCCCCACTTGAATTGCTAAGCCATGTTTATAAGGTACGCTAGTGGGCTCGTCCGTATATTGCGTTAGATCAACTTTAATAATCCGACCTAGGCCTAAACTAGATCATTCGTAACCAATTGCCTCGCCACAGGAGCTCGCCATGCTTGGACGTATCGCCCTAGACCTAACCAACGACACCAATCAGACGTCACGCGTACAAGCGGCTATCCAGCTTGCTGCACAACACAAGGCTGAATTGATTGGTGTTTGCACTGATCTACCCACCCCTCGATATTCATATGGCGGAACCGGCGCCTCCGAGCAGATCCTGGATAGGCTGCTGGCACAGATCGAACAAGAAAAGCTCGAAATAAAAGAACGCTTTTTAAAGGAGGCTGCGCTAGCAGGCATCAAAGCTCAATGTCGAATGCCCAAAGGCCCGATTGAGGAAGTCCTTGCGGCACATGCACGCTCCTGCGATCTGCTGATCATGAGCCAAACCGATATGGCTCAACCAAACTGGGCTATCCCGCCAAGCATCGTCGACACAGTTATTATTTCCGCGGGTCGCCCGGTCTTGGTGACGCCATATATCGGACAAATACATCAGCCTATGGGCCAACATATTCTTTTTTGCTGGGATTATGGCCGCCGATCCGCGCGAGCGCTAGCTGATGCTGCGCCAATGATCTCTGCAGCGACTAAGCTGACGGTGTTGACTGTTGATCCACAGCCTGAACTGCTGCGCTCATTGGATATTGAATCAGCAGACCTGTTTGCCTACTGCGCGGCTCACCACTACCCGACGCCCAACGAAGTCCATACGATAAGCGAGGGAATTGGGGTCGGCAATGCAATACTAAACGCAGCAACCGATTATGGCTGCGATATGATTGTTATGGGACTCTATAATCGCAGTCGAGTACGCGAATGGATACTCGGAGGCACCTCAAAGACCTTGCTTCAAACAATGACTGTCCCAATCGTGTTCTCACATTAAGCCGTCTTCGTGAACAAAAGCCCTTGCATGAAGTTTCTTGATCTCCCACCGCGATTCTTTTTCTTCACTGGCAAGGGTGGCGTAGGCAAGACCTCCATTGCCTGCGCTACTGCCGTCAAGCTGGCCGATGCGGGCAAGCGCGTCTTGCTGGTAAGCACCGACCCCGCCTCCAATGTGGGCCAGGTATTTGGTATTAGCATCGGTAACGCGATTACCGCCATCACTTCCGTGCCGAATCTATTCGCACTTGAAATCGACCCTGAGGCTGCCGCTCAGGGCTATCGGGACCGGATCGTCGGCCCAGTGCGCGGTGTATTACCCGATGCTGTCGTTCAAGGCATCGAGGAACAGCTCTCCGGCGCCTGCACCACCGAGATTGCGGCTTTTGATGAGTTTACTGGGCTTCTGATCGACTCTGCACTCACAGCGGGCTACGACCACATTCTGTTCGACACCGCACCCACTGGGCACACAATTCGTCTGCTGCAACTGCCAGGCGCCTGGAGCGGTTTCCTTGAAGAAGGCAAAGGCGATGCCTCCTGCCTGGGCCCACTGGCCGGTCTGGAAAAGCAGCGCGAGCAGTACAAGGCCGCCGTCGATGCACTGGCCGATGCCAAGCGCACACGCTTGGTGCTGGTCGCGCGGGGGCAAGCCTCAACTCTGCGCGAAGCAGCACGCACGCATGAGGAACTTGCGGATATTGGCCTGCGCCAGCAATACTTGGTGATCAACGGTGTACTGCCCAAAAGTGCCGCTAATGGCGATGCGTTGGCCACCGCCGTGTTTGCCCGTGAGCAAGCCGCGATGGCGGCGATCCCCAAGAGCCTCAAAGCCCTACCCTGCGATCAGATCACTCTGAAATCCTTCAACCTGGTCGGCCTGTCTACGCTGCATCATTTATTCGACAGCACAGAGATGATGACAGACGATCAATCGGTGACCACGACAGCGCCAATACGCAATCAGCTGACGATGCCCACGCTCGCTACGCTGGTCGATGAGATCTCCGCCGACGGACATGGTCTGGTAATGGTGATGGGTAAGGGCGGCGTGGGCAAAACCACGCTGGCGGCAGCGGTGGCTGTCGAGCTCGCCTATCGCGGCTTGCCGGTTCATCTCACCACCTCTGATCCCGCGGCGCATTTGACCGAAACCCTCAGCGAAGCACTCGAGTGCCTGAGCGTGAGCCGCATCGACCCGCACGCCGAAACCCAACGCTACCGCGAGCATCTGCTGGATACCAAAGGCGCCAAGCTCGATGCCCAAGGCCGCGCGTTGCTCGAGGAAGACTTGCGTTCACCCTGCACCGAGGAAATCGCCGTTTTCCAGGCCTTTTCGCGCATTATTCGCGAGGCGGGCAAGAAGTTCGTGGTGATGGACACGGCGCCTACTGGACACACCTTATTGCTGCTGGACGCCACCGGTGCCTACCACCGGGAAATTACGCGCCAAATGGGCGGCAAAGGTCTGCATTTCACCACGCCCATGATGCAATTGCAGGACCCCAAAAAAACCAAGGTGTTGTTGGTCACGTTGGCGGAAACCACCCCGGTACTGGAGGCTGCCAAGCTGCAAGACGATCTGCGGCGTGCAGGCATCGAACCCTGGGCCTGGATCATCAACAACAGCATCGCCGCCGCCCACACCCGCTCGCCCCTGTTGCTGCAACGCGCTGCCAATGAGTGCAAAGAAATCGACGCCGTGGCGAACGTGCATGCCAAGCGCTACGCCATCGTACCGCTGCTGGCTGTAGAGCCGGTGGGACTGGAGAATTTGCGTGCGCTATCAGATAGCCCTAAAGAAATAGAACGAGAGAATCTTGCATGAGCGCACGATCTCCGATTGGTTTTTTTGAGCGCTACCTGTCCTTCTGGGTCGCACTATGCATCACGGCAGGCATCGGACTGGGCAGCGCTGTGCCGGGGCTGTTTCAAACTCTGGCTAGCTACGAATACGGCTCGGTCAATTTCATTGTTGCCGTGCTGATCTGGTTTATGGTCTATCCAATGATGGTGTCGGTGGATTTTTCCAGCCTCAAACGCATTCATGAACGCCCCAAAGGCCTGATCATCACACTGGTGGTGAACTGGCTGATCAAGCCCTTCACCATGGCTGGCCTTGGCGTGTTGTTTTTCAACTATTTTTTTATCGACCTGATCGATCCGACCAACGCCAGCCAATACATCGCCGGCTTGATCCTGCTGGGTGCGGCGCCCTGTACCGCCATGGTGTTTGTCTGGTCGCAGCTGACGCGGGGCGACGCCACCTATACCTTGGCTCAGGTGGCGCTCAATGATGTGATCATGATCTTTGCCTTTGCACCTTTGGTGGCCTTGCTGCTGGGGGTTACCGATATTCAGGTGCCGTGGGCGACCCTTATTCTCTCGGTCGGTTTGTACGTGCTGATCCCCTTGATTGCGGGGATTATCACCCGGACTCAACTGGGCCGTGGCGCTGACAACCCGACGCAAGCCGATCTCGCAGTGTCACGTTTCAACGCCCGCATAAAGCCTTTGTCGATACTCGGCCTGCTAGGCACTGTGGTGCTGCTGTTCGGTTTTCAAGGCCAAATCATTCTCGATGAGCCGCTGCTGATTGCGTTGATCGCTGTGCCATTGCTTATTCAGTCGTATGGTATTTTTGCGATAGCCTACGGTGTGGCCAAGCTGTGGAAAGTCCCGTTCAACGTGGCTGCGCCCTGCGCGCTGATTGGTACCTCGAACTTTTTCGAACTAGCTGTAGCCGTGGCCATCGGTTTGTTTGGGCTCAATTCTGGTGCAGCGCTGGTTACTGTAGTCGGTGTATTAGTGGAAGTGCCCGTCATGCTATCCCTGGTCGCCTTCGCCAACCGTACTCAGGGTTGGTTTCCCCTCCGTTCAGAGCCCGCACCGCTTGCTCGTCGAGCAAGGCGTTTATACCGCTGAGTTCGGCGCATGCATGGATCGACCATCCCCGCACACAGCGGCTAAAAGATCAGGACGCAAAATACATACTTCCCTGCGGTCCACCGTGAGGATACCCTGGGCCACCATATGGCTGAATTCACGACTTACTGTTTCCAGCGCTAGCCCGAGATAGTTGGCCAGATCACGACGAGACATCGGCAGCAACAAATTCAAGGGATCTCGAGACAATCGCTCGTGGCGACTGGCAAAGCTACGAAGAAACATGGCGAGCCGCACTAAGGCACGCAACTTACCCATTATGACCAAATGTTCCAAGGTCGCGTCTGCCCATCTACTGATTATCTGCATCATTTGCTGATGCAAGACAGGCAGTTGATCCAAAATTTGCAGAAGCTGTGCATGGGGAAGCGCCCAAACGTTAGAGCGCTCCAGCGCCTCAGCGCTACCGAGAAAGGAATCCCTACCTAAACCGCCTATACCTACAATTTCGCCAGGCAGATGAAAGCCAAATACTTGCTCTCCGCCAACCGGATCCACCACGTAAGTCTTTAATGAGCCAGATCGTACAATGTATAGCGAGTGGGATGCATCGCCTTGGCGGAATATGGTCTCGCCGCGCTTTAATAGACGTTTATCGGCGATGAGGGGATCGAGTCGATCCAGGTCCGTGCTGCCGACGCCTGTGGGCAAATGAACCTGGCTTAGTGCAAACAGCTTATAGCTGCGCCGCAGCATATTGGCGTCGGCAATCGTGGTACTGGAATCCACAGGCTATCTCCGATAAGTAATACGGGAGGCTGTGCTTGGCTTCTGTCAGTAGTGAAATTTTCTTATGTCAGTAGTCGAGCCGTCTACTTATTGTATCGAAATTACGAAATAACTCTTCTTCTTGTGCGAAGTGCAGATCAAGGACGACATCCAGGCGCTGCAGCACGCCGTGAATCTCGCGCAAAGTGGGCGCTGCTGACGTGTTGCTGCTCGTCGCATCTGCGATCATGCGTTCTAGCAGCCTTAACAAGCGGAAAATCTCACGATGACCTTGGCTCAGGGCCGCTAGCGGGTCATCGCCCCCTAATTTGTCGGTCAGCTCGGGATAGAGCTGCGCCTCATCGCTACGTTCGTGCGGCAATAATTCTTGACGCAACTGGGCGACCAGCGACGCCAGCTCGTCCAGCGCCGTATCTTCAGGAAGTGAATGCAGCCGGTTTGTCAGTTCATGCGTACGCGCAAGCAGCGGCACCAATGCGATGTGTTGGCGTTCTATTTCTGCTAGCGCTTCTACGCCAAGGGAGGGGGGTGCGCTGGCGCCGCGCCCCGCACTGACCGCACGCAAAGCATTAACAATCACCACGACATCGATGACTTCCTGAAGAATCGCACCCGCGAGCGGTGGGAGCTGTCCTATCGCTGCCGCGAGCATGGCCAGCAGCGATAATCCCATGCCCACGATGATGCTTTGCATAGCGATACGACGCGTACGGTGTGCGATACCCAGCGCTTCAGCCACCCGATCAAGGCGATCAGTCAACAACACCACGTCAGCCGTGTCACTAGCAACCGTCGCGCCGCGCGCACCCATCGCAATACCCACGTCGGCCACCGCCAGCGCCGGCGCATCGTTAACGCCATCCCCGACCATGATCGTCAGCGTTCGCGCAGGTATCCGCTGGATCAGTGCCAACTTATCTGAAGGATGAAGCTGCGCGTGTACTTCATCAGCACCTACCGCCGTACCGACGGCCTGGGCTGCTTCGAGACGATCGCCCGTCAACACCACGATGCGATGAATGCCCGCCTGGCGCAACTTGCGCACTGCGCGTGGCGCATCCTGGCGCAGTCGGTCCGCGAAACTCAGCGCGCCAGCGATGACGCCGTCGATCACGACAAAGCTTCCGGTGGCATCGTCATAGTCCATCTGACGCAGAAAGCCTTGGACCCAGACGGCAGGCGCCACATTGCGGGATGCGTAATCATGGCTGCCAAGTATTATCTGATGACCGTCAACCTCACCACGCAGCCCCGCCCCGGCCTCCTCGACAATATCCCTGGGCGGGCTCAGCACAAGGCCTCGCTCGCGCGCAATGCGTACGATGTTTTGTGACGCTACGTGTGTTGAGGCCTGCGCCAGGGACGCTGCGAGCCGAAGCAGCTCGCTCTCTTCCATGAGGCCGCCGGTTTCGACTGCCAGCAAGACCATTTTGCCCGTTGTCAGCGTTCCGGTCTTGTCGAAAAACAGGATACGTGCTTGGGCAAGTGCCTCGAGCGCTGCCCCGCCTTTCACCAGTACGCCGCGCCTGGCACATCGCGACAACCCGCCGACGATCGCGACCGGCGCCGCCAGAATTAGCGGACAAGGCGTCGCGACCACGAGCACGGCGAGCGCACGTACCGCATCGCCACTGAGTATCCAGGCGACTCCTGCGATACCCAAGGTCAGCGGTATAAACAGCAAAGCAAAGCGATCCGCCATGCGCGTCAACGGTGCTTGCGAACGCTGCGCATCTTCGACCATGCGGACAATGCCCGAATAAGTGCTCTGTGCTGCGGGATGAGATGCACGCATCTCAAAGGGCGTACCGACGTTCGCACTGCCGCTACGGATACGAGAACCCGGCAGATGCTTTACTGGCAACGACTCGCCGGTCAGCGAGGATTCATCCAGAATTGCAACTGAGTCGAGCACATCGCCGTCCACCGGGATGAGTTCTCCGGAACGCACCAGCAGTCTATCCCCGATGGCGACTGTCTCGATCGGAATCTGCTCGAGCTGTCCGTCCTTGTGCCGCCATGCAAACACGGGCGCGCGCTCGACAAGTTTACTGATTTCACGTCTTGCCAGGCGTGCAGCGTAGGCTTCCAGCGCACGACCACCGGTCAACATCACCGCGATGATCGCGGCCACCAGTGACTCATCGAGCAACAGCGCGCCAATGATCGCCAGCAAGGCAATTAGGTCCACGCCTAGCTCGCGGCGCCAGATGCGTCTCAAACTCTCGACCAGTAATAAGATGGCGACGAGAAGCGCACTTGCCATCCAACTCCAGCGCGCCAGAACCAGGTAGCCGGTCCCGTACATAAGCAATCCACCAGTCAGTGCTAGCAGACAGATTACGAGAAGCACCGTATCGATGTAGGTCAAATCCATTGGAACCTGCTTCATGCTGCCTCTATAATTTTTTCGTCAAGAATAGATATTGGCGCTGTTGCAGCGATGAAATGGATTCAACATGCGAGTTCCGAACAGACGGACGCTCGTGAACGAGATGGCTTGCCACCCTTGGATCTGTTTTCGCTAAGGGATCAGCACATATTGCCCTGGTGCGTCGTCAAGCACCGCATAACCGCCTGCTTTATTGCCCATTTCAGGTGGCGCAACACGCTCGCTTGCGTGGCTTTGCAGCCAGGCCTCGCAAGCCGGCCACCAGGAACCTTCATAGGACGGTGATTTATCCTGCCAGGCTTCAGGCGCAACATATCGTGCTGGGGCCTTCTGCGTACCCAATTGATAACCGCGCTTGACGCCCGGCCCAGGAGGATTAACGACGCCTACATTGTGGCCACCAGTGCTTAGACAGAATGTCACCTCGGTTTCGGTCAGTAAATTAATCTTGTAAACCGATTTCCATGGCGATACGGTGTCGCGTTGCGTACCCAAGCAGAAAATAGGAAGCTTGATATCCATTAATGCAACAGGACGGCCCGTCACTTGATAATTGCCTTGGGCAAGATCATTGTCCAGGTATAAGCTGCGCAAATATTCGCTGTGTTGGCGAAAAGGCATGCGCGTGGCATCGGCATTCCACGCTGTCAAATCAGTGACGGCTTGGCGTTTGCCCATCAGGTAGTCGCGTACCCGGCGTGAAAATACCAGATCACGCGAATTGAGCAGTGCAAAGGCACCTGACATCTGCTTGCCATCGAGGTAGCCTTGCGCCGACATCGCATCATCAAGATAGGCTAACTGGCTCTCGTCGATGAACAGTCCCAGCTCGCCGGGATCAGCAAAATCCACCAAAGAAGCCAGCAGTGTCAAGGACGTCATACGTTCGTCACCATCACGCGCCATCGCGGCTGCAGCAATCGCCAGTAATGTACCCCCCAGGCAGTAGCCAAAACCTTGGACGCGCTGCCCGGGAACAATGGTTGTCACCGCATCCAGTGCTGCCATGATCCCGTCCTTCAGGTAGGCATCCATGCCCATATCGCGATCCGCTTTGTCAGGATTACGCCAAGACACCATGAATACCGTATGACCTTGACCTACCAGATAACGTACCAAGGAATTATCAGGAGATAAATCCAGAATGTAATACTTTAGAATCCACGAAGGCACAATCAAGATAGGTTCAGCAAATACGGTCTCGGTCTGAGGTGCGTACTGAATCAACTCGATGAGCCGATTGCGGAAAACCACCTTGCCCGGCGTGATGGCGACTTCATGGCCGGGTCTGAACTGTTCAACACCTGCCGGCGGCTGGCGAGCGGCCAGACGTTGTGCGTCTTCGATCCAATTGCGCATGCCCTGCCACAGGTTCATCCCGCCCGTCTTATAAGTCTCGGCCAGCACTTCAGGGTTGGTAATAAAGAAATTGGATGGTGAGACCATGTCGAGGGCCTGACGCGCGGCAAACGTCACGAGTTCCTCATGATGACGCGTCACCCCACGGACATCTGTGGTGGCATTGTGCCACCACTGCTGGTTAAGTAGAAAAGATTGGTAGATTAAATTAAATGGCCAATGTTGCCATTCTGATGCAGAAAAACGCTTGTCCTGCGGGAGCGGTTCAATGCAAGGTTCGCCCGGGCAATTAGTGTGGCCCGCCGCGTGTTGCGTCAGACGCTGCGTTTTGTGTAAAGCCTTCTCGGTAAGTGCCAATTGTTTGCCTGGCGAGAAGGCTAGGTGCAAGGCCCAATCCACCCAGGCTTGCGTTAAAGCAGCCGGTGAGATGCCCTGCGTGAGTCGCGCCAATGTGCCATGCAGCATGCGATCAAGATCATACGACGGTGTATTTTCAAAGGGGGTTGAAGGCTGCGATTTAGACGTTGTTTTCATAAGGCTTTCATTGCTCGGCTAACAGTTGTTGAGGGGGGGCCGCTTGCCTCGATTTTTATCCAATCGGGTACGGAGATATTGCGCGCAAGTTGGGCGCGTACGACAGCCACTGTTGCATCGGAAGGATCATCATGCCGCTCGTTGACGCGTGTAATCATCTGCTGGGGATCGGCATATAGCCAAAGTCCCGTAAAGGGCACGTCCGCACTCCGGGCGACATGCTCGATCCGGTCCTGTTCAGCTAGCCGGTCAAATACACCGTCCGCCACCACGGCATGCTTACAATGTAGAACAGCCTGTGCATCCTGCGCCAGCGCTGCGTAGACTTGTTCTGATACCTCGGGTCGATAGGCCTGCTCCGTCAGACGCGTCTCTGCAACAACACCATGGATGCGCTTACGAATTCGATCGCTCGCAAGCACGCGAGCCCCGGGCGCCGGGCCAATTGCGTGGGCGATGGCTGCGGCGACGGTCGACTTACCGGTACCACTCAGCCCCCCAATCGCCACGAGACGTGGGGTCACAGGCGCGAGCAATCGCAGGGCCAACGCCGCATAGTCCGTCGCCTCACGCGCGAGCTCACGGTGTCGCGAGCCGTCACACTCCATGGCCTGCTCTGCCGCGATATGGGCGCGTATCGTCGCGCGTATCGTCATGAAGAAAGGCAAAAGCACTAAGCCTTGTGTCTCGTCACATTCATCCATGTAGCGGTTGAAAACAAGATTGGCGCTCGGTTCGAGACCTCGATACCACAGATCCATTAATAAAAACGCCAGATCGTACAGGACATCAATGGTGGCAACCTCATCATCGAACTCAATACAGTCGAACAGGGTCGGAACACCCTCGATCAAACAGATGTTGCGCAGGTGCAGATCGCCATGACAGCGCCGTACCTTACCGGCCATCCCCCGCTCATTTAAAAGCGTAGCGCAAGAATCAAAAGCTCTCCATAAACCCGTGGTCAGTGCAGCAACCGTGTCCGCTGCCAGCAAGCCACTGGCTGCGAGCGACACCTCGTTCATGGTAAGAACGGCGGCGATATTGGCTGCGCCGCTACGGTGATGATCGATAACGGCATCCGCGTGAAAATGCGCAATCGTACGCGCTAGCTCTGTCATCAAGGTGGGCGTCAGCTGGCCACCTACAGCGAGTCTATCGAATAGCGTATCCTCATCAAAGCGCACCATCTCGACCACAGCATCAAGCAGCTCTCCAGGGCCATCAAACATGAGTTCGCCATCGGCCTCGCACGTGATACGCCGTACGGCAAGGTAGAGCATCGGAGCAGTCCGCCGATTCAGCTCAAGTTCCCGATAGCAGGCCGCCAAGCGGTGTTCTGGCGTAGAAAAGTCAACATAAGGCAAGCGCACAGCGCGCTTTAGCTTAAAGACCCTAGTGCCAACAAAAATAATGACAGATATATGTGTCTGGGTCGTGCTGATATGCAGCGGTTGATCCCCATAACTTGCTGGATCCGTTAAAAATGCGAGGATAGTGCTCTGATCCTGAACAATCATACCTGCTTGGCCAAACTCAGAAATAATCGGGTCATCACGAATTATTTTCCTGGGTTACTCGAATAAAAGGGTATTGCAAAATGTGCAGAATCATTACTAATCGATATCCGAATTGTATCTTCTGTTCGAGTAAATCATACTCACTAGCTTATCGTCCGTGAGTATGTCGTAAAATAAATGATCCAGACATCCATTATTATAGTATCCCATTGAGATTATTGAGTATTGATTGAAATCAAACCTATTGCTTTGGTCGCGTACTATGATGAGTAAGTAGAAATAATTTTGTGTGGATCGGTATCTACACACCTCAGTTTCACGATCAAGGAGAACTCAATGTCCACAGCGAACGCGGCAAAAGGCAAAGCTGCCAATATCAGTACGCTGCTCACGGCAAATGCTGCAGACACACAAGCAAACGCCACCCGTTTGTTCAGCCAAACCAACGAGTTAATGATCACCATGGCTCGCGCCCTTTGGGACAGTCAGACCAAACTACTCCAAACCGAGATTGAACAGGCAGTAAAGACATTTTCACCGCCTGCTACGGGTGGTGACCCGAGCGAGATATACGCGGCATATTGCCAGCAGTGGCACGAAAGCTCCGAGCGTCGGATCACCCACATGCGTCAGGTCAATGATTTGATACGCGACTACAATTGGCAGGTTTTCGAGACTTATGCCGATAGCCTAGGCCAGTCAAGCAAGCCAAAGTAGAACGTCTTGTCGCCTAAGGCATCATTCGTGGATCAGTATATTCATTGCACAGAGAGTCAATTCTGAATAATAAGCACACAGTTATCCAACCCTCGCCACCAGAGCAGGCTGATTTCCTGCTTGTCGGCGGAGGCATCTCAGCAGTTACCGCCGCGCAGACGCTACGCAATGAAGGCGCGCAGGGATCGATTCTCCTGCTTTGTGCTGAGACCGAATACCCCTATGAACGACCGCCCCTAACCAAGGGGTTTATGACCGATGAGGTTCCCTCAAAGCAGTTACTGCTGATGGGGCCTGAAGACTATAAAAGCGACAATATCGACATCCGCTTGGGTTGCAGCGTGAGCTCGATTGACCCCGCCACGCATAGCCTGGTCGACCAGGCAGGGCGAACCTATCACTATGGGAAACTACTACTCGCAACCGGCGCACAGCCGTGCCAATTAGCGGTACCCGGCGTTGATCTGGATGGCGTTTTCTCGTTTCGCTCGCTTATTGATGCGATGGCCGTACGCAGTTGGGTCGGAACGCATCCGGGTCCAGTAGGGATTATCGGCACAAGCTTCATTGCAATGGAGCTCGCTACCTCCTTCACCCGAATGGGGATAAAGGTCACGTTGATCGATCGGGCGGAAACTGTCTTTCCCAGAATACATTCCGAGACGCTCTCAAGCTATTTTATCGATCAGTGTCAGAAGCATGGGATTGACGTCCTCTTGGGTCAGACCATTCGTAAAATCCGCGGCACCCGAAAGGTCACCGGCCTCGAGACCGCGTCGGGTAAAAAAGTCACCTGTAGCACCGTAATTATGGCAATCGGCACCCTGGCGCAGACCAATTTTCTCGAGCAATCAGGGCTGCACATCGAGGACGGAATCCTCGTTGACGAATTTTTACAGACGAACCACCCGGATATTTTTGCCTCAGGCGATGTGGCCAGCTACCTGGATCGTCATGGAGATCGCCAAAGAGCGAGGCATTGGGAAAACGCGCGAAAACAGGGGCAACTTGCCGCAAAGAACATGCTCGGTCAGCAAGTCCCTTATAGCAGCGTGCTGCATTACTACTGCGACTTTCTGGATTTCAGTTTTACGTTTCTTGGAACCAGCGATCGAGCCGATAGGCAGATCCAGAGGGGTAGTTTGAAGGATAAATCTTATGCGGAATTTTATATTCGTGATGATCGCATTATCGGCTTCTTCTCCACGGGCCGCCCTCCCGAAGAGACTCGGGTCGTAGAAACACTGATTCGAGATCGCACCGATATCCAAACAGCAGGCGAGCAACTTGCCAACCCTGACGCCGACATACAGGATTTGGCGCGACAGACTATCCTGATCCTGCAAGGCGGCGGCGCGCTGGGTGCTTTTGAGTGCGGTGTCGTTCGCGCGATGGAGGAAGCCGGGATTGCGCCCATGGTTATAGGCGGCGTCTCGATTGGCGCTATTAACGGGGCGATCATCGCGGGCAACCCAGACAATGCGGCTTCGGCGGTTGAAGCTTTTTGGGATGAGATCGGTGTACATGGATCCGAACTCGCGCACGGCTCGATCAATCGCGCGCTGGCGGTTGGAACCACAATGATGTGGGGTATCCCAGAGTTTTTCAGACCGCGCTGGCTAGCACCCGGTGTGCATGGCGAATGGTGGCCTTCTCAATGGACGAGCATCTATGACATTAATCCCCTCAGGAATTTACTGTGCAAATACATAGATTTTTCGACACTCTCCCAGAGTCCGGTGAGGCTCATCGTGTCCGCTGTCGATGTAGATCGTGGCGAACTTGTGTTCTTTGACAGCCGTATCGATAAGTTGACACCAGACCATATCCTGGCCAGTTGCAGCCTTCCTCCCATGTTTCAGTGGACGACTATCGACGGGCGACACTACTGGGATGGCGGCATCATCAGCAATTCGCCCCTCGAACATGTGCTCAATCAGTGCGGCGCCGACAATAAACAAGTCTTTATTGTCGATTTGTTTCCAGGGGAAAGACCCTTGCCGTCCAATCTCGCAGAGGTGCTCTCCCGGCGGGATGAAATTATTTATGGCGAGCGAATCCGTAATGACGGACATATTCGCGAACTGGCCCATGACTTTAAGGCACTTGTCGACGAGATCATGACTGCAGTCGAACCTGATGTCGCCGCCCGTCTTCGGCAAAGACCTCGCTATGTGCACTTGATGGGTCGGGGGGCAACGACTTCGATTACTCATATCGTTCGTGATGGCTCAGCCAAAGAGCCCCTGGCGGCACACTACGACTTCTCTATGCAGTCGATCAATCGGCACCGAAAAGAAGGCTATATGATCGCCCAAAAGCTTCTCGCCTCATTGGAGCACACGCCAGTCCCGGATGCCAACGGGCCAGCAGGGGCAACGCAATGAGCACTGAATTAAAGTCAATCCCTCGGTTCAAAGCAAATATTTGGCTGATGCTTTTAAGCCTTGCATTCGGCTTATATCCAGCGCTCTCGTTGGCACAGAGCACATTGCAATGGTTCAACCAGGACAGACCCTCAGCCCAGGCTATTGAGGCAATAGCATTGCTGAGCGCTGCCGATACGGACGGCTTGGTACCTAGCGACTATAACGTCGCATTTTTGCGCGGCGCGTTTGAATCCGCATTGCAGGGCCCCCCCCTGCCCTCGCCCGACATCGCTCGGTTGGACGTGGCATTGACGGCTTCGATGGAGCGCTATTTACACGATTTGCGTCAGGGCAGGCTTGATCCACTGATGATTCACCAGCGTTTTAAAGCGCCCCCATTCGAATATTTTGATACCGCCGCCTATCTATCCGCTGCGCTCATGGCAAATCGTTTGCCTGAGGCTGTTCGTCTGGCTGCCCCCCAAATACCCCTCTACGCTCGCCTGCGCGACGCGCTGGCGCAGTACCGCGAGTTACCCGACTGGCAAGCATGGGAGCACCCCCTTCCTGCTTTACCTGGAAACAAGATCGAAGCAGGCCAGACCTATCCGGGCATTCCCATGCTCGCGCGGCGCTTGATTGCCCTGGGCGATATGTCCGCTGATACGGTCGTTCCTGAATACTACGAAGGTGCCCTGGTCGAAGGTGTTCGTTCATTTCAAGAACGCCATGGCCTGCTGGTGGACGGTGTTTTAGGTAAAACCACGCTCCGAGAGCTCGAAATAAAACCTGCTCGGCGTGTGCGCCAAATCGAATTGACGCTCGAGCGCCTGCGCTGGACACCCTTACTGCAGGCGCCACGAATGATTGTGGTCAATATCCCGGAATTTGTACTAAGAGCCTATGAGGTAAAGAACGGACAGTTCGATGTCCAGGTACAAATGAAAATTATTGTTGGGCGCGCGCTGAACACGCGCACGCCCGTGTTTGACGAGGATATGCGCTTTATAGAATTCAGTCCGTACTGGAACGTGCCCCGATCTATTGTCAGGTCAGAGACCATACCTCGATTGCGCCGTGACCCTGCGTATTTTAAACAACAGGGGTTCGAGTTCGTGACCGGTGATGGCACCCCACTGAATACACTATCGGCAGACAATATCGATGCCTTAGAGCGCGGCGAGTTGCGTATCCGTCAGCGGCCAGGGCCCCGTAATGCACTAGGCGATATAAAGTTCATCTTTCCCAATAATCAAAACATCTATCTGCACCACACGCCGACACCCGAATTATTCAATCGGGACAGGCGTGATTTCAGTCATGGATGCATCCGGGTTGAAGACCCGATAGCCTTGGCAAAATTCGTCCTCTATGATGAACCGGACTGGCCAGAGACCCGCATCCGTGATGCCATGTCTCGTGCCGCATCCAGGACCATCAGCCTGCACCAGCCCGTGCGAGTATTAATTACATACAGCACGGTAATCGTAAAAAATGATAAGGTTTACTTCTTTCCTGATCTATATAGTCAGGATGCGCTATTAGATAAGGCATTACAATGACAAAACCACTCGAGCCGGCTCGCCGCCAGTTCCTTCGATACTCTGCCGGTATCGCCATGGTCGGAACTGGCATGTCACTAAGCTCACAGGCATTTGCTGGCAGTTCACAAGCCTATCGGCTAGCTTTCGACCATACCCATACACACGAAAAACTCTCTCTGATCTACTCAGTCGCGGGCGAGTACCAAGCCACGGCGCTTGATCGCCTTAATCACTTTTTACGTGATCACTACACAGGCACGGTAGGCACCATGGATCCGCAGTTGTTTGATATTCTGCACCGGATAACATCGGCATTAGAGACAAAACGATCGTTTCAGGTCATTTCCGGATACCGTTGTGCGGCGACCAACGACAGGTTGCGCACGACCCGTGGCGGGGGCGTAGCCAAGCGCAGCTTACATATGGATGGGCGGGCGATCGATATTCGTATCCCAGGGGTTCCGCTTACAGAGCTGCATCATGCCGCGCTGTCGCTTAAGGCCGGTGGTGTGGGTTTTTATCCTCGTGACCAGTTTGTGCATATCGACACGGGCAAGGTGCGTAGCTGGGGCACCTAGTGTCCTGAATAACCCCTCAAGACACATCGCGATCGACATGCTGGGGCTTTAGCGCCTCAAACCCGGCGATCACATCCAGCAGCTCTTCTGTGATCGCTGATTGCCGTGTTGTGTGCGTAGCCAGGGCCAACTCAGTGAGCCGCTCATCGATGCTTCGTTCAGCTTGTTGCATCCGTGCCAGGCGTGCTGCGTTTTCAGTTACCAGTGCCTCTGCGCTGGCACCAAACAGGCTCGCAAACAGATCGTTGCGCAATAGCGCTGCAAAAACAGCAACGCGCGTCATGTCGAAGTGCGGAAGGCTGTGCGAGGTCCACGGACGTTGTGATAGGCGCTCGAGCCGCTCAGCTGCAAGCGGGATCACTTGGCGCACAACCACGGCCTGTCGACCGTGCTCCGCCCGCTCGGTAAAAGCAAGTGTCACAGTGATATCCCGTTTTTTATCGGTATGCACCGCATCGATTCGGGCGATCAGCTCACCAACCAGACGGCTCACACCTTCAACGCTGGCCGGGGTCATGAGTGTCGCCTCTACATCCAGCCCAACCCCTCGAATCGCGTCCTCCATCTGAGCCCCGACACAGAAAATAAGGTGGTCCTCCCCTATCCACGGAGCCTGAACCAATTCCATCGCAACCGCTTCGTTATAGCTACCACATAGCCCCTGATCCGAACCAAAGACCACAATAAGTCGCAATACGTTGATCCCTACAGTTTGGTCAGGGATGCCATACATTTTTATAAAGGCCTGGAGGCCATCCAACACCGTATCGTGCCAATCATTGATGGCTCGCGCCGCTTGCTCGTAGGGGTACGCGTTAATCGCCGATAAGGTTTTCATCGTATGGACGATGTTACGGATGGTCTGTGTCGTACCGGTGCGACGCGTGAGGCTTTCAAGTGTCTGAGACATTGTCCGTCAGCGCATTTTGTGCGATATCCAGAAGGATGTGGCGGTCGGCTTGTGTGAGCGCCAAATTATGTTTGATGTGCACGGCGATCTCGTCCATCTGTGCTTGGGCACAGACTTGGATGATGCGCGCCATACTCCCGACCACCTCCGTTTCCGACAAGGCATCAAAAACCCCCTCCGTCGCAGCGATGAGTATGGTCATCTGAGCAAGGATCCCCAGTGGCTGGCGCTCGGGTTGGCGCAGCGAGGCGCGTACGGCTGCCCCCCGAGCCAGACGCGCCTTTGTCTGCTTATCCAGCCGTGCGCCAAAGCGCGCAAAATCCTCCAGCTCTTCAAATTGCGATAAGGTCACGCGCAAATTGCCAGCGATATCGCGAAAGGCCCGCAATTGCGCCTTACCGCCGACGCGCGATACCGATACACCCAGATCAACAGCCGGAAATTGATTTCGACGTGCGAGGCGCGGCGACAGGTAGATCTGCCCGTCAGTGATGGAAATCAAGTTGGTGGGTAAATAGGCTGATAAATTTTCCGCCTGAGTTTCAACAATAGGCAACACCGTGATCGAACCCGAGCCGGCATGCTCGGCGAATTGTCCCGCTCGCTCAAGCAGGCGGGCATGGACGTAGAAAATGTCACCTGGAAAGGCCTCGCGACCTGGCGGACGCCGCAGCAATAGCGATAATTCGCGATATGAACGGGCGTGATGCGTCATGTCGTCCAGCACCAGAAGCACGTCGTGGCCTTGGTCTGAAAAGCTCTCTGCAATGGACATCGCTGCATAGGGGGCGACAAACGAGAGCCCGGGTGGATTCTCGTCACCCGCCGTGACAACGATGGTGCGCTCTGCCATTCCCCCTGCTCTTAGGGCGCCAACAACCTTGGCCACCGCATCACCGCGTTGGCCGATTGCACAATAGATGCAGACAACATCCGTGTCCTTCTGATTGAGAACCGTATCGATTGCAATGGAGGTTTTACCGGTCTGCCGATCGCCTACGATCAACTGACGCTGCCCAAGACCGATAGGCACCGCTGCATCCACCACCTTCAGGCCCGTTGCCAGCGACCGTGTAACGGGTGCTCGATCCAGAATCGGTGGCGCTTCAGTCTCGATAGGGCGCTGCGCAGCAATCACTGGCCCACCACCGTCCAGAGGACGCCCAATTGCATCAATAACCCGGCCCAAAAGTGCCTCACCCACTGGAACACTGAGAACCTTACGGGTGCGGCGTACATCCTCGCCCATACGCACGAGCTCGGGTGGTCCGAGAAGCGCGACGCCCAGACGCCCAGGCTCAAGGTCGAGCACCAGACCACGCACACCACTGGCAAACTCCAGCATCTCATCCGACACAGCGCGTACGAGCCCCGAAACAATGGCAATGCCCGCACCCACCTGGGCGACACGACCAATCTCTTCGATTCGTAGTCCTGGAGTCGGGGTACGGACCAATGCGTCAATCATTACCGCCGGATCAAGGCCCTGATCATAGGCTTCAGTGGGCATCGACTAAACCCTTTGCACGGTTGGTACTCGAGACTTGGTGCTCGAGCATTGCCGCTAGTTCGTCGACATAGCTGTCCACAGTCCAACTGACCTGCGTTCCCCCTACCCGCAGGATCAACCCGGGCGCCTGGGTAGGAACCGCGACAAACTGCAAGGTGAGCTTGGGCAAACGAGCGCCTATTTGGTGTTTTAGTTCTGCCCGTACAGCGTCAGAAAGAACATCCCGCGTGGTAACAACGGCCTCACTGGCATGGGCAGCGGCCTCAAGGAGCTCGCGCCCGGAGGCATCTATTTGTTTGCCTGCCTGAATGACTATCTGTTCCTCGAAAGTCTGATCCGCCAGATCTACAAGTGCTTTGCGCGTCAGCGCAAGCAGCGCCTCAGCGCCTGATTTCTGTAACATCGCAGCATAGCGTTTCGCCTCGGCCTGCTGCTCACGGACGAAGGTCAGGCGCTCGATCTGAAGCTGTTCGCGCGCCTCGGTGATGATTTTTTGGTGGGTGGCTTGCGCCTGACTATCAATAGCTTTTAGCGCATCGGATTGATCCGACTCGAGTTTGGCAAGCCTGCCTGCGTACTCGAGCTGCTTGGCGTCCGCTTCGTCGCGAACACGTCTTGCCTCGTCCATTCGCTGGGCGATCTCGGCCTCGCGCGCATCAATACCGTCAAGGATCGGTCGGTATAGAAACCGCTTAAGCAGCCAGACCAATATCAAAAAATTGGCGACCTGGGCAGCAATCGTGATCCAATCAACTGTCATTGACCTCAGCCCCCAGCGACTCGTGCGGCTTCGAGCGCAGCATTCCAGAACGGGTTGGCAAAAATAAGAATCATCGCCACGACAAAGCAGTAAATTGCTGTCGATTCGATCATCGCCAGACTGACGAATAGGGTTCGGGACAGCGCTGCTGCCGCGTCAGGCTGTTGAGCAATCGCTGCCAGTGCACTGGCGGCTGCTCGGCCTTCACCAAGAGCAGGACCAATCGCGCCAAAAGCGACAGTCAGTCCTGCAGTAAAAATCGACACAGCGGCGATAAAGGCGAGATCGGTCATGAGGTTTCCTTTTCTTTGCTTGGTTTATGGGGGGAATCGGCCATGGCGGATGATATATAAACGGTTGCGAGGATCGCGAATATATAGGCCTGGATCACCCCGACCAGCAGGCCCAGCATCTCCATGAGCACCGGAAAGAAAAATGGAGCAACCCCCAGCAGGATAGCGGCGATAACCGCCCCGCTCATGATGTTGCCGTACAAGCGGATAGCCAATGACAGACTGCGCGTCATCTCGCTGAGAATATTAAAAGGCAGCATT
Source organism: Alcaligenaceae bacterium CGII-47 (assembly GCA_019166125.1). Classification (GTDB taxonomy): domain Bacteria; phylum Pseudomonadota; class Gammaproteobacteria; order Burkholderiales; family Burkholderiaceae_B; genus Castellaniella. The sequence goes on from JAHTBO010000002.1 coordinate 48,571, forward strand.
ATCCATGAGGGCTCAGTGTAAGTCCTTAAGTAGCTGCCAAACCCACGGCTAGCAATACCAAAGATCGGCACCGCCACCAGTACCGACAAAGCGAGCGCCGCGGTGGTCGAGAGCGACCCCGTGGGGGCATGAAAGCCTGGCACGACCGAAAGCACATTCGAGGTGACAATGAACAGGAATAGTGTCCCCGAAAAATAAAGGACTTGGCGGGCGGGCCTCCCTGCTATTTCCGTATTTTGGCGCTCAATCCCCTGGACGATTACCTCCAGGGCGGTACGCCAGCGGTTCGGCGGAACATCTGCACGTAAATGGCGCGTGATCAACCATGCTGCGCCCGCCAGAATTGCCATCACGATCCATGTGAAATAAATTGTTGCATTGATCGGGATTCCTCCCAATTCAAAGACAACAATCGTATCTGGGGTCAGTTCCATGATGTGCTCTGTGCCAGCGTACTGCCGCGAAGCCAGGCCAGCAATACGGTACGCAAGACAATAAAGGCCACAGCAAAACCCAAAGCGCCAGCAACTCCTAGCCAGGTCGCAACCGCCCAACCCCCAGCCAGAACCGCTGCGATGCGTAGCGCCGCGCTCGAGAACAGAACCGCGGCAGGATTCGCGCGGCGCAGCGCGATCTTCATTCCCCAAGCCAATCCCGCAAAAAACAACATGGAAAATAGACAACCGGCAAGCAATCCGACAAAAAAACCCATCCAGCTAAAGCTCATCATTAATCGCCTCCTTCCTTTTCGACCCACCGCCAGGCAATCAGTGCGCCCACCAATACGCCTGCCACGATCAGCGAGATCGTCCACGAGAACGTTTGTGGAAACGCCCGATCGAGCCACTGACCCAGAAACGTCCCACCAACGGTAGGGACTGCGACCGACCATCCAATCATCCCAAATGTACCGATTCCATGCAATGGGCTGGGGCCTGGATTATCACGTGCCGCCTGCATCCGCCTCGCATGACGTTCAATTTCATCGCTTACCCGATCATGCGGTTCAATCATGGCCGCGTCCTTGTCAACTCACTAAGCCCGCGCACCATTCTCGCTTCAATTCGCGACAAGGCTGCCCGGGCGCTGCGCTCCTCGTCCTCGATCTTGATCAGGTTTTCATGCGCGCGCTGATGCAAAGAGCCGAGCTCATCGCCGACGACTGCGCGACGCACGATCACCGAGACCTCGCGATCACGTTTAATCAGCATCCCTTCATCAATACCAAAAAAGCGTTCAGCTAGATCGTCAATGACCAACGTTAAAATGGAAGGTATCAACTCAGTGACAAAATCCGCATGATTTGGCAGTAGGCCAAATCCACCCGCTCGCCCCTCTGCGCGCAAACGATAGGCTCGCCCCTGATAAAAGGTGCAAGACGGAAGACGGATGGTGACATTCATAAATTCGGCTTGATTCATACCGCCTCGCGCTTAAGCTCGGACAAGGCTCCGATCATGTAATACGCACTCTCGGGCGCGTCGAACTCAGTCTGACTCAAAATCGTCTCACAGCCGCTTAAGGTGTCAGCAATCGCGACCTGCCGCCCATCAACGTTCGAAGCAGAACTTACGGTCACAAACGGTTGGGTCAGAAAACGTTCCAATCGCCGAGCGCGGGCAACCGTCGCACGGTCGTGGGCCGATAGTTCCTCTATTCCCAGCATTGCGATAATGTCGCGTAACTCTTCGTATTCGGCAAGCGTACGGCGTACTTCACGTGCAATATCGTAATGACGCTGCCCCACGACACCAGGAGTAAGCATGACAGAGGTCGAAGCGAGCGGATCGACTGCCGGATAAAGGCCTTCGCTCGCTCTCTTGCGTGATAATACAACTGAAGCCGAGAGATGCGAAAAAATATGCGCCGCTGCCGGATCGGTAAAATCATCGGCAGGCACATAGACCGCCTGAATGGATGTAATCGAACCCGTATGGGTTGAGGCGATGCGCTCTTGTAGTGCGGCGATCTCGGTTGCCATCGTAGACTGATAACCGACGCGCGAGGGCATTCTGCCCATCAAGCCCGATACCTCGGCGCCAGCTTGGACAAATCGAAAGATATTATCGATCAGTAACAGAACGTCTTGCCCTTTATCATCACGGAAGTACTCGGCCATCGTCAGTGCAGTGTTGCCGATGCGAAACCGCACACCTGGGGCCTCATTCATTTGGCCAAAGAGCATGACTGTCTTGTCCCGCACGCCAGCTTCGCCCATTTCACGATAAAGTTCTTCGCCTTCGCGTGAGCGCTCGCCGATGCCGCAAAACAGGCTCACGCCATGATGATGCTGGGCAGTATTATGGATCAGTTCGGTCAAGAGTACGGTTTTGCCAACACCCGCCCCCCCAAAAAGACCTGTTTTACCGCCGCGTTCGATCGGAGACAGTAGGTCAATAGCCTTAATGCCGGTCTCAAGTACCTCTGAGCTTAGTTTACGATCGACCAGCGCAGGCGGAGGGGCATGGATAGAGCGTCGATCAACACCCTCGATAGTGGGCAAACCGTCGATCGGCTCGCCAAAGACATTCAGCATCCGACCCAGAACGGCATCGCCTACTGGAACCATAATTGGACCATTGGTGGCGGTCACCAAGGTATCGAGCGCCAATCCCCGGGTCGAGGATAGTGCAATACAACGCACAATATGGGCGCTCTCTAGGGAGGCGACCTCAAGCGCCAAATCCCCCGCACGCAGCAGATCATTGATTCGTGGCGGCTCGCCCTCGAAGCGCACATCCACAACGCCTCCTACGATCGCCGCCACACGCCCCCGCGCATCAGATGTCATTTTGGGGAACCCCCTCATTTCGAGCCAGATGGCCCGTAGACATCCCATTTAAACAGAAATCGCTCTGGTGGTCGTTGCGAAGCATCAATAAGTTGGGGCCTCGTCACTAGACCAACCCCCACCACCCAACGCTTGGTGCAACGCTGCAGTATCAACAAGCCGTTGTGCCTGAGCCGCAATCAAGTCTGCCTGATTTTGTTGTGCCTGCTGCTGTGCAATAAGCAGCTGCACATAACTGGCGGCACCCAATGCATATTGCCTTTCCATAGATTCCAAAGAGCCCCGCGCTGCGGCGTCGGCGCTTGTGAGTGCAGCCAGCGTCTGTGCATCATTCTCTAGTGCACGCAATACGTCAGCCACATTGCGCAGAGCTTCGAGCACCACGCTTTGATAATTGGCCGCCGCTGCATCAAACGCCGCCAACGCAGCACGCTTTTCGGCAGGCAACCCCGGATTGAAAAGCGGTTGGGTTAACTGCGAGACGAGACTCCATACTGCAGAGCTACCGCCAAACAATGCGCCCGTACTTAATGCCTGAGAACCGAGGCTGGCACTGATATTGAGTTGGGGGTAGAGCTTGGCAATTGCAACGCCGTATTCTGCGTTGGCGGCATGCAATAGGGCCTCAGCTGCCTGAATATCGGGGCGGCGGCGCACCAACTCAGACGGCAAAACCAGCGGCAGCTCGGACGCAAGAGACAGCTCCTCCAGAGTAAAGGTGGGTAAGCCTCCTTTTCCTGGGGCTTGCCCGGCCAGCACGGCCAACAGATGCTCGGTCTGCTGGCGCTGTTGACGCAGCACAGGCAGACCGGCGCGCGTCTGCTCTACCTGGGTTTGCAGAGCCAGGACATCATCCGGTGCAGCCTGACCGAGGCGCACGCGCTCACGACCAAGATGCAGTTGTTCTTCCTGGGCGCGAAGGATAGCCTGCGTGGACTGGATCTGCCCCAAAAGCCTGGCCTGGGTGATCGCGCTGATTACGATGTTTGTCGCCAAGGTTAGGCGCGCACCTTCGAGCTCGTAGCGCTGATAGTCTGCCCGAGCGGCCAGCGCTTCGAGCCCACGCCGGTTTCCACCAGCCAAGTCAAGTTGGTAACGCACGCCAACGCTGGTGTTGTACAGACTAAACTCCCGCGCGTCACCGGTTTGCCCCAGCGTGCTGGGATTCAGGCGTTGACGCTGCGCACCGATGTCGGCGTTGACCTGTGGATAGAGCGTCGAGCCTGCTTGTGCCGCATAGGTTTCCTGTGCTTGGCGCAAGGTAGCCTTGGCAGAGGCCAGGGTTGGGCTGGCCTGAAAAGCCTGCTCGATCAGTGTATCGAGTTTGGATGACCCAAAGCTCTGCCACCACCGTGCGCTGACGTTTGCGCCGACGTTAAAGTGCTGGGCAACGCCCAAAGCCGTGGGGGCGGATGCTGTTTGTGCCGGCAAGGGCTGTGCTGTGTAGCCACGCACATCCGGGGCTATCGGCCGTTCGAAATCAGGTCCGACAGCGCAACCAGCCAGCAATCCGACAAGGATCAATGTCGTGATTGCGCGACCGGCGTTGCTATCTGTCTTTGGATGTCGGTGTTGCATGGAGATGTCCTTGAATTCAAATAGGCTCATGTCGCCCACCTCACGGCGGTGTGCCTTGGTAAAAATCGTGCAAAATAGCCACCGCTTCCTCGGCCTTTTCGACCACCGTGAACAGCTCAGCATCAGCGGCACTGATCATTCCTTCCTCGATAAGAAAGTCAAAATCCACGACGCGCCGCCAGAACTCACCGCCCAATAGCACGATAGGAATACGCGGCATTTTTTGGGTTTGCACCAAGGTCAGTACATCGAACAGCTCGTCAAGCGTGCCGTAGCCGCCGGGAAAGGCGACCAGCGCCCGCGCTCGCATCAGGAAATGCATCTTGCGCAGTGCAAAATAGCGGAAACGAAATGCCAGCTCTGGCGTAATGAAGGGGTTGGGTTGCTGCTCGTGCAGCAGCGTGATATTGAGTCCAATCGAGTTGGCGCCCGCCTCGAAAGCGCCCCGATTGGCTGCCTCCATGATTCCCGGCCCACCGCCAGTGACTACGACGAAATCCTGCCGACCTTCGGACTGAAAGCAGCGTGAAACCATTTCAGCGAATCGCTGCGCCTCATCGTAGTAGCGCGAATAGGCAAGCTGGCGCGTGGCGACAGCAAGTTCGTGCATGATGTGTTGATCCTCAGGCTGTGCCTGAGCCCTCGCCTCGATCTGGCTCAGATTGGCCTGCGCCTTTTCCGGAGAGATGATGCGTGCACTGCCAAAGATCACAACGGTGGAGCGGATATTATGCTGGCGCAGGATGTTCTCGGGTTTGAGCAGCTCAAGTTGCAGACGCACCGGGCGCAAGTCCGCACCGGCAAGAAACTCAACATCCTCACTCGCCAGACGGTAGGACGCCCCCTGCATGATCGCCTCTTGCATGGCATCGAGCTTATCCTGGTCAATCATATTTACCTCTTTCATTGGCTTCGGTTGGCCATGACGCAATCTGAGAAAATTCGGGCACGGTCACATGCCAGCCGCGCTCGGCGCGTAATTTTGCGGCAAACGCCAATGCAGAATTGGCCTCTCCATGCACCACGAAGGTCTGTTTGGGTGGCTGCCGAAAGTTCGCAGTCCAGGCCAGGAGCGCGGGTTGATCAGCGTGCGCCGAGAGCCCACCGACCGTATGGATCGCTGCCCGTACTGCGATATCTTCGCCAAAGATCCGCACCTGTGTTGCACCATCCACCAGACGGCGGCCAAGCGTGCCCTGCGCCTGGAAGCCAGTAATCAACACGCTGCATTCGCGTCGGCTAAGGTTATGGCGTAAGTGATGCTTGACGCGCCCGGCGTCGCACATCCCGCTGGCCGAGATAATGATGGCGCCCGAACGCACCCGATTCAATGCCATGGACTCTTGTACGCTGGCCACGAAATGCAGATAGGGCAAGTCTTTGCCAATAGTATGCCAATCCACCAGCCGCTTGGCCGCCTCATCGAATAGCTCCAGGTGCTGCATGGTGATCCGCGTCGCCTCGGTGGCCATGGGCGAGTCAACGAAGACTTTCAGGCCATGCAGCCGCCCTTCCCGGGTCAGCCGATGCAGGTGATAAAGAACCTCCTGGGTACGACCGACCGCGAACGCGGGCACAATCACATTGCCGCCCTGCTCCCGCAAGGTATGTTCAACGATATGAATGAGCTCATCTTGGGTGGCTGACTGGTCCTTGTGCGCGCGGTCGCCGTAGGTAGATTCGATGACGAGGATATCGGCGTCTTCGATGGGCGTGGGGTCTCGCAGGATTGGCCGTCCAGGCTGGCCAAGATCACCGCTAAACACAAGTTTGGTCGTACGTTCACCTTCAGTCACCCAGATTTCGATGATGGCCGACCCGAGAATATGGCCCGCATCACGCAAACAACAACGCACCGCAGGATGCGGGGCAAGGCTTTGGTCATAGGAAACAGACCGCACCTGACGCAGGCAATCCCAAGCATCCTGTACGGTGTACAAGGGGTCGAACGTATCGGTCTTACCATGCGCGGGCTTAGCGCGACGCTGTGCACGTTGGGCGTCAGACTCCTGAATGTGCGCGCTGTCGGGCAGCATTATTTGTAGCAGATCAGTCGTCGCAGCAGTGGCGTATATCGGCCCCCGAAAGCCCGCACGTGTCAGCTTGGGCAGCAAGCCACTGTGATCGATATGAGCATGGGTCAATAGCACGAAATCAATCGAGCCCGGGTCGAACGGAAACGCTTGCCTGTTACGTAGTGGTGCTTCGCGCCCACCCTGTATCATGCCGCAGTCAACGAGAAAACGGGTGTTGGCAAGCTGGATCAGGAAACACGATCCGGTTACTTCGCGGGCGGCACCTAGGAATGAAATTTTCATCCTGCATCTCTACCACAAGCACCTGATAGCAAGCTGCGCCAGGCAATCGCCGCAATCGTCACCCACACGAGCGTTCGTAGGCTCATGGCGAACACCGTACGCATTTCATAGGCCCCGCCGGTATAGATGTGCGCACCGAATGCTGCAAAAACCAACGCTGTTGCTGCGGCAATGGCCACGGCCAGCCAGCTTGCCCATCGACGTCGTAGCCATAATCCAATGCCTGCTATGACGTAAGCGAAGCCAGCCAGGAAATTGAACCAGAGCACAAATAGCACATAGTCCCCGGCAGCAGCTTGTGCCACTTCGCCACCAAAGAGAACCGTGCCACCTTCCTTGATCGTTAGCAGACCAAAGGCGACCGCGACCAGCGAGATTAGCTGGATACCGAATCTACATTTTTTCATGGATATCCCCATAGTTTTTTAATTTCCAGATGAAAAGTCAATCATATCCTCGTCCTTCTCCTGCTTCTTCGTGAGTGACCCCATCGCGGATATGGTAGATACGCTTGAAGGTTGGAATGATCTTTTCATCGTGGGTGACGACGATGATCGCGGTCTCGAACTTGCTCGCCATGTCGTTGAGAATGCGAATGACCGTCATTGCGCGCTCGGAATCCAGCGGTGCCGTGGGCTCATCAGCAAGGATCACCGGTGGACGATTCACTAATCCACGTGCAATGGCGACGCGTTGCTGCTCGCCACCCGAGAGCTGCGAGGGCATGGCGTGCGCTCGGTGCTGCACATCCAGCGCCGTGAGCAGCTCAAGCGCCCGTGCACGCGAGGCCCCATTCGCAACGCCCGCGAGCATCGGCAAGAGCGCTACGTTATCGGTAACATTAAGAAACGGGATCAGGTACGGTGCCTGGAATACGAAACCAATCTTGTCTCGTCGCAAGGCGCGCAGATCGCGCACCTTCCAAGCATCGTCATAGATCACTTCATCACCCAGCATCATGCGCCCTGCTGTCGGGTCTATTACCGCACCCAGGCATTTGAGCAGTGTGCTTTTGCCCGAGCCAGACGGCCCGATTAGCCCCACCACCTCGCCAGGCGATACCTCCATATTGACGTCTTTCAACGCATAGACTGCGGTGTCGCCCTCGCCATAACGTTTGCTCAAGCCTTCGATACGGATCCCTTTTTCACTCATTTGATCACCCTATGGCTTCGGCCGGATCGACCTTGAGCGCCATGCGAATGGCAACGAGACTGGCGAGAACGCAGATCAAAAGCACAGCAAAAAATCCGGCGATCGAATCCATCGGCGTGAGCAAGACATGCTTTGGAAAAGCGGGCGCGGAAAAAGTCGCCGTGATTTTTCCTACCGCAAAGCCGATGACGCCCAGCGCCAACGCCTGTTGCAGAATCATCCCGGCAATGGTTCGATTGCGTGTGCCGATAAGTTTAAGCACCGCGATCTCGCGGATCTTGTCCATTGTCAGCGAATAGATAATAAAGGCAACGATCGCAGCGCTCACGACCGCCAAAATAACAAGAAACATACCGATCTGCTTGGCCGACGTCGCGATCAATTTACTCACGAGGATCTCTTCCATTTGTGCCCGAGTGTAGACCGTCAAACGCTTCCAGCGCCGGATGGATTCAGCCACCTCGTCGGGGGCGTGGCCAGGCTTGAGTGTGACCAGTACGGCGTTTACAAACGCATTGGTACTTTGCGAAGCGATTACTGCATCCAACAAGCCTGGAACACCGGGGCGATTGAAGGCCGGGTTAGCCTCGGTGCGACGCCGACTCTGCCAGATCGCATCGTTATCCTTAAGAAACTGAGCCTCTTGGGCATCCTTAAGCGGAATGAATACCATTGGGTCGCCGCTTGAGGACACCATACGTCGTGTCAACCCCACGACGGTGTAATGATTGCGGCGAATAACAACGCGATCCCCAAGTTTGAAGCCGGTGACGACATCCGCCACCGCCTCGTAATGGCCGCGCGTGATCTGACGCCCGGAGACCAGATAAGGCGGCCAACCGGGTGTGGCTCCCAACTCGCCAGGAGCAATACCGACCACCATGGCACGCACATCACGTTCGTCCTTGCGTACCTGCATAATCAAGTAGGTTACGTTTGCGGCCTTTGACACCCCTGGCATGCCAAGAATCGTGCGATACACATCATCATTGATGCTGGACGGTTCAGCATAAGGACCCTGCGTATCCTTCTGTACGACCCAAAGGTCCGCACCACTGTTGTCGAGTAACGCTTTACCATCGTCCACCATGCCGCGGTACACCCCGGCCATTACAAGCGTGACGCCGATCAGCAGCCCGAGACCGATCCCTGTAAAGACAAACTTTCCCCACGCATGGAGGATGTCGCGGCCGGCCAGACTGATCATTGTGGTGTCCCCGGGATGTGATTGACGACATGAATACGGCTGCGCGCCGTCAATGCCTTTTCGCTATAGGCCACAACCTGATCCCCGTTCTTGAGCCCCTCGTGCACCTGAACATAACCATCCAAGTCGGAAGCACCAAGTTTGACGGGAGTAAAGTGCAGATCACCATTTGTGATTTGCCAGACACCCACCTTGCCACCTTCATTCTGGACTGCAGCATTGGGGATCAGCGCAGCAGCCGGGAGCGTCGGCAAATCAATCGTGACCTCAGCCAGCTCGCCCAAGGGCGGCAATGACTCAGGCTGCTTATCAAATATCACCTTGGCAAGCATTTCCTCGGTTACTGCATCCGCCTTGATTTCGACGCGCAGCACATGACCCTCCATTGCCTGCGCACCACGCGAACGCAAAACGATACGCGCCGCCAGCCCCTTCGCTAGTCCGGATGCGCTGATCTGATCAATGCGAACATTAATCCACAGGCTCTTGGGATCAATAATTTCCACTACGGTCTGTCCCGCAACGATGGTTGTGCCGGGATCAGCATCGCGCACGGCGACCACACCATCGACCGGTGCGATCAGGTTTAGATTCGCCCGTTGCGCGATGATTCCTTCTCGGTCGGAGCGCGCTCGGGCAATGTCTTCGCTAGCGGCAGATAATGCCGCATTGGCAATCTGCAGTTCCTGCCGCTTCGTGGTGACGATCTCTTCACTCGTGGAGCGCACTGAAAATAGTTTTTCATAGCGACGCGCCTGGGTTTGTGCATAGACTTGTCGGGCCTTTGCTTCGCCCAGCGCAGCTTCGGCACGTTTGAAAGCCGATTCCTGTGAGCGCACCCGATCATCAAGATCGACCGGATCCATTTCACCGAGCACCTGCCCGGCCTTGACTTGGTCACCCACATGCACATCTAGGCGCTTGACGCGCCCGGCGAACGTCGGTCCGATTTTGTAGCTATAGCGTGCCTCGACGGTACCAATGCCAAAGAGCGACGGCGTGACCGCGCGCGAAGTGACGTCCACGACCGTCACAGCGACTGGCGCCAGTGGGCCTGAACGCAAACCAACATAAATAAAGAGCGCCAACAACGGGACAAGGACCGCCAGAAGCGCCAGCGTGCGACCTTGCAGCGCGAAACGTTTCATAGCGTACTCCCGATACCACGACGATAGATGGCAAACACACGTGGTGCATCACGACGCATACTGGCGACATCACCGGCGAGCAGTGATTGCATAATCAAGCCCTGGACCATACCAATGAACAGCGTCGCCGCCGCTGCGCTGTCAAGAGAGGGCAATAGCTCGCCGCTAGCCTTGCCCTTCTCTATGAGACGATGCAAGCGCTCACCATAGCGTTGAATCAAGGTCTGAGCCATGCGTTTGGCCGCTGTTGATTCGGGACGCTGAAGCTCACCGAACATCATTCTAGGTACGCCGGGGTGCTCGGTCACGAATTCGACGTGGCTCATAAACATCGCCTCCATCGCTACCAAAGGCGAATCAATACCTTGTGCTGAGCGATCAATTCTGGCTAATAGTCGATCCGCCACCCACTCCATGACGGCTAGCCAAATGGCTTCCTTGTTTGGGAAGTGCCGAAATAGCGCCCCTTGCGTCAAGTTCATGTGTTTGGCAATCGCTGCAGTGGTGATATCGCTTGGGTTTTGGGAGCCAGCAAGCGCTACGACGGACTGGACGGTTACGGCACGGCGTTCTTCTGCCGGCAGATGCTTGGGCTGGGGTTCCACGAGCGCTCCTATTAAGATAGTAATTGATTACTATCTTATCATAAGGAACAATTTATAACAGCGATAAATACACGATGTCGATGACGGCACCAACTGTCTTACCTAAGAACTATTTGATGCAAATCAGACAACTGACCATATAGCACTTACGTAGATAAGACGAACTGACTAGACTGGATCATGTCAGTACATGTTCAGAAGCGATGCCTGAACCTATCGTTATTACAGGAGAACACAATGTCAAAATTACTTGCTGTGAACTTGTTGTGCTTATGCGCTTGGTCGAGTCAGGTCTATGCTCAAAGTGTTGTTTATGAAGTCGAACCTGATCATAGTTTTGTTACATTCGAGGTTGTTCATAACAAAACATCCACCACACGGGGGCGGTTCGATCAGGTGGTGGGAACGGTCGAGCTCGATCAGGCGGCAAAAACAGGGCGTGCGGACATCCGCATTGACCCTGCCTCGATTAGTAGTGGCTCGAAGGGCTTTGATGAGCACCTACGCAACAAGGATTTTTTTGATGTCGCAGCATTCCCGGATGTGACCTTCCAGAGCCATACTTTTGACTTTGAAGGTAGTCAAGTCGTAGGGGTCACGGGGACCTTGACGCTCAGGGGGATCAAAAATGAAGTCGCCCTCAAGGCAAATCGTTTTAATTGTTATCAGAACAAACGAATCGAACGTGAGATCTGTGGCGGGGATTTCGAAACCACGATCAAACGCAGCCAATATGGAATGAGCTTTGGCCTGCCCGGCATCCCGGATACGGTTCGACTCGTTATCCAGATCGAAGCGATCAAACAGTGAATCATTTAGATCCAATGATCCAGGCTGGAGGAATGGCGCTATTTAAACGGGTGCCCTTCTTTCACCTAGAGTCCTCCTGGGAGCTTGAGGACGACGCGCAACCCGCCAGCAGGAGACTTTGTCGCGTAGACGCCTCCACCATATAACTGCGCCAGATCGTGCACGATCGCCAGGCCCAGGCCCGAGCCCGGAACATGTTCATCAGCACGTGCGCCGCGCTCAAAAATGGTCGCATATTCTGATTCGATGAGTCCTTCGCCGTCATCATCGACCATTAGCATGACCATGCGACCCTCAAGCCTCATACTTATCTCTACCCTGCTTTTTGCCCATTTGCACGCATTGTCCAGGATATTGCCGAACATCTCCTGGAAATCCTGTTCTTCCCCCCGCAGCATTATCCTGTCGTCAACGGACATCAACGCGATGGTTAATCCACGCTCAGCGTAGAGTCGTTCCATCACCCGCACGAGTCCGATAATTAACGGGCGCAAAGGCAAGCGCATCATCGATGCTGTGCCTGCTGCAGCCACTCTGGCGCGTGCCAGGTGATAATCGACTTGGCGGCGCGCCAACGCGACCTGTTCGTTGACCAGCGTTGCCAAGGGGCTGTCCTCAGTGGATGCTCTATTGGCGAGTATGGTCAATGGCGTTTTTACGGCATGTGCAAGATTACCCGCCTGGGTGCGCGCCCGCTCAATGACCTGAGCATTTAGACGTAACACACTATTGAAATCATCAACCAGTGGCTGAATTTCCGATGGGAAGCTGCCCTCGATGTTCGGGGCCTGGCCATCGCGCAATGCTGCCAAGCGCAAACGCAGCTGACTCAGTGGGCGCAGACCAATAAAAACCTGCACGACCGCAGCGAGAATCAAACCTAGGGCCAGTACGCCGAGTGCAAGGTACATTAACCGCGTAAAGCGATTGATCGGCTCGTTCATCAGGTCTTGATCTGCTGCCACGATCAACCTAAGCGATTGTGCGGGGTCCTCGGCTGGCAACACCTTGCGCTCGATGCCGAATACGCGTCGGCCATCAGGTCCCCTCAGCAGGAATTGATGGATGCCCCCATCGATGGACGGATCGGCAGGCAGGGCCAGAACATGGTCCCACAGCGAACGGGATCGTAATACACCCATTTGTGCTGCCGTGTGCGTATCTCCCAAGGAATCAATCTGCCAATATAAACCCGAGAATGGCGTACTCAGCCGCGGATCAGTAAGTGGCATGGTTAACGCTGGATGCCCTGAGGAATCAATCGTCAGATTGCCAACAAGTTGATCCAGATGGATGGTGAGCTCGGATCGAAATTGGCTTTCAACATGACGGCTAAATAAGCTGTGCAGTCCCCAACCTACAACAAGAATCGAGGTCAGAATCCAGGCCAATGTTCCTACCAGCAAGCGCTTTTGCAAAGAGGCGTGCCATATTTTGCTAGAAACAGACATCTGTTTCACTCGGGACAGATCAATCGGTACCCCCTGCCATGCACCGTTTCGATCAGTCCAGGGGGTAGTTTCTTGCGTAGACGACCGATAAATACATCGATCGTATTGGAGTCTCGGTCATGATCCTGAGCGTAAATGTGTTCGACCAGATCGGTGCGAGTAACCAGTTCACCAATATGATGCATCAGATAATCGAGTACCCGGAACTCATGACTCGTGAGCACGAGCAATTGTCCATTAACAGTAAACCGCCCGAATCGGGTATCGAGCATAATCGGCCCACATTGTAGTTCGACACTGGCATGGCCATGCGCTCGACGGATCAAGGCACGCAGGCGAGCGAGCAGCTCTTCCATGTGAAAGGGTTTGGTTAGATAATCATCCGCCCCCGCATCAATCCCCGCGACCTTTTCATGCCAATTGTCGCGCGCAGTTAAAATCAACACAGGCAGCACCCGACCGGCCGCGCGCCATCGCTTTAATACGGTGAGCCCATCCATCAAAGGCAGGCCCAAGTCGAGCACCACGGCATCGAATGGCTCTTGTTCACCCAGGAAGTGAGCGTCTACGCCATTATCTGTCGTATCGACCACATAGCCCGCACCCGTGAGCGCTTCAACCAATTGCATGGCCAGCGTTGGCTCGTCTTCGACGACCAGGACACGCATCAGTGTTTTCCTCCCGATCGCTCTTCACGCCCCTTAACCTCAAGCAACGAGCCGTCACGCGCATCGATTTTTAGTTTGATCAGTGAGCCTGCGGGGCGCAACAACTTGATCTCATAGATCCAGCGACTATCGTCACGTTCGAATTCAACTTTCATGATTTGCCCAGGGTAGTCGCGTTGGACTTGTTCAAGCACTGTTCGCAAGGGCATGACCTCACCGGCTGCCAGCGCCTGACGGGCTTGATCCTGGTCGCTCTCGGGGTCATGGCTGGCAACGGCAGGTACTAGCGACCAAGACAGCCCCATCCCTAAGGCCACCAGCAACGTAATTTTTTTCAGCACGATCGTTCTCCAGAGTCGGCGCTCGTATCCGCGTCGCGAGATAGGGCTTACCGCGTTATAGCGCAACACAGATGAATATGGCATGAACGAAGGCTTCAGAGAGCGTTCATCAGCCACAGCACAAAATGGAGGCACTGAAAAACCCTCAGCTATAAAACAGGCCATCACGGAATCTCGTCATGAAAACACTACTCGCTGCGTTCTTGGCAAGCATCGCCTTCATCTGGGGCTGGCACGCACTTTATTCGAATGCGCTGCCGCCTGGCGACACCCTCTGGCTTATACGCCAAGAAGGTCTTTATCTTACCGGCTTGTTATCAATCTCGCTGATGTCTTTGGTCATGTTGCTGGCCACACGGCCTGCATGGCTCGAAACACCACTAGGGGGTATGGATCGCGTCTATCGCCTGCACAAGTGGGCAGGTATTTTGGCGATTGGTTTTGCCGCAATGCATTGGCTGCTAGAGATGTCCAGTGATCTGATCAAAGCATCGATCGGAAAAGCCGGGCGACCATCCAAAGCCGATTTTGCAGGCTTTACCGGCTCTTTCTTGCGTGATTTTGCCGAGGACTTCGGAGAATGGGTAATCTATGCAATGTTGATTATGCTCGTGCTCACGCTGTGGAAGCGATTTCCGTACAAGTTTTGGCACTGGTTACATCGCGGCATGCCCGTCTTGTATCTGATGCTCGTGTTTCACACTGTCGTGCTCACGCCAAGCGCTTACTGGAGCAGCCCAATTGGAGCTCTGCTTGCGATCCTGTTGATCGGCGGCACGAGCGCCAGCATCATGTCCTTATCTGGCCGTATCGGTAAACGTCGCAAAGTTCAAGCCTCAATAGTAGCGATCGGGCAGCCCTCGTCCGATGTGACGCAAATAAGCTGTCAGATAGAAAATGGCTGGGCAGGCCACCAGCCTGGACAGTTCGCGTTTGTCACATTCAACCGTCTCGAGGGCGCCCACCCGTTTACGATCGCCAGCGCCGACCGAGGTGATGGCAGATTGGTCTTTCAGATCAAAGCATTGGGCGACTATACCCATGGACTCGCTCACCGGCTGAGTATTGGACAAGAGATCAGCATCGAAGGACCTTATGGACGTTTCGACTTCAGACGCGGCAGCCCACGTGTGCGCCAGGTTTGGGTCGCAGGCGGCATCGGTATCACCCCCTTTATCGCCTGGCTGGAGTTCCTCCAAGACAAGGGCGCTCTGGATATGCCCGAAACTGTTCTGCACTACAGCACCCGGGATGCTTGCACAGATCCCTTTGTCCGTCAGCTTGAACAGTTGTGCGCCAAACTGCCGCACGTGCAGTTGCGTGTTCATGACTCTAAACAAGGGAACTATCTCACTGCCGAGATTCTGGCTCGCCAACATCCCCCAGGCAAGCAAGCTGAAATATGGTTTTGTGGCCCCCAAGGGATGCTGGACACCCTAAAAGCTGGGTTAACACGTATCTGGAACGGAAAGCTCAAGATTCATCAAGAAGCCTTCCAGATGCGCTAGGTTTAGTAGGAAGCTTACACCGATGGATGGATTCATCATTTTGCGGAAGGAAACCCTCAGAATCCGACCGCGCTTAACGAGGAGAAAACGCTCATGAAACCCTTTACCCTTGCCAGCGCTTTACTGGTCAGCCTGCTTGTCAGCGGTGCCGCCATAGCCGGCGACGATTGCACTGATCCCGTAGCCGACTGGCAGCCACGCGACACATTACGACAGCGACTCGAGCAACACGGCTGGACAATCCAACGCATCAAGGTGGATGACGGTTGCTACGAGGTCAGAGGCGTGGACAAGAACGGCAACACGTTCAAAGCCAAATACGCCCCTGCGTCCTTACGTATCCAAAAACTGGAAATTAAATTTGACCAAGGCGGCGACGCTACCGACTACCTCGACCAAACCCAAGACCAAGTGCCCAACTGAGCACGCAAGCATTACAAACAATCTGGAGAGAATCATCATGAATAAAACCGTACTCGCAATTTGTCTGGCAAGCGCCCTGGCTTTACCCGGCATGGTTCAGGCAAAGCCGATTACCTTGACCACGCAACTCAAGAGCTATGGTGGCGATGGCGCCTACCTGGCGATCTACGTCACTGATGCAAACGGGCAATACCAGAAAACCCTTTGGGTAGCTGGCAAGAAGTCCAAGTACTACAAGAACCTGCGCGACTGGGCACGTGGCAGCGGCATGAAGCCGAGCGAATTTGACGGCGTCAGCGGTGCCAGCGTTGGCAGCGGACGCACCCTGAAGGTGACCGTCGAGCTCGCCGACGCCTTGATCGATGCAGGCTACGAAATACGTGTGGACACTGCCGTCGAGGATGGGCGTGACAACCCTGCGGAGGTGCGCGTCCCACTAAGCGCCGCCGGTGCAGGCACGCCCACGGCGGGACGCGGTTATGTCCAGTCGTTTGCCTATGACATGTAATCGACGCCTCAACAACAGGAGTATCTCACCATGTTGCGCCAGCTTCACTCATTACCCGGCCTGATCGCCGCCCTGCTGCTTATCGTACTCGCGCTGAGTGGCGCGATCCTCTCGCTCAATCCGGCACTAGAGAGGGCGAGCGCCACTGTGCCCGCTAACGGACAGATCAGCGTGGCGACATTGGCAGACCGGGTGGCGCAGCACCACGTCGGTGTAGAACAAATCCAGCGCACCGCATCGGGCTCGATCATCGTGTACACCACTCAGGACGGCCAAACTGGTGCCACGTATATTGATCCATTCAGCGGTGCGGCGCTTGCGCCCTACGCACCTTCGACTTTCTCACGCTGGATCAAAAACATGCATCGCTCCCTGCTGGCGGACACGCCTGGCCGTGCCGTGGCCGGTTTGTCTGCCTTGAGCATGCTCATCCTATGTCTATCGGGCGCCGCGTTGCTCGCTAGGCGCCAAGGCGGATGGCGTCACATCTTACGCCCATTACGCGGCAACTTTAGCCAGCGCTGGCACGCACAGCTTGGGCGGATTGCCATGCTCGGCCTGATACTGTCTGCGCTGACGGGAATGATTATGTCGGCAAGCACCTTCGGCCTGATACCCGATGGCACGCAAAATGAGCCCGACTTTCCCACGGCGGTGACGATCGGTGCACCCGCGCCAATTGGCACCTTGTCGGCACTGATGGCTACCGATGTCAATGACTTGCGTGAGTTGGTGTATCCCGCAGCAGGCAACCCTGAGGATGTCTATTCTTTGCGCACCGCCCAGGGCGACGGATACGTCGACCAGGCAAGCGGTGCTCTTTTATCCTACCAAGCGCATGATAATGCTCATCGACTCTACGAGTTGGTCTACCAACTACACACAGGCGAAGGCTTGTGGTGGCTAGGTCTATTATTAGGACTGTGTGCGTTAAGTGTGCCATTGATGAGCGCCACAGGGCTCTTTATGTGGTGGCAGCGTCGCCGTTCGATGCCGCGGATCGATAACAATAGCGGGCCGCAAACGGCCGAGACCATCATTCTGGTCGGTAGCGAAACCAACAGCACGTGGGGCTTTGCGAAGGTCTTGCACGACGCATTGCATCAGTGCGGCCAGCGGGTACACACGGCACCCATGAATCAACTGGCGACAGATTATCGCAAAGCGCAGCGTCTGTTCATCCTCACCTCTACCTATGGCGATGGTAGCGCCCCCCAATCGGCCAATCAATTCCTCGCCCGCCTGGATAAGGTCGCCGCATCCTGCAGGCCAAGCTTCGCCGTTCTAGGTTTTGGTGATCGCCAGTTCCCAAAATTCTGTCAGTTCGCTCTGGATACCCAAGACGCCTTGCTTGCCCGCGGATGGCACCCGTTTATCGAGAGTGACACCATAGACCGGCAATCAGCGCAAGAATTTGCCCGCTGGGGGCAACGCGTTGGGAGCGTGCTTGATCAAGAACTGACGCTGACCTATGTGCCAGAGGTTTTACAAACCCATACCCTGGAATTGATCAGCCGTGTCGACTATGGCGCGCAAGTGCAGGCACCCACCAGTATTCTGCGATTCGGGCCCATTGCGCCCCAAAGCCGTATTGATCGACTTCGGCACCAGATCGGGCTGAGCAGCCTGCCTCGTTTTGAAGCCGGTGATTTGGTCGGCATCGTTCCACCCGGCAGCCCCGTGCCGCGATTTTATTCGCTAGCCAGCGGATCGAGAGATGGCTTCCTGGAGATCTGCGTGCGCAAACACCCGGGAGGTCTGTGCTCGCAGATGCTGCATACTTTGCAACCTGGCGAGCGTATCAACGCCTTTATTCAGCCCAATCCAGATTTTCGCCCGGTGTCCGGGAAGTCCTCGATTATCCTCATCGGTGCAGGCACCGGCATTGGTCCCCTGGCTGGCTTCATACGCAACAACACAGACAAATACCCCATGTATCTATATTGGGGCGGCCGTGACCCAGCTTCCGATTTCCTCTATGAGCCGGAATTGACCGGGTATATTGCTGATCGCCGATTGACTCAATTAAATACGGCCTTTTCACGCATCGAGAAAGGCGCCTATGTGCAGGACCGGGTCACCGGTGATGCAGAACAAATGCGTCGATTGATTGAGAGCGGCGCACAGATCCTTGTGTGCGGCAGTCGCGCCATGGCAGCCAGCATCATGCAAGCCATCAATGAAGTTCTCGCACCTTTGGACCTGACCGTACAGATCCTCAAACAACAAGGACGCTACCGTGAAGACGTATTCTGAGCCACACGATCCGCCGGTCATGGCCCTGCAGTGCTACAAGTTGCATGGTGAGACGATGGGCACCCGATACAGCGCCGTATTTTATGCGCCACCAGGGGCCGATCAGGTCGCCATCGGCACCCGTCTATTTGCCGCCGTGAACGCAGTGGACAAACAGATGTCCAGCTGGAAACCTGACTCTGAGTTGAACCGTCTGAACCAGGCACCCGAGCACCAATGGCTAGCGATCTCTGAAGGGATGTTCGAGGTGCTGAGGACTGCCCTGCATATCAGCCGACAGTCGCAGGGTGCCTTTGACATCGGCGTCGGCGACCTAGTTGAAGCCTGGGGATTCGGCCCTGGATCCGGTCAGGTGGACGAACAGCGGATCGGCACCTTAAAGGCACAGCCGCACCGACCGGCGATCGAAGTGCTTGATATCGACCCCGCGCTCCATCGGATCCGTAAACGGGCAGCCATCACACTGGACCTATCGGGTATTGCCAAAGGCTATGGCGTCGATCAACTCGGCCAGTGCCTTGACACGCTCGGCATCATGAACTATTTGGTCGGCATCGATGGCGAGATGCGCGCACGTGGCACAAAGCCCAATGGGCAGCCTTGGGCGATCGCCATCGAAAGACCGGTGCGCAACCTACGCGAAGTCATGGGTGTCATGGAACTGGGCGATGCAGCAATCGCCACCTCGGGCGACTATCGCCATTGGGCTGAGCATCAGGGCGAGTCTTACGCGCATACCATGAACGGCGCACTGCGAGCACCCTTACGCAATCGACTCGCAGCGGTCAGCGTGGTTGCTTCGAGTTGTATGCTGGCCGACGCCTGGGCGACCGCACTTCTTGTGTTGGGAGAGACAGCAGGCATCACACTAGCGCAGGAGCGCGGCATGGACGCCCTGTTCGTACTGCATGAAGGCGATGGGTTTCGGGAAATATCCATTGCCGCGGGACAAATTGAGTAGCGGGAAGTCTTGTTCGGTTGCACATATTTTCCAGACGCACGATGAACTCTTTGATCCGCATCATCACACGCTTTGCACTTAGCCAGTACTCTTTAGTAATCTGTTTTAATTCAAGGAGATAGAAATGGCTATTTCATCAAAAATGAAAGCACTTGTTTATCATGGGCCAGGGAAGAAATCTTGGGATACGGTTCCTGCACCGCAGATTTCACAACCGACGGATGCCATTGTAAAAATTACCAAAACGACCGTTTGTGGCACAGATTTACACATCCTGAAGGGGGATGTTCCAGCCGTCGAAGATGGTCGCGTATTGGGCCACGAAGGCGTGGGAATCATCGAGGAAGTGGGTAGCGCAGTCAGCAATTTCAAGAAAGGCGATCACGTACTAATATCGTGCATCACGTCTTGTGGGAAGTGCGAATATTGCAAACAACAGATGTATTCGCATTGTGAGGATGGTGGTTGGATCCTTGGGCACATGATCGATGGAACCCAAGCCGAGTATGTACGGATTCCGCATGCAGATAACAGCCTCTACCCCGTGCCTGCTGGCGTCGACGAGGAAGCACTGGTCATGCTCAGTGATATTTTGCCTACAGGATTTGAAATCGGCGTCCTATACGGTAACGTCAAACCGGGGGATATCGTGGCGATCGTAGGCGCGGGACCAGTGGGCATGGCGGCCTTGTTGACGGCTCAGTTTTTTTCCCCAAGCGAGCTCATCATGATCGACGTGGACGACTCACGCCTGAGTTTGGCAAAAAAATTTGGCGCAACGAAAACCATCAATAGCAGCCAGAGCGATGTTGTCGCGACAATTCTTGCTCAGACCAAGGACGGGGTTGATGTAGCCATCGAGGCGGTTGGCATTCCTGAAACCTTCGATGTTTGCCAAAATATCGTACGGCCCGGGGGCCATATCGCAAACGTTGGTGTACACGGAAAAAGTGTAGATTTCCAAATACAGAAACTCTGGATTCAGAACATCACACTAACCACGGGGCTGGTTAATACCAATACCACGCCGATGCTGCTAAAGACCGTTGTCTCGGGGAAACTCGCCCCTGAAAATCTGATCACCCATCGGTTTACATTTGATCAGTTCATCCAGGCCTATGAGGTCTTTGCCGATGCAGCCACCGAAAAGGCCATGAAAGTCATAATCAGTAATACCTGACGTGCGAACGGGGGCGATTTGAGAGCAAAGCGCTCAGTGCCTTTATTATGGCTTGAGTTGATCGCGGATCTCGCCCCCCTTGTGCGCCGCGCTGTGTACATTGACATACAGATCCCCCGCCATGTATGCCTTGTATTGGGCATCAGTCAGTTTGGCATCAGCCGGCACCACCCACTGATTGTCACCTTTGCGTTCCAAAGGAATGATGACCGGGCCATTCTCGCCAGCTGCTGCCTGGTGGATATGCGCCATCGTGGCGGTTAAGCCTGAAGTTTTCACGCTACCGCTGACCATCTTATCCTCGCCGACGGTGATCGTCCCATTACCTTTAGCTGATGTCGTTACGGCCGGGACTTCGTGGACACCACTCAGCACAACCTTGCTTTGGCCTGCCATGGCAACCCCCGGGCCGGTAAACAAGCCACCAATAATCAGGCTACTTGCGAAAACAGCGAGGCGCGTTTTTGAAAAAATTATTGAGCTATACATAAACAACTCCTTGTTGTGCTGCATATGGTTTGAACTGCCAGACTTGATCGATGCTCGATCGTGCGTAAGCGATCAGCACATAACGTGCCCACCATGCTTGCTATGCCCATATCTTTCTACGATGCGCCTTTTTTGGGAATAATGCTGATTTTTCCAGTGGATTCAATATAAGCGCGGCGTACATCTTTTAGGTCGGTAAGTCCCGCTACACGCAGTTCACCCATCAATTCCTCGCGTGTAACGTATTAACGCCGCATGCCGCGTCGCTGCAACTCCCCGTCTTTGATCAAACATATCCGATTTGGCGTAAATAATCGGGCAATCGACGGTGACCAATAACAAGCACGGTCAATCAAGATGCTCCATAGTGCAAGGGTGCCCACCAGCACCGCTCATATTGTGTGCTCGTGCAGCGGTATTAAATCAAGCACTCGGAAGCAATTGCCATGCCCACCTCCTATAGGCATGGCAATTGCTATCAGCATGACACAACAGCGTGGACCTTTATAAAAATGATATACATAGCATTGCGAGGCATCATATGGAGAAAATCACCGACAAGTCCGCAGCGCAAAAATGTGCAGAGGCCAGCGTCAAAGATTTCAGCGCTGCCCTGGGCCCATTCGTTGTGGCTACGCAGACGACGAGAATGCCGATGATCTTCACCGACGCGAACGCGGCAGAGAATCCAATCATTTTTGCAAATGACAGTTTCCTCACACTGACCGGTTACGAAAGGGATGAGATCCTGGCACAGGCATTCAGTTTCCTGCTTGCACACGACTCAGAGCCGGAGACGCTAGCGGGTATTACCGCGGCTTTTGCTGGCGATGACGTATGCCCTGAAGCGCACTTTCGCCGAAAGGACGAGAGCAACTTTTGGGCAGTTATCTACGTTAGTCCCGTTCAAAACCAGGCGGGGAAAGTCGTGGAGCATTTTGTTTCTATCGTAGATACGACAAAACACAAGGACGCGCAGGAACAGTACAAGCACCTCATTGACGAGCTGAATCATCGCGTCAAGAACACCTTGTCGACGGTGCAATCAATCGTGGCGCAAACCATTCGTACACAACCCGAGCCCCAGGCAATGCGGGATTCCATCGAGTCGCGGATATTCTCCTTGTCCCGTTCGCATGATCTGTTGAGCGCCATGAACTGGAGGGGTGCATGGCTGCACGATGTCGTCGATATCGCACTGACGGCGTTTGGGGATGCAGGCATTGATGCGTCACGATTCATCATCGTGCGCAAAGACCCCATTGGGCTTACCGCCCCGGCATCGTTAGTGCTCGGAATCATCTTTCACGAATTGGCGGCAAACGCCATCAAGTTCGGCGCGCTGTCCAATGATCTTGGAACCGTAGAGATCGATTGGGCGATCTCCCACTCTGTACGGGGACTGAGACTCGTTATTCGCTGGACCGAGTTGGACGGACCCGAGGTCCTGGAGCCCACGCATAAAGGCTTTGGGACGCTGGTGATTGAACGCGGCCTGACCCATGAGCTGGGCGGCGAGACTCATCTCGATTATCGTACGGATGGTTTGAGCTGCACGATCAACATTCCAGCGCCCCTTGAAGTTCTAAATGAATAATTTTTTGTTGGGGAAGCAGGTTCTGGTTGTCGAGGATGAGATGATGATTCTCATGATGTTCGAAGACATGCTTGCAGACTTGGGGTGCAAGAAGGTTCTATCCGCGTCAACAGTAGATCAGGCGCTGGAGTTGATCAACACGTATCGCGTTGATGCGGCCACGCTGGATGTGAACCTATGTGGCAGCGACAGCTATCCGATCGCCGATTCCTTAACGGCACGAAGTGTGCCCTTTGCTTTCGTAACCAGCTACGGACCCCAAGGCCTACGCAAGGACTATAGCCACCACACGACACTGAAAAAGCCCTTTACCAGTGCGGAATTTACCGAAATGCTGAGGTTGCTTGTCTCAGAGACGAAGGTATAGATACCCGCGTAACGCCGTTGGCCGCATCGTTATCGTTAAGGGTACGCGAATAATGGCCTCAAGACTTTACATGATGGCACGACACTTGCACCGGCTATGCACAGCATTTGCTGAGCAAGGACAAACAAGACACAGCTAAGGCTAATGCCAAGGAAACCAAGTATGACACCTCCGCACAAAAAGGCGATGTCGCGCTACAGGAAGTTGATGCTGGGGGCATTCATACTCCTGGCTATGAGCTTCATCGTGGTTGTCGTGCTTATATCAACCGTGAGCTGGTCGTACGCCAAACCTTGGATCAACCGCCAAGCCAGTGCGATAGCCCATCGGCCAGCTGCGGTGAATGGCGAATTGACGCTACGATGGGTTAAGCCAATTCAGCAGACCGGTTGGCGCCAATGGCTTCCCTGGCCTGAAATCCGGGCGGATCATATTATGCTAGGCAATCCTCGACAAGAGGCGGGGGAGCTGGCGCAGATCGATCACCTCACGATCGTGTTTAATCCCTGGGCCTTGTTTGGGCGTACGGTGCAGGTTGAACGGTTAAATATCCAAGATGCCACATTGTCGCTCGAGCGACGGGTCGACAAGTCAAATAATTGGACATTTGGATCGGACGACGAGCAGGCATCCTCCGACTGGACTTTTGATCTTCGTAACGTGACGCTGAAAGATGTCGTCGTCGAGCTCGACGATAGGATCCAAAATCTCCAACTAAACGGAAACATCAACAGCACCCCGCAGTCAAGCCGATACGGCCTCTCGTGGACAGCGAGCGGAACTTATCGGGATGCCGCAGTTCAAGGCAAGGGCCAGTTGGGGGACATCTTGGCGTTACGGCACAGCAAAATGTCGTTTCCGGTTCAAGGCGACATGCAAATTGGGACGACGACCATCAACGTTGAGGGTGCGTTCACAAAAAAAGATGCGAATATCCTGATCGACGTCAACCTGAAACTTGCTGGCGACACGATGCATGACCTCTTCCCCATTACTGGCGTCGTTCTGCCGAATACACCACCCTATCACACGGAAGGTCGGTTAATCAGGACCGTCGTGGATGGCGATGATGCATGGCGATATGAAGGTTTCGAGGGCATCGTTGGCAAGAGCGATCTAGCTGGTACGCTTGAATTCCGCCACAGAGACCCGCGCTCGCTCCTTACGGGAGAGGTTGAATCTAAGCTGCTAAGACTTCGGGATCTGGGCCCGCTCATCGGCGTGGATACCAGCGACACAAAGGGACATGCTGCGCAGGCAGGCGCCCAAGCCCAGCCCCCAGACAAGGCCTTGCCGGTTGAGCGAATCGCGACAAAGCATTGGGGCGCAATGGATGCAGATGTAAAATTTTCCGGCCATAAAATTCTGCGTAATAAGGACTTGCCTCTGGACAATATCACCGCCCATGTCCAACTCCGTGACCGTGTTTTGTCCTTTACGCCGCTGAATTTTGGCATCGCCGACGGCACGCTTAGCAACACGATTTCCCTTGATGGCCGAGGCGAGCAAATTGATGGTCACATCAAAGCCATCGCGAAGCACCTAAAGCTGAAGGAGCTATTTCCAGGCGCCCAAAGTATGGACGCGAGCTTTGGGCAACTGCAAGGCAATATTTCGCTGACCGGTCGAGGGGTTTCGGTGGCCACGCTGCTGGCGCACGCCAACGGCAACATCCAAACCATCGTCAGCCGCGGCACCATCAGTAAGCTTTTACTGGAGACGGCTGGATTGAATATCGCGAATATCGTGTTCGCGAAGCTGTTTGGCGACCAGCAGATCATCCTGAATTGTATGGGTGGGGATTTCAAAGTGACTAACGGCTTAGTGCAAACACGCGTGTTCAGAATGGAAACCGAAGACGCTATCGTGGACGTGACGGGACAGATAAATCTCGCCACTGAACACTTGGATTTGGATATCAGACCGCAGAATAAAACATTGCGGATTTTCACCTTACGTTCGCCCTTATATGTAAAAGGGACCTTCAAAAATCCAGATGTCGGTGTACAAAAGGGCCCGCTGGCGGCGCGCGCGGGTGCGGCGATCGCGCTAGGAGTGATTGCAACGCCGTTTGCCGCGCTTCTTCCCCTACTCAATTTCGGCACGGATGATTCTGGTGATTGTGATTCGCTATTAGCTAGCGTTCAAAAAAGGGCCGATGTCAAGCACTCCGTAAACGGCAGCGCATCGGCTGAAGTCTAAGTGTGACAAGGGTTTGGACGTTTGCGCCAGCTCCTTCGCCTGTCCGGCGCTTGTAGGCTAGGAGCCACATAGGAGCAACGCGGTTGCGGGTCTGAGCGTACCCGAGGGGGCCTCTGACGAGGCTTGCTCGAATGATATGACAAGGCTCCCGAAAACCATAGCCCGAAACGAGAAAGCGCAGCGTAACGGTCAAGGTCCGCTTACCCCAGCCCGCCAATCTGTCACCAGACCAGCAGGACCGTGTTGCCTTCAAGATGTCAGAAATTGATGTACTATTTCTCACCTCTAGAGGTGCCCTATGAACACGCTGCCCGAGACTATCCTGCAACAAGCGCAATCCCTCCCCGAGGGAGGCGTCCTGTCGCCCAAGGAGTTCTTGCACCTGGGAAGCAGGTCGGCAGTGGATCAGGCGTTCTCGCGGTTGGCCAAGGCCGGCAAGCTGCTGCGGGTCGTGCGTGGCGCCTACGCCGCGCCGGTTTCCAGCCGGTTCGGCTCGCGCGCTCCCGCTCCAGAGAAGGTCGTCAAGGCGCTGGCCGAGCAGAGTGGCGAAATCGTCGTGCCGCACGGCGCCAGCGCGGCCAATGCCCTGGGCCTGACGCAGCAAGTGCCTATCCGCGAGGTCTACCTGACATCCGGCCGCACCCACAAGCTGAAGCTCGGGCGTTCAGAGGTGCTGGTGAAGCACGCGCCACGCTGGATGCTCGCGCTGGGCACGCAGCCGGCCGGCGCGGCCGTGCGCGCGCTGGCTTGGATCGGCCCGACGCACGCCGGTAAGTCACTGGCATCGCTGCGCCGCATTCTTCCCCGTTCCGAATGGCAGGCGTTAGTCTCGGCGCGTGCAACGCTGCCCGGCTGGATGGCGCAAGCCATCGGCGAGGAAGCCGCGCGTGGCTGAATACTGCTTCAAACTCATCAGAGAGGATCGAGGCGACAAATCGGTAGTCGTAGAGATGGCAGCCGAATACCATGAAGTCACCATTAGCCCAATGGTTAACGGCATTGCTATTTGTACTGCCGGTGTGGTGGAACGAGTGTTCATTGGATGCCGCTAAATGCAGTTTGTCCGTCACGGTCCTGATATTCCAGAACGTCTGTTGCAGGCGCACGAAGACGGGCGTGTAGTGTTCTTCTGCGGCGCGGGCATTTCCTACCCCGCGCGGTTACCCGGCTTTTCCGGTCTGGTGGACAGGCTCTATCAAGCCCTTTCGGTCACACCCAATCTGGTACAGCAGTCCGCGATCAAGGCCGGGCAGTTCGACACCGCCATTGGCCTGTTGGAAGCGGATGTCGTCGGTGGCCGAGGAAAAGTGCGCAGTGAATTGGCGACGATCCTGACGCCTAACCTCACGGCCCCGAACGCGACGGCAACACACGAAGCCCTGCTGACGCTGGCGCAGAACCGCGAGGGCCGCACACGACTCATCACCACCAACTTCGACCGTCTGTTCGAGGAAGTCAGGGCAACGAAATCGCTGTCGTTTCCAGACTTCAAGGCTCCTCTACTCCCCGTGCCGAAGACCCGATGGGACGGCCTGGTGTATCTGCACGGCCTGCTGCCCGTTACGGCAACGGCAGGCGATCTGGATCGGCTGGTGGTTTCCAGCGGTGACTTCGGGCTGGCCTACCTGACAGAACGCTGGGCCGCACGCTTCGTGAGCGAACTGTTTCGCAACTTCACCGTCTGCTTCGTCGGCTACAGCATCAACGATCCGGTGTTGCGCTACATGATGGATGCGTTGGCCGCCGACCGTCTGCTGGGGGAGTCTCCGCCGGAGATGTTCGCCTTCGGCAGCTATTCCAAAGGCAAGGAAGTGGATCGCGCTAGTGAATGGAAGGCGAAGAACGTCACGCCCATTCTCTACCGCGAGCACCGGCATCACGCCTATTTACACAAGACCCTGCGCGCTTGGGCCAACACTTACCGCGACGGCGTGCGCGGTAAGGAACGTATCGTCATCGAATGCGCCATCGCCCGCCCGTTGGCGAGCACGAAGCAGGACGATTTCGTCGGGCGGATGCTGTGGGCGTTGAGCGATCCGGGCAGCTTGCCCGCAAAGCGGTTCGCGGAACTCGACCCCGTACCGTCACTGGACTGGCTGGAGCCGTTGAGTGAGGAACTCTATCGCCATGCCGACCTGGGACGATTCAGTGTGCCACCCCAAACTACCGTGGACGACAAGCTTGCCTACAGCTTGATCAGTAGGCCCACTCCATACCCGCTCGCGCCGTGGATGAGGATTGTCGACGCCGGGCATCGCAGCAGTGGCTGGGATGCGGTGATGTTCCAACTGGCCCGTTGGCTGCTCCGTCACCTCGACGACCCAAAGCTGTTGATCTGGCTGATAAAGCGCGGTGGCCAACTGCACGACCAATTGATCTGGTTGATCGAACGCCGCCTCGACGAACTGGACAAGCTCGCAAACGGCGGCAACACCACCGAATTGGATCGCATTCGAGCGAATGCACCCAACGCCATTCCCCGTCCCGCGATGCGAACGCTCTGGCGCTTGCTGCTCAACGGGTATGTGAGATCCGGACTGCGTGACCTAAGCCTCTACCGTTGGCGCGATCAATTCAAGCACGATGGGTTGACCGTCAGCGTGCGCTTGGCTCTTCGGGAAACATTGACACCTTGCCTGTCATTGCGCGAGCCGTTCCGCTGGTCTGGCGCGGACGATGACGACGAAGCGCAGGATCGCATCAATAACATTGTGGAATGGGAAATCGTGCTGGCATCGGATCACGTCCATTCCGGCCTGCGCGACATGCCCAAGAATGAACAGTGGATGGCGGCACTGCCGGAACTGTTGGACGACTTCAGCGCCTTGCTGCGCGACGCGCTCGACTTGATGCGTGAGCTTGGCGGTGTGGATAGCGAGAGCGATCATTCGTATGTCCATCAACCTTCGATTTCAGATCACTCGCAGAACAAAGACTTCCACGACTGGACGGCGCTGATCGAACTGACCCGCGATGCGTGGTTGGTTGCCGCCGAGAAGTCGCCGGAACGGGCGCGAATCGTGGCCGAGACTTGGGCGCACGGGGCGTATCCGGTATTTCGACGCCTCGCGTTGTTTGCCGCCGCACAGGGGCGTGTCATTTCGCTTCGGCAGGCTCTCGACTGGCTGTTGGCGGATGAGCGGCGCTGGCTCTGGTCGGAGGAAACCAGACGCGAAACCATGCGCCTGCTGGTTTCTTTGGCACCGCAACTGAATGCAGCGATGCGGACCGAACTGGAACAGGCCATTCTTTCCGGGCCGCCCCGCGACCTGTACCGCGCCGATATCGAGCCCGATGCTTGGAACAACATCGTTGATCACGGCGTATGGCTGCGGCTTGCAAAAATAGCCCAAGCAGGCGCAACCCTCAGCGAAGCGGGACAGTCGCGGCTCGATGCCCTCTCAGCACAGTACCCGTGGCAGCTTGCAGCGGATGAGAGTGACGAATTTCCCATCTGGATGGGAGGCGGTTGGGTCGGTGATCGTGATCCGTGGAAGCCATTCACTCCTATTCCACGCACCAGGCGCGGTGTGCTGGACTATCTGTTGGCGCATCCCGTGCTGGAAAACTCGCAGCAGGACGACTGGCGTAAGCTGTGCTCGGAGATGTTTCAGGCAACGGCCTACGCCTTGTGCAAGCTCGCGCAGCAGAAGAATTGGCCGGTCGAACGCTGGCGCGATGCGTTGCAAGCCTGGGCGGAAGAAAAGTTGCGCGACCGTTCGTGGCGCTTCATGGCTCCGGTTATCGTCGATGCCCCTGATGACTTGGTGCAAGCCTTGTCCAACGGCATCAGTTGGTGGCTACAAGCCGTGGCGAAAACCTTCGAGGGTCATGAAGATCACTTCCTGACGCTTGCTCAGCGCATCTTGAGCTTGGATTTTGAGGACGATGGCGACACTGACGATCCGGTCTTCCGCGCCATCAATCATCCCGTCGGCCATGTGACGCAGGCATTGCTGGATTGGTTGTATCGCCAAGAACCAGACGACGGGCAAGGGCTGCCGGAATTCATCAAACCCATCTTCACGGAGCTTTGCGATACGCAGGTCACCAAGTTCAGGCACGGTCGGGTATTGCTGTCAGCCCATGCTCTCTCGTTGTTCCGGGTGGATAGGGCTTGGTCGGAGCAGCACCTACTGCCACTGCTCGACTGGAATCGTTCCGAAACCGAAGCGAAGGCTGCGTGGGAAGGTTTCCTTTGGTCACCACGGCTGTATCGCCCGTTGATGGAAGCGATCAAGCCCGCCTTTCTCGACACGGTGAATCACTATGCTCAGTTGGGCAAGCACAATGAGCAGTTCGCGGCGTTCCTGACATTCGCGGCGCTCGATCCCAGCGACACTTTCACCATAGCGCAACTGGCCACTGCCATCCGCGCACTTCCTGCCGATGGCCTGCGCGAATCGGCTCAAGCCTTAGTGCGCGCGCTGGAAGGAGCAGGCGACCAGCGCGAGGATTACTGGAAAAACCGGGTCTTGCCGTTTTGGGAAAAGATCTGGCCGAAGTCCAACGATCAGGCATCGAGCGCCAACGCCGCATCGCTGGCTCGCCTGTGCGTCGCGACAGGTGGTGAATTCCCATCAGCGATGGCGGCGGTTGGAAACTGGTTGCGCGTGGTTCAGCACCCCGACTATGTGATTCACCGGTTGCAGGAATCTGGCCTATCCGCCCGTTTTCCAGAAGACGCACTACGGCTGCTGTTCACCATCTTGGGCGATCAGCCATCGTGGCTATCACCGGAACTGCGCCAATGCCTTGATGCCATCGGTCAAGCAGCGCCGAATTTGCGTCAAGATCACAGGTTCATCAGAGTAGATGAACTCGCACGGAGGTTTGGTTTTTGAAACTGGCGTGCAGCCATCGCTCAGACAGGAGCGGCTTTTTCGTTCTTGTTTCCATGCTTGAATCCACGATCCCTGGCCATGAAGGCTTCCAGCATGTGCGGGATCAGCGCCACAGCATCGACCGGCTCTCCGTAGGTCTGCGCGTGCAGCGCGGCGTAGCGGTCGAGGTCGGCTTTCAGGCTGGCCGGGCAGGCAAAGGTCAGCTTGACGCTCTCGGTCTTGGGCAGCGGCCCGAGCCGCAGCTTCTTGGTCGTGCTCATCGTGAAGTCCCCCGATTGAAGAACAGCGGCTGGTAGGGCCGCAGCACAAGATCCCGGTTGACGATGATGCGCACCGGCAGGCCCGGCCGTTCGGTCAAGGTGGGCTGGATGTTGAGGTTGCGCCGGGTCATCTCCTGCCCGACCTGGTTCACGCTGTCCTGCAGGCTGTCGCGGCCGGCGATGATGATGCGGTCGCCGTCCTGGCGGTTCTCCGGCGCAGCCAGCTCGGCACCGACGCCCAGCAGCGTGGTCAGCGCCGCACCGGCGAAGATGCGGCCCCAGTGGTAGTCCACGTCGTCTTCCAGCCCGGCGTAGCCGGCCGGGTCAGTGCCGGCCAGGTTGTCGAGCGTGAGCGAGGACGTGTCGGGCAGGATGATCCGGTTCCAGACGACTTGAACGCGGCTCTGCCCGTAGCTGACCTGACTGTTGTAGCGGCCCAGGATGCGCGAACCCTGCGGAATCAGCAGGAAGCGCCCGGTGGCCGTGTCATAGACCGGCTCCGTCACCGTGGCGATCACATCGCCCGGCAAGTCCGACTTGATGCCCGTGACCAGCGCCCCGGCGACCACCGTTCCGGCCATCACCTGATACGGCGATGCGGGTATTTGCAGGTTGCCGGAATTACGGGTTTCCGTGGTTCCGGCTTGCTGGAACGCCTCTTTCTGGTCTTGCCGGTTCTGCACGGCGGTTGGGTCGGCGGGCTGGGCCGCCGTCGAAGCCGGCCCGGCCGCCATCGGGTCGAAGGCCGCATTGGCGGCGAAGCCCGGCGCGGCGGCCACCTGCGACTGCGCCACCGGCGCGGCTTGCTGGGTGCCGGTGCGGAAGAATACCGACGATGCAGCCGCTTCCTCGGCCTCCTTCAAGCGGGCCAGGCGTTCCGCCTCGGCCGGGTCGTGACCGGGTGTGGCGTAGGCGGCCACGGCCGGCTGCTGCGAATTCACGATGGCCGGCCCAAGGTCGCCCGGCAGCGGCGGCCCCAGCTCGGGCACGTCGGGGGGCAAGGTCGGCGGCAGCTTGGAATAGTCGGCCGGCAGTTGGTCGAGTCCTTCGGAGTGTGAAACGCGATCCACGTTGTAAAGCTCGGCCTGCTCGTTGGCCGCGCGCCGCTGCGGTTGCAACGACCACATCAACGCGCCGAGCACGGCGACCGACAGGCCACCGGCGAGGATGGCCAGCGTGCGCCGGTTCAGGCGCGTGACCGGACGCGGCTGGGCGCGCAGCACCACCGCCTCGGGCGCGACCTTGCCCGCCGAAGGCGCGGCAAGGTCGGGAGTGTCGTCCTGGCTCATGGTCAGTTCCTCCGCGTGCCATCCGTGCGCTCGATGCGCACCACGTCGCCGCCATCACCGCCGAGGCGCAATTCGGCGGCACCGAACAGCCGATCCACGATGTAATACGGCGAGCGGAAGCGGTAGTTGACCAGTTGCCCGTCGCCTTCCGGCCCGATCACGAACAGCGGCGGCAGCTCGCCTTGCGCGATGCCGGCGGGGAACTGGATATAGACCTTCTGCCCGTCGTCGAAGGCGCGCAGCGGCTTCCACGGCGGGTTGCTACCGCTGACCGCGTAGCGGAAGCGCAGGTTTTCCAGCGACAAGCCGGAGTCCACCGGCGCGGCGGCGCTGGCCGCCTGCGCCTGGCGCTGCAAGGCCAGCATCCGGTCGCGTGGGTACTCCCACGACACGGAGGCCATCCACGTCTTTTCCGTCGAGGTCAGCTCCAGCAAGTACGTCCTGCGGCTGGTGGTGATGACGAGATTGGTCTTGAGGCCCGAGCGGATCGGCTTGACCAGCACATTGACGCGCAGGTCGGCACCGCTGCCGCTGGACGTATCGCCCACGATCCAGCGCACGGTATCGCCAGCGGCCACCGTCACCAGTTCCTCGCCCGGCTGGAGCGCAATCACCGTCACACGGCCCACTGCCGCATAGACCTGGTACAGCGCGCCATCGGTGAAGGGCCAGACCTGGATCGCGTTCACATAGCCCTCGCGCGTGGGCGCGACACGCGCCTCGGCATTGGCGCGCGAGACGCGCACCTTCTCATCGGCTGGCTCTGGCACGGGCTTGGCGTCCTCGGCTTCGGGCTCTGGCTTCAACTGCGCTGGCATCGGCAGCACCTCGGGCACGGCCACCACCTCCACCGGCGCAGGTGGCTCGGGCAGCGGCTGGGCCTGCACCGGCTCATCGAGCGAGATGGTCGGCGGCGGTTTGCCCTGCGTGGCGCAGCCCGCGAGGGCAAGCAGGATCACCGGCAAAGCGGTTTTACGGAAAAGATCATTCATGGCTTGGCTCCTTCGGAAGAATCCAGTTCGCGGCTCCACGACAGGCCGTTGACGTAGATGCCCAGGGGGTTCTTGCGCAGGCGTTCTTCGGTGCGCGGCGGCTGAAGCACGATGGACACCACTGCCGTCCACCGCTCCAAGCCCGCCGCGGCGCCGTTGACGTAGCGGCGTTCCGTCCAGCGAACGTTGAAAGACGTGTCGCTGGCGCGCACGACGCTGGTGATCTGCACCGTTACCGACTCTTTGCCGATGCGCGCGAACGGGTCGTTGACCCGTGCGTAGTCGTTGAGCACGGCCGCGCCCTTGTCGGTCGTGTAGTCGTAGGCGTCGAGCCAGTTCTGGCGGACGACGATGGGGTCGATGGACAGCGAGCGCACCAGCGTCACGAAGCGCGCGATGTGGTGCGCGGTCTGCGCATCGTTGGGCCGGTATGGCGTGGCGGCTTCGCCCACGGCGCGCACCTGGCCCGCGTTGTCCACCTCCACCACATAGGGCGTGACGATGGACTGCGCCGAGCGCCAGACCAGGCCGCCGGCCATCAGCAGCGCAAGCGCGAGGCAGCCGAAGGCCATGAGGCGCCAGTTTTTCGCCTGCACGCGGGACGAGCCAATGCGCTCGTCCCACACCTGGCCGGCAGCTTGGTACGGAGTGGCAGGCTGCGGCGTGTCGGCGTAGCGCACCTGCGGTCGTTTGAATCGCATGGTCAGTTCTCCTTATGAATCGGAATCGCGCAGGCTCGGCCCCTGGCCGGAGCCGCCGCCATCGCCACCGCGCAGCGCGTGGGCGGTGGTGGTCGCGGCATGAGTGAGTTGCTGGCGGCGGTGCAGCCGCTTGGCCCAAGCGGGCTGTTCTTGCTTCTGCGCGTTGGCGCCGCCCGCTGCGGCTTCGCCTGTGGAGGCCTGGCTGGATGCTCCGGCTCCACCGGATGCCGCACCCGCACCGTCGTCAGTCGGGCCGTTCCACCCGGCACGGAAGGAGCTGGTCATCTTCTGGCCGAAGGCGGATGCGCGGGACGCTGCACCCCGTCCGGCAGACTGCGCGCCGGTCTTGGCGACATTTCCCAAGCCGGCCATCGCGCCTTTCGCGCCACCGCCTGCGGCGGCGGAACCGGCCTGGAACGCCGAGCGTGCGCTGCTGGCCGTCGAGGTGGCAGCACGCGCACCACTGCCGGCGAGCTTGGCCGCGGCAGGCGCCATGCGCGCCCCGGCCATGACCGCGCCGCCTACGCCCGTCGCGGCGGCACCGACAGCAACAGCGGCTCCGGCAGCACCCACCGCAGCGCCGGCCATCGCGCCCGCGCCGAGCTGGGGCGCACCGGAGACGAGGCCCGTGGCGATGCCAGGGCCGAAGATCCCTAGCGCCAGCAAGGTGAGCGAGGCCAGCATGATGACCAGTGCGTGGTCGATGGACGGCTCGGCGGGATGGACTTGGAACTGAGCGAACAGGCCCGAGCCGATGCCCACGATCACGGCCAGCACCAGCACCTTGATGCCGGCGGAAACGACATTGCCCAGCACCTTCTCTGCCAGGAACGAGGTCTTGTTCCACAACGCGAACGGCACCAGCACGAACCCGGCGAGCGTGGTCAGCTTGAACTCAATCAGGGTGATGAAAAGCTGGATCGCCAGCACGAAAAAGCACAGCACCACGACCAGCCACGCGAGGAACATCACCGTGATGGCATCGAGGTTCACGAACACCTCGGGGAAGCCGGCCATCTCGCCGACTTGCTCCAGAATCGGCGCCCCGGCGTCGATGCCGGTCTTGGCGAGCCGGCCCGGCTGCAAGAAGTTTTCCATGGTGATCGCCGAGCCGGTGGCCGTCAGGCCCAGCCCGGCGAAGGATCGGAACACGATGCCGGCCAGCCAGTTGAAGTTGCCGATGATGTAGGCGAAGGCACCGACGTAGAGCACCTTGCGCAGCAGCTTGGCGATCACGTCCTCGCCCTGGCCGGTGGCGTGGCTCATCGCCCAATACAGTCCGGCGATCGTCATGTCGATGACGATCAGCGTAGCGGTGAGGAAGGCCACTTCGCCCTGCAACAGCCCGAAACCCGAGTCGATGTAGGCGGAGAAGATATTGAGGAACTGGTCGATGATGGTCACGTCATTCATGGCGTGCCCTCCGGTTCGGCCGGCGATGCCGGCGCCGTGCCATCGCCCGGTTCATCGAAGCTCGGCGGGATCGGCGGCAGGTCGGCCAGCGTCTGGTATTCATCCGGCCCGGTCTGACCGGAGAAGAAGCGCCGTCGGAAGGCTTCGGCGGCGGCGCGGCAAGCGTCCTCGCCCGTGGCCTGGCGGTCGGCCGCGCATTGCGCGCGCAATGCCTTGAGCCGCACGGGATCGGCGGCCAGGGCATCGGCAAGGTGGTCGGCCGGCTGCTCGCTGCACGCGGCCACCAGCGCCACAAGCAGCGAAACCGACAGGGCGAGGACGCATCGCATGGCGGCCTCCCGTCAGTTGCCGTAGAAAACCACGCGCTGCGGCGTGTACGGCGTGCCGTCGCCCAGGAAGCGCCGCCGCACTTCTCGGGCGCGCTCCGTGGCTGCCGCCTGCCGCGCCAGCTCCAGCGACGCCGCCCGATCTTGCGTGATCTGGAGCCGCTGCGATTGGATCGACTGCTTGGCCTGCAAGGCCAGCAACTGATTCATGGCCTGCATCGCCTGCAACGCACCTTCGGCCGACTGGCTCTTGCCAACGAGATCGGCCAGCACGCTTTCGTCTTCGCCCAGGTTCTGCGACACCTGCGCCTGCATCTGCATAGTGGTCTGCAAGCCGTTGAGCGTGTTCCGCCAACGCTCCTGCGCGTCGCGGTACATCTGGTCGCCGCTGACGGTGGCGGCGTACTGCTCGGGATAAAGGCGCGCGAACTCCCGATCCAGATTCGTCACGTCGTAGGCCAAGCCGCGCGCCTGGGCGATCAGCCGCTCGGTCGTCGCCAGGTTGGCGCGCAACTGGTTCACCACGCTGGACGGCAGGCTGGCGAGGTTGCGCGCCTGGTTCATCAGCATCTGCGCTTCGTTCTGGAGCTGCTGAATCTGATTGTTGATCTGCTCCAGCGTGCGGATCGCGGTCAGCGTGTTCTGCACGAGGTTCGTGGGATCGACCACGACCCATTGCGCATGGGCGGTGGCGGTGCAAAGCATGGCCGCGATGGCGGCGGCGACAAGACGCTTTTTCATGGCAGGTTCTCCAGAGGTTGGTCAGCGAGGGAACCCGGCGCGAGGCCGGGGAACGAGGGCAGCAGGTCGGCCGCCCAATCGAGGCCGCGATGGCGCAGCCAGGCGCCCGCGAAGCCGGGCACGCCGGCGTCCAGCAGCACGCGGTCTATGTCGCGCTGGTCTTGCGGCGTGGAAGCGCCCGCAAACGCCAGCGCCGCCGGCCCCAGGTCGAGGTCGAACAGGCGGTTGCCGAGGCGGGATTGGTAGTAGTAGTCGCGCTTGGGCTGCGCGGTGGCAACGATTTCGATCTGCCGCCTGTTGAGGCCGAAGCCCTCGTAAATCGTGCGAATCTGCGGCTCGGTGGCCTGCGGGTTGGGCAAGAAAATCCGACTCGCGCAGCTCTCGATGATCGCGGGCGCGATGCTCGAATCCTTGATGTCGGCGAGGCTCTGCGTGGCGAAGATGACGCTGACATTCTTCTTGCGCAGCGTCTTGAGCCACTGGCGGATGCGCGCGGCAAACACCGGGTCATCGAGGAACAGCCATGCTTCATCGAGGATCAGCAGCGTGGGAGCGCCATCAAAGCGTTCGTCGAAGCGCGCAAAGAGGTAATGCAGCACGGCCATGACGGCGGCCTTGCTGTGCATCAGCTCCTCCATCTCGAAGCACTGCACGTCGGCCATGCCCAGCCGGTCGTGGTCGGCGTCCAGCAGCTTGCCGTGGGCGCCACCGAGCACATAGGGCGACAACGCCTGCCGCAGTGCGTTCGATTGCAGCAGCACGGAAAGCCCGGTCATCGTGCGCTGCTCCACCGGCGCACCGGCGAGACTTCCCAGCGCCGACCAGATAGCCGCCTTCTCGTCGGGGCCAACCGCTACGCCTTCGTGCAGCAAGCGGCCTTCGGTCCATTCGGCCGCCCAGGTGCGGTAGCCCTCGCGGTCGATGCGGGCCAAGGGTTGGAAGGCGATTTCGCCATCCGTGCCCAGGTCGTAGTGTTCGCCGCCCAGGCCGAAGATGGCGGCTCGCATGGAGCGGCCCATGTCGAAGGCGAAGATGCGCGAGCCGCGATAGCGGCGGAACTGCATCGCCAGCGTGGCGAGCAAGACCGACTTGCCCATGCCAGTCGGTCCCGCGACCAGCGTGTGGCCCACGTCGCCGATGTGCGTCACCAGCCGGAACGGTGTGGCGCCATCGGTGCGCGTGACGATCAGCGGCGGGCCGTCGAGGTGGTCGTTCTTCTCCGGCCCGGCCCATACCGCCGACACCGGCATCATGTGAGCCAGGTTCAGCGTCGAGACGATGGGCTGGCGCACGTTGGCGTAGGCGTTACCGGGGAGCGAGGACAGCCACGCATCCACGGCGTTGAGCGTTTCGGGGATGGTGACGAAGCCCCGACCCTGGATGACGCGCTCCACCATGCGCAGCTTCTCGTCGGCGACGGCGGCGTCCGCGTCCATGACGGTGACGGTCGCCGTCAGGTAGCCGAAGGCCACCTGGTCGCTGCCCAACTCCTGCAAGGCGGCGTCGGCGTCGGCCGCCTTGTTGTTGGCGTCGGTATCGACCAGCGGGCTTTCCTGCTGGAAGATCGTTTCGCGCAGCAGCGCGATGACGTTCTTGCGTTTGGCGAACCACTGGCGGCGCAAGCGTCCCAACTCCCGTTCCGCCTCGGATTTGTCGAGGCAGAGAAAGCGCGTGCTCCAGCGGTACGCAAAACCGAGGCGGTTGAGGTCGTCCAGAATCCCCGGCCAGGTCGAGGTCGGGAAGCCCCGCACCGACACCACGCGCAGGTGTTGGTCGCCCAGCATGGGCGCCAGGCCACCGACCAGTGCGGAATCGGTCAGCAGCGCGTCGATGTGGAACGGCACTTCGGGCACGCCGATGCGGTAGCGTCGCGTCGAGATGGTGGCGTGCAGGTAGGTCAACGTCTGGCTGTCATCGAGCCAGGCGATTT
The DNA here is from genome assembly GCA_019166125.1 of Alcaligenaceae bacterium CGII-47. Classification (GTDB taxonomy): domain Bacteria; phylum Pseudomonadota; class Gammaproteobacteria; order Burkholderiales; family Burkholderiaceae_B; genus Castellaniella. The sequence continues at coordinate 86,630 of JAHTBO010000002.1, forward strand.
CCGGCATCACGCCATCGAGCAGGTCAAAGACACGATCCGTCTCCGCGACGAAGGATTGCAGCCGCTCGCGCCAGTCCACGCCATTCGTCGGCGTGTTCTCGTAGAGCATCTTGGCGGCACGGGCGCGCGATTCCTCGGGCGGCAGGTACACCAGCGTCAGGTGATAGCCGCTCTCGAAGTGGTTGCCAGATTCCTCGAAGGTGGCGCGGCGTTCCTCGTCCACCAGCCACGACAGCGGCTCGGAAAACGCCGAGTGCGGATAGTCGGCAGCGGCCCGGCGCTCGGCTTCGATGAACAGCGCCCAGCCCGATCCCATGCGACGCAGCGCGTTGTTCAAGCGCGCCGACGTGGCGATCAACTCGCCTTGCGTCGCGCTATCGAGGTCTGGCCCGCGAAACCGGGCCGTGCGCTGGAAACTGCCGTCCTTGTTCAAGACGATGCCCGGCGCGACCAACCCGGCCCACGGCAGCCAGTCGGCAAGCAAGGCCGGGCGCTGGCGGTATTCGGCAAGGTTCAGCATGGCGGCGTCCCCTCACACGTCCAGCAGCGGGCGATGCTTGATGTGCCGCGCAAAGACCTGCATGAACTGCGGATCGACGCGCGCTCCCCACACCGCCAGCGAATGGCCGACGATCCAGAGCACCACGCCCGGAATCCACAGTTGCAGGCCCAGCCCGACAGCGGCGGCCAGCGTGCCGTTGGCAATCGCCACGGTGCGCGGAGCGCCGCCCAGCAGGATCGGTTCCGTGAGCGAGCGGTGCAAAGGCACCTCGAACCCGGCCGCGAAGGTATCCGGGGCGCTCATACGACAGCCCCGCCGGAGAAGCTGAAGAACGACAGGAAGAAGCTCGAAGCCGCGAATGCGATGGTCAGACCGAACACGATCTGGATCAGCTTGCGGAAGCCGCCCGACGTGTCGCCGAAGGCGAGCGCGAGGCCGGTGGCGATGATGATGATGACCGCGACGATGCGCGCCACCGGCCCCTGGATGGATTCAAGGATGGATTGCAGCGGGCCTTCCCACGGCATCGAGGAACCGGCGGCCTGCGCGGTTCCGGCCAGGAACAGCAGCAGCGCGGCCAGCAGCAGCCCTTGCGCCGCAGGGCGGGCCAGACTGCGCAACCGCGCGAAGCCGGACAGCTCGGCCAGGTGGGAAGGCGGATTTACGGAAACACGGAAAGCATGGGCGTGTGTCATGGCAGTTCTCCAAGAGAGTCAGGGGACAGGGATGTCGCCGCAGCAGGTGCGGCATCGGGGATCGGCAGCAGCTCGGGGAACGGCGTTTCCAGGGCATCCGCCAGTTGGTAGCCCACGCCGTCGAAGCCGACGACGCGGGCAATGCTCTCGATGCGGCGCTTGCGCCCACGTCCGGCGATGTGGATCACCACGTTGACCGCCTCGGCGATCAGCGCACGCGGCGGGTTCACCGCCACTTCGAGAATCAGTTGCTCCAGGCGCAGCAGCGCGCCCAGCGCGGAGCCGGCATGGATCGTGGCGATGCCGCCGGGGTGGCCCGTGCCCCACACCTTGATGAGATCCAGTGCCTCGGCGCCGCGCACCTCGCCGACGACGACACGATCCGGGCGCAGGCGCATGGACGAACGCACCAGCTCCGTCATGGACACCACGCCTGCGCGCGTGCGCAGCGGTACGTGGTCGCGAGCCGCGCATTGCAGCTCCACCGTGTCTTCGAGCACCAGCACGCGGTCGCCCGTGGCGGCGATCTCCGCGAGCAAGGCATTGGCGAGCGTGGTCTTGCCGCTGCTGGTGGCGCCGGCGATCAAGACGTTCTGCCGCTCGCGCACCGCGCGAACGAGAAAGCCCGCCTGGGCGCTGGTCATCATGCCGTCGATGACGTATCGCTCCAGCGGGATCACGCCGATGGCGCGCTTGCGCAACGCGAAGGCCGGCCCCGGTGAGGCGGGCGGCAAGATGCCCTCGAAGCGTTCGCCCGTTTCGGGCAACTCGGCCGACAGCAGTGGTTGGCCGCGATGCACCTCCGCGCCGACGTGGGCGGCCACGAGGCGGATGATTCGCTCGCCGTCCGCTTCGGACAGCTCCACGCCCATCGGCGCGCGGCCCGACGACAGCCGATCTACCCAAAGGGTGCGATCGGGGTTGAGCATGATTTCCACCACGTCCGGGTCTTCGAGCGCGGTGGCGATCAGCGGCCCCATCGCTGTGCGCAGCATCTGGATGCGACGGTCGAGCGACGTGGCGCTCATGGACTGCGGAGCGGCGCTCATGACGCACGCTCCTGCGCTTGCGCGGCTGCCGCCGCGTCCTCCATCCGCATCGGGTCGGGATGCAGTTCTTCCACCACGTCGCGCACCAGGCTGCGCCCGCGCAGCAGGTGGCGGCCCAACTGTTCAACGAACTGCTCGAAGCGCGCCTTGCCCTGGGCGCGGGCGGCCTCTTGGTGAGCCTCGGGGACTGGTGTGCTGACCGTGAGGTAGTAGCGGATGAACAGCGCCAGCGTCTCGATCTGGATGTTCTGGTCGCGCTCCAGGCGCTCGGCTTGGCGCGACAGGCGATCAAGGCGCTTGGCGACTGCCGCCTCGCGCTGGTCTGCTGCGTCCGGCGACAGCCAGGACGCCAAAGCAGCGGCGACGATGCTGGACTTGGATACGCCTTTCTTGGCGGCCAGCTCGTCCAGGCGCTTGGCGTGCTCCGGCTGGATGAATAGGTTGAGGCGGTAGTGGCTCATAGCTCGATTCCGTCGTTGGGGTCGAGGGAAGCCAGCCGGGCCGTGCGCTGCATGGCCGGATCAAGCTGGCGAGGAAGGGGAAGCGGCAGGTCGTCGTCGTCATCGAGCAGCCCGAGGTCGGCCGCGGGCGCGGCCAGGTCGGGGTCATAGGCGACGGTTTCCGAGAGTTCGGGCTGACGGCGTGGGCCGCCGTCGTCGGTCGATGCGCCGAAGCCTTCGGCGGTATCGGTCACAGGCGCGGCTGGCACGACCGGAATCGCCAACCCGCTCCAGTCGTCGGGGCGCAGCGGCGGCGCGTCGGCGTACTGCCCATCCGCCAGCGTGGGCGGCGGCAGCACGCGCTGCTTGAAATTGCTGTCCGCGTAGTAGCGCAGCTTCCTGGCCTTGATCGGCGCCACGCTGGACACCATCACCACTGCCTCGTCGGGCGGAAGCTGCATCACCTCGCCGGGCGTCAGCAGCGGGCGCGCTGTTTCTTGGCGCGACACCATCAGATGCCCGAGCCACGGCGCGAGCCGGTGGCCAGCGTAGTTGCGCTGCGCGCGCAACTCGGTGGCCGTACCCAGCGTCTCGGAAATGCGCTTGGCGGTGCGTTCGTCGTTCGTCGCAAACGTCACGCGGACGTGGCAGTTATCGAGGATGGAATGGTTCTGCCCATACGCCTTGTCGATCTGGTTGAGCGACTGCGCGATGAGGAAGCTGCGGATGCCGTAGCCGGCCATGAAGGCCAGCGCCGTCTCGAAGAAATCCAGGCGCCCCAGCGCCGGGAACTCATCGAGCATCAGCAGCAGCTTGTGGCGGCGCGCGATGCCATCGGAGCCATCGAGCGATTCGGTAAGGCGTCGCCCGATCTGGTTGAGGATCAGGCGGATAAGCGGCTTCGTCCGCGAAATGTCCGAAGGCGGCACCACCAGATACAGCGACACCGGATGCCCGGCCGCGATCAGGTCTGCGATGCGCCAGTCGCAGCGCGATGTGACTTCGGCCACGGTCGGATCGCGGTACAGGCCGAGGAACGACATGGCCGTGGACAGCACGCCCGAGCGTTCGTTGTCGCTCTTGTTGAGGACTTCACGCGCCGCCGATGCGACGACCGGATGCGGCCCATCGCCGAGGTGCGGCGTGGTCATCATCCGGTGCAAGGTCAGCTCGAACGGGCTGGCCGGGTCGGACAGAAAGTTGGCGACGCCGCGCAGCGTCTTGTCTTCGCCCGCGTAGAGGACATGCAGGATGGCCCCGACCAGCAGCGCGTGCGAGGTCTTTTCCCAATGGTTGCGCTTCTCCAGCGCGCCTTCGGGATCGACCAGAATGTCCGCGATGTTCTGCACGTCGCGCACTTCATGCGCGCCGCGCCGAACCTCCAGCAGCGGGTTGTAGGCCGCTGACTTCGCATCGGTCGGGTTGAACAGCAGGCAATGCGAGAAGCGCGAGCGCCAGCCGGCGGTGATCTGCCAGTTTTCGCCCTTGATGTCGTGGATGACGGCCGACGCGGGCCAGCTCAACAAGGTGGGCACTACCAGGCCCACGCCCTTACCCGAGCGCGTGGGCGCGAAGGTCAGGACGTGTTCCGGGCCTTCATGCCGCAGATACTGGCGATCATGCTGGCCCAGGAACACGCCGGCCGGCTGTGTGAGGCCAGCCTTGCGAATGTCCTGCGCGTTCGCCCAACGGGCCGAGCCGTAGGTCGTGACCAAGCGCGACTGCCGCGAGCGCCAGATCGACATGCCGATGGCAACCACCACCGCCAGCAGTCCACTGCCGCCTGCGATGGCGCCGCCGGTGTCGAACACGCGCGGCGCGTAGGCATCGAAAACGAACCACCACTCAAACAGCTTCCACGGGTGATAGATCGGTGTGCCAAGAAGATCGAACCAGGGCGAGCCAAGGCGTAGTTGGTAGCCAAGGGCTGCTGCTGTCCATTGTGTGGCGCCCCACACGCCGGCGATCACGATGCCGAATACCACGGCGATCTGACCGAACAGCACGTTCGTCCCTTGCATGACCTGGCCTCCGATTTCTCCTGCGCTGATTCCTCATGGAAAAAGCGGCACAAGGACGTGCCGCAGGCGTCAGGATCGGTGCCGGGTCAGTGCCGGTCAAAGACCGTTTTCAACAGAAAGGTCGAGCAAAAAGACAAAATGAGTGCGACGGCGAGCCAAAGAAAAACGCCGCAAGTGCAGGCGCATTGCGGCGTGTCGAGCAGAAAAATGAAGACGATGCGGTGAGCCGCCAACGATCAGAACTTAGGCGGCTCCTTCGGCGGCGTGTAAGGGGTTTCGCCATCGCCGTAGAACCGCTTGCGCGTGGCCTCGGCCACCCGGTTGCACAGCACATCGCCGAGCTTCGGGCGGTCGGTCTTGCATTGCTGGCGCAGTTCTTTGAGCCGTTCGGGGTTGGCCGCCAGTTCTTCCACCGTTGGGATATTCGCTTCCGAAGTGTTGGCCTTCTGAGGCGTTTCGGACTGGCCGCAGGCCGTTAACGTGGCCACCATCAAGAGCGGGATGATCTTCTTCATGACGTAGGCTCCTCCGGTGGTTCAGAGCGGTGGCCCTGCATGGGTCTGGTGGACTCCGGTGATTCGATAGACTGCACACGATCAATGAATCGCGCCAACTCATCCGAAGGCTCGTCGGCTAAACGAAGCAGGTAGGTCGTCAGCGGCGGAACTCGCGCCGCCAGCGGTCGGGCCACTACACCCGATTCACGACTGGCTGCAATGTGGGCAGCACCTGTCAATCCGAGTGCGAAGCCGGCAGATACCAACGCCATCATCAGGTCGCAGGATGCGACCCGCTCTGCGATCAGTGGCTCTATCTCTGCCCGTCGTAGCACCCGCTCAACGTGCCTCGCATGCCCTTCGCATACCTGCGGGTCGCACAAGACCAACGGATAGCGCAGCAGTTCTTCCAGCGGAATTCGCTTATGGGTCAACAGCGGATGCCGGGCTGGCACCGCCACCATCAGCGCATCGCTCCAGACAGGCGTGGCGACGATGCCATCGCCAACCTCATCGGACTGGGCAAATCCCACGTCGTAGAGGTCGTCATGCAGCCCTTTGATCTGCTGCGACAACGGCACTTCCGACACTCGAATCTCGACTTCCGGCTCCTCTTGGCGACACAACGCCAGCAAGGTCGGCAGGCGTGACGGCGTGATGCCGTCAGACAGCGCAATGCGCAACTGACCGTGGAAGCCATTGGCGGCTGCCTTCACGCTGTCACGGGCCTGCTGCAAGGCGGTGAACACGCGCGGCACATGTTCCAGGAACAGCTTGCCGGCGCGGGTCAGCCGTGTGCTGCGTGTGGTGCGAACGAACAGTGTCGCGCCCAGTTCTTCTTCCAGCTCCCTGATGGCGCGCGACACCGGCGATTGCTCGATGTGCAATCGCTCGGCAGCGCGGGCGAAGTGGAGTTCTTCGGCTACGGCAAGGAAGCATCGGAGGTGACGCAATTCCATCAGGCATCAGAGCGGCCCAAGTGAGCCGACTACCGCCTGATTGCCTGAAGAACCTGGATGCTCGCAAAGGATTGCAGCCTCACCCATTCTTCCCTAACAAGCCCGGATCGCTCGAACAGCAGAAGCCACTCGCTTTCCGTCCGTTCACGCCCGCGGCAAGCCATGAACATCTGCATGTCGAACGAGGCGCAGGCTTGGTCGGCGCCAGTATCCGGCATAACCATTTCCAGCACGGCAATGCGTGCCCCCGTCTGGCCGCAAGCTGCGACCACTTGGCGCAGGGCCCGAGCAGCGGTGTCGTCATCCATAGCGTGCAGGACGGCCGACAAAAGGAAGACATCGCTATCAGCGCGCGCTGCCGGAACACTTTCCAGAACATCACCAGCAGCGAACTGCAAGCGCTCTGAGCCGGGCACTGGGTGTTCGACCCAGTGGCGTCGGGCTTCATTGATCACCTGCGGGCGATCAACAATCAAAGCCTCCAGACTGGGATGGCGACGCAGGATCGCGAGCGACTTGGCACCGCGCGATCCACCGACATCTATGATTCGCCCGAAGCGGCTCCAGTTGAAGTCGCTGGCAAAGGTGTCTCCAGTCAAGGCTTCCACGCTGTCCATCGCCTCGGAGAACAATCTGTCGAATTCCGGCTGATGGTTGAGGTGATCGAACAAAGCTTCGCCGTGTGCGAGGACAAAGGGGGGGACGCCCTCGCGCACGCCTGCTTCCAACTGCTCGTACCAGGGGCGGCTCATGGTCTCGCTGTTGTGCATCAAGATCATCGACCGCACGCACTGCGGGTGATCGCGGCGCAGATGCGCGGAGGTCTTGTTATTGCGGTAGCAGCGAGTTCCCGCCTCCTCGAAGATGCCCAGAGAGGAAAGGAAACGCAACAGGCGCGACACGGCATCGGCGTCACAGTCGGCCCGGGTGGCAATCTCCCGCACGTCCAAGCTATCGTCACCCAGCACACCAGCGATATCGAGCTGCGCGGCCGCATACAGCGCCCGCGACTGCCAGAAGGCGGAACCGACCTGCATCAACCTGAACGGCGGCGGAATCATGCGCTGGGGTAAGCGCTGCAACCATGTCCCAAAACGCATGACTTTGGCATATCGTCGCACGGCACCAATATTCTTCTGAAAACTCATGCCTCATCTTCCTTGTTCGGATGACGGCCCGCCCCCAATCCTGTCGAGAACAACCGGCCGTTGAAAGTGGCTAATTGGCGAAGAAAATCTTCGTCCATCGGCCGCTCCATCTGCTCCTCGAAAATGTTCTTGAGTAGCATGGGCGTCATAGCCAAGCTCACGAAGGCCATCCGCAGGATATCTGGATCGACATCAGCGGGAAGTTGTCCTTCAGCTTTGAGCGTGGACACTCTACGTGCGCCCTTTGTACGCCCGCGCTCCAGCAACTGGTGGATGAAGCGCCGGCCAGGCCCCTGGTTGAGTGCCAGAACTTTGAGAATCAATTTCGGAAACTCGGGCTTTTCGGTCATCGTCTCGTAGTACAGCCGCAGGTAGTCGGCGAACCCAGCAGACGAATCCAACATGGAACTGTCCAGAACATTCAGCAGCGGCGCGAGAGTCTCACGGATCATTTCCTCGTACAGCCCTTCCTTGCTGCCGAAGTAGTAGCGAATCATCGAAATGTTGGCGCCCGCCCGCTCGGCAATCTGCCGTGTGCTGACCTGGTGGTAGTCATCCGACAGGAAGCCATCCTGCGCAGCCTGTAGCAGGCGTGCTCGCACCGAATCAATAGAGGAATCTGAAGTCGTCATCGCAATAGCTCTTGTTGTCTGTTCAAGGTTATCAACGCACAAGACATCCACCCAGCGTTTTCGTCAATCATTTCGGGCATCTTGTTTGAACAAACAAAGTGCCTTCAAAGTCGCAATTGGCACTCGTAGATGCTGTCGGTCGGGATGTGCTCGCCAAGCGGTGAACGGATCAAATCCCCAATTGTCCTCGCTGCCGGCCCAGCTCCCATGACGCGCTGCCGCCGCGCACCGTGGCGGCAAGCTGCTGGCCCAGGCGCGATTCGATCACCGACCGCCAGGGCACCAGGCTGAAACCCAGCCCATCATCGAGCATGGCGTAGCGCCCGCTGGCGAGCATGACACTGCGCCGGTATATGCCAGCCGCGCGCTGCCCCTCGCCCACGGGCCGATGCTCCAGGCCGGTTTCGGCGGCGATGCCCTTGGCGGCCTGTGCCAGCTCCCGGCTGCGCAACGTCGCCAGCAGGTTGCGGGCGAGGATCACCCGCTGGCCGCGTTTGTCTGCCAGCCCCTGTTCGGCCAGGAAGTCGGCGCGCTGCTGCATGGCCTGCTTGGCCTCGCCACCAAAGCCCAGGTCGCCCAGCCCTCGGCCGCCGCCAATCAACTGCTGGTCGAGCCAGGTGGCCCCGATCACGCGGGCCTGCCGCTCGATGGGCAGGTGCGATTTCAATTCCACCGCCACGCTGCCCAGGCGCTGCGCGTCGTACCGGCGGCCCTGCTCGGGCAGGTCGCCCGGCACCTTCCATAGCCCTTCGGCCACGCGCTCCACGATGCCGGCACGGCGCAGGGCTTCGAGCCTGCGGATGTGGGCGGCCACGACCTCCTGCGGGTCGCGTCCGGGTACGGCCTGGCCCTGTGCCACCGCCAAGTGGTGGTCGGTGCGGTACAGGCCATCGCTCGCCAGCGCGGCGATGTTCCTGTCGGCCGCGCGCACGTCGGCCGATCCCTTCACCTCCACCACGGCCCCGGCCGGATAGTTAGCCAGCTCGTCGCGGGCGTTGAGCGCGACGTAGTGCGCCTTACCGTCCACGCCGTCGATGACCAGATAGCCCCGGTCGCGCAGCTCGTCGGCCAGTCCCTTTGCGGCCACGCGCCCGAGGATGGTTCGGCCATCGTCTCCAGGCTCGAATAGCGCCAGCTCGCGCGGCTCGCCGCGCATGGCCCGCTGCATGGTGCGGATGATGTCGCCGCGCTCGCCCAGAGCGCGCAGGGTCTTCTCTGCATCGGCATGGACGGCCCAGGTGCCCGGCTGCGTCTCGTCGGCCAGACCCAGGCGCCGCAAGCGTTGCAGGCGGCCGATCAGCAGCAGGCGCTGGCGCTGCAAGCGGGGTTCGTTGAGCCGTTCGACATGCACCAGGCCATCGTCGCCGGCCTCGCGCTTCAAAGTGCGATCCAGGCTCGTCCACCGATCTTGCTCCACCTCGCGCTGCAAGGTCTGCTGGATCTCCAACTCGGTGCGCGGCCCCAGCCATTCGGTCGCCAGCTCGGCAGCGCGATGGCGGAAACCATCGGCGATGTAGTCGCCCGCGATGATGAGGTCTTTGCCGATGTCATCGCGCCCGCGCACGACGATGTGCGTGTGCGGGTTGTCGGTGTTCCAGTGGTTGACGGCCATCCAATCGAGGCCCGTGCCCAGGTCGGCTTCCATGCGGCCCATGAGGTGCCGCGTATAGGTGCGCAAGTCTTCCAGTTCCGCGCCATCCTCGGGCGAGAGGATGAAGCGGAAATGATGCCGGTCGTCGGCGCAGCGTTCCTTGAAGGCGTCGAGGTCGGCGGCATCGGCCTGCGGCCCGTAGGCTTGGCCCGGCTCGCCATCACGGCCCACGCCGTCGCGCTCGATGTAGCGCAGGTGCTTGGCGAGCGACTGCGGGCTGGCTCGCTGCTGATTGACCAGCAGCGTCTTGATGGTCACGCGCCGCGACATGGGCGTGAGCTTCGCCCCCGCGAAGCGCGCCGCCGTGTGGCCGCGCCCCAGGCGCGAGCCGGGCCGCTGGCCGGTGCCACGCGCCGATGCCGGACGGCGCACCGAGGACTTGCCGCCGCTGGCCTTGCCTGCCTGCTTGAGCACCTTGGAAACGAAGCTCTGACCCTGGCCCTTGCCCCGGTTCTTCGGGGCGCTGGGGCGGATGCGGAAATCGTCGTCGCTGCGGTCGGTCATGGCTGTGCCATCTGCAAGCTCTGGCGTGTCCGGTCGTGCAAAGCACGCGGACATGCCTGCATTGGCGCGGGCCTCGCGCCACAAGCGGCACGGCGGCAAAGCCGCTGCGTGCCGCGCCACCCCCATGTGCAGACTGGCTTTCGACGCGGCCCGGTGCCGCGTCCTTTTGTCTTGCCTTCCGCTTTTGCCCTTCGCTGTCGCTCCGGGCGTCGGCGGCCCGGCGGCGCTGCGCTGCTGGCAGCCCGCCCGCCGGCGAACACGCAAACAAGCACGATGAAGGCCGCAGGCCGGGTGCGTTCGAGGCAAGACGCCTGCACGTTGGACGACTGCGCCGGATGTTGCGCGAAGTGCGGCGCGGATGCGCTCGCACTGCACGCGCGACGACACCGCAACAGCAGCCGGAACGACATGCCCAATGGCATGATGAGATGCACGACAGCGTGCAGCGAATCGGCGGCCATCATGGGCGTGCCTCCAACCAGACCGGATGCGCAACGCCGATCACGGCGGATGCGCTGACCGGGCCGAAATACCGGCTATCGAACGATGCCGGATTCGTCACGCTCAACAGGAGCAGCTCGCCCGGTTCGAGGCGGCGGCAAAGCTGCAAGGATGGCAACGGCCGGCTCAGCCGGTCGGCAGGCAGCACGGCGGCCGCAGGCACGCCGTCGATGCGTACCTGCCCGGCGCCGATGCAAACGTGTTGCGGTGCGACTGCGCCCACACGTTTGAGCAGCGGAACGCGCGTCGGCAGGTAGCCGCGCTGCGCAGCCAGTGCGGCGGCCTCGGCTGGCAGCGGCACCAGCACGATGCTGTCCACGGACAGCAGACGTGGCAGCGAGGCAGTGCGTGGGTCGAACGGTTCGATGCGATACCAGCCGACCGCCACGCTGTCGGATGGGTTGTACGTCAGGCGCGGCAGCGGCGACACGAAAGCCGCCCAGGCCAGCGCAGCGAGGCCGCAGGCGGTCAGGCCCGCCAGCACGAGGCGAGCGCGCAGGCGCGAGCGAGGACGCGGCGAGGCGGATGAAGTGGAAACGGTCGTCATGGCAGCACCTTCCCGGCGAGCCAGGCGGCATGCCGCTCGGCGGTGTATTCGGGCAGCGGCAGGCGCGCCGCGAGCCGGTTGCCCAGCGTGCGCCAGTACGCGGGCGAGACGGCAGACGGGGCGATGCCCAGCGCCTCGATGGCGTCGATGCGTTCCAGCACGGCGCGCACGGCGTTCTCGCCCTCGGCGTGAAGCAGCAGGCGTGCGCCTGGCTGCACGCCAGGGATGCGCTGTACGGCATCGAGCGGCGTGGTGGCTTGCATAACCATGAGCTGCCAGCGGATCGTGCCGTAGTCGTTGGCCTGCCAGCGGATGCGGCACAGAACCGCGTTCGGCAAGAACACCGCGCAGCGCCGCCAGCGGTCAAGCAGGAGCGTGCGCGCCGGTTCGCCGAAGCGCAGGTAGAGCTTGAAGCGCGGTTCGATGTAGGCCAGCGAAACGCGCGTTAACGGCACGTTGCCGGCCAAGCCGGCGAGTGCCGAAGGCGCGTGCAGCAGCGCAGCCGTGGGGGCGTTCGCCGCAGGCAAAGCGGATGCGTTCATGGCGTGTTCTCCGGGGGAAACTCCCGCTCCAGCAGGCCGCGCAGCAGTTCGGCTACGGTCACGCCCTGGCCGAAGGCGGCGATCTTGATGCGTGCGCGCAGCGCGGGCGTCACGTCGAGCGTCAGGCGGGCCGTGTAAAGGTCGCCTTTGTTGAGCGCATCGGCATCCCCCTGGCGAATCCACGCCTCGGCGTGCGGATTCGCGGGTGGACGCGCACCGATGCCGACGCGCTTGCCGGCACGCGAACCGTTGCGGGTGGTGCTGTCTCTGCTCATGCCGGCCACCGCAGCAGTTCATCGACCAGCGCAGCGATCTCGCGTGCGGCGGCGCTGTCAGGCGCGGTTTCGCGGGCGAGCCGGCCAGCGGCCACGCTGTCGGCAAAGACGATCCTTTGCCGAACCTCGGCGCGCAGCGCTGGCAGCGGCTGTTCCGCCAGCGATTGCCGCGCTTCGCGGCCGATGATGGTGGTGCTGACGCGCCGGTTGATGACGAAGGCCGTGCGCAGCGCAGGCCGGAAGACTTGTGCCTCGCGGATCAGCGCGACCATCTCGGCGCTGGCCCACAGGTCGTAGGGGCTGGGCTGCACGGGGATCAGCACGCGCTCGGCCGCCAGCAGCGCGGAACGCGCCAGGGCGGCGATGCGCGGCGGCCCGTCGATGATGACGTGATCGGCGCAGCGGGCCAGTTCCGGCGCTTCCTGGTGCAGCGTCTCGCGGGCGAGGCCCACGGCGCTGAACAGCCGTGGCAAGCCCTGCTGGCTTCTGCGCTGCGTCCAGTCCAGCGAGGAACCTTGCGGGTCGGCATCCAGCAGGATGACGTGCTGGCCGCGCAGCGCGAGTTCGCCGGCAATGTGGGTGGCGAGCGTGGTCTTGCCGACGCCGCCTTTCTGGTTGAGCAAGGCAACGATCATGACGCGGCCTCCCATGCTGGAAAGCCGGGCTTTGCCTGCCATGCGAAACGCTGTCCGCCGTGCCGTTTGGCGGTTGTCCACCGAAACGGCGCGCTTCTATAAAAAGTTAGAGATTTATAGTTAGGTAAGTTAGAGGGGCCGCAAACCCGCGCCGTTACTGGCTTTGCGGCGTTTTCGTACTCCTGATAGCACGATAGGCGTACTCCCGATAGCACGATACCCCGTACTCCTGATAGCACGAGCCCGTCCACAGGTTTTCCCGCAGTTATCCCCGTGCCGTGAACGGCACGGGCCGAAAGGTCAGCAGTTCCAGCCTTTCGTCCGGCATCGACTCGATGCCCAGGACATAGCCGGGCAGCGACTGCCGCGCGACCAGCACGCGCAGGTCGTAGGCGAAGTCCGAAAAACGCGCCGTGCTGCCGGACTTGCGGTGCAGGTGCCGGAAGTCGAACTGCCAGCCGTATTCCTGCCGCCCGCCGTGCTTGCGCACCAGGCGGTAAAGCCACCGCTCGATGCCGCCCTTCAAGCGGAAATAGGCCGGGTCGATGGTCAGCACCAGGGCGGCGTCGAGCACGCCGGCATAGAACCAGTCCGGCAGGATCAGTTCGATGCCCAGCGGCATGCCACTGGCATCGGCCAGCTCGCGCCATTCGTTCACCCATGAAAAGCGATGCAGGCGCCTTCCCGTGGTTTCGCGGATGGAAGTCGCCACGCTGGTCGATTGCAGCCGGTCGAGCGCGGCTTTCAGGCGCAGGTAGTCGTTGAGGGATGTGCCGCGCCCGATGAAGCGCAGGATTTCGTAGGGCGTAGCGCGTATCCAGCGCGACGGGCGAATGCCCGCGTCGCGCGCCTCCACGATCTGCGAGGCGGCCCATATCAACACGTCGGCATCCCATATCGTGGCGATGCCGTGCTCGGCCGTGCCTTCCACGCGGATGGTGATGTTCCCGCTGCGGAAGTCGATCGGCGCCGTGCGCCGCGACTTCGCCAGCGAGAAGAACGGAAAGGCCATGAGGTCTTGACTGTCGCGCGGCGCCATGTCGCCGGGCAGTGCGCGGAACAGGTCGAGCTGTTCGCGCTGCCGCAAGGCTTGCCCTGGAGGGCTGGACATGGCGGAGGCCACTCACGCACCGACGATCAGCGGCCGTCACGGTAGTCACCCGCATGACGCTCGGCGTATTCCGGGTCGGACGTGGCCTCATAGCTGCGCGCATCGGCCCAGGCGTCGAGGTCGCTCACGGCGTACATGACGCGCCGGCCGAACTTGCGGAACTTCGGGCCGCCGCCGATCACGCGCTGCTTCTCCAGCGTGCGAGGACTAAGGCGCAGGTACTCGGCGGCCTCGTCGTTGGTCAGGTAGCGTTGGGGCTGCGCTGGCGCAGCGACAGCAGCGACAGCAGCGGCGGCAGGCCGCAAGGGAGCTGGTCGCATGGGATGTACCTCCATCAAGCCCAGCCACACCACGCGGCCGGATAGAGGCACTTTCAAGAAAGCTAGGCTTCCTGCTCAGGGACGTTTTGCAGGGGATGCGGCGCGTCCCTGTGCAACAGACGGAAGCTGTGCCAGGCGGCGATAGCCGCCGCGCATCAGCGCATCGCCCCGGCGCACCAGCCGGCGAACGCGGGCACGCAAGGCGCTGTCCGCGTGCCAGTCGTCCGCGACCGCATCGGCGCCGAACAGCCCTTCGGCCACGTCGCGCAAGGACGCGCCCGCCAGGGTGCCGTCGAGCGCCTGGAGCGTGTTCAACTCCAGCAATGTGGCGAGTGTCGGTCGTGGCCGTGCCATTCCCGCGGGTAAGGCGTCGCCAGCGGTGGCCAGCTTGTCCAGCTCGGCCGCCAGCGCCTGATAGCGGACGCAAGGTGTGGCGCAGGCGCGGATGGCATAGGCGTAGGCCATGCCATCGGCCAGGCCGGGAGCGATCACCAGCCGCAGGCAGCACCCCGGCCAGCGTGCCAGCACCACCAGGCGCTTGCCATCGTGGATCAGATGCTTCTGGCCGGGAATGCGCCAGAACGCGAAGGCCGCCGCATCGGGCGGCGGGTCGGCGTCCGGGTAGAGCTGCACGACGGCATCGTGGTCAGGGAACCAGGTCGGGTGCGCGTCGCGCGCATCCAGGGCAGGATCTTCCAGCAGCCGCAGTCCCCAGCGTCCGGCGGCCTCTGGCTGTCGGCGACGGCGCAGCCAGTCGCGGCGGTAGTCGGGGTGGCGGCGCAGGTATTCCCACGCCAGCGCGGGGCCGTCGAGGTGCAGCGTGTAGAGATACGCGGCGGTTGGATACCAGTGTTCGGCGCTCGGGTCAGCCATGACGCAACCTTCTGTCGTTCAGCAGGAACGTCGCCACGGATTCCGCCATGCGGGAGCTATCGAGTCGCCATCAAGTCGTCATCGAGATCGGGGTAAGCTGTAACTGCTGGTGTCAAGACTGATTCGCTCCAGCGCATTGCGGAAATCGTCTGAATGCGACGGCTGCGCCGCCACGAAAATGGTGCGCAGCATGGAGCACCGTGCAGCAGCCCGCGCCAAAGATCATGACTGTTTCCAGCAGAAGCGCACCGCTTCGGTGCAAGAGTGTGGATTCAGACCTTCCGGGTCTTGGGTAAGACTGAAATAGTCAGAATGCGCTGTCGTTGGCTGGGGTTGGTCAGTCGGTGATCGAGCCGTTTTCCTCGGCCAGCCGCAGGTACTCCGACAGCAGCCGCGCCGGCTGGAAGTAGCGATCGCGCATCACAGGTTGCTTGTGCGGCCCGACGATGGACGCCAGATCGGACAGCTTCACATGGCCCAGGCCGGGCATGCCTATTCCCAAGTCGATCAGCCCCCATGCCGTATCGCTATCGGCCGGATCGAGCGCGGCCAGCAGCCAGGTGGCGTGCGCGTCAGGAGTGAACAGCCGTACCGTCGGCATCGGGTCGATGCTCCGACCAGCGGCGCGTGCCTCGCCGACGGCGAGCAGTTGCGCCCGCTGTTCAGCGGTGACGAGCGGCTGGGTCATGGCTCGAATCCCCACGCACCCGAGCATGCACGGATACGATTTTCCACCGAAGCGCAGAACCGCTGAAGCGGATGCGTGCTTTGGCGGAAAAGCACGAAGGCGCAAGCCATCGAATCCGTACATGCACGGAAACGCAGAAGCGGAATTGTGAGGGTCAGGAAAGACACGGACGTAATTCCCTGGCTCCGGCGAAATCCGCAGTTGCGGATTTCAGCAAAAGCACGAAGAGGACTAAATTGCTGCAATGAGTTAAAGATAACGTGGTTTTAATTGTCCCGCGACTGGACGCTTCTGTCTATGCAGAAGCGACCCGTTCAACCCGGCCGACCGGCCGGTGCCACCACCTTCGATGCCGAGTTGGCGCAAGCCTTCGGCGCGGGGGTGCGTGCGCTGCGGATGGAGCGCGGGATTGCGCAAGAATCGCTGGCCAACCTGGCTGGCATCGAACGTTCCCACATGGGCAAGGTCGAGCGCGGCGAGCACATGCCCACGCTAGCGATCATCTTCAAGATCGCCAGCGCGCTTGGTTGCAGTACCGCCGTGCTGATGGCCGCGACGGAAACCCAGCTCGCGTCAGTGTCCGAGACCTAGGCTGTCAGCGAAAGCGCCCCGCCGCAATGGGCGGGGCGCGGTGGGCGGCCGTCAGGCTGCCTTGGGCTTGGCGCGCGACCAGATCAGGTCGTGCGTGCCGTCCTCGTTCTCGATCAGGCGGGCATAAACCGTCGCCGGGAACGAAGGGTCATCGAGCGAAACCGACAGGTACGGACGGTCGGCCTGGCTGGTTTTCTTCCACGCCGCGCCGATCTCGTGGCCGGCCGCCTGAAGGTGGAAGTCGGGGGCGTTCTCAGTGTCGCCCTTGCCGTTGGGAACCAGCTTGACCTTGACGTTGAGCGTCAGGGTGCGAAGCGTGCCGGTGAAGCCGTCTTTCTCTGCGGTGAAGGTGCCGATGTTAGCCATGATGTTTCTCCTTTCGGGTTGAACAAGGTCGCGCCAGTGCGTCCTTGTTGTGATCCGGCCGGCGGGGGATGGGCTGGCCGCACCGCGCAGCGGTCGCAACAACGTGGAGAACCTGGAAGCGAAAAGAATTTGTCCCGCGAGGAAGCCGCGCAGCGGCGGGGAAATTGTTTTCGCTGGAAGGTTGCGGCTATGAAGCCCAAGGCGCAGCCGTTCCCTCGCCAGGATTCACGACAAGCCAAGGACGCACGGGCCGCCCGCTCCCGAATGGAGATATGGCCGACTCGGTATCCCCGCGTGACGGCTTCACCGGCTTGCGCCCTGACGCGGGCAAGGCCGCCCCCCCCCAACGACAAGCGAGAACGCCTCTTGCCGTAGATTGCGGCCACGTGCTTGAGGCGTGGCGTGGATGCTCCATAGCGAGCCCCGGTGGCGTGTCGGTGAACCGTCCTTCGTGACGTACAGGCGCGAACCGCCAGCGTCGAGGACGGCACGCTTTGGCACAACCTGCCGCAGCAAGCCGGGGCGTAGCCCCACAATCCCGCCCATTGCGGCGAGGCACTTTCTTGAGTTTGGATTGCAAGCGGAGCGCGCCGCGCTGCTGACGTGGAGGCGTGAAGGATCGAAGCCGAATGGCCGTGTCGGCATCGCGGGCACGGGGGCAAGCCCGAGAACTTGGCGGGGCCTGCCCCGGCACGAGAAGATGCTTTGCTCCCTCAAGGTTGAGGGATTAATGCAAGCGTTGGATCACGTCAGCCGAGTTCGGCCTTGATTGTCTCGGCAATCGGCGTAGTCGGCCGTCCGATCAGTTTCGACAGGGTTTTGCTGTCGTCCCGAAGCGCGCCGCTCGCGGCCTTGGCCTGTGTGTCGGCAAGCATCGCCGCTAAGGGGGGTAGCAGCCCCGCGCCGACGAGCGCATCCCGGTACGCCGCTTCGGGCAGATCCACATACGCGACCAGCTTTCCCGCGATGTCCGAAAGTTGCGCGGCGTAGTCGGCCAGCGTGATACCCGTATCGCCACCCAGTTCCAGCACTTTCCCTTCATGTCCGCCCGCGATCACGATGGCCGCAGCCTCCGCAAAATCCTGACGGCTCGCCGCCGAAATCCTGCCGTCCCCGGCCGCGCCGAAATACTTGCCAACCTGAATGTCGTGCGCCGAACTGATTGTGAAGTTCTCGCTATACCAACCATTGCGCAGCAAGGTGTGGACGATGCCGCTTTCGCGTAGCAGCACCTCGGTCGCCAGATGTTCCTCTGCCAGCGCCAATCCATACCGGTCGGCATTCAGCAACGAGGTGTAGGCGATGAAGCCGACTCCGGCAGCCTTGGCCGCGTCGATCACATTGCCATGCTGCGCAGCACGCTTGCCAAGCTCACTAGAAGAAATCAGCAGCAGCTTGTCCACGCCGACAAGCGCGGCGCGCAGCGCGGGCAGGTCGTCGTAGCTGGCCATGCGCAATTCCACGCCTGCCGCCGCCAGATCCTGCGCCTTCGCGCTGTCGCGAACCAGACCGATGACATGGGCCGAAGGCGCCACCTTCCGCAATGCCGCCACTACGCGCCGGCCCAATAGGCCGGTCGCCCCCGTCACCAAGATGTTTTCGCTTGTCACCATGTGGCATCTCCATAGGTCTAAAATATTTACAAGGTTCCATTCTGAGATCACCATGAAAACTTTGGAAGAAGGCACTTTTCAGTGACAAAGTTACGTACGGATAACGCTATCGATGTTTGCCGCGATGAAGTTGTCGAAACCTATCGTCGATGGAAGGAGGACAGCACGACGAGCGTTCCCCACTGTCCGGTGCGCAGTGTGCTCGATCGCATTGGCGACAAGTGGACAACGCTGGTTGTAATTACGCTTGCCGAACGCGCGCATCGGTTCAGTGAGATTCACCGCGCCATTCCAGACATCTCCCGACGCATGTTGACGCAAACGCTGCGCGATTTAGAGCGTGATGGGATGGTGCTGCGCCAGGTGTTTCCAACGAAACCGCCGAGCGTTGAGTATCGGCTGACGAGCCTGGGCGAATCACTGCTCAAGCCGCTTGCTGGACTGATTGCCTGGGCCGATGAGAACCAACCACGGATTGTGGGTGCGCGTGTGGCCTATGACGCCGGCCCCGGCTAACGCGATGACATCAACAATCTGGGCGGTTCGGGCGTTGCACTGGTGTAGCCCCCTCGGATGCCGGCGCCCAGGAAATCTCCACGGTCGATCTGGAGATGGTCAAGCGCTTGCGGCGCGCGTTGCCGAAGTCGCCCGCCGTCCGCACGGTTGAGGCGCATTTGCGCCGGTAAGCCGTTATCGCCGTGCCGTGCCTAACGCAGTTGCTCACTCGCTCCGTCGCTGCCTAGCCGAAGGCGGTGACGGAGCGAGTTTGCTGTGAACCTTGAAACCGGGCGCGGCAGGTCTGCCGCGCCCGGTTCTGGATAAGCCCCGGCAGGCGCGCCGGGGCTAAGGGTCTACTTCAAGCGGCCAGCGCGTGGGCTTCCTCCTCGCTGGCGGCATCTTCCGGCGCGTCGGCGTCGGCATTGTCTGCCGTTTCCTGCACGCCTTCCGATTCCGTGTGGTGTTCGGGCTGGAACACGGCAGGCATCCAGCCAGTGCCCTCGGCCAGCCGCTCGGCCTCGCTGGCAATGTCGGCCTTCTTCAACTTCGCCAGCCGGGTAGCGTGCGACGGTGCGAACTCGCCCACGGCTTCCAGTATCGCCGCCTTCGGCACATGCTGGAAATATCCGTCTGCGGTGGGCTGCCACCATGCCGCCATATCCAGCCCCACGGCCTGCGCCAGTTCCGCGCCCGGCTGGTGCGCCGTGGCGCGAGGCGTCACCACGTCCACGGTCGCCGCCACGCATACCGCCAGCAGCCGCACCAGTTCGCCTTGCTCCATCGGCAGCAGCGCGGCGAACAGTTCGGCGCCGTCCTGCGGCAGCGCTTCGCCCGCGACCTGCTGCAATTCGCGCAGGGCCACGGCGGCGGGTGACTCGGGCCAGTCGGGGGCCATGCCTTCCAGCCGGTCTTGCACGGTCAGGCGCACGCCTAGCGGCAGGTCGTGGCCGTAGTGGCCGTCCTGCAAGACGGTCTGCACCATGCCATGCACCAGCGCGGCCAGGGCGACTTGCGGATGCCGGGCGACTTAGATTTGCAGCGCGGCGGTACGGTGTGCGCTCAACCGCTGCGTCAGCCGGTCGGACAGGTTCGCGGCTTTGGGCTGCTCGGCGTCCTCGCCTTCGTCGTCGTTCCCGGCTTCGTCCTCCGCGCTGCCGAAACCCTGCCGCAACCGTTCCAGCGTGCGCAGCGCCTTGGCTTCGGCTTCGCGCAGCAGCCCGCGATGAATCACGGCTTCGCCGCTGCGGTCGAGGGTGACGATGGCACCGGCCACGGCGCGCACGTCCGGGGCGTAGCCCTGCAAGGCTTCCTCCACGGCTTGCAGTTCCCCGGCGGCCTGTTCGCGGCGCGGTTCCAGCGCCTCGGTCTTGTCCTCGTCCTCGGCATCGTAGGCTTCTTCCAGTTCGGCGTCGATCTTGTCGAGACGGGTTTGCAGCGATGCGATGCGGCGGGCTTCGCGGGCGCTCGGTTCGCGGCGCTGGCGCGGCGCGTTCTGGAACGCCTGCCGCTCGGCGTAGCTCATGTGCGGCACGGCTTCCACCCACGCCCAACCCTCGGCGCGCACGTCCCCGGCCAGCGCATCCAGCTTGCCGCGCACCAGCGTTTCCAGCAGCGCGGCGTCGGTCAGGTAGGTTCCGGCATCGCCTTCCGCGAACAGGTCGCGGCGGATGCCGCCGCCCGCCGCCGTGTAGGTGTCCAGCCCGGCGAAGCGCACCAGCGGATGCGTGGCGTCGATTTCGCGTTCGGTCAGGCGTTCGCGCAGCGCGGATGCGCCACGCTGCCATTCGGGCGCTCCGTAGAACGCGGCTTCCTGCGCGGCGTGGTCGTCGGTGATGGTCAGGGCCATCAACTGTTCCAGCGTGACGGCTCCGGCCCGGTAGTCGGCCAGCAGGCGCGGCGAGACGTTGGCCAGCTTCAAGCGGCGCTGCACCACCAGCGGGGACACGCCGAAGTCGGCGGCAATGTCTTCGAGGGGGCGGCCTTCCTTGACCAGCGCGGCGAACGCCTCGAACTGGTCGGCGGGGTGCATCTGCTCGCGCAGCAGGTTTTCCGCGAGGCTGACGGTACGGGCCGAAGCGTCGGGCACCAGCAGGCAAGGCACCTCAAAGTCGGCGGTGATGCGCTTCTTCTTCGCCAGCAGCTTCAACGCGGTCAGGCGGCGGTCGCCGGCCACCACTTCGTACTGCTCGCCATCAGCGGCGAGGATGACGACGAGGTTTTGAAGCAGGCCGATGCGGGCGATGCTCGCGGCCAGTTCGGGAATGGACAGGCGCGGGGTCTTGCGTGCGTTGCGCTTGGAGCGGCGCGGCAGCAACTGCGAGAGCGGAACCAAAATCAGGTTCTTGGTCGGGTCGGCCACTTCCAGCGGCGCGGCGGTTTCGATGGCGCGGGTTTCCATTTGGGTAACGGCGTTCATGGTGACAACTCCTTGCGGTTAGGGATGCAGCAGCGAGAGAAGCGGCAAGGGCTGCTGCCTGCCCCTGCCGCGTGGGGATTCAGGCTTTCAACTGACGCATGCCATCGGCCAGCAGCCAAAGCGCACGGTTGAGGCGGATGTTTTGGTCGATGCCCTGCACCGGGCGGGTTTTCTGGCGGCGTCCGTTGGCGCTGCGCCCGCGCAGGCCGCCTTGGGTCAGGTTCTCTTGCGTGCGGTTGAACACGCTCCACAAGTCCGGGCGGCGGTCATCAAAGCGGCGCGGCATCAGGATTTGCGATTCCGTGATGGGCGCGGGCTTGTCGGGGTCGTCGTACTTGAGGGCCAGCGCGGCGCGGGCGAACACTTCGGATTCGCCATCGTTCAAGGTGATGGCGCGCATGGAATCGCGGGATTCCTTCACCCGGTCGAAACCGCTCAACACTTCGTAAGCACCTTCGATGACATGCCCGGCCACGTCGCCCTTGTGAGGCACGCGCACATCGGCCACGGTGTCGCCGAATACCAATCCGTTCTGGCAGACAAAGCGCAGCAGGCCAGCCAATAATTGATAGCTGCTGGTGCCGTCGTGCGAGTTCAGCAGGACGATTTCATTGGCTTCTGCATCGTTGATCTGGTTGGCATGGCGCAGCCGGATCATGTGCTTGGTGAAGTCGCGGCGGTCTTCGTTGCGCACGCGGGTCTGCGCCACCATGAAAGGCTGGAATCCCTCCTTGCGAAGCTCCGTCAGCACGGCGGCGGTGGGGATATAGCTGTAGCGCTCGGAACGGCTTTCATGCGGGGCGTCCGCGAAGATGGACGGGGCCACGCGGCGGATTTGGTCATCGGACAGCGGGTAATCGCTGCGCAGCGACGGGGAACGGGAAGCGAATCGGGATGCGAGTTGCATGGCATTTCTCCTGACGAAAAGGGTTTGTTGTTCAAACCGCACACCGGATTCCTAGATTCGGAGCCCAGCCTTTCGGCTGTTCGGTGCGGTCGGCACGAGGAACCCGGTTGGCCCTGTTGCCACCGTCTTTCCTGAGTTCATCGCCCGCGACGGTCAGGAGCGCGCGGACGGGGGCCGTCAAGGAGACAAGCGCAGGGTTGGTGCGGCCCGCAGGCGCAGCCGAGGACACGGCCCTGCGCGCCTTGACGGCACACGGGAGCGGGCTACGGTCGCGGGTAAGGTGATGAAGTCAGGGGAGACGGCTGGACAAGGCAACGGCCATCCCTTTGTGCTGACCGCACGCAAGCGAAGCGCGCAGGCCCGAAGCTGGAAGCCGGGCCGGAGGCGTCAGCGATGTGGAAGGCTGGCGAACGCCAGTCCCGTCAGGGATGAGCGAATAGCGAACCTGGAGCAGCGCAATCCGCGAAGCGGAGACGCAGGAAGGTTCTTCGTCTATTATTTGTTTTGAAGGCGGGTGTTGTTAAGGCAAAAAATTAATAACCGCTTCAGACTCGGCCGAGTTCGTCCGACTTGATCTTGCGTGAACCAAGGGACATGTTGAAGAACAAAAATTGGGGAGCCTACAAGTGATCGTTTGCATTAACCGTCTCAAGCAGTTCGGTATCTTCAACGACTTCAACGGCACGAAGATTCAGAAGTTCGGCAAGTACAACCTTGTCTATGGCTGGAACGGAACAGGGAAATCAACCCTGTCAAATCTGTTCTCTTGCTTTGAGCTTCGCTCGCTGGTTCCCCGCTTCAGTGCCGGTCAGTTCTCAATCGCTTTAGAAGACGGCTCAACCATCACGGAAACGACTCTTCCTTCGTGCCAATTGAACATTCAGGTGTTCAATCAACGGTTTATTCATGAGAACATTGATTGGGATAAGTCTGTAAAAAGTATTCTTCTCATTGCAAAAGAGAAGATTGATGATTTACAGAAACTGGAAAAATTGAAAGGTGAGCTTCAATCAAAGAAGAAGTCCCACGACGAAAAGATAAGTGATATCAAGAAGCAACGCGAAGCATTGGAGAAGTTCTTGACCAATGCCGCAAGGAAAATGAAGCTGGGACTTCAGGCGATTGACACGAGCGATAGCTATTATCTTAATTATGACCGTCGCAAGCTCTCTACTTTCATTCAGAACAATAGCGAGGCTATTGTCAAAGCAGAGTCGGTTCTTCCGGATGAAAAGGTTATCGATCTGACGAATGCCGCCAAGCCAGACCAGCTTCCAAGCATCACCTTCGCCTCAACAGCCATTGAGCCGGACTACTTTAAGAAAGCGGCAGGTCGCATCAGGGACTTGATTGGAACGACAGCAGTCAATCAAGCTGTCCAGCGGCTGACTGATAACCCCGACATCCGCGACTGGGTTCAAACTGGCTTGGAAATCCATAAACACCATGACTCCCAGTCCTGCGAGTTCTGCGGCTCCCCGTTCACTCAGCTTCGTGCCGAGGCACTTGCCGCCCACTTCAGCAAAGAGTTCACGGACTTTCAAAACAGGCTTCAGAGCGCCGCTACTTGGATTGAGTCTCAAGGCGCTCCAGCCAATCAGTTGCCCGCAGCGACGGAGTTTTATAAAGAGCTATCGGCTGACTCAGAGAAGCTTCAGAAGGAATACACATCCGCTGCTGAGAAGATCACCCAGCAAATGGAAGGATGGCGGGAAGCTCTGAAAGCCAAAATTACAGACCCTGCAAAGACAGACATTCAGATTTCGGATGTGGTTGAAGAAGATGTCACGAATTTCAATGAGATCCTGAAGTCGATCGTTGCGCTGGTCGGAAAGCACAACAATAAAACTTCAAACTTCAAATCTGAGACCTCAAAAAGCAAGGTGGCACTGGAACTTCACTTTGCTGCGGCTGAGGTGCAAGAATTTGACTATGCTGGAAGTGAAAAGAAGTGCAATGACCTTGATGCTGAAGCAAAGAATGACTACAAGGAAATTGAAAAACTCGGTCAAGAGGTCGGAGCAATAGAGGCGCTGCTCTCAAATGAGACGGTCGGGGCGAAGGAGTTCAATGACATCTTACATCGCTTCATCGGCCGCTCTGAGCTTTGTCTGAGCTTTAATCAGAAGAAGAAAGGCTATGAGATCATCAGAAACGGAGTGGGTGAACATGATGGGAATTTGAGCGAAGGTGAGAAGACTGCGATTGCATTTGTCTACTTCATCACGAAGCTCAAAGAGAACGGAAACAACATCAAGGACACGATTGTCGTCGTTGATGATCCCGTCTCAAGCTTTGACTCAAATCACTTGTTTCATGCCTACTCGTTCCTGAGAACTCAATGCACGGACGCCAAACAACTTTTTGTGCTGACTCACAACTTCACCTACTTCAAGTTAGTGAGAGACTGGTTTACTGGAACAAACAGGAACAGGATTTCCAAAGGAAAACCGGAGAATTGCTTCTTCTATCGACTGGATGCGCCTCCTGGCTCCCCCCGCCATTCGTTGCTTGTTGACGCCGATGACTCTCTGAAGAATTACGGCTCTGAGTATCACTACATCTTCAAGAAGCTCTATGAGTACAGGGCGCATACGACTCTCAACAGAGATGAAGCCTTTTTGACTGCGAACCTCGCTCGCAAGCTCGTTGAATCGTTCTTTACCTTCAAATATCCAAAGCGGAGAAGCGACATCAGTCAGTTGATGGATGTTGGGCTGAAAGACTGCACCATCACAACACCGGAACTCAAGGAGAAAATCTACCGTTTTATCAACAAATATTCGCATAGCGACGTAATCGAGATAACCGAGGAGTCCGCAGAAAACTTGGCTGGCGAGAGCCATAGCGTCATCGGTGACATCTTTCAGTGGTTGGAGGAAGTGGACAAGAAACACTACGAGGAGATGATTCAGGTTGCGACGGCCTGAGCATCAAGCCAGCGAGGGCGAGAGCTGTGCCGGCAGGCGCAGAAAAAGGGGCCGAAGCCCCATGAGCTAGATCAGCCCACGCTCTGCGAACGATGCCGTTGCGTTGCCAGCAACGATGATGTGATCCAGCACGCGCACGTCCACCAGCCCCAGCGCCTCCTTGAGTCGCTGGGTCAGTGCCCCGTCGGCACCGCTCGGCTCGGGATTGCCGCTCGGGTGGTTGTGCGAAACGATGACTGCCGCCGCGTTGAGCCGCAGCGCCTCCTTGACCAGCTCGCGCGGATACACCGATGCGCCGTCGATGGTGCCTCGGAACATCTCGGCGTACTCGATCAGCCGATGCTGCGTGTCCATGAACAGCACCGCGAACACCTCATGCTCGAAGCCGGCCAGCTTGGCGCGCAGGTACTCCTTGACCGCCCCCGGCGACGTGAACGACGTACCGCGCTGCATCTTGCGCTCGATGGCCTGGCGCGCGGCCTCCAGAATCTGCTCGGCGGTTGCCAGCAGGTAGCGGCCCTGTGCGTCACGCACCATCAGCGAGGAATCGAATGAGGAAAAGGACAGTTGCGACATGATCGCGCTCCGGTTGCTCGGGCGGAATTGCCCGGAACCGTGGAGAGCACGGCGCAGCGCAAGCAGTCAGGGGTCAAGGACGGCCGCCAGGCCGCAAGCGTGCAAGCACGCGCAGCCCTTGACGGCGAGAACGCCGTGATACGGTGAAGGGAACAGCAAGACCGCCCACACCCCGCCCACTGCACACCCCTGCCTTTATGCAAGTGGAGCGCGCAGACCCGCCAGGGTCGAAGGCGTCAGGGGGCAAAACCGGATGGCCGCGATTCGGCACGAGGCGCGGGGCGCAGCCCGCGAACCCGACGGCAGCACGCCGGGACGCACGAGTGCTGCTTTGCCTACTCGGTGTCCTGCTTGCGCTGCTCAATCCGCGTCCGTCCAAGATGGGCAGGAGACGCCGGCGATGTAGGCCAGTACGAGCGTGACGCTTTGAAGTGCGTCAGCTAAAATGTAACTGTCGCACAGCACTTCAAAATCAAAGTGGCGTAAGTCCCAAAGAAGACGCAAATAGATTGCTTTCAATATAGGAGTTGCGAAAACACAATGCACCCATTCCAAGAAAATATACAAACTTGGATTTCTAGGCGTCTTGCAAGTCACTCATCCAGTCAATGCCTTGAGATCCCATTCTTGCTGTCCAGTGATATAGGACTGGTTCGAAAGGAGAATCAGGATCGAGTGGCCACTCTCTATACTGGAAAGAAGTCAATAAACCCCCTGTTTGCAATAGCAGTTGCCGATGGTATGGGAGGCATGCGCGATGGCGGGAAATGCTCTTCATTGGCGATATCGAGCTTCTTCTATTCTTTGATACAGCACCGGAATTTAGGCATCAAGGAAAGAGCCTACGAAGCTGTAAAAGCGTCAAACAATCAAGTATTCGACATATATCGAGGCGATGGCGGATCTACGCTAACTGCCGTTTTGCTGGATTCTCAAGGCACCAAGATAATTGTTCATCTTGGCGATACGCGTGTCTACACTTTCGGGGCTGGGAAAAAGGTTGAGCGGCACACAACGGACGACTCTCTCGTCGAAGCTGTTGGTGGAAGCGGCCGAGAATTGCTCCAATTTGTTGGGATGGGCGATTCGATGCAGCCCAAGATATCTGATTTTCTCTGTCAGGAAGGTTTTTGCGCCATTACCAGTGATGGCATTCACGGCATAGAAGAAAAAACCCTCAGCAGGATTCTAGAGAATTCATCAAGCCTTAATGATGCCTCCGAGCGTCTGAATTCTGTCGCGATGTGGTGCGGAGGAAATGACAACGCAACATCGGCCATATTTGACATCGCCGGAATGCTTCCATCGCTTGCTCGATATGAAGGCGGCGGAATCCGTTTATGGGATGCAGGTGGAGAACTAACTACGCTTTGGCTGCGAGAGGAAGAACAGGCGCTTAATGCAAAAAACGCTCAAGCTCCAAGTGGGACGAATGAAACAGAGAATAATCATTCATCCCAGCTGATACCCAGCAAGCCACCGGCGATTGAGGGGGTGCCGAATAAGTCGAAGTCACCCGTTCGAAAATCTCGGAAGAAGAAAAACGAGAATTACCCGGAAGAAGTTCAACTGGATATAGAAATTGGCCATTCTGCCGAACAGGGAGACGTCGGTGCTGATAGCAAATAGGTATAAAACTCTCGACAACTCCGACAGAGGCGGAATGGGAGAGGTTATTTTTTGCGAAGATCTTCATTTGCAACGCCAGGTTGTACTGAAGCATCTCCAAGCTGGAGTCGAGGCTCGTAGATTGCTTGATGAGCAAAAGGCACTGTCAAAGGTTAGGTCTAAGCACGTCGTTCAACTTTATGACATTGTGAACATTCAAGGAGGAGTCGCGCAGCAACCCGCTATTGTCCTTGAATTTATTGATGGAGAGATACTTCAGGTTGGGTCTTTTTCTGTAAATCAAGACTACCTAAACCTGATATGGCAGATTTCATGCGGACTTGCGGACATTCATTCGCATGGAATTATCCATCGAGACATTAAGCCCGGAAATATAAAAATAGATAGCGAGGGCGTGGTTAAGATTATTGATTTCGGATTGTCGAGAAGTAATGCCAATGCTGAGACAAGGAGCATAATAGGAACTCCTATATTCATGGCGCCAGAACTATGGGGTGACCACACAATTGCTTTTGACTCATCTATTGATGTCTATGCATTTGGTGTGACATGCCTAGCCTTGCTCACCGATGAGCCTCCTCTTAGTCTGCGCAGTAGACCTCCAAGCCAGCCAACGCTAGCGGATTTTTCTGCTCCGCTCTCTGGGGTGCCTAGTGAAATTACGAACACCTTGTTTCAATGCCTTGCGGTAGACAGGAGAGACAGGCCGTCTATGCAAGTCATCAAGACTTTGTTGGAAAAACATCTTCTGAAGGATAAGCATCGCGCCACGGTTGTTTTAAATGGCGTAGCGAACACCCTAGACCATAAAAACAGAAGAATATCGCTAAATGCAACTGTCGGAAGTCTCACGATTGAATATGACGGCTTAGTTTTTAGCGTCACACAAGTTGCAGGGGCTGTTTACATAAACAACACGTCCGTCAGTGTTGGGGCGATAGTGCCAGGGTGTTGTGTTCTAACTTTCGGCAATGGCGGTGGCAGAAAGTTCGTGACCTTTGATGTCTCAAATCCGGAGGTGATGCCATGAATCCACAAGATATTGTCTCTGGCCGCTATCGCATAGAACGCCACATAGGTCGAGGTGGCATGCAAGATGTCTATTTGGCACATGACATTTTGCTGGAGTCTAATATTGCACTGAAAACACCTCAACTCGGACAGCCGGACAAGAGATTCAAAAGTAGTGCAAAAATAGCTGCAAGAGTTAATCATCATAACGTGGCAAAAACCCTGGACTATATTGAGGAGAATGGCCGACTTTTTCTTATCGAAGAACTTGTTGATGGTGATAATCTTGAAAATAAGCTCAAGACTTTTGGTGCCATAGACCCTCATCTCGCTGCTCGTATATTTCTGCACGTTTCCAAAGGCGTTGCTGCTTCACATCATGCTGGAGTTGTTCATCGTGACTTGAAGCCAAGTAACATCATCGTTGAACATGGCGTTAATTTGCATGAGCTAAAAATCACTGATTTCGGCATCGCCACACTAACAGAAGAGGTCTTTGATGAAGCTGCACGGGAAGGCGATATAACCAGATCGACATCTGGAACAATTCGCGGTGCTCTGCCTTATATGGCACCAGAGATGATGTTCAGGCAGCCAGGTGAACACCCAGGCGCCTCAGTCGACATTTGGTCGCTCGGCGCCATGATGTTCCAGATAATGACCGGAAAAGTTCCTTTCGGCGTTTATCTCCAGGCTGCTGTCAATGTGCAGAATAAAAATAGAGAGCCTTGGCCGGACTTCATGACGTCAAACCCGCAATATAAGATTCTTGCGCAGCAGTTACAGTCCCTCGTGGAAGACTGCCTTCAGTACAACATTGCGGACCGTCCTACCGCTGATGATGTTGTCGCGAGAATTTCTAATCTTTGCTTTATCGGCGTTGATAGGAAGGTTGGAAGTGTGGCCAACCTAATTCAAAATGGATATAGCGGCTTCATAGACGGCGACGACGGTGTAACGACCTTTTTTAGTCGAGAAAGCGTTTATGGGTCAAAATCATCAGCCACGCCTGGAAAGAGAGTGTGCTACTCGAATTTTCCGGGGTCGCCGCGTGATCGAGGTCATCCGATCATTGTTATCGAATGATTTTGTAGTAATTATGGGGGGGGCTCCACCGTCCCCCTCCTTTTTCAGATTTATGCCAGGCAACGCTCGGCAAGCGGTAGATTCTCCAGCCCTGAGTAGCCCAACGAGCACGTCGCCACCAGTACCAGAGCTACCTTGAGCCGCTGCATCAGCAGATGATCGGCCTGCTAAAGATCAGGAATCCCGCTAGGATGGTTATGGGAGATTGGAGGCGAGATGCCGAGATAGCTTGAGCGGCACGCTGGGAAACCGGGCTGTTTGAGACAAGGCTAATCGTTACCCGTTTCTCGCTGTTCCATCTGCAACTGCGCCCGCTGAGTTGCCTGTTGTAGCCGCTCCACCAGCACGCCCCTCGGCGGCAAGGCTGTCAGGTACTCGGCAACGTGGATTCCCGACTTGTCCAGTTCCAGCAATTCGATCTGCTCGCGCTTCTTGCCGGTGCAAAGGATGATCCCCAGCGGCGAGGCTTCCTCCGGCTCCCGTTCGTGCTTGTCGAGCCACCGAAGGTAAAGCTCCATCTGCCCTTTGTAGGCCGCCTTGAACTCGCCGACCTTCAACTCCACCGCCACGAGCCGCCGCAGCTTGCGGTTGTAAAACAGCAGGTCGAGGTGGAAGTCGTCGCCATCAATTTGGATGCGCTTCTGCCGGGCCACGAAGCTGAAACCCGCGCCAAGCTCCAGCAAGAACGACTCCATTTCGCGGATGATCGCTGCCTCTAGGTCGCCTTCCTGCCAGGTATCCCGTAGCCCCAGGAAGTCGAGGATGTACGGGTCGCGCATGACCAGCGCCGGTGTCATGCGCTGTGCATCGCGCAGGGTCGCCAACTCCTGCGCAATCGTGTCGTCCGGCTTCTTCGACAGTGCCGTGCGCTCGTACAACATCGAGTCGATGCGCTCGCGCAGCGTCCGCACACTCCAGCGTTCGGCGCCGGCCATCTGCGCGTAGTAGTCCCGCTGGAGCGGCTCCTTGAGTGCCAGCAGCAGGACGAAATGCGACCAGCTCAATTGTCGCGACAGTGTCGCGACAATTGGCTCCTCGGGGAACGTGGCGGCGAACTTGACCATCCGGCGCAGGTTCTTTTCCCCGAAGCCGCGCCCATAGTCGCGGGCAAGCTGCTCGGCCAGGGTCGGCAGGATTTCCTCGCCATACTCGGCCCGCTGCCCGGCCAGCACCTCCGTATGGATGCGCTGGCCGATGCGCCAGAACAGCAGGGTCAGCTCTGCATTGACCGTTGAGGCGACGCGCTGGCGCGATGCCTCGATCAATGCCCGAATATCCCCCAGCAGCGCCGACGGCGCGGCGGTTGACGTGATGGATGCCTTGCGCTTGCTCATGCCAGGGCCTCCGTTGGTTGCCGCACGCCCGTGATGGCCTGCCGTCGGCTCGCCACCAGTTCGGCCGCTTCCCGCACCGGCTTGTCCTCGGTGTGGACGTAGTGCATGAACATCGCCACGGTCTTGTGGCCCGTCAGCTTCATGCCTACCTTGGTCGGCACGCCCGAATTGGCAATGTCGGTTGTTGAGCGATGGCGGATGCCATGCGTACCGACGTGCGGCACACCGGCGGCCTTGAGCACGCGCTTCCAGCCGCCATAGTGTTCGCCGTGGGTCATGTGTTTGGCCGGGTCGTTGGGCGATGGCAGGACGTAGGGGCAACCCTCTAGGCGCGGCGCCGTCGAAAGCAGCCGATAGGCTTCCTCGCTCATGGGCTTGGAAATGCCGCCGGTCTTGCTGTCGGGCCAGACAACCCGGCGCTTCTCCAGATCAACCCAGCCCCATTCCAGCGGGCAGATTTCAGAGCGCCGGGCGGCGAACTCGAACTGCAACCGGATCGCCAACGGAATGACGTAGTTCTCCAGTCCTTCCGCCTCCAGATGCTCCAGGTGGCGGAAGATCCGCACCAGTTCATCGTCCACGATGAGCCGGGTTTCCTTGCCGGGCGGGTACATCGGGACGTGGCGGCACGGATTCGTGCCGTCAGGGCGCAGTCCCCACACCTCGGCCATGTTGAACATCTTGCGCAGCACGCCGAAGGTGCGGTTGGCCTCGGCCGGCTTGTGGGCCAGTTTCTTCATCAGCGCGGCCACGTCGGGGCGCCTAACGTCCTTTACCTTCATACGCCCCATGATGGGGACGATGCAGCGGTCAATAACGCCCTGGTAGCCGCGCTGGGTGCTGGGCTTGTTGCGCTGCTTGGAGTAGTCCTCCATGAAGGTAGAGCAATACTCCTTCATGGTCGGCGCCTTGCGGGCGGCGGCCTTGGCCGCGCTCGGGTCGCCGCCCTTGCGCACTTCGGCCAGCCACTCCTGCGCCATGAAGCGGGCCTGTTCGACGGTCAGCTCGCCAAACTGGCCCAAGGCAGGCTTGCGGCGCTCGCCAGCGTTCGTGCGGTACTGAAGCATGAACACCCGGCGGCCTGCTGGGGTGATCTTGCATAGGAAGCCAGGCACCACGGTATCCCGCAGTTCGACGGCCTGCGCCTGGGATTGCGCCGACTCCACGGCGGTCTTGGTGAGCTTGATTCTTGCCATGATGACTCCTCTGAAACCTCGGTTTCCAAGAGCCGCATGGGGGCCAAGCGGATGGAAACTGGGTCAAGTTTCGGAAAGCACCGGCATATGATGGACGCGCCTAAGTTATTGATAAACATGCGGTATCGTGCTTTGGCGTAGTCCAGCGAAGTACCGGGCTGGAGTCATCGTCAAACAAAAAAAACCCGGTGCGCACGTGGTGCCCCGGGAAAAGAAATAATACGAATCTCGTTCTATCGTGAAAAACACGTCGCTGGATCACCGCATCCCATACTACAGATCCTTTTTATGTATCTTTGTGCCTTCCAGCGAGACGCCGGCCATCAGTCCTGCATTCGTTAACACAAAGCCCACGACGTCTTGTTTGGCGGTGTTGGTATCTATTGCCCCATTCGCGCCAACCTCTGCAAGTGCGACGGTTGCATCAGCGCCCACTGTCCAGCCATTGCTGGCCCGGAATTTATCCAAAGCATCCTGTGTCATGAACAATATGACGATTGCCCTGGACTGGGCCCCAATTTGCCAACCGATAGAGCCGGCAGTCGTACTATAGTAGCCGTCATTACGACCGCCTACACGCAACACGCCGTTACCATGCTCGGCGCCCAGTATAAAGCCGGCACGTAGGACGGATGGAAAGATCAGCACGCCTTTGGCGCGCTCCACCATTGCCCGCGAATCAGGCGCTGATTTGTAGAGCCTAGAGAGCGTGGTGTCAGCGCTCTCATTGATCGTGCTGCGTTGTTGGGTGGCCGTCGCCTGGTCCGTGGACCCAGTGGTGGTGCATCCGGTAAACGCGACGCTGGCCAGTGCTACGGCGACAACTGCGAGGGTGGGCTTGATGAACTGTTTTTTCATGGATCTTCTCCGTATGTGGAAATGTTTTGATGCGACATAAAAGTCAGAGCAATTATCGTGCCTGCACCTACTCACCGAGCAGTTCGGCGATGGGCTGCATCCCCTCGATCCGTTCCGAGATAACCTTAATTACCATGACGATCGGCACGCACAGCAACATCCCCCACACGCCCCAGAGCCACTGACCAAATAAGAGCGCCACGAATACGGCACTCGGATTCATTTTGGCGATTCGACCCGTCATCCAGGTGGTGACCAGCATACCTATGATGGAGGCCAAGACGAGAAACACGCCACTCACCAAAAACATCATTGCAAACGATCCAAATTGCAAAAAGGCAGCCAGACCCATTCCAGTGGCTGCGGCGACCGGTCCAAAATAAGGAATGATATGTAATAGTGCTGACGCGACCGCCCAGGCCCCAGGATTAGCCAGACCAATCCAATGCAAAACAAGCCAGGTCAGCAGTGCCAGCAAAATATTTGTGACTAGCAGCATAAACATATAGCGCTGAATCGTCGTGTTAATGTCATCCAGTATATGGACGGTGACCTTTTTATGAGACAAGGATGGCCCCGTGAGTTTGACAAGTTTCCTCTTAAAGGTGTCACCTGAGAGCAACAAAAAAAACACAAGAAACAGCACCATCGTTAATTGTCCGAAAAACCCGAGCGTGCCCAGTGCCCCGCTCCATAGCCAATCGTTGATATTAAACGTTGGGGCCTTCTCAGCCTTTGTGTCTGCGTCGCGCGGCGCAGTATTTGTCGCGCTTTTGAGTGCATCGGCAGCGTTATGCACCCGGTCCAATACATTCAGCTCACCGTTATTGCTTCGCTTGAGCGCCTGTGTGAGCTTATAGGCGGCCGTGGGGGCCTGCTCCATGATTACCTGCACTTCGTTATAGATTGAGGTCGTAATCCCCACAGTCGAGAGCACGAGGGCGAGCATGACTAAACAAACACCCAAGATTCGGGGCATCACCCGGGTTAGCCAGATCACCACGGGGTTGAGCGTATAGGTGATGAGTACGCCAAACACCAGCGGAATAAAGAAACTACGAGCCCATTGCAAGGCAAATGTAAAGGCAAGCAATGCCAGAACCGTCAACGCCAGACTACTTGCATCCATCCGATGCGGCTTGATGACAGTGCCAATCTCTTCGCTTGGCACGCGGAGGTCCTCCACCATTGCACAGGCGTCTGAGATAGGTGGGTTCTCAATCTCTATTTTCTGCATATCCATCGATGCCTCCGTCAATGCATGCGTCTCATTCACAATTGTGGCTCGCCACAAATTGCACCCATCAGGATAGACAGCAATTGACGTGCCAGACCTCAATCAATACGTCTCGCAGGCACCAAGCCGGGCGCATGGAAATACGCCTCAGCCCAGGCACACTAATTGCTCGGATCCAACCACACACTCAAGGAGCTGATCATGGACGCGGAAATTAAGCGCATACATCAAACCACCGTTTACCCGACTCAATCAAAAGCACATATGCCGCCTCTGCCAGAACCGGACAAGGAGCCTAATCTGCCGCCGAACATCCCACCGATTGGGCCTGATGAAGTCGAACTTCCTGTGGATTTACCATCACGTGAAAACCCGCCTGACATTCGTGATCCAAACACGACGCTGCATGAATACGTGTCGTACTTGCTAGGTCATCGAATCGAGTGATAGGCTTACAAATGATAAGAGGCAGAGGGCCCAGATGATCAATCAATGGCGTGAAGGGAATGAATTTATCCTGCTTGAAAATGGTGAGCATTATTTTCCGCGAGTCATCCAAGAAATCCAGGAGGCAAAGAACGAGATCCTGCTAGAAACATTTATTCTCTTTGACGATAAGGTCGGTCAGGCATTGCGCAGCGCCTTGATGGCTGCTGCGAGGCGCGGGGTGATCGTGGATGTGACGGTTGATGGGTACGGCTCTGACGCGTTAACAGCAGACTTTATATCCGGCCTGACCGATTGCGGCGTACGCTTCCATATATTCGACCCCTACCCTCGCATATTTGGTATGCGAACTAATTTATTTCGCCGCATGCATCGAAAAATTGTTTCGATAGATGGTCTGGTCGCCTTCGTTGGCGGCATCAACTTCTCGGCAGATCAATTAGCGGACTTCGGGCCTGAGGCAAAGCAGGATTACGCGATAGAGATTCGGGGCCCGCTGGTCGCTGACATTCAGAGGTTCGCACGCGATGCGCTTGGCAAAACCGCCCCTTCTGGTGGTCGCCGTCTGCGGCGCAAACTACGCAAGCAAGCTGCGCCTGCTGGCGACACGTATGGTCGATTAGTCATCCGCGACAACGACAAGCACTCCAAGGATATCGAACGATCCTATCGGGCAGGCATCCGTCTGGCACGTTCGGATATTATGATTGCGAATGCGTATTTCTTTCCAGGCTATCGCCTGCTGCGCGATCTGGCTCGCGCCGCTCGTCGTGGGGTCCGAGTAAGATTAATTCTACAAGGTCAGCCCGACATTTTGATAGCCCAATTCGCAGCCAGTATGCTTTACCAATACTTGATCGACGCTGGCGCCAGTGTCTACGAATACTGCCAGCGGCCGCTGCACGGCAAGGTAGCATGCGTAGACGACACGTGGTCTACCATCGGGTCGAGCAATCTGGATCCACTTAGTCTGGCCTTGAATCTTGAGGCTAATGTATTTATCCAGGATCGTGCATTTACGGGTGCGCTACGTCAGGCGCTCGAAGACCTGCTAGCGAAAGACTGTCGTCCAGCACGCGTCTCACCGCACTCAGGTGGCAGATTACGTCGCTTATGGGTGGGGGTAGTGATCTTCCATTTTTTGCGTCGCTTCCCGGCATGGGCGGGCAGTCTACCCGCGCACAAGCCGGAACTAAAGTCGTTTATTGCCGCCGACGTCCAGTCCTGTGGCGAGGCCGGTCATCAACGTACCGTATGAGTACCCTCATCTCAGTATTACAATCAAGCAGGGCAACCCAAGCGAGAATTAAACATGCAACAGACTGAACAGGCAGCCGAAGTTATCGCCCACGAGCTCAACAACGTTCTAATGGCGATCAGTCTGAGCCTCGAAATATTGGGCGAGCACTGCGCCGCCACAGACAAGACCCAACATCTGCTAGAGCTTGCACGCGATAGCATCGAACGTGGCGCATATCTCAATCAGCAATTATTGAATATTGCCAAACGCCAACCGCCCTGTCAGTTGGCGCATCCACCTCAAGAGACGCGGCCAGCGAATCCTTAAGGGGCATCGCCCTTATTTCGCGAACAGGAGCTTTGCAATGGCTTTTCTGAGTTCACCCACCTGAAAGGGCTTTTGCAACACGGTCTGATCTGCATAAGCTGCTTCCAGTCCCGCCGTCCCATATCCTGTTGAAAAAACGAAGGGGATCTTGCGTTGGATGAGGGTATCAGCGATCGGATAGCTACGCACACCATTAAGATTAACATCCAGGATAGCGAAGGCATAGGTGCCGTTGCGTGCCGCCTCCAGGCCCTCAGCAAAATTAGCAAATAAATCGACATCAAACGCATCGATATCCAGCAAGATGTCTTCGAGCAGCATTGCGATGAACATCTCGTCCTCGATAACGAGAACACGTAGTTTGATTTTGCCAGGGGCCATGAGAATTCCTATAGTGGCTCAGGCACGGATATCATCATGCTGCTCGACACCATACTCCTCAAGCCGGTTATACAAGGTCTTAAGGCTGATACCGAGTTTTTTGGCAGCCGCTTTTTTAACACCGCCACATTGTTGCAAGGTAGCCAAAATGAGTTGTCGATTAGCATCCGCCAAGGGGGTCCCCACCGAGACTGAAATCTCTGAATCAAGCTCTGTCGAGAGTGAATCAGCATTAAAAAAGGCCAAATCTCCTGTGATTTCTTCATCAGCCAGAATATAGCTGCGATAGACGTAGTTTCGCAGCTCGCGCACATTCCCCGGCCAGGCGTAGCCCTGAATCGCCTTAATCGCATCAGGAGCAAAGCGCTTGTGCGTATGCCCCTCGGTATTGAGCTTTTTAAGAAAATGATTGGCTAGCAGCAGGATGTCATCACCGCGCTCCCTCAAGGGGGGAAGTGCTAGCGGAAATACGTTCAATCGATAATACAGATCTTCGCGCAATGTGCCAGCACGCACCGCTTCTTCTGGGTCACGATTGGTCGCGGCAATCACTCGTACGTCAGCGACGATTTCTTCGTTCTTGCCCACCCGCATAAAGCGCCCGGTCTCGAGTACGCGCAACAAACGCACCTGTAGCTCCAGCGACATTTCGGTGATCTCGTCCAAAAACAGGGTACCGCCTTCGGCAGCCTCAAAATAGCCCTTGTGCTGACGATCGGCCCCTGTGAAGCTGCCCTTTTCATGCCCAAAAAGCTCACTCTCGATCAGGTTGGGTGAAATGGCGCCACAATTTACTGGCACAAACGGCTTTTTGTAACGTGCACTGGCCAGGTGAATCGCCTCAGCAACAAGTTCCTTGCCCGTCCCGCTCTCGCCAATCAACAACACCGTTGCACGCGTTGGGGCGATTTTTTCGATATGCGCACATAACAATTGCATGGGGGGTGATTCACCAAAGATCTTGGCAAAGAACTCAGTTGATCCTGGCTCGGGGCGACGATTGAACAGGATCTTGAGCTCGCGCAACAAGGCGCGCACCCGCTGCAGGCTTAGCGGCTTACGTAAATAGTCGACTGCGCCACAACGCAATGCCTCAATGGCACTGTCTATGCTGGAATGCCCGGTAATAAAGACGACCTGGATATCGGTCTGTCCGAGTTCTGTCCAAAATTTGATACCGTCGCCATCAGGCAGCAACATATCCATCAAGACCACGTCGGGCTTCTGACGCTCGATCTGTATGCGAGCCTGACGTATGTCGCCCGCCAACGCCACACTGTACCCCTCGCTCTGGGCCACCTCAGCCAGCAATTCGCGTATTGCTGGCTCATCGTCTGTAATCAATAGATGTAGCATGTAGCACTCTGATATGAAACGATTGGTCTAAATCAACTTGAACCATAGAATTGTCCATTCTAACTCGATCATTGGTCGCCAAGACATATACCTCCATATTCAGTCCTGGATACTGTAACTAAAATAATTTTCAATTTTACGCCAGCGGCTCAGTGCAGCATCTCGCCACACCAATGGGCTCTTGTCACCAATAGAAGCAATAATTCGTCGAGTGCGGTCTTTGGGTACGGTAATTGCATGGGACATCATGCAACTACCCTCTAAGGATTATTATATGTTACGCACAATATCGAGTTTAAATGGCCATACTATCCGCGCGACAGATGGTGAGCTGGGCCACATTAAAAAGCTATATCTGGATGAAGATCAATGGACAGTGAGATATCTGGTCGTGGAAACAGGGGCGTGGCTGTTCAAGCGGGCAGTTCTGCTTTCACCCTACTCAATCAAAACCATCGATGATATTGACGAAGCGATTGATGTTTCGCTCACACGCGAGCAGATCAAGAACGCACCCGAAGTGGACCCTAAGACCCGGCTCTCACGTAACGCAGAGAGTGAATACTCACGCTACTACGGCTATGACACGTATTGGACAGGCCCAAATGTATGGGGAACAAACCCTTACCCTATTATGCGTTCTGCCAGCGCAGAGGGGCTGCCTCCCGCAGCGGGATTTCCCGCCAATGACACGCTCGAGAGCGATGCTGCTGACAACGGTAGTGGGTTTTACCTGCGCGATAGTGATGAATTGCAGCGCTACGACATCGAGGGTTCCGATGGCGACATTGGACATGTAGAAGACTTTATCTTTGATGACGAATCCTGGCGTGTGCATTACCTGATTGTCGACACCCGTAATTGGTGGCCAGGCGGCAAGAAAGTCTTGATCGCTATTCATTGGATAGACAACATCAATTGGCTGGATGCCAAGGTCCGAGTCAACCTCACCCGAGAGCAAATCAAGAACAGCCCGGAATATGACCCTAATGTCGCAGTGGACCGTAATTACGAGACAAATCTGCATAATTATTACGATAGAAAGGCATATTGGGACTGATTCCACGTCTATTTAGATACGATAGCGCATAGGTTCGGATACAAACAAGCAAGCCAGAGCACGCCGAGGAGATGCGTGATCTGGCTTGATTTCTATTCAGGAGGACTTAGTCTTATCGGATACTTTAGGAGTGAACGAGATAGGATCACTGCCAGGAAACGTATCGTCCAGGGCATCGTCGAGCGCTCGTTCGCGCTTTTCGATCGAACTCTTTTGTTTCGGTTGAGGGTCGGATTGAGGTGCGGGGCTTAGGCTACCGCCACGCTTTTTAGTGGGCGTGTCTGGCTTTCGCATAACTATCTCCTATATTACTGAAATAGAACGAGAGGCGAATGTCAGTGACAATCCCCCCCTCATTTCATACTTACAGATATCTACTTTTCTACCTTGACTTCAGGCAGCGCCTTGAGTTGCTCCTTACTGTAGCCTTGCAACATCAGTTTGTCATCAGTTCCCGTAATTTTGTCGAAAGGGATGGCGACACTGTGCTGGCCCATGCCAAGAAAACCACCTGCCCCGACAACATAGGTCGTGGCCTGTCCATCGCTAGCCAGAATGACGTCTTCGATGTCACCGATTTTTTCGTCCTTCTCGTTATAGACACTTTTACCCATGATCTTGTGTTTTACGCTCAAGCCCGTCATGGCATGAGTGACGGCTGCACTCATGGAACTACTGTTATTGCTGGCTGGGGGGGTTGTCACGGCGCCAGGCATAGTGGAAGTTGTGGCCGGGGCAGTCGAAGGTGCCGTAGTCTGAGCATAGACGGCTGGTGCCATCATGAGAGGGAGTACGCATGCGCTAAGGGCTAAAATTTTCTTCATGTAGAGCTCCTAAAGGATATCTGATGTTGATCGTACCGATCAACGTGTTTTATTGAGTGCTTCTTTCGTATCACCGTAGGCGGCTTGAGTTTTACCCAGGACTTTCTCGGTAGCCCCCTTCACCTCGGTGGATTTGTTGCCGGTAACCTTGCCAGCGGCCTGCTTGACGGCACCAGCGGCTTCCTTGGCCCGACCTTTGACTTGATCTTTATTCATGAACTGCTCCTTGAAGAATAGGCATCTATAAATAGCGCCCAAATAAAACCATATGGCACCAGATCGCGGTCACTTCCGGCAGCGACCGCTTACACATAATCCTGTGATGATCCCAACCATGGCGGCAACACCAACCATGCTCCATGGGTTCTCCCGCACATATTCGTCCGTGGTATCGATAAGCTCGCGGCACTGAGTGCGCGCACGTTGGTTCCACTGACCGGCATCATCCTGTATTGACTCGAGTTGTCTCGCAAGCTTGGCTCGTGCCTCCTCGATCTCCGCGC
Source organism: Alcaligenaceae bacterium CGII-47 (assembly GCA_019166125.1). Lineage (GTDB taxonomy): Bacteria > Pseudomonadota > Gammaproteobacteria > Burkholderiales > Burkholderiaceae_B > Castellaniella. Next base: position 126,606 of record JAHTBO010000002.1, read on the forward strand.
CGGTGTATGAAGCGGTAGAACGCAATAATGCCTGGGTGGCGGATACGAGATCATTCATGTCGAAAACTGCTCGGCTGGCTTGCCGACTCATGGCTGCGCGATGTTTATTCACACTCATGTAGGCTCCTGATTTAATGCGGAACGCTCATCGATACGAAGTGCGATCCAGCATGTTCGGTTATTCGGTTGCTCATCTATCCGACAGCAATTAACGTGCCCATCATTCCGTAGTACTGGGACTCCGTCTGATCGATCTTCAGTCAGCAAGCATCGTGCCAAAATAGGGAGTTTTTACATTAATCGGTAATTTATGCAGCGACTATGAATCAATAGCGATCGCTGCAGAGGTCACAAATACCGTGCTGATTGATCTGCGCCCCACCCCCCCCCSCGTGATTGCATGCGCTAGGCAAATTAGGGAATCTAAAGCGAAGATATTTCTATTTCTGGCATGGTCTTTGCTTGTCATAAGACTAAGGTAGTGCAATCTAGACTATATCGGGAGACGGAAAGTGCCAGGTCTAAGCCATAAAACACAAATACAACAAACAACCGGCCTCACGCCACGACTACAACAAGCAGTCAAGCTCTTGCAGATGTCTGCATTGGATTGTGAACATGAAGTCACCCAGGCATTAATGAGCAATCCGTTCCTCGAAGACCCCACGGATACAGAGGATTTCAACAGCGTATCTACACATGGCGCCGACCCATCCAATCATCCGGGTACACCGACAGATGTTCCAGAAACACCGTTGATTAATAACGACATGCCCTCAGTGACATTCACTGAGTATGAATCAGCGTTGCTCCCGCCAAGTTATTCTGGTGACTACCCTGTTACAGACAGACGGGGTCAGGACGAAGGCTTCAATGATGTCGGTGCGTGGGCACATAACGAACCCAGCTTGCAAGACAGCCTGCGTGCCAATCTGTGTGGTGCTCATCTGAGCCCACGTGAAGCGCAGCTGCTTGATTTGATTATCGATGCCCTCGATGAGGACGGTTACCTCCGCACGCCCTTTTCTGATCTCACTAATGATCAACAACTCGATCCGAATCCTCATAATCGTGAATGGCTACATGCGCTGCGTCAGGTCCAACAGCTCGGGGCGCCAGGTGTTGGCGCGCGCGATCTAGCCGAATGCCTGACCTTACAACTTGCCGCGCAGGCCAATAACGTGCCGGGCCGAGAGCTTGCTATGCGTATCGTGGCGCAGGCACTCGAACACCTGGCGCGGTGCGATTATGCTGGCTTGGCACGCTTGATGGTCTGCACAGATGTGGAACTCAAAGAGGCGTGCGCTTTGATACGCGGCCTGGACCCGCGTCCAGCCGCACGTTTTATACCCCTTGACCCCGGCAGCTACATCGTGCCTGATGTGCTGGTGCGCCGCATTGACAAACGTTGGGTAGCCCTACCCAGCCTGGCCGCTACCCCGCGCGTGCGTCTCAACCAAGCCTATGCACAGCTATTTCGCGAGTCACGTTATCAGGATCTATCGCTGATGAGCAAAGCTTTGCAAGAGGCACAGTGGCTGCTGCGAAGCCTCGAACAGCGCACCACCACTATTCAGCGCGTGGCACAAGCTATTGTCGCGCGACAACAAACATTTTTCGACTATGGCCCGATTGCTTTGCGCCCCCTGATGCTTAGCGAAATTGCTGAAGAGCTCAGTCTGCATGAATCGACCATCTCGCGCGCCACCAGCTATAAATATCTATCCTCACCTTTAGGGGTTTTCGAGTTCAAGCATTTCTTTTCGCGCGAGTTAGCAACTAAATCTGGCGGCACGTGCTCAGCGACCGCCGTGCGTGCGCTCATTCGCGAGATGATCGATGAGGAGAACCCGCAGCAACCCTTATCCGACGTGGAACTTGCCAACAGGCTCGCGCAAGACGGCGTGAAGGTTGCTCGACGCACCGTATCGAAATATCGCGCGCAGATCAAGGTTCCCGCCGCCGAGTTACGTCGCGCGATGGCATAAGCCTATTACACATACAAAACGCCTCACGCTGTGACTGGCGTGAGGCGTTACGACGGCAAGATGGTGGATCTACAGGCCACGCCCACTAATCAAACGAACCAGAACCATGACAATCGCAATGACGATCAGGATATGAATAAATCCGCCCAGGGTGTAGGACGTCACCAACCCGAGAAGCCACAAAATTAGCAAAACTACGGCAATGGTATAGATCATAGTGTCCTTCCTTCTTTTTGATAGCCATTCAAAATTATTTGATCTCGTGGCCGATTACACCGCCCACCGCAGCACCGCCCAGCGTTCCAACCGCGCTGCCGCCCGTCAATATCGCCCCGCCTGCTGCACCGACGCCAGCACCCACTGCGGTATTTCGGCCTTGCTCCGACATACCACTACAAGCACCCAAGCCAAGCAAGGCCACAGTCGTCACGGCGCAAACCGCTAATCGTTTAGTCATGTTCATCAATTCACCTCAATTTCGGATTAGATCCCTAAAAGCTTTCGCAAAAATACGTCAGCAAGTAGCGTGCCCAACGGCAGCGTCAGCTGGATACGGCACGCTACTTGCTTGGGGGTACACGTGACTATATTGACCACCCAGGAGTTTTCATATGAATACACCCCGCTATACCCGCATGGCGATCGTCCTTGCCACGACCTTTACGCTTGCTGCCTGTGCAGTGCCGCATACGCCAGATAAAACCGAAGTCGAAACCACTTACCCCGCGACAGCACAAGCCGAGGCTGCAGCAAGCAATCCGTACTATTACCGTGGAACGGAAAACGGCGTGGCTGCCGTCAGCAACGATGCCGCGATCAATGCCAATGTGATCACCGCACTATCCAGACTCCCCCGACAGAGCTCGACAAATCTTCAGGTCTCTACCCTTAACGGCGTGGTGACCTTACGGGGCGTCACCGATACCACAGCCATTGCTCAGGACAATGTACAGGCGGCGCGCCAAGTCCCTGGTGTCCAGAGGGTGGACTACGATATTCAAGTTCATCGGCGCTAATCGCAACACATTGCCTGGCGCGGGCTGGACGAACTATATCTGCTCGAAGCGATCGTAATGACGATCAGTCTGGATCTCTTCGGTGCTGACCTCGTCCACGCGCGCGCCCGGTGGGCCTTGCACAAGCCACGAAAGCATACGATCTACGGCATCGTGCGGCCCCTGAAATAAGGCCTGCACGTCGCCATCGTCAGTATTACGCACCCACCCCCCGAGCTTTAATTGATGCGCATGACGTACCGTCGCGGCACGAAAGCCCACGCCCTGCACGCGGCCGCGTACGATTGTGGATAGGGTCTCTACCGAATGTTGAACTGGCAATTGCTTCATGTTTGCTATTTTATCGACTCTTTAAGATCTGGTATCGTATCAACGAAATCCACATCACCCCCCCAAGGAGCAACGAGGCTATGAGTATTGCATTGGTAACAGGCGCATCGGCAGGCTTTGGTGAAGCCATCACCAGGCAGCTCATCACTCTGGGATACACCGTCATCGGCGCGGCACGTCGTGCGGATCGACTCTCGCGATTACGGGACGAATTAGGCGAATTGTTTTACCCGCTATGCATGGATGTAAGTGACAAAGCATCGATCGATGAGGCGTTCCAGATTATTCAGCCACAGTTTCCGCAAATTGACCTCTTGGTCAATAACGCGGGGCTTGCACTAGGCGTCACGCCAGCTCACCAGAGCAAGGTAAAGGATTGGGAGCGCATGATTGCGACAAATGTGACCGGGCTTACCTGGGTCACCCATCAGGTATTACCCGGCATGGTAGAGCGCAATACGGGACATATTATCAATATCGGCTCAATTGCAGGCACCTACCCGTATGCGGGCGGAAACGTCTACGGGGCAACCAAAGCATTTGTTAAGCAGTTTAGTCTGAATCTACGCGCGGATTTAGCAGGAACGCAGGTTCGCGTCACCAATATAGAGCCTGGATTTTGCAGTGGGACGGAGTTCTCGGTGGTGCGCCTGGAAGGTGATGTCGATCGTGCTGCAGCCATCTACGACGGCGTTCAGGCACTCACTGCAGACGATATCGCGCGTGCAGTTGTCTGGGCCAGTCAGCAGCCCGCCCACGTCAATATTAATTCGATAGAGATCATGCCGGTAGCACAGACCTTTGCCGGACTGAAGATCAATCGAGATCACTGATCAGCTGGTCGCACCATCAATAGCAACAAGGACTTCGGCTCGATAATGGTGCGTCCCGTAAAGGGTCGATCGTATGCGGAAATAAGAAATATTGTCACCCCAAATCCAATCGAAAACAGCCCCATTGCAATCCACATGGGCCGCCGGTGGACAATATGCAGCTCGATCAGAACACAGGCCGAGACAAATAGCAGGATGAAGACTGCTAACCATTTTGAGGCACCAACGCGACTGAGCGACACGCGCAGACGCAAATCTCGGGCCTCTTCGATCTTACCCACATAGCGCCGTAGTTCCTGAGCGGCGAGCATCTGCGAGACACTCTGGGCATGAGCCTCTAGGCGTACCGCTGCCACGACGAGCCCCTCTAGGTGATCCTCGACGTCAAGGCTACTTTCGCCCACACCCATCAAGGGCCACTCCTGATCGATTGTGGTCGCAATATAACCATGGATTTTGGCACGTAGCGCGTCGCGCTCTGTCGGCTCGAGATGGCGCACGACACGCATTGCGTCCGAGACCGCTGCGGCCTCTTGCTCGACAGCGGCCTGCCCTCGGGCGTCCAGTTGCCAGACGTCGGCCGCAACAAAGGTAATCACCATACCCACGGGTAGAAGAATGCCCGAGAGCATGGTATTGACGATATTAGCGCCACGCCGATCCGGAAAGAGCACGCGCAGAGACTGCATCAGGATCAGCGCGACGAGGCATAGTAGGCCGACCGACGAAATAGAGAAAAGGAATAATCCCCAGTCGGGTAAGTCATAAGCAAAATCAAAAAATCCCACTAAGCTCCTCCTTCTTATTGGCGCATTTTAAACATAATTTGAGATGGTGGCGGTAGACGACACCCTCAGCTACGACGTGGCGAGCAGAACCGTTCCAACCATAATGAGCCCACATCCCGCCAAGCGCACCGGCGATGCGCGCTCTCCCAGCCAGAGAAATCCGGCTACGGTGGCCATCATCATAGACATCTCGCGCAATGGCGCTACCTGACTAACTAGCGCACCATGCTGCAAAGCATAGAGCACTAGGATATAGGCCAGAGGAGAGATCAAGCCGACCACCCATGCTGATCGCCAGTGCCCTCGCATCGCGTCCAACATCGTGCGACGCTGCACCCATGCACCGGGTGCCATGATAGCCACATTGCCCAAGGCAGAGAACCAATCAAGAATAACTGGCACAACCATCAGCGTTTGTACACTATAAGCATCAGAGACCGAATAACAGGCAATAAACACCCCGATCAATACACCCCAGCCTATGCCCGCACGCGCTGCCGGATCTGAGAAACGGTAAAAACTGCCACGCATGGCGAGGAAAAATATCCCACAGACGATACAAGCGATACCGGTCAGGCCATATAGACTGCTGGCCTCATCGAGCCAGAGAATCGCAGCCAAGCTTGCTAGAAGCGGTCCCGTACCGCGCGCCACGGGATAGACAACAGATAGATCAGCCACCTGGTAGCCACGTTGCAGGCTTAGGCTATAGCACAGGTGTATAGAGCTAGAGAGGGCGATGAATCCCACCACCGTGAGGCTCCAATGCATCTCATTGCGCCACAATACATAAGCCACCCACGGGGCATACAGCACGACGCTGGCCGCACGATAGGCAAACACAAAATGCCGCCCGCCGCTGGCAGCCTGCTTGGAGAGCAGATTCCAGCAGGCATGCAATGCAGCAGCCAGGATCACCAACGTAAGCGTAAGTGCGCTCATGTGGCGTAGCCCCGCTTGGCCTACTGGCTCAGAGTACCTCTTCGATCAGCGTGAGTGGACGGCACAAGCGCGTGCCCTTGGCTGTCGTCACAAAAGGGCGATTCAGCAGGATCGGATGGGCCACAATCGCGTCCAGCAATTGATTGTCATTCAGCGTAGAATCCGCCAAACCCAGGCTGCCATAGATTTCTTCTTTAGTACGCATCGCCTCGCGCACGGTGAGGCCCGCCGATTGGATCAGTACGCGCAAAGCTTCACGTTCCAGGGGCGTATCCAGATAGGCTATGGTCTCGAAGGGTTGGCCGCTCTCTTCGATGATTTGCAATGCATGACGCGAAGTGCTGCAGCGTGGGTTATGGTAGATTTTTATCATATTGACTTGATAAGGTGGTGAAAAATAGCCATTATCTCCTATCAGCATGATGTTTTCACAAGGACTGGCATGATTAAGCGCTACGACTGGACCACGCCCCATGGACACACAATCAAATTAGCCCGTGCGTTCAGCATACTTGGCCTGTGCGCCCTACTGGCGGCGTGTGCAAGTGGCCCTCGCGATACGATCTCTTTGATTCCGAGTGAAATCGCCCAGGAAACAAGCAAGGACGGGCTATTTATCCAAGCCATAGAATGGGTACACACCAAGCCCGGATGCAAAGGCGAATGTCCCAGCATCAGCCTGAATTCACTTGTATTTCCTGGTAACAAGCCCCTCACCGAACTGGTTGATCATGCCCTGGCGGCGATGACCTGGCTGGATCAGACCCAGGCTATCCCCTACTTTACGGTGGCTGAGTTCGAGCAATATTTCTGGCCATCGGCTGCACCACGAGACGAGGTCACGCTTCAGGCCCGCGCCCGATATCGGAACCGCAATCTGACGGTGCTGGAACTCAGTAGCGGACAGTACCGTACCGGCATGGCGCATGGCATTACCGGCTCGCAGTTCATCAACTGGGACAACCAGACCGCCAAGGTCCTAGGCCTGGATAACATCCTCATTCCAGGTGCGCGCCAGGCCTATGTACAGGCTTTGCAACAGGCGCATACCCAATGGTTGCATGAACACGCTGCTGCCCGCGATGATCCGGACACCTTTAGCCGTATTTGGCCCTTTCAGAGCAGTGATAACTTTGCATTTACTGACCAAGGTCTGGTCATCAAATACCAGCCCTATCAGATTGCGCCTTATTCATCCGGGCAACCCGAATTACTACTTTTATATCCTGCCCTCCGTGGGATTCTACAGCCAAGATTCCTGCCCGACGCATAAACACAAATACACAACAACCTTACTGTCCGGCAGGGACATCGACAAACAAATCAGGGTCGAAGTAGCTGGAGATGGCCTTTTTGTCCACCGCAGAGACCTCTGGCCCGGATGAAGGGGATTGCGCCTTTTGTGTATCGGAAAGACGCCGAGCCTGAACCCCCGCAGCCAGCGCATCAAGCTTTGTGGCCAGCTTAGGGTGTTCACCCGTCCTGGCCCAATCCGCAGCCGTCTGATGATTAAGATTAAACATGGTGGCGTCTGCACCGCTTTCCAGCAACAGGCGTACTGTGCTTTCACGACCAGACAAAGCCGCCATCATCAGCGGCGTTGTTCCGTCAGGTCCTGGCGAATTGACGATGGCGCGGCGCGCAATCAACATCTTTAGCGTTTCGTCGCGCCCCTTGGAGGCAGCATAATGCAACGGCGTCCAGCCCAAGCGATTAACCTGTGCGCCCGCATCAATCAACGCCTCAGCACGCTTGGTCTGGCCCAGTAGAGCCAAATACATCAGTGCTGTCTCATTTAGGCGGTTAGGCGCATCAATCTGCACACCCGGTGTAGTGCTCAGTAAATCAAAGACCTTCCAGGATTGTTTCCGCACGGCAAACATAATCGCCGGTAGGCCGGTTTTTTCATCCACGCTATTCGGATCAACGAGGCGCTGCAGTAGCGTGCTTACATCCGCTGTATCGTCGCGTACGAGGGCGTTCCACCACGCATCAGGCGCAAGGCTTTGTGCGGCCACTGCGGCGCACATCAGCGCCATGGCGCATGCCACGGCCAGCCGTGGCCAGACACCCGACGTTTTATTCCATGTATTAGTCATGAATTTGCCCTCTTGAACAAATCAAAAAAGTTATCCGTCGTTACCTGTCTGATTGTGTCTACAGAAACACCGCGCAACTCAGCGATTTTTTCTGCTACGTGTATCACCTTGGACGGGTCGTTGGTCTTGCCCCGATAGGGAACAGGTGCCAGGTACGGGGAATCGGTCTCGATCAGCATCCGATCCAGTGGAACCTTTTGCGCGACATCCTGCAACGCTACCGCATTCTTAAAGGTCACAATACCTGAAAATGAAATATAAAAGCCCAGATCCAACGCGGCCTGAGCGACAGCCCATGACTCAGTAAAGCAATGCATCACCCCGTTATCAGCGCCCGCGTCGCGCATGATACGCAGCGTGTCATCCGCAGCCGAACGGGTATGAATGATAAGAGGCAGGCCGCTTTCACGACTCGCCTGAATATGCGCGCGAAAGCGATTGCGCTGCCAGTCCAAGGGCTCGCTCAAGCGAAAATAATCCAAACCTGTCTCGCCGATGGCGACGACCTTCCCGTCAGCTGCGCGGTCGAGTAAATCCTGCACCGAGGGCTCGGCCGTGCCCTCGTAATCGGGGTGCACGCCCACCGAGGCATACAGATGCGGATGTTGATGCACCATTTCGATCAAGCCCGGCCAGTCCTCCAGCGTGACGCTCACCACGAGCGCACGTCCGACATCATTAGCCACCATATTGCGCAGAATGTCAGGCAGGCGGTCGCGCAGATCAGGAAAATTCAAATGACAATGAGAATCGATGTACATAAAGACAAATTCCAGTTTCAGGACACGGGTCGACAAGCCCGCAGCAATAAGGCTAAGCCATGATCAGCCAAGAATTTAGGATTCAGGGGCTGACTGGCTAAACGGCGTTGCTGCGTAAGCCAGCGTAACGCACTGGACAGTTGACGATGATCCAGCCCACTGGCCATCGCGTGCATAATCTGAGCCCGTGAAGGGAAATACCGAATGGGCGCGTTACGCGCGGCCAAGGACAGATCCACCAACAGCCTTTGAAATCCGTCCAGCCACTCCGTGGTCGGCAGGCTGGCGAGCTGATCAGCCAGGCCTGCTGAGTAGGCAGGGGTCGTACACAGACGCAAAAATTCATCCAGCCAGGACGGGCAGGCCTCACCCCCAGCACGAGCAAGCTCGAGCGCGTGCAAGGGCGCACCACCCGAGGCGGCGAGCCATGATGCGGGCTCGTCGATTCCCTGCTGCAAGAGCCAATGCTGGGCCGCCTCAGGCGTGGGAACAGAGAGTGGCAAACGGCGGCAGCGCGACACCAATGTCGGCAGCAAGCGATCCGGAGCATCAGCCACCACCAGGAAAACAGTGTGTTCGGGCGGTTCCTCAAGGATTTTTAGCAAAGCATTCGCAGAGATTGTATTCAACTGCTCTGCCGGGTAGAGCACCGCGACACGCCACCCTGCGCGGTGAGTTGCGGTATTGAACCAGGGCAATAGAGAGCGGATCTGTTCGACACGGATTTCGCGTGACGCCTGTTTTTTGCGAGCGCCCTCTTCTTGAACGCCTTCGGCCTCGCCCGAAGCCCCCTCCTGCAAAGCGAGCGCCTCGGGTCGAATACGTCGCAGATCCGGGTGATTGCCTGATTCCACCCAATGACAGGCTTGGCAAGTACCACAAGCCAAGCCTGCCCGAGGCGATTCACATAGCAGGCTCTTGGCACCCGCTTGGGCGAAGGCGACCTGACCAACACCCCGCAGGCCGTGGATCAACCAAGCGTGGGCAAAGCGATCCCGTGTCTGCAACCACGAGCGGGCCAGATCGAGATGCCAGGGTAGAAAACCGCCTGCGCTCATGACTTGTGCGTACAGGTGTAATATTTACGCGGCCCAGAAGAAAAAATACTTCGCATCATCATGGCTCTATTCTCTCAGATATGAAGCGTTCTGCACCTGTCCGGGCGGTCTGAATTGTAAGCGGCCGCTATTGCGCCATAAATTTGTCCACAGCCTGGATAGCTTCAGCGATGACTTGCTCGAGCGGCTGCGCGGCATCAATCACAACGAAATGCTCGGGATCCTCGTGCGCTTGTGCCAAGTAGCCGTTGCGCGCCTTGTACAAAAACTCGATATTCTGGCTTTCCATTCGGTCGAACAAGCTGCCTCGTGCTTGAACACGCTCTAGCCCCACGAGCGGATCCAGATCCAGAATTATCGTGACATGAGGCCTAAATCCACCCAAAGCGATATCGTTGATCTGTCGAATGAGATCGAGAGACAGCCCACGAGCATAATGTTGAAAACTGATTGTTGCCGAATCAAACCTATCTGATACAACAAACTTGCCAGCGCTTATGGCGGGAATGATTTTTTCCCTGACATGTTGAGCACGTGCAGCAGCGAACAGCATAAGCTCGGTAATATCACACATCTCCGATGAATCGGTGCTCAACAAGATCTCGCGTATTTTTTCCCCGATAGCGGTGCCTCCTGGCTCGCGAGTCATGATGAAATCACGCCCAAGTGCTTCCAGATGTGCGCCTATGGCCTTTAATACCGTGCTCTTGCCGGCGCCATTCCCCCCATCACAGACCACCATGCGACCTTTGTTGTGCATCATTATTTCCGCTGGAGTATGAATTTCTTCACCGCGCGATTGTGCGCAGCGAGATTAGAGGAAAACTCGCTTCGACCATCTCCACGTGATACGAAATACAGGTAGTCATGACGCTCTGGATGAACCGCTGCCCAAAGCGAAGCCTTACCCGGATTGGCGATCGGCGTTGGTGGTAACCCAGCACGCGTATAGGTATTCCAGGGCGTATCGGTCTCGAGATCCTTTTTACGCAACCGTCCCTGATACGCCGCACCCATGCCGTAGATGACTGTCGGGTCGGTTTGCAATGGCATGCCTATCCTCAGGCGATTAATAAACACCCCTGCCACTCGGCCTCGATCATCGCCGTGTCCCGTTTCCTTTTCGATGATCGAAGCCAAAACCAGGGCCTCATACGGCGTGCGTAACGGTAAATCCGGTTCACGGTTCGCCCATATTTCATCTAGAATCTGTGCGCCGCCTTTGGCAGCACGGCGCAAAATATCAAAATCTGTGGTGCCAGGAGAAAACACATAGGTATCAGGATAAAACAATCCCTCAGGCGCCGACTGCTCGATGCCCAAACGAGACAGAATCTCCTGATCACTCACCCCATCCAGTGTCTGGCGTACATCATCGCGCTTGCTCAAGGCCTCGCGCATTTGCCCATAGGTCCAACCCTCTGGAAAGGTGAGACGCACCTGCGTCATGTCGCCATTGGCCATGCGCTCGATCAAGCGCCACGGCGTATCGCCTCGCACCGCCTCATAAGCCCCCGCCTTAAGCAATACATCGCGCCCACTCAAACGCGCCAGAATCACAAATAGATTCGGCTGAACATGCACGCCCGCCTGATCCATGGCCTGCGCGATCTGGCGTGGTGTGCTGCCCTGATCAACGATGTAGTCCACGATCGGCTCATCCATGGGCACAGCCATGCGATAGGACCAGTACCCGGCCCCCACCAACAGGCACGCTATCGCAAGCAAAACGAAAATACTGCCCCAGATTAAAAGGCGTTTTAGTGTCTTCATGGGCGCAAGTTTAACCGAGCTACTCCGTGGATTGTCTAGGTAAGAATTTCATCCAAGACCAGTCCTGTCCTGCGGACTTGGATGCATCAAACGCGCTAGACAGCTATCATTTGAGCTTGGATTATTCTTGGTGCCCTGATATATGACTCACTGTGCTGCGCTCGTCCTACTCGATGATCTGGCTGTCCTCGCAGTTAGCGGCGAGGACGCTGCTGATTTTTTACATAAGCAACTTAGCAACGATGTACTGCATATCACGCCAACTCAGGCCCGTTGGGCGGCATATTGCACCGCACAGGGTCGGATGCTGGCCAGTATGGTTGTTTGGCGACCAAGCGACAACGAGCTGCGGCTGCTGGTCTCGCGTGACATTGCCGCCGCCATCACCCGACGGCTTTCAATGTTCGTACTACGCGCCAAAGTCCATATCGAATTGCTCGATCAGCTCGTGCATGGGTGCTTTTTACCGACGGCTCCTGACTCATTGCCAGACACGCCTGCCGAACCGTGGTCGCGATCGCACAATACTGACGGTGAATGGATTACTGCGCCCCACAGCGATAGCCAAGCCCCACGCGCCTGGCGGATCAGCACGTCGGCCCAGGCCGCCAAACCTGACAATGGTCGGTGGCGCGCCGCGGATATCCAAGCCGGTCTACCCTGGATTCGTCAGGCCACTCAGGACATGTTCATTCCTCAAACACTGAATATGGATCTGAATAACGGAATTGATTTCAAAAAAGGCTGCTACCCGGGTCAGGAAATTATTGCACGCAGCCATTATCGCGGCACAATCAAGCGGCGTATGGCGTATGGAACGGTACCGTGGGCCGCTGATCTCGCACTGCCTCACGTCGCTGACGACCTTTATGCCGCCGACTCCGGTGACGACAGACCAGTGGGCCGGATCATCGATCTGGCCCACTCGGACGGGATATTGCATGCTTTGATTGAACGTTCGCTCGCAGATCCCGCCACCACCCGCTACAGCCTTGGCTGCGCCCAAGGCCCGGTGTTGGCCTTGCATGATCTGGCTAACGACAAGCAACCAGCCGCAAGCGCATAACCAGGCCGATTAATCGGCCTGACCAGGATTAGTGCTCACTTCTTATACAGCTTCAGAATACTAGAGAAATCCTGCCCGCCATGCCCCTGGGCACTCAACATCGAATAAAGATTACGCGCGAGTTCACCTAGCGGCGTTGTGGCACGCCCGTGCACAGCCGCCTCGGTGGCCAAACCCAGATCCTTTAGCATTAAGTCCACGCCAAATCCCCCCGCGTATCCCTTAGAAGAGGGAACGTTTTCCATCACCCCTGGCCAAGGGTTATAGAGCTCGGTCGCCCAGTTACGCCCAGAGCTCTTGGCAATGATGTCAGAGAGCACCTTGGGATCCAGACCGTTGGCCACACCCAACGCTAAGGCCTCGGAGGTGCCAGCCATCAGTATACCCAGCAGCATGTTGTTGCAGATTTTAGCCACCTGTCCGGCACCTGCGTCGCCTGCATGAAAGATGTTCTTGCCCATCGCCTCTAAAATGGGCCGAGCCGACTCCAGGTCGGCTGCTGCGCCCCCTACAATAAAGGTCAAAGTGCCTGCAACAGCGCCACCCGTACCGCCCGAGACGGGCGCATCCAACATACGCAGACCGCGCTGCGCGGCTGCAGCAGAGACCTTACGCGCCGACTCCGCCGCAATCGTGCTGCACTCGAGCACCAGCGTATCCGTTGCGATGTGCTTCAGCAGGCCGTCATCACCCAGATACAAACCCTCGACGTGTCGGCTTGCTGGCAGCATTGTAATCACGACCTGCGCACCCTCGACAGCCTCAGCCGCCGTGGCGCAAGCCTGGGCACCGGCATCGGCCAATACCTTGAGCGCTGCGGGTACCAGATCAAATACCTTCAGATGGTGCCCGGCCTTAAGTAGATTCAAAGCCATCGGGCCACCCATATGACCCAGACCGATAAATGCGATTTGATTACTCATTTTTTATCTCCTGTTGAATGCAATAAGGCTGCGGCGTCATTGATCTATAGATCGGCCAATGGGTGCGGCGTATGGATCGGCCATGGCGTCTGAAAAAAGCGCTCTACCCACTGAGCGCTTGCTTGGGCATGCGTGCCGGGATTCCATTTGGGCGACTTATCCTTGTCGATCAACAAGGCCCGGATACCTTCACGAAAATCACCCTGTACACCGCACTGCAAAGAGACGATGTACTCTTCGCGAAATACGTCGGCAAGTGACATCAGTCGCACGCGACGAAGCAAGGTGTACGCCAGCCGCGCTGAACTTGGCGCTCCTGTGGAAAATGTCCGGGCCGCACGCTGCAACCAGGGGTCAGGATGCGTCGACCACGCAGCAATCGTCTCGCACACCAAAGCAAAGTCAGATTGATGGCACGCCTCACGCAGCATTGCAAAATTCTGTTGTAAGGGTCCGGCAGCCCGAGCCAGATCCGTACTTAGGCCTCGGAGAACGGCGTCAAGCTGTGCAGCGTGCGCTGAGGCATCCGTACTCCAACTCACGGCCGCTAATGCACTGAGCAGGGCCTCCTGCCCCCCTGCGGGACAAGTATGGTCGGCCAGCCCCAAATGCAGACAGTCCGATGCACCTAATTGCGCGCCGGTAAGTGCGAGGAATGTACCGATGCCACCAGGCAGGCGACTGAGCATCCAGGTTCCGGCCACATCAGGGAACAGGCCAATACTGATCTCGGGCATGGCAAAGCGCGTGGTCTCTGTAACAACACGGTGACTCGCCCCCATCATGAGACCCACGCCCCCTCCCATGACAATTCCGCCGCCCCAGCATATAACCGGTTTGGGATAGGTATGGATGGCATGATCCAGACGGTACTCCACCTCGAAGAACTGTCGCGCGTACGCATTTTCCCAAGGATTTCCGCTGGTGTTCTGTTGCATGCTGCGATAGAGGCTGTGCAGATCCCCACCTGCACAAAAAACCTTGTCCCCCGCCCCTCTTAACAGTATGGCTGCGATGGTCGGGTCCTGCTTCCAGGTCTGTAGCCTTTGCGTCAACGCCTGACACATCTCTAGGGACAAGCCGTTCAAGGTCTGCGGACGATTGAGCGTCGCAATCCCTATCCGATGGCCGCTTGGGCTTGGTAGCTCTTCGAATATAACGACCTCACTCATCGCAGATCTACCCCCTTTTCAAGTATCTGGCGTGCCACAATCACGCGCATGATCTCGTTGGTGCCCTCTAGAATTTGGTGCACACGTGTATCACGCACCAGGCGCTCTAGCGGATAATCCTTAAGATAACCATAACCGCCATGAATCTGCTGCGCATCCAGACAGGCTTGAAAACACAGATCAGTCGCCAGGCGCTTGGCCATCGCGCAATAGGACGAGGCCTGCGCGTCACCCTCATCAAGCTTACACGCGGCCAGACGCACCATCTGCCGCGAGGCGATGATATGGGTAAGCATATCAGCCAGCTTGAACTGAAGAGCCTGAAAATCTGCCAATGCATGCCCAAACTGGCGGCGCTCACCCATATAAAGGCGTGACGCGTCATAAGCGCCCTGCGCCGCCCCCACCGAACAAGTTGCGATATTGATGCGTCCGCCATCCAGCCCCTTCATGGCAAACTTAAAGCCCTCACCCTCCTCGCCCAGGCGATTCTCGGCAGAGATTTCCACGTTGTCGAAGGTAATCGGACGTGTGGAC
This sequence comes from Alcaligenaceae bacterium CGII-47, assembly GCA_019166125.1. Lineage (GTDB taxonomy): Bacteria > Pseudomonadota > Gammaproteobacteria > Burkholderiales > Burkholderiaceae_B > Castellaniella. Next base: position 141,892 of record JAHTBO010000002.1, read on the forward strand.
TGGCTGTTCCAGCCCATCTTGCGCTCCTTGCGGCCGTACTGAATGCCGGGCGTATCACCCGGCACGACAAAGGCCGATATCCCGCGCGCACCGGACTCGCCCGTGCGCGCCATGACCACGAGCAGATCCGTATCGCCGGCGCCCGATATAAAAGCCTTGGCGCCATTGAAAACATACGCGCCGCCACGCCGCTGGGCACGTGTACTAAGCGATGCAGCATCCGAGCCGGCACCCGGTTCAGTCAAACAATAGGAGGCGAGCTTCTCGCCGCTGGCGAGTAAGGGTCCCCAATGATCACGCACCGTCGGCTGTGCCCAGGTACCAACCATCCAGGTTGCCATATTATGAATAGTAAGAAATGCAGTAGTGGACGGATCAATGGCTGCCATTTCTTCGAAAACCAACGTGGCATCCAAACGTGGTAAAGCCAGCCCGCCTATGGATTCCGGTGCATACAGCGCACAAAAACCCAGCTCACCCGCCTTGGTGAAGGCCTCGCGAGGAAAGATCCCCTCTTCATCCCATCGAGCGGCGTTAGGCGCCAACTCCCCTTGAGCATATTCGCGTGCAGCCTGAGTAAAAGCCAGCTGTTCTTCGCTGAGGCGAAAATCCATATTGATAGTCTCCAGATTGTAATCAACTGTAGCACCGCTAGGGTCAGGCCCCCAAGTCTTCTATGAACAACTTAGCGTGATTGCCATCACTTCGCTGTCAGCTTCGTGACAATTAGGGATTCCGAGGAGATTTCTTGTGTTGTGCGCGTCGTCGTCGGGACTCCAGCGGATCAAACACCAGGGGACGGTAGATTTCGATGCGGTCACCCGCACTTAACACGCGCTGCACCGTACAGCGTTCGCCATAAACGCCTAACGCTGGCATCGGGTCAGCGTACTCGGGGAATACCCGAGCAAAATCGCTGGCTGCCAATGCCTCACCTACTGTTGCCCCAGATCGCACCTCCAGCGACTGGCGCCACAGTTCGGTCACCGTGACAAAAACGATATCGATACGCACGCACCGACTCCTATCGACGATAGACCACGTGGGCGCGCTCGGTAAACGAGTCGATAAAGCTGCTGGCAATACGATTGAACACTGGCCCCACGACGGCACCCAGTGTCCGGCTGGAAAATGCATACTCCATGGTGTAGAGCACCTTACAACCATCGTCGCCCAGTGGCTGGAAGGTCCAGTTACCGGTTAGACTGGAGAATGGGCCGTCGACAAGATGGAAGGTAATCCGATTCGGATAGTCATGGTCATTGCGCGTCGTAAAGCTCTGTCGGATCCCCGCAATGCTAATCTGGATCGTTGCCTCCATGCCGTGCTCGTCTTGGTGGCGCACGTGCGCGCCGCCACACCAAGGCATGAATTCAGGATAACGGGCGACATCCGCAACCAGATCAAACATCTGCGCGCATTGATAGGGGACGAGAACGGATCGTTGTACGGTATGCATTGAATACGGTTAGTGTATAGAATTGTGGGATTTTACCGGTTGGGGCGAAACTGATTCATGAGCATTGTAGATAATCGCAAGGCCACACACGACTACTTCATCGAAGATCGCTTTGAGGCGGGTTTGGTGCTGCAGGGCTGGGAGGTCAAGGCAATCCGTGCGGGCCACGTACAACTCAAGGAGAGCTACGTGATCGTACGCGATGGTGAAATATGGATCATCAATATGCATATCAGCCCGCTACCGACGGCTTCTACGCATATCCATCCCAATGCCACACGTACTCGTAAGCTCCTGCTCAAGGCCGATGAGATCAGCAAGCTCATCGGCAAGGTCGAACAGCGCGGCTATACGCTCGTACCCCTTAACCTGCACTACAAAGGGGGGCGCATTAAGCTGGACTTTGGCCTGGGCCGCGGAAAGAAACTCCACGATAAGCGTGACACCGAGCGCGATAAGGACTGGCAGCGCGAAAAAGAACGATTGATGAAGCACGACACCCGCAATTAGTAGCCTGAGGGCGTCGCGGGTCGATTAAAATGCGCGCGTCGGCGCGCGCGTCAGATCAGGCACCAGCCAGCGCAGCAACCTCACTTAGCTCAATACGTAGCCTTCAATCTGCAATAAGGCTGCCTTGCGAGAGAGACCGCCGGTGTAGCCATTCAGACTGCCGTTGGCCGCAAGAACACGATGGCACGGAATGATGATGGTTAGCGGGTTTCGACCGACAGCGGTGCCCACCGCTCGACTATGCCGAGCGCTCAGGCCCATGCGTTGGGCAAGCTGCCCGTAAGACAACACCTCGCCGTACGGAATGGTGAGCAGCGCCTGCCAGACTTGTTCCTGAAACGCCGTCCCCCGTGGGCACAGCGGCAGATTAAAATCACGGCGTTCGTTTTTGAAATAATCCCGTAATTGCCCATAAGCAGCATCCAGCACAGCGCGCGCCTCGGTGTCAGGTTCTCCGGCCGGGTAATACAGCGCACGACACGCGCTCGCAGCACTCGCCGCAACGGGCGCCGCACACAGATCGCCCTTGCGCACTCGAACATCACGGATTGCCCGACCATCTTCGAGCACACCAAAGCCCGGATCCCTGGTTTCGGGCAGGATTGCAGGCAATCCTGCCAGTGGCGGGCAATCCTTTTGCCCAGTAAAGTACACGCCAGACAAGGCCGCCGCCCGAGTCTCCAGAAGCATCTGCCCCAGAGGACCATCGAATGCGGCGTATTGTGCTTGCAAGCCTGGCTCCTTAGACCGTTGCCGTCGCAGCCAGGCGCTGCCAGGTGTCGACGACGGTGTCCGGATTCAGCGACATCGACAGGATTCCCTCATCGCGCAGCCACAAAGCCAGGTCGGGATGGTCGCTTGGGCCTTGGCCACAAATTCCGACGTACTTGCCCGCAGCCAGACAAGCCTTGATGGCGCGGCTAAGCATAAAACGCACGGCCTCGTCGCGCTCGTCAAAGTCAGCAGCCAGCAGCTCGAGACCTGAATCACGATCCAGACCGAGCGTGAGCTGAGTCATATCATTGGAACCGATCGAGAAACCATCAAAATGCTGAAGGAACTGATCCGCCAGAATGGCATTGGACGGCACCTCACACATCATGATTAGGCGCAAGCCATTCTGACCACGTACCAGGCCATGCTGGGCCAATAGCGCCACAACCTTTGCCGCCTGTGCCACCGTGCGCACGAACGGCACCATGATCTCGACGTTGGTCAGGCCCATCTCGTCGCGAACCTTTTTGAGGGCTTCGCATTCCATGCGAAAGCACTCTTGGAACTCGGCCGAAATGTACCGCGAGGCGCCACGAAACCCAAGCATTGGATTTTCTTCTTCGGGCTCATAACGGGCACCGCCGACCAGCTGACGGTATTCGTTGGATTTAAAGTCTGACAGACGCACGATGACGGGTTTGGGATAAAAGGCTGCACCGATCGTTGCCACGCCCTCGGCGAGTTTTTCCACAAAAAACGCCCGTGGGCTTGCATAGCCACGCGCAGCGGACTCGACGGCCTTTTTGAGATCACTATCCACGTTGGGGTAATCAAGAATCGCCTTGGGGTGAATATTGATGTTGTTATTGATGATGAATTCCAGACGTGCCAGGCCGACCCCCGCGTTGGGAATCTGAGAAAAATCGAAGGCAAGCTGGGGATTACCCACGTTCATCATGACCTTGAGCCCGACCTCAGGCATCTCGCCCCAGCGGACTTCCTCGATCTCGGTTTCGATCAGGCCGTCGTAAATCCGGCCCTCATCGCCCTCTGCACACGACACCGTGACCTCACGACCATCCTCGAGGACATCGGTTGCCGTCGCGCAGCCAACCACAGCAGGGATACCCAGCTCACGCGCGATAATGGCCGCATGGCAGGTCCGCCCTCCTCGATTGGTTACGATAGCCGAGGCCATTTTCATGACAGGTTCCCAGTTAGGATCCGTCATATCGGTCACCAAAATATCACCCGGACGCACCTGATCCATCTCGCTTAGGTCAGAGACGACGCGCACCTTGCCTGAGCCTATTTTTTGACCAATGGCACGACCTGTAATCAACACATCACCAGTCGCCTTCAGTCGATACCGCTCTTGGACGTCATGATGGCCTTGCTGGGACTTGACCGTCTCAGGGCGTGCCTGAAGGATATAGAGCTTACCGTCGATTCCGTCGCGCCCCCATTCAATGTCCATCGGACGCTGATAGTGCTGCTCGATAATGGAGGCATAGTGAGCCAACTCGATGATCTCATCATCGTTCAGGGAATAACGATTGCGCTCGGAGGCAGGGACGTCGACGGTCCGTACGGCATGGCCGGTCGTGCGATCAGTATCGAATTCCATCTTGAGGAGCTTGGAGCCAATCCGTCGACTGATGATCGGATAATGGCCTGAGGCGAGCGTCGGCTTGAACACATAGAACTCATCCGGGTTTACGGCACCCTGCACAACGGTCTCGCCCAAACCATAGGAAGAGGTGATAAACACGACATCCTTGAAACCAGACTCGGTATCCAGCGTAAACATCACCCCTGCGCTGCCCTTATCCGAGCGCACCATACGCTGGATACCCGCAGAGAGCGCCACATCAGCATGGGCATAGCCCTTGTGGACACGATAAGAGATCGCACGATCGTTATAGAGCGAAGCAAAGACATGACGGATCTTTTCAAGGACCTCGTCGATACCCACCACATTCAGGTAGGTTTCCTGTTGGCCGGCAAAAGACGCATCGGGCAGATCCTCTGCGGTTGCAGAGGAACGCACGGCAAATGAGCCTTTACCATCATGATCCAACTGCGCAAAGGCCTGACGAATCGCTTGTTCAAAATCCGCATGAAACGGAGTATCGATGACCCATTGACGAATCTGAGCACCCGCATTGGCCAGCTCGCGCACATCGTCCGCGTCCAGCTCGTCCAAGCGTTGATTAATCCGCGCATCCAGACCCGTGGCCTGAAGGAATTCGCGAAAGGCATCCGCTGTGGTCGCAAACCCACCCGGCACCCGTACGCCGGCGCCGGCCAGTTGGCTGATCATTTCACCGAGCGATGCGTTCTTGCCTCCTACCGAGTCCACGTCCGTCATGCGGAGCTGCTCGAAAGACACTACATACGACATAAAGTCACCTTTGAAGATAGAGAAAGCTTGTTTGCCTGAGAGTCGTGTTTCAATACATGGTTTTGTGCCATGCAACACAACCACCGGGCAAACCAGCCTTGCTTGCAACAGGGGCGACTGTTAACCTTCGGGATTGTACTGTTTTTGGCGCTTGGTGGTTCAATTATTCTATGGCAGATTCCCTCATCGAACGTACTGTATTCATCGTCTCTGACAGCACGGGCATTACCGCAGAGACCTTTAGCCATGCCGTGCTGTCTCAATTCGAAGAAGTGCGTTTCGAGGCGATCCGGCTCCCCTTTATCGACTCAGCCGACAAGGCAGATGCTGCAGCGCAGCGTATCGAACAAAAAGCCCGTGACGACGCTCTTCCGCCTCTGGTGTTCAGCACATTGGTCGATCCTGAGATCGCTGGCCGCATTCGTAACGCATCCTGCATTTTTATGGATTTGTTTGGGGCATTCGTCCAGCATCTGGAAGAAACGCTAGGCATGAAGTCCAGCCGATCTGTTGGACGCACGCACACCAATGGCCTAAGCAAGCAATACAATAAGCGCATTGAGGCGATCAACTTCAGTCTGGCCCACGACGACGGCCAATTTGTGCAAGGGCTACAGCAGGCAGACGTGATCTTGGTTGGGGTATCACGTTGCGGCAAGACACCGACCAGCCTCTATCTGGCGATGCAGTACGCTGTCCGAGCCGCTAATTACCCGCTGATCCCAGAGGATTTTGACCGCGGTGCCCTACCCCACACCCTGCTGCCTTATCGCCGCAAGCTCTTTGGTTTGTCGATTCAGCCCGAGCGCTTGGCCGAGGTGCGTAATGAACGACGTCCCGGCAGCGTCTACGCCTCACTACACCAATGCCGCCAGGAGGTCGCCGATGCCGAGCGTCTGATGCGCATGGAAGGCATCCCGTGGCTATCGACCACCACACGATCAATCGAGGAAATTTCAACTAAGATTATGGACGAAGTCGGCCTGGATCGCCTGACATACTAAGGATTGGGCGATTGTGGTGCCAGCGACACGTTTTGCTGGCGGCGCTGCTCAAATAGACAAATCGCTGCCGCAGCGGCCACATTCAAGGATTCTACCGCCTCAGCCTGGGGAATCCACACTCGCACAGCAGCCAAGGCCTGCAGGCGCTCGTCGACACCCTGTCCCTCATTGCCAAACACCCACGCGCAAGGTGCGCGCAGATCCGTACTGAAGAGTTCGGATGCATCGTCCAGAGTCGTGACGGCTAGCGCGATCGCCAAGCGGGGGGTAAGCGTGTACAAATCAATGTGCTCATGAATCTCCAGAGCGAAATGCGCACCCTGGCCACTGCGCAAGACCTTAGGCGACCAGGCCGTCGCGCACCCTGCCGACAGGTATGCCTGGCGGATACCGGCTGCTGCGGCTGTGCGCAACAAGGTGCCCAGATTACCGGGATCCTGGATACGATCCAGCCAAATACAGGCCTGATCGATACGCTCTGGTAGCGTCGGACGGGGTGGCTCAACGACAAAAAATATGCCTGGGCCGTGAATAACCTGCGACAAGCCACGCACCAGTCGAGAGTCCAACGATATGCAATGGTCCTGGGGCAAATCAAGCCACCGGGGGGGCTGACGCTGCGCATCGAGCAAAGCCTGGTCAAATACAGCCACAAGCGGCGCCCCAAAGCGGTCGAACCAGGCTTGGCATAAATGGGTCCCTTCAATCAGGACCTGATGCGTGCCCTTTGGTGATCGGCCCATCCCCAGGCCCTGCAATTGCCGGTAGAAGGGATTGTCACGCGCAGAAATATGCCTCATGCCGTCTCCAGCATCTGTCTTACGGGTGCAAAACTTCGCCGATGGGCGGGGCATGGCCCATGCTCGGCCAAGCGCGCTCGATGCAAGGCGGTGCCATACCCCTTGTGTTGGTCAAAGGCGTAAAGGGGGTAGCGCGCATGCAAGACCATGCAATAAGCGTCTCGTGCCGTTTTTGCCAAAATAGACGCCGCAGAAATTGCTGCGACGCGTGCATCCCCTTTGATGATGGCCCGAGCAGGATATGCCAAGCCACGGGGGATTCGGTTGCCATCCACAAGAATCTCTACCGGCGCACATGATAAGCCCTCGCAAGCTCTGTGCATGGCCAACATGGTGGCCTCCAGGATATTAAGATGATCGATTTCTTCGACACTCGCCTGCGCCACACACCAGCTGCGCGCATACCGATGAATGTCCTTAGCCAGCGCGTGACGGCGCGCCGCTGTTAGCGCCTTCGAATCAGCCAAGCCGCTAATGGGGTGCTCAGGATCAAGGACAACCGCTGCAGCAAAGACCGGTCCGGCCAATGGACCGCGCCCTGCCTCATCCACCCCCGCGATCAGTACGCACGGATCGGGTGTCATGGCAAATAGATCAGGCTGTACCACGCTCGCACACCTGAATAATCGCCTGCGCGGCAAGAGTGGGTGTATCGCGGCTAAGCGACTCATGAATTGTGGTGAAGCGCCGAGCAACTTGTGCTGCATAGCGCGCATCGCTCAGGGCCTTCCAGGTCTGCTCTGCCAAGGCTTCTGGCGTCGCTGCCTCCTGCAAAAGCTCGGGCACGACAAACTCATCAGCCAAAACGTTAGGCAGACCCACCCACGGGACATAAGGCTTCTTCTGTCCGGACTTCCAGGCCATGATGCGCCGCATCCAGGGCGATAGTACGTAGGAAATCACCATAGGCCTTTTGAATAAGGCTGCCTCCAAGGTCGCCGTACCGCTGGCGACCAACACTGCATCCGCCGCCTCCATTGCATGCCAGGCAATCGGCCAGCCCTGGGCCGAGTTGATTTCAGGCGAACAATCGTGATCGGATTCGAGCCTCATGACTGTGTCTGGCAAAGTATCGACCACATGACAGTGCGCAATGGGTGTCTGGCGCGCCAGGGCCTCAAATTGTATTCGACGGGCATGATTAACCATGGGCACGAGCACCTGCAGATCGGGGTCCTGCTGTTGGAGATACTGCACCGCCCGAAGAAAGCGCGGCGCCAGCGCCTGGATCTCTGAGGCTCGGCTGCCCGGCATGAGCGCCAATACACGATCATCGGGGGCCAGCCCCAGGCGGCCACGCGCTGCGCCACGATTGGGGTGCATGGGGATCAGCTCTGCGAGTGGGTGTCCAACGTACGTAACCGGTACGCCCTCACGCTCGTAGAGCTCAACCTCAAAAGGGAACAATACCAGCATATGTGATACCGCCTGGCGAATCGCATGAATGCGCTCATATCGCCAGGCCCAGATCGAAGGGCCGACAAAATGCACGGTAGGCACACCTGCACGACGTAATTGCGCCTCCAGACGCAGGTTGAAATCCGGTGCATCCACCCCGACAAACACATGAGGCGGATCAGCCAACAGGCGGCGCTTGACGTCTCGATAGGTACGTATGAGCCGGGGAGCTTGTTTGAAGGCGTCAATGTAGCCAAATATGCTTAGGATATCCATGGGATGCCAAGCGTTGAAACCGACTCGTGACATCGCAGGGCCACCGATGCCCTGCACCACCGTCTGCGCATCGTGTGCGTATAAGCCCTGAATCATGCGAGCAGCCAGTAGATCACCAGAAGGCTCGCCAGCGACGACCCCCACGGTCATGCTCATGGACGAACAATACCTCGGCTGGAACTTGTCAAAAAATCCAGCAAGTGTTGCACGGCCCCCGCCCCCTCGGGCTGGGCGGCTTGTAGCGCCACCATCGCCTCGCATGCCTGTTCGACATTGAGCTTACGGCGATAAAGCAACTTGTAGGATTCTTTCAGTGCTGCAATATCCTGTACTGAATACCCACGACGGCTTAGGCCCTCAGAGTTGATCCCGACCGGACGAAACGGATCGCCTGCACCGATCATATAGGGTGGAATATCCTGGCGCACGGAGCTCGTCCCCCCCACCATAGCGTGCGCGCCAATGCGTACAAACTGATGCACAGCAGACAGTCCGCCCAAGATCGCCCAGTCGCCAATATGAATGTGGCCAGCCAACTGAACACTGTTGGCAATTACCACGTGATGGCCGATCTGGCAATCATGTGCAATGTGTACATACGCCATGATCCAGTTATCGTCACCCAGCCGCGTTACCCCTACATCTTGAACCGTGCCGATATTAACCGTCACATACTCGCGAAAGGTATTGCCATCCCCAATCTCTAGTTCGGTTGGCTCGCCCGCGTATTTTTTGTCCTGGGGAATCCCGCCTATCGAGCAGAATCGATAAAAGTGATTGTTTGCACCAACCCTTGTCCGCCCATCAATCACGCAGTGCGGCCCAACCCGAGTATGCGCACCCAAGCTAACCTGCTCACCAATAATGCTATAGGCGCCAATGCTGACCCCATCAGCCAATTCGGCCCCAGGCGCCACGATCGCCGTGGCATGAATCTGCACCGCCATTATTCTTCCAGGACGCGTACGGCGCACATGATCTTAGCCTCAGCGGCAATCTGATCACCCACCTTGGCAACTGCGGTGTATTTGCAAATCGAGCGGCTCAGCCTGTCAGCAGAGACCTCCATGCGTAATTGATCACCTGGGACAACAGGACGTCGAAAACGGGCACCATCCACACCAACCAAATAATAAGCGACCTTGGTGCTGACGAGGTTAGGTGCACCGGCTGAAGCAAAGGAAAACAAAGCAGCAGCCTGAGCCATGGCTTCGATAATCAATACACCAGGCATCACAGGATGATGGGCAAAGTGCCCCTGAAAGAACGGCTCGTTGTAGGTTACGTTTTTGATGGCCACGATACTCTTGCCTGGATCCATTTCCAGCACACGGTCGACCAATAACATGGGATGCCGATGGGGCAAGCGTTCCATGATTTCTCTGATATCCAGTTCCATCTTGTTCTTAGTCCTGCAAATAAGTCGCGTACAAAACGTTCATATCAAGTGTTGTCTGTTTTTTCCAGGGACCTGAGGCGCTTGCGCAATTGCGATAACTGAGCAATAACAGCGGCATTACGTTGCCACAAATCGTGTCTGAAAAAAGGAAACACTCCGGTATAACGCCCCGGCTCTAAAACGTTCGAAGTCACTGATGTACCGCCAGAAATATGTACATCATCACCAATTACCAGATGGCCAGAGAGTAATGCTGCACCGCCTATCGTGCAGCGCTGACCAATGTGTGTAGAGCCTGCGATCCCAACACATGCCGCAATGGCGGTATGGTCGCCCACTCGGCAGTTATGACCAATCATGATCTGATTGTCGAGCTTGACCCCATTACCGATCACCGTGTCCTCGATTGCCCCTCTGTCTACGGTCGTATTGGCACCGATCTCTACATCATCACCCAACACAACGCCACCGAGCTGGGCGATCTTGGCCCATGCCCCCGCCTCGCCAAATGGGTTCGGGGCTAAGCCAAAACCATCCGCACCCAGCACCACACCAGAGTGGAGAATCGTTCGATCCCCTATTGTGACATTGTGATAGAGCGTCACCCGAGCATACACGATTCCATCCCGGCCGATTGATGCACCCGGACCAATCGAGCATCCACTGCCGATACGCGTGCCTGCCCCGATCCGTACACCTGCCTCAATTACCGTAAAGGGCCCGATGCTCACCCCCTCACCTATCTGTGCATCCTCGGCGAGCACAGCCGTAGGGTGTATGCCCCGAGACAAACCCATCACGCGATGATGATCAAACCATTGCGCAAGCAAGGCATACATCAGATAGGGCTGACTGCATACCACGACACACCAAGCAGGCGCATCCGAGTGATCTGCCGCCTGATATGCCTGCCAATCTTGCTCGCGCAGGATGATCGCTGCCGCCTGGCTCGCCTCTAATTGCGAGCTGAGCTTTGGATTCGAGAGGAAACTGATCTCGTGCGCGCCAGCCGACAAAAGCGACCCAATGCCCGCAATCATTGGCATCGAGTCTTCCCGAGAACATATGAGTCTGTAGTCCAGGCCGACAGTGTTCGCTGCACTTAACAAATCAGGCAGGGAAAGTGCCTGATCAGGAGCAAGCAATACCGGCATCGAAAATCAACCGCCTAGCGCCTTGATGACCTGGTCGGTAATATCCACGCGCGGGCTGACCGTAACCGCGTCCTGGATGATCAAGTCGTAATTTTGGTCCTGTGCGATTTTTTTGATTGCCGCATCGGCCTTCTCGACAATGGCGGAGAACTCTTCGTTGCGGCGACGGTTGAAGTCCTCTTGGAACTCTCGGCGCTTGCGCTGCAGATCGGAATCCATGTCAGCGAGTTGGCGTTGACGCTTGATACGCTCGGCCTCTGCCAGCACAGGCGCGTCCTTATCAAGCTTTTGTGCCTGGCTACGCAGTGTATCAGCGAGCTTTTGAAGATCATCATCCCGGCGTTTGAACTCGGACTCGATCTTGGCCTGTGCGGCCTTCGCGGGCTTGGAGTCACGCAAGATGCGTTCCGTACTGACAAAACCAATTTTAGTGCTCTGAGCATAGCTTGGCACGACAAAAAGTGTGCCCAGAACCAAAACGGCTGCTAAAGCTAATGCACGGTGCGCACGCACCTTAGCACCAATAAAGCCACAAAGATTAAAACCAGAAACAGACATCATGAAGGATCTACCTTGCAAATAAAGCAAAAGACAAAGAAGTTATTGTGCCATTAAACGGGGTGAATCAGAAACCAGTGCCAATCTGGAACTGAAAGGCTTGCTTATCGTCACCTTCCTTGGCGTTCATCGCTCGTCCTACTGACAATTGCAAAGGACCCAACGGAGATTCCCAGGATAGGCCGATACCGGTGGAATATTTCCATCCGCATGGGTCCTCTACCCAATTTCCAACACCCCGTGCGCAGCCTGTGCTATCGGTGGTCGTGATCTGGCCTGCATCGGCAAAGACGAACCAGCGCAGCGTCCGATCACGTGTGGCGCCAGGAAACGGTAGATAGAGCTGTATATTAGCGACTGTACGGCGCGAGCCACCCAGATAGTTGTCAGTTAATGTGTCGCGCGGCCCAAGCGATGCGCCCTCGTAGCCGCGTACCGAGCCAATGCCCCCGGCATACATATTCTTGATCACAGGGAAGTTCTTGCCGCCATAGGTCTTGGCCCAATCCACCTGACCATTCAAAGCCAGCGTAAAGGAACGACTGATCGGGAAGTAGTACTGCTGCTGGCCGCTCAGTTTGTAGTAGCGCAGATCCATGGTAGAGAAGTCCGAGGACAGGCGGGTGTAACTGCCGCGGGTCGGTGCCAACGCGCTATCACGGGTGTCCTTGGCCCAACCAACGGTAAAGACCGCTGCGTTGGTGGTCTTGCCATACTCGTTGACGAAATCCTGATAAGCTTGCGGAGCAGGGTTGTCCCCGCCCGTACGCAGATTGTCGATAGTGTTGTTCTCGAAAGTCAGACCGGCAAATATGCGATCCACCTCTGAGATCGGCACACCAAAGTTCAGGCCGGCACCCATGGAATTCACGGTATAGCGGCCAAACGAGCCACCACTCTCGTAAGGTGTGGTGCGGCGATAGTAGAGCGAGGTGGTCTTAGAGATGCCGTCTTGCGTCCAGTAAGGATTAGTGTGTGAGATGACGGCTGCACGGTTCGTCGAGCTGGTATTCACATTCAGCGACAGCGAGTTACCACTACCAAAAATATTATCCTGGCTGATACCGGCCGAGAGCATGAGCTTATCTGTTGAGCCGTAGCCAACGCCCAGATTGATCATGCCAGTGGGCTTTTCCTTAACATCGACATTCACATCGACCTGATCCGGCGATCCTGGAACGGGCGATGTATCGACGTTCACCTCACTAAAATAACCCAGGCGATCAATGCGCTCGCGCGAGGTTTTGATGCTTGAGGCATCATACCAGGCCGCTTCCTGCTGGCGCATCTCGCGGCGCACGACCTCATCACGAGTACGTGTATTGCCACCGACCTGAATTCGACGCACATAAACCCGGCGCCCCGGATCGACATAAAAAGTGAGCTTGGCGGTATGCGCCTCACGATCCAGGTCTGGACTGGGATTGGCATTGGCAAAGGCGTAGCCCAAGCTGCCCAAATAGTCAGTGATTGCCTTAGCCGTTGCATTGGTTTTTTCGGCGGAGAAGGTCTCGCCTGCCTTAACGCCGATCAGCGGTTCGAGCTTATCTTGCAGCCCCAGCAAATCACCCGCCAACTGCACGTCGCTCAGGGTATAGGGTTCGCCCTCATGTACCGTCATCGTGAGATAGATTTCGCGGCGATCGGGAGAGATACTGACCTGGGGTGGCTCGGAATTGAATTCCAGGTACCCGCGATCCAGATAGTAGGAACGGATGCGCTCTACATCGCCCTCGAGCTTTTCGCGCGAGTACTTATCTGTCCCGGTGTACCACGTCATGATGCCCGAAGTGGTGAGCTCCATCTGATCCTCTAGCGTGCCAGAAGAGAAGGTCTTGTTACCAATGAAAGTGATCTTGGCGATCTTGGCCAGTTCGCCTTCAAAGATATCAAAGCTCACCCCCACGCGATTACGCGGCAAGGGGGTGATGACGGGATTGATCTCCACACCATACTTGCCCTTCGAGAGATACTGCTGCTTGAGCTCGAAGGTGGCGCGCTCGAGCATGGCCTGATCGAAGACCCTACCCTGCCCAAATCCAACCTGGCTTAGGGATTTAGTCAACGCCTTGGCATCGAACTCGCGCATCCCATTAAAATTGATCGAAGCGATCGTAGGTCGCTCGGCGACGGTCACCACCAGTACATTATTTACCGAGTCAATTTTGACGTCGTTAAAAAACCCTGTCGCGTAGAGCTTTTGGATGGCCTCACTGGCCTGAGCGTCGGTAAAGGTCTGGCCCACCTTAACTGGCAGATAGGTAAAAATCGTGCCTGGATCGACGCGCTCGATACCTTTGACCTGAATATCCTGTACGACGAAAGGCGTAAATGCCCAAGACATTGCCGGTGCAAGCAATGCAGCGACGAGGGCAGGCAACACACGCCTAGCAAAAGGAGATTTCTGGCTAAACGACATCCTGATGAATCCTTGATCAATCGTAGAGGGAAAAGATCACGCAAATGATGCGCGATTGTAAGTCACAAAGACTCTAACTGAAAAGGCGCATGAAATCATTAAAGAACGCCAAACCCATCAAAACAAGCAATAGGCTCAAGCCCGTACGCTGCCCAACCTCTTGTGCGCGTGCCGATACGGGACGGCCTCGAACCGCCTCGATCAGATAATAGAGCAAATGCCCCCCATCGAGCATCGGGATGGGCAAAAGGTTAAGGATGCCGATACTGATGCTAATGAGCGCCAAAAAACTCAGATAAGCCTGCAAACCCAGTCGCGCTGTCTGGCCAGCATAGTCTGCAATCGTCACCGGCCCGCTGATATTCTTAAGTGAAACGTTGCCAAATACCATGCGCCCCATCATCTTGAGGCTAAACCAGCTCACCTCACCCGTGCGCTGCAGGCCTTGCCAGGCACTGACAAACAAGCCGTCACGAATCTGCACAACGGGCCGCTCGGCTTGTACCATGACACCAATACGCCCGACGGTTGAGCCATCAGCCTGCGCTTCGCTACGCGGTACAACAGATGTGGTGACGGTGACGCCATCGCGCAGAATGCGTAATGCAATAGTCTGATCCGGGTGTCCAGAGATGTAATCGATCATCTCTCGTACGGTCGGGTGCTCGATCGTGCCGATTGCCAGAATAGTGTCGCCTGGCCGCAGATCGGCCTGCGCTGCTGCGCCGCCCGCGACCAGATCACCCAGGCGAGGCTGAGGCGCCACCAACGCGAGGCCCACCTGAGCGAGCGGATCAGGCCCTTCAGGCAAAATCTGTACGGCCTGGGCATCAAGCGTGCGCTCGCGCTCGGTGCCTGTCGCATCACGTACTCGTAATTCAACTTTTCCATCTTGTGACAGTGGGTCAAGCAATGCCCAACGTGCCTCGGTCCACGAGCGCACGGGACTGTGATTGACCGCCAAAATTTCATCACCAGCCAGGATACCAGCGCGCGCAGCCGGTGTATCCGGCGGCGCCGCAGACAGAACTGCTGCGGGCTCCAGCGAACCCATCATGCCCAGTACGGTATAGAGCAGCGCAGCCAGTAATAGATTGGCAAAGGGGCCTGCGACCACAATTGCAGTGCGTTGAGCAAGGCTTTTTTGCTTGAAAGCACTCTGACGCACGGACTCGGTCGCCCCCTGGGGCGGTTCATCGAGCATTTTGACGTATCCACCCAGTGGAATCGCCGAGAACGCCCATTGCGTGCCATGTCGATCCACACGTTGCCACAATACCTTGCCAAAGCCTACCGAAAAGCGCAGGACTGTCACCCCGCAGCGGCGCGCAACCCAGTAGTGGCCATACTCGTGGAATGTCACCAGCACGCCCAGCGCAAAGGCAAAAGCTAATAAAGTCAACAACATGTCAGAGTCGGGATGAAACCAGGGTCGTACACTAGATGCTGGCCAGGCAGAATTGGGTCGCTACACGTCGCGTGCGAGCATCCAGTGCCAGAATATCCTCCAGCGAGCCAGGGTGGGAGGTCATGTGAGCAGTCGAATCATCCAGGCAATGCTCAATAATGTCTGGTATCTGAGTATAGCGGATACGGCCCTTCAAAAACCCGTCAACTGCGATTTCATTCGCGGCATTCAAGGCGATACAGGCGGCTTGTCCATCGTTTAGTGCATCAAAGGACAAGCGCAAACATGGAAATCTGTTAAGGTCCGGTTCCTCGAAATCCAGGCGCCCGAGGCGCGAGAGCTCCATCAGACCCACGCCGCTATTGATGCGTTCAGGAAAACCCAGGCCATAGGCGATCGGTGTACGCATATCCGGCTGGCCTAGTTGTGCGAGGATCGAGCCGTCCTCATATTCCACCATTGAATGCACCATGCTCTGAGGGTGGATGACAACCTTAATGCGATCCAAGGGCATGGAAAACAGCCAATGCGCCTCAATGACCTCAAGGCCCTTGTTGAGCATGGTGGCTGAATCCACCGAGATCTTGCGGCCCATACGCCAATTCGGATGCGCGCATGCCTGATCAGGGGTCACCGCATCAAGCAAATCCAGTGCAGTCTGTCGAAATGGTCCACCCGAAGCAGTCAAAAGCAAGCGTCGCACACCCGCAGCGGGCAAGCCGGTCTTACTGGCGTGGGAATTGGGGTGAGGCATGCATTGGAAAATGGCATTGTGCTCACTGTCGATGGGCAGCAGCTCTGCACCACTATCGCGTACCGCCTGCATAAATAGCGAACCGGCGGCCACCAAAGCCTCTTTGTTAGCAAGCAGGACGCGCTTGCCCGCTTGGGCCGCAGCGAGCGCACCCGGTAAGCCCGCCGCACCGACAATAGCAGCCATGACTGTATCAACCAGAGGGTCTGCTGCGGTATCAGCGAGAGCCTGCGCACCAAGACGCACTTCCGGCAAAGCTTGGCCACAGGGCCAGACAGCAATAAAACGCGCACGCGCCGCATCATCGGGCATGATGACGACGCGCGCTTGTGTGACATACGCCTGCTCGGCCAACTGCTCGATGCGGCTATGTGCGCTCAGGGCGTACACAGCAAACCGTTCAGGGTGTCGTGCGACAACATCCAGGGTGCTGACGCCGATCGAGCCCGTGGAGCCTAAAATAAACAGGTTCTGTCTAATCATGACCTTTAGGCCCCCAGTATAAGCAATGCGAGGGGTGCGACAGGCATCACTGCATCAATCCTATCGTACACCCCGCCATGGCCCGGCAACAGCCCGCTGGAGTCCTTAACCCCTGCCCGCCGCTTAAGAAGCGACTCGAACAGATCACCAATAATAGAGACGCTGGCGAGGAATATCCCTATTGCGATCAGGCTGGTGATCGACCAGTGCTCAAGCAATCGTGCACCAAAGCTGCCAGGCCACCACCAAGCTGAAGCCAGCAGCCAAAGTGTGGCAGCAAGAACGCCGCCTACCGCACCTTCCCAGGTTTTGCCCGGACTGACCTGGGGAGCGAGCTTGTGGCGGCCAAAGGCACGCCCCGTAAAATAGGCGGCAATATCGGCACACCAGATAAGAATCAGCACGCTGAGCAGGCAGGCAGTCCCAAAGCGCAAAAAGAACGTACTCAGCGCATACCAGACGGCAAACACGTTCAGCACTGCATATACACCAAGCACTCGTGGTCCAAACGGCCACACGAGCCGGGCACGAAGCACCATGAGTACAGCCGGAATAATCCAGAATACCGCCACCAAAGGCAATAGAACAGAATTGAAGCCAGCCTGCCAAAACAATAGTTGATCGCCAGGCTGCGTCCATGTCCAGGACAGGCCCAGCATACTCAATACAGCCAAACCGGATACGACCCAACGTGGCCACACGGCATGCAGCACCAAACGCAGCCACTCCCATAGGGCGCAGCCTGCGAGCACACACAGCAATATCAAGAACGGCCAAACACTAGAAGATAGTAAGGTCGCCACCACAATAAACAGCAGTACCAGTGCCGTTAGAATACGTTGTCCCAGCATGGCTTGTTTTACTCCTGCTCGGTCAATTGTGCGCTGGTGCGTCCAAAACGGCGCTCCCGGCTGCGATACCACGCAAACGCACGATCCAACTCCTTGGCATTAAAGTCTGGCCAGAAGCAATCTGTGAAATACAATTCAGTGTACGCGAGCTGCCAGATTAAAAAATTAGAGATTCGTTGCTCACCGCCGGTACGGATAAACAACTCTGGCTCGGGCGCATAGGCCATCGCCAGGTAAGGGTCCAATAAAGTCTCGTCAATATCGCCTGGTGCCGTCGCCAATTCAGGGTGGGCGCGCAGCATTTTCTGCATGGCCTGGAGCACATCCCAGCGACCACCGTAATTAGCCGCAATCGTCAGTGTCAATGTCGTATTGTGTACGGTGCGCGCCTCGGCAGCCCGAATGAGGTCTCGTAAATGCTCATCAAAAGCACCCAAATCGCCCACAACACGCAGCCGCACGCCTTGCTTGATGAGCTTATCAACCTCCTTTTCCAGCGCCTGTACAAACAAACGCATGAGCAGCGATACCTCTTGCTGTGGCCGTCGCCAGTTTTCGGAGCTGAAAGCAAACAGGGTCAGGTACTCGACCCCCTGACGAGCGCACGCCTCAACGACACGACGTACGGCCTGTACCCCCCGCGCGTGGCCAGCCGTACGCGGCAGCAGACGCTTGGTCGCCCACCGACCATTACCATCCATGATAATCGCCACATGACGTGGTGTATCACTTACATTGGGAATTATTCGTGTCGAACTAGTTGACATCACACAGTCATGATCTCGGCTTCTTTTTGGGTGACGAGCCTATCGATCTCCGAAACATAACGATCCGTAAGCTTTTGAACCTCGTCCTGGGAGCGGCGCTCTTCATCCTCGGAAATTTCCTTATCCTTAACGAGTTTCTTTAGCGTGTCGTTCGCCTCACGACGCAGGTTGCGCACAGAGATCTTGGCGTCCTCACCCTCTGCGCGCACGACCTTGGTCAGGTCGCGGCGACGCTCTTCGGTTAAGGCGGGCATGGGAACGCGGATCGAATCGCCCATACCGATCGGATTCAAACCCAGGTCGGAGTCACGAATCGCACGTTCCACCAGCCCCAACAACTGCTTTTCCCAAACCTGAACATTGATGGTTCGGGCATCCACCAGATTAACATTCGCTACCTGGCTCACGGGCACCAGCGAGCCGTAGTATTCGACCAAAACATGATCCAGAATCCCGGCATGCGCACGCCCGGTGCGGATCCTTGATAAGCCGGTCTTGAGAGCCTCAATGGACTTGGTCATCCGTGTATCCACGGACAGATAGATTTCTTCAAGGTTCATGGCGAGACTCCTTGTTAAACATGTACCAGCGTACCCTCGTCCTCACCGCACACCACGCGTTTGAGGGCTCCTGGCTTATTGATTGAGAATACCTTGATCGGTAGCTTTTGGTCACGACACAAAGCAAATGCCGTGGCATCCATGACTTCGAGGCGGCGCACAATTGCCTCATCGAAGCTGATCCGTGCATAACGCGTTGCACTGGGATCCTTATTGGGGTCCGCACTATAGATTCCATCAACCTTGGTGGCTTTGAGGACAATTTCTGCGCCAATTTCGGCACCACGCAAGGCGGCAGCGGTATCCGTAGTAAAAAACGGATTGCCTGTACCGGCAGCAAAAACGACGACCTTGCCTTCCTCGAGGTAGCGCAAGGCCTTGGGCCGGATATAGCGCTCGACAACCTGATCGATATTCAAAGCCGACTGCACGCGCGTATCAACACCCCGGTGTTTAAGTGCGTCCTGGAGGGCCAAGGCGTTCATCACAGTGGCCATCATACCCATATAGTCGGCCGTCGCACGGTCCATGCCCTGTGCGCCGGGCGCGACGCCACGAAAGATATTGCCCCCCCCGATGACCACCGCCAACTCTACGCCTAGCGATACCACATCGAAGATTTCTTCGGTCATGCGCAATATCGTTGCACGGTTGATGCCAAAGGCATCATCGCCCATCAAAGCCTCACCGGACAGTTTGAGCAGCACGCGTTTATAGGCCGGATCTGACATGGACGTGTCCCAAAAAGATAAATCGAAAAAATACGCCTCACAGGGCGTAAACAGGCATCGCGCGCAAGGCGCGATGCCATGGTACCTCAATCGCTACAAATCAGGAACCGCTGACCGCAGCAGCCACTTCAGCAGCGAAATCACTCGTCTTCTTTTCGATGCCTTCACCAACAACATATAAGGCAAAGCGATTAATCCGCGCGCTCTTGTCTTTAAGCATCTGCTCAATGGTTTGTTTGTCGTTTTTGACAAAGGGCTGAGAAAGAAGCGTGACCTCTTTGAGGAATTTCTGCACAGAGCCCTCGACCATCTTGGTGATGATCTCGGCGGGCTTCCCCGATTCGGCCGCCTTTTGCTCGGCCACCGAACGCTCGGCGGCGATATCCTCAGGCGCAACACCGCTGGCGTCTAGTGCACGAGGCTTAGTCGCCGCAATGTGCATCGCCAGATCCTTACCGGTATCTTCGTCACCTGCAAAGTCGACCAGCGCACCGATCTTGCCGCTATGCACATAGCTCGACAGGCCATCGGCCGTCTCAAAGCGCTGAAAACGACGAACTGTGATGTTTTCGCCAATCTTACCCACCAGTGCAGAGCGCGTGCTCTCGACAGAACCGTCTCCCATTGCCCGCTGGTTTAGCGCCGTGACATCGGCCGGAGCTTGGGTTGCGATGATCTGAGCGAGCTGGTCAACGAAAGCAATGAAGTCTTCGTTTTTAGCGACAAAATCAGTTTCACAATTAACTTCGACCATGGCGCCCAGCTTGGTGTCAGCAGAAATATACAAGCCGATCAGGCCCTCGGCCGTCACACGGCTGGCTGCCTTACTGGCCTTGCTACCGAGCTTGACACGCAACAGTTCCTCGGCCCGAGCCAGATCACCATCCGCCTCAGTCAGTGCCTTTTTGCACTCCATCATGGGGGCATCGGTCTTTTCACGCAGCACCTTGACCATTGATGCGGTAATTTGAGCCATTTAATTTCTCCAGATCAGTAAAACATACCCCGACATGCGCCAGGGCAGTACACCGCCTGCCCTGGGGTATCCCACTGGGCAGGCCCAAGCATCCAACGCAGGCGAGTAACTTACTCGTGAGCCTGGTCTTGCTCGATCTCAACGAATTCCTCGTTGCCTTCGGCAATTTCTTCGACTAAGCCGTTGAGGTTCTGCTCGCGACCTTCGAGCACTGCATCAGCCATGCCGCGTGCATAGAGTGCAATGGCCTTGGTCGAGTCATCATTGCCAGGAATCACATGATCGATCCCATCGGGCGAATGATTCGTGTCCACAACCCCCACAACGGGCAGACCTAATGTGCGCGCTTCAGCCACGGCAATCTTGTGGTAACCAACGTCAATGATGAACAAAGCATCAGGCAAGGTGTTCATGTCCTTGATGCCACCGATCGACTTGTTCAGCTTGTCCATCTCACGCTCAAACATGAGGGCTTCCTTCTTGCTCATGTTCTCGGTCACACCCTCTGCCTGCTGGGCTTCCATTTCCTTTAGGCGCTTGATCGAGGATTTGACGGTCTTGAAGTTGGTCATCATCCCACCCAGCCAACGGCTATCGACATAAGGCATGCCACAGCGCTGGGCTTCTTGGGCGATCAACTCACGGGCGGCGCGCTTGGTCCCAACGAACAGGATGCTGCCACCACGAGCGGCGATTTGACGTACAAATTTTGTCGCTTCGAGATATTTTCCGACAGTTACTTCAAGGTTGACGATGTGAATTTTGTTACGCTGACCAAAGATGTACTGCGCCATCTTGGGGTTCCAGTAACGGGTTTGGTGGCCAAAGTGGACACCGGCTTCTAGCATTTCACGCATCAAGGACATCATAGTCTCCGGGAGGGTTTGGTCTTGTACATGATCAGCATCCGGGACTAACATGGAGGCGGTCACCCCCATACCGAACACCCTGCGTCGATCAGGTACGCAATTTCCTGCGAAAATCGCAGGATAGTACTTTTGAATATGCCTGCGCCAAACGTCTACGAACCCATCCGCAAGGCCTAACACCCTAGCGTGATAATTCCCCACTGGCGCAACTATTTTCTAAGTAAGCCTATAATTCTACTATTCTTTATATACAAGCATCAAGTCACCATGAGTATATTGATCACAGATCCCACTGACCTCGACAAAATGCGCGCCGCCTGCAAGGCCGCTGCCTCAGTGCTCGACTATCTGACACCGCACGTACGGGCCGGTATCAGCACCGAGCAGCTTGATCGGCTTTGCATGGAATACATTACAGACGAGCTTCAGGTCACTTCAGCAACGGTAGGCTACGCGCCGC
This sequence comes from Alcaligenaceae bacterium CGII-47, assembly GCA_019166125.1. Classification (GTDB taxonomy): domain Bacteria; phylum Pseudomonadota; class Gammaproteobacteria; order Burkholderiales; family Burkholderiaceae_B; genus Castellaniella. Next base: position 163,846 of record JAHTBO010000002.1, read on the forward strand.
CAGGCTATCCCCCTTTCCCCGGCTCAATCTGCACATCAGTGAATCATGTGATCTGCCATGGCATTCCGGGCAATAAGGTACTAAAGAACGGCGATATCATGAACATTGACGTCACCGTCATCAAAGACGGATGGTTTGGTGATACCAGCCGAATGTATTACGTGGGCGAACCGTCGATCCTGGCTCGCCGGCTCTGTGAGATCACCTACGAATGCATGTGGCTGGGTATCGATCAGGTGCGTCCAGGGGCACGTTTGGGCGATATTGCTCATGTCATCCAAAAGCATGCCGAGAGCAACGGCTTTTCAGTCGTGCGCGAGTATTGCGGCCATGGTGTGGGCCAGAAATTTCATCAAGACCCCCAGGTTTTACATTATGGCAAACCTGGCACAGGGGTGACGCTCGAGCCTGGCCTGATCTTTACCATTGAGCCCATGATCAATGCCGGGCGCCGCGAAATCCGCACACTCGCCGATCAGTGGACGGTCGTCACGCGCGACCATAGCCTCTCTGCACAATGGGAGCACAGCATTTTGGTCACGGACACCGGCTACGAGGTCTTGACCGTTTCACCAGGCATGCCTGCGCCCCCCGCTCTGATCGGGAGCGCATCAGCCACTGCATGAGCACTGTTCATGCGGACAGGCTAAGCAATCTGCGCGCGCGCCATACAGAGCGTCGCGCACAGCTCATCACTGCCTACCGTAAGCACCTGCGACCCGAGACGCTGCTCGCGGCGCTAAGGCGCCTGGCTGACCAGTTACTTCGTGAACTTATCACGCTTCACCCCGTACCTGAGGCCGCTACTTTGGCTGCAGTCGGCGGCTATGGCCGAGGCGAATTGTATCCCCACTCTGACGTCGACATACTGATTCTGCTGGATCACAGCCCGGATGCCCAGGCACGGGCACAGATCGAAGCGCTCGTCGCTGCGATGTGGGATGTGGGCCTGGAGCCTGGGCACAGCGTACGCACGCTGGCTGAATGCCGTCACGAGGCAAGCAGCGATATCACCGTCGAAACGTCTCTACTCGAAGCTCGTCACTTGGCTGGCAACAAGGTTTTATTTCAAGCGCTGCAAGAGACGATGCGCGAGCATCTGGATTTGCAGGCGTTCTTTCTCGCTAAACGTGCAGAGATGCAACAGCGTCACGCCCGGCACCAGGATACGCCCTACGCGCTAGAGCCCAATTGCAAGGAGGCGCCCGGTGGTCTGCGTGATCTCCAGGTCATCCTCTGGCTGGCCCGAGCCGCCGGCCTCGGATCAAACTGGCACGAAATCGCCCAGACTGATTTATTGACCACAACAGAGTTCCGAGCTCTGCGCCGCGCAGACGTTGCGTTTAAACGTCTGCGTATCGAACTACACCTGCTAACAGGTCGGCGCGAGGATCGCGTACTCTTTGACCTACAGCCGCGCTTAGCAGAGATCTATGGCTTCACATCCCAAGGCAACCGCCTGGCCAGTGAACTTCTGATGCAGCGCTACTACTGGGCGGCACGTGTGGTCTGCCAGTTGAACCGGCTACTGATTCAAAGCCTCGAGGAGACGGTCTTTCCCCTGCCTGATCAGGTTGAACAGCATATCGACAGCGATTTTTGCGTCCGGCGCAGCCGTCTGGAACTACGGCGAGAGGATGGTTTTGAGCGCAACCCTGCACTGCTGCTTCGTGTGTTTGTGGTGATGCAAAAACATCCTGAACTACAAGGTATGTCTGCCACCGTGCTGCGCGCTATCTGGCATGCACGCAAGCATATCGACAAGCAGTTCCGGGACAATCCCGTCAACCGCCACCAGTTCATCCAGATCCTGAGTCAGCCCCGCGGGATCGTGCATGCCTTGCGCGATATGACGATGCTTAATATCCTGCCCCGCTACTTACCCGCCTTTCGACGCATCGTCGGTCAGATGCAGCATGACTTGTTCCATGCTTACACGGTGGACCAGCATATCCTAATGGTGGTGCGCAATCTGCGGCGCTTCACCATGCCTGAACATGCCCAGGAATACCCTCTGGCGAGCCAGTTAATCGCCAATCTGGATCGACACTGGTTACTCTACATCGCTGCACTTTTTCATGATATCGCCAAGGGCCGCGGTGGTGATCACTCTAAATTAGGTGCCCAGGAAGCCCGTAAATTCTGCGTCGAACATAGCCTAAGCGAAGCGGACACTACCTTGATTGAATTCCTGGTGCGCGAGCATCTGACCATGTCGCGTGTCGCCCAGAAGCGTGACCTGAGCGACCCGCAAGTCATCCATGACTTCTCCCGCTGCGTGGGCTCGCAGCGCAAGCTTGCAGCGCTCTATCTATTAACTGTCGCGGACATTCGTGGAACCAGCCCTAGAGTTTGGAATGCATGGAAAGGCAAACTGCTAGAGAATCTGTATCACCTCACCCATGCTGCACTAGGCGGTGGTCGCCTGGACACCCGTACGATTCTCGCCCAGCGCAAGGAAGCCGCAGCCGCTGAGATTAGTCTGCTGGGGCTGCGCGACGAGAGCCGAGAGGCGTTCTGGTCGGAACTGGATGTCGCCTACTTTCTACGTCATGATGCCAGTGAAATCGCCTGGCATACGCGCCACCTTTATTATCGCAGTACGCAGCTCGAGCCGATCGTCAAGACGCGGGTTGTTGGACAAAATGAAGCCTTGCAGATTCTCGTCTATATGCCGGACCGAGATGATTTGTTTGTGACGATCTGCAGCTATTTCGATATGCATCGTCTAAGCATCCAGGATGCACGCATCCATACAACACGCCAAGGCTGGGCATTAGACAGTTTTATTGTGCTACTACCCGATAATGATCGGGACTACCGCTCGCACGCAGCGGTAGTCGAACACGAGCTCCAGGCGCGACTCGCTTCACCCGCCATCATTCCGACATCACGATCAGCGCTTTGGCCAAGCGGATCGCGCCGCGCGCGCGCATTTCCGATCCCACCCAGCGTCACCCTGCAGGCCGACGAGAACGGCACAAGTTGGCGTCTGTCCTTGACCACAACCGACCGCCCGGGGCTACTGCATGACTTGGCCCAGGTCTTTACCTCGCATGGCGTCGATCTAAAGATGGCCAAAATCATGACACTCGGGGATCGCGTCGAGGATATCTTTATTCTGGAAGGGCCTATTTTGGAGCATCCACGCGGGCAACTGCAGTTCGAGCGCCACATACTGTCCACGCTGGATGCCCCGTTCACAAATCAGGCACGTGCAGTATAGTAACGATTTCGTCACTCCCTGATCTCCATATTATGCTGCGTGCCCAAAGCAACCAAATACTGTTTTATGTCGCTGTGCTAAGTTTGGCAGGGATCGGTATTGCGCTAATTTCCCAGTATGTTTTTGGTATGCAACCCTGCGCTTGGTGCGTTCTGCAGCGCTTGATCCTGCTAGCGATCGCCCTAATATGCATTCTGGGCATGCTCGCACGTCGCAGCCGATCAATCCACACACTGGCCGCCACCCTAGTCTGCATTCTGGGAATCTCGGGGATGATCGCCGCTTGGTATCAATATTCAGTCGCTTCCCAGATGTTTTCCTGCGAACAGACTTTTGCAGATAAATTCATAGCTGGCTCAGGCCTGGACGCGGCGCTACCGCAACTATTCGGTATCTACGCAACCTGCATGGACGCACGCGTAAGCATCCTGGGTATCGAATATGCGCTCTGGTCGCTCGGGCTGTTTGGACTCTGTGTGTTGCTGGGGCTGATGAGCCTCTCGCGCTCGACTCGACCCCAGATGATCTTTGGTCCACGCGACTGAAAAGGTCTAGCTGTCCTCGGATTCTTCCAGGCTGGCAGCGACCTGATCCCCTCGTGCGGCGCTTAGTCGATCCAGGTAGGCGGCATCAATGTCCCCTGTCACGTACTGCCCATTGAAGCATGACGATTCGAAATGCTTCATCGAGGGATTAAGATCGCGCAAGGTTTGCTCCAGATTTTCCAGATCCTGATAGACCAGACCATCAGCACCGATTTCATTGGCGATCTGTTCGGTGTCTCGGCCATTGGCGATCAGCTCAGTCTGCGTAGGCATGTCAATTCCATACACATTCGGAAATCTCACGGGTGGTGCCGCTGAAGCAAAAAAGACCTTGTTCGCGCCTGCAGTACGCGCCATATCCACGATCTCGCGGCTGGTCGTCCCACGTACGATCGAATCATCCACAAGCAGTACATTTTTGCCTCGGAACTCTAGATCAATAGCGCTCAATTTTTGGCGGACGGATTTTTTACGTATCGCCTGGCCAGGCATGATAAAAGTGCGGCCAATATATCGGTTCTTAATAAATCCTTCGCGATAGCATAGGTTCAGTCGCGAGGCCAGTTGCATGGCAGATGGGCGCGAGGAATCGGGAATCGGCATCACGACATCGATATCACCCAAACGCAGTGATTTGGCGACCTTATCAGCCAGATACTCGCCCATGTGCAGGCGCGCTGCGTAAATCGACACACCGTCCATAACGGAATCGGGTCGGGCAAAATACACATATTCAAAAACACAGGGCGTGTGTATTGCATCTGACTGGGCGCATTGTTGACTGCTTAATGTGCCGTCTTCGGCAATCACCACTGCCTCGCCTGGGGCGATATCACGCACCAGCGAAAAACCACAGCCGGTCAGGGCAACCGACTCAGAGGCCAGCATCCATTCGGCCCCCTTATTGGTGTCGCGGCGGCCCAGGCACAGCGGACGAATCCCATGTGGATCACGAAACGCCACCATACCAAAGCTGGAGATATGGGCAATCACGGCGTAGCCACCTCGTGCACGTCGATGAACGGCAGCCACAGCGGTAAACGCAGCATGCTCGTCCAGCGTGACACCGTTGGCAGCCTGCTGCAGCTCATGAGCGAAAACGTTCAACAGGACTTCAGAGTCGGAATTGGTGTTGATGTGACGGCGATCGAACTTGAATAGCGCCTCACGCAGTTCACGCCAATTGGTTAGATTTCCGTTGTGGACAAAGGTGATACCAAATGGTGCATTGACGTAAAAAGGCTGTGCCTCATCCACGCTGGCACTTGACCCGGCCGTCGGATAGCGCACCTGCCCCAGGCCACTATTGCCCGCCAAGACACGCATATCGCGCGTACGAAATACATCCCGCACGAGCCCGTGTGCCTTGTGCATCTTGAATAACTGCTGATGCGAGGTCGCAATCCCTGCCGCATCCTGTCCTCGGTGCTGCAAAAGCAGCAAGCTGTCATAGATCAGTTGATTGACCGGGCTGTGTCCGACGACGCCCACAATTCCACACATATTTTTTCCTGTATCGGTCTCAGTACGGCAGCATCTGTGCCAGGGATGGGGGGAGAAATGCCTTCACTTGCTGAAAGCCACGCACAGCGGCGCTGGAGGTGCGCGCCTCCTGCCACCATGGCTCCTGCGGCAACTCGGTATAGCCTGCCAGGCCAACGAGCGCCAAGATAATCAGTACGCCGCGCAGTGTGCCAAATACTGCACCCAGGCCGTGATCCGCGGGCGTGAGTCCAGCACGGTCCAATAAGGCGCCTAGCGCCATATTGAGTAGGCCGAGCAAAATCAACACAATCAAAAATATTGAGCAATACGCAGCAATCGTACGCAACAGGCTATTGTCGATATACGCAAGCATCCAGTTATTAACCCGAGGCCCCCACCAGATGGCCGAGATAAATGCCACCCCGTACGCAACCAGGGACAGCACCTCACGGACTATGCCGCGCAGCAAGCCGATAAGAGCCGAGAGGCCCAGGATAACCAGCGCAATATAGTCGAAACTGGTCACTTGCTGGAGATCAAGCCGTTTTGGTAGCCCAGTGCACGCAGGCGGGTCTGTGATGCCTGAGCCGCATCATGTGATGTGAATGGGCCAACTCGCAGGCGAAAAACGGTCTTGTCACCCGATTGTGCCCGCTCGACATAGGCGTTCGTTACGCCTGACTCAATTAATTTGTCGCGGCGTTGATTCGCATCCTGTTCGGTGGTGTAAGCAGCAACCTGCAAAACAAAATTTCCCTGCGTGCTTGATACGTTTGGCTTTTGGCTTGGTGTACTGGGTATCTTGCCTGCCAGTAGGGCCAAGGCGACCGAACCATCGTCCGTGCGTTTGGCTGCATCTGGGTCTCGGGCTGGCGCGGATGGGCTGGGCTTTTCGACCTTAGGTGGGGGGGCCGGCTCAGTCGCAACCGGCCCGGATGTCACGGACGGCGGTGTTGCCTGTGTATTAACCGCCATATCAGTCGGTGCGGCCGAACCCGCAGTTTGACTGTCCGGCGTCGTGGCGTCCGGCTGGGGCGCCGTGCCTGCCATAGCGTCGGTCTCGTCTGTGGAAATACCCCCCATCGCCCCCTGCTCGGTCGGTTCGATGCCAGGCAGCCCAGACGGGGCGGCCGGCACCACAATCAGCTCATGTTGCTCAACGGGGGGCGTGCGATCGAACAGAGGCGGTACGATAATGACCGCAGCCAACACCAGCGCCAGAGCACCGATTAGACGTCGCCTAGCCTTATTGCGCATTTCCTTGAGCTGGGCTTCGGTGGAACTGGCGCTACGGGTGGCTGGACGCCGCCCCGCAGCTGAATCCGTCGCGTTACGAAAAAACATTGCGCTCAAACCCGTCTATAGGGCAAATCAGCGTGCCCCGTGATTAGATGACGTCTCTGCCCTCTAGGCGCAACGCCTGGAGCACCGGGCCAACCGTCGAAAATGACCCGAATACGATGATTCTATCATTGTCGGTCGCCAGTTTTCGAGCTTCCGTAAAGGCTTGTACCGGATCATTAAAGCTTGTCACCGTGACATCACGTTTCGCGATGGCAGGACGCGGGGCGGCGCGCACCCCTGGGCGCCGCCCCTCGGTGGGCTTAGCCCGGCTAAGCTCAACACTATTACGCTCAAAGGCATCGACCTGCACGGGATCTGCCGTGATACGACCGATTACCTCTGCAAGTTGTGCCGCACTCGTGCCTCGCGGGCCATCGAGGCTGACACACATCCAACGATCCACGCGCCGAGAGAGCTTTGCGAGCGTCGCCTCGATGTCCTTGTCGTGCAACATACCCACGATTGCATAGGTATGAGGATAGTGCCCCATGCTATCGAGATTCTGTCCCAGAGCTGCCGCAGCATGCGGATTATGGGCAACATCCAGGATCGTCGCAGGCAAGCCAGGCAATATTTGCATGCGGCCTGGCAGGGAAACATGGAGCAGGCCCATACGCACATCCTGCTGAGTCACTACCAGCCGTGGATGCAGTGCCTCTAAGGCGGCAAGCGCGGCAGAAGCATTGATTAGCTGGTTGGCGCCGCGCAAGGCAGGGTAGCCCAATGCGCTGCGCCGCTGCACACGTCCACCATAGGCCCACTGCTGGCGATCACCCGAATAATTGAAGTCGCGCCCAAAGCGCCAGAAGTCGGCACCAATCTGTGCCGCATAATCCACGACTGATTGGGGTGGCACAGGATCGGCGCAGATGGCGGGTATTCCAGGACGAAATATATGCGCCTTTTCCCAACCGATGGCCTCCCGGGTATCGCCCAGATAATCCATATGATCAAGATCGACGCTAGTGAGGATCGTGCAGTCTGCATCGATCAGGTTGACAGCGTCCAGCCGTCCACCCAGTCCGACCTCAAGAACAACCGCATCCAGTCTGGATTCCTGAAACAAGAGCAATGCCGCGAGCGTGGTCATCTCGAAATAAGTCAGAGCGATCTCATTGCGTACGGCCTCGATACGCTCGAACTGACGAATAATTTCTTCGTCGGTCGCCTGTTCGCCATTCACACGTATCCGTTCGTTAAAACGGATCAAGTGTGGAGAGGTGTACATCCCCACACGATAACCAGCGTTCGATAGAATCGAATCCAAGATAGCACAGGTTGATCCCTTGCCATTGGTCCCGGCAACCGTAATTTTGGGGCAATCGATCGTCAGCGCCAAGCGTTGCGCGACGACCCGGATACGATCCAGACCAAGTTCTATTGCCTTAGGGTGCAGCGTCTCTAGGTAGGAGAGCCATTGGTCCAGATTGGCGCCCTGTACGGGCTGATTACGTGACATGTCCAACACTTAAAAAAAGAAAACGGCAGGCGCTGATAATAGCACCTGCCGCTTGGGGCCCCTACGACAGCCCTACACTCATCAGGCACGTTACTTGCGCCGTGCAGGCGGTACGTCCGTGCAATGCCCTTCGGCGACTTCGGCAGCCATACCCACTGACTCACCCAAGGTCGGGTGCGGGTGGATGGTTCTACCGATATCAATCGAGTCTGCGCCCATCTCGATCGCCAATACGACCTCACTGATCAGCTCGCCGGCATGCGTTCCTACGATCCCGCCGCCCAGGATACGGCCCGTCTCCTGGTCAAACAACAGCTTGGTAAAGCCTTCATCGCGACCATTTGCAATCGCACGCCCAGAGGCCGCCCAGGGAAACACCCCTTTTTTGATCGCAATACCGTCTTGACGCGCCTCATCCTCGGTGAGGCCAACCCAGGCCACCTCGGGGTCGGTATAGGCCACCGACGGAATGACCCGTGCATCAAAGAAGGACTTTTCGCCTGCGATGACCTCGGCGGCGACATGCGCCTCATGCACGGCCTTATGGGCGAGCATGGGTTGACCAACAATATCGCCAATCGCGTAGATATGCGGCACGTTCGTACGCATCTGGCTATCGACCGAGATAAAGCCCCGCTCGTCGACGGCGACGCCTGCACGCTCGGCAGCGATCCTTTTGCCATTGGGAGACCGACCAACCGCTTGCAATACCAGATCGTAACGCTGGGGTTCCTTGGGTGCCTTTGCCCCTTCGAAGCTCACCCAGATTCCGTCCTCGCGAGCCTCTGCCCCTACCGTGCGGGTATCCAGCATGACATGGTCAAAACGCTGAGCGTTCATCTTGTCCCAGACCTTGACCAGATCACGGTCTGCACCCAACATGAGCGAGCTCTGCATTTCAACCACATCGAGGCGGGCGCCCAGAGCGGAGTACACCGTACCCATTTCCAGACCGATTATGCCGCCGCCGATGATCAGCATACGCTTGGGCAAAGCAGCCAATTCCAGCGCGCCTGTCGAGTCCACGATACGCGGATCATCAGGCAGAAAAGGCAGCTTGACCGACTGACTACCCGCTGCAATGATGGCTGAAGCGAACTTCACCGTCGTTGCGGTACCGTCTGCCTTGGCCACCGTCAAATGATGCGGGTCGGCAAACTCGCCCACACCCTGAATCACAGTGACCTTGCGCATACGCGCCATACCTGCGAGCCCGGTGGTGAGCTTAGCCACCACACTGTCCTTGTAGCCGCGCAGTGCGTCCAAATCAATAGACGGCTCGCCAAAGGATATACCATGCGTCGTCAGTGAACGGGCTTCCTCCAGGACGCTTGCTGTATGCAACAAGGCCTTGGATGGAATACAGCCAACATTCAGGCACACCCCCCCCAGCGTGTCATAGCGCTCGACCATCGCGACCTTCAGGCCTAGATCAGCGGCGCGAAAAGCAGCCGAATATCCACCCGGCCCGGCGCCCAACACCAGGACGTCGTACTCGCCGTCAGCGTGGCCACTAAACGAGGCAGCAGCCGGTGCAGAAACGGGCTCGGAACGAGATGTCTGCGTGGTGGCTGGTTCTGCAGCGGGAGTCGCCGCCTTTGGCGCAGCGGATGCAGCAGGCGTCGCAGATTTCGCCGCCGGCGTCACGGTAGAGGCTGGCTCGGCCGCCTCAATTTGAATAATCGCCTTGCCCTGCTGGACCTTATCGCCTAGTGCAACCAGGATTGCCGTAACCACACCACCCTGCTCTGCCGGAATCTCCATTGAGGCCTTGTCGGATTCGACGGTGATCAGGCTCTGATCGGCCACAATGGCATCGCCCACAGCGACGAGAATCTCGATCACATCGACCGAATCGACATCACCAATATCGGGGACCTTTAGATCAACTGTACTCATCGGACCCCCTCGTTATAGTGCGATACGGCGGAAGTCCGCCAACAGACTGCCCAGATAGGCATTAAAGCGCGCAGCCGACGCACCATCGATCACCCGATGGTCGTAGGACAGCGATAGCGGTAGCATCAGCCGAGGCTTGAAGCGTTTGCCATTCCACACCGGTTGCATCGAGGAGCGCGAGACGCCCAGAATAGCGAGCTCAGGGGCGTTGATGATCGGCGTAAAGTCCGTCCCGCCGATGCCGCCCAACGAGGAGATAGAGAAGCAGCCGCCTTGCATCTGCGCGGGCGAGAGCTTGCCTTCGCGCGCCAGCGCAGCTAGCTCAGACATCTCGGTCGCCAATTCGACAATCCCCTTGCGATCCGCATCCCGAATGACCGGCACAACCAGCCCATTGGGCGTATCGGCAGCAAAGCCAATATGAAAGTAGTGCTTGAGAATCAGATTATCGCCGTCCAGTGATGCGTTGAATTCCGGGAATTTTTTCAGGGCAGCGACAACTGCCTTGATCAGGAACGCCAGCATCGTGACCTTGAGGCCGGACTTCTTGTTTTCGGTGTTTAACTGCTGGCGCAAAGCCTCCAAATCGGTGATGTCTGCCAGGTCATTATTCGTGACGTGCGGGATCATCACCCAATTGCGATGCAGATTGGCGCCAGAGATCTTTTTGATCCGCGACAACGGCCGGGCTTCGATTTCACCAAACTTGGCAAAGTCAACCTTAGGCCACCCCAGCACGCTGAAGCCAGCACCACCCTGAACCGCAGTGCCCACCGGCGTGACGCCCCCTGTGACCAGCGCCTGCTTGACGAAGGCGCGAATATCATCGGCGAGGATCCGGTTTTTGTTGCCACTGCCCGTTACCAACTGCAGATTAACCCCTAGTTCGCGCGCGAACTTACGTACCGAAGGGGAGGCATGCGGCAAATTGCGCAGCGGCACAACAGCGTCAGCAAAAGCTGCTGTAGGTGAGGTGCGCGACGGAGGGGTCGACGCCAGAGCCGCTTGCGTTGGCGCCACAGACGCAGCGGCTGCAGGTGCAGTGTCAGCTGTAGGTGTAGGTGTAGGTGTAGGTGTAGGTGTAGGTGTAGGTGTAGGTGCAGTGTCAGGTGTAGGCGCTGAAGCAGCAGGTGCTGGCGAAGGGGCCGAAGACCCTGGACCTTCAGACGATTCAATATCCAGCACATCAGCACCCTGACTGATTTTGTCGCCCACCTTGACCTTGATTGCCCGAACCACGCCACCTTTGGATGCGGGAATTTCCATCGACGCCTTATCGGATTCCACCGTGATCAGGCTCTGCTCGGCCTTGATCGTATCGCCGACAGCAACCAGCACCTCGATGACCTCGACCTCGTCGAAGTCCCCAATATCCGGCACAACGATTGTATGGATCGTTGAGGCGCCTGATCCGGCTGCCTGCGGCGCCTTGGCGGGCGGTGCTGCATTCGTCACCGGCACTGCCGCAGCCTGTGCAGGGGCAGGTGCGTCGGCAGGGGCGGCTGAAGCGTCCGCAGCCGCCCCTGTCGCCTCGAGCACCAGCATGACCGAGCCCTCTTGAATCTTGTCACCGACCTTAACCTGGATAGCCTGGACAACCCCTCCTTCAGGGGCAGGAATTTCCATGGACGCCTTATCCGATTCGACGGTGATCAGGCTCTGCTCGGCTGTGATCTTATCGCCCACGGCCACCAAGACTTCAATCACCTCGACTTCATCGAAGTCCCCAATATCCGGAACCTTGATTTCGATTGTTTTACTCATGTCTCTCATCCCCCTCAAGCGTGATGCGGATTGACTTTGTCGGAATCGATGTCATATTTGGCAATCGCTTCGGAGCATTTTTTGATGTCGATCGCCCCATCATCGGCCAAGCTACGCAAGGCAGCGAGAACAATAAAATGGCGGTCTATTTCAAAGTGCTCACGTAGTGTGGCACGGAAGTCCGAGCGACCATACCCATCTGTCCCGAGGACTTTAAAGCGCCGATCCTGAGGGATGTAGGGACGAATCTGATCTCCGTAAGCCTTCATGTAATCAGTCGATACGATAATTGGTCCCTGGGAGTCTTTCAGTTGTCGGGTGACATAGGGCTCTTGTGCCGGCTCGGCGGGGTGCAGCATATTGTGACGCTCTACATCCAGGCCATCGCGGCGCAACTCGGTAAAGCTCGTCACGCTCCAGACATCGGAGGACACGCCCCAGTCCTGCTCCAACAAATCCTGCGCTGCCAACACCTCTCGTAAAATCGTGCCTGACCCCATAAGCTGAACACGTAGTTTGGTCTTGCCGTGGGAATTAAGTTTATACATACCACGCAGGATGCCTTCCTCATCGCCTGGCTTGAGCCCCGGTTGGGGGTAGTTCTCGTTCATGACGGTGATGTAGAAGTAGACGTTCTCCTGATCCTCCATCATGCGCTTGAGACCGCTATGGATAATGACCGCGACCTCGTGGGCGAAGGAAGGATCGTATGAGATGCAGTTTGGAATTATCGATGATTGAATATGGCTGTGGCCGTCCTCATGTTGCAGTCCTTCACCATTCAAGGTCGTACGTCCGGCTGTGCCGCCCAACACAAAGCCACGGGCCTGCATATCACCCGCCGCCCACGCCAGATCACCAAAGCGCTGGAAGCCGAACATCGAGTAATAAATATAAAACGGAATCATGATGCGATTACTGCTGGAATAAGACGTCGCCGCAGCAATCCAAGAGCAGAAACCGCCCGCCTCATTGATACCTTCCTGAAGCAATTGGCCGTCCTCAACCTCGCGGTAGTACATCACCTGACTCTTATCGACCGGAACGTATTTTTGACCTTCAGGCGCATAAATACCGATCTGGCGGAACAAGCCCTCCATACCGAAGGTACGAGACTCATCGACTAGAATAGGTACCACACGGGGCGCAAGGGCTTTGTCGCGCAAGATCTGGTTCAGCACCCGCACAAATGCCTGCGTGGTCGAGATCTCACGCCCCTCGGCGGTGGGTTCCAACACGGCCTTGAACGACTCTAGTGCCGGGGCTGGCAGGCTCTCGTCGGCTTTTTCACGACGCTTGGGAAGGTACCCGCCAAGCGCCTGACGGTGCTCGTGCAGGTACTTCATCTCGGGCGAATCATCCCCAGGCTTAAAGTACGGAATATGATCTATCTGGTCGTCAGGGATAGGGATGTTAAAGCGATCACGGAACTCGCGCACCGAATCAACGTCAAGTTTCTTTTGTTGATGCGTCGGGTTCTTGGCCTGGCCCACATGACCCATACCGTAACCTTTGATGGTCTTGGCGAGAATCACCGAAGGCTGACCGGCATGATTGGCCGCCGAGGCAAAGGCAGCGTAGACCTTATGGGGATCATGGCCCCCACGATTCAAGCGCCAGATATCATCATCACTCATGCGGCTGACCATCTCGAGCAGCTTGGGGTGCTTGCCAAAGAAGTTCTCGCGCACGAACTTACCATCATTGGCCTTATAGGCCTGGTACTCGCCGTCGACGCATTCTTCCATGACGCGCAGCAAGATACCTTCCTTGTCACGGGCAAACAGCGGATCCCAGTAACCTCCCCAGACCAGCTTGAGGACGTTCCAGCCCCCGCCGCGGAACACGCGTTCGAGCTCCTGGATGATCTTGCCATTACCACGCACCGGGCCATCTAAACGCTGCAGATTGCAGTTGACGACAAAGATCAGATTATCGAGTTTTTCACGTGCAGCCAAACCGATTGCACCCAGGGATTCGGGCTCGTCCATCTCTCCGTCCCCGAGGAACACCCAGACTTTGCGTTGGCTTGTATCGGCGATGCCACGGGCATGCAAGTACTTAAGGAAGCGTGCCTGGTAGATCGCCATCAAAGGCCCTAGCCCCATGGACACGGTTGGAAACTGCCAAAATCCAGGCAGTAGCTTTGGGTGGGGATAGGAAGGCAGGCCCTTGCCCTTGCCACCAACGTCCTGGCGGAAGTAATCAAGGTTCTCTTCGGTCAGACGGCCTTCAAGAAAGGCCCGAGAATACATACCGGGCGATGAGTGGCCCTGAAAATAAATGAGGTCACCACCGTGGTCTGCAGATTCAGCGTGCCAAAAATGGTTTTGCCCACACTCGATCATGGTGGCAAGCGACGCGAATGAAGCGATGTGTCCGCCCAGACTGCCCCCATCGGGCACCTCTACCTTATTAGCCTTGACGACCATCGCCATGGCGTTCCAGCGCACATACGAACGAATGCGCTCCTCCAGGATGAGATTGCCCGGGTGCGGCGGCTCGAGACCAGGCGGTATGGTGTTCACATACGAGGTATTCAGGGAATAAGGAATGTGCGCACCTGTGCGTCGCGCCAGATCAATCAGCCGTTCGAGCAGGAAATGGGCGCGTTCGGCACCTTCACGATCGAGTACTGCCTCTAGCGCGTCGAGCCACTCCTGAGTTTCGAGCTCATCATGGTCAACGGGTTGAGCCGTTACACTTGCTTGGTCAAGAGAGGACATCAGGTGTCTCCTGTGTAATGAATTTCAAAGACATGAGCGCAAATTGCGTCATCGTTAAAATAATTCTGAACCAATAGGCACAACCCAACGATTCCTAGTGTGCCCTAAAACCTTATGCCATTCTAGGAAAGAGCCCCACTTAGCACAAGCAAAATTTCATTCTATGATATGAATTTTTGCTATATGAAAAATCATAGTTAATTTACCCTCTAAAATAGGCAACCCACGACCTCATCACCGATATGGCGAACCCGAACCGCAAATCCCTCATCCCCTCGACGTTCTACGAGCACGCCCGACACAGCCGTCGAGGTTTCTATTGGCTCACGCCGGTCGTGGTCCTGGTGCTGTATCTCTGTGTGATGGGTGTATTTATCTGGCTGCAGCGCTTACAAAGCGACAGTGTGATGTTCGTGACGATCGATCAGGAGACTCGCCAACAGCGCCTGATCATGGTGGTGATTGCGCTCTCCCTGGTCATCGTGTTCAGCTTGCTTGCCTTGTGGCGCTATACCCGGTTTCGCACCCAGGCCGAGGCGGCGTTGATCGCCGAGACCGGCTTTCGACGCGCCATGGAGAACTCAATGTCCACGGGCATGCGTGTCTTCGATATGCAGGGTCGTATCGCTTATGTGAATCCGGCTTTTTGTCGCATGATCGGCTGGAACGAAGCGGATCTGATCGGACGCACTGCGCCCTTCCCCTACTGGTTGCCCGGACGCCACGAGCACCACCGAGAGACACTCACTCAACTGCTATCTGGGCGTACCCCGAGCAGCGGCCTAGAGGTCGAGGCTCAACGGCGTGATGGTTCGCGCTTTACCGCGCGCATGTACGTCTCCCCCTTACGGGATCCCAATGGCGAGCAAATTGGCTGGATGACATCCATGACCGATATCACCGAGCCCAAGCGTATCCGTGAGGCGCTGACCGCCGCCCACGAGCGCTTTATGACCGTGCTCGAAGGTCTGGACGATGCCATCTCCGTGGTTGCCGACACACCCGAGGGACTGGAATTGCTTTTTGCCAACCGCACTTATCGGCGCGTTTTTGGTGCCCAGGCTAATGGACATGGGGAACTATTGGGTGGGCGTCTGGGGCGCTTTACCGACGAGACGATGGAGATGTACTCTGAGTCCGCACAACGCTGGTTCGAAGTACACCACCGGATGCTCGCCTGGACCGATTCCCGGCGCGTACGCCTGCAGGTGGCACGCGACATCACCGAACGACGCACCCACGAAGAAGCCTCGCGGGTACAGCAGGAAAAGGTGCAACTTACCAGCCGCTTGACCACGATGGGCGAGATGGCCTCATCACTCGCCCACGAGCTCAATCAGCCTCTGACAGCGATCAGCAACTATAATATGGCGGCAGTCGCCATGATCAAATCAGGCAAGGCGTCGGCAGACGTTCTCGTTGATGCCCTCGAAAAATCCGCAGCCCAAGCCGAGCGCGCGGGCAAGATCATCAGCCGCATCCGTGAATTCGTCAAACGCAGCGAGCCGCGCAGGCAGGCCGTGCCGATCATACGCATTCTCGAGAATGCAGTGGACTTTGCCGAGATTGATGCCCGAAAAAGACAAATCGATATTAAACCAGCCCTGCCTGATCCCTTGCCAGCGGTTCTGGCCGATCCGATACTCATTGAGCAGGTCTTGCTGAATCTACTCAAAAACGGAATCGAGGCCATGGATAAAAGCGAGTATCGTACCTTGCATGTTACGGTCACCGACCAAGAGCCTTTGATCGAGGTGGCAGTGATTGATCGAGGCCACGGCCTGCGCGACCCCGAACGTTTGTTTGAACCGTTTTACAGCACCAAGTCCGAAGGTCTGGGCATGGGGTTGAATATCTGCCGTACGATTATCGAATCACATCACGGGCGCCTCTGGGCAAGCCCTAACCCGGAAGGTGGGACAATCTTTCGGTTTACCCTGCCCAAAGCCCCACAGCGTCCCAAAGAAAAAACCTTAGAGGAACAGCACGCATGACCACATCTCTAGCGCCCAACACGATTTTTATCGTCGATGATGACGAAGCCGTACGCGACTCGCTGCGCTGGCTACTCGAAGCCAACGGGTATCATGTGCGCGCTTTCGCTGGAGCTGAAGCATTCCTGGATGCCTACGACTCCAGCGAAATCGGTGTTCTGATCGCCGACGTTCGTATGCCCGGCATGAGCGGCCTCGAGCTCCAAGAGGCACTCATCGCCCGCAAGGCACCCTTGCCTATCGTCTTTATCACTGGGCACGGTGACGTTCCCATGGCCGTATCCACCATGAAGAAGGGCGCGGTTGATTTTTTGGAAAAGCCATTTAACGAGAGCGAATTACGCACCATTGTCGCCGACATGCTTGCGCAGGCAATTGAACGCGTACATCATGTCGAAGAGCAACGCAGCCAACAGGCCGTCTTGAACCGCCTCACCGCGCGCGAGCACCAGGTCCTGGAGCGCATTGTGGCGGGTCGTCTGAACAAGCAAATCGCCGGTGATTTGAACATCAGCATCAAGACCGTCGAAGCACACCGCGCCAACATCATGGAAAAGCTCGAAGTCACCACCGTCGCCGACCTGATGAAGATCGCCTTGGCTAAAGCTGAAGAGGACTGAACCGTGACTGCACGCATTATTGATGGCAAGGCGCTCTCTGAACAGGTGCGCGAGGGTGTTCGGCTTCGCACTCAGGCGCTACGCACTAAGGGCGTGGTTCCGGGACTTACAGTCCTATTAGTAGGCGAGAACGCTGCCTCGCAGGTCTATGTGCGCAACAAGGCGGCGGCTTGCGAAAAGGCTGGCATGCACTCACGCGTGATCCAGCTTGGCGCCGATACCTCCGAAGAAGAACTGCTCAATATTATCGAAAACCTGAACGAGGATCCAGGCGTCCACGGCATCCTGGTACAGCTCCCGCTACCCGGTCATATCGACACGGGTCTGGTCATCGAGACAATCAGCGCAGCCAAGGACGTGGATGGGTTCCATATCAGCAACGCTGGCCTGTTGATGACGGGTCGCCCGCTATTTCGACCCTGCACGCCATACGGCATCATGAAGATGCTCGAGTCAGAGAATGCCGTCGTGCGTGGTGCCGAGGCGGTCATTGTGGGGGCCAGCAATATCGTGGGCAAGCCCATGGCCATGCTGCTGCTGGCTGCGGGCGCTACGGTGACACTATGCAACTCCAAGACCCGGGATCTCGGCGCACAAACCAGACGTGCCGATATTCTGATCGTCGCCACTGGTCGCCCTGGCATCGTAACAGGCGACATGATTAAACCTGGTGCCATCGTCATCGATGTCGGCATTAACCGTTTACCTGATGGCAAACTCGTTGGCGACGTTGATTTTGAATCGGCCCGTCAGGTTGCTGGTGCCATCACACCGGTCCCTGGCGGCGTGGGCCCAATGACAATCGCCATGCTACTGGTCAATACCATCGAGGCCGCAGAGCGCAGTACCGCCTCTTGAAAAACACGCACCCAACCCCCACTTATCGCGCATGACTGAATCGATATTGCCCCTTAATCCCCTACTCGCTCGCGCGAGCGAACTCATCGACTACGCTGCGGTCCAGCCCGAGCATATCGAGCCCGCATTGCGCGAGCTGATCACCGCCACCCGCCAGGCGATTGAGGACGCGGCAAGCTCCCCTGCCCCAGCAACCTGGGAGAACTTAGTCCAGGCCATCGAATCCCCTTCCGAACGTCTACAGCGTGCAAGGTCGATCGCGGGTCACTTAAACGGCGTGGTCAATACACCAGAGCTACGCACAGCCTATAACACCTGCCTGCCGCTGATGAGCGAGTTTTCGACGTGGGTAGGCCTGCACACCGACCTATACGCGCGCTATCAGGCACTGGCCCGCAGCCCGGCTTATGCAGCACTCAGCCCGACACGCCAACGGATTATCGATCTGGCGCTGCGCGATTTTCGCTTGAGCGGCGTCGAACTCCAAGGACAGGCGCGCGTGGACTATGCACACAACGCCGACGAGCAGGCCCAAGTTACACAGAAATTCTCGGAAAATGTAATGGATGCGACCGATGAATGGTCGCTGATTATTACCGACCCGCTTCAATTGGCAGGCGTACCAGAGGATGTCATTAACGCTGCGCGCGCGGCGGCCCAAGCCGAAGGCACCGAAGGCTACAAGCTCGTCTTGCAGATGCCCTGCTACCTGCCCATCATGCAGCATGCCCACAACCAGGCGCTGCGCAGCACCTTATACCGCGCGTACGTGACACGCGCCTCCGAACAAGGGGACATACGCTATGACAATGCTTCGAGCATAGAATCCCTGTTGGCATTACGCGCTGCTGAGGCCAAGTTACTGGGCTACGATAACTTCGCCGCCTTGCGCCTTGAAACACGCATGGCAGACAGTGCCCCCCAGGTGCTGTCATTTTTGCGCACTCTGGCCGCACGTGCACGACCCAGCGCTTTGCAGGATCTGGCCGAGCTTCAAACCTTTGCCGCACAGTCACTTGGCCTGGCTGTATTGGAACCCTGGGATATTGCCTATGCATCCGAGCGTCTGCGCGAACAGCGCTACGCCTACTCGGATGACGAGGTCAGACAGTACTTCACTGAGCCACGCGTCCTCAAGGGCTTGTTCAATGTTATTTACAAGCTCTTTGGTGTGCACCTTACCGCCTGCGATATCCCCGTCTGGCATCCGGATGCGCATGCATTCAGCGTCCAGGATGATCAGGGCACTGAACTGGGTACCCTCTACCTGGATCTATATGCGCGCGCTGGCAAGCAAGGCGGTGCGTGGGTCGATAGCGAACGTAGCCGACGCCGCCATGAAGCAGGCCTGCACACACCCATCATCTGGTTGACCTGCAATTTTGCCCCCCCCCAAGGCGGACGCGAGGCGCTATTGAGCCATGACGACATCATTACGCTATTTCACGAGAGCGGACATGCCATGCACGCCCTGCTCTCTCGTGTGGACGAGCCCGCAGCAGCTGCCTTTGCCGCAGTCGAATGGGATGCCATCGAGCTGCCCTCACAATTCATGGAGAATTTTTGCTGGGAGTGGGGCGTATTGCGCTCACTGAGCAGCCATATCGACACAGGTGAACCCATTCCTCGTGAACTCTACGATAAGCTCCTGGCAGCGCGCAACTTCCAAAGTGGCCTACAAACGTTACGCCAAGTCGAGTTTTCACTCTTTGACATGCTGATTCACACGCACGACAAAGGCCTGAACATTGACAGCGTCATGCAGACCTTAAACACCGTGCGCGAGGAAGTCGCGCTCATCATTCCACCTGCTTGGAATCGCTTTCCCCATGCTTTTTCACATCTTTTTGCGGGGGGCTATGGTGCAGGTTACTACAGCTATAAATGGGCAGAGGTGCTATCTGCTGATGCCTTTGCAGCGTTCGAGGAAGCCGCACATCCCGCCGATGATGGCACACGTGATGTCTTTGACGCTGCCACCTGCCGACGCTACCTCGATGAGGTCATCGCGGTAGGTGGATCGCGCCCGGCAGCACAATCCTTTGAGGCCTTTCGTGGACGCGCCCCCAGCATGGATGCGCTGCTACGCCATAGCGGACTGGACCATGATTCTGATTGAACGCCTGGGCAGGCAGGTTTTTGCCCTATTGCTACTCGTACTACTCAGTTTGGGTGTCGCCCAGGCGACTGTACATCCAGTACGTGGCTTTTTGCCTGACCTCCAGTTCACGCTGCAAGGCGCGGGCGGCACCACCGTCACCGAGCAGGATTTTGCAGGCAAGATCGTGCTGATGTTTTTTGGCTATGCGAGCTGCCCTGATATTTGCCCGACCACCATGACCCAGCTCGCCCAGGTCACCGAGGCGCTTGGCGCCGATGCAGAAAAGATCAGGATATTATTTGTCAGTGTCGACCCCCACCGCGATACACCAGATATTCTACAAGCCTACGTCGATCAATTTGACCGACACGCCATCGGTCTGACAGGCGACGAAACCGCCATCGCCAACCTGGCGCGCCGCTATCGCGTCGCCTATGAAATCGAAAAGCCTGCCACAAATGACCCGGCACACTATAACGTCGCGCATAGTCGCGGAATTTATTGTTTTGATCAGCAGGGCCGAGCCCGTTGGCTGGCGCCGGACACCGAGTCGCAGGACGAGATTCTCGCAGCCTTACAACCGCTGCTCAGCGCTGCACCAGCACAATAGAGCCGAAAACGCCAGGCTCAAGGCAGAGCTCGGGCGAGCGTGTCATGCAATGCAGTACGCAGCCCTTCCTCTAGCGTCGGATGATAAAACGGCATCGCCACCATCTGAGGAATGCTTAGACCCTGCTGATGGCACCATGCCAACAAATGAGCGATGTGCTCTATATCCGGCCCGACCATCTCTGCGCCCATGAACCGAGCATCCTCCGTACGAGCATAGATACGCAGCATGCCCTGATTTCGATTCATCACTCGGGCGCGCCCCTGATTAGCAAAATCAACCTGTCCAATCATGATGGATGACCCCTCAAGCGCTTTGAACGACTGACCAACCCGCGCAATCTGAGGATCGCTAAACACAATGGCCATGGGAGCACGACGTGGGTAGGGCTGCACATCGGGATAACGCCCAGCATTCGTACCGGCAATCCATCCATCATCAGCCGCCTCATGCAAAATGGCCGCCCGACCGTTTACGTCACCTGCAATAAATACCGGCAAGTCGCTAACCTGCATCGTTGCAGGATCGAATTTCGGGACGCCACGCTCATCCAGAGGCATCGATGTCTTAGCGAGCGCCAGGCTATCAAGATTATGATGACGACCGACGGTAAGCAAGACATAATCATAGCGTCCTGTTTGTACAGGCCCACCGCTAATAGAGTACGTCACAACCGCCTCATCGCCCTCACGCTGAACGGTCAGAACGTCTACATTCTGACGTATATCGACTTCCTTTTGAAGGGCCTGGCACGCCTGTTTATGCACCACAGGGTCCGTAATATGAGCAAAGCCCTCACTGCGATTGATGATCTGGACCTGTGTACCTAGTCGTGCCAGAGCCTGGCCAAGCTCGACGCCCATCACACCAGAGCCCACGACCAGCACGCGGCCCGGCAAATCCTGCCACTCAAAGACATCATCATTAACAACAAGGCGATCGCCCAAAGCCTGATAGAGTTCGGGAACGATAGGCGAGGTGCCTGTGGCAATGATCACCCGCCCGGCATGGACTTCGATGTCATCGCCGACGCCCAGTATCCCATCGGAGATAAAACGCGCCGTACCCTGCAGCTTATCTGTCTGTGGCATGGCACGCACATCGTCGAGCACAAAGCTCACAAAGCGGTCACGCTCGCGCCTGACACGCGCCATGACTTCGCGCCCATCAATACGCACGGCACCATCAATATGCACCCCGAACGAGCCCGAGTTTTGAGCACGATGCGCTGCCTCGGCGGCAGCAATCAATAGTTTTGAAGGCATACAGCCGACCCGAGCGCAGGTCGTGCCATGGGGCCCACCCTCGATCAGAATCACTGACAGGCCTGATTTTTTGGCCGCATTATAGGCTGATAGACCTGCTGTTCCGGCTCCGATAATGGCAATATCACACTTTTGTTTACGCACCACGCCCCACCCCCATCCAGTTCACCCTACACAGACCACCCAAAGAATCTAGAGAGATCACGCAAGGACCGGACTATAACCGGCGTCCCGAATAGCGGCTTCGATAGCGGCAGGGTTGCGCACAGGCTCGACTGTCACACGGTGCGTCGCAGTGACTGCGACCACCCCGGCGTCGGGTTCGCAGGCTTGAACCGCCTCGGTGATGGACTGGACGCAATGACCACAAGTCATATCCGAAACAATGAATTCAACTTTCATGATTTTCCCGTTTATTGGGTTAGAAACACTCATCTTAGACCTTACCACCATGTCAGACTCAAGCCAAATTCCAGTTAGAATACAGACTTGACCTTCCCATCATGTCAAGCCTGACACTAGCATTATCCCAAGCATTTCCAAGGCTGAATTTTATGAAAACCGCAGCGCTAACGCCGAATACGCTCGATCTTGTAATCGACGGGATGACCTGCGCATCGTGCGTGCGTCGCGTCGAAACCGCCCTGGCGGCCGTGCCTGGCGTCGAGCTCGCACAGGTCAACCTTGCCACGCACCGCGCGCATCTGGCATTGAACAAGCCCGATATCAACCATGAAGACCTCCTTACTGCCATCCGTAAGCGTGGCTATGACGCCCACGTCCTCATCGCCGACGATCACGCAGGCGACACAGACACCCATGATCACGATACCGAGACCCAGAACAGCCTGCGCACATTTCTCTGGGCGCTTATCCTGACCTTGCCTTTATTCATCCTGGAGATGGGCGGCCACCTCATACCAGCCATGCACCATGCCTTGCTCACTAGCATCGGCGCCTCACAACTGGCCTGGCTGGAACTCGTACTTGCGACCGCTGTGCTGGCGGGTCCAGGTCGCAGCTTTTTCACTCGAGGCTTCCGGGCACTCGCTCACCTCGGACCAGATATGAATACGCTGGTCGCACTCGGCGCAGGGAGTGCCTGGCTATACTCGAGCGTCGTCACCGTCGCGCCGAACCTGCTGCCTACTGATGCGCAACATCTATATTTCGAAGCCGCTGCCGTCGTTGCCACCTTGATTTTGCTGGGCCGCCATCTTGAGGCTCGTGCCAAGGGCCAGGCTGGCTCGGCGATCCGCCACCTTATCGGGCTGCAGCCACGCACCGCACAGGTACGGCGAGGTACAGACTGGATAGAAATGCCGATCAGTGAACTCAAGCCAGACGACGAAGTGCGTGTGCGACCAGGGGAAAAGATCGCGGTTGATGGTGTAGTCACCGAGGGTGACTCCTGGGTAGATGAGTCCATGATCACAGGTGAACCCGTGCCGGTCAATCGTGGTCAGGGGGATCCGGTCGTGGGTGGCACGCTCAATACCCGTGGCAGCTTGATCATACGCACCACTCAGGTCGGCGAGGACACCGTCCTCGCACAGATCATCCGCATGGTCGAGAACGCCCAAGGCGGCAAGCTGCCAATCCAAAGCCTGGTCGACCGTGTGACGGGCTGGTTCGTACCTTCGGTGATGCTCTTGGCCGTCATCACCTTTATTGTCTGGTTAATCGTCGGCCCAGAGCCAAAAATGAGCTATGCCTTAGTGAGTGCCGTTGCAGTGCTCATCATCGCCTGCCCCTGCGCTATGGGACTCGCAACCCCTATCTCGATTATGGTCGCCACAGGGCGCGCAGCCAATCTGGGGATTATTTTTCGACAAGGAGAAGCCCTGCAACGACTACGTGACACCCGCATCATCGCCTTCGACAAGACCGGCACACTTACGCAGGGTAAGCCTGCACTGACCGATCTGGAACTCGTCAACGGTCTGCACCGAGAACACGTTCTGGCCGATTTGGCAGCAATCCAATCTAATTCTGAACATCCAATTGCCCACGCAATTATCGAGGCCGCTCAGGACGATGGGCTCGTACTCCCCACAGCAGAGGGATTTGAATCCACGGCAGGTGCAGGCATCCAGGGGCGGGTTGGCACCCATCATTATGTGCTGGGTGCTGCCCGCATGATGCAGGCACACGATATCACTTTGCACGAATCCCTCATTACACGTGCGGATGCCCTCGCCTCGCTAGGCAAGACCGTTGTATATATTGGACGTGATGGTGAATTAATTGGTCTGCTTGCAATGGCTGATACGCTCAAATCTTCCGCCAAGGAGGCGATTCGCGCCCTGCATCACATGGGTCTGCGCACTGCGATGATCACTGGCGATAACGCCCTGACAGCGCAGGCCATAGCGCATGAATTAGGCATCGACGACGTCCATGCAAGCATGCTGCCCGAACATAAGGTCGACATCTTAAATACCCTACGCAACACATACGGTTCCCTCGCCTTTGTGGGGGACGGCATTAACGACGCCCCTGCGCTGGCAACTGCCGATGTGGGTTTGGCCATTGGCCAGGGTACAGATGTAGCCATCGAGTCCGCTTCAGTCGTCCTGATGAATGACGATCTGATGACGATAGCGCGCGCGGTGGCGTTATCGCGTGCGACCATGCGTAATATTCAGGAAAATCTATTTTGGGCGTTTGGCTATAACGTCGCGCTCATCCCAATTGCCGCCGGCGTACTTTACGCGCCATTCGGTGTACAACTCTCCCCAATGCTCGGGGCGGGCGCTATGGCGTTGTCGAGTGTGTTTGTTGTCGTCAACGCCTTACGCTTAAAGCGCGTCAAGCTTCCTCTGTCAACTGGACAATGAATATATGTTGAATATAGGTCAGGCGGCTCAAGCATCAGGCATCAGCGCCAAGATGATTCGGTACTACGAGACCATGAACGTTCTGGCGCCAAGCACACGCAACGCCGCAGGCTACCGCCAATATAGCGAACAAGACCTGCACGCACTGCATTTTGTACGTAGCGCGCGTGATCTAGGTTTTTCACTGCGGCAGATCACAGACCTGATGGCTCTTTGGCGCGATACACATCGAGCCAGTGCCGAGGTCAAACGCCTGGCATTAAGCCACATTCAGGAGCTCGAGCGCAAGGCTGCTGCCTTACAGCAGATGGCTGATACCCTCAGAGACCTCGCCCAGCACTGCCATGGTGACAGTCGCCCCGATTGCCCAATCCTGAGCGGCCTGGCTCCCGATTATTCTGCCGGGACCCACTCCGTTACAAAGGGCTGATAATCAGGCCGCTCGATCGTTGGCATGTCACTGGTGGGTGTACCAATAGATAGATACCCCATAAATCGATAATCCAGTGCATCAAAACCCAAGGTGTCACCCACCCCGTCCAGATAGGTGCCGATGCCCGTGCTCCAATAAGCACTGAACCCGAGCATATGTGCGGCATTGAGTATGTTCGTCACTGCTGCACCAACAGCCAATAATCGTTCATGCTCGGGGATCTTGCTGCTGTAATCGAGTTTGCAAGCAATGGCGATCATCAACGGCACATCCGCCAGCCAACGACGCGAGCCTTCGATCTTGTGCGCAGGAATGGGGGTGCCTGCCGCTTCACCTGCCTCAATGGCAATGTCCAGTAGCTTAGGAATTGCCGCGCCGCGCACTAAGCAAAAACGCCACGGCCGGGTAGCGCCATGATCAGGTGCGCACATGGCAGCGCGCAAGATCAGATCGAGTTGATCGGCCGATGGCCCAGGCGCCTGCACAAATTTAACAGAGCGGCGTGTAAGTAAATAATCAAGGGGAGAATCAGACACGTTGCTTCCTTAATAAAACGACCTCACGCACTTATCCGTGCGTTGCCGTTACGATCAAGGCCTTCATTTGGCGGATGGCAGGTTCCCAGCCATCAAACACCGCACGTGCGACAATCGCATGGCCAATATTCAGCTCAGTGATACCGGGTATGGCCGCCACCTGCTGGACGTTCTCGTAGTGCAAGCCGTGGCCTGCATTAACGCGCACACCTTGGCGCACGCCCTCGATGACCGCCAGACGCAAGCGTTCAAGCTGCGCACCCGCATGACTATCATCGTTGGCATCCGCAAACGCCCCAGTGTGCAGCTCGATGATCGACGCACCGGCACGCTTTGCCGCATCAATCTGTGCCGCCTCGGGATCAATAAACAACGATACCCTGATCCCTGCATCATGCAGACGCGCAATGCTCGTGCGCAGTGCCTCAAAGTTCCCCAATACGTCCAGCCCACCTTCGGTTGTGAGCTCGCGGCGATTCTCTGGTACCAGACACACATCATCCGGGCGCACCTGACATGCGATCTCCAGCATCTCGGCCGTCATCGCGCACTCTAGGTTCATGCGCGTGCGTAGCAGTGGGCGAATGGCCCAGACATCGGCATCCTGGATATGGCGACGATCCTCGCGCAAATGCAGGGTGATCAAATCAGCCCCCGCCTCCTCTGCACGCAGCGCTGCCTGGACGGGATCAGGGTAACGTGTCATGCGCTGCTGACGCAGTGTTGCGACATGGTCAATATTGACCCCAAGCTCAATCATCCCTGGACCTCCGATGTGGACGGCACCGTTCCCCACCCTCCACCCAGTGCCTTATAGAGTTCAACGCGATTCGTCAGCGCTTGTGCGCCAAGCTGGATAAAGGTGTTCTGTACACCGTAGAGGTTGACCTCGGCCGTTTGCACCTGCAAGAAACTGTCTACACCTGTTTCATAGCGCACCTTGGACAGCTCCAGGATCTTAAGGGCCGACGCCTCAGTCGCACGCATGGCATCAAGCTCACGCGAATAGGTGGCCTCACCCGCCAATGTATCCGCCACCTCGCGGAAGGCTGTCTGGATTGCCTTTTCATAGGTCGAGACTGCGATGTGCTGACGCGCCTTAGCCAAGTCCAAGTTGCCACTGACGCCGCCAGAGAATAGAGGCATCTGAATTTGCGGGGAAAACTGCCAATATCGATGACTGGAACCAAACAAGGCACCCAACTCTGGACTGGCGAAGCCTAGCAAACCCGTAATACTGATACGTGGGAAAAATGCCGCTCGTGCCGCGCCAATCTGTGCATTGGCAGCCTTGAGCGCATGCTCGGCACCGATGATATCGGGGCGACGCTCTAGCAGATCAGAAGGCAGGCCGACCGGTATGGCTGCAAGCAATTGATTGCGCCCGAATTCTGCCCCCGGCGGTAAGTCTTCAGGAACGAGCATGCCAAGAATCAGTTGCAAGGCATTACCTGCCTGAGCCTGCCGGCGCTCGACAGCTGCTAAATCGGCGCGTGCGGTGTCCAGCAGACTGCGCGCCTGCATCAGATCGAGCTCCGAGACCACCCCGACATCAAACTGCGCCTGCACGAGGTCTAGCGTACTGGTGCGCGCGCGCAACGTTTTAGTAATGAGTTCGTGCAAAGCCTGAGCAGTACGCAATTGGAAATAGGCTTCGGCTGTCTGAGCCACCAGATTGATGTGTACAGTGCGCTGCGCCTCATCTGTGGCTAGGTACTGCTCGTAGGCGGCCTCGCTGAGATTGCGCACGCGGCCAAAGAAATCCAGCTCAAACGAGGTCATGCCCAGGCCCGCCTGATAGACGCGGCTCACGGAGGATGAATTTGATTGGCGGATGTTCTCGGGAGAGCGCGTGATTTGGCCCGTTCCCCCAACACCCAGGGTTGGCCATTGATCACTCTGTGCAATGCCGTACTGAGCGCGCGCTTCCTGGACACGCTGCACTGCTATACGCATATCGCGATTATTCGCTAACGCCAGCTCAATCAAAGCCTTGAGGCGTGCATCCAGAAAGAAGCTCTGCCAATCAGGCAAGGCAGCCATGTCTGTCGAGGCGGGCTCTACCTGCGCACCTTGTCCTGGAAACGCAGCAGGTACGGGTGCGCTGGGCCGCTCATAGGTCGGCGCAAGCGAGCACGCGCTAAGTGCCAAAGCAAGTGAACTGAGCACCAACAAACGCGCAGGATTGGGCAGCCTCATGATGCGCTCCCATTGTCCGAATCAGTCGTATCCGGATGAGACGGGACATGCGGCGGTTGATGGCCTAATAGTCTGGGCTTAGTCTTGAACACCTTGAGAATCACCACAAAGAAAGTCGGGACAAACAATACAGCCAGCGGCGTCGCAGCCAGCATGCCTCCCAGCACCCCCAAACCGACGGCGTTCTGACTGGCAGCGCCCGCACCACTGGCCAGCACCAAAGGCACCACACCCAGGATAAAGGCAAAGGAGGTCATCAGAATCGGCCGAAAGCGCAGGCGTGCCGCCTCAATGGCCGAATCCACCAAGCCCCCGCCGCTGGCGTAGAGATCCTTGGCAAACTCGACAATCAGGATGGCGTTCTTGGCCGAAAGACCGATAACGGTCACCATCCCTACCATGAAATACACATCGTTAGCCTTGCCCATCAAGCTACTGAGCATAACAGCCCCCAACATGCCAAGCGGTACGGCCAGCATCACGGACAAGGGGATAGCCCAGCTCTCGTAAAGCGCAGCGAGCACCATAAAGACGACCAACACCGATAGACCCATAAGAATGGAGGTCTGATTGCCTGCCTGGATTTCTTGATAGGACAGGCCTGTCCACTCGTAGCTCAGGCCCGGAGGTAGCTGTGTCACCAGGCGCTGCATCTCGGCCATCGCCTCACCCGTTGAGTAACCCGCCCCTGCCGCACCGCCGATTCGCACGGATTCATAACCGTTATAGCGGACAATCTGCACCGGCCCCTGCGTCCATTTGAGCGTCACAAAGGAAGACAAGGGCACCATCCCGCCGCTGGTGTTACGGGCGTTGAGCTTAAGCACATCATCCGCATTCATGCGGGCGTCCGCATCGGCCTGAACCCAGATGTTTTGTACCCAGCCCATATTGGTAAACTTCCCCACATACGCGCCACCCATAGCGCTTGAGATCAATTGTGCGGCCTCAGAAAAGTTCACGCCTAGGGCAGCCGCCTTATCACGATCTATTTCCAGTCGCAATTGAGGGCCCGGCCCCAAGCCGGTAATGCGTGTTTGTGCCACCACCGAGCTCTGGGAGGCCAACTGCAGCAGTTGCTGCGCGCCAGCAAGCAAGGCTTCATGGCCTACGCCCCCGCGATCCTCCAAACGCATATCAAAACCCGAGGCATTACCCAGGGATGAAATAGCGGGTGGCACAATCGAAATCACCATCGCATCAGGCAGACCAAAGAGCAGCTTGCCCATCGCCACACCAGAGATGGCTTGCGCCGAATCCCCGGGTGCCTTGCGCTCGGAAAAATCTTTAAGCGGCACAAAGGCAATCGCAGAATTCAGACCATTACCGTTAAAACTAAAGCCTTGAACCGCAATGATATCAGCGACCTGAGGTAGCGACTGGAAATAATGCTCGACCTGCTCGATGATCTGTATGGTTCGATTCGATGTCGCGCCAGCAGGCAACTCGATATTAGCAATCACGTAGCCTTGATCCTCGTCCGGCAAAAACGACGTCGGTAGACGCACATACATCCAGCCGAGCACCACGACCATCATGAGGAACACCAGCATCATGCGTCCACCGCGCTTGAGGCTGCCAGTCACCCAGTTTGTGTATCCGTGCGTTGTACGGTCAAAGGATCGGTTAAACCAGCCAAAAAAACCTTTTTTGGCCGCATGATGTCCCTTGGGGATGGGCTTGAGGATCGTCGCGCACAACGCCGGCGTAAAGCTTAAGGCAAGAATGGCTGAAAACAGAATCGAGATCGCCATCGCGACTGAGAACTGCCGATAGATCACGCCCACTGACCCGGACATGAAGGCCAGAGGTAAGAATACCGTGGTCAATACCAATGTAATCCCTACAATTGCACCACTGATCTGTGGCATCGCCTTTTTAGTCGCTTCCTTGGGAGATATGCCTTCTTCAGCCATAATCCGTTCGACATTCTCAACCACCACGATGGCATCATCGACCAAAATACCAATCGCCAGCACCATGGCAAACATGGTGAGAACATTAATCGAGAACCCTAGGGCTAGCATCACTGCGAACGCCCCCAGGATGGCCACGGGCACCACCAAGGCAGGAATCAAGGTATAGCGTATGTTCTGCAAAAAAACGAACATTACTAAAAACACCAATAGCATGGCTTCGAGCAGGGTATGGACGACTTGCTCGATAGATATCTCGACATAAGGCGAAGTATCGTAAGGGATGGCGTAGGTGATGTTATCGGGGAAAAATTTCGATAACTCAGCCATTTCAGCCTTGACCAACCTGGCGGTCTCTAGGGCATTAGCAGTGGGCGTAAGCGACAGGCCAAATGCCGCAGTGGGTTTACCATTCAGCCGGGCACCGAACTGGTAGTTGTCCGAGCCCATTTCAACGCGTGCCACATCACCAATTCGTACGGCGGAACCATCCTGGTTCGCACGCAAAATAATATTTGCAAACTCCTCGACGGTAGCGAGCTGTCCATTGACCACAATCGGTGCGGTCACCCGCTGAGAGGCTGGATTGGGCGGCGAGCCTAGAATGCCACCCGACACGACCATATTCTGATTACTAATGGCCGCGGTGACATCGTTCATGCTGAGCTGATAGCCCACGAGCTTTTCAGGATCGACCCAGACACGCATGGCATGTCCCGCAGCAAAAAGCTGGAATTGACCGATGCCCTTGACACGTGAGATAGGGTTTTGGATATTACGCGTAATGTAATCTGCCAGTTCAGTCTGATCTAGCGAGCCGTCCTTGGACGACACGGTGACGAGCATCAGAAACCCTGAGCTGGCCTGGCTAACCTTTAAACCTTGCTGGACGACTGCGGCAGGTAATTTAGCCGTTACATTGGACAGACGATTCTGTACGTCAACCTGGACCAGGTCCGCATCTGAACCCGGCTCGAAGGTCACCGTAATCTGTGCCGTACCATAGGAGTCGCTAACCGACTCGTAGTAGAGCAAGCCCTTAGCGCCATTCAGTTCGTTCTCAATCACGCTGGCAACTGAGGTCGACACCTCGTCTGCCGATGCGCCTGGATAATTCGCCTGAATTGTCACGGTGGGCGGCGCGACCTCTGGATACTGCGACACGGCCATATTAGGGATTGCCATGAGGCCGGCCAGGGCAATGGCCAGCGCCACCACCCAGGCAAAAATCGGTCGTTCAATGAAAAACTGTGGCATGAATACTCGCTATGAAACCATCAGGATGCGCGCATAGAGGTGACGCGTTTAGTCGGCCTTGGGCGCACCCGCGGCACCTTGTTTCCACGGCATAGGCTGGACTGGGGCGCCCGGACGGATTTTCTGGAAGCCCTCGACCACCAAAGTATCGCCAGGCGCTACACCCTTATGAACGATGAACCCTTGCCCTGAACGCGGGCCCAACATCACCGGAACGAACGTAGCATTGCCGTCTTTGACTAGAACAACAGCACTGCGACCATCCGCCGACCGTTGCACGGCCTGCTCGGGGACGATCAGTGCTTTTTGGTCGACACCCTGGACCAGGCGCACCCGCACATACATACCCGGCAATAAGATCTGATCCGGATTTGGGAATAGTGCACGCAAGCTTACCTGGCCTGTGCCTGGATCGACCGCCACACCAGAGAACAGAAGCTTGCCCTCCTGCTTATATACTTGCCC
Organism: Alcaligenaceae bacterium CGII-47; assembly: GCA_019166125.1. Lineage (GTDB taxonomy): Bacteria > Pseudomonadota > Gammaproteobacteria > Burkholderiales > Burkholderiaceae_B > Castellaniella. The sequence continues at coordinate 195,388 of JAHTBO010000002.1, forward strand.
ATCACCGAGCAGCACCTGGGCTGGCGTATCGCCTCCAGCGTCGCGGGTAAGCCCCCCTTCGGCCAATCGGCGGCGCATATCCGAGAGCTCGGTTGTGGATTGCGTGATATCCACGTACACCTCATCCAGCCGCTGTACGGTGGCCATTTGTGTGGCGTCTGCAGCACTCACCAAGGCACCCACCGTCACCAGTGACTTGCCGGTCTGGCCTTTGATAGGCGAGGTAACCTGGGTATAGCTTAAATCGATGTCGGCTGACGCTAGGGCCGCCTGGGCGCCCGCGACCGCCGCTGCTGTCTGCGCCGCCTGCGCCGAGGCATTATCGTAGTCCTGTTGGCTAACCGCATGCATCTTGACGAGTTTGGCAAAACGTTGCGCCTGCAATTGTGCGCTGTGCGCCGTCGCCTGCGTGTTTTTTAGTTGCGCGGCTGCCTGATCACGCACAGCTTTATACGGCGCCGGATCAATCACAAAAAGCAGATCACCTTGCTCGACCGCACTACCCTGTTGAAACTTGATATCCGTAACAATCCCGGTCACTCGGGCGCGTATCTGTGCGTCTTCGATGGCTTCGACGCGACCTGGCAGCTCTGTGTAGACGGTTGCCACCTGCGGCTGGAGCGTCACCACACTAACAGGCACCTTCATGCCCTGCATCCCCCCTTCTTGGGGCTTTTCGCCACATGCGCTCAATAGAAAAACAAGTGTGAGTAAAACTGTCCGGGTAGCCCGTCCTGAAGACGGATACGGATAGGCCATGTAGAAACTCCAGAAAATATTTATTTTTATACTGCAACAACGTCATGCCGGATTTAGGCAAGGAATGAGTATACGGTGAAAACCTTGGTGCTGACATGCCCTTACCGCTCTCTGGACAATCAGCCAAGCAATAAACTGTCATCCGAAATCTTCTCTCCACGCACCTGCTCAAACATAGCGAGCAGATCAGGAACATCCAGGCCCTTGCGCACCTCACCTGCCACATCAAGCACGACTTGTCCTTGATGCAACATTACCGTCCGATCGCCCACGTCCAGTGCCTGACGCATACTGTGCGTCACCATCATCGTCGTTAAGCCATGCTCGGCGACAATACGCGTGGTCAGCCCCAACACGAACTCGGCCGTGCGTGGATCCAGGGCCGCAGTATGTTCATCGAGCAATAAAATGCGCGAGGGCTGCAAAGCAGCCATCAACAAGCTCACCGCCTGACGCTGCCCACCCGAGAGCAGGCCGATGCGATCACTTAAGCGATTCTCCAGACCTAGGCCCAGCATCGCCAGACGCTCGCAAAAGGCGCCTCGCATTTCACGACGCACCGCGTGCTTGAGGCCCCGGCGCTCGCCACGGCTCTGTGCCAGGGCCATATTCTCTTCGATGGTCAGATTCTCGCAGGTTCCAGCCATCGGATCCTGAAAGACCCGCGCCACCTTACGCGCCCGTGTCCAGACCGGTTCACGCGTCACGTCCTGATCGTCGATCAGGATGATCCCCTCATCGACCGCCTGATCCCCCGACACAGCATTCAGAAAAGTCGACTTACCGGCACCATTGGAACCAATCACGGTGACGAACTGACCCGCAGGAATATCCAGAGACAAGCCGCGTAAGGCACGCGTCTCGATGGGCGTGCCCGGGTTAAAAGTGATATGAAGGTTTTTTGCGCTAAGCATGCCGGCGCGCTCCCTTGGCCTTAAAGCGTTGTTTGATCAACGGAATGACCAGCGCCACGGTCACCAATACCGCGGTAACCAAGTTTAGATCCTGCGCCTTCAAGCCGACAAAATCCGCATTTAAGGCCAGAGCAATAAAGAAGCGATATAAAACAGCACCGACAATCACGGCTAGGGTCGTGACCAACAGACGACGCGAAGGCATCACACTCTCGCCTACGATTACGGCTGCCAGGCCAATTACGATCGTACCAATCCCCATCGAGATATCCGCCCCACCTTGGGACTGGGCAAACAAGGCCCCCGCCAAACCACATAAGGCATTGGAAATCGCCATGCCCAGCAAAATCATCGAACCGGTCGCAATGCCCTGCGAACGCGCCATCCGCGGATTCGATCCAGTCGCGCGCATCGCCAAGCCGATTTGCGTCGTAAAAAACCAATCCAACAGCAGCTTAATCGCGATCACCAACACCAGCAGGATTAAGGGACGGGCAACATAATCCTCTAACCCATCAGGCTGCAATATGGAAAATATTGTCGGTTCCGCAATGAGAGGAATATTCGGCGCCCCCATCACGCGCAAATTAATTGAGTACAGAGCAATCATCATCAGGATACTGGCCAGCAGATCCATGATTTTTAAGCTGACATTAAGCCAACCTGTGATCATCCCCGCCACTGCACCCGCCAGCGTTGCACATAGCGTCGCCGTAAACGGGTCCATACCGTGGTGGATCAGGATGGCCGCAACTGCCCCACCCAGTGGAAAGCTGCCATCCACCGTGAGATCGGGAAAATTTAAAATTCTGAATGAAATCAATACCCCTAAGGCCACCAGGCCAAAGATCAGACCAATTTCAAACGCACCCCATAAGGAATATAGTGACATAGCGGGACGTAGAAGATAAAAACAGACGGGCCGCCCAAGGCGGCCCATGCTTTGCGATGGTTATCCGTCCTTACTCCACGACCTTGGTAGCGGATTTAACAAAGGCCTCAGATAGCGTCACGCCTTGTTTCTTGGCTGCGCTAGGATTGACGTATAACTCAAGCTTGTCACTGGTCTGCGATGCAATCTCACCAGGCTTTGCACCCTTGAGGATCTGAATGACGACCTTACCAGTCTGCACACCCAAATCGTAGTAATTGACGCCCAACGCAGCGATGGCTCCACGCTTAACACTATCCGTATCAGACGCAATTAGAGGGATCTTGGCCGAATCGCCGACCTTGACCAAGGCCTCATAGGCCGAGACCACATTATTGTCAGTGTTTGTGTAGATCGCATCGACCTTGCCTACCAGACTACGCGCTGCCGCACCCACATCAACCGTACGCGCTGCAGTCGCCTCGATCAAGGTCATGCCAGACTTGGGTAAGAGCTCGCGCAGTGCCTTGACCACAACAACCGAATTTGCCTCACCCGGGTTATACACGATACCGATTTTTTTGGCGTCGGGTACGACCTTGCGAATCAGGTCAATCTGCTTTTCCAATGACAACGCATCCGACACGCCAGTTACGTTCGTGCCTGACGCGTCCATGGAGGGGACAAGCTGGGCTGCAACCGGGTCAGTCACTGCTGAATAGACGACCGGAACGGTCTTGGTTGCGGCCACGACGGCTTGGGCCGATGGCGTGGCAATCGCCACAATCACATCTGGCTTGTCACCAATGAACTTACGAGCGATTTGAGCCGCAATGGCAGTGTTGCCTTGTGCGGTTTGAAATTGCCACTTAAGCCCCTTTGCCTCGGTGTAGCCCGCCTTCGTAAGCGTGTCCTGCACGCCATCCTTAATCGAGTCCAGCGCCGGATGCTCGACAATCGAGGTCACCGCAACGGACTGCGCCGATACGATAGAGGACGCCATCAGCCCAGCTACTGCTGCGACCCCAACGAGCCATCGAGCCGATTTGCTTAGTTTCATGCAAAACTCCTTGCGTGGAAATATCGAATTTTCATATTTTAACGGCCTGACGCCCAGCATTGCCCTGCCCCGAGAGTATAGTACGCGCCCAACGCACGCCGGGTAGCCGACACATCTCTTCGACCGCCTGAGCACGATCTAGAAACTGTTGTCGGCTGACCTCCAACACGGGCCCCTTAAATGCGAGCACCACAGTATTACCCTCATCCACCTCGGGCAGACACAGGATACGCCCATCAAATGCCTGAGCAATATGCTTGATATTACGCGCATAGCTCTCGTGGCGCCCAAACAAATTGACGCTCAGGATCCCTACCTCTGACAGGGCGTGGTAGCAATCTTGATAGAACGCCAGCGAATCGCACACCGGCCCCTGTGCATCAGCATCATACAGATCGACCATCAGCGCCATAAAGCGATCGATCTGTGCTGGTTGTGCAATCCACAGTGCGGCATCCTCATGATGGATTGACGAACGAGCAGAAGTGGGCAGACGAAAAAAAGCACGGCACATCGCCGTGACCTGGGTGTTTCGTTCCACCGTCGCTACCTGCGCCGGTGTGTACTTCAGCACAAACCGCAGCAGAGACCCCGCCCCGAGGCCCAGAATTCCGATCTGATCCCGGGCGCGTGGCGCCAGAAACAACAGCCACGCCATCATCTGCTGGGTATAAGAAAGGACTAATTCAGACGGGTGCGCGACACTCATCGCCCCCTGTATCCACTCGGAATCAAAATGCAGATAGCGCACCCCACCCTCTTCGGAGAGTGTGGGCACATCACCAATTATGGACGAACCTCGAGCACTCATCGACCCGCTGCCTATAAACGTTCAAAGATTGCGGCGATACCCTGTCCGCCACCGATACACATCGTGATCAAAGCATAGCGTCCTTGGATACGTTGCAACTCATGCAGCGCTTTGACTGTAATCAACGCGCCAGTCGCACCGATTGGATGGCCCAGGCTGATGCCGCTACCGTTTGGATTGACCTTGGCGGGGTCAAAACCCAGTTCTCGGGAGACCGCACACGCCTGCGCAGCAAAGGCCTCGTTCGCCTCGATGACATCCATCTGATCTATCGTCAGCCCAGCACGCGAGAGCGCGTTGCGTGTCGCGGGCACTGGCCCCATACCCATATATTTAGGATCCACCCCGGCGTGGCCGTAGGCCACCAGACGCGCCATAGGCTGGATGCCACGAGCCTTGGCTGCCTGCTCCGTCATTAGCATCACCGCTGCCGCACCATCATTCAAACCCGAGGCGTTGCCCGCCGTCACCGTTCCGTCTTCCTTGGCGAATACGGGTTTGAGCCTGGAGAAATGTTCCGGCGTTGCGCCAAAGCGCACGTGCTCATCCTGATCGAATACTACCTCAGCCTTACGCGTTTGCTGCACGACAGGCACGATCTGGTCCTTAAAGTAACCCCGAGTGATCGCCTGCTCGGCGCGCTGGTGAGAGCTTAGCGCCAGCGCATCCTGTTCTGCTCGGCTAACATCATATTTCTGGGCGATATTTTCTGCCGTCACGCCCATATGGAATTTGTCGAAAGGGTCCGAGAGGGCCCCCGTCATCATATCGATTAGACGGCTATCCCCCATACGCGCCCCCCAACGATGCCCGGTAGCAATATAGGGCGCCCGGCTCATGCTCTCTGCACCCGCCCCAATCGCGATTTCTCCGTCACCCAGCATCAGAGACTGCGCGGCCGACACAATCGCCTGTAGGCCAGACCCGCACAGACGGTTCACATTAAAAGCCGGCGTGGCCTCGCCTATCCCGGCACTCATGGTCGCGACGCGCGACAGGTACATATCACGCGGCTCGGTATTAATGACATGACCAAAGACGACATGCCCAATTTCCGCCGCTGGCACCCCCACGCGTTCGATAACAGATCGGAGCACCGTCGCCCCCAGCTCGCAAGGCGCTACATCCTTCAGCCCACCCCCAAAATCACCTATAGCAGTGCGGCAAGCCCCGACGACGACGACTTCTTGCATAGCGAAACTCCAACAAAAAAAGAAAGAGAGCATGCCAAGATGCTCTCTTTGAGAATAATACCGTACTGATTACGCACCCGCACACGATGGGCGGGCGCCAGCCTCACTCTTCCTTATCTGAGGAGGATGCATCATGAGAGGCGACCGTATCACGATCCTTGCTGCCCTGCTCTTCGCGCATTTTTGGGGAGACCCAGTTAAGCGGCTCGACAACAACAACACCCTTTTTGGGTTTGGGGGCTGGCTTCGACATACACTCTTCTCCTATTCGTCCGGTCGGTGGCACCGTGCCTCCGTATACCACCTATAAGGATAGCCCTTTTAGATGAAAAAGGCCAATTTAGCAGGATACTTGAACGAATTTACGGCATATTAGTGAAAAATATGCATAAACCATGCTTATCGTTCACCCTTATCATGCAACGTAAATAGACTTATTGATTACGCATCGTAAAGAGGTCCATTCCATAAATCGGCGTATGGAGCTTACGCTACCCCTTCAAAACCTCAGTGATGTGCTGATACCATGGTGCCCTTTGCGCAACACGGAAAAGCCCACCATCCTGAAGATGGGTAGCCAGCTAGGTAGTCAGCTCAATTCTGCAGGCCGTGATCGTGCGTTAATCTGTTGTATTAAAAAGAAAGTACTGATTTCATGAAACTCGCCACCTGGAATGTAAACTCCCTGAATGTCCGCCTCCCCCACGTCCTTAACTGGCTCGAAGCCAATCCAGTAGACGTGCTGTGCCTACAAGAGCTCAAGCAGCCAGATGACAAATTTCCGCTGGACGCCTTTATAGAGCGCGGCTATCAGGCCTGCTGGGCCGGCCAAAAAACTTATAACGGCGTCGCGATCATCAGCCGCCAGGCGGGCACGGATATTCAGCGAAACATCCCGGGCTACGAGGACCCACAGCAACGTATCATTGCGACGACTTTACCGGGGATCGGCTCGGTCGATGAGCTGCGCGTCATCAGCGCATACTGCCCTAATGGCCAGGCAGTCGGCAGCGATAAGTACGCCTATAAGCTTGACTGGTATGCCGCCTTGCGCGACTGGTTGGCAACCGAGCTGCGGCGCCACCCACATCTTGTGATTCTCGGGGACTACAACGTCGCCCCTGCCGACGAGGACGTCCACGACCCGCAGGCTTGGGAAGGCGATATTCTGGTGTCTGCACCTGAACGTGCAGCCTTGCAGTCCCTGTTCGATCTGGGCCTGGCCGATACCTTCAGGCTATTTGACCAAGCCCCGCAAAGCTTTTCCTGGTGGGACTATCGGCGCTTTGCCTTTCGGCGCAACGCAGGTGTACGCATCGATCACGTATTGAGTTCACCGCAACTCACGGCGCGCTGCACGGCCTGTGTCATCGATAAAACACCGCGCGCCTGGGAAAAGCCGTCAGACCATGCGCCCGTCATCGCAAGCTTCGAATTAACGTAGTTCGACCATCGAGCGCGACATAATCGGTGAGCGGCGTTTATAATTTGTACGCAACCGCATTCCGAGCCTATTTCCATGCCTCTAGCCAGCCGCCTGGTTCGTTCACTCGACCAAGGTTATGAACTTGATATTACTCTCGAAGACCTGGATTTCCGCGTCTATATCGCGCTGCGCGAGGCGGATATAGATCAGGTCACCAGCCTGGTTCCACCCGAGCGCTTCCAGCAAGATGGCGACGTGCACGTCGTGGCCATCCACGACACCGATGATGCCTCCGAGCAGATCCAGGATGTATTGTTTAATTTGAATCCGGGTGATGCGATTGTATTTTTATGCACGGGCGAACAGGCCTACAAAAATACGCTGGCTGAATTCAATCAGCAGTCCTAACCCGATACCCTAACTCCCACAGGCTCTCGACATAATGTCCTCTTCTGGCAATATTTTCATGGTTGTCGCGCCCAGCGGGGCAGGTAAATCCAGCTTGGTTAATGCACTACTCGAACAAGACCCGACAATCGTATTGTCGATCTCGTGCACCACACGCACGCCGCGCCCCGGTGAAGAAGACCAAAAGCATTATCGTTTCGTCAGTGCAGAGCACTTTCTCGCCATGCGTGAACGCCAGGACATGCTGGAATGGGCGGAGGTACATGGCAATTTCTACGGTACGCCACGTGATCGCGTCGAGCAGGCGCTCAGTGACGGATCGGACATTATTCTAGAAATTGATTGGCAAGGCGCACGCCAGGTGCGCCAACACTATCCCCAAGCCGTTGGGATATTTATTTTACCGCCGTCGATCGAAGCGCTAGAGGCCCGCCTCAAAAACCGCGGCCAGGATGCGCCACAAGTCATCGCGCGCCGCTTACTCGCTGCAGGCGGCGAGATGGCACATGCTTCTGATTGTGAATATGTTATTATTAATCAAGAATTTAGCACTGCACTAACCCAGTTAGGACGCATTGTTTGCGCAACGCGTCTACGTTATGGCACCCAGGCGGTGCGCCATGCCGAATTGTTTGTCCAACTCGGCATCAGCAAAACCGCATCATTTATTTCCTCATAGAGCGCACATGGCCCGTATTACCGTAGAAGACTGCCTCGTCCAGGTTCCCAACCGCTTCGACCTCACCCTGGTCGCGACCTATCGCGCCCGCGAGTTGGCCCAAGGCCACGAGGCACGCATGGACAGTCACAACAAACCCACTGTCACCGCCCTGCGCGAGATTGCTGCCGGTTTGGTCGGCACGGAGATGCTGCGCAAGGTTCCGACCTGAATACGGAAGTCGTATGGCATTCCCAGGCCTACGCGGTGCGTCTTCGGGCCTACTAGCCGTCCTGAAAAAAGGGCCGCGGCTGCGGCGGCGCAAGCCCCGCAGCAGCACTCCGGTGCCGGACTCAGCCCTTACCCCTCCTAATCCTATCGCCTCACTGGCACCCCTCACGCAGATTATCAGCACCTATCTAAGTGATAAGGATGTCGAACGCGTACGGGATGCCTATCGTTTTGCTGATAGTGCCCACCTCGGGCAGTTCCGCGCAAGCGGCGAGCCGTATATCTCACACCCTATCGCCGTCACAGAGATCTGTGCCGGATGGAAGCTGGACGCTGACTCATTGATGGCTGCGCTTCTGCACGATGTCATTGAGGATCAGGGTGTCGCCAAACAAGATCTGGCCGAGAAATTCGGCTCGGATGTTTCCGAAATTGTGGACGGCCTCTCTAAGCTCGAGCGCCTGGAGTTTGCCACCAAGGCTGAACAACAAGCCGAGAGCTTTCGCAAAATGCTGCTGGCGATGTCACGAGACGTACGTGTCATCCTGATCAAGCTCGCAGATCGCTTGCACAATATGCGTACATTGGATGCCGTTTCGATTGAAAAGCGGCGTCGTGTCGCACTCGAAACGCTGGACATCTATACGCCGATTGCGCACCGCCTGGGTCTTAACGCTCTATTCCGCGAGCTTCAGGATCGTTGCTTCAAGGCGATCTACCCCAATCGCTACGCTGTTCTCTATAAAGCCATGATGTCGGCACGCGGCAATCGGCGCGAGGTTATCTCTAAAATTGCCGACGCCGTGCGCATCGCTCTGCCTGCCGCAGGCCTGGAAGCCGAGGTATCAGGACGAGAAAAATCCCTCTATGGCATCTACAAAAAAATGGTCGCACAAAAGAAATCATTCTCTGATGTGTTGGATATCTATGGGTTTAGGGTCGTCGTCCATACGCTACCCGAGTGCTACCTGGCCCTAGGCACACTCCATCAGCTCTATCGGCCGGTACCTGGAAAATTCAAGGACTATATAGCCATCCCCAAGGTAAATGGTTATCAGTCACTACACACGACACTGATCGGGCCCTATGGCACTCCCGTAGAGTTTCAGTTTCGTACCCGCGATATGGATCATGTCGCTGAGGAAGGGGTCGCCTCGCACTGGCTTTATAAAGAAGCGGGCACATCCCTTAACGATCTACAAAAGCGCACTCATCAGTGGCTCCAATCCCTTCTGGATATCCAAAGCCAGACTGGTGATTCAGGTGAGTTCCTAGAGCACGTCAAGGTCGATCTATTTCCCGATGCGGTCTATGTGTTCACTCCTCAGGGCAAAATCCTGTCTCTGCCGCGCGGCGCCACGCCTGTCGATTTCGCCTACGCAATCCACACGGACGTTGGCAACCAGGCTGTCGCCTGCAAAATCAATGGTGAATTCTCGCCACTGCGTACGGAACTGCGCAGCGGCGATGCGGTAGAGGTCATCACGTCGCCCGCCTCACGTCCAAGTGCCCAATGGTTGAATTATGTACGCACGGGACGTGCCCGCTCGGAGATCCGGCACTATCTGCGCACCGAACGCTACGAAGAATCTGTAGCCTTTGGTCGCAGATTGCTCGATCAGGCTTTTGATCAGATAAGACTGCCCCACCCCAAGGATGATGCGATCGAGTGGGAGCGCCTGGCCAAGAGTTCGGGCGCCACCACACGCGACGAAATTCTCGCCGATATCGGCTTGGGTAAACGTCTGGCGGCTGTGGTTGCGCGTCGCTTTGCACCCGAGAACTCATTACTCGAAACAACCGCTGCGGCGGTCGACGAGATGACTTCGGCAACCAACGCACCCATTGTCATTCACGGTAACGAAGGTCAGGCGGTGCAGTTGGCAGCGTGTTGTGGCCCGCTGCCTGGTGACGCCATCATAGGCGGGATACGTCTGGGGCACGGCCTGGTGGTCCACATGGGAGATTGTCCTGTCGCCCTACGACAGCAGGTCAAAGAGCCCGAACGCTGGATCCCGGTCGTCTGGGATACCACGACTGCTCGCCACCTCTCGACTCGGTTGGATATAACAGTCCTCAACGAACGCGGCGTATTAGGTCGGATTGCCGCAGAGGTCACCGAGGCGGACTCTAATATCATGCAACTGAGCATGCCTGAGGACGCCGCCGCGACGGCGTTAATCCATCTGACCGTTCAGGTTGATCATCGCAAACACCTGGCTCAGGTCATTCGCGCTATCCGACACGTCCCCCAGGTGCAGAAAATCGTTCGCGCCAAGGGCTGAACTCAATCCTGACCCGGCTCCTGAGTGATAAGCTGCTCTCCTTCGGGTGTGATTTTGACACCGAGCGAGCTGCGCATAACTTGCATCACTGAGCGCTCTTCGGCGCTTCCCCACACCTGGGCAAGCTGTGCAGACAAGCCTTCGAGTGCCGGGTTATCTACCGTGCCGGCCTTGACCGCCTCTACCGACACAATTGCATAGCCTTGGGCCAAGGTCACCCCTTGATAGGCAGGCACCTTATTGGCGGGCACCTGAAAGGCAGCATCCAGCACAGGTTTGCTCAGGCCCAACGGATTGAGGCGGCTGATCTTTACTGCCTCACCAAAAGACTCGGGAACATCTGGCGTGTCAGTGCGCAGTGTCTTTAACACCCCCTCACCTGCCTGGACGGCAGCTTGCAAGCTGCGCTCGGTAAGCAACTGGGTACGGATGTGCTCGCTGACCAAGGCCAGCGCTGGGACATGTGCTGGGGTGACGGTATCGACCCGCACCGCAACCATGGTGTCCGGCGAAATCTCGATCACCCCAGAGTTTTGCTTGTCGGTCAACAATTGGGGGGTATACAACACACTGCGTACCCGCACGTCTCCGAGCGTCGCAGCATCTGCGGAAGCTGCTGCTGATCCAGCGCCCACCTCATCAGCACTGAGCAGGCGATCCCGAGCGATCCCTGTCGCGTGGCGAACCTCAACACCCAGGGCCCGGGCAGCAGGCTCGAGCGACGTGGCATTGTCGTACACCAGACTAGTGAGCTGGGTAGCCATATCGGCGAAACGATCTGCTGCAAGTTGGTGACGGACTTCGGCCTCGACCTTGGCGCGCGCCTCATCGAAGGTCTCGCCTTTTTCGGCCTGAATATCGTTAGCTATAAATATATGGTAGCCATCCTCACCCTTGACTGGGTCAGAAATTTCATCCTTTTTGAGGCCGAACACAACTTGCTCCAGGCTTAAGGGCCAGACGCCACGTTGCACCCAACCCAACTCACCGCCCGAGCGGGCCGTACCGGCGTCCTGAGACTCATTGCGCGCCAATGCAGCAAACCCTGATGCTCCAGCCTCCCGGGCGCGCTTGGCGAGCGCCTGAGCTCTTTCCAGGGCTTGCTTGCTTGTCTCTTCGGTGGCCCCGGAAGGAACCTTGATCAGTATATGGCTGACATTGACCCGGGCCGGCACCACGTACTTGGATTTGTTCTGCTCGTAATATCCCTTGAGCTGTGTATCGTCAATCGTTGGGACACTGGCAAGTGCCGCCGCCTCATCAAGCAGAATATATTGAATCGCAACCTGCTCGGGCAGACGTAGTGCATCCTGGTGGGCTTCGTACCAGGCCTTGATATCCTCGTCGCTGACCTTGATATCCGCCTGATAGTCGCTAGGATCGAAAACACGCATACGTACCGTACGCTCTTCGGTCAAAGCCTGTTCGAGTAGATTCAAGACCGATTTAGGCAGACCAGCCGTATCGCCAATAGGCCCCAATACCCGACTGAGCGCCAGCTCTGCGCGCTGCCCGGCCTCAAAGTCACGCGGCGTCATACCGCTAGAGGCCAAAATTTGGTTATAGCGCTCGGGTGAGAACTGACCATCAACCTGCAACTGAGGCATCGCGGCAATCGCGCGACGCAAGGCACCGTCCGACACACTGAAACGATCGTTGCTTGCCACCACGATCTGCGTACGCCGATCAATCAATTGCTCGAGCAAGGCTCGACGTGCGTCAGGGTTGTCGAGCATGGACGGATCAAAGCGCCCCTGGCTGCTCTCTTGCATCTGCTGCAACTGGTTGCGGCGGGCCTGGTCAAACTCCTCTTGGGTGACCGAGGACTCGCCCACGCGTGCGATTTCGTGATCGCCTGATACGTAGGTGCTATACCCACTCATGCCGATCAAAGCAAAGGAAGGAACAATCAACACCAAGAGAATCAATTGCATCAAGCGTTGATGCGTACGAATGAAATCAAACATGAGTTACCTGCGGGGAGGGCGCAACCAACAGGGCGCGCACCAGAATTCGAAATAAAAAAGGCGCACACTGTCGCCCTACAAGCCGGGATTACCTAGCAGCAAATTTTTTGAAGTTTACCACTGCTCACCTTTAGCGTCGCACGCATCAAACCAGACTAGCGATAAAATCGAAGCTATTGCCACGACTCGCCCCTCTTCAAAGCCCCCCCATGACCCACAATCATCCAGCCTGGCCCTACCCCGCCATCATCGCGCATCGTGGTGCGGGCCTTCACGCACCCGAGAACACACTCGCCTCGATGCGCCTGGGCGTGCAGCACGGATTCACTATGGTCGAGTACGACGTCAAGCTAAGCGCAGATGAAGTACCCATCCTGCTGCACGACGACACGATGGATCGTACATCCAATAGTACGGGGCGAGCCAGCTCTCTGAGCTTCAGGGAATTATCGAATGTCGACTTTGGGGCCTGGCATGGTGCTGCTTATGCTGGCGAGCCCATCGCGACGCTCTACGCCATTGCCTGCTTCACCCAGGCCAACGGCGTACACAGCAATATCGAAATCAAACCCAGTACCGGCCAAGAAGCACGCACCGGAGAGCTGGTCGCTGCGCGTGCTGCTGCGCTGTGGCAACACGCCAACCTGCCACCGCTGCTGTCCTCATTTTCCGAAATCGCCCTAGACGCCGCGCGTGCCGCAAGCCCCCAGCTTCCCCGTGCATTATTGATCGAAGGCCCCATCCCCAGAGACTGGCATAATCGAATGCGCGCACTAGGCTGCCAGGGCATCAATATCGACGATCGAGAAACCAGCCGGGAACTCGTCGAGGAGATTCTGGCTCGGGGATGCACACTGGCTGTCTGGACAGTCAATACCCCACAACGTGCCCGCGAACTGCTGCAGTGGGGCTGTCACGCGATTTTTACCGATGACATCACCCGCACCAACCCGAGCGTCATAGGCTCGACCTCTTAGGAACTGCCTTGTTCAGCTACCGTCATGCTTTTCACGCCGCCAACCATGCCGATGTGCTCAAGCACGCGGTCTTTGCGCAGATCCTCGACTATTACACGCTCAAGGACAATCCGTTCTGGGTGATCGATACGCATGCTGGCGCCGGTCTGTACGCTTTGGATGGCGAATGGGCCAGCCAAAGCGGCGAGGTCACCGAAGGGCTGGATCGCCTGCTCGATCAGGTCAACCCGCCTGCCTTGATCGAGCGCTATCTGAAGACGGTCAAGGCATTCAATCCCGATGGGATTGCTAATATCTACCCTGGCTCACCCTGCCTGGCCTTGCATCTGATGCGCGATCAGGATCGCTTGCGGCTCTTTGAGCTGCACCCAACCGAGATCGAGGTCCTGAACGAGACCTTGCAGCGCCAGGGTCGCACCACGCTACGGCAGGTCACCACACTACAAGAAGATGGATTTGAGGGGATCAAACGACTACTGCCACCGCCCTCACGCCGAGGCATTATTTTGATTGACCCGTCCTACGAGGACAAACACGACTACCGAAAGGTTCTGCGCACCGTCAAGGACGGACTCGCACGTTTTGCCCAAGGATGCTTCGCCATCTGGTATCCACTGGTGCAGCGCACTCAGGCTCATGAACTGGCCCGCTCACTCGAAAATCTGGATGTGCAGTGGGTGCACGCCTCGCTTACTGTGCATAAGCCAAGCGCTGACGGTGTGGGCCTGCACGGCAGCGGGATGTTTGTTATCAACCCGCCCTGGACATTACAAGCCGAGTTAACTCAAGCACTGCCCTGGCTTACAAAAAAACTCGCCCAGGATAATCAGGCAAAGTTTTCGCTTACGCATCATCAGATGAACTGCTCGCCTTCACGCAAATAGCGCCATTGTCCTACGGGCAGGTCACCCAGTCCGACCCGACCCATCCGCACACGTTTGAGTCCGACCACACGTAAACCGACCTGTTCGCACATCCGCCTGATCTGGCGTTTTTTTCCCTCGTGCAGAACGAAATGCAACTGGTCCTCATTTTGCCAGGCGACCTGGGCGGGACGCAGCTGGGCACCATCGAGCATCAGACCGTGATTTAGCAAACTCAGGCCATTGCTAGTGATACGCCCCTCGACGCGCACCAAATATTCCTTTTCAATGTCTGAATCGTCACTAATGAGCTGACGCGCAATCCGCCCATCCTGAGTGAGCACCAGCAAGCCTTGCGAGTCGATATCCAGTCGACCGGCGGGTGCCAAGCCACGCAGGTGCCTGGGATCAAATGGCTGCGTGCCACGCGCACCGCGATACTGGGTCTGCGACTGAATCAGTGAAGCGGCCGTCTTATAGCCTTTATCGGACAAATGCGAGACATAGCCCACTGGCTTATTCAGGATGATCGTGACCTTATTGGTCTGATTACGCGATGCCTGACGCTCGAGCGTAATCGCGGCATTAGGCGCTGCCTTAGTGCCCAATTCACTGACCACTGCGCCATCCACCCTCACCCAACCGCGTTCAATATAGGCATCCGCCTCACGCCTGGAACACAGGCCGCGTTGCGCCATTAACTTAGAAATTCGTACGAGTTCCATGATTCTGCTCTATAAAGCGTCGATGCCGCTCTCACCGGTGCGAATGCGTACAACCTGTTCGACGGGCAAGACAAAAATCTTGCCATCGCCGATTTTACCTGTATAGGCAGCCTTGATAATGGCTTCGATGAGGGTTTCAACCTGATCGGCGGCAACTACTACGTCAATACGGATCTTGGGAAGAAAATCAACGACGTACTCGGCGCCGCGATAGAGCTCGGTATGCCCCTTCTGGCGACCAAAGCCCTTGACCTCGGCAACGGTCAGGCCATTAATGCCCAGGTCTGACAGGGCCTCACGGACCTCGTCGAGCTTGAAGGGCTTGACGATGGCGGTGATCTGCTTCATGTCTTGGTGATTCATAAGGGTTTGGGCCTGAGTGCAAAGGGAAAAGATTTTAATATAACGCACACTTGGGACAAAGCCGGCGTCGACTCATTTATAATCTGCCCACTATGCCTAACACCCCACTCTCTTCGCACAATCAGTTCGACAATAAATCCCAAGCCTGGTCGGCACGTTTTTCCGAGCCAGTGTCCGAGCTCGTCAAGCGCTACACCGCGTCGGTCAATTTCGACCAACGCATGGCACATTTTGATATTCAGGGCTCGCTCGCGCATGCAGATATGCTGGCCTCGATTGGCATCATCAGCGCGCAGGATCTCACCGAGATCCAGCGAGGTATGGGTCAGATCACCCAAGAAATCGAGGCCGGTCAGTTTAATTGGTCCCTGGATCTCGAGGACGTACACCTAAACATCGAAAAACGATTGGTCGAATTGATTGGCGACGCGGGTAAGCGCCTGCACACGGGCCGCTCGCGCAACGATCAGGTCGCCACCGACATACGTCTGTGGTTGCGCCATGAGGTGGATACCTCCAGCAATTTACTGCGCATCTTACGCCATAAACTCGCACAATTGGCCTTGCAGCACGCGGATACAATCATGCCTGGGTTCACCCACCTTCAGGTCGCCCAGCCCATCACGTTTGGCCATCATCTGCTTGCCTATGCTGAAATGTTCGGACGCGACGCCGAGCGCCTGGCCGACTGCCGTCGGCGCATCAATCGTCTACCGTTGGGCGCCGCTGCCCTGGCGGGCACCAGTTACCCGATCGACCGCGAGCGCGTCGCCCGCACGCTGGCATTCGATTCAGTATGTCGCAATTCCCTGGATGCCGTATCGGATCGCGACTTTGCCATCGAATTCTGCGCAGCCGCCGCGCTCATCATGATGCACATCTCGCGCTTGTCCGAGGAATTGGTGCTCTGGATGAATCCACGTATCGGGTTTATTGATTTGGCGGATCGCTTTTGTACTGGCAGCTCGATCATGCCCCAGAAAAAAAACCCAGACGTCCCTGAGCTGGCGCGCGGCAAGACCGGACGCGTCTATGGCCACCTGACTGCACTACTGACGCTTATGAAGGGCCAGCCCCTGGCCTACAACAAGGACAACCAAGAGGACAAAGAGGGGCTGTTCGATGCCGCCGATACCATCCGCGATACCTTGACCATTTTTGCCGACATGATCGGTGGCATTCAGGTTAACGCTGACGCCATGCGGGCTGCCGCCTTACAGGGCTATGCCACGGCGACCGATCTGGCCGACTATCTCGTCAAAAAAGGCGTGCCATTTCGGGATGCCCATGAGACCGTTGCCCTGGCTGTGCGGCACTGCGAGACACAGCAATGTGACCTCGCTGATCTCACGCTGGCCACCCTACAGAGTTTTCACGCCCTCATTGACACAGATGTCTTTGAGGTGCTGACACTGGAAGGATCGGTTGCAGCACGCCGCCATATCGGCGGCACAGCGCCAGAGCGTGTACGCATTGAGGCTCAGTGCATCCTCGACGAAAAGCAATCGAACGACTAGCGGTCTGAATCAAAAACCGCGATTGATTCGACGTGGCCCGTGTGCGGAAACATATTTACCACTCCCACCGCACTTAGCCGCCATCCGCCTGTATTGCACAAAATACCCGCATCACGAGCGAGTGTCGCGGGGTTGCAAGAGACCATCACAATACGCCGGGGGCGCTCATCGGACGACAGTGCTGCCAGCGCTTGGGACAGCGCCATAGCGCCCTCACGCGGCGGATCGATCAGCATCCGATCGAAATGACCGAGGCTCTTTAACCAGGCCTCATCGATCTCAAATAAATTCAGACAGGCAAACGAGGTGCGCTTACTCAGATTTTGACGCGCTGCATCCTCGCAGGCACGCTGCACGAGCGTGGCGCTGCCCTCTATGCCCACGACCTCACGGGCAACCGTTGCCAGCGGAAGACTGAAGTTGCCCAGACCGCAAAACATATCCGCTACCCGATCATCAGGCTGAACATCAAGCAAGGACAAAGCACGCGAAATCAACACGCGATTGACGAACGGATTGACTTGGGTGAAATCCATGGGCCGATAATGCATGCGCAAGCCGTACTCCGGCAAGCTATAGGCCAAGGCATCCAGATCCGCTGGATTGAGCGGATAAGCCGTATCCGGCCCCTTGGGCTGCAACCACCAACACACATCGTACTGGGCGCCAAAGGCACGCAGGCACGCCAGATCAGCATCAGTCAAGGGATCCAGATGACGCAAGGATAAAACGGTCACCTGGTCACCCACCGCGACCTCGATTTGCGGAATTTTCTCGGGGCAAGATAAGCTGCCGATCAGATCCCGCAGTGGCAGGAGCAAGGCTGAAACATGGGGCGGCAACACCAGGCAGGAACGGATATCAGCAACATAGCTACTGTGCCGCTCACGAAATCCAACCAATGCCCCCCCTTTTTTGTACACATAGCGCGCTGATAAGCGGGCCCGATAACGATATCCCGATGAGGGTCCGTGCAGCGGGGGCAAAATCATGCCTGGCCGGACTTTACCGATATGCGCTAGCGCATCCTCTAGGCCACGTTGCTTGATCGCCACTTGCGCGGCGGGTTCCAGGTGCTGCATGGCGCAGCCCCCACAGACACCGAAATGAGGACAGGGAGGCACGACACGCTGCGAGGAGGCTCGAAGCACCTGCTCACAGCGGGCTCGATCATAAGAGCGTTTGCTGCGCCCTACGCGTGCGAGCACACGTTCGCCAGGTAAGGCGCCTTCGACAAAAATGACCTTGCCATCATGATGCGCAACCCCCTGGCCTTCTAGGTCCAGCGACTCAATTTCCAGCTCTAGCAACGGCGAATCAGACATGATCCCACGCCGTCATATATTCCTTCCAATGCACAGCATCACTGGCCGACAACGTATCGCGCACCAACTGTACCTCGGCCTCATAGGCCGGCGCATCCAGTTCACCCTTGATCAGACGGTAGCGACAATACACCAACCAGGTGTTGACCACATCCGTCTCGCAATAGGCGCGGATCTCGTCGCGCTGACCCGCCTGCCAGGCCTTCCATACCTGGCTACCATCCATGCCGAGCTTGCCAGGAAAACCACAGAGTTTGGCCAGATCATCGAGCGGGGCATTCGCACGCCCGTTGAACTTGGCGAGGACATCCATCAGATCAACATGACGGTTATGGTAGCGGTTCAGATAATTATTGAATTTGAAATCCCGATCATCCTCGCCGGCGTCCCAATAGCGCGCAGCCACCACGCTATGGATCAGGGAACGGTAATGCAGGACAGGCAGATCGAATCCTGAACCATTCCAGCTCACCAGGATTGGGGTGTAATGTCCGATCGTCTTGAAAAAACTGTTAATCAACACCGCCTCGGCATCATCTGCCTGACCTAGCGTGCGCACCCGGAATCCTTGGTCATCACGAAACACGCAGCCAATTACAGCAATTTTTTGTAGATGCAGAGGCAGGAAGTCATTGCCATGGCTCTCGCGGCGTGCCGCGAGAGCCTCTTCGATCAGATCTGTGTCGCTATAGGCAGCCCACTGGGGGTTGAGGCGACGCAGGCCTTCGGCATCAGGAATGGTTTCGAGGTCGAAGACCAGCGTTGGAATCATCGCGCGGGCAGGTAGGATAAGGGGTTGACAGGTGTCCCCCGGCGACGAACTTCAAAATGCAGACGTGGTGAAGTCGTATCAGACTGTCCGATCGTCGCGATCTTGGCGCCTTTTTTGACGGTATCACCGGTCTTGACGAGTAGCGATTGATTATGTGCATAGGCGGTGATAAAGCCGTTGGTGTGGCCCAATAAAATCAGATTACCCAAGCCGCGCACCCCGTTCCCTGCATACATGACCTTGCCATCCGCAGCAGCCTGCACCGGCGCGCCGATTGCGCCTTCGATGTCGATGCCCTTTGTATTGTCGTTGAACCCCTGGATGATCTTGCCACTGGCTGGCCACCCCCAACTGATCAGACCCGCATCGCTCGCACGTTGTCCGGCTTGGCTGCTCGTGTCGACCTTAGGTTGCTCGATCGTTGTGATGGGTATCGGTGTCGCGGCCGATGTCGCCGCCGCAGTAGAGCCCGAGCTTACCGCTGTGCCACCATCGATGCGCAGAACCTGGCCAACCGCCAATTGGCTTGGGTTGGTGATGTTGTTGAGCTGACTTAAGCGCGCCACATCCATACTGTGCGCCTGTGCGATCTGATACAGCGTATCGCCGGGCTTCACCACATAAGTGCCAGAGGCCTGAGCGGTGGCACCCCGATTAGATTGATCTGCGACCGGCGCGGGTGCGGTGCGTGATGCGCAACCCGCCAACAAGGACGTGGCGACAATGGCAACAAGAATCAGCGGACGCAGGCCTGGCCGATGGGGGGTAAAAAGAGGCGTATCGATGATAGACGTCTCTGCATGCATAGAATTCTCCTACTTCAGATCTGCGTGCCCGGACGCAGCGGTACAAATCGAACACTCTCCAACTCGGCACGCTGCCAGGTCGATACACTCGTGCGCTCTATCAGAATCAATTTCTGTCTGGTCGTGCCTTCAGGAGCAATAAGGCGCGCCCCAACAGCGAGTTGTTCGAGCAGAGCTTCAGGGATTTTAACCCCTGCGGCCGCCACGACAATTCCATCAAATGGTACAGCATGCGCCAAGCCCACCATGCCATCACCAAAAGATAAACGTATCCGCCCTGGCGCGTGACAACGGGCGAGGTTTTCACGCGCCTGATCATACAGACCACGCACACGTTCAATAGCGTAGACCTCTGGTACGAACTGAGCAAGGATTGCCGCCTGATAGCCGCAACCAGCCCCCACCTCGAGCACGCGCGCGGGCCGACGGCCTTGGCTCATCATCGACAACATATACGCGACGACCCAGGGCTGAGAAATCGTTTGGCCAAAGCCAATCGGCAAAGCCGCATCCTCATAGGCCCGGCTCGCCAGACCCTGATCAACAAAAACATGGCGCGGCACGGCCTGCATGGCACCCAGCACCCGATCGTCAACGATTCCCTGTTCACGCAAACGGGCGACCATCACGCCGCGCTGACGCTCTGAATTCAATCCCATGTTTGAGGAGGCTTCGGGCGTCGGTGCCGCCATCTGCGGGACGGGTAGTTCAAAGGGGCGCGGCACATTCATCCGGGTGTTGCTATTGGCGGGTGAATAGCCTGCCGGCAACGTCGCGCTACGAATAAAAGGGTGCTTTATCTTGGACATAAAGACCCTGCCCAGTCCTGAACAGCAGCAATCCCTTCATGATGCGTCAAATCAAGCCGCAAAGGCGTCAAGGAGACGGCATTGTGTTCTATAGCGCCAAAATCCGTACCTTCCAGTCCATCGAATGCACGCCCCACGGGACCAATCCAATACACGGGCTCGCCATAGGGCGTGGTGCTCTTGATGACCGGCTCGGCCGGATGACGCCGGCCCAGCCGTGTTGTCTGAAACCCGGATAGCGCCCGATATGGCACAGCCGGAATATTCACATTCAATAGTAAAGCGCCTTCCAGGGGGTGCTGCGCATAGTGCGCAACTAATTCCTGGGCAACTTGTACCGCTGTCTCTAGGTGCGTCCAATTGCGCTCTACCAAAGAGAGTGCCAGCGACGGAACACCAAACAGGAATCCTTCTGAGGCGGCAGCGACCGTGCCGGAGTACAAGGTATCCTCACCCATATTTGCACCGTTATTGATTCCAGACACCAGCAGATCCGGACGAAAATCCAATAATCCTGTCAGCGCAATGTGGACGCAATCTGAAGGCGTACCGTTGACAAAGTAAAAGCCATTAGGCGCCTGGCGCACGGATAAAGGGCGACGCAAGGACAAGGAGTTGGAGGCACCACTGCAATTTGTCTCGGGCGCCACGACGGTGATCTCGCCCAGGCTGCTCAAGCCATGCACCAGCGCCTCGATCCCGGGCGCGTTATAACCATCATCGTTTGATACCAGAATACGCACAACCCTTCCCATGTATAAATCAAACCGGACGTAGCGAATTGTACCTGTGGATTTTGATGATTTGGATCCATGCCGTTAGAATGGCCTCCATATCCATCATACCGGCCGCCTTGTCATGCCCAGTCTGCTCTCTTTAAGCCTCACCGTGATCGCCCTGATTGCCGCCTACCTCATCGGCTCTGTGTCCTTTGCGGTACTGGTCAGCCGAGGCATGGGGATACAGGACCCACGCACCTTTGGCTCGGGGAACCCAGGTGCCACCAATGTGCTGCGCAGCGGTAACAAACTTGCCGCTATCTTGACCCTGCTGGGCGACGCCGCCAAGGGTTGGGTTGCCGTGACGCTGGCCGCCTGGGCCTGGCAACAAGACATACTACCTGAATCAGCGATTGCCTTCACTGGATTGGCGGCCTTTCTTGGCCACGTTTATCCGCTGTTCCTGAATTTCAAGGGCGGCAAGGGTGTCGCCACCGCGCTGGGCGTCTTGCTCGCCTTTCAACCCTGGCTTGCACTCGCGACGGTTGCCACCTGGCTGATTGTGGCCTACGTCACCCGATACTCATCACTTGCAGCAATCATCGCCGCAATCTTTGCACCTCTTTATTATATATTGGGTGGAAATATTGCCTGGCGCATGGATCAGAGCACAGCCCTCGTTATTGTCTTGATCAGCGTTGTGCTGCTTTCTCGTCATAAAGCCAATATCAGCCGTCTGTTGGCGGGCAAAGAAGGCCGAATCGGCCACAAGAAATAACCATTAGGCGCCGTCCAAACACACATCCCTCAGATCCCAGCGGGGCCGGATGGAAAACGCGGCATCGCGTTTAGCCAAATCCACCAGTCCAGCCTGTATGCGCTGGGCTGCAGCCCAGGCAATCATGGCGCCATTATCGGTACAGAACTCCAGAGGCGGAAAAAACACCTGCCCCCCCAGGGTGTGCATTGCGGTCTGCAAGCGCGCGCGCAGAGGCTGGTTCGCGCCAACCCCACCTGCGACCACCAACGACAAAAGCCCAGTCTGCTTTATTGCCCCGATCGCCTTGGTCGCCAATACATCGACGATCGCCGACTCGGTCGCAGCAGCGAGATCAGCCTGATTCTGGGGACTCAACTTTGCCCCCCCCTGACAGATCGCCTTAACACGCGTGAGCACAGCGGTTTTAAGCCCACTGAAGCTGAAATCCAGATCACCGCTATGCAACATCGGCCGAGGCAGCGCAAACGCCTGAGCATGGCCTTGGCGAGCCAGGCGAGATAGCTCAGGCCCACCGGGGTAGCCCAGCCCCAGAAGCTTGGCCGTCTTGTCAAAGGCCTCGCCTGCCGCATCATCCAGGGTCTCGCCCAACAATTCATACTGCCCGACCCCATCAACACGCATCAATTGCGTATGACCGCCCGAGACCAGCAAGGCGACAAAAGGGAAACTAGGTGCCGGTTGAGCAAGCATCGGCGAGAGCAAATGTCCCTCTAGATGATGGATGGGTATGGTGGGCAGCTGTCGCGCCCAAGCAAATGCACTCGCGAAACTTGCACCAACCAGCAAGGCCCCGGCCAAGCCTGGCCCAGCGGTATAGGCCACGGCGTCGATATCGCCATGCTTTAAGCCCGCTTCGGCCATGACTTGGCGGGTCAGTGGCACGATACGACGGATATGATCGCGCGACGCCAATTCAGGGACCACACCACCATACTCGCGGTGCATGGCGATCTGGCTGTACAAAGCATGCGCCAACAGCCCATGCTCTGTAGAAACCAGGGCAACACCCGTCTCGTCGCAGGAGCTCTCGAATCCAATAACAATCATATGCGCCAGTGTACAACTGTTAATGAAATAGACTTAGAATCCAACAAGCATTTAAATACACTTTTTATCAAAGGATAACCATGCTGGAGACGTTATTCAAGCTGCGTGAGCACGGCACGACCTCGCGCACAGAGATCATTGCTGGATTGACGACTTTTCTCACGATGTCGTACATAATTTTTGTAAATCCTGACATCCTGTCCAGCACAGGGATGGATAAGGGGGCGGTATTTGTCGCGACTTGTCTGGCAGCAGCGCTGGGCACCCTGATCATGGCGTTCGTCGCAAATTGGCCAATCGCCATGGCGCCAGGCATGGGGCTGAATGCTTTTTTTGCGTTCACCGTCGTCGCCCAGATGGGCTATAGCTGGCAACAAGCGCTCGGGGCCGTATTGGTCTCGGGAATCGTATTCGTCATCCTCACCGTCACGGGCGCTCGAACCTGGCTCGTGGCTGGCATACCGGCATCACTGCGCTCTGCGATTGCTGCAGGCATTGGGCTATTCCTGGGCATTATCGCGCTCGGTACGGCAGGCATTGTGGTGGCGAATCCAGCGACCAAGATCGGCCTGGGGGACCTGACCCACCTCCCAACACTCTACGCAATCCTGGGCTTTTTCATTATCGCCGCCCTAGACGCGCTTAAGGTGCGTGGTGCGATCCTGATTGGAATCCTGATCATCACGCTTCTATCGATCTTGACTGGCCAAGTTGAATTTCAGGGTATCTTTTCGGCACCACCGAGCCTGGCGCCAACATTCATGCAGTTTGACATCATTGGCGTCCTGAACACTGGCTTTTTCCATATTATTCTGGTGTTTGTTCTTGTGGAGGTGTTCGATGCGACGGGCACCATGATCGGGGTCGCAACACGCGCTGGGCTGATTCAACCGAACAAGCCCAATCGACTGGGCCGCGCCTTGTTCTCGGACAGTGCAGCGATTGTCGCGGGCTCATTTCTGGGCACCAGCAGCACGACCGCCTACATCGAAAGCGCTTCAGGCGTTCAGGCGGGGGGTCGCACAGGCATGACCGCTTTGGTGGTTGCAATTCTGTTCTTGCTGGCCTTGTTTCTCTCGCCCTTGGCGAGCGTGGTACCGGGTTATGCCACCGCACCAGCCCTACTCTATGTCGCCTGCCTGATGCTGCGCGAACTGGTTGATATCAAATGGGACGATACGACTGAAGCCGTTCCGGCGGCCATCACCGCTATGGCCATGCCGCTGACCTACTCGATTGCCAACGGCCTGGCGTTTGGCTTCATCAGCTACGTAGCGATTAAGGTACTGACAGGCAGATTCCGCGATATCCACCCTGCTACGCTGCTGGTTGCCTTCCTGTTTGTAATCAAATACGCACTATTCCCAGGCTGATTAACCAACACATTGATCACATAAAGTACACTGTGTTCAACCCAACAAAAACGGCATGTCTAACATGCCGTTTTCTATTTTGAGGAAGCAACGCCATGAGCATAGTCGAACTAAACCAGGAAAACTTCCAGGGTGCCGTCGAGCAAATGGATCAACCGCTGATCATCGATTTTTGGGCGCCTTGGTGTGGCCCATGTCGCAACTTCGCCCCCGTATTTGAGGCACTCGCAAGCCAGCACCCGGATGTAACCTTCGCCAAGGTCAATACCGAAGAGCAACAAGAGCTCGCCACAGCCTTGCGCATCCGCTCCATTCCTACCCTGATGGTCTTTCGGGAAAATGTCCTGCTTTTCTCGCAGGCTGGCGCCCTATCGGCCAGCCAGCTCGAAGAACTATTGACTCAGGTCAAGGCCGTTGATATGGAACAGGTACATGCCGAGATCGCCTCCCAGGATAGCGAGGCCCCACAGGGCAATTCACAAGGCTAACGCGCCTGTGCTTGATCGTGATCCTGGACGATCCAGCCGCCCTGACCACGCGTCAGGTCGGCAAATAGCGCTGCGACCGCGGCAACGCGTCCGGACTCGATCGCCAGGCACCACGCCACCCCGTCTGCCGTATACGTCTCGGTCTCGATACGCACACCCGCCTCGGTAAGTCTTGCCTGCACCCGCGCCAGATCGGCAAATGCACATTGGCAATGCACTTTGCGCTCCTCGACGATCGCAACCTTGTCGGCCAGACGCAGGCATTGCGCTGCTGTGCCACCATAAGCACGCGCCAGCCCGCCCGTCCCAAGTTTGATTCCCCCAAACCAACGCACGACCGCTACGGCAACCTGATCACAATCCTGGCTCTCGATAGCCTGGAGGATCGGGCGCCCTGCCGTCCCACCTGGCTCACCATCATCATGGAAACGATAGGCTTGGCCGATACGCCAGGCCCAACAGTTATGCGTTGCCTGAGCCTGATGTTGTGCAGTAATGAACTGCACGGCTTCCTCGACAGATCGAACAGGGGCTGCCAGCGCCAGGAAGCGGCTTTTTTTGATGTCTTCCTGATAATGCGCGTGTCCGATTAATGTCTGAACCAAGCCTGCTCTCAGGCGCCAATGCCTTGGGAATCCAGGTAATCCTCGTAATTCCCAGGGTAGTCGTTAATCCGACCATCAGGCAAAATTTCAATAATGCGCGTCGCCACGCCCGAGACGAATTGACGGTCATGAGAGACAACGACCAGCGTGCCTTGGTACTGCTCTAGGGCATACTGCAAGGACTCGATGGATTCCATGTCCAAGTGATTGGTCGGCTCATCGAGCAGCATGACGTTGTGGCGCCCCAACATCAGGCGGCCGAAACTCATGCGGTTTTTCTCGCCCCCCGAAATGACACGCACCGCTTTGGTGATCTCATCCCCAGAGAACAGCAGTCGACCAAGTACCGAGCGAATAGACTGATCGTCGTCTCCGGGCTGACGATAATCGGTCAACCAGTCGAATAAGTCGCGATCCGAGTCGAACTGATCCGAGACGTCCTGAGCCATGTAACCGATATCGGCATTCTCTGACCATTTGACGTGGCCAGTGTCAGGCGCAAGTTTGCTTGCCAGCATACGCAGCAAGGTGGTCTTACCGACGCCATTGGCACCAATAATTGCAACCTTTTGGCCCGCCTCGATCATCGTCGTGAAGTTAGTGATCACCGGCCGATCATACGATTTCCCCAGGCCTTCAATATGCGCCGCCTGACGATGCAGCACCTTGTTGACCTCAAAACGGATGTACGGATTTTGGCGTGAAGACGGCTTGACCACCACTGTCTCGGACTTGATTCGGTCAATCTGCTTGAGTCGTGAGGTCGCCTGGCGCGACTTGGATTTATTTGCCGCAAAACGGCGCACAAAATCCTGCAACTCGCCTACCCGTTCCTTGGCACGTGAATTAGCCGCCACCTGGCGTTCGCGCGCCTGAGTCGAGGCCAACATGTACTCGTCGTAATTGCCCGGATAGATACGCAACTCGCCATAATCCAGATCAGCCATATGCGTACAAACCTGATTCAGAAAGTGCCGATCATGGCTAATGATGATCATCGTGCTCTGGTAGCCGTTGAGAACATTTCCCAGCCAACGGATTGTATTAATGTCCAGATTATTGGTCGGCTCATCGAGCAGCAACACATCGGGGTTAGAGAACAAGGCCTGTGCAAGCAGCACGCGCAACTTCCAGCCTGGTGCGACTTCGCGCATCGGCAACTGGTGCTGGTCGACCTGAATTTCCAGACCCAGCAGCAACTCCCCGGCACGCGCTTCAGCGGTATAGCCATCGTACTCGGCAAAGCGTGACTCGAGCTCTGCTGCACGCATGTAATCATCCTCAGTCGACTCGGGGTCAGCGTAGATGGCGTCACGCTCGGTCATGACCTGCCACATCTCGACGTGTCCCATCATAACGACGTCGAGCACCCGTACATCCTCGAAGGCGAACTGATCCTGGCGCAGCTTACCCAGGCGCACACCAGGATCCAGCGAGACATTGCCTGCGCTCGAGTCCATATCACCACCTATGATTTTCATGAAGGTGGATTTGCCCGAACCATTCGCGCCAATGAGCCCGTATCGGTTGCCCTCGCCAAATTTGACGCTGACGTTCTCGAACAAGGGCTTGGCGCCAAACTGTATCGTAAGATTTGCGGTAGAGATCACGGTTGCTTATCGCTAAATGAGAGTCAAAACAACCTAGTAGTTTAACAGTGTTGACCTGTGCTTAGCATGAACTGACGCTGAACGAAAATAGCGGTGTGTATTCAATGATGATGTTCTTGTAAAACCAGATGGGCCAACCCCGCCTCAGTTGCAATGCCGATCGATGCCCCCACAGGCAGGGTCGCCTTGACCTTGACGTGCCCATAGGGCAACCCGGTCACGACCGGCACCTTGACGGTCTGACGCAGCCAGCGCACCACGGCATCAAGGTCATGGCCATTATCATGGGCGGTCGCGCGATACTCGGTGAACTTGCCCAGCACTATTGCATTCTGCTCGGCCAGCACCCCTGCATGCCAGAGTTGTGTCAGCATGCGTTCAATGCGATAGGGATGCTCACCGACATCTTCAAGGAATAATATTCCGCCAGGCACACGCGGTAGGTAGGGTGTTCCCACCAGCGAGGCAACCATTGCCAAATTCCCGCCCCAAAGTACGCCACGCGCATCTACCGGGTCTGCATCTTCGGTCTCAAAACTGAGAATCTCTAGATCGTGGCTGAGCATTTCCTGAAACAAGGCCTGCGTCAGATCATCGACATTCTTTCCGCCAAAATCAAAGACGGCTGTCGGTCCGGCCAGGCTGACTGCCCCCGTTTGGGCCAGAAGCGCCAGATTGAATACGGTAAAGTCGCTCTGGCCGATGAAGGTCTTACCGCTATCCGCGACGGCGCGCCAATCGATACGCGAGAGAAGTCGGCTCAGGCCATAACCGCCACGCGTGGCCATCACGACAGGATGCTTTTGCTTAAGTGCC
Organism: Alcaligenaceae bacterium CGII-47; assembly: GCA_019166125.1. GTDB lineage: Bacteria > Pseudomonadota > Gammaproteobacteria > Burkholderiales > Burkholderiaceae_B > Castellaniella. Next base: position 223,567 of record JAHTBO010000002.1, read on the forward strand.
CGTGATATCGCGGCCAGACGCTGTGCATCAGTCCCGGCAAAGCGCTCGTGGACAGCCAGCGCGGTACGGTCTACCGCAACCTTGAAACCCATGGCCTTGAGGCGCTGAGCAGCAAGCTCAATGGTCTGGGGATCGCGTACCGCACCAGAGGGCGAGATCAGATAAATACCTGACGGTTGCTCATGATGGGGGTTCTCATCGGGCATGGCGAAGTGATCCAAAAATGAAAAATAGTAACCCAGAGAGGCTGTTAGCGGGTTCCTAAAGCCGCGCTCGGCGAGATCTGAAAAATTCTCGCAAAAGCGCTGAGCATGCCTGATCCAATACGCCCGCACGTACCTGGGTCTGATGATTCAGGCGTGGGTGTTGGTGAATACCCAGCACACTGCCGCAAGCGCCGGTCTTGGGGTCGCTCGCACCGAAGACGACCTCGGCCAGTCGTGCATGCAACATGGCTCCCATGCACATGACGCATGGTTCCAGCGTTACATAGAGCCGCGCACCGGGCAGACGATAGTTGCCCACAATACGCGCCGCCAGACGCAATGCAACAATCTCGGCATGCGCCGTGGGGTCATGATCGGTAATGACGCGATTATGGCCAACAGCAATCAGGCATCCCTGCCGATCCAGCACGACTGCACCCACGGGGACTTCACCCGCGTCTGCCGCCTGCTGCGCCTGACCGAGCGCCAGATACATCGCCTGTTCATCATTCAAACATGAGGAGGCAGCCTTGTCTCTTAGCTTAGGCATGGTCTTGGGGTCTCAGCCACGATAGGTCCGCGAATTCAGTACGATCTTGCCCGCCAGACTCTCGACAGCCTCCTCTAGCCACTGATATAGCTCGGCATCCTCACCAAAGCGCGCCTGATTCAAGTTCGATACCCGGCCTTCCTGGATAAACCCCCAGGCACGGCTGCGTTTCTCGCGATGCCGCGGGTCCCATACACCAAAAGCCACGCCGCCTGAGCGCCGGATCAAGGAAAAACATGGAATATCTGTATATCCATCGCCCACAAAAATCATCTGTTCAAACGGGATACGCAGCTTTTCCGGTTCGACCTTGCGATTCACCTCGAAGGGCTTGTTACGAGAATCCGGGCCAAAGATTCCCTTTTGAATATGAAACAAGTACCGGGTTTTGTCGGTAAAACTGACAATGCGCCGTGGAAAGTCGATGGCACCACTGGCATCATAAGTGAATTCTGACGCCCATATATCAGTGAAAACTGATGCGATCGGCGTTTGCCGCAATACATCACCTATGCCGCTGGAGATCACATAGAATTCCAATTGCACTTGGGGATGAGCCCGATGCAGACTGGCGCGCAAGCGCTCAAACAAGGACGGTACGCCTTCATGCAATGGAAGCTGCCGCCCCCAATCTTCCAAGCGTTCACGCGTGATCATTCCATGGCTTCCCGAGCGCGATAACTCAATCATTTTGTACAAATAGGCGGGCACGGGATCCCAATCCTGCTCGCTCAGTAAAGGTCCCACCTCATGCGACCAGAAATGCTGGATATCCACCCCCATCTTCGACAAAAATCCTGAGGTGCTGTCGGGTGCCAGCGTATCGTCAAAATCGAACACAAGTGCGATAACATCAGCCATAAGGCTCAAGCCTCCTTGAATAACGCGACACGTAGTGTACGCAAGGCGGCAGGGATCATCGTTGGCAGATCCTCGGCAATCAACCCTGGACCGACCTGCTGTGCGGCCAGGCCATGCAGATAGACGGCAGCACACGCCGCCTCAAACGTCGCCATGCCCTGTGCGAGCAGCCCCAGGATCAGACCCGCCAGCACATCGCCAGCCCCGCCTGTGGCGAGCACAGGCGGGGCATTGGCATTGATGACGGCGCGGCCATCTGGATGAGCAATCACCGTATCCGCGCCCTTGAGGACCAATACCGCGCCGCTTAGACGCGCCGCCTCGCGCGCACGCTGGAGCTTATTGCCCACACAGGGAAACACCCGTGCAAACTCTCCCTCATGTGGGGTCAACACACAGCCCGGATGCAGCGCACCGAGTAGTCGTTTCGGTGCAGATTCAAAGGTGCTTAGCGCATCCGCATCCAGCACGGTGGCTCGCCTGCCAGCCAGCAACGCCAGCACCTGGGCCTGCGTACGCGCCGACACGCCCATCCCTGGACCGATGAGTACCGCATTGCGTCGCGTATCGGCCAATACCTCATCGAGCTCACCGCTCTGGGGCAAGGCTTGCACCATGACGCTTGTGAGCGCTGCCGCCTGAATTGGCCATACATCAGACGGGCTTGCCAGCGTAACCAGTCCAGCGCCCACGCGCGCGGCCGCCAGACTCGCCAGACGTGGCGCGCCCAGCATGGTATCGCCGCCGACAACCAGAGCATGACCACGGCTATATTTATGGCTACTCAACTGTGGCCAAGGATAGACGTCACACCATAGGTCAGGATGGTTTTCAAAGCAGGTTGGAGCAATATCCGCGAGCACCTCGTCGGGAATGCCGATCGGCACGCAGTGCAGCTCACCGCACAACGCCCTGCCCGGCAACAGTAAATGGCCAGGCTTTTTACGAAAGAAACTTACGGTGAGATCAGCCTGCACAACCTCGCCCAAAGGCTGCCCGCTCGCGCCATCCAGGCCACTGGGTACGTCCACTGCACAGACGGGTAAACCAGATTGATTCAAACACCGTACCGTATCAAGTGCCACACCCGCCAGGGGTCGCGACAAACCGGCACCGAACAAGGCGTCAATCACCAGTGCAGCGCCCTCGAGCACAGCGGGGCCCAGCGCCACCACCTCACCCGTCCAGGCACGCGCCTGCAACGCCGCATCGCCGCGCAATGCACTGAGGCGACCAAGCAAGGCCACGCGTACTGGCCAGCCCGCCTGCTCGAGCAAGCGGGCCGCGACAAATCCATCGCCGCCATTATTGCCCGGGCCACACAGCACCGTCACCGGTCCCAGTGCCCAGCGCGTCAGCACGGCTTGTGCCACAGCCGCCCCGGCAGCCTCCATCAACTGCGTGCCCGCGACGCCGCGCCGAATTGCTGCCTGATCAGCGTCACCCATCTGTGCAGGTGTCAGCAGGCAGTGCTTGAAGGGTCTTGTGAAATCCTTCATCAGCCAACCAATGCAGCCTGCTTGCGAAGCTCGAACTTTTGAATTTTGCCCGTCGAGGTCTTGGCCAGCGTCCCAAAGACGATATGACGCGGCACCTTGTATCCAGCCAGATGCGCCTTGCAATGCGCCACAAGTTCCTCGGCTGTCACGCACGCATCAGGTTTGAGCTCAATAAAAGCACACGGCGTCTCACCCCAGCGCTTGTCCGGGCGCGCAACGACGGCAACGGCCAGGACAGCCGGATGGCGGTACAGCACATCCTCGACTTCCAACGAGGAGATGTTTTCACCGCCAGAAATAATGATGTCTTTGCTGCGATCCTTGATCTTCATATACCCATCCGGGTACATGACGGCGAGATCTCCGCTATGGAACCAGCCGCCTGCCAACGCTTCTTGGGTGGCGGCTGGGTTCTTGAGATATCCCTTCATGCAGATATTTCCCTGAAACATTATTTCGCCCATGCTCTGGCCGTCTGCGGGTACAGGCTGCATGGTCTGCGGGTCGAGCACCGCGGCGCAGCGCTGCAAATGGTAACGCACCCCTTGCCGCGAATTCAACTCGGCACGTTGCGCAATATCCAGCCCATCCCATTGCTCATGTTTGGCGCATACCGTTGCGGGCCCATAGACCTCGGTCAGACCATATACATGCGTCAGATCAATACCAAGTTGCTCCATGCTCTCGATCATCACAGCAGGCGGCGCAGCGCCCGCAACCATGGCCTTGAGCCCTGGCGGGATTCGCTGTTTGAGCGCCTCGGGGGCATTTACGAGCATACTGTGGACAATCGGCGCCCCACAATAATGCGTCACGCCATGCTCGCTCATCGCATCGATCATCGCCTGCACCTCGACGCGCCGCAGGCATACGTTGACACCCGCACGCGCAGCAATCGTCCAGGGAAAACACCAGCCATTACAGTGAAACATGGGCAAGGTCCACAGATAAACGGCATGTTTGGCCATATCCCATTCCAGAATATTAGAAATGGCATTGATGGCTGCCCCGCGATGATGATACACGACCCCCTTGGGATTACCCGTTGTACCGCTGGTGTAATTCAGCGAGATCGCATCCCACTCATCATCGGGTACGTTCCATGCATAAGCCGCATCGCCAGACGCCAGCAGCGCCTCATAATCAAGCATGCCAAACAGCTCGGCAGGGCCGCTAAATAGTGGGTCGCAGACATCGACAACAAGCAAAGGATGCGTACTCTGGCGCACCGCCAGCGCTTGCTTCATGGTGGACGAAAACTCGCTATCGACGATCACTACACGTGCCTCGCCGTGGTCCAGCATAAAGGCAATCGTCGCCGGATCCAGACGCGTATTGAGCGCATTAAGTACCGCGCCACACATGGGTATCCCAAAGTGTGCTTCCACCATGGCTGGCGTATTGGGTAGCATGACCGCCACCGTATCGCCCTTGCCTATGCCTCGCGCAGCCAGTGCGCTGGACAATTGACGAGAACGCGCATAGAGCTCGGACCAGCTATACCGAATTGCCTGGGCCCCCAAGCCATGCACAATCGCCACGCGTGCCGGATAAACCTGCGCTGCGCGCTCTAGATAAAGCAAAGGCGTCAAGGGGGCAAAATTAGCAGATGTCTGGGGCAAATTCTGATCAAAAATACTGGACATGTCTGATCTCACAATAAGGCGTTAATCTATCGTATCCCCAAATCCACCTATCCGGCCAAAAGCCCACTGGCACGTCTGACCTGCGCGCGTACCGCCTCATCAAATACTGAACGCATACCGGCAGTCACCACAATCAGGCTGGCACGCGCGCGCGTCATCCCTGTATAGAGCAGCTCACGGGTGAGGATCGGGCTATTATGCTCTGGCAATACGAGTACAACACGCTCGAACTCCGAACCTTGCGATTTATGCACGGTCAGCGCATACACGGTCTCTACTTCAGGCAGGCGACTGGGCAGCACCCAGCGTACACCCTTGGACCCGTCCACCTTTGGAAAGGCGACTCGAATCAAAGCACGCGCTGGCGCCCTCGGGTCAGGCACCTCTAATGCCACACCGATATCGCCATTAGATAAACCCAGGTCATAATGATTACGCACCACAATCACTGGTCGTCCCGGATACCAGGGCAACCTTGCCTGGATCAAGCCAGCAACTTGCAGATGATGCTCGATACGCTGATTCAACCCACTCGCGCCCCAAGGTCCTTCGCGCAATGCACACAGTACCTGAAAGCGGCCATGTGCAAGGAGCACCGCTTGCGCCCACGCATCCAGCGCCCCCTGCTCATGCTCGCCCTCAGGTCGGCTATCGTGCATGATGCGCAAATAGTCTTGATACCCTAAGCCCTGGCTTACTGCACTTCCCATAGGGAAGCGTCCCGCGATCAACAAGTCATCGAAATGTTGATCTGCCACACCGCTTAGGGCGAGAAAACCCAAATCTGTATGAACGGCATCGCGCACCGCATGCAAGGCATTCAGATCCCCCTGATTCACCGCCTGGGCCAACTGACCGATGCCGCTATGCGCATCAAAACGATAGCTGTGGCGCAACATGATCACTGCCTGATCCAGAGGTGTCCCCGCCACATCCTGCCAGCGTGAGTCAATGCGTTGTGCACTCAAGGCCTCCAGTCGAGCACAACGCTGCGGCGTATAGTGGCCAGCTGCTGCTCGTCGACACAACTCGCCCAACACAGCACCGGCCTCCACAGAGGCCAACTGATCCTTGTCTCCGAGCAAAATCAAGCGCGCCTGGTCGGGCAAGGCCACGAGCACTGCATCGAGCATCTCGATATCGAGCATCGAGGCCTCATCGATGACCAACACGTCTATAGGTAAGCGATTGCCCGCATGGTAGCGCAAGCGGCGCGTCCCCGGACGACTCCCCAACAATCGGTGCACCGTGACGACCGCCACCGGAACCATCGTCAAGGCAGCCTGCATAAACGCCTCAGACCGCTGCTGCAAAGGGTGCAGGGCGGCACTAATCGATGTGCTCAGCCGCGCAGCCGCCTTGCCCGTGGGAGCGGCCAATCGAATACGCAAACCCGATGCTGACGATCCCGCGCGCGCTAGCGCCATACCCTGCAATAAGGCCAGCAACTTGACCACCGTTGTGGTCTTGCCCGTGCCCGGCCCCCCCGCAATCACACAAAACGCATGATCCAGCGCATTGGCGCACGCAAGTTTCTGCCAATCAAGCCCGATGGCGTGCTGGCTGGGAAACAAGGCATCGAGCCAGGCTCGCGCACGCTCAGGCGCGTAATCACACCCCACGTCGAGCCCTAAGCGCTGAAAGATCGCCGCACGCACGCGACGCTCGGCTTGCCAGTATCGATACAGATACAAGCGCGGGCCTTGACGTACCAATGGCCCGCTTGTACCGCCATCCGAGACAAAGTCAGCCTGATCCAAAGCGCGATAAAAACTAGCCACGTCCTGGCCCGCCAAGCTTTCAACCAGCGCACGGATATCCACATTGCGTAGCTCTGCACTGCCCAGAGCCAGAGTTACCACCGGGTCTGCCGCGAGTTCTGGCAGCGTCAGGCAGACATGGCCATGTCCCGACTGCCCACTACACAAGGCAGCAAGCACCACTGCCAAAGGCGATGCCTCAGGTGTTTGGTCCATGAGGAAACACGCAAACGCTGCATCGAGCTCGCGTAGCAGTCCAGCTTCAACCCATTGTCCAAACCGCATACGCAATGATGCCCTATTCATGCACCACCCCATCACCAGTCCCAGCGTACAGACTGTCCAAAGCTTCAATCAGACCACGCGCGGGGCGGTCAGCAAAAATACCCTGCCCCGGCGCATCCAGACCTCGCAAAAACAGATATAGCGCGCCACCCATATGCTGGTCATAATCGTAATCGGCCAATCGCGCGCGCAACTGCCGGTGCAGTGCCAACACATACAGCACAAGTTGCATGTCATAGCGCGCACCAAGCATCGTCTGACGCATCGCCTCTTGGGTATAGGCCGCATCATTAGGCCCGAGCCAGTTTGATTTGTAATCGACAACGTAATAGCGGCCCTCATGCAATAGCACCAGATCTAGAAAGCCCTTGAACATGCCATCCAGACGCATAGGCGCCAAGTGAGGTCGCGGTGCGCCACCAAACGTCTCACGGCATACCCGCGCATCAAGCTGCTGCACATCGACCTGAGAGACTGACAACCAGAACTCCATCTCGGGCGAGCTAGCCTGCAACGCGTCCAGACGCAAGCCCGAGCACACTGCCGCATCCGGCACAAGTACTGTCTGCACGCAGCGTAATAGCCAGTCACACAGAAAATCGATCCAAGGCTCCCATCCCCGCAAGGCGCAGCGCCGCGCCACCATATCGCGCAGTGATGCAGGCTCGGTCTTGAGCCGGGCAAAGCCCTGTCGGGCGGCCCACTCCAGCAGAGCATGTAAAAAAGTACCCGCCTCACTGCCTCTAGGGAAGTAGTGCAGGGATAAGTCTTCTGGATGCGCCAAGCCTGCATCAACACCCTGGCTCGTTGAAGTATCCTCCAGGCGAGTCTCCCGAAATACGTCCTCTGCAGCGGTATCCGCTACATGCCAGGCCCGGCCATCCGCCTCAGTCACACGTAACGCGGAGTAGCTCGAAATCCACCAGGGCTCGCGAACCGCCCGCACGGGAACCCGCGCAACGCCCAAGGCCTGCGGCGCGGCCGATGACTCGAAACCCTGTGCGCCAGGTTCCGCTGCGTCGAGGACGGTAATCTCGGGATGCTTAAGTGCCAGTTTTCGCATCGAAGCCGCAATGCTGCCATCAACGCCAAGTACATAGGTGGCCGCGCTATTGTCCGATACCTGCCTGAGTTCACCTGCTGTCATCCATACCGCGTAGCGAGCACGCGTAAGCGCCACGTAGAGCTTACGGACATCCTCGGCCAAGCGTTCACGTTCGGCCTGCTCGATGTGCGCTGACGATGGTGTAAAAATCAAGGTACGTCGGCCCTGCTCATCCGGAAGGACAAGGGGCTTATCCGAGCGACGATACATCCTGGCCTTGCATGCAAACGGCAGAAAAACCAGTGGGTACTCTAGACCCTTAGATTTATGAACCGTGACGACGCGCACTAAGTTGGCATCGCTCTCCAGGCGAATTTGCTGTGCATCGCCCCCCCCCAAAGCGCGTGCCTGGCTATCAGATCGTTGTTCTGCCAGATAGCGTATCAGGGCCTGCTCGCCATCGAGTTGACCTGAGGCACGTTGCAAGAGCTCCGCCAGATGCAGAATATTGGTCAAGACGCGCTCACCCTGTGCGCCATCTAGCGCCCCCAGCAATCGGGCCGGGACACCAAAATCATTAAGCAGGCGCCTGAGCATGGGCAACACGCCTCGCTGCTGCCAGCATTCCCGATAGGACTGGAAGCGCAGGACCATGTCCTCCCAGGCTCGCTCATCCGTATTGATCCGCTCGATATCCACCCATGTCAAGCCCAGTGTTGCGCTCGCCAGTGCAGTACGCACGGCCCGACCATCGGTGGGCTGTACACATGCCGCCAACCAGTACTGAAGCTCTGCGGCCTCTGCGCTGTCATAAACGGACTCACGTTCGGATAGATACACGCTACGCACCTGACGCGCGCTCAGTGCCGAACGCAGTGTGGCTGCCTCGTTATGGCTATTGACCAGGATGGCAATATCAGCCGGCCGCACAGCTCGGAACCCATCCGCGCCATCAAAGCCCGCCCGACCCTGCTGGCCCAGGTTCAATACCTGAGTCACTTGATCTGCGCACTGTTGCGCACTTTGCTCTTGATACGACGATACCGTCAGTGCACTACCGTCCTCCGATTGAATCTCGCAAAACGCCAGGGCTGCCTGCACCGCACCATCAATCACCCATACATCATCCCGACCGTGGGCCTGAACAGGAAAAAACGGGATATCACGTGATCCCTGACCGGGTGCCAAAAAGGCTCCTTCCTCTCGTTTGGCCTCTGCCTGTTCAAAGCAGGCATTCACCGCCCCAACCATCATCTGCGAAGAACGATAATTTCGATTCAAGGTATGCAATCTGCTTGCACATGCTCTGCGTGCCTGTAGATATGCATGAATATCCGCGCCACGAAAACCATAAATTGCTTGCTTGGGATCCCCAATCAGCACCAGACACAGATCCTTCCGGTTATCGGCGATCTCGTAGATACGGTCGAAAATCCGGTATTGCACTGGATCCGTGTCCTGGAACTCATCGATCAGGACGACCGGATATTGCGCACGCAACACCCGAGCCAGACGTTCCCCACTAGGGCCGCCCAGTGCGGCGTCCAAGTTAGTCAGCAGACCATCGAAGCCCATCTGCGCACGTTGTGCCAGGGACTCACGCAGGCGTTCAACACACCAGGCTAACGCATGTGACCAGACCTGTGCATAGCCATCTGGCAGATGAGCCAAAGCCTCGCGCAACCTCGTCAGCGCGATGAAAGCCGGGTGCTCGGGCGCCAGACCTTCGCCCTTCCAAGCAGCGTCAATACCGGCCTGTGACAGACGCTCCCAGCCCGTTTTGATATCCAGAGACAGCGCATCAGGATCATTTGCCCAATCACGCACGGCACCCAGCCAGCGCTTTTGGTCGCTGGGGCGAATGGCAATATCCTTTCCATGCAGCGCCAATATATCGCTCAGTTCCTCGACGTAGACCCGCCAGGATGACTTCAATTCCGTGAGTACTGCCTGAGCCTGCAGGCGGGCCTGGTCCAGCAACTGGGCCGGCCCGTCCACACCCGGCACCAGACCCGTGTCCTTATGCAGTTGGTCTCTGATTGCACCATACAGCGCGCCTGGCCCCTTCCACCACGACTGAACTTGGGCAGTATCGCTAATCGTGAGGTTCACGCAAAATGAGCGCCAATAGTCCCACACGGCTTCGCGCTCGAGCTGCTGTAAATCAGCTTCCAGGCTTTGCGTGAACAAGCTGCCACTATCAAAGGCATGCTCCTGGAGCATACGCGCACACCAGGCATGGATCGTCGAGATCGCTGCCTCATCCATGGATTGCGCTGCCAAATCCAGCACGCGCGCGCAGGCAGGCCATGCGGACTCTGGGTAGCTTGCACGCAGATCCACCAAGAAAGGATCGCCAGACTGCGAGCTGTCCTGGCTGAAAAATCGCGCGCCCTCAGCCAAGCGGCTGCGAATCCGATCCCGCAGCTCCTGGGAGGCCGCTTCGGTAAACGTCAATACCAGAATCTCGGCAGGCAAGCGCGCTGGCGTGCTCAAGGGGCCATGCCCCAGAACCAGACGCAGGTATAGTGCTGCGATCGTCCAGGTCTTGCCCGTCCCTGCGCTCGCCTCAATGAGTTGACTCCCACGCAGAGGAAAATCGAGCGGATCAAGGCCCCGAGGTGCCCGCTGCCCGGCAGGCTGCATCACGACTCCCCCCGTTCAATTGCCGCTAAGAATCCCTCGGCAGGCTTGATCGCATCGGCGAGCCCCCGGTACAAGCGCAAAGCCCAATGCGCAAACGCGCCCGAGGCAATCAGTGCGTCAAAATCTGGATAGGCCCGACTCTGGTAGGGGCACCACGCCTTTTCCAGATCATACGCTTCACGGGCGCTAGACCAAGCCAGATGATCCGGCGCAATCACTGCCTCGTTGTCCACAGACGAACCCAGGCTACGCAACCAGGCAAGAGCCGAACGGCAGGCGATAGGCAGCGGTTCGCGCATGCCCAGATCCCAGGCAATCATGACATCCGCAATCATGCCTTGCGCCCGAGCAGCCTCTAACGGCTCAAACAAAACCATACCCTGCGGGCTAAGCACGAGGGTCATCAAGCCGCCCTCCATCAGATTGGCTGCCAGATGCGCCAACCAGGCGTCTACTAAAGCATAGGTACGATAAGTTTTATTTTTGACCAGATGACGCGCCTGGACGACAACTCGAACGCGTTCACCCAGATCATTACAGCGTATGCCGGATAGTTGATCGAGTAGCTCTAATGTATATCCCTCAGAGCATCTTGTCTGGGTATGAACAGGCAGGACCGATACCTCGCTATCGGGCCAACGTCGAAGCACCTCACGATAATGATCCAGCAAGTTGTCCATACCCTCGTAGAGACCCAATCCCGCCAGCGTCCCGAGATTACCCGCAACCAGATCGCCACGATTTTGCATACGCAATAGATCGGTTTGGATGCGCGCGGCGGCGTCCTCGCCCTCGTTCTGTGCTTGCACCAGGACTTGCACCAGTTCCTCACGCAAGCGCCACGTCTGCAAGGCATCCAGTTCATAAGGCTCAAGATCATCGCTCTGATAATCCTCTTGATCAAATATCACCCCCAAACGCGAGGTGAAAAAAGCCCTTACTGGATTACGTAAAAAGCGTTGTAAATCAATTAAGCTTAAGGGTTCTTCGCGCCGGAGAACGCCCAGCGGCGCCTTGGCCAAGCCATGCTTTACCGCATCCGGATTTCTGGCACGCCACTCGCGCGCATAGGTAAATAGTGATCGTTCCTCAGCATCAGGCACAGCAGGAAAATAGCGGGCGCTAAAAGGTTGTAAGGGATGGTGTGCGGTAAGCGCCTCGACCAGGCTGGTGTTGCCCCCATCGGTCTGATCAGTTAACTGCCAACCCGCCTCAAGATGGTCACGCAACTGTGCCACCAGCACTGAAGGCGGTTGCACCGCATTATCCTGGATACTACGTCCAACCCAGGAGACATAGAACTGGTCTCGTGCCGACAGCATGGCCTCTAGAAACAGATACCGATCATCGTCGCGACGCGATCGATCGCCAGGACGATAGCGACCGACCATCAGATCAAAATCCATCGATACCTGGGCGCGCGGATAGGCACCGTCATGCATGCCTAGGAGGCAAACATACCTAAAGGGAATGGCCCGCATCGGCATGAGTGTGGCAAACGTCAAGGCGCCTGCAAAGAAACGCTGAGACAAGCCCCCCTGATCGAACTGCGCCAGACAGTGCTCGGCCACGACACTTATGGGCAACACCTCGACGAGCGCGGCCTCATCGCATGCCTCATGCCAATCCTGGACAATCTGCTCAAAACGCATCAAGGTCAAGGCATCTTGCTCGTTGCTTGCAAGAAAAAAATCTGCCTGTAGTGCGACCAGGCGTTGATGCCATTGACCAGGCGTTGCACCCTCTGAAAAGACCTGCCAATGATGACCCAGGCAGTCCAATAATCGACTCAAAGGCCCGAGCAAGGCCGCATCCAGTCCACCTGGCTCGCCATAAGGCTCAATTCCCTGCCAAGCAGGCGCATCCAGACCCAGCGCATAGCCCAGCAGCATGCGCTGCAAGCCAAAAAGCCAGGTATGCTGCAATCCGGCAGCCTGAGTCGGTGCCAAGCCCAGGCTGGCACGATGCCCGGCGTGTAGCCCCCAACGGATATTGGCTTCACGTATCCAGCCATGCAAACGCGGCACATCATCGTCATGCACCCCAAAACGCGATCGCACTGCAGAGACCTCCAGCAGGTCCATCACCTCGCCCATCGTCAAACGCAAGTGCGGCAAGGCCAGCAGCTTTTCCAAGGCGAGCATCAAAGGATCCGCCTGGCGTTGGGCCCGATCCGCCAATGTATAGGGAATAAAGCGTTGATCACTGGTATCGTGCAGCCCAAAAACTGCCTGAACATGGGGGGCATACGCCTCTATGTCCGGAACCATCACAATCACGTCTCGTGGACGCAGCGTTGGATCGGTGTTGAAGGCGTCGAGCAATTGGTCATGCAGAATTTCAACCTCACGCTGCGCACTGTGGGCAATATGAAAGCGGATGGATGCATCTTTGACCGGGTCGACTGCAGGCCATTTCTTCCGCGACTCGGAGAGCGGTCGCAAGTCGCATATATCATCCTGAAGTTGCTCGAGCAGCGAGGCACCCGGCAGTGACTCAAAGAGATCGATGCGCTGGCGTAAGGCCTCAAAGGCGGGACTGTAATGCCCACGGCTATCCGGGTCATCAATATCGTCCAGCAAGCCGATAAAATCCCGCCCTTGCTTACCCCAGGAAGCAAGTAAAGGATGAGCGTACTGGTGCATCTGCTCATCATTCAGCCCCTCGGGCATACCAGGACGACGCAACTGTCGCTGGTGCTGCGCACGCAGCAGATCCCTATCGGGAATGATGTCTGCCCAATAATGAGCGCAGGGGTTGTGCACGCAGACCAGAATTTGTGACCACTGAGCAAGCGCCTCCAAGGCTTCCAGCGCCTGGCGCGGCATAGCTGACACACCAAAAACCAACACACGGCGCGGTATCCCAGCGGGGCGTGAGTCAGGCGCACGCGCCGACAGTTGCGCCATAAATGCTTCATGCACAAAGGCGCGCCCAGGCGGCAGACCCGTCTGTTCACCCCCTACATCCCTAATCAGTGCACGCCACAAGGCCGCTTGCCATAACTGCTCATCGGGCAAGGCCTGGGCTCGCCCACGCCCATCGATCCACACATCCTCATGACGCATCCAGGCGGCCAGCCAGTCTGCACGGTAAACCTGATACTGATCAAATAAATCCGCAAGCCGCCCCGCCAACTGAAAGCGCTTGCGCAAACCATCATCACGAGCCAGAAATTGCCGCAAAACTGCATAAGTGGGTTGATCCAGCAAGTCTGGCAGGAGCCGCACCAAGCGCCAGATCAAGCGAGGCTTATCTAGCGGCGACTGCTCGGGTACCGCACCGTGCCCGAGCACCGTACGATACATGTTCCAGAGAAAGCGCGAAGGCATGGAAAAGTCCAGCGCAGCGGCAATACCCGCCCCCTCGGCTTCCTCGGCCAGAGCCAGACGCAACCACTGGGCAATGCCATTGCTGTGCACCAGAATGACTTCGTTCTCGAGCGGGGCCAATGGATACCGCCGCAACCAAGCACACAACACATCACGCAGTTGCTCGGCCCGATTGCCGTGGACAAGCATCAGACCCGGGGTCACCGCCGTACTCACTGATCGTCCCGCCTGCTCACGGCGCAACCCTAAATTAGCGCCAGCAAATCACTGTGATCGCTGCGGGCGAGCGACTGCGCAACAAAATTACAGGCCTTCATCCGCTGGATGTATGAGGCTAAATAGGTCCAACCCAAAGTTCGGCCCTTCGGTGTGGCCATTGCCTGTTCGATCGTAGTGAAGCTGCGATCAAGTATCCGATAACCCGGATGCGTAAGCATCCAGGTGCTTAGATAAGCCCGCACGCTGGCTACCGCATCCAATTGCTCATTGACAAACAACTCGACTGCGTCAGGCGTGGTCTGAGCACGAACCAGACGCGCGTGCTTGAGATGGTCAGACAAGTAAAGATCGTAGGCGGCCCCAAGTGCCGAGGCAATCCGTACGCCAGGCTGATCGACGTCCTCTGGCGCATGTATAGGGGAGGCATCACGGACCATATACGATCCAGCCATCGCAGCATACGGCTGCGTGAACTGAAGCCGTTCGAGCCGGGCGGGGCTGATTGCGAGGAACGCAACATCCCATTTATCCTGAGCAACTGCGCCAACCACCTCGCGCGCAGCGTCAAAACAAATGAACTCTAAATTTATTTCAAGCTCACGCGCCAACTCGCGGGATAAGTCCACCGACACGCCAGATAATTCTTGTGTGTGCGGGTCCATCCGAACAAGCCCGGCGTTGCCAAAATTCAATGCAACGCGCAGCACGCCGTGCGGTGCGAGATTCTGCGCAATTTCAGAGGTCGAACGAAGCATTATATTTCCAGACGTTACGTATCGTGGCCGAATCTTTAATATTCATATAATGACGTATAAATTACAAGCAATTCGTGCCGGAACAATGACTTAAGGCTTATGCTATAGGGCGAGAGGTCAGGTTCGTCGAACATGCATCACGCACCATACCACGCCCGCGAACGCTATCCCAGTACTATATATTGTAAGGTCCAGTCTTGAACACACCCCTCCCCCCCCGCACTCAGGCAGGGTATCCAACCGCCTCAAGCCTCGGTGAGCTACAGGCCAACCTGAGCGATATACACGCACGGATTCACGCCGCCTGCCAGCGCGCAGGTCGCGACACACAAGACGTACGCCTGCTGCCTGTTAGTAAAACGGTAGACGAGTCCAGGATACGGCTCGCCTATCAGGCGGGTTGCCGGGTCCTCGGAGAAAACAAAGTTCAGGAAGCCTTTAGAAAATGGGAAGCATTTACCGACGAGCTACCGGATCTGAACTGGGCCGTGATTGGGCATCTGCAAACCAATAAGGCCAAGCTTGTCGCGCGTTTTGCCAGTGAATTTCAGGCTCTCGATAGCCTGCGTATCGCCGAGACGCTCGATCGCCACTTGCAAGAGCAGGGCCGGGCGCTCGATGTCTACGTACAGGTCAATACCTCTGGTGAAGCCAGCAAATTCGGTCTCTCACCAGAAGATGTTCTGGCCTTTGTACGCCAACTACCCGCCTATTCTGCACTTCGCGTTCGCGGCCTGATGACTTTGGCGAGATTCTCCTCCGACGAAGAGCACGTGCGACCGTGCTTTACACGTCTGCGCACGCTACGAGATCAACTGCGCCAGGACAGCCCTTATGCAGAGCAGATCCAGGAACTGTCCATGGGTATGTCAGGCGACTTCGAGCTGGCGATCCAGGAAGGGGCGACCACTGTGCGCGTGGGCCAAGCGATCTTCGGTGCGCGCACGCGACCAGACAGTTACTATTGGCCCGAGGCGAATAAAACCTGAACTGCATAGGGAGGGGACGAGGATGATCCACACGAGGCCGTTTGATCAGTCACGACGCACCGGGATCACCCTCGCGTTGTTACTTACATTGGGTGCCTGTGCGAGTCCTTCGCGCCAGACACGTCTGACCAGCAGTCGTCTCCAGGTCGACGCCGCCAAACGAACTGAAGTCGTTATGACGGCCCTCAGCCTGCTAGAGACTCATTACCAATACGGCAGCGCACGTCCATCACGTGGATTTGACTGTAGTGGCTTGGTGAAATACGTATTTGATACCGCCGCGCAGGCGCCTCTACCGCACAACACCTTGCAGATTGCCCAACTAAGCCGCCCGATACCACGCAGCAGCCTACAGCCCGGTGACTTTGTATTTTTCAATACGCTGGGACGATCTAATTCGCATATGGGAATTTATCTCGGTGATGCCGCCTTTATCAACGCACCATCGACAGGCGGCCGTGTGCGTATTGACTCTCTGGACAATCCTTATTACACACGGCATTTTGAATCTGCACGCACCGTATTTGTGCCTTGAATATACTTAGTGGCGTTGAACTTATCGCCTGCCCTATTTGCCCGGAGCAACCATGCCTCTTACCCCGTTTCATCTCGCCATCCCCGTTTACGACCTTGCAGCTGCCCGTCATTTTTATAATGAAACGTTTGGCCTCACAGAAGGCCGGTCCAGCGATCAATGGGTTGATTTTAATTTTTTCGGACACCAACTCGTCATCCACGAACATCCCAAAACCCCCAGCCAGGAATCAGCGCATACCAATCCGGTTGACGGCCATGATGTCCCGGTCCCACATTTTGGTGTGGTATTGGAATGGTCGCGCTGGGAGGCCTTGGCCGAACGCCTTAAATCCCGAAACACTGCGTTTGTCATCGAGCCGGG
Source organism: Alcaligenaceae bacterium CGII-47 (assembly GCA_019166125.1). Lineage (GTDB taxonomy): Bacteria > Pseudomonadota > Gammaproteobacteria > Burkholderiales > Burkholderiaceae_B > Castellaniella. Next base: position 240,258 of record JAHTBO010000002.1, read on the forward strand.
CATCCGTTTCAAAGGACTGGTCGGCGAGCAAGCTACCATGTTCCTTCTGGATCCGTGCGGCAATGCCCTGGAATTCAAGGCATTCAAGGACATGGGACAGCTCTTTGCCAAATAAAGCCATGCACCAATCGACACCGCCTACAAACGTATCGTTGTAGGCGGTGGTATTTACAGCTTAAGGAAAATGCTGATCAGGATTTTGTAGACGGGTCAGCCCTGGTGTGCTTGCCATTGCGACGCTGCTCAAAAGAGGTCTTGAGCTGTTCACGCTGCTCTGGGGTCAGTACGGCCTGGATCTGCGCGTGTTGCTTGGCGCGCAGCAACGCTAACTGCCCCTGTGCCTGCCCCAGCTCTGTAGCGAGCGCCTGCGCATTGGCCTCATCAAATGTCGCGGCACGACTTAACTCACGCAGCTTGGTCGCTGCTGCACGCTGGCTGTTTTTCAGCTTGAACATCTCGGGTGCCTGGTCATGATGGATCTTGAAAATCTGATCGCGCTGCGCCTCGCTGAGGTCTAAACGCTGGAACATCCGGCCTTGCATACCATCATGGCTGCGATGCATGGACATACGATCAGGCGAGCCGTGCGACGCACACTGGCCACCACCTTGTGCGAACGAAGCCATGGGTGCAGCACCCAGTGCCATCGTTGCGGCCAGTACGGAAATTGCGAGGGACTTTTTCATGGATAACTCCTTATTTGAAACGCTGATCCAAAACCGATTCAATATCGATTTGCGACATAGACAGGTTAAACAAACAATGAGGTGGAAAAATGAATGAAATATGGAGAAATCATGAATCCGGATCGCCAAGCTCTAGCCGATACCCGACACCATAGACGGACTTGATCAGGTCCTGGCCTGGACGTAGCGCTTCGAGCTTACGACGCAGGTTCTTGACGTGGCTATCAACCGTACGATCCGTCACGACACGATGGTCGTCGTACAGACGCGCCAAGACACGATCGCGTGAAAATATCCTGCCAGGCGCGGAAGCCAACAAGGCAAGCAGGCGAAACTCTACAGGCGTCAGATCCAACCCCACACCGTCCAGATGTGCGGTATACGCCTCTTGATCGATCTGCAAGCTGTCATCGGTAGCCTGCACCAGCGCGCTTGACTCAGGCTGACTGCGGCGCAATACCGCCTTGACTCGCGCAACGACTTCACGCGGACTGTAGGGCTTGCAGATGTAGTCATCCGCCCCGAACTCTAGCCCCAGCAGGCGATCGATTTCCTCAACCCGCGCAGTGACCATAATGATTGGTACTGCGCTAGAGACACGCAATTCCCGACATACATCCAGGCCATCCTTACCCGGGAGCATCAGATCGAGCAGAATCAAATCTGGTGACCAGCGTCCCACTGTATCGGCCACCTCATTGCCATTATCCAGGCACACGACCTCATAGCCGCCCGCCTCTAGATACACCCGTAACACCTCGGCGAGTTTGGGCTCGTCCTCGACCACCAATACACGTGTCGTCATTCATGATCTCCGTCATGCGTTGGGAACACCATCACCATCCGTACGCCGCCGAGTTCAGAGCCTTCGGCAACGATGCTGCCACCGTGCGCCTGAACAATACGCTGGCAAATCGCCAGCCCCAGCCCCGCCCCACCGTGTTCACGGCTGCGTGAAGCCTCGACACGGAACAAGCGTTCAAATATGCGTGATCGCATCGCTTCGGGCACCCCCGGTGAGCTATCCTCAACGATCAGACGCACCCCGTCTTGCACCGCCTCAACCATCAGGCGTGCGCGTCCTGGAGCGTCGGTATAGCGCAGACTGTTTTCTAGAATATTACCTAGCAATTGCGTGAGCCGCTGGGCATCGCCCAACATAAACAAGCCAGGCCGAGAAACAAGTTCCAGCGCGATCTCACGCTGCGCAAAACGTTCGCGATAGACAGCGACCACGTCCTGCACGAGTGCCGCCAGATCGATGGGCTCCATCCGATAATTCAATGCCCCCGCATCTGCCAAAGAGAGCTCATATAAATCGTCGATCAGCTTACTCAACAACAACACCTCATGCTGCAAGGACGCTAGGGTCTGAGCCGTGGGCTCACGCAAACCGTCCTGTAAGGCCTCGATCTCACCGCGCAAGACTGCCAGCGGGGTACGCAGTTCATGTGAAACATCAGCCATCATGTCACGGCGTAACTGCTCGTTGCGCTCCAGACTATAGGCCAGACGATTAAAGTCATCCGCCAGCCGCCCTAACTCATCGCTGGATCTTGACACGACACGCACTGTGTAATCCCCCCTCGCCAACTGATGGGTCGCCCGAGTAATACGTCGCACTGGCGCGAGCAACATACGTGCGAACAACAGACTCACCAAGGTCGCGAGCAGAACCGAAAGACCGACAATTACCCAGGTGGTCATCAACTGCCGTTCCTGAAAGCGCTGATCGACTGCATTGCTCACGATCATCTCGGGGGGTGGGCGCGTCATCAACCATCCTACTGTCCGATCCTCAACGCGCAAGGCATAACGTTGGGCGTCGCGATTCTGCGGCAAGCCGCGCCCAACCACCAAGGCCCCCTGTTCATCGAGCAGTGCTGTGCGTGGGGGCAGCGAGCGATCATGATCGGCGTGAGCGCCCGGTGCGCGAGGGCCATCATTCAACGCCTCACGCTGTAAGGTGCGCAGCAGTCGGCGCCAACGCCTTTCATCCTCACGCCAGCGCGTCCAGCCACCTTCGCGCACATAATCAGCCTCTAGCACTTCAGCGAGCAGCGCCAAACGCTGTTGCTCACGCTCCTGAATATAGCTGACGAAGCCACGCTCGAAACTAAAGCGCACGGCCCCCCCCATCGCCAAGGCAATGATGATGCACGAGCACACAATGGCTAAGAACAACTTGAATGAAATGCCGAATCGCATAAGCTACTTATACCCGAACTCAATCGCAACCCGTTGCCAGCGCCCGAAAATTCACAGAATCTACACAGTTTTTACGGATTGACTTTCGCTGTATCCTGTTTGATTCCACCAAGGTCACGCCCACTATCATGTCATCGATCATTTCCGTCTCAAAACTTAATAAGGTCTACGCCTCTGGTCTGCACGCCTTAAAACAAATAGATCTGGACATTCATCGAGGCGAGATCTTCGCCTTGCTGGGGCCCAACGGCGCAGGCAAGACCACGCTAATCAGCATTATCTGCGGGTTGGTGAATCCAAGCAGCGGAACCGTACTCGCCGACGGCCACAATATCGTCAGCGACTATCGAGCCGCACGCGCCAAGATTGGCCTTGTGCCTCAGGAGCTCACCACCGATGCGTTTGAGACCGTCTGGGACACAGTGAGCTTCAGTCGCGGCTTATTCGGCAAGCCGCCTAACCCAGCGCATATTGAAAAGGTCCTTCGAGGCCTATCCTTGTGGGACAAGAGAAGCAATAAGCTCATCACGCTATCGGGCGGTATGAAGCGTCGCGTACTGATTGCCAAAGCGCTATCGCACGAACCATTGATCCTCTTTCTGGACGAACCCACTGCTGGCGTGGATGTATCACTGCGCAAGGATATGTGGGCGATGGTCCGATCACTACGTGCCACCGGCGTAACCATTATTCTGACCACTCATTATATTGAGGAGGCAGAAGAGATGGCTGATCGGATCGGCATCATCAACAAAGGCGAAATCATGCTGGTCGAGGACAAGACCACCCTGATGCGTTCACTCGGTCAAAAGCAATTGATTCTGCATCTGCACACGGCACTCGACGCCCTACCCCAGGCACTGTCCGCATGGCCGCTGACGTTGGCTGCCGATGGCTACGACTTGGTCTACACCTATGACGTACAGCGCCAGGATACCGGCATCACGCCTCTGATTGCGGCCATGGCAGCGCACGGTATTGTCCTCAAGGATCTAGAAACCACCCAGCGATCATTAGAGGATATTTTTGTTGATCTGATCAGGGAGCATGCATGAACATCCGCGCAATTAAGGCGATTTATCGCTTTGAGATGGCTCGCACCTGGCGCACCTTGATGCAAAGCATCATCGCCCCCGTTATCTCGACGTCCCTGTATTTCGTCGTTTTTGGTGCAGCGATAGGCGGGCGGATCGAGCAGATCGGCGGCGTAAGCTACGGTGCATTCATCGTGCCTGGTCTCATTATGCTTTCGCTGCTCACGCAGAGTATCTCCAACGCTTCATTCGGAATCTATTTTCCAAAATTCACCGGAACAATCTATGAATTGCTCTCTGCCCCGATCTCCTATTTTGAAGTGCTACTGGGCTATGTCGGGGCAGCAGCCACCAAGTCGATCGTCCTGGGCCTGATCATTCTCGCAACAGCAGGCCTGTTTGTCCCTATGCGCATCGATCACCCTTGGGTGATGTTGCTGTTTTTAGTCCTGACTGCCGTGACCTTTAGCCTGTTTGGCTTCATCATCGGCATCTGGGCAGACAACTTTGAAAAATTACAGCTTGTGCCCATGCTGATTGTGACCCCACTGACCTTTTTGGGTGGCAGCTTTTATTCGATCGATATGCTCCCGCCCTTCTGGCAGACGGTGACCCTACTCAATCCCGTTGTCTATCTGGTGAGCGGATTTCGCTGGAGCTTCTACGGCTTGGCCGATGTCAGCATCCTACTCAGCCTGAGCATGACGCTCGCTTTCCTCGCTATTTGCCTATGTACCGTGGCCTGGATATTCAAAACCGGCTATAGGCTGCGATCATAACGAAATAAGCACTTGACTTAAGTCTCATTTCCGCCTATGCTTCGTCCCTAGATTTTCAAGTTCGTTGAAGTTAGTACAACTCAGTACCAGACCAGTACTTTTTTGCTCCAATCTCTACACCTTGACAGTCTTCCACTGGGCATATCGCTCGTAATTTTCAAGGATTGCAAAAAATGCAAACAGAAACTGGTATTGTAAAATGGTTCAACAACGAAAAGGGCTTCGGCTTCATCACGCCTGAGGCGGGCGGCAAGGACTTGTTCGCTCACCACACCGACATCATCGGCACTGGCTTCAAGTCGCTCGAGGAAAACCAACGCGTTTCCTACGTTGCTGCTGAAGGCCAAAAGGGTCCCCAAGCCAAGTCAATCCAAGTTATCTAATAACTGCCGGATTGTAGAAAAACCCGCCGCAAGGTGGGTTTTTTGCGTCTACACGTCCAAGACGGCGAAGTGCTTGTTACATGCCCACCTCAAGGCTATCTACCCATTCGCTCAGGCCTGGACACCAGCCATTGCCTAAGCCACTGGTAGCCCGTCACCAATACAATCCCTGCCATCACGAGAACCGAACCGGCAACAAAACCCACATCCAGCGGCTCGCCCAGCAGCCATACACCGAAAAACACACCAAACAAGGGCGTCATAAAGGACAAGACCCCCAGGCGAGAGGCCAGATACCGGCGTAGTAGCCAAAACCAAACCAACAAACTAGCAAAAGCGATCAATAGTGTCTGATATACCAAGCTCGCCCACACCAAGGGGGTCAGCACGATGTGTGTCTGATCGGATGCCACTGCCGCCAGCATGAGCACTACAACCGCGCCAATCAATTGAAATAACAACGTATGCGTGGTGGGCGCCCAAGCCAGACTCGAACAGCGCAATACAATCGTCGTGAGCCCCCAGGTGGCCCCAGCCATCAAGCCTAAAAAATCCCCAAACAACATCGCAGCTGAAAGGTTCGCATCCGATGCTGCGCCTCGGTCATAGAATGCGATCACAATACCTGTGAATGCTAGACCAATACCGCCCCACTGCACCGCAGCCAGTCGTTCAACGGGCAACCTCCACTGCAGGCCCAACGCTGCAAAAATCGGCGCGGTATAGAGGAAGACCGCCATGTGCGAGGCGGTGGTGTAACGTAGCCCCTCACCCACCAGCAGGAACTCTACCCCAAATAAAAAACCAACCAGAATACCCGGGCGCCAGTAGCCGTCCACCCAGCTTATTTTTTCTCGGCGTATCCAGATTAAAAGACCCACCAACACCACGGCAACGCATGAGCGCAGCGCAATCTGCATGGTGGGTGCAATATCGTCGGCAATCACCTTAATGGCGACCTGCTGGAGCCCCCAGATGAGGCATAAGGTAACCATCAGTGCCGTCGCACGGCGGTCAACTGGCTGGGGTTCAATCATGAACGAGTTTCATGCAAAAGCTCCGGTATCTCAAAATGCATAATATCCTATTCTCAGCGCGTCCTTGACGCAGCAAGATCGCGCATGAACAAAACAATCGACCTTGGCTCCAATGCTACAATTATCACTGTCCCTCGAGCAGCCCTTGCTGCCTCATCAAAAATAAAGACCACCCCCCAATGATTATCCTCAAGAACGTGACCTTGCGTCGCAGCAGCAAAGTATTGCTGGACCAAGCATCAGTCACGATCAATCCTGGCGAAAACGTCGGTCTGGTTGGGCGCAACGGCGCCGGCAAATCATCTCTGTTTGCGGTGCTGAACGGCACGCTCAACGAAGACGGCGGCGAATTTTCCATCCCGACGCAATGGCGCATGTCGCAGGTCGCTCAAGACATGCCCGAGACCGACCAGAGCGCCACGGATTTTGTTATCGCGGGCGATACGACCTTGCTTGCCGCACAGGCCGAAGTCACCGCATCTGAAGCCAGCGATGATGGGATGCGAATGGCTCACGCCTATATGGGGCTACAGGATGCGGGGGCACACGATGCTCCCGCACGGGCACAAGCACTCATTCTTGGTTTAGGTTTCAGCGTCGCTGAGCTTGACCGACCGGTCAATAGCTTCTCGGGTGGCTGGCGTATGCGTCTGCAACTGGCGCGCGCATTAATGTGCCCATCCGACCTTCTGTTGCTCGACGAGCCTACCAATCACCTAGACCTGGATGCTCTGGTTTGGTTAGAGGCCTGGCTAAAACAATACGCTGGCACGATCATCGTCATCAGCCACGACCGTGAGTTTCTGGACGCGATCACCAACGTCACAATACATATTGATCAAGGCAAGCTCATCCGTTACGGTGGCAACTACAGCAAGTTTGAGGACATGCGCGCCGAGCAGCTCGTGCTGCGCCAGGCGGCACAAGCCAAGCAACAAGAAAAAGCAGCCCATCTGCAAAAATTCATCGATCGCTTCAAGGCCAAGGCAAGTAAAGCCAAGCAGGCGCAAAGTCGTGTCAAGGCACTCGAGCGGATGGAAAAAATCGCACCGATCCTAGCGGATGCTGAATTCCAATTCGAATTCAAGGCGCCCTCTAACTTGCCCAACCCAATGCTGTCGATGTCCGACGCGAGCTTTGGCTACCCACCGCCTGAGGACGCACCGGCTGGCACGCTGCCGACCGTCATCGTGCAACACGTCAATCGCTCGGTGTTGGCCGGTCAACGCATCGGCATCCTGGGTGCCAATGGTCAGGGCAAATCCACGCTGGTCAAAACCATTGCAGGTTCATTGCAAGCAATCGCGGGCGAGATCATTACCGGCAAGGGTCTGAATATCGGCTATTTCTCACAGCAGGAACTGGACGTATTGCGCCCTACCGACACGCCCCTAGAGCACATGATCCGCCTGGTCCGCGATACGCCAGCCAATGGTCGACCCAGCGCGAACGACTGTCGCGAGCAGGGTCTACGCAATTTTTTGGGTACGTTTAACTTCAGTGGTGATATGGTCAAACAGACCGTTGGCAGTATGAGTGGCGGCGAGAAAGCACGTCTCGTCCTATGCATGATCGTCTGGCAGCGCCCCAACCTGTTACTGCTTGATGAGCCGACGAATCACCTGGATCTGGCTACGCGCGAGGCCTTGAGCATCGCCCTCAATGAGTTTGAAGGATCCGTCATGCTGGTGAGCCACGACCGTGCCCTACTGCGTTCAGTATGCGACGAGTTCTGGTTAGTCGCGCGCGGCGGCATGACGGACTTTGAGGGCGATCTGGACGACTACCAGGTCTACCTGCTTGACGAAGCCCGTCGTCAACGGGCGGCTGCGTAGCTACCGAAGCGCGCTGGTCGCTGCAGTCCCAAATGTCCCCGTAAGGTGCTTGCGTCATATTCCCGCCGAAACAGGCCACGCGCCTGCAGCACAGGAATGACATGCTCGACAAAATCCTCGATACTACTGGGCAGGGACGGCGGCATCAGATTAAAGCCATCTGCTCCCTCGTTACGATGCCAACGCGCCATCTCGTCGGCAATCCCTTCAGGTGTCCCAACCATCGTGCAATGCCCGCCTCCTGCTGCAAGCCTACCGAGCAATTGCCGTAAAGTGGGCCGCTCGGCCTCGATGATCCGCAAAATCGTGGCATAGCGCCCCTTAGGCCCCGTAAATACCTCTAGGGAAGGCAATGCTGGCACAGGCGCGTCCAGCTCCCACTGCGTGCAATCCTGTCCAATATACAGACTCAGTTGACGCAATGCATCGTCCGACGGCAGCAACTCGTCGAGTTCGCGTTGCTTGGCCCGGGCCTCCGCCTCAGTCGATCCCACGTAGGTGACCAGGCCGGGCATAATAGGAACTGGGTCGTGGCGCCCCGCCGCGCGTACCCGCTGCTTGATATCACGATAGTAGGCCTGCGCCGAGGATAAGTCGTAGGCGACCGCGTAAATGGCCTCTGCCCGGCGCGCGGCCAGGTCTCTGCCTTCCTCTGAGGCGCCCGCCTGAAACAACACGGGATGGCCCTGGACTGGGCGCGGTACGGTCAGCGGACCCTCGACACGGAAATGCGCCCCTTTGTGGTCAATGGTCCGTACCTTCGAAACATCAACGTAAGCGCCCTGTCGGTCGATTTGCAGCGCATCGTCTGCCCAGGAATCCCAAAGGCGCAGAACCACATCGATAAATTCCTCTGCACGGGCATAGCGCCATGCGTGATCAGGCATCGCGTCAAACCCATGATTGCGAGCCTCAGCGTCGAACATGGACGTCACGACATTCCAGCCGATCCGCCCGCGCGAGATATGGTCTAGCGATGCGATCAGCCGCGCCGCATGAAAAGGCGTGTAAAACGTACTGGAGATCGTGCTGATCAAGCCAATATGTTCGGTTGCACGACTCACCGCACTCAGGGTGGTGAGCGGCTCTAAGTACCAGCGCGGCCCATCGGCCACATGATCTGCCGACTGCCCATCAGCGAAAAATATCGCGTCAAGCCTGCCGCGCTCTGCCGTCCTCGCCAGGCCCTCATAGTAGGAAATATCACCCAGGCGCTCGGCTGAGGAATCAGGATGGCGCCACGCCGCCTTATGGTGGCCACAGCCAAAAATGAACAGATTCAGATGCAGCATCAGTTTTTCACCAAGCCACCGTCCACCACCAAATTCTGCCCCGTTACCGCACGCGACCAGGGCGAGGCAAAAAACAGGATGGCATCGGCAAACTCTGCTGGGGTCGTTACGCGACGCAAGGGCGTGCCTGCAGCGATCATATCGAACACCTCGATGGGCGTAGCCGCTGACGCATCCGTGGTTCGCAACAAGCCACCGGAGACCATATTGACCGTAATGCCCTGCGGACCAAGGTCGTGCGACAAGGTGCGCGTGAGCGACAGCAATGCTGCCTTGGCGGCCGTGTAATCATGGTAAGGCACCACCGGGTTTTGAAATAGATTTGTACCTACATTGATGATACGTCCGAAGCCTAGCTCGGCCATGCCAGGTGCCGTTGCCTGGGTGGTATTCAAGGCCCCACGTACGATCCCCTCCATTTGTTGCTGAATCGCCGCCCAGGTCAAGTTATCAGCGTGCGCTCGCAAGTCTCCGTTAAAAGAAAATGCAGGCAGTGCGTTATTGACCACTGTGGTGATGGGCATGCCAAAGTGCGCATGTGCCTGTTCGACCAGCGCCTGGACCGCGTGCGCATCCGTCACATCGGCCTGCACGGCAATCGCGCGCTTCGGTGCGGATGCCGCAAGCATCTGCGCGGAATGTTCGCTATGCAGATAATTGACGACGACGCGCGCGCCCTCGCGCAAAAAGGCACGTGCCAGATGCTCGCCCAGGCCGCGACCAGCACCGCTCACCAAGACGAGCTGTTGATCGATAGGAAGAGCAGAATCAGGTTGTGTCATAGCAAGCCTTCGAAAGAAACGAAGGGTTGCTCGCATGCGGCGTCTTACGCCGGATCGCTGACATCCCTTCGCCAGTATGAGCTGGATCAGGTTCGACGGGTGTTATCTCAGTCCCGGGCTATTTGTCGCCCAGGGCACCCCGTGTCGCTAACTCAAACCATAGCACATCGGCGCAGCACCGCCACGAAATAAGTGATGAATTAAACATTATTGACAAGATTCAACGGCGTGACCTAAGCTTACGAGCTGTTCCTGGGGGTGCCCGATTCGGGCTGAGATTTCGCAAATGGTTGCGCTAACCCTTTGAACCTGATCCGGATAATGCCGGCGAAGGGAAGGTCAATTCATGCTCACAAGTTCGACGACGATTTTTTGGCTGCTATTTTTCTCTGGCGGCTTTGCTCTTGCGGGCGTGCTCTATGCTCGGCGTGATCGAGGCGGCCTCGAGGACTATATCGTGGCCCGCGGAAGCCAGAGCACAAGCGCAACCATCCTGACTTTACTGGCCAGTGGCTTAGGTGCGTGGATCCTATTCGCACCGGCGCAGGCTGCCACATGGGGTGGCCTGGCTGCCGTCATCGGCTACGCACTGGGAGCCATGTCACCGCGACTACTGATGATTCCGCTGGGTCGTCGCATGCGCGAACTCATTCCCCAGGGCCATACCTTGACCGAGTTCGTGATTGTCCGCTATGGGCGATCCATGTACGGCCTGACCCTGCTCATCATGCTGTTCTACATGTTTATCGCACTCACTGCCGAGATCACTGCCATCGCAAAGCTCGTCGCACTGCTCGCACCCGTACCACTATGGGTGACAGCTGGCATCGTCATGGGCGCGACCTTGCTCTACACCTCGTACGGCGGAATACGCGCATCGATCTTTACCGATAAGGTCCAGATGCTGGTTATTATGCCGCTGCTGGCCTGGCTGGTGTGGCTAGGCTGGCAGGCGGTTGGAGGGATTCAGCCTGCCCTGGTTGGGCTACAGGTAAGCGCACCACAACTGCTCAGTCTGTCTGACCCCACAGGCATCAAGGCTGGCTTGACGTTTTTCGTCGCGATTCTCCTGACTGGACTATTCCATCAAGGCAACTGGCAGCGGGTCTACGCGGCGCATGACACACGCGCCATGCATCGGGGATTCCTGCTCGGTGGAATACTCGTTGCACCGGTCATTTTTATCATGGGTCTGTTTGGCCTCGCCTTTGTCGGTCTAGGACATCGTGGCGACAGCTCGGTGGCGCTGTTTGCCGTCATCATGCCCCATATCCCAATTTGGTTTGCAGTCAGCCTGATCCCGCTCGGACTGGCTCTGGTGATGAGTACTGCCGATACCGTCATCAGTGCGGTCTCCAGCCTGATTGCCGTCGACGCTCGCCGCCTGCTACCCCAAGCCAGTACAAGGAGCTTAATGGCCTTATCTCGGTGGCTAATTTTTATGCTGGCCATTCCCGTGCTGATTGCTGCCGCCCAAGGCTATAGCGTGCTATATCTGTTTCTGCTGGCAGACCTGCTGTGTTGTGCTGCTGCATTCCCGGTGTTTTTCGGCTTGTTCAATGCCCGCCATGATGGGCTAAGCGCCGTGGTCAGTACCGTTTGCGGGCTGATTGCCGGCCTGACATTATTCCCTGCGCCAGGCGCTCGACTGGAATACTTGCTGGAATCTTTTTTGCTCGCCGCGTTGGTTCCGCTCGTTATATCACTGATGGGAATATGGCTCAGGCGTGCGGGTTCGCACTTCGATTTCGCACGTCTGGGTGTGGCAATCCAGAGCCTGGATGATTGAGCACATCGACAAACCTCAGAGTTCGCGTGTTGGGAATGCTTCACTCAGGTAGGCCATGAATGCAGCTACTTTGGGGCTGACCAGCCGCCTGGAGCGATGCAGTGCCCAGAGCTCGACCTTGTGCGCGGGAGACGTCCCCCAAAGCGCAAGCTGCCCAGTCTCGACTGCCTGCCGCACTAGGGAACGCGGCAACTGTGCTGCGCCCGCGCAAGCGAGCACAGCATCCCTGAGCATCAATAGCGACGATACACGCAAGCGATAATCCGGGGTGAGCGTTAGGCGCCGCCCCGCAACGTTGATTTCCCAGGGCCCTGTATCCCGCAGACCAATCATCATCGCCGCCGGAACCCGACAATCCCCCCCATGCGCATCAGGCTTAGGTAGCGCTAGCGAATGGGGCGCAACCAACCACATTTCATCGCGTGCAAAACACCGCCCCACGAGCTCGGTATCGGGACGCGGATTAACCCGAATCGCGATATCGTAACCATCCTCAACCAGATCTACCCGGCGATCCTCACCGATCAACTCTATCTGCACCTCTGGATAACGTACTGAAAATTCAGTGGCAATCGTCCCGCCCCGTGTACTGGCAAATAACACCGGCACACTCACCCGCAATAGGCCATGGGGACGCATGCCACCAGAGGATAATTCCTGCCCGATCTCTTGAATCTCGCGCAGCAGGCCACGCGTACGCTCGTAGAGCACTTGTCCTTCATCCGTCATGCGCAGGGAGCGATGCCCTCGCTCGATTAAGCGCAAGCCAAGCGACTCTTCCAGGTCACGGACACGGCGCGATAACGTCGCCTTGGGGCGGCCACTCGCACGACTTGCACGACCAAAACCACCTGCCCCCGCTACCAAATGAAAATCCGCCAGAGATGAAAGATCCATGCCTATTGATCCATATATGATACACACCGTCTAAATAATACGTCTTATATAGCTATTTTGAAACGGATATAGTGGCCTTTCTAATGCCGTTTCTATCAATTTTTCTGTGAGACCTCTATGACTACACTCTGGACACCTACCAAGATCGGTTCAATCCAACTCTCGCATCGGCTCGCGATGGCACCGATGACCCGCAGTCGCGCCCAAGCCGATGGCACGCCCAGCCCGCTGGCCGCCACTTATTACGCACAGCGCGCCTCCCTTGGCCTATTAATCTCGGAAGGCACCCAGCCATCGGCTGACGGGCAAGGCTACCTACACTCGCCAGGTATCCATACCCCTGAGCACATCACTGCCTGGCGCGAGGTGAGCACAGCGGTGCATACAGCAGGCGGGCACCTTTTCATTCAAATCATGCATGTCGGGCGCATGTCGCATCCAGACAATACACCCCACCATCGGCAAGCGGTCGCCCCGTCCCCCCTCGCGCCCAATGAAAAAATGTTTACACTGCAAGGGCTGCAAGAGATCCCAAGTCCACGAGCACTCAACACAAGCGAAATTAGTGCCACGATAGAGGACTATGCGCGGGCGGCCGCCATGGCGATCGAGGCCGGCGCTGATGGGGTAGAGATTCACGCTGCCAATGGATATCTCATTCATCAATTTCTGGCAAAAAGTGCCAACCAACGCAATGATATATATGGTGGCTCCATTGAAAACCGCAGCCGTTTTGCACTGCAGGTTGCAGCCGCTGTCGCGACACGCATCGGCGCAAGACGTACCGGCATCCGTCTGTCCCCGGGCGCGACACTAGGCGGCATCCAGGAAGGCGCTGACTACGAATCACTCTATCGCTATCTGGTCGCAGAGCTGGCCAAGCTGGATCTGGCATATCTACACCTGACCCATGCAGGAAACGAGTCCTTACTGCGCGAACTGCGCAAAGAATGGTCTAAGCCCCTATTGTTGAACCGCGGTAATCGTCCACTCGAAGCCCTGGGCGCTGACGTCCAGGCAGGTCTAGCCGACATCGAGACCGTCGGACGCTGGGCGCTGGCCAATCCGGATTTTATCGAACGGCTGAAGACTGGCGCACCGCTTAATACCATGGATCCAGCCACGCTCTATGCTGGCGGTTCGGCTGGCTATACCGACTATCCGTTTTTATGGGAGGTGGCACCGGTTGGTGCATAGCAATCTAACCACGACCCACGGATAGTATGATCTCGAGTCAGCAGATCTAAAGCAGGAAGTAAAAATGTTTCACCTGATCCCCGGGATGATTGGTTTATATGTCGTGTGGCGCTTTGTCTGGCCATTACCACTCGGCGCAACAGGCAAAACCGTGCTGGCCGTGCTGATGCTACTGACTGCAGGACATCGTCTGGTGATCCGCAATCTCTTTGGCACGATCGCCTCCCCCGAAATTCCGACTGTCGTGATCATCATACTGGGGTGGGCATTTGGCACACTCATTCTGCTCGCCACATTTCTGCTGATCAAGGACCTGGCGGGACTCCTCAGCTACCCGCTCTCACGCAGGGTCGGCCAAACCTTGCTCGGGGCCCCTAAACTACTCTACGGCATAGGCCTTGGCGCAACAGTGCTGGCGGGTGTAGGTGTGTGGCAAGCTATTCGTGTGCCAGATGTCAAGACAATAGAAATTGTCCTACCGCGATTACCCCAGGAATTGGACGGCTTGCGCGTCGTGCAATTGACCGATCTACATGCCAGCAAATTGCTACAAGCCCCTTGGATAGCTGCCGTCGTTGCTAAAGCCAATGCCTTAAATCCGGATCTGATCGTCCTCACCGGGGATTTGGTTGACGGTACGCCACAAGCCCGCGCAGCCGATGTGCAACCATTGAGGGATCTCGCTGCCCGATATGGCGTACATGCCATACCGGGAAATCATGAATACTATGCAGATTATTTAAGCTGGCTATCAGCATTCGAGCAACTCGGCATCCCCCTGCTGCTTAACGAGCACGTAACCATCACGCATAATGGTCGCAAGCTCGTGCTGGCCGGTATCACTGATCGGACCGCAGCGGCATTTGGCCAGGCACGGCCTGACGTCACCGCTGCGTTAAAGGACATATCCACGACTGATCCCGTCATCCTGCTTAGTCATCGTCCTACGGACGCAGCGATCAACGCCAGCGCGGGCGTGGACCTGCAACTGTCCGGCCACACCCACGGCGGCCAGATTCTCGGCTTTCATATGCTGGTAAAACGGTTCAACGAGGGCTTCGTATCCGGCCTATATCAGGTAAATAATATGCGCCTGTATGTGAGCAACGGCGCCGGGCTATGGAATGGCTTTCCGATCCGGCTTGGCCGCCCCGCCGAGATTACGCAGATTGTGCTGCGCTCTGGCAAAGCCGGTGCAACCGTGCCAGCACCGCGGGCCAGCACGACGCATCAGCCTGCTGCCTTCACCACCGGCGCATAGTCCTTATCGGTTTTCATGATATGGCTACTGAGCCAGTCGCGTAGGAAGTTGGACAGTTCGATTGACACCATCGAGCGCCCCGCCCGGTAGCTATCACGGAAATCTGCGACCTTCTTGACCAATTGATCATGAATCTGCTTATGTTGTGCATAGCCCGCATACCCCGCATTTTTCATAATTTGCTCCTCGCGGTAGAAATGATCCTGGGTATAAAAGATCAATTCATCGAGCGTGCTTCCAAGGACTTCCTTGCTGTGTCCCAGGGTCATGGATTCATGCAGATCATTAATTAATTGAACCAGTTTTTGATGGTCTCGATCAATCGTATCGATACCGACCTCAAGCTCGGCCGACCAGGGGTAGAAAACAGCAACACCGGATTCCCGGCTTGATTGAGAGGCCTGCAACAAGGTGCGAGAATATGACTGCTCGTCGCTGCCATCTGCCATGTGCAGATCCGGTTGTGAGGACAGATGAAAGGCCGCAGCCAGTCTGGACATGGCATCAGCCTGATCCTGCAAGCTCGCTGCTGCGGCGGCGGATTCCTCGACCAGGCCGGCATTTTGACGCGTGACCTCGTCCATCTGATTAATGGCCCGACTGATCTCCTCAATACCTGTCGTCTGCTCGCGACTGGCTGCACTGATCTCACCCATGATATCGGTGACGCGATTGATGCCCGCGACAATATTCTGCATGGTTGTACCCGCGTGTACCGCCTGCTCGTTCCCCCGGCTGGTGGCTTCGACTGACGTGTCGATCAGCGCCTTGATCTCGCTGGCTGCGCTGGTACTGCGTTGAGCCAGCGCACGCACCTCAGAGGCGACAACCGCGAAGCTGCGCCCTTGTTCGCCAGCGCGAGCAGCCTCGACCGCTGCATTAAGCGCCAGGATATTGGTCTGAAAGGCGATACCATCTATCACGCTAACGATATCAGCGACTTGTTGAGATTTGGCGTTGACTTCGCCCATCGTATCAACCAGTTCGGCCATGATTGCACCGCCCTCGGTCGCTGTCTGGGCTGCGTTGCCAGCCAGCGTGTTAGCCTGATGGGCATTATCAGCGTTTTGGCGCACTGTGGCGGTGATTTGCTCCATGGTGGCGGCCGTTTCCGCAAGCGAGCTGGCTTGCTGTTCGGTGCGCGATGAGAGCTCCAGACTGCCTGTGGTGATCTGTCCGGCAGCACCAACAATAGAAGCCGACCCCAATTGCATGTCACCCACTACCCGAGCCAGATTGGCGCGCATGCGTCTCATGGCAAATAGCAGACTGCTCTGGTCGTTGGCGCGGACCTGGATATCGACATCCAGATCACCGGCAGCGATCCGCTCGGCAATATGGGCCGCATAACTTGGCTCGCCCCCTAATTGTCTCTTCAGGTTACGCGTGATTAGCCAAGCAAACAGGGGCATCAGGATCAAGGCAAGGAGCGTGACAATAATCAGGATCGGCAAGCTGGCCTGGCCGTCCCGAATGGTCGCGGCCCCAGTATCGGATACCTTTTGCTCCTGATAATCAGCAAACGTGGAGATCTCACCAACATAACTATCCAGCAATCTGGGAATATCGGACTCATATAAGTTATTAGCCTTGATGATATCCCCGCTATCCTTGGCAGTCTGCGCCTCATTGCGAACTTTAAGAAATGCCTGCCGTGCGTTCTGGATATTCTGGTAGAGGCTTTGATCCTCGGGTGCATAGAGCAGACCGCGCAGGGTTTGTTCGACCTCGCTGATCTCCTGGCTCGTGTGTGTCACCAAGCCTTTGAGCATCGCGATCTGATCCAGATCCGTCATGACACCAATGGCGCGATCACGCTCACGATTCACCTGCGTTAAGCGCAGCCATTGCAAGCTTAAAGTGTGGACCTCCTGCCGATACTGCAGTACATCATTGCTCTGCTCTGTGCTGACAATTCGCCAAACGCCAATGCCTGCGACCAAGGTGATCAAGAACACAGCCAAGCCAAAGCCTAATAGCAGCTTGGTCCCAATTTTTAGATTGCCCACCCAGTCCCCCCAGCGATTCAGAATCAAGCAAAAAATCGCCCCACAACTAAGTTGCAGGGCGGTCCGCCGTCTAGGATATTCCGTTGTTACCAATTCAACAATGATCAGGAACCGTCCTCATGATGTAGATCAAATCCACGGCCGTTCCTTGATCATTTGTATCAATAAGAAACCTAAACAGGGCAATTGCCCAGGCGGCCACCCCTATAAAAACCTTTTTCCTAACATGGTTAACAAAACATCCCAGATCCTTGAGGATGAAAATATTCTGGTTTAGTAACAAGCATCCATCAAAACATTATGACGAGCCTCAAGCCACAAGCATCGGATCGTAACCAGACACCGGAGGCCTGGCCTGCCATGGCAACCGCCGCATTACGTATAGCCTTCGGCATCATCTGGGTAGTCAATGCAGCGTTCGCCTGGTCCTCACAGTTTGCTATCCATTACGTCGGATATCTGCACAATGCCGCTCAAGGCCAGCCCGGCTGGTCGGCCTTCTGGTTCGACATGTGGATTGCTCTGGTCACACCCAACGCAGGGTTATTCATCTGGGCCACCCGCATTATCGAAACTGCTCTGGCACTGGCACTGGTACTTGGCATTGCACGTAAAAGCATGTACGTTGCGGGCGCTCTATTCAGTCTGCTGATCTGGAGCACGGCCGAAGGTTTCGGTGGCCCTTATGCGGTGGGCGCTGCAAACATGGGAACAGGCATCAGCTATGTGCTGATTTTCCTCGCGCTGATCGCCATCAATTATCGCTCGGGCTCAAGTCCCTACAGCCTGGACTACTACCTAGAGAAACGCTGGCCGAGCTGGCGGCGTATTGCCGAGTGGAGTGTCGATACCCCCCCCAGCATTGCGCAGCCGGTATCCTGGCGCATTCAGGTGCCTGTGTTGTCGGGCATTGTTTTGTTGCTGTTTTTCCTGATCGCAGGATTACACAGCAGCCTCAACGTGAAGGCCCCCTCTCCCGCCGCGGCAGCCGCCGCCATTTCGCCCTTATCGCTCGCGTCTGGCGAACCGATCCCAGAGGCCCGTGACGCCGTGCTGCCCCCTCTGGTAGACGGCACAAGCGTGACCATCAATATTGATTCCACTGATAAATCGGTGGCTATTGCCAGTGGCGTGCACTACCAAGCCTGGACGTTTGGCGACACCGTGCCTGGTCCCGTGATCCATGTTCGACAAGGCCAGACCGTCAACGTGGTCTTTACCAATCACGGCATGATGCAGCATTCCATCGATTTTCATGCGGCCCTCACTCCCCCGAGCCTTCATTTTGTCGATATCAAACCAGGCGAGACCATTAAGTTTTCCTTCGTCGCCCGTGTGCCGGGGGCCTTCGTCTATCACTGTGGCACACCGCCTGTCCTGCTCCATATCGGCAATGGCATGTACGGCGCGATCATCGTGGACCCCAAAGACCCGTTGCCTGCGGCCGACAAGAGCTACGTCCTGGTGCAAGGCGAATGGTATACCCAGCAGGTATCCGGAACCCTGATGGGCGCCGATTTTGAAAAAATGAGAAAGGAACAGCCAGACGAAGTCGTCTTTAATGGCGCTGCATTTCAGTATCGTGATCACCCATTGCCAGCGAAACCAGGCGAGCGCGTACGTCTGTACATGGTGAACGCCGGACCAAATCTATGGAGCTCCTTTCATGTGATCGGCGCCATATTTGATAAGGTCTATCCCGATGGGGATCCGACTCACGCCCTGAGCGGCGTTTCCACCTACACGGTCGGCCCGGGCGCAGGTGCCGTGTTTGATCTCGTCTTCCGGGATCCAGGGAAGTACCCTTTTGTAGACCACGACATGGCCCATGAAATCATCGGAGCCCAGGGAATTATTAACGTACAGGCACCAGCGGGAACACAGGCGCAAACGCCGCTCATTGAAACCGCACCGGCGCAGGCAGCCAATGCGGCAGGTACGAGCTCGGCTCTACCCGTAGCGAAGGGCCCTTACACTTTTGATGCGGAACGTGGCACGTCGCTGTACTCGGCCAATTGCGCAGCCTGCCATCAGGCAACTGGTGCCGGTCTGCCTGGGGCTTTCCCACCACTGCAGAATAATCCCTCGGTCATGGACCCGGATCCCACCAAACAGATCCGTACAGTGTTGTACGGTCTGCAGGGCGAAGCGATCGACGGAATCGTATATCCGAGCCCCATGCCTGGGTTTGCAGCAACACTGAACGACCACCAAATAGCCGATATCATCAATCACGAGCGTTTGTCGTGGGGGAACCAGGCAAAACAGATTACAGCCGATCCGGTCCAGGTTGAACGCTCAAAGACACCTTAGATGGGCTAATTTCGGTGTCCAGTCATGCTAGTTGAACAGAATGTATGGACCAATGCCTCGAGATGACCCGTGGTCTGATCAAGCCGGTCCACGATGATGTGCTCGTCAGGCTGATGCGCACAGGCAATGTTGCCTGGCCCCATGATGATGACATCCATTCCCTCATCATGATAGAAGGGCCCTTCCGTAGTAAAAGAAACAGCCTGCGCGGTGTGACCGGAAATACGTTCTGATGCCTGTACGATCGGCGCATGAGCTGATGTCTCCATGCCAGGCACGATATCCATGAGGATTTCCAGTTCTACCTGAAGCGCACGCTCCTGGGCGATCTGTTTCGCTCGTCGCAGAATAATTTCTCTGATTTGCGAGCCGTCCATACCGGGCAGCAGACGAAAATCAAACGACATCTCGCAACTGCCGCAGATACGGTTCGGATTATCCCCGCCATGAATGCACCCAAAGTTAAGGGTTGGGGTCGGTACCGCAAAGCCCGGGTTCTGGTATTGACTCTGTAGCGTGGTCCGTAGCAACATCAAATCAGTCATTACCGCATGCATCCCTTCAAGGGCACTTTTCCCCAAGGACGGGTCACTAGAGTGTCCGCTCTGGCCGATCAACCTCAGACGGTGCATCATATTGCCTTTATGCATGCGTACCGGAATACCGCCCGTTGGTTCACCGATGACGACGTGCCGGCCAGGTAGATGCAACTGCGCCAAAGCACGCGCGCCCATCATGCCGGTCTCTTCGTCAGCCGTCGCGACGATCGTCAGTGGCGCACTCAGCTTGGACAAGTCCAAGCGCGACGCGGCGCTCAAGGCAAAGGCGAAGAACGCCTTCATATCGGCAGTGCCCAAACCATGCAGGCAGCCAGCTCGCTCGGTCAAAATGAATGGGTTGGACGACCAAAGATGCTCATCAAAGGGCACCGTGTCGCTATGGCCAGCTAGCACGAGGCCTTCCGCACCGTGACCTGCCGTGGCGACAAGATTCATATGATCAGGCTTGCCCGGCACTGGATGCAGCACCGTTCTGAACCCCAGGCTCTCACACCACGTTGCCAACAGTTCGCTTACTTTGCGATTACCTACATCCAAGGCAGCATCGGTGCTACTCACTGACGGAATCGCAACAAGCTGACGGATCATCTCGAGCAGTGACGGTATTTTTTTCATTGAGTCATCTCATCACAGCAGATATTTCGTCGGATGCGGGCCCAAGTGGCCGAGCGCAATGGCCCCGTACAAGTCCGTCCATAGAATCAACCAGCAAAATTCGCTCGGGAGTGGCCGGAACGTCTAGGGACGGGCGCGCGACATTAAACGCGAGCGCCTCGATGAGTGCCTGATGCACCGAAATCGCCAACATCAGCGGGGGCTCGCCTACCGCTTTGGAAAAATAGGGGGTGGCCGCACGAAACGACGGATTATCCATCAAGCTGATATTCATGATGGCTGGCCGATCGCTAATAGCAGGAATCTTGTATGTAGATGGCGCATGGGTCCGTAAGTGCCCGCTCTCGTCCCACCACAGCTCCTCAGTGGTCAACCAGCCCATGCCCTGAATAAAGCCGCCTTCGATCTGCCCGATGTCAATGGCCGGGTTCAACGACCGCCCAACGTCGTGCAGCACATCGACCCGTATCACACGATATTCACCGGTCAGTATGTCTACGACGACCTCCGATATCGCCGCACCGTAAGCAAAATATAGAAAAGGTCGGCCCTGAAACGCCACCTGATCAAAATGAATTTCCGGTGTGCGAAAAAAGCCGGTCGCCGATAGTGATATACGCTCTAGATAGGCCAGCTCGATCAGTTTTTCAAACGAGATCCGTTGCGCGCCGATTTCCACATGATCGTTAATAAAATGGATGTCTTCCTTGGCAACGGCATAATGCTGCATCGCTAAGTTGATTAAACGATTCTTTAACTTTAGCGCCGCATCCCGAGCGGCCATACCATTCAGATCAACCCCTGCAGAGGACGCCGTGGCCGAGGTATTTGGCACTTTCTCTGTTGTGGTCGCGGTGATCCGCACGCGATCGAGCGATACATCAAACTCTTGCGCCACAATCTGCGCCACTTTGACGAACAAACCCTGCCCCATCTCTGTACCACCATGGTTCAGCGCAATACTACCGTCTTTATAGATATTGATTAGTGCGCCAGCCTGGTTCAGATGGGTACGGCTAAAGCATATCCCCATCATCACCGGCGTCAGGGCAATCCCTTTTCTCAAGAACTTGTTCGTCTCATTAAACGTCTTCACGGCTTGCCGCCGTTCCGTATACGCGGCCTGTTCTGTCAGTTGGTCGATCAATTCGGGCAGGATGAAGTTGGACACTGACTGCCCATAGTGCGTTTGCGCACGGTCAGGATCATATAAATTAACCCGACGAACCTCTAGTGGATCCTTCCCCAAGAAATGGGCGACATCGAGCAGCGCACGCTCGATGCCGATCATTCCTTGTGGCGAACCAAAGCCACGAAAGGCCGTATCTGAAACTGTATTTGTTTTGCAGCGATATGACTCAACAGCGACGTTCTCGAGGAAATAAGCATTGTCACAATGAAAGACGCCTCGGTCTGCAACAGCGCCCGAGAGGTCGGCCGCATAGCCGCAACGCACTTTCTGTACGAACTTGATGCCTTGGATACGTCCACTCTGGTCGAACCCAACATCGTAATCAATGACAAAGGCATGGCGCTTACCTGTTATGCGCATGTCGTCGTCGCGGTCCAGCCTAAGCTTTGCGGGTCGCTTGGTTTTATGTGCTGCCAACGCAGCAATCGCCGCAAACTGAGTGGCCTGAGTCTCTTTACCGCCAAATGCCCCACCCATGCGACGTACTTGCACCTTCACGGCCGCATCCGGCACGTCCAATACACGAGCACAAATATTCTGAACTTCACTCGGATTCTGGGTAGAACAGTAAATCAGCATCTCACCGTCTTCTCCGGGTTCAGCTAGCGAGATCTGACCTTCTAGGTAGAAGTGATCCTGGCCTCCCGTCGTGATATGACCTTGTAGACGATGCGGGGCATGGCTCAGGGCGTGATCAGGGTCACCACGAGACACGCGGCGCGGGGGAACCACAAAGCTTTGTTGCTCCATCGCCTGGTCTATCGTCAGTATGGGAGCTAAGACTTTGAATTCCATTTTGGAAAAGGCACTTGCTCTGCGGGCAGCTGCAATGTTTTCAGCGACTACCGCATATAAGGCCTGACCAGCGAACTGAACATAGTCCTTCGCAAAAATCGGCTCGTCGCCCGCATGCACACAACTTATGTCGTGTTGTCCCGGGATATCATCCAAAGTCAGCACGGTGATCACACCTGGCTGTTTCCCTACCTCACTCAAGTCACATTTAAGGATCTGCGCATGTGCATGGGGGCTTTGTGCAATATAAACATGCAGCGTCCCACGCGGTTCGGGAAGGTCATCGATGTACACGGCTTCACCGCACACTTGCTTAGCCGCGCTATCGTGGCTCTTAGAAACATGGACATTCATCGAGACGCTCCAGAAAACTGCTGGCAAACCACACCGACGCTCGCTGATTCCGTGGTTTCCGTTTCCAGGAAATACTTGCGCAGTAAATTGCCCGCTACTTGATTGCGATACACGGCACTGGCACGAGCGTCGCTTAACGGCTGATAGGTGGCCATCAACAGGTCCACTGCCTGCCCAACCGTGTCATCACCCCAGTGACGCCCAACAAGAAATTTTTCGCATTCCAAGGCACGTAGCGGCGTACCCGCCATACCGCCGAAACAGATGCGTGCGCTCGTGACAACTCTTCCACCTGGCGCATCTTCAAAGCTCAGATTAAAGGCGGCGCACACGCTTGAAATATCCTGATCAATCCGTTTGCTGATTTTGTATACCTTCAACACCCCCGTCGGAGCAGGTCGCGGCACCCAAATCGCCTCAATGAATTCGCCAGGCAGCCTATCCTGCTTGCCGTAGGCTATAAAAAAATCCTCTAGCGGCATTTCCCGCGACTTATCGCCAAGCCGAAGGGTCAGTCTCGCCCCGGCTGCGATCAGCGCAGGCGGCATATCGCCGATAGGCGAGCCGTTGGCAATATTTCCACCGATCGTACCCAGATTGCGGACCTGCACTGCACCAATACGCCCGATCAGTTCGCCGATGCTCGGATACAGTGCCGCCAGTGGTTCACGCGCATGCTCGTAGGTAACGGTTGCTCCAAGACGTACACCGTCAGCCTGGTCTTCGATGCACGCCAACTCGGTCACTTTGCCAATATGGACCACTGTCGTCAGATCCAAATGCTTCTTGGTCACAAACAAACCGACATCCGTACCGCCCGCCAGCACGGTTGCATCGGGATGGTTCAATAAGGTACGAGACAAATCGTCTATCGTTGTCGGTGCGATGAAATGCTTGCCATGGCTGCAAACACTGACGCCAGTAGGCGTTGAAAGTGCCTTTAATTGCTGCTTCAATAAGGACTCTTCGTGCACGCCCACTCGCACATCTACAGCGTGTTCCAAAACATTTTTCGCTGCATTGATGATAGGGGTATAGCCGGTACAGCGACAAAGATTGCCAGCCAGCATTTCGTCAATGGCCAAACGCTCTGGTGCCACGCCATTTTGTACGCCCGCAAACATCGACATCACGAATCCTGGCGTACAAAAGCCGCACTGTGAGCCATGCTCATTAACCATCGCGGTTTGCACAGGATGCAAACCCTGGTTGGATTTCAGATGTTCGACGGTAATTAGCGCCTTGCCGTCCAGCATGCCAAGGAGCTGAATACAGGTGTTAACTGCCCGATATTGCAGTTGGTCAAGTTCTAGATCGACCACCACTGCGGTGCACGCGCCGCAGTCGCCTTCGGCACAGCCTTCTTTGCTGCCCACTGCACGCTCGGTTTCTCGTATGTAGTTTAAGACAGTTAGATTCGGATCGAAGTCAGTAACTCGACGCGACTGGCCATTAAAAATGAACTCAATTGCTTCACGCACAGTCACTCCTTACTATGAAATCAAAGATTCAAACATGAAAACACGCCCTAATAGCCTAAAGCACGCGGCAACCACAGTGCAACAGAGGGCACATAGCTGATCAACAGCAGCACAAACACATGGACCCCTAGTAAAGCCGCTGTGGACGGGATAATACGTTCGACACGACACCCCGCAACTTCAGCCCCTAAATAGAGCGCGACACCGATTGGAGGTGTTGCCATACCAATAACGAGATTAAGGCTCATGATGATGCCAAAAAGGATGGGATCGACACCTATGCTCTGGATGACAGGCATCAGGACTGGCACTAGGATGATAATCGCTGCAGTGGTGTCCATGACGCACCCGACCAGAAGCAAGAGCACATTAATCATGAGCAACAAAAGGTAAGGGCTATCAGTAATCCCCAGCATGGCCGCCGCAATCGCTTGGGGAACTGCTTCGGACAACATAACGTCCGAAAAAATTCGCGCAGCACCGATGATCAACATAATAAAACTGGTGGTCATGCCGGTACGCAGCAATACGGCCCACAGATCCTTGATCGTAAGCTCGCGATAGACAAACATACCGATAATCAGGGCGTAAAGCACTGCAACCGCCGCGGCTTCTGTGGGTGTCATGACACCTGTAAAAATACCCCCGAGGATCGTCACGGGCATGAACAGGGCAAAGCCCGAACTCTTCGCTTCACGCAACACCGCGCGGCCAGAAAATGGGCTAACCGTTCCGTATCCATACTTGCGAGACCACACATATATTGTGACCATCATCCCAAAGGCAATAAGCAGACCAGGGACGACGCCCCCCAAAAACAAAGCGCCGACAGATTGACCAGCCGTCACGGCAAAGATGACCATCGTGATGCTAGGCGGAATAATAGGCCCTAAAAGCGATGCACAGATCGTAATGCTGGCGGCAATTTCACGCGGATATTTTTCTTTTTCCATGGCGGGAATAAGCACCCGCCCGACCGCCGCAATATTGGCCAGTGCAGAACCTGAAATAGCCGCCATGATGCCGTTGGCGACCACATTGGAATGCCCAAGACCGCCAGAGATATGGCCCACCAGGGTTTTGGAAAAATTCACCAGGCGCAATGATATGCCGCCCCGGTTCATTAATTCACCTGCCAAGATAAAAAACGGAACGGCCATCATGGGGAAGGAGTCCATGCCGTTGAACATACTCATCGGTACGACAATGAGCGGCATCGTATCAACTAACAAGGCCATCGCTATCAAAGCAGCGCTGCCTACCGCAAAAACCACAGGGACTCCAAGCATCAGGAATCCAGCCATTAATCCAAAAAGAACAGCAGCGAGCATCTGCGTACTCCGTTTCGAAGTTAGTCCGCGTTAAGATTTATCTGCACAGCGGATATAGGATCTTCCGCATTACAGTAAGACGTGATAGTGACAACCACGAGGTGATAGATCATCAGCGCGGCGCCCACAGGAATGGCCGCATACGGCAACATCATCGGTATCTGAAGAGCGGGTGTCGTCATCTGGCGGCCGCGTTCGACCATATCCAGCCCCTTCCATAACAGAACGGCCAAGAACGCCAAAATGATCAACTGAGAAATTCCGAACACAATATGCCGCCAAAACCCTTCGGGAATTTTCCGGATAAACATATCAATCGCGATATGCCCCCCATGACGAAATACCAGCCCTCCACCGAGAAAAGATAGCCAGACCATACTGTAGCGAGCAACTTCTTCGGACCAGGTCAATGCATCGTTCAGTACATAGCGCGCCACGACCCCAGAGATCGTTGCTCCGGTCATCAGCAGAAGTAAAAAAACCAAAGACCCGCTAGTCACGAGAACGATCGCACGGTCAAGCTTTCGCAGCATTATGTGTTTCTCCAGTTATGAGAAAAATACGGCGGCCACCGATGACATCCAGTGCCGCCGCATATCATCAGGGTTGGCTGACCTGTTTTTCAGCCTGGCTGATGCTGTTTAGCAGTTTGTCGACCCACTCATCACCAATTTCTTTGCGAACCATCGCTTCCACCGGTGGCCTTCCCAGATCGCGAAACTGAACGTATTCCTCAGAGGTGGGTGCATATATTTCAATCCCAGCCTTAGCTAGATCAACCAATGCTTCGCGCTCATCCAACAACACTGTCGCCCGGGCAACAGTGGTCGCCGTACGTGCCGCTTCGAGCACGATCGCCTGTTGCTCTGGGGTGAGCGATTGGAATGTACCTTCGTTAATCATGGCTGCATGAATACTAAAGAGGTGCCGATCAAGCGTCAGATATTTTTGATGCTCGTGCAACTTCATGGCATAAGCCAATCCCGGCGGGTTTTCCATGCCGTCCACCACACCCTGTTGCAGCGATGTGTACAGCTCAGACCATGCAATAGGTACCGGATTGCCACCCAAGGCACGGACCATGGCGATGTGCGCTTGATTTTCCCCGGTGCGGATCTTTAGCCCTTTCAGATCGGAGGGGACATGAACAGGCTTTTTTCCATTGAAAAAGCTGCGAAAACCCGCATTTAGCACACCCAAAACACGCAAACCGGTTGTCTTGCGCCAAGCTTCGTTGAACTCACGACCAAAATCCCCATCCAACACCTCCCAAGCAACGGCATCGGAGCGGAATAGATAGGGGATGCCCAGCACCTGAGCAGGCTTGAAAAAGCTGGGCATCAGAATTTCGCTATTGATCGTCATCTGATTGATGCCGGTCTGCGCTTTTTGAAGTTGCTCACGCTCGGCACCCGCCGCATTGGCGCCCTGTATCTGAACCTTGATCTGCTTATTTGTACGCGACTCGACCATCTCCTTGAAAACGATGGCCCAAGCCTGTGAGCCCTGGTTCATGCGCTCCGCGGTGGTATGGCTAAGCCGAAGCACCGTGTCTGCAGCCATAGCTGTCGACGCGCCACCCAGACCAACAACAGCTATCGCCATTGTGGCGACTGTAATCCGACATAAATTAAACAATCTCATGTGACTCCACTCCATTTTTCTGCAGCCCTTGGCCGCTTTAATTAAGCTGTGATTTTTACATATTGTATCCATGGATACGTTCATAATTGCATCCAATCTATCCAACGGATGGAAATTACCACATTAATTTCCTAGGTACAAGTAGAAGTTATTGACGATCTAGCGTGTATTTTAGATTTGTTGAACTGTCCTGGAAATGCTGATAATATCGCACTAATGTATTTTTGTATGCAAAAAATCGAGGAGATAGGACTTGAATAGAAACGCGTTGAGCGAGACGGCCTTACTTAGCACCCTACAGGCTTTTGTACGCTTCCCCAGTCAGCAGACCGAGCTGCATGAAAACGACCCTGAAATAAAGGCGTTCATAAAGGAATGCGCAGCACCAGAGCTCGAAGCCTTGGCGTTCGAAATCCGCTATGACAAAATGGGAAATCTGATCGCCGAAGCCGGGCCAACGGATACGGGTCGCTCATTGATGTTTGTCGGCTATGCCATGACACATCCTGCAGCGCGCATGCAAGACCCATTTTCAGCAACCTTGATCGAAACCCCGCGCGGGCAGGCTGTACGAGGGCGCGGCGTCGCAGAACAAAAGACCGCCCTGGCAGCCGCATTCGGTGCAGTCAAGCAAGCAGTAGCCGATGGCAACCTTGGGGGGCGCTTGACGCTGGTTCTGACCACGGCAGGTGAAACAGGGCGTCATGATGCTATCGCCAGTGTCATGGAAGCCCTGCCACACCCGCCCAAGAACGTCGTTATTCTCGTCGGCACCGATAACAAGATTGGTGTTGGCAATAAAGGCCGTATCGACCTGGATGTCGTGATCGGCGGCAAAACATCGCATAGTTCTGCCCCCTGGCATGGCGTCAATGCCATCACAGGCGCCCAGCAAGTGATTGCAGAGCTTCAGGCGTTGGATCTGAACGTGCCCGATCATCCGGCTTTTGGTCCTGCCACCCTCACCCCAACAGCGATTGACAGCAGCCCCAAGGCTACCCATACGGTACCCGATACCGTGACTGTCACCTATGATCGCCGCCTCCTTCCTGGCGAGGATCCCGCCGCAGCACTCTCATCCATTCAAAACGCGATCACGCTGGGTACCCCGTGGAAGGTAGAGTGCAAATTAGGGCCGGTCATGTATCCAAACGAACTAGGGCTAAACAGTGCCTTCTATAGCAAAATCGATGCCGCGTTCAAGGCAGCGACAGGCAAAGCACCTGAAAACATTTACTGTAACTTCGCACTGGATGCTGGCTATTTTTGTCGACAGAACATCCAGGCAGTGATGATGGGCCCAGGCGAAGTTGACCAATTCCACTCTAGCGAAGAACATGTGCTCGTGGCTGATCTCGTCGGAATGTCAAACACGTACTACTCTTTAATAAATCTATGTCTAACTGCGCCGACAGCCTGATTCACAAGCTGTAGGCGGCCACGCTTATTCCGGAAAACATATGCACATGCTCTCGTCGAACGCCTCCCTGTCCAATAGCGGGATCGATAAAGCCTCATCGCCCGTCGAGCAGGCGTACCAATACATCGTCAATTGCATTCTCTCGGGCGAATTTACTGCCGGCATGCGGATTCCAACTGAATCCGTCGCTGAGGTTCTGGGTATTAGCCGCACGCCAGTAAGAGACGCCTTGCGCAGTCTGGAGGGTGACGGTGCGGTCATGATCTATGCGAATCGGGGGGCGTCAGTCGCCAATTACTCGCGATCCGAAGTCACTCAGCTCATCGAGATGCGAGCAGTGCTCGAAGGCCTGGCCGCCCGATGTGCGCTACCGAACATTGGTCCGGGCGAACTGGATGAGCTGTCCCATCTCAGATCACGGATGGAGCGCGAGAGCTCGTCGCTTTCTGCCTGGATGGCGGCCCATGACGCTTTTCACAATTATCTGACGTCCCTTAGCCGGCGACCACTGCTTGCGCGGCAGACAGAGAAAATGCGATTCATGCTGCTACCGTATTACCGCCACTATTACAGCCAGAGTCTTGAGATGGAAATTCTGGGACTGGAGCACGATAAGCTGATCAGCGCAGTCGAGCTAAACGACGGCAATCACCTGGAACAGATCGTGCGCCAACATGCCATGGTAAACGTGCAAAAGGTAGCGGACTTGGCCTGAGCCCAGGCTTGCCTCAGCGCATATCGCAATGTGAATTGATCTTTACTACATATATAGCAATCCCAAGGAGAAATCATGGAGCAAATTCTTGCGCCAGTGGTGTTCAATCGACACCTCACTGGCGACTACTGGCTACTCGAAGTTGAAGCTCCAAATGTGGCCGCCGCGCTCAGGCCAGGGCAGTTTGTCAACATCAGAATCGAGGGCAGCATGTCGCCTTACTTGCGCCGCCCTTTTAGTGTTTATCGCGTCAGCACCGACCGTCGCCGCCTGCAGGTAGCATATAAAATCATAGGCGAAGGTACACGCCTGATGAAAGAGACCATGCCAGCGGATGGCCGCTGCGACGTGATCGGGCCATTGGGTCATGGCTTTTCTTTGCCTACCAACGCTCGACGTATTGCAGTGATTGGCCGGGGCATTGGCATCGCTGCATTGCCAACCTTGGTCGATGAGGCAGCAATGCGCGGCATCGAAGTGCATGCTTACCTTAGCGCGCGCACACGCGACAACCTGGTTGCCGAAGATATTTTTGCCGCATACGGCTTTCCGGTTTTCACGCACACAGACGAGCAGGCTACAGGCGGCCTGGTCACCGACCCGCTGGTCAAGCTTAGTCAAACCATGCAGTTTGACGCTTTTTATGTCTGCGGCTCGAATCGACTCGCACGTGCCATTCACGGCATCGCCACGGCACAAGGTGTGCCAGCCGAGATCGCGATGGAGCAACACATGGCTTGTGGTTTTGGGGATTGCCACGGCTGCGTCATCAAGATCAATACAGATCGCGACAATCTCGAAGAATCCGCATTACGTGAGGTCTGCTTCCACGGCCCAGTCTTCAATACCTGGGAGGTTCTCCATGCTTGATAACACTCTTTTGACGCGCGAGATCGCCGTGCCGACGCTCTCGGGTCCCAACATGGCCGTGGAGATTGCTGGCATCAAGATGAAAAATCCACTGACTGTGGGTTCAGGAACATATGGCCACCATGGCAATTTCAACCAATTTTATTCAGTAGAAAGTATGGGTGCATTGGTTCCGAAAACCATACGCAACTACCAGTGGCCAGGCAACCCGGCACCGCGTGTGCATGAAGTCGTGGCTGGACTGCATAGCTCGGTGGGTATCCCCAGCAATGATTGGGAAACCTTTATCTCCAAGGATGCCAAAATCTTACAGGCGTTCAATCTCCCTGTCATCCAAAGCGTGATTGGCCGCACCGAAGATGAATACGTTGAGCTTGTCGAGAAATGTTCTGATCTGGGGATTTTCGCTGGGCTCGAACTTAACCTGTCATGCCCAAACCTGAAGCAAGGCGGACTGGATTTCGGATATGATCCGATCGCAGCCGAGCGTCTGATCAAGCGTGCCCGCCGAGTCACTAATCTACCTATCATCGCAAAACTGGCGCCCGACTATTCATCGCTTCTGGGTGTTGCCAAAGCTGTTGAGGCAGCAGGCGCCGATGCAATTTCCCTGGTGAATGCGCCCCGGGCCATGTGCATCGATTATAAAACGCGCCGCCCGATCATCGGCAACCAGATCGGGGCACTATCTGGTGCTGCGATCAAGCCCATGGCCGTATACATGGTGTGGCAGTTGTATCGCGCCGTCAAGATACCTCTGTTTGGCATGGGTGGCATAAGCGATTACCGCGATGTGATCGAATTCATGGCCGCTGGCGCACGGGCGGTCGCCTTTGGCACCATCAACTATGTCAATCCCATGGCGCTACCCATGGCTCTGGATGACCTGAAACGGTATCTCGAAGAGGAAAATATTGACGACATTAACGATTTGGTCGGATCTGCGCATGATTAATCCGAACTAATCGTCGACACACGGCGGCAATCTATGGATAACCTTGATCTTATTGTTCTACGCGCCTTGCGCGACTGGCGTAAAGCCGGTCGACGGGCGCTACTGGTAACCGTCGTGCGTACGTGGGGATCTTCACCCCGGCCGGTCGGCTCAATGATGGCCATGTGCGAAGACGGCTCAGTGAGCGGATCAGTGTCGGGGGGCTGCATCGAAGAAGACCTTATATTTCGGTTCTCACAAGCCTACTCAGGCAGCTTACAGGGCGATCGCATGCCTGCCGGCCCCCCTCGATTTCTAAAGTACGGCATCCTGGCTGACGAAGCGCACCGTTTCGGCCTGCCCTGTGGTGGCACACTCGAGCTACTGCTCGAGTTCGACCCGCAGGCCCAGGCGCTTTCAACCTTGATCGAGCAGCTTGAGGGCGGTAAGCTGATGCGACGAATCGTTACCCTCGCCGACGGTAAGGCAAGCTCGCACGAAGCCAGGCAGCCCTCCGAACTTATCGTCACAGATACCTACCTGGCCAATACCGTCGGCCCACAGTACCGCATGCTTCTGATCGGCGCCGGCCAGCTTGCTGAGTATCTGGCTACCATGGCGCTATTTAACGGTTTCTCGGTATCGGTGTGCGATCCGCGCAATGAATATCTTGGCAGTTGGTCGGTATCGGGCGTCACGACGTTAACCGATATGCCTGACGATGTGGTGCGCAGCTTTAAGGCTGACCGGCGCAGCTGCATCGTGGCACTTACCCATGACCCTAAGCTCGATGACCTTGCCTTGTTGGAAGCGCTTGAAACAGAAGCTTTTTATGTGGGCGCTATCGGTTCACGCAGCAACAATGAACTGCGGCGCAAACGACTGATCGAATATTGTGACCAAACAGAAGACTCTGTAGCGCACCTTCGAGGACCGATCGGCATTTATATTGCCAGCAAAACACCATCGGAAATAGCAGTCAGCATCATGGCCGAAATCCTGGCGATCAAAAACGGCGTGGCACTACCGCCTAACATGAACATTGCACAAGCAAAAAACAAGATGGGCATACCGCCTAACGATGCAAACCAGCTATGTGCCATCTGAAGCACTGCGCCTTTGCCGTGGTCCCGACGTCTAAGTACAGCTGCTAAAAAAACGGCTTGTTACCGCCCGCCTTCACGCCACAACAAGCGCGCGCGCAGACTCGTCACTTCCGTTTGCAGTGCATCCATGTGACGCAGTAGGCTCATGGTAAGAGTCAAGCTTCGCGTATCCAGCTCAAAGTCGTCGCGCAAGCGCTTGGCTTTGCGGGCCAGCACGACGCAATCAGTATGAAAGAAATAATTGTCGCGATCCCGACTGTAAGGCTTCAGCACGCCTGCCTCAACCAGCTCGAGCACATCCTGTCGGCTCAAACCCGATCCTTCGACAATATATTCCAGAGAGCAGGTATCCGACGCATTCAGCCATACCGTTTCAGTGATATGTACAGTCATTTGTTTACACTCCTGAATAAAGTTGCGCACGAGGATCGAAGCTCGACGCAGCTGCCAATTGCGTATAGAGTTCGCGCTCTCGCTCGCCCACAGTCTTGGGAACCTCGATGCGTACGACGGCAAAGAGGTCTCCAGGCGGCTCGATTGGCGAGGGCAGCCCCCGCTTACCCAGGCGCAGTTTGCGCCCAGAAGTCGTACCAGCAGGAACGGTCATTTCAACCCGCCCACCGGGCGTGGGAACCTGCACGCTCGCCCCTAATGTAGCTTCCCATGGCGCGAGTGGCAGATCGACGTAAAGATCTCGTCCGTCTATCTGATAGAGCCGATGCGCCTGAATTTCCATGACCAAATACAGATCCCCAGATGGCCCGCCATTAAGGCTGGCCCCACCCTTCCCAGGCAGACGCAGACGTTGGCCATTTGTTGCACCCTTTGGAATCCGAACCTGAAACGTACGCGGCACGCGACGCAGTAACCCTTGCTTATCGATCTCGGGCAGGCTCACACTA
The DNA here is from genome assembly GCA_019166125.1 of Alcaligenaceae bacterium CGII-47. Classification (GTDB taxonomy): domain Bacteria; phylum Pseudomonadota; class Gammaproteobacteria; order Burkholderiales; family Burkholderiaceae_B; genus Castellaniella. The sequence continues at coordinate 273,679 of JAHTBO010000002.1, forward strand.
AGCTCGGTTTGTGCACCTGAATAGATCTGCTCGATCGTAATAGGCAGAACAATTTCAAAATCTTCACCACGCATTGGACGCTGTGCATGCTGCTGGCCACGCCCTTGGGCGGCTGCGAAAGCTGCCATAAGATCAGACAGATCCACGTCTGAAAAATCCTCTGTGTTAGCGCCGCCAAAGCCTTGTCGCCACGACTGTGGCGGTACAAACTCCTCGCCCGGTGCGTGGGTGCCTAATTTATCGTAGGCCGCACGCTTCTCGGTGTCCTTCAAGGTGTTATAGGCATCAGCGACCTCCTTGAACTTATCCTCGGCCTTTGATTCCTTGGATATGTCGGGGTGGTATTTGTGGGCCAAGCGTCGATAGGCTTTTTTGATATCGGCCAGACTCGCATCCCGTTCTACGCCAAGCACCTTGTAATAATCAATATATTTCATCCGAACTCCCGATCACATTCCACCGATAGCCTTCACTATACCTACAGACGCCAATATCACACTATTGTAAGATGCCATCCACAGTAAAACGTTGAGAATTCTTGACCATCATCCTATGATCAGAGCATGGAACTTCGACATCTACGTTACTTCGCCACCGTTGCCGAGTACGGGAACATACGCGTTGCATCCAGCCATCTGCATATCTCTCAGCCCGCTATTTCGCGTCAAATTCACGATCTAGAAAATGAACTCGGCGTGCTGCTGTTCGAGCGCACAACAAGAGGATTACGCCTGACCCAGGCTGGCGAACGTTATTTACTCGAGATACGTGGTGCGCTCACCATGATCAAGGCGGCTAGCAGATCAGCACAAATGGTTGCCGAAGGGCGCTTGGGACATCTCAGTATCGGGCTGGTCGAGATCGCTGGCTGGGAAGGTCTTGTGCCCTTGAGTCTCGGCGCGTTCCAAAAATCCTATGGCGATGTCTCTCTACACCTGCGCCCCGCCACCACACCAGAACAACTGTCGGCTATCAAAGATGGGGCGCTGGACGGGGGATTCATCTACGCATTTGATCCTTTGCCAGTTGAATTCGAATCCTTATCGCTGACCCGCCATGATGTGGTCCTGGCGACACCGCTGAACTGGCGCGCAAACACATCCGCCCACTCATCGGTTCGCAGCCTGAAAAGCGAACCTTTTGTCACCTTCCAGCGAGCGGTCTATCCAACTTATTACGACCGACTGCTCAACGCGTGCTCTCAGGCTGGACTGACAATGCGCGTCATTCAAGAAGTAGGCAGTGAGGCGGCAATATTGTCACTTGTGTCCGCAGGTATCGGCATTGCCATCGTTAATTCCTGCAATCAATGGCGTGCGCCCTCGCGCGTGCGTTTCGCAGAGCTAAAAGATCTGTCGGTGCCATTGCCGCTGTCCTTCGCGTACCTCAGATCAAATTCAAATCCGGCACTGATGCGCTTTGTAGCCACGCTGAAAAAATCCCTGACTCAAAACGACTGATGACGCAAGGCAATCCTTCCTACAGCGATGCCTCTGAGGCATCAGGTATCGCAGAAAACGGTATTGGCAGTTTAGGGCTACGTCGAATATCTTTGGGTTGCATCGCGCCCTAGAGGCCCTCTGATCAATGAAGAGGCCTCCACCCTTCTTCCTGGACAACGACCATGAGATTGCGCCCCATTTGTCTATGTACATCGATCTTTGGAGTACTGACCGCTTGCTCCGCCCTATCTGAGGATACGGCCGCCGCACGCTCGGCAAGGCCACTGCTGCGTGCGCAGGCACCCGGTTTTTACCGGATGGCGCTTGGGGATTTTGTCATTACAGCACTCAGCGATGGCACCGTCTCCTTGCCGCTCGACAAATTGCTCAACAACACAACGCCCGAGCACATTGAAGCGCTCATGGCCCGCAGCTTCCAGACACTGTCTGCCGAAATTTCGATCAACGCCTATCTCATTGACACGGGTTCACGCGTCGTGCTGGTCGATACCGGCGCAGGAGAACTGTTTGCCCCACGCGCGGGGGGAGAGTTGTTCACCAACCTCCACGCAGCAGGATACCGCCCTGAAGACATCGACGATGTGCTGTTGACCCATGTGCACGCCGATCACTCAGGCGGTCTGGTCGTAGGTGGCAAAATGATGTTGCCAAACTCGCTCATCCACGTGCACCAAGCCGAGCTCGATTACTGGTTTGATGTGCAAGCCGAGGACCGTGCGCCGGCCCACCAGAAACATTCATTCCCGCAGGGGCGCGCATCAATGGTTCCCTATCAGATAGCAGGCAAGGTGCGTCCGTTCAAAGGCGCAATCGAGCTCATGCCGGGGATTCGAACGGTGGAGGCTCCCGGCCACACGCCGGGCCACACCTTCTACAGCGTAGAGAGCGCCGGGCATAAACTCGTCATCTGGGGCGACACCGTTCATTGCGCACCGGTTCAACTGCCCGATCCGTCCGTCACCATTCAATTCGACAGCGATGCCAAGCGTGCACGCGCCCAACGCGAGGCGACGTTGAGCGATGCGGCGGAGCAACGCTACACCGTTGCTGCCGCTCACATCTCGTTTCCTGGGCTCGGTCACGTTCGTCGGCGCGGAAACGGGTATGAGTGGGTGCCGCAAGCTTATGGAACAACGTTGGCGTTATCGCAGGCGGACTGTCGGTAAACTTTGCCCAAAATCAGCCGTAAACACTTATATCCCCAAAAGCCGTAGCTAAGGTATGCATCTCCGGCATATAAGTTTGAGGCCAAAACCCATGAAAATAGACAGCTCAAGTATTGGTTTTACCAGTCAGCACGCCAGCCTTAAGCAGCATACCGTTGAGGAGACGTTGCGGGTCTGGACAGGTAAGCAGCGACCCGATTTTGAAGGCCTCAATGCAACAGAACACAGGTCTCCGTCTTCAAAAGCGGCGATTTCTGATGCCGCTCGCCAAGCCGCAAAAACAATTGATTCTGTCGACACGCGGGCCGACCAAGCCAATGAGCTCTCTAAAATAGAAGACGCCGTCGATCACGCCAGAAACGACCCGAAATTACAGGTGCTCATAAGCGTTGTCGAGGCACTCACCGGGAAAAAGATCCGCTTACTGGATACCGGTGTACTGGCATTTGAAACGTCTGATGCACCGCCTAGCCAAAAGCCGGCCTCAACTGAAGCGGCACAAACAGAACAGCGTCAAGGGTGGGGCCTGGAATACGACAAACTCGAATCAATTCATGAGGCAGAGCAAACATCCTTTTCGGCACAAGGGATCATCCGCACTGCAGATGGCAAAGAGATCAAATTCCAGATCTCGCTAGAGATGAAACGCGAGTTCTCCAGCCAGTCCAACGTATCCATACGCGCTGGCGATGCCGTTCGCAAGGATCCCTTGGTCATTAATTTTGATGGAACCGCAGCCCAGTTAAGCAATACAAAATTCGACTTTGATATCGACAGCGACGGACAGACCGATCACATCGCCTTCGTAAATTCCCGTAGCGGCTTTCTGGCGCTCGACAAGAACGGCAACGGCGTGATTGACGATGGCTCTGAGTTGTTCGGCACACAGAGTGGCAACGGTTTCGCTGATCTGTCGGCCTACGACGAAGATGGTAACGGCTGGATAGACGAGAATGACACCGTCTACGCAGAGCTACGGATATGGACAAAGGATGCCGCTGGCAACGATACCCTAAGCACCCTGGCCGAACACGAGATTGGTGCACTGTACCTCGGCAACACAAGCACACCCTTCGATCTAAAAGACAACAATAATACTCAGCATGGGCAGGTGCGCAGCACCGGTATCTACCTATACGAGAACGGTCGTGCCGGCACGTTGCAGCAAATCGACTTATTTGTCTAGGGCCGTTTCTTTAAGTATGGTCAAGCCAGACTGTCAGCCCCTCGCCTGCTCTGTGGAGTGGGCCACGGCCTGACGCAGCGCGTGCTCGAAGGCCTCGGGGGCTTGCCCACCCTGGATAAGATGCCGCTCATTGATGATGATCGACGGTACAGAATTGATTCCCTGTTGTGCGTAAAAGCGCTCGCGTTCGCGCACGTCGGTCGCGTACTCATCGGATTCAAGGATCTGACGGGCGCGTTGCGCATCAAGCCCCGACTCGCCACACAATCTGATCAGCACATCATGCGCGCTGGGATTCTCGCCATCGGTGAAATAGGCTTTTAGAAGCGCATGCTTGAGTTTCAACTGATGCCCATCAAGGCTAGCCCAATGCAAAAGGCGATGTGCATCGAAGGTGTTATAGGTGTGCGTGCGTTTGTCCATATTGAAGGTAAAGCCAACATCGTGGCCCCGCGCCGTGATGGCCTCGCCGTTACGCCGGACCTCTTCGGTCGTCATGCCATATTTGCGCGCAAGCCTTTCCACCGTGTCCTGCCCTTCTGGCGGCATGTCTGGATTCAGCTCGAACGGCTGAAAATTAATCTCGGCCTGAACTTCGCCAGCCAGTCGATCCAGTGCGATCTCGAGCGAACATAGGCCCACGGCGCACCAGGGACAAGACACATCAGAGACAAAATCGATCTTGATACGTGCAGTCATGTTCATCTCGTGTGAAAGGATTAACAAGTCTTCTATTCTATCTGAGGGTGAACGAAATATGGATCTGCTACGGCGTAATGCCTTCAGTCGGTCAGATTACGCTGCATCACGGTAAGTAGCTTTAGCAGCTTTTTCTTATCCTGGGCCGAGATGCCCTTGGCCGCGTCATCCACGACCTGCTTAGCCAATGGAAGCAGTTCGTCCTTTAGGGCGCTACCTTCAGGCGTAAGGTAGATGTTGACCTTACGATTGTCTTCTGTATTGCGCTCTCGCCTTATAAATCCTTTGCGCTCCATTGAGCGTAGCGCCGTCAGTGTTGTCGGCTCCATTGTGCCGACACGCTGCGAGAGCTCACGCTGCGTCAGACCATCCTGCTGCCACAGCACACGTAAAAAATACCACATCCCTAACGTCACCCCGTGCGGTTCTATTTTTAACTGTAGGTAACGTTGGAAATAGCGATGAGTGGTGCGGATTTGATAGCCTAGGCTCGTGCTGAGAGGCAAAACGTTGTGGGGCATAGCGTACCGTCCAGAGTGTCTTGAGGTAAGCGAGCAATTTAACAGGAAAGCACCTTATCACCGATCCTGCGCCCGAACAAAGCTATCTTTCGGGGTATATACCTATTCTGCCTATAGGGACTTTTCCGTAGACTAAAAATAGTTAGCTTGCTTCCTAATATTTCGAAGGTTCAATAGTCGAAGCCGATGCTAACGTGAAATCGCTTCTTGACGTGCAGTAGAGAGCAGCGCCACCCCAAATAAAATTGCCGATTAGGGACGAATTATGAGACTGAATATTATTGGTCGAGCTGCGTTGATATTTACCGCTTTTATGGCGGTTTCTTTCGCTCCGGTCAAGGCCGATCCTTTATACCTCACCTTAGCTGGCGCCAGCCCGGGCGGATTGTGGACGCTACTGGGCGCCGGCCTGGATTCTGCCCTCAAGGAATCTTCACCAGGCTCCTTGATTACCTATCAAACGAGCGGCGGAGGATTTGCCAATGCGGCCATGATCAGCCAAGGGCGAGCTGAGATCGGATTGATTCATGATGCTGAACTGGCCATTGCCGTTGACGGAGACGAACCTTTTAAAGGCCCCTTGTCCAGCTTAAGGACAATCGGCTATTTATATGACTGGGCTCCAATGCAATTTATCGCGACCAAGAGCTTTGCAGACGAGCACAACATCAAGTCAATAGGTGACTTCTCCGTCTCTAAAGCCCCTGTACGGATAACGGTTAATCGGGCTGGCAACATAACAGGGCGAATTGCTACTGCGATGCTCGATGCTGCCGGAGCCACCGATAGCGCTGTGAATGCATGGGGGGGGTCTGTGATCGCAGCAGGCTCATCCGAGCAGAGCTCACTTTTTCAGAATGGTCGTGTCAATGTTTTTACGAACGGCGTATTTGTAGGACATAGCTCGATTAGAGAGCTGGAAAACGCTGTTGACATCAAGTTGCTTTCGGTACCGCAGAGCGTGCTGGATAAAATAGGAAAGCAGTTTTCCATACGTTCTTTCACCATTCCTGCCGGCAGCTATAAAAACCAACCGGAAGCGATCGAAACTCTGGCGCTTGGGGCAGTGTTGATTGCCAACGACAGTATGTCCGAAGAACATGCCTATCAACTGACCAAAGCGATGATTAACAATATAGATCGCATACGCGCTGTCCATCCTGCAATGGCGGCGCTAAACCTCAAGCTATTGACCACCAAGACGGCTGCACCATTTCATGATGGCGCATTGCGTGCCTATCGCGAAGCTGGACTGATGTAATGCAGCTTAAGCAACTATTCAGCATGGGGCGCCGGCGATCGTTTACCGGGGCGCCCCGGTCTTATTTTTTTTCGGTAGGTGCCCTATTTTCATTATGTGTCATCTATGCAAATATCGTCGCTGTACCTGATGCGCTCTTGATCGGCATTCTATTTGTATGTGGTATTTATGGGTTTCTATTTTTATCGCTTGGTGCGCATGAGAAAACCAGCAATCGGCCCAGCAACACAGACTGGGTGCTTTGTGTAGCAAGCATTGCCTGTGGTATCTATTTTTTTATCGTGCGCGACGATCTGGTCGTTAGAATTACCCTCCTTGATCCTTTATCCGATAGCCAACTTTTCTTTGGTACGGTGTTGTTATTATTAACGCTTGAGGCAACGCGTAGAACGACCGGGCCGGGCTTGACCGGCGTCGTGCTGGTGTTTTTGATCTATAACCTTTGGGGACATTTGCTTCCGCCACCATTTGGTCATGGCTATATTGATTTTGGCTCATTTATTGATATTTTGATGTACACAACTGATGGTGTATTTGGGGTGCCCATCCAAGTCGCTGCCAGCTATGTGTTTCTTTTCGTATTGTTTGGCTCGCTATTGTCTCGTGTAGGCGGTGCTGACTTTATGTTTCAGATTGCGGCAGCACTAACAGGGAAATCACCGGGCGGCCCGGCAAAGATCGCTGTTGTTTCCTCGGGTATGTATGGGATGATTTCTGGCAGCCCAACCTCAGATGTAGCCGTTACGGGTGCGGTGACAATTCCCATAATGAAACGCTTAGGTTATTCTGCGCGTTTTGCTGGTGCAGTTGAGGTTGCTGCATCAACCGGCGGGGCAGCCATGCCCCCCGTGATGGGATCTGCGGCATTTATATTGGTGGAGTATACGGGTATTGATTACCGCACTATTGCACTCGCCGCACTAATGCCTGCTGTACTTTACTATTTCTGCGTTTATTTGCAAGTCCATTTTCGCGCCGTACGGCTAGGTTTATGCGGCATCTCGACAGTTGATCCGATCCTGGACACACTTAAAACAGGTTGGGTGTTTTTCATACCATTAACGGTTATTACCATCGCCTTATTGATGGGTTATACGCCTACCTATGTTGCGGTGTTTGGTGCAGCGTCATTACTGATCACGTCACTTTTCAATAAGCACACCCGCATGGGGTTTAAAGAGCTGGTCGAAGGCATCGGAGAAACCACCCTGCGCATGCTGCCAGTAGCTGCGGCCTGTGCAGCTGCAGGACTAGTCATCGGAGGCTTGACGATGACTGGATTAGCCATGAAGGCGTCAGGAATCATTCTGTTGGTGGCAAGCTCCAGCGTCCTGCTTATGCTCTTTATCGGCGCGTTCGTTACGATACTTTTGGGCCTAGGCATGCCAACGCCCAGCGCTTATATCCTGGCTGCTGTTCTGGTCAGTCCTGCATTTGTAGCCGCGGGCCTACCTGTACTACCGGCAAATATGTTTCTACTGTACTTCGCATTACTCTCTGCGCTAACCCCGCCTGTAGCCGTAGCCGCTTTTGCTGCCTCCGCCATTGCCGATGAAGACGCAATGAAAATTGCGGTCACCGCAGTGAAGCTTGCAGCGGCGGGATTTTATCTGCCTTTCCTCTTTGTTTGGAATGAGGCACTTTTGGCACAAGGTAGTGGGCTTGAAATTGGTGTGGCCTTCATTGGTGGTCTGATGGCAGTGACATTCCTTGCGCTGTTAATAGAGGCAAAGATGGCCTGGTATATAAGACTTATATTTTTCATCTGGAGCATTGTTCTGTTCTCGCCAAATCTATTTATATCTATTCCATGCATCTGCCTTTCAGCGCTGATATTTTTGATTTGGAGAGCCAAAGGTAGTTTACCGTTTATACATTTGGGACTCGACCCGCTGACTCGATGGAACAACGATAAAGCCTGAGTATGACAGCCTAGTCATGGGTTAGGGCAACGAAAGGCCTCATCATGAAAAAAAGTGCCCGCAATTGCGGGCACTTCACTATGGATTTACTACAGGCTTGGGATAAGCCAGCCATTTATATCTTCATGGTTTCGTACGTTCCCGGATGGAAAAGTGTATCGACAGATAGCAGTTTTTTAGATAGGCCCTGGCTATGATGGTGACGCACAAACGTCTCTAGCGTGGCGCGGTTCGGCGCTATGCCATAAGACCAATAGTCCGTACCCATGAGCTCTCGGGCCGCTTTAAGCTGCTCTTCGACAAACGGCAGAGTAACCTTGGTCGCCGAGGTATCGGCAAGTTGATCGAGGGCATGCTGCTTCGCCTGCTCAAAGGCTTTGAGCACAGCGGCAGGAAGCCATGGATGCTGCTGCGCCAGTGTTTTGCGCACACCAACAATATGCATGATGGGAAATACGTTGGTACGTCGATAGTAATCCTTTGCTGTCACGGTAGGATCCGGGAAAAGCCAGCCCACATTAGGGTTACGACTGGCTGCACCACCGGGAGGCCTAGGCGCGATAAAACCATCTATTTTTCCCTCGTTCAACAAATCCGATATAGTTGTACCCTCTGGTGCGTTCTCCAAGACAACATCCTTAGGCAAATCCAGGTTGATCTTTTCAGGCCGCCCAGGCTCGTCTATTCCTCCTCGTACCCAGGTAACATCGCAAGGTTTGACTCCATAATCGTCCTCAAGTAAGGCGCGTGCCCAGACATTTGCCGTCAATTGATATTCAGGCACACCGATCTTCTTACCTTTTAGGTCCTCGGGACGCTGAATGCGATCTGTACGGACGTAAATGGACGTATGGCGAAATGCTCGAGACAAAAACACCGGAATACCGATATATTCGTTCTCTTGACGTGCTTCCTTCACAAGAAAACTGGAGAAAGACAATTCGGCGATATCAAATTCGGCGTGACGAAAAGCCCTAAAAAACATTTCTTCAGGTGATAAGGTCATGTAGAGGGCTTGAACCCCATCGATCTGAACAGTATTGTCTAATAATGGTCGTGTGCGATCATAGTCTCCCATCGCAACTGAAAGCTGTAATTTACTCAACTCATATACCTCTTTAGTAAGTTAGACATCGGTGGTGGCGTCCTCGGGGGTGTTGACCGGCCAAACGTACTTTGCAGCGTACTCTTTCCAGTCCATCGCTTTTGGAATGATCGCCTGGAAGGAACAGATATGCGCCGGAATACGCGCCTCACCAGCACCAATAACCTCCCCGTCTTGCTGAAACGCACGCACAGCAGCCAGCATCTGTTTGCGAAACTCAACGATAGCCAAATCGCTCGCGCCCAGGCGCTCATTGGATCGATCCGCGATTGGCCCCATAGTTACCCACATCGCGACATCCTGGTTTGGAAAACCTGAAATACCTGTAAAGTTCCCGGCCTTCATTGCCTCACGATCCTGCCAAAATCGATTACCCATATTCCTGAGCGGCCTATACTCTTTATCGAGATCTTCGCCCAACCTTTGTCCGAGAAACTCACGCCAAGCCTCGGTATCAGGTGTGGTTGACGGATGGCCCCAGGCGATAAAATAAAACGCTGTGGCTGTATCGTCGACGGGTACATTTACATTGGCAACGTTATACCGATCATTTGGCGGGATCAGCGCCGTGGCTGGGGCCACAAATACGGTTGCTCGCACATACGTATTTGTGGCGGAGTTGGTAATTGGCCTTCGCAAGGCAGCGTAGCGAAATCCGTACGACGATCTGTCGATATGCAAACGGGGTGCCTTGTCGGTGGACGGGCGTAGCCACATGTTTTCGGTCGCCTGTGCACTACTGACGCGAGCGGGAACCATGTCAGATGAATGAAGACTGGAGCTATGAGCTGAGTCGATGGCACCTTCCAGAATCTGTGCCCAATTACAAGGAATAATGACCTTGGCAATGGATACCTTGATTTGGTCTGTCGGCGCCCACGCCGGGGGCTGAAAGGCAGGCATGGTATCTGCTGGCCCCATATACGCCCAGACAAAGCCCCCCCATTCTTGGGTCGGGTAGGCCGTATGCTTCACTTTAGAGGCAAAATTACTGGTAGCAGGCTCTGAAACCATTTCCACGACATTGCCATCCACGTCGATCTTCCAGCCGTGATACAGACAACGTAACCCACAGTCTTCATTGCGCCCCAATACCAACGAAGCGCGACGATGCGGACAGTACTCATCCATCACGCCGATGCGGCCGTTAGTATCACGGAACACGACGAGGTCCTCGCCGAATACGCGCGCCTTGTTAGGGGGGCCATCGGCTTCTGACACCTCCTCGAGCAAACAAATCGGCGTCCAGTGCCGCCGCATCAATTGCCCCATCGGCGCATCGTCAACGACCTGGCACAATAGTTTGTTGTCCTCGGGAGTGAGCATGGTCTGAATCCTTGTGGCTTATTTAGACTTCAAATATGATTAGCAATCTAACTGTATTGCATGCTAAAATTTTATTAGATAACTAAGTTTATTGCAATCCATAATGTAGATATGTCAATCATATGCGTGCAGGAGAAAAGCCGATGAATACATCGGAACTCAGTCTGGATCTAATTGTGCAGTCTAAGCAGCAGATCGCTAACGGAATTTTCGAATTTGATCTACGACATCCGGACGGACATCCGCTCCCCGCCTTTTCAGCGGGCGCGCATCTATCCGTGAAAACCCCAATAGGCCTCGTCAATAAATATTCGCTCTCGAATAATCCCTTGCAGCATGATCGTTATGTTATTGCGGTAAAACGAGAGGAGCGAGGACGGGGCGGTTCCCTCAGTATGGCCGATGAGCTCATGCAGGGTTCAATATTACCCGTATCCCTCCCCAATAATGTTTTTGAGCTGGTTCCTGATCGGCCAGAATATATCTTTATTGCTGGCGGTATTGGTATTACCCCGATTTATTCGATGATCCAATCTCTTTATCATCAGAATATAGAGCGTTTCAAGCTATATTATCTGACTCGTGACGCGCCGAGCACTGCCTATATGGAAGCGTTAGCCCAGTCCCCATTTCGTGATCAAGTCATCATTCATCATGATGAGGGTGATCCAGAACGCAGCTTTGATCTATGGCCGGTACTAGAGAAGCCAGCCCACCGCCAGATATATTGTTGCGGTCCTAGGCATCTCATGGAGGCAGTCAAAGACATGACAGGCCATTGGTCCAGAGACGCGGTGACGTTCGAGAGCTTTGGAACAGACGCCGCGTTGTCACGGACCAATGTGCCGTTTGAAGTAAGGCTACAAAGATCCGATAAAATCATACAGGTTTCCGAGCAAAGCACGCTCTTGGAAGCGCTACGAGAAAGCGGAGTACAGGTGAGCAGCTCGTGTGAAAGCGGCACATGTGGTTCCTGTAGAACGGGCCTGATCTCGGGTGATGTAGAGCACCGAGATATGGTGCTCGAAGACCACGAATTACAAGACAACATCATGGTCTGTGTGTCGCGCGCGCGCGGCGGCACGTTGGTACTTGATCTATGACAGGCCGCAAGCCTCTGGGATTGGGCGTCATCGGACTGGGGCGCGCCTTTACCCTCATGGTTCCGACATTTATCCGTGATCCGCGTATCCGGCTCGTCGCTGCAATGGATCCGCGTGAGCCAGCACGCCGTATGTTTAATCGGGATTTTGACGCACCGACCTTCGACACGGTTACGGCGATGTGCGAGAACCCTGAGGTAGAGCTGGTGTATATCGCGTCTCCACATCAATATCATGCCCAGCATGTAAGACAGGTTGCCAACGCTGGCAAGCATATTCTTGTGGAAAAACCGCTGGCCATTACATTGACGGAATGTACCGAGATCGTCAATAGTGTCGATTCCACCGGTATCGTGCTTGTTGTCGGGCATTCCCATAGCTTTGATGGACCGGTACTGCATGCTTGGCGCTTATTACAAGAGCAATGCTTTGGCGCTACCCGCATGATCCACGCGTTCAACTACACAAACTTCTTATATCGACCAAGACGCCCTGAGGAGCTTGATACGCAACAGGGCGGAGGCGTTGTGCTAAGTCAAGGTGCGCACCAAGTTGATATTGTCCGTTTACTGGGCGGAGGGGACGTCGCAACGATACACGCCCACACCGGGGCATGGGACCCCCATCGGCCCACTGAGGGCGCCTACACAGCATTACTCACCTTCACGAACGGCGTCTTTGCTTCAATTACATATAGCGGTTATGCTCATTACGACAGTGATGAGATATTCGGCGGGATTGGGGAGTTAGGTACGCGTAAACATCCTGATGATTATGGCGCCGCACGCAAACGCCTATCAAACATCTCTGATATCGCGCAGGAGGCGGATTTAAAGGCCTCAGGTAACTATGGCGGCTGTCATTACAAGCCAGAGACATTCACGCCCCCTCCTTATCATCAACATTTTGGGCATATGCTGGTTTCCACTGACAAGGCCGATCTACGATTGACCCCAGAAGGTGTCCACGTGTATGGGGATGAGCGGCAGTTTCTGCTCGATACCCCTAAAAGTGATATTCCGCGTGTTGAAGTTATCGACGAGCTATGGGGTGCGATACGCGAGAACGAACCGGTCCTCCATAGCGCCAAGTGGGCACGTGCCACCACAGAGGTATGCTTGGCCATACTGAAGGCGGCACGTCAAGGGCACGTGGTAAGGCCGCAATTTCAGGCGCCCTATCCATGATTGCCCATACAAGGGGTATAGCTAAATCACAAACCGGGCAAACATGATGCGCAGCCAAACGACAAGTGTGCGTGCAGGTTACTTTTTTGCAATGATGCCCCCTTTATTTTGGGCTGGTAATTTCTTTTTGGCCCGCATGGCTGCGGATATCATACCTCCCATCCAAATGTCCTTCTGGCGCTGGTTGCTGGCATTGATTATTTTGACTTTTTTAACCTTTCCTCGATGGCGTGAACATGCTCCACAGATTAAAAAAGAAGTCCATTTTTTAGCTATATTGGGAGCTTTGGGGATTACCGCTTTTAATTGTCTGATATACACGGCCTTGCACCATACGACCGTGATCAATGCCTCCATCATCAATACCTTAATGCCGGTAGTGACCTTTGTGTTGGCACTTTTCATTATTGGCGATCGTTTAGGCCTGAGACAGGCGTTTGGTCTCGGTATTTCCATCACTGGAGCGGCTACGATCATTTTTCGTGGTCAATTCGATCAGATACTGCAGCTCAGCATCAATAAAGGCGACTTACTGGTTATTTGCGGTGTTTTATGCTGGGCCATGTATACCGTCTTGATCAAGTGGCGTCCAACGGCGTTGCCTGCCCTACTGTTTCTGACCGTCGTAGTCGCTCTGGGCGTGCTTTTTCATTTGCCTTTGCTGATCTGGGAAATGACGACGGTAGGCGGTTGGGTGGTAAATGAAACGGCCATCGCGACACTCTTATATTTGGCTGTGTTTCCGTCTTTGCTTGCCTACATATGGTGGGGCCGTGCCGTAGCGATGTTGGGCCCTGGGCGTACAGGAACGTTTATGTACGCCATGCCGATATTCAGCACGGGTTTGGCTGCCCTCTTCTTGCATGAAGCATTGTATATTTATCATTTGTTCGGCTTTCTACTCGTGGTGGCAGGCGTTGCATTGGCCACCCGCCCAATGCAAGCTCGGACGACCATAGACGCCAAGCGCATCAGAAACAAGACACTTTAGAGACAAGATAGATCTTGATCTGTGTAGCCATGTTCCTCTGGTGTGAATGGATTAGTGATGGAATGGGCACCCCCTTCTGTAATGGCATCAACGCGCCAAAGCAACCGCAATTTGACCAAGATTTGAATCTAGAGGAGCCGGACCTTACAGATTACAGCTATTAGCATCGGCTTGGCAAAACCCAGCCTCAGGCATTGGCTATCCGACCTTGTCGCAATCAAGCCATCAAGCTCGATAAATCCGGAGTCAGCAGATGCCAATCTGTAGCCTGTTGAAAGGCACAACCTATACGGATCAAAGTGGACTCGTCGAAGCGTTTGGCGATGCATTGCACGCCAATCGGCAAGCTGTCCCTGGACATGCCAGCAGGCAAGGTCAGCGCGCAGGCACCCAGATAATTGACAGCGCGTGTGAAGGTCGATAGCGGTGTCGCCGCCTCGTCGACCTCGTCGAGTCGACAAGCTGCTATAGGCAATGTAGGGGTCAGCAAACCATCAACATCCGTCATCCAGTCCTGCCAGGCCTCGCAGGACTGGCGATGGTGTACCAGAGCCTGGATGTAGTCCTTGGCACTCACGGCAGCGCCGGCCAGAACACGGGCGCGGACGGCCGCGCCCACGGCGGCAGTTTCGTCCTGTGCAATATGATCCAGGAGACTCCAAGCCTCGGCGCTGATGATCTGGCCATTGCGGCGCATCAGGTCGGCAAAGTCAAAAGGAAAGCGCCGCTCTAGAATCGTAGCGCCCAGGCCGCGCAGCACATCCACGGCACGGCGAAACGCTGCCAGCACGTCCGGCGCCAGCGGGATAGGGAATTGATCTTGAGCCAGTACAACGACACGCATACCGGACAAATCGCTAGTGCGTGCCAGCGCTGCGCGATAATCCGCTAACGGCGCCCGGCAAGTTATCTGATCGTGCACATCCTCACCCGCCAGAACCTGGGTCAGGATTGCCGCATCGGCCACCGTACGGGTCATGGGCCCTATGGTATCCAGTGTTGCCGACAGCGGAGCAATTCCATAGAGACTAATCAGGCCCTGGGTGGTTTTCAGGCCGGTAATCCCCACCAGAGATGCCGGAATGCGTACGGAGCCTCCCGTATCTGAACCGATAGCGGCGGGTGCGAGGCCGGATGCAACGACCACCCCCGACCCACTAGAGGAACCACCCGGGATACGATGCTGCTCTAGGTCCCACGGATTATGTGGGGTCCCCTGCAGAGGATTGGTGCCCCAGCCGCCAAAGGCGAACTCGACCATATGGGTTTTACCCAGGATCACCATCCCCGCAGCACGCAACCGATTGACGACTGTCGATGTGACGGTGCTGCGCCGCGAGGCCCATGCTGCCGATCCGCAACTGCTCAGTTGCCCTTCAATCCCGCACACATCCTTGATGGCAATAGGTAAGCCGTCCAACAGCCCAAGTGCATGGCCACTCGCGCGACGTAAATCAGAGGCTTGGGCCTGCTGCATGACGGCAGCCTCGCACACACCGATATAGGCGTGCAAATGCGTATTGGCGCGCCGAATCCGATCGAGATACAGGCCGGAGAGTTCGACCGCACTGTATTGGCCGCCAGCCAATCCGGCAGATAAATCAACAAGGCTGGAAAATGGGTTTATGGTCATCCGTGCAAAACTCTGTCTAAACTGAATCAATACAAAGTACTTTCTTTGGGAACAACGGGTCTGCGTTTGCGCGGGCCTGCGATATTCACGACCCGAGGTAAGCTGCCGTCACGGCCTCGTTGTCCATCATTTCCTGCGCAGTGCCAGACAATATCGTTCGACCACCATCTAGCACATAGGCGCGGTCCGCAACCTCCAGCGCTAAATTGGCATTTTGTTCCACCATCAGAACGCTCGTGCCTTGTTGGTTGAGTTCAACAATTAGTTCAAAAATCTGTGTCACGATGATGGGAGCCAGGCCCATAGAGGGCTCGTCCAGCAACAATAGCGTGGGTCGTGAGGCCAGAGCGCGACCAATTGCCAACATTTGCTGCTCGCCTCCCGACAAGGACCCCGCCATCTGGCGCCTGCGCTCTTTTAGCACTGGAAACAGGGCGTAGATACGCTCGAAGCTCTCCTGGATTTCCGTCGCGGATGAACGCGAGATCGCACCCAGCTCCAGATTTTCCTCGACTGTGGAATGCGCAAACACACGCCGACCCTCGGGCACCAACGCAATGCCCCTGCGCACCAGATCATAGGTCGGAACCCCGGCGATATGTTCACCACGATAACGGATATCCCCCGATAAGGGATTCATCAAACCCACAATCGTTCTAAGCGTGGTGGTCTTGCCTGCGCCATTGGTGCCCAATAAGGCGATCAGTTCGCCCTCGAACACCTTAAAATCCACATCGTGCAAGGCAGGCAAAACGCCATAACTCACCACCAGGTGTTCAACTTCTAGCAGTACGTTTTCGGATGCCATGACTTTCACCTAAATATGCACGGATGACTTCGGGGTTGGCGCGTATATCGTCTGGACATCCGCTGGCCACGCGGCGCCCAAAGTTCAATACTGTGATCTGGTCGCAAATCGACATCACCACACGCATTTTGTGTTCGACCAGCATCATCGTCAGGCCTTGGCCTCGCATGCGTTGCAGTAGCCCGACGACTCGATCGACTTCAGCGGGATTCATTCCCACCAAGGGCTCATCCAGCAGCAACAAACGCGGCTTGAGTGCCAGCGCACGGGCAACCTCGATTAGGCGCTGTTCGCCATACGATAGGCTGGTTGCCACGGCACTGTATTTGTCGGCGATTCCGACAAATTCCAACAGACCCATGGCCTGCTCCCGCAAACGGTCCTCAACGGCGCGGTTGCGTAGCGTCAATACGTCCAGCAACTTGTAGCCTAGTGTCTGATTAAAGCCGATCAACACATTTTCCAGAACAGTCAGTCGGCCAAATACCCGGATATTCTGAAAAGTGCGGGCCATGCCGGCACCTGCAATCACATGGGTGGGCCTGCCAGCAAGTTCACGCTCATCCAGCACGATGCTGCCGCCATCCGGGCGCAACACCCCTGACATAAGATTAATACACGTGGTTTTTCCAGACCCATTGGGTCCGATCAGGCCATGTATTTGCCCCTCCGCGACATCCAGATCGACCGCATCGACGGCGGTCAGCCCGCCAAAACGTCGGGTCAGACCACGTACCTGCAACAATTGAGCAGCGACGATCGCGTTATCCTTCATTGCTGCTGTCATGGCCGGTAACCTCGCCCAACACTTAGATTATTGACTGCCTTGGGGGTGCCTGGAATTAATGAAATAAGCCCTCCGGGCAACACGAGCATCAGCACGATCACGACAAAGCCAAATACTAAATAATAATAATCATTCAAAACCCGCAAGGCCTCGGGCAAGACATACACAACGAAGGCGCCGACTACGGAGCCCCAGATGCTGCCGATTCCGCCCACCACCACCATGATCAGGATGCGAATCGAAATATCGATCGTAAAACTCTCCGGGTTGATATAGCGTACATAGTGCGCATA
The DNA here is from genome assembly GCA_019166125.1 of Alcaligenaceae bacterium CGII-47. Classification (GTDB taxonomy): domain Bacteria; phylum Pseudomonadota; class Gammaproteobacteria; order Burkholderiales; family Burkholderiaceae_B; genus Castellaniella. Next base: position 291,130 of record JAHTBO010000002.1, read on the forward strand.
CAAACAACCAGCCAGGCCCGCAATCCCCGCCGAAATAACAAACACATGGATCTTGGCAAGCGTGATATTCACCCCCATGCAGCCGGCGGCCACCTCGTCATCACGCAACGCACGCAAGGCGCGCCCATATCCAGAACGTACGTAGGCGGCTGCCAACACGCACACTACCGTCAGAAAGACTAGGACAAGAAAATAATAGGACAAGTTACTCGTCATGCTCCAGGAGCCAAACCCTGGACGGGCTATACCGGAAATACCGGATACCCCATTGGTGATAAATTCCAGATTGATCGCAAGCAGATGCAAAATCAATCCAAACGCAATCGTGATGACAGCCAAAAAATGTCCAGAAAGTTTCATCGCCGGCACAGCGAGCAGCAAGCCGCTAAGCGCGGTCACGAAGACAGCGCCGATCAGTGATACCGGGAACGGCATGCCATAACGGGTCGCCAGGATAGCCGAAGTATATGAGCCAATCAAAAAGAATCCCGCATGCCCAAGAGAAATCATGCCCGCATAGCCACTGAGCAGGTTCAGACTAAGCGTGAGCAAGGCAAAAATACCCACCATCACTGCGATCTGCAGATGATAGTTGGACAAGAACAGCGGCACCACTATCGCGATCGCGCCAAGCGTCACGACCACCACGGTGAAAATGAGATTTTTCATGGCACCTTTTTAGCGATGTTTGGGGAACAGCCCTTGCGGGCGAAACAACAGAATGATGATCAGTACGATAAACAGCACCACATCACGGTAATCGCTGGAAATATAGAACCCCACCAGATTATCCAGCACACCAATCAGCAAGCCGCCAATCAGCGCACCCGGATAACTGCCAAACCCACCCACCACCGCTGCGATAAAGGATTTGACCAGCAGGGGCAGCCCGACATCGGCCGCCACAAACACTAGCGGCGCCATCAAGACACCGGCAATCCCGGCCAAGGCCGCGCTAATCGCAAAACCGGCACCAACCACCCGATCGATGCGAATCCCCATCAGTGCAGCTGTTTCGCGGTCCTGTGCGACAGCTCGTAATGATTTGCCCAATGTCGTGCGCTGGGACAACCAGTGCAGCATCAGGGCCAGAACCAAAACCACGGCAATCACAGCCAGCGCTTGTGATGAAACCCTGACATTTAGAAAGCTCAGTGTGCCGCCGCCGATATAGGCGGGAAAGACCTCTGGCTGGGTTCCCCAGATGAACTTCGCACCATTGGACAGGAATATCTGCAGACCAATCGTCATCATAATGATGGTCAACGGATCGGCATCCCTCAATGGCCGAACCAGGCCACGTTCGAACAGATAGCCCAGCACAGCGGTCGCGCAGACCGCCAGCGCGATCGCTAGCCAAATATTCAGGCCAAACGTCACATGAGCGCTTAAAGCAAGAAACATCGACAGCATGGCAAACTCGCCCTGAGCGAAATTCACCACCGCTGCCGTATTCCACATCATCACAAACCCAAGCGCGACCAAACTATAGAGCGCGCCCATCGCGAGGCCGGATATCGAGAGCTGAAGAAACATGATCTATTCCATCACGGCCTGGCCGTAAACAACTGTCACTTGGTCGCGAAGACAACCTCGGGCTGTATTTTGTCGTCGTAACGGATAATGACCGTATCAGAAATCATATCGCCATTTCTAGCATCAGGATGATAGGTACCCTGGACACCCTGCCACTCAGGCATGGCCTTCAATGCAGCCAGAATCTTATGGCGATCTGCTCCGGCCTTGGCAATCGCATCCGCGTAGAGCTTTGCGCCATCGTAATAAACAATAGAGTGTGGCGAGGGCTTTTTACCGTACCTGGCCTCATAGGCAGCCACAAACTTTTGGGTATGCTCGTCGGACTTGGACCAGACCCAGTTTTGAGGGCCGATGACACCGATGGAATCTTCTTTAGCCAGGTTGGTAAAGATGTCATCAGCCGCATTGAAGGCGAAAACACCTTGCCACCCAAGTTGACGCAGCTTACGCACCAGCAAGGCCGCCTCAATCTGAGTCCCCCAATTAATCACCACATCGGGATTGGCCTGCACGATACGCGCAGCCGAGGCAGTTAGGTCGCGATCACCGAAACCATGCGAGACATCGACCACAGGAGTCATCTGATACTTATCCTGCAGGTACTTGATGGCGACATCGCGGCCGCTACGGCCCAATTCGATATTGGTCACCGATATGCCAATGCTCTTGGCGTGCAGGGTATTGGCAATATAATCCACCAGCGCGGTCATCCACATCTTGTCGTTGGATCGGCCGCGAAAGATGTGTTTATCGCCTTGGGCCGTGACCGCCGCACCAATGGACGAGGTGATCTGTGCCATCCCGGCCTCCTCGCCGACAAACAGCGACGGCAGGGTAATGCCCGTGAAATCAGGCCCCATGAACGCCATGACATCATCACTAGAGGCCAGACGACGAATCGCATTCAGGCCAATATCAGGTTTGCCCTGGTCATCGACGACCTCTAGCGACAACTGATGAGCCTTGCCGTCTGGTGTCTTGACGCCGCCTGCGGCGTTAATTTCATCAATCGCCAGCGTGGCGCCGTTTCTACAAAATTCGCCATTTTGTGCATTAGGCCCCGTCATTATGCCTACCAGACCCAATTTGATGGACTGAGCGCTGGCACTCGTCGCAAAACCCCCGGTCAGGCATAAGGCCATACTAAGTAATATGAACGGTCGTAAGAATTTCATTTTGCTCCACCTTCGGTAAAATTATTAATTGATACTCAATTCGCGCCGCCTATACTGGACGGTCACCTTTTTCCACCTTCAGCGTGCGGCTATCGGCTGCCGGCAACATCTTGGCCGGATCACGCGTCACAACCACATCAATCACTGTTGGCCGATCACGATTCTGCATCGCGCTGTGATAGGCCTCGGCCAGCTTTTCAGGATCTTCGACCCGTATGCCGCGACACCCCATGGCCTCGGCTATCGCGGCATAGTTCATTTCCACTAAATCCGAGGACTGGTATTCACCGTACATCGCATGCTGCAACGCCTTCACATACCCCGAGGCTGCGTTATTGACGACGATCAGGATAAAGTTCGCGCCCACACGTCGGGCGGTTTCTAGTTCCCCTATTGTCATGTTCAGGCCGCCATCCCCAGTCAGACCCACCACCACCTTGTCAGGCGCTGCCAACTGGGCGCCCATACATCCGGGCAGACCATAGCCGATTGACGCCAAGCCGCGATCAGCCAGATACGTGCGTCCAGCGCTATGTGTGTCGAACAGTAGGCCTGTCCAATGCGCGGCAAAGCCCCCATCAGCAATCAAAATACCATCGTCGGGCAGCGCCTTACGCAACTCGCCAATCAGCCGGCCCATGTTGATGGGGACTTCTGTTGAGGTATAGCGGTCGTGGGCGCCAGCCCGCCAAACCTTTAGGCGCGCGTGCATCTCCTCTATCGCGGCGACACGGTTGGCATGCTCAGATGATCCCCGAGATGGCTGCTGCGACAAGCCCTCAGCAAGGGCGTGTAGTGTTTCACGCGCATCCCCCCACAAGCCAAGTGAAATAGGGGTGGTGCGGCCGATTTCCTCGGCGACGCTATCAATTTGAATGATTGGGGTATTGGGTGCGAATAACGCATAGCGTTTAGTAGCGACCTCCCCCAATTTGCAACCAACGACAATGACACAATCCGATTCCGTAATCAGGCCATTGGCGACCCGGTCATAACGTCCGAAGATTCCGGCGGACAGCCGATGGTTGCAGGCGATGGCGCCCTTGCCGCTCATGGTGTGGGCAACAGGAATTTCGTTTTGCTCGGCAAATGTCTGCAGTGCCTGGGAGGCCCCCGACAAGTGCACGCCCCCCCCAACCAGCAGGATGGGTCGCCTGGCCTTGGAGATCATCGTCACGGCAAGGTCCATGTCCCGTGCAGCAGGCCGCGTACGCCTCGCCGGGATGTGGGTCGTTGCCACGTCGATATAGAAATCGGCCTCGTCAAAGGCGTACTCGGCATGGGTAATGTCCTCGGGAATATCAATGACGACTGGGCCCGGCCGACCCGAGGTCGCCACCGCATAGGCGCGACGCACGAGTTCAGGGATGCGCTGAACCAATTCCACCCGTAGGATGTCCTTCACGGCCGGACGCAAAATATCCAGTTGGTGACACTCCTGTGTCATGTTTTTCCACGAGTGTGCGCGATGCGTATTCCCTGTAATCGCAATCAGGGGCACACCCGCGTTCAATGACTCGACCAGGGCCGTGACCAGGTTCGTCGCACCGGGACCTAGCGTGGCGTCGCACAGCCCCGGTTTGCCCGAGACGCGTGCATACGCATCCGCAGCAAACGCGCCGCAACGTTCATCATTGATCAGGTAATGCGCCAGCCCCTCGGCGCGCATGCCTTCGTAAAAAGGCAGCAACTGAAAGCCACCCATGCCGAAACAGGGTGAAGGGCTTGCTAGCCCAAGCATCTTTGCCAACGCCCGTCCGCCACTGATCAACGTTTTCTGTGTCATTTCATAGCCTAGTCAAATATTAAATCCCATTTAATGGAACTTTAATCCTAGTTAGTGGTACAATTTTCATCAGTATATTCATTTCTAAGGCAAAAAGGCAAGGCATTTGGAAATCCAGACAACAGGGAGTGCGGCCCCTCTAATTGACGCAGTCGATCAGTCGACCCCCGGCAACCTGCAATCACTGGACCGTGCCCTGATGCTGTTGCGGGCGGCAACCCATAGCGACTCAGGCCTGCGCCTGACCGATCTGGCTCAGGCCAGCGGCCTGAGCAAGTCCACCACGCATCGCATTCTCTCCGCCTTGGTGAGCCACGGATTGCTACAGATCTCGGCCCAGACCCGGATGTATACGCCTGGCATCGATATGTACCAACTGGGCCGGGCTGCTGCCCGGCACTTTTCCCTGATTGATATCGCCCGGCCGGCGCTGCAACGACTTGCGGATGCGACCGAGGACACCGTGTACCTATCGGTCATCGACGGCCATGAGGCAGTATGTGCGGACCGTATCATCGGCGCCTATCCGATCAAGACCCTCACCCTGGCGCCCGGCAATCGGCGCCCGCTGGGCGTGGGCGCAGGCGCCTTGGCACTTTTGGCCGCCCTGCGCGATAAGGAAATGCTGGCCGTCGTTCACGACGAATCCAGACGTCGCCCGGATTACGCGCACTTTACCGCCTCAGTACTGCACCGCTTGGTCAATGACACCCGCCGCAAAGGCTATTCGTACAACCACGAGCGCGTGTTCAAGGGCATGAGCGCTGTGGGTGTCGCCATTCCCGGACTCGATGGACAAGCGATAGGCGCGGTCAGCGTGGCCGCGATCTCGTCACGGATGACCTCAGCACGCTATCTGGGAATCGTTGAGCAAATGAAAAAGGAATGCAGGGCCATCGCCAAGCTCGCATCCCAACACACCGGAGACCCCCTGTGAACCACGCCGCCCCTGCACACCGCTTACGCGCACACTTGCTCAAGCACGAGCCACAGTTGGTCCTCAATGTCGACCACCCTTCAGCGGGCCTGGTCGAAGCCCTGGCGCGCAGCGGGGCCGATGCGCTAATGTTCGATACTGAACAAGGCAGCCCCGATATCGAGTCGCTGGAAAACATGGCGCGCGCCGCCCGGCTGCACGGCGTGTGCAGCCTGATCCGCACATTCAATTTAGAACCCTGGGCGATCGAACGCCTGATGCACCGTGGCGCCGACGGTATTATTGTCCCGCGCGCCGAATCCCTGGATGACGTGCGGCGTATTGTGGCTTCGTTCGACTACTGCCTGTCCGGCGAACGGGCGGACCGAATTTTGATCGTTCAGCTTGAACACGCCGCATTACTGGATCACCTGGACGAACTTGCCCAAATGCGCGACATCGATTGCATTTTTATCGGTCCAATCGACTTGTCCAAAAGCATGGGCCATCGAGGGGCCTACGACCAAGTCGAGGTCGCTGGCGCAATCCAGAATGCCATCCGCGTGCTGCGACAAGGTGGCATGCCTGTCGGGATGCTCGTCAAGCCCGGTGATGTCGCGCCTTGGGTACGTTTGGGGGTGTCTTTTTTATATGCTCACGCAAACGATCTATTGAACCTGGGGGCGCAGGCCATGCGTAACCAGATCGACCTCTGACAACCGGCACCCAGTATGGATGCCCGGATTTGGACGTTGGATAGCATTACCCATGTCGACCATAAGCACCAGGACCAGATTGTTATCGCCGGATCTCACGGCGGCCAATACTGTGGCTGGTATGCCGCGCAGGCGGGTGTGCGCGGGGTGATTCTGCACGACGCGGGGGTCGGACTCGAACAGGCCGGGATTTCCTGCCTGACTTTTCTGGACAGAGTTGGGATCGCGGCGGCAACAGTGGATTACAGAACCGCGCGCATAGGCGATGGCGCTGATTTGTTGGCACGAGGCAAGATCAGCTTTTGTAACGCGATCAGCGAGGCACTGGGTATAACGCCTGGCATACCCGCTACCTTGGCTGCGCACCGGCTATTACGCGCCGAGGGCGCCGCGCGCGGAAAGGTCGAACCCCAACGCGAGGCCCGCAGCCAACTCAGCGCGGACAATGGTCATGGGATCATAGTGATCGGCATGGACTCCAATTCGCTGGTTCGCTCCGCGGATGCGAGATGTATCGTCGTCACCGGATCGCATGGGGCTCTATTGGGCGGCCGAGCCGAGTCCGCAATCGGCGTAGCTGTTCAGGCGGCCGTCTATAACGATGCAGGCGGCGGTATCGATGAGGCCGGCTATTCTAGGCTGCCGGTCCTGGATGCTCGTGGCATCCCTGCCATGACGGTGTATCACACCAGCGCACGAATAGGCGACGCACGTTCCAGTTGGGCTACCGGTATTGTGTCTCGGACGAATGATTGCGCAAAAGCACTGGGGATTCGCAATGGCATGACGGTTCCCGAAGCGGTTGCGCGAGTTCAGAAACCAATCCCTATAAGCTGACCGATTGAGTCCGTCCCGCTGCTTCTATGAACGCATTACGGGACGACAGCTTATTTTTCCAAGTGTAGTTGCTAATATCCTCAATTGCTGTCAAGGCAAAGTCATCTCAAACCAGATAAACAAGAATCCTGCTTGCCACAACGGTGGGCGATTAGAGCATGTTTTTTGTATGTCGATATCTTGTTCCATATTAATTATCTCGACATACCCGTAAACACCCTCGACAGATAATAATTACCTTGTTTTGCCGCTCTGAGAGACCTTTATACCCGCGTCTCCAGCTCTCTCGACACATGTAGTTATAATAATTCACAAAATGGTTCAGCTAGCCACGACCTAAGAGATCACATGTCTTTCCCAGCCGTATTTCTACCTATAACAACTTTTGTGTTGGCCATATACCTTGGGGCGCTAGTCGTTGAGCATGTCACTGCTCTCAACCAGAGAAAGCACTTGTCGACTTGGGCTGAGGCTGTACTCGCTGCCGTGCAGGAACATATCACGGAACTCGAACACAACAGGACAATCTTGATCAAAGATCAAGGCTATGGGATCAGTGACGACTCCCAGTGGAAAGAAGAGATCATCGGCTTTGTGCGCCTGATCCTTATCAACAAGCATCAAATGAGGTTCAAAACACCTCAGGCCGAAAGTGAATTTATCGGCTTTGCAGCCGAACTAATCGAAGAGCTGCTTGCGCAGCCCGGACCTATCCTAGGCTTCTCCATACCAAAACACCTCGAAAGCTTGGAAACGGTCAGCAAACGTTGGCGACTATCGCAGCCAATTCTCCGTTGGGGTTTCGCAGTAATTTATCTGATCATTGCCAGTCAGTTTTTAATAAGTCAGGTGTGGGTTGCTGCAGTTTCGGCGGCGTTAGCCGGACTAGTGCTCCTCCCCTTCGCCCAGGACCGCATCACGCTCGCAGCACCTCGGTTAGCTCGCTTTAGGTTCGGATGGTTGTCAGCACTTGTCCTGGCAGTGCTGGCACAAACAGCGGTAACTGCCCACACAGAACGCCAACGTATAGCGTATGAAGCGGTGGCCGCCGAACAACAGCACGAAGCTCAACTGTTGGCCGATAGGAAAGAGCAGGAGCAGCAAGAGGCGGCTGCGCAGAAAAGGGAGCAGGAAGAGGAATCGGTGAGACAGTCCTTTGCCGCCGAGTCCGAGCAAGTACTTGGGCGCCTAGCCGCCGCTATACAGGACGAGCAATTTGCAGACGCTAAAGCAATCATCGACAAGTTCTCCCTCATCGATGACGACTCCCTCACGCAATTAGAAGGTCACTATAAAACTCAAAAGGCGGCCTACGACAAACGGATAGCCGAGGAGAATGCCCTACGCCAGCGTCAAGAAAATTATGAACAGCGCATCCCGGATTATGCAATTGACAAATACACGCACCAAGAGTACCCAAAGCTTGTGACTAAGTACCGATCCAGATTACCAGAGATCGAGAAACTGAGGCGCACGGCCGCAGAGATGGCTATTGATAGCGGAAAGTGCGACTATGCGGAGAACGTGCAACTGAGCGGCGAAAGTACGTTGAAGTCGTTAAAAATATTCTTGGACTGTAAGAACGGAAGTCGTATATACCTGACTGAAGCCGAAATCAAAAACCATGAACCGGTCAAGACCCAGAAAGAGAATGCATTGGATCACAGTGAAGCAATTAGCCAATGTAGGTCCATGGTGCGTGCCCATGCCAGCGCACGAAGCCAAACCATGATCCCGAGCTCCATCGACTTTCACTCAATACTGGGCACGAGTGTCAGGACTGCGCCCACCCTAGGTAACGTAATAGTCTCTATCGATTTTGATGCCAAGAACGTCTTCAATGCTGAGGTCGGATATACAGCCCGCTGTATCTTCCCTCCGAAACAACCAGGTGAAATCAAGGTTTTCATACGACGGGACTAGCTCATCAGCCATTTATGGACAATGTTCCGGTTGATGCCATGAGTCAGAGCAACGCCCCGATGTAGGCGCCCGGCATGCTGCACTTCTATTGGATAGGCTCCAAGGTGATCAGCTTGGCGTCCTCGAAGGAATGCTTGAACCGCCGCCACTTGCCCGCCCTCGAACAAGATTCGATGTACAGGCCGCATTCGTTCGCACAGACGATTACCAGGCGGGCTCTTGCAGATCCTGGCAAAAGGATTCCATGGAGCAAAACATGGGGCAAAATTCACGAAATGAACAAGGCCTTACGGACGTTAATCTGTAAGGCCTTGATTTTATTGGTCGGGACGGTGGGATTCGAACTCACGACCCCTTGCACCCCATGCAAGTGCGCTACCAGGCTGCGCTACGCCCCGAAATCATTACCAGTTTCCCGGCACTGACGCCTCATCGCTAAGGAAGTTCTATAGCGATGAAAGAACAGAATTCTAACACAGATTACAACAGGCCCAATTGTAGTTTGGCGGGTTCGCTGATCATCTCGCGGCTCCAGGGGGGATCCCAGACCAGATCGACCGTCGCCTCGTCCACGCCCTCGATATTCAGCAGCTTATTGCGTGCCTCATCAGCGATCATGGTTCCCATTCCGCATCCTGCCGCAGTCAATGTCATCTCGATCTCGATACGATACCGCTCAGGCGTACTAGCAGGCACCACACGGCATGTATAGACGAGCCCGAGATTCACAATATCTACCGGAATTTCGGGGTCATAGCAGGTCGATAGTATCATCCAGGCGGCGTCCTCAACGGAATCTGCTGTGACCGGCCCATCGTGGGAGTGTGAGACTTCCTCGACAGGCTCCAGGCCTAGCGCATCCGCATCGACACCCTCGATACGATACAGATTCCCCTCGACCATAACGGTAAAGGTACCGCCCAGTTGCTGGGTGATGACTGCATCACAGCCTGCCTCAATGGTGACAGGCGAACCATAGGGCACCGTGACCGCCGGGACGTCCCGGCTGACTACGACTTCTTCTCTCGAATAGCTCATGACATCCCTCTTATTCAGTCTGCGCCGTATCTCTGGCCAACGTGATGGCGTTGTGTAATGTGTGCCAGGCGAGCGTTGCGCATTTGACGCGTGACGGAAACTCACGCACGCCCGAGAGCACCTCGAGCTTGCCCAGATCACGGTCTGGATGCGCCTGCGTCAGCATGGCGTGTATATCCTGGAACAAAGCCTCCACCTGATCGATGGTCTGGCCACGTACGGCCTCGGTCATCAGCGATGCCGACGCCGTGGATATGGCACAGCCATTCCCTACAAAGCTGACCTCGCGTACAACACCCCCCTCGACCAGAGCATAGACAGTCAATTGGTCGCCGCATAATGGGTTATGGCCATCTGCCCGATGTGAGGCATGATCCATCTCATGGAAATTACGTGGGCTGCGGTTGTGGTCAAAAATGACCTCCTGGTACAACTCACGCAAGCCATCGTCTTGCTCAGCCATCCAATCCAACTCCAAATAATTTTTGTGCCTTGCGCACACCGGCAATCAAGGCCTGCACATCATCGCTCGAGTTATACAGCGCAAACGACGCGCGAGCCGTGCCAGGAATACCAAAATGCGTCATCAATGGCATGGCGCAATGATGCCCAGCACGAATTGCCACCCCTTCAGTATCCAGGATCGTTCCCAGGTCGTGCGGATGAATGCCATCGACAAGAAAGGACAGGATGCCAGCCTTGTGTGCTGAGGTGCCGATGATACGAATCCCAGGTAGGGTCAGAATACTATCTGTTGCCTCGGCGAGCAGCGCTTCTTCGTGGACAGCGATATTGCGCAAGCCTATTTGCTGCACGTACTCGATCGCTGCGCCAAGACCCACCGCACCTGCAATATTCGGTGTCCCCGCCTCAAAGCGTTGCGGACCTTCGGCATAGGTCGTGCGCTCGAAGCTAACCGTACGTATCATGTCGCCCCCACCCTGCCAAGGCGGCATATCGGCCATGATATCAGCACGAACATACAATGCGCCTGTGCCTGTCGGGCCATAGAGTTTATGCCCGGAAAAGGCATAGAAATCACAGGCCAGCGCCTGCACATCGACCTCTTGGTGTGCGACGGCCTGTGCACCATCCACCAGTACGCGCGCGCCCACCGAGTGCGCCAGACGAATGATCTCGTCCAAAGGATTAATCGTACCTAGCGCGTTCGATACATGGGCCACTGCTACCAGTCGTGTGCGTGCGTTGAGCAAGGACTGATAATGGGCCATATCCAGCTCACCCTTATCGGTCACCGAGACGGGGCGCAATATCGCACCGCTACGCTCGCACAACATCTGCCACGGAACAATGTTGGAGTGGTGCTCTAGGCCCGTGACGATGACTTCATCCCCCTCGCGAAGGTGCTGAGCACCCCAAGTCTGTGCGAGCAGGTTAATAGCCTCGGTTGTGCCTCGGGTAAAGATGATCTCCTGACTGCTTTGGGCGTTCAGCAAACCACGCACGCGCTCACGCGCCTGCTCATACAAATCCGTAGAGTGCTGTGATAGCCAATGCACACCACGATGGATATTGGCATTCGACTGCTCATAGTATTGCGTCAATGCGTCGATTACCGCTCGTGGCTTTTGTGTGGTCGCGCCATTATCCAAATATGCCAGTCTGCGCCCCCGGATAGGACGCGCCAGAATCGGAAAATCTGCCGCCCGCTCAGCGATATTCATCACGACGGATTCTGGCGCATTCATGCAGCCTCTCCGACGCGGCCGATACCGCCAGGCAATAGGGTGCGAATGGCCTGCTCGACGCGTTTGCGCAGGGGCTCAGCCTCGATACGTAAAACCGACGTCGCAGCAAAGGCATAGGTCAGCACATCCCGGGCATGGACCTCGTCCAGACCGCGCGAGCGCAGATAGAATAAGGCATCCTTATCGATCTGACCGACCGTAGCACCGTGCGCGCATTTGACATCATCGGCGTAGATCTCGAGTTCAGGCCTGGAATCCGACTTGGCCAGGCGCGAAAGCAGCAGGCTATCGTTCCGTTGGATGGCATCCGTACCGTCGGCACCCTTGGACACCAGAATACGTCCGCTAAATACCCCTCGCGAGGCGTCAGCCATAATGCCACGATAATACTCGTGGCTCACACAGCGCGGCTGAGCGTGGCTGATCATCGTATGATGGTCGACGTGACGTCGGCCATCAACATAGTACAAACCATTGAGCAAGGTCTCGCAGCGTTGTCCGTCAAAGCGCGTAGCAATACCATGACGCGCCAGGCGCGCGCCCAGCGACATCGAATGTGAGGCGAAATAGGAACCTTGGGACTGTGCGACATCGACCACACCCAGGTGATAGGCCTTGGTCGATTCCTGCTGCAGCTTAAGGTGGGTGACCCGCGCGTCCTGCGCGAGCAATAGACGCGTAACGGTATTGGTGAAATTAGCCGCCTGATCCACACCGATAAAGTGTTCAACAACCGTCGCCTGGGCAGCCGAGTCCGCAATGACCACATTACGTGTAAAACTCGCTGCGCGCGGTGAAGCTGCAACAAAAACCAGATGGACCGGCTGCTCTAATACGACGCCACGCGCCAGACGAACGAGTGCACCATCGCTCGCCAAGGCCAGGTTCAGCGCCTCGGTGCTCTCGCCATGCTCGGCCTCGCCGAATATGAACTCGATCTCGTCTGCGTGCTGAGCGATCGCCGTGGATAAAGGCTCTACCACAACACCCTCGGGCAAGGCCCCTACATCGGACAAAGCCGCATCAAAATGCCCGTCGACAAAAACCAGCCAATGCCCGGCCTCGCCCTGACGCAACGAAGCGACCAGTTCATCAGCGGCCACCGCTTGGCCATCCTCGAAAGACTCTTGCGCCAGACCAGCTAGCGAAGTATGGCGCCAAGCCTCCATACGCGTGGTCGGCCAACCCTCTGAGGCAAAGCGATCCATCGCCTGCTGGCGCAAGCCAGCCAGCCAGGGCATGCTTGCCCCTGGCAGGCCCGCTACGCGACGGCTGTAGGTATTCGTCCAGCCCTGCAAATCAGCACTCATGCCCTTGCTCCCTTGCCCCCAAGGTGCCGGGTGACCGGCTTGGCGGCATTTTCAACCCAACCATAGCCACTGCTCTCTAGTTCGACAGCCAGCTCACGCCCACCAGAGCGCACAATGCGACCACCCGCAAGAACGTGCACATAGTCCGGAACGATATACTCAAGCAAACGCTGGTAGTGCGTGATGATCAATAGCGCACGATCAGGCGAACGCAGACGGTTCACGCCCTCGGCCACGACCTTGAGGGCATCGATATCCAGGCCGGAATCCGTTTCGTCCAGGATGGCAAGCTTGGGCTCGAGCAAGGTCATCTGCAGGACTTCATTGCGTTTTTTCTCGCCACCTGAAAAGCCCTCATTGACTGAGCGATAGAGGAACTCGTCGCGCATGCCGACGCGCTTCATTTCCTGCTTGGCGAGCTTGACGAAATCCATCGCATCCAGCTCGGGCTCGCCACGGTGGCGGCGTACGGAGTTAACCGCGGCGCGCATAAAGTAAGCGTTCGAGACCCCTGGAATCTCGATGGGATATTGAAATGCCATGAAAATCCCTGAGCGCGCGCGCTCCTCGATGGGCATGGCGAGTAAATCCTGTCCCTCGAAATCAACCGAACCATCGGTGACCTTGTAGTCTTCACGCCCCGCCAGCACCTGCGACAAGGTGCTCTTGCCAGAGCCATTGGGGCCCATGATGGCATGGACCTCGCCCGCCTTGATCGACAGATCCAGACCGTGGAGAATTGCCTTGTCTTCGACCGAGGCGTGCAAATTCTTAATGTTCAGCATCATGACTCCTGATTAACCAACGCTGCCTTCGAGACTCAAGCCGAGCAAATTTTGTGCTTCGACTGCGAATTCCATGGGCAATTCCTTAAATACTTCCTTGCAAAAGCCATTGACGATCATCGACACGGCATCCTCGGCTGACAAGCCGCGCTGCATGGCATAAAAAAGCTGATCTTCGGCGATTCGCGAGGCCGTCGCCTCGTGCTCAACACTGGCACTGGGATCTTGCACCTCGATGGTCGGAAAGGTATGCGCTGCACACTTTTTACCGATCAGTAACGAATCGCACTGCGTATAGTTACGCGCATTCACCGCCTTAGGTGTCATGCGCACCAGGCTACGGAAGGTGTTGCTTCCGTGCCCTGCCGAGATGCCCTTGGAGATGATGGTGCTGCGCGTATTGCGGCCCATATGGATCATTTTGGTGCCGGTGTCCGCCTGCTGATAATGATTGCTTAACGCGACCGAGTAGAACTCGCCAACCGAGTCGTCACCACGCAGGATCACACTGGGATATTTCCAGGTAATCGCCGAACCGGTCTCGACCTGTGTCCAGGCAATGCGCGAACGAGGGCCACGACAGTCACCGCGCTTGGTCACAAAGTTATAAATACCACCCAGACCATTTTCATCACCCGGATACCAGTTCTGTACGGTTGAGTATTTGATCTTGGCATCATCCAGCGCAACTAGTTCGACCACTGCGGCGTGGAGCTGGTTTTCGTCTCGCATGGGCGCTGTACAGCCTTCCAGGTAGCTGACCGAGGCGCCCTCCTCGGCAATAATCAGAGTCCGTTCGAACTGCCCCGTGTCGGCCGAGTTAATACGGAAATACGTAGAGAGCTCCATAGGGCAACGCACACCCTTGGGGATCAGCACGAACGACCCATCAGAGAACACGGCTGAATTTAAGGCGGCGTAAAAGTTATCACCTGGCGGCACAACGGTGCCCATGTACTTTTGGACGATATCCGGATACGAACGCACTGCCTCGGAAAATGAACAGAAGATCACCCCTGCATCAGCGAGTTGCTTACGGAAGGTGGTTGCCACCGAGACCGAATCGAACACGGCATCCACAGCAACACCTGCAAGCTTAGCGCGCTCGTGTAGCGGCACACCGAGCTTTTCGTAGGTGCGCAACAGCTCTGGATCGACATCCTCAAGGCTTTTAGGGCCATCGGCCTTAGATTTGGGAGCAGAGTAGTAGCTGATGTCTTGGAAATCGGGGTGTGGGTAGGTAAGGTGCGGCCACTCCGGTAGTTCCATTTCAAGCCATGCCCGGTACGCCTTCAGGCGCCATTCAAGCATGAACTCGGGTTCTTTTTTGATTGCGGATAGACGGCGGATGACGTCCTCGCATAAACCCTTAGGAAACGTATCGGACTCGATTTCCGTAACGAAACCGGCGGTATACTCACGATCCAGGAAAGAGTCCAGATTATCGTTGACGGTGTTCATTTAGAAAAACTCCAGTTCGGGGAATTCGGTGCCTTGATGCGCACGCCCGCTAGGGGCACATCGCGTGCAGTAGAGAGAAAATCATTGCTACTCATCGTCATGTCGGCAATCGAAACGGCCTCAAGCGAGCGACGAACAATGTCATTAATACGCTGCCAATGAGGGCGAATATGGCAATCCGCCTCGACACTGCATACGCCAGGCATGGCCGTACACTCGGTAAGACCAAACGGTTGATCTTCAAGTGCATCAATAACCTGAGCAATGCTGATACTATCAGCGGGCAAATTGAGTTTGTAGCCGCCATGCGCGCCGCGCAGGCTCACAACAATTTCATGTTGATTCAAGAGCTTGAGTACTTTGCTTACGACGGGTTGGCCCAAACCCAACGCGCTGGCCAAGTCCGTTGCGCTATACACATGTGCGGGCCGCGCAGCCATGTGCGTGAGCACAAGCGTGCCATAGTCGACGATCTTGCTGATACGCAGCATGTGATGAATCTCTGTGTGTGTTTTGAGTCGATATAGTACTACTTCGGTACTGTATCAGTCAAATCCTGAACGTCGTCATCCTGGCCCGATTGTTGCAGAAACCACATCTGCGCGTAACGCCCCGCCTGGGCGAGTAATGCGGCATGATTACCACGTTCGACAATGCGGCCCGCATCGACCACAATAATCTGATCCGCATCGACAATTGTCGATAGGCGGTGCGCAATGATCAGTGTCGTACGATCACGCGCGATCTGACTCAACTCATCCTGAATAGCGCGCTCAGTGTGCGTATCGAGGGCGCTCGTGGCTTCATCCAGAATCAGGATTGGTGGATCCTTCAGGAGCGTGCGGGCGATGGCGACGCGTTGCTTTTCGCCACCCGATAGTTTGAGCCCGCGCTCACCTACCTGAGTCTGATAGCCATCAGGCAAAGAAACGATAAAGTCATGAATATGTGCCGCCTGAGCAGCTCGGATCACCGCCTCGGGATCCGCCTGCGGACGCCCATAAGCGATATTGTACAGAATGGTGTCATTAAAAAGCACCGTATCCTGCGGCACGATTCCAATGTGGGCGCGCAAACTGGCCTGGGTGAGCGAGCGTATATCCTCGTCATTAATCAATATCGATCCACTATCCACATCGTAAAATCGAAATAATAGACGCGAAAGTGTGGATTTTCCTGCGCCCGACGCACCAACCACTGCCAGGGTATGGCCAGCAGGCACCTCAAAGCTGAAGTCAAACAAAATCTGACGATTCGGCTCGTACGAGAACTGCACCTGCTCAAAGCGCACACTGGCGCGGCTCGTTCGCAGGTCGCGTGCATCAGGCTGATCAGCGACCTCTTGCTGGTTACCCAATAAGTCAAACATGCGCTCCATGTCAGCCAGCGAATGCTTGATCTCGCGATAGACAAAACCCAGGAAATTCAACGGTGCATATAACTGCGTCAGATAGGCGGACACCAACACCACATCACCGACGGTCATGGTCCCCTGCACCACGCCCACCGCCGAGCGCCAAAGCAGCAAGGTAATACCCAAAGTAATGATGACACCCTGCCCCATATTCAATAAGTTCAGAGAGACCTGGTTCTTGACCGCTGAATCTACCCAACGTCCCAGGTTATTGTCATAACGGTCGCGCTCGTAGCCTTCATTACCGAAGTATTTGACTGTTTCATAATTGATCAGCGCATCAATCGCCTTGCTGTTCGCCTTGCTATCAAGATCATTCATGCTGCGTCGATAGACCATGCGCCGCTCTGTCACCAGCAGCGTAAACACAATATAGGCAGCGATTGTGCCTAGCGTCAGCACCGCAAAGGTCCAGTCATAGCGCCATAACAAAATACCCGCCACCATGCTGATCTCGAGCACGGTCGGGATAATATTGAACACCATGAAGTTCAGCAAAAAGCCGATCCCCTTGGTACCACGCTCGATATCCCGAGTCAGGCCCCCCGTCTGGCGCTGCATGTGAAACCGCAATGACAAGGACAGCAGATGTTCAAAGAGCTGGCTGGCTACGCGTTGGATTGCACCTTGGGTCACCCGTGCAAACAACGCATCGCGCAGCTCACTGAAGACACTGGTCAACAATCGAGCCAAACCATAGCCCAGCACCGCGGCCAGAGGCAGTACCATGACGGTGGCGGGCAAGCTCAAGCCATCCACCAGGTCTTTCAGATAAATTGGGGTGATGACGCTGGCCACCTTGGCGATCACCAAACAGCACATGGCAAAGATCACGCGCCCCCGGAACGCCCAGATATAAGGCCATAGCGCACGCAGCGTGTGCAGGTCATTGCGCCGCGCAGGCGCCGGACCAGAATGAGAAAAACGCATGAGGGCCTTCGTGTTGAGAGAGGCAGCGCATACAATATGACGCGCACTAAAAGGCTAGCTAGGAAGAATTGTATGACTGTTTCGGATTTTGATTTTGAAGGCGGGCTCGCTGCCTGTGCGTCGGGCGACCAGAGCGCACTCCAGGCCCTCTACGAGCACGAAGCGCCCACGATGATGGCACTCGCCTGCTCACTCATGGATGAGGACAGCGAGGCCCAGACGCTGCTACGCGAGACCTTTATCCTGATTTGGCGCAATGCAGCAGGCTACTCCCCTGCCTTGGGTACGGCACGTGCCTGGATATACAGCATCCTGCGCTATCGGGCACAAATGCGTATCCAGCGCATAGCAGACAAAACCGCTGGCGAACGACACGAGATCACAACCGTCTTAGATCCGCATGCGCTCTCGACCGGCATCATGTGCGCCCTCGACCACCTGCCAGACATGCCACGCAAAGCCATCGTACTAGCCTACTGCAAGGGTCTGAATTACGCACAGATCGCACACTGCATACAGACCTCTCCTGAATCCTTGCGCACCCAAACGCTGGATGCTCTGGACGACGCGCGCGCGGTCATGGAGGCCACATGAAACCCACACCCGACATCGATCAGGATCGCCGCATTGCCGAATACGTCCTGGGCTTGAGCCCCATCAGCGACGTGTCCCGAATCCAGGACATGCTCAGTCGCCACGACCCGGCAGCAGCCTGCGCACTCAAATGGGAAGCCTATTTACTGGGCATCTGCGACAGCATGGTGCCTATTGCCCCCCCCCCAAATCTATTTGACCAAATTCAGGATGCGCTCGGTCACCAAAAGCCAAACCAAGCTCCAGCTCCTGTACCGACACCTGCACCTGCAACTGTTCAACAGCAACCTATACCAACACCAGCACCAGCAGCTTCTGAGCGCGAAGTGATTGGCCCATCAGCACGCCAGAGGCATCAGCCTGAACATCAATCCAAACCATGGCGGCTTATTGCTTTTTTATTAGGCACTGTCGTGATCACCCTAGCGATTTTCCTGGCCCAAGCCTGGTCCAAGCCGGATGTGCCGACGATTCAGATCGTCCAGGTGGCACCCACGCTCGCCGCTATTCTGCAAGCGCCAGGGCACTCGTCAACACCAGCTTGGCTTGTCACGGTCGATTCGCAAGGTACGGTGAGACTCGACCCTCAGGTCAAAACCAGTCTTCAAGCCAACGAAGCAGTGCAGCTCTGGACACGCCCAGCTGATGGCCAAGACAGTCGCTCATTGGGGCTGATCGACCCGAATCAGGCCGTCACCATTCCAGCCAAGCTCATCGGCGCAGTCAATGCCGGTCAGATATTTGAAATGACGCTAGAGCGCACAGAGGGTTCAGCAAGTGGGAAGCCCGACGGGCCGATATTATTTATCGGTCAGATGGTGATATTTGGCATTCAGAGTTCAAGCAAACCGCTCGCCTGATGCGTACGAACACCCGCGCCGCCCTCTGTTTGTTTCAGAACCTCGGCCAAGGCATCGCGTACCTGTTGCAGATCGCTGCGCAAGGACTGCAGTTCAGCACCACTTAGGCGCACGGCAGCGTCCTGATCGTGAGGCACGCCGCTGGTGTCGCCCAGACGATTACGGGCACCGCTG
This sequence comes from Alcaligenaceae bacterium CGII-47, assembly GCA_019166125.1. GTDB lineage: Bacteria > Pseudomonadota > Gammaproteobacteria > Burkholderiales > Burkholderiaceae_B > Castellaniella. The sequence goes on from JAHTBO010000002.1 coordinate 310,297, forward strand.
ATCGTAAAGCCCTGCTCGTAGAGCAGATCGCGAATACGACGAATTAACAGCACCTCATGATGCTGGTAGTAGCGCCGGTTACCCCGCCGCTTGACGGGCTTCAACTGGGTGAATTCCTGCTCCCAATACCTAAGGATATGGGGCTTGACACTGCACAGTTCACTCACCTCACCGATGGTGAAATAGCGCTTGGCTGGGATAGGCGGTAGAACGACGGGGCCTTCAGCGTTACTCATAGACGCTTACTCCCTTCCAGTTCAACGACATCCTTGAGCTTTTGGCTAGCATGAAAGGTCACCACACGGCGCGCAGCAATCGGAATGACCTCGCCCGTCTTAGGGTTGCGCCCGGGACGTGGGGGTTTGTGGCGTACTTGAAAATTACCAAACCCAGAGAGTTTGACCTCTGTGCCCTGGACCAATGCATCGCGGATTTCAGCGAAAAAGGTATCTACAATATCCTTGGCCTCACGTTTGTTCAAGCCGACACGCTCGAATAAAAGCTCTGCCAGGTCGGCCTTTGTCAGGGTTCGATCCACACTTACCATTCGTCCTCCTACGCGCGCAAGCGCGCCCCATGTGCAGTGTATAACGCGCCTAGCAAGCGTTGCACACATGATTCGATCTGTGTTTCGTCAAGCGTTGCATCCTGCCCCTGGAACCAGAAGCGTAGCCCCATGCTCTTGGCCGATTGATCGACCTTATCGCGCCAGATGTCGAACAGTTTAATGTCTTTGACGACAGCCAACACAATATCCGACTGGATTTCGTATGCAAGTGTATCAAGCATCGCCTGGTAAGTAACGCCCGAATTCACCCACACAGCCAGATCCCGCACGACCATGGGTTGGCGTGACAATTCGGCCGGGCTCGGGAATACCTGCGTCAGAATTGCCTGGGTATCCAGCTCGAACACCACAGGCGCCTGCACAAGATCCAGTTGCTGCACCCACCGAGGATGAACCTCGCCCAGCCAGCCTAATTTCACCCCATCCAATACTAATTGGGCACTACGCCCCGGATGCAAGGCGGGGTGAGCCTGTACTTTACAACGCAGCTGTGCAGCGCGGCGGCCCAGAAGCGCCTCGAGATCTCGTTTTACATCAAAAAAATCAACCTGACGTGTTGGTACACCCCACTGCTCTTCAAGCGCGGGCCCCCAGGCCGCACCAGCCAGGTAGGTCGGCTGACTCACCCCAGCGACCTCCAGATCACTATCGGTCATCTGAGCATCACGGCTAAATACCCGTCCCAGCTCGAACACACGCACGCGACTTTGTTTGTGCTTGGCGTTATGCGCAATGTTGGCAAGCAAACCACCAATCAAACTGGAGCGCATCACCGCCAGTTGGCTGGCAATCGGATTGAGCAGGCGAATCGGGTCAGTATTGCCTGCATAAAGACGCTCCCAATCCTCTTCTACAAAAGAGAAGTTGATGACTTCCTGATAATCCAGTGCTGCCATGCCTGCGCGCAAAGCGTGAGGGCCATATTGGGTCTCCGGCATCACACGCATCTGCGCACGTGCCAGCGGGGGCACATCGGGGATCTGATCAAAACCATACATGCGAGCGACCTCTTCGATCAGGTCTTCCTCGATGGCGAGATCAAAGCGATAGGAAGGCGGCTCAACAATGAAATCATCGCCCTTAATTGTGAAATCAAATCCCAAGCTAGCAAAAATCTGACTAACGGCATCCCGTTCGAGCGATACACCCAATACGCGGGCGCAACGAGCCAGGCGCATCTGCACGGGATCGCGCGCAGGCAGATTCACAATCTGGTCATCGATCGGACCAGCCTCACCACCACAAATATCCAGAATCATCTGCGTCATGATATCCAGATGTTCGGGAATGGATTGGAAATCTACCCCCCGCTCAAAGCGATGGCTCGCCTCGGAACTAAGCTTATAGTGACGCGCGCGCCCCATAATCGCTTCAGTCTGCCAGAACGCTGCCTCGAGATAAATATCCGTGGTGTCGAGTGTTACCGCGCTCGCCTCGCCGCCCATAATCCCCGCCAGGCTCTCGATGCAGTCACCCGTGCTGATCACCCCGACATCGGGCGTTAAGGCAACCGTCTGACCGTTGAGCAACACCAGTGACTCACCAGCACGTGCCCAGCGCACAGTTAGACCGCTCTGGATGCGCTGCAAATCAAATACATGGGTGGGGCGGCCCAGCTCCAGCATGACATAATTCGAGATATCGACCAGCGCCGAGACGGATCGCATCCCTGCCCGCTCGATCCGAGATTTCATCCAGGTCGGTGTCTGTGTTCGCGCATTCACGCCTCGCAGAATACGCCCCGCATAACGACCACACAGATCGGGCGCCTCGATCTTGACGGATAAGCGATCCGCCAGGGTGACAGCCACCTCAGGCACTAAGGGTTGGACCAACGCGCACCCGGTCAAGGCAGATACTTCGCGCGCCACGCCGAGAATAGACAGGCAATCGGCGCGATTGGGCGTGAGCTTGATCGTAAATAAGGTATCGTCCAGATCCAGCGCCTCACGAATCGACTGACCGACCTGCAGGCTCGAGTCCAGCTCAAGCAAGCCGGTGTGATCCTGCGACAAACCCAGCTCACGTGCCGAACACAGCATACCCGCAGACTCGACACCGCGCATCTTTACAGGCCCGATTTGCAGGCCTCCCGGCAACTGCGCACCGACGCGCGCCAGCGGCACCTTGATACCCTGCGCAGCATTCGGCGCACCACATACGATCTGCAACGGGGCACCCGAACCGTCATCCACCTGACACACCCGTAACTTATCAGCATTTGGGTGCGCCTTGACCTCGACGATGTGCGCGACGACCACGCCCGAGAAGGCCGGTGCGACGGTTGTTGTCTCTTCGACCTCCAGGCCCGCCATCGTCAGGCGGTGCGACAAGGTCTCTGTATCGATATCCGGATTGGCGAGCGTACGCAGCCAGGATTCAGGGAATTGCATGATAAGCGTTCCGTTTCAGGGAGTGGGCGGGCCTAACGGTTGAACTGACGCAAAAAGCGCAGATCACCTTCAAAGAACTGGCGTAAATCATTCACGCCGTAGCGCAGCATGGCAAGGCGCTCTAGGCCAGACCCAAAGGCAAAACCGATGTACCGCTCGGGATCGAGCCCAAAGTTGCGCACCACCTGTGGATGCACTTGGCCCGAGCCAGAGATCTCTAGCCAGCGGCCTTGATTGGGCCCAGAGGTGAACATCATGTCAATCTCGGCAGACGGTTCGGTAAACGGGAAGAACGAAGGACGAAATCTTAAGGTCAGATCATCTGTCTCGAAAAAGGCGCGTAGAAAATTGGTATATACCCCCTTTAAATCAGCAAAGGAGATGTCTTCGGCAATCCACAGGCCTTCGACCTGGTGAAACATCGGGGAGTGTGTCGCATCGCTATCGACACGATAGGTCTTGCCAGGAGCAATGACCTTGATCGGTGGCTGATGCATGCGCGCATAACGCACCTGCATCGGGCTCGTGTGCGTACGCAGCACTAACGGCCGGCCACCCTCATCCTGCATATCGACGTAAAAAGTGTCCTGCATCGAACGTGCCGGATGATTTTCGGGATTGTTCAGTGCCGTGAAATTCGTCCAATCATTCTCAATTTCCGGGCCATCAGCCACATCAAAACCAATTGACCGAAAGATCGCCTCTACGCGCTGCCAGGTACGAATGACGGGATGAATCCCGCCCGTACCGCGCCCACGCCCAGGCAAGCTGACATCAATTTGTTCAGCCGCCAGACGCAAGTTGAGCTCGGCCTGCGCCAAGGCTGCGCGCCGCTCGTTGAGCAGACTCTCGATTTGCTGCTTGGCCAGGTTAATCGAGGCGCCCTGGCTGCGTTTTTGCTGAGGGTCCAGCCCCGCCATGCCTTTGAGTAGCGCCGTAAGCGACCCTTGCTTACCCAGGAACCGGGCCTTTTCATTTTCCAGCGCGGCCGCATCGGATGCCTGTGCGAACCGCTCTGTAGCCTGGGCGATCAGATCTTCGAGCGTAGATGTCATGTGTGTTCCAAATGCAAACGGAGCCCGATATGAGCCCCGTTCGCAATGATACAGAATCGAAAACGAGTCTGTGTCGATCAGGCTGCCAGCGCAGTCTTGGCTTGTGCAACCACGGCTGCAAAACCTGCCTTGTCATGAACGGCCATATCAGCCAAGACCTTGCGATCCAGCTCAATGGAGGCCTTTTTAAGGCCAGCGATGAATACGCTGTAGGTCACGCCGAGTTCGCGGCAAGCCGCATTGATACGGGCGATCCACAATGCGCGGAAGGTGCGCTTTTTGTTACGGCGGTCGCGATAGGCATACTGACCGGCACGCATGACGGCTTGTTTGGCAACACGGAAGACATTACCACGGCGACCACGGTAACCCTTGGCGGCTTTTAGGACTTTTTTGTGACGAGCGCGGGCTGTAACACCACGTTTAACACGAGACATAAGGGTTCTCCAATTAAGCGAAAGGCAACATCGCCCTTACGGAGGCGACATCTGCATCGTGGACGGCGGTCGAACCACGCAACTGGCGTTTGTTCTTGGTGGTTTTCTTGGTCAGGATGTGACGCTTGAAAGCCTGGCCTCGTTTGATCGAACCACTACCACGAACCTTAAAGCGCTTGGAGGCGCCTTTTTTGCTCTTCATTTTGGGCATATTGATTACTCTGTTGACTTATCGATAACAGGTGGCCACCTACGATGCGGCAGCGCTTGTCCAACCTGGGATCGCAAACTCTACCTGGCCAAGCCGCAGCAACAAATGCGAACCTAAGCCAGCGCTGATCCCCTGTGTAAACAGGGAAAAGCCCTTGATTATATGATGATTGAGTAGGTGTTGTCGAATTAAAGCGCGCTGATCAATCCTGCCTATCGCCCTCCCCGGGCGCCACGGACTGCAATCGAGCTTCCAAGGCCTCAATGCGCGCAATAGCACGAGCAAGCAGATCAGCCTGCACATCAAACTCTTCGCGGGTGATCAAATCCATTTTACTGAAGGTCTGTGCCATCAGGGCCCGGACATTGCGCTCAATATCCGCAGCAGGCGTCTTTGCCAGTAACTCGGACATATTTTTCTGGACATCATCCAGCCATTGGTTGGGTGCGATCATGATGATCTCCTGATTCAGTTGCAAACATGCATTTTAACCCGGCTCATTCAAACGATATTGAATGGCTTCGGCGATATGGGTGACCTGCAGATCATCCGCGCGCTCTAGATCAGCAATCGTGCGTGCAACCCGGAGCACGCGATGCACAGCACGCATCGACCAGGCCCAACGCATCGCCGCACGAGCAAGCACAGCCTGAGCATCGTGCTCCAGGACGCAATATAGCGCTAGATCCCGAGGACCTAAGGCAGCATTCGGCATTCCCTGGCGTGCATACTGAATCTCTCGGCACTGCAGAACTCGCGCGCGCACGTGCGCGGAAGATTCACCCATCGAATCGCGCAAACCCGCATTATTGATGTCCGCGGTCAAGGCAAGATATAAATCAATCCGATCCAGCAGCGGGCCAGAGAGCCTAGCCCGATACTGATCCATTCGTTCTGGCGTGCACGCACATGGGCGTGAGGCGTGGCCTAGCCATCCACAAGGGCACGGATTCATCGCTGCTATAAGCTGAAAATCAGCAGGGAAAACAATGCTTCCAGAGGCGCGTGCAATCGATACATAGCCGGTCTCTAGCGGCTCACGCAAGGCCTCAAGTGCGCGGCGCTGAAACTCGGGGAACTCATCCAAAAATAGAACACCATGATGCGCCATACTAATTTCGCCAGGACGCGGGCGCGCCCCGTGTCATATGTAGAAAAAAATGCGACGCTTAAACTTTGACTTCCAGCGTAAGTGTGGCAATGTATTGAAAATACATGCGACAAACCTTCTACAAATAAGCGCGACACGCCATGAATATGACTGAAATAGCTGAGACAAAGTTCCCACCAGATCAAGTCAGAAGGATTAAACCTACGCGGCGAAGCGTTTCAGGGGTGTGTATGTTCCGAGGTGAAGTGGCCGTGGAGTACGAGTCCACGTTGGAGCGCGACTTTATCCTGCGAGAGGAGTTCTCACTGGCTGTTCTTGGCATCGTGCCGCAGCCCTGCCAGATCGAGTATCGCGCGCATTCCGGTCGCAAGCATGTCTATACCCCTGATTTCCTTATCTACTACCGGCTGGGCAGCCGGTCCTATGAGGACTACCCAAAACCTGTGCTGATAGAGGTCAAACCAGCGGCTGAGTGGCGCAAACATTGGCGCCAGTGGCTACCAAAGTGGAAGGCCGCCTACGCATACGCCAAGCAGCAAGGATGGGAATTCCACATCCGCGACGAGTCACGCATACGGGATCAGGCGCTCCAAAACATTACCTTCTTGAGCCGCTACAAACGCATGGTATTCCCGGCTGAAGAAAGCCAGGCCATCGTAGAGACGGTTGAGCAGATGGGAACGGTGACAGTGGACTATCTGCTCGCGAGGCACTTCATGGGCATTTACCGAACTGAAGGTATTGCCCATCTTTGGCATCTGCTTGCCACCCGAAAGCTTGACTGCGACATCTCGCAGTCACTTTCCAATCATACTGAGCTGTGGGTCCCCCATGACGAATGACAATGCCCTGGATCATGCTAATGACGCTGACGATATCTATAAACCGTCAAGGCAGCGCATAGATATAAACGTCGGGGCTTACGTCAGAAAAGCAGACACCATATATAAGATCGTCCAAGTGCTCGACTTCAATACCGTCATTGGGGTGGCGGTAGAGTCGGGGCGTAGCGCACCACTTGCAATTCCACATCTACGCCCTGTGGAGTGGGAGCCGCCCGAGTCCTCCCAGGATCTTTCTGAGATCGCAGACGCTGACTGGCAAGAAGCAGAGCGACGTCTAGCTGCTATTCGGCCGTTTATCGATCAACTAGTAATCGGACGTGGTGAAGTTGACGCTCAAGCCAAGACCATTGGTGTCAGCACAGCTACTCTCTACCGCTGGATCGAACGCTACCGCGGGACAGGATCGCCTATGGGACTGATACCGCAAAAACGTGGCTGGAGATCTGGTAAGACACGGATTCCGGCGTTTGCTGAGGCCGTTGTCGAAGAAGCCATTAAAGACTTCTACCTGACTGCCCAACGTCCGTCGGCACAAAAGACAATCATCGAGGTCCAGCGCCGCTGCCAGATGCGTGGTATCGAACCACCCAGCCCAAGTACAGTACGCTCCAGAATCAACCAGATCCCGGAAAGAATGAGGCTAAGAGAACGTGGCTATCGGGAAAAGGCGAAGAATAAGTTCATGCCAACGGCGGGAAAATTTCCGAACGCTGACTTTCCACTGGCAGTAGTGCAGATTGACCACACGCCGGCAGATATCATTCTTGTGGATGATCTCCACAGAAAACCGATTGGCCGACCATGGATCACACTGGCCGTTGACGTGCACAGCCGGATGATCGTCGGCTACTACCTATCATTCGATGCTCCGTCAGAGGCCTCAGTCGCCATGTGCGTCGCCCATGCGATGCTGCCAAAAGAAGAGTGGCTGCTGTTGCATGGGGTTGATTCTGAATGGCCTGTATGGGGTGTGCCGAAAACTATCCACGTTGATAACGGCCCTGATTTTCGCTCCGGAACGTTCAGGCAATCATGCCTTGCTTACGGCATCAATCTCGAATTCAGGCCGGTCAAGCAGCCACGTTATGGCGGACATATCGAACGCGCATTAGGCTCTGTGCTTACAGAGATCCACACACTTCCAGGCACCACCTTCTCGTCTATCAAGGACAAAGAGGGTTACAACCCAGAAAAGCACGCAACTATGACAAAGTCAGAGTTCGAGACGTGGCTGGTCACACTCATCTGTAAGGTCTACCACGAGCGCTTACATACCGGCATTGGTATGTCTCCGAGGAAAAAGTGGGATATCGGTATCTTTGGCAACTCAGAAGCGCAAGGGGTTGGCTTGCCACCACGCGTTGCAGACAGACTCTCAATACTGCTGGATTTCCTCCCATCGTTTCACCGTACAGTTCAGACCTTCGGCGTCACAATTGACGGAATGTCCTACTACGCCGAGGCACTGCGTCCCTGGATTAATGCTGCGGAACCAGAGGACCGCAACAAAAAGCGCATATTCGTCTTCCGACGAGACCCGCGAGACATAAGCTCTATATGGTTTCGAGATCCCACATTACACCAATACTTCAAGATCCCATTTGCGGACCAATCGATACCATCGATGAGCATCTGGGAGTACGAGCAGGTCAAGGCGAAACTGCGCAAGGAGGGTACGGAATCAATCAACGACGCGCAGATCCTGCGTGCAGTTACTGAGCTGCGCACACAGGTTGATGAATCCAAGGGACGCACCAAAACGGCGAGGCGCCAAGCCCAGCGACGCACCGAGCACGAAAAAGGTGTGTCCCCTGCCTCCCCTAAGAAAGCGGTTCCGCACCCACAGCCTTCTGCTCCTACAACTGTTCTGGCTGAGCTAACCACTGAAGACATTGAAGGATTCGGAGATATCGCATGAGCAGCTACGAGCACATTCACCCAAGTTTCCGTGACGTCTGCATAGCTCCAGCACGGGATCGCATCGCATTCATGAATGAACCCAGGTGGATCGGCTACTCGGCAGCCAATCAAATCCTTGAGACACTGCGCGGCCTTATGGAGAAACCTGCTCGACCGCGAATGCCGAATCTTCTGCTAGTGGGCGAACCGAACAATGGCAAGACAACAATTGTCAGGCACTTTTTCGATCTTCACGGACAGGGTTATGTGAATGAAGACGCGGAACCCGTCAAACCTGTGGTCCTCGCCGAAGCACCGCCAAGTGCCGATGAGAAGGGTTTCTATATCTCCATACTGGAGCGCTTTTGGGCACCGTATCGCGCAACTGACCCAGTCGCCAAGTTACGCTATCAAGTTGTTCATCAGCTGCGTGCCTGCCATACGCGCGTGCTGATTATCGACGAGTTCCACTCTCTGCTGACTGGCACTGCGATCAAACAACGAGAGGTTATGAACGCCATCAAATTTCTGTGCAACGAGCTCATGATCCCCATCGTTGGCGTCGGCACCCGGGAAGCTGTCAGGGTTCTCCACACCGATCCTCAACACGCGAGTCGGTTTGATGTAATTTCCTTACCTCTGTGGCAACTTGACCGTGATTTCCAGAGACTGCTCGCATCGTTTGAACAGGTGCTGCCTCTGCATCAGCCATCTGGGCTTTCCCAACCGGAACTAGCCTCGACGTTGTACGCCGTCTCTAACGGGAACCTCGGCGATCTGCACCGCCTGTTAGTCGCATGCGCGACAGCAGCTATCACGTCCAAAGCCGAACACATAGACCTGGCAACAGTAAAAAGCAAAGTGTGGCTGCAACCGACGCGCGGTATCCGGGAAGTTGTGCTCTGATGCCCTGGGCCATCCACACCCCACTTCAACCAGACGAATCCATCTCTTCATGGCTTGCTCGCACAGCCCTCCTTCAGGGGTGCGACCCGCTGGCTCTGACCGGATCAGTCTGGCCAGGCCTGCGAACATGGAGTGTGGATATTGATCGAGGCATGAGTAGCGCCCATTTTCAAGCTCTTTCGCTAGCCTGTGGGATCGGTACAGCTCACTTCAAGCAGGCAGCCTTGCGCACAGATGCAGAAAGGATTGCCGGGCGTGTTTTGGCTGATATGGGATGTTGGCCATGGATACTCACACTAGGGTCAAGGAACCGCAAACGGCACAGCGGTCAGCAGTTCTGCCCTAGTTGCCTCGCATCAGATACGCACCCATACTTTCGCAGACGGTGGCGCTTCGCATGGCAGGTGGCCTGCACACAGCACAGCTTGGGCTTGATCGATCAATGTTCCACATGTAAAGCTCCGATTACCCCTCATCAACTCGTTGCAGAAGACCGGCAGCTGATATTTTGCAGTCACTGTCACGCTGACCTGCGCAAGATGCCAGCCATACCAGCGTCCGATAGTGCCCTGGCTTTCCAACAAACTGCTGACCAGGTAATGGGGGCTGGGGCTGGGCTATTTGGCAACAGAACCATTACGATGACGGACTGGTTCGGTACGGCGCGCTTTTACGCCAGTCTCATTAGACGGGTCGCCTGCCAAAAGGAGTCGAGGCTTGTCACCGGAATTCGATCTCTCGGAGTCAACACAAACACCAGCAACTTGCCAATAACGGGATTGCCCCTGGAGCTATTACCCGTTGCTGATCGCACTCCAATACTGAATGCAGTGCAGCAACTGATGGTGTTGGGTTCAGAGCCGTTGCATACAGCTCTAAGTCGCAACGGGATAACAGCAGCGTCCATACACGACTCACGAAGCTTACTGCCGGGGCCATTAAAAGAGATGCTCACTACCCTTCCAAGCGGTAGGCGCACAACCATGCACCCACGCCACCCCGGGGAATCTCGTCCACGGACTGAAGCAGCCGTACGAGGCGCATGGATGCGGCTCCAGAGAAAGGTGAAGGCGAGCCTACAGTGAACATGCAATCCCAACACCGCTGCGACGAATGTGGGCGCGACGAGGTCAAGATCCATCGGGTCTACCACGGCACACGTCATTGCGCGACGTGCTATGCGCGTATCTTCAAACGGCATATATGCCCAAAATGTGGCGAGCTTGTGAGATTACCAAAGAATCGACCAGATGCAGTGTGCGGCCGCTGTGAGCTGGCGAAACCATGCGCCAGATGCGGAAAGACTGACTACTCAGTTGGAAAAGTCACGTCATACGGTCCAGTTTGTAATGCCTGTGCGCCATACTTTCGGAAAGAAAAGCCGTGTGAAGCATGCGGGCAGATGTCTAACCGTCTGACTCGTGTTGGACGACTTGAGCACGACAGCAGGCGATTATGTCCACAGTGTGCGAGGGCCGACTATGGGACATGCACTGGATGTCGGCGGCACCGACTACTGGCCAAGTCTACTGACGGAAGGCGGCTATGTCGCACATGCTTAGTGGGCGGCGAAGTCCCATGCCCTTCATGCGACAAACCAATGCCTGCTGGCCGGGGCAAGCTATGTGAGAAGTGCTATTGGGAAAATACCTGTCGCAAGCGTGTAAAAATGGATCAGGCGGTATTTGCCACCTCGACGATGCAGGATACCTTCGGAGAATTCGGATACTGGCTAGAGGCCAAGGTGGGTCCACACAAAGCTGCCCTGACGATCCATCGCTACTTATCGTTTTTTTTGCAAATAGAAACCGAATGGAAACATATCCCGACCTACATCGAGCTTCTTGAACACTTCACTGCAGAGGGGCTGCGCCGTGTCCGGCTACCAATGCAATGGCTTCGTGAAGCACGAGGCGTAGAGCCAGATCCCAATGTGCGTAACAACGACTCAGAACGCCGTCGAATCCAGGTGCTGATCGATACCTTTCCAAAAAGTTCATGGGCAGCACAGGCACTCAACAGCTATCTCAACGAGCTAATGGCAAGGCATAGCACTGGCCGCACATCCCTTCGCTCTGTTCGACTGGCACTACGGCCGGCCGTTTCATTGCTGCTGGCAATGGATACACGGGAGCATAGCCTTCCAAGCCAGTCCGTGCTGGACCGCTATCTCCTTGAGGCTCCTGGTCAAAAAGCAGCTATAACCGGGTTCATCCGTTTTCTACAGGCAGCATATGGCTTAAATTTGGTCATCCGTATTGACGCTAAGAAAACGCGGGAAGCAAGACGCCATAAACTCGAACAGGAAATCATACAAATGGCAAGGCACCCTGAGGAAGGCGACGAGTTTTTGCGCCGATGGATTTCAGTCGGCTTGGAGTATTTTCATAGGGTCAAAATGAGCAAGCGGACGGTGCAGAGTGCCACGATAGCTGAGGACAATGACGGGCTTCGGGTAACAGTCAATGGCAATTCGTATTTCTTACCTCAGTGGGATACCCCCGCAGGTCGCCTCTAATAGCCTGTTTGTATCGATTTCAGACAACATTAGTCAAGATCTTACCTTCCGAATCAATTTCGGTAGAATAGTGAGATTACCGGCACGATGGCACTAGCTGGTAAGCACAACGTCGGCAAAGCTGATCTGATGCGTAAAATGGCTTGGCAAAGAATGATAAATGCTAATCCGCGCCAACCGCCTAATAGTGGAGCGGATTAGCCGTAGAGGCTGCGAAGTAATCCGGTCAGGCTGAGGCTAGTTTGGCAGTTGTCTGAAATCCCAGAAATTAACGGAAGAGACATCATGAAAAATATATTTATCGCTATCGTCCTTGTCATGTTCGGTGCAGCAGTCACGATACCGGACGCATCGGCTCACAGCGGCAGAACCGATAGAAACGGGTGCCACAACGACAACAAAAACGGTGGGCTGCATTGTCATTGATGTAACCCGGCGAGCCATCAAGGAGACGATGATTATGCAAGATTTTAGACAAGGCATAGTGCCGCTCACGGCGACCTTGGCATTTGGGATCGCGGTTCTATGGATTGCCCTGCCCTTCGCCGTATTCGGTATCAAAGAGCGGCTCGACGTGATTCTGGTTGCGCTGAAGACAATGAACAGGGCAGACCGGGATGGGGCGTCATGGGGTTGGCTCGCGCGGTGAGCGCAAGCCTGAATGGCAGTGCAACGTGTATTAAAAAAATATAAATGCGTATTGAGTTTGCGTAATTCGGAATTATGGAATTAATAATGAATATGAACCTTAGAGCCTTTTTTATTCACAATCCAGAATTGGACAAAGCATCAAGCGATCTATTTCATAAGCTTCAAGAATCATTGAAAAAATCAAAATCCGCAAACGAAAGGCGAATGGAGCTAAATTCGGACGACCCAAGCAAAGAGGAAGACTTACTTTCATATTTTAGTGATCCAGATGATGTAAGCTCCGCTCAGTTTTGCACTATGCTGCGTCTCGCACCAGGGAAAGATGCTCAACACATAAGCAACAAACTATTTAATAAAGATAGATTTTTAATATCTGATCTAGATAGTACTGAGCTAGATGCCGAGGCTATATATAAAAACCATTATTATTTTAATATTTCAAATAGCTTTTTAGTTACTAACCTTCCCGGAAATACCACAATACTCAGGCTACAAACATATATAAATTGGCTAACAAATGCGCTTTATCAAATAAATCCCGTGATTGAAGCAAAAAAGATACAGCAACTAGCAGACATAAAAAATATAACGATCATAGACCCGATCAGCAACGTTATTTATCCAACTTCTAGTGAAAATGAATCCGAAACTAAAAAGTCGGTCTTTGATCTAGCAAAATACACACTTGACTCAATAAGAAAAATGCTCACGGACGCAGGGAGTCTTACAGACCATGAACTTTCTCAAATGATTTCAGCAAAATTAATTATAGAGTTTGCAAAACCAAAAAAAGCTGATAGCGAGGAAATGCAAAGGGCATATTCTGCATTATTAAAACCTGTTGCTGACCTGGATCACCTCTCAATAAGGACTCGCGATAATAAAACAATTACAAAAGGAACGGATATCCAGCGAAGAAAATCTGTTAAAATAGATCTTACTGAAAGTGGTAGAATAAACGAGCAAACTGTCCAACAACAAATGGCACTTTTCTTATTGGAATTAGAAAATGAAAAGAAGGCTGCTAGTTAGCCTAGCCGGGTTGGTGATGTCTATCGCAATTGCGTCTATAACAGACGCAAGGCCAAACGCATCTTTCATGAACACCATTTACACCGTAGCCGGCGTCATGTTTTCAATTGGCATGGGTATAATTTGTACGTTTAATCCAGATAAGATTAAGAACAAAGCATATTTCAAGAGTATAAAAAATAATATTAATGATGTAAGAAATTCTTTTTTATTTTACTTTGCATTAATTTCTATCGGCTTTCTTGTATATCAGGTGCTGCCAAGCCTCTCTATATCTGCATCTATGCCAGGCACAAGAATCATCTTTGATCTCTCGTTATATGTAACAATACTCATAACAATAAGCATTGTCTACTTTATTCTCAATTTTCTTGCTATTCAAAAACTGAACTTCGATATTTCGGAACGGATCAACAGATCAATTTTGTAAGTCTTTCATCAGCCCTCCTCTAAGGGCTTTTGTGTGCGTTAGCATGCCGGAGAGCTGTATTTGGTAAAATTTGAAGAACGCTATTTATTGAACAATAGAACCGTCTAGAAAACTCAGGTCAAGCCAAAGCTCGCAGAGACGAACAAACATAAGCAAAAAATTACTGTCTGAGACATGAAGAAATTAGAGCGTCCAATGTCAAGATAGTCGGCATTTCTATCGTACTGATTTCCCACTTATACCTACTAAAGGTTGGAGCTTCTTCGATATCAAATGCAAGATAAAGGGCATCGTCGATAATACCAGGGCAGCCCATCGCTCGCAGCATGGCTGCCGTGAATAATTGAGTACCGTTTTCTCTCACTTTTACAAATGATGTAGACGGAAAAAATCCCGGCATACAAATCAGCACATATTCAGCTAATGAAATTTTTGGGTTAATTCGCAGTGCTGTTCCTGTGGGTTCAATACAATAAATATAAATACCGGCCTTCAGCATCCAATTATAGTGATCAGAACTTTGCGTAGAACCAATTAAGACATTGATTTCTGCGAGTGGAGGAAGACGTTCACCTGTCTTCTCATCCAGCTCGGGCAGCTGACTGTGAATTTGAATAGGCTTAGTTGTATTGAAAATTCTATATGTATGGAAGTCACTTTGCTCTCGCTGCGTAGCGCGATCACATGCATGTTGCACAACATTATTAATAAACTTTTTTATAGCAGTATCGCTACTCCCTGGTTGAAGCGGAAAAGCACCTAGACCAGGTAATATTTCATTGAACTTCCTCCATCCTTTTTGCGCATCACCAGGATATAGCACATACGCACCATAGGTTCTTCGGATTGCGTCGCGATACGCGTGCATTTTCAAAAGATCATCTCTTTTATATCTTCCACTACCCAGGCCGGATGCTTCGTCTTGGTAAATACCACTTTCCTTACCAAATATCTCTTGTAAATCATCAATCCGATATTTAGCGTCGAAATGAACATGCACCATCATGTCTTGGCGTTCTGCCTCACCCGCTCTCAACTCGCTGGGCCAAAGACTCAACGTGTAATCGGGTCTCATTCCCTCGGTCCATGAACCAGCGACGTCACGCTGACTGTCCTTTCCAAAGGGACGGTTATAGGAAAACTGCACACTTAGCGATCGCCCTCCTATAACTCGCGTCGCATCAAAAGCCAAGTGCTTACCAGACTTGAGCTTTATACCAAAGCCGTCGTCGGTTTGCTCCATCAGGGTTTCTACCAACGGCGTCGTCCAATCGAAGTAGCTGGATACTATCGAGAGCAATTTGAAAAAGACCCAATATTCATATAAAGTCGCAATGTCGCGCTGACCTGCGCCATACACATCATCTCCGCCATTCCATGTCAAGCGCGCGGCCATATCGAATTTTAGCCAAGCCTGAAAAAGTTCCCGATACCCCTCTTTCCGATGAAGCACTGTGCTTCTCAGAGGAAGGGTATTGAGCTCAGGCAGATTGCGAAATATGTCTGCATTCAGTGAGCGGACCAAATTACTTTCCAAAGCCAAAATTTGAATCCGCAAGCGCGAATCGGCTTCACTCTTCTTTAATCCTCTTCGGGCCTTGTCAGCCGCCAATTCCTCCAGCTTGCGCCCCATGCGCCTTAAGAATGCGACGAATTTCTCCAACACAAATTTAACAAAGCGATTTTCCTCGGTATCGTTTGTTTGAGCGCTCCGACATGTTGAGATACGCTCTGGAACTGAGCGTATGGCCGCAGCTAAAGAATGGGAAGAGGGCACAGGCACTCGCCTTGGCGCCTTTGCAATTTCGCGCATAGTCTTGGCATTTGCCCTGAACCCTCGGCGCACATCAATTATTCGTTCTTCCGCCTCCCAGCGAATATGAGGATGCGTCGAGATGCGATGCAACGCATCTCGAAATGATCGGGAATTGATAAGCGCTCGCAGAAATGAAAATCTCTGGTGGATCGTTGAGGACGAGTTGCCTGGAGACGGAGCAACCTTCATGCTAGTAGGTGCTCTTAGCTCCATTGCCAAGCCTACACAAGCCTCTGTTATGTCTTCAAGCATGAGCCGATAATGATCTCGATGCCCAAGTTTTCTAGGCCTTATCTCTATAGAGGTGCTACCGCAAAACGCTCCAGCATTATTCAATACCAGAAGTATTAATTTACCGGTGTTCAGTCCTGTCACCAGCGTTCCACAATGTGCCAAGCGTGGATTTGAACTTGGGGAAACGATACCGCCCCCAGACTCCTCTATTAGGCTATATCCAGGAACAGATAGCTCGTACTCGTAGCGCAGTCCCTCTAAAATCTGTATTGGCTCTTCGCCGAATTCGGCTGCCTCAGACGGCGTTAAGCGCTGAATTGCTAAATCAATCCCTATTGGCGCGTAAATCGTCATCGCGATGGGGTTGTCGTCTGCGGAACCAGAAAACATGACAACCTCGCTCGACATTGCTTTGGACATTTATGCCTCGGCAAAACTTGTGAAACCGTCCTTTAAGCGATCCTGCATCCGACTAATTTTCTTTAAGCTATAAACGCACTCGTTCGTTGCACAAAATGTATGCAGCTTATCAAGAACAGGCCCTAGTCGCCGCTCGGAGCCATGAAGTTTTGGTAGTAATTTTTGTAAAACTTGTTGATCTAATGCGTCGTTCAGTTTCCAACCTGGTCCAGCGAGGTAGGCATGAAAGAAAACAAATCTATTGATCTCAATGGCTGTTCTAAATCCAAACTCACTACCAATTTCAGCCAACCCTTCAAAAATTTGCACAAGCTTATTATTGAGTAATGCCGCTATATCCATACCTCCTGTCACTGTGGCATCAAGCGACGATAACTGGACATCTTGCCTGGCGCAAGCAGCCACGAATGGCAGCGCGTAAGAGGCTCCCATTCCTGCAAGTGCATCTAGTGCAACGGCCTTTGGTTCTTTTAGAAATATACTTATATCCGCGGAAGATGCACGAAATTCAATGACATTTGCGCGATCAAGCACCTTAGGTGAGAACATATATGTCGTTTCGTCAACATTAACAGTTCCAATGATAAATAAATTCGAAGGAAATTTTATCTTCGCAGGGATTCCCGCCTCATCCACATCACTACTTTTTAAGTTATAAGGTGAAGCATGTAGAGCTATTTCTTGCCCTGACTCAATCGCTGAAAGAATATCAGAAAAGTAACGTTCAACATGCGACAAGTTCATCTCGTCTAGAATAAGGAAATATGGCTTGAGCGGGTCCCTTGCAGCACTCAAGATGATATCCAAAGTACCCGTTGTCGGCTTGCAGTACCGCCCTGCTTGCAACGCATCTTGGTATCCAAGTATATTTTCGTTTGAAGTCCAATCCGCTCCGACAGCTACAATGCGATATTGATCTGAAGAAGCCGAAATCCACGCTGCAAATGCGTGTGCTAATTTTGTTTTTCCCGACCCAGAAAGGCCGGTTAGAATGAGAAACGGCTTTGCGAGTAATGATGAGATAAAGTTTCGAGGAAGGGTCGATGTGAGTGCGAGATTTGCTAATTGGGCCGAGTCTGCAAATGCTGAATCAATGCCCAAAATAGTGGACTTAGCCTCCTCGGGCGGAATCTGCTGTGCGTTGTCTTTTGAGGCGGCAAGGCGCGCCAAAATAGCTTTGTCCCATACTCTCCAAACTTTCCCAGAACTAATACCACCAGCTCTTTCCAAGATCTTTAACATCAACGCTAGTCTTCTCTTTGGAGTACTTGGAATATCAGAACCCACCTGAGCTTGCGCCGTGTCAAGAGTATCTGCCAAGATATCCACGCCAGGCCGATATGCTGTCTCGATACCGAAAAACACCTCTTCAAGTGACAGCGGTTTACCTGCATTCAAAAAACCACTTGCCAAAATGCAGAAAGGATATTCATCATTCTCTGTATAGCTTTCACAAAAACCCATCATACAATCGCGAGCACTCAACGTACCCTCTGCAACTTGACGGCCAATCGTAGTTAACTGAAAAGTATCGTCAAATGTCACAACACCAGTGATGGCCCAAGGCTTGGAAAAGTCACGAAAATACGGTCGAAATATTCCATTATCAATATCCTTCCACTTCAGTCCCGGCAAGTTCGCTTCAAGCTCCGCATAGATTGGCGCGTCCTTGTCATAAACGCGCTCTCCCTCATGGCGCGCAACCGCCTCGATCAGGCCAAGCCATACATCCGCATTCCACGCGCCTTCCGAGCCATCATCGATCTTTGTCCAAGCTCTATAGGCCATCTATATTTTCCTCGAAGAGGTTATCCTGTCCAAGAAGTGAAACAAGCTGCTTAAAACTGCGCCGTTCACCTCCGAAAAATTTCTGCATGATCTCACGGCCAACAACCGCCGCGAGTAGCGGTGGTACCGCATTACCTACCTGCCTAATAGGATGGCGAGAAGTCCCGGAAAAGGCCCACCAATCTGGAAACGTTTGCATCCGAGCGGACTCACGCGGAGAAACCTCACGCGGCTCAGTCGGATGCACATGGCCTTTCCCACCACCTTTATCTGAGCCGACGATAATGGTGTAGCTTGGTCTTTCTGGATCAAGTTTATTTATCCTTGTCTTTGAGTCCCGCTCACCGTGTTTAAGATTTCTATAGCGGTCAATGATGCGTTGACTATGCATACGGCTAGTATGATTTGCAAGCAATGTACCCAAAGGAGGCAGCCCACGTAGGCCATCGCTCACTGTTCTGTATGGCAAGAGATTGCCCTCCACATCTTGATACTTATTGGGAACAGCCGCACAAATCTTGGGGATACACTCGAGTTTCTTGCCGTTAAGATTACCAATAATAAAAATGCGATCGCGGAACTGAGGCACGCCATATTCCGCCGCATTCAAGCGGAAAACGGAGAGCGTATAATTAATGTCCTCGCCGGGCTTTCCCAATTGAGCACAAAGCTCCTTGAATGTCTCGCCTCCATGGATTGTCAAAAGACCAAAAACATTCTCAAACACAAAGGCTTTAGGCTTTATTTCCCTCAACAAGCGGAGGTACTGATTGGGAAGAAGACCGCGTGGATCGTTAACGCCCTGCCTCTTACCAAAGATACTGAATGCCTGGCAGGGAGGCCCCCCAGCCATTAAGTCAACCTCTCCTTTTTTAACTCCTGCTGCTTTCATCACATCCTTAGACGAAAGCTGTATCACGTCCGCTTGCTGTATCGCTGCTGATTGTAAAAATGGGAGTTTGGCAGTTGCACAATAATCCTTTCCCATTTGAAGCGTCTGGCAGCTATGATAATCAATATCTGTGGCAAAAACCGTCTCAAAACCTGCTGCCTCAAGGCCTAGATCAAGGCCGCCGCCCCCACTAAAAAACGAAATCAGCTTACGCGTTTTTTTCTGAGACGAGTTGGCAGCTTGTTCCCTTTTTCGCTTCTTGGCGACCGCAATAGAACCGCGCTCCAAAAGCTCTTCGCTGCCACCATCTATAACCCCCACCCGATCATCCATTGCTTTCATCCTTTGCTACTATTTGTCTGATCTGATGAGTTTTCTTGCTGATCGCCAAATATAGACAATTGCCTATTGTTGCGTATGTACTCCTCAGCTCGAACAATGAACCAGCTCTTCAATGTCTGTCCGTCGCGGCTAAGCGCAGCATGCAGCTCACGCTTCATGTCCGGCGCCATCTCAATCACGATACGCCCACTTCCACCAACACTCATTTAAGCCCCATACGCATGTTACATAACAAAGGTAATATACTATATGGAGTTGTACATTTTCTAGCTTTCCGATCAGTTTTTTGACGAAAAATAATTTAATTTTGCGACAGCATGGCAAAGGGCGAGGAAATTATACAAGTCACGATATATACTGTACATTAACACAGTTGAAAGCAAGTGGCCTATAGAGGCTCTGCAACGCTAAATTTCGCCTTCTGCAACAGACGATCACGGAAGTTTGGTGCGCTGAGCACGGTTTGAGGTCACCATGATGCTGCGCTTGCAGCAGCTCGACGCTGGTCGGCGTGATGATCGGCGCGAGAAAAGATCATTGAAAATAAGCATGTCGAGCTCAAGCGGCCTACGCGACAGTTCCTGCTGCTCATTGGGACTAAGTCCCTGTTTAGGGTATTGTTGAATCAATTTCCAGCGATCAGGATAGCGTGCCGTGCCATATCCTGATCGCTGAGGCAATATTCGATGTTCAGGCGTACCTTTTACACGACACGCTGTCCTTTTGTTATGCCAACTCAACTTTTAGCTTGCAAAAGACTCGTCGCGTTTGATAGGCTTTCTCCATAGGGAACAATTTTTGTTTTATTCCTTCATACAGAATTGAATCACATCATGAACTACCGCAACCACATCAATTCGAGCATAGCGATTACCACTACGGTGGTCGTTATAGCTGTGTGCGCGGGGACATGATGTCGTGACCGATTGAATCAGTCATATACAAGCCCCGCCACCGCTGCGGGGCTTGTTGCTTTTGGGGCTCCGCCAAATCATAGGCACAGATAGGAGCTTTCCATGCCGTTCATACCACTCACATACGATCAAACCTTCTAGGCAAAGTCCGAACCCGTAGCTCGGGTTGTCGATCTCTTTGCCCCGAAGGGCGATCACGTCCTTCTTGCCATTTCCCCTGTTTTATTTATCGGAGACTGATTATGTCCGAGGCACGCGCTCGTCTTGACGCTTTACCCGCCACCTACCCCCGCCTCTTTCCCAAGGGTCCAGTGCCTTGGGGTTTTGCGGTGAGTGATGGCTGGGGCCACCTTATCGAAACCCTGTGTGCTCGTCTAGACACGATTTTGCAGGACGCTCCAGGCGCATCGATAGAGGTTATCCAGGTCAAAGAGAAGTTCGGTGCCTTGCGTTTTTACTACTCGGTGCATCACGCGGATGACAGCACGGAACAAGCCCTACGTCAGGCGGTCGATTTAGCAGCCAGAGCCAGTGCACATATCTGTGAGCGGTGTGGGCGCCCAAGCGAGCTCACGAGTAACGACGGGTGGTATAGCACCGTATGCCCTGCTTGTCGCTCGGCTACCAGCCGATAGCGTGAACAACTGATTGAACGGGAAATAGGAGTAAAACCCATGAACGATGCCGAATTTAAAAAGTCCCTCAGCCGATATTTGGACGCGAATGTTTGCGATCATCTGTTGGGTGTTGATACTTGCGAATCTGAACTACCCAAAGTGCCACTGGACAATTTCTTTGGCGATGAGGTGCTGTCCCTTCTCTATCGGAGCAAAGATCCAGGCTCGCGCACCTTGAGTAAAACTAAGGCCATGCTGGAAGTGGTATCTGATCCGCGCGCCGCACGCCATCTGCGGGCCGAAGCAGCGGTCGCCCTTGGGCGCTTCGTACAGGCGCGACAGCCTGATGACTTCTTCAGTGAGCTTGGTCGCAGCCATCCACTTCAGTGGTATCGACTGGCCCGCCAACTAAACAGCGTGGTCGGAGCCCTAGCGTTTGCTAACGTGATCTTGGCGCAGCACGGCCAACATGTCGAGTTCGATCTCGATGTTGACCCCTTGCCTCGCCTAAAGCAGGATAAAAAGGCTTCGACGCCCCTACAAACGATCCACGTTGGCCGCGAGGTCCCGCAGGCTTGGTATCTCGGTGCGCGTGTAGCCGTACGCCATGTACAGCGGCGCTTCACGGGCTGGGGATCAGA
Organism: Alcaligenaceae bacterium CGII-47; assembly: GCA_019166125.1. GTDB lineage: Bacteria > Pseudomonadota > Gammaproteobacteria > Burkholderiales > Burkholderiaceae_B > Castellaniella. The sequence goes on from JAHTBO010000002.1 coordinate 332,017, forward strand.
AGATTTTGGCTGTGCATTTGCTTGTATTGTGAACTACCTCACACTGCTATCAGCTTTTCATCTAGAAAATCTAAAGTTACAGATCGCGCAGCGGCACGAGGCGCTCGATTGGCTTAAACCGCTTTGGAATCGCTTGATTCAAGCCGCCCCCGAGCAAGCGCGAGACCCTGAGCAATATCATGCAGCGCTCGTTGAGCAGCAACTCGCTGTGCTCTTGCGCCTAGACGACCTGGAGCAAGGACGGGCTGAGCTTCATGCGCCACGACCGATCGCGATGGCGGCGCCTGCTAATAGTGATCATATCGTTGTCATTAAGGGAGAAATCCCCAAGTCCTCGGAACGAAACGAAGCCGACTACCTCAAGCAGTATGAGGTGCTACGCAGCCCTGTCGGGCTGACACCTTTGCCAGATATGGAGACGCTCGCTGCTATCAGAAAGGCTCTGGAGGGGGAGTTTCCCTGGGCAGGTGAGGCAATCTCCGTAGTTATGAGCGAGCTCATTGGGCGCCGGCGCCATGGCGTGATGCGTCTGGGATTCGCACCGGTATTACTGGTGGGGCCGCCTGGCACGGGAAAGACGCGGTTTGCGCAGCGTCTAAGCGACCTGTTCGGTACACCCAACACCGTAATTAACATGGCAGGCATGTGTGACGTCAAGGTTTTGAAAGGCGTTACGCGCGGGTGGGCGAGCAATCGGCCTTCTCGGATCGTGGAGTTTATCCAACAAACGAAGGTGGGTAATCCCCTGTTTATCCTTGATGAAATCGATAAAGCCAGCAGCGCCTATGGTCATGGAGGTGCCCCTCAGGAAGCACTGCTTGATCTGCTCGAGCCGGGTAACGCTCGTCGCTATCAAGATATCTACCTAATGACGGAGTGCAACGTGTCGCATTGCCTGTATATCGCAACGAGTAATTCTCTTGCTGCCTTGACAGAGCCTTTGCTCTCACGCCTGCGTCCCGTGTATTTCCCACCGCCCGGACCCGAGCACTCTGAGGTGATTGTTCATGGGGTGCTGGCCGATATGGAGCGTGCCTGGGGCTTACCAGCAGGCGTCCTTGAGGTCACGCCGCGTCAGTTGGCTGACTTGCAAGGCCTGGCTCCGCGAGAGATGCGTTGCGCGCTCCTTGCGATGCTGGGGCGCGATACGGAAACATCAATTTATACCTTGCATTGAGCCTTGCGCCAGTCCGCCTTTGATAATGGGCTGGCGCAAGCGACGGCCGTGACCGGCAACTAAACACACAATGAGAACATGATGATTTATTTTCTAGGTGACGTACATGGGCGCATTGGCCATGTGCTGCCTGCCATCCAGCGAGATGGGGCCCACTCTGCCCACGTTATCTTTCTGGGCGATATCGACCTGTCACGTCCTTTTGAAGAAGAAATTCGACCATTGCTCGATGTTGGCATCGGGGTGTGGTTCATCCACGGGAACCACGATACTGACCAGTCCTCCAATTGGGATAACTTGCAAAATTCTATGCATCGCAGCTTAGACGGCCGGATCGTTGAGATTGAGGGGGAGCGGGTCGCCGGCCTGGGTGGCGTCTTCCGTGGTGAGATCTGGTATCCGGATCGTGGGGTGGCTACTAATAAGGTGTCAGCGATCCGAAATCACGAAGAATTTCGCATCCAGCACAAAATCAAAACGCCACCTCGACTGCTTAATTCTGCTCAAAGCACGGGCAACGCCCTCAAGCATTGCTCAAGCATCTTTCCAGACACCTACGACCGATTAGCCAATCAAAAGGCCGATATTCTTGTGACGCATGAAGCACCGTCCTGCCACAAGCACGGATTCCAGACGCTCGACCTGCTGGCACAGGTCATGGGGGTGAGGACGCTCTTTCACGGCCACCACCACGTCAACCTAGACTATCCCGGCTGCGAGCAGTCACTCGGCTTTCAGGCTTATGGTGTCGGCTTACGTGCTATCACCGATATTAACGGACGGTGGATTGTACGGGGTCAGAGCGAAGTGGACTGGCTCTACGAACAGATGGGCCAGCAGCGTTAATCTGGACAAGAGGACTGAGCAATATGATCAACCTTCACCAACACCTGCCCACCAATAGCGTTGGGCGAGATTTCATCGTAGGAGATCTACACGGCTGCCTGGATCTGTTCCAGGCGGAACTGAAGCGCATCGCGTTTAACCCGGATCGTGACCGTATCCTTAGCGTGGGCGATCTGGCTGATCGTGGACTGGACTCCATGGGGTGCCTGCGACTGCTGCGCGAGCCGTGGTTTCATGCGGTGCGCGGCAATCATGAGCAGATGCTGATCAACTTTTCCGATCCAGACATTATTCCGTACGGCACCAATACGGAAGCAGATCTATTTTTTCGCAATGGAGGCGGATGGGTTAGAAATCTGCCTAAAGACGAAACCGACGAACTTTGGAGCGATCTATTGCGTCGGGTTGTACAACTACCGTATGTCATCACGGTGGGTGAAGGAGGCAATCGGTTTCATGTGGCCCATGCAGAGCTGATGACGGGGAATCCTCATGTATCATTTTCTGGCCTTAGGCGTCCAGAGCCCGGCAATCGGCTGCCATCGGATCAGATTCTGACCGATGACGAGCTCACAGAAAGCACTTTGGATGCAATGACGACGGCTTTAATCTGGGGGCGCCGCGTTGTGGGCTCTAGCAAGCCGAATCAATCAATGCCAGTAGATACGCCTGCTGGACGCTTGCTGATCAGTCGAAAACCCTGGCACCCGGGGTTGTCATTGACCTACGTGGGCCATACCCCACTAAACCAGATGCGGCTGCATGCCTCGCATCTTTTCATCGATCGCGGAGCCTTCATGCGCAAACGTGATTCCTGTCTACTGGTGCTGTGTCATGACAAAGTCCTCACCTGGCTACCGGCTAGCTCAGAGAGTCTGATTCATTAGTTCATATTATAAAAGTGCCTCTATGCCTATTGCACAATAAGGTACAGCGACCGAGGATCCTATCCAATCAGTATCGAGCCGACCCTTGACGTGTTGCCTTCAAGAAATCTGTGGTGAGTAAAGTCAATCGGGGGATGCCGAAGTGTTACTAAAACATACTTTGTGATTTAATCTATGGCATACCCTTCCGCAAATCGGTCGTAGTGTATAGCTCTATGAGCCGCAGGCATTAGTGATAACGGGATAAGTGGATGCTCGTCAATGATCAAAAGTACCACCCACTGGAGAAAGGCAAAGTGTCCCTGCTACAAGAAATTCAGAACGAATCTAATGGGGCGCAGTTCCGGCGCGCAGACCTGCACATCCACTCGTTCGGCGAGGGTGGCTCGTACGATGTGACAGACGCAACGATGACTCCCGAAGGCATTGTCGATACGGCAATAGCGGAGCGGCTTGACCTCATCGCTATTACCGATCACAACCAGATCGCCAACGTCCGTCAGGCGCTGAAATACGCCGACGACAAACGGCTACTCGTCATCCCCGGCGTGGAACTGTCAACGCCTCAGGGGCATCTCCTCGTTTATTTCGAGACGGCTGACCAGCTGCAGCGTTTCTTCGGAAAACTGTCCATCTCGGACGACCGGAAGGCCTGCCACGACACCATCCCCCAGTGCCTTCGCTTTGCCGAAGAGTTCAACGGCTTTGGTATCTGCGCGCACATCGAACTGGAAAGGGGCCTTGAGAGGGCACACCCAAAATTCGACGTGTTTAAACAGGAGATCTTCAACTGCCCAAACCTCTTGGGGCTGGAGATCGCCAAGGCCTCGAACAGCGCATTGTTTTCTCACGAGGACACGGATACAAATCGGCGGAATTGCGTTGTAGCCCGATGCAAAGCTCTCGGGCTTGAAGACGGGGTTGACCTGGCAAAGGTGATGTCCTCTGACGCTCACACGCTCAACGCGCTAGGTCGAAACGCGAGCGGCAACAAGAGGCTGACCCGGATCAAGATGGAGGCCCTAAAGTTCGCATCACTGCGGATCGCACTGATGGATGCAACCGCGCGTGTGCGCCTGGAAGACCTTATCCCTGCGTCCATACCGAAGTTCGTAGGAATGAAGCTGGAGGGTGGCTTCCTAAAGGACCAGATTGTTCACTTCAGTTCGAACCTGACTTGTATCATCGGCGGACGTGGTGCCGGAAAGTCAACCCTGCTGGAGTCACTCCGCGCCGCATCCGGCAACGCCACGGAAAGCACAATCATCGATTCCGAAGTCTGGCCGGACGCAATCTCTCTCATCTATGAAGACGAGGCGGGGCAACGGCATACGCTGACGCGTAACAAGCTCTGTGAGGTTGAGAACGGAAATCCTGAAGGCCCCACGACTGTGGGCATTGAAAGTTACGGGCAAGGGGAGACGGCTGACACGATTCAACATTGCGATACCGACCCATCGATCCTCCTGCGGTTCTTGGATGGCTTCGTCGATTTCGGCGAGTTGCGCAAGCAAGATGAAGTGCTGCGCGATGCAATCCTCGCCAACCAGAAAGTGATCGAGACACTGCAGCTCAACATCAACCAGATTGAGCCAACAGTGAGGGCGAAGGGCATTGTGGATACCCAGGTCGCAGCCCTGAAAAAGCAGAATGCCAGCCAAGTCGTCGAACTGGAGGAGAAGCTAGCTAAAGAGCGCCGATTCCGCGATGGCCTAAAGAGTGGCCTGGGCGATTTTCTCACCTCACTGACCAACAGCTTGACTGGCGGCGAACTGCGCAAATTGACAGCCGACGTTGATGGAGACGATCTCGCTGTTGGAAAGGCGGAGTTTGAGGTTGTTAAAGCACTCGTCGATGACCTCGCAGCTGAGATTGAAACGATATCAGCTCAGCTCAAGGAGAAAGTCGTCGGAACTAGTAGCATGATTGCGGCGCAGCTTCAGACATGGATCGCTCGCGAGAAAGAAACACGGGAAACAATCGAAGAGATCCGAAGGGATCTGGAGAAGCAGAACATCAAGCTGAATATGGCGTTCATCCGCAAGGTCACGAAGGATGCTGCCGATCTGCAAGCGCGACTGATCGAGCTGAAGAAAAGCCAGCCGAAACAGAAGGATGCTTTCAAGGAGCGCAGGCGCCTACTTCAAGAGCGGGTCAGTCTACGCGAGAAGATATTTAACGCCCGTCAGGCGTTTACGACGACCATGAACAGCCATCTTGCAGCAGCAGTAGTTGACTACAAGGTGAAGATCCAATTTCATGAAGGGTTATTCTCACCAGACATGGAAGCGCTGATCAAGACCACCATGAATTGGCGAACCTCACAGGTCCCGCGTGCTGCGCTCATCATGGCTACTGTTTCGCCGACTCGGCTCCTGGCTGCAGTGGTTGCCAACGATGCCTCGACGCTTGAGCAGTTAAGCGACGCGGAGGGAAACCGAGTGTTCTCCAAGGGCGACGCGGCGGACATCATTGGAAAGCTGGGAGAGTGGGAGGCGCGATGCGCTTTAGAGAGTATCGCCTTTGAAGACAAGCCTGAGATCAAAGTGATGAGGACGATCGACAAGGCCGATGGCACCAAGGCCCATCAGATCCGCGACTTCGCTAAGCTCTCGCTTGGCCAGCAGCAGGCGATCCTTCTGTCGGTTCTGCTGTTCTCGAAGAGCCGCGTACCACTGATCATCGATCAACCGGAGGACAACCTCGACGGCGAGTTCATTTACAAGACGGTCGTGCGGTCGCTACGCAGCATCAAAGAACACCGGCAGGTCATCATCGTCACCCACAATCCCAACATCGCCGTCCTCGGAGATGCTGAGCTGATTATTCCGTTGCGCGGCGCTAGTGAAGTATCGGTGGTTAGGGATCGCGGGTCGATTGACACCAGCCAGACCAAGGACATCGTCTGCACTATTCTAGAAGGCAGCCAAAAGGCATTCAAGCGCCGGCAAGAGGTGTACGGATACTGATGGCCGCGATACTCTTCACTGAGCGTCAGAGTATCGCGGCGCTCCATGGCAATGCTGCCCTCCCCCACAATCTCTCAAAAAAACAGTGGCCATACGACATGGGCGTCGACATAATTCGCAGAGTCACTGCGTACGAAGCGTGTCAATCACTGAAATTCACCACCCAGTCCGAGGCTGCCGTTCAGCGTCAACATCATGGGCGACCGCCCCTGGCCGAGGGCAGGGGTTACCTGATGAACTCTAACGCATCTGACAGCACATGCCAGATCAAGTATGAGTTAGCACAGTCAAATATGTCTCGTTTAATCTTGAGTACCGCGTTCTAGATGCTGGCCTCTTCTCCAGACGTTTGTTAGGCAAGCCCGGCACCATCAACACTGAAATACTATTGCTAATGTCCGCTTGTCTGCGGAACCTGACAGGCGACAAGCCACGTTCAACAATTGCTTCCGCCGCCAGCAGACGCTCGCATTGGCTATATGCAAGACCATAACAAGGTCGTTTTCTGCCTGACAAATCTGACTGTCTCTATCGATACAAATCCGAGGTAACACAGCCTAGAACCCCAGGGCCTACGTACTTCAGCACATCTTCCACAGTTTCGTCAGTCCTCTGGCACACCGCGAGGATCAGCCGCAACGCGCTCTCCTGATATCCCGGATCTCCCAGGCCGAGATGAGCATGCGCAGCAATACTTTGAATGGCGCTATCGTATTCGTCGAGCGCGACGAGAAGGGGCATGCAAGTCTCCTTACGGATTGGACGTGCCCCAGTATGCCAAAGCGGTATGCGCATAGGCCATGCTTGAGAGACAATTTTGTCAGCCCGAACGAAGCTGACTAAAGGGCCAGCGCTTTGGTCGTGACAAGCATCGAGTCAGGCAGATTGCTGCCGCCGCAATTTATGCTTCCAGCGATAGGCAAACTTACAGCCAGCGCCTCGACTGAGATTCACACCAATCAATCATCAGATCTAAATTGCAGCGACTCAGACTTGATCTAACAGACACTGTCAGAACCGTCCGGTTGAATCCGAGACCCAAAGCGGTCGCTCGAGTTTTGATGGCGGATGATCTTCGCAGAAGGCAGACGTCGGGCAGCGCCTGCCAGGCCTTGATAGCCGAGTAGAAGGTCTTGGTCCCGCGCCGCCATATTTGTCGCGCTGTAGACTCCACACGCTTTGACTCATTGAATCGAATGCTGGGTCATTCCAAATCGCGAAGCGAGCTATATGTAAAGAGATCTAAAGCGTGGACCGAAGTCCAATACCGATGCCACGACCGGCAGGCGTGTGTTGCAGGCGCCGTTCAAGCAGTTTCCGGTGCTCGAAGTTGGCCCCCCAGACATACACACTGGCTTGCTCGTCCATGCCCCTGTTCATTTGCTTCACGAGATGAGAGTCATCCATTGAATCGATCCACTGCTCCATTCGTGCAGACCTCGAAGCAAAGAAGGCGACATCGGGAGCGAGGGGGAGATAGACCAAGTCGAGCTCCGTCTCTGGGCCGAACAGCGTTAGCGGCCGGTCACCAATCAGGAGCTTCTCATTGGCTCTCATAATCCTGCGGACGCTCCATTTCGCCTCAAAGAACAGCTTGTTATACGAGGAGGTCTGGATTAGCTCCGGCAGGGCGTAGGTGCCAAAATCCAATAGCGATTGGTCGCGTCGCAGGTAGAGGTTCAGCAATTCCTTCGACGAATCCGTCAGTCCAGCCGTGTTCTCTACACCTTCTGGGAACTGCGAGCGAATCGCATCGATGCCACTCTCGCGCACGTGTTCGATTGCTTTCGGGCCGCGAAACACGAGAGAGACCAGGAACAGAGTCCACGCGTACTTTTGTTCCTCGGTCATGTCTCGGAGTCTGCGGGTAAGAAGCTCTTTATGCACTATCGCTGCCGGTTCGTCGATATGCTTACTCATGAACTTCGGTTCGATTTCCCGGTTCGGCTGAGAACTCAACCTATCCATCGAATACAGATGCCGTTCCTTGGCCACCGATTTAGCCTTGTAGCGCTTCTCGGTCAATTGGCCTCGGACCCAACGCATTTGCGACAGCTTCTCGTCTTCGCCGCTGTGCCAGTGATAAAGCAGAAATTTGGGAATGTAGTGGTGCTGGTTATGGGTGTCCATACGATGCTCTTGCTGTTGCCTTCTTTGACGAGGGACAAAGGCTTGGTTGTTAAATAGAGAGTGCAAACTACTGCGTGGCTTATAAAGCCAGAAAGCCGGTCGGCTGAATTCTATCCATCTATGGTCACTTCCAGTGTTGAACAGATCGTCCTTGCCAATTGGCAATGCCCGCTTCTGGCCGTTTTGAGTCTATCACCAACGTCTCAATCCGACCCAAAGTGGAAGTTCAACTAGAATTAACAGTTAATAAAGGTGCAGGACCACCGATCCAGAACCTGTTGCAAAGCAGATACCGAGGTGCAAGGCTCTGTCAGGCGAGTAGTTTGTTGCAAAATGCTGTTGCCTCTTTCCAGAGGCGTCGCTCGGACTTGGTGTCCCAGTGGGACTCATCCTGACTCACCGTGCTAGCGCCCGTTGTCGTGAGTTTGCTCGAATAGCGCTCTGTTGAGGTGAGTGATTCAAGTAGTTGCGTGAGATCGCTTCGCGCGGCGATGAGTGTGAAGATCATGGCCGTGCTCGGCACCCTAAGGAATTGAAGCGTGGAAATCAAACTGGCAAAGAAATCGGGGGTTCCCAAGGCTGAAGTACTGGCTCACCAGACCATTCAAAAAGAGTTCAGCAGTTCACCTTTCAGCAAGCAGTGGCGCGGTTACGCTGCATTCGCACTGGCCAGGAGCGGCCGAGGAAGCGGTGATGACGACTTGGATCTGGTGCTCGTCACGCACACAGGCATCACGTTGGTCGAGCTGAAGAACTGGCATGGAAAGTTGCTGGAGTCTGACGGTCAGAAGTGGTATCTAGATGGTGAAGACCGTGGCTCGTCACCAGTCCACGTTGTACGCAGGAAGGTACCAAAGCTGGTGAGCGCCATGACACAGAAGCTGGGCAAAGATCTCACGCCTTTTATCAGTTCCTATGTCGTGATGCATGGCCGGATCGGAGAACTGCGGCTTCCAGAGAACGAGAAGAGCTCGGTGATCGACATGACTGAGTTCCTCTCGTTCCGGTTCGCGGCGAGCTATCGGCAGTACATGGGTGGGCGCCATTACTTCAACCCGCTAGACCATCTGGCTAAGTACGACGCTTTCTTTCTTGGAACTACGTTTCGCCCCAAGGTCTACTACATCGAGGGCTTTCGGCCCGATGCGAACCCAATTTTTGAGCATCCTGGCAAGCTCTACACTGAGTATCGCGCCGCGGCCAAAGATGACCCGACGGCACTGGCCTTGCTGCGTCAGTGGGATTTCGACAAGCTCGGTCTCAAGCTTATCGGTGAGACCGACCGGGCTTTCATCGGACTGCGTGAGCAAAAGGTATTCCAATACGTGGAAGACCGAAACGCGGAGCTGTCCCTCGGCCTACTTCGCCCGATTGCTTGGAAGGGCCCAAAAGACGTCACGATAGATTATGCCGAGCTGTTTTCCCTGCCGGGTCGCGTAACGCGAATGGCAGAGTTCACGCACAGCACGCTGCCAAAACTCGATCGAAATGAACGGCTACTTCTGGCCAAGGCCGTGATCTCTCGTTTTGCCGACCTACATGACATTCGGGTAGCGCACCGCGACATCGGAGAGCACAGCCTGTGGTTGGACCGCCCTTCCCGGGTGATCATGTCGGGTTTTCCGGCGGCCTACTACCCCGATCCCGAGCTCAAGACCGTGGGCACGTTGCGCGAACGCGTTCAGGTCGAACAAGCGCGCTTGCCCGAGGATGTAAAAGCAAACACGCAGGCGACACCGTACCGGCGTGACGTATTCATGCTTGGGGCCATCGTGCACGTGATCCTGCTGGGTGCGCAGGCAACCAAGTTCGATGGCATTTACCAATGGCGGGTTCCTGCTGACGATCCCTTTGGCGGCATGCTCAACGATTTTTTTGCTCAGGCCTTGAATGCTGACCCGACGAAGCGATTCGAGGACGCGCGGAAGATGCTGGGGGCCTTCAACGCCGTGACTGACGCGACTGACGCAAAAAGTCACGGCCTGATCGATCTGGCCGCCTTCGACGCGTTCAGGGCATCGACCAAGGAGCGCGACTACGACGAGACTGAACACTTGTCGGAGGACGAAGACCACTCGTTCTTTATCAGCGGAACGGGTGCCGAGGCTAATCTGGTGAAAGTCTGGTATGGAGTAGAGCCCGATCTGCGTCGGCCCGATCAATCACTGCGGCTGTTGTCCTTCCTCGAGCGGGCCAGGACACTCAAGGGTTGCGAGTTGCGCGGATTGCCACGCATCGTTGATTTCGGCCTCAGCCGCCGCAGCCTGATTATCGTAATGCCTTGGGTGCCGGGGGTGACACTGCCGGACTGGTTGCAATCGAACCCCGCAACTGCGCGGCGGCTTGCCCTCGCCACGTCTCTGGTCGCGACGCTGCAGCGCCTGCACGCCATCGAGCTGGCTCATGGTGATGTGCATCCGGGAAACGTGGTCGTGAGCGCCTCCGGCGAGCCTTTGCTCATCGATCTGCTGGACTTTCGCCGCGACGCAGCGGACGTATACACAACAGCCTATCTGCCCGAAAACTACAAGTCCCTGACACCGTTCGAGCGTGATCGTTACAGCATCGCCGCCGTGCTGGTCGACGTGCTGCAAACACGGCGCGACGCGCCCATGCAGGGGATGCTGCCATATCCGCGCGTGTATGAGGAACTGGCCCACCTGCTTTCCTCCGAAACGCTATCGACCCTGCTGCCGCTGGAGCGTGCGTTGCTCGCTGCGGCAAAGCCCGAAGAAGATCTGCAGCAGAGCTTCACAGTCACGGTCAAAAACTTGGCCTATGATGGGATTCCCGCCGGAGAGTTGCGCAGCGACAACGGGGTGTTCCATATCGATGTCAGGCTGGACCGGCAGTCAGCGCAGGCATTGCGCATCTGGGTGACCGGGATTGGTCGTCAGGTTTCCTTCGTCTGGAACGTGGATCAGGAACACGCAGAAAACGTGCGCGCATCGAGCATTCCGCAGAGTCAGTTGCTACGTTCGCAGATGATGCGTGATGCGGGCATTCGGATGCAGTTGGTGTTGCACGATGGTCCTGCGTCTGACGTTGATGCTCTCGCTCGCTACCTAATTGGCCATAAGGTGATCGCACGCAAGATCGCGGGTTTCACCTCCGGGGCAGACGGCAAGCGAAGTGCTGCGATGCCAGAACAGTCTAACGCTGGAGAGGAGGGCTTGATTCAAGGCGAGGTCGGCCTTGATCCGACCCAAGACATGCCTGCGCGCGAACTGTGGAGGGCGCTTATCGATGTGGAGGAGGAAGCATTTACCACCGTGACCATAGCGGGGAACCATCGCAAGAACCCATCTCGGCCTTCTCAGGCACTGATTCCCTTCCACATCGACGGCAGCGACTTCGAGTTTGGCGTCCTGGACAAGGTGGTCGTCGAGAGCCTGTTGCACGATGGGACGTGGCGTGCTTGCGGCGCACTCGACTTGAGAGAGACGAGCTTCGGCAACTTTCCCGAACTGGCTGTCGACCACCTTTACATGAAAGCCAACCTGCGCATTGGCAGTAAGCTGAGGCTGGTCAGCACGGCGGAAAAGGGCTCCTACAGCCGTCGGCGCGCGGCGGTCGAGCGCATCCTTGACGACAAGGCGGTGGTACCCGGTCTGATTGACTACTTCGATGGCGCCCCGACTGTGTCCTCAACACCCGCGACCTACCCAGTTCCTGCTGAAGCTGAACTCGATCGGTACTCGGAAGGGGACAAGAAACTCAACCCGAGCCAGAAGGAAGCGTTTCACCGTGTTTTGGGTCATGGCCCTATCAGCCTTCTGCAGGGACCGCCAGGTACCGGGAAGACCTGGTTCATCGCCGCGTTGCTGCACTATCTGATGGCGCATGAGCACGTGCGCAGGGTGTTGCTGGTGAGTCAAGCTCATGAGGCGGTGAATAACGCCCTGGATAAGGCCCAGGAACTTTGCAGTAGCAAGGGCCTAGTTTTCGACGCCGTGCGCATCGGACCGGACTCGATGGTCTCGGAGGACATTCGGCATCTGCATTCCACGTCGATCGAGCAGGCTTACCGGGATCGTTTCAAGGCCGAGCTCGCCGAGCGCATCATACGTTTGGCCGCCTCGCTTGGACTGGCGACAGCGTTTGCGCAGGACATGCTAGCACTGCACCAGCAGCTTGGCACACTGCATCAGCGCTTGCGCCATTTGCAGCAGCGCAGTGGTCAAGAGAACAAGGAGACACTGGCCTCGCTGGATGCGCGCGCACGTGCTGTTTCGGAGACCTTCTTCGATATCGCCGCCGACGTGTATGGCATCTCCGAAGCTGCAGATCCGACACAAATGCTGGAGCAGCTTGAATCGAGCATTGTTGAACGCCATGAGGTGCGCTCGGCGGATGCGGTGGAGCGACTGAGAAGCCTGATTCGTCTGTCTGAAGACTGGGTCGCCGCGTTGGGATCGCCTGATGCGAACTTCGCCGAGTTTTTAGCCAAATCGCGCACTGTGGTCGCCGGGACCTTGGTGGGCATCGGGTCGCGCGGCGCTGGCATCACGCAGAACTTGTTCGACTGGGTCATCATTGACGAGGCTGGACGTGCTTCCTCGAGCGAGCTGGCCGTCGCGATGCAGGCCGGCCACCGCATCTTGTTAGTAGGCGACCACAAGCAGTTGCCGCCCATGTTCTCCCAGCAGGTGCGCGATGCAGTCGTACAGCAGTTCGGCTGCGGCGAAGACGGCGCGATCTTTCAAAGCGACTTCGAACGTGTATTCAACTCCGAATATGGGCGCCAAGTCGGCGTGACACTGCTCAGCCAGTACCGCATGGCGCCCAACATCGGCGATCTGGTCTCCAGCTGCTTCTACGACGAGCGCCTAGAAACGGGCCGCGGTGCGCCGCCCCCATACTATGGGCACTTGCCAGGTGAGCTGAGCCAGCAGGTGACCTGGGTGGACATGTCGACACTTGGAAGCCGCAGCCATCATCAGCAATCTGAAGACGGATCGGACACATGGAACAAGACAGAGGCCAAAGTGGTCATGCAGATCTTGCGTCAGATCGTCGAATCCGACGAATTCATGAGTGAGTTGCTGCCGACCTTGAAGCCGCAGGAGCCCGCGATTGGAATCATCTGTATGTACGACAAGCAGCGCGAGGTCATCGACCAGATGAAATCTGAAGCGTCCTGGCTCGGCGATCACCGGCATCTGGTGAAGATCGATACAGTGGACAGCTACCAAGGCAAGGAAAACCGGATAGTCATCCTGTCCACGGTGCGCAATCATCCGAGCGGCCGGGTTGGATTCATGTGGCGCCCCAATCGAATTAATGTGGGCATCTCGCGTGCGATGGAGCGGTTAATCGTTGTTGGGGCGTGCAAGATGTGGCGGGAAAAAAATTCCGATCAGCCGCTTGGCCGAGTGCTGAGCAAGATTGAATCGATGGCCGTCGCAGGCCGAGCTGCCGTGATTGCGGCCAACCAGTTCATGGAGGCCTAGATGGCTGGTTCTTTCGAATTCAACCGGGTGACTTTTGGCCTGCCGGTCGAGACTTTTCGAGTGGATGCCTACATCGCGCTTGATGAGCGGCTGCCGGTTGTCACAGAGTTCGTGATGCGCCTGCTCAAGGTTTGTGAGCGGGTCCCGCTAGCCACAATGCGAGACTATTTTGGGTTCAACGATATTGAAGCGCGTGCGGTCATTGAGTCGTTGACCAAACAAGGCCTGTTGGAGATGAGCGAGGATGAAGTCTTTCTAAGTTCCTTTGCACTTGAAAAATTCGAGGAAGCCGGTGGAGATCATCCTCGTTTCAGCAAGGTTGAACTCAAGAGCGATACCGTGACATTTGATCTGGTCTCGTTCACGCCCCTGCGATTCACTCCGGCCGATATGGCGTCCGATAACATCATCAAGCTGGATGCGGCCGAAGACGCGCTGGGCAATAGCGTTGAGCGCGCGAGGCTGGCCTACCGTCGACACTATCCTGAGATCGCATCCATGCGCGCGGATCTGCGCGAACGATCCTACGGAGTCTATTCAGTCGAAAGTGTGGAGAGCAGGCGTCGGAACTATGTTCCCGTACCAGTTTCCTTCGAACTGGACCAATATGGTCACGTCGAGCGCCGCATGGACGAGGCATTTGAGCGGATCGCACCACCTGAGTTGCAGCACTTCGTGAGCGAACAGGTCACAGCGGCAATCCCCCGCACGCTGTCATTGCCGGCAGCCGGCTTTGAGGCGTTCATTGAGGCCTTCGATCTGAGGCTGTTAAACCAGTACCTCGCGGGAAAGAAGTTTGACCTGCTGCGATATCTTGCAGAGGTCCAAGTGGGAAGATCAGTGCGTTACGCAGAAGGCGTAGAGCCGATGTTCGGAAATCTGTACCTCCAGGGAAATAGAGAGCGCATTCTTGAGCGGCTCAATGACCGGCGTCTTGGCAAGCGTCGTCACGGACCGCTGTTGACATCTCTCGCATGGCTGGTGCCCGACTATCCCCTCTGGGGACGGGGCGATGCTTTTGCGCAATCAGTCAGCGCACTATCCTCTATGCTGCAAACGGGCGTGCACGGTAACGACCTGTACCTGTTTGCAAATGCAGATCTGGATGAAGAGTCCGTTGTGACCAATAACTTGCGTGTCCCATATCTGCATGAACTCCATTTCGTCCGACCGCAGGCGACAGGGGGGCGCCTGATGGCCGGACGTGTGGAAATCCTGCTGTATCCCACCGCATTCATGGTTGCCATGTTCCATCTGCCCGTGCCTGGAAACGAGGGGTTGTGGGTTCCCATCGGCTTCATTTCCTCGCTCCATGGTCACCTGGACACGGCACACAAAATGTTGTGCCAGGCGGCGAGCGGTGCGCGCTATGGGCGCCGTGCCCGGTTCAACCACAAAGTTCAGTTTGCATCACCGTCGGGGTTCGATGATGCGTGTACCTTTCTCAACTACTGCCCCTTGGGGAACGGCAGCCTGAGGCTTTCGGACAGATCTTAGATGGCCGCCGATGGAAAGAGGACGGTGTCGGGAGGCTATGTGAACTTCCGCTTGTGACCGACAACAGCGGGACAACACATGCCAGATCAAGCCTGAGCTAATACATCCAAAAGCTGCAAAAACCGCCAACTTCGCTCATTGGAAAATACAGCCCCCCATCAACTGACATGCACGTGACGCGTCCTCGGTGATGTCATATTACGTAATAACCCCAACCTTCTTCAATGCGCTCCTGACGGTCACTTCACAGGGGTGTGCCTCACCATTGGCAGGAACGTGTTTAAACGCAAAGACGGATTGCTCCCATCCAAGAGCATTGCTTACACGAAGAGCCACCCCCGTCTTACGGCGGATCTGCTCCAAGAGATCGCGAATCAGCACGCCAAGATCATCCTGACGCCTCAATGCAAAAACCAGCGCACCCAAGGGCTGCTCGCCAGGCTCGACCTCACCGTCCTTGCATTTTTTTAACACAGGTCGGCGTTGCATCTCGACCAGACACACCGATGTCTCCCCTGCCTGAATCACGATCACCAGCACGCCACGAGGTATTTTTGCCTTCCGATCATAGTAGACCCACCTCCTCACCTCATTGCTAACCTCAGTATCATCAGGCCCAAAAGGTTCCAACGAGATCAATTTGAACTCTGGGTCGTGGCTAACGCCATCTTCGAACGTGAACCACCCCACCGATTGGACTATGTCCGGTAGACGCTCCTGCAACTTGCATAAGGCATTCCACATGTCTCGCAGCACGCCCTGAGACTCCAGCACGACTGGGGAATGGATCGATCCGAATCCTACACCTTTACCACTCCCAAATGGCTCGCCAGTTGAAACCACCCGAATTTCTTGATCACTGCGGACATGTTTTACAAGTCCGCGTTCGACGGCCCGTTTCCTATCGATGACCTCTCTCGGATCACCGAGTATCTCCATTTCGTCAGCCTCAATGTCGATAGCCGATGCACCATGATCGGGTGCTTCATTCGAGGTCAGATCGATAATCTCGGGTAGCCGACGTAGCTGCCGAACTGGATAGTTTGACTCAAGATCACCCGCCCCTTCTTGCCGCCCAAGACCATCAGATATTTCACGATTACGGATGACCGTTTTACCGTTCGGTTGACTCTCTCCAACGATACGTAGGGCAAGAAACGTCTGATCGGCATCAAGCCAGACACCCTCGGCGCTGAGTTGAGCTGGCCCACTAAACCAAGGCTTAGCCTCCAGGAAAGCATATGATTCCGCCCCGTCAGGCGCCTTAAACGCCACCTCAGTTTGAGCATATATATCCTTTGCTACGCTACGTGTGTAGTCGCAGTACTGGACATGAGCAAGGAACACCGCATCATCTTTATGCATCCGCTTACCAAGGTTCACGGGCCACGTTCCAGGCTCGGCGGACTCTTCAATCGGCCTCAGCAAACGGCCCCTAGCCTCATACCATGGATATGTGGCCAACACACGCCGGGACTCCGCCGAGCGGCCGTAGCAGCGAGAAAAATACTCTATAGAAGGCACCAGCAGACGCTTACCGTCCGGATGATGAAAGTCAAGTAGGGCATTGCGGTCTTTAGAGTGCTGGAGGGGATAGCCTTCTAAGGAGAACAGGCTCGACCCTTCTCGTGTAATTATTTTTGCCAGTGAAGTAAAGCTCCACCCATCTTCAGAAAAATCCAGCATCTTGAATTCTGCCTTAGGGTAAGTGACATACTCGTTGCAAACACCCTTTTTCCACACCGAACCAATCCGCAATAAGCCAAGCTGAGTCAGTGCTATCTTCTGACGGATCCAACCAGCGGGCTCATTTCCACCGGCAATAAGGCGACGGAAGAATACCTCAACCAGCGGCACGGATTCATCAGCTCGGTTTTTCACCATCGGGCCATACCACCAGACGACCAGACGTCCCTTATCGTTCTTTAAGAATGCATTTTCAATGCGAACTACCTTCGCACGTCGTAATGAAAGCTCCACAACACCACACCTCGTCATCCGGATCGTATGATATTGTCGCAGCTATTTCAGAATTGTCGCAACAATTACGGAAAGTCACACCCCGCCACCCACCAGCGCTGCCATAGACGCCGAATGATGGGGGGCACGAAATGGCGGATGGCTGTCCACCTGACAATCAGCACCCCGCAGCCCCGAGATGGCCGCAACCTCGAGCGCCTGCATGTTATCGAGCGGCGGCAAAATACCTGGAAGGCGGTGCGCCAGCATACTCTTACCCACACCGGGCGGGCCAGACATCAGCATGCTATGGCGTCCTGCTGCTGCAATTTCTAGCACACGCCGTGCCGCAGCCTGCCCTTGGACCTCGGACAAACACGGTACGACCGTCGAACGATATCGAAACCCACCTTCGGTCACAGCGCAGAGCGTCTGTTGACCACGTAAATGCTCAACAATCTGAGAGAGTGTCTCGGCCCCCAGCACACACAAGCCAGGCACACATGCCGCCAGCGCTGCAGTCGCGTGCGGCACAATGAGCCGCACCGGCCTATCACGGCGCGACGCACCGAGCGCGATCGCCAGAACAGCATCAAGGGCCCCGAGCATACCAGTGAGCGATAGCTCACCGGCCAGGACATAATCACGCATGTCCGGCACCACCGCACCCATCGCTTCGTCACTCGCAATCTGCCCTGAGGCCAAGAGCACCCCTACCGCGATTGGCAGATCAAAGCGCCCAGACTCCTTGGGCAAGTCGGCTGGTGCCAGATTGACGATGATCCGCCCAGCCGGAAATTCATAGCCACTATTGATCAGCGCTGAGCGCACGCGCTCACGGCTCTCGCGCACGCCTGCATCAGGCAGGCCCACCACATGGAATGCGGGCAAACCACTGCCCACATGTACCTCAACAAATACCGGTAGCGCCTCGAGGCCGCGCACGGCACAGCTCATCACAATTGCCAGGGACATGTACTCTCCTGTCCGACGTGCCGGATCAGAATTGATCCAGCCTCGCCTTATCTGACAGTGTGCCAACCTTACTGTGCCCCCTTCACATCGGAGTGAGCATTCTGTCATAGCCAAGCGCATTTTTTGCCGAGCGGTATGGCCCGAACGATGCGCCTTGGGCTCTAACAAAAGCGGGGCGTATGAATACACCCCGCTTTTGTCCGAACAAAAAAGGCGCTCAGACCTTATTCGGCTTTTTTGGCATCCTTGTCGCCAACCGCATCCTGGATGGCGCTATCTGCCTTGGCCGCACCTTCCTTGACTGACTCACGAGCACGATTCGCGGCATCTGCCGCATCGTTCTTGAGTTCAGTCGCTTTGTCGCCGATCGTATCAGCCGCCTCACCTGCCTTTTGTTTAGCTGTTTCAGCGGATTCCTTGAGCTGATCACTCATGGACTGATTCGACCCTGAAGTCGATGTGTCGGGGGACATCGGCGCAGGTGCCGGCATGGGTGCCGGAGCCGGAGCCGGCGTCGGGGCGACTGGTGCAGGAGTAGGTGCCGGGGCGTCATCGCTCTTGGAGCAAGCTGCCAGCATGCTCATGGAAGCCAGCGCAGCGGCTAAGGCGAAATATTTACGCGTCTTGTTCATGATTGTCCTTGTGAAGGGTCCGCAAACGCATCAAAAATGCGGGTTGGATTCAATGACCAGCTCGTTACAACCGGCTTCGTTACAATTCTAGGCGCCACCCGAACAATTTGATTAAAACTAGTGTAAACACTAATTTCAATTATAAAAACCTGTCTTCTAATTTTCCCTTACATCGTCTACCGCTAAGCGCGTATTGGTCAGCGAACAAATAACTCGACAGACACAAAAGCATACAAAAGACCGCACTGCGTTTCTGTTGCCATGCACAGCTCTGGTGCAGCATCCGCACCAAAACATCTCATTTTTTCTTCAAACGGTCACTTTCCCAATAAAACGCGGGCTCAAGGAGTTGGCATAAGAATTGCTTTTATGGCTAGCGTTCCCGCTATTTCTAAACCCATATAAGGAGCTCTTCATGAAACTGATCACCGCCATCATCAAACCCTTTAAGCTCGATGAAGTGCATGAAGCACTCATCGCATCGGGCATACAGGGCATGACCGTTAGTGAGGTCAAGGGTTTTGGTCGCCAGAAGGGTCATACCGAGCTCTACCGAGGGGCAGAGTACAGCGTGGATTTCTTACCGAAACTACAGATCGATATCGCCCTCTCTGATGAGCAGGTGGAAGTGGCCATTGAATGTCTTTGCAATGCAGCAAAAACTGGAAAGATCGGTGACGGCAAGATATTCGTTACCGCGCTGGAGCAGGTTATACGCATTCGCACCGCCGAGTCCGGCGACGCCGCCCTCTGAGTCCCTATTTATTCAAGGAGCATGATATGGACAAAAGCGATCTGGTATGGGTGGCACTGTCTACGCTGCTGGTACTGATGATGACTGTACCGGGCCTGGCCCTATTTTACGGCGGGCTGGCGCGCCCTAGACATGTACTCTCCGTCCTGAGCCAAGTCCTGGGCACCTGCGCACTCGCCTTGCTGCTCTGGTTTATCTATGGCTATTCGCTGGCCTTCACAACGGGCTCAGGCGCTATCGGGGGACTATCCCGGCTATTCTTCAGTGGACTCTATGTGCCTGGTGCAACCCCCTCTATGCCCCTGCAAGGCAGCATACCGGAGCTGGCTTTTGCCGCCTTCCAGGCGACCTTTGCCGGGATTACCTGCGCGCTGATCACCGGGAGCTTTGCTGAACGAGCACGATTTGGCGCGGTCATGCTGTTTACCGGGATCTGGTTTACGCTGGCCTACCTGCCTATCGCCCATATGGTCTGGGCGCCTGACGGCTGGTTGTTACAGCGCGGTGCGCTGGATTTCGCGGGCGGTACCGTTGTACACATCAACGCGGGCGTCGCAGGCCTTGTGTGCGCTTGGCTGATCGGCCCGCGTAGAGGCTACGGGCGTGAAGCTATGCCTCCTCACAATTTGCCCATGAATTTAAGCGGCGCAGCGCTGCTGTGGGTCGGCTGGTTCGGCTTTAACGCTGGCTCTGCCCTGGCAATCAACGACATCGCTATCCTGGCGTTTATCAATACCTTATTGGCGACTGCCGCAGGGATCCTGAGTTGGGCATTGTTTGAGCGCCTCTATAAAGGCAAGGCATCGCTGCTGGGCGCTACCTCGGGGGCCATCGCCGGTCTGGTGGGCATCACACCTGCTGCGGGTTTCGTCGCACCAGGCGCAGCCGTGTTGATTGGCTTACTCACCGCCATCGCATGCCTGCTGGGCGTCAACCAACTCAAGCGCTGCCTGCATGCTGACGACGCCTTTGATGTATTCAGCATACACGGCATAGGCGGCATAAGCGGCGCGATCCTCACAGGTGTCTTTAATTCTGGCAGCCTGGGTGGACGTGGTGCACCAGGGCTGATCGCTTTGCTTACTCAGACTTGGCGCCAGTTCGAAGGCGTCATCATCACGATATTATGGTCGGGGCTTGCTGCCTGGATCGCCTATCTCATCGCCAACAAGGTCATGCGTATGCGTAGCTCAGTCGAGGACGAACAACGCGGCCTGGATCAGGCCGACCATGGCGAGACGGCCTACCAACGTTAAGCTGACAAGGACACCAAGTCGATACGCTCAGCCCGATTCAGGGCTGAGGCCACCTTGACACGCAGGGCGTTCGAGTGGGCTTGGCGGATTTCCTTTTTAACGTCCAGCAGTTGCTGCGGATGCATGGAAAACCCAGTTAAACCAAGCCCGAGCAGCATCCGTGTCACCCGAGCATCACCCGCCATTTCTCCGCACACCGATACCGGCTTACCCACGCGCTCACCTGCGTTGATGGTATGGGCAATCAAACGCAATACGGCTGGATGCATCGGATCATACATATCAGAGACATCCTTATCACCACGATCGATTGCCAGCACATACTGGATCAGATCATTCGTGCCGATCGAGAGAAAATCGAGTTGCTCGGCAAAGGGTTCGATCGCGATTGCCATGGCGGGTATCTCGACCATGGCGCCTAACAGGATATTGCGCGCATAAGGTATGCCGCTGGACTCCAAATCGGCGCAAGCACGATCAATGGCCTGACGCACTGCGTCGATCTCATGCATCTGTGAGATCATTGGAATGAGGATACGAATCTCGCCGTGCAACGATGCGCGCAGCAAGGCGCGTAACTGTGTATGGAAAATATCCGGATTAGCCAGGCAGTAACGGATCGCGCGCAAGCCCAATGCCGGATTGGCGGCGACCGTCACCTCACCATCCAATGTCTTATCAGCACCCAGATCCAAGGTACGGATCGTCACTGGCCGCCCTGCCATGGTGCGCACCACAAAGGAATAGGCCTCATATTGCTCATCTTCGGTCGGCAGAGTCGAGCGGCCCATAAATAAGAACTCGCTACGAAACAAGCCGATGCCATCAGCGCCAGCTGCCAAAGCAGCCACGGCTTCCTCCGGCAATTCAATATTGGCCTCCAGGCGGATCAAAATGCCGTCGAGGGTCATCGCCGGTGCATCGCGTAACATGGCCAACTCAGCGCGCTCGTCTTGGTAGGCCATCTGGCGCAGACGATATTCACGTAATATTTGTTCGGACGGATTGATCAGCACCACACCATTGAAGCCATCGACGATCAACTGGTCTGCGTCACGTACCAAATGGCGAACATGCCCCATACCCACGACGGCAGGCACATTCATACTACGTGCCACAATCGCAGTATGAGAGGTTGGCCCGCCTAGATCGGTCAGGAATGCTCCGAACTTACCTCCCCGCAAACGCATCATGTCAGGAGGAGAAATATCACGCGCGACGACAATCAGGCTGTCCTCGGTATCAACAGCATCCAAATTAGGCAACCAGTTCGTTGTGCCTGACAGCACCCGCAACACGCGTTCGATGACCTGGCGTACATCTGCGCCCCGTTCACGCAAATAGTCATCCTCCATCATAGAGAACTGCTCGGCAAGAAGCTGACCCTGTGTCGCTAGGGCCCATTCGGCGTTGTATTGTCGCTCGGCAATCACACTACAGACCTGCTGGATAAGCATCGGGTCATCTAACAACATGCTATGCACATTGAGCAATGCTGCTAATTCCCGAGGGGCATCCGCAGGCAGACTGGCTGCCATCTGCAGTAGGTCATCACGCGCAGCAGTCATTGCGCTGATCAGACGCTCGCTCTCGGCAGCAATATCCTCGAATGCCACCCGGTAATGGGCCACCTCCAAGGCTGCCGCACTCATCACGACAGCCCGACCGATGGCATAGCCTTTAACGACACCCTGACCGTACATACACAGTGTGGATGAAAAAGCAGCCATTTCGGGGTCAGAGGCAGTCATAGGAGATCAAGGAATAATTCCGGAGCATCGCACCTATTCACGTTCGCCAAACTTGCTCTCGAACAGCATTTGTATATCCTGCAAGGCCTGATCCTCGTCTTCACCTAGCGCATCCACCTTGACTGTTACACCCAGGCCGGCCGCCAGCATCATCACGCCCATAATGCTCTTGGCGTTAACACGCTGGGCACCCCTTGCGATGTAGATATCGCTCTGAAAGCGGCTTGCAAGCTGCGTGAGCTTAGCAGCGGCACGCGCATGTAGGCCGAGCTTATTCGAGATGAGCAGATCAATGGACGGCATGAATGTGTATCCTCGCTAAAAACCTAGCTACAGGGCTGATCCGCATTGACGATACCGCGCAATGCCCCCAAACGCACATCCTCGCTCAAGCGCTCGGGGTTATCCTGCTGGACCGTCAGCGCCTTGAGTACCATACAGACGTTCGTACCCGTGAGCATATGCCCCACCACGCCCTGCGTCGCTACCTGGCGCAGGGCCTCGGCTGCAATATTGAATGGCGTCGCACCATATAAATCACATAATATCAGCACCGACTGCGCAGGATCATCACCTAAAATCTGATCAAGCAATCGCTTGACCTCGCGCTCGGGCTGTACATCAGGGGCCACGTCAAAAACCACCAAGTCTGGCGAATGGCCCAATACATGTTGTGCACACTTGGCAAATGCCGCACCTAGTGGCTCATGCATGACCAAAACGATTCGCGTCATGTCTGCACCGCGTGCTCGAGTGCGGCGACAAAACGTGCCGCCACATCAAAGCCGGTCTGTTCGGTGATCTCGACAAAGCAGGTCGGACTGGTGACGTTGATCTCGGTAACATAGTCCCCAATCACGTCCAGCCCAATCAACAACACACCGCGCGCTGCCAAACATGGGCCAATCGCCTGCGCCAGCGCGCGATCGTGCTCAGTTAGCGCCTGCGCCACACCACGCCCACCAGCCGCCAAATTACCCCGTGTTTCACCATGCAGTGGTACCCTTGCCAACGCGTAGGGGACCGGTTCACCGCCGATAATCAAAATACGTTTATCACCATCAACGATCTCGGGGATATAGCGCTGCGCCATGATCGTGCGTGAACCCAGCTCGGTGAGCGTCTCGAGGATTGAGCCCAGATTTGGTTCAATCGCCTGTAAGCGAAATATCCCGGCCCCCCCCATTCCATCTAGCGGTTTGACGATAACATCGCCAAATGCCTCGTGAAAGGCACGCAAGCGCTGCATATCCCGCGTCACCAAGGTAGGGGCCGTGAACTGCGCAAATTCAGTAATCGCAAGCTTTTCGGGGTGATTACGGATGCCCAGGCCTGAGTTAAAAACGCGTGCGCCCTGAGCCTGCGCATAATCAAACAAATGCGTGGCGTAGACATATTCCATATCAAACGGTGGGTCCTTGCGCATCAATACCGCATCGAAGCCCGAGAGCACCGTGTCCTGCGCCCCACTATCTGCAAGCCACCAGTCGTGACCGTGCCAATCTGCCCCATCGCGCAAATGAATTCGCGTGGCTGCAGCCTTGACAATCCCCTGATCGATGAATAGATCACCCATCAATGCAATGCTCAAGCCATGCCCTTGCGCGACCAGGCTGCGCATGATCGCCACCGACGAGTCCTTATAGGCCTTGAGTGTCGGGAGCGGATCGATGACAAATAATACGTGCATCAGAAACCTCAGAGAGCCCACCCAGCCAACAAGCCAGGCGCCAAAACCATTACATCAGACGGCCTCGCCCTGTTTACCCGGCACCGCCTTTTTTCGAGGGGCCAGCACCATCACCATCTGACGCCCTTCAAGCTTAGGCATGGCCTCGACCTGACACAACTCGCCCAGATCATCTCGCACGCGCTCTAAAACCCGCATCCCCAATTCCTGATGCGCCATTTCGCGCCCGCGAAACCGCAAAGTAACCTTGGCCTTGTCGCCATCCTCAATAAACCGCCGTAAATTACGCAGCTTGACTTGATAGTCGCCCTCATCCGTGCCTGGGCGGAACTTGACTTCCTTGACCTGGATGACTTTCTGCTTGGAACGGGCTTCTTGTTGGCGCTTTTGCTCTTGGTATTTAAATTTGCCGTAATCCATCAACCGGCAAACCGGCGGCACCGCTGTTGGTGCGATCTCGACCAGATCAACTTCGTTTTGCTCAGCTAGCGCCAAAGCCTCGGTGGCTGAGACGATTCCAAGCTGTTCGCCATCCACGCCAATCAGGCGCACCTCGTGGACGCGGATTTCACTATTGGTGCGGTGTTTTTTTTCGGTTGCGATGTCTAAAGCTCCTATTAAATTAAATAATCAGTCTGCGACGGCTTGGCCGTTATTACGGGTATCAATATCGTGACGCAATCGGGCGGCAAAGTCGACCAAAGGGCTCACCCCCAGGTCCAGATTACCCCGTCCACGTACCGATACTGCGCCTGACTCCCGCTCTTTATCGCCTACGACAAGAATATACGGGACTTTTTGCATACTGTGCTCACGGATTTTACGGGTGATTTTTTCCCCACGCAAATCCGAAACGACTCTAAAGCCTTGTTTTTTCAAGCTTCGAGTGACTTCGTCTGCATATTGTGCAGAACTATCAGAAATACAGCACACCACTGCGTGCTGGGGCGCCAGCCAAACAGGCAAGGCACCCGCGTGATTTTCGATCAACATACCGATGAAGCGCTCGAACGAACCCAGTATCGCACGATGCAACATCACTGGCGCACGGCGCTGATCCTGTGCATCAACGTACTCGGCGCCCAAACGTATCGGCATGGAAAAATCAACCTGTATCGTGCCACACTGCCAGGGACGACCAATTGCATCCCGCAAGGTGTATTCGATCTTCGGGCCATAAAAAGCGCCCTCGCCTACCGACACCTCGTATTCGCAATTTGCCAAATCCAGGCTCTCCATCAGGGCCTGCTCGGCCTTGTCCCAGACCTCATCCGAGCCAATACGCTTATCGGGGCGTGTCGCCACCTTATAGAGAATCTCGGTAAAGCCGAAATCAGCATAGACATCCTGCAACAGCTTGGTGAACGCTGCGCACTCGTCTTGTAGCTGGTCCTCAGTACAAAAAATATGCCCATCGTCTTGGGTAAACCCACGCACGCGCATCATGCCGTGCAAGGACCCCGAGGGCTCGTTACGGTGGCACTGACCAAATTCGCCATAACGCAGCGGCAGTTCACGGTAAGAGTGCAGGCCAGCATTAAATATCTGCACATGGCCCGGGCAGTTCATGGGTTTGAGTCCGTAGACGCGATTCTCGGACTCTGTGGTGAACATGTTCTCTTTGTAGTTGTCCCAATGGCCGGTTTTCTTCCAGAGAGACAAATCCAAAATTTGAGGCGCCTTGACCTCTTGGTAGCCATTGTCCACATAAACCTGGCGCATGTATTGTTCAACCTGCTGCCAGATCGTCCAGCCCTTGGGGTGCCAGAAGATCAGCCCCGGCGCCTCGTCCTGAAAATGGAATAGATCCAGTTCGCGGCCAATACGCCGGTGATCCCGGCGCTCAGCCTCCTCGAGCATGTGTAAGTAGGCGGCCTGATCCTCTTTACGAGCCCAGGCAGTGCCATAGATGCGCTGCAGCATCTCATTGTTGCTGTTGCCACGCCAGTACGCACCCGCGACCTTCATGAGCTTGAAGACTTTCAAGCGCCCGGTGGATGGCACATGAGGCCCGCGACACAGGTCGATAAAATCACCTTCACGGTACAGACTGATTTTATCGGTGGTCGGTATCGCGGCAATGATCTCGGCCTTATAGTGCTCGCCGATACGTTTAAAAAACTCGACGGCCTCGTCCCGATCCCATTCCTCACGCGTGATGACTTCATCCTTGCGTGCCAATTCAGCCATCTTTTTTTCGATAGCCTCCAAATCCTCGGGAGTAAAGGGACGCTTGTAGGAGAAGTCGTAATAAAAGCCGTTTTCAATCACCGGGCCAATCGTGACCTGAGCATCGGGAAATAAGGATTTCACCGCATAGGCCAATAAATGCGCCATGGAATGGCGAATCATATCCAAGCCGTCCGGGTCCTTGTCGGTCACAATCGCCAGTTGAGCATCCTGCTTGATGATATGGCTCGTGTCGACCAGACGTGCAGGCTGTCCGTCCACCGTAATACGTCCGCCCAGCGCGGCACGCGCAAGGCCTGTGCCGATCGACTGCGCAACATCATGTACCGAAACAGGATTTTCGAACTCACGAAGTGAGCCATCGGGCAAACTGATACGAACCATATTGTGTCCTGAAAACGCAAAACGCGGCCTGCGCCGCGTCTGGAAAACCTAAAACTGCCTTGCAGGGGGAGTGTTGTTTTAGTGTAACATTCGACAGGAATAAACGGTATAAAACATAGACGACAAGCCTAATTGCCCATCCGCAAATACCCGTGCTGTTGTGAAAACACCCATCATAGGCCGCTTTGACAAAAATTCCGGCATCTGCTTATAATGCTGGTCTTCTAGGCGGTTAGCTCAGTTGGTTAGAGCGCTACGTTGACATCGTAGAGGTCGCTGGTTCGAATCCAGTACTGCCTACCAAGACCTTTTATCGCATCGTCCTTCACAGATCGCGATAAACTGGCATAGCGCCAGCATCAATGCGCGCTCATCGCCTTATCAGCATTGGCCACTGCCTGTACAAACGCACGGATTTTCTCTGGGTTTTTAATGCCGGGGGCATCCTCGACCCCGCTACTCACATCCACGGCAAAAGGATGAACAGCAGATAGGCTTCCCGGCACATTAGCGACAGATAGTCCACCCGCCAACACAATTGGTCGAGCATGCTCGCTTGCACGAACCTCGGCCAACAGGCTCTGTTCAAAGGACGTACCACTGCCACCATAGCCGCCGCTGTAGCTATCAAACAACCAGGCGCTTGCCTGGGCATAGGCCGCGCAATACCGAGCGAGCCCAGAGGCTGAATCCAGGCTGGGCGCCCCAACCCGAAACCCCTTCATATAGCGCACACCAAAGCTCGCACAGAACGCTGGCGACTCCTCGCCGTGAAACTGCAATAAATCAGGGTTGACCGTATCGATTACCTGCTGGACATACTGCCTGTCTGGATTGACAAACAAGGCCACAACATCGACGAAAGCAGGCGCAAGCTCGCGTAACGTCCGAGCACGCGACAGATCCATTGAGCGTTTGCTAGGGGGGTAAAACACCAAACCGATCGCGTCCGCGCCAGCGCGAACTGCTGCGTGCACGTCATCGGCGCGGGTCAAGCCGCATATCTTAATGCGTGTGCGGGCGTAAACCTGATGGTCCAGCATCGTAGATTTGCTCATCGGAATACCGGATCAGCGCTGCTGTCGCTACCGTAAGTCCCTGAACCGTAGGTATTATCATCACCAAAGGTCACCGTTGAGGGATCAAGCATCACCACATCATCCTTATAGTGCGTCACCATGCGCGGAAAAGCCAAAACTGCAGCCACCATTAAAACCTGAATAATAATGAATGGCACTGAACCCCAATAGATCTGGCCTGTTGTCACCTTATTGATGAGCTTACCAGTCACCCGGTCATGGTAGTCCTCTTTGGGTGCGACCGATCTCAGGTAGAACAAGGCAAAACCAAAGGGCGGATGTACGAATGAGGTCTGCATATTGACTGCGAGGAGCACACCAAACCAGATCAGATCGATACCCATTTTGTCGGCAACAGGCCCAAGCAGCGGGACAATGATGAAGGCGAGCTCAAAAAAGTCCAAAAAGAACGCCAAAAAGAATGTCATCACACTGACAACAATTAAAAAGCCGATTTCTCCGCCAGGGACATTGAGCAGGAGTTGCTCGACCCAGATGTCGCCATTAATGCCACGGAAACTCAGGCTGAATATCGTCGAGCCCACCAAGATAAACACCACAAAGCAAGACAAACGTGCCGTGCTCTCCATCGCCTGACGCAGCTGGCGCAGCGAGAATCGACCACGCGACACCGCCATGATCAAGGCACCCACTGCCCCCATCGCACCGCCCTCTGTAGGCGTTGCCACCCCAATAAAGATCGTTCCTAGCACGAGGAAAATTAGAAACAGGGGTGGGATCATCACAAAGGTGACACGCTCGGCAATCTGCGAGAGCAGGCCTAAGTGCAGACCCTTGTTGACCAATGCCATCGTGAGTGCTGACAAGCCCCAGATCATCAAAATAATGACCAGACGTTCATCAAATGGAATATCCGTATGTGAGCGAAAATAATAGTTTGAACCAAAATAGGCAATCGCCGCCGCAATCAACGTCACAATCGCCAAGGAGCGCAAGCCGCGACTCCCGTCGGGCTGGACGTAGATACGCGCCTCGATCGGTAAAGCAGGCACCATACGCGGCTTGACAATGGCCACCAGCACAACATATAAAATGTACGAGCCCGCCAAAATCAAACCAGGCAGCATCGCCCCACGATACATATCACCAATCGAGCGCCCTAGCTGATCGGCAAGAATAATCAACACCAGTGAGGGCGGAATAATTTGGGATAGCGTTCCCGACGCGGCAATCACCCCCGACGCCAGACGCCGGTCATAGCCGTAGCGCAGCATGATGGGCAATGAAATCAAGCCCATCGAGATCACCGATGCCGACACGACACCAGTCGTCGCGGCCAGTAAGGCGCCAACCAGCACTACCGCAATCGCCAGGCCGCCACGCAAGGGGCCAAATAATTGCCCGACGGTATCGAGCAGGTCTTCAGCCATGCCGGAGCGCTCGAGAATCAACCCCATAAACGTAAAAAATGGAACGGCCAGCAGCGTGTCATTACCGACAATGCCAAAAATACGTTGTGGAAGCGCTTGGAATAGCGCCGGCTGCATAAGATTTAAATCTATCGCCACCAGACCATATAGCACGCCCGTGGCTGCAAGGGAAAAAGCAACAGGAAAACCCAATAGCAAAATCACGATCAGATTAAAAAACATGATCGGAGCAAGGTTATCGACGAGAAACTCCATGATCAGCGATCCTTGGCCAGTTCAATATACTGCTGTGCGCGTTGTTGCGCCCGGATCTCTTCGACCAACGCCTCCTCGTCACTCATCCCGCTGGATACATGCATAGGATTACCACATCGGCCTCGCAGAAAGCCTATGCATTTGATTAAATGCGAGACCCCCGCGAGGATCAACAGACCAAAGCCGACAGGAATCAGAAGCTTGGCGGGCCAGCGTATCAGGCCAGCCGTATTCGATGAGAGCTCATGCAGAACATACGACTCATAGAAAAACGGTAGGGACAGCCAAAACACCAGGCAACAGGCAGGAAGCAAAAAGAACAATACGCCAAATATCTCGATCAGAATTTGTGTACGTTCAGAGAAATTCTGCGACAGCACGTCCACGCGAACATGCTCATTGCGCAGAAATGTGTAACCAGCCGCCAGGAGAAAGATTGCGCCGAACAAATACCATTGCAGCTCTAACCAGGCATTCGAACTGGTATTGAAAACCTTACGGACCACAGCGTTCGTAGCGCTTACTAGCACAACGATCAGCACGAGCCATGTAACGGTTTTGCCAATACGGGTATTAATCCAGTCTATCGCCTGGGATAATTTGAGAAAAAATTTCATCTTGTGCCCCACCTCCACCCGCCATACACGAGGATCAATCCCGCCTATGGTGACGAAAGCGTAAATTCTAAACGAACGCTCGGATAATTACTCTAGGTGATGCCCCCGCCCTCGTCCAGACTCCAGCCTAAGTGCGTAAGCAACGCCTCATCAGGCGAGGACTGCGGCAAGCCATAATGCTCAGGATACGCGACATGTGCGAGATACAGACCATCCGGTGCAAAAGTCGGTGCCGAGAGGCGGCGGTCACGCTGTGCCAATAAATGATTCACCCAGCTTGGCGGCTGCTTGGCTTGACCAATTGCTATCAGTGTACCCATTAGGTTGCGCACCATATGATGTAAAAACGCATTCGCAACGAAGCGGAACACTAAAAACTCACCGCGCATCGTAACATCCAGACGCTGTAACGTACGCACGGGACTGGCGGCCTGACACTGTGCAGAACGAAACGCGCTGAAGTCATGCTCACCCAAAAATAATCTGGCCGCCTCACGCATCAGTCCAATGTTTAGTTCGTGATAACACCACCCCACCCGCCCAGCCAGATGAGGGGAACGCACTCGGGCGCAACGTAATAAATAAAAATATGTACGGGCTTGGGCACCATAGCGCGCATGAAAATCTAAAGGAACGGTACGCACCCAGCGCACAGCAATGCTCGATGGCAGCAAGGCATTGAGCCCACGCACCCAGGATTCATCGCGGCGCTGGGCTGCCGTATCCAAATGGATGACCTGCTGTAAGGCATGGACGCCGGTATCTGTGCGTCCTGCGCAGATCGTCGCGGCCTTATCCTGATTCAGAAAAGTGGCGAGCGCTTTTTCGAGCGTATCCTGGACAGTCAGGCCATCAGGCTGTGTTTGCCATCCGTGCCAAGGCGCACCGTCGTATGCGATGCCTAAGGCAATGCGAGACATCGGCGCCTACCCCTCCCGCCGCGCCGCCTCGTCTGTGCCAGATGCCAAATCGAGATCAATGTTTTTTAGCCTCTCGCGCACCAGCGCCTCAGTACTTTGAGCCCCCTCATAACCCTCATCACGAGCGCTGTTGGCGCGACGCAAGAGCCATGCAATCACTAATACAATCAGTGCCAGCAGTCCCGTCATGACGCCCAGCAAGTGCTCCTGGAGCCAGGATACGGTCTTTTCAGCCTCGGGGGAGATAGGGTCCGATTTGGGACCGGTGCGATCTTGCGTCACCGCAGGGGCACCCTTTCCTGCCTGTCCTGCTGGCTTACTCGCCGTCGATGAGCCCGAAGCGACAGTCGAGTCCAGGACAGACGAAGATCCTGACGTTGGGCGGGATGTGGTGCCCTCTGTTGTGACAGGAGCCGCAGCCGAAGGTGCTGTGGAAGGTGCTGTCGCAGCTGCGGTAGAAGTTGCCGCCAAAGATGCTGTCGAAGCTTCCGCCGAAGGTGTGGTGGAAGCTGCCGCCGAAGGCGCTGTCGAAGCTGCCGCCGAAGGCGCAGCGGAGTCTGCTGCAGGCGGTGGCGCCGCGCTTGTTGCTGCGGGCGCAGTGGGCGATGCTAAGTTCGATGCTGAGTGAGTCGTATCAGCCTCAGACGTTGCGGACGCCGCGCCTGTGCCACTATCTGCCTGAGCAACTGCCTCACGACTAGCCAGGCTCACCGCATCAGCCACATCAGACAGAGAGTTCGTAAGGTCCTTTGCGCCGTCTACGATGATGCTCCTGGCAGCCTCGCCTTGCGCCTTTAAGGCCTCACTGAGGTGACCAACATTCTGCTCTAACTGGGAGACTCGGCCTTGGGCATCTGTAATGGCCTTACCCTGCGCGGTACGTGTATCGGCCTGGGCCTGGGCCTTAGCTTGGGCTTGGGCTTGGGCTTGAGCCTGAGCTTGTGTCGGTGACGACCCGGTGCCCGGAGCAGACACCTCGCCACTCAGGCGTAGGTGATCGCCCTGAGCCACAGGCGCCACCTCGATGCGCTGCGCTGCAGAGATGTTGCCCTGGGTCGCTGCATGCTGCTCTGCCTGTGGGACTATGGCGTCCTGCTTACCATCATGTCGGGCTCGGTACTGGGCAAAGGCTGCAGCTTGCGCCTGAAATTCACGCCGGGCATCACGATCAGACAAGGCAAGCAGCTCATCCATTCCAGGCATAAGCAGTTGTTCACCCGCCTTCACCAGGTTGATATTTCGTTCGATGAAGGCATCGGGGTTAACACGCTGCATGGCCATCATCATTTGATAGACCGTGACGCCATCGACGGCATGACGCCGAGCAATACCGAACATATTGTCGCCCTTGCGCACGGCAACCGAGCCTTCTGGGGCTCGGGGCGCGCTGCCCACTGGGCGAGGCAATCGCGCAGGGCTGCTGGTAAGCAAGGTCACCTGATAACGCTGCTGGCCACTAGCTGTGTGAACATCAATAAGCAAATCAGCCAGCGTCCCTTCCATCACTTGGCTGGACTGGATACGTAAAATCCGCGTGGCGGGCTGCACACCGGCCTCAACCGTTATATGTATGCCGTACAGATCAACTGGCGGAATGAGCCCCGCCTGCGCCCAATCAATAGCGGGCGCCATCTGTGCTGAGAGCGACTGGCTATCCTGAGCGCTCAGGCCGGAGACTGGCACGACAATGACCAGTGGGTCACCTGCCCCCGATGTTATTCGGGCATGGCCGAACGTGGCAGCATAAGACGAAGACCCAAACAGCAACCCTGCCGCAACGGTCAACGCCAGGCGTCGAAGGGGAAATCGGGCACCGGGCGTTGTCGCACGACAAAATAAATCCATGGTCAAAGTTCGCCTAAAGTAATACGCAACATCCGGCGTAGCGGCTCGGCCGCACCCCACAACAACTGATCCCCAACCGTAAATGCGCTGAGGTATTCGGGTCCCATAGACATCTTTCGCAAACGCCCAACGGGGATGTCCAGTGTGCCGGTTACTGCTACAGGCGTCAATGCACGCATCGAAGCGTCCTTTTCATTGGGCACAAGACGCGCCCAATCGGTCCCGGTCCGAATGGCATCATTGATCTCGTCCATCGGCACATCGCCTCGCAGCTTGATGGTTAATGCCTGGCTATGGCAGCGCATTGCTCCGATACGCACGCACAAGCCGTCGACCGGAATCTCACGCTGGCCGAACGACTCGCCGCGTCCGAGAATTTTGTTTGTCTCGGCACCACCCTTCCATTCCTCGCGCGACATGCCATTGCCCAGATCCTTATCGATCCAGGGAATCAGGCTGCCGCCCAGTGGCACGCCAAAGTTATCCTGCGGCAGGGACGCACTTTGTTGAGCTTGCAGCACGCCGCGATCAATATCCAGAATCGCCGAAGCTGGATCATCAAGCAGCGGCCGTACCGCATGATTTAATTCGCCAAACTGTGTCAATAACTCGCGCATGTGGCGCGCGCCCCCACCCGAAGCTGCCTGATAGGTCATACTGCTCATCCACTCGACCATATCGTGTTTGAATAGACCCGCCAGGCCCATCAACATGCAACTTACGGTGCAATTACCGCCAATATAGTCACGCACACCGCGCTGCATTGCAGCATCAATAACCGGCCGATTCACCGGGTCGAGCACAATGATGGCGTCATCCTTCATGCGCAAGGTGCTCGCCGCATCGATCCACACGCCGGTCCAGCCTGCACCACGCAACTTCGGATAAACCGCCGATGTATAGTCACCGCCCTGAGCCGTAATGATGATCGGAAGCTTTTTGAGTGCCTCAATATCATAGGCATCCTGCAAAGCGGGCGCACCTGAAGCCCAAGCAGGTGCCGTTCCCCCAGCGTTGCTGGTGGAAAAAAACACAGGTTCAAATAAGGAAAAATCATCCTCATCACGCATACGCTGCATCAGAACCGAACCTACCATGCCACGCCAACCAACCAGCCCTACTGCCTGACTCATACGTCCCACCTAATCAATTCAACGATCAAAAACTGCAGCTCATTCAGACATCACTGTTGTTATTTTAGTACCTTGAGCACTGCATCGCCCATTTCGCTGGTCGACACCTGTGTCGTACCTGCTTCATAGAGGTCGGCAGTACGCAATCCATCAGCCAAAACCTGCTGTACGGCGGCCTCAACTTGCAGCGCCTGGACAGGCGCCCCAAGAGAATAGCGCAGCATCATCGCCGCTGACAGAATAGTTGCCAACGGATTGGCGATATTTTTTCCGGCAATATCCGGTGCCGATCCATGGCTGGGCTCGTACAGACCCTGATTGGATCCATTGAGCGAGGCCGAAGGCAGCATCCCAATTGAACCGGTCAGCATCGCTGCCTCGTCGGACAAAATATCACCAAATAAGTTGCCCGTCACAATGACATCAAACGCTTTGGGCTCGCGCACCAGTTGCATGGCCGCATTATCTACGTACATATGCGAGAGCTCAACCTCTGGATATTCCTGTGCGACATCAATCACGATATTGCGCCAAAACTGAGAGGTTTCGAGAACATTCGCCTTATCCACGCTACACAACTGCCCTCGACGTTTCTGCGCAGCCTGGAACGCCACATGAGCGATACGGCGCACTTCAGTCTCGGCGTAACGCATCGTGTCAAAGCCTTCGCGCTCTCCCTTGAAGGGACCATCCTCGAGGACCCGCACACCTCGCGGCTGTCCGAAGTAGATATCACCTGTCAACTCGCGCACGATTAAAATATCCAGGCCCGCTACAATTTCAGGTTTGAGTGAAGACGCTTTCGCGAGCTCCGGATAAAGAATCGCAGGCCGTAAATTAGCAAACAGGCCCAGCTCACGGCGCAGCCCCAACACCGCCTGCTCTGGACGCAAGGCGCGCTCTAGGGTGTCATATTTCCAGTCGCCTACCGCGCCGAACAACACGGCTGATGCGTGCTTGGCCAATGCCAGCGACTCGGGCGGCAGCGGATGGCCATGCAAATCGTAGGCAGCACCACCCACCGGGGCACTTACGAACTCCAGGTCCAAATCCAGCGCACGCAGCACGCGCACGGCCTGTTCTACGATTTCGGGACCGATGCCATCACCAGGCAATACAGCAATACGTTGGGTCATTACATGCTCATTTAATATTCAGCAGGGGCTGCGCAACGGCAGCCCCTTATTTTTACACAAGCCAACGGGCACCAGATAAGAGCCACGCTGCTTACTGGACAAACTCACACGTGCTTACGTAGCCACGGGTGTTGTGCCAAGCGCTGTGCCTCAAAGGCTCGGATTGCATCGGCTCGTAGCAGGGTCTGGTCGATTTCGTCCAGCCCCAATAACAAAGATTGCTTCCGATAGTCATCAATTTCAAAACCAAGCTCATTGCCGCTCTGATCAATCACCACCTGGCGCTGCAAGTCAACCATCAGGCGATATCCAGGAAAAGCGTTAACTTCGTCGAACAGGCGATTGACCTGAGACTCGGGCAGCACAATCGGCAATAGACCGTTCTTAAAGCTATTATTGAAAAAGATATCAGCGAACGACGGCGCAATAATGGCGCGAAATCCATACTGCTGCAAAGCCCAAGGCGCATGCTCGCGGCTGGAGCCACACCC
This sequence comes from Alcaligenaceae bacterium CGII-47, assembly GCA_019166125.1. GTDB lineage: Bacteria > Pseudomonadota > Gammaproteobacteria > Burkholderiales > Burkholderiaceae_B > Castellaniella. The sequence continues at coordinate 367,434 of JAHTBO010000002.1, forward strand.
GAAGTTTTTACGTGCCAGAAGAATGGATGCGCCCTTATAACGTGCCTGATTGAGTACAAAGTCTGGATTCAGCGGTCGGCGCGAGTTATCCGCACCGGGTTCGCCGTGGTCAAGATAACGTAATTCATCAAACAGATTGGGGCCAAAGCCGGTACGCTTGATGGATTTCAGGAACTGCTTAGGAATAATCAGATCGGTATCTACATTAGCGCGATCCAGCGGCGCCACCAATCCGTGATGTGTCGTAAAGGCTTGCATGACGGGCTCCTAAATACGTCGAACGTCGACAAAGTGACCGGCTATCGCGGCGGCCGCTGCCATGGCTGGGCTTACCAGATGCGTACGCCCACCCTGCCCCTGACGCCCTTCAAAATTGCGGTTAGAGGTGGAAGCGCAACGCTCTCCCGGCTCGAGACGATCCGCATTCATTGCCAGACACATTGAGCAACCCGGTTCGCGCCACTCAAAGCCCGCTGCCAGGAAAACCTTATCCAGGCCTTCGCGCTCGGCCTGCTCTTTAACGAGCCCCGAACCTGGTACCACCATCGCCAGGATAACGTTGGAGGCGACACGCTTGCCTTGGGCAACTGCTGCCGCTGCACGCAAATCCTCGATGCGGGCATTGGTACACGAACCAATGAATACCTTATCGATCAATATATCGACCATTGGTGTATTGGGCTTGAGACCCATATATTGCAGGGCGCGCTCCATGCCGCTGCGTCGGACTTCGTCCTTTTCCTTATCAGGATCGGGCACCCGGCCATCAATTGGTAAGACCATCTCGGGAGAGGTCCCCCAACTTACCTGCGGCAAGATCCGCGCCGCGTCAATCTCGATTACCTGGTCGAAGTGCGCGCCCGGATCAGAGTGCAGCGTCTGCCAATAAGCGACCGCCTGATCCCACAAAGCGCCCTCCGGCGCGTAGGGGCGTCCCTTGAAATAGTCGATCGTGCACTGGTCAACGGCAATCATGCCCGAGCGCGCGCCAGCCTCGATCGCCATATTACATATCGTCATGCGGCCTTCCATAGACAAGGCATGCACAGTACTACCACCGAACTCGATCGCATAGCCCGTCCCGCCGGCTGTACCGATCTGGCCAATGACATACAGAATTAAGTCCTTGGCTGTACAGCCAAAAGGCATTTCACCCTCGACCCGAATCAGCATGTTCTTGCTCTTTTTCATAAGCAGGGTCTGAGTCGCCAGCACATGCTCGACCTCTGAGGTACCAATACCAAAGGCGAGTGCGCCCATGGCTCCGTGGGTGCTGGTATGTGAATCACCACAAACGACCGTCATGCCCGGCAACGTTGCACCCTGCTCTGGACCAATCACATGCACAATTCCCTGGCGTCGGTCATTCATCCGAAACTGGGTAATGCCGTGCGTCTCGCAGTTTTTGTCCAGCGTTTCGACCTGTAGGCGCGAGATCGGATCCTGAATCCCCTCGCTGCGCGCCGTCGTGGGTACATTATGGTCGGCAACTGCCAGGTTCGCATCAATCCGCCAGGGCTTACGGCGAGCGAGCGACAGGCCTTCGAAGGCCTGCGGGCTAGTCACCTCGTGGACCAGATGACGATCGATATAGAGCACACAGGTGCCATCGGTGCCTTGATGTACCACGTGTGCATCCCAGAGTTTGTCGTACAGGGTTTGGGCCATGACAGTGCTCATTGAAATAGGGGAAAAAGGATTGAAAGCTTATTATGCCACTGTGCCAACCTGGTACAAGGCCAATATTTATCCTAGTATATAGAGTGTTAGCCTGACATACTCAATACAACGCTACGGCAAAGAATAGCTTAGTTTTCCGTCCACGATACGCGCAGGTGCAGTCATTGGATGTATGGTCTCATGCCCAGCGCTCATGATGTGGACCACCGCCAAGCCACGGGCGCACAGCGCATCGGATACCATCGAGCGATGACACCGCCACCAGACAGCTTCGGCACACATAAGCACTGTCCGAGAACGTAACGCGAGTGTGATTAGTTCGCCCAAGCCCTGCGCAAACTCGAGCGTCGACATATAGTCGGCGTAGCCTCGAAAGGATGGGTTGCGCCACACTGTATTAGGCGAATCGGGGGCAACAGACCGCCGCCCACCCAGACTCTCGAACCATTGATAGGTGAATCCATGATCGGCCAGCGTCACGGCCAAGGCCTCGCTACCATACTGCGGATATTTTCGTGAGCCTGGGAACCTACGCACATCAGCGACTGTCTCGATCTGATGTTCTACGAGCAGTCCGAGGAACGCTTCGATCGAACGGGTCGAATGGCCGATCGTCCAGACCATCGGCGTATTCGGTCTACTCATCCTATCGGTATTGGATGCCTGACACGGCATAACTTAACACTCCTTCACATCGGTACAATCAGAATACACTTGCTTGAACATAGCCTGTCGGTACGTTGTCAAATGGTATGATCGACGCCAGCTCCCAGCACCATCAGGCGGATATCTGAAACACATCATCCTACGCACGCTAATCTCGGGTGTGTTGCGCTTGCTCGCTGCCCTCCCCTACGGATTTGTGGCCCGACTCGGCGAGTCGCTTGGCCGTGCCTTGTTTCGTCTACCCAGCCAGCGTAAGCACATCCTGCTGACTAATTTACGCCTTTGCTTTCCAGAAAAATCAACCGCCCAACGCGAAGCTTTGGGGCGTGCCGTGCTTGGGCATGTCATCCGCAGCTACTTCGAGCGCGGCGTACAGTGGTATGGCAGCGCCAAGACCCTCACCGCACTGACCGAGCTGGAAAGCGCCATCGAATTGGCTGATACCTACGAACAGCCAACGATATTTCTGGGCTTTCACTTTGCAGGCATCGAGGCTGGCTGCATGGCCTACTCCATCCGCCATCCTGTCGCCTCGCTCTACACGCCCATGTCTGATCTGCCCACGGATCAGATTGCCCGTGCGCAACGTGCACGGTTTGGCAGCGAAATGATCCCCCGCGGCCGTAGCGCACGCGACGTTCTCAAGATATTGAAAACAGGTAAGCCGCTGATGCTCGCCGCCGACATGGATTTCGGCTTACGGGACTCGGTGTTTGTACCTTTTTTTGGTGTTCAGGCATGCACATTGACAGCCGTCTCAAGACTGGCCAAATTAAGCGGCGCACGCGTCGTTCCCTTTGTCACTGAGGTATTGCCTGACTATCGCGGCTATAAGTTGACTATTTTCGAACCACTACAGAATTATCCTAGCGGTGATGTCACCGCTGATGCCCTGCTCACTAACCAGTTCCTAGAGAAACACATACGTGACATGCCGGAACAGTATTACTGGGTTCATCGTCGCTTCAAACGTCGCCCTGAGGGCGAGCAATCCGTTTACTGATTCCAGCAAATACCCGGTATCGTGCGCCACCACGACCTACAATGCGTGATGACTATTTCACCATTGCCTCCCATGACTGAATCAGTACGCTTGAGTAAACGTGTTGCCGATCAATTTACTTGCTCACGACGCGAGGCAGAGAACTACATCGAAGGCGGTTGGGTACGTCTGGATGGCCGCACCACGACAGAACCGGGCATTCGTGTCACAGCAGAACAGCACATCGAACTTGCGCATAATGCGTGCGCCGATGATCGCAAGCCCGCTACGTTCATTCTGCACAAACCGGCAGGCTGCGACTTGGCACGGGATATCAACGTCTTACACGAACTGATCACGCCGGCGACGCAAATAACTGAAGATCGATCAGCGCGACGCTTTATTAAAAAAGACCTGGCTCAACTGGCGCTCGTCATGACGCTTGAACCCCAGGCCAGCGGACTCGTCATCCTCACCCAGGCGCCTGGCATCATCCGGAAATTCGCAGCAGACAAGACAAAGATCGAGCAGGAGTATATTTTGGAGGTATCAGGCAAGCTCTCACCTGAAGGTCTGCAGCGTCTGAACCATGGCCTATCCTGGCAAGGCAAGCCTCTGGCACCTGCCAAGGTTAGTTGGCAGAATGAAACTCACTTGCGCTTTGCACTCAAAGACCCCGCCGAAGGTCAGCCCCAGGATATGTGCCGTCAGGTGGGCCTGAGGGTAGGCAACATCAAACGCATCCGTATTGGGCGCTTCCCCATGGCGGGTCTGCCTGAGGGAAGTTGGCGTTACCTATTGGGCTACGAACGCTTTTAGGAGGAACCATGAAGACTCAAGCAGAAAAGGCACTCGCTTTTCGTGCATTGCACAAACGAGACCGGGCATTTGTTATCCCTAATCCCTGGGATATTGGCACCGCAAGGCTGTTGGCAGGCTTAGGTTATGAGGCCCTGGCCAGTACCAGCGCCGGTTATGCATTCTCTGTTGGCGTTCCAGACTATTGCGTGGATCGCGACCGGATGCTCGCGCACCTGAGCGAATTGGCACAAGCGACTGACCTGCCCGTCAGCGCTGATCTCGAGAACGGCTATGGCGAGACGCTGGAGGCGGTTGGGCAAACCTACCGTCTGGCGGCGGCTGCCGGGCTCGTTGGCGCGTCCATCGAGGATACGACGAGCCAGCTTGAAGATCCAATCTACGACCTGGCGCAAGCGGTGGAGCGGGTCACCGCTGCTGTCGAGGCGGTGCGTGATCTACCCTTTCCCTTTACCCTGACCGCGCGCGCAGAGAACCATTTACATGGACGCACCGACCTGAACGATACAATTCGACGCCTTCAGGCCTATCAGGAAGCGGGGGCAGACGTGCTCTACGCACCAGGCCTGCGTACGAGGGCAGAGATCACGACCGTCGTCAGCGCCGTCGATCGCCCGGTTAATGTCCTGATGGGGTCGCCCGGTGTGCGATTCAGCGTCGCAGAGTTATCCACCATGGGCGTTAAGCGCATCAGCGTCGGCAGCTCGTTCAGTCGAGCCGCACTCGGCGCGTTTCTGCGTGCCAGCCAAGAAATTCTAGAGCATGGCACCTTTACCTTTGGCGACGATGCCGCCAGTTATCACGATATTACTGAAATGCTGCGAGGACACACCCCTCTAAGCTAAGCGATACCGGGTACAGTGACTGTTTTCACCTTAATTGCCTCCCATGCCCCCCATACAGCCCTTTGAACCCATTATCGAATCACTCCTCGATACGGACCTCTACAAGTTCACGATGTGGCAGACGATGCTGCATCGCCACCCGAGTGCCCAGGCCGAATACGAGTTCATCTGCCGCAGCAAGCCTGCCTATTCGCTCGCCGAACTGGCGGGGGAGGTCAATGCACAGATCGACCACCTATGTACGCTACGTTTTACACAGGGGGAACTGGACTACCTGAACGGGCGACGCTATATCAAGTCGGATTTCACAGATTTCCTATCCCTGTTTCACTTTCAAAGGCGCTTTATCCAGGTCACCACGCAAGGCGATGCCTTACATATCGTCGCGCGCGGCCCGCAGGTCCATGTCATGGGCTTTGAGGTCTTTGTGCTGGCAATTGTCAACGAGCTGTACTTCCGGCGTTTTGACGCGACGGCTGCCTGGGTCACCGGACGCGAGCGGCTGGCCGCCAAGATCGAGATGCTGAAGGCCACCGAACGAGAGGCCGAGCGCCGATTTCCCTTGCGAATAACGGATTTTGGCGTACGCAGACGGTTCTCCAGGCGCTGGCAGAACGAGGTCGTGACCACACTCGCCCGTGAGGTGCCACAGTTTTTTACTGGCACCTCGAACGTTGCCCTGGCCCGCAAGCATGCGCTCATACCCGTGGGCACCATGGCACATGAATACCTTCAATCCTATCAGGCCTTTGGCAGAGTGCGGCTACGTGACTTTCAAAAGGCCGCGCTCGAGGACTGGGTTCAGGAATATCGTGGAGACCTGGGAATCGCACTCACCGATGCGGTGGGCATGGATGCTTTTTTGGCAGACTTCGATCTATATTTTGCAAAGCTGTTTGATGGCTTACGTCACGACTCGGGCGACCCCATCGCATGGGGTGAAAAAGCGATCGCCCACTACCAGGCATTACGTATCGATGTCTCCACCAAGCGACTGGTGTTCTCTGACGGGCTGGATCTGCCGCGTACGCTAGAGATCTACCGGCATTTCGCAGATCGGGTGCAATTGGGCTTTGGGATTGGTACAAACCTCACCAACGACGTGGGGCTCACGCCATTGAATATTGTGATGAAGCTCACCCAGTGTAATGGTATGCCAACAGCCAAACTACCGGACTCCCCCGGCAAGACCCATTGCTCGGACGAAACTTTTTTGGCTTATCTGCGCCAGGTCTTTGCCCGAGCGGAACCCTGATCCGCCCAGACAAAAACCTGCTCATCACCGACTCTGGCTTAATGTCCAGAGTTCGGGTCTATCCCTTCAGTGCTATGAAAAATGCTGTGGTCGGCCTCACCCTCGACGGTCAGGAAGCCAGCCAGGCCCTTTTCCATCCGTGATAAGGCGTGATCCACCAGCAGGTAGCGCCCTGGGTAATCGGTCTTGAACTCGAGCATCGTTGCGCCACCCGGCGGTACCAATGTTGTTTGTACATCGGTCAAGGGCGGGCTGGTCAACGAGGCCTGGTCGTAGACACGATCGAAAACCTCGCCGATCAGATGGACGCTGGAGGTGAGGTTTGGCCCCCCCACCCCAAAGAAAATACGCACCACGTCACCGACCTTGGACCGCATGTCATAGATCTTTGTCAACGCGTCCATCGAGCCGTTAAACATCACATGTTCCGGTTTCTCGTCGAGCATCTTTTCCAAAGAGAACTCCTGCAGTCCGCTCGCACCATGCTTCTCGGCCGTGTAAAGTTCGCCTTGCATGACGTAGAACTCTTTATCCACTGCGGGCAGCCCACCTTCAGGTTCGACCAGAATCATCCCGTACATGCCATTGGTAATATGCTGGGCGACCATCGGTGTGGCGCAATGGTAGACGAATAGACCGGGATGCATTGCCTTGAAACTAAAGCTCTTGGTCTGACCGGGAGGAACCTGCGTGACGGCAGCGCCTCCGCCTGGCCCCGTCACCGCATGAAAGTCCACCGAGTGAATATGGGTGCTGTCCTTGGCGTTGGTCACATTGACTGTCACGTTATCGCCCACACGAACACGAACGAAGGGACCGGGCACCTTATTATTGAACGTCCAGAAGCGATACGTGCTGCTATCGCCCAGACGGGCTTCAATCTCGGTGGTCAACAAGTCGATCGTCACATCCTTAGGCTTACGCTTACCCACGGGCGCTCCGACATCAGCAGGATTATGGGCGATCTGCGGCGCCTGACGCTCATCCTTGGCGACAGGCTCGCCGACGATGATCTTACCGACCATCCCCGCTGCCTTATGGCCCGGTAGGGTACACAAATATTCAAATTCACCATTCTTATTGGCCCGGAACACGATCGCCGTCGCAGCCCCCTTACCTGAAATTTGGTCTGATTTGGCATGGAATTGTGGTACGGCGATATCGTGCATCGCACCATCACCGTTTACCAGATTAATCTGTACCACAGCCCCTTCAGGCACCTTAAGGTCCGGGTTCAACTTATCCGCCATCTCGCCCGTGGTGCCGATAAAGACCAGCTTCCCTCCGGCAATGGCTGTACGCAGCGTAAACGTGATATCAGGTGTGTAGGAGACAGACTGATCCGCTGCGCTATCACCGTGCGCGGCAAATGACGCACTGCTGAATATCACAGAAAACACGAGAGCCAGCATTACCCAAATAGACCTCATGGACTTCCCCTATTGTTTAGCAAAAAAGTATTTAAGACTTCGATAATTTCTCTATAGTATCGATGTCAGGCCCTGTTGGCAACGCCCTCTGGGCACTGAGTATATTTTCCTGTTTCAGGTCGTGAATTGAAAAAAGTGTTATAAGTAACAAGCATTATAATAAAGACCCTATAATCAGCAGGGCAATAAGAACTTCCCTCAACAAGACTTCACGTATACTGGCACCCGAGTTGGCCTCTATGCAACAACATCCCGTACCAAATACCTCTTTACCGGCCATGCTGCCTAGTCTAGTCAACATGAAACCGGGCTCTCAAATGCAAAAAAGAACCACTGTCGCGCCTGAATCGACCCGTTGTTCAACCTGTATGTTGAATGCAATCTGTCTGCCATTGGGCATGGCACGCGACGACGTCATCAAGATGGACGAACTGATCAAGGAACGTATACGCCTGACCAAGGGTACCGCGCTCTATCACCTGGGCGAACCGGTTGAAGCCATCTACGGCATCCGATCGGGCTCGATCAAAACTCAGCTAGAAGACGCATCGGGCCAAGTACAAATCACGGGCTTCCTGTTACCCGGAGAAATTCTGGGCCTGGATGGCCTGATGGAAAATGAACATGTCTCACACGCGATTGCGCTAGAGGATTCAGAGGTTTGCATTATCCGTATCGATGAGATGGATCAATTGGCCCCGCAGCTTCCCAGTCTGCAAATTCAATTGCGTCGCCTCATGAGCAAGGAGATCAGCCGATCCCATCAGTTAGTCATGTCTGTGGGTAGCTTGCGCTCCGAGCAACGTCTCGCTGCTTTCTTGATAAATTTATCGCAACGTCTCGCGGCACTGGGCTACTCGCCTTACGAGTTTTTGCTACGTATGAGCCGCGAGGAGATCGGTAATTTCCTGGGCTTGACCCTAGAGACCGTGAGTCGCTTATTTTCTCGGTTTGCCCGCGAGGGTTTGATTCGCGTCCAGCAACGCGAGGTCCAGATCCTGGATATCAACGCGCTCCAGGCCTTATCCGGATCAGACTGCGCCTAGCGCTATTTTATCGGCTCGCCAAAATCATCAAGGATGACAGCGCGCGGCGCGATCATCAGGGTGAAAGCACTTGATGCGGCCGCCATCGACCAAAAGAAAAAGAAACCCACCGTGTAAACAAGCTGCCGCCCCGCCGTCAAATAATCCAGGAAAATCACATCCTGAGGATCGATTAAGGCAAAAACCACGGCGCTGGTCGCCGCCGCCACTAAAAAAGACGGCCAGAGTATCCACATCAACACGCGCCATTTCATTATTGTCTCCTCTTAGTGTTCTTTGGGGGCTGCGGGCTGCGCTGCGGCGGGCCCACTGACATACAGACCTTGTTTATGCCCGCCATCCTCTATTGCCTGGCCGCCATAACTCTGGAACGCCAGGAAGATCGTAATGGCACAACCAACAACGGCCAAGGCGGGCCCCAGCATCAATAGCCACGGCCAAGGCTCACGCCACCAAGGACCCGAATCCTGATCGGAAAATTTACGGCTTTGACTCACATTACTCATCGCTACCTCTTGATACTTAAGTAAGCATTGATCTCAACGTGGAACGTAGAAACTGGACTGCTCAATAACCGTCGTCACATCGTCGGGCGAACGCGAACCGACAGCCTTGAACGAAATATCGTACAGGCCAGGTGCCAATGACGCAGCGGGTGCGCGCAGCACGACCGGCACGAGGCGATTGGAAGAGCCATCGACTCGCACTTCAGTGTCATCATGATCGGCTGTCCTGACTGTCAGTCCAGGCACACCGTCCACGCTTAGCGCCAACACCACAGGCACCTCAGAAGTGTTGATAATTTGTAATCTATAAACGTTTTCAATCAAGCCGCCCGCCACCTCGCGACCTAATGCACCACGATCGCGAATCACATCCACTCGAAGGGTCGTGCGCGTCGCCAGTGAAAAGACAAAACCGATCGCAATCACGCCCAGCACGACGCCATACGCCAGAATGCGAGGGCGCAGCATACGACGACGGACCTGACTTTGCGTCATGCCACCCGTAATCGCATTGCCCGAGGTATAGCGGATCAGCCCAGGCTCATAACCCATCTTGTCCATGACTTGGTCACAGGCATCGACACATGCACCGCAGCCGATACACATATATTGCAGGCCATCGCGGATATCAATCCCGGTCGGACAGACCTGCACACACAGGCTGCAATCCACACAGTCGCCCATGCCGGCTTCCTTGTGATCGAGCTTGCGCGAGCGCCCGCCCCGCGGTTCACCGCGCACATGGTCGTAGGTCACAACGAACGTGTCATCATCAACCATCACACTTTGAAAACGCGCATAGGGACACATGTACTTGCAAACTGCCTCGCGCATGAACCCCGCATTACCCCAGGTTGCAAAGGCATAGAACAGCATCCAGAACCACTGCCAAGGCCCAAGCGTAAAGGCGAGCAGGTCAGCTCCCAGTTCGCGTATCGGCGCAAAATAGCCGATAAAGGTATAGCCTGTCCACAAAGCCAGGATGATCCATAGAAAATGCTTGGTCGCCTTCAAACGCAGCTTGCGTGCATTCCAGGGCTGCTCATCGAGGCGGATACGCGCGAGGCGATCCCCCTCGACGTGGCGTTCCACCCACATGAAAATTTCGGTATATACCGTCTGCGGACAGGCATAGCCACAAAATAAGCGCCCTGCCATAGCGGTAAACAGAAATAATGAAAAGGCCGAGAGCACCAGCAACACCGCCAGATAAATGACGTCCTGGGGCCATAGCACCATGCCAAACAGATAGAACTTACGCGCCCCAAGATCAAAGAGCACGGCCTGTCGCCCCTGCCACTGCAACCACGGTAGGCCGTAGAAGATGAGCTGTGTCAAAAACACCATCGCCACACGGATGCGGGCGTAAAAGCCCGATGTCGAGCGCGGATGGATCTTGGTGCGCACCTCGGCCAAAGCGCGCTCGACTTGCGGCGAGGACCCTCCCATGCCCTTGCGCACGCGCGGAGGCTGCCAGGCGGGCGTACCCTGGGCATCGTGCCCCGCTGCCTGTTTGGAAGGTTCCTTGTTCATGCTGTCCTCGATATCCGATAGCTAATCAAAACACTCAGTTGGACTGACCCCAGACCCAGGCGGTGAGCAAGCGGATCTGCTCAGGCGTCAAAATATGGCCTTGGGCGGGCATCTGATTATCGCGACCATTCAGGATGGTCTCGATAATCGTTGCCTCGGAACTGCCATACAACCAATTATCATCCGTAAGATTTGGGGCACCCAGGGCGGTGTTTCCCTTGCCTTCCACGCCATGACAAGCGACACAAAACGTGTCATAAACGCGCTTTCCGGGCACAATCCGCAAGGGATCATGAGCCAAGCCAGACATAGAGCGGACATATTGTGCAATCTCTGCCGCCTGATCGGGCTTGATCACAGCGCTCCAGGGCGGCATCATGCCATGCCGACCTTCGGTGATCGTGAGCAGGATATCTTCAGGCGTCCCGCCCCACAGCCAGTCTTTATCGGTCAGATTGGGAAAACTGCGGCCCCCCTTCGCATCTGAGCCGTGGCATTGCGCGCAATTATTCAAAAACAGACGCTGCCCGATCTCTCGTGCGCCTTCGTCCTTAGCGATTTCTGGAATCGACATCGCCTCGAATCGTGCATAAACCGGCTTGATGCGCTCGTTGAAGGCCTGCTGCTCCTGGAGGACCTGCTGGCCAGAGGTAAACCCGAGCTCCCCCTTATATGACCCCAACCCCGGGTAAAGCACCAGATAGCCCAGCGCAAAAATACAGAGCAACAAATACATCACCGTCCACCAGCGAGGTACGGGATTATTCAATTCGCTTAGGTCGCCATCCCAGACATGGCCGGTACTCTCGACCTTGGTCACACTTTGCTTGAGCCAGGCGCGCTGCGAAAACAACAGATAAATGCACCAGGCAATGCCACCTAGTGAGATCACAGCAATGTAGATACTCCAGAAACCGCTGACAAAATCACTCATAGGATTCCCCTGTACTCTTTTCCTTTTGAAATTCTTCGGGTAAGGCGAAAGGCAGCATCGAGGCCTGCTGATTGGCCTCAGCACGGCCCGCAGACCAGGCCCACCACGCGATGCCAACAAATGTCGCCATTCCCAATATTGTCATCACACCATTGATCAGACCAACCATATCAGTGACTCCCTGCCTGCATCGCTGCATTGGCGGCATCCCGACCACCAACACCCAGACCTTGTAGATAAGCCACCATGGCATCCTCCTCGGTCTTACCCTTGAGCTGCTCGGGCGCTTGGTCGATTTCCTCATCGGTATAAGGGACGCCTAGCGTACGCAACACACTCATGCGTGTGCGTACATCGATCTGCTCCACCGAGTTGCGCTGTAACCACGGGTACGAGGGCATATTGGATTCCTTAACGACATCGCGCGGATTACGCAGGTGAATACGATGCCACTCATCGGAGTAACGCCCACCCACTCGGGCCAGATCCGGCCCAGTGCGCTTGGAGCCCCACAGAAATGGATGGTCATACATGGACTCTGCCGCAATCGAGTACGGTCCGTAGCGCTGAACTTCGGACTGCAACATGCGAATCTGCTGTGAGTGGCACCCCACACAGCCCTCGCGTATATAGACGTCCCGACCCACCAGGCTGAGTGCCTCATAGGGTCGCACACCCTCGACCGTTGTCGTCGTAGAGTGCTGGAAGAACAGCGGCACAATTTGCACCAGGCCAGAGAAGGACACGACCAGAATGCTGAATACGATCAGCCATCCGACATTGCGCTCTAGTAGTTCATGTGAAAAACGTTTTTTGGTCTTAGCCATGACTTATTCTCCTCAAGCCATCGCCGGTACGGCGGTTTTCGGATGACGTGGATCCACGTTGTCCAGGGGGACCACAGGGTTGACCTTATGCTGGCCCTTAAGCGTCAGCCAGGTATTCCAGGCCATTACGCACATGCCGGCCAAAAAGAACAAACCGCCAATCATCCGTATGGTGTAGAACGGGTAAGTGGACTTCACAACCTCCACAAAGCTATAGGTCAAGGTCCCGTCCTCACCGGTCGCCCGCCACATCAGGCCTTGCATCACACCAGAGATCCACATCGAGGTGATGTAGAGCACCACACCGAGTGTTGCCAGCCAGAAATGCAGGCTGATCAGATCCACACGCGCCATACTCTCGCGGCCATAAAGCCGCGGAATCATGTAATACAGCGAACCAAAGGTAATCATCGCCACCCAACCCAGCGCGCCCACATGCACGTGCCCCACTGTCCAATCGGTGTAGTGTGACAAGGCATTGACGGTGCGAATCGACATCATTGAACCTTCGAACGTTGCCATGCCGTAAAAGGACAAGGCCACGACCAGGAACTTCAGGATAGGATCGGTGCGCAGCTTATGCCAGGCGCCCGAGACCGTCATGATGCCGTTGATCATCCCGCCCCAAGACGGTGCCAGCAAAATCAGGGAAAAGACCATCCCCAGAGACTGCGTCCAGTCAGGTAACGAGGTATAGAGCAGATGATGCGGACCCGCCCACATATAAGTGAAGGCCAGCGCCCAAAAGTGAACAATCGACAAGCGATAGGAATAGATCGGTCGTCCGGCCTGTTTGGGCACAAAGTAGTACATCATGCCCAGAAAGCTCGTCGTCAGGAAAAATCCCACTGCATTGTGCCCATACCACCACTGCACCATCGCATCCTGTACACCGCCATAGGCAGAGTAGGATTTCCAGAAGCTAACGGGCAGCTCCAGATTATTAAAAATATGCAGAATGGCAATGGTCAGGATGTAGGAGCCAAAAAACCAGTTCGCGACATAGATATGCTTGACCCGGCGCTTAACAATGGTGCCAAAGAACACCACGGCATAGGCCACCCATACCAGCGTGATCAGGATATCAAGGGGCCACTCCAGCTCGGCGTATTCCTTGGTCGAGGTATAGCCCAGCGGCAAAGTGATCACCGCACCGACGAGCACTGCCTGCCAACCCCAAAACGTAAAGGCAGCAAGCTTATCCGAAAACAACCGGGCCTGACAGGTACGCTGCACGACATAATACGAGGTCGCAAACAAACCACTGCCCCCAAATGCGAAAATTACCGCATTGGTATGCAAGGGACGCAAGCGCCCGTAGCTAAGCCACGGTATGTCGAAATTAAGTTCCGGCCAGATCAACTGCGAGGCAATCAGCACCCCTACTGCCATCCCGATGACGCCCCAAAAAATGGTCGCGATCGTGAACTGCCTGACTACACCATAGTTGAAGGTTTCGGCTTGCGACCCGACTGAATCGGACATGCCCATGAGCTACTCCCTGAAAACAAGTTAAATCAATAATTTTTAAAATGATGAATCGTCGTCATCCAGAATGGCATTCGCCGCATCCTGGGTGTCGTCGAACTGACCCGCAAAAATCGCCCACCAAAAAGCCACACCAATACCCACCACAAACAGCAGGGAAATCGGCAAAAGCAGAAAAAGCGCGTCGACCATTTCTTTACGCTGCCAGATTGGGCTGAAAGACACGATCTGCCGCGACGCTACGTTGGTACAGACGCCAGGCATTTGCGGCAACCGCCAGCGATGATACCAACATCGTGAGCGCTGCAAGCCAAGGCTGCACCCAGCCCATTGCTGCCAAGGGGGTCATGAGCACATGCCAAGCGAGCGAACCATAGAGACTTTGGTGAGCAGTGCGCACCATCGATCGATCCAGACGGGCAGCCGCTACGTGATCGGGCACCGGCATACGCAACTGCATCGCCCGACGCGCCGCCACTGCTGTCGGTACCGCCATGGACATGGCGCACGGACAACTCATGACGAGTAGCGCCACGGTAACGGATAAGGCTTGTTCGGGCATGGTATTGAGCCAATAAAGCCCGACCCCCGCCGCCAGCACAAGCTGGATCAGCACAAACCAAAAAGCAAGGCGATTCGCCGAATTGATCAAGCCCTGGGTATCCAGGATCGCGCTCTGAGGGGCGTCATGGGCCGCTTGGCGCGCACAGAGCTCTAGATAGCGCGCAGTCAGCAAAAAAGCGACAAACATCGATACAGAATCGAAATACACCTCGCCTGAAGCCATCCAGGTACTGCGCACACTGGGCAGAAACGCGGTGATGATACTGAGTGCCACGGGGACATCCATGCCTACGGTCCAGTCCCGTAGATTACGCCAAGCACCCTGCCAGATCGGCCAGGCACAATAAAGGATAAGCGGAATCGTCAATACCAGACTGATCCAGTTCATCAAAACGATGGCCTGATCCAGGGACGCCAGCGCATCCGCACCACGTGTGCCTGAGCGTAAATATCCCGGAAAAGCGAACATCATGACCTGCATCATTCCCAGCCAGGCCAAACCGGTACGCGCCAGCATATGGCGACGCGCCCGGCGCATCGGCTCGGACATGTGCGAGGGAGGGGTAAACATAGACATACTGCGCATGTGGGCATCATAGAGAAGCCTGAGCAGTACGCCTTGATGCAAATCAATAGAGTGACACTCAGACAAAAAAGGGAGGCCTAAGCCTCCCCAAAAAGCCGCAATACTTCGCGGAAACATCCACCCTTTTGACAAACGAGTGCTACTTCAAACTCATTCAGGCCACCTTGCTCAGCGTCTGGGCCTCGTCAAACTGAGCCTCTTCAGTGGACCCAGCCAGTGCAGTCGTCGAGGACTGTCCACCCTCGATTGTCTGGGTGACTGCATCAAAATAGCCCACGCCGACCTCGCGCTGGTGCTTGACTGCAGTAAAGCCCTTTTCCGCAGCAGCGAACTCTTTTTCCTGTAACGCTACAAACGCGCTCATCTGGGTGCGCGCATAACCATGGGCCAACTCAAACATGCTGTAGTTCAATGCGTGGAAGCCCGCCAGTGTGATGAACTGGAACTTATAGCCCATGGCACCCAGTTCGCGCTGGAACTTGGCTACTGTGGCGTCATCGAGGTTCTTTTTCCAGTTAAATGACGGCGAGCAGTTATAGGCGAGCATCTTGCCAGGGAACTGGCGATGAATCGCCTCAGCAAACTGACGTGCATGCTCGATATTTGGCGTCGAGGTCTCGCACCAGATCAAGTCTGCATAGGGCGCATAGGCCAGGCCACGGGCAATCGCCTGTTCCAGACCCGCACGTGTGCGGTAGAACCCCTCAACGGTGCGCTCACCCGTCACAAAGGCTGCATCGCTCTCATCGATATTGCTGGTTATGAGATCTGCCGCCTCGGCATCGGTGCGCGCCACGAGCAATGTAGGCACCCCCAGTACATCAGCGGCCAGACGCGCCGAGACAAGCTTGGCAACGGCCTCACGGGTAGGCACAAGCACCTTGCCACCCATATGGCCGCATTTTTTGACCGACGCCAACTGGTCCTCAAAGTGCACCCCTGCTGCGCCTGCCTCGATCATGGACTTCATCAACTCGAAGGCGTTGAGCACGCCACCAAAACCTGCCTCAGCGTCTGCCACGATCGGTGCAAAATAATCAATGTAGCCCGGATCACTTGGGTTCTTACCCTCCATCCACTGAATCTGATCACAGCGGGTTAGGGAATTATTGATACGACGCACGACCAAAGGCACCGAATTGGCTGGGTACAGCGATTGGTCCGGATACATCTCGCCAGCAATATTAGCGTCCCCCGCCACCTGCCACCCTGACAGATAGATGGCCTTTAAGCCCGCCTTGACCTGCTGCATCGCCTGATTACCCGTCAGTGCACCCAGGGCATTAACATAATCTTCGGTGTGCAGCAATTTCCACAGGCGCTCGGCGCCACGTTGCGCCAATGTATGCTCGACCATCACCGAGCCGCGCAAACGCACCACCTCCTCAGCGCCGTAGCCGCGCTTGATGCCCTGCCAGCGGGGATCCTCGGCCCAGTTCCGTTGCAGATTCCGAACCTCGTTTTCTCGTGTTGTCATGATGGTCTTCCTAGTTAAACAAATGAAATCGTTAGAAAATAGTCTACGCCGATGATGCGGTGCACCCCACCCTGATGTCTTATATAAGATAGAATATATTATTGTTATTAATCATAATGTTAGAGATTACATTTCATGTCATGAAATGATATTTTTGCTTATGAAAGCTGAACTGATGCACCGCAACATTCATTTTTCATATGGTAAAAACAAAATCTCACGATCTGAAATTTACGCCACCTCAAACGCTACAATCCATCTCATTACAGGATGACGCTAATGCCCCGTACGATTTACACTGACAGCCCGCTAGGCCGGACCGTCCAGGAACCCACTCGATACGACCCAGAACTGCTCTACCCGATCGAGCGTGCCCAAACACGTGCCGGCATGAACCACCCTGTGCCCAGCCACGGCGGGGACATCTGGAATGCTTACGAGCTGTCCTGGTTGGACGCACGCGGCAAACCCATCGTCGCCATGGGACGCTTTACCTTTCCGATGGACAGCCCCAATCTGATTGAGTCGAAATCCTTTAAGCTCTATCTGAACTCATACAATGAAGAGCGCTTTGAGCTCGCCGACATCGTGCGCCAACGCATGCAGCTGGACCTTGCTCGCGTCAGCGGCAAGCCTGTGCATGTGGAAATCCTGCCGGTACGTCCCGCCTACGAGCTGAGCTGTCAGGCAATGCCCGGCACCTGTATCGACGACCAGGAAATCACCATCCAGACCTATGAGTCTGCGCCAGGGCTACTGTGCAACACCACGCCAGCCCCCTTCGTTCGCGAGACCCTGGTCTCGGAGCTCCTGAAGTCCAATTGCCCCGTCACCAATCAACCCGACTGGGCAAGTCTTCAGATCCAATACAGCGGTGCGCGCATTGATCGCGCCGCACTTCTCGCCTATATCGTGTCACTACGCCGGCAGAACGAATTCCACGAGCTGTGTGTAGAAAAGATCTATGGTGAACTCATGCGCGCTTGCCAACCCGAAACGCTATTCGTCTATGCGCGCTATACGCGTCGTGGCGGCTTGGACATCAACCCCTGGCGTGCAAATTTTCAACCCGAACGCATCAATCAAGCACGCACGCTGCGGCAATAGAACACATCCAATACGGGACTGATCCAACGCGTCATCAGCCGCGTGCGCGCATCTCGGGCCAGGCCTTTTTCAGGTAATAGCACATAGACCAGACGGTCAGGATCGCAGCGATGACGATCAGTACAGTGCCCACGATACGTGTCGAGACGCCATAGATCGGTTGCCAATACAACAGACAGGGGATGGCGATCATCTGTGCCGCGGTCTTGAACTTACCTAGCCGATGGACCGCGACGCTACCGGCGGCACCGATCTTGGCCATCCACTCGCGCAGGGCCGAGATCGTGATTTCGCGACCGATGATGATCAATGCAATGAAGGAGTCCACACGGCCCAGGTCAAGCAAGATCAACAGCGCCGCGCATACCATGAGCTTATCGGCAACAGGGTCGAGAAATGCCCCAAAGGATGAAGTCTGGTTCCAACGACGCGCAAGCCAACCATCGAGCCAGTCCGTCACCGCCGCAACGATAAAGGCCACGGCAGCCACCATGTCACGCCAGGACGGGTCGATCCAGCCCGATGGGACATAGAACAGCGCCACGATCAACGGAATCATGGCGATACGCAGCCAAGTCAGCGCGATAGGAATATTCAATGGCATAAGTGCAATACTACCTCAACGTAGGGCATGATAGATGCGCTCGGCCAATTCACTGGATATTCCCTGTACCGAACGCAGGTCATCGATGCTCGCATCAACAACGCCAGAGAACCCACCAAAGCGCGCCAGCAGATTCTGGCGCCGTTGCTTGCCGACCCCTTCGATCTCCTCTAGACGCGATACATTGCGCACACGCGCGCGCTTGGCACGCATACCGGTAATCGCAAAGCGATGCGCCTCGTCGCGTATCTGCGCGACCAGCATCAGGGCTGCGGATTCCACGCCCAGCGCCACCGAGGGCCTCCCATCAACAAACACCAATGTCTCTAGGCCAACCTTGCGACCTTCGCCCTTGGATACGCCCACGATGGTACGCGTATCCAAGCCCAGCTCGACGAACACCTGGCGCGCTATCTCAACCTGCCCCTTGCCACCGTCGATCAGCACAACATCGGGCATTTTTATCTCACCGTCCGCTACCCGCGCAAAACGTCGGCTTAATGCCTGACGCATCGCAGCGTAGTCGTCCCCTGGCTCGATACCGGCAATATTAAAGCGTCGATATAAAGATGGCTGCATGGCGTGATGTTCATAGATGACGCAGGACGCCTGGGTCGCTTCACCGGCCGTATGGCTAATATCAAAACACTCGATATGCAAGGCATCGAGCGCCGCCTCATCCGTATCCAGATCCAACTCGATAGCCAGCGCCAGCGTGCGCGCCGCACGCGCGCTGGACTCGGTCAGGCGTAGCGCCAAGGCTCTGTGGGCGTTACGCAATGCCTGTTCCAGCCAAGTGCGTCGTGCGCCCTGCGGACGCGTCAGGACACGAGTCTTGTGCCCGTGTTGCTGGATAAGCAAATCGATCAGCTCTGGCTCGGCCAGGCTATGCGAGCAGACCAACACGGGTGGTAAGGCATTATCCGCATAATGCTGAGCGATAAACGCAGCTAAGACCTCCTCAGGCGTCTCGTCTTGAACCTGCGTGGGAAACATTGCTTTGTCGCCTAGATGGCGGCCGCCACGGACCATCGCCAGATTCACGCAGATCCGCCCCCCCGCGCTCACCAAGGCAATGATGTCGACGCTGTCGTCGCCGATCTGCTCCATGCTCTGCTGCTGCAAGACCTTGGCCAAGGCTTTCATCTGATCTCTGAGTACGGCCGCACGCTCGAAATCCAGCGCTTCAGAAGCTTGACGCATGCGTGCCTCAATGTCGGTCATCACCTCGCTCGTGCGCCCTTCTAGAAAGCGAATCGCACGCGCCACATCCGCCTGGTAAGCCTCCAGGGAAATCAGGCCGACACACGGCGCCGAACACCGGCCGATCTGATAGAGCAGGCAAGGACGCGTGCGGTGCGCATAGACACTATCCTCACAGGTGCGCAGGCGAAAAACCTTTTGCAGGATCTGGATGGTCTCGCGCACTGCCCAAGAGTTCGGGTAAGGCCCGAAAAAATGTCCCTTACCTTGGGTACTGCCCCGGTAATAGACAATACGCGGTGCCTCATGGTCCGTAATGTGCAGATACGGATAGGACTTATCGTCCCTGAACAGAATATTAAAGCGTGGGTGCAGCCGCTTGATCAGGTTGTTTTCCAAGATCAGCGCCTCAGCCTCAGAGCGCGTCACGGTCACCTCGGTACGCACAACCTTGGTGAGCATCAGTTCAATGCGCGGGCTGGGCTGATTTTTCTGGAAATACGAGCTCACACGACGCTTGAGGTCGCGTGCCTTGCCAACATACAGCACCTCATCCTGGGCATCGATATGTCGATAGACACCAGGCAGGTGCGGCAGGTTAGCCAGAAAGGATTTCAGATTGAAGGTCTCGGGCATGACAATAACGTGAATCGGCCTGTAGGGTCGCCCAATCCAGGGCAGGCGCCTGGGGCATCAAGCGGCGAATGCGGCGCACAGCAACTGGGTCTATCGGCCGGTGCAGCCTTGCTAGCAATTCGTCTGCCAAGTCGGGTCGATTGCACACTAACACCATATCGCACCCGGCATCCAGTGCGGCCTGAGCGCGCGCATGGATATCCCCTACAATCGTCGCCCCTTCCATGGTCAGGTCGTCAGAGAACACCACGCCATCGTAGTTCAATTGCCCGCGTAGGACCTTACCCACCCAAACTGGGGAAAAGCCAGCTGGTTCGGGCGCAACCTTGGGGTAGATCACATGCGCAGGCATGATGGCCGACAAGACCAGATCGCCTAAGTCAGAATAAGGCGCGGCATCGCTTTGCATAATTTCCTGATAGCTGCGCTCATCGACAGGGATCGCATGGTGCGAATCGGCTGCCACCGCGCCGTGGCCTGGAAAATGTTTGCCGCAAGCGGCCATCCCTGCCAATTGCAAGCCCTGGATCAGCGCACGCGCGAGTGTGCCGACGACTTGCGGATCACGATGAAAGGCCCGATCGCCGATCACCTGGCTAACCCGATAATCCAGATCCAGTACAGGGGTAAAGCTGAAGTCCACGCCACAGGCACGCAGCTCACTGGCAAGTACAAAACCGGTCTCGCAAGCGCCACGCACTGCAGCAATTGGATCACGCTCGTACCAATCCCCCAGCGCGCGCATCGGCGGCAAGGCGGTAAACCCATCTAGACGAAAACGCTGAACCCGTCCCCCCTCATGGTCCACAGCAATCAGCAAGGGCTCATTGCGCACATCATGAATTGACCGGCACAAGGCAGAGAGCTGAGCACGATCCGAAAAATTTCGGGCAAACAAGATCACGCCGCCCACCATCGGATGAGCAAGGCGCGCGCATTCATGCTCGGTAAGTGCGAACCCGGCCACGTCCACCATTACAGGGCCGGGCGGCAAAATGACCTGATTCATGACTGATTTCCTATTGCCTGATCTGTGTGCTGACTAAGTTTTTCGATAATCACAAACGCCGCCACCATATTTTGCTCGTCAGTCATCGACACATGCGCGACCCCGAAACGCTCGGCATACCAGCTCGCCAGTGGCTCGGCCAACTGCACGACAGGCCGCCCACCACGCAGATTCAAGGTCTGCATTCGCGACCAAGCCATCGGACTGTGCATGCCTAGACCAATCGCCTTGGAAAAAGCTTCCTTGGCGGCAAAGCGCGTCGCCAGGTAACGAATGCCGCGTTGCGGATCACGCGCAAAACGGCGCCCAAAGACCTCGATTTCCTGCGGCCCGAGGAGTCGCTGAACCAGACGCATGCCATGACGCGCATACACACGCTCAATGCGATCCACCTGCACCAAGTCTGTCCCTATCCCCGCGATTCCCTGCCCCGGCATACGCCGCTCCTGATCTCTAGAGCTTGATGAAATGCTCGCGATAATGCTTGAGCTCGTCGATCGATTCCTGAATGTCTGCCAAGGCCTCGTGCTTGCTTTGCTTAACAAAGCTGCGATAGACCTCGGGCTTCCATCGCAAGGACAATTCCTTTAGGGTGCTGACATCCAGGTTGCGGTAATGGAAGTATTCCTCTAGGCGCGGCATATACTTCACCATAAATCGCCGGTCCTGGCCAATGGTATTCCCACACATAGGCGACTTGCCCGCCGGCACATGCTCGGCCAGAAAAGCCAATAGTTGCTCCTCAGCCTGCTCTTCAGTGAGCGTGGAGGCCTTAACCTTGTCGATCAGGCCGCTCTTGGCGTGCGTGGACTGATTCCATTTATCCATTGCATCAAGCAATTCCTGGCTCTGATGAATCACGAATACGGGCGCCTGAGCCACAAAGGTCAGGTCCGACTCAGTGATGACCACTGCTATCTCTATGATGCGTTCCTTTTCTGGATCCAGCCCGGTCATTTCCATATCCAGCCAAATCAAACGCTGATCGTTAACCGCCATATAATCATTCCTATAAAAGATAGATTTTCGCATATGGCCGGATGGATATGTTTACCCTGTTATTTATTACGTTCCTGCTCGGCGATTTGCTGATACGGCTTTGGCTGGCAAAGCGCCAGATTCGCCACGTATTGCAGCATCGCGATGCGGTGCCTACAGAGTTTGCTCAGCGCATCGGCCTGACCAGTCATCAACGCGCTGCAGACTACACGGCTGCGCGCACCCAGTTGCACATGGTCGAGCGGGTGATCGAAGCCGCGGTGCTCCTGGGCCTGACGCTGCTGGGCGGCCTGCAGTTCCTGGATATCCATCTCGCCCGTCTGATTGACTCCGAGATGCTTCGCCAGCTTGCCTTGGTGGGCGCAGTCCTGGTCGTGCTTGGTGTCGTTGGCCTGCCTTTTACCATTTGGCGCACCTTCAAGCTTGAAGCCCAGTATGGCTTCAATCGCATGACCGTTCGCCTATTTATCCATGACACCCTCAAGATCCTCGCGATCACCCTCATCCTTGGCACCCCACTACTTGCGGGCATACTGTGGGTGATGGCCCATACCGGGACAGATTGGGCTTGGTGGGCCTGGGGCTTGTGGGTTACCTTTAATCTGCTGATTCTGTGGCTTTACCCCAGTTTTATTGCGCCAATTTTCAATCGATTCACACCGCTTGATGACCCCGAGCTCTCAGAGCGTATCCATGCCTTGGCCAAACGTTGTCGCTTTGGTCTAAGCAGCCTCTACATCATGGACGGCTCTAAGCGCTCTGCGCATGGCAACGCGTATTTCGCCGGCTTTGGTCGCCACCGCCGAATTGTACTTTTTGACACGCTGCTCTCGCGTCTGAATACCGACGAACTCGAGGCCGTGCTCGCGCACGAGCTGGGGCATTTCACCCATAAACACGTGCTCAGGCGCATTATCATAAACTTTGGTGCGGCATTAATCTTTGTACAGCTTCTCGCATGGCTATCAACCCAGCTCTGGTTCTACACCGGCTTGGGCGTTACCCCCCAACTCGGTCGTGCTAATGACGGGCTGGCCCTGATTCTATTTTTCCTGGCCATACCGGTTTTTACCTTCTGGGCGACGCCCCTCGGAAGCCTATTCTCTCGGCGTGACGAGTTTCAGGCAGATCGCTTTGCGGTGACACAATGCGGTGCTGCGCCCCTGGCAAGTGCGCTAGTCAAACTCTACGATGACAATGCCGCCTCCCTCACACCTGACCCGCTACATTCCGCCTGGTATGACAGCCACCCTTCCGCCGCTGTACGCATCCAACACCTCCAGCATGAGCACTGACCAGGCCGTCCAGGGACGGGTGACAGCGACCCACGGGCGCCACACGACCGTCGAGTTTGCTGATGGAAGTCGGCGCAAATGCTTTACCCGTGGTAAAAAATCTGGCCTCGCTGTAGGCGATCAAGTGATGGTGGCACTGGAAGGAAAAAGCGAGGGCGCTATTGACGCCATTCTGCCGCGACGCAATATTTTTTATCGATCCGATGCGTCGCGCAGCAAGCAATTCGCTGCAAACATCGATCAATTATTGATTGTTCTGGCACCTGAGCCGGATTTTTCTGATGATCTAACCGGACGCGCGCTAGCGGCTGCCTGGAGTGCGGATATCCGCCCAATTATTGTGCTCAACAAGGCCGATCTAGCGGCCAAGCTAGACACCGCACGCGCGCGCCTTGCACCGCTGGAGCGGCTGGGCGTGACCATCCTCACGCTCAGCGCGCGCGATGCAGATCAAGTTCACCGTATTCTTGACCCGATACTGCACCAACGCAGCACCTTATTGCTCGGACAAAGCGGTATGGGTAAGTCCACGCTACTCAATACGCTCGTACCGCTTGCCCTTGCCCCCACACAGACACACTCTGAGGCACTGGGCACGGGGCGCCACACAACCACTGCTACGCGCTCTTATGCCCTGGCATCGGGCGGAGACCTGATCGACTCCCCAGGTTTTCAGGCCTTTGGCTTACAACACTTAAGCGCTCAAGAAATCGAACACGGCTTCCCCGAGTTTGCGCCAGCGATTGAACACTGCCGCTTTTACAATTGCACCCATCGACGCGAACCGGATTGCGGCGTACTGGCAGCCATCGCACGCGGCGACATCGACAGCAGCCGCCACGAGTTGTACCTGCGCATCCTGGCAGAAAACGAAGCGGCTCAACGCTATTGAGGTTCGCGCAAGACCAGCTGAGCGGCCGCCAGATAATGATAAAGGTTACGCACCAGAACGGCTGTTGCCCCCCAGATAAAATGTGACTGCCACGTAATCGAAAAATAACAACGCTGACGCCCGTCGGGCAGGGTTGCCAGATGCAGGCAATGCATCTGGGGGTCAAGCAAAACGCTAAGTGGCACCTCGAACACCTCGGCCACCTCATCATCATCCGAGCGGATGACAAACCCCGGCAATAGCTCACCGATGATCGGCGTCATGACAAAGTCTGTTGATGTCAAAAAACTGGGTTGTGTCGCGATTGGCCTGACAAAACGCGGCTCAATACCGATCTCTTCGTAGGTCTCGCGCATTGCCGTGGCCACAGGATTCTCGTCACCGGGCTCGATACGGCCTCCGGGAAAGCTGATCTGCCCTGCGTGATCGTGCAGATGTGCGGCACGCCGCGTAAAAATCACATTCAATCCAGAGGCGCGCTGCACCAGCGGGACCAGCACGGCAGCCTTACGGACTTTTTGGGGGTAGGTGACGTCCGACGCAAAAGATCGGGTAAAGATTGGCTCTACGCGCCAGGGCACGGGTGTGCTGAACGCAGTACGAATAAATCCAAGCTGAATACACTCTGCCCGTAAACCAGGCAAGACCGCGCATTGCAGCAGTGGTTGAGCCCTGGGATCAAAACCAGCAATCAGCCCAACATCCGGTGTCAATATCTGGCTTGGCATGACATTCAAAAAATAAGGGCACCGTGTAATGGGTGCCCTTGCTTGGACAGCTTGTGGCGCAATGCCAAGTCAGATTACTTGGCGACCTTGCGAACCAGCTTTTCCTTGATGCGAGCGGCCTTACCCGTACGGCTACGCAGATAGTAAAGTTTAGCACGGCGCACATCACCACGGCGCTTAACCTCGATACTGGCGATCTGCGGCGAATATAACTGGAACGTCCGTTCGACAGCCTCACCCGAGGAGATCTTGCGTACGATAAAGGCCGAGTTCAAGCCACGATTGCGACGGCCAATGACCACGCCTTCATAGGCCTGGATACGCTTACGTGTGCCTTCAACGACATTCACGTTAACGATAATCGTATCCCCCGGACCAAAAGCAGGAATGACCCGGCCCTCGGTTAGACGAGCGATTTCTTCTTGTTCGATAGTTTCGATCAGGTTCACAGTAAAGCTCCATGGTCATCATGTACGCATCTGCTCAATGAATTATTGATGCGCCAGAGGATGAATTAGCAAAGCCCACGATTATACAGGAATATACAAGCACTTAAAAGCCTGCTGCGGCACCCAGCCACATCAGCCCCGGTATCATCGCAGCCCATGCAACGACCATACATACATCACCCATCCCGGCGGTCATGCTGCGCAATCCCCGGGTCTGCTGTGTCGTCTGATTCTTCATGTCTAACCTCGCTAGATGTAGAGGTAATGTCGACCCGCCACCTAAGCGTTTCGACCATTACCTATATACTGTGTTTTCATACAGCTTAACTACACTGTACAAAAACACAGTCATCTATGCAAGGTTTATTTTGAAGCAGGTGCCCCAGTCATCAAAGGTCGGGCTGAGGCGTCGTACGCAGATAGGGGCGAATTTCCTTGTAGCCCTTGGGGAACTTTTCCTTAAGTACCGCAGGGTCCTTGATCGAAGGGGCAATAATCACGTCCTCGCCCGGCTCCCAGTTCGCTGGTGTGGCGACGCTATGACTATCCGTTAGCTGTAAAGAATCCAGCGCACGCAGGATTTCGTTGAAATTGCGCCCCGTGCTCGCTGGATAGGTCAAAATCAGACGAACTTTCTTGGCAGGATCAATGACAAACACCGAGCGTACCGTCAGGGTGGTACTGGCGTTAGGGTGGATCATGTCATAGAGTTTCGCAACCTTATGGTCCACATCGGCAAGTATCGGATACGCAACCTTTGTGTTTTGTGTCTCGTTGATATCCTTGATCCAATCGAGGTGCGACTCTGCGCTATCCACCGATAAGGCAATCACCTTCGTGTTGCGCTTGGCAAAGTCACCCGACACAATCGCGGTATAACCCAGCTCAGTGGTGCACACGGGCGTGAAATCAGCCGGGTGAGAAAATAATACACCCCAGCTATCGCCGAGGAACTTATAAAAATTGATCTTGCCGAGCGAGGAATCCTGCTCGAAATCGGGCGCAATATCACCCAGACGCAACGTGCTCATCAAAAGCTCCTTATTGGACTATATAAGACCGACCGCCCTAAATACCGAACGGCATACAAACTCATTGCTTAATATTCTGACAGCATATAGAAGTACAAGGAAATACTTTTTGCTTATAACCTTATCCAAATGTACCAAGGGAGTGCGACGGCGCCTGGGGCCAGAAGCGGCCCGCTCGGGCGCAAATCAAACGGACCAAGCCTGATTGGCGTATTGATCCGCCAGCACCCCATCAGCGATAGACAAAGCCAGTGCCTCGGCACGGGGCAAGACGTGCACAGCGTACGCGACAGCTGTTGCGATCTTTTGCTGATAGTAGGGATCGGTCGAGCCTGCCGCGAGCAGCTGCGCACTCGAGAGTGCCGCACGCGCCAGTTGCCACCCTGCATGCACGATACCCGCTTGCATCAGACAGGGCACGCTGCCCTGAAACACCGCACGTAGATCCTCACGCATATGCGTGAGCACGTAGTCCACCGAAGAGGCGTGGGCCTGCGCCGCCGCATCCAGACGTCTGGCAAGCAAGGCAAATCCCTTGGCATACTCACCCTGCGTCTGGCGCAGTGCTGCGACGGTCTGACGCATCTGCGAGATCTGCGCATGGGCCACTGCACCGCCATCGCGAATTAGTTTGCGGCCCACAAAATCATTCGCCTGAATCGCTGTCGTTCCTTCGTAGATCGGTAAGATACGGGCATCACGATAGAACTGCGCCGCGCCGGTCTCTTCGATAAACCCCATACCGCCATGGACCTGCACACCCAGCGAGGCGACCTCGAGCGCTGACTCGGTAGAGAAGGCCTTAACGATCGGTACGAAATACTCGTACATCGCCTTGTACTCGGCTCGTTGCGCCGGATCGGGCTCTTGGGCCGCCTTGTCCCGTAAGGACGCTGCCACATAGGCCACAGCCCGAGCGCCCTCGGTCAAACCGCGCATGATGCCCAGCATGCGTTGCACATCAGGGTGACGGGCGATAGGTACCGCCTCGGCGGAACCTTCGAGCGCCTGCCCCTGTATACGCTCTTGTGCATAAGCCGTCGCATGTTGTAAGGCGCGCTCAGATAAGGCGATACCCTGGATGCCCACGGCATAGCGTGCCGCATTCATCATGATAAACATGTATTCCAGGCCGCGGTTCTCTTCACCGATAAGATAGGCGACCGCCCCCTCACCGACATCGCCTCTACCTGATCCGTAAAGCAATACTGCCGTCGGGCTGCCATGGATACCGAGCTTATGCTCTAGTGACGCGCACCAGACATCATTGCGCGCGCCCAGTGCGCCATCTTCGGTCACCAGGAACTTGGGCACGATGAACAGCGAAATGCCTTTGACGCCCTTGGGGGCATCGGGCGTACGGGCCAATACTAAATGAATGATATTTTCGGCCAGATCGTGCTCACCGTATGTGATGAAGATCTTTTGACCGACGAGTCGATAGCTGCCATCAGTCTGGCGTGTCGCCCGTGAATTGATCAAGGCCAGATCCGAACCCGCCTGGGGCTCGGTCAAGTTCATGGTGCCCGTCCAGCGCCCCTCGATCAGAGGCGGGATATAGCGTGACTTTTGCTTATCAGTCCCCACCATGGACAAGGCCTCGATCACGCCATCTGTCAGCAGGGGACAGAGCGAAAAAGCCAGATTTGCGGAATTGAGGTTTTCAGTCGTCGCGGCAGCCACGAGCTTAGGCAGGCCCTGACCGCCTTCACTGCGCCCATGCGGCAGGCCCTGCCAACCCGCCGCAGCAAAGGCGGCAAACGCCGCCTTGAAGCCCGGTGAGGTCTGCACCTCGCCATCCTGCCAGCTGGCAGGATGACGATCACCCTGAACATTCAACGGGGCAATCTCGTGCTCGACGAAACGCGCATTTTCATCGAGGATCGCATCAAGCAAATCCTCTGATACTTCTTCAAAGCCTGGCAAGGCCAGCACACCAGGCAGATCAGCCAGCTCATTGAAAACGAAACGGATGTCCTGCGTCGGTGCGCGATAGCTCATGGTTACAGTGCCTTGACAAGTTCGGGAACCGCCTCAAAGAGGTCGGCGACCAGGCCATAGTCGGCCACACCAAAAATAGGTGCCTCAGCGTCCTTATTAATCGCTACGATCACCTTGGAGTCCTTCATTCCCGCCAGATGCTGGATGGCTCCTGAAATGCCGATTGCGACATAGAGCTGCGGCGCCACGATCTTGCCGGTCTGACCAACCTGCCAGTCATTCGGCGCGTAACCGGCATCCACCGCTGCGCGCGAGGCCCCCAGCGCTGCACCAAGCTTATCGGCAAGTGGGTCGAGAAGCTTGAAATTCTCGGCACTGCCCATGCCTCGTCCGCCTGACACGACCACCGAGGCCGAAGCCAGGTCTGGGCGATCGGTCTTGGCGAGCTCACGGCTCATAAAGGTGGACTTCCCTGAGTCTGATACCGCATCGACGTGCTCGACTGAGGCACTGCCACCCTGGGCAGCAACAGCATCAAAAGCCGTCGTACGCACCGTGATAACCCGCAATGCGTCGACGGTTTGTACGGTCTCGAGCGCATTGCCCGCATAAATCGGGTGCACAAACGTATCCGCTGATTCAACCGCCACAATATCAGAGATCTGTGCGACATCCAGCTTAGCCGCAACACGCGGCGCAACGTTCTTACCTGCTGCGGTTGCAGCGAACAGGATATGACTATAGTTCGCAGCGATTGTCAGTACCTGAGCCGCGACGTTTTCGGCTAATCCGTCCGCGAGCGCCGGGCCGTCTGCCAGCAAAACCTTGGCTACACCCTGCGCCTGTGCCGCCTGATCAGCCACCACCTGGGCGCCAGACCCAGCCACCAACACATGCACATCGCTGTCCAATCGACCAGCAGCAGCTACAGCGTTTAACGTTGCAATATTCAACTGAGCGTTATCGTGCTCTGCAATTACAAGGACACTCATTTAGATCACCTTCGCTTCGTTCTTGAGTTTGTCGACCAACGCAGCCACATCAGGCACCACAACACCCGCTGAGCGCGCTGGCGGCTCGTTGACCTTGAGTGTCTTTAAACGCGGTGCAACATCGACGCCCAGATCCTCAGGCGTAAACGTATCCAGAGTTTTTTTCTTGGCCTTCATGATATTGGGCAGGGTCACATAACGCGGCTCGTTCAGGCGCAAATCCGTCGTGACAATAGCAGGCAGCTTCAGGGACAGGATCTCTAGGCCGCCGTCAACCTCACGCGTCACCTTAACCTGATCGCCCTCGATCTCGACCTTACTGGCGTAAGTCGCCTGAGGCCAATCGAGCAAAGCAGCCAGCATCTGACCGGTCTGATTGGCATCGTCATCAATGGCTTGTTTACCTAGGATCACCAACTGAGGTTGTTCCTTATCGACCAGCGCACGCAGCAGCTTGGCCACAGCCAGTGGCTGCAAGGCGACATCGGTCTGTACGAGTACGCCCCGATCTGCGCCGATCGCCATCGCCGTACGTAAGGTCTCCTGACATTGAGCCACACCGCAAGAGACGGCAATCACCTCGGTCACGGCCCCCTTTTCCTTCAAACGTGTGGCCTCCTCGACGGCAATTTCGTCAAAGGGATTCATGGACATTTTGACGTTTGAAATATCCACGCCGGAATGGTCTGACTTGACGCGTACCTTGACGTTGTAATCAACGACACGCTTGACGGGCACCAGCACCTTCATCGAGCACTCTCCAAAAGGGTTAAAAATAGGAATAACTGATTGAACCATAATTTATTGTATTGCAGCATTCCGGGCATCGCCTTAGCCCTTTCTATATGCCACACAGCGTGCGAATGTGCGCCACAGCACTACGGCCGAGTGCCGATAGGTTATAGCCACCTTCCAAAAAACTGATGATCCGGCCTTGCGCGCTCGCATCCGCCTGCTCGACCAGTCGCTGAGTGATCCACGCATAATCGGCTTCGACGAGCTTGAACTGCCCCATCTCGTCCTCGCGATGCGCATCAAAGCCTGCCGAAACCAAAATCAGCTCTGGACGAAATGCACGCAATGCAGGCAGCCAGTACTCTGACACGACCTGGCGGTACGCCTGACCGTCGGTATAAGCTCGCATCGGAATATTTTGCATGTTGGGACCGAGCCTCTCCTGACGCAAGCCTGGGAAAAACGGATACTGATAGATGCTGCACATCAGAACCCGCTCGTCATGCATGAACATCTCTTCTGTGCCGTTGCCGTGATGCACGTCAAAATCAATAATTGCGACGCGCGAAAAAGCGTAATGCTCGAGCGCATAGGCGGCCGTCACAGCCAGATTGTTGAAAAAACAGAAACCTAAGGCCTGTTCAGGACGGGCGTGGTGACCTGGCGGACGAATTGCGCAAAACGCCGTTCGGGCCTCGTTTGCCATCAAGGCGTCGAGCGCAGTCAGCCCTGCCCCAGCAGCCACCCAAGCCGCAGCGAGCGTTGAAGGGTTCATGATCGTATCGGGATCAATTGGAAAATAGCCCTGAGTGGGCGCATGTTGACGCAAATATGCCACATGCTGCGCGGTATGCACACGCTGCACCTCATCTGCGGTCGCGGGCCGCGCTTGGCGATGAGCCAGGAAACCCATGATACCGCTGGCCAATAACTGATCGCTCACCGCATCAAGTCGCTGAGGGCATTCAGGGTGTTCTTTGCCCATTTCATGCAAGTGACAAGCGGGATGGGTAATATAGAGTGTCTCCATAAGGATGATTATGTTCAGACCTAGCCGTATTTTGCAAGTTGCCGTCGCATCATTTTTACTTTCAGGCTGTTCAACCAGTCATCCAGAGCATCCGAGCGCAGCTGCGCTTGACAAGCAGATAACTGTTTCAAACGATCGTATCAGGTCAGCCACAACAGATTCCACCGAGAAACCCGGGCGACTCGTTGCGCGCGGCGACTTTATCGACGCTAATGCCAAGCTGCTACCCGAACTCGATACGTTTGCCAAAGAAACCGCGCAGGCCCGCGACATCCCCCTCCAAGACATCCGAGCGCTTCTGGGTGTAGCTCGGCTTAACGAGACCGCGATACGGCTAATGCAGCCATCCACCACGCGCATACAGCGCAGCTGGGTGACATACAGAAAACGCAATGTCGACCCCATTCGTATTCGCCGGGGTGTTGCCTTCTGGAAGGCGCACCAAAACGATCTGACCCGAGCAAGCCAGACCTATGGCGTGCCACCGTCCATCATTGTCGCCATCATTGGCATCGAAACCGTGTACGGTCAATATACGGGCTCGTACCGGGTGTTGGATACACTTACCACCCTCGGATTCCGCTATCCTGACAAGGGTCGCCCCGAGCGCCAGCAGATGTTCCGCGAACAGCTCGCCGACCTGATTCAGCTAGATCACAAAGGCCAGCTGGACGCCTACACGGTCGAAGGGTCCTTTGCGGGTGCCATGGGCTTACCGCAGTTCATGCCTGGCAGTTTGATGAATTTTGCAGCAGACGGGGATGGGGACGGAAAGATCGATTTGCAAGGCAACACCGCCGATGCCATCGCTTCGGTTGCTCGCTTTTTGCGTTTGCATGGCTGGGAACCCGCACTTCCTGTGTTTGCCCCCATCACACTGCCTGCCCAAGCCGCCGCGCTGGTCAAGGGCGGTCTGGTCCCCGATATGAGCTGGGATCAACTACAGCAAGCCGGTGCACGGATCTCGGCCCAGGCCCACGCCGGGAGCGCCTGGCAGCGCTATCCGTTAGGCGTCATTGACCTGCTGGATGAGCCCAGAAAGCTCAATGAATATCGCAGTGCAACCCCGAATTTTTTTGCAATCACCCACTACAACCGCAGCTATTTCTATGCGGCAGCAGTCGCTGATCTGGCGCACGAATTGGCAAACATCATGGGTTATGGCGATCCGGACCAAGCACGCTGATCAGTCAAAAACGCCCGTAGACAGATAACGATCACCGCGGTCGCAGACGATAAACACGATCGTCGCATCGCGCACCGTTGCCGCAACCCGCAAGGCGGCGACCGCTGCGCCTGCAGAAGAGATGCCGCCAAATATGCCTTCTTCGGCGGCCAAGCGACGAGCCATGGTCTCTGCTTCATCCTGGGAAATCAGCTCGAACCCATCGACCTGACTTGGGTCATAGATGCTGGGTTGATAGGCCTCGGGCCATTTACGGATGCCAGGGATATGCGCACCTTCGGCAGGCTGGGCACCAATGATACGAATCGCTGGGTTACGTTGATGCAAATAGGTGCTGACACCCATAATCGTGCCCGTTGTCCCCATGGCACTGACAAAATGCGTGACCTGCCCATCAGTCTGCGCCCAGATCTCGGGGCCAGTCGTCTGAGTGTGAGCCAGAGGATTATCCGGGTTCGCGAATTGATCCAGTACCCTGCCCTTGCCCTCAGCTTGCATCCGCAGGGCAAAATCCCGGGCATATTCCATCCCGCCCTCGCTAGCCGGTGTCAGGATCAGCTCGGCGCCGTAGGCCGTCATCGCGGCGCACCGCTCTTGTGACGAATTATCGGGCATGATCAGAATGATTTTATAACCGCGCACAGCGGCCGCCATCGCCAGCGCGATACCGGTATTGCCACTGGTCGCCTCAATCAGCGTGTCGCCGGGCACAATCTCACCACGTTCCTCGGCGCCACGAATCATGAATGCCGCCGCGCGATCCTTGACTGATCCTGCCGGATTATTGCCTTCGAGCTTGGCGAGAATTGTATTGCCGCGTTCATCGCCCGCTGTGCCAGGGAGTCGTTGTAGACGCACCATCGGCGTAGAGCCGATGATGCCTTCGATAGTAGGGTATGTTTTCATGGCTGAAATCATACACCCACAACATGCTTAACGCTTGGGCACACCCGCCGGTGCTACGGGTGATTTGCCGCTGCTAATGGCCAAACCCGCAGCCTGTAAGGCATCAGCCTTTTTTGGGCCGATACCCTTGACACGATCTGACAAGTCTGAAAAGGACTCATAACGCCCGCCTCGTTCACGCTCTTGAAGAATGATCTGAGCAGTTTTGGGGCCAATACCCCGTATGCCCTTGAGTTGCGCTTCAGTGGCAGTATTCAGGTCCAAGGCCAGCACGCTACCAGACCAGGCCAGCGCGGTCAGGCTAAGCATGCTTAGCACTCGAGCTAAATGATGCCCGGACCGAGCACATGGCAAACGAGACGAAGCGGTCACCTCTGAGGGTGACGGTGGGTGCGAGGGAGGAGGTGGCTGAGGCGGTGGGAAGGGTCGCGTAGGCAGTACGGGCGACAAAACCCGGGGGCTTTCCCAGGACTGGCCTGGCCTGCCCGCTGGGCGAGCAACCGTAGGATGAGTAAATGGATTCATGACAGGCTCCGCAATGATTGATCGGTACCTGTCATGATGCCCGTCCAGAGGCTGCGCCAGCACCTCTGGTGGACGGGCTTATCCATGAGTAATCAGCGCAGCTTGCCTTGAGTCAACAGGTGCTGAACGTAGGCGGCGACGCCTGTTTGCACATCATAAAAGGGTGCCTCATAGCCTGCCGCCCGCAACTGTGAGAGGTCGGCCTGGGTGTGGCTCTGGTAGCGCCCCTTGAGGTCATCAGGAAACGGGATATACCGCAGCAATTGCTCTGAGGCCAATTGATCCAGAGACAGCACCGACTCGCCACGATGGGCCCTAAGCGTATTGACAACAGTCTGCGCGACATCATTAAAGGGCTGCGCCCGGCCCGTACCGCAGTTATAAATGCCGGTCTTTTCAGGATGATCCAGGAAGAACAGGTTCACATTGACGACATCATCAATATAGATGAAATCACGCGCCTGCCCGCCATCCGCATAGCCATCCCAGCCGCCAAACAGGCGCACAGAACCGTCCTGCACGTACTGATTCATATTATGGAAGGCCACCGAGGCCATGCGTTCCTTATGCTGCTCATTGGGCCCGTAGACATTGAAATAGCGCAGCCCCACCACCGGTGCGCTTAGGCTAGCCATGCGCCGGCGCAGCACCTGATCGAACAGAAGCTTGGAGTAGCCATACACATTCAGCGGGGATTCGCACTCAGGTGCCTCGATGTAGCGCGGGCCAGCGCCATATACCGCCGCTGAAGAAGCGTAGAGCAAAGGCACTTCACGTGCCTGGCAGTACTCGAAAATCTCTAGCGTGACACGATAGTTGTTATCCATCATGTAGTGACCGTCGCGCTCGGTCGTGTCCGAGCAAGCCCCCTGATGCAGCACCGCATCAGGGCGTGGCAGATCACCCGAACGCACCAGGGCCCGAAACGTATCTTTATGCATGTAATCGGCAATCTGCAGATCAACCAGGTTGTGGAACTTATCGCCATCGCTTAAATCATCGATCGCCAGAATGTCCGTCACCCCGCGTCGGTTCAGACCACGCACCAGATTACTGCCGATAAAGCCGGCTGCGCCAGTCACAACGATCATGATAATTCCTCCGCACTGACAATAGATGTGCCCAACTTACCCACCACAATACCGCCCGCGCGATTCGCCCACAACATGGATTCATACCAGGAAAGCCCGGCCACACGTGCCACAGCCAGTGTGGCCAATACCGTATCCCCTGCACCAGACACATCAAAGACCTCGTGCGCCTGAGCCTCTACATGTTGGCGACCGGCTTCGGTAAACAGGGTCATGCCCTGCTCAGAACGCGTAATCAGCAAAGCCTCAAGGTTCAACGACTCTCGTAGGCGCTGGGCGCGCAGCTCTAGATCAGCCTCAGTGTGCCAAAGCCCGACAGCCTGTTGCATCTCGATGCGATTGGGCGTCAAGATCGTCGCGCCCAGATAGCGTTGGTATTCGTGCCCCTTGGGATCAACCAAAATCGTCACCCCCGCCTGGCGCGCCACAGCAATAATCTTTTCTACCTCAGCCAACGCACCCTTAGCGTAATCAGAGAGCACCAACATATCGTATTGAGCCATCATTTTCGATACGCGGGACACGAGTGCCGCGAGCGACTCAGCACTAGGCTCCTGCTCGAAATCCACGCGCAATAGCTGCTGCTGGCGGCCCAGCACACGCATCTTGAGGGTGGTCGGCATCTTGGCCTGATCCTCAAGCAGATGCTCTTCAATCAAGGCTTCATGAGCCAGCAGACGGACTTGCTGACCTGCCTCGTCAGCGCCGATTACTCCGACCAGGCCTACATGGGCACCCAATGCGGCGATATTACGTGCCACATTGGCTGCCCCACCCAGGCGATCCTCGCGGCGCGCCACCCGCACAACAGGTACCGGCGCCTCGGGAGAAATCCGCTCTACTTCACCAAACCAATAGCGATCCAGCATAATATCGCCGACCACCAGCACCCTGGCTGCCTGAACCTCACGAATTGGAAATGGCTTCATTTCAACTCCTCGAGACGGCGAGGCGAATACGTCTCCCATGCATTACAGCCTGGGCATTGCCAATAAAAATGACGGGCCTCAAAGCCGCATTGTCTGCATGCGTAACGGTCCAGACGTTGCGTATGCTTATGAATCATCGAACGCAACAAACCCAGATCTGCACCTGGCACCAGTTCGCCCTCGCGCCGGCCCGAGGTCTCGCCACCCGCCTTATCGGCATGCATGAGCTCTACCTCTAGCAGCCGATCCAGGCCTAGCAACGAGGGGTGCGCACGCAACGCCTCGCGGGCAAACGTCCACGCAGGCAAATAGCCTTGCTGCGCACGCAACGCCCGAAAAACAAC
The DNA here is from genome assembly GCA_019166125.1 of Alcaligenaceae bacterium CGII-47. Classification (GTDB taxonomy): domain Bacteria; phylum Pseudomonadota; class Gammaproteobacteria; order Burkholderiales; family Burkholderiaceae_B; genus Castellaniella. The sequence continues at coordinate 403,704 of JAHTBO010000002.1, forward strand.
ATTAAAAGTATCCAGCGTCGGCGTACGTAGGTAATGGGCGCGCAGCAAATCCAACCCTTGATCAGACTGCCCGATCGACTCATAGCATTCCAGCAGGGGCTGGGCGACCAATCCAGCATACTCAGGCGCCGTGCTTAACACTTCCTGGAGCTGAGCGCGTTGCCCCTCAGGATTGCCCTGAGCCGCCGCCAGCCGAGCGCGCAGCATCAGAATGCGGGTCTCGGCCGCCTCGCTGGGCCCGGCCTTACGCAACTGAATCAAGGCATTATCGGCCGCCTCCAGAGCCCGGGCGGCGCCTGCCAAATCGGCAGGCAAAGCGTCCAGCAAGGCCGTCGCCTGCTCACATTGATAATGCACGAGTTGGGGCACAGGCTCATCGACCAGTGCGCGCAATTGATTAACGGTCTCGATTGCACGAGCCCAGTCATGCTCGGACTCATAAATGCGAATCAGTGCACGCACTGCATCGACGGCGTGGCGCGTATGCTGCACCGCCTGAAACCCTTGCTCAGCGCGATCCAGCATGCCCGCTTTGAGGAAATCCTGAGCGAGCTCAAATTGCGCATTTTCTCGATCCTCAACGGGCAGATCCGTGCGGGCAAGCAAGCTTTGATGTACGCGAATGGCGCGCTCCATCTCGCCTCGGCGCCTAAATAAGCTGCCCAGAGCAAAGTGCAGCTCAGACGTTTCAGGATCGAGCTTGGCAACTTCGACAAATGCATCGATGGCCCGGTCAGGCTCCTCGTTGAGAAGGAAATTCAGTCCCTTGAAATAGGAATCCGGTAATGTCCGGGTCTCTGAGAGCATCTGCCTGAAATCGACGCGTGCTGCAATCCATCCCAGGCCAAAGAGCACAGGAACAAGAATCAACCACCAGGGTTCAAAATCCACTATGTATTACCCCGATGTATCAAAGCGGTGCGAGCGGTGCGACCGTCTCGGGAAAGATGAGCGGCGCGGGTGTAGACGGACGTCGCAATTCTTCTTGGGCATGTGCCAACTCGCGCCTCAGGCGTGCAGCTTCGCGACGCTTACGCAAGATAGCCGTTGCCGCCACAAGCAGGCCAAACACGACCCCTAGAACAAAGGCAATCAACATGACCACAATCAGCGGGACGTCTTTGAAGACATGACCCGCAAAAAACCCGACATCTACCAGTGCAGTGTTTTTGAGGGCAAACAACAGCACAACAATAAATATCGCCAACCGCAATATCCAGACCAGATAGCGCATACATCAAGCTCCGTATGTAGGAATACCGATTGTAAGGGGAAACCTGCCCTACCGCCGCAAACAACACAGGCTCTCCGTAGAGAGCCTGTGTACACCGAGTGCTGAAGACTCAGCCGTGCATGGTACGTGCCTGATATAAATCATCCACTGTGGCCAACTCATCCCCATCATCATTGCCCGGACCGGCATCAACCCGCTCGCGTAGCTCTTTGCCAGCCTTAAAGTGAGGGACCAGCTTAGCCGGTACCATCACCTTTTCGCCTGACTTGGGGTTACGACCAATGCGCGGTGATCGCTCGGACAAGGAAAAGCTGCCAAAACCACGGATCTCGATACGCTGGCCCTTGGCCAGGGACTCAGCCATTGCATCGAGAACCATTTTGACCGCAAAATCCATATCCCGAGTCGCTAACTGAGGGTAGCGACTCGCGAGAAGTGCGATAAGCTCAGACTTGGTCACACCACTCATTAGCTGTCGTCGCGCTGCTGATCGAGCTTGGCCTTGAGCAATGCACCCAGGTTGGTTGTACCTGAAGATGCGCTGGCTTCGGTCATACGCTGAATCGTCTCGACTGTCTCGGCGTTATCACGCGCCTTAACAGACAATTGGATCGAGCGAGCCTTGCGGTCAATATTGAGGATCATGGTCTCGATATTGTCACCAGCATTCAATACTGTCGTTGCATCCTCGACGCGGCCTACCGATATTTCGGAAGCCCGCAAATAGCCTTCGACTTCAACCGACAAGGTCACGACCGCACCCTTGGGCTCGACGGACTTGATCGTGCCCGCCACCACAGCGCCCTTATCGTAGGTTGCCACGAAGTTATTGAACGGATCGCCTTCGAGTTGCTTGACACCCAAAGAGATACGCTCTTTGTCGGTGTCGATACCCAGCACCACGGCGTCGATCTCGTCACCCTTTTTGAAGTTGCGCACAGCGTCTTCGCCGGTCTCGGTCCAAGAGATATCAGAGAGGTGAACCAGACCATCGATTCCACCTGGCAGACCCACAAACACACCAAAGTCGGTAATGGACTTGATCGCGCCATGGACCTTATCGCCACGCTTGAAGTTGGTGGCAAAGTCCTCCCAGGGGTTCGGACGGCATTGCTTCATGCCCAACGAGATACGACGACGATCCTCATCGATTTCCAGAACCATGACCTCGACTTCCTCACCCAAGGTCACAACCTTGCGCGGATCGACGTTCTTATTGGTCCGGTCCATCTCGGAGACGTGCACCAGACCTTCGATGCCAGCCTCGACTTCGACGAACGCGCCGTAGTCGGTGAGGTTGGTAACCTTGCCGAACAGGCGGGTGCTTTGCGGGTAACGACGACCCAGGCCGATCCAGGGATCTTCGCCCAATTGCTTGACACCCAGAGAGACACGGCTCTTTTCCTGGTCGAACTTAAGGACCTTGGCTTCGATTTCCTGACCCACCTGCAACACCTCGGAGGGGTGACGCACGCGGCGCCATGCCATGTCGGTGATATGCAGCAGACCGTCGATACCCCCCAGATCCACGAACGCACCATAATCAGTGATGTTTTTGACGATGCCCTTGATGACGGCGCCTTCATGCAGGGTTTCGAGCAGCTTTTCGCGTTCCTCGCCCATGCTGGCTTCGAGCACAGCGCGGCGCGACAGCACCACGTTATTGCGCTTACGATCGAGCTTAATGACGCGGAATTCGAGGGTCTTGCCCTCGTAGGGAGTCGTATCCTTGACGGGACGCAGATCAACCAACGAACCCGGCAGGAACGCGCGAATGCCATTGGCCATCACAGTCAGGCCACCCTTGACCTTACCGGTAATCGTACCGTTGACGAGCTCTCCGGACTCTAGGGCTTGTTCAAGTTGCAGCCAGGCCGACAGACGCTTGGCGCGATCACGCGACAGAATCGTATCGCCATAACCATTTTCGAGGGAGTCAATAGCCACGGAGACAAAATCGCCCGCCTGGACTTCGAGCTCGCCCTGATCATTCAGGAATTCCTCAAGGGGAATCAGCGCTTCGGACTTCAGACCGGCGTTGACCACCACGAAATTATGATCGATGCGTACGACTTCGGCCGAGATTACCTCGCCCGAACGCATATTCTGATCCTTGATGCTTGCGGCAAAAAGATCAGCAAAGCTTTCGCCGCCCAGAGCGGCTTCGGTTAAAACTGAGGACATTAAATTAATCCATTCGCCAAAATGGCAGTTGATGACACACCGGGGGTTACCCCAGTGGAGTGAACATAAGCCCGAACATCAGCCGCAGCCGCTATCCAGGCACCCGTGCCGACCAATGATCGAGCACTACTTTAACCGTCTCTTCTATCCCGCTATGGGACGAATCCACGATCACGGCATCCGCCGCGGCCTCTAGTGGTGCATGCGCACGGCTACGATCACGCAAATCACGCGCCCGCAAATCTTCCAAGAGGTCGGATAGATTAGCAGAAAAACCTTTTTCCTTCAACTGCTTATGGCGCCTGAGGGCGCGTTCCTCGACGTTGGCATCAAGGAAAATCTTTAAGCGGGCATTGGGAAAAACCACCGTCCCCATATCCCGCCCATCAGCCACCAGGCCAGGCGCCCGGCAAAACGCCCGTTGACGCGCCAACAAAGCCTCACGTACCGGCTCATAGGCAGCCACCCGCGAGGCGAGGTTGCCCACCTGCTCCTGCCGAATCGCCTGAGTCACATCCTGGCCACCGAGTAGAATTTGCCCCCCCTCAAAGCGGACATCCAGGCCTCTGGCCAACTCGGCTACCGCAAACTGATCGTCAATATCCTGGCCGGCGTTCATGACCGCCAAGGCGGTCAAACGGTAGAGCGCACCGCTATCGAGTATGTGCCAGCCAAGCACCCGAGCGACGCGATGGGCGAGCGTTCCCTTACCTGATGCGGTAGGGCCATCGATCGTAATGACTGGAATCAGCTCACTATTCATGCTTGCACCAATTGGCTAAACACCGAGAAATAATCGGGAAAGGTCTTACTGACGCACCCTGGATCCAGAATGGTGATCGGCACCGGACCGAAGGACGCTAATGAAAAACACATCGCCATACGATGATCGTCATACGTCTGAATGGACGCTGCACGCCAATCCTCGTCACGCATGGGCTCGATGCGCATGCTGTCGGCATCTGACTCAACCCGAGCGCCCAGGCGCGACAACTCTGCATGCATGGCATCGATACGATCTGTTTCCTTGACCCGCCAACTAGCGATATTACGCAGGCGACACGGCCCATCAGCGTACAGAGCCAACACGGCCGCCGTCATGGCCGCATCGGGGATAAGATTGAAATCCTGGTCAAATGCCTTCAGGCGCTGCCCCAGTGCAACCTGAGGCCCACGCACCGTTATTGAATGCGCTTGCCGGTCCACTTGGGCGCCCATGTCCTGCAGAACCTGAGCAAAAGCAATGTCTCCCTGGATGCTTTGCTCACCGGCACCATGTACCGCTATCGGGCCGCCAGCAATCGCTCCGAGGGCCATAAAATAGGAGGCTGTCGACGCATCCCCCTCGATGGCGTACCGTCCAGGACTGCGGTAGGCCGCACCTGCAGGAATAACAAACCGCGTCCACCCCTCGCGCCTGACCTCAACGCCAAAACATGCCATCAGCTTCAACGTGATCAGAATATAGGGCTTAGAGATCAACTCACCATCGAGCTCGATCACCAGCTCACGACTCTGGCGACTCGCCAGCACGGGCGCGGCCATCAGCAAGGCGGTTAAAAATTGACTGGAGACCGACCCACGTACGCGTATCGGGCGGCTGGCATCGGGCGTCCCCGCCTGAATCTGTATGGGCGGATAGCCCGGATTTTCTTCATACGAGAGCACACAACCCAGGCCCCGCAAGGCGTCCACCAGATCCCCAATCGGCCGTTCATGCATACGCGGCACACCAGAGAGGTGGTAACACCCGTTCATCAAGGCAAGGGCTGCGGTCAAAGGGCGAAAGGCCGTGCCCGCATTTCCCAGGAACAACGCTGCCTCGCGCACTGGCCACTGTGAGGCCCCCTGCACCCTGATTAGATCAGGATTGCTGTCATCTACCTGGACACCAAGCTGGCGCAAAGCGTCCAGCATCACGCGGGTGTCATCTGAATCCAGCACGCCTTCCAGGCGCGTTTCCCCTTGTGCAAGGGCAGCGAGCAATAAAGCACGATTAGAGATGCTCTTGGAGCCGGGCAGATTCACGTGGCCCTGGGCATGCACCGCAGGCGCCAGATATAAAGACTCAGTATTTTTCACGTTAAACCACTCCTGCTGCCCCAAAACCGCCGGGCCAGCGCGGCCTGTTCCAACACCTCTTCAAGCGCGTGCGCATCAGCGTGCTCCAGCGTCTGGCGCAAATCCTCAAGGACAACACCGAATTGCTCGATCTCCTGGAGCACCGCCTCACGATTGGATAGAAAAATATCACGCCATACCTCAGGCGAGCCTGCTGCGATACGCGTGAAATCGCGAAATCCCGTGCCCGCCAGCGACAAACGCAAATCCGCATTGCTTGCTCGCGAAACCTGAGCCATATAGGCAGCCGCCAGAAAATGGGGAACATGACTGACTGAAGCCAAGGCTCGGTCATGGGTCGCTGGATTCATCGCAATGACCCGCGCGCCACATACCTCCCAGACCTTCGTCAACCAGGCGCGCATGCTGGCAGGTGTCTGATCAAAAGGCGTCAAAATAACATTACGGCCTTGAAAAAGCAGTGCATCTGCTGCCTGCGGCCCGGTCATCTCGGAGCCAGCTATCGGGTGTCCGGGCACAAATTGCGCACAACGTTCGCCCAAAATATCGCGTGCCATGTCTGCGACATCGGCCTTGGTACTGCCCGCATCGGTAACCAAAACATGGGGCGACAAATAAGGCGCCATGCTGCGCAAGGCTGGCCCCATCGCACCGACCGGCGTGGCCAGCAACACCAAGTCAGCACGCTGAGCCGCCTGCTCCAGGGTCACGGCCTCATCGATCAAACCGAGTGCCTGCGCATGATCGATCGATGCCTGGCTACGCCCGACCCCCAGCACACGTCCCACCTGACCCGCCCGCCGCAAGGCCGCCGCAAACGAGCCACCAATCAGGCCAATACCCACCACAGCCAGGACAGGAACCAAGGGCTCGGACAGCGTACTCATGGAGCAGCCAAAACATCCGTCAAGGCGGCAATGAAACGCGCATTTTCCTCAGGCAAGCCTATCGTCACACGCAAATGCTCGGGCAGTCCATCGCCTGCCACCGGCCGTACAATCACGCCCCGGCGTAATAGCGCCTGATTGATACGCCCCGCATCGCCGACACGTACCAAAATAAAATTCGTATGGCTCGGAACAAAATCCAGCCCCATCGTGCGCAACGCCTCGGAGAGCTGCGCGCGTCCGGCCCGATTCATCACGTAGGTCTGCTGCAGGAAATCCTGATCTTCCAGGGCAACAATTGCAGCGCGCTGGGCCAGAACGTTGACGTTAAAAGGCTGACGTACGCGATTGAGTAAATCAGTCAAACGCTCTTGGGCCAGCGCATAACCCACGCGCAATCCCGCCAGACCATAGGCCTTGGAGAACGTACGGGTCACGATCAGGTTTGAGAAACGGTGTACCCACTGGGCGCTATCGAAGCGCGCCTCGGGTTCCAGGTACTCGTTATAGGCCTCATCGAGCAGCACCGTCACCTGCTCTCCATATTGCGCCTGTACACGCTCGAGAAAACTTTCGATCTGATCGGCAGACAGAAACGTCCCGGTCGGGTTATTAGGATTAGCAATAAACACCAGGCTGGTGTCCGCTGCAATCGCCTCAAACATCGCCTCCAGATCATGGCCGTAGTTTTTTGCAGGAACCATGATATGGCGCGCACCGCGCGCCTGGGTCGCCAGTCGATAGACGACAAATGCGTGGGCAGAATAAACCGCCGACATCCCCTGATCCAGTACCGCCAGCGAGGCCAGTTCCAGAAGGTCATTCGAGCCATTACCGAGCGTGAGCCAATTCATGGGCACCTGGTAACGTGCAGCCAATGTCGCCTTCAGATCATAGCCATTGGCATCGGGATAGCGACCTTGCAGGACGGCACCCGCCTGGCTCAAGGCATCGCGCACGCGCGCGGAACAACCCAAGGGATTCTCGTTAGAGGCGAGCTTGATGATCGTAGCCGGATCCAGCCCGAACTCACGGGCGAGCTCCTCGATGGGTTTACCAGCCTGATAGGGAGCGATCGCCAACACATGGGCAGGCGCGAGAGTCTGAAGCGTGGACATGATGACGACCTTATTATTGTCTGGGATAGGAACCTAATACTTTGAAAAAAGCGACCTGATGCTGAAGCTCGGATAGGGCCTGGGCGACTGCTTCATCCTCACGGTGTCCAAGCACATCGACATAGAAATAATATTCCCACTGACCCGTGCGGGCAGGTCGGGATTCAAATCGTGTCATGGATACATTATGTGTAGCCAAAGGCGCCAACATTTCATAGACCGCACCAGAGCGGTTTGGCACAGCCAGAATGATGCTGGTCTTGTCGCGCCCCGAAGACAGCGTATCCATCGCACCAATCGCCAGAAATCGAGTCTGATTCTGCGGATCATCCTGTATCCCTGAGGCCACCGCTACCAAGCCCCAGGCCTGAGCGGCCGCATCCCCCGCGATCGCCGATAAGGTCGGGTCCAGAGAGGCCAAACGTGCGGCCTCGGCATTACTGGCGACAGGCAGGCGCTCTAAGCCCGGATAATTGCGGCTCAGCCACGACTGACACTGCGCCAACGCCTGCGGATGCCCAAGCACCTGGCGCACGCCGTCCAGATTACCCGAGCGGGTCAGCAAATTATGATGGATACGTATCGTGCGCTCGCCCAGAACCTTAAGCGGAGAATTCAACAGAAGATCCAGGCTACGGTTCACCGCACCCTCTGTCGAGTTTTCGACCGGGATCATACCCACATCAGCCTGCCCGGCCTCCACCGCGCGAAACACCTCATCAAAGGACTCACAGCGCAATCCCGTGACCGCATGGCCAAAGTGTTCAAATACCGCCTGCTCAGAGAACGAGCCTTGGGGCCCGAGATAAGCAGCGGTCAAAACACGCTCTAGGCCACGGCACGTCGAGATAATCTGGCTCCAGACCGCCGCTACGGCTTCGGCAGGAAACGGCCCACCATTGAGCGCCTGCAAACGACGGATGATTAACGCTTCGCGCTCGGGTTTAAGTATCGGACCATCCGCATCAAAATCAAGCTTGGCCTCCCCAACCTCCAGGGCAGCGCGCGCACGTTGATTCAACAAGTCCAATATCTGCTCATCCAAGTCATCAATACGCGCACGCAGCGGCGCCAGACGATCGCTCAGTGCCTTATCCATGGCGGCGCTCAAAGTCTCGTAAAAATGTGATCAAGGCCTGCACCCCCTCGAAAGGCATCGCGTTATAGATCGAAGCACGCATCCCGCCGACGCTCTTGTGTCCCTTAAGTGACAACAGCCCCGCTGCCTGAGCCTCTGCGAGAAACATCGTATCCAATGATCCATCGCGCAGCACAAACGGAACATTCATGCGTGAACGATAGGCGGGGTGGACTGGATTTGTATAAAGATCTGACTGGTCCAGGTAGGCATACAAGGCACCGGATTTACGTAGGCTCGCAGCCTCCATCGCTGGCACGCCACCCTGACGGATCAACCACTTAAAGACCAGGCCCGCAATATAAATAGCGTAAGTGGGCGGCGTGTTGAACATCGACTGGGCGCTCGCTACATTAGCGTATTCGAATACCGATGGGCAATGCGGCAAGGCATGCCCGAGCAGATCCTTGCGCACCAAAGCCAGGGTCGCCCCAGCCGGACCGGCGTTTTTTTGCGCACCACCATAGGCGACACCTACCCGCGAAAAGTCAATTGGACGCGACAGGATATTAGAGGAGATATCAACCACCAAGGGCACCTGTGCAGCGCCCAGCGCCGCCATATCCGGCAACTCGGGGAGCTCAACCCCCCCTATCGTCTCGTTCGCGCACACATGCAGGTAGGCGGCATTGGGACGCACCCGCCATTGATCTGTGGCAGGCAGCCAGGTCCAGGCACCATAGCTCTGCCCATCGAGCTCGGTGGGCGTTTCGCTGGACGCAGCCGTTGCGATATCACCGTAGCGCTGCGCCTCGGTATAGGATTTTTTTGACCAGTGCCCGCCGAGCACGTAATCCGCTTGGTGGCGGTCGCCACGACCAATCAAATTCAACGGCACAATCGCATTTTGAGCCGAACCGCCGCCCTGCATGAACAAGACCTCGAAATCGTCGGGCACAGCTAATAACGCACGCAGATCGGACTCTGCCTCATCCCGTATACGCATATAGTGCTTACCGCGATGGCTCATTTCCATCACCGACATCCCACTGCCCTGCCAGTCCGTCATCTCTGCCGAAGCCTGCTCTAGCACTTCTAAGGGCAGCGTCGACGGGCCTGCTGCAAAATTCCACGGACGCATCATTCCTTGCCCTCGTTATCCGTATCTGCCTCGGGGGTATCGTTCACATCCGTGTCAATATCCTGGATGCCTACACTACCCCCCTCAAGATCGTCGATGTCATCAACATCATCTGCGTCGCTCTCGGCGACCCGACGCACACCCGAGAGCGCGCTGCTCTCGTCCACGTTAATCAAGGTCACACCCTGAGTCGCCCGACCCATCTCGCGGATCTCGGACACGCGTGTGCGAACCAACACGCCACCCGTGGTGATCAACATGATCTCATCCTCAGGGCGCACCAGTACGGCCCCCACAACTTTGCCATTACGCGAGCTGGTCTGGATAGCGATCATGCCCTTCGTGCCACGACCATGACGCGTATATTCGACAATAGAAGTGCGCTTACCATAGCCATTTGCTGTGGCCGTGAGCACACTTTGCGTCTCATCCTCGGCCACCAGCAGCGCAATCACCGACTGCCCATCCTCTAGGTTCATGCCGCGTACGCCGCGCGCGGTGCGACCCATTGGGCGAACGTCGTTCTCATCAAAACGCACCGCCTTGCCTGAATCCGAGAACAGCATCACGTCGTGCTTGCCATCAGTCAGCTCAGCCCCAATGAGGAAATCCCCCTCATCCAGGCCGACGGCAATAATCCCTGCCTTTCGTGGGTTGGAGAAATCCGAGAGCGGGGTCTTTTTGACGGTACCGCGCGAGGTCGCCATAAAGATGTACTGGTCTTCGCTGAAGGCCTTGATCGACAAGACGACCGTAATCGTTTCACCATCCACGAGCGGGAACATATTGACGATCGGACGTCCACGGGAATTACGCGAACCTTGCGGCACCTCCCAGACCTTGAGCCAATACACGCGGCCACGGTCAGAGAAGCACAACAAATAATCATGGGTATTAGCGATAAAGAGCTGGTCAACCCAATCATCTTCCTTGGTTGCCGTCGCCAATTTACCGCGTCCGCCGCGCTTTTGGGCGCGATATTCAGATAGCGGCTGACTCTTGATGTAGCCAGTGCGCGAGAGCGTCACCACCATATCCATGGGCGTAATCAGATCCTCGGTCTCGAGCTCGGTGGCATTGAACTCGATCTCGGCACGGCGCTCATCCTTGGTTGCCGTAGAGAACTCGGCACGAATTGCCAGAAGCTCGTCACTGATAATGCCCGTTACCCGCTCGGGGCGCGAGAGCACATCGAGCAGATCAGAGATCGCGTTCATAATCTCTCGGTATTCACCAACGATCTTGTCCTGCTCTAGTCCGGTCAGGCGCTGCAAGCGCATGTTGAGGATTTCCTGGGCCTGGACCTCACTTAGATAATATTGCCCATCGGCATGCAGACCATAGCGCGCCTCTAGACCCTCTGGACGGTAAGCCATGCGGCCACCAGAGTCGATATTCTCGTCCGCCCGCATGAGCATTTCACGCACCAGAGAGGAATCCCAACTTCGATCCATTAACCCTTGGCGTGCCACGGGCGGCGTCGGTGCTGCCTTAATGATGGCAATGAAATCATCGATATTGGCCAGAGCGACGGCCAGGCCTTCGAGCACGTGACCGCGCTCGCGAGCCTTGCGCAACTGATACAGCGTACGCCGCGTCACCACCTCACGGCGGTGAATCAGAAAATATTCCACCAACTGCTTAAGATTGAGCAAGCGCGGCTGACCATCGACCAGCGCCACCATATTCATACCAAAGGTTTCTTGGAGCTGCGTGTTCTTATATAGGTTATTAAGGATGACCTCTGGCACTTCGCCGCGCTTGAGCTCGATCACCAGACGCATACCGTCCTTATCGGACTCATCGCGGATATCAGAGATACCCTCGATTTTCTTTTCATTGACCAGTTCGGCAATACGCTCTTGCAGGGATTTTTTATTTACCTGATACGGAATTGCATCAACGATGATCGCCTGGCGATGGCCACGCTCCATGTCCTCAAAATGCGCTTTGGCGCGCATGATGACCCGCCCACGCCCTGTACGATACCCCTCGCGCACCCCGGATATTCCGTAGATAATCGCACCGGTCGGAAAATCGGGGGCCGGAATCAGTTCGATCAACTCATCGATGCTGCAGTCCGGATTACGCAAGCAATACAAGCAACCCTCGATTACCTCAGCTAAATTATGCGGCGGAATATTGGTCGCCATCCCCACAGCAATCCCCGAGCTGCCGTTGACCAGCAAATTGGGTAAGCGCGAGGGCAACAACAGCGGTTCCTGTTCGCTGCCATCATAGTTGGGGCCGAAATCTACGGTTTCTTGGTCGATATCGGCCAACAGTTCATGGGCGATTTTGGAGAGACGGATCTCGGTATAACGCATGGCTGCCGGACTATCGCCGTCAACGGAGCCAAAGTTACCCTGACCATCCACCAGCATGTAGCGCAGCGAAAAATCCTGGGCCATACGCACAATTGTGTCGTAGACCGCCGTATCACCATGGGGGTGATATTTACCGATCACATCCCCGACGATACGCGCGGATTTTTTATAGGCCCGATTCCAATCATTATTCAGTTCATGCATCGCAAACAGCACACGGCGATGCACGGGCTTGAGCCCATCGCGCACGTCAGGTAGCGCACGCCCCACAATCACGCTCATGGCGTAATCGAGGTAACTGCGGCGCATTTCGTCTTCGAGCGAAATGGGAAGGGTCTCTTTGGCAAAGGAGTCCATAGCGTATCCGAAACCTTCTGGCATAAAACATAAGGCCAATCACAGGCCAATCTTAAATTCTAGCACTTACTCATAGCGCGGCCCGTGCGCATCAATCATGTCGACCTACTCTTCAGATCGTCATATTGTTGCAAAAACCCAACAAACTACCCGTCATCAACGGGTAAATGCCATGATCTGCCCACCCATCGCGCTTACTACTTAACCCTTAACGGAAAAATGCCGTAAGATTTCGCCTAACAACGCATGAAACCCAGTGTATTAATCTTTGGTTCAACTTAGACATTGCTATACTGGAACCGTTTTTCGATATGCGGCGGGGGTCGCTGCGGTCACTTTCAAGCATCACGCTCAACGAGGAGAAACATGAACAAGCCCTCCAAAATCGCACTTGGACTCGCCATCGCTGCTATTACAGCATCTGGCGCAGCCTCTGCAACTGACAATTGGATCAGCGCCTATGGCGAAAACTGGATGAACGGCACCAACGAACTGTGCTGGCGCGACGCTTTCTGGACGCCTGCTACAGGCTCCCCAGGCTGCGATGGGGTACCTACGGCTGCTGCGGCTCCCGTGGTCGCACCGACTGCCAGCAAGGTTGTACTGAACGCTGATACGTTCTTTGACTTTGATAAGTCCACCATCAAGCCCGAAGGTCGCCAGATCCTGGATCAGGTTGCTTCCCAGGCTCAGTCTATCAACCTTGAAACAGTCATCGGTACGGGTCACACCGACTCTATCGGTACTGAAGCCTACAACCAGAAGCTCTCCGAGCGCCGTGCCAACTCGGTTAAGGACTATCTGGTCAGCAAGGGCATCCCCGCCGACCGCATCTATGCTGAAGGCAAGGGCGAGTTAAGCCCTGTCGCTTCCAACAAGACGCGTGAGGGCCGTGCCCAAAACCGTCGTGTTGAGATCGAAATCGTAGGTACCCGTAAGTAATCACTTACGTCATGCCTACCGTGTAGTGACTGCTGCACAGGTACAATAAGGGCTCCGCACCGCGCGGAGCCCTTATTCGTATCCGGAATGTGACATAGCATGCATGCAATCAATGCCGATCAGGCCGAAATAGACAAATTCAGTTCCTTGTCGTCTACTTGGTGGGATCCTAGTGGCCCCCTCAAAACCCTGCACGACATTAATCCCTTGCGTCTGGCCTGGATACGCACACAGGCCGGTCACCTCGAGGGGCAACAAATCCTGGACGTAGGATGCGGTGGCGGCCTACTCGCCGAGAGCATGGCCCAAGAGGGCGCGCAGGTGACCGGCATAGACCTTGCCGAGCAATCCCTGCAGATTGCACGCCTGCACGGACTCGAGTCGGGGATACACGTCGACTACCAGCACACCAGCGCAGAGAGCTTTGCCAACACCCACCCTGCAAAATTTGATATTGTGTCCTGCATGGAATTACTAGAGCACGTCCCCGACCCTGCCTCAGTCGTACGCGCTTGCGCGACACTGACTAAACCAGGCGGTTGGGTCTTTTTTTCGACGCTGAATCGCAACCCCAAGTCTTTTCTGATGGCTATCGTCGGCGCAGAATACCTGCTGCGCATGTTACCGCGCGGCACACACAACTACGAAAACTTCATCAAACCCAGTGAACTGGGCGCCGCGGCACGTGCCGCAGGCCTCAGTCCGATAAGCTTGGCAGGGCTTGCCTATAACCCGTTCACCCGCCTGTATCGTGTCACCGACGAAGCCAGTGTCAACTACATGCTGGCCACACAACGCGAGGCATGACAACAATGGACGCCCAGAACAAACTGATACTATTCGATTTCGACGGTACATTGGCTGATACCGCCCCGGATTTAGCGGCAGCAGCCAACAAGCAACGTACCCGCCTGGGTCTGGCCCCGCTACCCTATGAGGCATTGCGCCCCTACGCTTCCCATGGTGCGCGCGGCCTACTTAAGGCCGCCCTCGATCTGGATCGTAGCCACCCTGATTACGAGCATTGGCGCATTCAGTTCCTCAAGGACTACGAACAAGACATCACCGTACATACCTGCCTGTTTCCGGGTGTAGCCGTCTTGATCGACGCACTTGTCCTACGCGGCTACACTTGGGGCATCGTCACCAATAAGGTCGAATATCTGGCACGCCCAATCATCCGTCACCTGGGCCTGGAAGCGACCTGCGCGGTTACTGTTGGCGGCGATACCACGCCCAATCCCAAGCCCCACCCCGCCCCCCTCCTCTACGCCGCCGAACACGCGGGTGGATATCCTCCCAATCAGTGTATTTATATTGGAGACGACGAGCGCGACATCCAGGCTGGCAAGGCAGCAGGGATGGCGACGGTTGCTGCCGCCTACGGCTATTGCGCCCTAGAGGATCCACAGACCTGGGCAGCCGATGCGGTTGCACAACAGGTACCCGATATTCTGGATATTATTGAACACTGGGCCAACGCGGCGGTCCTTCCGTTGCGATAACAACACATTGGCCTAAATTTACTGCACGATAGCGGCCTGATCCAAGCCGTTACAGTTCAATTACCCACGCAGACGTGCTTTCATATTGAAACTCGACTATAATAAAGGTCTGGGGCCGACTTGGCTTCGACGTGGGTCACAAAACAGAGCAGGGCGTGCCGAGCACCAGTCAGCTCGTAAATCCACTGGAACACTACAAACGCCAACGACGAGCGTTTCGCTTTAGCCGCTTAATGCGGTAAGCCGTTGCACTGATTTGTCTTTGGGTCAGGTGGGGTAAAACTCACAGCAACGTCATTCACAAAGAATCGGACTACGCCAGGTCACTGGGCTGCGTCTTAAATCAGTGTGAATCGCCGAGGAAGGGCCTGTCGATTGGCATGAACCAAGGTTAAAGCACAAAAAATTAATTGACTACGCATGTAGAACTGCCTGCGGAGGGCTTGCGGACGGGGGTTCAATTCCCCCCGGCTCCACCAAGTTTAGTAATAAAATCAAAATGTAGTGTAGAGTTAAGCATAAGATGTCAGTATTGCCACTTTATGCTTTATTTCACGAACTGACACATTATGGTTTATTCATAAAATGTGGTCATAATAGAAAGTTTGATTGAATTAAATGGGTGCTTCCTAAACGGAAGCACCCATTTTTTTGTCTGCACTGAGCGGACTCGGTATTCGAGCGAGGCCCAGCAGACGTAATAATGCCTCGGCTTACACCCGATCGTCGTTCGTCGCCTGGGCCGCCAGATCCGAGAGCACCGTATAAAGATTACGGGTGGCGTTTAATGTCTTGGCATCGACCAAGCGTCCCACCTGCTCAACGGTCACCCCCACCCCACTGGCAAGAATTGTGGCGCACGCTTGGCCAAGCTCTCGGTGAATCTCTACCTGAGCATTAAGGGTGCGCTCGCGAAGGTGTCGAACATAACGATCACCCAATTGGCGCGCCTCGACCGTTGCATGAATATATAGGTACCGTTCATCCATATCCAACGCTTTGGCAATCTCGGTCAAACTTCGTGGTACCGAACGTTTTAACTCCTCGTGCAGATACTGACGTATGGCCAACCAGTCATGCTCCCGACGTGGACGATAGGCAGACCTTGGCGGATAGTCCAGCTGCAACGTCAGTTGCCGGGACTCCGAGGGCGGGCACCACGCCTGCAACTTCCCTTGCACCAAGTTAATTAGCGGCACATTACAGTGAATGGCGATGCGAACCAACGCATCCATCGACAGCGCACTGTGACTGCTCTTCCAGTGGTGGACCGTGGATTTCGTTACGCCTAGCCGCCGGGCAAAGTGCGCAGCCACCCCACCATCCATGCCATCGATGAGCTTTTCAATTGCATTGTGAAGTGCCCCAAGCTCGGGCACGAACGCGCCCACAGGCCCCGCCGGTGTAGACAACGCCGCTAAAAGCTGCCCAACATGCACGGCCTGCTCTTTGTGGAGCTGATAGTGCGCATCCGATGTTTTAGGCTGACCTCCACGCGCGTGCTTACTGCCTAAGAAGTGGTCGCAGGACGTACACCAACCCGGCACAACAAAATTGGCAGTATGACGAACATTAGATTTATCACAATGTGGACACCGTGCGAGTAGCTCCACCCCATGGGTTGCACACACTTTGTTCACACTAATATCCCAGGCCAATCGGAAGCACGGCTGGCGGCGGAGATCGCTTGTCAGGACAATGTCCGGACAACTATAATGAGGTCATCCAAGATCAGTCCGGAGGGGCACCATGAGCACCCTGAATATTTCCAAAACCGAACGCATTGACGTTCGTGTAAGTACACCTGTCAAGCAGCTGCTGCAAGAGGCCGCACGCGCCTGCCACAAGAACGTCAGCGAGTTCCTGCTCGACGCTGGCGTGACGGCGGCCGCGCAGACGCTGGCGGATCGTCGCCAGTTCGTGCTGGACGACGCGCAGTGGCAGGCGTTCCAGGAAGCGCTGGATCAGCCGGTGCAAAGCAAGCCGCGTCTAAAGAAGTTGCTGCGCGAACCCGGGGTGCTCGGTTGAGCAATGGCTACGCACCCGTTCGCAAGCTGGCGGCCTTGGATCAGGTCGATGCTTTCGATTGCGGCCAGGCCGCGCTGAACCAGTTCCTGCAGCGCTACGCGCTCGTCAACCAGAAGGCTAACAGCGCGCAGACCTACGTCTGCTGCCAAGGTGACGTAGTGGTCGGCTTCTACAGCATCGCCGTCGGCAGTGTCGATCCGGACGCCGCGCCGTCAAGAGTGATGAAGGGGCTGGCGCGTCACCCGGTACCGGTCATGATCCTGGCCCGGCTCGCAGTGGATAAGGAGCATCAGCGCAAAGGACTGGGCCAGGCCCTGCTCAAGGATGCGCTGCTGCGCACCGCACAGGCCGCCGACATCGCTGGCATCCGCTGCCTGCTGGTGCATGCCAAGGACGATACAGCGCGTCAGTGGTACGAATCCTGGGAATTCGAGCCCAGCCCGACCGATCCGTACCATCTGTTCCTGATGCTCAAGGATCTCAAGGGCATGTTGAACTGAGGTGGTGCCTTCACCTCAGAGTCCGACTCTCGCTCTCTGCTCGGCTGACACAGCTGTTGTCGATTCCCTCCCGCGTACGATTTCATCAACGATAGAGAGAAGCGCGCTGATACCGGGAGGGGGACCCAGATATTTCCCTTCGGCTTGGATAAACCACTCCAGCTCTTGGCGAAGGGCTTTGGGGACAACCATGATGTCCATGTCCAAAGCTCTCGCCAATTCGAGCAGTGTGGAGAAACGCGGGTCTGTTTTCCCGGACTCAGCTTGCTGGATGGCAGTTCGACTCAGCGTAGTCCGTGTCGCAAGTTCGTCTTGGGTCAGCTTCCGAGCCTTTCGCATGGTGACCAGGCTTTCAAGTGGTGGATGCATGAACGGCCTCATGGGGTGATGTGGAACCTCAGTATGATGCGTGGCGGACTCTCCATCTTACCGTCTGCCGGCTAAGAAGCAGAAAATTATCCGGTGACTTCGAGAGGCGAAAATCTCCCGAGTTGGTTCATTGGCTTACGAGTAGTGCCATCTCTTGTCTTGTTTCATTTCACGAAAAACCTAACCATTTGTCGGCGAATAGTTGAGCAATCCGGACTCACGGTAGCACTCGAATTAGAACAGTTGCCATGTAATAACGCTCTAATCTGAACGATAGTTATCGCAATACTTTAAAAATTTAACTACAATGGCTCTGATTGAAGCGCTATCTTCAAACAATCGCTCTTATTTGGATGTTTGTCATGAATTCCACTGTCAACCTGCCTATCAACAAAGCCATCAAATCGCTCGGGCAAAATATTGAGCTTGCCCGCAAGCGCCGTGGGCTATCACAAGCTGACTTGGCATCGCGAATGGGGGTGTCGGTCAGCACCGTACGGCGGATGGAGGATGGGCACCCTGGAATGGCACTTCAATATTTGGCCAGTGCCCTACTGGTGTTCGGCGAGCTAGAAAAGCTGCGCTTGCTTCTGGACACCCCAGAGGATACCGTCGGACTCAGCTTGATGGACGCTAAGCTGCCTTCGCGCATCCACAGCAATCGCCGCAAATCACCCAAGGCATTTTGAAGGGTTCGTACGACATGGCTACACATACAGGTACAAATATCAAAACTGAGCTTGACGTTTGCCTGGGCAAAGTCGGCACACCTGTGGGAAAACTTGTTTTTGTGCGTAACGGGCCTCGCATGTTCACCCAGTTTGCCTACTTCCAAAACTGGCTGGACGATAAGGAAACGTTCAACGTGTCCCCCGACCTTACGCCAACGCCGACATATCAAACGCGTAAGCCTCCGTCCAAAGAAGACTCGCTGTTCTTTCTTGCGATGGGGGATACCGCGCCTGATGCCTGGGGCCGACGGGTCATATCTAGGGCCCACGCCAAGCGTCGCAAAAAAGACCCCTCCCTTGGTGCGTTGACCGAGCTGGATTACCTATGTGCCGTCGACGACTTCAGCAGGCTGGGAGCCCTGCGTTTGCGAGACAGCCACGGAACCTTCCTGCAATCGGTCCAGGCTGGTAAGCGAGCAACACCCCCTATGCTCGAACTTGAAAAAATGCTGTTGTCCTCAGAAGCGGTAGAGCGGGGTACGGAAACAGCCGAAGACTTGCGCTACCTCCAAGGCAAAGGCACATCTCTTGGGGGCATGCGGCCCAAATGCAGCATTCTGGACGAGCAAGGATTCCTCGCGCTCGGGAAGTTTCCCAGCATCAACGACGAACGCAACGTCACTTGCGCTGAGGTGCTTGCGCTCAAGCTGGCCGCATTGGCAGGCATCAATGTGGCGAGTGCCCATGTAGCGCTTGTGCAGAATACCCCGGTTGCCATCATTCGACGCTTCGACCGCGCAGCCCAGGATTCACGCATTCCTTATATGTCCGGCGCCTCATTGCTCCAGGCCAGTCGCACGGACGAGCACGCATATACGGAAATGCTTGACCAGATGAAGGGTGTCTGCGCGGACTACGTCGATGACGCTCAGCAGTTGTGGCGGCGCTTGGTGTTTAATCATCTCATCACAAATGTGGACGACCACTTGCAGAACATCGGCTTCCTCTACATGGGAAATAACCAATGGCAATTGTCTCCGGCATTCGACGTCAACCCGATGCCTGACAAGGACAGGGAGTCCAAGACTTGGCTAAGTGAGGACACGGGCCCCATTACCAGCCTGGCTCAACTAATAAGCCAGGCATCGAAATTCTCTCTCAACAACGACCAGGCCTTGAACATCGTGCAACAGGTGGTGAATGCCGTGCTGCAATGGCGCACCGTAGGCCAATCCATGGACGTTGGCATGACGTCGCAAGAACTCAACGAGTTTGACCTGGCCTTTGAGCACCCTGACCTAGAAGAGGCCAAGGTGTTGGTGCGTTGATAGCGGGCAGAGGATTCCGCAGCTTGCCTTTTTCGTTGGCCAAGTTATCCGAATACCAACACTGAATCACACCGGATTTCACGGAGGCTGTTTGGTTAAAGTAAAACAGTGTCCGCAGCAGGTGCCAAAAATTAACTCAAAACCAAGCTTCTTATCCTTTGGCGTCCAGTACCAACAACGGATCGATGCGCACATCGAACCACGACATACCCCAATGCAAGTGCGGCCCCGTCGCCCGGCCCGTCGCCCCTACATACCCAATGACCTGACCCTGTACCACCGTATCGCCAACTTTCACACTCAGACGGGACAAATGCAGGAAATTCGACCCGATGCCATAACCATGGTCGATGAGCACCGTACCACCCGTCAGGTACAGGTCGGCATCGGCAAATACCACCCTACCATCCGCAGGTGCCTGGATAGGCGTGCCCTTGGGAGCGGCAATATCCATGCCCGAGTGCGCGGCGCCTGGAATCCCGTTGTAGACGCGCTGATTACCAAAGCGACCTGAAATTCTGCCCTTTACCGGCCAGATAAAAGCCTGCGCAAAGCCAGTGCCGTGATCGCTGGTGGCGCGCGCCTGGGCCACTCTGGCCTGCTCACGCTGAATCCGTTCGGCAATCTCCCGGGGCGGAGAAACTGTTTTGGGCGGTACGCCATTGACCCGCTCAATAGGCCAGTCTCGGGGCTTTACGATCACAGCAACCAACTGAGTATCGCCCCCAGGTGGAGATATGCGAAGCTGCACAGGACCGACGGCGTCACGGGCAACACCAAAGACCACTGTGCCATAAGCGGTGACATCCAGTGAGCGTTCACCGAGCAACACCTGGCTTTGCGGTGGGACCTTGCCAAGCACCATTGCGCCTTGCTGTACCTGCAACGGAAAAATGATGCCTCCAGTCGTCGCGTGAGATGCACCGGCCAATGCCAGAAAAAGACAAGGCAGCACGATAAGAATCCAAATATTCATCCCGCGCAGGGTGGCATAGCCAGACGGCGCATTCCGATGGTGTTTTCCCTGCCGCTTATACCGTGAAAAGTAATAAGTAGATTGAGTCATTGGAAAATCTGCTTTTAACGTACAAAAAAACAAAAACCTCAATCTGTACATTTTATGCATTATTTTCTTCTAGGTTTTTCTCAGCGCCAGAAAAGGCACAGCTATCGGCATGACGAGATAAGCTTGCATTAGTCCCACCATGGGACTACAGTTAATCCATGCGAGTGATAGCGATCAGCACCTTACGCCAATTCTGGGAAAAGCATCCAGATGCAGAACAGCCAATCAAAGTCTGGGTGGACGAAGCCAACCAAGCGCACTGGAATAAGCCGTCCGACGTAAAAGCCCAGTACCACAGTGCCAGCGTCTTAAAGAATCGGCGTGTCGTGTTCAACATCAAGGGCAATGACTATCGTTTGATCATCGCTATTACGTATCGCCTTAGCATCGTCTACGTGAAATTTATTGGTACCCATGCCGAATACGACAAGATCGATGCCGAAACCGTAGGAATGGAGTAAATCATGGAAATTCGTCCAATTCGTACAGAAGCTGATTATAAGGCCGCCCTCAAGGAGGCTGCCCGCCTCATAGAGCATGACCCGGATCTCGGCACGTCCGAAGGTGACCACCTTGACGTTCTCGCCACCTTGATACAAGCCTATGAGGCAAGGCACTACCCGATAGATCTACCTGACCCCATCGAAGCGATAAAATTCCGTATGGAACAAGCTGGACTTACTGCAAAAGACCTAGAGCCGATGATCGGACAGCGTAATCGTGTCTACGAGATACTGAACCGCAAGCGCTCCCTGACCCTGCCGATGATCTGGAAACTGCATCAGCAGCTGGGGATTTCAGCTGAGAGCCTTATTCGCCCTACTGCGCGCGCTTAACTACCGGTGCTCCCCGAGCATTATGGTCACCTCCTCGCCTCTACCGTTACCTGGATATATAGGTAGCGTTCATCAATATCCAGCACGCCGGTAGTCTCGGTTAACCTATTAGTGTCATGTAAGGAGTTGTAGCTTGAACGCTGAAAAATATTCACAGCTGGCCTCATTCATTTGGGCGGTCGCCGATTTGCTTCGAGGGGACTTCAAGCAGTCCCAATATGGGCGCATTATTTTGCCCTTCACGCTGCTGCGTCGCATGGAGTGCGTACTAGCCCCAACCAAGGATGCCGTGTTAAAGGCAGCCCGTGCGCACCAGGGTAAGCCGGACTCCGTTCGAGAAAAACTACTGCTGCGAGTCGCTGATAAGCAATTTTTGAATGTCTCGCCACTGACGCTCGCCACCCTGTCTGACACCCAGACAAGCGATGACCTAATGAGCTATGTGCAGTCGTTTAGCGTGCATGGCCGTGAGGTTTTTGAGCATTTCCACTTCGAGGACTTCGTTCAGCAGTTAGCATCAGCCGACTTGCTGTATCAGGTGGTTCAGCGCTTTGCCGCAGTGGATCTGAGTCCGGTCACCGTGAGCAATTTCGGGATGGGCGTGATTTTTGAGGAGCTAATACGTAAATTTGCTGAAAGCTCGAATGAAACTGCCGGTGAACACTTCACGCCACGCGATATCGTGCATTTAACCACCTCGTTGGTAATGACCGGCCAGGACGCTAAGCTCAAGCCCAATAGCATTGTCACGATCTACGACCCCACAGCGGGCACGGGTGGCTTTTTATCTGAGAGTGACGGCTACATTCAGTCCATCAGCGACAAAGTCACTGTGTCGCTGTTTGGACAAGAGCTAAACCCCGAGTCCTACGCTATCTGTAAGGCCGATATGCTCATCAAGGATCAGGAGGTCGCCCACATCAAGTTGGGCAACACCCTGTCTGATGACCAGCTTGCTGACAATACCTTTGACTTCATGCTCAGCAATCCGCCCTTTGGCGTGGAGTGGAAAAAGGTCCAGAAACAGGTCACCGATGAGCACGCGCGTCGTGGCTTTGATGGGCGCTTTGGACCTGGCTTACCCAGGGTGTCGGATGGCTCGCTGTTATTTTTGCTGCACCTGGTCAGCAAGATGCGAGATCCGCGTGAGGGGGGTTCGCGCATTGGCATCATTTTGAATGGCTCGCCCTTGTTTACAGGGGGCGCGGGTAGCGGCGAATCCGAGATCCGGCGTTATTTGCTGCAAAATGATCTAGTGGAGGCGATTGTGGCCCTCCCCACGGACATGTTCTACAACACGGGCATCGCGACCTACGTCTGGATACTGGGTAACAACAAGCCGGCCCTGCGCAAGGGCAAGGTGCAGTTAATCGACGGCACCCAGCATTTCAGCAAAATGCGTAAATCGTTGGGTAGTAAACGCCAGTACATAACTGATGAACAAATCGATGATCTGGTGCGGCTCTATGGGCGGTTTGAAGAGACACCGCAAAGCAAGCTGTTTGCCAACGAGGCGTTTGGCTATCGGCGCATTACCGTCGAGCGCCCGCTAAGGCTTTCCTTTCAGGTGACTGAAGCCCGTATCCAGGCAGCGCTTGATGAAAAGGCCATCCAGAAGCTCAATGACCGTGCACGAGATAACCTGCGCCAGGCTTTGACCGCCCTGGATAGCAGCATCATCTATAAGAATCGTGAGCAGTTTCGCAAAGCCCTCAAGAAAGCACTGAACACGCATGATGCGCCGTCCGGCACGGCAGAGATGAAAGCCCTGCTTAATGTCTTGAGCGAGCGGGATGCCGATGCGGATGTTTGTATGACAAAAGGCGAACCCGAGGCAGATACCAGCCTACGTGATTACGAAAACGTGCCCCTGGGTGAGTCCGTCTACGAATACTTTGAGCGCGAGGTAAGACCCCATGTGCCAGATGCCTGGATTGACGAATCCAAAGTTGATGCACAGGACGGTGAAGTGGGCGTGGTGGGATATGAGATTCCGTTTAACCGGCACTTTTATGTATTTACGCCACCTAGGCCACTCGAAGAAATCGATCGTGATTTGAAGGCGTGCACTGACAAGATCAAGCAGATGATTGAGGAATTGTCGGCATGAGCTTTCCTAAATATCCGGCGTATAAGGATTCGGGGGTGAAATGGCTGGGGGAGGTGCCGGAGCATTGGTCAGTCTATTCCTTGAAACGTTCCGTAGAAGGCTGCGTGAATGGAGTTTGGGGTGATGAGCCAGATGGGCAGTTTGATGTCCCGGTTATTCGTGTAGCAGACTTTGATCGCGACAAATCATTAGTCGCTCTGGAAAAGTTGACCTATCGAAGCATCCCACACAAAGATAGAGTTTCTCGTTTGATTAAATCAGGAGACCTATTGATCGAAAAATCTGGTGGAGGAGAAAAAACACTCGTCGGTTGTACGGTTCTCTTTAAGCATGATTTTGAGGCGGTAACATCTAATTTTGTCGCTCGGATGCGCCCGCATGAAGACATGCATAGCGCTTTTCTTTGCTATGTCTTTGATAGACTGTATCAAGGTCGGGTTAACTATCCCGCAATTAAGCAGACTACGGGCATTCAAAATCTAGACTCCGAAGCGTATCTTCAAGAGTACTTTAGCTTTCCATCACATAGTGAGCAAATCCGAATAGCCCACTTTCTCAACTACGAAACCGCAAAAATCGATGCCCTGATCGCAGAGCAGCAACGTCTAATCGAGCTCTTAAAAGAAAAACGCCAGGCTGTGATTTCACATGCAGTGACCAAAGGCCTGGACCCGAGCGTTCCGAGGAGAGACTCTGGGGTGGAGTGGCTGGGGGAAGTGCCGGCGCATTGGACAATCTGCAAGCTGAATTTTCGATACAGTGTTGAGCTAGGAAAAATGCTTGATGAGAAAAAAATCACTGGAAAATATTTAATACCCTATCTGCGGAATCAAGACGTGCAGTGGGGCACCATCAACACTGAAGATCTTCCTGAGATGGATATTTTACCAAGTGAGTTTGATAGATACACCTTAAAAGTTGGAGATTTGTTGGTGTGTGAAGGTGGAGATGTCGGACGTGCAGCATTTTGGAGAAATGATAACAGTGTTATCGGATATCAGAAGGCGCTACATAGGCTGCGGCCTCGAGTATTAATTCGGGATACCGCTGAATTTTTATTTTTTAGCTTAATGACAGCCAAGATGCGCGGCGTATTCGAAGAATCAGATACTAAAGCAACAATTTCTCATTTACCAGCTGAAAAATTTAGACAGTATAAGTTTGTGTTCCGGTAATCCCCCCTTTGTCAGCAGTAAGCGGCAGTAGAATCTGTTAAAGGCCTGCTGGCCAGCTTCTGTCTCGGGGTGATGCCGCCGATAGCCATGTTGGGCCGTTCGTTGTTGTAGGTCCAGAGCCAAGAGGTGGCACCGAGCTGAACTTCCTCCAGACTGCCAAACAGGTTTTGGGCGAGCCAATCATAGCGCACGGTACGGTTATAACGCTCGACGTAGGCGTTTTGCTGTGGGTTTCCGGGTTGGGTATGGATAATCGTAATGCGGTGCTTGGCGGCCCATTCCAGTAGCGTCTTGCCGATGTATTCGGGACCATTGTCGCAGCGCAGGTTCCCTGGCTTGCCACGCCATTCGATAATCTGGTCGAGAGCGCGTATGACACGCTCAGCGGGAAGCGAGAAGTCCACCTCAATGCCCAAGCCCTCACGGTTGTAATCATCGACCACGTTGAAGAGCCTGATGCTGCGCCCATCAGCGAGCTGATCATGCATAAAATCCATCGACCATATCTGGTTGATATTGGTGGCGGTACCCAGGGGTTCGGGCCTCTCGCGTATCAGGCGTTTGCGCGGTTTGATGCGCAGATTCAGCTCCAGCTCGCGATAGATTCGGTAGACCCTTTTGTGGTTCCATTTGAAGCCCTTGATGTTGCGTAAATACAGAAAACATAAGCCAAATCCCCAGTTGCGCTGGGCGGTGGTCAAACGGATCAACCAGTCGGCGATGACGTCATTTTCATCGGCGTGCTTAGCCTGGTAGTGGTAACCGCTTTGGCTGATCCCAAAGGCCTCACAAGCCACACGAATGCTCGATTTGAATCGCTCCAGGGCACCGCGCACCATCTCTTTGCGTCGAGACGGTGCTACCATTTTTTTCGTAGCGCATCCTGCACCATTTCTGCCTTCAGGCGCTCCTCGGCGTACATCTTCTTGAGTTGCCTGTTCTCCGCCTCAAGCTCTTTAAGCCGACTCATCATTGATGTGTCCATGCCGCCGTACTTGGCGCGCCATTTATAAAATGAGGCACTGCTCATGCCGTGCTCTCGGCATAGCTGCGGTACCGGTGCGCCGGCTTCAGCCTGTTTGAGGATCGCCATGATCTGGCTGTCGGTGAATCGTGATGTCTTCATTGCGAATTTCCTAATTATGGAAATTCTACCTTCGATCACTGCGGTTTTAAGGGGGGATTACCCAGAGGTAATCCCCCCATTTTTAGTGGTCTCTAAAAGTAGAGATCAGACCTCTACACTTTCAATCAGACCGATATCCTCACTATCCAAGAGCTTTTCAATGTCGACCAGTATCAGCATTCGTTCGTCGATCGTTCCGATCCCGGTCAGATATTCGGTTGAAATTGCAGAGCCAAGTTCAGGTGTTGCACGGATCTGGGATGCTTTCAGTATGAGCACGTCAGACACCCCATCAACCACCACCCCAATTACCCGTGATTGGATGTTCAGTATGACCACCACGGTCTGTTCAGTGTATTCGACCTTGGCGAGATTGAACTTCATGCGCAGATCAATGATAGGTACGATCACCCCGCGCAGATTGATAATGCCTTTGATAACGGGCGATACGTTTGCAATCTGCGTGATGTTCTGTGTATCGTAGCCCCGAATCTCCTGGACACACAGAATGTTGATCCCGTATTCCTGATCCCCCAGGATGAATAACAGACATTCCTGATCCCGAACTTCATCCTGATCTGATTGGGTAGCCAAAGTGGTCATGATGATTCCTAAAGTCTCTAGAATTCAGCCCATTCATTTGACGATGCCGTCGCAGGTGCTGGCCTGGCCAAAGCAAGCTTTGCGTCTTTCCTGGACTCGGGGCGGGATGGTTCGGCGCGGCCAAGGCGTTGTGGTGCCGAGCTGACTAGTCGCTTTGCTGCATGGGGGGAGTTGCCAGCATGCCGAGCATATGCGGTAATTTGTTGGGAATCCCCATGCTGATTGTCTAACTTGAATGTGGCGACTAGACGGGCCAGGGTATCAGCCTGCTCTTCCAGGCTAGCAGCCGCAGAGGTTGATTCGTCAACCAGGCTTGCATTCTGGCGCGTCACATCATCCATTTGCGTGACCGCTATATTGATTTCCTCAATACCCGTCGTTTGTTCGTTACTGGCGGCACTGATCTCGCCCATGATGTCGGTCACGCGGTTAATGCCGGTAACAATTTCCTGCATGGTCTCGCCAGCGCGTCCTGCCTGCTCATTGCCCTTCGTGGTCGAGACAACAGAGGTATCAATCAAAACCTTGATCTCTCTGGCTGCAGTGGCACTGCGTTGTGCTAGCGCCCGGACCTCTGAGGCCACTACTGCGAAGCCACGGCCTTGTTCACCCGCACGGGCGGCCTCTACCGCGGCATTCAGCGCCAGGATATTGGTCTGAAAGGCAATGCTGTCGATCACCCCGATAATATCAGAGACCTGCTGCGATTTTGTATTGATCTCGCCCATGGTGGCAACCAGCTCAGTCATGATCTTGCCGCCATCGGTGGCGGTCTTTGCTGCTGACTCGGCCAGCAGGTTGGCCTGTTGCGCGTTATCTGCGTTCTGACGTACGGTGGCAGTCATCTCCTCCATTGTAGCAGCTGTTTCTGCCAAAGAGCTGGATTGCTGTTCCGTACGCGAGGACAGGTCTATATTGCCGCTTGAGATCTGCCCGGCCGCCGTTGCAATCGCATCGGCGCCCTCACGCACATCGCTGACTGTGCTGCGCAGACTTGTCGTCATCGCACCCAGCTCACGCATCAGATCAGAAATTTCATCCTTGCCGGTGACAGCGATATCGTGAGCAAGATTTCTGTTCGCTACTTCGCGGGCCAAGAGCAATGCCTGACCAAGCGGCCTGACAATGGACCGTGTGACCAACCAGGCCAGCAGCAGACCGGCAATCAATCCCAATAACGCCACAGCAGAAAACATAATAATAGCCAGACGATTTTGTTCTTCAGCCCTTTGCGCTTGTATCTGGACTGCGTTCGTCAGGTAATGAGAAAGTTTGTCTATCGCAGCAAAATATTGATTCGCCAGTTCGGGTAGTTCCTCTGCAAAAAAGGTTCGTGTTTCGGCGCGCTCGCCCTTGTTAAGCCGTTCAAAAGCTTGGTCACGTGGTCCTATATACTTTCTCTGGGCTTCCAGCGCTTGCTCAAATAATGCTTTACCTTCGGCAAAAACAAGCAGACTGCCGACTTGGTCGCGATATTCTTTAGCCAATTCAAAAGATTTTTTCATCCGACTTTGAAATATAGGCAAAACAGCCGGGTCGGTCAGGTTGGCAGCTGCCAGCGCCTGGTTGGCATTGGCTTCTACCTGCCGTACCCAACGCAAGGTCACGTCATTAGTATTTTGCCGAGTGATCATCAGCGCATTTGATTGCTGGCTCTCAAACGCGCTCCAGATGCCAAGAGCGGCCATGGCCGCCATCATAAAAATAAATAAGCCAAACCCTAGCCCCAATCGGGTGCCGATCTTAAGATTCCCCATGAAACTCCCCACCCCTTATTATGTATCTAAATATTCTAATTATGATATTTCACAATTAGCGATTGTGAATTGATTGATCTGCTAATGCAGTGATAACTATATGATATGAAATGATATTTACCTCTTTTATGCAACTGGATTTGATTTTATCTATAAACTTCATATTACATATGGAAAACAACTATACAAGATGAAACCTGGCTTATCAAGAACTTGTTTTCAACTAAATCAACATCCACGATCAAGACTTATCAAAGAGGTAGCAATACAACAGAACAGTAGACATGCCGTTGCAAATAAGATAAGCAGGTTGCTTGTCAAGCATCCCACTGCCAACAGTGTTGCCCAACAGAGAACCACGGGGAGTAATGTAGTGCATCCATTACTCCCCGGCCAGACTGTTACATGCCTGCGTCACATCTAAATCGCATTTTTTCTGTATACATGCGTCAGCAATAATGTTGCCCTCTATTTACTCAACGCTTTAGCTGATGCATCACGAAAGGCCTTTAGAGCTTCACTTCCAGGACGGTTACGCGCATCCAGTTGCTGTGCCCAATTATCAGCAATCTCAATATATGTCGCCTGCAATACCTTTTGAGCGGCCTCGTCGAACTCTACAAACTGAACCCCACTCTTCGCTAAGCGAGCCTTAGCCTCGGCTTCCTGTTTATCGAAATTTATACAAGCAGCCTTGGTCGCCTCGTCCCCGGCCTTCAATAGAATTTCTTTGGTATCCGCGGACAAGGTATTCCATTTTTTCTCACTTATGGAGTAGGCAGCGACAATCGATCCAAAATTTGCTTTAAATGTGGCGTATTTGATTAGCGGCGTAAGCTTATAAGACTCAACACTCACGTATGGAAATAGACTGCCATCGATGGTACCCCGAGACATGGACTCGTAAATTTCTGGCGGTGCCATCTTGATGGGAACCATTCCAAGTTTACGGAGAGTGAGGTCTTGTGCACCCCCTGCGGCTCGAACTTTAAGACCTTCAAAGTCACTAAGGGTCTTTAGCGGTCTATTGACAGCCGTAACAATCTGATAGGGTGGCAGTATGGCGGCGAAGAGAGGTCGAATACCATTCGGCTTAAACTCATTTTCATAAAGGTACCCCCTTCGGTAGCAAGCTCCCAGTATCCTTTTATTACCTGACAGGAATTCTCGAATGCGCCAGGCAATTCGGCAACAGCCGACAGTGGCATCTTTTCTGAAACATAGGCGGCCCCTATGTATCCCACATCCAATATACCGCTTTGAGTCAGCGACAGCATGTCCTTTGCTTTACCCATTTGCTCGGCTGGAAAATAGCGAATCTTAATTCGCCCTTCTGACTTCTCTTCTACGAGTTTAATCCATGGTTTAGTAAGATTTTCTGAAATTATATGACTGGGTGGCAGGGAATCACCCATCCTTAGTTCAACCGTCTCGGCATGCACGGGCGAAATTGCTAGTAATCCGGTGGCTAATAATCCAACACTGATCTTCATATTGTATTCCATCTGTCATTCTCCAAAAATAGGGCCAACCATCTCATCTCATGGTCGATGGTAGCCAAGTAACTAACTGCGGGACAGCAACCAATACTGCCATAATGATTAAATGGGTAAGAATATGAGGGAGGGCGCCTCTGAATATCTCAGTCAAAGGCCGACCACTGTATCTAGAAATCACGAATGCATTCATACCTATAGGTGGTGTGACCATACCAAGTTCCGCCGTAACAATCATAATTACACCGAACCATAATGGATCGAATCCATAGGCAACCACCAGCGGCACCAGCACCGGCACCGTAAGGAACAAGATCGCAATCTGATCCATGAAACACCCCAGGATCAAAAGCAAGAGAAGCACTAGAAAGATAACAAGCCACCGCGACAGATCCAAAGCATGAATCCACGCAACCATGTCTTGAGTAAGGTTTGTCATCGCTATAAAATAGCCGAAGATCTGTGCACCAAGAATAATCATAAAGACCATGCAACTGGTTTCAGCCGCACGGATTAAGCAACGGCGCAATGATATAAGGCTTAGTTTACCCATTTTCCACACGAGAACAAACGCGCCAAATGCCCCAATCGCTGATGCCTCCGTAGGCGTGGCAATCCCACTATAGATAACACCAGTTACGGTACTAAATAAAAAGAGCATTGGGCCGACCGTACGAAGCACAGATATTTTTTCGCGCCAAGTATACTGTCGACCAGATGGGGCCGCATCAGGATATAAACGAACAAGAATAGCGATGGTTGAAATTATAGTTAACATGACTAGAATTCCAGGAATCACCCCCGCAATAAGAAGCTGACCTATATCTACATTCGCGATCAATCCGTAAAGAATCAAGGCGATACTTGGTGGAATCAACATCGCCAGTGTCCCAGAAATAGCCACCACTCCACAGGCTAGTCTCGGCTCATAGCCCTGCTTGAGCATCAATGGGATTGTGGTGGCCGTGAGCGTTGCCGCAGATGCGGTGCTGGATCCAGCGATCGCACCAAACCCAGCCCCGGCCAATGCTGTAGCCATAGCTAGGCCACCTTTCAAACGACCTACCCAGGTCGCAGCAGCCCGAAATAAACTATCGGCCACGCCGCTAAGAATCACAAACTCTGCCATCAATAAGAACATGGGCACTGTCACCATTTCGTACGAGCTAACAGAAGAAAATGGAGTCGTAGACAATACACCAATCATTGCTTCTAGACCTACGAGCATATACAAACCGAGGGCGCCGACAATCGCCATCGCAAAGCCCACAGGAGTTCCAAGAGCCAGCAAAGTAAATAATAGTGAAATCGATAGAATAGTAGTCATTTAATTAATCGCTCTCATGAACAGAGATGGGCGGCAGATCAATTAACTCATTGCCCTTTATAGCTGACAAGGTGTGACCTACGGCTCGCAGCAATATGCGCACAAGCAAGGGAATCATACCTAATGGGACACATATCAAAGATGCCCATACCGGCCACGGTATCTCTCCAGATGTAAATTCATCATGTTTAAAGCTGATCCAAGTATTATCAGCTGCCACCCAAGCCATCACTCCGAACAAAGGGCCAGATAGCCAATATCCAATCGCAAGAGCAAAATGGCGTAAGCGAGGTGAAATTTTGATATGTAGTATATCGACTGCAATATGGCCGTTTTTTGCGAGCGTCTCGGAAAGACAAAAGAAAAACAGAGATGTCATCAAATACATGGCGATTAACTCATACGACCATGAATATGGAGCATTGAACATATATCGCATGACAACATCTGACACGATGATTATCATAATACTGAAAAGAGAAATTGCAGCTACTGTGGTTAAAACAGAGTCTATTCGGGATAGAATAATTTCTAATTTTTTTATGGATAACATCAGATTTCCAATTATCACACTATTAATCTAAAGAGTTATTTCCCTTTAAACTTAGGCTTTCTCTTTTCTTCGAAGGCATTTAAGCCCTCTAGGATGTCGTAGCTATGGCCGTATCCATCCCACGCGGAAATTTCTAGATTAAGGGCGGTATCGATTGATTGCTGCAGGCCGTCATTTACTAACTGTTTCGTAATGCGCAAACCAAGTGGTGAGTTCTTTACAATATCCGCAGCAATTTCTTCAACGGCTTGTTCAAGCTGCTCATCAGGAACGACTTTATTGACTAATCCCCAGGCGACAAGCTCGGATGCCGGCAGCAGACGACCCGTAAAGAGGAGATATTTCGCCAGTGTTACGGGTATTTTTCTAGGCAATCTGATTGCACTACCGCCTCCTGGAATCACCCCGAAGTTTGCATGCCCATCCCCTATCTTTGCCGAGGCTGCAGCAATCACCAAATCACAAGAAAGAATGAGTTCAAGACCTCCAGCCACCGCAATGCCATTTACCATCGCAATTGTGGGACAAGGGAACGCTTCGATTCTCCTGAATGTCTCTCCGCATAGATTAAGGAAGCGGCGAAATCCTTCAATATCACGGTCTTTAATTTTTTCTTTAAAAAACTTAAGATCACCTCCGGCGCAAAATGCCGGATTCTCGCCACGGATAATTAGAACCCTAATATCCCCCCGCTCTTCAAGCTTGATAACATTCTGATTTAGTTGAGAAACAGTCTCAAAAGACAGTGCATTCATAGCTTTGGGTCTATTTATGCTCAATTGGGCGATTCCAGCATTTATAGTAACCTTGATGAGTTCGTTCTCTATCATCTTGCTTATCCTAGATCTATCATAAACATAATATATACAGCCGATTGCTTTACTTATCTCTTTGAAGCTATTGCGGCTGCCAAATTTTTTACTGCTGTGCGATGCTCTTCTGATGTTTGTGCCTGTGCTTGCATATTAGCGCTCATTTCTAGAGTGTCCGAAAGTGTCGATTCCGCCCCAAATCTAATCAGGCGTTTAGTAAGACGAGTGATATTCGGCGGCTGACTTGCAATTTTTCTAGCTAATGCATATGCTTCATTTAGTAATTGAGAGTGCTCGACAGTTCTAGATACAAGCCCGATCCGCTCCGCGTCCGATGCGCCGACAAATCTTGACGTCAACGCCATCTCCATTGCTCGGGATAGCCCTACGATACGGGGCAAGAACCACGCTCCGCCATCTCCTGGAACCAAACCAACCCGCAAAAATGCTTCAGAAAAAATGGCATTTTCGGATGCCAATCGAATATCACACATCAGGGTGACATCGCATCCACCGCCAATTGCGGGTCCGTTTACAGCGGCTATTGTGGGTATCGCGATATCAAAAATTAGTGCCGGTATCCGATGCATTGTGTTGAAATTCATTTCTCTAGCTTCAAACGGCGTCTCGGCCGAGAACATCCCCTTACCATTGAGCATATCGTCAAGATTGCCGCCGGCTGAAAACGTATCGCCGTCTCCGGTGATAATCAGCGCACGAATTTCGCTATCTATGTCAATAGCGCTACGCGCCAATTGCAAGGCATCGATCATCTGATCCGAGAGAGAATTACGTGTTGCCGGATCAGTCAGTGTAAGTAGAGCCACCCCATCCGGCATTTTTTCCAGACGAATCAGCTTAGTATCTAGAGTAACTACAGTGTGTGATTTCACGTTCTCTTTTGTATATTAAATTGATAATATAAATAAAATCATCCAAGGCTATCGGCAACAAACATTACATGGGCATAAGGTTATAATTATTAACATGAACAGCCTAGGATGAGACTACGTTTCTAATAACTTGATCAGGTGATTCACAATATGGGGGCGTATAAACGACGATCACCTCAACTGCCTCATCACTTGTTACGGTAAAGGTGTGCATCGCGTTAGGGGGAAAGTAACAGGCATCTCCCGGTCCAAGCTCACGTTTTTGACCATTAACCTCGGCAATTGCAGTTCCTTTTAACATGTAACACACCTGCTCTATAGATGGGTGTGCATGCGGCAGGGCACCTTTTCCTTTTTGAATTATCCCCAGCAATAATTCAACGCCGGTCGCTCCAATGGTTTCCGGACCAATGATTCTATAATTAGTGGTGCCATCGTGATTAGCAGGATGATAAGGAGTCACGTCTGCTCCATGTACAAAAAAATTATGAATCATTTAATTACCTGTTATCGAATATATTTGTGACTCGGACAAACCGATTTCTTGAAGAATTTCAACCGTATGCTGGCCTAACTCCGGAGCAGGTCGGGGTTCACTAGGGACAGACGCTGACCATCGAGTGGGCGTGCGTAGTGTATTGATGCTGCCTTCTGTTGGGTGCTCGCTTTTTTGAATCATTTTGACGTGCAATAAATGCTCATCGTCGAGTAGATCCTCTAAAGATTTTATTGGCATATTTGGAATATCTACGGCATCCAGTAATTCTTGCCATTCCGCTGTTTTACGCGTAAGCATGACTTCTGCAACGTAACCATATATTGCATCACTATGCTGCGTGCGGCTCTCGTGATTAGAGAATCGGTGATCGGAAACGTAGCGGTCTTGCTCACCTATCGCCAAGAAAAAGGATGCCCAGTGCTTATCTTGATAAATCACTACACTAAGGAATCCATCCTTAGTTGCATACGGGCGTCGGTTTTTAGTCAACAATCTAGGGTAGCCACTCCCTCCTAGTGGAGGATTGAAGGTCAGTCCCGCCATATGATCACCTAAAACCAGCTGTGCCATAATCTCGTACATTGGGACTTCAACCGCCTGACCTACTCCACTACGCTCTCTAGCGTACAGTGCCGTAGTAACCGCATATACCGCGTGAAGGCCAGTTACTCGGTCTGACAAGGTCATTGGAACGTAAGCTGGCTCCGCCCCGTTATATAGCTGTATCAACCGAGATATACCTGACACGCCCTGAATAAGATCATCGTAAGCCGGGCGGCCAGCGTACGGTCCTTCTGTCCCAAAGCCCGTGCACGTAACATAAACAATTCTATTATTTCGACTATTCACTGCTTCATAGCCAAGACCCAAACGGCTCATTGCGGCCGGACGTATATTCGAAATCAAGACATCCGACGTTTCAATCAATTTAAAGAGCGCCTCAAGATCGGCTTCCTTTTTCAGATCCAACACGATGCTACGTTTGCCATGGTTTGCATGAAGGAAGATATGGCCCATGCCCGGATTCACCATCGGACCGATGTGCCTCATGGTGTCCCCTGCGGGTGGCTCCACTTTAATGACGTCAGCGCCTAACTCCGCAAGGATCTGCGTTGAGAACGGTCCCAGCACAACACTGGTCAAATCTAGAATACGGATACCTTTGAGCGGGCCCGAGTTGTTCGGAGTAGACATTTCTATGCTCTTTCTGGACGGTAGATAAGCCAGATAGTCGCATCGCACATCATTCGTGTCCAATTGATAATTAGACTCGTATCATTCGGAAAGCGTATGATAGGCGCTGATGCATAGAGAGTATGTCCCGAACATTGTCCTGCTAGCTACAGAATAATGACGTCAATATACGAATGGAATGTAGCCAATGAAATTGAGGCAGCTTCGATATTTTGTAGCGCTGGCTGAGGAGTTGCACTTTGGGCGTGCGGCGCAGCGGCTATCCATCACCCAACCACCACTGTCTACCAACATTCAGAAACTTGAAGAGGACTTGGGGGTGCAGTTGGTGGATAGAACCAGGAAACGCGTCACACTGACCCAGGCAGGCGCAGGCTTTCTACAGGAAGCCCGTCGGGTCCTCATTCAAGCCGACCGCGCATATGAAGTAGCCCGATCGCTAGCGGATGGGCGCAGCGGATTCCTGGATGTTGGTATCACTGGATCCATGCTGTTTCGAGGCGTTCCGAATGTAGTGTCAAATTTTATAGCGCAGAATCCTGGCGTAGAAATTTTGTTGCGAGAGCAATCCACAATAGAGCAAATAGATGCGCTTAAGGGGGGGCGTCTTGATCTTGGTTTTATAAACTTTGGCTTTCTTCCGGATGGTTTGGTAGGCGAAAAACTGCCTGAGGAATGCTTTGTTTGCTGTTTGCCAGATACGCATCCTCTAGCGCACAATCAGGATGTAGCATTGCATGAACTATCAAACGATCAATTTGTCATGTTTGTGCGTGAGCTCTCACCCTACAACTACGATAATATTTTGGCGGTCTGTGCCCGTTCTGGGTTCTACCCTAAAATGCGCTTTGCGGCTCGTCAATGGCTGACTGTTGCAGCTATGGTTGCCAATGGCTTGGGCGTAGCCTTAGTACCCAAATCGGTTTCTCAGTCCAAGCTGGCCGGTGCGCGATTTTTACCAATTCGAGGTCCAATGACGGTTTCGACTGCGTGGTGTGTACGCAGACACGATAACGTCAATCCAACAGCTCTTGCTTTCATCGAAGACGTCCGAAGGCTTACAAGCACGACTGAAGATACCGTCGAATCAAATACATGAATCCCCCCAAACACGAACAGATAATGCATATGAAGCCGTGCCCGCCAATGAGGCAATGAGGGCATCGGCTGATGAATCAATAACAGTCAGCTATTCAAAAATCTGGTCGATGGATTAGCGGGTATTCTGCTGCTTTTTATGACTGGCCTATACGACGAGCTCTACCCGTCCTGTGTCAAGATGATAGAGGCCGCCGATGACCTTGACCTGACCGCCCTGCACCGCTTTGCTCAGGATGGGCGTGGCGCCTTGCAAGCGCTGTACATTCTGCTTGATATTTTCAATGGTCGACGCCTGAATTAGTGTGCCAGTATGCGTCTGGGCGGCAGCAGCGCGCACCGCAGGCAGGATAGCCGTGACAATAGTCTGGATATGACCGGGGAACTCGGCTTGTTTTTCGTAAGCGCTGACCGTTGCACTAACGGCGCCACAACTGGTATGCCCGAGCACCATGATTAACGGTGAATTCAGGACGGCGACGCCATACTCTAAGCTGGCCAACATGTCGTTGGTAACATAGTTGCCTGCCACGCGATTCACGAACAAATCCCCGATCTCTTCGTCAAAACACAATTCCGGGCTCACGCGCGAATCGGCACAACTTAGGATGCACGCGTACGGGTTTTGGCCACCAGCCAATACAGCGCGTGTCGCGGCATAGCTTCGGACTTGGGTCTTGCCTAAGGCATACCGCTCGTTGCCAGCCATTAAACGCTTAATGGCTTGTTCAGGTGACAGTGCGTTACCTGGTTTTGGCACCGACGACGATTGAGCGGCTCGAACCGCTGCAGACATCCCAAATAAAGACATGGCGCCCATCATACCCAGGACGGATCGCCTGGAAGGTGACGCCAGTGAACGGCTGGACTGGGGACTGTCTACGCATAACTTACACATCGCTTATCTCCGTTTTTATCATCATATGAATCCTACTTTATTTTGCCTGCAACTTTTTCATCATTGCATCTGTCTGATTCAGCACCGACGAGATGCCGATAGTCTTTACAAAATCTTCCCATATACAGACAAGGCGATCAGATCGTGCCTGCCAGACGATTCTGCCAACAAAACTATCTATCCATTTCATTGGATTCCGGTAGAAATCATATATTATTTACATTCGTGACAAATAATAAGCTATTCGCCAAATTTCATGTGCAGATATTTTCCATGACACTCAGATATGATGCCTCATAACGAACGCTTGAGCTCTGAAGCAATCCTGGCGAGACACCTGCACTTGCTATTGGCGCTCGATCAGCGTCTGTTAGCGGTGCACAATATCGCGGGGCCATTCGGACTGCGCACCCAAGACCCAGGTTTCGCCGGACTCGCCCGTATCATTTGCGGTCAACAGCTCTCGGTGGCTAGCGCTCGCGCCATCTGGAACCGTTTGCAGCAACGATCCGCAGATATGACTGCACAAGACTTCCTGAATATGAACCAGGATGATTTACGCAATGCGGGTCTCTCGCGCAATAAATATATGACCCTCAAAGGGGTGGCTGAGGCGATCGTCGCAGGTGAGCTGGATTTTGCTGCGATTGGAGAACTCCCCAGTCATACAGCAATTACGGCACTCACCCGCTACAAGGGCATCGGCCCCTGGACAGCAGAAATCTATCTCATGTTCTGTACGGGCCATCCCGACATATTTCCCGCCGGAGATCTGGCCCTCCAGAAGGCCGTATCTGAGGCGCTGTGTATCGACCCCCACCCGAATCAACAGACTCTTGTGAACATCGCGGCGCAATGGGCGCCGTACCGAGCCACGGCCGCCCTACTCTTCTGGCGCTACTATGCAGCCAGACGCAGTCGTCCAGGTCTACCGATATGAGTCGCCTTGATTTTCGGCTCAGCCCCCAAACCCGCCTTCATCCAGAAACTGCTGTTCCTCCGCGGTCGTTTTTCGACCCAATTGAGGATTACGGTGTGGAAAGCGGCCAAAGCGCTGGATAATGTCGTGGTGTTCCTGAGCCCAGCGCATTGAGTCGGGCACATACGCCTCA
This sequence comes from Alcaligenaceae bacterium CGII-47, assembly GCA_019166125.1. Classification (GTDB taxonomy): domain Bacteria; phylum Pseudomonadota; class Gammaproteobacteria; order Burkholderiales; family Burkholderiaceae_B; genus Castellaniella. The sequence goes on from JAHTBO010000002.1 coordinate 442,010, forward strand.
TACAGTGCGACGGCCTCTACCTGAACGCCCATATCCTCTGCATGCATAAATGGCAGGCAGACAAAATTTCGTAGGTCGGGTTCGATCTGGGGCAAAAAATCTGCGGCTAAAGCCTGCCGTGCATAACTCAAGGCGAGCCCATCAGTAGCAAACATATGCCCCGTTTCGCGAAATGCGTTACGCGGATACTGATCGAGCAGCAGAATCAACGCCAAAGCAGATTCGGGCTGAGCCATCCAGCCTGCCAGTTCTTGGCGGGCAGCGCAATAGTGCAAATCATGGAATCGCTTTGAAAATTCCGCATCAAATACAGAACTTTTAGCAAACCACTTAGGCGGGCCGGCATCGCGCCAAAACGCGACAAGCTCATGAGCCTCCTTTGGTATAGGAGCACCGCGCCCTGAATCCCGAGTCATGATTACGCCTCCCGCAACATCATAATAGCCGTCGATAAGCTGCCTCGATCATCGCCTTACCGTATTTCTCCTCGAGGCGGCGGACGATGAAATGGCCCCTGGCCATCTCCTGATAGTGATCAGTAAACACCGCATTGATTGCCGCACCACTCGCCGCACCCAGTACCGGAACAATCTGAGCTGCCATCTTTTCAGTGATCACCACACCAAACCGTGTGGCCACCGCATCGATCAACTTGGCCAAAGAGGAACCAATCTGTGAACTGCCGACCGCCTTTGCCGCGCCTTCACCGCTGCGCTGGCTAGCGACTCCGATGAGCTCCCGGGTGGTCTGCCTCACGGTCTCGGTCAGCATGCCGCGCGACGCATAATAGCCTGAATCCGATGCGTCATCCTGATCGGATTTCCCACCTAATGCGAACACCTCGACACAGGCCTTCTGAACAGCCAGATCATTGATAGTAAACCCCTCACTTCGCGCAACATCAACAATGGATCGCATCATGATGGTGGTCGTGATGGGCAGCTCGACGGCCAGTGCGCCAAGACCGAAAAAACCACCCACTGCGCCCGTTGCAGCAGCCGCGAACTTATGCATCCGAGTCGATGAGGCGGTCGTTGGCACGTCATCCAGGGTTTTGAGGGCAACGCTCACAGATTTGCGCAGCGCCACCTGCGCAATCGATTGGACTTTTTTCACGACGCCTTGCGGCAATCTGGATACGCCCCACTCTATGGGCGTGCCGACAATATTGACCAGACGAATAGTGATTGACGGCGTCTCGAGCAATATAACTGCGCGCTTGAGGTCCGCCGTATCTCGCTCGTTGTCAAAAATATTCACGAAACGCCTCGGAACCCTAGCGCTTGGACTCCTCTTTTTTCTGGCGCTTGAGCTCCTTTTTTTCCTTAGGAGTGCGGCTCGGCTCCTTTTTCTCCGCCTTCTTGCTGTCCTGGCTCTTACTCACGATTTTTCTCCTGAATGAATCACTACGCTCTTCGAGACGGAACAGCCAGTTTAGGCTGAATTCCTGACAAGGTCTATTTGGCTGAAAATCCAGTCAATCACCACCGATCCTAGCTTAACCACCTGCGTCATGATGCTTGTAATATATAGTGCCTTATCTTTCATGACGGTTCACCATTGCATCCCTTGAAGCACAGCGACACAATCGAGTTCGGCTATCTGCTGATCCCCCAGTTCTCACTGCTATCGCTTGCAGGCGTCCTGGAGCCATTACGCTTTGCCAATCGGCTTGCAGATCATGAACTGTACCGCTGGTGGTTGGTAACACCAGACGATCAACCCGTCGCTGCCAGCAATGGCATCATCTTCCAACCCACTGCACAGGCAGCAGAATGCAGTCGCTTTGACACGGTTATCGTGGTGGCTGGACTTGACGCCGATAAATACAGCACACCGGAAGTCTTACGCCAATTACGCAACTTAGCCGCCAAAGGCCTTAACATTGGTGCCACTTCTGTAGGGAGTCTGTTACTAGCCAGGGCTGGCCTGTTGGACAGCTATCGCTGCACCTTGCACTGGGAGAATCTGGAGGGCTTTCGCGAGGAATTTCCACAAATCAACGCCACCAATGAGCTCTACGAAATCGATGGCAAACGCCTGACCTGCTCTGGGGGCTCAGCTGGCCTGGACATGATGATGCACCTCATTAGTCAACGTCACGGCTACGCATTGGCAACAAGCGTTGCTGAGCAGTGCATACATCCAGAGATTCGCAAGTCGGAAGCCAATCAGCGTATGTCCTTACGCACTCGCCTGAATGTTACTAACCCACACTTAATCGAGGCGATCGAATGCATGGAGCGGCATTTGGAGGACACGCTGGAATGTCGCCAGATAGCTGAGCAGATCAGTCTTTCCCTGCGCCACATGAACCGTCTTTTTCAGGATAATCTGCGAACAACGCCTGCGCGGTTTTACCTATCACTGCGCCTCAAACGAGCGCGCGCGCTATTGCAACAGACTGCATTTCCGATACATGAAATCGGGCTGGCATGTGGGTTTGCTTCGAGTTCGCATTTCGTCCGCTGTTACGGCAATCACTTTGGACACACACCGACGGCTGAACGCCACCGTGAACAACAGCGAACACCATATCGACAAGAATCGCTCACCCCGTCTGATATAGACTACTTATAGTCCCGTATAGACCATTGAAAGCCAGCAATACTCTTTAATATTCCTCCATTGATCCGCAGGATAAGCGGACGTGCGAATCAGCCGGCAGGGTGCTTCGCAACGCAACCACAAGGAGACAAGGTCTTGGAGACGTGGGCTTTTATTGTCGATAATTTCGACTTGATTATCATGCGGACGATTGAGCATATCTCGCTGGTCGGTGTCGCGATTGGACTGGCCATCATCACGGGGATACCAATAGGTATCGCCATCACCCAGAGCAAAAAAGCCGCTGACATCGTACTGTACGTCGCGGCCATCATCATGACTATTCCGTCCATTGCGCTATTCGGCGTCATGATTCCTATTCTCTCTAAAATCGGACATGGAATTGGTTACGTTCCAGCAGTCATTGCGGTCCTGCTCTACTCACAACTGCCGATCATTCGAAATACTTACACGGCAATCTACAATGTAGATCCTGCATTGCGCGAAGCCGCGCGCGGCATGGGTATGTCGGCGTTGCAGCGTTTGCGTATGGTGGAGCTTCCCCTAGCCGTACCCGTCATCATGGCAGGCATACGCAGCGCTGTTGTGATGTCCATAGGCATCATGGCGATCGCTGCGTATATCGGAGCAGGCGGTCTAGGTACATTTATCAGCCGCGGCATCTCACAGACGGATGCACGGCAACTAATCACCGGCGCAGTGGCAGTCAGCATTCTGGCTATCGTTGCCGACTTCTTTTTACTCTGGCTACAAAATCGTCTCACCCCTACGGGGTTAAAGCGTGTCTGGCCTCATCCTGACAGGAGATCAGAAACATGATCCGGCTAGATAACCTGACCAAGGTATTTGAAACTCAAAACGGCACCTCAGTCGCTGTCGATCATGTCAGCATGAACGTCTCAGAGGGTGAGATCTGCATTCTCCTGGGCCCATCTGGCTGCGGCAAGACCACCACGCTGAAAATGATTAACCGCATCATCTCACCCAGTTCCGGGCGCGTGTTCATCGACGGCAAGGACACAAGCGACAGCGACACGACAACCTTGCGTCGTGAGATCGGCTACGTCATCCAACAGATCGGTCTATTCCCCAATATGACCATTGAGGAGAACATCGGCATCGTTCCCAAACTGCTCGGCTGGGATCGCGCCCGCACAGCGAAGCGTGTCTGCGATCTCCTTGAAATGGTAGCGCTGGATCCTGCAGTATTTCTCAAGCGCTTCCCTAAGGAACTCTCGGGCGGTCAGCAACAGCGTATCGGTGTGGCGCGCGCGCTCGCGGCCGACCCCCCAGTGCTGCTGATGGATGAGCCTTTCGGCGCCATCGACCCCATCAACCGCGAGGTGATTCAGGACGAGTTCCTAAAGATGCAGTGCAAACTCAAAAAGACCATTCTGTTTGTCAGCCATGATATTAACGAGGCGGTCAAGATGGGGGACAAAATCGCGATTTTCCGTAGTGGCAAACTTGAGCAATTCGATACGCCAGACAACGTTCTGGCTCATCCGGCCAGCACGTTTATCGCAGATTTTGTCGGCAATGACCGTACGCTCAAACGCCTGAGCTTGCTGAGGGTCGGCGCAGTCATGGACGCCAACCCGCCCCAGGTACATCCAGGCAGCCCTCTGGCGCCGGCGATGGCTCTGATGCGCGAGACAGGCTACGAGAGCATTATCGTCGTCAACCCGCATGGCGGCATAGCAGGTGTGGTGTACAAAAGCACCGCCGAAGCGCAGAGCGGAAATTGCGACGAGCACCAATGTCTGCCAAAGGTGACTGTGCAGGTCGACGATGATCTGCGCACTGCTGTGTCGCAGATGTTCACGCACGATTTAAGCTGGCTGCCGGTGGTCGATGCCGCGGGCCTCTACAAGGGCTACATCACTCAGCACCACATCACGCGCACACTGCGCCAGACCTACCACGACAGGCGTGAGGAGGAGCAGGCGCAATGACACGACCGCAGACCACGTTATCGTCCCTGCAACGGGTCAATCGCTACGTGCTGGGGCTCGTCTTGCTGGCCATCGGGATTTGGGCACAACGCTCTGGTCTACTCGATGAGATCTTGCAGTACTGGGTAGATATTGTCTACCTCTCGGGCCAACATATCGAATTGACTCTGATCTCGGGTGGCCTGGCCCTGCTGACCGGCATCCCGCTGGGCATCGTGCTGAGCCGGCCGATGTTACGACATTGGGCAGAGAGCCTGATGCAAGGCTTGAATATCGGGACAACCATCCCGACGCTGGCCGTGCTCGCACTGTCGATGAGCTTTTTAGGTATCGGCGCAACGCCAGCGATCTTTGCGCTATGGATTGCCTCACTACTCTATATCGTGCGTAACACTTATTCCGGTTTGAACGCCGTTCCCGACTATCTGCTTGAAGCTGCGCGTGGTCTGGGTATGAAGCCGCTGCAAATTTTAATCCGGGTGGAACTGCCCAACGCCTTATTCGTCATCTTCGCAGGTGTACGCACTGCATTTGCGATCAATATCGGCACTGTGCCGCTCGCCTTTCTAATCGGGGGTGGTGGTCTGGGCGAACTTATTTTTACCGGCATCGATTTAAACGACAGCGGCATGATGCTCGCCGGCGCCATACCGACGGCGCTGCTGGCGGTTTTTGCAGACGCGCTCATCGGATTTTCCGCACTCGTGCTCATTCCTCGCGGCGTCAATCCGCTGCGCTGAATGGCTCGAATGCACACAACACCACTTCCCCTTTAAGGAGAGAAACCATGAATATCATAAAAATTACCCGCTATCTGGCTGCCAGCCTCGTCATGCTATCGGCCACTACCGTTTGGGCCGCTGACCCCATCGTGGTCGGCGGCAAAAACTTCACCGAGCAACAAATCATGGCGGAGATGACCAGCCAGCTTCTACAGGCACAGGGCTTCAAGGTTGATACCCGTGCTGGCATGGGCAGCGCCGTCTTACGTCAGGCCCAAGAGTCAGGCCAAATTGATGTGTACTGGGAGTACACAGGCACCGCGCTGATCACCTACAACAAAATCTCCGAAAAGCTGTCGCCGCAGGCCACCTATGCAAAAGTCAAGGATCTCGACGCCCAAAAAGGATTGGTCTGGCTTAACCCATCCAAGGCCAATAATACGTACGCACTGGCCATGCGCCGTGCTGATGTCGAGTCCAAAAATATCCACACTATCAGCGATCTGGCTGCCGCAATCAACGCCAAAACCCCGCTCGCTCTCGCCTGCAACGCTGAGTTTGCGGCGCGCCCCGATGGCTTGGGCCCTCTGCAGAGAACATATGGCTTTTCAATTCCCCGCTCTGATGTCAAACGCATGGACACCGGACTGACTTATCAAGCGCTACGCGACAAACAGGTAGAAATTGCACTGGTATTTGCCACCGACGGCCGTATCCCAGCCTTTGATTTTGTCGTACTTAAGGACGACAAGGGCTTTTTCCCGGCTTATGCGCTCACCCCGGTGGTGCGCCAGGCCATTGCAGACAAGAACCCCAAGCTCGTCGACGCGCTCAATGCACTGTCCTCCAAGCTGGACGACCAAACCATGGCACGATTGAACGCATCGGTCGATGTGGATCGCAAGTCAATCCGCGATGTGGCCCATGATTTTCTCGCTCAATCCGGCCTGGTTTAAGTCAATCCTAGGCTAGCGCAAGCCGTTCACGACGGGCTTGCGCTTATACGGAACTCCAAGACATGGCGACCAACCCTTCCATCAGCGTCGCGGTCGCGCAGATCAACTGCGCGCTCGGTGAGCTGGACCGCAACCTCGACACGCATCTGGACCTGATTACTCAGGCACGCAAAGCAGGTCACGAGTTATTGCTCTTTCCCGAGCTCTCGCTCACGGGCTATCAGCTCGGCGAGAAAACGATCGACGTCGCCATGCAGGGTAATGATCCAAAACTGCTCAAGCTCGCTGAGGCATCACAGGACATTGATGTCGCCTTCGGCTTCGTTGAGGAAGGCGCTGGCGCGCAATACTACAACGCGATGGCGCTCGTACGAAACGGACAGCTGAGGTTCGTTCACCGCAAACTCAACCTTCCAAACTACGGCAATCTCGCAGAAGGCAAGCTCTTCGCCGCCGGCCAGCACATCGAACTAGTAACTCTCACTGATCCGTGGCGGGCAGGCCTGTTGATCTGCGCAGATCTGTGGAACCCAGCACTCGTACATCTCGCTATGCTCCAAGGAGCAACCATGCTGCTTGCTCCGGTGAACTCAGCCCTAGGCGCAGTCGCGGGTCAGTTCTCCAACGCTGACGGCTGGGATCTGGCACTACGATTTTACGCAATGATGTACGGTGCGCCCATTCTGATGGCCAACCGCTGTGGCAATGAAGGCAACACCTATTTTTGGGGAGGCTCGCGCATCCTTGATGCCTACGGCAAGACACTGGCTGGCGCGCCAGACGGCTACACCGGGCTGATCAGCGCTGAGCTGAACTATGCCGACGTGCAACGCGCTCGATTTCGCCTTCCAACCATACGCGATAGCAATCCACACCTAATACGACACGGGATGAATCAGCTCGCACGTGATGCTGGCACGCCATTAACGACAAAGGACACACAATGAAGGACTTTTTGCTGAATGACGAGGACCGTGCCTTTCGTCAGGATGTACGCACCCTGCTGCACAACGAACTCACCCCTAGAGCCGCAGAGATCGAAGACCATGAGGACTGGGGCGCAGTAAAAGCCGTGGTTCAAGCCCTGGGGCAGGCTGGCTACCTGGCGTTGATGTTCCGTGACCTGTATCACGGCCCCTTGAGTGCGCCTGGTCTAACCCATGCGACGATCCTCTCCGAGGAAGCGGCGGCGATCAATTATGCTTTTGAGACAACGATCGCCACCGCTATTTCCTGTGCCTACCCCTTACACCACTACGCGCAACACAGCATACGCGACCGCTACCTACGCGGTATCGTGGATGGATCCGAGGTTGGCGCCATCTGCGTCACCGAGCCGAACATTGGCTCAGACAGCTCAGGAATGGAGACATCGATCCAATACGACTCTCAGACTGATGAATGGATCATTAACGGCTTTAAGCGTTATATCTCGAACGCGTCGGTTGCGGACACCTACATCGTCTACGGAATCAGCAATCCCGATGTTGTGCCACAAAAGGGCATGAGCGCAGTGGTGGTTCCCAAAGCGACCGCAGGCATCCGTTTTCCGCGGAATTATACATTTATGGGTCGGCGCGGCTGCATTGTCGGTGAGGTGGAATTCCGCAACTGCCGAGTACCTGCCGATCACCTGCTCGGGCGCCGGGATGAAGGCTTTCGCATCATGCTAAGCATGTTCAACTTTGAGCGTGTCATCCTCGGAGGCTCGGGACTGGGCGTTGCACGATCCGCATTCGCTATCGCCACCGATCATGCACAAGAGCGCATAAGCTTTGGCCAGAAGCTCGGTTGCAAGCAACTCATTTGGGACAAAATCGCGCAGATGAGTTGGCGTATCGATTCCGCCGAACTCATCACCTATCGTGCGGCCAAGCTCTACGATGCGGGCGCGCTCTCTCCAAAAGAGCTAATGAAACCAGCTTCGATGGCTAAGCTGGTATCCACCGAGACAGCTAATTTCTGTGCCGACCAGACCGTCCAGATCCTGGGTGGTGATGGGCTGACCAAAGAGTTTGGACGCGCCGAGCAGATCTACCGAGACGCGCGCGCACTTTCCATCGTCGGAGGCACCTCCGAAATGGTCAAGTACCTGATCGCCAGCATTGACCTTCCGCACATTAAACCAAATCTGTAGGCCGACTCTCGCCATGAACATCGCTTCAATCCTCGCTCAGACTGTCAATCGATACCCAGACAAGGAAGCCCTTGTCGTCGGTGATCGACGCTGGACCTACATGCAGTGGAATGCGCGCATCAATCGTACCGCCCACGCGCTCGCCGGGCTCGGGGTGCGCCCCTTTGATCGGGTCGCTCTCTACCTGACCACCGGTGAGGCGCTGGTGACAGCGTACCTTGCCTGCCAGAAACTAGGTGCGATCGCCGTACCGATGAACTATCGGCTCGCGCCGGGTGAAGTCACGCACATTCTGCGCGACTCAGGCGCGCACATCCTGATATACAGCTACAGTCTGCTCGCCAATACGCTCGAGGTACAAAAGCAGGGGCACAGCCTGCACACCGTCATCGCTGTGGGCGAACTCGATGATTCTCTGGCCACAGGACACATTTCATTTGAAACGCTAGCCGAGAGCAGCGACATCGAGTACGAAGCCGATTATTGCGCCGCTCCCGAGCATCTATCCGCACTGGTCTACACCTCGGGCACGACGGGTCGCGCCAAAGGTGTCACACATACCCACGGCAACGACATCGCTATCGCCATGAACTGTGCGATGGAGTACAGCCTGACCTCTAATGATCGGGCTTTGCATATCGCACCGCTCTATCACGTGGGGGGCATGCAAGCCTTTTACCTGCCCCACCTATTCGTCGGCGGTACGAATGTGATCGAGGAGCGTTACCACGCCCTCCAGACCCTTAAAACAATCCAGTCACAACGCATCACGACGCTGTTTGCTGTGCCAACACAGATCCAGGAAATGCTGTTCTGTCCACAGTTCAAGACTCTGGACACCTCATCCTTGCGGATGATCACCACCGGCGGTGCGGCCATGCCGGCGGCAACCATGGAGCGCGTGCTCAGGGAGTTCTGTCCAAACCTGTTCAACGGCTATGGCATGACCGAAGCGAGTCTGACCTTGTTACTGCATCCACGCGATGCATTAAGCAAACTCGGTTCATGCGGCAAACCCACGCTGATCACCCATGCACGCATTATCACCAACGATCAAGGCAGGGATGTTCATCCCGACGAAGCTATCGAGCAGGGCGGCATCGGCCAGCTCATCGTCCAGGGCCCCCAAGTAATGAACGGATACTGGAATAATCCCATGGAAACCCGCAAGAAGCTCAAGCACGGATGGCTCTATACCGAGGATCTGTTCAGTTGCGATCAGGATGGGTACTTCACCTTCCATGGCCGCACAGACGATATGATCGTCTCAGGTGGGGAAAATATTTATCCACGCGAAATCGAGGAAATACTCTACCGATGCCCAGGGGTCCAGGAGGCTGCTGTCGTCGGTCTGCCAGACAAAAAGTGGGGTCACGTTGTCACTGCATTCATCGTGCGCGCAGACCCCTTGCTCAGCGCTGCAGCCATTGATCTATTTTGCCGCAACAGTGGCCTGATCGCGAACTTCAAGCGTCCGCGCCATATCCACTTCCTCGATCAGCTACCGACGAATCCGAGCGGAAAAGTCTTGAAGCGCGAGTTAATCAGTCAATACGCGACCGGAGAGCTAGCATGAGCGGCCCGCTACGCTACGAACAAAACGGACACATCGTCACGCTAACGCTCAACCGGCCAGAAAGCCGAAATCCGATCTCTGAACCCGATATGATCGATGCACTAGAGGGCGCCGTCGCTCAGATCAATCGCGATCTGCATGTGCGCGTCGTTATTCTCACTGGTTCAGGCAGCGCTTTCTCCTCAGGCGGCAATATCAAGCACATGCGCGAGCGCAGCGGTATGTTTGGCGGTACGCCAGCTCAGATACGCGAAGGCTATCGCAACGGCATACAGCGTATCCCCAAAGCCTTCTACGACCTGGAAGTTCCCGCCATCGCAGCAGTCAACGGCCCAGCCATCGGCGCTGGCTGTGACCTAGCATGCATGTGTGATATCCGCATCGCTGGCGAGGCGGCAATCTTTGCCGAAAGCTTTATCAAAGTCGGCATTATTCCCGGGGATGGTGGTGCATGGCTACTGCCTCGCGCTATTGGCCTATCGCGAGCAAGCGAAATGGCGTTTACTGGCGCGCCCATCAACGCACAGACTGCTCTCGCATGGGGCCTCGTCTCGCAAAGCGTACCGACTTCAGAGTTAATGCCCGCCGCGCAACGCCTGGCCCAGAGCATTGCCGTGAATCCACCAGAGATTCTGCGCATGACAAAGCGGCTCATTCGCGAAGGTCAACACATGAGCCTGGATAGCATTCTCGAGCTCTCAGCTTCGATGCAGGCCATCGCGCATCACACACGCGATCATCAAGAGGCCGTAGACGCCATGCTCAACAAACAGATTGGAGTATTCAATGGTTCATGATCCTCAAGCACTCGTTCATTTTGCTCTGCATCTTCGGTACAGAGACCTTCCGCCGATCGTCGTCGCACACGCTAAACGCTGCATACTGGACCTATGTGGTGTCGCTGCTGCTGGTGTGGGCACCGATCTGTCACACATCATTCGCGATCATGCAGCCAGGCATTTTGGTGCAGGTGATGACAATGGCGCCAGGATGCTCTTTGATGGCCGACGGGTGAGCCTACCCGGCGCTGCGTTAGCTGGCGGCATGACGATTGACAGCATGGATGCCCATGACGGCCACGTCCTCACCAAAGGACATGTCGGCGTTACCGTACTACCTGTTTTGCTGGCTCTGGCCGATAGCGGCATCCTGACCAACGAACACGAATTTCTAACAGCGCTTGTCCTTGGCTACGAAGTCGCAACACGCGCGGGCATCGCATTGCACGCCAGCGCCTGTGATTACCATACTTCTGGGGCCTGGAACGCATTGGCCGCTGCCGTACTCAGCGCGCGCGCGCTGGGTCTTGATCCGTTGAAAACACGCGAGGCGCTCGGCATTGCCGAGTACCATGGCCCGCGCAGCCAGATGATGCGTTGCATCGATCACCCCACCATGGTCAAGGACGGTTCTGGATGGGGGGCGATGGCTGGCCTGTCCGCCGCCCTACTCGCACAGGACGGATTTACGGGTGCTCCTGCAATAACCGTTGAGGATGAAGGGCTAGCGCCAATTTGGGCTGACCTGGGTACGCGCTGGTGCATTCTAGAGCAGTACTTTAAGCCTTACCCTGTCTGCCGATGGGCACAACCCGCGGTCGAGGCAGCCCTCCTGCTGATACGCACGCACGCGCCCCTGAACCCCGAGGATATACATATCGTGCGCGTGACCAGCTTTCATCAAGCCTGTCGCCTCGCTACCCGGGAGCCGGACACAACCGAGCAGGCGCAGTACAGCTTGCCGTTCTCCGTGGGCATGACGCTCGCCAAAGGTCAATTGGGGGCTGCTGAGGTCAAAACAGACGCGCTGCGCAATGTTACGGCACGACGTTTGTCAAACAGCATGGAGTTGCGAGAAAGCGAATTATTCAATAGCCGCTTTCCAGCCCAACGCTGGGCCGAGGTCGAGATCGAAATGCGAGATGGCCAGCTCCTGCGCTCGGGGCCCATTACCACTCGCGGAGATCCAGAGACACCTTTGTCGGATGAGGAGCTCCTGGCCAAGTTCAGTGCCTTGACCCACCCGGTCATTGGTGTAGAACGCGCCTCAGCGATTCGGGATAGCATCGACGGCCTCGGGCACAGAGAAGGCGCTCTGCGGCGACTCTTGAATTCAGTTTTGGAGTATGGTGAAACATAGGACACACTCGACACAGGAAACACCATGCCCACCCCCACCCTCGAACAACGCATCAGCGGCGCCCTGATGGGTACCTTTATCGGCGACGCGCTGGCACTCGGACCACACTGGTATTACGACCTGGACGCACTGCGCGCTGATTATGGGCCATGGATCACTGATTACACGACCCCTAAGCCTGAGCGCTACCATGGGGGCTTAACAGCCGGCCAGTCTTCGCAGGCCGGCTGGCTACTCGACCTGACCCTGTGTTCCTTGGTCGAGTGTGGCGGATACGATGAAGCGGATTTTTGTCGTCGCGTGGATGAGGAGCTCTTCCGTCAAATTGACGGCACACCCATGAACGGCCCGGGCGGCTACACCAGCCAATCCATGCGTGAGAGCTGGCGGCTGCGCGTACAGCAAAATAAGCCGTGGGGCCAGGTCGCTGGCTACGCAGATAATACTGAGGCGGCTGAACGCACGTTGGCGATCGCCGTGCGCTATGCGCTGCATCCCGGCACCCTGGCTCGTTACGTCAGCGCCAATACCCACCTCACCCAGATTGATCCCACGGTCACGGCGATGACTGTCGCATTCTGTTGCGTGCTGGGTCAGTTGGTACAAGGCCAGGCGTTTGATGCGGACCTCTCGGGCAAGCTCATGGAATTGGTCCGCGCAGGCGAATTACCCTTTCACACGGTCACGAATGCCAGCGAAGGCAGCGTAGCGGACGGCCCCGAGGCCCCCCAGCAGGCGGGACATTTTGCCTCACCCGATGCCCTGCTGACTGCCTCAAATATCGCACGCGCGGCGCAGGACGACACGATTCGCATCGAGCCGGCCTGGAAGGTGTCACTGGTCTACGGTATGCCCTGCGCGGTCTATCACCAATTCCCTGCCGCCTATTTCCTCGCAGCACGCTTTCAGGACGATTTTGAATCTGCGGTGCTGCACGCAGTCAACGGTGGTGGCCAAAACCAGGCACGTGCGATGCTGACCGGCGCGCTAGCGGGTGCGATAGGTGGCATCGACGCCATCCCGCAGCGATTTATTCAAGGGCTGGAAGGCGCCGAAAAGCGCCTGGTATTGGCACAAAAATTAGCTGAACAGATACAAGCAGAAGGCTAGTTCAGCGCACCGGCAGAAAATTGAAAAACAGCAGACCTTGTAGGTAGTTAATCCCAATACGGCGCAGGTTCTCGTCGAGTAACTCGGCCACCAGGTCCAGACGACTAATCATGCGCCCAAACTCTCGTTCGAAACTCAGATTGGTAGCGCCGTCGCCAATCTCGTTGGACAAAAGCAAGGGGTGTCCTTGGGCATCACGGCGGCTCGCCAGCATCCAGGCAGCGATCTCTAGATTACGCGCGGCATTGAACACCTTTTGTGCATCAATCGAATCAGAAACATAAAAACGTGTCTTGCCGCCATGAGCGCTGATGAGCATATCGGACAGGCCCAATATATAGGCCGCGACACGATCCCCGGTATAGTCTGGATCCATCGCCACAGAAATTACCTCGATGTCTTGCAGGCCTTCCAGCTCTGCTGGCACCTGTTTAGTCTGGATGTGCGCCCTACCCTGCGCGATAGCGCGCTGGATATCCACGAACCCCGCCTTGCGCCATTCCGCGGGATTACGACGATAGAGTTTTTCCAATAGGCGTCCCAGGCTATCCAGATTATCGCGCATCGCCATGGTGACTGTACGATTGAAATCAGTCTGAGCAAGTTGATCAAAGGTCATAGCCTCACCAGCTGGGCGCGCGCCGGGCTGTGTTGTCGCGCACCCCGCCAGCACCATACATGACACAAGCGCCGTCACTCGATAAAACCCACCGATACGCCGTATCATTTCCTTAACCAAACCGTTACTCCATCAATACAATAAACGCTGATCAACGACCCCCGCTAGGGGTTCGCCACGTACATAGGCCTGTATTTTGTGCACAATCTGATTGACGGTCTTATCGAGCAGACTCGCTGCTGCAATATGTGGTGTCACAGAAATCTGTGGATGAGACCAGAACGGATGCCCTGCTGGCAGGGGCTCTTGGGAAAAAACATCAAGGGCTGCACCGCGCATCTGGCCTGAGGCCAATCCTGCCAGCAGATCATCCTCAACGAGGTGGCCGCCACGTCCGATATTAATCAGGTACGCCTCGGGAATAAGTTGTGAGAGCGTCTCATGGCATAGAATTCCTTCGGTCTGAGGGGTTAACGGCAAAGCATTGATAAGTACCCGAGTACGTGCGAGGAACGCTGGCAAGCACGCCAATCCACCATATACCTCAACACCAGAGAGCGGCTGTCCACGTCGCGACCATCCAGCAACAGGATAATCCAGGGCAGCAATCGCCTGCGCAACACGCGCGCCCATAATGCCAATCCCCAAAACCCCCACTGGCCAGGCCGCACGATCAATATCCGCCTGCGCCCCCCATATCGCGTCACGCTGCTGCTGCGCATAGATATCGAAACCGCGTGAGGCACGCAAGAGAAAATGGATGGCGTACTCAGCCATCTGAACCGCCATTCCCGCATCCTCAATGCGTACGATTTGTATGCCCTCATGCAAACCCGGTAAGGAGAATAAAGCATCGACCCCTGCCCCCAGGTTAAAGACAAGTTCAATATCAGGCTCCTGAATAAGCAGCTCTGCTGGGGGTCGCCACACAACAGCGACCTTGGCCCCGGTAGGTGGCTTCCCCTTTTCCCATCGTCGTACGCGTAGTGCAGGCAAAGCAGCCTGCAAGGCTGATGCACACTGGGTATGACGCTCCTCATCATGTGAGGCAAAAATAACATCCATCGCCGACTCCCACTTCAATGAACCACTTCGTCACGTTTATCTGCCAAATCCACTATATTTGTTACTGGCCATGATGATAAGATGACTGGCAGAATCATACCTCGCCCTCAAGGGAGTACCTACGCTGCATACCCTTACTCGCTTAGGCATCAATCCTGTGCCCCTATGCTCCGTTAGGAGGATTTTGTGATCCGACTAGACCATACTTATTTTTCCCGTCGCTTGACGGATCTACGCAGACGCTTCGAGAGCGGTCGTCGACCTTTTCCAAACTTCTACGGCAGGCTGATGGCCAAGGCACATAATACGGCCCTGTTTATACGCGAGTGGGTGCATAGCCCGGGCACGATCGGTGCGATCTGCGCTAGCTCCAGACAGCTGTCAGCTGCGATGGCAGGCCAGGTTCCAAAGGGCGACGGCCTGGTGATTGAGTTGGGGGCGGGGACCGGAATGGTCACCCAGGCCTTGCTGGATCAGGGAATATCCCCGACGCGCTTGATCGTAATCGAGCGCTCTAATGGATTCGTCGAGCACCTCAGGCACCGTTTTCCAGGACTGACGATCATCCATGGGGATGCCGCCTGTCTATCCGAGCTTATTCCTCAAGGCCTTCATATCGACGCCATCATCTCGAGCTTGCCCTTACGCTCGCTTCCCTATGAGCTGCGCGAAAAGGTCGTCGCCCAATGGGAACAGGTTCTGGATCACGACAGTGCCCTCATTCAGTTCACCTATGACATCCGCCCTCAGACACATACCTGTGCCTGTGACCACACCTTTACCGTCACGGACAGCCAGATTGTTTGGGCCAACCTACCTCCGGCACGCGTGCTCCATGCCCAATTGATGCCTGATCGATAGGCAAAATAATGCACGCCTTGACGCGTGCATTATGCAAAAGACCAGCGTAAGCCTAGCGATACGCCTAGGAATGATTAGGTGAACCAAGCGATGCAGACGTATTGGGTGTCTGTTGTCCAGCAACGGTGGTTGCGCGTTGCTGCGCTTGGAAACGTTGTTGCGCCCGGATGTGCGGATAGGTGACATCCTGGCCGCTTCTGACCAGACCCGCCGCTTGGGCAGCATGCAGCTCAGCGACAACCTGAGCACGGGTCATTTGGACTTGGGTGTTGGCGTGGGTGTTAAATTCAGGCGAATCAGCTTGAACCAATTCAGCCTGCGCAGCGCCAGTCAATACGGTCGCAGAGACCATTAATACAGTGGCGAGGGTTTTCATATGAACTCCATTTGTTTGTTTCAGTGGATTCAGTATGCGCGGCCCAACAATCAGTGTAAACCCTTGTTTTCGCCAAACATAATTCCATTTTTGATCGTAATAAGCTTATGATTAATGATGATAATCACATACATACCCTTATATTTGGAATAAACGATGAGTCCATCGCTGGACAATATTGCCCTATTCGTCGAGGTTGCTAAGACCCGCAGCTTCACCCGTGCCGCAGAAGCCCTGAACGTACCTGCATCCACCTTATCGCGTCGCATCACCGAGTTGGAACGAGATATCGGCGTGCGATTGCTTAAGCGCAGCACGCGACGCGTTGATGTGACTGAAGCAGGTGCTATCTATTTCGAGCGTTCCCAACACATCATCGACGAGGCCCGTATGGCTCACGAAGAACTCGTCGGCATTACCCAGCAACCCAAAGGACGCCTGCGCGTATCGTTGCCTAGCAGCCTGGCCCTCGCACGTCTGGCCCCAATCATGCGTGATTTCAGTGTGCAATACCCTGAGATTCAATGTGAATATGACCTGGGTATCCAAGCAATTGATCTGCTCGCTGATCCGTTTGATCTGGTTATCCGTTATGGGGCGGCGAGCACGCCAGGAATCATCTCACGTCAATTAGGCACCGCTCGCATCGGAATTTTTGCATCCCAGGACTATCTGGATCTGCACGGTACGCCCACAATACCTGCCGAGCTGACCGAGCATGAATGCCTTCGCGCCTCAGGCAGCAAAGAAGACTCGATCTGGGAGCTGACATCAGGCCCTATCGTCGAGCACATTAATGTCTCGGGACGCATGGCCTTCAATAACATCGCCATGGGGGGTACCATGGCTGCGCTGGATATGGGCATTGTGCCCATGCCCCTGTGTTTTGCAAATATTTTCAATACCAAGCCGCTGGTACGTATCCTGACCGACTGGGAATTCGGCCCAATACCGCTGGTCGCCTTGTTTTCATCACGACTGATGCCTGCAAAGACGCGTGTCTTTATCGATTTTCTGAGTGCACGGCTCGCAGTTATTCTATAGGCAACACGCCAGATACGATGGAATTACCGCCTTATAAAGCGATGGTTTTAACAATTATCGCAGCGTTAGCCACCCCTGCCGCCTCCCCTTGATACAGGCTTACGATCGTGAATGGACCTCGCATTTTTGATCCCCGCATTGGCTTTAGCCGGCCAGCCCCCACCATTCGAGGGATTCGCCGAACGTCGCGGCTTTGCCTTCTTGGGCGATGCTGCTTTCTTATTCATTTCTACCACCAGTAAATCAGGCCACCAAAGCGAAATTGCTAAGGCGATGCATCAAGGATAGGCTATTGCGCAGTAAACGCGAAACGCGAAGACGAAACTGGTATAAACACGCTTTGAATCTCGGACTGACCGCATGACCCGCATAAACTGCATTCCTGTACAAGAACTCAGCGGACCGCACCTGATTGCCGAGTATCGCGAACTGCCAAGGGTTTTTGGGTTAGCCAAAAAAGCTGCCGAACGTGGCAGCTTTTCACCACCGCCGAACTACACATTGGGGAAAGGTCACCTGCTGTTCTTCTACACGCGCCTGGGGTACCTCAAGGCGCGACATGCCGAGCTGATTACCGAGATGAAACAGCGCGGCTATAAGCCGGCATTCCAGGGTATACAGCGGGAAGACTTTCCAGATATCCCAGACAGCTTTTGGCGCGACTGGTGCCCCACAACTGAGGCAATGCGCATAAACCGCATACGGATTCAAGAGCGGAGCAAGGGGATGCAAAACGCCAATTCCGTAGAATTGGCGTAAGTGCTTGATTTCACTGGTGGGTTGTGACAGGCTCGAACTGTCGACCGACGGATTAAGAGTCCGCTGCTCTACCAACTGAGCTAACAACCCTTCGCGTTTTCTGCGAAGAACGAAATGATACACGATCCGGGCACACTCTGTAAAATGAGCCCCCTAAAAACCGATTCTATATATCAGCAGCTAACTGGGCAGCCAGGCCAATATAACTGCGGGGCGTCATCGCCAGCAGTCGTGCACGGGGCTCGGCAGGCAGATCCAGATTGCTAATGAATTCACGCAATGCCTGTTCGGTAATCCCCTGCCCCCGCGTCAACGCCTTGAGCTGCTCATAGGGATGAGGCAAGCCATAACGCCGCATGACCGTCTGCACGGGCTCGGCCAGGATCTCCCAGCAGCGATCGATATCCGCGTCAATCACCGTTGGGTTCAGCTCTAGCTTATCCAGACCACGCAGACACGAATCGTAGGCCACCAAACAGTAGCCCAAGGCCACACCCAGATTACGCAACACCGTGGAATCTGTTAGATCGCGCTGCCACCGAGAGATCGGAAGCTTTTCCGACAGGTGGCGCAGCACCGCGTTGGCCAGCCCCAGATTGCCCTCGGAATTCTCAAAATCAATCGGATTCACCTTGTGCGGCATGGTGGAGGACCCCACCTCGCCCTCTTTAAGGCGTTGCTTGAAAAATCCCAGGGACACATAGCCCCAGATATCCCGATTCAGATCCAGCAAAATAGTGTTGGCGCGCGCAATGGCATCAAATAAGGCTGCCATCCAGTCGTGTGGCTCAATCTGAATGGAGTACGGGTTCTGGGTCAGTCCGAGGCTGCGCAGCACAGCGGCGCTGAACTCGGGCCAATTGATCTCGGGATAAGCCGCCAGGTGGGCGTTGTAGTTCCCCGTGGCGCCATTCATCTTGGCCAGGGGTTCGACTGCGCGCACAGCGACTAGGGCGCGCTCTAGTCTGGCGGCAACATTCGCGAATTCCTTACCTAAGGTCGTGGGTGTTGCGGCCTGGCCGTGCGTACGCGAAAGCAGCGGCTGTGCGGCGTATTGATGCGCGAGCTCACGTAGTCGGGCGAGGATGGCCTCTAACTGGGGCACGATGCACTGGCTGCGAGCACGACCCAGCATCAGCGCATGCGATGTGTTATTGATATCTTCTGATGTACAGGCGAAGTGTATGAACTCTGCCGCCTGGGCGAGCTCGGCATGATCGGCGACACGTTCCTTAAGCCAATACTCAACAGCTTTGACGTCGTGATTGGTCGTGCGCTCGATTGCCTTGATGCGCGCCGCATCCGCCTCAGAGAAATTATGCACCAGACTCAGCAACACGGCGCGTGCCCCAGGCGTAAATGCCGGTAGCTCGGGTAAGCCCGCGTCAGACAGACCGATCAGCCACGCGATCTCAACCTCAACACGGTGCGCCATGAAGCCTGCCTCCGACAGGGTGGCACGCAAGGTGTCGGCCTTCGTGGCATAACGCCCATCCAGAGGAGAGAGCGCATTCAACGGACTAAGTACGGGGTCAATATGCATCGTCGTTCACCTGTTCAAAAGCAGGCTGAATTCTAACATTTACATACGCTTAGCCAACCTTGCCACATATAAACCACACATCCTGAGGCTTGGCCCACCCTTGCAGGCTTAAACCGTCACGCATCAGGGTCTCCGTGGGGTGATCCTGCTATACTTTTTGAGCCTAGAACTACTCTGTGTCTTGCCATGAAATTGATCGGTACCCTGACTAGCCCGTACGTGCGCAAAGTACGTATCGTCCTGGCAGAGAAAAAGCTTGAGTATGAATTAGTCCTCGACGATGTCTGGGGCGAAGGCTCTCAGGTTCCCGTGTTCAATCCATTAGGTAAGGTTCCCTGTCTGATCATGGATGAGAACGGCAGCCTGTTCGACTCCCGCGTCATTGTCGAGTACCTGGACACCCTCTCACCGGTTGGCCGCCTGATCCCCCCATCGGGGCGTGACCGAACAGCGGTCAAACGCTGGGAGGCCGTCGCCGACGGTCTCATGGACGCTGCAGTCGCAGCACGCATTGAGGATACCCAGCGCCCCGCCGAGCTACGCAGCCAGGCATTCAAGGACCGTCAGATGGGCAAAATTTCTGCCGCGCTGACCTATATGGAAGCAGATCTGGGCGATCAGGTCTTTTGCGTAGGCGTAAACCTGTGCCTTGCTGACATTGCTGTGGGCTCTGCACTGGGCTACCTGGATTTTCGCTTTCCAGACCTGAACTGGCGCGCCCAGCACGAGAATCTTCGGCGCCTCTATGAAAAACTGGACGCCCGCCCCTCATTTATCAGTACACGTTATCTTACTGCGTAGGGCGCAGGCTCTCCAGGGATAAGCATCAGGCGGCGATGATACCGCCCCCCAAACATACCTCTCCATCGTAGAGTACCGCCGACTGCCCCGGGCTCACTGCCCACTGCTGCTGGTCAAACGACAAAGCAAATCGCCCATCTGACTCTGGATGCAGCACACATGGTGCATCCGCCTGCCGATAGCGGGTCTTGGCTGCATACTGACCTTTTGCAGGCATTTCACCCGCCACCCAGCTCGAATCTTGTGCCTGCAGGTTCTTTGATAATAGCCACGGGTGATCATGGCCTTGAACGACATACAGAGTGTTGTCCTGCATTGATTTACGCGCAACATACCAGGCATCAGCCGTCCCATCGCTGCGCTGTTGTCCCTTGACCCCGCCGATACCTAAGCCCTTGCGTTGCCCAAGCGTATAAAACGCCAATCCCTGATGCGTCCCTAACTTTTGCCCTTCGGGCGTCAGGATGGGGCCTGGCCGGGTCGGTAGATAACGGCTCAGGAACTCTCGGAACGGCCGTTCACCGATGAAGCAAATACCTGTCGAATCCCGTTTGGCAGCATTCGGCAAGGCCAGTGACTGCGCGATACGACGCACTTCGGTCTTATGTAATTCACCCAATGGAAATAAAGTGCGCGCCAACTGAGCCTGGTTCAGACGATGCAAAAAATAACTTTGATCCTTACTGCTATCTACAGCCTTGAGCAATTCGCTACGGACTCCCCCACCGGGCAGCCCAAGCCGCCTCACCCGTGCATAATGCCCCGTGGCAATATAATCAGCCCCAAGGGTCATGGCATGATCAAGAAAGGCCTTGAATTTGATCTCGGCATTGCACAATACATCCGGATTTGGTGTGCGCCCTGCTGAATATTCCCTGAGAAAATCGGCAAACACCCGTTCCTTATACTCTGCAGCAAAATTCACAGCTTCGATATCAATGCCGACGACATCCGCAACACTCGCCGCATCCAGCCAGTCCTGGCGCGTGGAGCAGTACTCGCTGTCATCATCATCCTCCCAGTTTTTCATGAACAGGCCAATGACCTCGTAGCCTTGCTCTTTGAGTAGCCAGGCCGAGACGGACGAATCTACGCCGCCCGACATACCGATCACGACGCGCGCACCGGCTGCAGGCCGATCATTCATACGCCATCACCTCGTCGAGCACTTCGATCCAGTGGCGCACCGGCGTCTGCGTGCCACTCTGCAAATGGGTGATGCAGCCAATATTCGAGGACACAATCGTGGTGGGCAGCGTTTCCTGGATGGCTTGTAATTTCCGATTACGTAGCTCTTTGGACAACACGGGCTGCGTGATAGAGTATGTCCCCGCCGATCCACAGCACAGATGCGAGTCCGTAAATAACTGCAAATCAAAGCCCAGATCAGTCAACAGACGCTCGTTTACTGCTCGCAAGCCCTGCCAGTGCTGAAGCGTGCACGGCGGGTGGAATGCGGTACGACCCGGAGCACGCCGCATTTTGGCCTTGATCTGCGGCGCAAGCGGCGCGAGAAACTCACCGACATCCTTTACGGCAGCCACCACACGTGCAGCACGCTGGGCATAGACGGGATCATGGCGTAAATGCTGGGCATATTCCTTAATCATGCCGCCACATCCCGAGGCGTTGATCACAATCGCCTCGACCTCGCCCGAGTCGAGCAAGGGCAACCAAGCATCGATATTCGCACGCATCTGATCACGAGCCGCCTCCTGGGCATCCAGGTGGAAATTAATCGCGCCACAACACCCAGAGCGTGCAACAAATCGCGACCCCACACCTACCGCATCGAGCACGCGTATGGTAGCCGCATCAATGGACGGC
Organism: Alcaligenaceae bacterium CGII-47; assembly: GCA_019166125.1. GTDB lineage: Bacteria > Pseudomonadota > Gammaproteobacteria > Burkholderiales > Burkholderiaceae_B > Castellaniella. Next base: position 464,068 of record JAHTBO010000002.1, read on the forward strand.
ATCATGGCAGGCTGCACGCAATTACTAAGCATGATGACCTGCCGTGCATGATGCGCGAGGTCATGCGGTAGTGCACCGGCTGGGCGAGCCTGGGGAATTTTGGATTTAAGTACCTCTGGCAGTACCGGGCGAACGAGCCGACCAACACGATAAAGCGGTGCGAACCAAGACGAATTCAGCATATGACGCAGGGTATAGCGCAAGGCACGCTGCCCCGGTGTGCGCGACACCTGTTCACTGACCAACTGTCGACCGATATCCACCAGTTCGCCGTATTTGACGCCTGATGGGCAGGTCGTCTCGCAATTGCGGCAGGTCAGGCAGCGGTCCAGGTGCTGCTGGGTGACATAAGTAGGCTTCACCCCCTCGAGGATCTGCTTGATCTCGTAGATCCGGCCACGCGGACTATCGAGCTCATCGCCTAAAATTTGATAGGTCGGGCAAGTAGCCAAACAAAAGCCGCAATGCACACAACGACGCAGAATTTCATCTGCCTCCTTGCCTAGATCGCTATCACGAGCCCAATCAACGAGATTGGTTTGCATAGTCTGGCCTCAGAATTCTGAATATAAACGATTAGGGTTAAACAAGCCTGCCGGATCGAACTGCGCCTTGAGTCGGCGATGAATCTGCATCAACGCTGGATCGAGCGGATGAAACACCCCCTGCTCAGGCACACGATCCGTGTAGCGATAGAGGGATGCTGAGCCACCCACAGCCTGGACTTGTTGGCGCAAGTCTGCGGCATGGGCCGCCGGGGCAGCGACCCAACGCAGGCCGCCATGCCACTCGACCAATGTCGGCCCAACGCCCAGAGCAGGTGTGCCGGGGGGCACCACGACCCGCCATAGCGGTCGGGACTGAAAGAACGTATGGGTCTGATCACGCAATCCACACCAGAACGCTGCCCCTATATCCTCTCTGAGGGACTCGCCCCCTATGGTCTGGGAGCTCTGCACGACCGCCGACTGATTACCCGAGAGGCGAACATGCAATTGTCCAAGTGAGCCCTCTGCGCCAGCCTGCCACGCCGTCGCCGACAGCGGCAGCGGCCGACCGCGCCACTGCTGACATTTATCGAGCGCCTGCTGCTCGCTCATCTCGAGCACCTGTGTCATTTCGAACTGAGGTTTGGGAATGACCTTGACCGACACCTCAACCAAGGCGCCCAGCGTACCCAGAGAGCCCGCCAACAGCCGAGATAGGTCATATCCCGCGACGTTTTTCATGACTTCCCCGCCAAACCGCAAGATATTGCCATTGGCATCAAGAAGTTTGGTACCCAATATAAAATCGCTTAGTGGCCCAGCCGCCATACGACGCGGACCAGACATGCCGCTGGCAACACACCCACCCAAGGTCCCTGCCTCACCAAAACGCGGCGGCTCAAAAGCCAGCATCTGCCCGCGCTCATCGAGCGCCTGCTCGATCTCAGAGAGCCGGGTTCCTGCATAAGCCGTCAGCACCAGCTCTGAGGGCTCGTAGCTTACGATGCCGTGGTACGAGGAAATGTCCAGCCAGGATAAGCCCGAGGCCACCGTATCGGGGAAGGGCTCGCCGTAGAATTGGCGCGTGGCGCCGCCTCGAATATAGACAGGACGCTGCGCCGCACGAGCCGTCACCACCTGCTCACTTAATTCAGATAAGACAAATTGCATGATGGCTGGGCTCTAGAAACGGGGAAGATCCGGAAAGCTCAGCTCTCCGTGGTGAATATGCATCTTGCCATGCTCGGCGCAGCGCACCAGCGTCGGAATAAGCTTTTCGGGGTTGAGTAGGCCATACGGATCAAAGGCGCGCTTGAACGCCGAGAACGCATCCAGCTCTTCGCGCTTGAACTGATAGCACATCTGGTTGATCTTTTCGATCCCCACGCCATGCTCACCCGTAATCGTGCCGCCCACCTCGACGCATAGCTCTAGAATAGCCGCACCAAATGCCTCGGCGCGTTCGACCTCATCGGCCACATTGGCGTCAAACAGAATCAAAGGATGCAAATTGCCGTCGCCCGCATGAAATACATTTGCACAGCGCAGCCCATACTCTTCTTCCATCGCCTCGATAGCACGCAGGACTTGACCCAAGTGTCGCCGAGGAATTGTGCCATCCATACAGTAATAATCAGGTGATATCCGCCCTGCTGCCGGAAAGGCGTTTTTACGGCCAGCCCAGAACAGCAGGCGCTCGGTCTCTGAGTTCGACACCTGCAAACGCGATGCACCAACCTTTTTAAAAATCGCTTCAATCCGCGTGATCTCCTCGCGAACCTCCTCGGGCGTCCCATCGGATTCACACAATAGAATCGCCTCAGCCTCCAAATCGTAGCCCGCCCGGACAAAGGGCTCGACCATATGCACCGAACGTTTGTCCATGAGCTCTAGCCCGGCGGGAATGATGCCGCCAGCAATCACCTCTGTCACAGCCTGTCCTGCCGCCTCAACACTTAGAAAACTCGCCATCACCACCTGCGCGAGCTCGGGTTTGGGAATCAGGCGCACGGTGACCTCGGTGACCAGACCCAACATTCCCTCTGAACCAATGAACGCCGCCAGCAGGTTCAAACCCGGACTATCTGGCGCCTCGCCTCCTAGCTCAAGCACTTCACCCTCAATGGTGACGACCCGTACACGCATCACGTTATGCACGGTCAAACCGTATTTGAGGCAATGTACCCCGCCTGAATTTTCAGCAACATTACCGCCGATCGAACAGGCAATCTGACTAGACGGGTCGGGGGCGTAATACAGTCCAAGGGGCGCTACCGCCTCGGAAATAGCGAGGTTACGCACCCCGGGCTGCACGACCGCCACACAGGCGAGCGGATCGACACGCACGATACGATTTAATTTGGCCAGACCCACCAGTACGCCTTGCGCGTGGGGCATGGCGCCCCCTGATAAGCCTGTGCCCGAACCACGTGCCACGATCGGAATATTGAAGGTCTGGCAGGCACGCATGATGGCGATCACCTGCGCCTCGTTCTCGGGCAGCAGCACAACAGGCGGCAGGCTACGATATAGAGACAAGCCATCGCACTCATAGACACGTGTCTGCTCGACCTTGGTCAATATGCAGTGCGCCGGCAGATCTGGCGCCAACTGCGCTAAAAAGCCCGCAAAATCCGGTGGGGCAGGTATCGATCCATCCTGTGTGGAAAGATCCGTCGTACTAAGTTGTTCTGTCATTAATTCGTCAAGGCTGCGGGCAGCACTTTGCCTGGATTGAGAATATTGTGCGGGTCGAGTGTGGCTTTAATACCCGCCATGATATCAAGCGCATCCTGGCCATGCTCTGCAAGCATGAATACCTGCTTGTGCAGGCCGACACCGTGTTCGCCCGTACACGTGCCCTGCATTGCAATTGCGCGCTCGACCAAGCGATGATTCAGACGCTCGGACTGCTCCCACTCGTCGGGATTATCAGGATCCAGCAGCATTAGGACATGGAAATTGCCATCACCAACATGCCCCACAATTGTATAAGGAAAACTCGCCTGATCCAGCTCAATCGCCGTCTGCCCCACACACTCTGCCAGACGCGAGATCGGCACACATACATCGGTCGTATTCGAGCGACACCCGGGTCTTAGCTGCAAGCCCGCAAAATAAGCATTATGACGCGCCGTCCACAAACGATTTCGGTCCTCGGGCTGTTCTGCCCACTCGAAATCCATCCCGCCATGCTCGCGCGTGATCGCTTGCACCAGTTCGGCCTGCTCACGCACACCGGCAGGACTTCCATGGAATTCGAACAGCAGCAGGGGCGTTTCTTTTAAATTTAGATGACTGTACAGATTTGTCGCCCGCACGGCACCGGCATCCATGAACTCCACACGCGCCACAGGCACGCCCATTTGAATCACCTCAATGACGCTACGCACCGCCGCATCCAGATCAGGAAAATTACAAATCGCGGCTGACACGGCCTCGGGCTGTGGATAAAGGCGCACGGTCACCTCGACAATAATCCCTAAGGTTCCCTCGCTTCCCACAAATAAGCGTGTCAGGTCATAGCCAGCAGAGGATTTACGTGCTCGGTTAGCCGTCTCGATCACCCGTCCATCCGCGGTGACGACTTTAAGCGACATGACATTTTCACGCATCGTGCCGTAGCGCACCGCATTGGTGCCCGAGGCACGCGTCGCCGACATCCCCCCCAAACTGGCATCCGCACCGGGATCAATAGGAAAGAACAAGCCCGTATCGCGCAAAGCTTCGTTGAGTTGTTTACGTGATACGCCTGCCTGAACCGTGGCGGTGAAATCCTCGGCATGAATGCTTAAGACTTGATTCATCAGCGAGAGATCCAGGCTCACCCCGCCCTCGACCGCTAGCAAATGCCCCTCTAGTGAAGAGCCCGTACCAAAAGGAATCAACGGGACGCAATAACGATGGCAATGGCGGGCGACCCACACGACGTCGTCCACGCTCTGGGCAAATACCACCGCGTCAGGAAGCATCGGCGCATACGAGGACTCGTCACGCCCATGATGCTCACGAACGGCCTGGGCATTTGAGTAACGCTCACCAAAATGCTCGGCCAAGGCCTCCAGAAATCCAGCTGGGATGGCCCTGCGGATCTGTGTAATAACAGGTGCGTTCATGTTTATCCTCAGGGCCTGGAGCCCGTTATGTCCTCAGGCTGCGTCACCACGAGCGAGTCGCGCCTGGGCGACGACCTGGCGACGCTGCAGCACCGCTGCGGACAAGCGCTGCAATACTTCAACCGAGCTATCCCAATCAATACAGCCATCGGTAATGCTCTGACCATATACCAGCGCACGCCCTGGAATCAAATCCTGACGCCCCCCGACTAGATGGCTCTCGATCATAACGCCAAATATACGCTCATCTCCGGCTTCGATCTGCTGGGATACATCCTCGATTACCAAGGGCTGGCGCGTATAGTCCTTATGACTATTCGCGTGGCTGGCATCGATCATGACGTGAGGACGAATATCAAATTTTTCCATCATCTCACATGCGCTCTGCACGTTTTCAGCATCGTAATTGGGTGCCTTGCCGCCGCGCAGAATCATATGGCAGTCATTATTACCCACCGTCGACACGATTGCCGAATGTCCGCCCTTGGTGACCGACAGGAAGAAATGTGGCTGTGAGGCGGCCTTGATCGCATCGATTGCAATCCGCGTATCGCCACCGGTGCCGTTCTTGAATCCAACCGGGCAGGACAAGCCTGACGCCAGCTCGCGGTGAACCTGACTTTCGGTGGTGCGCGCGCCAATTGCCCCCCAGGACACCAAGTCGGCGATATATTGCGGGGTGATCATATCCAGGAATTCGCAGCCAGCAGGCAGACCCAAGGCATTAATATCGATCAGGACTTCGCGCGCCGTGCGCAGCCCCTGATTGATATTAAAACTGCCATCCAGGCCAGGATCATTAATCAGGCCCTTCCAGCCCACGGTTGTGCGTGGCTTTTCAAAGTAGACCCGCATAATGATCTCTAACTCGCCCTTGAACTGCTCGCGCTGCGCGATCAGGCGATGCGCATACTCGATTGCCGCCGCCGGGTTATGAATGGAACACGGCCCAATCACAACAACCAGGCGATCATCCTTGCCGTTCAAAATATTATGAACCGCCCGGCGGACATCATGCACGCTCTTGGAGATGGCGGGTGTGCAGGGGAACTCACGCATAATGTGCGCTGGGGGGCTGAGCTCCTTGATCTCCCGTATACGTAAATCGTCGGTATTGTGTGACACGATAAATACTCCATATGTAACGCTATGAATCGGACAGCGCAAAAAAAGCCGCCTGGCTGGGCCGGCGGCTATTTGGGAAAATGATCTCTATATCATGTACAGCTATTCCCTTCCTCCACCAGCGGCTTAGGAAATGTAAAAAAGAAAAAAAAGTAGGGAGCGGTACACATGCAGGAAATACTAGCACACCCTGGTCACTTTGCCAATTTCAGATTAATTTAATTTGAGTAGTAATGATTAAGTCATGTATCATTCCTATAGTCATCTTTTGACAAGCAATCATTCTAGACGCAACACCAAGTTTTCGAAATGGCCGGACACTTAGGCTTGCGCGAACGATCTATAGGAGTACCACATGAAAACCACACGCAGACATCTCATCATGGGGCTGGCCAGCGCATGCATCATGGGCTTTGCCACCCAGGCGAGTGCCGCCGACCTTAAATCCATCCAGGAAAAAAGCGTCCTGCGCGTCGCGGTAGCCAACGAAATTCCCTATGGCTATATGGACATGAGTGGTGAAGCCAAAGGTGTCGGTCCAGATGTCGCCAAACACATCGCCCAGGCCCTGGGTATCAAGAAAATAGAATGGAGCACCACCAACTTCGGCTCGCTCATCCCCGGCCTACAGGCTAATCGCTTTGATATGGTGGCGGCCGAGATGGCCATCCTGCCCCAGCGTTGTGAGCAAGTGCTCTTCTCGCAGCCCAATAGCTCCTACGGCGAAGGCTTGTTAGTTGCCAAGGGAAACCCAAAAAATATCCATGACTTTGCAAGCTTTGCCACATCCGGCAACAAGATCGCCATCATGGCCGGTGCTGACCAACTTGAAATGCTGCAAGCCCTAAAAGTTCCCGGCAGCCAGATCGTGACGATTTCCAATAATGCAGATGCGATCTCGACGGTATCAACGGGTCGCGCTGATGCCTATGCGGCCACCAGCCTGACCGTCGGCGAGCTGGCCAGCAAAAGTGACAAAGTCGAGCCTGCTGCTGATTTTGTAGACCCCGTCATCGATGGCACAACGGTGCGTAGCTGGGGCGGCTTTGTATTTTCACAGCAATCCGAGGACTTACGCGATGCCGTAAATACGGAACTCGCCAAATTCAAGAAAACACCAGAATGGGAAAAAATTATGACCCAGTACGGTTTCTCAGCCGAGGACGCCAAGGGCTCCTTTACCAAGACCACCAGTCAGCTCTGCGCCAAATAAACGGCTGAACCCACGTGGACTGGCTGACTTACCTTAGACCCTTATTGCAGGGCGCCCAGGTTACGATCGAATTGACCCTCTATTCGACCGTCCTGGGCGGGCTATTTGCCTTTGCATTCGGTATCGGTCGACTCTCGCACAATGCTTTATTGCGCGCGGGCTCGATCACCTTGATTGAAATTTTTCGTGGCACATCACTACTGGTGCAGCTCTTTTGGCTGTATTTTGCCTTGCCCATCATTGGCCAGACCCTTGGCCTGGATTGGCGCTTACCCCCAGTCGTGGCGGGTACGCTTGCCCTGAGCCTGAATATTGGGGCCTATGGCGCAGAGGTGGTGCGTGGCGCGGTTCAGTCCGTCCCACCCTCCCAACTCGAGGCGGCCAAGGCACTGGACTTCACGCCACGCCAGACACTATGGCGGATCTCGATCCCTCAGGCCATCCCCGAGATGATGCCCAGCTTTGGCAATCTGGCCGTACAGAACCTCAAGGACACCGCCTTGGTCTCATTGATTGGCCTAAGCGATTTAGCCTTTCAGGCTGAACGTATTCGTAATTTTACGCAGGACAGTGTCTCGATCTATACGCTGCTGCTCTTGATGTACTTCGGTATGGCCCTCGTCGTGGCCGCTGGCATGCGAGTGCTCGAACATCATGTGGGGCGCTGGCGCGCCAAAGGGGCCTGATTATGCTGTTTGGAATCGAATGGGATACCACCAGCAATGCCACCTTCGCCTGGTCCATCCTGCCTATCTTGCTGCGTGGCATGGTCGTCACGATCCAAGCCACCCTGGTGGGGTTCGTCGTCGCTGCCATCCTCGGTCTTATCCTGGCGGCACTTAAGGGGGCCCGGTCACGCCTGATTTCCTGGCCGGCGACGGTATTCACAGAATTCCTGCGCGACACCCCGCTATTGGTGCAGTTGTTCTTTTTATATTACGTGCTGCCTGAGTACGGCATTGTGCTACCCGCCTTTATGACGGGCGCACTCGCTTTGGGTATTCAATATAGTGCCTATACCTCAGAGGTCTACCGGGCTGGCCTGGAGTCTATCGCACATGGTCAAACCGAAGCGGCGCGCGCACTCGATATCGCGCCGCTACGCATCTTTAGTGTAATTATTCTGCCCCAAGCCATCCCACGCATCATCCCGGCCCTGGGCAACTATCTGGTCTCAATCATGAAAGACGTTCCCGTACTCTCGGTCGTCTCGATTTTGGAAATGCTCAATGTCGCCCGCATCATCGGGGATCGCAGCTTCAACTATATGGTGCCACTCACGATGGTCGGTGTGCTCTACCTGGTGTTGACCTTGCTCGCCTCCAGTGCCGTACGCTATCTGGACGTTCACCTACCCAAACAAGGAATTCCCCTCAGATGAATACCCCGATGATAAAAATGGAAAAAGTCGTCAAACGATTCGGCGATGCGCTAGTCCTGGACTCGCTTGACTTCGAGGTCACCCGGGGAGAAAAGGTCACCATCATCGGGCCATCCGGATCAGGCAAATCTACAGTATTGCGCATTCTGATGACGCTTGAACATATTGACGAAGGCCTGATTACGGTGGCAGGCAAGCCCCTCTGGCATGAATACAAAGGCGATCAACTTGTCCCTGCCAGCGAAGCCCACTTACGCATGATGCGCAAGGAAATGGGCATGGTCTTTCAGCAGTTCAATCTATTTCCGCACATGACGGTACTGCGCAATATTACCGAGTCACCGATCCATGTGCTGGGCCTGCCCAAGCGCAAGGCACGCGAACGTGCCTACGAATACCTGGAGCTGGTGGGCCTGACTGAGCATGCCGAAAAATTTCCCAGCCAGCTCTCAGGTGGTCAACAGCAACGCGTGGCGATTGCTCGGGCGCTGGCCATGCGCCCGAACATCATGCTATTTGACGAGCCGACCTCAGCACTTGATCCGGAACTCGTGGGCGAGGTGCTAAGCGTCATCCAGCGCCTATCCGAGGAACACGACCTAACCATGTTGCTCGTCACACACGAGATGCAGTTTGCCAAGCAAATATCCGATCGCATATGCTTTTTTGATAAAGGCAATATTGTCGAACAAGGTACCCCCGAGCAAATATTCAACGCGCCGCAAGAAGAGCGCACGCGCGAATTTCTCAAGGGCTTTATGGATGCACAGCAAGCGGGCTAAGCGTCACGCAGCGCTCGCGCGCCGCGATATGCTCTGGCCGAGGAGCGAGCCCATGAAACGGCGCAAGCAAAGCATTATCGACGCTGTTATAAACCATAAATAAATTGTTTCGCGCCCGAGGCGAAATATTCCCCGACGAGCCGTGCAGCGTATTGCAATCGAAGAACACCACTGATCCTGCCCGGGCGATCACCGGCGTGACTCCGGCTTGCTCTGATAACAAAGACAGACTGAGCGTATCGGGCACCCCCACCTCCTGCTTACGCAAGGAGGTACGGTAATTATCCTCTGGCGTCTCACCCACGCAGGCCACAAACTGGCGATGCGAGCCCGGAATCAGCATCAATGGTCCATTACAGGCATCATTATCATTCAATAATATTGAACAGCTCACTGCCCGCATCCCTGGCATGCCATCCTCGACATGCCAGGTCTCGAAATCCGAATGCCAATAAAACTCTTTGCCTTCAAAGCCAGGCTTCATATTGGCACGCGATTGATGAATATAGACTTCAGAGCCCAGAATCTGTCGGGCCACATCCAGCACCCTCGGATCTCGCGGTAAGTCTGCCAAACGTTCGCCTAGCTCGTGGATACGAAAGATCGACCTAAGGGTGTCACTGCCGGGCTCATAGATTGCCTCATCCAGCGCCCGGATATCGGGATCGGCACTCATGGTGTCGACCTCCTCACGCAAGGCCTGGATCTCATCCGCATCAAACACCGCATCCAGTACGATGAATCCGTTACGCTCGTAGTCTTGCAGCTGGTCTGCATCCAGGGCCTGGGCATACTGCCCGGCACCATAGACCACGGGTTCTTTGCGCGCGATCAACGCCGAGGCACGACCGACACGCGAGACATATAAATCCTTCATCTTCAACTCCTTTATCAGGACGCTACCGTCTCCAAAGGGTAGACACCGTCCTTGTCATGCACTTCCTGGCCGGTAAGCGGGGGATTGAATACACAAATCACGCGCAGCGGTTCCCGCCCGCCACGCAACCAATGTTCGTCATGCTGATCCAGGGCGTAGACCACGCCGGGCCCCAGCGCATATTTCTGTCCATCCGCAATCGTCTCAATCTCACCATCACCTTCGATGCACCAAACAGCCTCGAGGTGATTCTGATAATGGATATGCGTCTCGGTGCCTGGAAAAATCACAGTTTCGTGAAACGAGAACCCCATCCCATCACGACTGAGCAGCACCCGACGACTCGTCCAGTTATCAGTAATAATTTCATCAGAGGTCCCCAGAACGTCGTTGACGTTTTTGACAATCATGATGCACCTCCAGCCATTTTCAGCACCTTCGCGCGGCGACCTCGCTCGGCCAGTACCTCGGCGGTACAGCGCTCGATAATCTCTAGACCACGGCTTAATTCGTCCTCAGGAATCGTCAGCGCAGGCAGGACCTTAAGGACCTCATCACTTGCGCCCGATGTCTCAATCACCACGCCCTGCTCGAACGCGCGTTGCGCAATACGACCGGCGAGCCCCTCTGCCTCGGGCGTGACCAAGCCCTGGATCAGACCGCGTCCACGCACGCTCAGCCCCACATCAGCGTAACTATGAGCCAGATTCTCTAACCAGTCACGCACCTGCAGCTCCTTGGCTGCAATATCCAGGGAAAACTGCTCGTCACTCCAGTATGTCTCGAGGGCCTGCCCGGCAGTAATAAACGCCAGGTTATTGCCACGGAACGTACCGCTGTGTGCACCGGGTTCCCAGATATCCAGCTCTGGTTTGATCAGCACCAGAGACATCGGCAAGCCAAATCCCGACAAAGATTTGGATAGCGTCACAATATCCGGTGAAATACCTGCTGATTCAAAGCTGAAAAAACTACCCGTGCGACCACAACCCACCTGAATATCATCGATAATCAACAGCATATCGTGCTCGCGGCATAGACGTTCCAGCTCGCGCAGCCAGCGCTGCGAGGCCACATTCACTCCACCCTCGCCTTGCACTGTCTCGACTATTACCGCAGCGGGATGATCCAGACCGCTGCTGGAATCATTCAGCATGCGCTCTAGGTACGCCATGGTATTGACGTCAGGCCCAAAGTACCCGTCAAAAGGCATAAAGCTTGTATTACTCAACGCGACACCCGCCGCCTGACGAAATTTGCGATTTGCCGTCGTCGCCAGCGAGCCGCCCGAGACCCCATGAAAGCCATGTGTGAACGAAATTACATTTTGCCGACCCTTGACCTGGCGCGCGAGCTTAAGTGCCGCCTCAACCGCGTTCGTGCCGGTCGGTCCCGTAAACTGCAATACGTAGCGCAGATCTCGGGGACGCAGCACGATTTGATCCATGGTCTGCAAAAAATATTTCTTGGCACTGGTCGCCATATCCAACCCATGCACGACGCCATCAGAATGCAGATACTCGATTAGCCGCTCCCGAAGCACGGGATTATTATGGCCATAATTCAACGTCCCGGCACCACTAAAGAAATCAATGTATTCCTTACCGGACTCATCAATCAGAACTGAGCCTCTCGCTTTGCTGAAAATCACAGGGAACGACCGGATGTAGCCTCTGACCTCAGACTCCATCCGGTCAAAAATTTTCAAGTCCATCGTATTCTCCTTTTGTTAATACTCATCACAGCGCGCATTGCTTACACAATGCGCATCAAACGGGCCAATGCGTAGCAAGGGCTCTGCCTCATGCCCGCTTGTCCCAAAGAGGCTGGCGTCAAAGTGCGCCTGTTCACCCCAATGTGTCTCCAGGCTGCGCGCCAGCCCGGCAAACATCCTGCGTGACGCCAAATTGCTCGGCGCTACGGTGGTCTCAATATATTTAATACCTTGCAGCTCAGCTCGCGTAAGCAAGGCGCGTATTAAGCGCTGTGCCAGGCCCGCGCCGCGTGCACGCTGTGCAACAGCCACCTGCCAAACAAACAAAACCTCTGGGCACTGTGGCGGAACATAAGCGCTGACCATGGCTCGCAGGCCGTGCTCATCCTCAGATACGATGCAGGTTTGGGAAAAGTGCTCGGACAAGAGCAGGTAAACATAGAGCGAATTCACGTCTAGCGGTGGGCACTCACACACCAAGCGATGCATAGCCGGGCCATCGGCCCGGCTTGGTGCTCGAGTCTTCAAACGACCAGCCCCGATTCAGGCGCGACCCCCTCGACAGGGATATCGAGCATCGGTGAATGCATCTGGGCGGGCGGCGCGATCCCGACATCAGACTCCATAAGTCCAACAATGCGCTCGAGCGAGGAGGTAATCGTCGCGCGCTCGGTCGCTGGCAAGGCCTTAAGCGATTCTGCCAGCTTTTGCTGCAGGGGCGAGGGCGTATCGCGGACCAATTGCCTACCTGCGTCCGTTACCGTGATAAACACAATCCGCCTATCCTCACGTCCCCGCTCACGAACAATTAAGCCCTTGTCCTCTAGCCTATCGAGGATGCCCACGACCGTGCTGGGGCTGACATGGACCTCGCGGCTAATCGCTGTTGCGGTCATTGGGCCCAGCTGCATCACGGTGCGCAAACACACCAGTTGTGGCCCAGTAATATGGCTGCAGGCAGCCAATTGACGCGAATGCAGGGCGACTGAACGCGTGATACGCCGCAAGGCGCGCAGAATGCGTAGCTCGTAAGACTGCTCACCATCCACTTCAATACTCATTTAATCCACCAAAATGATTTCTGTTGAAATAATATGACTACGAATATATCACATCAAGATTCCTTTTTGGTCAAAAGTACAGATTTAAAAATAAAAAACACGCTGTACGCTGGGATCTGAACCCACCGTACAGCGTGCTATTTACAATAGGCGCCCCTGGAAGTCGTAAAAGCCTAGGCAGTGCCCCCCACTGTCAGCCCGTCCATGCGTAACGTTGGCATCCCCACCCCGACCGGCACGCTCTGCCCTTCCTTGCCGCAGGTACCCACACCAGGGTCCAGTTGCAGGTCGTTGCCAATTAGGGCGATCTGCGTCATGGCCTCAGGTCCACTACCGATCAGGGTTGCGCCCTTGACCGGATAAGTCACTTTGCCGTTCTCGATCATATATGCCTCAGACGCCGAAAAAACAAATTTGCCACTCGTAATATCGACCTGCCCGCCACCAAAATTCACCGCGTACAGGCCGCGCTCTACCGAGGCAATAATCTCCTCGGGCGGCGTCTGACCCGCCAGCATGTAGGTATTCGTCATACGGGGCATAGGCAAATGCGCATAGGACTCACGTCGCCCATTGCCTGTTACCGCCTGCTTCATAAGACGCGCGTTAAGCGAGTCCTGCATATAGCCCCTGAGGATACCGTCCTCGATCAGCACATTACGCTGCGTTGGCTGACCTTCGTCATCAACATTCAAGGAGCCACGCCGATCCGGCAAGGTACCATCATCGACGACCGTCACGCCGCGCGAGGCGACGCGCTTGCCGATCCGGCCCGCAAACACGCTCGAGCCCTTGCGGTTGAAATCTCCCTCTAGCCCATGACCGACTGCCTCATGCAACAGGATACCTGGCCAACCCGAGCCAAGCACCACCGTCATCTGGCCCGCCGGTGCCGGGCGTGCCTCCAGATTGATCCGGGCCTCATGCACGGCTCGTTGCACGTAGCCGCGCAGCACCTCATCGGTGAAATAAGCCAGCCCGGTGCGCCCACCGCCACCGCCATGCCCCATCTCGCGGCGCCCCTTGCGCTCGGCAATAACCGTTACCGACAGCCGCACCAGCGGACGCACATCCGCCACCAGGCGACCATCGCTACCCGCCACCATGATGACCTCGTACTCGGCTGCCAGCCCAGCCATCACCTGGATGATCTCGGGATCCGCCGCACGCGCCATCTGCTCTACCCGCTCGAGCATCGCAACCTTATCGGGCGCAGACATGGACTCTACCGGGTTGACGGGTACGTAGAGATGGTGCTTTAGTTCAGGCCCAGCGATAACTTTTTGGCGGCCAGCGCCCTGGCGTGCAATCGTACGTACGACCCGTGCCGAAGACAGGAGCGCCTGCTCTGAGAGGTTATCCGAGTATGCAAAAGCTGTTTTGTCGCCTGTAATGGCGCGCACACCCACCCCCTGATCAATGGCAAAGCTTCCGGTCTTGACGATGCCCTCCTCGAGGCTCCAGCCTTCACTGCAGGTGTATTGAAAATACAGATCGGCATAGTCAACCTTATGCGTAAAAATCTCGGATAAAGCGTGTGCCATATGCGATTCATCCAAACCCCACGGGTCCAGCAATACCGACTTGGCCGTAGCCAACGCATCAATGCCTGGTTCAACTGTCTTCATATTCACCATCCCGTATCAACATCCAATTACGCGGTGTCGGAGTGCAGGCAAAGCCTGACGCACCTCCTCGATCCTGCGTTGTTCCAATTGCCCGCTCACGACGCCTGGCCCCTCGGGCAGGCAATCCAATACCTCGCCCCAAGGATCTATCAACATCGAATGACCCCACGTGCGGCGACCATTTTCATGCAACCCACCTTGTGCCGACGCAAGCACATAACACTGATTCTCGATCGCACGCGCGCGCAGCAAGACCTCCCAGTGTACAGAACCTGTGGTGTAAGTGAATGCAGCGGGCAACACCAATAGACTTACGTCGCCCCAGGCGCGAAACATTTCCGGAAATCGCAGGTCGTAGCAGATTGACAGCCCGACCCGACCAAATGGTAAGGCCAGCACCTGTGGCGCATTATCTCCGGGTCGAATGACACGGGACTCGTCGTAATCCTCATCGCCACGTTGAAAGCCGAATAAATGTATTTTGTCGTAGCGCGCGCACACCTTGCCATCTGGCCCGAACGTCAGGCACGCATTATAAATACGATCCGCATCAGGACTGCGCAGCGGCAGCGTGCCGCCTACTAGCCAAAGCCCATGCTCCTGCGCCTGCTGGCTCAGAAAACTCTGTATCGGCCCCTGCCCAAAATCTTCTGCCAACCCGAGCTTGTCAGTATCATGTTGCCCCATCAAACAGAAATACTCTGGCAATACCACGAGGCGCGCGCCAGACACGGCGGCCTGGGCAATCAATCCCGCAGCTTCACTCAGATTATGCTTAGCGGAAACACCTGATACCATCTGTATGGCAGCGACCTTAAAAGTTTTACCTGTCATTATGTCCACAACTATTAATAATCATTTAAAATAAAAGTGGAATCACCATAAACATGATTCACCCTATCCAATTTACTTAACGGAAAGCCCAATGACTCGTACGACTTATTCTGTGGCCAAGACCAGAATTGAAAAAGAAATCACTAAACTCCAAAAGCAAATGCAATCCTTGCAGAACAAGCAGCGCGGCCCCGTCATCACGTCTATCGTTCGGCAGATGCGCGAATACGATATTTCTCCGGATGAAATTATCGCAGTCTTTGACAAGAAATCCACCCGTGGCACCAAAGCAGCTCGCCCTGCACGGAAATCCACCGCACCCAAACGCGTCGTGGCTCCGAAATATATGCACCCCGAGACGCAGGCAACCTGGACGGGACGGGGTAAGGCGCCACGCTGGTTGGCCGATGCCGAGGCCCAAGGCCAGTCCCGCGATACTTTCCTGATTAATAAGTAAGCCCAGGTTTTTATTAGGGTCTCTAATTTGCCGCGCCGAACGTCCAGGTTCAGCGCGGCAAATCGTATTGCACCTCGATCACCTGACCATTACGGCCGGGAAACTGGTCGAATACTGCTCGTGCCAAATAAGGCATAATGGCGGTCAAATTATCCGACTGGCCCAGGCTCACTGCCGTCGCACGATAGACCTCTTTGTTGTGATCATCGCGATCACGAATCATGACGGTTAATGTATTTTTATACAAATTAACCGGTACGTCCTGTACCTGCGGCACCATCATCCAACCGCCCCACGAGGAAAATCGGCCGCCGAACGGCGGACGATAAAAGCCGAACGCACCATCATAATACGGGTCCACTTGGCGCTGGACCCAACGCTGCTCGACAGGATTACCATAATCCAGACTTAACTCAAATCGTGCTGGACTGGTAGATTGCGCCTCGACCAAGCCCGTCGCACCAATCGCCGCACGCACCATATCCGCGTACGCCAAAAAAGGAAGATTATTGCGCTGAGTATCTGAGGCAATGAGGCGATAATGTTCACCAGCCGTATTAGCAGGCCACTGTTGATAACGTGTCACCTGTGCCGATAAACTCGACGCGCAACCACTCAGGAGGGACAAGGCTAACACAACGCCGCCAAAACGCATGGTGCTAGACCAGCGGGACCAAACAGACATAAAAGCCTCGCACTTATTCACAGTATTTCATCATAGAGCGTGCGGCCTGAATCAGGAAGCCATACGTTGCACATCGATACACCCCTCACCTGCTCGCTGCAAACACTACAATAATGGGGTTATCGATCTAATTTACCAGGCCAATCATGCGTACAGATTCCATTCCAACCGTTTTTCGCCAGGACTATACGCCCTATCCTTATCAGTTGCCCGATGTCAGTCTGGATTTCGATCTGGACGCTACCAGCACCCGCGTCCACGCCCGCTTGTCTTTTACACGAGACTTCGCACACAGTAGCCCACTTGTCTTGCACGGCGAAGATCTAGAGTTGGTCTCTGTGATGATCAATCAAAGACCACTGAGCGCTGATGACTATACGCGCTCGGCACAGACCCTTACCCTCACGCCACCGGCGGGCAATGCGCCGTTTACCGTCGACATTGTTAGCCTGTGCCGTCCAGCAGACAATACAAGCCTCATGGGCCTGTATGTCTCAGGCGATAAGCTGTTCACCCAATGCGAAGCACAGGGTTTTCGACGTATCACCTGGTTCCCGGACCGCCCCGATGTCATGTCACGTTATCGCGTGACCTTGCGCGCCCATCCCCAGATCTATCCTACCTTGCTATCAAACGGCAATCTATTGAGCCAAACCACTTTGGACGACGGGCGCCTGGAAGCCATCTGGCACGACCCTCACCCTAAGCCCTGCTATTTGTTCGCCCTGGTCGCAGGCGACTTTGATCGTGTCGAGCGCACCGAGACCACGCGTAGCGGCACGCCCGCAACCTTGCAAGTCTACAGCGACCGAGGCTGCGAGGCTCAGACCCACTGGGCCCTTGATTGTCTCGCAAACGCCATGAAATGGGACGAACACCGATTCGGTCTAGAGCTCGATCTGGATCGGTTTATGGTGGTCGCTGCACGCGATTTCAACATGGGCGCCATGGAGAACAAGGGCTTAAATGTCTTTAATGCGGCCTATGTGCTGGCCGATCCCGATACGACCACCGACGCCGCATATCGAGGGGTCGAGTCAGTCATCGGACATGAATACTTTCATAACTGGACAGGTAACCGCGTCACGTGTCGCGACTGGTTTCAACTCTCTCTGAAGGAAGGCCTGACGGTCTTTAGGGATCAGGAGTTTTCCGCCGACATGATGGCCCACGGCTTGCCTGCACACGAGGCGGCAAGCGCCCGAGCCGTAAAACGTATCGACGATGTGACCGCACTACGTATTGCTCAGTTCCCTGAAGACAGTGGCCCGATGGCGCACCCTATCCGCCCTGACAGTTATCAGGAAATCGGCAACTTCTATACGGCTACCGTCTATGAAAAAGGCGCCGAGGTCATCCGCATGCAACACACCTTACTGGGTGAGGCGGACTTTCGTGCAGGCCTGACCGAGTACTTCAGACGTCACGATGGCCAGGCAGTAACCTGCGACGATTTTGTCAATGCCATGGAGTCCGTCTACACAAAACGTCATCCGGGCAAGGATTTTTCTGTATTCCGCCGCTGGTATACCCAGGCGGGCACACCTCGCGTGCAGGTGCAGCTCGATCACAATGCGCAGACCCAAACCTGCCGCATCACCTTACGCCAGCATTGCGCACCGGTCGGCCTGGAGACACGCCAAAACCCCGTTCTCGCCAAACCTCCTTTGCATATCCCTCTGGCTATCGGCCTGCTCGACCCGGATGGCCACCCACTGGTGATCGAACACGAAGGCCAGCGCCGCGACACAGTATTGCTGGAACTGCGCGATACCGAATGTAGTTGGACATTTCCCCATATCGCCCAACGCCCAATGATCTCACTACTGCGCAATTTCTCGGCGCCCGTGGTGATCGAGTATGCGCGCCCCGACAAAGAGCTCGCAGTGCTGGCGCGCTGCGATACCGATCCGTTTGCACGATGGGAAGCCGGCCAAGAACTCGCGCGCCGTTACCTGCTCGCCCGCGTCGCAGCCATTCAGGGTGGACAGACGCCACCGGATGCCACCACACTGATCCAGGCATGGCAGGCTGCCCTCACCGACACCCAATTGACACCCGCCTACCAGGCACGTCTGCTGGCCCTGCCCTCGGCCAAGGAATTACTTGCACTGACCTCTCCCATGGATCCTCAGGCAGTTGTGCAGGCTCACCAGCAAACCCATCATTTGCTGGCAACGCAGCTCGTCCAAACCTGGCTCCAGATCTACCGCGCCCACCCAAGCACGTCAGCCCCTTATCAACCTGATGCGATGTCTTCGGGGCGCCGGGCACTCAGGAATCTCGCCCTCGCCTACCTGCTTGATGCCCAACACCCCGACGCCCATGCGTTGGCATTGCAGCAGTACCGTGAGGCGGGCAATATGACTGACCGCATGGGTGGGCTGACCGCCCTTGTGTGCTATAGCAGCGGCCCAGACGTTATCCACGCGCTGGATGACTTTCACACACGCTGGCAGCATGATCCGCTCGTACTGGATCGTTGGTTCAGCGTACAGGCAAGCGCGCCATCGCGTACGCTGGCGGATATCCAGGCCCTTATGCAGCATCCGGATTTTGTGTTGCGTAACCCGAACCGGGCACGCTCTCTTATTTTTCGCTTCTGCCTGGATAACCTCCAGGCGATCCACACCACACAGGGCTATACCTTCTGGGCGGATCAGGTATTGGCGCTAGATGCCATCAACCCCGAGATCGCCGCCCGTCTGGCGCGCGCCTTCGATAACTGGGCACGCTACATCCCCGCGAACCGTGACGCCTTACAAGCGGCACTCACCCGCATACTGAATAGCGACGGCCTATCGCGCAACGTCCATGAAATTATTTCCAAAGCACTGAATATCTAATAATGACTTATCTTAGGGGATTTTCTTGAAATACAAGACACTGACACAGTATCTGGTCGAACAGCAAAGACAGCATCAGGCCGTCTCCGCTGAAGTGCGTTTGCTCATTGAGACGGTCTGCCGGGCTTGCAAGGCCATTAGCCACACGGTGAGCAAAGGCGCATTGGGCGGCGTTCTGGGTAGCCTGGGCACCGAAAACGTGCAGGGTGAGATACAAAAAAAACTTGATGTGCTCTCTAACGAGATTTTGCTTGAGGCAAACGAATGGGGGGGCAATCTGGCTGCCATGGCCTCCGAGGAGATGACAACCATACACCGCATCCCCAATTATTATCCCAAGGGGCAAAACCTCTTACTGTTCGATCCACTCGATGGCTCTTCGAACATTGACGTCAATGTCTCGATCGGCACCATTTTTTCTGTTCTACAGGCCCCACCCGCCAGAACAGATCGCGAGATCGACGAGGCCGACTTTCTGCAACCCGGCACCCGGCAGGTTGCTGCAGGCTATGCCGTCTATGGCCCGCAGACTATGCTGGTGCTTACCGTGGGCACCGGCGTCGTGGGCTTTACCCTGGATCGCGAGATGGGCTCGTGGTTGCTGACTCACGAAGACATCCGCATTCCAGAGGACACCTCTGAATTCGCGATCAATATGTCAAACATGAGACATTGGGAGCCGCCCGTACGTCGCTATATCGAGGAATGCCTACAAGGCGAGGCAGGACCACTTGGCAAGAACTTCAATATGCGCTGGGTGGCATCAATGGTCGCTGACGTCCATCGTATCCTTACCCGAGGCGGCATATTCATGTACCCGCGTGACACACGGCCTTCGGGTCTGCATGGCAAGCTGCGCCTGATGTACGAAGCCAATCCAATGAGCTTTATTGTGGAACAGGCGGGGGGTGCCGCGATAGATGGCACCCAGCGCATCCTCGAGACACAACCCGATCAATTACACCAACGAATCGGCGTTATTCTGGGGTCACGCAACGAGGTTGAGCGCCTTCAACGCTATCACCAAAACGCCTGACCCTATTCGGATGGGGAGGGTCACGACGCACCGCTCCCCGAACGCGACTGCGTTAATGCCTGGTATGTTCAGTCCAGCGTCAGGACGGTGGCGCCTGTTGTCTGCCGTCCCTCCAGTGCACGGTGCGCCTCGCCGACGTCTTCGATCGCGTAGCGTTGGCCGATCGAGATCCGGATCTTCCCACTGACCACCATTTCAAACAACTCGGCTGCTGCCGACTGCATCGCCTCCATGGTGGC
This sequence comes from Alcaligenaceae bacterium CGII-47, assembly GCA_019166125.1. Taxonomy (GTDB): domain Bacteria; phylum Pseudomonadota; class Gammaproteobacteria; order Burkholderiales; family Burkholderiaceae_B; genus Castellaniella. The sequence continues at coordinate 484,549 of JAHTBO010000002.1, forward strand.
CACATGCGTACTGACGGTGGGGCGCGTCACGTAGAGCGAGCCCTTACTGGCCAACTGGGCGAGATCCACCCCTTCAACCGAGCCAGAGGCATTGCCAAAGCTCACCATCATGCCGCGCGGCCGCAAGCAATCCAGAGACTGTTCCCAGGTGCTCTTGCCGACGCCGTCATAGACGACCGGAACCTTTTGACCATTGGTCAGTTCATTGACACGCTGCACGATATCCTCGCGTGAGGTATCGATTACCTCCCAGGCACCATGCTGTCGGGCAAGCGCCGCCTTCTCGGGGGTAGAGGCCGTTCCAATGAGTTTGACGCCCAGGGCACGCGCCCATTGACAGGCAATCAGGCCCACACCACCTGCCGCCGCATGAAATAGAATCGTCTCAGTCCCTTCCAAACGGAACGTCTGGCGAAATAGATACCGCACAGTCAGGCCCTTGAGCATCAGCGCTGCCGCCTCGTCAAAACTTACACTATCGGGGATCACCACGACGCGATGGGCGGGCACGTTACGCAACTGTGCATAGGCCCCAATAGGACTTTGGCCGTATGCCACCCGATCACCGATCCGAAGGTGCTTGACCTCGGCACCCACTGCCTCCACGACACCAGCGGCCTCAAAACCCAAGCCATGCGGCAGAGGATTCGGATACATGCCTGTGCGGCAATAAATGTCGATAAAATTCAGACCTGCGGCCTTTTGTCGAATTCTGACCTCATCCGCCGCCAGGGGACCGACGGGTGCCCGCACAACCTTCATGACCTCAGGCCCGCCATGCTGTTCAAGCCGAACAACTTTTACTTGTTCATCCACAACTGACTCCTCGATGTAAAGTATGAAGCATCAATGTTAAACCTGATTCACACAACGCTCGCATGAACACCCGCCAAGCCCGTGTATCCATCCATATTGCGGCACTGCTATTTGGCCTGACCGGCATATTCGGAGAGCTCATCGCCGCGAGTGCCGTATTGATCACCGCCGGACGAGCACTGTTCGCCGTGCTCACGCTCTATCTGGTGATCCATCACGGCGGCCATAAGCCTCACACACGTCCCAGTCTGTCCGAACTCGGTGTTCTGACCCTGGCGGGCGCCCTGCTAACAATACACTGGATCACCTTTTTTATCGCGGTGAAAGTAAGCGGCATCGCTATTGCCACGCTGGGCTTTGCCAGCTTCCCGGCATTTATTACCCTATTTGAAGGCCTGATCTTCAAGGAGCGCAGCACGCGTAGCGAATGGCTGGTGGTCTTGCTGGTGAGCGCTGGTCTGGTTTTGGTGACGCCATCGTTTGACTTGCAAGATCAGAATACCACCGGACTTGCCTGGGCTATTCTTTCTGGCCTGAGCTTCGCACTGTTCACCCTCGCCAATCGCAAAGCCGTATTACATATGGCGGCACGCGAGCTCGCCTGCTGGGAGAATCTCGTTGTTGTCATTCTGACCCTACCGTGGTGCTTTGCCGAGTTCACCACGCTCAGGCTGCTCGACTGGGTTTGGCTACTCATGCTGGGTGTATTTTGTACGGCCTTGTCTCATGCGCTGTTGGTCTCCAGCCTCTCGCGCCTCAAGGCCCGTAGCGCAGGGATCATCATCGCACTGGAACCCATTTATGCTATTTTCTTTGCGGCCATTTTATTCGCCCAATACCCTTCTTTGCGTGCGCTGGCAGGCGGCGCGCTGATCATCAGCGCCATTGTCTGGTCAGGCATGCGCTCAGAGCGTGAGTAGGCCTGCGTCCTTGCGGACTTGGCGGGCTTGCTGCCAGAACGTGACACACAGGGTAAAATCGTCCTCTACTTCATGAACTTACTGAATAGAACACCTGGAAAATTATGGCTGGACATAGCAAGTGGGCAAACATCCAACACCGCAAAGGACGTCAGGACGCCAAACGCGGCAAACTTTGGACCAAAATCATCCGTGAGGTCACGGTCGCTGCCCGTGCCGGCGGCCCCGACCCGGATGCCAATCCACGTCTGCGCATGGCCTGGGACAAGGCGACTGCAGCAAATATGCCCAAAGACAACATCCTGCGCGCCGTCCAACGTGGCGCAGGCGGCATAGATGGTGCGAACTACGAAGAAATCCGTTACGAAGGGTACGGCCCAGGCGGTGCGGCCGTGCTCATCGACTGCATGACCGACAATCGCCAGCGTACGGTCTCCGAGGTGCGTCACGCCCTATCCAAGAACGGCGGCAATTTGGGTCAGGATGGCAGTGTGGCCTTTATGTTTCAACACTGCGGCCAGTTTTTGTTTGCCCCCGGCACCTCCGAAGAGCAGGTGATGGAAATCGCACTGGATGCGGGCGCTGACGATATTCAGTCTGACGACGACGGTCTAATCGAGGTCACATGCGAACCAGCTCGCTATTCCGCCGTCAAAGCCGCCTTCGAAGCAGCAACGCTGACCCCCGAGCTCGAAGGTGTCGTCATGAAGGCCTTGAACGAGGTAGAGCTGAATGCCGAGGACACCGAGCGCATGCAAAAGATCATCGATACGCTCGAAGGGCTGGATGATGTCCAGGATGTGTACACCACGGCCATTCTGGAAGACGCTGAATGAAACTGCTGGTGATTGGCAGCGGCGGTCGCGAGCACGCCCTGGCCTGGAAACTTTCTCATTCGCCACGCGTCGAAAAGGTCTACGTGGCGCCCGGCAATGGCGGCACAAGCCAGACTCCGCTGCTGCATAATCTTGATATTCAGGATACCGATGCACTGATTGCATTTGCGCGCCAGGAAAAAATTGCGTTTACCGTCGTTGGCCCCGAAGCCCCTCTGGCCGCTGGCATGGTCGATGCCTTTCGCGCTGCCGACTTACGTATTTTTGGGCCGACCCGCGCCGCCGCACAACTAGAGAGCTCCAAGGATTTCGCCAAAGCCTTCATGCTGCGCCACGGCATCCAGACCGCTGCATATGAGACGTTTAGCGATCCGCTTCTGGCCAAGGCCTATATTGCTCGGCACGGTGCCCCAATTGTGATCAAGGCGGATGGTCTCGCGGCGGGCAAGGGCGTCGTGGTTGCCCAGACACTGGACGAGGCTGAGCAGGCGATTGATCATATGCTGGGCGATGGCAAGCTGGGTGAGGCGGGCGCACGCGTCGTCATCGAGGCATTTCTCGAGGGCGAAGAGGCAAGCTTTATCGTTATGTGTGACGGTCAGCATGTCCTGGCGCTTGCCACGAGCCAGGACCACAAGCGCCTCTGTGATAATGACCAAGGTCCCAATACGGGCGGCATGGGTGCCTACTCGCCCGCACCCATCATTACCCCCGCCCTGCATAACCGCATCATGCGCGAAATCATTCTGCCCACCGTTCAGGGGATGCGTCGCGACGGTATTCTGTATACAGGATTTTTGTACGCCGGGTTGATGATCGGCCCTGGGACAGACAGCCAGCGCACAATCAAGGCGCTAGAATTCAACTGTCGGCTGGGCGACCCAGAGACCCAACCCATCATGATGCGCGTCAAGAGCGACCTAACTGCTGTATTCGAACATGCCTTGAGCGGCACGCTGGATCAAGCCGAAATTGAGTGGGATCGACGCACAGCACTAGGCGTGGTCCTCGCGGCGCACGGCTACCCGGGCGCACCGCGCCAGAACGACCCCATCAGCCAGCTCGCCCCCGACACAGACACGTGCATGACTTTCCATGCGGGCACCACGTACCGGGACAATCAACTGATCACGAGCGGTGGACGCGTGTTGTGCGTCACGACGCTGGCCGACTCCGTTCTGCGCGCACAGCAGGCAGCCTACGAAGCGATCTCACACACGCAATTTGAGGGCAGACAATACCGTAATGATATCGGCTGGCGAGCGCTACCCAGCAGCAAAGCCTGATCCCCCCTGCCTCCCACACAGGATTTTTACCCATGCACGTACCCGTTTCCCTCGTACACGATACCTTTATTACCCTGCAATCCACAATCGTCCAAGCCCTAGAGGCACTGGATGGCACGAGTTTCGGCAGCGACGCGTGGCAGCGACCCGAAGGCGGAGGCGGACTGACTCGGTTTATCGAAAATAGCGCCGTATTCGAGCGTGCTGGCGTGTTGTTTAGTCATGTACAGGGCCAAGCCCTGCCGCCATCAGCGAGCGCCCACCGCCCCGAACTCGCAGGCCGAAGCTGGGAGGCGATGGGCGTGTCCATGGTGCTCCATCCACGCAATCCGTACGTCCCAACCACGCACATGAATGTACGACTGTTTGTCGCCCATGGTGCCGTACCCGAGGATGATGTGTTCTGGTTTGGCGGCGGCTTAGACCTTACCCCCTACTACCCCTTCGAAGAGGATGTACGCCACTTTCACCAGATCTGCCACGACGCGCTCGCCCCTTTTGGGGCCGATAAATACCCTGCCTACAAAGCCTGGTGCGATGACTATTTTCTACTGCGCCATCGCAACGAGACGCGTGGCGTAGGGGGCTTATTCTTTGACGATTTAAATACCCCGGATTTTGATACCTGCTTTGCCTTGACCCGCGCAGTGGGCGAGAGTTTTCTTCCGGCCTATGTGCCGATTGTCACGCAACGCCAGGATATACCCTACGACACGCCCCAGCGTGATTTTCAGGCCTACCGCCGGGGACGCTACGTGGAATTCAATCTGGTCTATGATCGCGGCACCTTGTTTGGCCTGCAATCAGGCGGACGCACAGAGTCCATTCTGCTCTCTATGCCACCCGTGGCTCAGTGGCGCTATAACTGGAGTCCAGAGCACGATAGCGCCGAAGGCGCGTTGGCACCTTACCTCAAGCCCCGGGAATGGCTATAAAGACCCGCATTGGTCTGCTGGGAGGCAGCTTTGACCCGGTGCACCGGGCCCATATCGCCCTTGCGCTCGCTGCGCTCACGGCGCTCGATCTCACCCAGGTTCAACTCATTCCCGCCGCCCAGCCGTGGCAACGCAGCCCCTTGCTGGCAAGCGGCACAGACCGGCTACGCATGCTTGAGCTCGCCTGCCACAACGAGCCACGCCTAAGCATCAACACACTCGAACTCTCGCGTCAGGGCGACACCTACACGATCGACACCCTCGATAGCCTACCAAAAACTGCCGATTACATCTGGATATTAGGGGCCGATCAATTAGTGAATTTCTGCTCTTGGCATCGATGGCAGGATATCCTCACGCGTACCCAGCTGGCCGTCGCCCAACGTCCCGGAATAAGCACTTCTCCCCCGCCTGCGCTTGCCCAGGTTCTAGAGCAAAACGGCCAGACGCTACGATGCATTCCTTTTGAGCCCTTGGATATATCTGCGACGAAAATTCGCCAGAAGCTTGCCAACGGACAGGCAGTGGATGATATGCTGGACCCATTGGTGCTTGACTACATCCGGGCACACCACCTATATCTTGATCCGGTCAGTATGCCGGACACAACCGACCCTTTATGAATATTCAAAAACAGCAACGCATCATCATCGACGCCCTCGAGGACATCAAGGCCCAGGACATCAAGATATTCAACACCACAGAGCTCACGAGCCTGTTTGATCGGGTAATCATCGCCAGCGGCACTTCCAATCGCCAGACACGCTCCATGGCAGGTCATGTGGCCGACCAGGCCCGCAAGAACGGCATCCGTGTCATCGCGACCGAGGGCGAGGATACCGGTGAATGGGTGCTGCTCGATCTCGGAGACATCGTCGTGCATTGCATGCAGCCTACGATCCGGACTTACTACAACCTCGAAGAGCTCTGGGGGGCCAAGCCCGTACGGGTCAAGCTCCTATCGTGAAGCTGATCGTCCTCGCGGTTGGCACACGCATGCCGGCGTGGGTCCAGGACGCCTGGCAGGACTACGCCAAACGGCTGCCCAATGACTGCGCCGTCGAACTACGGGAAATCAAGCCCGAGCCACGCACCTCAGGCAAGCCACCCGCCCAATTGATGCATGCCGAGGCCCAGCGCATTCAGGCCGCCATACCCACCCATGCCTGGCGCATCGCTCTGGATGAACACGGCAAAGATCTCACCACCATGGCCCTCTCACAGTACCTGACGTCCTGGCGTAGCGATGGCCGAGACATCGCCCTGATCATCGGCGGTCCGGATGGGCTGGACCGCGAACTTAAGAATAGCTGTGATCAGTCACTACGCCTGTCCTCGTTGACGCTACCACACCCGATGGTGCGCGTGTTGCTGGTCGAACAACTCTACCGTGCCTGGACCATCATGAACGGGCACCCCTATCACCGGGCCTAGGCCCATCACTTGGCAGAGATCCTCATGAGCCTTCGTCGTCGTACAAAAATCGTCGCTACATTGGGCCCTGCCAGTTCCTCGCCCGAGTGTATCGAAGCCTTGATCCTTGCAGGTATGGATGTCGCGCGTCTGAATTTTTCGCATGGTTGCGCCGATGACCACAGACTGCGTGCCCGTCTCGTGCGCGAGATCGCCCACAAAAACCATCGCTTTGTTGCCCTCATGGGTGATCTGCAAGGTCCAAAAATACGGATCGCTCAATTTGAGGGCGATGCCGTGACACTCCATGTCGGCGACACATTTACGCTCTCTACTCAGCATCCAGCGAATGCGGGGAACAACGCAATCGTGGGCATCGACTACCCCGCCCTGATTCAGGCCTGTGCGCCTGGCGACGAACTATTGCTCGATGATGGGCGCATTATCCTCAAGGTCGATCGTGTCGATACTCATACGGTTCTTACGACGGTGACGGTAGGCGGCCTGCTATCCAATAACAAGGGCATTAATCGCCGGGGAGGCGGCATTGCGGCTGCGAGCCTGACGGACAAGGACCGCGAGGATATCCTCTTGGCCGCGGAGCTGGAAATGGACTATGTCGCAGTATCATTTCCTCGATACGCCAGCGACATCGATGAAGCACGCGTACTGGTACGTGGTGCAGGCAGCCCGGCCTGGATCATCGCCAAAATCGAGCGCGCCGAAGCCGTGGCTGATGATGAGGCCCTCAATGGCCTGATCCGCGCAAGCGACGGCGTGATGGTCGCACGCGGTGATCTGGGCGTAGAGATCGGCGATGCTCGCCTGGTGGGCATCCAGAAACGCATTATTCAGCACGCCCGCACACTCAATAAGCTGGTCATTACCGCCACGCAAATGATGGAGTCCATGATTGCCAGCCCCATGCCCACGCGCGCCGAGGTCTCGGACGTCGCCAACGCCGTGCTGGACTACACCGATGCCGTGATGCTGTCAGCCGAGAGCGCCTCCGGCCAGTACCCTGTGGAAGCGGTCCAGGCCATGGCGCGCGTCTGCGTCGGTGCCGAGCAAGAGCCCACCAGCACCACATCAGGCCACCGACTCGGCGAGACCTTTACCCGATGCGACGAGACCATCGCCTTGGCCAGCATGTACGCCGCCAATCATTTTCCCGGCATCAAGGCCATCATCAGCCTCACCGAAAGCGGCCACACGCCCCTCATCATGTCGCGTATCCGATCCGGTGTGCCAATTTATTGCTATACCCGACACATCGGCACCCAGCGCCGTGCGGCGCTATTCAGGGGCGTGTACACCGTACCGTTTGATGCCGCCCAGCTCGATCCTGCTGAGGTCAGCCGTGCCGCCATCGATATCCTGCGGACGCAATCATTGCTGCAAACTGGCGACTGGATCATCCTTACCAAGGGTGATTTCTACAGTAATAGCGGCGGAACAAACGGCATGAAAATCCTCCAAGTCACCTGAATACACAATGCCGACACCCTTCATTTATCTCGCCTCAGCCAGCCCACGACGCCATGCGCTGCTCGAACAAATCGGGGTGCCCCATGAGGTGTTGCATATCCCAGCGCCTGCGGGCGAGGATGAGCCGCAATGGGCCGCAGAGCGCCCCGAGGCCTACGTCCTTCGCACTGCCATAGAGAAAGCGCAGCGTGCGGCGGTCTGGCTGCAGACACCCTCTAGCGATAGGCCAAAATTACGCATAGCGCCCATTCTGTGCGCAGATACAACCGTCATCCTGGAGGATAAAGTATTAGGTAAACCGGCCGACCTGGATGAGGCGCGCGATACGCTTATCCGGCTTTCAGGCCGCGAACACACCGTTCATACCGCCATTGCGTTGGCCTGTGGCAATCAGATCATTCAGGATGTCTCGATCACCCTGGTACGCTTTAAACGCCTCTCCCTCACCGAAATCGCCGAGTACTGCGCAACAGGCGAGCCTCTGGGTAAGGCAGGCAGCTACGCCATACAAGGGCGCGCGGGGGCCTTTGTCACCCACCTCTCGGGCAGCTATACCGGCGTCATGGGCCTGCCCGTCTACGAAACCGCACGTTTGATCGAACAAGGGATATCCCTGAATACTTCAACTACTCCTTGACCACCTCCTGACCTGGCATTAGGATCACGTTACATCTTACTGAGAATCAGTATCATGCGTTGATGGCTGCGGCTCTCATGCGTGGCCACCCCTGCAAGTATCTTCACTTTGAAAAAAGGTATTGCATATGGCAGATCCAGTCCCCAGCAGTCCCTCAGGGATTGCCACAGAAATTTCCAGTCAGTATCTCCCCCCTGTCACATATAGGGATCTCCCAGAACCTCTCCCGCTTAAAAAGGTCATCGGACCCAGCGTGCTTCTGCTCGCAGGCTCGATCGGCTCGGGGGAATTTGTCCTGTGGCCCTATATCTCGACCCAGACAGGCCTCGCACTGGTCTGGCTGGCGACAATCGGGATTCTTACACAGTACTACCTCAATATGGAGATCACGCGTTACACCCTGGCAACCGGCGAAACGGCGGTGACAGGCTTCACTCGACTCTGGAAACACTGGAGCTGGCTCTTTATCATTATGGCGGTCGTACCCTGGATGTGGCCGGGCTGGGCGTCGGGCAGTTCAACCGCGCTTACGTATGCCTTTGGCCTATCTGCCAGCATGGTTGTACCCATCACCATCGCATCGCTGGTGCTGATCGGTATCGTGCTTACAATATCGCCCGTGGTCTATAAAGCCGTCGAGAAAATACAGTTCTTTTTAGTCGCGCTAATTTTGCTATTTATGGTGTATATCGTGTTTGGCCTGCTCAACGGCGACAGTTGGTCGGCACTACTGAGCGGCTTTACCGCCGAGATCCCTGACATTCCGGCTGCCATCGGCAAGATCCCTACCGCCCTGCTGCTAGGTGCCATCGCTTTTGCTGGGGCGGGTGGGGTGATGAACCTGGCACAATCCAACTGGGTACGTGACAAGGGAATGGGGATGGGCGCCCATCTACCCAAAATCGTTTCGCCCATTACTGGCCAGGAAACCACCGCAGCATCCATTGGTTATTTCTTTCCCCAGAATAGCGAAAATATGGCGCGCTGGAAGGCCTGGTGGCGTGTTGCAGACCGTGAGCAATTCCTGACTTTCTTTGTGCTCGGCCTATTGGCGATCATGCTGTTCATGATGCTGGCCTTCACGTACGTCGGGGTAGGTAGCACTGCACAAAACTTTGACTTTGTACGGCTGCTCGGTGAAAACCTCAGCGCCAAAGTCGCACCATGGGTCGGCCCTGCCTTTTGGCTCACTGGTGTGGTGGTATTGCTCTCGACCAATCTGACAGTTCTGGACATGATCGCCCGCATTGTGGCCGATATTCTCAAGAACAACTGGCTACGCGATAGCAAACAATGGAGCGAAAGCCGTCTGTATGTCACCATTGTCTGGCTGATGGTTATCTTTGGTTCCACCATTTTGCTGCTGGGTGTCAGCCAACCACTCGTGCTGTTGGTGATCGCCTCTGCCCTGAACGGTCTGGTGATGTTTGTCTACTCGGTGCTGCTGATTAAGCTGAACCGTGGCATGTTGCCCCGGGCCGTCGGCTTAGGCGGTGTGCGCTTTGCTGCAGTAATATGGGCAGTCGTTTTTTATGGCGGCTTTTCCATCTACCTGATCGTCACTCAGTTCGGCAAGCTGTTTTGATTCTCATGGGGGATGCCGGGTAATCCGCCATCCCCCATGCAGGGCTTCTGCTGGTATATGCCACAGACGGTGTAGCCAGGACGCCAAACTAGCGATGGATTCGCCTGGCTAGGATCCCGATACAGGCTGGCAGGCCAACGGCCACACTACGCGGGTATTCGTCGGCACAATCATCCCGTCCGTACTAATATAGGGAACGAGTACCTCGGAGGCAGAAACATGCCGAGCCACGTCAGCTGTGCCTCGATCTGCGTCATGATAAACCTGCAAGGGATCAATCAGCTGCATATTCGACATTGAACCCCGATCACCGACCTCTTGGTCGCCGCTTTGACCTTTACGCACCGTCAGATGCAAATGCGGATAACCGGCACGCCCGTAGTGCCCGCCCACTGTGCCGGTCTTGCCCGATTGGCCAATCGCTTGCCCCAGTGCCACTGCTGTCCCAAGCTCCAGCCCACTTTGTGTATCCAGATGTTGATACTTCGTATAGATCCAGTACTTCAAGCCGGTATCTTCCGGTGCATGACGTAGCCAGATATAGTTGCCCTCCATCATCCCCCCAGTGCCCTTAGCCACAACAGTACCCGCTGCCAAACTGAGCAAAGGCGTGCCCTCTGCCAGGGTGATGTCCATACCGCCATGATGGCCGCCAAAGGCCGAGCGCGGCCGATTGCTACCATCGTAGCGTGTGCGCGAGGCGAACGGCGATGAGATTTCCGGACAACGCACCTGACTGGAGAAGACTGCTGTCAGGCCACTCGGTGCGATGTCAACGCCGCTGCCCTGCCCTGGTCCAGCTCCTGATGGAGCGCTCACCGCAAACAGTACAAATGCCAATATGACTCGCGCATTGACGAGCACGGCGTATCGATTCCGCCCCATGTCTTATCACCCCTGATATTATTATTGTCACCCTATTTTACCGTTAAACGGCAGCACATAAAAAAACCCCCGCACAGATCTGTACGGGGGTTTTCGGTATAAAAGCCTGACGATGACCTACTTTCACGGACGTCCGTCCACTATCATCGGCGCGAAGGCGTTTCACGGTCCTGTTCGGGATGGGAAGGAGTGGGGCCACCTTGCTATGGTCGTCAAGCATAACTGTGTGTCGATCTGCGCGTGGGTCAGCGGTGCGCCTTGGCGCTCGCCACCATACTCAGATCAACGAATTTGGAAGAAG
>JAHTBO010000011.1 GCA_019166125.1 Alcaligenaceae bacterium CGII-47
GACGGTGATGTCGGTATCCTCTAGCCCCAGGTGAATCGCTGGAATCGTGAGGTTGTCATCAAAGCGCAGATTCTCGCGCTGGGCATGCATCCGGTGCCCACGCTGATTCAGTCCGCGAAAAATCGCCTCGGCGACCTCGGGATTGCCCTTGACCTGATAGTTTGGACTACCCAACCACTCTTTGTACCACTCATAAGGTCCCGAATGCACCGGCGCCATGCCGATGAGGAAATCGGGGTAGGTGCGCGTGCGACTATTTGCCAGATGATCATTACCCACAACAATCAATACGTCGGGCCGCGCCGCCAACAGGGCCTCACGCAGCTGGCCATACATGTCATGGACAACCTTTTGGATGTCTTCGGGTGCAGCATCGAGCAACCCGATCAGGCCTGGTGCGTGGGGCACGCCAGCCGCATAAACGATTTCAGCCATTTTTCTACCTAATATTAAAGTTAAGCAACATTCCCTTGGGAAAACTATATCCGTGCGGCCAGCAGGGCCCTGGGCAGGCGCGCATGCACGCCATTATTTCCATTCACGGCCTGAGTGATCATCAGATCAGCCTGAAGCGAGCACAACACATAGGCATCGGATCGTGTCAGGGCGTAGTCGCGCGACAACCAGGTGACCATATCGCTGACAGCCTGGATGGCTGCCTGACGCAAATCTGTGTGAAAACCCATGGTAATGAGGTGATCAGGCGTGACGGCATGAGGTCGATTCAGACACGGCTCATCAACGACACTCAGGCGCAGATGGGCACGTTTGAAAGAGGTCTCTAGAGCGGTCTGGTTGACCTCACCACAACCTTGCACGGCGTGGGCGTCGCCCGCATAGAACAGGGCCTGATCCACCCAGACAGGTAGAAACAAAGTCGTGCCCGCCACAAGATCCGGGCAGTCGATATTACCGCCGAATTCACCTGGAATCGATGAAATATGGGTCTCATCATCGGCTGGTGCCACCCCCATAATTCCCAAAAATGGGCGCAGCGGCAGCTTGAATCCCGGGATGAGTTCGGTTTCCATGCGTTGCGTATCCAACTGGAAATGTCGAATTTCGCCATGAGGGAATTGATGCGTGAGCAATCCCCGACTATTGGGCGGCGGCGTGATCAGATTAAAGCCATACGGCCCCAATTCCAAATCAAGAATATCGATCTGCAGAGCGGTCCCGACCCGAGCCCCCCGGACGGCAATGGGGCCCGTCAGGCTATGTGGCCCTTTGCCCACGTGCGCTTTCTTGAGCCGGATCACATCGTCAAACGTGGTCTCTGGCGTCACGGCATTGCCCCACAGCCCCCATGTTTCGAGAACGACCTCGTCACCATTATCGATAGTAAGGATTGGTGCAAAAGAGCGCCGAATAACGCCGACCTGAACGGTCTGTTCACTGGCGGAAATATGATGTTCAGTCATGCTTGATTACCTTGGAAATTATTCTTATACAGCTGGCTTTGGCTGATGGCTCAGACTGAGCTCGGCCTGAGTCTGGAAATGCGCCTGTAGCAGGCTGACCACCTGATCGGCATCACGCGCCAGCGCCGCCTGCACGATTTGTTCGTGCTCCTGGTCAGCACCCGCTGCGCGCACAGAGTAATCCCAGAAGTAGCGTCGATAACGTTCCAGGTGCTCGTACAAAATGTCGATGAAATGCAATAGCCACGGTGAGCCGCAGGCGCTGCACAAGGAAGTGTGTAACTGCCGATGGCGCTTTTCCCATTCTTCGGCGGCCTCTTTGTAATTATCTTTGCTGGCACTCAAAACCTGGGCCGTCGCTTTTTTCAGGAAATGGTTGGCAGACAGTACCCGAGCCTCCCAGTCGTTATCACCGCGAGGGATGGACAGGCGCATGGCCTGGGCTTCGAATTGGGCGCGCAAGGACGAAATATCGAGCATCTCGGCCACATTGATTGGGGCTACAACAAAACCCTTGTGCTCTTCGGCGAGGACCAGGCCTTCGCCCGTTACCTGGAATAGCGCCTCGCGCAAGGGGCTGCTACCCACCTGATAGTAGCGTGACAGCTTCTCGAAGGTCAGGCGCTCGCCCGGCTGAAACTGGTGCGTGATGATGTCTCGTCGCAGACGCTGAACGGTCTGCCCGGCGAGGGTCTGCGATGCGACCCCCTGGCGACGAATCTGCGGGCCCCAGTTGGGCTGAGCTGCGCTATCGGTTTGCACTGGCTCGGGCATGGTGACCGACTGGTCTGCCACCCCTGTCGGCGCCAAATCCCAACGGCGCAGATAATTGCCAACCCCGCGGGCCGACAGGCTGATGCCATATTCTCGCTCGATCAATTGGGCAACCGCGGGGCGTGACCATGACGCGTGGTTCAGATCGCGTTCTTTTGGGGATTGCGTGCGCAAGATATGTTGAATCGCTTGTTCCTGCTCGGCGGTCAGGCTGCGGCCGACACCTGGGCGGCGGCCACGAGGGCGCGGCTGGATCGCATCGATACCGCCGGCTTCAAAGAGATCAATCGTGTTGCGCACCGTCGGGTAAGACAGCCCACTGAGCTTGACGATCTGCATGATGGCGTGATCCTGGCGATGCAGTTCGACCACATACTTGCGCTGTTCGTGCAATGAATCCATAGCAGAACTTTTCATTTGGATAAGGCTTTCAGCCAGTCACATAGCGCCTGGAACTCATTGGCTGCCGCTTGGCACAGGCCGCCAGCGCGCAGATGCCCATGAATCAAGCCCTTGCCTGGCCTGAACTGAGTCTCAACCCCCGAGTTTTGCAAGAGATTCGCATAGTGCGTGCCCTCGTCGCGCAACGGATCATGCTCAGCCACCATCACCAGGGCGGGTGCCATACCGGAGAAGTCACTGATATGGATTGGTGCCGCCGTGGCTTCAAGACGTTGGGCTGGATTGGGACAATATTGCCCCCAGAACCAAATCATCTCGGCCGCCTTCAGGAACGGAGCCTGGGCTTCGGAGAGATAGGATGGACGGGTGAAGTCGGTGTCCACGCAGGGATAAATTAAAGCCTGACCACGCAAACGTCGATGGGCGTCCTCGCGGTACAGCAGCGCCATGACCGTCGCCAGGTTGCCGCCCGCACTATCGCCCCCCACAAAAATTCGAGTGGGGTCAATGCCTTGTGCAGCACCCTGATCAAACAACCAGGACAAGACAGTCTGGCAGTCCTCGACGGCCGCTGGATAGGGGTGTTCAGGCGCCCGGGCATAATGCACACTGACCACCACCATGGCCGCTTGTTGGGCAATCGCTGCCGTGATGGCATCATGGGTTTCATGACTGCCGATCACCCAGCCACCACCATGCATGTACATGAGGCATGCCGATGGGGTGATCGTGGTGGCCTGGGGCCGATAGATACGCACCGTGACATCCCTGGGCTGGCCAGGCACCTGAAGATCCTGGACCTTCATGCCTTCGGGATAAGGCGGGCGTGCCTGCGCCGATAGGCGTTCAGCCCGTTCACGCCATGTGGCGACATCCAGGCTTAGGGTGGGCTCAGGCCAGGCTTGCGCTAAGCCCTCGATAAACGGTTTTAATTCAATATCTATTGTCATAGTATCCGCAGCAAACATGCCCTTTACATTCGAGATGGCAGGAAGGTCGCAATCACCGGAAAGGCAATCAAAATAACCAATCGCAGGATGTCCGTAACGACAAAGGGCGCTACCCCCTTAAAAATCGTAGACAGATTGACGTCACGCACAACACTTTTAATCACAAAAACATTCATGCCCACAGGAGGGTGGATCATACCCAGTTCGACGGCCATCACAACGATAATGCCGAACCAGATCGGGTCAAACCCCAGCTGCATAATGATTGGGAACACGATAGGTACCGTCAGCAGAATCATGGCCATGGCATCCATCACACTCCCCAAGAGCAGGTACATCAGCATAATCATTGCCAGCACGCCGTATTTACCCAGGCCCAGACCCATCAACCATTCGGTCAAGGCTTGAGGGGTTTGGGTGATAGCGAGAAAATAACCAAATAGGATGGCACCAATCAGAATCGTAAAAATTGCCGCAGTCGTGCGCAGCGATTCAACCAGACAACTCATGAACTGGACCCGATTCAGCCGCCTGCGCAACACAGCGATGATGAACGCGCCTGCGGCCCCCATGCCACCTGCCTCGGTCGCGGTAAACAGGCCCCCATACAAGCCACCGATGATGAACACAAACAATACCGCCACGGCCCAGACATCACGCAAAGCGGCCCAACGTTCGGTCCAGCTGTGACGGGTCCCCGTGGGGAGAAAGTTTGGCCGTACCAAGGCAATGACATTGATCGTCAGGACATACATGACGACGGCCAGCAAGCCGGGCAGGATCCCTGCGATAAATAACTTACCGATGTCCTGATCGGCAATCAGGCCGTAGACTGCCAGCACCGTGGACGGCGGAATCATGATGCCCAATGACCCCCCCGCCGCAATCACGCCGGTTGAAAAGCTTTTTGGATAACCATAACGCTGCATTTCAGGGTAGGCCACAGATGAAAAGGCAGCCGCGGTCGCCACTGAAGAACCGCAGATCGCGGCAAAGCCACCACAGGCGCCAATGGTGGCAATACCCAGACCACCCTTCATGTGACCGACAAACGCATTAGAGACACGAAATAGCTCGCGACTCATCCCAGAGGTCGAGGCAAAGGCCCCCATCAGCAGAAACAGCGGGATGACCGCGAATTGCACATCAGCGACTGTACGGATGGGTGACTGGGCCAGCAGGCTCATGGCCGAACCAAAGTCGTCGTTGATCAAACCAAAACCCACAATACCCACCACACCCATCGCAATACCAACGGGTACACGCAAGAGCATGAGGACAAACAGGCAGACAAAGCCACTTACAGCTATAAAATGAGAACTCATCGGATTACATCGCTCAGGGTTATTCGGCGGATATCGGGCGTCTGTCGTACTCAAGGCGCTCGGGATGTACGATCAGATAAAACACACGCACGGCGACCAGGACCACTGCAGCCACCAAACCAAGCCAAGCCAGCAAGTAGTAAATCCAGACAGGTTGGTGCAGATCGAAAGTCAGGACATTGTCCAGGCGAGTATCCATGACCTTGACGGCGACCATTACAGTAAGCGCCACCATGGCCAACAGCGTGACGCTATTGGCAAAGGCATCCATAACACGTTTCATTCTGGGGCCAGCCATGCCCCAGAGCAAATCGACACAGATGTGTTCGCCGCGATAGCCTGTGCCCGCCAAACCCCAAAATATCAAGATCGCCAGCAACTGGCCGATCATGTCGTAGGTGTCCGGAATCGTCCAGACAAAAACATACCGCAGAATCACTGACACGAAGGTCAGCGCCATAACGGTAGCCAGGAACCAGGCTGCAATGGTTTCAATAACCGTGACCAAAGAGTGGAACTGTTTGAGGCTAGCGGGCATATGCATAATCATTTCACGGATACACCGTATTCATCCAAGGTCTTGTTGAGTTCGGCCATCACCTTTTTGGGGTCTACGCCGGACTTCGCGGCGGCTTTGGCCCAACTATCATGCAGGGGCTCAGCTGCCTTGCGCCACAGGTCGATCTGTTCGGGTGTCAAGGTGTAGACGTCCTGATCAGGTTCCGCCTGAATCTTGGCGATACCGGCACGCTCAAAGTCACCCCATCGCTTACCGATGCGTCCAGCCCATTCGGTATTACAGTGGTCGTCGATAACTTTTTGCTGTGCAGGGGACATGCGCTTGTACTTGGCCTTATTGAACGCAAAGATAAAGGTGCTGACATACAACGGTGCGTTCATCTGGTACTTGGTGACCTGATCGATGCCATACAACACACTGGATCCCCAAGGGAACGTAATCGCGTCGGCCACCCCTTTTTCGAGTGCTTCACGAGCCTCGATGGCGGATGCCTGAACATTGGTGCCTCCCAGTGACGCGACCAGACTTGCGATCGTGGCATTGGCCGGACGGACCTTCAGGCCAGCGATATCTGCGGGTACAACGATCTTGCGGGTACGGGAATGGAAGCTGCCTGGATCATGCACGAACGCCACGCACATCTTGACGTCTTTCATTTCCTTTTCAGCGTACTTACGATACCAAGCGTCCAGTGCTTCCGAGCCCTTCTCGGCCTCAGTCATCAAAAACGGCAGATCGCCGGCGGCCATGATGGGGAAGCGTCCCGGCTGATAGCCCGGACTGACATAAGTCATGTCAGCAATGCCATCACGAGCCATATCGTAGTGGTCAAAGGCCTTGCCAAGCTGTTGTGAGGGATAGAGCTTGGAGGTCAAGGTGCCGTTAGAAGCCTTTTCGACCGAAGCAGCCCATTCTTCCATTGAGGCATATAGCGGGTGTGTCGTAGGTGCCCAGAGTGAGATCTTAAGTTCAAAGTTTTTATCCTGTGCCTGCGTAGCAGGAACGAATAACATTGAAATTGCAGCACTCGTTATACAGAGTACATGGCGAAACTTCATCAGATATTCTCCAATATTTTAGTGATCAGACTAAGGAAGGCTGAGACTATCAAAGCATTACGTGCCTGATATGCAAATAATCCAATATTACGTATATTATGGACTATTCGACGGATTCTAGTTTATAGAATCCCCACTTCAAATAAGGGTATACCCCTGATCTGATGATGATTTCGTAATTATTTATTAGCTTAGATGACTGATCGCCGCCGTGCGGTTGTCCACTACTGTGAGGATGGCTAAGAAGCCACTGATATCAAAGACCTCGCGCACCTGCGGTTGCAGCGCACACAAGACCAGCAACCCGGAATTTTGTTTAAGGCGTTTGGCCAGCATCAATATGACACGCAGGCCAGCGCTAGAGATGTAATCCAGTTGCACGAGATCAAGGACACACAGGCGCTCGCCGCGCTCTACCCAAGCTAACAATTCGGCCTCGAGCTCTGAGGCATTGGCGCTGTTGACCTGACCAGCGAGACTTACGACCAAAACATCACCGATTTTTTCGCTTGGGAGGCTCATAGGAAACCATTGTGTTGAAGGGAAATGAACAGACCAACTGTAATTGAGTGTAATTGTCGCGACACTTAACTCATATAATACCTTAGCAGCATCATGGCCAAAACGCCTCACGAAAGTTACACTTATCACAGCTCATGCAAACATTCGCTTCTATGCGCTTGGCTCCCGGAGCCGATACGGTGACCGAAGCCATGGCCTGGCTAGCGTTAGCCGCCCAACAGCAAGACTGGTCGGCAGGCCTGGCGTTTAAGCTGGGCCTGTGTCTGGACGAAGCCCTCACGAATGTGCTGGCCCACGGATTCAAAGACCTCCCACAGAATGGCGAATCGCCCGTGATCAATCTGGCACTCTCGGTTGAAGACGGACGAATTGTGATTGATATTTTTGATAACGGGATACCTTTTGATCCAACTCAGAAAACGCCAAAACCACCCGCCAAAAACCTGGACGACACCGAAATTGGTGGTCACGGCTTACGCTTAATGCATCATTACCTTGAAAATATTCAATACCGACGTGCCGATCAACGCAACCACCTGCGCCTAATCGCCACGCTTGACACATGATGTCGCTTGCACCCCTGGGCGATCAGGTCCGCGCCTATATTCAGCCCGCATCGATCGAGCATAATCTTGGGTGGCTGCAGCGGCATCTCGGTCAGTTTGGAACCCGTCCCGCTCCAAAAATCTGGGCTGTTATCAAGGCAGACGCCTACGGGCACAGCACCGCTGCAGTACTGACGGGGCTGGCACAAGCTGACGGCATTGCCGTGCTTACCCTCGAGCAGGCCTATGTATGCCGGTTCCTAGGCTGGCACAAGCCAATCCTAGTGATGGATGCTTTATTGACTGCAAACGAGCTACGTGATCCGGTTTTATCCCCCTTGCACCTGACCGTTAATAATCCGTATCAACTCACCGAGCTGGAAAAAGGCCCGGCACCCAGTCCGCCCTACGTATGGCTGCGCTATCGAGGGAGCCTGAATCACGCAGGCTTTGAGCACACCGAATATGGCGCCGCCCACACGCGCCTGCAGCGCCTGCTGCAGGCCGGACACCTGGCAGGTCTGGGCCATCTACAGCACTATGCGAATGCCGATGACCCCGCGCAACTGCACCTCGAGAGGCAGCTTTTCAGCCAAGTCTTCGCCCCGCGCGTGGGCCCACGATGCACCGAGAACTCTGCGTCCTTGTTATTGGATCCCGGTTTTGCCTCGGACACCGACTGGGTGCGCAGTGGCATCATGCTTTATGGCATCAGCCCCCTGTCGGGGTCTAATGGACCATCTCTGGGCCTTGAGCCTGCCATGACACTCGAGGCGCCACTCCTGGCCGTGCAGCACTTGCGTGCGGGGCAAGCTATCGGCTACGGCAATAGCTTCCAGGCAAAGCACGCGATGCGCGTCGGCCTGATCCGTTGTGGCTACGCTGACGGCTATCCACGCAATATTGCCCAGAACTGTCCAGTTCTGGTAAATAACCGACCCAGCCGGATTGTCGGTCGCGTCTCGATGGACACCATCACCGTTGATCTGAACGCGCATCCTGAGGCCAGTGCCGGCACAATGGTGACGCTATGGGGCACCAAGCAGCTACCGATCGAGCTCATCGCGCAGTCTGCCGCTACGATACCGGCTCAACTATGTAGCGGTCTTACGGCACGCGTTCCACGGGTGAGCACCGGGTCAGGCAGGTGCGGCGATCGGCTCGAGCCGCGGCGCCCACCACATGAAGGCTAACGTGGCCAATAGATACATCGCGCCCGTAATCGCCAGCCCTTGCGACATGCCCATCGTCGCGAATAGCCCACCCACCATCAATGGGCCCAGCATCTGGCCAAACTTATCTGCGGCGCGCATCACACTGGTCGCGCCCGCCGCGCCATAGCGTTGCACGTTACTGCGCGCGAGCATGTAAGAGGTCTGCGCCCCGCCCGCCAGACAGCTTGCCAGAGCCATCAATACCACTGCACTTGCCGCCCCCGTCACGCCACCCGTGAAGTGCAAACTGAACAAGCCGGCACTCCCGACGATCCCGCCCAAGGCGATCCAGTATTTCTTGTATAGACTGCCGTCTGCCATTCGGCCCATGTACGGGCCCAGATAAATCACACATAGTCCGTACAACATCAAAATACGCCCGATGCTGCCGGTCGACACCCCCTGGGCATCCAGATACAGGGGAAGCGCATAAGTCAGCAAGCCCACCTGCGCGATCGAAAACGGTACCACGCTACCCAATAGCAACATGCCAAAATCGCGGGTAAACAGCAGACGATGCAAGGCCATACCTGTCCTGGATGCTGCTGGCTCAGGGCTACCCAAGCCTGCGCAGGGCTGGGCCTGGGTCAGACGCGGCGCGGTGCGCTGTCGATAAGGCCACATCAAGGTCAACACACCGAGCGCAGGCAGGCACAACAAGCCTGCACCCACGATAAATACCATCTGGAATCCCACCTGCTGCATCAGCATGGCACCCACTGCGGCGCCCGACAAATGGCCGGCAAACAGGCCCGCCACAATGGTGGCCATATTACGACCACGGTAAGCGGGCGGACTGCGTGTCACGATAAAGCCCTGGAGGCCCATCCAGGTCAGCCCATACCCCAGGCCCGCAAGTCCACGCGCCACAATGAGCTCGGGCAAAGATCCCACCAGGGCGCATGCGAGATTGCCAAACACCGAACCTACCAGGCCCGCCAGCACCGGGAACTGCCAGCCACGACGATCAGTCAGCCGCCCGGCCAATAAGGCCGTCAGCAGACCACACCCCATCTCGGCGGCGATCGGCAAGGCGATCAGCAACTCGGTCGAGGCTTGCCCCACATCGCCACCCGGCAGCAGAGCGCGCGCGTAGATCGGCAGGAAACTTAGCGGTAGTGCCAGGGCGAATAAAAAACCAAACATTACCGGACGCGCGACCAAACCCAGATCGGATTGATCATCCAGGCCCGTCAACTCGCCAGAGCGGGTGCGCACCGGCACAGCGAAGGCCCGCCCCATCAGCAGGGTCAGCAGCAAGAGCAATTCGATTGCCGCGACCATTGCCACGGTAGCCACCGTGACCGCATCCATAATACGATCACGAACGCCAGCAGCGATCAATGCCTGATCAGGGATCAGCACCAACTGCCCCAAGACCGGGCCGCCTGCATCGGCCTGTAGCGCAAAGGAGAGCGCGGAATCGGCCTGATCGGTGCGCCAAGACGGCATCGGCAAGGCCCCGTGCGCATCAGCACGCACGATCATCTGCCCCTGAGCATTGTGTAACTGGACTTCGGCAATCATGGGAAATGAAGCGGCAAGCCGTACCATCGGACGATCCACGTCCTGTAACGTGCCGGGTAAAAAGCCGTAGCCCAGCACGCGATTCAGCTTGTCTTGTAAGCCCTCGCCCAAAATTTGAATATTATCGTGCGCCACACGCGTCCAAACATCACGAAAGGTATGGATGGTGTAACTGGCAAAAACGCCTTGCGCCACCAGCAATATCAGTAAAGGCACCAAAAATCGGGCTCGGCTCGCTGCGGCGAGTTCCTGGATCGGAATGACATAGCGAAGCAAAACGGTAAGCACCCCTGCCGCACCCAGTGTGGTCAGCAGCAGCACCCATAGATTATTGCTTAGCAACACACTATGCCAGACACCTGTCGCCCGCACGCTGAGCACAAGCGCACCACGCTCGGCCCCCGCCTGGCCAACAGGCACCGCCACCGTCACACTATTGGCATCGGTACGCTGCACCGCACCGGATGGCCGCAGGCTGATCGCACTATCACGCCCAGCCTGCGACTGATGATCCGCCAAGACACGCACGAGCGAACCGGCGCCCACCTCTGCGCCTTTGCTGGCGAGCACCCGCCCATCAAAAAGCACAACGCTTGCACCCAGCATATCGGGCACGCGTGCATGCAGATCATCGAGCAGGGTTGAAAGGCCAAAATACTGTGCCAGGGGTTTACCTAGCTGCACACCGGTCTGAATCTGCGTGGCAGTCTGCTGGGTCAGCAACTCGATACGCTCGGCAGTGTTATTGGCCACCAGACTATTAAGCGCAGACAAGCTCAAAGCGCCCACCAGAGACTGCGCCAACAACAAGATCAGCACGCACGCCAACAATACATCTCGTACAGGGCGGCGTATACGAGCAGTGCGCATGGCTGACTTATTTTTCAAGGATTTACCTGCTCAGGCGTTACAAACACGGCACATTAGAGACCAAACCTGTCACGTCACTTACAATTGAGTGAAAGTATATCGTTTACAGCGTTTCAGCAGACCCTCTTTAGGCCATCCCTTACGCTATGCGCTTGACCACGCTTCGCAGCAAGATCTTCCTCCTTGTCGGTTTATCCCTATTGTTCAGCGCGGTTGCCGTGACCTTCGTGACGCAACGCGACGTCACGCATACGGTCGTCGACAGCGAGCAGCGTGCGGTGCGCAACGTCTTGCAACTTCTCATCCACGACAGCGAAGCACGCTGGGGCGGCCTACTCAGCAACAAGATCACGACAGTACGCAATGACCGTGCCCAATTAGTCCAGCTTGGCACGACCGTGCGCACCGTACTGGATGGGTATGTCACGCAAGTTGCACACGGCACCCTTACGCCACAGGCCGCCCAAGGCCTCGCACAGCAATGGCTCAATGGCCTGGCAATCAGCACCGATCGCTACAGTTTTGCATTTGACAGTGAGTTTATGGTCCTCGCCAGTGGTCAGCCCAGCATGCGGGGCATGAATATCACGTCACTGCGCGATATCAAGGGGCACGAATTAGCGGCATCCGCATATCGGACGGCCCAAAATGAAGGCCACGGCTTTGCCATCTATCGCTGGCCATCCGCTGAGCGCTCGGCCCCCACCGAGCTTCGTTACGCCTATTTCGAATACTTCGAGCCGTGGGATTGGGTCTTTGTCATCACCGATAGCGCGCATGAAGTACTCGAGCAATTCGATCAACGTCGCCAGCAAATGGAGCAATCAATCAGTCAGGCACTGGCATCTGTCCGGCTTGCCCAGTCCGGTTTTGCTTTTATCATGGCCGATGATGCCCGGCTGGTCTCTCCGCTACCCCATGAAGCGCGCGATCTGCTGGATATACCGGATACACATAGCGGTAAAACCCTAGGCGACACACTCGCCGAGGCACCCCGCACCGAGCAGATTCGCACAATACAATTTGAACCACTGGATAAGGACACGCAGTGGGAGATCAGCTCGGCACACTTCAAGCCCCTGGGATGGACGATCGTGGCCGCTGTCCCCACTGAGGATTTAACCGAGCCCGCCACCGACTTGGTGAGCGGACTGATATGGTTATTTCTTGGCATATTGGTCATTACGCTGGGTTTGGCTTGGGCATTGGCCGCTCGCATCACGCATCCGCTGCAGCAACTAAGTCATTTTGCCAAGGCCTTACCCGAGCAGGATCTAAGCACTGCCGGCCCGATCCCCGACACGATTTTACAGCTCCCTGAAAAGCAACCTGATGAGGTGGGTCGACTGGCCTCCACATTCATATCGATGGATCGGCAATTACGTGAAAAAGTCGCAAGCCTGATGCAAGAGGCCACGGCGCGCGAACGTTTCCAAAGCGAGCTTAATATTGCGCGCGAGATACAAATGGGTCTACTTCCCATCCCCTTACCCGCTTACCTCAGCAAACAAGTTGATCTATATGCCACCATGATCCCAGCCAAGGACGTCGGCGGCGACCTCTACGACTACTTTCTTTTACCCGACGGCCGTCTATGCATTGCCATCGGCGATGTATCGGGGAAGGGCATCCCCGCAGCATTATTTATGGCGGTCACTTGCACCTTGATTCGCGCCTGTGCCGAGGACGAGACCAATCCCGCTATATTGATGGAGCGGGTCAACAACCGCCTCGCGGAAAACAATCCCAATATGATGTTTGTCACCCTGGTCATCGGCGTGCTCGATTTAAGTAGCGGCGCATTCAATTGGGCCAACGGTGGGCACCCGGCGCCGTGCGTGGTATTGCCCGACGGACAACTAAAGCGGCTTGAAGGCCGCAGTGGTCCGGCATGCGGTATCCAAGAAGACTTGTCCTATCTAAGCTTTGACACAACGCTCAATCCCACCGAGATTTTACTTGGCTACACCGATGGCATTACCGAGGCCTTCGGGCCGGATGGCGACCTATATGATGACCACAGACTGTTTTCATGCATTGCAATTGCCCAGTGCGCCAGCGCTCGCCAGCTTACCGACACCTTGCTCCAGGATGTCCGTGATTTCGCCCAGGACACCGAGCAGTCCGATGACATCACCCTGATTGCAGTCAAAAGGGCAGAGCTATGATTCAGCGCTTTATTTTCCTGTTTTTTCTGGCCTGCACGCTAGGCCTGCACCCCAGCGTCCATGCCGAGTCGACGGCCACTACCAGCCCGACACAAACCGCCGTCTTTGCCACAACACCGACACTCAAGCCGGACGGATCACGATGGCGTGTCGGCTATGTCGAGAGCGGCGATTATCCCGATTATGTCGAGACCTTATCGGCCACCATCAAAGGCCTCGAACGGCTGGAATGGCTTAGCCTTACCGACCAGATACCGCAAAACACAACAGGCCACGAGATGTGGCAATGGCTGGCAACTCACACGGTGAGCCCCTACGTACAATTCGTTGATGAGGCCTTCTGGCATCCAGGCAACTTCGATGCCAGTAAACGCGAGGCAATGCGTCAGGCAATCTCTGAGCGGCTGCAAACGCGTCACGATATTGACCTTATTATTGCCATGGGCACCTGGGCAGGCCAAGACATGCGAACACTGGGCCCCCCCGTCCCCACGGTGGTTGGCTCCACAAGTGATCCTGTGGCAGCCGGTATCACTGACAGCCCGCAGGATAGTGGACGCGAGAACCTGCACGCACGTGTCGAGCCCGAACGCTACCAACGCCAGTTGCGGCTTTTTCACGAAATCATGCCATTCAAGACCCTCGGCGTGGTCTACGAAGACAGTCCAGAGGGGCGTACCTACGCCGCCGTTCCAGCCATCAAGGAAATCAGCAAAGCCCTGGGCTTTGAGGTGGAATACTGCAACGCACCATCCAATAGCATACCGCTGGAAGCAGCGATCAATAATGCCGTGCGATGCTATCAAACACTCGCAAAAAGCGATGTCGATGCGGTCTATGTCACGACACACCGAGGGGTGACCGCCACGAGTGTCGTACAAATTGCGGACGCGCTAAAAAAAGCCAAAATCCCTAGTTTTTCGATGGCAGGGTCCGAGCAAGTCGAGGCAGGCCTGCTACTGAGTCTGGCGCGTGCGCAGCCCGCTCATGTTGCACTATTCTATGCAGAGACCATCGCCCGCATTTTCAACGGAGCGCGTCCACGCCAACTGAGCCAACTATGGATCGACCCCCCAAAAATTGCGCTTAATCTAAAAACCACCCGAATTATTGGCTTTAATCCACCCGTCGATATTCTATTGGCAGCCGACGAGGTATACGGCGCGGATCAATAAGCCGCCTGCCGAACCCAACTCAGAACGCCTCATATTGCTGGGGGTGCAATGCGGCATGGTCCCTTGCGACACCTGCCAGACGCTGTGCACGGGTGCCAGCTATGCGCTGCCAGGTGTACAGGGTGCGGTCTGCGGATGTTCGCCCCGTATCCAGCACGTACTGGGGATAGGCGAGCCAGTGCTGATCGGTATGGGCGAGTCCACCGCGCGCAACAGCCAGAACCTGGACACACAAGGCGCGCACATCAGGATCATCCAGACCATGGCGCATCGCCTGATTGCGCAGCACACCCAACGTGTCCCAGCCCCAATCCTGCACCAGTTGCCAGGCCTCAGCCGAGTTCTCTAGTACACCCAACTGCAATGCGATGGGGGCCATCAACATACTACGCGAGATCTCGGTACCCGCCTCGGCCAGGAGTACCGAATCAGCAAAACCCGCCCCCGGCGCACGCCCTTCGATATACCCATCCACCCCGCACGCTGCGAACAAGGCCTCCAGCCCCCCCTCACGCCCCCAGGCAAGCAGCAATTCAGCCAAAGGCGGGAGTGTATCGAGCTGGTAACGCCACCGGGCATCCATGAACTGCGCAATCTGGGAGTACTCGAAATGCCCCGAATCCGGCACTAAACACGCGCGCTCACCAGTTTCTAATTGCTGCCCCATCCACTGGCGCGCGGACAGGAACTCAGTCAGGCACGGATCGCCATCCAATAAAACGGTGGGTGCCGACTTATAGTCATATCGGCGTCCCTGAGGCAAGGCGCGCGACACAGTGCCTGCGCCAAACATCCAGCGAAAATAATCACCCAGGTCGCCGAACGGGCGGCTCGGGTACTGCGTCAGTAAGAAGTCACCTGGAAACCTGGCGTGCTCAAAGACGCGTGGCCAAACCGTCAAGCGATTCTCCTTAAACTGGGTTCGCTCACCGGACTCTAGCGGACTATTGGCAAACAAGGCAATGCTCGCGCCTGCCAAGCCGATCATGATATTGAGTGCTTGGGCGGCGTGTTCGATTGGTACCGACGTATTGGCACCATTCTGGGCCTTTGCGTCGATGCCCTCCCAATGATGCCAGCCACGATGTCCGACCAGTTCCTTATATATAGGGCGCGGCGCACACACCTGGGCATACCACTGCGGATCTCGGCGGCAGTCCGGATGCGCAGAAGCATTCAATACCATGGCCTGATCCGCACGCAAGGCTTCTATCGTATCTGCCAGCTCACGAAATGCGCGTGAGGCCAGGCGATCCAGGCCCCCCACCCCACCCTGAACCGGCGCCAAGGCAGTCTCTAGCAGATTAAACCCATTATCCAGGCCGCAGATGGCGGATTCGGTATAAATCCCCACACAACGACCCTTTAGCACCATCACGTCACAGAATTGTCTGCGGGATTGCTTAATTTGGCACAAAGCATCAAAGTAGCGCGCCACCGCGCAACTGGCCCCCGTATCCACGTGAATAACGGCCATCTCCATTTCGAGGCCCAGCCGTGGCTGGTAGGAACGCATCATCGACCCCTCACCGATTATTTTGCCGACATGTTCGTAGTCGCTGTCGTTACAAATTATTTCATAAATTCGTATAAGTTATACTGTGCCGACCTATAAAAGCCCAAAAGGCTTGCGCGCATCATTACTCATACCCGGAGAAGCCAATATGTTTAGGATGTTAACTCGTGGATCCGTTCGCCTTGTAGAACGCTACCTACCTGATCCCTATATTTTCGTCTTATTACTGACTTTCGTCGCAGCCTTGGCTGCGGTTTTGGGCGAGCAACGCACCCCTATGGAAGTCATCCGCTGGTGGGGCAATGGCTTTTGGGGCCTGCTCACCTTCGCCATGCAAATGCTCCTGGTGCTGTTGACCGGGCACATGCTGGCCAACACCCCGCTGGTCAAAAAATGGCTGACGATGCTGGCTTCGCTGGCAAAGTCCGCAGGCGGGGCGATCATTCTGGTCACTGTCGTCTCATTGGTCGCCAGTTGGATCAACTGGGGTTTTGGCCTGGTCGTCGGCGCCCTGTTTGCCAAGGAACTGGCCCGTCAGGTTCGGGTGGATTATCGTCTATTGGTCGCAAGCGCCTATTCGGGCTTTCTCGTCTGGCATGGCGGATTGGCCGGTTCAATTCCACTTACTATCGCCACACCTGGGCACTTCGCTGCAGATAAGATCGGCATCATTCCGACCTCAGACACGATTTTTTCCTTCTATAACCTCGCAATTGTCGTGGCCTTGTTTATTGCGGTGCCGCTCATCAATCGTCTGATGCTGCCCTCCGAACAAGAGAGCATCTATGTCGATCCCGAGCTGCTCAAGGAAATCGAGGACGACCCAAGCCAGACCACGACTCGGCCAGCAGACCGCCTCGAGAACAGTCGCATCCTCGCCTGGTTGGTCGGGGCTGCGGGTCTGGCTTATATGTTCGACTATTACGTGGTACGCGGTGCAGGCCTGAACTTGAACGTCATCAATTTTTCGTTCCTGTTCCTTGCGATCATCCTGCACGGCACGCCACGTCGCCTGCTCAAAAGCCTACAAGAAGCCATCAAGGGCGGCGCGGGTATTGTGATTCAGTTCCCGTTCTATGCCGGCATCATGGCCATTATGGTCGACTCGGGTTTGGCTGCCAGCCTATCGGCATGGTTTGTATCGTTTTCGACTGCCACGACCCTGCCGTTCTGGACATTCCTGAGCGCTGGCCTAGTGAACGTGTTTGTTCCCTCTGGCGGCGGTCAATGGGCGGTGCAAAGTCCGGTGGTGATCGCCGCTGCCCAGACGCTGGGCGCAGACATCTCGCGCGTCGCGATGGCCGTTGCTTGGGGTGACTCCTGGACCAATATGCTCCAGCCGTTCTGGGCGTTACCGGTACTGGCGATTGCAGGCCTCAAGGCCAAGGACATCATGGGTTTTTGCCTGATCCAGTTGTTTGTATCGGGCATCCTGATCTCTATTGGCCTGACCTGGCTATAAACTGATCGCTCAACCCCCCAGAAGCGCTGCCTCGACAGCCTTGCCAACTTCAGTCGTGTTGGCCTTGCCGCCGAGATCTGGGGTGGTTGTCACCCCCTCGCCCAATACGTCTTCGATTGCGCTCACCATGGCATCATGCGCTGCCTTGTGACCTGCATCACCATCGCCTAAAAAATCCAGCATCATCGCACCAGACCAGATCATGGCGATCGGATTGGCAATATTCTGACCGTAGATATCTGGGGCGGAGCCATGCACAGGCTCGAATAAGGAAGGGAATACGCGTTCTGGGTTCAAATTGGCCGACGGAGCGATACCAATCGTACCGGTACATGCAGGCCCCAGGTCAGACAGGATATCGCCAAAAAGGTTGGACGCCACCACCACGTCAAAGCGTTGTGGGTTCAAAACAAAATGGGCCGACAGAATATCAATGTGATATTTATCCCAACGCACATCAGGGAATCGGGGCGCCATCTCTTCCACGCGCTTATCCCAATAGGGCATGCTTATTGATAGCCCGTTGGACTTGGTCGCAGAGGTCAAATGCTTTTTGGGGCGGCTTTGCGCCAACTCGAAGGCGTACTTAAGTATTCGGTCTATACCATGGCGTGAAAAAACGGCCTCCTGCACAACGAGCTCGCGATCTGTCCCCTCGAACATCATGCCACCCACCGCCGAATACTCGCCCTCCGAGTTCTCGCGCACGACATAGAAATCGATATCGCCTGGCTTGCGACCCGCCAAAGGACAAGGCACCCCTTTCATCAGACGCACCGGGCGCAGATTTACATATTCATCGAAACAGCGCCGGAACTGAATCAGGGACCCCCAAAGAGAAATGTGATCAGGCACCGTTTCGGGCCAACCCACCGCACCGAAATAAATGGCGTCGAACCCCTTGAGCTGTTCCTGCCAGTCCGATGGCATCATCTGCCCGTGACGCGCGTAATAATCACAATTGGCCCAGTCGAATTCCTGTAACTCAAGCTGGATATTGAATTTCTTTGCGGCGGCACGCAGCACGCGCAGCCCCTCAGGCATCACTTCCTTACCAATTCCGTCGCCGGAGATCACTGCAATCTTATGCATCTTGCCCTTCTCTATTCTGTTAGTTCGATCATCTCGACGATGATACTATTTGTGCAGACAATATAATTATCCGTTTGGTTAAATCACAAGACACATAACATGTATAATCGACCGCTACTTGAAGACCTGCGCCTATTCTGCCTGGTATTGCGAAACCGAAGTTTCGTAGCGACCGCCACCGAACTGGGCGTATCGCCTGCCTACGTCAGTAAGCGGATTGCGCTTCTGGAAAAATCGCTGAAAACCAAGCTGCTGCACCGTACCACAAGGCGGGTCGCTGTGACGAATGACGGCACGACCGTCTACGAATGGTCACAGAGGATTCTCGAGGACGTCGATCAGATGACCGAGATGGTCCTCACCACAAAGACCACACCACGCGGCATATTGCGTATTTGCACCAGTTCGGGCTTTGGTCGCAACCGGGTTGGGCCCGCTTTGTCACAGCTAGCCAAGCAATATCCATCAATAGAAATACAGCTTGAACTACTGGATCGGCCTGTCGACCTAATCGGCGAGGGCTTCGATCTGGACATTCGGGTCGGGACCGTTAACGAATCCAGCTTGATCGCCAAACGCATTGCCACCAACTACCGCATATTGACTGCATCACCTGCTTATATCGCACGAAAAGGGCAGCCCAGTTCGCTTGAGGATCTCGTCAATCACCACTGTGTCATCATCCGAGAGCGCGATCAGACATCTAACGTCTGGCATCTGACTGGCCCGAACGGCCCCGCATCAATCAAGGTCTCGGGCCCACTGGCAAGCAATAACGGAGAGATCGCCCACCAATGGGCGATCGACGGGCACGGCATTCTCTTGCGATCGATATGGGATGTCCAGGCCAGTCTGGATTCAAACCAATTGGTTCGGGTGTTGCCAGACCATTCACAAGAGGCCAATGTCTGGGCGGTCTATACCTCGCGCCTGAGCAGTTCAGCCAAGGTCCGTGTCTGCGTGCAATTCCTGGAGCAGTGGCTAACCATCAACCCGTAACGAATCGCGAATCCTATTCAACGGGACCGAGGTTTGCATAAGACCGCTTACTACAACCATAAAGCGTGACTATCGCTCGTGCTTCTGGTCCTTAAGCAAGTCCAGCGCCACGTCCACAATCATGTCTTCCTGACCGCCAACCATACGGCGCCTGCCCAACTCGACGAGGATGTCCACAGCTTTCAGGCCGTACTTCTTCGCAGCCACTTCCGAGTGTCGCAGGAAACTACTGTAAACACCTGCGTAACCCAAAGCCAGCGTCTCGCGGTCCACGCGCACCGGGCGGTCCTGCAGTGGACGCACAATGTCGTCGGCCGCATCCATGAGCTTATATAGATCAGTGCCGTGGTTCCAGCCCAGACGGTCGATGGCAGCGATGAATGCTTCCAGTGGCGCGTTACCTGCGCCGGCACCCATGCCAGCCAGGCTGGCATCCACGCGATCGCAGCCTTCTTCCACCGCCACGATACTGTTGGCCACGCCCAGGCTTAGGTTATGGTGTGCGTGCATGCCTGTTTGGGTCTCGGGCTTGAGTACATCCTTGAAGGCGCGGAAGCAATCGCGCACGTCATTCATACTGAGCGCACCGCCCGAGTCCACCACGTAACAGACGGTCGCACCATAGCTCTCCATCAACTTAGCCTGTTGGGCCAGGCCCTGAGGCGTGTGCATGTGGCTCATCATCAGAAATCCCACAGCCTCCATTCCAAGGTTGCGGGCGCACTCTATGTGCTGGCGTGAGATATCGGCTTCGGTGCAGTGCGTAGCTACACGCACAATGCGAGCACCTGCGTCGTAGGCGGCCTTAAGGTCGTGCACAGTGCCGATGCCGGGCAGCAGCAAGGTGGCGATCTGCGCGTGCTTAACCACGCTGGCTACCGCTTCGATCCATTCAATATCGGTATGGGCGCCGAAACCGTAGTTGAAACTGCCGCCCTGCAGGCCGTCGCCATGGGCGACTTCAATCGAATCAACTTTGGCTTCATCGAGGGCCTGGGCGATCTGCTTGACCTGGGCCACGCTGTACTGGTGGCGGATGGCGTGACTGCCATCACGTAGCGTCACATCGGAGATATAGATCTTTTTTGCGGTCATGTGTTTCTCTTTCAGACGGTTATAGCAGCCCGCATGCGTGCGGCCATATTTTCAGCGCAGCGCAGCGCAGCGCTGGTCATAATATCCAAGTTGCCCGCGTAGGCAGGCAGATAGTGGGCAGCACCTTCGACTTCCAGGAACACCGAGGTTTTCAGACCGTTAAGGCTCCGTCCAATGCCAGGAATGTTCAAACCTTCGATCTGGTCGAACTGCACTTTTTGCTTCAAACGGTAGCCCGGAACATAGGTCTGCACCTGGGCGGCCATGCGTTCGATCGATTCGGCTATGGCATCTTCGCTGGCGTGATCGCTTAGTGTGTAGACGGTGTCGCGCATGATCAGCGGAGGATCAGCTGGATTCAGCACGATTATGGCCTTGCCCTTGGTAGCCCCCCCCACCACTTCGATGGCATTGGACGTAGTTTCAGTGAACTCGTCGATGTTGGCGCGGGTACCAGGGCCAGCGCTTTTGCTAGAGATGCTGGCGACGATCTCGCCATAGTGGACTTTGGCCACACGCGAAACTGCCGCGACCATTGGGATAGTGGCTTGGCCACCACAGGTGACCATGTTGATGTTCAATGCGTCAAGGTGATCTTCACCGTTGACGACCGGAATACAGTAAGGACCAATAGCTGCCGGCGTCAAATCGATCACACGGATGCCGGGTTTCAAACTACGCAAGAACGCGTCGTTCTCGATATGGGCACTGGCGCTTGTCGCGTCAAACACGAAGTCGATGTCGGCGAATTCAGGCATACGGACCAGGCCAGCCACACCTTCATGCGTCGTGGCCACGCCCATACGGGCGGCACGCGCTAGGCCATCAGAGGCCGCGTCGATGCCGACCATGGTTCTCATCTGAATGTACTGGCCGTGACGCAGGATTTTGATCATCAAGTCCGTACCGATATTGCCACTGCCAATGATCGCTGCCTGAAGTTTTCGGGTCATAAGAATCTCGCTTCCTTTCTGTTGTTCAAATACCAAAGTGTGCGCGCACGCTTCCGACACCACTAATGCAGGCTTCAAAGGTGTCGCCGGGCTGCGCGGCAACCATCGGGCCGAGCGCGCCGGTCATAACCAGGTCACCCGCGCGCAGAGGTTGTCCCAACGTGGCAAGCTTGCGTGCCAGCCATACGGCGGCGTTCAGTGGGTGGCCCGAGCAAGCACTGCCGCTTCCCTGAGACACCACTGAACCTGCGCGCTCAGTGACCATCTCGCACAGCTTGAGGTCCAGTGCATTCAAACGTGTAGGCACAGCGCCAAGTACGATGAGTCCGCTGGATGCGTTATCGGCGACGGTGTCTATAAACTTGATGTCCCAGTTAATGATGCGACTACTCACAATTTCGATAGCGGGTAGCACATAGGCAGTGGCGTTGATTACGTCCACCAACGTGGCATCAGATAGGTCGATATCGCGCTCGAGCACCAACGCTACTTCGGCTTCGACCTTGGGCTGCAGCGTACGTGCCCAAGGAATCTCCTCGTCATCACCGTAGACCATATCGGCGAACAAAGTGCCAAAGTCAGGTTGATCTACACCCAGCTGCTTCTGAACGATCGATGACGTAAGACCAATCTTACGACCCACGATGCGACGCCCTTGTGCCTGCGCCTGACGAACATTGACCAGTTGTACCGCATAGGCTTCGTCGCTATTCTCAATCTCGTCACGTAACGGCTCAATCGGAGTGCCGGTCCGCTCTGCATTGCGTAGTCGCTCGGCCCATTCATTGATCTTTTCTTGAGTATTCATAAATTACGCCTATTGATCTGACAGCGGAGTCAACCCAGGCTACGCACGAGCCATAAGCTAATGCTAGGAAATAGAACCATTAGCACGATGCGAATCAGGTCAGAGGCAAGAAATGGCAGCACACCTTTCGCCGTTTCCATATACGGCACGTCTTTTGCCAGCTTCTGGATGATGAACAGATTCATCCCCAGCGGCGGATGCACCAACCCGATTTCTACCACCATCAAGGCCAGAATACCGAACCAGATTGATTTATCGCTCGCCGTCAACTCCCAGAGGTCCAAGCCCATCACCACCGGATAGAAGATTGGAATGGTTAGCAGGATCATCGCCAATGAATCCATCACGGAACCCAGTAAAATATAGACGAGCAGGATCGCAATAATGACTGACAATGGCGGTAAGCCGCTATCGCGCACCCATATCGCTAGTTCAGCCGGCAATTGCGTGATCGCCAAGCCTGCATTCAATACGTCGGCCCCCAGCAAAACCAGGTAGATCATGGCCGTCGCATGGGCGGTGCCGATAATGCTTGTGCGAATACCCCTCCAGCGCATGCCGCCTGTCAGGACCGCCAGCACGCCACATGCGGCCGCACCGATTGAAGCGGCCTCGGTCGGATTAGCCCAGCCGCCATAGATGCCAACGATCACCACCAAAAATACGAGTAGTACTGGAATCACACCAACCAGCGAGGTCATTCTCTGGTCCCACGGGACGCGCGGGCCTGCAGGCCCGGACGCTGGATTCAGCGTCACGAGTATCCGGATCACCATCATGTAGCCGAGTACCGCTAGCAAGCCCGGAATCACCGCTGCCATGAACAGCTTGCCAATAGACTCTTGAGTCAACACCGCGTAAATCACCAACGGAATCGAGGGCGGAATCATGATCCCCAACGTGCCGCCAGCAGCTAACGTGCCCGTCGCCAACCGGCCTGAGTAGCCGTGTGCACGCAACTCCGGCAGCGCCACTTGTCCCATTGTGGCTGCCGTCGCCAGCGAAGAACCACAGATCGCGCCAAAGCCTGCACAGGCGCCAGTCGCGGCCATAGCCAAGCCACCTTTGAAATGGCCAATAAAATTGCCGGTAACGCGAAACAACGCACGCGACAAGCCACCATGTGTGGCGAACTGCCCCATTAGCATGAACAACGGTATTACCGCCAAATCGTAGTTCGACAAGCGCGCATAGGCCAGATTATTAAGCGTGAATAGCAAGGCATTGAAATCGCCGTGATTAACCATCAGGAATGCCGCGGCGCCTCCAAAAAACATACCCACGCCGACATGTACGCGGAATACCAGCAAAACCATCAGTCCTGCGAATACCCATAACCCGATTGCCATCCCGCTCATGAGTTAGACCCTACAAAAGACAGGTAAGCGCGATACAGCGCCGCCAGGGTCAGCAGACCCAGGCTCGGCACCAGCAGACAGACTGGGATCCATATCGGAACGCTAAGCAAAGCCGACACTTCAAACGAGTCTTTGACATCAGATACCGATAATGCAGTACGCCAAGTCAGAACGCCTGCGGCAGTGCACAGCAGCAGATGCGCAACGCCGTCAAGCATTCGCCGTACGCGCTTTGACAGCCATACGCTCAGGGCATCGACCTTGATGTTATGGTCGTACAGCTCGCACAGCGGCAGAAAGGCGGCTGCCCCCACCGCAGAGCCGATTTGCATCAGCTCCAGATCGCCCTGGATCGGTGAGGAGAACAGCTTGCGCCCCAAAATAGACACAATCGACATCGCCACCAGCGCAATGAAGATTGACCCGCCGATATATGCAAACCAGATCGACAGCTTGTCGAGCCAGCGGCCAACCCCGGTAAACGCCGGCGAAGGTGCCTCTTGTAAATCAACTTCAGACATCGTGTGGACTCCGGGTTCCTGGGGGGCGACTGTCGCGTTACTTCAGATACTTGGCACTGATCTCATGGACACTCTTGGCAAGCTTGGCGCCATCCAAACCACGCGCCCCCACTTCCTTGATCCAGTCCTGCTCAACCTGAGCCGTAGCAGCACGCATCGCCGCATAATCTGCCGGATCGATGGTCAGTATCTTGCCGCCCGCATCCTGCGCCATCTTGCGGCCATAGGCTGCTGATTTATCCCATGCGCGGCCAGCCATTTCGACAAGCGGCAGGCCAATATTGCTGTCGAGCACGGCCTTAAGGTCTGGGGGCAAACTCGAATATTTCGCCTTGTTCATCAGCATCACCACTGGCACCTGCGCAAAACCTGGCTCATTCGGCTGGGCTTCCATAAAATACTTGGCAACTTCTTCCAATTTGACAGAAGGCACGAGATCCCACGCCGCCATCGAGCCGTCTATCAAACCCTTAGAAATCGCCTCTGTAATCTGCGCCGGTGGCATATTTACCGGCGTCGCACCCAATGCCTGGAGCATCTTGGAGCCAAGTCGCGACGGGCTACGCAGCTTTACGCCCTTGAGGTCCTCCAGCTTCAAGATCGGTTTGCTGGCGGTGACGATTAGGGTATTCATGCCGGAAAACAGAGCCAGCATCTTGTAGTCCTTGAAATCATTTTGCGCATGCTGCTCGTAGTACTCCCACATCGCGCGACTGCCGCCCAGCCCGTCCGGCGGAAGCGCGAACGGCAGGTCAAGTGCCTCGGTCGCCGGGAATCGCCCTGGGCTGTAACTTGGCGCGGTCCAGACGATATCGGCAACCCCATTTTTAACCTGATCGGCCAGTTGCGCTGGCGTACCACCTAGCTGCATCGCCGGATATATCTGGCACTTCAACTTGCCCGCCGACTCCTTCAACAGCTTGTCACACCAGGGTTCCAAGACCCCTTTCTGGTAGTTGGAACTAGGTGGTAGGAAATGCGAAACCTTCAGCGTGACTTCCTGTGCCACAGCAGAGCTGGCCAACAAGTGAAAGGCAAGCGCGGAATACAAAAATTTCTTCAACATGAAATGTCTCCTTTATCAAATAGACCAGGTATTTCGATAAGACCTGGGAGATACACCTAAAAAATCTTGCCCAGAGTCACGCGCCGGAGCCGTTCCATTTCAGGCACCGCACCGCCTGCTGTTTTTTCTTAATAGACAGCGCATAACTTGCGCACGCGCTTCTCTCTTGGGGTTACGTCACGCCATCTTGCGCCAGGTCAAGATGGCGTGGCGAGCCTCGCTGGTATCTGCCTCCAACCGCGCTGACAGGTGGAGCAATCCATCCTGAAACTTGGCGATGCGGCGCTGCGAGCTCCCCTCCCAATTCGGGAACAGGCTGTGCTCAACCTGATGCACGATCACGTCGCCCTCCACTTCGTAACCACCTGAATAGGTGAGGTAGCTACTGTAGGCAGCCGCCTTTTCGCTGTCGCTGGCTGACCATTGGCCACCCGTGGTGAAGCCCTGCCGATCAACCTTCGCGATGATGCAAAACATGCCATAGGGACCATATTCGATGAAACCGCGCAGATGATGTCCCATCGGATAGACAACTCGACCGTCGTCATATATCTGTTCCCACGAGACAATTTCCCAACGTCCGCTGATATCTGATTTGTTCATGTGATTTCTTTCATTTACCCGTTAAGATCAGGACACAGGAAATCGGACAGCAATTGCATAAACTCAGCTGCCTTTTCGATCTGAACCCAATGTCCACATTCACCAAAGACATGCAAGTCCGCGTGTGGAATCAGGCGCACCATGCGCTCTGAGACTTCGAGCGGTATCACCTGGTCGTCACGCCCATGAATAATTAATGTGGGCTGCAGTATTGCACGCAGCGCCGACTCGTCTAACGCCAGCATCTGGATCCCTTGCTGACGCGGCGGCGGAAACAGCTGCGCGAAGCGGGCCTGCACATCGCTGCGAGTACTGGCTGTGTAGCGCATTGCCACCAGCTCATCAGTAATAATGCTGTGATCGTAGGCGAACACTTTCATCAGCTCGTGCATGGCGGGAATTGAAGGCTGATATCCCCACACTTTATCGAGACCATCACTGAGCGGGAATGAAACACCAACCGATCCCATCAGCACCAAGCGCTTGACGCGTGCCGGATGACGATGCGCCAACGCCAGCGCAATGGCACCGCCGAACGAGTTGCCGACTACGGAGACTGAATCAAGTTCTAGCGCATCCAGCAAGCCCAGCAACTGCCCTACCCAGGCATCGCTATCTAGCTTCATGTCACGCGGGCAACTGGTGTAGCCAAAACCATACATGTCGGGGGCAATGACCCGGGCTCGCTGTGCCAGCACTGGGATGACGCTGTGCCAATTAGCCCAAGCGGTGACCCCTGGACCCGAGCCGTGGATAAACAATATTGGTGAACCTTCGCCGCAATCATGATAATTGATGTGACATTCCCCAACCTGGATGGTTTGACCGATCTCAGGGGAAGTTAGAAGTTCTGGACTACTCATCTTTAATGCCACTTGCTTTTTTTTCTAAAGTTTCGGTCGGCAGCGCGATTGGTGCCCGAAGGCCTCGTGCGGACAGCATTTTCAGGATTTTTTTGGCTTCGTCTCTTTTGTCTTGAGGCAACCAGCTGCGATCGTGTCCCCACAAACTTAGGCCAGCCAGATCCTCGACCTGCCAATCGTCATCAATTAGGCGGCCCGCCCAACCCAGCTCCAGCATCCAGCCATCAGGCGTGTAGAGATAAAACGACGTAACATGGTCATTAATATGGCGTCCCAGTGAGACTGCAATCGACTCGGGTTTTTCCAGCGCCATGTCATACGCCCGACCAACATCGTCCCAATCGTTGTACTCGAGCATCAGATGGTGTACAGCGGCTCCACGGCCTGTATTGGCTAATCCCAATGTGTGATGACGCGGATTCACATGCAGGAACTCGATCGGAAACAGCGTGTTCCCGTAGTCACTGGTCTTAAAATGTAAGGTATCTTTATAGAGGGCACTCATTTCGGAATGCTGTGCGGTACCCAGTGCCACATGGCCAATCCCCAGCTCCCCAGTGCGAAAGCCTCCGATCGGCCGTCCTGGCTGCAGGGCGCTACCTGCATCCTTCAAGCCCCACGCCACCTCTACACGCGCCCCATCGGGATCGATGAAATAGAACATGTTCGCGACGCCGCGCAACGCAATCTCGTCAGCAGTACCCGAAAAAACCGAATATCCGGCGCGATTGAGGTCGACTGTTGTCTGCGCCAACGCAGCTTCGTTCTCTACCTCGAAACCCATTGTTAACTTCGGATTGCCGTCAGTTGGCAACACCAGCAAGCGTTGGATTTTGTCATCCATCCGCATGCGCACTGCGGCGCCCTGATTGAGCACATCGACTTGCAGGCCAATCAAACTGGTCCCTATTGCGCACCATTCGGTCAACTTTGGCGTAGAAATCACTACATAGGCAAGTGCCTTAATCATTGTTTATCTCCTTTTTTGCTCTCGGCCGTGTCATGATGCATCGCTGCCAACACATTGGCGCCAGTGCGCTCGATATGTGATCTGAGAATTTCGGAAGCCAGATCAACATTGCGCTCTAATGCCGCCTGATACATAGACTGGTGATCCTGCGCAACATTCTGATCTGGCTGGTGTGCCTTTAAGAAAACACGGCGATACCGATCACCCATCCCATGCAGCATTTGACAAAAGCGCATCAATATTGGGGAACCACACGCGTCTATCAGCGTGTCATGAAATGCATGGTGGCGCTCCTCCCACTGAGAAACCTCATCCACCAACCAATGCTGTTTTTCAAGATGAATTTTTTCAAAATTCTTGAGTCGCTGAAAAGCCGTCATCAAACGTAGCTCCCAGTCTTCATCGCCAAGGAGGATGGATTGACGCAACGCCTTCAGCTCCATGTCCAATCGAAGCGTTTTAATATCGATGAACTCTTCGATGCTGACCGGCGCAACGCGGTACCCACGCTGGCCAGTTGGAACCAGCAGACCTTCCGCCACCAATCGGGACAACCCCTCGCGGATTGGGCTTAGGCTGATGTTGAATTTTTCACGCAACTCATCGAGCTGAATCCGCTCACCCGGAATCCGGCTTCCTGCCAAGATTTCCACACGCAGACCATCAGCAAAGTCTGTGGCAAGAGAGGTTGCTGTGTGGGGAGCTCTCGTTTCTGTATTCATAAACATTAAATCCAATACCTTCTATGTGAAATAGGAATCCACCCGATTCGCGTACCCAAATTGCTTGCGTATGGACGCCTAGAACATCCTTAATCTTATATAAAATACATCATCCGTATCGCATTACATCATACGAAACGACATACGTGTGATTTAATTTCGAATTTAAGGGCAAACACCTATACAAGAGCAGATCGATACAATTGTTGATCTAATCAACAAACACTTTTGCAAAGTTTTAGCCACGCTGCATATGCGCCGTCTCTTTGGAGATCTCATCTGCGAGGCTGCGTAACAGGGGCACATAGCGAGTCGCAATCTCACGATCAGAGACCAACTGACTTGGCATAATCAAATTAACCGCGCCGACCACATGCTCACCAAAGCGTATCGGTAGACCAATGGCAGTTATATTGGCCTCAGCTGCCCATTCGCCCTTGTTCAAGGCATATCCTCTTCGGCGCGTTTCGCGAAGGATTCGCTTTACATAGGCATCGTCTTTCGCCATTTCTCCAATAGCGTCGGTACGCTCTCGTAACAACGCCAGCGTCGCCTGCCGCTCTCCATCCGTGCACCAACTCAACCATGCACGACCAAGTGCTGAGATCAGCATCGGGATACGGTTGCCGATCATGGCACGATGCTGCGAAAGTAGGCTGATACGATGGGTGGACTCTCGCACGATCATGAATCCGGCATCTGGGGTGGCTAAGTCACTTGGCCAGGATAAAGTGCGCAGATGAGTACGCATTGCAGGGACGGCTACGTGGTCGATCCAATCGGAGCTCACATATCCCTCTGACAATCGTCTGACCTCGAACCGCAAAGCATAAGACAGGCCTTCGTCCCGGTGCTGTACCAAGCCTTCGATCCTCAAGGTCTCCAGCAGACGTTTGACCGTGGTGCGATGAAGCCCTGTCATACGGGCAAGTTCCATCACGCCCCCTATGCCACCGGGCATTGCGTTCAAAGCCCGCAGAACCGCCAATCCTCGACTTAATCCACGTACTTCGCGATAAACCGCGACGGGGGAATCATTGGTGACACGGGTCATCTCGCAGCTCCTTATTAGTGCACTCTGTGCACCTACTGTACAGCGATCGCCGTTCCTCAGACACTGCCATGCCTACGCAGCGAACTGCGCGTAGATTGCAACGTAACTAAGCTCATCAGGATGACAAAATTATGGAACGTGCTTTTCTCGGAATGTCTCACTCGCCACTGATGGGGCTTAACCCTGTGGCACCTACAGTCGCGCACGGATTGGAATCGGCTATTGCCACAGCCCGTGAACAAGTTCTGGCCTTCTCGCCAGAACTTGTTGTGCTCGTGGGACCGGATCATTACAACGGCTTCTTCAACGAGTTGATGCCGCCATTTTGCGTTGGTACACAGGCGCGCTCTGTCGGCGACTATCTGACGCCTGCTGGCGACCTCAACGTGGATTCAGGCACCGCTGTGGCATTGGCCGAGCGATTGATGAATGAGGACTTCGACCCCGCCCTCTCGCACCGCATGCAGGTTGACCACGGCTTTGCGCAGCCTCTCCAAATGCTGTGGGGTGGTCTGGACACACCACCTATACTGCCAATTTTCCTCAACGCAGTCGCACAACCAGGCATTCCACGCCTGCGGCGCTGTTATGCGCTGGGGCAAGCCATTGGGCGCTTTCTTGACGATGAGCCGCGACGCGCCTTGCTTATCGGCTCCGGTGGACTTTCGCATGAGCCTCCTGTGCCCACGCTTTCGCACCCGGATGCGGCGGTTCGAGAGCGCATCACCCGCCGCAATGAGCCAACACCAGCAGAGCGAGAAGCCAAGACACAGCGCGTGATGGCTGCAGGACGTGCACTGGCAGCGGGCGATAGTTCGATAAAGCCGATTAACCCGACGTGGGATTGGCACTGGATGGACAGCTTGGCCGCTGACACCACCGCTTTGGATGCGCTTTGCGCCATGACAGAAGAGAGCATTGAGCGAGACGCAGGCCTATCGGCCCACGAGTCCAAAAGCTGGCTAGTGGCGCGCAGTGCGCTATCCACTACGCGCCCGCTGTCGTGCACCCTACGCTATTATCAGGCCATTCCAGAATATATTGCTGGATTCGGTCTGTTGTTACTGAAATGACGCCATTGGACAGGAACGCAGAAAAATTCATCAATCTGTGTCCAAGCCAATGCGCAAGGGCATCTTCACCACCACCCATCATGAGTGAGACCGGTTGAACCTCAACTACAGCGCGTCTCTCATCGACACAACAGGAGCCATTCCATGCCAATCCGAAACAGTCCCATTACCGAATCATCGACGAGCCGTTTCGTGCGCATCAACGAAAAAGATTTTGACCTTCAGTTGCACTACAACGATACCGGTTCCGCCAAACAGACCGTCGTCATGCTCCACGGATCGGGCCCCGGTGCCAGTGGTTGGGCCAACTTTAATCGTAATATAGAGCCGCTGATGGCTGCAGGCTATCGTGTCATTCTGTTGGACTGTCCAGGCTGGAGCAAAAGCGACACCGTGATTTGCAAGGGTTCACGCTCTGAACTGAACGCGCGTGCGCTCAAGGGTCTCATGGACACCATCGGTCTAGACAAGGCACATATAATCGGCAACTCGATGGGCGGGCACAGCGCGGTGGCCTTCGCGCTTGCCCACCCAGAGCGCGTGGACAAGCTGGTGCTGATGGGTGGCGGTACCGGTGGCGTCAGCGCCTTCTCTCCCATGCCTACTGAAGGCATAAAACTCATCGGAGCACTCTACCGAACACCCACCATCGAAAACCTTAAACGCATGATGAATGTGTTTGTATACGACACGAGCCAACTGACTGAGGCACTTTTTCAGACTCGGTTAGAAAATATGCTTACACGTCTTGACCATCTGGAGAACTTCGTCAAGAGTGTCGAGGCCAATCCAAAGCAGTTCCCCGACGTCGGCCACCGACTTGGCGAGATCGCCGCTCCCACATTGGTGATCTGGGGGCGAGACGACCGCTTCGTGCCTCTGGACACTGGGTTGCGACTAATCACCGGTCTACAAGATGCACAGTTACACGTCTTCAGCCGCTGCGGCCATTGGGCGCAGTGGGAACACGCGGACAAGTTCAACCGCATGGTGCTGGATTTCCTAACGCACTGACGCACTATCAGATAGATCCAATCGGCTTACCACAAGGCATGAACTCTCCGGCCCCCTCTGTGCCCACAAACCCGAAGTCCTTGCTGATTAGTCGCCCACGAGAGAATGTCATCATGGGCCAGCCCCTTACAGTCGTCCCCTCATAGGGCGTGTAATCCACGTTGTGATGCAGGCGCTCGTTGCGTATCGTGACCTCACGCGCAGGATCCCACAACACCAGATCCGCGTCGGCACCCACCATGATTGAGCCCTTACGGGGATAGAGCCCATACAGCTTGGCCGGCTGGGTGGATGTCAAAGCCACAAACTGATGGATATTGATCCGCCCACCTACCACCCCACCCGAGAACAACAGCGGGAGGCGCGTCTCGAGCCCCGGAATGCCATTGGGGATATGCTGGAATTTCTGCTCTTTGCCATTAAGCTTTTTCCCCTGAGGATCCTCGTAGGAGAACGGGGCATGGTCTGAGGAAAACACTGAAAATACATTGCCCGCCAACGCCCGCCACACGGCCT
This sequence comes from Alcaligenaceae bacterium CGII-47, assembly GCA_019166125.1. GTDB lineage: Bacteria > Pseudomonadota > Gammaproteobacteria > Burkholderiales > Burkholderiaceae_B > Castellaniella. The sequence goes on from JAHTBO010000011.1 coordinate 32,157, forward strand.
CTTGATTCTGGGCATCGCGCGGCGGCGGGCTGCATACACACTTCGCCCCCTCGTAGCCATCCTGATCCAGGTCCTCGGCAGTCAGGTACAAGTATTGCGGACAGGTTTCAGCAAAGATCTTTTGGCCGCGACCCTGTGCCCAACGTATCTGCTCGATCGCCTCCTGGCCAGACACATGGACGATCAGGATCGGTACGTCCACCAATTCAGCAAAGGTAATCGCCCGATGGGTGGCCTCGCGCTCAACCAGTTCTGGCCGTGCGGCCGCATGATATTTAGGCGCGGTATGCCCGGCGGCATCCAGCCGTTGCGTCAGCCAGGCAATGCAATCCGTGCTCTCGGCATGCACCATGACCAGGGCGCCTGTGCGACGCGCCACATCCAGCACATCCAGAATCTGACGATCATTGAGCTTCAGATCATCGTAGGTCATGTACACCTTGAACGAGGTATAGCCTTCACTGATCAATTCAGGTAACTCAACATCCAGAACGTGCTGCGTCGGGTCTGACACAATCAGATGGAAAGCATAATCGACGGCAGATTGACCCTGTGCGCGCTGATGATAGTCCTCTACCGCAGCGCGCAGGGACTGTCCCTTGGCCTGAGCAGCGAAAGGAATAATCGTCGTGGTCCCACCGCAGGCTGCCGAGCGTGAGCCGCTACGAAAATCATCAGCCATGCGCAGGCCAAATCCCATCGGCTGATCCAGATGACAGTGCGCGTCGACCCCCCCAGGCAACACCAGCAGGCCGGTGGCATCCACCGTTTCGGTTGCGCTGCCCAGATCATGACCCAGGGCGGCGATCTTACCCGCGCGAATACCAATATCACACGTAAAACGATCAGACGCCGTGACGACATCGGCATGCGTGATGATCAAATCAAACTTCGAACTCATATCCACTCCAGAAAAACCAAGCCGAACTACGCAGTTACTTGCCCCCGGCGCCACGACTAGATGATAAATATCGATGAATATTGTGGACATCAGTGTTTACACTTAGTTGATCGATTTCAATCCATATATGACCCGCTTATCTATCTAAATTAAATCATATAAATCAATATGTTAGATATATATAAAAGGCAATTGAAGCGTTTAGAGAAAGCATGAATATCACGACGAAACCAGGTAATTCCAAAAATTATGGATAAAATTCTTTGACTTTTTGTACACAAAATAGATATGCTGTAAAAAAGCAAAAATGACCTAATCAGCAAGCATGCCAATCGTCCTTGATCCGGTACTAGCGAACTGAAAGTCATCAACAAAAAGCCAATACGGCTAAGGAGACTGAAATGAAACCTCTGATCTATTTCGCAGCAGTTGCGTTCGCGTGTGTCGCCACAACAAGTTCCTGGGCAGAGCCCGCAAGCCTCAAAGTACTCGGCAACTTTACGGGCAATAAAAAACAGGTCGATCTCGTCGAGCGTCCATTCTTCGAAGGACTGGCCAAGCAGGCCGACATCACCAGCCGCATCGCTTATAGTCCGATGGATCTGGTCAACGTCAAGGGTGCTGACGCCATGCGCCTGCTCAAATCCGGTGCATTCGATATTGCATCCGTACAGATCGGATTAGCGGCTCGCGACGACCCGTTCCTCGAGGGCATCGATCTGGCCGGCGTCGCCACTAACATCGCTGACCAGAAAAAGGCCGTTGACGCGTACCGCGAGGAGTTCGACCGGGAAATTCAGGCGAAATTCAATTCCAAAGTCCTGACACTTTGGCCCTTCGGCCCCCAAATCCTATTTTGCAAAAAGCCCATGGAAAGCCTAGAGGACTTCAAGGGCACCAAGATCCGCACCTTTACCACCTCTATGGCGACAATGATCCAAGGGCTGGGCGGATCACCCGTCACGCTGCAGTACGCAGAGGTTTATCTTGCCTTACAGCGCGGCGTGGCCGACTGTGGTGTCACCGCCTCTTCAGCCGGTAATGGTGGAAAGTGGCCAGAGGTCACAAAGTATCTACTTCCTCTTGCTGTCTCGAACTCCATGCAAGGTCACTTCATTAACCTGGATACTTGGAAAAAATTCACACCAGAGCAGCAGCAGAAACTCACGACTGCCTTCAAGGGTATGGAAGACCAAATGTGGAAGCTGGCCTCAGACGTCATGGAGGATGCAACGAACTGCAACACAGGCGAGGCGTCCTGCAAAGAGCACACCAAGTACGACATGACCCTGAATGCCGTCACGCCCGAAGAAGCCGCCGGTCTTAAAGAGGTGGTTAATCAGAAAGTGCTGCCCGAATGGGGTCAGCACTGTAATGCCGTCGTTCCTGATTGCACACAGCGCTGGAATGATACCGTCGGCAAGGCCATGGGCTACACCATTTCAGTGAAATAGACCCGACCAAGGAGAAGACCCGTGGCCATCAGAAACAACCGCATCATACATACCTGCGCACCGTTGGTGCGCGTGACAGCAATCATCTCCGGATATTCTCTGCTGGCGCTGTCATTTTTGATCGGTTTTGACGTCGTCGCCCGCAAGCTATTTAATTTTTCATCTGTCGGTGCAGATGAGATTGGCGGCTATATCGTCGCAACGATGGCCGCATTCGGCTTTACCTATGCGTTGATCGAACATGCGCATACCCGGATAGACATCTTCTATAAATCATTTCCCATACCGCTGCGTATCGTGGCCAACCTGCTTTCCATGCTCGGCATGGTTGGCTTCGCATCGTTTATCGCCTGGCGAGCATGGGATACGCTAAATGAGAGCATTACCTATCAAAGCGCTGCCAATACCCCCTTGCATACGCCTCAATGGATTCCTCAATCTATCTGGTTTGTCGGATTGTTGATCTTTGCGGTGGTCAGTATCGTGCTACTCGCCCATGCCTTACTCCTTAGCTTTCGCGACGCCCCACGCGCTCTTCAGTATTACGGCCCCCAAACACTCGAAGAAGAAATCGAGCAAGAATTAAGCGATGTAGAAGGGCTGGACGACCCAGGGGCGCATCCGCCTACGAGCCAAAAGGAGACACTACCATGATCGACTTCTGGAGTATCGCGATTGGTTTCCTAATCATGCTGAGCTTTATGCTGGTCGGCTTTGCAGTTGCCACGTCACTATTTTTGACGGCGGCGCTCGGGGGTGCGGTATACCTTGGCGTGCCAACATTGATGTCCTTTGGCAACACGATGTGGGGGGTGCTCAACGACTTCATCCTGACCTGTATTCCGCTGTTCATCTTGCTAGGTGAAATCCTGATGCGCGCAGGCGTCACCGAACGAATGTACAAAGCATTGGCAGACTGGCTGTCACATCTGCCAGGTGGGCTCTTGCATTCAAATATCGGGGCATGCGCGATCTTTGCCGCAATCTCGGGCTCATCGGTTGCAACCGCTGCAACCATGGGAACCGTGGCACTGCCCGCCATGAAAAAGCGCCATTACAGTGAGAGACTGATTCTGGGCACAGTCGCCGCCGGTGGCACGCTAGGCATTCTGATCCCACCCAGCATCAATATGATTGTCTATGGTGCGATTACCAATACATCCATTGGCAAGCTATTCATCGCAGGTATCGTTCCAGGCCTGCTCCTGACTGGCTTATTCATGATGGTGATCATCGTGCTGTGCGTGCTCAACCCCGCTCTTGCCGGGGACAAAGAACCGCGGCCATCAATGCGCCAAAGACTGGGCAACCTGGCAGGGTTCGTACCCCCAGGACTGGTATTCCTGGTCGTCATGGGCGGCATCTACCTAGGGTGGGCCACGCCAACCGAGGCCGCTGCGCTAGGCGTCATCATGGCAGTAGGCGTGGCCGCCTGGTATCGACGCCTGTCGATCCAGATGCTGCACGAAGCCTTTTTGGCAACCATGCGTACCACCGCAATGATTCTGCTGATTATCGTGGCGGCATTCTTCCTGAATTACGTCTTGGGGATGATGGGTGTCCCGCAAGCCGTATCCATGTTCGTTGCCGACCTGGGCGCCACACCACTGCAGACTATCTGGGTGCTGGTCCTGTTCTACCTAATCCTGGGTTGTTTTCTTGAAACGCTTTCCATGATGATTGCCACCGTACCCGTCATTGTTCCACTTGTGGTGTCGCTTGGATTTGACCCCGTCTGGTTCGGCATCTTTTTGGTCATCATGATGGAACTCTCTCTTATTACCCCCCCTGTCGGCCTCAATCTGTATGTGGTGCAAGGGATCCGTGGCAAAGGTTCGGTCATTGACGTCATTCGGGGCTCGATGCCCTTCGCGGCTATGATGCTGTTGCTCGTTGCGCTACTGATCTACTTCCCGAGCATCGCGATGTGGCTACCCAATCATCTCAACTAAAACGCGAGGGCCCGCGCTGCCTGCAACAGAACGGGCCCATCCACTCAAAGGCAACACATCATGCAAAAAAGAATTCTGCTGGGAATGCTTACGCCCTCATCCAACACATCGCTCGAGCCTGTCACCAGTGCGATTGTGAGCGAACTGCCTGGTGTATCTGCTCATTTTTCTCGGTTTACGGTCACGGAAATCTCGCTCAAAGAACAAGCCTTGGGACAATTTGACGATACCAAGATATTAGAGGCAGCAAAGTTGCTTGCCGATGCGCGCGTGGATGTGATCGGATGGAGTGGTACATCAAGCGGCTGGCGCGGCTTTGAAAAGGACGAGCAGCTCTGCCGTCGGATTACCGAGGTGACAGGTATTCCAGCCACGACGTCCATACTGGCCTTAAATGAGGTCCTTGAAAAAACGGGCGTACAAGAGCTTGGTATCGTCTCTCCGTATCTGAAAGAGGTGCAGGAAAAAATCATCGCCAATTATGCCCAGTCCGGGATCAAAATCGTAGCCGAGCGGCATCTGAATATACACGTCAATTTTGAGTTCTCTGAAGTCACCGAAGAGCAATTGCACACAATGATTCTGGAGGTTGCCAAACACAAACCCAGCGCGATCACGACCTACTGCACCAACCTCAAGGCGGCACAACTCGCATCGCGTGTTGAGACCGAGACAGGAATTGCGTTCTACGACACCACATCGACCGTCGTATGGAAAGCCTTGCAGATGGCAGGCTTCGATACACGCCAGGTAAAAGGTTGGGGCAGCCTCTTTGACAAGATTACCTAATCGCTTACTACAATCCGATTGTTCCGTTTTCCAAGCGTTCTCTTAATCTGTCGCCCCTGTGACCATGCAACCAGAACATACAAAAGCCACACCTCGCCCTAAACAAGCCATACCGAGAATGGACAGCGACATCATCTATCAACGTATTCAGACAGGAATTCTGGAACGACGCCTGCTGCCAGGCGCCAAGCTTGCTGAAGAACGGCTGGCAGAAGTCACCGGGGTCAGCCGCACCAAGATTCGCGAGGTGCTGGCACGATTGGCACACGAACAAATTGTGACCCTTATCCCTAATCGAGGCGCCTTTGTATCGCGACCTACCGTCGAAGAAGCACGCGAGATGTTCGAGACCCGTCGCCTAATCGAGCCTCCCTTGGTCGCGAAGCTTTGCCGTCAAGCCACACCAGAAAATATTGCGGTGCTACGTGCGCATGTGGACAAAGAGCGTCTCGCTCGCCAACAAGACGACTTGCGCAGCATCATCCGCTTATCCGGAGAATTCCACATCCACCTCGTCGAGATGGTGTCGCGTGGCATTCTGACGCGCGTCATCCGCGAGCTGACCTCGCTGACCTGCCTGATCATCACCTTGTATGACAAGCCCTCTGCACCCGCTTGCCCACAACACGAGCACAGCGAACTTGTCGACCTGATCGAGGCCCGTGACGAACAGGCTGCGCAACAACAAATGCTCAGTCACCTAAGGCATATCGAGCACACGTTGAACTTCGATGGCGAACTGCAAGGTGCACCAGATTTCAAGACCATTTTTGCGGCCTGACGCCCAGAGCCTAAGCAATGAGGGGCCGACGCCTCACTGGACACCGGCCCCTTAAGCCACCCTGCCGAATTACTTGCTTGTCGCGGCGTATTGTTTAACTAAATTACGCGCCACAGAAAGTAGCTCGGCACCTTTACCGCCCTTATCATCCACGCTCTTGATCCAGCCCTTGTTTACATCGCTGGTTGCCGTCACCCAGCGCTTGTACTCAGCCTCTGGCATGTAGTAGAACGTATTGCCATTAGCCTTGGCCAGCCCCTTGAACTCATCAACAATCTCATCGAAACCCACCCGACCGGCCCAGCCTGAGGTCTCCAGGCCGCTATTGTCGTCGATGACTTTTTTCAGATCCGCGGGCAGGCTATCGTACTTGGCCTGGTTCATACCGAACAAAAAGATCGTATTCGAGATCCGTGGCGAGCCGAGCGGCACATCCATGTGATAGTGGGCGATTTCAGCCAGCTTGATCGCAGGCACCCCTTCCCATGGCACAGAGGCCCCATCCACCACCCCCTTGGCCAGCGCATCAGGTACGGCGGGCAGGGGCATCTGCACGGGCGTTGCGCCCAGGGCCTCAATCATCTTGGAGTTCATGCGGGTTGCAGCACGAATCTTCAGTCCCTTGATGTCCTCTAGCGTTGCGGGCTTTTTGTCGACGAAGTGGAACAAGGTGCCATCATGGATATGCATGAACAAGGGGCGCACACCCTTGTACTCATCCAGGGCAAACTTCTGCGTATAGTCCCATAGCGCCTTGCTGCCCGACTCGGCATAGGTTGCCATCCAGGGCAGCTCGAACACCTCGCTCTTGGTGAAGCGGCCCGCGGCATAGGTCGGAACAGTCCAGATGATGTCAGCCACCCCGTCCTTGGCCTGGTCAAACAACTGCGCAGGCGTGCCCCCCAACTGCATGGCAGGATAAATCTGGCAGACCATCCGATTGTTTGATTGGGTGGCGATCTTATCGCACCAGGGCTGAATAATGCGCACTTGAGCATTGGAGGTTGAGGGCAAGAAGTGGGCAACCTTAAGCACCACTTCCTGGGCTTGCGCACCAGTGCTGATGGCCAGAATAGCTACCGCACTCACGAGCAGGCGCAAGGCGGATGGACGTCGAATCATAAAAGTCTCCTCGATTTTCGAATTTAAATACACGGAACAGCTACTTACATTGCACCAAAGGTGCGTACCAGATACAGGGTGATACCGGGGAATAAGACCATCACGGTGATGCGCAGAAAATCCATGGTGAGGAAGGGCACCACCCCTTTAAAGGTCTCTATTAGCGGGACATTTTTGGCCAGCCGGTTGATGATGTAGACGTTCATCCCCACGGGCGGATGAATCAAACCAATTTCAACCACCATGAGGGCCAGAATGCCGAACCAGACGGATTTGTCATCCTGGCTCATGCCAAAGAAATCCAGGCCCATCACGACTGGGTAAAAAATAGGAATTGTCAGCAGAATCATCGCCAACGAGTCCATGACGCAACCCAGGAAGATATAGATCAGCAGGATCATGACCATAACCAACAAGGGTGATAAGCCACTGCCTTGGACCCAATGCGCCAGCTCGGCGGGCATCTGCGATAGGGCAAGCGCCGCATTAAGCATATCGGCACCCAACAGCACCAGATAGATCATGGCAGTTGCCTGCGCCATATCGACCACGCTATCGATCAGGCCCTTCATACGCATGCCACCGGTGACCACGCCCAGGATGCCACATGCTGCCGCACCAATGGCTGCCGCTTCGGTAGGCGTCGCCCAGCCGGCATAGATCCCGACAATGACAACAATGAACACCATCAAGACCGGCCCCACCCCCAACAAAGCACGAATCCGCTCTGGCCAGGGCACGCGCGCACCGGCGGGACCCATCTCGGGCTTGCGATGAACAATAATCTGGATGACCAGCATATAGCCCAGCATGGCGAGAATGCCAGGGATTACCGCCGCCATAAAGAGCTTACCAATCGATTCCTGTGTAAGGATTGCGTAGATGATGAGTGGCACAGAGGGCGGGATCATGATCCCTAGCGTCCCGCCAGCGGCCAGCGCACCCGTCGCCAGACTGCCGGCATAACCATAACGACGCAGCTCAGGCAAGGCGACCTGCCCCATTGTGGCTGCGGTGGCCAGCGACGAACCACAAATTGCACCAAACCCCGCACACGCACCCACTGCAGCCATGGCCACGCCCCCGCGCCGGTGGCCGATAAACGCGTTGACGAAGCGAAACAAACCGCGGCTTAAGCCACCATGTGTGGCAAATTGACCCATGAGTAAAAACAGTGGAATCACGACGAGATCGTAATTTGACAGGCGCGCATAAGAGAGCATCTTGAGCGAACTGAGCAGGGGCAAGGTATTCCCGCCCGTCAGATAGACATAGCCTGCAGCGCCTGCTGCAAACATCGCCACGCCGATGGGCACGCGCACAACCATCAAGGCCAGCAGACCGGCAAACATCACCATCCCAACGCTGAGCCCACTCATGACTGCACCGCCACACGATGTGCGCCACGCGCCCTAATGCTCACAAACACCATATAAAAGCCCGCCAAAGCCAGCAAGATGAATCCTGGCACCATGACAAGCTCGGCCACCCATATCGGCCACTCCAGGATCGGCGAGGTTTCGCCCGCCTCACGCAGTGACAAGGCCCCCACCAGCGTGCGCCAGGCAAGCAATGCGCCCATCAGCCCCACACCCAAGGAACCGAATGCATCCAGCAATAAGGTGACCCGAGGGCCCAGATTATGCGTAAAGAAATCGACCTTCACGTCGCCACCGCGCAGGTGGCAATAGCCAAAAAAGCACGCAGAGGCACTCGCCGCCACCATTTGCAGCACCTCCATATCGCCAGGCACGGGCAAGGAATAGAGCTTGCGGCCAATAATAGAGACGAGCGACATCCCGACCAGCCCAACAAAAGCCAAGCCGCCGATCACGGACCAGAGCTTACTCACACCGAGCAGCATGTGGCCGATTGGGCCGAAATCGGCCTCACTCACAGAATGCGTCTCAGTAACAAGGTCTTCATCTTGCAAAATTGTCTCCTTATGGCGCTCTTAGACGCCTATCTGGCTCGTGCCGCAACGCGACGTGTGTAGGGTCAGGGCGTCACAACACCTTGCCCGGATTAAGAATGCCCAAAGGGTCTAATGCCTGCTTGATCTGGCGCATCAAGGCGAGCTCAGCGGGCTGGCGTGAATGCCTGAGATACGGGCGCTTAAGCAGCCCGATGCCATGCTCGGCCGAAATCGATCCCTGCCACTCGCCAACCAGGCCATACACCGTTTGCTCGATCGCTGTCTCGGGCTGCACATCGCGTCCAACGCGCACTGCAATATGCACATTCGCATCCCCGACGTGACCGAAAAACACCGTCTCGACCTCTGGCCAGCGCTCGGTAAGCCGCGCTTTGCAGGCGGCCACAAAATCGCCCAACTGACCGGTGGGGATGCTCACATCGAACCCCACATGGGGCCAGAACGTCCGGTGAAACTCACCCGACGCATCACGTACTTTCCAGAGTGCACGCGCATCAGTCTCGTTTTGTGCCACCACCGCATCCCGCACACAGCCCATCTCGATGGCCTCACTGAGCACCGCCTCGAAACGCGCCTGGTCTGACGTCTGATCCGTACCCATGGCCTCAATCAGGACGTAGCCACCCTGTCCACGCGCCAGGGGCTCGCCCAGATGTGGCAGACCAACGATCGCGCATTCATAGAAGTCCGGCCACATCATCTCGAAAGCCGAGAGCGTACCTCCCAGGCTTGATTTAACGTGATGAAGCAAGCGCAGCACTGCAGCGTAATCGTCGACGGCGCACAATGCCGTACAGGTGCTGCGTGGCTGTGGATAGAGGCGCAGCACCACACGTGTAATCACGCCCAGCGTGCCCTCGCTGCCAATAAAGAGTTGCTTGAGGTCGTAGCCGGTGTTGTTTTTAAGCATTTTGTTCATGTGCGTGAGCACCGTGCCATCTGCCAGCACTACCTCAAGGCCCAGCACCAGATCACGCGTCATGCCGTAGCGCAGCACACGATTACCCCCCGCATTGGTCGAAAGGTTGCCACCGATACGGCAGGACCCACGTGCACCCAAATCCAGGGGGAACAAAAACCCGGCCGCATGGGCCGCTTCCTGAATCGTCTGTAGCGGCGTGCCTGCATGCGCACTCAGGGTCGCGGCCGCTGGATCGATCTCGTCGATCTGACTCATGCGCTCTAGCGATAACGCGACGCACCCCGGCACCGGCACCGCCCCACCTGCCAAGCCTGTCAAGCCGCCCTGCGGCACCACCGGCACGCGCGCCGCATGACAAAGCTTCATGACGGCCGACACCTCGGCGCTTGTCTTGGGCCGCACCACCGCCAGCGGGGTGCCTGCCGGCGCAGCAGTCATCCAGTCGCCCAGATACCGCGCATCCAGGTCTATTCCGGCCAAGACCTGCTCGGCACCGACTGCGCCCCTTAGTTCGTTTAACAGCCCGTCCATACGCATGCCTTAGAACGGGTAATGGCGCGGTGTGGTTTGCACCGTTATCCAGCGTAAATCAGTAAAGGCCTCGATGCCTGCCTTACCGCCGAAGCGCCCAATTCCGCTTGCCTTGACCCCACCAAAGGGCATTTGTGGCTCGTCATGCACCGTCGGGCCATTGACGTGGCAAATCCCTGTTTGCAGACGGTTGGCCACCTGTATGGCGCGGGCCAGATCGCCTCCGATCACCGCCGAGGACAAGCCATACGCATTGTCATTCGCGCAGGCGATTGCCTCCTCGACCCCGCGCACGCGCACAATGCCTTTGACTGGCCCGAATGTCTCGTCATTATATATACGCATTGTTGGGGTGACATGATCAAGCAACGTCGCGGGCATCAAGGTGCTGTCCGCCTTGCCCCCACATAACAACTGAGCGCCTTTGGCCAGCGCATCATCAATCATGGCGTTACAGCGCTCGACCGTCGCCATATCCACAACCGAGCCCAGCACCACCGCGCCTTCGCGTGGATCCCCCATGGGCAGACTGCTTGCCTTGCTTGCCAGACGGGCGACAAACTCATCAGCGATACGCTCGTCAACGATGATGCGTTCCGTTGACATACAGATCTGACCAGAGTTGGCAAAGGCGCCAAATGCTGCGGCATTCACCGCCATGTCCATATCCGCGTCATCCAGAATCACCAAAGGCGCCTTGCCGCCCAGCTCGAGTACGACAGGCTTGAGATGCTCGGCGCAGACGCGGGCGATGATTCGTCCGACATGGGTTGAACCGGTGAAATTCACGCGGCGCACGGCGGGATGCGCGATCATGGCCTCTACGACTGCAGCGGCATCAGACGGCGCATTCGTAATGAAATTCACCACCCCCGGTGGAAAGCCCGCATCCTGCAAGGCTTCGATAATCAGGCCGTGCGTTGCCGGGCACATTTCAGAGCCTTTAAGCACCACCGTATTGCCACAGGCCAGCGGGGCGGCGATCGCCCGCACGCCAAGGATAATCGGCGCATTCCACGGCGCCATACCCAGCACCACCCCTGCAGGCTGGCGCACACCCATGGCAAGGTTGCCTGGTACATCCGAGGGAATAATCTCGCCGCCCAGCTGGGTTGTCAGGGACGCGGCCTCGCGCAGGGTTCCAGCCGCAAGCTGCACGTTAAATCCCGCCCACATGGCGGACGAACCGGTCTCTGCGGCCATCGCGGCGATAAACGCCGGACCTTTGGCCTCGAGTGCGTCGGCCGCCTTATTCAGCAAATTACGCCGAATGCCCGGGCCCGTTGCAGACCAGGCGACAAATGCCTGACTTGCCGCCTCGACGGCAGCCAGCGCATCCTGCACCGTGGCGGCTGGCGCGCTGGTCGCGACACTGCCATCGAGCGGATTGCGCCGCTCGAACGTCGCGCTGTTAGAGGCCTTGCGGCGCTCACCATTAATCAGAATTGAAATTGTGCTCATCATGTCGCTCCTAGAAAGTAGACGTCGATCCGGGTCGCTTAGGCGACCTCAATTTCCAACAAAATAGGTTGTGTGGCTGCGAGTGCCTGACGTAAAACATCGGGCAGTTGCGCCGCATCACTCACCCTGAGCGCGTCACACCCATGGCCGCGCGCCAGCGCAACAAAATCAAGATCTGGCAGATCCGTACCCTGAAGCTCGGCCCCAGGGGTGAACCCATAAACCGGCGCGAATTCCTGTAACGCCGCATAGCGGCGGTTATTAAGAATCAAAAAGGTGATCGGCAGATTCAACTGTACAGCGCTCCACAAGCCCTGGATCGTGTACATGCTGGAGCCATCGCCCAGGACACCAATGATTTTCTTATCGGGTTTGGCCAGTGCCACCCCCACCGCCGCCGGCAGACCGAAACCCAGGCCGCCACTACACATGGTGTAGAACGTCTCGGACTGGGTGATGGGCAGATAGCGCTGCATGATCGGACGGGCACTGGGTGCCTCTTCGACCACAATAGAGTCGGGGGCCCGCACCTCGGCGAGCGTCTGCAATACATAGGCCACCGACATCAGCGCCGAGGGCTCAGCCCGTGGGGCAGGCACGCGCGCGGCGGGTGCCGAGCGTTCGGGGGGGGCAGGACGCGCCAACAAGGCCTCTGTGCCTAAACGTACACTACCGACCGCAGCCGTGCCCACCGGCGCCCAGGCCGCGATGGTCGGATCATCGATCAACTGTGCAAGACGGCAGCCCTGGGGCAGATGAGGCCCAAACCCCTCGACATGATAGGTAAACGCTGCCGCACCAACGGCAAATACCATATCGTGTCCGCCCAACAATTGGACAATTCGCTCGCGCATCGCGGGCAGGAATCCAGCAAAGAGCGGGTGATCCTCAGGGAAGCCGCAACGCCCCGACATCGGCGCAACCCAGACCGAGGCACGATGCCGTTCCGCCAGGGCCACAAGCTGATCCCAGGCCTGATCCCGATCCACGGCGGCACCCACCACAAACGCCGGACGCTGGGCAGCGTCAAGCATGTCGCCGATCTCAGTCATCACCTCGGGCTCAGGGGCAATCCGGGTACTTACGCGGCGTGGCGCCACCGGCTCGCAGCGCTGCGCCCAATCATCGGCAGGCACCGATACCAGCACCGGGCCGCGCGGCTGCTGCATCGCGATGTAATAGGCGCGAGCAATGGCCAGCGGGACATCTTCGGCGCGCGCGGGTTCGATACTCCATTTCACATAAGGCTTAGGCAGCTCAGTGGCTTGACTAGAGAACAAAAAGGGATCGAAAGGTAGGATGGAACGCGATTGCTGCCCTGCCGTGATCACCAGCGGCGTGCGGTTCTTGTGCGCGGTAAAAATACTGCCCATCGCATGGCCAACGCCCACTGCCGAATGCAAATTGATAAAAGCAGCGTTATGGGTGGCCTGAGCATAACCGTCGGCCATGCCCACCGCCACCGCCTCCTGGAGGCCCAGTACATAACGAAAATCCTCTGGATAATCCAGAAACAACCCCAGCTCGGTGGAGCCTGGATTACCGAATATCGTTGTCATCCCAAAGTCACGCAGCAATGCCAGAACTGCTTCGCGCACCGTCGTCGTCACCGTCAACGCCTTTTGCATCTTTGTCTTCCTCGCTCTCCGAGAGAGCATAACGCTAATATATTAGCGGTAAGTAAATATTACACTAACATCTAAGGTAGATCTATCGTTGGATGTCATGGTCTATCGCCGGGTGATATAAATCAATAAAATGAAGCAAATAACTTTTATTAGATAAATGCATATCAGAGATATCGACCTCAATTTGCTCCGGCTATTTGACGCGGTCTATAACGCTCGCAATGTCAGCCGTGCTGCCATCGCACTCGATTTGACTCAGCCCGCAGTCAGCCAGGGCCTGACACGGCTTAGAAACTGGCTGGGGGACCCTCTATTCATTCGGGGGGCGGGCGGCGTGACGCCAACGCCACGCGCCGACCGATTGGCGGGCCCGATCCATGACGCCTTGCACGCCCTGGAGGGCGCAATCTTCGAATCAGGATCCTTTGACCCCAGTCAATCGCGCAAGGTGTTTCGCCTGCACATGACGGATATCGGCGAGGGGCGATTTTTACCTGCACTGATCAATGCAGTACGTCAGCTCGCGCCACATGCCCGCATCGAGACCCTCCCTATCCCGGGAAGTGAACTAGAACAAGCCCTGGACCGGGGCCGCATCGATCTGGCATTCGGCTTCCTGCCTTTGCTCGCCAACACACGCCGAGCAAAGCTTTTTTCAGATCGATATATTGTTCTCATGCGTCGCGGGCATCCATTTGTCACACAGTCTGGGCATCAGCTCATCCGGCTGTACGATATGCAACAGCTGGACTTTATCTCTGTGCGCACGCACGCCTATACGATCCGCACACTACAGGCTCTAAACCTTGAGTACCGCATTCGACTGACGACCGAGCATTTCATGGCCTTGCCCGCTATTATCCAAGCCACCGACCTGGCCGTCATCATGCCGCACAATATCGCGCAGGCGTTTCCCTCGAATGATCAATACGCCATCCTGGACGCTGTATTTCCCATGCGTGACTTTGAGGTTTCCATCCACTGGAGCCAACGCCATGACGCAGACCCATCCAATCAGTGGTTACGCCACATTGTTCTGGACCTCTACGCGCAGGGCGATTGTAGGGCGAACTAAGCCGACACGGCAGGCCTATTAAGGCTTTTGAACAAGATTGAACCCCATATAATCAGTAGTTACTAAAATCAACAAAGTTATCCGTGGCGTCATCTCAGGCCCTGGGTAGCCCTCTATCACGCTACGAGGTCGACATGAGGAATTTCAAGATTGGCACCCGGCTCACCCTGGGATTCGGCCTGATTATTGTTCTGCTGCTGGTCATGAGCGCGATCGGTATGTGGCGCATGATGGATACTCAAGCAGGAAACCAGGAACTTCAGCGACGCCAGCAATCCAACGCCTTGATCTTGCAGTGGGCGCGCCAGGTCGAAGTCCATGCCAATCAGGCGCTAGCCAGCGCCAATCTGACGAATCCCGACGTACTAAGCACCTTCAAAAACGGGATGGCCGCCTCTGACCAAAGATCCCGTGATATTCGCACGCAGCTTGAACCATTACTGCACCACCCCGAGGTCATCCAGCTATACCAGGATGGGCTCCAGATCCAATCCACTTACACCAAAGGGCTTGACCAGGCATTCAAGGACCTCGAGAACGGCGAATACGCCAAGGCCGATCAGTTCTTTAATAAGGAAATGCCCCAGATTACCCAGGCATATATCCAAAGCATCGATCAACTCAGCACACGTCAAAGCGAGCTGCTGCGTGGGCAGTTTGTCGAAGCCAGCCAAAAAAACACGCTGGGCGAGACAATTCTGATCGCTGCGACCCTCCTCGCTCTGCTGATCGGACCGCTGTTCGGGTTTCTAGTCACACGCTCGATCACGCACCCCCTGCGCCGCGCCGTCACCGTGGCTGAAGGGGTGGCCAAGCGCGACCTCAGACAGCGCGCCGAGGTACAGGGCAAGGACGAGATCAGCAGCCTGGAACGCGCCCTGCAAGGCATGGTCAACAGCCTGCAGGACGTCGTAGGCGAGGTGCGCACCGGCGCCCACTCCATCGCCACCGCCGCCGCTCAGATCTCTACAGGCAACCTGGACCTATCCTCGCGCACCGAAGAGCAGGCAAGCTCGCTCGCCCAGACCGCCGCCACCATGGAACAGCTCACCGCCACAGTGCGCCAAAACGCGGATAACACGCAGCAGGCCAATACCCTGGCCTCGGCTGCCGCCAAGGTGGCATCCGAGGGCGGCACGGTCGTCGCCGAGGTCGTCCACACCATGAGCGAGATCAACAGCAAATCCAAGCAGGTTGCAGACATCCTGGGCGTCATCGACAGCATTGCGTTCCAGACCAATATCCTCGCCTTGAATGCAGCCGTCGAGGCTGCCCGTGCAGGCGAGCAGGGGCGCGGCTTTGCCGTGGTTGCCTCCGAGGTACGGGCCCTCGCACAGCGCAGCGCCACCGCCGCCAAGGAAATCAAGACCCTGATCGACGCTTCGGTCTCAGCAACCACCAAGGGTAACGAGCAGGTCACACGCGCTGGCACCACAATGGAGGAGATCGTCACCGGCATCAACCGCGTCACCGACATCATGGGCGAAATCAGCGCTGCCAACCGCGAACAGACAACCGGCATCGAGGAAATCAACTCCGCTGTCATGCAGATGGACGACGTCACGCGCCAGAACGCCAGCCTGGTCGAAGAGTCCGCCGCTGCCGCCTCAAGCCTTCAGGATCAGGCCGAGACGTTAGCCACCCTGGTTGGGACATTTCATCTGACTAGCAGCCATAGTGCCCCCGAGACACCTCGCGCGACACGTCCCCAGGCCAATAAGCCCCATGGCGCGACCAACGGGGCCGCACGCATCCCCTCGCTACCAGAAAAATCGGTCGGGCCAGCCGCTCATCGGCCAAAGCCTGCTGCCGCCCCCAGCCCTGCCGCTGCCCCCAAGCGCACACCCGCATTGCGCGCACCTGAACCTGCAACAGAGGAATGGACGGAATTCTGATTACAATCATCAGATGCGCCTGGCTTGGGCCAGGCATCTCATTCCGACCCAGGAGACTCGTGTGGTTATCAAGCACCTTGTTGCAGGCTTCACCCTATTGGCGGCATTCGGCGTAGCGCCTGCCTTGGCCCAGGTCAAGGTCGGCGTCGTGGCCTCCGCCACCGGCCCGACCGCTCTGGTGGGCATCCCCCAAAAGAACACCGTCGCGCTATTACCCACCCGGGCGGGTGACCTGACGATTGAATACATCGCCCTGGATGATGCCAGCGATCCCACCCAGAGCGTCACGGCATTCAAAAAACTGATCAATGAGGAAAAGGTCGACGCCCTGATTGGCCCCACCGGCTCGCCCAACTCGATGAGCGTGCTGCAATTCGCCGCTGAATCCGGCACGCCCATGCTTGCACCGGTCGGGGCTGCCTCGGTCGTGCTACCCATGACACCAGAGAAAAAATGGGCCTTTAAAACCACCCAGAATACAGACATCATCGCCCACGCCCTGGTACAGGATATGCTGGCTCGCCACATTCAAACACTGGGATTCATCGGCTTTGCCGATGCTTACGGGGACGACTGGTTCAATGTCATCACCGCCTTGGCCCGCGCCAATAACATCAACATCGTTGCGACGGAACGCTACCAGCGCTCCGACAGCTCGGTGACGGGGCAGGCGCTCAAGCTCTTATCCGCCAAGCCCGACGCCATTCTGGTCGCTGGCACGGGGGCCGCTGCGGCCCTGCCACAGACCACACTTGTCAAACAAGGCTACAAGGGTCAGTTCTATCAGACTCACGGTGCTGCACTTCCCGCATTTCTAAAGTTCGGCGGCCAGGAGGTCGAAGGGACAATTCTGGCCGCCAGTCTGATGCTAGTGCTCCCAGAGGTTGCCGATAGCAATCCGTCCAAGCCCATCGTCGAGGATTACATTCGTCGCTATAAGGCAATGTATGGCGAGGTCCCCGCAACGTTCGGTGCGAATGTCTATGATGCGGGCCTGCTGCTGGCGCAGGCGATTCCAATCGCTGCAAAATCCGCTAAGCCAGGCACACCAGCGTTCCGTGCCGCACTGCGCGATGCACTAGAGCAGACGCACGAGTTAGTGGCGACTCAGGGGGTCTACAACATGAGCCCCGAGGACCATAGCGGATTCGACGAGCGGGGGCGTGAGCTGATTACGGTCAAGAACGGGACTTGGGTGTTGTTGAAGTAGGTGTTCTTGGGTTATAGCTCGACGTGGTTATAGCTCGACGTAGGCGGTGTGGTTCTCAGAAAACTGGCTCGTCGGACGGGTCGGCCTTCGGCCGACTACCCGGCGTCAGCACGTTACGCCGGGGCGGGGCCAAACTCGGGCCCGCTGGGCCCTCAAACAGTGCCCCCGCTTTATCCCGGCGCAACGCACCGCCACCGGCCGCCCGAAAATCGCCTGTTTTCTGAGAACCACACCGCCTACGTCTGACGAATATCGTGAGACTTAAAAACCCGGCACTCTGACGAACTGAGCTTCTCTTAGAGGTGGGGTGTGGCGCTAAGCGTGGCGCATTTCGGGTGGCCGTGGAAATTACGGTGATGCGAGATCAGGTGGGGACACTGTCTGAGGGCCCAGCGGGCCCGAGTTTGGCCCCACCCTCGCAGCGACGTGATTTACGCGGGGAGTCCGCCACAGGCGGACCCATCCGACTAAGCCAGGATTGGCGTCACACCCCAGCTCCTACCGAGGCGCAACCTTGCCTCCGAGGCAAAACCAACTTTATTTAACCTGCCCGGTTACAAACACTGCAGCGTTTACAGCGCATCAAGTTTCTTTTGTAGTGCATCCAGCGGCAAGGCGCCGTTCACGCGCGTATTGTCTGCAAAGAACAACGCGGGGGTCCCCTGGATCTTGAGCTTGCGCCCTAACTCCAGGTTAGCCTCGATGGGCGTATCGCACTGTGCCTCGGGGGCGGCCTTGCCGCTGATCATCCAGTCTTTCCAGGCCTGGGCGCGGTCGGCAGCGCACCATATATTACGTGACTTGGTCGTTGAATCTGCACTCAGGATAGGAAATAGGAAGGTATAGACCGTCACGTTATCGACATCGGCCAAGGTCTGGTGCAGTTGCTTGCAATAGCCGCAATTCGGATCCTCGAATACCGCGAGCTGGCGCGAGCCGTCACCCTTGACCTGCTTGATCGCGCGCTCTAGGGGTAGGCTACTGAAGGCCACTTGCTGCAAAACCTCCAGACGCTCGGCCGTCAGGTCCTTGCGTGATTGGGCGTCAATCAGCGAGCCTTGCAACACATAATTGGCATCGACATCGGTATATAACAAGTCCAAACCCACCTGAATCTCGTACAGACCGGGCATGGGCGTCAGCCGCACCAGATCAACGCGAATACCGGGGAAACGCGACTCGAACTTTTGGGTAATCGCCTGTGCCTGCTCGGGGGCGAGCGTGGCGGTAGAGAGCACCTTGGCATCAGCCTGTTTTACCTGCTCGGTCTTTGGCGCGGTCGTCAGCACGGCATCGCCTGCAGGGGCTGCCCAGACTGGGCCGGCACACAGCACAAAGGCAGCTGCCAGTAAATGGGAAATACGCATGTTCATCCTTGATTCAAACACGATCACCGCGACACCCTGCCACGGTGATCAAAATTAACTAGTTTCCAGCTGCTGCCTGAATCAGCCGGCGTTTTAGAAAAGGGACGCGATCAACGAGGCGCATGCCTTCGTTACGTGCCCAGGCAAGCGGCGCACACTGCGAGGCAAACACGCGATGCAGGCCATCCGTCACCAGGCTCATTGCCAGCACCGGCTCGGCGCGTGCGCGTCGATATCGGCTTAATACCCGTATGTCTCCGGCGCGACGGAACGTTTCTTTGGTCTGGATCACATTAAGCAAATCCTGCACATCCCCCAGGCCAAGGTTCAAGCCCTGGCCCGCGAGCGGATGGACACGATGGGCCGCATCGCCCACCAGGGCCACGCCAGGCGCCACCAACCCACTGCGCTCTAAGGAGAGCGGGAACCCTAAGGGCGTGCTACGCAAACGTAGGCGCCCCAGACGAGCACCCGTAATCGCCAAGACCCGCGAGGCCAGGAATTCTTGCTGTACCGGCCCCTCCATCGCGAGGAACTCACGCGCACGCCTCTCTGGCAGCGACCATACCATGGACACCTGTGCGCCTGCCGCCGTATCGGGCATGGGCAGCAAGGCCAGCACCGAATCGCCGGTAAACCACTGCAAGGCCTTATGCTGATGGGGGATTTCGGCATCCAGATGCGCTACCACGCCCGTATCACCGTACGGCGTGTAGTGATGATGAATCCCGGCAGCATGTCGCACGGGCGAGCGCGCGCCATCAGCCCCCACCAGCAGATCTGCCTGCATCACGCGCCCCTGGTCAGTGGTGAGGTGCACCGCATGCACCGGTGCACGACCGCCCACAGATCCCGCAGCATGGTTCGCGGCATTCAATGAAGCGAAGGACGCCTCAACCCATGGCACGCCAAATACCTGCACGGCCTGCTGCAAGGCGCGCTCGATCTCGCCGGACTCAACGATCCAGGCAAGGGTCTGCTGCGCATCATGCCAGGCCTGCAGATCGAGTGCGCCATCACCATCGCCATAGATCTCCATGGCCTCTACCGGGGTAATGCGGCGTGCGTCCATCAGGCGCCAGACGCCTAATCTATCCAGCAACGCCTGACTCGCCGCCGATATGGCGTAGACGCGGGGGTGATAGGACTGCGCATCCAGAACAGGCGGCAGCGTACGTGGCCCGAGCAGGCTGACCGAGGCCCCCGCACGCGCCAGACCAAGGCCGCAGGCCAAGCCTGCAATCCCGGTGCCGCAGACAATGATCGTGTCCTTTTTCATGATGAGATCAGTTTACCGCGCCTTCAGCGTGCCGTGGGTGCGCCCGCCTGGGCAGGCCACAACAGCCACATCTGTCCTCGCTGCTTCATGCGCCCAGCCTGGGCGCCCGCTTCATCACCAAACCCCCAATAGAAATCCGCACGGGCGGCGCCCTTGATTGCTGCCCCGGTATCCTGCGCAAACACCAGTCGCTGTAGCGGCTGGGTGCTGGCAGGATAGGTCGTAGACAAAAACACGGGGGTGCCCAACGGTACAAACGTGGTGTCGACAGCAATTGCGCGCTGTGCCATCAGCGGGATGCCATACGCGCCCTTGGGGCCGAGCTCTGGGTCGGTGCCTGACGACTCACTAAAGAACACCATGGCGGTATTCACGTTTAGCATCTGCTGCACGCGCTCGGGGTGCTGCTGCGCCCAGCGTTTGATATTTTGCATCGAGGTCTGGGCAAGCGGCATCTGCCCTTGATCAGCCAGCCACTTACCCACCGAGGCATAAGGGCGGCCGTTATGATCCGCATAAGCCAGGCGAATCACCGATCCGTCGGGCAACTGGGCACGCCCGGAACCCTGAATTTGCAGAAAAAACGCCTCGACCGGATCATTCGCCCAAACGATCACGGCTGGCTGACGCGCCGGATCCTCGGCGATCTGTGCACGCGTGTCGTATGGCACCACGCGACGGCCTTCGAGCTTACCGCGTATGCGTTTACCCGCCAGTTCGGGATAAACGGTGCCCAGATCGATGGTCAATAGATCGGCGGGCGGTGCGTACAGTGGCCACTGATAGGCGCCGCCACGCGTACGCGAGGCGTGGATCAGCGGCTCGTAGTAGCCTGTAACGGTATTTTCAGCCGCCTGCCCAGCGGCATCGAGCAGGCGCCAGGGCTGCAGGTGCTGATGGAGAAACTGACGTACGGGTTCACCGCCCGCATCGGCGTCCAGGCCAAGTTGCGCAGCCGCCTGACACACGGGTTGCCAGGCACGAGGCGCCGCGCGTGCGGGGACGACGAGCGAACCAGAGACCGGGCGCATCAAGCCCTTGCAGTTATTGATAAAGCCCTTCCAGACATGGCGCAAATCATCCGCCGCCCAGCCCGGCAACGCCCCCCAATCGGCACGCACAAAACGCCCGGCCAATGGCCGCACGGCGGTCTCGGGCAGCGCAGTCAAGGCAGGCACACGCAAGGGCTGCGAGGCAATATCCACAGACGTGCCTGCTGGCGGTGTCTCGGTTGTTTCAGGTAGCGGCACCGACGAACACGCCGCAAGCATGGCCAACGTACAGGCGGACAGAAGGGCTTTATTCATGGAAACGAGGTCTGCTCTAAAATGACGGTTGATCCAAACTGCAATCATGACATATCCGGAGCGTTATTTAACCATGCCCGAGCTGCCCCCCGCCTATATTGCCCCAAGCCTGCTTTCAGCTGATTTTGCCCGATTGGGCGAAGAGGTGCGCAATGTCGTTGCCGCCGGCGCGGACTGGATCCATTTTGATGTGATGGATAATCACTACGTACCGAATCTTACCTTTGGCCCCATGGTGTGTGCCGCGCTGCGCCCCCACACCGACGCGCTGATCGACGTCCACCTGATGGTCGAACCGGTCGACAGCCTCATTCCAGCCTTTGCCAAGGCAGGCGCCAATATCATCAGTTTTCACCCCGAGGCCACGCGCCATGTAGACCGCACCCTGGCGCTTATTCGCGAACACGGCTGCCGGGCTGGCCTGGTTCTTAATCCTGCCACCTCACCCGCCTGGATAGACCATGTGATGGATAAGCTCGATCTTGTGCTGCTCATGTCGGTGAATCCTGGCTATGGCGGACAATCCTTTATCCCCCACACCCTGGACAAACTCACCCAGGTCCGCCAGAAAATTGATGCATGGCAGGCTCAGGGTGGCCACCCTATCGCACTCGAGGTCGATGGTGGGGTAAAGGTGGACAATATCGCAGCGATTCGGGCGGCAGGTGCGGATGCGTTTGTCGCGGGCTCGGCTATTTTTGGCCAAACCGATTATGCTCAGGTAATCCGTGCCTTACGCGCCGGTATCGCCCAAGGCGACGCTCAGTACCGTTCATTATCGTCAACAAGCTAGCACCTATTATGCAATTTGCCGGAATTCTATTTGACCTGGATGGCACCCTGCTTGATACCATCCCCGACCTGGCCAGCTCGGCTAACGCGATGCGTCGAGACATGGGCCTAGACCCTATTGAACAGGACATTATCGCGACGTATGTCGGACAAGGTATCGAGCAGTTGGTGATGCGCACCCTGAAACATGACGGCGTACCTGCCAATGTCGAAACGATCATGCGCGGCCTGACCCGATACCGCGATCACTACCACGCTCGGAACGGCGACCAGAGCCAGCCCTACCCTGGCGTACATGAGGGCTTGAAGGCCTTTCGCAGCATGGGTGCCAAACTCGCCATCGTCACCAATAAGGACACTGAGTTCACCGAACCGCTCTTGCGTCGCTGCGGTCTATTCGATTATTTTGACGTGATCGTCTGCGGTGATACGTGCGAGCAAAAAAAACCCAGTCCAATGCCGCTCTTGTACGCCTGCGAACAACTTGGCATCCGTACGGATCAGGCACTATTCATCGGCGATTCGATTAATGATGCCCTGGCAGCCAAGGCAGCGAATATCCCCGTGTTAGCCGTGCCCTATGGCTATAACGAAGGGCGTGACGTGCAGACTCTGCCGGTCAATGCTATAGTGGGCTCCATTATCGAGGCAGCCCAATGGGCTGCAGGTGCTCCATTACAAACCGAACACGCATGACACGCACTTGCTATTACCCGATCACCACTGGCGCCACTTGGCGCTGGTGGCGTTTGTGTTTCGGGTAATGCGATAGCCCGGCGTACGCGATTTTCTGCCACGCCCCCATCCAATCAGCCCGGAACCCAGAATTGGCCGGGCTTTTTTGATTCCTGTCCCGGCCTGTACGTTAGAACTTTACAGAGATCCCCATGACAGAAATCGAATTCAATGCATTGGCCGCACAGGGCTTTAACCGGATCCCACTGATTGCCGAGACCTATGCAGATCTGGATACCCCCCTGGCGATCTACCTCAAACTTGCGCACAGCGGCCCCGAAGGGGGGCGCAATAGCTGCCTGCTAGAGTCAGTGGTGGGCGGTGAGCGCTTTGGGCGTTATTCCTTTATCGGCCTGCCCGCCAAGACCGTCATTCGCGCCCATGGCACCACGACCGAGATCATCCGTCAGGGCAAGATTATCGAAACGCATGAGGGTGACCCTCTGCAGTTCATCGAGGACTATCAGGCGCGCTTCAAGGTTGCACTGCGCCCGGGTATGCCGCGCTTTGCAGGCGGTCTGGCTGGCTATTTCGGCTACGAGACCGTCCGCCATATCGAGCCGCGTCTGGGCCCTTGTGTTAAGCCTTTTCCTGCTGGACAAGAGTCCGGCACGCCCGACATCATGCTGCTGCATGTGGATGAACTGGTCATCGTGGATAACCTCGCCGGGCGCACCTATCTGATCGTCTACGCCGATCCTGGCCAGGCTGAGGCCTATGCGCTGGCTAAACGCCGATTGAAAACCCTGCGCGAAAAGCTGCGTACCCCCGTGGTCATTCCCTACGCTTATGCCAGCATGCAGACGACGGCGCAACGAGACTTCAAAAAAGACGACTATATCGCTGCGGTACTCAAGGCCAAGGACTACATCGCCGCAGGGGATCTGATGCAAGTCCAGGTCGGCCAGGTCATCGCCAAGCCTTTTCGTGATGCGCCGCTCTCGCTCTACCGCTCATTGCGCTCGCTGAATCCTTCGCCGTATATGTACTACTGGAATTTCGATACCTTCCATGTCGTCGGCGCCTCCCCCGAAATCCTTGTGCGTCAGGAAAAGGACTCAGACCAGGGACGCGAACGTGAACTGGTCACCATTCGCCCCTTGGCCGGCACGCGCAAGCGCGGCGCCACCCAGGAACAAGACCTCATCCTCGAGCAGGAATTGCTCACCGACCCCAAAGAGCGCGCCGAGCACGTGATGCTCATCGATCTGGCACGCAATGATATTGGGCGGGTTTCCAAAACCGGTACGGTCCAGGTCACCGACACCATGTCGATCGAACGCTACTCGCACGTCATGCATCTGGTCTCTAATGTCTGCGGCGAGTTGAACGACGGCATGAGCAATATGGACGTGCTGCGGGCGACTTTTCCGGCCGGCACGCTCACCGGCGCCCCAAAAGTGCGCGCCATGGAGATCATCGACGAACTCGAGCCTGTGCGTCGCGGCGTCTATGGTGGCGCCGCGGGTTATCTAAGTTATGGGGGCGAGATGGATCTGGCGATTGCGATACGCACCGGCATCATTAAGGATGGCATGCTCTACGTACAGGCCGCAGCAGGCATCGTCGCGGACTCTGACCCCGAGCTTGAATGGCAGGAAACCGAAGCCAAGGCGCGCGCCATGTTGCGCGCCGCAGAACAGGTCCAGTTCGGTTTGGACGAACCCATATAACACGGCGATCACGGTGGAGAAAACCATGCTATTCATGCTTGATAACTACGATTCCTTTACCTATAACCTCGTCCAATATTTCGGCGAACTCGGTCAGACGGTACACGTCGCACGCAATGACCAGATCAGCATCGCCCAGATCGAAGCCCTGGGCCCCGAGCGTATCTGTGTCTCGCCCGGCCCCTGCGCACCCGCCCAGGCGGGCATTTCGATAGAACTGATCCAGCATTTTGCAGGCCGGCTTCCCATCCTGGGCGTGTGCCTGGGGCATCAGGCCATCGGCGCCGCCTATGGTGGCGATATCGTGCAGGCACAGGCGATTATGCACGGCAAGGTGTCAGCCATCACCCACACGGGCACAGACCTATTCAAGGGCCTGCCGTCGCCCTTTGATGTCACGCGCTACCACTCATTGGCGATCGCTCGCGACACCTTGCCCGAATGCCTGACGATTACCGCCCAGACCGCTGACGGCGAGATTATGGGAATCGCCCACCGGACCTTACCCATCTATGGCGTGCAATTTCACCCCGAATCCGTGCTAAGCGAACACGGCCACGCCCTACTGCGCAACTTCCTGGAGCTATAAAAACATGACGCAAAATATCACCTTGAACGAGGCCCTGACCCGTTGTATCGAGCATCGGGAGATCTTTCATGACGAGATGCTTCACCTGATGCGCATGCTGATGCGCGGCGAAGTCTCGCCCCAGCTTGCCAGTGCCCTGCTCATGGGATTGCGCACAAAAAAAGAGACCGTCGGTGAAATTACGGCAGCCGCCCAGGTCATGCGCGAATTCGCTTTGCCCGTCGTGACCCCCTACCCCCAGGACTTACTGGATATGTGCGGCACAGGCGGCGATGGCTCGCATACCTTCAATATCTCGACTGCCGCCATGTTTGTCGCCGCCGCTGGGGGCGTCAAGATCGCCAAACACGGCAACCGCAGCGCCTCATCCTCATCGGGCAGCGCCGATGTGCTCGAGGCCTTGGGCGCCTACATCATGCCCACACCCGAACAAGTTACCGAGTCCATCGACGCCACAGGCATCGGATTCATGTTTGCACCCGCCCACCACGGGGCCATGAAAAACGTCGCCTCTGTGCGTAAGGAATTGGGCGTGCGCACGATCTTTAATATCCTCGGCCCTCTGACCAACCCAGCTGGGGCAGCGAATCAGCTTATGGGCGTATTTCACGCCGATCTGGTCGGCATCCTGGTCCGCGTCCTCCAACGCCTGGGTTCGCGCCACGTCCTGATCGTACATGGCAAGGACAATATGGACGAAGCCTCACTGGGCGCAGCGACCCTGATCGGCGAACTGCACAATGACGTCGTACGCGAATACGAGATCCACCCCGAGGATTTCGGCATGTCCATGATCTCGAACCGAAGCATCAAGGTCGCCAGCCGCGATGAGTCCGCCCAGATGATTCGCGAAGCCCTGGACAACACACCCGGCGCTGCCCGTGATATCGTGGGCCTGAACGCGGGCCTGGCCCTCTATGCTGGCAATTGTGCCCCCTCTATTCAGGCTGGCATCACGCAGGCCTTCGAGCTCATCGCCAGCGGCGCTGCGCTCGATAAGATGAACGCATTTTGCACCTATACCCAACGATTCAAATCATGAACGACATTCTCGCCAAAATTCTCGATACCAAGCGAAGCGAAGTCGCCACCGCACGCCAGATGCGCAGCGAGTCCGAGTTGCTGCGCGAGGCCAAAGGCCGCAAGGATCTGCGCGGCTTTACCCGCGCGATTGAGGAAAAAATCAGCCAGGGCAAGCCTGCCGTCATCGCCGAGATCAAAAAGGCCTCGCCCTCGCAAGGCGTGATCCGCCAGAACTTCAACCCCACCGAGATCGCAGCCACCTACGCCGCACACGGCGCAGCTTGTCTATCGGTATTGACAGACGTGACCTTCTTTCAGGGTGGCTACGACTACCTGCGCCAGGCGCGTGCTGCCTGCTCGCTGCCTGTATTGCGCAAGGAC
The DNA here is from genome assembly GCA_019166125.1 of Alcaligenaceae bacterium CGII-47. GTDB lineage: Bacteria > Pseudomonadota > Gammaproteobacteria > Burkholderiales > Burkholderiaceae_B > Castellaniella. The sequence goes on from JAHTBO010000011.1 coordinate 58,960, forward strand.
TTCATGATCGATCCCTACCAGATCATTCATGCCCGCGCGCTGGGTGCCGACTGCGTGTTGCTCATCGTCGCCGCGCTTCCCCCCGAGCACCTGCGCGAGCTCGAAGCCGTCGCCACCGAGCTAGGCATGGATGTACTCGTTGAGGTGCATGACCGAGCCGAGCTTGATATCGCCCTTACACTCAATACCCCACTGCTGGGCATCAACAACCGCAATCTGCGCACGTTCGAGACCTCGCTGAGCACCACGCTGAATATGCTTGCCGACATCCCGGCGGGTAAGCGCATCATCACAGAAAGCGGCATCCACAGCGTCGAGGACGTGACCCTGATGCGCAATCATCAGGTTCAGGCCTTCCTTGTAGGCGAGGCGTTCATGCGCGCCGATGATCCAGGCGTGGCGCTACATGAACTGTTTTTTAGTACGACCGCCTCACCAAACGCCTGATGGATACCGCCTCCTGCCCCTTATGCACGCCCCCAGGTGATGAATTGCTCTGGCAGAATGCCTATTTCCGCGTCATTCGCGTGGATGGCACACCCCACCCTGGTTTTACGCGGGTGATCTGGCAGGATCACATCGCCGAGATGACGCAGCTCAGCGCAACCGAGCGCGATGGCCTGATGGATATCGTCTATATGGTCGAGCAGGTTCAGCGGCGGGTGCTGCGCCCGGACAAGATCAATCTCGCCGCACTGGGCAATCAGGTGCCCCACTTGCATTGGCACGTCATCCCGCGCTGGCATAGCGATAGTCATTTTCCAAATCCGATCTGGTGTGCAGCCGATCCAGCCCAAATAACCGCCTGGACGGCGCAGCGGCAGGAAATCGAAGCGCGCTTGCCTGAATATTATACGGCGCTGCACCACGAGCTAGACCGCTAAGCGCACAATAGACTAGGCCGCTACACGCTCGCGCGAGCGGCGAAACTGTAGCGGTGTCTGGCCCGCATGCTGGATAAAAAACCGCGTGAAATAGGCGGGGTCCTCGAAGCCTAGGTCATAGCCCACTGCCGCGACGGACTTCCCCGTGTAGAGCAGCATGCGCTTGGCCTCCAAGAGTAGACGCCGATGGATAATCTGGACGGGCGTCTGTTTGGCGAACCGCTGGCAAAGCCTGCGCAAACTGCGCTCGGTCATCGCCAGGGTCGCCGCATACTCGGCAACCGCCCAGCGAGCACGGTAGTGTGCCTCAACCAACTCCTTAAATTTTTGATAGAGCTCACTGCCGCCGCCTTGCACGGCAGGCACCCCACGGCGACTCGATTGCTGCAGCCGGGCAATCTCTGCCAGCAGGATCAGCACATAGCCAGAAATTGTTGCAGTCCTGCATAACTGTTCATGCACGTACTCATCATTGATCGCGCTAAACAGCATAGCGAGCCGTGAGCTCGCCTGCTCGTCACGAAAGCGCGTCATTGCGAGCACCCGCCCAAGCGATGTGCCAATCATCCGTTCCCCCGATGGCCCGATCAGATCAGCCATAAAGCTCTCTGCCATGGTCAACACAAAACCCTGAGCACCGGGTGCCCACTGAAAGCCATGGACGATGGAGGGTGGAATATTGATGAGGACGGGACCGGCGAGTTCCAGATGCTTGTCATCGAGCATGACTGGACCACCACCTTGCTCGACCCAGATTATCTGATGCAGGTCATGATGTCGATGTGGCCGGATATTCCAGTTGTAATACTGGTTTCGACTCTCTAGTGTCTCGAGATGCAGGAACTGCAGTTCGGCTGCGCTATCTATTTGACCATATAGGGAATATTGGGGAATTGATAAGGGATCAACCCTGGTAGGAACAGCTCCAGACATGGCTCAGGCCCCTAATAAAGAAGCTGAAATTCTACCGTAACTGTCCGGAAATCACAATTTTTGGTCCCTTTCATCCATTCGCATGCCTGCTGCTTTATCTCATCATAGATATATCGATATTCGATGATTGAAGTAAATCATAAGGAGTGCCGAATGACACAGCAACTTGATCGCTCGCGCCCAATTCCGGATACTCGGGTGTTCGACCTGAGTGAGTCCCGTAAGGGTTATCGCATCAATAAGATGTGCAATTCCCTGACCGTCGAGGCCAACCGAGCTGCCTATCAGGCTGATGAACAAGCCTACCTGAATCAATACAAGCTGACCGATTACGAACGGGACCTGATCCGCGCGCGGAACTGGGCAGGCTTAAACGAGGCTGGCGGCAATATCTACTACTTGCTAAAGCTCGGTTTTGTTGTTGGACACGGCCTGTACCGCATGGGCGCACAAATGCGCGGTGAAACATTTGAGGACTTTCTCGCTTCGCGCAAAGCCAAAGGAGCACGCTAATCATGGGTAAGATCATTGCAGGGATCGGCACCTCACATGTGCCTTCTATCGGCGGCGCCTATGATCGGGGCGCCCAGGCGGAGCCGGACTGGAAGCCGCTGTTTGATGCCTACGTGCCCGTACGCGCGTGGCTTAAGGCGCTTAAACCCGATGTAGCAATCATGGTTTACAACGACCATGGCGCAGATTTTTTCTTTAATAAATATCCAACCTTTGCGCTGGGCTGCGCTGACGAATACGCCATCGCCGACGAAGGCATGGGCGTGCGCCCGCTGCCTCGCATCAAGGGCGACTTTGCGTTTTCGCAGCATCTTTGCGAGTCGCTCGTCTATAACGAGTTCGACCTGACGATGTGCCAGGAGATGGCGGTGGAGCACGGCTTTCTCGTACCGATGCACCTGTGCTTTGACCCCACGCCGGACTGGAATGTCGCCGCTGTGCCCCTGGCGGTCAATGTTCTCCTGCACCCACTGCCAACGGCGCGCCGTTGCTACAAACTTGGCCAAGCCATCCGCCAGGCTGTCGAGCGTGACAAACGGGATCTGCGCGTGGTGATTCTAGGCACGGGTGGCATGTCGCATCAACTGCAAGGCAAACGCTTTGGCGCCATGGACAAGGCATTCGATCAGGACTTCCTGGATCGCATCGAGCATGACCCGGAAAGTCTGGCAGCCATGACGCATCAGGCACTCATGGAGCAGGCAGGCGCTGAAGGCATCGAGCTGATCATGTGGCTGATCATGCGCGGGGCCTTATCAAAGCAAGCGCATCGCGTGCATCGCCATTACTACGCCCCGATGACGACAGGCATGGGCCTGATCACCTTCGAAGAACCCTAAGCACCGCCCCCTCACCCCCTCCCATAGGAGATCTCTAAAATGGAAACCAGTCGTACCCAAGTGGTCATCATCGGTGCCGGCCCCGCCGGCCTGCTGCTGGGCCAATTCCTGCTCCAGCAAGGCATCGACCATATCATCATCGAACTACGTAGCGCCGACTACGTGCTGGGTCGGGTGCGTGCCGGCGTCCTCGAGGAACCCACGGTCAGAGCCCTGCGCGAGGCCGGGGTGGGCGAACGCATGGATCGTGAAGGCTTGAAGATGTCTGGCTTCAATCTGATGTGGAACGATCGGCAGGTACATATCAATTTTGGCTTGGTCAACAAGGTCGCGACCGTCTACGGTCAGACCAAAGTGACCGAGGATCTGATGGATGCACGCAAGGCCAAAGGCGGTATCACTGAATACGAGGCAAGCAACGTCCAACCCCATGATTTCGACACTTCACGACCCTGGGTGTCGTACGAAAAGGAGGGTCGCCAATTCAGAATCGACTGCGACTTTATTGCCGGCTGCGACGGCCATCACGGCGTCACACGCAAATCAGTGCCCAGCGATCAGATCAAAACCTTTGACTATGCTTTCCCTTTTGGCTGGCTCGCCATCCTGGCCGACGTCCCGCCCATCTCTGAGGAGGTCGCCTGGATCAATCACACCGATGGTTTCCTGATGTGCAGCCTGCGCTCTAAAACCCGCAGTCGCTATTACTTTCAAGTCCCCAAAGGCGAAGACATCAAAAACTGGAATGCGGATCTTTTTTGGACCGAGTACCGGCGTCGCCTTCCCGCCAGCCTTACCGACCGGCTGGTGACGGGACCCGCGCTAGAGATGAGCCTTACGCCGCTAAGTAGTTCAGTGAGTACACCCATGCGCTTTGGCCGGATGTTTTTGACGGGTGACGCTGCGCACATTGTTCCCCCGACCGGAGCCAAAGGTTTGAATATGGCGATGGCTGACGCCAAACGCTTATTCGAAGGCCTCAGGCAGTTCTATAACGACGGCGGTGATATGGGTCTGCTCAACACCTACTCGGACGATTCGCTGAGCCGAGTCTGGAAGGCTGTGCGCTTCTCATGGTGGATGACCAATTTGTCGCACAAGCTCTCGGACAACCCATTTAATCGAGAAATGCAGATCGCCGAACTGGAATATATCGCCCAGTCTGTTGCCGCACAAACCACCATCGCCGAGAATTTTTGCGGCCTGGACTAAACCCGCACCCCCAGGAGGAAGACATGTCCAAACTACAACAACTCGCTTTATTCACCCTCACCGCTGCCGCCGTATCCAGCGCCCAGGCCGCCGACCTGAAGATTGGCATGGTTCTGCCGCTGTCCGGTCCGTTTGCTGCCCATGGCGCACAGATCGAGAACAGTGCGCGCCTCTATATAAAAGAGCACGGCGATACGGTGGCAGGACGCAAGATTGTGCTCATCATCAAGGATGACACCGGCATTGCTCCCACGATCAGTAAGCGCCAGGCCCAGAACCTGCTGATCCAGGACAAGGTCGATCTGCTGGCGGGGTTTGGCATGACGCCATCCGCCTTTGCCGTTGCACCGCTGGCGACCGAGACCCAAACCCCGATGATCGTGATGAATGCAGCGACCTCATCGATCACGACCAAATCACCCTATATCGTACGCACCTCGATGACACTGCCCCAGGTTACTGCGCCGATCGCCACCTGGGCGCTGGCCAACGGCATCAAGACGGTGTATAGCATCGCAGCCGACTACGGCCCGGGTCACGACGCCGAGACCCAGTTCAAGGAAACCTTCACCCAAGGCGGCGGCAAAATCATCGGTGCGTCACGCACCCCCGTCAACAACCCCGATTTTGCGCCCTTTTTACAAAAGGCCAAGGACAGCAAGCCTGATGCCGTGTTTCTGTTCGTCCCCGCGGGCGAGCAGGGTGTGGCCTTTGTGAAGGGCTTCAGAGAGCGCGGCCTGGACAAGGCCGGCATCCAGCTCATTGCCACGGGCGATATGACGGATGAAAATGTATTGGCCGCCATGGGTGACCCGGCGCTAGGCGTGATCACCTCGTTTCACTACTCCGAGGCGCATGACTCACCCGAGAACAAGGCCTTTGTGGCCGCCTATACCCAAGCCTATCCGGGCGATCGCCCGAACTTCTGGACCGTTGGCGGCTATGATGGCATGCATTTGATCTACGAAGCGCTAAAGAAAACCCATGGCGACACAAATGGCGACGCATTCATGGCAGCCGTCAAAGGGATGAGCTGGATGAGTCCTCGTGGCCCCGTATCGATCGATCCGGCGACGCGTGATATTATACAAAATGTCTACATCCGCAAGGTTGAACGTGTGGGTGATCTATTGCAGAATGTCGAATTCGACAAGGTCGCTGATGTAAAGGATCCGGGGAAGAAATAATCGTCGCACCCCGACATCACAAACCATTGGGGCGCCTCGTCAGGCTGACGAGGCGCCCCAATTCGTATAATTTTCTTCTATGATACATAATGATGCATGTGTCACGTCAATACCCGAATCGCGTCCCTCGAAGACGATCCTGCTCATGCCGCGCTCATACATCAAATATTGACCGGCGCATCGTATCGCTGCACGTCCTTTAGTTCTGGGACGGCGTTACTCAAAGCACTCCAGAAATCCTGTCCATTCGATCTGCTATTGATCGACTGGGAGGTCCCAGACGTCAACGGCATCGAGATCGTCCAATGGGTTAGATCCCATGTCGGCAACGACCTGCCCATCATGCTTTTGACCAACAGGACGCTTGAGGCTGACCTTGTAATCGGACTACAGAGCGGCGCAGACGACTACATGAGCAAGCCTATCCGTGCGGGCGAACTGCTTGCCCGCATCAGCGCGCTGTTACGCCGTAATAGGCTCCCCTCACCCGTCGACCCTAATTTTAGCCTGGCGGTTTATGACGTCGACCTTCTTCACCGCAGCATTCACGTGCGTCAACAAGCGGTCACGCTGACGTCCAAGGAATTTGACCTGGCGGTGCTGTTCCTCAAAAACCCATGGCGACTATTCACCCGAGACGCCCTAAGCTTCCTGATATGGAAGCGCGACATTCCTGCGACATCCAGGACGCTGGACACCCACCTCTCGGGCATTCGCAAAAAACTCCAGCTCCAGCCCCAAAACGGGGTGTGTCTGTCCTCATCCTATGCGCTAGGCTACCGCCTAGAGCTTGTTCCACTGCCAGAGGCATCTGATTAATGACTTGTACGACGACACCGCGCTACGTCAGCGCTGCGCTCATCATGGCCCTGCTCGTTTGGAGCACACCCGCAGCCTCTCAAGCCATGGGTGCCCGGGGCGAGGATTTTCTGTATCGGGTGATGCCGCGCGATACGCTTATTGATCTGGCCAAAACATTCACCCATGCTGCCTCGAACTGGTCAACACTGCAAGACATCAACCAGATCGATGATCCCTTTCGCTTATCGATCGGCCGGGTGCTACGCATCCCCTTTCGCCTGATCCCGGAGAATCCCGCACAGGCGGTCGTACGGCATGCCGTTGGCATCGTTGCGGTAAACGGACGCACGCTACGTATCGATGATCAGCTCTCTGAGGGCGACGTCGTGAATACAGGTACCACCGGATCGGCGACACTGCAACTTAGCGACGACAGCTTGCTCTCCGTTTTGCCCGACTCCTCACTGACCATACAGCGTCTGCAGACATTCCAGGGCACGGGTCTGACTGACTCGATGTTCAATATGCAAAGCGGTTCCCTTGAATCCGAGGTCGCGCCCGATAAGGCCGGTGTCGGCAGGTTCGAGATACGCACGCCCGTGACCATCACCGGTGTCAGGGGAACCCATCTGCGGGTCCACGCTACGCAGCAAGGCACGCGTCATGAAATCGTGCAGGGCGCCGCCGCAGTCGATAGCCCGCGCACCCCCGAATTGGCGATTGGCTCTGGACAGGGCGTTGCCGTGGACCCACAAGGCGAGACCACTGGCGTGCGCCGCCTGCTGACTGCCCCCGATCTCCCGACGCCCGTGCGCGGCAATGCCGGCTGGGTCATGGACTTTGCGCCTCTTGCGCAGGCGCAGTCATATTTAGTGCGCGTCACCACCGATCCCCAAGGCGCCTTTATCACGTCTACCCAGACCTTTGCATCGCCACCGGTTACTTTTTCCGCACGCGGATCGGGGACACACTATGTCTTTGTACGGGCGATCGATGCATCGGGCCTGGGGGGTCTGGACGCACAGCGTGACTTTGAGGGGCAAACGGTGTTACAGAGCTCGACAGGTGATGCAGTACTGTCCGGTTTTGGCGAGCCGATTTTCCTTGCTAGCGATTAAATTGTGAGCACCACCGGCTTAGGATCACGTCCAGGGGAGCCGCTTTGGCATCGCATACGGACCGAATGGCTGGGCTTGAATCTGGGCTTAGCGTTGCTGATATTTCTTTTGAGCTTTTACGGTGAAGCGACCTTTTTATCGCGCATCAACTACTTAGCCTACGACGCAACGATGGGCATCACCGCCCGCCATCATGCGCGCGACGACATCGTCATCATTGCCCTCGATGACAACAGCATTGAAGCACTCGGATACTGGCCCTGGCGGCGCACGATCCACGCGCAGCTGATCGCACGTCTGAGCCAGGCCAGGGCCGTTGGCCTGGATATTCTCTTTGACGCGCCCAATCCCGCCTATCCTGATGACGACCGTCTCCTCGCGCAGGCTATTGAGCGCCACGGGCGGGTCGTCCTGGCACAGATCGCCGATACGCAGCGGCGCGTGCTCCAGTCCCCCCTCCCCATCCTCGCACGCGCCGCCCATGGCATCGGCCGCATCGATGCCCCAACCGATCAGGACGGAGCAGTTCGATCCATCGTTCTGCAACGAACGTTGCAGCCTGGCGAACCGCTTGCTCATTTTTCTATCGCCATGGCACAGGCTGCAGACGCCCACGCTGCAGTGGCGCGGGCCAACCGTCACCCTGACAACACGCCGACGTTAATCTCTTATACCGGCCCGCCCAAGACCTTCACCACCTATCCCTATGTGAAGGTCCTGAACGGTGAGGTGCCGGCCGCCACGTTTGATGGAAAATACGTCTTGATTGGGTCCTGGGCATCCGGGCTTGGGGACGTATTACCCACCCCATTCTCGCGCAGCAACACGGCAATGGCTGGCGTCGAAGTATTGGCCAATACGTTGCAGAACATGCTGGAGGACCGCTGGATTCATGTACCCACGCGCGGGACGGTGGCCGTGCTCTCTCTGTTACCGATGCTTGTGGTCGGCCTGAGCTTGCGGCGCTTATCACCCCGGCGCAGCTTCGCGCTATCTGCAGCCGCGCTCCTCGGCATTTTGCTGAGCAACGGCTTGCTCATGGCCTATGCGTCCGTCTGGATCCCCCCCGCCTCTAGCTTGATCGGCGTGATGCTCATCTATCCGCTATGGAGCTGGCGTAGCCAAGAGGCCTCGCTACGCCATATCGACGCCGAGTTGCAGCACCTGCATGACAATCACCGACTCAGCATCCGCACACCTGGCCGCCCGACCTCCATCGACCGCTCACTCTCGGCGCGTATCATCACCCTGCACCAGTCCATTGGTCTACTGAGCACAACAGTGCGTCAGCGCGAGGAGGCCTTACGATTCCTCTCGCACGATATGCGTTCTCCGCAGAATTCCATACTCGCCTTGACCGCGCTACAACGCCACCGAGGCGCGTCCCAGCCCGAGCAGGCGTTCCTGGATAACGTGGAACACTACGCGCGAGACACCCTGCGCCTGGTCGATGGCTTTGTGCATCTGGCGCGCGCTGAGGTGGTTGAGATGAACTGTCATGAGCAGGACCTAATCGAACTCGTCGCAGGCGCTTGTGACGCACGCTGGCCACAGGCCACCCAACGCTCTATTGTGATCGACTTCACGCCAGCTATCGATCATGCCTATGCGCAGGTAGACAGCAGCCTACTCACCCGGGCGATTGGCAATCTGCTGGACAACGCCATCCATTACAGCCCCGAAGGATCGTCGATACGTTGCGACGTATCCCGCGATGAGACAAGCTGGCTAATTCAGGTGCATGATCAAGGCCCAGGCATTGCCCCCGAGCAGATCGCGACGCTGTACGAGCCATTCGAGCGACTCAATCAGCAGACAAGGGGCAGCCCACCGGGCAGCGGCCTGGGCCTGGCCTTTGTGCGAACCGTCATGCAACGTCACGGCGGCAGTATTAGCTGTACCAGCACGCCGAATCAAGGCAGTACGTTTACCGCCAGACTTCCAGCCTAAAAATCATATGTTGTCCAAGCCTGCACCGCGCTTCACCCGCACCCAGACGCCCACGTTATGTGTCATACGCCGCAGGTTATCCCACAGATTAGCGGTCTCGCGCCGCCAGCTGTCCGACGCGCTACGCTGGCGGCCTGAATCCGCGACATTGATGAATGATTCAAAATCATCATCCTGGGCCAGACACACCGGATCAACACCAATCGCCTCGATGCCGTGCTCGTAGAACCGGTCCATGGTGTTATCGACGGGGTAGACCCACTCGGCGGCATAGTCCAGCAGCGCCTGAGCGGCGCGAGGGGTGATCAGGTAGCCGGTTGTACCGGAAAACCCCTTGGCGAATTTCTTTACCGTAAAGGGACCGATCTGCTCTAGCACCAGGCCTGCCTGATTCTGGACCTTACGACTTGGTTGCAGCCAGACCAGGCCATAATGCTGCGCGAACTGCCCAGCATGCGCATAAAAAGACATGAACAAGGGCGTCAGCAATGCGTCATCCTCCAACACAATGATCGGCTCGCCCCCCTGCACACATCGTTCCCACATCAGGTAATGGCTGGCAAAACATCCTAACTGCGAAAGGCGCAGCGACGAGCCCGTGCCGCGCAGCCGGAGGCGGCGCGCATCGTTGTACTTTTTGAATAACGCATGATCCGGATTCTGCGTCCCATGCACTGCATCAAAAAACGTGTATGCGAGGCCCAGAGACTGCATCTGCTCGTGCATAAAGGCGCGACGATCGTGCGCCTCGCGCAGGCTGATGATATCGATGCTGGGCAATGACATGTCAGCCCTGATCGTCATCCAGGTGAAACTTATGAATCAGGCGATGCGCCACCGGCGCGAGGGTCAGACCGAGTGTTGCCATAAAAACCAGGCCAACAAAAATGCTGTAGAGCGAAAAGAAGATTTTTCCCGCTACCGTCTCGGGCAGGATATACGGACCGATCCCACCCACAATCAAGGCCGTATTGAGCAGTGCATCATGCCAGCCTGGCGGCTCCAACCACAAATGGCCCGCCATCCCCACCAGCAGGGTCAAGGCAATCAACAGCAAGGCATAGAGCACGTGCAGCACCATACGCCGGACAAAGCGTTCCGTCGACAATATTGCCTGGTCTTTTGATTCGTACATGATGCCAAACCGCCCTCAGGCCTTTTTGAGAAATTCGGCCTTTAGCATCACCGCCATGCCGTCGACCTTGCAATCCACCTCATGATCGCCATCCACAATACGGATACCCTTGATCTTGGTGCCCTTTTTGATGGTGCTGGATGAGCCCTTAAGCTTGAGATCCTTAATCAGGATCACGGTATCCCCGGTCACCAGCGGATTGCCATTGCTGTCCAGGACGACGCGGGCCGCATCCGACGAATCCGCAGACTCGGTCTGGGTCGACCACTCGTGGGCACAATGCGGGCAAATATAGAGTACGCCATCCTGGTAAGTATCCTGGGCGGTACATTCGGGGCAAATAGGAAAATCGGTCATAGTTGGCGATGGAATACAGCGCACACTGCGCGTGAGTCAAAGAGGCCCCTAGTATAGGCGAGCCCCTATACAACTGCCGCCCCGACCCCAAGCACGATCCCCTGGCCAATCTGTGCGCCTTGACCGACGGCGGCACCAATGCCCACCCAGCTCAGGTCGCCCACGTGTACGCCATCGGCCAAGTGCGCGCCAGGACCAATATGCACGCCATCGCCCAACACCCCATCGTGGTCAACACTGCATGAAGTATTCAAAATCACCCCCACACCGACCACACTGTCTGCATTAATCACCACACCTGCCATCACGACCGTGCCTGCACCCAGCAGAACCGAGTCACTGACCATGGCCGATGGATGCACAATCGTCGCCATTCGTGCACCTGCCGCCTGGAGCTGTGCGATTTTTTCCATGCGGATCGCATTACCGTCTATTGCCACGATCACCCCATCAAAACGTCCCAAGGCCTTAAGCAGGGCCGCCGTGTCGCCGGACACCACCCACTTGCCTGCCTTACGTTTTCCCGGCCAGGCATCGTCATAAAACTCGACACCGTCCCAACCACTACGCAGGGCCGCCTCTGCCACGACCTTGCCATGCCCACTTGCACCCAGAATTGCCAATTGCTTCATCGTGTAACCCCTGTGAGCAGATAGAATGAGATGTTCTTTCGTGCAGTTTATACAAAATCACCGCAGCATAATACGGAGTCATACCCTGATGCACATTCTCGTCACTGGTGGCGCAGGCTATATTGGATCGCATACGGTTCTGGAGCTTCTCCAGGCCAAGCACGAGGTCGTGGTCCTTGATAACCTATCCAACAGTTCTGCCCTGTCGCTCGAACGCGTTGAGCAGATCACCGATCGCCAAGCACTCTTTCTTGAGGGGGACATTCGCGATCGTGCCCTGTTGGATCGGATTTTCTCTGCCCACGAGATCGACGCCGTCGTGCATTTCGCCGGGCTCAAGGCCGTGGGCGAGAGCGTGCAGCAGCCACTTATGTATTACGACAATAACGTCAGCGGCAGCATCACCTTGTGCCAGGCCATGGCGGCAGCAGGCGTATTCCGCCTGGTGTTCAGTTCATCCGCCACGGTGTATGGTGATCCCGACACGATGCCTATCGCCGAGACCTGCCCAACCGGGCAGCCAACGAATCCGTATGGCCGCTCGAAACTCATGATTGAAAACATTCTGCGGGATCTGGCCGCAGCGGATCCGCGCTGGTCCATCGCGCTGCTGCGCTACTTCAATCCCGCTGGCGCCCATCCGAGCGGCCTGATCGGCGAATCCCCGCACGGGCAACCCAATAACCTCATTCCGTATATCAGCCAGGTCGCCATTGGGCGTCTGCAGCAGTTGTCCGTCTACGGCGACGATTACCCCACACGAGACGGCACCGGCGTGCGCGATTACATCCATGTCGTGGATCTCGCCCAAGGGCACCTCGCTGCGCTGGATGCCATCGTGCGCGTACCCGGCATTCATACCTGGAATCTGGGCACCGGCACGGGCTACACGGTACTAGAGATGATTGCGGCGTTCGAGCAGGCCTCGGGGCGACCCGTCCCCTATGCGATTGCGCCCCGGCGCGCCGGCGATATCGCCGAGTGCTGGTCCGACCCAGGCAAGGCCCACCGGGAACTAGGCTGGCGCGCCGTGCTCGGCCTGCACGACATGATGACCGATGCCTGGCGCTGGCAATCGCAAAACCCGCAGGGGTATGAAGACGAGCCCGCTAATTAAGGCTCACCCATTAAGGCACCCCTACCCATCGGGCGCGCCAAACCTCAAACTCACCCGGGCGCACGTGGTAGCGCGCAATACTGCCCGCGTGTAAAGCCATTAACTGCGTTTCAACAATTTCCAGAAATCGCGCACGATCTGCCTCCGGCAGCTGCTCTCGCGCACGCTGACGTATCCAGGCCACCGCCTCTGACTGATTCAAGCCTCCCCGCACAACTGCTGCCACCGCCTCGGCAATCAATCTACGATATCGAACACGAAAGGGATCCGGTTCGCCAAGGGTTTGTCTGACCACCGAATAGCGTGCGCATGAACGTTTGTAGGCCCACACAAACAAATCCGCCAATAAATCCGTCTGATTCAATTCGTAGATACCCAGCATCGCACTGAGGTAGAGTGATTTTGGTATATCGACAAAGGACAGCGGGCATAGATTATCGCGAAAAAACGGGATATTTGCGGCCAACCTGGAAACACGTTTGTTCACATCCTCGAAAGGCTGCAAATACGGCAGATGCACGATCGCAAAAAACGCCTGCTCAAACGGGTCACGAATCGCTGTGGCGGTACGCAGCACCTGATCAAAACACTCCGCTATCCGCCGTGGCCCCTCGATCGGCATAAACACACTCTCGCCAATCCCGACAGGAATCATCCGCAAACGACCGCTGGCGGTTGGGTCGATGAGTAGATCATCAGAGAGCAACGCATGCAGATTCAAAATCGTATAGCGATTGAATCCAATTTCATCGGCAGCAGAGATCAGAAATTCAATGGCACCCTTATGATTCAAAATCATTTGGGATTCCAGTGCCGTCTTGCCGGCAGCCACCTCCCCTAAGGACAGCAAACGCTCAGTCTCCAGTAAGGAATAGGTATTGCCTTCGAGTCGGCTTGAATTCCACGACAGATCAATGAGTAATCGATGCGCAATTCGCCGGGCATACGTTCCTGCCGGCTCGTCGACCGTCACCGCTGTGCCCTGCTCACGCAACTGGTCGCGTACACCCTGAGTCAGATAAAACGTTTCGTTCGGGCGATAGGTGTCCAGGAACTCTCTGTGGTAGCCGACCGGTCGGCGTCTCTGGACAGGCTGACGCACATAGGCTTCAACTTCTCTAGCCACCGGGGAGAGGAAAATATCGACGTGAGTATCCGCGCTGAACGTTGCTCCCGCCTGGATTGAAGCCTCGCCTTCGAGCGGGACACGGTGCGATCCCTCATAATATCTACTCGCGCGCCCGCGCCCGCTCCGGACGATTCGGCCCTGCTCGATCAGCACCGCCAACACACGTTGCAGGGTGCGCCGCGATGAATGCGGCAATGATAAGGCCGCCTCTAACTGAGCGACGGAGCCCCCCTCTGGGAAGCGTCGCACGGCATCCAGAATATCTTGCTGCACAGCGGTCAACGGTTTAATCATCGTTTTGTCGCGTATAACGCCTTTATGTCGCGGAACTATTATCGCGACAAATTTAATGTCGCGCAACCGCTATCGCGACCTTATCGCGACATAAGATCTGCCATGTCTGGGCGCCGCCTCACTGAGCCCAGCGCTGTGCGGCGTCGCGTAGAGCCTTGGCACGGTCCACCGGCGCGATCTGCACCGCGCTACCGAAATAGCCAAACGGGCTGCCATAGACGAATCCCGGAACAGGCACGGATTGCGGCACCGTCACCGCTGCGGACGGCGCGTCGTACCAGCGGCTGGACGCATAACCCATTGCACCGAGCAGCGTAGGCATGATGTTGAAATGCGACAGCAGATCGTGGTTATATTTTGCCGCTGCCGCGAGGGCGGGATCCGGATAATTCGTCAGAATCACCAAGGGCACCAGGCCTTCGCCCGGATACGGCGACCCCGATGAGGTGCAATGCGTCAGCCCAGGCTGATCATCCACGTTCTGACCATGATCCGAGGTATAGATCACCATCGTTGGCGCCGCGATCGCCATAGACAGCAACTTATCAAAAAAGGCCGCCGTCTGCCACGCCAAGGCATTCACATAGTCCATGCGCTTTGTGCTCGCCACGACATAGGGATTTTTCGCGGCGTCACCCTGAAACTGAAACCCGGCCGGGGCATTGCGCGTATAGGGAAAATGCGAACCGCGCTTAATCACCATACTGAATGTCTGCCTGTCCTCGCGCAAATAGGGCATCGCATCAAGTACCTCGGCGTCCTGCTGCAGCGCCCTCACATCCAGACGATGATCGATCAACGCACGCTCGGTATCGTCAAAGTAATCATGGCCCACGCCGTTTCTTTGTACATCCAACAGGTAGGAAGCAAACCCCGCGTTATGCGCCAGGCTCCAGACTAAAGGGCGGCGGTACATATCCTGGGCAATATCATTGCTGCGCACCCCCTTGCGCAGCATGATATTGCTGCCCCCACTACAATTCGCCATTGCGCTCGCCAACCCGAAATCATGCACGTGCCAGCCCTGGGCTGCCCCATTTCCTAAACTCGGGCCCACGACGTGTTGGAAAAAATCATCACGGATACTCTCATCGATGACCAGGACAATATTCTGAACTCGCGCCGCATGCTCGGGCTGATCCGACGCGGTGTAGACGTAGACCTCCCCCGCCTTGCGATCCAGCGTCTGCGCCACAAAAAACCCATAAATACCCGTCGTTGTCGGCAACTTATTGGTGTCGGCACCCCGAGCCAGCACGCACACCGTCGCAAAAATCCCCACAGACAGGCAAAAGGACACCACTGCCGCTGGGCTCGCCCAGGGACGCCGCCGAGCCAAGACGAACCCCAGGGCCAGTACCAGGATATATCCCAGTGGCACCAGCGCCACCGTCGCATACTCTCGCACCGCATCCAGTGTATTGGCCCGAGCCTGCAACATAATCAGATAGTCGGGGTACTCCAGCGCCTTGCGGGCGACCACGTGGTAGGCCGCCATACTCATAGAGGACGCGCTCACTAGCGCATACACAGACCATTTAATCGCAGGCCGACTGGACGCCGCGCTGAGCAGCATGAGCACGGACACGAGCCATGCGCTCGCCATGATGAGCAGGTCCACGAGTGCCGAGAGCGGCGTCTGCTGCAGGACAACCGTCTGCGCTTCATCGTAAAAATCAGGCGACGTGGCGAGGCTGAATATCAGGATACAGACCAGGGATAGGAAGTCTGATCGGCGAGGGGTGAGCCATGTCATTGAGAAGGATGCATTAGTTATCTTTCGGGTCGGCCGTGAAATGGTGAGTACTACCAGCGGCTTCCTCAGTTCCTGGGCATTTCGTTCAATCGTCGGGCGCTGTCCAACATACCGGCCTTGATCGACTCAAACACAGGTTCAGGAAATTCGTAGACAAGAGCGGCGTGGGCCAGAGCAAGTGCTTGAGGCAAGCGCTCCAGCACCTCCGTGATCAGATCCTCCATATCCATACCCCACCCGCACAAGTGTGCGGTGTGATTGAAGTGCCGTCGCTGAATATCTCGCCAGCGATAATGGGAGCGTTTCCCTTTTTGATCGCCATTGCCAGCTTTAACCGATGACGATCCAGTTGGTTCAGTCTCGTGCCGGTTACTGGCCATGCTGATAGCACATCATAGAGCGGCGCGAGTTGATAGCGCCCACCAGGCAATAGAAAAATAGAAAAGTTCTTGGCATGTCCGTCTGTGGCGGCCATGAGCCAGAACAGCATCTGTGCAAGCAGCAGAATGCGCAAGTCCTGCTCTCGGTGTTCAGACTGTTGTAGGATACGTGCAATATCAACCCAGCCAGGACCACCATCGGCTTCATACTTGGCACCAGGGGGCGTACCTGTCGCCTGGCAGAAATCTTCATGGGGCAGGCGTAACCAGTATCCCCGATCAGATAAGCGACGATCAAAACGTTCCACCACCAATGCTTTTTGATCTTCAAAATGAGCCATCGTGCAATGGGGCACAGGAATGCCGAAATGGTACAGGATGCGGGTGCATAGCCATTCATTTTCCACAGAGGTGCTCATGTCTGCCTGACGCCCACCTACCAGTCCCAGTGGCAATTTGAAGATATGCGTGGTGGGTGTTGCACCTAGCGATGGAAATCCGAAAGTCCTGAGCCAGCACATCATGTTGTCCCAAGACGCCAGGTGTAGAGGATGTTGCACGCAGAATGTTGGCGAGATCGTGTTCGCTCAGAGGTTGCGCCTGGATCTGGAATATATCCTGTGGCACCTCACCGTCTGGCAATATCTGGATGGCGCCCACGCAATCGCGACCAATGGCCTCCAATAGATCGAAGGCTTCTGTATTCAAGGTTCGAAAACGGGACTGCAGGCGGCGACGGATAGCATCGCTGTCAGGTAATAAGTTGTCGAAATAGTTACGCACAACACTGCCGCGCAGCGGCTGGTTGTCGGTGGTAAATGGTAGTGATAGAGACAAGGCTCGGCCCTGCGGCGATGCAAGCCATTCAGGGTCGTACTGCAGCACATCCTCACCCCTTCTGGATACGTGCCAACATCCCACCTGGATGCCATTGGCCCACAACGTCAGGCTTCGTGCCCGGGATAATTTAGCCATGTCTACCACTCGATGTTGCTGGGTGTGTCCTGGGGGCGCTTCTGAATTTGTAGCTCAAGCCCCAGAATACCTAACAGCATCAACAGACGATCGACGGTTAGTTGCGATGGCTGATTTTCAAGCTCGGAGAATCGGTTCTGACTGATTCCGAGGTTTATGGCCACGTCAGATTGTGTGAGCCCCAGGGCTTTGCGCCTTTAAGACAATACAATCCCCAACTGCGTGCTGGTAGATAGCTTGGACATATTGGTTTATCGTGATTTTCGATAAGCCAATTATATCGATAATATCGATATCGAAAAAACATCGATATTATCGATGAAATGAAGGGTTGGCACTTCTAGAATGGCGCGCTTTCACCAACAGCCGCGTCACCCACTCGCCATGCTGTTGCGCCGCGTCGTCCATATCAGCCGCCCCTGCCAACTCAAAGCCACTGAATTCAAAACCAGGCGCCACCGAGCAACTGAGCAAGGCAAAATCATCAGGCTCTGACAGTTCGGCCGCAAACCAGCGCCCCGCAGGCACCGTCGCCTGAAATACCGCGCCTGCGTGCTCTATCGGATTCCCCAGACGATGCGTGAGCACATCACCCTGGGCAGACAGCACATGCACAGAGACGGGGCAGCCAGTATGAAAATACCACGTCTCGTCCGCATCAATCCGATGCCAGGCTGAATACGCGCCCGGCGCCAACAGGTAATAAATGACCGTCGACGCGCACCGCATGCCGCCATTGAAAGGGATCTGCTGATCAGAACGAAAGGTTTCGCGGTAATAACCACCCTCTGGATGGGGCTGTAGATTCAGGTGCTCGACCAGGGTTTGCCAATATTTGGTTTTTTCAAGCATAGTTTCTGATGTCATCAATCACCGTCGTGCCAAAGTCTTTCCGGCTCAAATAGTCCAGAATTCTGACTGCAGCCGCAGTGGGCGATAAAAGTTGATTTTTTCTATGCATGTCAATAAATCGAGGCAGATCCGGAAATTGATTGACGTCGCCGGTGCGGATGCGTGCTTGCATCGGCGTATCGATCGTACCAGGTGCCAACGCCACGATCCGAACGCTTCCCTGCTCCGCGTGTACCGCCTGAGTATACCGATCAAGCGCTGCTTTGGTTGCCTGTAAGTTACGACTGCTACGGTTGAGATCGACATTACACTTCCTATCCTTACGTATTCAACATCACACAGGCAAATTCTCGTGAGTTGTTTGTCACAAGCACACAAGCGGCGGCCAAGGCGTGTCCCAAGTTGGTATCGAGCATGTCCAGCACGCGCTAGACAAGCTCCGCATCACCTTTTTCCGTAAGTGGTGTCATGATCAGGCGCTACCGTCAAAAATCGCATGAATTCACCCTCGCGGTACGCGGTTGCTCGCCGGGCCTGCGTGATACGTAGTGAGTAAATAGTATCTATGCCAGCTGGCGGCTTAACGCTGGTGACCTTCTCCCACTTCAAGCCAGGGTCTCTGTAGATCTCGGGCCAAGTCAGCTGTCGAACCTTGTTGAGCGTATCCAGCGCGGCAAGGCGCTCGGGTTTTTGCAGAGTAAGTAAATTTTCCTGAAAAACCGGATTATTCAGGTCCAGCCGGACCTTGACTTCACCGCTCACCATGAGCCATGCGACTCAGTACATCACCCTGCTCGGCGTCAGATGCCTCATGGGCACTCGACCACGTTATGGCTGCTCGGAGATCTGAAGCTGCCTTGGGCTCATGCATCCAGCGTTCATTATCGGGAATAACTGTGGCAGTGCGCACCACCCAGACACCCGGCTCACGCTCCTCCACCAGAACTTGGCGGCCAGCATATTGCTTGCCCAGCGAGATCTGACCATTTGCTCCGACTACCTTGACTGCCGGTGCGTGTGCAGTAATAACCATAGTGCTCCCCTAAAAATAGTGCCGCACTAAATTATAGTTTTAATACTTTAGTATTGCAATGCTACCAAGTGGGGTGATAGATATCACGAGCCTGCTCATTCTATTTCAAACTCGACTGCGCCGGACACACCCCGCTCGAGCATCATGGACAGAATCGCTACGACCTCTGCGCGCCAAGGCGCCGCCTCGACCAACTCGCTCGGAAATAAACCGGGCAAGGCAAACAAGGCATCGGCCAGTCCTTGCGGGCTCTCACGCCGATCCGCGATGCATGGCAGGATCTCGGCCTCGCGCGGATCGCGCAAGGCATACGGTTCGCCCCGATCCGTAACGCCCAGGCAGTAGCGCATCCATGCCGCCACTGCAAACGCATACGAACGCGCACGCGCGCCGCGCCCCAGGCACGCAATTTCCGGGCCAAAAATGCGTTGCGGCATTTTCTCTGTGCCGTCCATGGCAATCTGATAGGTCTCATGCGCGATCGCCGGGTTCGAGAACCGCTCAAGCAAGGCCTTGGCATATACCGAGAAATCGAACCCCGCCAGCGGTGCCAGGGTTGACGACGCATCCCGCAGATGACGCGCCACATAACCCAGGTAGGCAATGAGAGAATGCGCGCCGTTGAGCATCCGCAGCTTCATCTGCTCATAAGGCGCCACATCCTTGACCAGCAAGGCGCCCGCCGCGCCCCAATCAGGTCGACCGCCAGGGCGATCCAGTCKGCTCGTATGAACGGCCACGATCCCTATGCGTATCTGAAGGACGTACTCACGCGCCTGCCTACGCAACCAAACAGCCGGATAGCGGAATTGCTGCCGCACCGCTGGCAGCCGGTCTGACAAACCGCACTACGACTGCCTGGACGCGATCGTCAACATGTGTTCCCGGAACGCTTATCAAGCGACGTCATTGGCTCATGCTTGGCCACCGCTACGGCATCCTGGCACAGGATGGCAGGAACGCCGAAGACGTGCTGGACGACTTGATAGCCCGGACCCCAAAGGTCATCGAGCATGTCCAGTGCGCGCTACCATCGGACTTTCCTAGGGCCTTGGCAGAGAATATTATTGAACCAGATACCTCTGCCGATCACCGCGCACCACTCCCAGTCACCATGATGCGGACTGTCTTGAAAACAATCAGGATATCCAGCCACAGCGAAAAGTGTTTTATGTAGTAAAAATCGTGCTGGATTTTAATGCGTGTCGCGTCGGCATCTGCAGCATATCCTTGCATTACTTGTGCCCAACCCGTGATTCCGGGACGCACAACATGACGGTAGATATAGAAGGGAATCTGGGCTTCGAATTGGTCAACAAACACCCGCTGCTCTGGTCGTGGGCCGATCAGACTCATTTCACCTTTGAGAACGTTGAATAACTGCGGCAGCTCGTCCAGCCGAACCTTACGGATAAATCGGCCCACTCGGGTGATGCGTTCATCATCGGCTGCAGCAAACTGCGCGCCGTGTCTCTCTGCATCCACACGCATACTGCGAAACTTATAAATTCGAAAATCGCGATTACCTTGCCCTACGCGGCTCTGCACGAATATGACTGGGCCTGGACTGTCCATGCGGATCGCCAAGGCGGTCAGTAACATCAACGGTACAGTAATGGGAATAGTCAGGATCGTCACGGCGATATCGATTAAACGCTTGGCCATAGAATACAAGGGTGACGGAAGCAGTGCGCCCACATCGTTTTCCGACAGGCGATCAATCTCTATCCGGCCAGTGATCGCCTCAACCGCTTGACGGACATGGAAGACCGGAATATGGGCCAGGATGCATTGCGCGAGGAATCGCTCCCATTCGTTAGTCAGCGCGTCAGATTGCAGATCAGCGATGACCCCATCGTATCGGACGCCCTCTAGGTCAGGCCGTGTCAGCTGGCGAATCTTGAGGTTGGATGTCGAACATATGGTACTGGCCTTGCCTAGGGGTACAACAGCAAACTTCACCTTATGGTAATGCTTACTGATGAAATAACCTGCGTAGCACCAAGTTAACGCCATTGCGTAGGCCGCTAGCAGTATCGGGCGCGAATAGGCACTGCGGCTAAAAAACAGTACGGCAAAGGCCACCAGGAATATCCCTGTTACCACCGGCACAATGTGCGCCAGAATGGCGCCACCGGAAAAGCGAGACAGGCGTCGCAGCGTCAGTACAATCACCAGAAATGATACGGTGATCGCTGTGAGGGTGTTTACCCGGACCGGATCCATGTACCGCCAGAAGTCCCAGCCCCAACCAAACAAGGCGGGTGCTGCGGCCACCAACAGAAGCCCGATCAGCAACTGAAACGCCCACCCTAGCAACACCACCTCGTACCATCGCGAATAGCGACGCTCATAATGATTCACGCAAAACCTCGTTCTCTGGCCTACCAGCACCACTGCTGCTCGAAGCACTATCTGTTAACACGATTTGCGTCGAGCACTGACGATTGAGCCCGCTGCGGCGCCCAGGCAAAAGCCAGCATCAGAATCAAGTACCCCCACTCAGACATCTCACTGCTGAACGTATGCAGCATAAATGTCGCGCAGTACGCCAGAGCGGAACCTGCTACGCCGAGCACGAAATATACGCGTTCTGGACGCGCATCGGGATCCCACAATATTTTCATCGGCAATAGTGCGGCCGCAATGAACCCTAACATGCCAAGCAGACCGATCACGCCAAAGTCAGCCAAGACCCCGAGATACGCATTATGCACATCCATCTGAATGCCATAGCCTGGATCCATCGCAGTCGAACCAAAACCGCAGCCCATCGGAAAGCAAGCCTTTGCTGTCGCTATGCCATTATGCAACATCGTGGTACGTGGCACGTCGCCAGCCCCTAGACGGTTACCAACCAAGGGCGCTAATGCATCCCCTACAGCATTCTCTACGACATCCGCCACCTGCCCTTTGCTCTCTGCTGCGATCACACCTGACGAGATATTGACCCGAGAATCAAGGAATAGCAGACTTATCAAGCAAACCGCCACCAACAGTATCCATCTTGGCCGTCGAATCAGCAGGTGCCATTCACTGCGCCACCACAGCAGGGCACCCAGGCATGCCACAATGCCAAACATCAACAATAATCCAGTACGGCTTCTGTCCACCAACACCAAAAAAATGCAAGCGGCAATTGCGAGGCTATCCAGCACCCAACGCCGAGGCCTCACAATCAAATCTGCGAGCAGTACCGGCAAAAAATAGGCACCCGCCTTCCAGACCTCGCCCGGCATGGCCAGGATATAACCCTCTCGTATGCCGCCCGCCGTATAGGCAGTAGACGGAATAATTCTAAAAATAAAAAAACTAAGTACCGCAATGGGAATCATCCAGTGCATAGCGTCGGTAAGCTGGTGCGATTCAGTGTGCAGGACAAGCCACCACATCACAATAAACAGGCCGCCGATAACGGTAATCTTAGATACTTGATAGAGCGTCACCGCATCGCGATTGAGTAGGCCTGACAACATCATCCCGACGACAAGCAGACAAAAAGATGCAACAACCCAAATCGGCAGCTGATTCCAGTGCAGGGGTGAATGGCGAAGGCTCGCAATAATGACTGCCGCCCACAGCAGCCACGCTAGCCAATACCCAAGGGGGGTTATTACATTTCTGAGGCTGCCCCATCCCATCAAAAGCATTGAGATTACCAGCAGGCCCGTTGATATCTGGTGCCTCATCATTTTTACCACATCCATATCTTGTTTAAATTGGCATTGACAATTATTCCAATAAATAACTCATTAATTTCTTATTAATCTGCCGAACGTCGAAATCCCTCTCGGCGATCTTGCGACTAGCCAGGCCCATCGTCACAATCGTCTCTGGCGACTCTATAAACCGTCGCATGCTCGCAGCCAACGCATCGATATTGCGAGGTGGCACGATGTAGCCATTGACCCCCTCCTCAACCGTCTGACGGCAGCCCGGCACATCTGTCGTAATTATAGGACGCCCCATCGCCATCGCCTCCTGCGTGCTAAGGGGCACCCCCTCCCGGTACGAAGGCAACACAAATACACTGGCCTGTTCCATCCAGGGCCGCACCGGAACATGCCCGGGCCAATCCAGAACCCCTTCATCCACCCAGGACTGCACTTCTGCGCGGTTCAGTCCTCCTGGATTGGAGTCCAGACCGCCCAGCAGCACGAATCGAACACCTGCGTACTGTTTGTGGATCAATCGAGCTGCCGCCACATATTCGAGGATGCCCTTCTCGCGCAGCAGGCGTGCCACCAGCAGGAAGCATATCGGCGCGACCACGGGCGGTGCCACACGCCACCCATCCAGATCCACCCCGATACCGCCTAGCAAGGCGGTACGATCCGTTGGCACTAAACGGCGACGGACAAACTCATCCCGATCATCCGGATTGAGAAATATGATTCGATGCGCCCGCCCGAATGCCAGACGATACAGGCGTTCGACCATGCTTCGCAGCGCCTGGCGACGCCAGGACAAGCCCTCACCTGATGCGGTGAAAACATAACCCGCCCCCTCGACCAAGGCCACACGCCTGGGCACCCGCGCCAGCCATGCTGCCAAGGTTCCATACACCATCGGTTTCGTAGAAAAGGCGAACACTACATCCGGTTGAAGGCGCCGCAGGGTGCCAATCAACCCAAGAACATCACGTGCATCCCGCAAGGGATTCATACCGGTACGCTGCAAGCCATAGTCGACTGGCTCAGCACCCAATGACCGTAGTGCACGACGGGTGTCGGGATCATAATCAGGCGCCAGACAATACACCTGCAATCCGGCACCGACCAACTCACGAATCAGGTGGCCACGAAAATTTAATAAAGACACAGCATGGTGCGCAATAATGGCGATGGTATGCATGTTCTATATGCGCCCTCTGAGCCAGGCCTTGTGCACCCAATAGACCAGGCATTGCGCACTACGCACCAGCGCCTTGACCTTGCCAAGCAATTGCGGCTCCCGGATGATTTGTGCTGCGTAAAATAATAAAAACCCGCGTGGATTACGCCGTAAGTGTTCGGTGAAGTTTCGTGTGTAGCCATCATCCAAGTACTCACACAGATAGATGACTCGATCTAGATAAAACCAGACTTGGCCTTGATCGCCGATTTTGTTCCAGATATAGAGTTCAGGCACAAATTTCTCGCCCGGAAAGACCGGAAACGGCAACTGAGCCATGATGTCCCGTCGAAAGACATACGCCAAATCGCCTTCGACCATGCGGCCTACCCGAGTAGGCGTGCTGATGAGCGGGACAGCTGCCTGAGCGCACTCGCTTCCCAGCAAGCGACCTGCCAAATCAGCCTTGCGAAAGCAGACACCAACAACAGGATCTTGGCTGCTTGCCCCGATATCGACCGCGTCCGCCACCGCCTCGACCGCGTCAGCCGTTAGTAGATCATCACTATCGACGATAAATATCCATTCGCCCTGTGCAGATGCGACACCCGTATTCAGGGCGACGTGCTTGCCACCATTATCCTGCCGGATCATACGGACACTAAATTTGGCACGCTGACAGCATGTATCGATCCACGCCGCCGTATCGTCTGTGCTTCCATCATCAACAATCAGCCACTCGAAATTCTGATTGCTCTGCGCCTGAAGGCTCTTATAGAGCCTGGGCAGTGTATGCGCACGGTTGTACGTGGGCGTCAAAATGCTCAGCACGCGTACTCACCAACGTAGACCTTCAACCAGGTATCGACGGTCCGATCGATGTTCAACATACTTTGGACGCGGTGTCTTGCCGCGACAGCCATTGTGGATACTTGCTCCGGCGTCATCGATAAGGCCTCGACCAATCCTTGCTTAAGCGCCGCTTCATCACCGACAGGAACCAAGAACCCTATTTCGCCCATCACCTCGGCCACCCCGCCCGCATCCGTCGCCACCACCGGGGTGCCGGATGCCATGGCCTCTGCTACGACCAAGCCAAAGCCCTCAAACCGCGAGGGTAAGACGAACACATCGGCAGCACGCATTAAATCGGGGATATCCTGTCTGACCCCCAATAAGATTACGCGCCCATCCAGCCCCAGATCGGCGATCTGCCGCCCCAACGACTCACGCAGCGGACCATCGCCTGCAATCCATAATTCGGCATCGGGGAAATTTAGAGTCAAGCCCGAAAAAGCATTCAATAACATTGCATGGTTTTTCTGCTCGGCTAGGCGCCCTACTGACAATATTAGCTGTGCACCAGCCCGTGGGAACACGCGCTCACGAGCAGCTACCCTCAACATGGGGTCGCCTGAAAACAATTGTGTATCAATTCCGTTCAATATAGGAAGCATCCGATCTTTTGGGGTTGCACCACTGCGCTCGAACGCTGCAACCGCCTCACGACTAACATTTGTGGAGATGCTGGCCAAGAAATCGGTTAAACGATAGGCCAATGTTACGCCAAGACCACCCTCTATCGTATTATGAGCAGTACAAACAAGACGAGGCATCGGGGTAACCAAACGCACCAACCGCGTCACGAGATTAGCATGCACCATATGGCTATGAACCACATCGGGCCGCCACTGCCTGATAACACGCCTGAGGCGCCACCCGCCGCCAAGCATCCCGATAAGCGTTTTGCGAAAATGCAAAGGATAGAGACGAACGGCCGTGTTGGTCGGGAACTGCGTTGCCTCGTCCACAAAATAGGCGATCGCGACATCGTGACCGCGTGCAGCCAGGCGATCAGCCAGATCTACGACCTGACGTTCGGCTCCCCCTAATTGCAAGCCCGTCACGACCAGTAAAACCCTCAAATACCCCCCTCGCTATTTGTCATCGCGGATCACGCGCAACATCATTATCCCCAGGGCCAGCAGCAATATGGCCTCTACCCCAAGCAGCCCCGCAGCCATGCCCAGCCCACCATAAGGAATCGCGAGACCGGCACCCAATAGCACGGCCAAAATAGAAGAAGCAGAGATCACATAACTGACCGACTTAGCATGACCAGCGGGGATCAACAAAATCAAGGCGATACTCTGATTGACAATGCGCAGCGGCACCAAACCGATCAGGACATAATAAATCAACAAGGATCCTGGAAATCCATTACCCAGCAGCAGCCCAAGCGCCCAGGGTCCAAGCCACACACCAAGGCCCGTTCCCAAGAGCGCCAGCATACCAATCATGGCAATGAGTAGAACCGGCCCACGAAACGATATTGATGCGTTATGGGCCGCCAATCGTCGGGAGAATAGGGGGAATACGGCCATTAGAAAGGGCATAGCGAGACTGGTCATCCCCTTGACCAGTTTTTCGGGCGGCGCGAACTCACCGACGGCACGCTTACCCGAACTTAGTCCCAGAAAGACGGGCACCGCCGACATCACCAGGTTACTGGCACTGCGATAGATAAAGAAATGGAATCCCTCGCGAATCTGCCACCATGCACCCTTGACGTCCCAGCCCACCGCCCCCACCTCACGCCGACACCACCACGTCGTCAGGCCGGTATTAAGCAACGGTGGAATTGCGAGTAGCGGCAAGGCCAGATAAAAGTCCTGTGGCGTCCGCACCCACACAGCCAATAGCCCTAAACCGCCCAGTCGTAGTATCACATCCAGCAGCGCCGGTCCCGCCATACGTTCCAGTCCCTGAAAATACCACATGGGACTAAAACCAAAGGCAAAAAAATAAGCTAGAACGAACACGAGCAAGCCAGCATGACCCAGATATAAATCCGCCCAGCCAACCAACCAGGAAGTGGAAAGAAGCGCTATGATCGGTGCGGCCAGCAACACCTTGGCCAAAATGACCTGAGAAAACAATTTATTTAATTCTGCAGGACGCTCGTGCGCGACCGCTACCTGCTGCGCAGCATTGATATTAAAGCCATACTCAACTAGCAAAGAGCACGTCAACGCCAAGGCCTGGCAAAATAGAATGGTGCCATATTGCTCGGCTCCGAGTGCGCGAGCCAGAATAGGTATCTCGAAAATCGGCACCAGATAGGACACCAACTGAACGGCATATAGCGCGCCGGCGTTACGCGCCACTACCTGCCCAGTTGAATGCACACCCATCAATTCGCCTTGGCCGGTGCCCACGCGAATGCCAACATGAGGATGACATACCCCCACTCGGACATCTCTGTTGTAAAGGTATTAAGCATCAGCGACATCCCATAGGCCAATGCTGAACCGGCCGCCGCCACAACAAAATAGTCCTGATTGTGTCTGACAGGATTTCTTATCACCCGCCGAATCGGCAGACACGCCGCCAGTAAAAACCCCATCAAGCCCAACATACCTAACACGCCAAAATCACCTAAGGCGGCGAGGTATGCGTTATGTACAGGCATGGGCGTCCCCTGCCCGATGTCTGTCGCCGTCCTGCCAAACCCACACCCCATGGGCAAGCAATCGATAGCCTGCGGGACACCTTCATTCAATAATTTCATGCGCGCGGGATCCCCTTCACCCAGACGCGTACTGAAGGTCCGATTGCCAAATAGCTGCATCCCGGCAAAAATCACAGGCACCAGCAATAACCATGGTAGTTTCTGAAGCAACGCACGTCGCCCACTGCGCCAGGCTGTAAAAAACAACAGCCCAATCAAGGTCGCCACCAACACCAACTGAGCAGTCCGGCTACCATCGATCATCAAAAGGTAAATACTTGCAACAATCATTAGCGTATTAATCGCCCATGCTCTGGGGCGAACGATCAAATCCGCCAGAAATATAGGCAGGAATAACGCGCCTACCTTCCAGAGTACGCCATAGCTAGCCAGCACCGAACCCTGACGCCCCCCCATAACCGGCCATTGCCCCTGGGGATCCGTTACTACAGTAAACACCACACTGATGATGATCAAGCTTACCACCCAATATAAGGCAGTAAGGAGCTGCGACCAGTCGACATACAACACCAGCCACCACATCATCAGGAATATCCCTGCAATGACGATGATCTTGAACATTTGATAGGCCGTCACCATATCCTGGTTCATCACAGCAGACAGCGACATCCCCAACAGCAATAGGCCATATGACACCGTAATACATTTCGGCGGGCGCGATTCAGCCCAGGCCGTCCGCTGTGGGTGCAACAGCACAGCAATGACGGCCGCCCATAATAACCACGCCGCCCAATAAACGAGCGGCGTAATTAAGTCCCGGAGGCTCCCCGCAGCCATCAAGGCCAGCGGCACCCCCAGCAGCACCGTGGAGAGCCGCCTATCCATGGCAGGATTTGTCCGGGATATATTCTGGAATCCAGTGTTTTAGACAAGTGCGGACCTCGTCGTCACTCTTAATGCCCTTCTGGCTAAGCCATTCCAGCACATCCTCGTAAAACCCCTCCGGTACTGCCCGTGATCTGGCGATTCTCAGCTTCTCGTGCGGTGTGGGCAGCGTCTCCTCCGCATCCGCCAGAAGCTCCTCATAGAGCTTTTCCCCTGGCCTCAATCCGGTGAACTCGATTCTGATTTCATCCTCGGTATAGCCAGACAAACGTATCATATTGCGCGCCAGGTCAACGATCATCACCGGCTCGCCCATGTCCAGGACAAAAATCTCCCCGCCCTCGCCCATGGCTGCTGCCTGCAGCACGAGTTGTGCGGCTTCGGGGATGGACATGAAATAGCGATTGATGTCGGGATGGGTCACCGTCACCGGGCCGCCGTGGGCGATCTGGGACTGAAACTTAGGGATGACGCTGCCCGTACTGCCCAGCACATTCCCGAAGCGAACCATCTGGAACCGGGTGCCCGTGTGACGACTATGGAGAACCTCACAGACCATTTCAGCCATGCGCTTGGTGGCACCCATTACATTCGTTGGGTTCACAGCCTTATCGGTCGAGATAAGGACGAATCGCTCGGCACCCGCCTGCTGAGCTGCCTGCGCAACAACAAGCGTGCCGAGGATATTGTTGCGAGCAGCCTGCCAGGCATTACCTATCTCCATCAGCGGCACATGTTTATAGGCAGCAGCGTGGAATACGACCTGGGGGCGATGCTCGGCGCAGATCTGGGCGAGACGGCGGGCGTCCTTGACATCACCAGCCAAGGGGACGACCGCGATTTCTGGACGATGTTCGCCAAACCACTGTTCGATCATATAGAGGGCAAATTCACTGGTTTCAAGCAGGACGATACTGGCGGGTTCGAACCGTGATAGCTGACGGCAGAGCTCACTGCCGATTGACCCCCCTGCGCCGGTCACCAGGATGCGCTTACCGGTGAGCATGGCCTGAACATTATCGGTGTCAATACGTACGGACTCACGACCGAGAAGATCCTCGATACGAACTGGACGCATCATATTAATGGCGACGCGGCCACTCATTAGCTCGGCAAGGCCTGGAACCGTAAACAGCGCGGCGCCAGCCTCTGTTGCAGATTTGGTAATACGTTGCAAGACGTCTGCTGGCGCGGAAGGCATGGCGAGAATAACGTGACGCGCCTCATGGTTGTGTAGAACGATGGCGATGTCCTCAGTCGTGCCTTCAACACGGCAGCCAGATATCTCTAGGCCTTGCTTGTGGCGGTCGTCATCGACGAGGGCAACGACATTCCACTCGACGCTACGGGCGAGTTCACGCAGCAACATGGCGCCCGCAGTCCCAGCACCGACGACCACGACGGGCTTGCCTTGGCCGACGGCGCCACCGTATAGATGATGCTCCTTCCACATCCGTCCGGCAATACGCCCGCCCCCCATAAGCAACAGAAGCAGAATGGGATAGAGCACGGCCACCGAACGTGGAATAAGGTAATCTGGCTTCGAAAATATAGTCAGAAGCAGAACCGCAAAAGTCGATATCAGGATCGCCTTCAGAACGCGTCGTAGATCGGGGAGGCTAGCAAAGCTCCACATACCGCGATACAAGCCAGCCCAACGGCAGGCAGCCAACTGAACCAGCAGCAACGCGATCCCGCCAACAATGATTTCCTTATTGAAAGCGTACGGCCAGTTGAAGTTGAATCGAATTAGAAATGCCCCTGCCCAAGCCACCAGCACCATAAACAGATCGAAGGCCAGGACGAGGGCCGATCGGTAATTGAACATACCGTCTCCCTATGCGAACGACTGGGTCGCATCGCGCATCGCTAAGCTTAGCGCCATACAGGTCTTATCAATTTCCTCGTTCGTCAAGGTCGGATGCACCAGAAACATTAGACCAGTCTCGCCTAACTCCTTAGCAACGGACAAACGCTGCGCCGGCCGAAACCCTGTTCCGTCAAAAGCTTTTTCCAGATAAACCTCCGAGCATGATCCTGAATACACCGGCACGCCCTGCGCCTGAATTGCCTGCATGATTCGCTCACGCGACCAGCCTTGCGCAAGCGCCTCTGGCCGCACAAACACATAGCATTTATAAGCCGCATGATCAACGCCCTCAGGCACCAAAGGCACCCGCAAGCCGGGCAATGTACGCGCGGTATCCCATATTCGCTGGGCATGGCGCAGACGGGACACATGCCAGTCCATCATACGGCGCAACTGGATGCGACCAATCACCGCCTGCACCTCGATCATGCGCCAGTTAGTACCCCAGGACTCGTGCAGCCAACGGTAGCCCGGCGGGTGCTCGCGCTCGTACACAGCGTCCCAGGATTTACCATGATCCTTATAAGCCCACATGCGTTTCCATAGCGCCTCGTCATTGACGGTGATCATGCCTCCCTCGCCACCCGTCGTCATGATTTTGTCCTGACAAAACGACCACGCGCCGATATCACCAATCGACCCCACCGAACGCCCCTTATACCGGGCGCCATGCGCCTGGGCGCAATCCTCGATCACCTTGAGGTTGCATTCACGCGCCAATGCCATGATCGGATCCATATCACAGGGCCAGCCCGCCAGATGCACACAAATCACAGCACGGGTACGAGGCGTCAGCACCGCACGAATGGTCTCGGCCGTGATGCACTGTGAGTCTGCATCGACCTCAGCAAAAACAGGCGTGGCGCCCGCATTCACCACGCAGGAGACCGAGGCCAGAAAAGTACGGGGCGTCACCACGACCTCATCCCCCTCACCGATCCCCAACCCGGCTAAGGCCAGATCGAGGGCGACCGTGCCATTGGCCAAGGCAATCGCATGCGCGGTACCGGTCCAAGCCGCGAACTCACGCTCAAATTCACGGCATTCCTGTCCGGTCCAGTAATTGACCCGGTTGGAGAGGATGACATCGCGCACAGCGTCGGCCTCCTCAGAGGTAAAGGAGGGCCATGGGGAAAATGCAGTATTCAGCACAGAACTACCCTTTTTATTGCTGCTAGGATCAAGGAACCAGAACCTTGGCAGGCACACCCGCCATCGTGAGATTATCAGCGGTATTGCAGGCAACAGCCGTGTTCAGATAGTAGTATTTTATTCATCTGAACAACATCATGCTAATCAGCAACGCCTACCTCTTCACTCACAAAATATTTGGTAAAGCTAAGCCACCTTGAACCCTAAGCACCAGTAGACTCCAGATAAAAATTTAATGACAATCGAAGTATGAGCAAGTATTAGACACGAAGGATAAGCAATTAACGAGACTCTGTCTGTCAAAGGTATAAATCAATTGATCGTGACTGGGACGCTTTTGGTATATTTGCTAAGATCAAGATCCCAGAAGTTAAGTCGAGGAGAGACCCAAGTCCCAAATAATTGACGCAGCCAGTAGTATTCAAAGGTCGGCCTGTCGTCCGTGTTTGCGTCGGTCGCAAGATTCTGTGGAACGTCAGAAAAATATGTGGCTGAGATAGTATTTCTATTGTCCGTAATCTGTGACAAATGGCCCGGAACCTCGGTGAACCACGCTTGCTTAATATCTGGCGTGACAATAGCTGATGTCGGCGATAGAGCAGTGCCATTTTTGAAGTACATGTGGTAATAGCCCGCCCATAGCGCGTTACCGAAGACCTTAAACCCATCGGTTAGGTGGCCAGTAAGCGGGCGAGTGCTCAGGTACCCGCCGCTTGTAAGGAGATTCTTTTCCTCTTCGAAAAACTCTTCCGTAAATAAATTACCACCACCAGCATGCCAAGGCTCGTTAATCTTGTTCTGGATTAGGTCGTACTTTTCGCCACGCTTAATGGCTGATTGCACATAATGACGGCCATCCTCGATGATGATTTCCACCCTAGGATCAGTAAAAATTCGCTTGGATGATGTTTTGGTATATTTTTTTACTGCATCTACTACCTCTTTTGAGAGATCGACGACAGTGATTTTTTCGACGAACGACAGATCCAACATGGCATCAATTAGGTAGGCGTGACCGATTCCTATTACCAGGATGCTTTTCGGACGAAAGGCGGGATCTAATGCCATCAGCTCTGTGTGATTCCAGCGCCACGCCTGATACTGATCGGACGGCTTAGGGTCGGCGCGCAACGCGGATGCCGATGCCGTTCGATTCATGTCGATAATAGTGTAGAACGTAGATGTGGGTACAACAGTAGCAACGCCCGTACGCCCCTCAAATACATCTGCTACCGAGTAATCGCCGAGCTTAAATGATTTGTAGTAGTCCTGTGGCATCAGTGCTGCGGCGAATACTCCCACGAAAAGAAAGGCCCATGCGCTTCGGTATTTGTGGGGGGAACTAGGTTTAGATAGCAATAAGGCCAGACACCCCGCTCCGACTATCAGTACTGTGGCTGTGGCGCCACCACCCGTGCCGAGCAGTGGCAACAGAAAAATGCCGCAAATAAACGTCCCTGCTACATTCCCGACAGTGTATAGAGTGTACATGCGTGCAAAGCGGTTCCCTGCATTCTCAATCCGATCAATGATGAAGCGGAACATGACAGGAAATAGCCCTGACCACGCGACCACGGATAGCATCAAAAACCCTGAAAATAGAAATACAGTTAGCGGCCATGGATCCCCAACTAGCTGGGGGTAGGCGCTAGCGATAAGTTGGCCATTAAAGGTAGAGAAGCGTAAAGCATGCAAGGGGGCCGCCCATGCTGGCGGAAAACGTAAGGCGGCCAAGAGCAAAACTGCCCCGATGGAGAACAAAGCAGCCACTACAACAGGGAGCCGATCACTGTAGCGATCGGCAAGATGACCCCCTACCCATTGGCCCGCCGCCATCAGGCAAAGATAGGAGCAAAGTAAAACTGGGAACACGATTGTTGACATCGTCAGGTAATTGGATAGAACCCGAAAGAACACCACCTGGACTGCCAGTGTTCCAAAACCGAAAAGAACGGCCGCAATTGCTGCTTCTGTGGGGATCCTTACCTGCTTTTGTTTGTGTATAGCTCCCGTATCAGGAAGTGCCGACTTAATTGTTTTGAATGCACTGAGTGCGATTATGGCGGCAAAAATATTTAGGGCTGCCGCTATACGTGTCGTACCGATTAAGCCTGTAGCTTCGATAAGAATCAAGCCAGTTAATATTGCCCCGATTGCCGCGCCTGCGATATTCCAGCCATAGAGCGCCCCAACCGTCCGTCCGACATTTTGAAGATTTTGCTTTGCTATATGCACGATCAGAGGAGTGGTCAGCCCCATACCAATTATCGGGACTAAAAGCAAGATTAAATTCAGTAAAAAATCTAGGGTTAATGATCCGCCAGTAAGACCTGCCGAGCTCGCGTTTGCAACGCGCAATAGCGGGATCGAGAAGATGCCATATATGCCAACGATAATCTCAATAATTGCGTATAGCCACAGGGCCTGTGCCTGAGAGCGTACAACTAAATATTTAGCTAATTCGGAGCCAATCCCTAGGCAGAGCATGAAAATAGTGACGACTAGCACCATTGACACTGCATCGGAACCGATGATTTGGGTCAGGGCTCTCTGCCATGCCACTTGGTAGGACAATGCGGCGCAACCTGAAAGGGCCAAAGCAGCCGTGAATTTGCGATTTGTCTTTTTATATTTTGCAAAGCTGGTTAGCTCAACAGTATGGCCATGCCTGTACGGCAGAGAGGCTTCAGTGATACCTTCAGACATCCCCATCCTTCATTTATACGCTTTTACTGGGTTCAAACCCATTAAGAATTCTCTTAGCTGGCACACCAACCACAGTCAGATCATTCGCTATATTGTCAACAACTACCGCACCCGCGCCGATCAATGCTGCACAACCTATCGTCACCCCTTGGCAAACCGCAGCGCCAATCCCGACCCAGCTCAGCTTACCCACACGCACATCACCCGCCAAATGCGCGCCAGGGCTAATATGAACTCCGTCGCCCAACACGCAGTCATGATCAACACTACAGGAGGTGTTCAGGATAGTCCCACGCCCGGTCACCGTATCGGCATTGACTACCGCACCAGCCATGACGACCGTCCCCGCGCCCAACAGAGCTGAAGCGCTGATCGTGGCAGCAGGATGCACAATCGTCGCCATCCGGGCGCCCGCCTCTTGAAGGAGCGCGATCTTGTCTATACGGATGGGATTCCTGCCTATCGCCACGATCACACCCTCGAATCGGCTTAAGGTCTTGAGTAATGCCATCGTATTGCCCGATACCACCCACTTACCAAGTCGACGCTTATCCGGCCAGGCATCATCGTAGAAATCGACACCATCCCAGCCACTGGCGAGCGCAGCCTCGGCTACGACCTTACCGTGGCCGCTCGCACCTAGAATTGCCAACTGCTTCATGATCTCGTCCCCGTGAACTTAGGCATGGTCGCCTCACCCTGTGCGCTGATCCCATCGCGGATCAGCACCTGTCGAACTGTCAGGAACAATATCCGTAGATCCAACCAGAACGAACGGTTATCCACATACCAGACATCGAGCGCAAACTTTTCCTCCCAACTGATGGCGTTACGTCCATTGATCTGAGCCCAACCCGTGATCCCCGGCCGGATATCGTGGCGGCGCGCCTGCTCGGGCGAATACAGAGGCAGGTATTCCATCAACAGAGGGCGCGGCCCCACCAGGCTCATGTCCCCCTTGAGCACGTTCCACAGCCCAGGCAGCTCATCGAGGCTAGCCGAGCGCAGAAACTGGCCAAATGGCGTGAGGCGCTGCGCGTCCGGGAGCAGTTGCCCATCCAGGCCTGTGATATCCCGCATCGTACGAAACTTGACCATACGAAATGGACGACCTTGCAAGCCTGGCCGCACCTGATGGAACAACACGGGGGCACCCAAATTACGCCGAATCATCCACGCTAACATCAGGATCATCGGCAACAAGATCAGTAGCCCCAAACCTCCTCCCAGAATATCCAACAATCTTTTCAACACAAAATCTCCTTACTACACAGCACCCCGGCCAAGCAATCGCCCTTGACCACGCGGGGCTGGCGTCCAAGATTAATCACTTCTTCCTTCCTATGTTCATAGTGATTCCCTAAACCATCACCAGAATAGATTTGTGCTGGACTATTACACAGTGACCAGGAATCTATTGAGGCTGAGATGACTTTCGACCACAACCTCTTAATGAAAAATCATCGCCTCGATAAGAAAACAAAAACGTCATTATTATCGCAACCAGAATCTGGGGAACAGAAAAACGCCATCCCCAAATAATAAAGAACCAGGAATTATAATAAATAAAACCCAAAAACGTCGGAAGAAATCATCTTAAACAGTCGAGTCGGCCCGGGGAACTGCCCCCCGAGCCGCTCACAGAACCGTACGAGACACTCTCGCGTCATACGGCTCTTGTCATTGAACCATCACAATTCGGATACAACTGCAGCCAATGCACAAATAGACGAGGCAATAGATCGCGCATACGGCGCAGGAATTCCCAGGCTCGTGTACGATTACGACGCAGATTCTTGTATTTCCGCTGTGCACAACGGACCAACCGCCTCTCAAGAACCCTACGCAGCCCGGCCAGGGCCGAACGGTTGTACCGTCCATAGTAGTTCAACCAGCCATAGACTACAGAGTCGGCCCTGAAATATACATAACCAATTGATTTCATGAGATAATATAGGCATTTAAATCTTATGAATCTCCCAATATAGCCCCTGTGGGCAGCATTATCTGGGAGAAACACCAAGCCGCCCATGAGCCAAATCGACGATTTCTTTCGCAGCCGCCTCGATCAAATGATTGATCTTAAAAAGCCACTGGCCATACTCACCACGCATATTCCATGGCAGGAGCTTGAGGCGGCAGTCGCCCATCGATTT
>JAHTBO010000012.1 GCA_019166125.1 Alcaligenaceae bacterium CGII-47
TGCTCGCAGACCGCGTTGACCGTGCCCGAGTGGATGCCCAGCTCTTTGCTACTGCCCGTGGTCAAGACGTTCAGGTCAAAGCCGGTTGGCCAGCGCTTGCGCCATTTGAGCGCGTGTTTTTGCGTGTCGTTGCAAAAATTCCAGACAAAGTTCACCGCTCGCGACTGCTTATTAAGCAGCCCGCTCAGAGATTTGACGCGGTAGCGGTAAACCTTTGTACTCATTGGCGTTCCAGATGTTCGTGTGCTTCACGTTCATATAATACCTGGTTATTTATACAGTGCAAGTGGTCGCTTGCGTCCCTTACCTCCCCGGCCTGAACGCCGGGGTATCACGGAGCACCCGATGAAACTACTCATCACCGGCGGTGCGGGCTTTATCGGCTCTGCACTTATCCGCCACCTGATCCACGAAACCGAACACAGCGTTATCAATATCGATAAGCTCACCTATGCGGGCAACCTCGAGTCCCTGCGCGACATCGACCACAGCCCGCGCTACGCCTTCGAGCAAATCGACATCTGTGAGGCCGAAGCGATCAGCCAGGCTTTTGCCGGATATCGCCCCGATGCGGTGATGCATCTGGCTGCAGAGTCTCACGTCGACCGCTCGATAGATGGACCGGCCGCATTTATCCATACCAATATGGTGGGCACCTACACGCTGCTCGAGGCGGCCCGCCATTACTGGATGGGGTTGGCGCCTGCCGCCGCCCAGGCCTTTCGCTTTCACCATATTTCAACTGACGAGGTGTATGGTGATCTAGAGGACAGCGGACGGCTGTTTACCGAGTCCACCCCGTATGCGCCCAGCTCGCCTTATTCTGCCAGCAAGGCAGGGTCCGATCACCTGGTTCGTGCCTGGCATCGCACTTATGGCCTGCCGGTGCTGATCACGAATTGCTCAAATAACTACGGCCCTTATCACTTTCCCGAAAAGCTCATCCCGCTGATGATCCTCAACGCTCTAGAGGGAAAGCCGCTGCCCGTCTATGGGGGCGGTCAGCAAATTCGCGACTGGCTCTACGTCGAGGATCACGCGCGCGCCTTGCATCGTGTAATCGAATCGGGCGTGCCAGGAGAGACCTACAATATCGGTGGCCATAATGAGTGGAAAAACCTGGATGTCGTGGAAGCGATCTGCGCCTTGATGGAGACCCTCATCCCCTCTCGGGGCACCGCCTACCGCGACCTGATCACCCACGTGGGTGATCGACCCGGTCACGACCTGCGCTACGCCATTGATGCAAGCAAAATTGGGCGTGAGCTGGGCTGGACGCCCCAGGAAACATTCGAGAGCGGTCTACGCAAGACCGTCCAATGGTATCTGGACAATCCCGAATGGTGTCGCCGCGTCCAGGACGGTAGTTACCAGCGCGAACGCCTGGGCACGGCGGGGCAGACCGCCGAACAACCGGCGTGGCAGCCTTGAGCATAGCGTGCGCACCGCTGCGCATCCTGGTGACGGGGGCAATGGGGCAATTGGGCCAATCATTGCGCGCATTGGCTACACGCAGCCCGGCCCACCAGTTTTATTTCACCGACCGTCAGACACTCGATATCAGCGACCGGGGGGCGATCGAACGCTGGCTCGATACGTATCCAACAGACGTCATCATCAACGCCGCTGCCTATACCGCTGTCGATCGTGCCGAGGACGACCTGGCGGGCGCCACAGCGATCAACGCCACTGCAGCAGGCTATCTGGCCGAGCTGGCGACGGCCCGCGGCTGTCGCCTCTTGCATGTCTCGACAGACTATGTCTTTGATGGGCACAAGGCATCGCCTTATACTGAAACCGACACACCCAGCCCGATGAATGTCTATGGACAGTCCAAGCTCGCAGGAGAAGCGCTGATCGGCGCGCTTGCTGCGGATGCTTTTATTTTGCGCACGAGCTGGGTGTTCAGCCCATATGGCAATAATTTCCTCAAGACCATGCTGCGCCTTGGACGCGAACGTGAGACCTTGCAGGTGATCGATGACCAGATTGGCGGGCCTACCTACGCCCCGCATATCGCACAGGTTCTGCTCGAGCTGGCTTCACGCCCCCGAGACGACGCACCAGGGGGCATCTATCATTTTGCTGGGCAACCCCATGTAAGCTGGTACGCCTTTGCCCAAGAGATCTTTGAAGCGGCGCTTGTACAGGGCTTGCTTGCCCGCGCCCCAACTATCCTGCCCGTATCCAGCCAGCAATGGTCATCGCCAACGGCCCGTCCCCAAAACAGTCGGCTGGACAATGGGAAACTATCGACGCTGCTCGGCCCCCTTAGCTGTGACTGGCGGGCTGGCGTCGCTGACGCGCTAACACGCCTGCACCCGGCATAGCCCAGCTACAATAGCGGCTACGACCTCACCGCACGATAAGGGCGACGCATCATGGCACGTACGATTCAATGCACGAAACTCAACCGCCAAGCCGAAGGCCTGGACTATGCACCGTACCCGGGCGAACTGGGTGTACGCATCTGGCGCGAAATATCCAAGGAAGCCTGGGCGCAGTGGATGGATATCCAG
This sequence comes from Alcaligenaceae bacterium CGII-47, assembly GCA_019166125.1. Taxonomy (GTDB): domain Bacteria; phylum Pseudomonadota; class Gammaproteobacteria; order Burkholderiales; family Burkholderiaceae_B; genus Castellaniella. Next base: position 2,520 of record JAHTBO010000012.1, read on the forward strand.
ACACGCCTGGTCAACGAAAACCACCTAAGCCTGGCCGAGCCCGAGGCGCGTAAGTTTCTGGCCGAACGTATGCAGGGGTTTTTGTTCGAGGATCAGGATGTCGAGGCCGATGGCTATGTGCCACCCGGCCGCTAAATCCGAATTTAGGATGCGTCCGATTTGACCTTGGGGGCTTCGCCGCGCGCCATGCGCTCGGTGTTGCTCACGCCCATATGGCGTACATCGTCGCCACGCACCATGTAAATCACCCGCTCGGCCATGTTTTTGGCATGATCCCCAATGCGCTCGAGGGCACGCGCGATAAAGATCAGGTCAATAGAGTGGGAAATCGTGCGTGGGTCCTCGATCATATAAGTAATGATATGGCGCAACGAAGCCTTCCATTCCTTATCGACTTCCTTGTCGTTACGCACGACCTGAGCCGCAGCAACCGGATCCTGCCGGGCAAAGGCATCAAGCGCGGCACGAATCATACTGGCCACTGCATCAGCCATGTGGCGTAGCTCGATGACCGGCTCGTAGGCGGTGTTTTCCTCGTGCAGCCGGCGTGCGACCTTGGCGATCTTTTCGGCCTCATCGCCACAGCGCTCCATGTCGGTGAGCATTTTTGAGATGGACAGGAGCAGACGCAGATCGATGGCGGTGGGCTGATTGCGTGCAATCAACATGCCAATACGCTCGTCGATCTCGACCTCGAGGTTATTGACGAGACGTTCGTGCTCGCGCACACGTTCGACCAAGATGAGCTCGCCCGTGGTCAGCGCTTGCATGCCATCGAGCACCATGGACTCGACCAAGCCACCCATCTGCAAAAAAAGCGAGCGGGTGGTCTCTAGTTCCATATGAAATTGCTTGTTCGTGTGCTCTAACATACCCTACCCCAGAAAACCTAGTTCGACCCATAACGTGCAGCGTATCATTAAGCTGCACGCGCGTGTAATGACCCGACAAGCATAACGGACAATCGTGACGTCTTCATGACAACATGCGTTCAATCATCTGTACGCCGCCTTGTCCCGCTACGAGGGCGATGTCCGCCCCCGAAATGGCGAATACACCACAGCACACCACGCCGGGCACGCTATTGAGCATTGCCTCGAACTGTGCGGGCTGATCCAGGTGAAGGCCGGAAACATCGAGGATCTGGCACCCATTATCGGTCGTGAACCCGGCGCGCAACACAGGCTGCCCGCCAAACTGACGCAATGCACGCGCCACCGCCTCACGTGCAAGCGGGATCACCTCGACAGGCAGGGGAAAAAGACCCAGGCGCTCGACGAGCTTGGACTCATCGACGATGCACACAAAGCGCTCAGCGACCGATGCGACGATTTTTTCACGCGTAAGCGCCCCACCCCCGCCCTTGATCATGTTCAGATCCTGATCGAGCTCGTCGGCACCATCCACATACAAGGCCATGCTCTGGATCGCATTCAAATCGAACACCTCGATACCTGCACCTTGCAGGCGACGCGTGCTGCGCTCGGAGCTGGAAGCGGCACCCCGGAAGGACTCACGGTGCAGCGCCAGCAAATCGATGAACCGATCCACCGTCGAACCCGTTCCCACACCTAAAATTGTGTCGGGATTCAAATAGGGCAACACGTAATCGAGGGCTGCCTGCGCGGCGTGCTGCTTGAGCTGGTCTTGGGTAAACATGAGGTCGTGTGTCCAACGGTGGGCCGGATTATATTGTAACCGCCTCACCCATCCCGACGCACGACCCGCCGCTGCATGCGATAGACCACAATCACCACGATGCCGACACCCAGCATAAACAAGGTCGCCAAGGCATTGATCTCGGGCTTGAGCCCCAAACGCACACGAGAGAACACCTCTAGGGGCAAGGTGGTGTAACCCGGCCCCGAGAGGAAGGAAGCGACGACCACATCATCGAGCGATAGCGTAAAGGACAATAACCAGGACGCCAGCAAGGCGGGGGTGATCAAGGGCACGGTGATCAAAAAAAACACCTTAAGCGGCGGAGCACCCAGATCAAGGGCCGCCTCCTCGAGCGAACGATCCAGATCCCGGACCCGCGATTGAATAATGACCGCGACATAGGCCATGCACAAGGTCACATGCCCCACCCAAATCGTAAACACACCATTGCCATCCGGCCAGCCCAGAACCCGTGAGACTTCGACAAACATCAACAACAGCGAAATACCCAGCACAACCTCGGGCATCACGAGCGGCGCGCTGATCATCCCGATATACAAACCAAAGCCGCGAAACCGCCCCATACGGGCCAGCACATAACCCGCCCAGGTACCAATCACCACGGCGGTCGTGGCGGTCAAGGCAGCAATCAAAAAAGAGAGTCGCGCCGCATCGAGCAAGGCCTGATCCTGAAACAGCTCGATATACCAGCGCAGGGAAAACCCCGTCCACGAGGTCATCAGTGCCGAGTCATTGAAGGAAAAAACCATCAGGCAAAGAATCGGCCCGTACAAAAAGGCATAGCCGATCGTCAGCACGCTTACACGCAAGGCCGGATGACTCTTACGCACGGCGCCGCCCTCCCTCGATCTGACGTGCTTGGTTATATTGGAAAAGCACCAAGGGCATGAGTAACAGCAAGACCATGACACAGGTGACCGCCGCTGCCATCGGCCAATCGGCATTATTAAAGAACTCCGTCCACATCACCCGCCCCATCATGAGCGTATTGGCGCCACCCAGCATCTCGGGGATCACGTACTCGCCCACAGACGGGATGAATACCAGCATCGCACCCGCCACCACGCCGGGCATCGACAGGGGCAGCGTAATTTGCAAGAACGCTTTCCAGGGCCGGGCACCCAGATCGTAGGCGGCCTCTAGCAAGCGCTCATCGAGCTTGACCAGACTGGCATACAGCGGCAGGATAAAAAATGGTAAATAAGCGTAGATCAAGCCGATATAGACCGCCAGATCGGTACGGTATATTTCCAATGGCGCATCGATCACGCCCATCCACAGCAGCGTGGAATTGAGTAGACCATCATTGCGCAGAATGCCCACCCAGGCGTAGACGCGCAGCAACAGCGACGTCCAGAATGGCAAAATCACGCCAAGCAGCAGCAGATTGCGCAGCGCCGGACGCGCTCGCGCAATCTGATAAGCCATGGGATAACCGATCAATACACAACACACCGTCGTCACCAACGCCATCTTGACCGAGCTCAAGTAGGTGGCGAGGTACAGGCTGTCGGTAAACAACAGAATATAGCCACGCAGATGCAAGGCAAACGAAAGCGTCTCGTCCTGCAAGGTCGCAAGCGGCGTGTAGGGAGGGATGCCGAACTGCAGATCCGCAAAGCTGATCTTGAGGACCAGCAAAAACGGCACAAGCAAAAAGGCCAGCAGCCAAATATAAGGGATGCTGATCGCAAGCTGCGTGGCGGTGGGGCGTACACACCGCAAAGCCTTGAGGTTCATACCGACAGCACCGTCCCGGCATCATGTGACCAGGCGACATACACCTCGTCATCGATCCCCGGCGCATCGGTTTGGCTCCAGTCCAGACTGGGCACACTGGCCTCAATAAGCTGCCCGGCATCCAGACGGATCTGGTAGCGTGCGTAGCTGCCTAGCCAGGCCACATGCGAGACCATGCCATGTCCCCAATTGGAGTCAGCCTGCGGCGCCTCACGCAGCACGCGGATCTGCTCTGGGCGCACCGACACATGCACTGCCATCCCCAAGGGCTCACTGACACCGTGACTCACGTAGAGGGGGCGACCCAGTGCATCGCTCTCGATCAAGACATGGTCAGGTTCGTCAACGACGATCTGGCCAGAAAATAAATTGGTCGAGCCGATAAAGCCTGCGACAAAGCGTGAATTCGGGAACGCATAGACATCGTGCGGCGATCCGCACTGCACGATCTGACCTTCGCTCATGACAGCCAAGCGGTCAGCCATGGTCATTGCCTCTTCTTGGTCGTGCGTCACCATGATGCAGGTCACGCCGACTTGGTCGAGGATGCGCACCAGCTCGATTTGCGTGGCCTGGCGAATCTGCTTGTCCAGAGCCGACATGGGCTCATCGAGCAAGAGCAGTTTTGGGCGTTTGACCAGGCTACGGGCGAGCGCAACGCGTTGTTGCTGCCCGCCCGAGAGCTGGTTTGGCCGACGCCGCGCATACGCGGCCATCTGCACCAGATTCAGAGCTTCAAATACGCGCTCATGAATTTCGTTGCGCGCCACGCCTTCTTGTCGCAGGCCAAAGGCGACATTTGCCTCGACGCTCATGTGCGGAAACAAGGCATAGGACTGAAACATCATATTGACGGGTCGCCGATGCGGCGGCAATAGCGTGATGTCCTCATCATCCAGGATGATCCGGCCCGAGGTCACCTCTTCGAAGCCGGCCAACATACGCAGCAGGGTCGACTTACCGCACCCTGAGCTGCCCAGCAAGGCAAACAATTCATGCCGACGCACCGAAAGACTGACCGACTGCACCGCGACCGTGTCGTCAAAAATTTTGACGACCTCCTCAATCCGCACGAAATCATCCGCCTCGCCCTGTCTGGGCGTTACGCGCAAGTCCTGCATGGCCCTAGCGCCCGGACTTCAGCTCGGCCCACATCCGCGTTTGCAAACGCAAAATGGGCAAAGGCAGGGCCTTAAGAACAAACAGGGTCTTAGACACCTCGGCAGGCGGATAGATCATGACATTGTCAGCCACCTCTTTGACCACGTACTTACGCGCTTCCTTATTGGCGTTCGGATAGAACATGGTATTGGTGATCGCCGCGTGGACCTGTGGTGTCTCGATGTAATTGATAAAGGCATGCGCCGCCTCGACATGCGCCGCCCCCTTGGGGATGGCCATCGTATCGAACCAGGCAGGTGCCCCGCCCTCGGGAATGTAATAGTCGATCACATAAGGCTTACCGCCCTCACGCGCTCGCGCACCCGCGATCATCACGTCACCCGAATAGCCGTACACCATGCACAAGCCACCCGCGGCGAGCTCATCGATATAGCCTGAGGAGCTGAACTGACGCACATAGGGACGGATCGTTTTAAGCAAGGCCAACGCCGCCTCGTAATCCTTGGGGTCACTACTATTTGGATCCTTGCCCAGATAGTGCAAGGCAGCGGGAAAGACCTGCGCGGCCTCATCCAGAATGGAAATGCCGCAGCTTTGCAGCTTTGCCGCGTTCTCGGGCTTAAACAGCATATCCCAGCTGCCCAGTGGCGCATCCTGGCCCATGATTTCTTGGACCTTGGTCACGTTATACCCCAGGCCGTTGGTGCCATACCCCCAAGGCACCAGATACTGGTTGCCCGGATCAATACTGGCGACCAGCGCCATGATATCGGGATCAAGGTATTGCCAGTTGGGGATCAGCGATCTGTCGAGCTTTTGAAACAAGCCGCCCTCGAGCTGACGCGCCGCATAATTAGTGGACGGCACAACCACGTCGTAGCCGGACTTTCCCGTCAGGAGCTTGGCCTGCAAGGTGTCATTGCTATCGTAGACGTCATAGCGCGCCTTGATGCCGGTCGTGGCCTCAAAGCCTGAAATCGTATCGGGCGCCGTGTATTCGGCCCAGTTATAGATATTGACAACGCGTTCCTGTGCGCCGACGCACGACGCAGCGGCGAGCAGCGCGCTACCAAAAACGACTTGTGTGATTTTGCCCAACTGCATTGCAAGGCCCCCTTCTCGATGAATGACAACAACGGGATGATAAGGTCTGACTCAGGCTATCCGGATGTGAGTTTCAGCGCATCAAGCGCTCGTAGGCCGCATCCAGCCCGTCCCACCACAACGCACCAGGTGCGCCGCACACCTTAACCAATGAGCGGCGTAGACGCAATAGGTTTTTGTGCCGCTGTGCCTTGGATACGACGCCGATACGGGCGCGATCAAAGTCAATCAGCCAAATTCGACCCTCTGGATCAAGCAAAATATTATGCGCGTTCAGGTCAGCGTGCCAGACGCCCGCCTCGTGCATCGCAAAGATCGCCTGAGCCACCGCATTCGGATCGGTTCGCTCCTGGGCAATGGCCAATGTGCAGGCTCCGGCAATGCGCTCAAGCAAAATCGCAGCGCGATAGAATAAGCCACGCCGCCAATAGGCCGCTGCGAGCGGCTGCGGCACAGCGACCCCCCGAGCCTGCAAATGCAGCAAGACACGAAACTCGGCAAAGGATCGCGTGTGGGCCGCCCCCATCCATAGGTAGTGCTCTCGTCCGAACTTGGCTCGCAAACCGCCACGTCGATAGTGGCGCAAGACCCCCTGGCCAAATACCCCTTGAACAAACCATGCCGCCTGCCGCCCCCCCTGCGTGACCGGCTGCGCGTCGTTTGCCTCGGGATCGAACCAGTCCACCGTCGCACGATGTGCAAGCACCGACGCGACACACAAGGCGCCGCCAGTGAATGCAATCGTAGGTATCGTCTCCATCAGCTTGCCTTGGCCAATAGCAGCACCATGATGAGCAGCAGCAACCAGGCAAAAATGAGTTTGAGCCTCGCCTCAGGCAGCGCATACGCTAATTTCACGCCATAAGGCACGCACAGCAGGCTACCCGCAGCCAGAGGGATGCCAATAAGCCCATGCGCCTGCCCATGCGCGGCATAGATCACCAATGCCACGACCGTGCCCGGTACAATCATGGCAAGTGCAAGCGCCTGGGCGCTGGTCTGACGCAAATGAAAAAATGTCGTCAGAAATGGCACCGCCAGTACCGACCCCCCGACGCCAAATATCCCACCCGCCAGGCCAGCAAACACCCCGATCAGGCTATACCAGCCGCGGTGATAGCTCTCGACCTCACGATAGACGGTCGGACGACGCCCTACCGTTGCATGCGAGCGACTTTGATAAAAATAAAATATCGCAATCACGAATACAAACGTTGCATAAATGCGCCGTAACAGCGTCGAATCAATGTCCAGCGCGATGCGCGCGCCGATCCAGGTAAATAGAATTGAGCCCAATGCCCCCGCAGCCGCCGAGCGCCAATCTATTGGCGCATGTTGATGATATTTACGCAAGGTCAGCAATACGGCGGGCAACACCATAATAAGCGCCGTGCCCTGTGCCGCCTGTTGACTTAAATTCAAGAGCAGGCCCAGCAAGGGAATCGCGAACAAGCCACCACCAATCCCGAGGACCCCGCCTGCAAAGCCGATGATCGCCCCCGCCCCCAGGCACGCTAAAATCGTGATGAATACGCTCGCTACCATGCCACTAGCTCAGGATTTCCAGAGCCGCCTCGATACGGTCCACCGCCCGCACCTCCAGCCCTTCGATCGCATGTTTAGGCTTATTCGCCTTGGGGATGATCGCCACATTAAATCCAAGCTTGGCGGCCTCGCGCAAGCGCTCCTGGCCTCGTGGCGCCGGACGGATCTCGCCCGCTAAGCCAACCTCCCCGAATACCACCAAACCGGCGGGTAAAGGTCGGTCACGCATCGAGGACATAATCGCCATGAGCACTGCCAGATCTGCCGCCGGTTCGATAATCCGCACCCCGCCTACGGCATTGACGAATACATCCTGATCATAAGTCGCCACCCCCGCATGGCGATGCAGCACAGCAAGCAACATCGCCAAGCGCGTGGCCTCTAGTCCAACAGAGAGCCGTCGCGGATTCGGCACATGCGCCGTATCGACCAGCGCCTGGATCTCTACCAGCAAGGGACGCGACCCCTCCTGGGTCGCCATCACACAAGAGCCCGCCACATTCTGGGCATGTTGGGACAAAAACAACGCCGATGGGTTGCTCACCCCGCGCAAGCCACGATCCGTCATGGCAAACACACCTAACTCATTAACTGCGCCAAAGCGGTTTTTAATCGCGCGAACCAGGCGAAAAGAGGAATGCGTATCCCCTTCAAAATATAGCACTGTATCTACAATGTGTTCTAAAACGCGCGGCCCAGCCAACGATCCATCTTTGGTCACATGGCCGATCAGAATCAGCGTGATGCCCGTTTGCTTGGCGATACGCGTCAACTGCGCTGCGCACTCGCGCACCTGCGATACCGAGCCGGGTGCGGCGCTCAGTTCACCCGAGTACACCGTCTGGATAGAATCAATGACCGCCACAGCTGGCTGCTGGTCCAATAGCGTCTGGATAATAAGTTCAAGTCGTATCTCGGCGAGCAGGTCCACGCCATCGCCCGAGACATCCAGGCGCTGCGCCCGCAAGGCAACCTGCTCGGCAGACTCCTCGCCGGTCACATAGAGCACCTTGCCCACGCGCGACATACTGGCCAGGGCCTGCAACAGAAGCGTGGACTTACCGATACCCGGATCGCCGCCAATCAGCACGACCGCGCCCTGCACCAGGCCACCGCCCAATACCCGATCGAACTCGGCAATCCCGGTGGGGCTACGCGCCTGTTCGCGCGCCTCGATATCAGAGAGTCGGCGCACCGCACTGGCGCCCGCCAAGGGTGCAAAACGGTGCGAGGGCGCAGCGGACTCGCGCGACTCTTGCATGGTATTCCAAGCGCCACAATGTGGACACTTGCCTTCCCATTTCGGCGTTATCCCACCGCATTCGTTACAGATAAAAAGTGATTTTGCCTTAGCCATGGGCTTAGCGGCCCGCGAGGCTGCCGCCACCATCCACGCCTAGCTCCTGGCCGGTAATGTAGGCGGCCTCATCCCCAAGCAAAAAGGTCACCGCTGCGGCAACCTCTGCCGCCTGGCCAAAACGTCCCATGGGAATCGTTGCCAGTACGCCTTTTTCCGCCTCGCTGCCCACGGGATACTCGGCGCGAAACAGGCCTGTCTCGACCGGCCCCGGCGATACCGCATTCACGGTCACCCCATACGGCGCAAGCTCTAGTGCCCACGTTCGAGTACAACCCAATAAGGCGCTCTTTGCGGCTGAAAAACTGGTGTGTCCCACCGAGCCGTGCACAGCACGACCGCAAATATTCACGATACGCCCCGCCTTACGCGCCTTCATCCCTGGCACAAAGGCCTGCACAACCTGTAATGCGACCCGGACGTTCAAGTCAAACGACTGATAGAGAGACGCCAGATCAACCTCGCCCAAGGGTTCCGGCATGACGGACCCCACGCTATTGACTAAGGCATCGACAGGGTATTTTTCGCGGATAACCCGCAAAACCTCTTCGGTTTCCCCAGCATTAGATAGATCACAGGGATATAAATAGCCGGGAAAATCGATATCCTGGGTATGCCGTGCCAAGCCCACCACATGGCAGCCCTGATCAGCAAGCCGTTGGCTGATCGCCCAGCCTATGCCCTTGGTTGCGCCCGTTATCAGTACACAATTATTCTTCACTAGCAGTCCTTCGTGGAAAATTCTCGGTAGAGTTTCGGGTGCACGCTGACAGTCAGGAACTCAGTCTAGGTACACGGGGGGCCACAGCGCATAACAATTCATACCCAATCGTGCCACAGGCCTGAGCAACCTCGTCGACCGACGGGCCATCAATTCCCCACAATATCACAGGACTGCCCACATGGGCAGCCGGCACCGGGGTAAGATCCACCGCCAGCATATCCATAGAGACGCGTCCGATCAACTGTGTACGCACGCCATCAACCACGATGGGCGTACCATTGGGGGCATGCCGAGGATAGCCATCCGCATACCCACAGGCCACGACGCCGATCTTCATCGCACGCGTTGCAGTGTACCGATATCCGTAACCCACCTGCTCGCCCGCAGCAATTGTTCGCACACTGATCAGCTCGGAACGAAGCGTCATGGCTGGCCGCAAGCCCATCTGAGCGGCAGAACGGTCGGCAAAAGGCGATGCCCCATACAGGCATATGCCAGGACGCACCCATTGCTCGGCGTGGGGTGCTACCTGCGCAGCAAAGCCGGGAGTCAGGGTAGCGGCCGAATTACACACACTCACGCGCCCCGGCAGCCCATCCGTCACCCGGTTAAAAACCTCTAGCTGCGCCTCGGTGGCAAGCGGGTCATCATCGGCGCACGCAAAATGGGTCATTTTTCCCACCAGGCCAAGCACCCCATCGTTTTGCAGATCCTGGGCGCGGGCAAAGGCAGTCGAATACTCGGTTTGCTGAAAGCCGAGCCGGTTCATCCCGGTATTCAGTTTGATGCAGGCATCCACCGCATGAACCACCTGGCTATTTTCGAGCATATCGAGCTGCTCGTTGGTATGGATCACAATGGAGATACGGTACTGATCCAGCACCCGGATATCCTCAGGTTCAAAAAACCCCTCAAGCAAAAGCAGCGGCCCACTCCAGCCGGCCTCGCGACAATGCACCGCCTCATTCAAGTCAAGCATTGCCAGACCATCTGCCAGCGCGAATCCGCTCAGGGCCCGATCGATGCCATGACCATATGCATCAGCCTTGATCACCGCCCAGATACTTGGACGTTGTATTCCGATCGATACATCCTGTTCTAGGAGCTGTCCAACCGTATTCAAATTATGCGATAAGGCCGCGACGGAAATAGCCGCCAGAATCGGGCGTGGCATGGGATCCCCTAAAACAAGAACAGCAAAGACCATCGCTTCGCCGGATATTGACTACCAGATAGCCGAGGCTAAGTATACTGCCGGATATGAGTGTCAATCATTATGAAAACTTTCCCGTCGCATCCTTGCTGCTGCCAGCACGGCTGCGCCCCGCCGTGCGAAATGTTTACGCCTTTGCACGCGGCGCGGATGATATCGCTGACGAGGGCGACGCCACACCCAAGGCGCGCATCGCCACCCTAGCGCGCTGGCGCAACGCCTTGCAGGCCATCAGCCAGCACCGCGCACTCGGCCAGCTTGACGATGATGAGCGTGTAGTCTTTGAGGCGCTGGCGGCCACAATTACCGAACATCAACTACCTGTGCAGCCTTTCTTTGACTTGCTCTCGGCATTTACCCAGGATGCCCAAACGGGTCGCTATGCCAATGAGTCGGCCTTACTGGACTATTGCAGCCGTTCTGCTAATCCGGTGGGGCGCATCATGCTGCACCTGTACCGTGAGGTCGATGCCCCTAAGATAGCGCAGGCCGACGCCTTATGTACCGGCTTGCAGCGCACCAATTTCTGTCAGGATGTAGCGATAGACTGGCTAAAAGGACGCCTCTACCTCCCCCAGGATCGACTGGCCCACCACGGCGTGGATGAATCCTATATCGCCCAATGCGTCCAGGACCCGCCCCCCCACACCTCAACGTGCTGGCAGGCGCTGATGCATGAGCAGGTCAATGCATCCCGGCGTCATTTACTTATGGGGCGCAGCTTGGCCTATCACCTGCCTGGACGCATTGGCTTTGAGCTGCGTCTGGTCGTCCAGGGCGGCCTGGCCATACTCGATAAAATCACGCACATCGACTACAACGTTTTTGCACACCGCCCCGTGCTAGGCAAAGCAGATTGGTTTGTGCTGCTCTGGCGCGCCTTGCAACCCCTCAAACCATCGCCCACGCGCTGACCTGACCCGAAACCTCTATGAATCCCGACGAATACTGCCAGAGAAAAGCCGCCCAGAGCGGCTCGAGCTTCTACTATTCATTTTTATTTCTACCCCCAGAGCGCCGCAAGGCGATCACGGCACTGTACGCGTTTTGCCGCGAGGTGGATGACATTGTTGACGAGACCACCGAGGCCTCGGTCGCCCGCATGAAGCTTGCCTGGTGGCGCACTCAGGTCGAGCAGATATTTAGCGGCAAACCCGATCACCCGGTCGCCATTGCTCTCGCCCGTCACGTCCAGAGCTGTCAACTGCGCCCTGACCCGCTATACGCGGTCATCGAAGGCATGGAGATGGATCTGGACCAGTTCCGCTACGAGGACTGGGATGCCTTACAGAAATACTGCTGGCATGCGGCGGGCGTGGTGGGTGATTTAAGCGCGAGCATCTTTGGCTATACGGATCCTCAGACGCTGGTTTATGCCGAGAAACTGGGCCTGGCCTTTCAGATGACCAATATCATCCGCGATGTAGGCGATGATGCCCGCCGTGGCCGTATCTACCTGCCTGCTGACGAGATGGCACGCTTTGGCGTGAGCGTCGACGACATTCTGGACGCACACCACACAGAGGAGTTTGTCGCATTGATGCAGTTCCAGACCACACGCGCCCGTGCACTCTATCGTGATGCCATGCGCGCACTGCCCGAGATCGACCGGCGTGCCCAACGCCCCGGGCTGATGATGGCCGCGATCTATCACACCTTACTTAATGAAATTGAACGCGATGGATGGCACGTATTGGATCAACGTATTGCCCTGACTCCCATACGCAAGTTCTGGCTCGCCTGGAAGGTCTGGGTGACTGGTGGCCGTCACCTGGTCCAGCAACTGGCAAAATGAGAATTGCCGTCATCGGCGCAGGATGGGCAGGTCTGGCCGCTGCACTACGCGCACAGGACAGAGGATTTCATCCCGTGGTGATCGAGGCTGCGCGTGTGCCAGGTGGGCGTGCCCGGTGCCTTCAGTCAAATGCTCTTGACACAGAGATCGATAATGGCCAACACATTTTACTGGGTGCCTATACCGAAACCCTGGCTCTGATGCGTCGCTTGGGCATCCCTATTCAGACCGCCTTCTGTGAGCAGACCCTGCACCTGGAGTCGGCTGACAAGCAGTTCAGACTACGCGCCTGGCCCCTGCCAGCCCCCTGGCATCAGCTCGGTGCGATCCTTGGGGCACGTGGCCTGAGCCTCGGGCAGCGCCTACATACCATCCGGCTGCTCAGCGCACTCAAAGGCGCCGATTGGCGCACGCCAAATAGGATTACCGTCACGCAGTGGCTCGCTGGGCACGCGACATCGACACCACTGATCGAACGCATCTGGGCACCCCTATGTCTGGCAACCATGAATACGCCGCTTGATCTTGCTGATGCACAGCTTTTTGCCCATGTCTTACGCGATAGCCTGGGCGCGCACGCCGCAGCCAGTCGAGTTCTCATCCCACGCGGCACGCTGAATCAGCTCTGGCCCGAGCAGGCCTGTAAACAGCTGCCTGAGGTACGGCTGGGTCAACATGTACAGGCCATCCACACCGACGGGTCGGGCTACCGAGTCGATGACGAGCCCTTCGATGGTGTCATCGTTGCGACGCCACCCCACGCCAGCCAGCGCCTGCTCGCCGCGCTCGCCTTACCCGACGCACAAGCGGACTGGTGGGACGCATGGCCCGACTGGCACTACGAGGCCATCGGTACGGTCAGTCTGCGCCTGGCGCAGCCCTGGCGCTTGCCTCACCCCATGCTGATGCTCTGGGAACATCCCACGCGTCAGCAATTCGGCCAATGGTTATTTGATCGCAGTGTTTCTGGGCGGGGCAGTAGTGATGATTTGCTGCATATCGTCATCAGCCAGGCGAGCCGCACCGCCCACCTTACCGCGATTGAGGTGATCGCAGGGGTCACCCAGCAACTGCGTGAGCAGGTCGCACGTCCCCTACCCACTGTTGTGGCCCAGACGTTGGTGACGGAAAAGCGTGCGACGTTTAGTGCCGTGCCGGGTCTGCGGCGGCCTCAAACGCGCACGCCTTGGCCAAATTTGTTGCTTGCAGGGGACTGGACGGATACGGGCTATCCGGCTGTGCTGGAGGGTGCTGTACGTAGCGGTCTGGCTGCTGCTGATCAGTTAGGGATCTGATTTATCGGCTGGCATGCTGTATCTGATGCTGTATCTGATGCAACACGTCGCTGGGGGGTGTGGCTGGGACTGGCGTATTTCGGGCGGCTGGGGGAATAACGGTGAGGCGGGGTCAGGAGTGAGTTTGCGTCCACCCCATGGCGCGACAGCGAACTCAGCGCAAACCTAGACCCGACGCATCAACGTGCTCTGGCCAAATAGGCTCTCCACCAACTCCACCGCCACCTCGGCCGTGCGATTGCGCACATCCAGAGCAGGATTCAACTCCACAATATCCAGCGAACCAACACACCCCGTATCTGCCAGCATCTCCATACACAACTGCGCCTCGCGCCAGGTTGGCCCGCCACGTACCGCCGTCCCCACCCCCGGGGCGATATCCGGATCCAGGAAATCCACATCAAAGCTCACGTGCACATGCGCGTCATCAGGCAATTGCGCCAGCGCTGCCTGCATCACACCACGCATCCCCATCTCGTCGATTGCGCGCATATCGTAGATATCCAGGCCGATCTCGTGAATAAATTCGCGCTCACCATGATCCACGCTGCGGATACCAATCATACGTAGCTGTGAGGGCGATAAGGCTGGGCCTGGTGCCCCCAGGTGTACCAGTTCGTCCGGCCCATATCCACACAGACAGGCCACGGGCATCCCATGCACATTGCCGCTCGGGGTCAGTAACGCCGTATTGAAATCCGCATGCGCATCCAGCCAGAGCACACGCAGTGGTCGGCTTTGTTCCCGGCAATATTGCGCAACGGCGCTGACCGACCCGATCCCCAGGCAATGGTCGCCTCCCAACACAATAGGCAGGCGTCCGTCCTGCAACTGCGCGCGGACTACGCCATATAAGGTGCGATTCCACTGTATGACCTCATCCAGATGCCGATAGCCCTGCTGGGGCGGCTGCTGGGGATTCTGGGGCCCGGACAGATTACCGGTATCGTGGACATCCACGCCCTGCCGTGCCAGGGCCTGGGCCAGGCCCGCCACTCGTAAGGCCTCGGGCCCCATGCTCGCGCCGCGTGCGCCTGCACCGATATCAGTCGGCACACCAATCAAGCTCACTGCCTGGCGACCACCCCTCATGTCAATGCTCCATTACCCATTGTTCCGCAGCATTAGCCCGTCCCCGGCCAGCAATGATTTCAAGATAAGCCGGTGTCCCTTAGCTTAAGCTTGTAGGCCGTGACGTGCCAAATAATCGGCGACCAGGCTGGCATCGCAGGCCATGCGCTCGACACGCTGGGGTCGCTCACCGAGATCCTGCAAGGCAGCGGGTACCGGCGGCATCTCGCCAATCGCCTCGTGGATTGTCTCGGCGAACTTGGCGGGCAATGCGGTCTCTAGGACCAACATGGGAATACCCGCCTCTATATACTCAGAGGCAACCTTCACCCCATCTGCTGTATGGGGGTCGATCAGCACACCGGTTTCGCGGTACAGTGAACGGATTGTCTGCAGGCGATCCGCGTGCGAACTGACGCCTGACACAAAGCCATAGCGCGAGGTAAGCAAGGGCTGGAGCTCGGACAAATCAAACTGGCCCGTACGCGCCAGTTCATCCCATAAGGCACGCACCCGATCCGCATCCTGCCCGACCAGATCAAAGACGAAGCGCTCGAAATTCGATGCGCGGGAAATATCCATGGATGGACTAGACGTCGCATAGGTCTGCGCTGCCGGGCGCGGGCAATAACGACCCGTACGAAAAAACTCCTCGAGCACATTATTCTCGTTGGTCGCCAACACCAGGTAACGAATAGGCAAACCCATCTGGCGTGCAATATGGCCCGCCAGAATATTGCCAAAATTACCCGAAGGCACTGCAAAGGACACCTGCTGGCCTGCCGCACTGGTGGCCCGCAGCCAACCCCAAAAGTAATACACCACCTGCGCAGCGATACGCGCCCAGTTGATCGAGTTGACGGCGCCCAAATGATGGCGCGACTTGAATGCCAGATCCCCGGCGAGGGCCTTGACAATATCCTGGCACTCGTCAAACACCCCATCGACCGACAGGTTGTGAATATTATCGTCCTGCAGTGAATACATCTGGGCGCGCTGAAACGCACTCATGCGGCCGTGCGGCGAGAGCATAAACACCGCGACGCCACGCTTGCCGCGCAGTGCATACTCGGCTGCTGACCCGGTATCCCCCGATGTCGCGCCCAGAATATTCAAGACTTGGCCGCGCCGCGTCAGGACGTACTCGAACGCCTGGCCCAGGAACTGCATCGCCATATCCTTGAAGGCCAAGGTCGGCCCCTCGGACAAGCCTAGCAAACTTAGCCCCGGACGCAAGGGCTTGATCGGTACAATCGACGGGAAAATCTCTGGTGCATAGGCTGCACGCGTCAGGACGAGCAGCTCATCGTGGGGAATATCATCGATAAACAGACTTAGCACCTCGGCGGCCAGCTCGGGATAATCCAACGCACGCCAGGCCTCGAGCGTATCCGTATCGATACGCGGCAGCGTCTCGGGTAAGGTCAGCCCGCCATCGGGGGCCAAGCCTTCCAAAAGAATATCGCAAAAGGGCATAGGCGCCATCCCGCCTCGGGTCGAACGATAGTTCAATTGAGTTCCTCCACACGCAAGCGTGTCACGCTTGAGCGTACAAAAGGCAAATCGGAAATAAGCGCCAGCGCACGATTAACATCCCCTTCGCGTGCCTCATGCGTGAGGAAAATAATATCCGCCTGATGCTCGCCATGCGGCTGCTGGAACATAGAGCCAATCGATATGCCCGCATCCGAGAGCAAGCGTGCCAAATCGGCCAGCACACCTGGCTGGTCATCGACGCGCAAGCGCAGGTAATAACCGGTACGCACATCCGCCATGTCCAGCACAGGGATATCAGCCATGGCATCAGGCTGAAACGCCAGATGCGGGACACGATGCTCAGGATCAGCCATTTGCAGGCGTGTCACATCAACCAGATCAGCCACCACGGACGAGGCCGTAGGCAGGGATCCCGCACCCTGCCCATAATAGAGCGTCGGCCCAACGGCATCGCCAGACACCAGCACTGCATTCATCGCCCCCTCGACATTCGCGAGTATGCAGTCGGCAGGTATCAGCGCAGGGTGTACACGCAACTCGATTCCATCAGGGCGATGACGCGTAATGCCCAGCAGCTTGATGCGATAGCCTAAGCGCTCGGCGTGGACGATGTCCTCGGAGGCTAGATGCGAAATGCCTTCGATATAGGCCTTGTCGAACTGAACGGGAATGCCAAAAGCAAGTGAGGCAAGCAAGGTAAGCTTATGTGCCGCATCGACCCCTTCGATATCAAAGGTCGGATCCGCCTCCGCGTAGCCCAGGCGCTGCGCCTGGGCAAGGACTTCCTCGAAGGGCAAGCCACGCGAACGCATCTCTGACAGAATGAAGTTCGTCGTGCCGTTGATAATCCCCACCAGCCACTGGATGCGATTGGCGGTCAAACCTTCGCGTATGGCCTTGATAATTGGAATGCCGCCCGCCACGGCCGCCTCGAAGCCCACCATCACGCCTCGTGCGTGTGCCGCAGCGAAAATTTCGTTGCCATGGGCCGCCAATAAAGCTTTGTTGGCCGTTACGACGTGCTTACCCTGGGCGATCGCCTCGAGGATGCAGGTGCGCGCGACGGTCTCGCCACCGATCAGCTCGACAATAATATCGATATCAGGGTCGCGTACCAGCGCCATGGCATCCTCGGTCACGCGTACATCCGGGCCCACCAGCAAACGCGCCCGGGCAGTATCACGCACGGCAATCGCCACAACCTCTATCGTGCGTCCCGCCCGACGGGCGATCTCGGAGCGATTCTGTGCCAATACGGTCCAGACACCACTACCCACTACTCCCAGGCCAAGCAGACCTACGCGTATCGGCTTCATTTACCCAATCCATCCTTACGAAACATATCCTTGATGCCTCGCACCGCCTGTCGCGTGCGCTGCTCGTTTTCAATCAATGCAAAGCGTACATACTCGTCGCCATACTCGCCAAAGCCGATTCCCGGAGACACGGCGACCTTGGCCTCGGTAAGCAGACGCTTGGCAAATTCGAGCGAACCCTGGGCACGATATGCCTGCGGAATATGCGCCCAGATATACATCGAGGCCTTAGGCACCTCGACCATCCAGCCTGCCTCGTGCAAGCCACGGGCGAGCACATCGCGGCGCCGGCGATATTGCTCTACCACCTGGGCGACGCAATCCTGTGGCCCTTCAAGCGCAGCAATCGCGGCCACCTGAAGCGGCGTAAAGGTCCCATAATCGTGGTAGCTCTTGATTCGTGCCAAGGCATTGACCAAGCCGCTATTACCGACCATGAACCCGATGCGCCAGCCAGCCATGTTGTAGCTTTTGCTCATGGTAAAGAACTCAACGGCGACATCACGCGCACCCGGGACCTGCATGATCGAGGGCGCAACATAACCGTCGAACGTAATATCCGCATAGGCCAGGTCATGGACCACCAGAATGTTGTGCTCACGTGCCAGGGCCACGATACGCTCGAAAAAAGACAAATCCACGCACTGAGCCGTCGGATTACTGGGAAAACCCAGAATCATCATCTTGGGCTTGGGAATCGCCTCACGCACGGCACGTTCGACTTCCTCAAAAAAATCCAGGCCCGGCGTCATCGGCACAGAACGGATACTGGCCCCTGCAATCACCGCGCCATAAATATGAATCGGATAGCTCGGATTGGGCACCAGAACGGTATCGCCACGATCCAGTGTCGCGAGCATCAGATGCGCGAGACCTTCCTTAGAGCCTATCGTGACAATCGCCTCGGTGTCCGGATCGATATCCACCTGGTAGCGACGCGCATACCAGCCCGAGATCGCCTTGCGTAGGCGCGGAATCCCCTTGGAGACAGAATAGCCATGGGTATCGGGACGACTGGCAACCTCGATTAATTTATCCACGATATGCTGGGGCGTGGGCCCATCCGGATTGCCCATGGACATATCGATGATATCCTCACCACGACGCCGGGCCGCCATCTTGAGTTCAGCAGTAATGTTGAACACATAGGGCGGTAAACGCTCAATTCGCGGAAAGCTGGTCATGATGGTCCTCAATGGGGAATGGACAGGGATGGCGCCGATCCGTTTATCGTGCGGAGCAGCAAATTCAGTAATCTAGCGCAAGCCGCAGCGCCGAGCAAATAACATATGAGTTTAATGCATCAGCGGACTCTGCTGCCCGGTGACAGGATTGCGCTATGATCATGGTGAATTCTGGAGTGTATTCGTGCTATTGCAAAAAGATTCCAACCCCGCGCTCAATACCATCACGGCTTATGGTGAGGATTACCTGGAGGTCAATCGGGTACGTTACGAGACAACTATCTGTGTCGCGCCCGAAGGCGCCATTCGCAGCCTCGAGATCACGTCCATTGATCAGGTCGATACGGCCTTGCTGCGCAGCCTCTCGGGCCTATCCGAGACCCGACGAAACGCCATGGCATTTCTTGATGATACGCCTGAAGAGCTCCCGGCTGATGCACCCGAGGTCATTCTGATCGGCACCGGTTCCACCCAGATATTTCTGCCTGTAACGATCACCCAGCCCCTGATGGCGCTAGGTATCGGCATCGAGATCATGAACACGCACGCTGCCGCTCGTACCTACAACATTCTAATGTCCGAGGACAGACGGGTGCTCGCCTTACTTCTTCCAGGAAAAACATCATGACGCTACCCGCCATCGGACACCCGATCACCGCATTCAAGGCTCAAAGCTCCCAAGGTGAGATCGACTCAGAGGCCTTGCTGGGCCAACACCTTGTCCTGTATTTTTACCCCAAGGACAACACCCCAGGATGCACCACCGAGTCCCAGGATTTCCGAGACCTGCACGCGCAATTTCTAGCACTCGGCTGTCAGATTATTGGCGTGTCACGCGACTCGCTGAAATCACACCAAAGCTTCATCGATAAGTACGCTTTGCCCTTCGCGTTGATCAGCGATAGCGACGAAGCCCTTTGTACCCAGTTTGACGTCATCAAGCTTAAAAATATGTACGGCAAACAGGTCCGTGGCATCGAACGCAGCACCTTTCTGATCGACAAGCACGGCACCTTGGTGCAAGCGTGGCGGGGCGTGCGCGTCCCTGACCATGCCAACGAAGTCCTGCAGGCCGTCCAGGCCTTGGCCACCCAAGCCTAAGCGCCTGAATTTCACCTCACCCTCTGCCTACGTCCTTACCGGAGCGCCGCATTCATGCCCCTTCCCAAGCTGCCGACTCAAATGGGTTCCCTCATACAGACGACTGAGCCGACGGTAACGCCGCAGATATCGCCCCCCAATCCGGCTAGCGCTTCACCCAAACGATCCAAACCCGCCCTGGCTGCAATCCTGAGCAAAGCCCCGTCCAATATACCGGCAGCCTCGCGCCAGGCCGAACCTGTTCCCCCCCCTGTCACCACTAAAAACCCCACCCCACCGGCAAAGCCCACCGAGGCGCCCGCGCGTCCCAAAAAAGCCAAACACGCACCCAAGCGCCTGCCCGTCGCACAACGCAAGCTCTTTGTGCTGGATACCAACGTGCTGCTGCATGACTCGAACTCGCTGTTCCGCTTCGCCGAACATGATGTGTACTTGCCCATGATCGTGCTCGAAGAGCTCGATCACCAGAAAAAAGGCATGTCCGAGGTCGCACGCAATGCACGCCAGGTCAGCCGCTCTCTGGACGGTCTGATCAGCGACACCCTTGACCTGAAAAAAGGCGTTCCACTGGATGGGCAGGGCAATGTCGAGGCCTTGGGTACCCTGTATTTTCAGACGACGGCCCAGGACACGCGCCTGCCCATCGATCTGCCGATCGGCAAGGCCGATAACGTTATCCTGAGCATCGTCCATAGCCTGCAAGCCGAGCAACCCAAACGCAATGTTGTCCTGGTGTCCAAGGACATCAATATGCGCCTGAAGGCCCGCGCATTGGGCCTGCCAGCCGAGGACTATCTCAACGACCACGTCCTCGACGATTCGGACCTGCTCTACGATGGCGTCATGCCGCTGCCCGAGAACTTCTGGGTCAAACATGGCAAAAATATCGAATCCTGGCAGCAAAGCGGCACCACCTACTACCGGGTCCACGGCCCGCTTTGTGCCTCATTCATTGTCAATGAATTCGTCTATTACGAGGGCGATATGCCCTTGTACGCTCAGGTCAAAGAGGTCACAGGTAAAAGCGCTGTGCTGGCGACCCTACGGGACTATAGCCATGGCAAAAACAGTATTTGGGGCATCACCGCGCGTAACCGCGAGCAAAACTTTGCCCTGAATCTTCTGATGAACCCGGATTGTGACTTTGTGTCCCTGCTGGGCCAGGCCGGAACCGGCAAAACCCTGCTGGCCTTGGCCAGTGGCTTGGCGCAGACTCTAGAGACCAAGCGCTACACAGAGATCATCATCACCCGGGCGACGGTTCCGGTGGGCGATGACATCGGATTTTTGCCTGGCACCGAAGAGGAAAAAATGCTGCCGTGGATGGGTGCGCTCGAGGACAACCTTGAGGTTTTGCATCAGGGTACGACCAGCCTAAGCCCACCAGGCAACAACCACGACTGGACCAAGACCCCCGCCATGGACCTGATCCGGGCACGTATCAAGGTCAAATCCCTGAACTTCATGCGCGGGCGCACATTCTTAAATAAGTACCTGATTATCGACGAGGCACAAAACCTGACGCCCAAGCAAATGAAAACCCTGGTCACGCGGGCGGGTCCAGGGACGAAAATCGTCTGTTTGGGCAATATTGCACAGATCGACACCCCCTACCTGACCGAAGGCAGTTCGGGTTTGACCTACGTTGTGGATCGATTCAAGGGCTGGCCGCATGCTGGCCATGTGACGTTGCAGCGCGGCGAACGCTCGCGCCTGGCCGACTATGCCAGTGAGGCACTCTGAGGTCATGACACGCCGCGCGCAGCCAGTGGGCTTTACCATGGGGGATGCTGCAGGCATTGGGCCAGAGCTGCTGGTCAAGGCATTTGCCACCGGCCTGCCCCATCCTGCGCTTGTCTACGGCGACCTCGGCATCCTGCGCCAAACCTGTCTACGTCTGGGGCTGGATCAGCGGCTGCGCATCGAGCCTATCGAACACGAGCCGCCCGCCCCGTCCACGCCAGAACAGGGTGTGATGCGTGTGCGCAATCGCTGGCGCGCCCTGCCCGCAGATCTACCTATCGGGCACCTGAGTGCCGAGGCAGGCCAGGGCGCCTACGAATACCTGTGCCATGCGATCGACGATGCCAAGGCAGGTCGCCTGCGCGCCGTGGTCACGGCGCCGCTCAATAAGCTCGCCATGCAGGCTGCGGGGCTGGATTTTCCCGGCCACACAGAAATCCTGGCCAGTCGAACCGGCACTGAAAAATTCGCCATGATGCTTGCCAATCCCGAGCTGCGCGTCATCCTGGTCACCATCCACCTTGCACTCGCCGAGGTCCCGGCGGCCATCACGCTCGAGGCCGAATTACAAACCATCAGCCTGGCCCAAGATGCCTGCCGGATGGCCGGTATTGCGCATCCTCGTATCGCGGTTGCTGGACTTAACCCCCACGCCGGCGAAGGGGGGCGTTTTGGGGACGAAGAGGTGCGCGTCATCGCGCCGGCGATCGCCCAGGCCCGGGCGCAAGGCATGGATGTCACCGGCCCATGGCCGGGCGACACCATATTCATGCGCGCCCGACGCGGCGAATTCGATATTGTCGTGGCTCAGTACCACGATCAGGGGCTAATCCCCGTGAAGTACCTAGGGGTTGAACAAGGCGTCAACGTCACCGTCGGCCTGCCCTTTGTACGCACCAGCGTCGACCACGGTACCGCCTTTGATATTGCGGGCCAAGGCATCGCCGACCCCGCCTCGCTGCTCGCCGCCTATCAGATGGCGCTACGCATGAGTCAAGGCGTCTAGCGGCCGGTCCTAGGACCTTGCCGAGAAATTCAGAAAACGGGTGCTCGCCCCCTGAAAGGTCAGCCGTACCGTGCCAATTGGCCCATTACGCTGTTTACCCACAATGATCTCTGCTGTGCCTTTATCAGGCGAATCGGGGTTATAGACCTCATCGCGATAGATGAACACAATCAGGTCGGCGTCCTGTTCGATTGCGCCCGATTCACGCAGATCACTCATGATGGGACGCTTGTTGGGCCGCTGCTCTAGGCTTCGGTTTAACTGCGAAAGCGCCATCACCGGACAGCTCAATTCCTTCGCCAGACTTTTGAGTGAACGACTGATTTCAGAAATCTCGGTGGCGCGATTCTCGCCCGAGCCATTGGCTGACATCAGCTGCAAATAATCAATGATGATCAAGCCCATTTGCCCGCACTGTCGCGCCAGTCGACGCGCGCGTGCACGTACCTCCATGGATGTCAGTGCTGGTGTCTCGTCAATGTAGATCTGGGCCTCTTGGACACGCTGCACAGCGTGGGTCAAGCGCGGCCAATCATCCTGGGTGAGCTTACCCGTACGCATCCGGTGCTGATCAAGCATCCCCACGGATCCGATCATACGTTGCGCCAATTGCACCGCCCCCATCTCCATAGAGAACACGGCGACAGGCAAACCCTGCTCGATGGCGACGTGCTCACCAACGTTCATCGCAAACGAGGTCTTGCCCATAGAGGGGCGCCCCGCCACAATCACCAGATCCCCGGCCTGCAAGCCAGAGGTCATGCGATCCAGGTCAGTGAAGCCCGTGGGCACCCCCGTCACATCCGAGTCGCCCTCGCGATGGTAGAGCTCATCGATACGCTGGATCACCTGAGAGAGCAGCGGCTGGATATCCTGAAACCCCGCAGTCCCCCTGGCGCCTTCCTGCGCAATCTGAAAGACCCGCGATTCGGCTTCATCGAGAATCTGACGGGCTTCCTTGCCCTGAGGATTAAAGGCGGTTGAAGAGATCTCGTCGGCGACCGAGACGAGCTTACGCAACATGGCACGTTCGCGCACGATCTCTGCATAGCGACGGATATTTGCCGCCGAGGGCGTATTGTGTGCGAGCGCATTCAGATAAGGCAGGCCACCGGTCTCATCGGTCTTGCCTGCCATGGCGAGAGATTCGTGGACAGTAATCACGTCGGCCGGACGCGCCAGGCCAACCAAGCGGGTGATGTGCTGCCAAATCAGGCGATGGTCAAAGCGATAAAAATCATCATCGACCAACACATCCGCAATCCGGTCAAAGGCGGCATTATCCAATAACAGACCGCCCAGTACGGACTGCTCAGCCTCAATTGAATGAGGGGGCACGCGCAAATAATCAAGCTGCGTATCCGTATCGAGCTTCATGGTGAGTCCTCATCAGGCGTGGCAAGGCAAATAAAAAGAGCCGGCTATTCGCCGGCTCTGGTGACCCAGAGTGCCAGCCCATTTTCCTTATAGAAAATGTAGCATAGCACCCGTTGGCAATCAGGCCATCTCGCCTTGGACGGTGACGACGATATCCGCAACGACGTCCGCGTGCAATGCAACCTGTAGCGGGAACTCGCCTACGGTCTTGATTGCGCCGCCAGGCATGCGTACCTGGCCCTTGTGGATGCCTTCAAAGCCAGCTGTTGCCAAGGCAGCCGCAATATCCATGGTGGTGACTGAACCAAACAAACGTCCGTCCACACCCGCCTTTTGCGAAATAACGAGCGCGTAGCCGCCAAGCTTCGTGCCCACGGCCTGCCAGACGGCAAGCTTTTCAGCCTGCTGCTTTTCGATCTCGGCACGACGCTCTTCGAATTCCTTTAGAGCTGATGCCGTCGCACGCCGGGCGAATTTTTGGGGAATCAAGTAATTACGGGCATAGCCGTCGCGCACGCGCACGACTTCGCCAAGATTACCCAGATTGGAGATTTTTTCGAGCAGAATAACTTGCATGAAGATAGACCTCGATTAATTGTGGTTATCGGTGTAGGGCAACAAAGCCAGGAAACGAGCACGCTTAATCGCGGTGTCCAATTGGCGCTGATAGTGCGCCTTGGTGCCCGTCAGGCGAGCCGGAATGATCTTGCCGTTTTCCTGAATGAAGTCGCGCAGCGTGTCCAGATCCTTGTAGTCGATCTCATCAACTTTGGCGGCGGTAAAGCGGCAGAACTTACGACGCTTGAACAGCGGGTTCTGTTGGGTAAATTTACGTTTTTCTTTGGTCTTTTTAAAGAAAGCCATCGTGTGCCTCTATCGTGTGCCGGGATCATCCCGACGAATTCATTTATACAACACGCACCATGCGCGCCATCGTTTATTCCAGACTGCCCAAGGGATCGGGCGGGACCCTGTGCCGGGATGCCTGCTGGATATGCAAGACCAGCTTAGACGAGCCCTGGCGCTGTGCCGCGATAAACCCCTCGACTTCCAGACGACAACCCAAAGGCGTATCGATCAGCAACAGGGCCATTTCGCCTAACGCCACAGCAGAGACTGCTATCTCTATGCGGCGCATCTGTCCGGCTTCGCGGACATCCGACTCATGAGCCAACACCATTTCGATCACGGGTACCCCAGCTGGGGTATACCTCAAAGTCTTGATTTCCTGCAGACTTGCTGTCAAGGCAAATCGGTTCAAGGCCTCGTTACCTGGGTCATCCGCCAAATCAGGATTCTGCTGCAGCAGCCCCGACAGGCGCGGCCGAGTGTTCAGGCGTTGCCTTGCGGGCTTCCTCGCGCTCGACGGACTTCATCATGATGGACGGCGTGGTATGAGCGGCCTTGGTCTTAATGACCAGGGAACGCAGGATCGCATCGTTATAGCGGAAGGAATGCTCTAACTCATCCATGGCGACCTGGCCGCACTCGATGTTAAAGCACACATAATGGGCCTTGACGAGCTTTTGGATCGGGTAGGCCAATTGGCGACGACCCCAGTCCTCGAGGCGATGAACCACACCGCCGTTCGTGGTCACCATGGTTTGGTAACGCTCGATCATGGCAGGCACCTGTTCGCTTTGATCAGGATGCACAATAAACACTACTTCGTAGTGGCGCATAGATAATACTCCTAAGGATGTCTGCATATAAACAGACAGCCCGCCCAAGCGGAAAAGCCTCCGATGGGTCGAGCAAGAAACCAGCAATTATAGCATTAGTTGCCAGCGTAACGCGTGACCCTATTGGCTCTCGACCACGGCATAGGCGGAATGATTGTGAATGGATTCGAAATTCTCGGCCTCTACCCTAAAGCGCGTCACACCCGGTACCCGATACAGATAGCCTGCCACATCACGCACCAGATCCTCGACGAACTTGGGGTTCTCGTAGGCGCGTTCCGTAACAAATTTCTCGTCAGCGCGTTTAAGCAGGCCCCACAGTTCACAAGACGCTTGCTCTTCGATATGCTGGATGACCCCTTCCATATCAACCTGCGCAGCCGGCGCATAAGTCAACTCGGCAGAAATGTGCGAACGTTGATTATGCGCACCGTACTCGGAAATAGCCTTGGAGCACGGGCATAAGCTGGTTACCGGCACCTGAACGTATAGATTGAACTGAGCCGGCTCACCGCGACGTACGTGGGCACGCCAGCGAACCTGATAATCCATCAAGCTCTGCACACCCGAGACCGGCGCGGCCTTATTAATAAAGAATGGAAAGCTGGCGGAAACGTCGCCAGCGTCTGCCTGCAATAAATCCAGCATGCCCTGGGCCATCTGGCAAAATAGCGCTGGCCTCATGGGCGTACGACGGTATTGTTCGAGCAGGGCGACAAAACGCGACATGTGCGTTCCCTTGGTGGCTGCCGACAGCGCCACGGTCATCTCCCATTGTGCGACCGTCGGAATCACGCCCGCCTGACCCGCCTCTAATAGCATCGGATGGCGCACGTCACGCACGCCGACGCGCTGGATCGGAATCTGCCGGGTATCTGGACTACTTTGCACATCAGGCAAAGCCATGACCGGGTCCATCAAGGTGTTCATCACTTAATCCCCGTAAAACGCTGACGCACGGCCGCCTCGATGCCGACTGCATCCAAGCCCAAATCAGAAAGTATGGATTTTTGATCGCCATGATCAATGAATCTGTCAGGCAGGCCCAATTGCAAAACCGAGCACAAAATCCCTACCCGACTGAAATATTCTAGCACCGAGCTGCCCGCCCCACCCATGATCGCGGCCTCCTCGATCGTCACAAAGGCCTCATGCGTCTGGGCCAGCTCTGTGAGCAGGGCCTCATCCAACGGCTTGACAAAGCGCATGTCAACCAACGTTGCGTCGAGCGCATCGGCAGCCTGTGCCGCTGCTGGCAATAGCGTGCCGAACACGAGCAAAGCCAGGCGCGAGCCCTGACGGCGCACCACGCCTCGGCCAATCTCTAGTGTCTGCAAATCAGTGCCTTCCTGGGCGCCACTGCCTGCACCACGCGGATAGCGTACGGCGGCAGGGCCCGGATGCTGGTAGCAGGTGCTAAGCAACAAGCGCGCCTCGCACTCATCGGATGGGGTGGCAATCACCATATTCGGGATACAGCGCAAATACGCAATATCATAGTTACCCGCGTGCGTGGCACCATCCGCACCGACAATACCCGCGCGATCCAGGGCCAGGGTGACGTCGAGGTTTTGCAGCGCGATATCATGAATCAACTGGTCATAGCCGCGTTGCAAAAAGGTTGAGTAGATCGCCACGACCGGCTTGACGCCCTCGCAGGCGAGGCCTGCGGCAAACGTCAAGGCATGCTGCTCGGCAATCCCCACATCAAAATAACGGTTTGGAAAACAACGTTCGAACTCGACCAAGCCGCTGCCCTCGCGCATGGCTGGCGTCACCCCGACCAGGCGCTCATCGGCACGCGCCTGATCACATAACCATTGACCAAATACCTGGGTGAAGGTTCGACGAGGTGCTGTCGCAGGCTTTTGAATGCCTACGCTTAAATCGAACTTGCCCGGGCCGTGATACAGCACCGGATCCGCCTCGGCAAGTTTATAGCCTTGTCCTTTTCTGGTGACCACGTGCAGAAACTGCAGGCCCCCTAAGGCACGCAGGTTTTCGAGGGTCGGCACCAGCACATCCAGATCATGTCCATCAATCGGGCCAACATAATTAAAGCCCAACTCTTCAAAAAGCGTGGCGGGCGATACCATGCCCTTAGCGTGCCCTTCGAGCTTGCGGGCGAGCTCTAGCACGGGGGGGACGTGCTGCAAGACAGCGCGGCTGATGTCCTTGGCGCGCGCATAGAATTGCCCCGAGAGCAGCCGCGCAAAATAATAATTCAGTGCGCCCACCGGCGGCGAGATCGACATATCGTTGTCGTTCAGAATGACCAGCATATTCACGTCAGGCGTAACGCCTGCGTTATTCAAGGCCTCAAAGGCCATGCCAGCGGTCATCGCGCCATCGCCAATTACCGCAATATGCTGGCGTGCAATCCCTGCGTTACGCGAGGCCACCGCCATCCCCAGCGCTGCCGAGATTGATGTCGAGGAGTGCGCCGTACCAAACGCGTCGTATTCAGACTCGGTGCGCCGTGGAAAACCAGAGATCCCGCCATGCTGACGCAGGCCCGCCATCTGGTCGCGCCGCCCGGTCAGAATTTTATGGGCATAGGACTGATGCCCCACATCCCAGATCAGTCGATCATGGGGGGTATTAAAAACATGATGCAATGCCAGCGTCAGCTCGATGGTGCCAAGATTCGAAGATAAATGCCCGCCTGTCTGCGACACCGATTCCAGGATAAATGCACGCAACTGCCCCGCCACATCCTTGAGCTCACGCCGACTGAGCGCTCGCACCTGAGCGGGAGAGTCGATCTGCTCGAGCGAAACCTGGGTCAATCCATCAGACATTATTACATCCACACCATGCGCACCGACTAGTGATTGCGACCGACGATAAAGTCGGCAATTCCGCCCAGACGACACGCTGTGGGCCCGAGCGGGCGTAAGGCTTCATGCGCCTGCTCACGTAGCGAGGCCAGCAATTCACGAGAGCCCGTCAACCCCATCACCGACACATAGGTTGGTTTGTCGCTGGCAGCATCCTTGCCAACGGTCTTACCGAGCGTCACCGTATCTGAGGTCACATCCAAAATATCATCCACCACCTGAAAAGCCAGACCTACTGCAGCCGCGTAGGCCTCCAGGCCCTCACGCACGGCAGAGCCCGCGCCAGCTACGATACCGCCCAGCAATACGCTGGCCTCGAGCATGGCGCCGGTCTTCATGCGATGCATCTGCTGGAGCGCTTCGGATTGCAACACCTGTCCGACGCTATCACAATCAATTGCCTGGCCGCCCGCCATACCAAAACTACCCGCCGAACGGGCGAGTAATTGTACTGCCTGAACGATCAGGGCTGGTGCAACCGGCATCTGTGCCAGCAACTCGAAGGCCAAGGGCTGCAAAGCATCCCCCGCGAGCATTGCCGTCGCCTCGTTGAATCGACGATGCACCGTCGGGCGCCCACGGCGCAGATCATCATCATCCATGCAGGGCAAGTCATCATGCACCAAAGAGTAAGCATGGATCATTTCCACCGCCGCTGCCGCGTAGTCCAGGCCCTCGCGTTGCGCGCTTGCTGCTGATCCCGCCTCTAGGCTCGCCTCACCCGCCGCATAAACCAATGCCGCGCGCACACGCTTACCTGGCCCGAGCACCGCATAGCGCATCGCCTCGTGCAAGCGTTGATGTCCTTCGTCCACAGCAGGCAAAAATTCATCCAGTACCGCCGTTGTATGGGCCACGGTGCTCTGGAACCATTCATCAAAATCAAGCTGGGCCGTGCTCATGGCTCGTCGTCGCCCACAGCGTCGACAAAAGGCTTAAGCAGATTCCCCTGCAAGACACTTACCTGATGCTCAGCGGCATCCAGACGCTGCTGGCACACTCGCGCCAGCGCCGCGCCGCGCTCATAGGCGGCGATCGACTCGTCTAGCCCGAGCTCGCCCCCTTCCATGCGCTCGACCAGGGCTTCGAGCTGGGCAAGTGCCGCCTCGAAGCCTTCGGGCAACGCGTCGTTCACAGAAGTCTGCCCGGAATCCACCGGCGCGGGATGCTTATCGGCCATATTTATAGATTACATAAAATGCTTTGATGCTGAATTGTACGGGAAGTGCTCAGTGCACTGCGTCGCCTGTTGCGACGGGACGGGATGGATCACTACACCACTCGCTCCATGATCCGGGATACAAGGCCGTCCCATGCAGACCGGCCAGCTCCATGGCGAACAAATTATGACAAGCCGTAATGCCTGATCCGCACTGATGCACCACACCCGCGTCAATACGCGAGCCAAGCACGGCCAGGAATTCCTCACGAAGCACCTGGGCTGGCTTAAACCGGCCATCAGCCTGAACATTGCACTGAAAAGGTCGATTAAGCGCCCCCGGAATATGCCCCGCTACCGGATCAATAGGTTCCACTGTTCCGTTATAGCGCTGCACCGCGCGCGCATCAAGCACAGTAAAGCCCGCTTGATCTAAATTATCCAGGACAGCCTGCGCATCGACGACTGGCATCATCGGTGAACCCGTGGGCACCGTGCCCTGCGCCCTCTGTCTTTTGCTTGGTGCCGGCTCAGGCTGCCCCGACTCGGACTCACCACCCGCATCAAGCCAGGCCTGCCAGCCGCCATCGAGCACACTGACCTGCTCATGCCCGATCCAGCGCAACATCCACCACAGATGGGCGGCGAACATGCTATCGCCCGCATCATAGACAACAACCTGCACACCTGGCGCGAGGCCGTGGGCGTGCATCAACGCAGCAAAATCATTACGGTCGGGCAGCGGGTGACGGCCATTACGACCCGTACACGCCGCACTCAACTGCGTTTCGTTATCCAAATACAGTGCCCCAGGAATGTGCCCCACCAGATAAGCGCGGCGGCCAGCCTGAAGATCACCCAGATCATGCCTAACGTCAAACACCAGGTAGTTGTGCTGTGCCAAGTCGCGACGTAAGGCCTGCGCCTGGATCAATAATTCTGCCATGACATTCCTCTTTGCTAAGTCGTGTTTGTAACTTTTTCCGACGATGTCTTGCCGTGCAGAACACGATCCTCAGTGTAAGTACGCCAGATCGACAATAGTCCCGAGGCAATAATCAGGCCCATGCCGCCCCAGGCCAGCATCGCAGGGCGATCATTCCAGAATACCACCCCGAGCAAGGCCGCAAAAATTATCGTAGCGTATTGCAAGGCTGCCGTGAGCAGCGTGGAACCCAGACCAAAGGCCCGGGTCATGGCAAGCTGCCCGACCAGACCCGCACACCCGACGCCAGTCAGTGTCAGAATCGCCAGCGGGTCGACGGTATGCCACCCCATCACACCCAAGCCCACAACACCACTGATACACGCACCCACCGAGAACAACAGAACCGTTCGCCACTCGGCCTCGCCGATACGACCTAACTGGCGGATCTGCATCATGGCTATCGCAGATAACGCCCCCGCCCCCAGCCCTACCAAAGCCGCGAGCCATTGATCATGCGCGATACTGGGACGTAGCACGCCCAGCACACCGAGAAAGCCCGCTAATACAGCAATAATTCGCACCGGATCGCGTTGCGTCCCACCCCACACTAACATCCAGCCGGCAATGAACAGGGGCGCCGTGTAGTTCAAGCTGACTGCCGTGGGCAAGGGCAGATTAGAGAGCGCATAAAAACCCAGCCACATGGACAAGATCCCGCTTACATTGCGCCAGATATGCAACGACCATTTCGTCGGTCGTAACGTGCGGTGCGTCGCACGCGCCCAAAAAAACAGCAAAATGACTGACGGCGCACTACGAAACACGATAATTTCAGGCAACTCCGCCCCTAAATCTGCGGCAACCTTAATAAAAGCGCTCATTACGGCAAACATGGCGCACGCCAACAACATCCATAGTGACTGCATCGCTGTAGCCCGCGCGAAATTGCTGATAAGGACGATACTATACTCTTCATGCAGGCCTTTAAATCTGCGCAAACGACACAATCTGTCTGTGCTACCACCCCACAAAAACATTCTCCTCAGGATCCCCCTTCCATGAAAAGAATTTTCCTGTTTCTGGTCACCAATATGGCCGTCATGCTGGTGCTCAGCCTGTCCATGAACCTGCTGGGCGTCGGACGCTACCTTACGGCCAGTGGCATCGATCCCGTCCAACTCCTGATCTTTTCGGGCATGATTGGTTTTATCGGCGCCTTTATCTCGCTACTGACGAGCAAATGGATCGCCAAAAAGAGCACGGGCGCCCATGTCATTAATCCCGACGCCCCTGCCAATGCACGCGAGCGCTGGTTACTCGACACCGTTCATCAGCTCGCTGATCGCGCCGGAATTGGTCGGCCCGAAGTCGCCATCTACGAGGGCGCACCCAATGCCTTTGCGACGGGGGCTTTTCGCAATGACGCACTGGTCGCCGTCTCGACCGGGCTATTGCAGGGCATGACCGAAGAGGAGGTCAGCGCCGTGCTGGGCCACGAGGTCTCGCATATTGCCAATGGCGATATGGTGACCCTCACGCTGGTACAAGGCGTGGTCAACACTTTTGTTATTTTTCTCTCGCGCCTGGTGGGCTATTTCATTGACCGTGTCGTCCTTAAGAACGAGCGCGATGTCGGGATAGGCTATTACGCCAGCGTTCTAGTGTGCGAGATCATATTCGGCGTCCTGGCGTCTATTATTGTGGCCTGGTTTTCGCGGCGCCGTGAATTCCGTGCTGATGCAGGCTCCGCCTATTTGCTGGGCGCACGCGACCCGATGATCCACGCCCTCGCACGACTGGGTGGCATGACACCGGGTGATCTGCCCAAATCGTTCCAGGCATCGGGCATTGCCAGCGGGGCCGTCCAGGCTCTATTTGCCTCGCACCCGCCTATTGAGGCACGCATCCAGGCCCTCAGGGACCTCAAACAGCAATAAGCTGTAAGCTGACGATCCATCATCCAGCCATGAACGAGATCCTGGTCATCCTCAGTTTTGCCGGCTATGTCGCCCTGTTGCTCTGGGGGGTTCATATGGTTCAAACTGGCGTACAACGCGCCTTTGGCAAAGCCTTAGGTCTGTGGATGGGGCGGGCGCTTGGCGGGCGCTCGCGTGCTTTTTTTACCGGGTTGGGCATCACTGCCGCGATTCAGAGCAGTACCGCAACCGGGCTGATGATCACCGGCTTTGCCGCCGGCGGCACGGTCGCGTTGATCCCCGGGCTGGCCGCCATGCTGGGCGCCAATGTCGGTACCACGCTGATCGTCCAGGTCCTGTCTTTTAACCTGGCCGCCCTGGCACCCGTATTTATCCTGGTGGGCGTGTGGATGTTCAGGCACTATGCCCCCGGCCGTGCGCGCGACCTGGGGCGCATGTTTATTGGCCTGGGTTTGCTTCTGCTTGCCTTACACGAACTTGTTTCAATCTTTGAACCGATTCAGCATGCGCAGTTGCTGGAGACCGCACTTGGCGCCCTGGCCAACACCTCGGTCATCGCCCTGATCCTCAGCGCGCTACTCACCTGGGCCTCGCACTCCAGCGTCGCCGTCGTCGTGCTTATCATGTCGCTCGCGCATCACGGATTGGTCAGCCCCAGCCTCGCCTACGCCCTGGTGCTCGGTGCCAATCTGGGTACCGCGATCAATCCGGTACTGGAAGGCGTACACGATCTGGATCCCGCCTCTCGGCGCCTACCCATCGGCAATCTGGGTACGCGGGTGATAGGCTGCCTGCTGGGCCTGGCTGTATTACCCTGGATTGCCCCGGCGATGGATCTGATTACCAATGATCCCTCACGTGCCGTGGCCAATTTTCATACGCTATTCAATATCCTGATTGCGCTCGGATTCCTGCCCGCGCTCAGGCCCTATGCCAGACTGCTCACACGTCTGCTGCCCAAGCAGTCCGATCCCAACGACCCCGCCCGCCCAATGTATCTGGATGACTCGGCACGCGAAGTACCCGCTGTCGCGCTCGGCAACGCCGCACGCGAGGCATTACGGCTCACTGATTTGCTGCAGGCGATGCTGCAAAACGCGCAACGCGCCCTGCTGCATGAGGACAACCGCGTCATGATCCAGGCCCGTTATCTGAACACAGCCATCAGCCGTCTGGATCAAGCCATTACCGCCTATCTGGCCACCCTGGATCAAGAGACACTGAGCGGGGACGACCAGCAGCGCCTAAACGAGATCCTGGCGTTTTCATCCAATATCGCGAACGCAGCCAGCATGACGCACATGGGCCTGCTCGGCCATGCCAGTCATTTGTATAAGAAGAACTGGGTGCTGGATGCCGAGCAGCGCACGCAAATCCAGGCTGTACTCGTGCGTGTCATCCGTAATCTACGTCAAGCAGCGGCACTGTTCGTCTCGGAAGATCGCAATACCGCTCGTGATCTGGCCTACGAAAAGGATCACTTTCGGGGGCTAGAGGCGCAGGCCACGGAACGCCACCTCGGGAAGATCAAGGCGGGGGAACTGGATAGTGCAGATATGGGTACGTTCTATCTTGAGATCCTTAGGGATGCGACGAGCGTTAATTCGTATTTGGTTAACGCCTCGGCGTATCCGATTCTGGCTAAGTATGGGGAGTTGTTGCCTAATCGGTTGCGGGAGCCGGGGTCGTGATGATGCAGATCGCTGCTGGGATTTGAAGATGCAGCACGCCGCTGTGGGGTGATACCCGCTTGGGCTTGGTTGGGCGGGTCCGTCTACGACGGACTGCCCTCATGAATCACGTCCTCAATGCGCCTCCCCCCAGTTGTCTCCCACGCCAACTTCGGCCACCAGAGGAACCGCTAACTCGGCCACGCCACACATTAGCTCTGGCACCCGCACACGCAGCAGCTCGATCTCGTCACGCGGTACATCAAAGACCAATTCGTCATGTACCTGCATGACCATCAGACTGCGTAAACCCTCGTCACGCAGCCAGTTCTGGACTGCCACCATCGCGAATTTAATCAGATCGGCGGCTGTGCCCTGCATCGGTGCGTTGATTGCGGCGCGCTCGGCGGCGGCGACACGTGGTCCCTTGGCGCCGCTCAGTTCGGGGAAATGCAGGCGACGTCCAAACACGGTTTCGACATAGCCCTGCTCGCGCGCCTGGACCCGGATACGGGCCATATAGTCTGCCACGCCGGGATAGCGCATGAAATAGCGATCGATGTAGGACTTGGCGGCGGCACGCGTGATCCCCAGATTTGCAGCCAGGCCGAACTCGCCCATGCCGTATATCAAGCCAAAATTAATCGCCTTGGCCGCACGCCGTTGCTCTGCAGTGACCGCCTCGAGGGCGGTGCCAAATACCTCGGCAGCGGTCGCACGGTGAATGTCCCGTCCATCGGCAAAAGCCTGACGCAAATTTTTGTCGCCCGACACATGGGCCATTACGCGCAACTCGATTTGCGAATAGTCGGCAGAGAGGATTTGTCCCAGACTCGACACGAACGCTGCCCGCACGCGTCGCCCCTCGGCGGTACGCACCGGAATGTTTTGCAAATTGGGGTCTGAAGAGGCCAGACGTCCTGTGATCACCGCTGCCTGTGCGTAACGCGTATGCACGCGCCCGGTTCGCGGGTCGATCATCTTGGGGAGCTTGTCCGTATAGGTGGACTTTAGCTTCGTGATCCCTCGGTATTCAAGCAATAGACGGGGCAGCGGATAATCTGCAGCCAGGCGGCTGAGTACGTCCTCATCGGTCGAGGGCGCCCCGCCAGCCGTTTTGCGCAGCACGGGTAGCTGCATTTGACCAAACAGGATCTCGCCCAATTGCTTAGGTGAATTCAAATTAAACGGCTGGCCCGCCAGCTCATGCACTTGATGCTCTAAGGACAGCATCTGCTCGCCCAGCTCTTTGCTTTGCGTCGCGAGCGTCGCCGCATCAATGGCCACCCCATTGCGCTCGATCACGGTCAGAACCTCAGAAGCCTGGATTTCTAGCTGATAGATACGCAACAAGCCTGGTTCAGCTGCTACCTTGGGGTAGAGCACGCCATGCAGTTGCAAGGTGAAGTCCGCATCCTCACTGGCGTAGAACGCTGCGGTATCGAGGTCCACCTCATCAAAACCGATCTGCTTGGCACCCTTGCCACAGAGGTCCTCGTAGGTCTTGCCCACACGGCCCAACCATCGTATGCCCAGATCCTGCAGATTAACGCGTCGATGCGATTCCAACACATAGGCCTGCAGCATGGTGTCGTGCACGATCCCGCGTAGCGCTACCCCCTCGTTTGCCAGCACATGCGCGTCGTACTTGGCATGATGCAAGAGCTTAGGCGCGCCCGCATCCTCTAGCCAGGGGCGCAGGCATTCGAGCACCTGGGTGCGGTCCAGTTGATGCGGCACATCGGGCCCCCGATGGGCAACAGGGATATAACAGGCCAGGCCAGGCTCGACCGCCAGCGACAAGCCCACCAGACGGGCCACCATGGGATCAATGGATGTGGTCTCGGTATCCAGTGCGGTGAGCGGCGCGTCACGGATACGTGCGAGCCACTGCTCGAGGTGCGCCATATCGACCACGGTTTCATAACGCGTCTGGACCGGCGCAGCCGGCACCGACGCCTGTACACGCGAATCTTGTGCAGGCACTCGGTCGGCCTCACCCGTCAATTCACGCAACCAGGCGCGAAAGCCATAGTCCTCGTAGATTGTCTGTAGCGCCTCGCGGTCCGGTGCGCTAAACGCCATCGCATCGAGCTCGCATTCAGGCGGCAGGTCACAATCCAGCCGGATCGTCAGCAACTCACGTGTGAGCGGAAAATTCGGAATGGCGGCACGCAAGTTCGTACCAGCCACCCCCTTGACCTCATCAGCATGGGCGATCAGTTCATCAATACTGTCGTATTGCGTCAACCATTTTGCTGCGGTCTTGGGGCCGACCTTATCAACGCCTGGCACATTATCGACCGTGTCCCCGGTGAGCATCAGGTAATCCACAATCTGCTCGGGGCGCACGCCGAACTTAAGCATCACGCCATCCGCATCCTGCACCTCGCCCGTCATGGTGTTGATCAGCGTGACATGATCGTCGACCAATTGGGCCAAATCCTTATCGCCCGTCGAAATAATGGTATAAACCTGGCTGGACGTCGCACGCCGTGCGAGGGTACCGATCACATCATCAGCCTCGATACCGGGGTGGACAATGACCGGCCAACCCATCGCCGCGACGGCCCGATGAATCGGTTCGATCTGCGCGGCCAGGTCCTCGGGCATAGACGGACGATTCGCTTTGTACTCGGGATAAAGATCCTCGCGAAACGTCGTACCGCGCGCATCGAACACACAGGCACCATAATCCGCCTCCTTGTAATCCTGCATCAGCCTCCTTAACATGGAGATGACACCGTAGAGCGCGCCCGTCGGCTCTCCACGCGCATTTCGCAGATCAGGCATCGCATGATAAGCACGATACAAATAACTCGACCCATCCACCAGCAACAAGGTTTTTTTCATGGCTAACAATAAAATAATTCGGATGTCTGCCGAACAACAGATACCTACGATTATCTCAGAGATGAGAACCGCTGCCGATGTCTTCCGACAATTCGGTCTGGGCGTGAGCGTTTTTGGCAGTGCCCGGATCCCGGCGGACCACCCCTTTTATGAGATCGGTCGTGATCTGGGCGCCCGTATTGCCCAACTCGGCCTGCCTTTGATCGCCGGCGGCGGCCCAGGCCTGATGGAGGCCGCCAATCGCGGCGCCTACGAGGCCGGAGGGCGCAGCATTGGCCTGAATATCAAACTGCCCTTCGAGGTGACCGACAATCGTTATCAGACCGATAGCCTGCACTTTG
This sequence comes from Alcaligenaceae bacterium CGII-47, assembly GCA_019166125.1. Taxonomy (GTDB): domain Bacteria; phylum Pseudomonadota; class Gammaproteobacteria; order Burkholderiales; family Burkholderiaceae_B; genus Castellaniella. Next base: position 39,803 of record JAHTBO010000012.1, read on the forward strand.
AGTATTTCAATGCGCGCAAGGCTTCCTTTTTCATGCATAGCCTGGCCTACGTCAGCCTGCCGGGTGGCTTTGGCACGCTGGATGAGATATTCGAGGCCATTACGCTGGTTCAGACACACAAGCAACCGTCCGCACCGATTATTTTTATCGGTACTGAATTCTGGGCAGGTCTAATGGACTGGATCCGCGCCCAATTGCTGGCCCACAAAATGATCAGTGCCGACAATCTGAGTCTGATCCTGGTGACCGATGACCTGGATGAGGTCATCGCTTGCATCGAGGATGCGGCGGCCCAGATCGAACTAGAGCGTGAGCCCGCATTACCAGAATAATCCGACACACTGATCACGTGCAGACGCTTGAAATTCAAATGCGAGTGGCCGATATGTGCCTTCATCCGTAAACCTCTCTATGTCCAAACTCAAGGTACAAAATATTTATAAACGCTACGGCGATAACGAGGTCTTAAAGGGCGTCTCGCTTACCGCGAACGCCGGGGATGTCATCTGCATCCTGGGCTCTAGCGGATCGGGCAAGAGCACTTTTCTACGCTGCATTAATTTTCTGGAACGCCCCAACCAGGGCTCGATTGCACTCAACGACGAGGTTCTGCGCGTTCACGCGGACAAGCACGGCGAATTGCACGCAACGGATCTGGACCAGCTGCGCCGCCTACGCACCCAACTCGCCATGGTATTCCAGCATTTCAACCTCTGGGCGCATATGAATGCCTTGGGTAACGTCATCGAAGCACCAATGCATGTTTTAAAACTCAGCCGCGCCGAGGCGACCGAGCGTGCGCGCCACTATCTGGAAAAGGTTGGCCTCGCACCGAGCGTCGAACAGCAATACCCCGCCTCCCTATCAGGCGGCCAGCAGCAGCGCGTAGCCATTGCCCGCGCCTTGGCCATGGAACCAGAGGTCATGCTGTTTGATGAGCCGACCTCGGCACTGGACCCCGAGCTCGTCGGCGAGGTGTTGAAGGTCATGCAAAAGCTTGCCGAGGAAGGCCGCACGATGCTGGTCGTCACCCACGAGATGGGCTTTGCCCGCAACCTCGCCTCAGAGGTGATGTTTTTGCACCAGGGGGCGGCCGAGGAAGTCGGTACGCCAACCGAGATTTTTGATCACCCTAAAAGCCTGCGCCTGCAGCAGTTTTTATCCGGGACGAATCGGTAGCGACAGGGATGGACACATCGTATGGCTCTTGATTTTGCCGCCCTCGATACCTTACGCACCCATCATCCGGCGTGGCGTTTGTTGCGTTCGGATCATGCGGCGCTTGTCGCAAGCTTTTTGCATCGGGTATTTGTGGTGCCCAATGTGCGGGTGATGGCGGCGGCGGACCTGGCTGAGGCACTCGAAGACGAGCTGTACGCACTACGCCTGCAACTGGGCGAAGCCGCCTTCCCCAAGCCCGCGCTGGACTATCTGAATGACTGGGCGGCGCCAGACAAGGGCTGGCTGCGTAAGTTCTACCGCTCGGGCACCGACGAAACCCAATTCGACCTGACCCCCTCAACGGAAAAGGCGATCGCCTGGTTAGCCCAGCTCAGCGAGCGACAGTTTGTGGGCACCGAGTCGCGCTTACTCACACTGTTTGATTTGCTCAAGCAAATGAGTGAAGGCAGTGAGGCGGATCCAGCCAAACGCATGGCCGAGCTACACAAAAAGCGCGATGACATTGACGCCGAAATTGCGCGCGTACAAGCGGGTGACATTCCCCTGCTGGATGCCACCGCGCTGAAGGATCGCTTTCAGCAATTTACGCAGGGCGCGCGCGAGCTGCTGGCAGACTTTCGCGAGGTCGAGCATAATTTCCGCCAGCTCGATCGGCGCGTGCGTGAACGTATCGCACTCTGGGAAGGCAGCAAGGGTGAATTACTAGAGGACATCATGGGCGAACGTGATGCCATTGTCGATTCAGACCAAGGTCGAAGCTTCCGTGCATTTTGGGACTTTTTGCTCTCGAGCCGCCGCCAGGAGGAACTAACTGAATTACTCGATCATGTCCTGATGCTACCCGCCGTGGCCGACCTGAACCCTGATGCCCGCACGCGCCGCGTGCACTACGACTGGATGGAGGCAGGCGAACACACCCAACGTACCGTCGCTGCCTTATCCCAGCAACTGCGCCGCTTTTTGGATGATCAGGCCTGGCTCGAGAACCGCCGGATCATGGATATTTTGCGTCACATCGAGAGCCAGGCGCTTGCACTACGCGACGCCCCGCCACCAGGCACGGTGATGGAGATCGCCCAGGCGCAGGCGGATATCGAACTGGCGATGGAGCGCCCCCTGTTCGCCCCGACCCTTAAGCCCGTGATCGCCGACCTGGCCTTGCAGGCGGGCGATGAAAATATTGACCCCAGCGCGCTATTCGACCAGGTCGTGGTAGACCGGGCGCGCCTGACCCGTCATATCCGCCACGCCTTACAGGATCAGCCGCAAATCACCTTAAGTGATCTGGTGGCCGCACAGCCCCTGGAGCACGGCTTGGCCGAGCTATTGGCTTATCTGCAGTTGGGCGCCGAAACCTTTAGCTCGGTGGTCGATGAGACGATATCCGAGCCGATCCCTTGGCAGGCGATGGCGGCTGACGGCGTCGCCGTGCACCGCAGCGCCCGTCTACCCCGCGTTATTTTTATGCGTTAAGCAGCCACACGAACCCAGAGTAGCGATGAACGAAGACCTTTCAAACACGCCCGAGACAATACTCACTGCGCCTGCGCCGGTTGCGGATTTATCGGCATTGCTCATTAACCTGCTAAAAGGCGTGCTCTACCGGGATAACGATGAACGCCAGTGGGCCGCCCTGCTCAATCTACAGGTACAGGTGCGCGACTATGTGGCGGTCCTTAACCTGGATCTGCTGCTCGATGAGGCAGAAGGCTATGCTTTTTTACAAAGTCGCCCCGAACCGGACGACGAGGATAAGTCCCCGCGCCTGCCGCGCCTGGTCGCGCGCCGCCCGCTGTCCTTCCCGGTGAGCTTGCTGCTCGCACTATTACGTAAAAAACTGGCCGAATTTGACGCAGGCGGCGCAGACACGAGACTGGTGCTGGGTCGGGACGATATCGTCGAGCTGGTGCGGGTGTTTTTACCCAGCGGTTCAAATGAGACCCGGCTGATCGATCAGATCGAAACCACCATCAATAAGGTGATCGAGCTGGGCTTTTTACGTAAGCTCAAGCCCGCCACCGGGTCGGCATCAGGTCTGGCGAACTACGAGGTCCGCCGCATCCTCAGGGCATTTGTCGATGCGCAGTGGCTCGCGGAATTTGACGCGCGCCTCGCCAATTATCACTCACATCTGGCAGACACGAGCCCTAAGGAATCAGGCAATGAATGAGCTGCAATCATTAGGCCTGGACTTTGTATCGGACGATACGCTCTCGGGCTTTCGCCTCACCCGGCTGGAGGTGTTGAACTGGGGCACCTTTGACGCACGCGTATGGACCCTGCAACTGGATGGCAAAAACTGCCTGCTCACGGGCGATATTGGCTCGGGCAAATCCACCCTGGTCGATGCCATCACCACCCTGCTGGTGCCGGCCAACCGGGTCGCCTACAACCGGGCGGCGGGCGCTGACTCCAAGGAACGAACGCTACGCTCGTATGTGCTTGGCCACTATAAGTCAGAACGCAACGACGTCACGGGCGCGGCCAAACCGGTCTCGCTGCGCAATCAGAACAGCTACTCCGTCATCCTGGGCGTGTTTCACAATGCAGGCTATGACCAGACCGTAACCCTCGCTCAGGTGTTCTGGATGAAGGACGGCCAGGGACAGCCTGAACGCTTCTTTTTGGGTGCAGAGCGCGCGTTATCAATTACCTCGGACTTTGCCAACTTCGGTTCGGATATCGTTCAGTTGCGTAAACGATTACGCAATCTGGGCGGCGACATACACAACACCTTCCCGCCCTATGCAGCCTGGTTTCGCCGCCGCTTTGGCATCGAGAACGATCAGGCACTGGAACTGTTTCACCAGACGGTATCGATGAAATCCGTCGGAAACCTCACTGATTTTGTCCGCAGTCATATGCTGGAACCCTTCGAGGTCGGCCCCCGTATTCAGGCATTGATCGGCCACTTCGACGATTTGAATCACGCTTATCGGGCCGTATTGAAAACCCAGCAACAGGTCAAGCTGCTCACCCCCCTGGTCCTTGACTGCGCCAGTCACCGCACCCTAGGCGCCGAGCTCGAGCGCCTGCGCGCCTGCCGAGACAGCCTGCGCCCCCACTTTGCTCGCCTGAAGCTCGATCTCATCGACAAGCGTCTGGATAGCCTGGAGCACGACTGGCTACGCGTGGACGCTCAGGTGCAAGGGCTCGATGCGACCCAGGGTGAACAAGCCGGACAGATCGATGCGCTTAAGCAGGCGATTAACGACAATGGCGGTGACCGTCTGGAACGACTGGCCACCGAAATTCGCCATAAAGAACACCTGCGGGATGCGCGCAAGGCCAAAGCCGAGCGCTACGCAGCCTTAGCGCGCGTACTGAACGAACCCGAGCTCGTGGATGCCGCGACCTTCACCTCCCAGCGCCGTAAATATCAAGACTGGCGCGAGGACAGGCGCAACCGTGATGCGGAGCTACAAAACAGCCTGACCGAGTACAGCGTGCGCCTGCGCCAAGGCAGGCAGACGCACGAGCAACTGACGACCGAGATCAACAGCCTCAAGCGGCGCCACAGCAACATCAATGACCAACAGATTCAGATCCGTGCCGCACTATGTACTGCCCTGGCGCTGGAGGTCAATGCGCTGCCCTTTGCCGGCGAACTCATCCAGGTACGCGACGATGAGCGGGACTGGGAAGGCGCTGCCGAACGGCTGTTACGCGGCTTTGGTCTGGCCTTACTCGTCCCCGACGTCCACTACAAGGCGGTGGCGCAATGGGTGGATAGCGCCCATCTGCGCGGCCGCCTGGTGTACTTTCATGTACGGCCGCGCAAGGCCACGACGCTCCCCGACTTACATCGCGACTCGCTGGCTCGCAAGCTGGCCATCAAACCCGACTCGGTGCATTACGATTGGTTAGAGCGCGAACTCGCGCACCGCTTTGATGTGGCCTGCTGCCTGACCCAGGAACAATTCCGCCGCGAGACGCGGGCCATCACCCTCGCCGGCCAGCTCAAGGACCCCAGCGGTCGCCACGAAAAGGACGATCGTCACCGTATCGATGACCGCAGCCGCTACGTGCTGGGCTGGAGCAATCACAGCAAAATCGCCGCGCTCGACACGACGCGGCGTGAGCTCGAAGCGCAGCTCGGTGAAATCGGGAGCCAGATCAGCGGCATCGAACAGCAACGCCGCGAACTTACCGAACACCTGGACGCCTTAACGCGTCTGGAGGAATTCACCGCCTTCGATGAACTGGATTGGGCGAATGTGGCCACCGAGATCGCCCAACTGACGGATGAACGATCTCGGTTAGCGTCCGCGTCTGACGTACTCAAGCAGCTCAACGACACCCTGCATGCGCTGCAAACCACACAAAAAGACACGGCCACCGCGCTCCACACGGCACGCGATAAGCGCGCCAGGCTGGAACAACGCCGCGCTGATGCCCAGGCGATGCGCGTGCAAGCCGAGACCTTGCTGGAAGGCACAAGCGAGGATGAAGACCACGCACTCACGCTCGAGGCGATGCGCAGCGAGGCGCTGGGCGAGCACTCGCTCACCATCGAGTCCTGCGATAACCGCGAACAGGACCTGCGCGCTTGGCTGCAGACACGCATCGACGCCGAAGACCAGAAGCTCAAACGACTGGCCGAGCGCATCATCAAGGCCATGGCCGCCTTTAAGGACGCATTTAAGCTGGACACGGCAGAGATGGACGCCAGTCTGGATGCCGCCTTCGAGTACGAGAATCTGCTCACGCAATTGAACCGCGACGACCTGCCGCGTTTTGTGGCGCGGTTCAAGGAACTGCTCAACGTCAATACCATCAACGAGATCGCGAACTTTAATGCCCAACTGGCCCGTGAACGCGAAACCATCAAAGAGCGTATCGTCCACATCAATAAGTCGCTTGGCGAGATCGACTACAACCCGGGGCGCTACATCGTGCTGGAATCACAGACCAGTCCAGACGCCGAGATCCGTGATTTTCAGCAGGAATTGCGCGCGTGCACCGAAGGGGCGGTCACCGGCTCAGAGGACACGCAGTACTCTGAGGCCAAATTCCTGCGGGTCAAGGCCATCATCGACCGATTCAGAGGGCGTGAAGGACTCTCGGAGCAAGACCGCCGATGGAGCGCAAAGGTCACCGACGTACGCAACTGGTTCCTGTTTGCCGCGAGCGAACGCTGGCGCGAGGACAATACCGAGCACGAACACTATTCCGACTCGGGCGGTAAATCAGGCGGCCAAAAGGAGAAACTCGCCTACACCATCCTGGCCGCCAGTCTGGCATATCAATTCGGCCTGGAATGGGGCGCGGTGCGCTCGCGCTCCTTCCGTTTTGTGGTGATCGACGAAGCCTTTGGCCGCGGCTCGGACGAGTCCGCCCAGTACGGTCTGAAACTATTCAAGCAACTGAACCTGCAACTGCTCATCGTCACCCCACTACAAAAGATCCACATTATCGAACCCTACGTATCGAGCGTCGGATTCGTACACAATGAAGGGGGTCGGGCCTCTATGCTGCGCAACCTGTCGATCGAGGAATATCAAGCCCAAAAAGCGGCCAAACGACCGCTCGCCTCATCGGAGTGAATGTCGTGACCTGGACTGGCCCTAAGGAATTAAAATCCCAACTCGCACGACGATGGACACGTGGTGATCTGCTCAAAGAAGCCATCACCCCTGCAACGCTGTTTCCCCTACGCCTCACACTCAAAGCCCCGAGCTCGTCAGACCTCACCAATCGCTTTGATGCGGTTCGCGCCTGGGCGAGCGAACTCGCGCAGACACCTGCGATACACATCGAATGGCAGACCGTGCGTCACCGCATCCAGGGGACGCAAAATCTTCCCGCAAGCGCCTGGGTCCAGACCCTGGACGCCGCGCTGAGCTGGCTGGGCAAACGCCGGGAATGGGATCGCTTTGCGGTCCTAGTCGCGGCCACGCGACAAACCCATCCGGCCTTGCTGCCCTGGCTAGAAAAATACCCCTTGCAGGCCCTGGACCACGCCACCGATTGGCCGCGCCTGCTCGCCATCGTGACATGGTTCACCCAACATCCGCACCCCCGCATCTACCTGCGCCAAGTGGATTTACCCGGCATACACAGCAAATTCATCGAGGCCCATCGCGGCATACTCACCGCCTTACTCGACCTCGCCCTCCCCGCCGACGCAATCGATCCCACTCAAACCGGCGTGGGCCAGTTTGCCGCCCGCTATGGACTTTTGGATAAGCCGATACGCATTCGCGCACGGGTGCTCGACCCGGCCATCCAGATGATCCCAGGTGTGACATGCCCCGATGTGACACTCGATGCCGATAGCTTCAGCCGCCTGGCGCTGATGATCAAGCGCGTATTCATCACTGAAAACGAAATTAATTTCCTGGCATTTCCACCCGTGGGCGAGGCCATAGTGATCTTTGGCGCTGGGTACGGTTGGGACGCCCTGTCGCGCAGTCATTGGCTAACGCGGTGTGCGATGTATTACTGGGGCGACATTGATACCCACGGCTTTGGCATCCTGGACCAATTGCGAGGCCACTTTGCTCATGTCGAATCATTTTTGATGGATCGAGACACACTCAATGCGCATACCCCAGTCTGGGGGCATGAGGACACGCCCCTATTAGTGGATTTGCACAGACTGACGCCCAAAGAGCGTGCCCTCTACGACGATCTACGCGATAACCGACTTCGCACAGGACTGAGGTTAGAGCAGGAGCATATTGGTTTTCACTGGGTGCGTGAACGCCTTAGGTTGCTGCGAGCGATATAGGCGCGCTGCGTGATCGCGCGATGGTTTCTGGTGTCGGGCCGGAGAGTCGTTAAACCTTTTCCCTACCATGCAGCCACTCACGTAACGCGTCATTCATACGTGTCTGCCAGCCCGGCCCTCCCGCCTTAAAAGCGCTCACCACATCGCTGTCATAGCGAACAGTCAGTTGGACTTTAGGATTTTCAACGGGTGGTCGCCCTACGCGCTTAAGTTGCAAAAACTCAGGGGTGGTCAACTCGTAGGTATCTGGGTCAGCCGCAATGCCATGGCCGATCATCTCGTCTTCTGTCGAGGTCGGAATGATTAATTTATGTTTGTTCGACATAGCTTTGTACCTCTCGTGAATTCGCCTTGCGCAGACTAATTACATGGATTCTCTCCCCGCGAAGCGTGAACACTACGCAATACAGACGTCTCTGTATCACGCCATATCCGATCTCACGCAGCTCCCCATAGTCACGCCGGATAGGCGGACAGTTCCAACCCCTTGCGCTTGGCCTCATCGCTATACTCGAACGCAATAAGCGGGCGGCCCGTGATGGCGGTCGAAGACACCAGCGTACCCCACCGCCAATGCTCTCCCCAGCCGTCATAGTAGACATCGACCTGCTCAAGCATCGTTGGATTTCCTCCTGATACGTCGACGAGTCGTACTGATTTCGTAGCGACGGATGTCATCCAGGCTGTCCAGTTTAGGTTGGAACAGCCCCTCCAGTTCCTTAGCACGCCCCAGCACCATGGCGACACGGACCATATTTTCAAAGGTCACACTACGACCCGCCTCCAGATTGGACACCGTGTTAGCTGCGATGCCTGCACGCGCGGCCACATCGGCCTGCGTCATCTGTCGCGACAACCGCTCTTGACGCAGACGCTCGCAGAGCAGCTTAACCAGCTCGCTGGGTTTCGTTAAAGTTAAATCCATAATAATTATAATTAAAGCATAGATATGATATTAATATGTTTTTTAATGGATTTAATAGGTCAATGCGCTCGCGCAAGGCTGAAGTCAAGCTTGGCATCGAAGTCGATGATGCACTGGAGATGGCAGAGCGAACAGAGGGGTGATTTTTATAATCTACCGGGCAGTCAATCACAGCATTTGCGGCCTGGTCAGAATCTGTTTATCCCTAACGTTCGCGTCAGTTCGCATCCTTTTATATGTAATATAAAGACTTGCTTACTGTATCCCATAGGATACAATAAGCGTATGTACCGCATCATTGAAACGGAGCCATTTGTACAGTGGCTCAGTAGCCTAAAAGATCGTACGACTCGTGCGCGGCTACAGCTGCGCCTAAGAAAAGCGTCGCTTGGCAATCTTGGAGACCACAAGCCTGTAGGCGACAACGTGTGGGAGATGCGCGAAGCCTTCGGTCCAGGTTGGCGTATGTATTATATTTTGCATGGAAACACAGTCATCATGATGCTTGGCGGAGGCCATAAGTCCACTCAAAAGAAAGATATTGAACGAGCCAAGGCATTGGCTCAGGAGTTACGAAATGAGTAAGATCAAGACCCGCCCGTTTGATGTATCCAACTACCTCAACGATGAGGCAGATATCGCCGCCTACCTTCAGGTGGCAATAGAAGACAGAGATCCCGCGTTGTTGGCGGCAGCGTTAGGCGATATTGCTAGAGCCCGTGGCATGACTCAATTGGCCCGCGACACCGGATTGTCTCGGGAAAGTCTTTACAAGAGTCTTTCGGGAGAGCGTGCGCCCAGTTCCGATACACTGTTCAAGGTTATCCATGCCATGGGATTTAAGCTGACGGTAGAGCCTCTTACCACGGATGGCTGAATCCTGGCGTGTCGGGAAGCGAAGCAGAAAGTGATCGAGTATAGAAAATAGAGTTGAGGTTAGAGATCCGACTCATCCAAGCTTGGTCACGTCGTCGTTCCACACCCACGCAAAGATATTGCCATCGGAACACTGCGAAACATTTACCGGCAAGCCGGTTGGAATTGGAGGTCACCCATGTTCTATCTCGCCTACGTTCACAAAGACCCTGACAGCGCCTACGGCGTCACGTTTCCCGACTTCCCTGGGTGCTTTTCTGCGGCGGATGATCTGGCTGATTTACCACGCCTGGCACAAGAGGCTGTAGAGCTCCACTTTGAGGGCGAGGACTTCAGCATCCCCGCCCCATCACCAGCCGAGGACTGGTTGAACGATGAGCGATTTCAGGGCGGCTACTGGATGCTGATCAATATCGACATGTCGAAAATCAGCACTCGCGCCATACGCCTGAACATCAGCCTGCCCGAAAACCTAGTACATCGCATTGATGCATCAGCGCGCGAGCGCCACATGTCCCGCTCGGCGTTTTTGGCCAAAGCAGCCGAGCGCGAAATGGCAGCGATTGAATAGCAAAAAGCCCGGTCCTTTTCCTACACTATGAGATGGACGCAGCTTGAGACTCTTGGCGCTCCCGGATGATATCATCGTTGTATCAAGGTCTTGGATCGCAAAAGTGTGTGGGAGAAATGCCATCATGATTCAGATCAGCCAAGAGTGGCTGAAGCCGTTTGCCAGCAAGTACATCTGGTGGAAAACGCCAGAAGAAGCCGTGAATATGCCTGAGCGAGTGATTGCTCAAGTGATGAACATTGGCGACTACTCTGACGTTCAGGCACTTGCCTCGAAAGTGGGTGATGCGGTGCTTCGCGAAGTCCTGACGCACGCAGAAGCTGGTCAGTTCAACGAACGCTCTTGGGCATATTGGCACTACCGCCTTGGCCTGTCTAGCGTGGATCATGTTCCGGCCTTGCCGGTGCGCAGGTTTGCGTGACCCGCAAGTTCAAACCCTGCATGGATATATTGCCTCCCGCCCAGAAGCGCCTGTGGCCGGAGCTCAGCAATGCACCGAATCTGGGGTTCACGTTGTACGGTGGCACCGCAATTGCACTTCGGCTGGGGCATCGTGACTCGGTCGATTTCGATTTTTTTTCGGAAAAGCCGCTTGATCGGGAAGCTATCAAAGCGGCTTTTCCGTTTGTAGAGCAATCAACGACCAGAAAAGACGAACGTGATACGTGGGTTCTTGAAGTGCCTTACGCAGACTCGCAGCGCACCAATGTGCAAGTAGCTTTTTTTGGCACCCTTGGCTTTGGGCGTGTTGGGGATCCTGATTTTACCGACGACGGCGTCTTACAGGTTGCTTCACTTGATGACCTGATGGCCGCAAAAGTGAAGGTTGTGCTCCAACGAGCGGAAGCCAAGGACTATCGCGATATTGCCACTATGGTCAATGCTGGTGTTAGCTTGGCTCGTGGTCTTGCATCTGCACGTTTATTTTTCGGGCCAAACTTTCAGCCAAGCGAAAGCTTGAAGGCATTGGTTTATTTCAATGATGGCGATTTACACACCCTGACGAAAGTCGAAAAAAAAATACTCGTCAATGCGGTAGGAGCCGTCCGCGATCTTCCTGATGTGGCGCTGCGCTCGAAGTCCTTAAGTGGCTTGAAAAACGCATAGTGCTACATCCTCAACTACTTCGAGCACCCGGTCACGAACGCCTACTCCGAGAGCCTGAAAATAACAGTCAGCTCAAGCCTGTGTTAGTACCGCTTATTTGATCGAAGACAGCATTTCCCGCCGCAAAATCGCATTGATGCGTGATTGATAGCCCTTGCCCTGTGAGCGCAGCCAAGCCAACACATCCGAATCAATGCGTACAGTAGTTGATGTCTTGGTGGGCTTATAGTATTTGCCACGCTCGGCATTCTTCCAAAACTCCGCCGTCAGCGGGGGTAAATCACTGTAGTCCACCTCGCCATCGGCCCGAGCCGTCAGCGCGGCCAGCTCCGCCTTCTGCTTCTCGCTCAAGGGGGGGAGACTGGCGAGATCAACCTCATGCTTAACAGTTTTCTTGCTCATAACGTCGCCTTTCTTTCCTGTCGGCCGCTCTGGCCGAAATAATGCGAACGACCTCAATGACCAGATTGTTCTCATTCACTTCATGAACTGTGTGAGCCACCAGCAGAAAAAGATAGCAATCTACCAAACCCAGCGTCTGCCAGCGTTGCTCGCCATGCTCAACACGTTCCGGTCCACTCAATGCAAAGGGGTCAGCAAACACCCGCATCGCAATCTCGAAGCTCACACCATGTTTTCGCAGGTTGGTTGCCGCTTTGGCGGCATCCCATTCAAATCGCGTCAACATACGATAACGTTACTACAAAAATGTATTTCATACAATGACTCCATCGTTAATCAAGACATCCCAGCATCACGCCAGCTAGGTTGGCCAATTGGCGAAACTGGGTCGCACGTACCGAGTTGACTCGATACCCAACGGAGAGGATAGCGTCCAGGTTGTAGAAATCTATTTGGCGGCTCACCTCGCGACCATCTTCCTTTTGAACTATCCGGAATTTCCGGATAGTTGCCTCTTGCTGGAGTTCGACTGCTGCAAAGATATTCTTCAAGTGTTCATTTACGGTTGGTACGGTCACATCAAACAACTCTGCCATCACCTTTTGCGAAAGCCAGACGGCTTCGTCCTTATAGCGGGCCTCGATGCTCTGCTTTAGCGGCATGCGCCGCAGCGGCAGCAACTCTTTCAGGCTGCGCGGCCGTGGAACTCCTCCATCTCGTATATATAATAGATAATCAGAGCATCGGCTACTCGGCAGACGCAGACATCAATCCGCAAGATGGCGAATATCTACGGCCAAGCCATCATCCTATATATGGAATCTTGTGGCGATGGAGTTAAAGCGAGCGCTCGATATGTCGTGCAAACTGGCTCACGCCGTCAAGTGTTTGGCGAACCAATGAAAATGAACGCGCGAGAAAAGATCGTCGTTCATGACTATTTCGAAAATAACGGTGCACACCGTCCGGATTGGATGCCCCAAGTGTTAGACACGATCCAGGTGCAGGCGGCCATGGGCGACAAGGACGCCAATCGCTTTTTCGCCTTTGTTGGTATCGAAGACGGCGAACCGGCTTTAGCTAACACGCCCGCGCTGTTTGCCAGTGATCTCGCGGACAATGCCTAGCTTTTCCAGTATTTCAAAGGCTTTATTCACGGAGGGCGCACTCAAACCAATTTTTTCCCTGGCTTGGGCCGCATTCATAAATGGATGAGTTTGCATCAACTCATGCATGCGTATTATAGAATTTGTCTGATCGCTGACTACAACAATCCTTTCCCGGTCAGTTCGGAATAGGCTGATGATACGAATAGTGCTGTCGTAGGCATTATTGGCCGTTATAGCAACGCCTTCAAGAAAAAACTCAAGCCAATTCTGCGAACACCTGAACTGTCCAGGGTTTTTATTCGCTCCACGTCCCCTCTGAAGCAACCGATCATGCATCTCGCGAATCAACCGCAAACTAAGCGGTAAACCTTGCGGGTCACGAAGGCTCGGTAGATTGCGTCCCTTCAATCTGCGATGAAAAAACAGCCTCCTTACGAACATACATATACAAGAACAGTGCCTTGTCGGGCAAAAGCATGGCAACGCCGTCCAATCGTCCAATGGCCCGATCTGCTTCACTTAGGTATTTCAATAGCCTGTCGGAAAGCACCAGCGGTAGCACAGGAGGCAGCGGCGGGGGAACGTAGGCATTGACGGTTTCGTCGAAGGCCACTGTCGAGACATAACGTCCTAAGCGCGTGGCAATCACTTTCCCGGTGTGCGTGCCCTGCTGAGCGCTTTGCATCACTATCCTTAGTTAAGGCTGCTTAAGCAACAGGAACCATTAGTTAAATTTTGGCGTTTTATTTTACTAGCAAGGAAGATAATATCCAACCCGAATCATTCTGCACGTTGCAGAACTCTGACTGAGTACCTGCGGACTCATATGATCCTACACAACGCTACTTCCGAGGCAGAAACATTCTTTCGTCGTACATGAAGTCGAAAACCTCATCGACACGCACTTCCCCTATCGCGGGATGCTTTGGATTTATCACGACATTACGCTCAAGCGGCAATATGGCAGAAGGGACGATCAATCCCAGGTGAGTCTTGTCTCGAAGCCATTTTGTGCCGAACGTCATGCTGTATCGATCTGCAGGGATCGCTTCCCACCCTTGGGGTAATTCCGATGAATTCGGTTCAAGATAAAGTGTCTCATCGTCAGGCAAAACAAAGCGCGTGATCTTGAGGGGTAAGGCCGGATACCGCGTGGTATGCACAAAAGTCTCAAGACAACAGATAGAGGGGGAAAGTCCCATGTAGAGGGCGGAAACATCCACATCATTCCAGCGCCCGCCATCGAGCGCGGCACCGACACCAGACAGATCACGAGAACGATTAGCTTTGGTTATTCTCCAAGCAAACATCAGGCCACACCGCCCCACTCAAGCGCATGGATGATGCGGCGTACTTGTTGAGCGCCAATCGCCGTCTCGCAGTGCATAACCGGAATGCGTCCTCCCAATGCGGCATTGGGCGAGGACATCCACTCAGACGCCGCATGCTTGTCCTCAAACACGTCTTCAGCCAGCAGCGCCACCGTCGCAATGCGATCGAGTCGCTCCGACGCTGCAGCGTCCAGCGGCTTAGAGTCGCGGCGGCGGCGCTCATACGTGGCCACAGACACGTTCAACAACTCCCCCAACCCTTGGTTTGTCATCTGGAAGGCTTGTTTGGCGGCATCCGCTACGTCCACAGAGAACCCCGCCTTGATCCGCTTGATACGGTCTGACTCGCTCATGCCTCCCAGGACATGGGCAATCTTCCAAAAGTCGTTTCCAGGGCTACGAGTGCGTGAGGTTGCAGTTGGAGGTCGATCAATCACTTCCATGGTGGTTCCTTTTATATCCATCAACTGATGTATTCTATTTTATCAAATGGCGAACCATGAAACAAGTGCTAGTCATCGTCACCCCGGAAGATAAAGTGCTCGACCAACCCGAACGTGAGTTCAGCCACCGTGCTGTAGCCCTTCAGGTAGATAGCGGATGCAATGAATGCTGACTAAGTGCCTTGTGCACCACACTCGATGCCGATAGTCGCGCCGCCCTACCGCGCCACTGCCGCCCTGTTGTTCTGCGGCTTTTATACATGCTCCAGTGGCCGAATATTCGCCAGAACATCGGCCAGTGTATCCTTAGTAACCTCTGTGTCATGGACTATCTGAGCACGCAGCCAGTATCCGTCTGACAAACCAAAAAATCGACACAAGCGCAGATCTGTGTCGGCAGTAACCACACGTATGCCCTTTACGATCTCGTTGATGCGTCGCGCCGACACACCAATCTCCTTGGCGAGTCGATACTGACTAATCCCT
Source organism: Alcaligenaceae bacterium CGII-47 (assembly GCA_019166125.1). Lineage (GTDB taxonomy): Bacteria > Pseudomonadota > Gammaproteobacteria > Burkholderiales > Burkholderiaceae_B > Castellaniella. Next base: position 54,968 of record JAHTBO010000012.1, read on the forward strand.
AGCGGGATCAAGAACTCTTCCTGCAACAACTCACCCGGCGTCACTGGAACAATTTCACGAGACATCATTGCCTCCATTTAGTGATAATCCACAATCTGTACATCGCATGCATGCCCACTACGCCACACAAAACACACCCGCCATTGATCATTGATGCGGATACTGTGCTGACCTTTGCGGTTGCCTTTAAGGGCTTCCAGGCGGTTCTGAGGCGGAATGCGTAAATCCTCAAGACGCCCCGCGATCTCTAACTGGCGTAATTTACGCATGGCGACTCGCTCAATATTCACGAAACGCGCTACCCGCCTACCTCGGTGCAGCGCCTGGGTATCAGAGCATTTGAACGACTCGATCATAACGAAACATTAACGCATTGCGTTATTAACGTCAATCGTTAACAACATCATTCAACCGTAGATGGAGAATGGATAAGCTTTGAGCGATCTGCAACACGCTTTTACGAATAGCCAACAACGAAGCGGCCGACTCTGGCCGTATCGGCCCTTTCTCCTTGGCTCCATCACAGCATTGACAAGGTAAGGAAAAAACCTTACATTAAAAATGTAGTTATTCAGGAGAACTTACCATGCCTACTATTTATGAACTTGCCACGATTACATCGAAAGGCCAGATCACACTGCCAAAATCCATCCGCCAGACGCTGGGCGTCGATGTCGGTGACAAAGTGGCGTTCGATTTGAATGAACACGGACAGATCATGGTCAGCCGCGCAGAGTCCAAACACGAAGACCCTGCCATTGGTGCGTTCCTCGACTTGCTGGCAGAGGATGTCCAAGCAGGCCTGAATCTAGGTTCGCTGCCGGCAGATCTGGCCCAATCAATGTTACGACGTGCCGCTCGCGCAGGCGTGCTAGGTGAAGAAATCGAAGGCAACGTGGCACTCTGATGCAGCGGCATGGATGGACATTGCTGTTCCATGATTGCGTAGTGGAACAATTGCAGAAACTCGATGCTGCCGCTCAGCGCGCAGAGCAGAATGACCCGCAAAGCTTTGAGTCCAATGCCAACGTCAAGCTAATCAATGCTTTGAGCCACTTGATGTTAGAAGCGGTGCCCAGCAATCCAAGCCGGGATGAATATCGTCAGGGCAACACGCTTGGGGCAGCCTATCGCCATTGGCGACGGGCCAAAATCGGGCGGCGGTTTCGGCTGTTTTTCCGATATGACTCGCAGGCCAAAATAATTGTGTTTGCATGGGTGAATGACGAGCAGACCTTGCGGTCAGCAGGCAGCAAATCAGACCCGTATGCGGTCTTTGAAAAAATGCTTGGCCGCGGTAATCCACCCGACGACTGGAACGCATTAAAGGCTGCAAGTCGAGAGAATTGGAGATAACCCGTAAGCGATCCATTAAACCCATTCTTCTCTGGCGACTAGATTCATGGCTAAATCCTGGTCATGGGTATTCCACGGCAAAAGCGCTTCTATTTCATCCACGGTCTGGGCCAGCGGCAGACGCTCGAGCACGTAGCAGAGCCACGCATAAGGCTCTCGTGCGCAGGCCTTCGCCGTTTCAATCAGCGAATACACCAGGGCACTTGCGTGCGCACCGGCCGCAGTGTCAGAAAAAATCCAGTTTTTCCTTTTATGTGAAGCTCTACATAACAGGAATAAGGCGAACTCGGCGATTATGCGAACCCGGGCTTGTGGCCTAGACCGATATACAGGAATCGCGGCTGTTTGAAGTGAGTGATTCTCGGCTGGACTTCGCATAAAAACTCGCATCTCCTAATGTGGTAACCCCACTTTAGGAGAACCTCATGAATGTTTTTGATGCCTTAACACCGCTGGCCGCAAGTCGGTTACGCACAAGTGTCGTGAGTCCGTTCGCACAGGCGTACTGGGACCATTTAAGCG
>JAHTBO010000013.1 GCA_019166125.1 Alcaligenaceae bacterium CGII-47
TTTAAAAGGTCGGGCCGGGGACGCCATCCATGCGGTGCTGTGCGCGGTGGGCTTTAATATGAAGTGGCTGCTGCGCATGATCGCCCGAAAGGGCGTTCTGCCCTTCTTTTTGTCTCTTTTTTATGTCTTGATAATAGCTGGTGTGTCGCGCGAAGCCGAAGGGGCTGACTACCAAGGGGATTTTAATCGCCTCAGCGCGGCTTAAATTTGACCGGAAGACGTCAAAATGAATTCTTCAGGTTCGACTAACTGAATAATTCTGGGTAATTGAAAGGAAGATGGATCGTACATGGACGCTCCCTGTTTGCCAAGCAGCAAGCTGCCTGCCACTATCAAAATTCTTTGCATCACCAATCGTTGCCGTCAATGCACTGGCAGTAATCGGGCCCACACCGGGGATTTTCCCCAAGCGCTGGCTTAACGGATTTTGCTGATGCCAGAGCTTGATCTGCAACTCGATTTCGTCGACCTGGCAGCCAAGCTCCTTGATGTGAGCAAGCAGTCGGTCAATGAGCTCAGGTACGCGCCTTCACAAACCCCTGACGGGCCCGATGTAATGCCAGCACCGCCTGCTGATCCACATGCTTGATCGGCACAAAACGCATGCCCGGTCGCGTCACAGCTTCACAAATAGCTTCAGCATCAGCCACATCGTTCTTGTTGCTCTTGACGTACGGCTTGACAAACTGCGGCGCCATCAGTCGAACCGTGTGACCAAGCGCCTGGAGCTGGCGCGCCCAGTAATGGGCGCGCCGCACGCCTCCATGCCAATCAGGCAAGATGGCATATTGGCAAAGAAAACCGTGACCTGATCCCGCCTCAGTCGCTTGCGTAGCACGGCCTTGCCACGGCTATCCGCGCAATGAATTTGAAATACGCTTTTTGCTAAATCAATGCCAACAGTCGTAATCTTCATGGTGGACGCTCCTCTCAATGTCAGTGGTTGTCGACAACTCCACTATAAGGCACCTCAATGCCGTGATCTGGGTGGGAGCGTCCATCCCATTGCTTACGCCTAAACAGCTTGCTTCACTCTGAAAAGCGTTGGGACACTACTGACCATTTATATGAAATAAATAGATGCCTTGTCGTAGTCTCGTACACCGCCAAAGCAATTCTGCTTCCACCGTGCTCCTGGCTGTATCACAGCGGCCCTGCTGTGCTGCTTGGTCTCGGCACTACAGGCCAGTTTACAAGCCGATGGCTTTCAGCCATCGGCCCCCACCACTTAAACCGCAGCGCTAACAATAACTTCCACCAGCAACCCCGGGCGTGCCAGGTGCGCTTCGCACGTGGCACGGGTAGGCACACCCTGAGGATCCACCCACTCGGCCCAGACAACATTCATCCCGGCAAAATCGCGGTCGATGTCGCGCAGCCAGATTTGTGCTGTCAGCAGGCGGGATTTGTTGGTACCCGCCTGGGCCAGGTAGCCATCGATCTTGGCCAGGGCGTCGCGGGTTTGTTCTTTGATGTCTGCCGCTGGGTTAGAGCCGGTTACCCCGGCGATGTAGGCCACGCCGTTGTGGATGACGATGCGGCTAAGGCGTTCGGTACTGTCAATGCGCTGGATGTCGGTAGACATATAGAGTGCTCCTGATAAGCAAAAAGAAAATGGACGTTAGAAAAAACGGTCAACAGAAAATGGGGCAACAGGCAGGCGGCTGGTGCCGTCGCACAGTAACTCACTGACAATGCGCCCGGCGATTGGCCCCAGCTCAAAGCCATGGGCCGAGAAACCAAAGGCATGGATCACATGGGCATCATTGCGGCTGGGGCCCAACACGGGGATGCCATCGGGCATAAAGGCTTCTACCCCACCCCAGGCATGGGCCACGGGCAACTGTGCCAGATGTGGAAACAGGCTGCGCACGGTGCGAGCACTGGGCGCAAGGCTTAGCAAATCTACATCGGCAACACGGTCTGTCAGGTCGGGCTGGCAGCGCAAGCCGCCGCCAATCACCACCGTACCATTGGCAAATTGCTTTAACGATAATGGGCGGCTGGATCCACCCAGCACTGGGCTTAAAAATGGTGCAGTACGCTGGGTCACCATCAGCATCAGGCCATCGGCCTTTACGGGCACGGGGTCTCCCAACTGCTGGGCCAGCTGGCCTGCCCAGGCCCCGGCAGCGTTTACCAAGGCGGGTGCGGTAAAGGTTTGGTTTTGCGCGGTTACCACCCAGTGTGAGCCTTGCTGCTGCACCTGGGTGACACAATGGTTCTCGTGGATGTGCACGTCGGCCGCCTGGGCGGCCCAGTAAAACGCCATCACTGCACCGTAGGGCCAGGCGTGGCCGTCGCCCTCTACCCAGATACCGCTTCGCACGTGCGGTGCCATGGCAGGCACCAAGGTACGGACGTCATCCCGGCTGATCAATACCTCGTGGTGATGGCCCAGCGATGCCAGTTGCTGCACGCGTCGCTGCGCATTTTGCACGTCCTCGTCGGTTTCCAGTACCTGCAGCTGTCCACAGGACACAAAGCCAAGGTCTTGCCCTAACACCTCTTGCCCCAGCCGCCAGATCTCGTCGCGGGAGGCCAGCGCCAGGGGGATCTCGGCCTTGTGGCGGCCCATGGTGCGCACCCCCCCGGCGTTAACGCCGGAGGAATGGCGGCCACAGTAGTCTCTTTCAAGCAGACACACCGAGAGCCCACGCTTGGCCAAATGCCACGCCGAGGACAAGCCCACCAGGCCGCCGCCCATGACGATGACGTCGCAGCCCTGCGGCGGGCTGCCGGCCGCAGGTGCTTTGTCAGCCATGATGCGGGGCTTCCTCTGCCAGTTGCGCCAAGGTAATGGGCTTGATGGGCGGGCGGATCCGGTAGTAGCCCACCTCGGCAGGCGGCATATTGCGAGCGCCGGCGATAAGCTCGGTAACTGTCAGGCCACACTGACGGCCCTGACACGGCCCCATGCCGCACCGACTAAACGATTTGGTCTGGTTGGGGCCTGTACATCCCAGTTCCACATACTCGCGCAAGCGCCCGGCGCTGACTTCCTCGCAACGGCATACGGTTACATCGTCTGCGGGGATTCGATGCTCGTCGCGCGGGCGGTACAGCGCATCAATAAACGGCCGAATCTGGCGGGCCTTTTTTAGCGCCGCAATCAGCGGTGCAGCCAGCGTGTCACGCTGTGCCACATCCAGCTTGCCTTCGGCACTGGCCACGCCCAGGCCGGTGATCCGGCCCTGCAATGCGGCCGCCTGTGCACCACTGATGGCCGCACCGTCACCTGCCACATAGATGCCGGGCACGTCCAGCTGGCCCCAGATATCAGTCTGCGGATGCCAGCACAGCTGCTGCTCACTCCACAGATGCGCTGCCCGCAGCGACCACGTGATCTGCGTATTGGGCACCACCCCCTGATGCAGCAGGATCAGGTTGGCCGACAAGCTGTGGCGCTGCCCGCCTGCAGTAAAGGTGATCTGCTCGGCATGGGTCTCGCCTTGTATGGCCAGGCCGGACACGCCTCGGTAATGGGGTACCTTATGCCGTCGGATGGCGGCCAACAGCCCCAGGCCTTTGGCCAAATCTCGCCAGCCTGCAAGCATCTGGCCCACATGGCCACGGATATGCCCCGCCCGGGGTGCCTCTGCGGTATCCAAAATGGCCTTGATAGGCACGCCCGCACGCAAGTACTGCCAGGCCAGCAAATACAGCAAGGGCCCGCAGCCCGCCAGCACAGGCGCTTGCTGCGGCACCACCCCGGCGCTTTTCATGAGAATCTGCGCCGCACCCGCTGTCATCACGCCAGGCAAGGTCCAGCCCGGCACGGGAAAAGGCCGCTCCATGGCACCAGTGGCCACCACCACGGTCTGTGCCTGCAGGCTTAGCACATGCCCGTCGTGCAAGGCATGCACCCGGCGCTCTCGAGTAACCTGCCAGACGGCGGTATTGGGCCAGTATTGTGCGCCAGAGGACAAAAACGCCTGCGCAATCTGGCTGCCCTTTTGATAATCAGGGCCCAGGATAGCCTGCCGATTGGCATCGACCTGGGTGATCTGACGGTAGATCTGGCCGCCAACGGCGTGTTGCTCGTCCAACAGTACCACCGACAACCCCTGATGGCTGGCTTCAGTAGCTGCCGCCATGCCGGCCGGCCCTGCTCCGATCACCACCACATCCACCTGGACATCGGGCTCACGCAGGGGCACGTATTCTTGTTCTGCCAAACTAGCCATGAAGCACCTCTTGTTGGGCCAGGCTGGCAAACCCCGGCATGCGCATGGATTTCACCACCATGCCTTCTTGCACCGTAACCAGGCAAGACTGCTGATTCGGTTGGCCATTGATCTCTACCAGGCACTCGAAGCACACGCCCATCATGCAATAAGGGGCCCGCGGACGCTGACTGACGGCCGAAGGATAAAAGGCGTCCAGGCCGGCCAGCAGCAAGGCGGCTGCCACCGAGATACCGGCGGGCACCTCTACGGGCTGGCCATCCAGCGTTAGCGTAATCTGTGACACCGTGGCCCCAGGCGCGGCCGGCAAGGTACGAAACAATTGTTCAGTGCGCATCCAAAGGCCCCTCCGTTGGCCTGGTCAAGCAAAATCGGTTCACTCCAAAACCATCAATGCCTGGCGGGCGGGCACCTCCGGCCAGCCAGGGCGCCAGGGTAAGCGCGTGCTGCGCAGCCAGCGTGACGCCACTGTGGCAGGTAATGACAAACGCGCCCGGCAAACTGTCAGACTCCTGATACACCGGGAAGCCATCGGGCGTCATGACCCGTAGCGCGGCCCAGCTGCGGACCAGGCGCAACTCGCCCAGCGCCGGCATACAACGCACAGCACGGGCAGCAATATTGCCTAATACCGGCGTGCTGACGTTATCATCGTAGCCAGCCTCTTCCATTGAATCGCCCACCTGAATGGTGCCTTCATCGGTTTGGCGGATGAGATTATTGGGATAAGACAGCACCGGCGGCAGGCGCTCGGTGATGAGAACCTCTCCCCGGTTAGGCGCCACGGGTACCCGCAGGCCGATCTGCGGTGCCAGCATGCGATTGGCCAAGCCGGCTGCCAGCACCACACGGCCCGCCTGCCAGCGTTGCGTACCTGCTTGCACCTCAAAGCCACTGCCTTGTTTGGCGATGGTTGTAACGTGCTGACACGTATGGATGGCCACCCGGCGCAGCCGGCAGGCCTGATGCAGGCTGCCCAACAGCTTCAAGGGATTGACGTGCCCGTCCATGGGCGAATAACTGGCACCAAATACAGTTGGGCCCAGGGCTGGCAGCAGCGCACGAGCCGCTTTAAGATCAAGCATCTCAAAGGGATAATCAGCCCTCACGGCATCCTGCAACTCTTGCAGGCGCGCCTGGCGCTCCAGGAACTCGCCTTCTGTGAGGCACAGGTGCAGGCCGCCGCGCTGCTGCAGGCAGACATCCACACCGGTGTCTTCCAGCAACGCGGCCGCCAGCTGCGGCCACAGGCGCGCCGAGCCACGGCTCCAGCGGGCGTAATCGGGCTTCCCCACGCCTTTACCTTGCACCCACACCAGGCCAAAGTTACCGCGCGAAGCCCTGAAGACCTGGTCGCCCTCATCCAGCAAGGTGACGCTTACCCCCTGGCGTGCCAGCCCATAAGCAACGGCACTACCCAGCAGGCCTGCGCCCACCACCACAACATCACTTGTTTGCATGCTTGGCCTTTACTTGTTTAACGATTGCCCACCAGCACGCGCTCAAGCCCGACGATGCGGTCAAGCACCGCCATCAGAACCAGCGTGCCGACAATCAGCACAGTAGAGACGGAGGTAACCAGCGGATCGATGGTTTGCGCGATGTGGTTGTACATCACCACAGGCAAGGTGGTCATGCCTGGGGTGGCCACGAAAATGGTCATGGTTAGTTCGTCAAAGCTTTGGGCAAATGACAAAATCCAGCCACCTGCAATGCCTGGCAAGATCATGGGCATCAGGATGCGACGCGCCACCGTCCACCGGGGCGCGCCCAAAGATTGCGCGGCGCGCTCGGCATCCATTTCCATACCTGTGGCAGCGGCCAGCACCAGCCGCAAGGCATAGGGGGTGACAATAATGACGTGCGTGGCGACCAGCCAGAAGAAAGATCCACTCATCCCTGCCAGACTGAAAAAGCGTAAAAACGCCACCCCCAAGACCACTTGGGGAATCATCAGCGGCGACAGAAAAAACGCCACCAATGCGTTGCGCCCCACAAAGCGATAGCGCGCAATGGCCAGCGCCGCCGGCACGGCCATGGCTACCGCAACGCTGGCTGAAGCCAAGCCCAGTAAGAGCGAGATCCAAAACGCGTGAACCATCTCGGGTGCCTGCGCAATGGCACGAAACCAGCGTAGTGACAACCCCCCCTCGGGCATGGAGATATATCCCTTGTCGGTAAAGGAGACCACCATCACCACCACCAGCGGTGCCAGGATGAAGGCAATGAACAAGGTGTGATAACACAGGGCAAGCCAACCATTTTTTCTCATGAGAGTCTCCGGGTGTCAGAACACTTGTTTGAAGCGGCGTTCAACCAGCCGGTTGCAGCCTAGGATAATCACCAGATTGGCCACCAGAAGGATCAGCACAATGGCGGCCCCCAGCGGCCAGTTAAGCGTACTGAGGAATTCGTCATACGCTGCTGTGGCAGCCACCTTGAGGCGCCGGCCGCCCAAAATAGCCGGGGTGGCAAAGGCTGAAGCCGACAGCGCAAAGACGATGATGCTGCCTGACAAAATGCCCGGCAAAATCTGCGGCAAAATCACCCGGCGCATCACTGTAAAAGGCGAAGCCCCCAAAGACAAGCCAGCCTGGGCCATTTGGGGATCCAGCTTTTGCAAAGAGGCCCACACCGAGATCACCATAAAAGGAATCAGCACGTGCGTCAGGGCAATCACCACGCCGGTGATGGTAAACACCAACCGGGTGGGCTCATCGATGAAACCAAACAGCATCAGCAGGTAATTGATGAGGCCATCGTTATCCATCAGGATGGCCCAGCCCAGGGTACGCACCACAACCGAGATCAGCAGCGGCGCCAGGATGATCACCAGAAAGAAACCTCGCCAGGGGCTGCGCATGCGGGTCAGGATCAGGGTCTCGGGCACGCCAAAGACCACGCACAGCACAGTGGTGCCAGCGGCAAGCCCCAGAGTGCGCAAAAAGATCTCGTGGTAGTACGGGTCGGCAATGATTTCCAGGTAGTTGTGCAGCGAGTAATCATCGCTGAAGGTGCCGATACCATCAAAGGTATGAAACGACAACAAGGTGGTGAGCATCAGCGGTGCCAGCAGCATCACCAAAAAGACAATCAAGGCAGGGGCAGACAGCGCCCAGGGCGCCCAACGCCGGGCAACACTAGTGTCCACGGGGCTGCTCCTTGTTTAGCACCCGGATGTCGGTGTCTACCCAGGTAAGGCCGACATCTTCACCCTCTTGCACAGTCAGCTTGCCGATATTGGGTACCGACACCCGCATCGGGCCATGGGCAGTGTCAACTTCCAGCACCCAGTGATCGCCCAGAAACAGGCGGGTGATGACACGCCCTGCAAGCCGGCCTTCGGCGTGCGGTGCCAGGCGGATTTTTTCGGGACGGATATACACATCGACACGCGATTGCAAGGTGGCACCCTGACAGGGTACCCGAACCACCAGCGACTGCAGCTGCACGGTACAGGTGTTGCCATCCTGGGCGCTGACCTGACCGGGCAAAATATTGGTTTTGCCTAAAAAATTGGATGCAAACGCCGAGACCGGGTGTTCGTAAGCCGCATAGGGCTCGTCGTATTGAACGATTTTGCCGCCATGCATCACCGCAATGCGGTCGCTCATGGTCATGGCTTCGGTTTGGTCGTGCGTAACCAAAATGGTGGTAATGCCCAACTGGCGCTGGATGGCTCGCAACTCGATATGCATCTCGCTACGCAGCTTGGCATCCAGATTGGACATGGGTTCGTCGAGCAGCAGAACCGCCGGGCGGATAGCCAGTGCACGGGCGATGGCCACGCGTTGGCGCTGGCCCCCCGAGAGTTCTCGTGGGTAGCGCGCATCAAGCCCCTGCAAGCGCACCATCTCAAGTGTCTCGGCCACTCGCAACTGGCAGTCGGATTGCTTTGTGTCTCTCATCTCCAGGCCAAAACGCACGTTTTCGGCGACTGTCATGTGGGGAAACAAGGCATAACTTTGAAACACAATGCCCATGCCACGCTTCTCGGGCTTTTGCGCCAGGATGCTGTGCCCATCCACCCGGATATCACCCTTTGACGGCGCCAGGAAACCCGCAATCATCTGCAAGGTAGTGGTTTTGCCACACCCTGAAGGGCCCAGCAGAGAAACGAATTCACCCTTTTCCACCTGCAAATCCAGGTGTTCGACCGCCAGGAAGTCGCCAAACGCTTTTCTGAGGTCGCTGATTTCAAGAAAACTCACGTCGCCATTCCTATCAAGATGGCCCCCCGCCAGAGGGGGCCTGTTAATCCGGTTTAGCGCTCTACCGTGCGGTTCCAGCGATTAGTCCATTTGGCGCGCTCGGCGTTGACGACGGAGTAATCCACTGACTCAAGCTTCTTGATCTGCTCCGGGCCGTAAGGCACGGCTGCAGCCACTTCGGGGCTTAACTTGGTTTTGGAATTGACGGGGCCCCAGGCCTGGGTTTTGGCCAAAATGGCCTGTACTTCGGGACTTAGCAGAAACTGCACAAACTCTTGTGCTTCGGGCTTGGCATCGGGCCGCGCCACCGGGCAGACGGCGGTAAAGAGCGCAACGGCGCCTTCCTTGGGATAGACAAACTTGACCGGGAAGCCCGTGGCCTCGAGGGCATACACCCGGCCACTGCCCCAGACGCCGATCACGCCCGAGCCGTTCTGAAAGAGCTCGGACATCTTGCCGGGTGAGGGTTCCCACGCCAACACATTGGGAGCAACTTTCTCGGTGATCGCCTTGAAGCCGGGATCAATATCCTTGACCCCACCGCCATTGAGTTCGGCGAATTTGATCAGCGTATGCAAGCCATACCCATTGGACACAGGCGGAATGACAACCTTTTGCTTAAACTTGGGGTCTTCCAGATCGTGCCAGGAAGTGGGCGCAGCCCAGCCTGCCTTGGCAAAAGCCTCTGTGTTGTAGAACAGGCCCGTGGCCACCACGCCCAGCGCGGAGGCCGACTTGCCTATGTTGGCCAGAGGATAGAGATCTTTATAAACCGGTGCATCGGCCAGAGGGGCACACAGCTGAAACTGCTGGGCCTGCTGCATGGGGCCGTCATCGATCAGCACCACATCAAACTGCGGCTTGGATTTTTGGGCCACCAGTTTGGCCAGGGTGTCTGTGGAGTTGCCTGGCACATACACCACATCGTTTTGGGTTTTTTGCTTGTACAGCGGAATGATTTGGTCGCGGAATGCCTGCTCGGTAGATCCCCCATAAGAGCCCACATTGAGGGTTACGGCCTGGGCCAGCACCGGCAGGGTCGATATTGCAAAAACACAGGCAACAGTCAGTAAACGCTTCATATGGAGTCTCCTTGGCTTACTTAAGACGGATTCTAGTAAAAACTCTATGTTATTTAAAGATATCTACAAGGTCGAAACAGACCCTTGTATTAACTATACTAATCAGAACTGATGATAAAATAAAATACTTTTTTTTATCGACACTATGTCTTTTCAACATTCACTTGGTACCTGCCTCGTTTACCACTAGCCACCCTTCGCCGCCAACACCATGAACAACCGAATCACCCTTCGTCACCTGGAAGCTTTTCGCGCCGTGATGCTAAATAAAACAGTAACCAGTGCAGCCATTGCCATGCATGTGTCCCAACCGGTGGTCACGCGCCTGGTGGCCGATTTTGAGCAACGCACCGGCATCCCCTTGTTTGAGCGGCAACGGGGCCGGCTACACCCCACACCCGAAGCTCGCCTGCTCTACGAAGAAGTGAAGCGCTCGCTGGCTGGGGTAGCGCGCATCACCGATGCCGCCGCGGAAATCCGCACCTTGCAGCGCGGCAGCCTACGCATTGCGGCGGCACCCTCTTTAGCCCTGGATTTTTTGCCTGCCGTGATTGGTCGGTTTCTAAAGCATCACCCGTATGCGCGCATCCAGCTGCTGCTGCTAAGCTCGCCCAACGTGATGGAGCGCGTGCGCGACGGCCAATCCGATATCGGCTTTGTGATTTTGTCTTTGCACCCGCAGTCCAGCCACTGTCAGTTGCTGATGTCCACCCGCATGGTGTGCGTCATCCCCAAAGGCCATCGCCTGCAGGGCAAATCGTCCATTGCACCCGAAGATCTGCACGGCGAGCGCTTTGTGTCGTACTCCCACATTCTGGACACCCGCAGCATGGTGGACACTGTTTTTGCTACCCGAGGCGTTCACCGCATTTTGGATGTTGAAACGCAGAACTCGCACGCGATGCTGCGTCTGGTAGAGGCTGGCGCGGGGGTAGCTGTCATTGACGCGCTTACCGCTGCCGGCCATCAGCACGAAGACACGGCGTGCTTCATTCCCTTTGAAGCCAGCGTGCCCATGAACTTCTCGCTGATGACCGCACCCGATCAAACCCCGGGCGCCTTGCAGCGGCCATTTATTGAATTTCTACGCAAGGAGATGGAGCGCTACATTCCGCCAGAGCTGGTCATCACCCGGGGAAACTAAGCGCATCCGACGGCCTCCTGCAAAAGTATCCAGGCTTGACAAGACGCTTTAAACTCCCCGGGAGCCGCATCAGGGTATTATTCAAACATCAATGATCCCGCCCGGTGTACCCAGTGTCGGCATGTTCTGGAGTCTTAACCAGGCGTGGCGAATACATCTTGAAGACCAGCGGCGAGAAATTCATGTTCAATCTGCGTGCTGGCAATCATCACGTTATCCTGACCAGCCAACGTTATGCCTCAAAGGCAGCCGCCCTGGGCGGTATTGAGTCTGTACGCAAAAACGCAGCATCCGATACGCGGTTTGCGCGGTTACGATTGACCGGGTACGGCTTTCAATGGGCTTGCAAGTGCAGGAATCCACCTTGCGCGCATCGTTAGACAAGACCAAAGGCCTGATGCGCGGCACTGGTTTTCTGGCGCGCTTTCTGGTCGCATGGCCGGAATCTACGATGGGCACCCGGCTCTATACCGAAGCGCCGGACTGGTCGAAGCTGCAGGCCCTCAATGCACGCATGACCGAGTTGCTGCAAAACCCGCTGAGTATTGACGATGACGGCAGACTGACGACGATCACGCTGGCCTTGTCGCAGCAGGCGCACGCAGCATGGGTGCAGTTTCAAAACGCCATCGAGAAGCAGCTACGGCAGGATGGCGAACTGCAGGACGTGAAGGACGTGGCCAGCAAGACAGCCGATAACGCGGCGCGGCTGGCAGCGCTGTTTCATGTGTTTGAGCGCGGCGCTTTCTAGGGCAATTTGCGTTGCCGGTGGAATGGATGAATGCTGAACGGCTGGAGCGCTGGCTGATTCAGTATTGCAGGCGCGAACAGGTGGCCAGCGTTACTACCCGAACTGCGCTGCAATACAGGCCGCTGCGAGACAAGACCGCGCTGCAATCGGCGCTGGCAGCGCTGGAAGATCACGGCCGGGCGCGGCTGCTGGCTGATGGCCGCAAGCGGTCGGTTATGGTCAATCCGGCACTGCTGGAGGGGCAGCCATGAGCTTGCAAGCCATGTTGAGCGGCAATTGGTTTGAGCAACTTGCTACTGCTACTTTTGCTACTCCTGCTACTCCTGAACCTGATCTGCCCGAAATCGCGCCAACTGTAGCAACAGTAGCAAAAGTAGCAGTAGCAAACCGCACAGATCAAAAAGCTGCCAACGAGATCATGCGGCTGAACCCGAAGCTGCCAGACGCGTTGGACAAGGGAACGGGTACGTTCACGGCGCGGCGCTGCGGCAAGTGGCAGGCGCTGGGACTGCTGAGTGCGGCGATACCGGGCGATACCGTGGATTTATTGCAGCGCTGTGCATCGTTTGATGACCGACTGGCGGGCATGGCATGACCAAGAAAACGAAAGTGCCGGCAGTGACCGCACCGGAACCCACTAGCACCAATGGCGCACGCGATGGAAAGCTGATGCTGATGCCATCCTTGAATGCAGCGGCCGTTATGGAAGCGTATCAGGGCAACGTTGTCGGCAAAGAGTCTGACATGGCGGCGCTGATCGACGGCTTGCGCGAATCGTTCGACAAGGCGAAGGACGGCGACCTATCACGGCTGGAACAGATGCTGATCGGACAGGCGACCGCGCTGCAATCCATTTTCACCAGCCTGGCACGGCGGGCAGCAAATCAAGAACGCTTGCCGCAGTATCAGGCATTTTTAGGGCTGGCATTGAAAGCGCAGGCACAAAGCCGCGCCACGATACAGGCCGTGGTGGAATTGGAATACCCGAAGCAGGTGGCGTTCGTGAAGCAGGCCAATATCAGTCACGGGCCACAACAGGTGAATAACGGGACGGGTTTAGCGAGCAGCACGCGCACGGGCGCGCACGCGGAAGAAAACCAATCTGGTCAAAGCAAACTATTAGAGGATCAAAGCCATGAGCGCACGCATCTAGACGGCGGAACAACGACAACGGCAGGCCGAAGCAATCCGGCGCTGGAAACCGTGAGAGCAATCCACCGGGCCAACCTTGGCCGCGGCCAGTCGGGCACTCGGTGTCTGTGGGCGAACCCTGGCGCGTTGGCCTCACTGGTGGCGTCATGCCTTTGTCCGCTTGCCATTGTGGCAGGCGGCCCAGACTCGCTTGGTGCCGCCGGTCGATCGGGATGACTTGCTGGATTCATTGCTCAGCCGCTTCTCTGGTGAATCTGCCCGGGTAGCGCTGCGATTATTAATGTTTCGATCTCCCTTGTCCGTGCCTGGCTGATCAACAGCTTTGATATGCGCTGGTCATACGCAGAGGATGCCGATAGCCACCAACCACTTCTGTCCTTAAGCTGCCTGCCTGTGGATACCCGACCTGGGCACCACAAAAATAAGGAGGCTGACTTGAAGATATCAAACGGTTCCAGCACCCGGGATCGCTGGGCGCGGCTGCGCTTCTCGCTCATCGGGCCGTTGCTGGCAGCTCCGCCTGGAAACGGTGAACTGGCCTCTGCCTTGCAGGCGCTGGCCGCGCGCACCTGGCGTCACCCCGTCACAGGCATGGACGTGACTTCGGCGTCTCCACTCTGGAGCGCTGGTATTACGCCGTACGACGTGCCTCAGACCCGGTGGCGGTACTGCGTGATCGACAACGCGGCGCTTTGCCTGTATCGGCGCCGCAGTCGCCTAAGCCTTGCAGGAACAATATGTCCAGCACCCAGGCTGGACGATGCAGCTGCACGTCGATAACCTGCGAGCCACCTTCCGCGATACGGATTTATATGTCCCATCATACCCCAGCATACGACGCTATATGCTGGTCCACGCCATGTTTCTCCAGGCCCGGCTCAAGCCGGCGAGCGCTGGCGCGCTGGCGGCCTGTGAACGGCTCGAGCGCCTGGAGGTACGCAGCTTCGAGGTCGATCACGTCGGCGCCCTGTGGCACCGGGACTTCCATCATGGTTCGCGTAAGATCCTGACCCGCACAGGCCAGTGGGTGACCCCCATGCTGGTGGGCGTGCTCGATGACCATTGCCGTCTGCTCTGCCATCTGCAGTGGTACCTGGATGAGCCCGCCGCCAGCCTGGTGCATGGCTTATCACAGGCCCTGATGAAGCGCGGCCTGCCCCGGGCGCTCATGACCGATAACGGCGCGGCGATAACCGCCGAGGAGACCACTACGGGCCTGGTCAGGCTGGGTATCCTGCATCAGACGACTCTGCCGTATTCCCCTACCAAAACGCCAAGCAGGAAGCCTTCTGGGGGCGCGTCGAGGGCAGACTCATGGTCATGCTCGAAGCCAAGGATCCGCTGACGATTGACGAGCTGAACTTGGCCACCCAGGCTTGGGTGGAGCAGAAATACCACCGCACACGGCACTCCGAGGTCAACGATACGCCACTGACCCGTTACCTGGCTGCCCCCAACGTTCTGCGACCAAGCCCAGATGCTGACACCTTGCGTGCAGCCTTCCGCGTGGATGTCGTGCGCCGCCGCCTGACACCACCGGCCCAATCGCCAGCCACAACCCCAGAACCCGGAACACCCGCACTGCTGGCCCAATTGCTGGCTGACTACGCAGCCACAGGCCTGCCCCCCGCCTATTTACCCACCACCGACCAGGAGTTGGCCCCATGAGTCAGAAGTTGCTGGCCCGCTATGGGCTCAAACACAACCCATTCTCCCCAGACCTGCCCACGCAAGCCATCTATATCGCCCCCAGAACCGAGCGGTTCTTCTGGCGCATCGAGCAGGCGCTGGTGCGTGAAGACGGGTTTGCCATGATCCACGGCGACCCGGGCACGGGCAAGAGCGTGGTGCTGCGCCTGCTCGCCGAACGCCTGGCGCGCCTGCCCGACATCACGGTGGGCGCCATTAACCATCCACAGAGCAATATTGGTGACTTTTACCGGGAGCTGGGCGACATATTTGCTGGGCCGCTGCGTACGTCCAATCGCTGGGGCGGCTTCAAGGCGCTGCGCGAGCGCTGGCTGGGCCACCTGGAGTCTGCCCGCACCCGCCTGGCCACCGAGTTCGCCGAGAAGCAAGAACTGCTCGCCGGCCTGGAGCATCTACTCGCGAGCGCCGGTACTCGATGAGAAGCTGTATATGGACGTATTTGCGCCCGTTGCTACCAGTCAAAAGCGAGTCGTCCGGCGGTAAGCTGCTCCCTGGGCTGACCATGTCACAGGGAGCCTATCCCCTGTGTCACTGTGACTGTGCTGATCGCATCATCGATGGTCATCGCTCTTTCTGATCAATGAGGCCCAACACCGTGGGTGAAAATTCGGCCATCAAATTGGCTGATCGTACTCAGTCATGTCTTGCATCAAATAAGGATCGACACATCATAAGCGGTGTAATCGTGGATTACAGCAAACAAGCTGTAAGCATGGCTGAGTGGGATTGAGTGTGTCGACCCATATGGCGATATGCTTCATGCGCTGAACTTTAACGGCGCCGTGACCCACGACTTCCCCGTACTGGGCTTGGATTTTGTGGAATATGTGCTCTGGCAGACGCCCTTTAGCCGCATTCATCTCGAATCGGCCGGGAAATCTCCACCCAACAGATTCAAACCACCATCGGACGACTGACATCAGCCAAGCTGATAATGCGCCCGGGATACGTCATATTATACAAAAAGTAACTGAATAATTTATTCAGGAGGATTGAATAAATTATTCAATCTGGCTATAGTAGTTCTCAACTGGCTGCCTGAGCACTAAAAATCTAACGGAAAGGCACCCTTCACAATTTGACTAGTCGGAGAAAACCATGAGTGCAGAAATCAATATCTACAACCCCTCAAAGCTGGGCGCGCCGCTGGGACAGTACACACATGTCACGCGGGTTAAAGCTAACGAATTTCTGTTTCTTGCCGGCATGTTGGCAGCCGACCCTCAAGGCAACATCGTTGGCGAAAATGATTTCGATGCCCAGGCGCAGCAAATTTTCAAAAATATCGGCATTGCGCTGGAATCAGCGGACGCGTCGTGGGGCAATGTGGTTCAGTTCACCACATATCTGGTTCATTCGCAGGATATCCCGAAACTCATGGAGTTTCGTAAACGTGAGTTTCCCAAGATGTTCACTAACGGCATCTACCCGCCAAATACCATGCTGATGGTTGATCGCTTGGTCAAGGAACCCTTTCTGCTCGAAGTCCAGGCGATCGCTGCAATTTAAAAAACTTTAGGTTTTGCACACCAAATCTGCGGCCGCACTGCCGCAGACCCAATTCGTAGATAGAGGTACCAAAGCATCAGGTTGTAGTTCATCACCTTTGATTATCAATTTTCCAAGAAAAATGACAGCAATACGCAAAACAGCTATTCAAGTACAGTCCCTGTCTGAAATATTGTATCGACAGTTACGCGATGATATTTTGCGGGGCAACTTCCATTCCGGGCAAGTCCTAAGGCAGGAAGAGCTCGCACAGCGATATGGGGTCAGCCGTGTTCCATTACGCGAAGCCATGGCTCGTCTGGAAACCGCAGGCTTGCTGGTATCCAAAGCTCAACATGGGTTTTCGGTCCTTTCTCTCGAGTCTGAGGAAATTCAGGAAATTTTCGCGTTACGCGCAATTATCGAAGAGCACGCCAGTAAAGCAGCCGCATTAGGCCGCACTGACGAGGATATCAATGCCGTCCAGGCGATCCTGATCGAAATGGAAAAGGTCACGGTGTCGTCATCCGAAAGCGCGCATGAATGGCTGGAATTGAATTTCGCATTTCATGAACGCATTTTTTCTAGTGCCAGATTGCGCCATGTCTCGCATATCGCCCAAATTTTACGGGGCATGATTCAACCATACATACATATCGAGATCACTCGGACTCAGGGCGTTCAAGCGGCTGAGCTCGAGCATAGACAGATCTACGAAGCATTCAAAGCGGGGGACGCGGAAAACATTGGACGCTTGAGCAGACTTCATTGTGAGCACACAGCCGTTCGCCTCTTGAATAGTGCTGCGGCCAGTACCAATACACCGTAAATCCAGAAACAGTTTCACGCTGTGCCATTTTATTAACCGAGGTTTTTATGAAATTTTCCACCTTGACTATCGATGGTGCACCGTGCCCCGTCGTAATTGACGACCAGAGGTCCATTTATTGGGCAGTACGGGACCTGATACCTGGCTTTAGCGGTACCCTCCTGGATATCATCGAGGACTACGCCAAGATTGAAAAGCAACTCGCGTCGTTGCCCGATAGCGGTAGCAAACTCGATATGTCCTTGCTATGCGCGCCCATTCCAAGGCCACGTCGCAATATCTTCTGTGTAGGCCTCAATTATCGTGCGCACGCTGATGAGGTTGCCTCGACCCAAATCGCCATAGCGCCGGATAAAAATGATAAGACCAAACCCAATACCTGGCCGATCATCTTTACCAAGATGCCCGAATGCGTCATTGGTCCGAATGATGCCATCGAGCTCCCTCGGGCGATTTCCGAACAGATCGACTATGAGGCCGAACTTGCCGTGATTATCGGCACAGGGGGCAAAAATATCCAGGCAAAGGACGCGATGAGCCACGTGTTTGGTTTTACGGTATCGAACGATGTTACCTCGCGTGATGTTCAGGCTCGTCATAAACAATGGGTATTGGGCAAGTCGTTTGATACTTTTTGCCCTATGGGCCCGTGGATCGTGACGGCCGATGAACTCATTGCCAACAATGCCGAGATCAGCTGCTGGGTAAATAATGAGCTGCGTCAGCAATCAAATACCGGCAACATGATATTCGATATTCCAACGCTTATCGAGACCTGCTCACGCGGGCTGACTCTGTATCCCGGAGACATTATCCTTACCGGCACCCCAGCCGGCGTGGGCATGGCAATGACGCCACCGAAATATCTCGAGTCCGGCGATACAGTACGAGTTGAAATTAAAGGTATAGGTGTTCTTGAGAACACTTGCAAATAGTCCGCCTTAGGACTTGCCAAATAAGCTGACGGCTCCTTTTGAGAATGCGTCTTTCGTAAAGGTGGAAACTTAATGATTAACGAAAAAAATCTTATAACTGAGATACTGGTCCCAGGTGGACATGGGCGTTCATTCGAAGTCCAGAAGGGGCAATATCTGCAAATTATCGACGTGGAAGGCCAGCAAGTTGCTGACTTCTACGCCTTCAACAGCCAAAACCACCAAGAACGGCTATCCCCGCCCCACACACGGACTTCACTTCGTTCTTTGACTATAAAAGTCGGGGATCTGTTGCGCTCAAGCCTGCGCAATCCCATGTTCGAAGTTATCGAAGACACAGCCCAATCACATGACCTACTTATCGCCGCCTGTGACGAGCAGCGATACCTAGTCGACTATGGTGTCTCAGACCATCGAAGCTGCGTCGCGAACTTCGAGGAAGTGTTGCAACCCTACGGCATCAGTCGGGACATGTTTCCAGAGCCATTCAATATCTTCCAGAGCACGCTTATCGAGCCTGACGGCACATTGGTTCAACAGACATCTCCAACCAAAGCCGGGGAATACATCCTCATGAAGGCCCAGATGGATGTTATTGGGGCAGTTTCGGCATGCCCCATGGATCTAAACCTGATAGGTGGCTCGAAAATATCGGACATCATGGTGCGTATCTATGATCAGTGATTATCAATTCCGACTTTGATTGCCCCTTCAAGCAATTCCGAGCAATTTACTTGCGCTCGTGAATCTATTAACGATCTCAATTTCATAGGAGAGATTTAAATGGTTAACAAGAAATCAATTCCCTTTGGTGATGGCATGGGGATGAAGGTAGCGTTCTGCAATGCAATAGCAGCAGAAGAGTCCAGCATCAAACGCCAAATCTGGGTATCTGGTCAAATCGCGATTGATGAAAAGGGCACGCTTGTTGGAAAAGGTGATATGGCAGCACAAACAGAACAGGTCATCAAGAACCTCCAGACAGCGCTCAAGGAGTTTGACGCCACGTTGGATGATATTGTGCAGGTAGTGGTTTATGTCACCGATATGTCAAGCCTAAAGAGTATTCACGATGTCCGTTTGAAATATTTTAATTCACCCTATCCCACCAGCACCTTGATTCAGGTATCGGGCTTTGTAAATCCTGATGCATTGATCGAGATCAGTGCAATTGCAGTTGTCTGATCAATCTAAATATATTAATAGCGCGAAACCGCCTTCAAGTTGGCGGGTCTAGCGACACAACATTAAAATGGAAGAGACATGAATAGACGATCATTTTTGAACAGATCAGTTACCGCCGCGGCACTGGTTAGTGTGCCGGCAGTCGTATCTGCACAAGAAAAAAACATCCGACTCAGAATGCAATCGAGTTGGCCAAAGGGGGTAGAGTCACAATATCATGCTGATCTCTTTGCCGAGAAAGTGAAGGACCTTAGCAATGGTCGGCTCACGATTCAAAGCCTAACATCCGGCAGTGTAGTAGGTGGCTTGGACGTATTCGATGCTGTGAATAAGGGCGTGATTGATATCTCTCATAGTATGGCATCCTATTGGTTGGGGAAGGAGGCGTCAGCGCCAATGTTTGCAGCCGTACCTCTCGGGATGGATGCACTTGAATATACGATGTGGTTTTATCAGAGTAATGGCCTTGATCTCTGGAAAGAGATGTACTCGAAATATAATTTCGGCTTTGTTGGCGCCTGCGGATTGAATACTGCTGAGGACTTTTTATGGTCCCATAAGCCCATCACTAAATTAAGTGATTTCGACGGGTTAAAAATCCGTACCGTTGGCTATTGGGGTGAGATTGTCAGCAAACTGGGCGCACGCGTGATGACGCTTCCAGGTGGGGAAGTCTATGGCGCGCTAGAAAAGAAAGTGCTGGATGCCGCTGAGTTTGCTAATCCGTCAGCCGACTATGTGATGGGGTTCCATCAAATATGTAAGTATGTCCACGTGCCTGGCGTACATCAGCCAACAACAATTTCCGAAGTTATTTTTAATAAGAAATCATGGGACAAGCTCTCGCCCGAGCTTCAACTAATTGTCAAGGAAGCAGCAAAGACAACAACGTTTGAATCTTGGGGGCATTGCATCATTGAGGATGCCAAGGCCTTGAAAAAATTCCAGGATTACGGCACGGAAATTGTCAGGCTCTCTCCAGAGTTTATTGCTTCCCTAAAGGAAGCTGCGGACAAATACTACCAAGAGAAAAAAGCAAGCGATCCTTTCTTTGCCAAGGTTTTTGATTCACAACAGGAAATTAGGCAACAACACAATTATTGGGCTGGCTACATGGTGCCAGATATCGGTAAAGCCTAAACATTCGGGATATGCCGTCTTCCAGCACGGTATCGACGACTTAATGTGACATTTTTGTCTAAAGGTATTTGATATCACGCTGGGGGTCGGCTTTATATAGCCATGAACACTTGGCCGCCGCTTACCCCGAGATCCTTGTCTCCCGAGTGGGCCGAATGTATTGGTATATATACCGCGATGCCCGGCCGTTCATTGCAATCCGCACTTGAAAGGTAGAAGTGAATGAAAACTCTGTTGTCTGCCATAGACCGACTCAATATGCTGGTGGGTGAGTTCAGCAAATGGCTTATTGTAGTCGTAGCCGTCATCATGACTTATGACGTTGTAATGAGGTACGCATTTAACGACCCGAGCATTTGGGTTTTTGATATAAGCTATATGCTTGGCGGTGCATTTTTTGCACTGGGGATGGGCTATACCTTGCTCAAGGAATCTCATGTGCGGGTCGATGTTTTCTATTCGTATCTTTCAAAGCGAAATCAGGCAATAGTTGACGTGGTACTTACAGCGTTACTATTTTTTCCGACTTTCGGATTACTAATTTTTTATCTTGTCCCATTTGTCTATGATTCGTGGATAACATCCGAAAAATCTCTTATAAGTTTCTGGCGGCCGGTCATGTATCCGTTCAAAGCTGTCTTTTTGATTAGCGTCATCTTACTGTTCCTTCAAGGATTTAGCGATTTTATACGCAATATACAGTTCATCTTTGAGGGAGAAAAATCGTGATGGCTACCTTTACGACAGAGCTAAATACCCTGCTCATGTTTTCCTTGTTGTTGTTCGGGGTCCTTTTGGGCTATCAGATAGCGTTTGTGCTCGCCGGGCTGGGGTTGTTCTTTGGTCTGAGTTTGTTTGGAATGGATTTCTTTGGATCTTTCATTTTAAATTTTCTTGCTGTAATGAGTAATTATGTATTACTGGCAATCCCGCTTTTTATATTAATGGGTAATGTGCTAGAGCGATCCGGCGTTAGCGACCGCTTGTTCAGCGCAATTTATATTCTTAGTGGAAGGCTACCAGGCGGGCTGGCTTTCGCGACAACGATTCTCGCTACAGTTTTCGCAGCTTGTACCGGGGTGGTCGGTGCTTCAGTGGTTACCATGGGTTCCTTATCCCTACCCGCCATGCTAAAACGGGGCTATGACAAGCGCATGGCCTCGGGACTGATTTGTGCAGCAGGATGTCTGGGCGTACTTATTCCACCTAGCATCATGATTGTCGTCTATGGCCCAGTGGCAGGGATTCCAGTTGGGACGCTGTTCATGTCTGCGATCGGGCCCGGCCTGATGCTGGCACTCAGCTACATGCTGTATATTCTTATTCGCTGTGCGATCAACCCGAAGCTTGGTCCCCCCATGAGCGCTGAGGAATATGCAGCGATTACCTTACGTGAGAAGGTTCGGGTACTGGGCACATCTTTTTTCCCACCCGTTGTATTAATCCTTGCGGTGCTGGGCACAATTTTCCTGGGGATCGCCGCGCCCACCGAGGCAGCGGCTGTCGGCGCGTGTGCATCAATTGCGCTGGCGTTTGCATACAAGCGATTCAGCTTTAAGATGCTCGGCGGTGCGTCCGAATCGACGCTACGCACGACATGCATGATCCTCACCATGACGGCTTGCGCGACGCTTTTTGTGTCGACCTTCATGGCGATGGGCGGCGGGGAAGTCGTCGAACACTTGATGCTTGGAATTCCATACGGCAAATGGGGCGTGTTCTTTATGATGCTCTTGACCGTTTTTGTTCTTGGAATGTTTTTAGACTGGATCCCCACCGTTCTGGTTGTTGTGCCGATCTTCACCCCCATAGCGGCGTCACTTGGATTTGATCCGGTTTGGTTTGCAACGATGCTCATCGTGGCCCTGCAATTGTCCTATCTGACGCCACCTTTTGCACTGGCAGTCTTTTATTTCCGTGGCGTCGCACCACCCGATATAACGATGCGGGACATCTATATATCAGTTCTGCCATATGTCGGACTACAGTTCACCGTCCTCTGGCTGTGTATCGCTTTCCCTCAAATTATTCTATGGCTACCCACTGCGCTGGGGCGGGCGTTCTAAACCGAGCCGGCAAGATACAGCGTGAATCGATCCGGTGAGCTTAGCTGTACTCAAGCGCCTGAGGAAGCGTTGAGTATGGACGAGCATACCGGAGTTCACGATCTCTGCTTCTGGGCTTCATCAAGGTTGCAATGATGCCATTAAAAATCGTCGGTGGGCGTCTCTGAGCGATGCCAGCTCTTGCGTGCTGGTTTCAATATCCGAAATCAAATGCCAGAGCGAAGCAAATACGCTGGGCGCAAGAATCAGCACATAATTTTCAGCGACGGCGCCCGCGCGAATCTCGCCACGCGCAACGCAACGATCGACCATGGCTTGCTGCTGATCAAGATAAGGTTTGATGACTTCGTTACGCCAGCGTTTAAGCAGATGGGGCGCGCGGCCACCTTCGGCAATCATAAGCCGGAATACCGCCAGAAAGGTTGGATCCTCAAGGCGGTCATAGGCCCCGGAAATAAAGGTATCCACGATCTGCTCTAGCGATTCACCATCAAGGCATCGGGTCTCGAATCCAGTAAAGGACGGCACCAGCACCTTCATCAATAGCGCTTCGAAAATCTCCTCTTTGCCAGAGAAATGAGCGTAAATCCCCGCCTTGGACAGACCAACACGCTGAGCGATTTTCTTAACAGAGGTTGCTGCGTAGCCATAAGCACTGAACTCGGCCAGTGTGGCACGAAGAATCTGTTCCTTGCGCACCTCGGGCCGCAGCCGAACACGCTTTCGCTTGACGCCTACCTCCTTACTCATAACGATCGTCCACAGTAGAAAATACTAAATTTGTCATGATGAATTTCATTGGATCCGCCCCGATGAACGTTTACCTGGTGCAGCGCATTTGGCCACAAACACCATCACATTCAACTATACCTAACGACCGTACGGTAGTTAGTTGATCTCTATCAATATGTGCATAAGATGCAGCCGTTATAGTAGAAACGTTAACTATCCCTAGCGCTGAAATAAATGAAGATTCACTTGAAAAGCACCCGTCCAATGCGGCTTGGGGCACTGGTGCTTACCACGGCGCTGGCGGGGTGCGCGCCGCTTTCGCTACGCGAACTGCCTGCCACACCCATCGCCGAGAACTGGCCCTCCGATGCCGCCGCCGCTCTAACACAGCAAGGTCCAAGCGCCGCCGAACTTCACTGGCGCGACTACTTTACACACCCCGGGCTGCAACGGGCCATTGGGCAGGCGCTTGCAAACAATCCTGACTATCGCATGGCGCTCTTGCGCGTAGAAGAAGCACAGGCGGCCTACGGCATCCAGCGGGCCAACCAATTCCCAACTCTTGGCTTGGGCGCCAGCGCTGCCCGCGCGCGCGTGCCTGGCGAGTTGAATATTTCAGGCGAATCGGTCGTGGCATCAAAATACGAGGCGTACGCAGGACTAAGCAATTGGGAGCTTGACCTTTGGGGGCGCGTGCGCAGTCTGAAAGATGCTGCCCTGCAAGATTATCTGGCTACCGATGCAGCCCAACGGGCAGTGCGAATTACGCTGATCGCCAACGTGGCAAATGCATGGTTGGGACTGCGCGAGCTGGACGAACGCATCGCCCTGGCGCGACAGACCATTGCCTCACGCGAGGAGTCATACCGAATTTTTCACCGGCGTCACGATGTGGGGGCAACGTCTTTGCTTGAGTTGACTCAGGTTGAAACCCTGCTTATCCAGGCTCAGGAGCTTGGCAACCAGCTCGAGCATGCGCGTTCGGCTCAGGCCCACGCGCTGGCAGTGTTATTGGGTGACACGCACGTCGAATTTCCGGAAATGGCCAAAGATCCCGTTCCGGATAGTCAGATCTTCGCACCACTGCGTGTTGGGCTGCCCTCCGCGCTGCTCACCGAACGTCCGGACATTATTGCTGCCGAGCATCGCCTTGAAGGTGCAAATGCGAATATCAAAGCGGCCCGAGCGGCGTTCTTTCCAGCAATCAGTCTGACTGGAAATTTCGGAACCGCCAGTGTCGGGCTAGATAAGCTGTTCAGCAGCGGCAGTCGCGCCTGGGCCTTCTCACCATCTATCTCCTTGCCGATTTTCGATGCAGGCCGCCGCCGTGCCAACCTGGACCTGGCCGAAGTACGCAGCGACCTGGCTGTCGCCAATTATGAAAAAACCATACAAACTGCGTTTCGTGAAGTAGCCGACGCCCTCTCAGCACGTCAGTGGCTGATCGAGCAAGTCACTAATATGAAAGCCTTGGTCGACGCCCAGACTCGGCGAGCAAGGCTGGCGCAATTGCGGTATGACAGTGGCGCCGCAGCATACCTTGAAGTACTGGACGCGCAACGCGGCTTGCTCGAGGCCCAGCAGCAGCTAGCGCAGGTCAAGCGCAGCTTGCTATCTACTCATGTGTCGCTGTATGCAGCGCTAGGCGGGGGTGCCGGCACAGTGGTTCCTGATAACGCCCCGGTGCCGGCGGCAACGGCCAAAATACCGACCACCTCTCCCCCAGTCACTACAAAATAAGGTTTCAACGATGGCGATGTCCACCTCCCTCAAAAAAGCAATGATTGTCGCGACGGTACTGGCTGTTGCCGGCCTTGGCTGGTATGCCTGGAGCACAATGGTTGATAACGGGCCTGGCGAAGGCTTCGTCAGCGGCAACGGCCGGATCGAAGCAGTAGAAATTGATGTCGCAACAAAACTTCCCGGTCGCGTCGAAGAAATTTTGGCCAAAGAAGGCGACTTTGTGAAAAAGGGGCAGGCGCTGGCCCGTATGCAGCTTGACACCCTCCAAGCGCAGCGGGATGAGGTCGAAGCCGGGCGCCAGGAAGCGCTGCATGCAGTGTCTGCTGCCCAGGCTCAGGTTGCGCTACGGGAAAGTGACGTAACCGCCATGCGTGCGGTCGTCGCTCAACGAGAAGCAGAGCTTGACGCCGCACGCCGCCGGCTCGCCCGCTCAGAGACACTTTCAAAAGAAGGCGCATCATCTCGACAAGAGCTCGACGATGACCGCGCGCGCGTTCGCAGCGCTGAAGCTGCGTTGGTCGCATCTACGTCACAAGTGCTTGCCAGTCTGGCCGCCGTGGACGCTGCCAAGGCGCAAAAAACCGGCGCAAAGGCTCGGGTAACGGCCACAGAAGCAAGCATGGCGCGTGTCCAGGCAGACATCAACGACAGCTTGCTCAAGGCGCCGCGTGACGGCCGCATTCAGTTCCGGGTGGCCGAACCAGGCGAAGTTTTAGGTTCGGGTGGCCGAGTGCTCAACCTGGTCGATCTGGCAGACGTCTACATGACCTTCTTCCTGCCCGAGACCGTCGCCGGACGTGTTGCCATAGGAACCGAAGCACGCATCATTCTGGATGCCGCCCCTGAACTGGTGATTCCCGCGCATATTTCGTTTATCGCCAGCACAGCGCAATTTACGCCCAAGACCGTGGAGACCGAATCCGAACGGCAGAAACTCATGTTCCGAGTTAAAGCGCAAATCCCACCTGACCTGCTGCGCAAGCATCTGGAACAAGTGAAGACGGGCTTGCCTGGCGTGGCCTGGGTCAAGTATGACGCCAACAAGACATGGCCGGACTGGCTTGCTATCAAAGTGCCCGAGTAACATCCGCCATGACGAAAGAACCTTCTTACGAAATTGTCGCGCGTCTGCGCGGTGTCGGGCAGCACTATGGCAAGACGGTGGCCTTGGAGGCGATCGATCTGGATATTCCGTCCGCACGCATGGTTGGGCTAATCGGCCCGGATGGTGTGGGCAAGTCCAGCCTGCTGGCCTTGCTGGCCGGGGCCCGCGCCATACAGCGCGGCACCGTGGAGGTACTGGGCGGCGACATGGCCGACAAGGCGCACCGCATCGCGGTATGCCCACATATTGCCTATATGCCTCAGGGGCTGGGAAAAAATCTTTACCCCACCTTGTCGGTGGAAGAGAACCTGCAATTTTTTGCACGGCTGTTTGGTCACGACACGGCCGAACGGCGACGTCGCATCGACGATCTAACGCAGAGTACCGATCTTTATTCGTTTCTGGACAGGCCTGCAGGCAAGCTATCGGGCGGCATGAAGCAGAAACTGGGGCTGTGCTGCGCCCTCATTCACGACCCTGATCTGCTGATCCTCGATGAGCCGACGACTGGCGTGGATCCTCTGGCACGAGCGCAATTCTGGGAACTCATCAACCGGATTCGCCACGAAAGGCCCGGCATGAGCGTTGTGGTGGCGACCGCCTATATGGACGAAGCACAACGCTTTGATCGCCTGGTGGCCATGGATGATGGCCGCATTCTTGCGGTTGGCTCGCCAGACGAATTGCTGCGCCAGACTGACTCAGACAGTCTCGAGACCGCATTCGTGCGTATGCTTCCCGAAGAAAAGCGGCGCGGCCATGAAGCGGTACACATTCCTGCGCTTGAGCTCGATGCGGACACGGACATCGCCATCGAGGCAAAAGACCTTACCATGCGCTTTGGCACATTTGTCGCCGTTGATCAGGTCAGCTTTCGCATCCGCCGCGGCGAGATCTTTGGCTTTCTGGGCTCGAACGGGTGCGGCAAATCCACAACGATGAAAATGCTGACTGGGCTGTTGCCCGCCAGCGAGGGTCGTGCTTGGCTATTTGGCAAAGAGATCAACACAGACGACATCGATACACGCCGGCGGGTAGGCTATATGTCGCAGGCGTTTTCGCTATACAGCGAACTGACTGTCCAACAGAATCTCGTGTTGCATGCTCGATTGTTCCATGTTCCGGAGAAAGATATACCGGACCGGGTAACAGAGATGGCGACCCGATTCAGTCTGCAAGACGCACTCCATACGCTCCCAGCCAACCTGCCATTGGGCATACGCCAGCGCTTGTCCCTGGCGGTTGCAATGGTTCACCATCCTGAGTTGCTAATTCTGGATGAGCCCACCTCCGGGGTAGATCCCGTCGCCCGAGACAACTTCTGGCGCCTGCTCATCGAGCTGTCACGCCGTGACAAAGTCACGATTTTCATCTCCACGCACTTCATGAACGAAGCTGCGCGCTGTGACCGCATGTCCTTGATGCACGCTGGTAAAGTGCTGGATAGTGATACGCCTGCCGCACTCATTCAGAAACGTGGTGCAGCCACTCTGGAAGAAGCATTCGTGGGCTATTTGGTCGATGCCAGCGGCGCCACGATGCCGGATTACTTTGCTAGCGGACAGAATATCGATCAGCCCGTTCTAGCCGAGACCACTTGCGTCGCCTCCCCGCCAAAACGTATCGCGTTCAGCCCGCAACGAATGCTCAGCTACACCTGGCGCGAAGCACTGGAATTACGTCGCGACCCCGTTCGTGCCACGCTCGCAGTGATCGGTTCACTAATATTGCTTGTTGTCATCAGCCTGGGCATCAGCCTGGATGTCGAAGACCTGCGTTACGCCGTCCTCGACCTAGACCAGACCAGCATTAGTCGCGACTACACATTAAATCTATCTGGCTCACGTTACTTTGTAGAACGGCCCCCCATCCTGAACTACGATGATCTCGAGCAACGCATGCGTAGTGGCGAACTGGCGCTCGCCCTAGAGATTCCATCGGGGTTTGGACGCGATATCAAGAGAGGCCATTCTGTGCAGATAGGTGCCTGGATCGATGGCGCCATGCCCACCCGAGCCGAAACGGTGCAGGGATACGTTCAAGGCATGCATCAGCAGTGGCTCATGCAACAAGCACGCGAAAGACTGGGCGCGACAATCAACAGCCCGGTCGTCATCCAGACCCGGTATCGTTATAACCCCGATGTAAAGAGCTTGCCCGCCATCGTTCCTGCGGTTATTCCACTCTTGCTCCTGGTACTTCCTGCCATGCTCACCGCGTTGGCGGTGGTACGGGAAAAGGAGTTAGGTTCGATCATCAATCTGTATGTCACGCCCGTGACTCGCAGCGAATTTCTGATTGGCAAGCAGTTGCCTTATATCGGTTTGGCCTTGATAAATTTTCTGCTGATGACCTTGGTGGCAGTCACCGCTTTTGGCGTTTCATTCAAGGGAAGCTTTCTGACCTTGTTGCTGGCATCGACCGTGTTCAGCGTCATAGCCACCGGCCTGGGCCTGCTCGCATCCTCAGTAACGCGCAGTCAAATCGCCGCTATGTTCTTCGCACTGATTGGCACACTTATACCGGCGATCCAATTTTCTGGACTGATCAACCCCGTTTCCTCGCTGGAAGGAATGGGCCACGTTATCGGGCAAATTTACCCCGCCACCTATATGTTCACAATAAGCCGCGGCGTCTTTGCGAAAGCGCTCGGCATGAAAGAACTGTACGCAAGCTTCTGGCCAATGCTGATTGCTGTGCCGCTTATCATGGGTGCAGCCATCGCCTTATTGCGCAAGCAGGATCGCTGATATGCGCCATTTATCAAATATTTTTCGTTTGGGTGTGAAGGAATTGTGGAGTCTGTTGCGCGACCCCATGATGCTGGTGCTCATTGTGTATACCTTCAGCCTGTCAGTCTACACGGCGGCAACGGCCATGCCCGAATCGCTTCATCACGCCTCGATCGCAGTCGTTGATGAAGACCACTCTCCCTTGTCTGCACGCATTATTTCAGCTTTCTACCCACCACAGTTCGTGACTCCCGCGTCCATTAGCTATAAAGATATGGACCCCGGCATGGACTCGGGCAGGTATACCTTTGTGCTCAATATTCCGCCAAACTTCCAACGCGACGTATTAGCGGGAAGATATGCAGAGATTCAACTGAATATCGATGCCACACGCATGAGTCAGGCGTTTACGGGCAATGCTCATATTCAGAATATTGTGCTGATCGAAGTCAATGAATTTGTGCAGCGCTACCGTAGCCGCATAGATCTGCCCGTGGATCTCGTCCTAAGGGCGCGGTTCAACCCCAACCTGGAAAAAAGTTGGTTCGGCGGCCTGATGCAGATTATCAACAACGTCACCATGCTTGCCATCATCTTAACGGGCGCAGCGCTGATCCGTGAAAGGGAGCATGGCACGATTGAACACCTGCTGGTCATGCCAGTGACCCCAGCTGAAATCATGCTTGCCAAGGTTTGGTCCATGGGTCTGGTCGTACTAATCGCCGTGGCAGCCTCGCTTAACTTTGTTGTACGCGGTTTGTTGCAGGTACCTGTCGAAGGTTCAGTCATGCTGTTTCTTGCAGGCACCACATTATGTCTGTTTGCTACGACCTCTATGGGCATCTTTCTGGCCACGATAGCACGCAGCATGCCGCAATTCGGCTTGCTGCTGATGCTCACGCTGCTGCCACTACAACTGCTATCAGGAGGATCAACGCCTTACGAAAGCATGCCTATTGTTGTGCAAAAGATAATGCTCCTGGCGCCTACAACCCATTTCGTGGATCTGAGTCAGGCCATTCTTTATCGGGGAGCTGGTCTCGATGTAGTGTGGAAGCCGTTTCTGGCGCTATTTGCGATAGGCGCGGCCTTGTTCGCTCTTTCGCTGAAACGGTTCCGCGCAACCATTAGCCGAATGGCATGAGACGCTAAAGACCACTCCCTCAATCATCCAGGCCCAATTCATGAGCAACAAAAAACCCGCTTCGACGCCCAAAGCCTCTTCCCTTTTTGATCCCTGGTCTTTCGCTAATGCAATCAGCGAATATAGCGCAGACAGCTGGCAACGGTTCATCCTGTACGCGGACATACGACGTCAGCGAGGCGACCAGTACCGCGAGCATCTGCAAGAGCAAATACCCAACGTGCTTGACTTCGAATGCGAGCTGATCATGTCGGGGCTGACGTTCACCCGTCCGATCAATTACGGCATGGTTCGCATTCTGCCCGGTGCAGACGTATCGATTGATCCGCTCAAGCGGCCCTTCATCGTAATTGACCCCCGCGCTGGTCACGGCCCAGGCATAGGCGGATTCAAGCCCGACAGTGAGATCGGTGCAGCCATGAAAGCTGGCCATCCCTGCTATTTTATTGGTTTCCTTCCTGATCCGGTTCCGGGCCAGACGGTGGAAGACGTCATGCGCGGTTTGGCCAACTTTGTGCGCCATGCAGGCGAACTGCACCAGGGCAGCCGTGGCAAACCGGCGGTTATTGGCAACTGTCAGGCGGGCTGGCAAGTCATGATGGCTGCCTCACTATGGCCTGAACTGTTCGGCCCGCTGATTATTGCTGGTACGCCACTGTCATACTGGGCGGGCAATAACCCCATGCCCTATGGAGGCGGCCTGACTGGCGGAAGTTGGCTGACCGCACTAACAAGCGATCTGGGTGCTGGACGCTTTGATGGCGCCTGGCTAGTCCAAAACTTCGAAAAACTTGACCCAGCCAATACGTGGTGGAAAAAAAACTATCATTTATATACAAAAGTCGATACAGAAGGACCACGTTACCTGGATTTCGAGAAATACTGGGGAGGCTATGTCTTTTTAAATGACATAGAAATGCAGTACATCGTCGACGAGCTTTTCATTGGCAACCGACTGAGCAACGCCGAGCTGCTTACCTCTGACGGTCTGCGCATCGATCTTCGTAATATACGCTCGCCCGTGGTGGTTTTTTGTTCTTACGGCGACAACATTACCCCGCCCCCACAGGCTTTGGGTTGGATCACCGACCTTTATCGCGACGACGAAGATATTGCCGGCCATGACCAGACCATTGTCTATGCTACCCATGACAGCATCGGGCATCTGGGCATTTTTGTTTCAGGCAAGGTCGCACGTAAAGAACATGTTGAATTCACCAGTCATATTGATTTAATCGATTTGTTGCCAACCGGCCTATATGAGGCCACCATTGATGATAAATCCGAGGCGGATCAGTCACCGCATGGGCTGGATACGCAAGATGGCATTGGTATGGCCCTGCATCGGCGCTCTCTTGAGGACGTGCGAAACATCGTTAAACCCAACCCTGAATCAGACCGTCGCTTCAGCGCAGCTGCGCGAGTTTCCGAAACCAATCTGGCGCTGTACAAGAGTTTTGTACAGCCGTGGATACGGAGCATGATTTCGCCTAAAACGGCAGCAATGATGCAAACCTTGCACCCGCTTCGCATCTCGTATGAATGGTGGTCCAGCACCAATATCATGGCACCCGTTATCACCAGGGCGGCTGCACGGCTGCGTGAAGAGCAACAATCCGTTGCGCCTGACAACCCGTTCTGGCAAGCACAGGAAAATGTATCGGCCATGACTGTGCACCTGCTCGACAGCTATCGCGATCAGCGTGATCAACTATACGCCTGCTTGTTCGAAGGCTTGTATGGGTCTGCACTGCTACAGGCCCTAACGGGTCATTCTGCACAAAGCAATGAACCCGCACGCATACACCCAGGTGATTCGCCCGAACACCGCGCGTTCCTAAGCCAGGAATTCGGGCTCATGCTTGACCGTATGACTGAGGGCGGGCTGCTTGAGGCCAGTGTACGTGCGCTTTTCTACGTTTTGCGCACCCGAGGAGAGGCCGATAAACGCCACTTCAGCCATGTGCTGAAATTTCATTGGCCACAGATTTCTGATGACTTTGATATGACTGCCTTTCGGATATTGGTGCGCAGTCAAGCCGCGTTGCTGGCCTATGACACAGATGCTGCATTGGCAGCGATTCCCATTTTGCTCGAACGCGTCAGCGCTGACGATATCCGCGCCCGCGCCAAAGACCTTGATCGCTTGATAAGAGCCAGTGGCGACATGGACGCAGAAGAAAAAACGAGTCTACAACGTGTTCTGACTCTGTTCAACGACAGCGCACCAGTCAAAGCAGTCAAACCTCAAGTCCGCCCCATGTCCGGGGCGGCCGCGCACGTATCAACGAATAAATGAACCAGGAGCACAGCATCTTGTCAAAAATACATATTGAAGTGAATACCAAGGATGGTAGGCGTCGGCTGATAGATCATGTGCGTCCTATGGGTGCCATTCGGACCGCCGTCGTACACCCCTGTAATGTTCTAAGCTTGTCAGCCGCACTTGAAGCACAAGGTCATGGTCTGATCGACCCCATTTTGATTGGTCCTCGTGGCCGCATTGAAGCCGTGGCCGCCACGGCTGGGTTAGATCTCTCAGGCCTGCGCATCGAAGACACCCCCCACAGTCACGCTTCAGCCAGTGTCGGCGCACGCCTGGCCGCCTGCGGCGACGTCCAGGCGATCATGAAGGGCAGCTTGCACACTGACGAGCTTATGGAGGCAATATTGCCTTCTGCTGCGGGGTTGCGTACCAAACGGCGCATTAGCCACTGCTATTTAATGCAGATAGCGTCATACCCGCGGCCCTTCATCATTACTGACGCTGCCATCAATATCGCACCCACGCTGCTTGAAAAAGCCGACATCATTCGCAATGCAATTGATCTGGCACACGCCATTGGCGTCAAACAACCTTGCGTTGCTATCCTCGCCGCGGTCGAAACAATCAATATTCACATGCAAGCTACGCTGGATGCGGCTGCACTTTGTAAAATGGCAGATCGTGGACAGATCACCGGCGCACTGCTCGATGGCCCCCTTGCCTTCGACAATGCTGTATCGCCTGCTGCGGCTGCAATCAAGGGGATTAATTCACCCGTCGCCGGCAAAGCCGATATTCTAATTGCACCAGATCTTGAGAGCGGCAACATGTTGGCCAAACAGCTCGAATTCATGGGTCAGGCCGCAAGCGCGGGCGTGGTCCTGGGTGCCAAAGTGCCTATTGTGCTTACCAGCCGTGCCGACACGCGCGAAACCCGTATCGCTTCCTGCGCTATTGCTGTCCTATTGGCGCATCACTATCGGAGCACACCTCCATGAATATAAACAAAAAAACGCAATTCAACCTCTGGTACTGGGTCGCTGCCTTTCTGGGCCTGATGCTGTTCCAGTATGCCTACACAAGCACGACTCAAGTTGCCGAGATTCCCTATAGCGAGTTTCAGAATTACCTGACGCAGGGAAAAATATCCGAAGTTGCCGTATCTGAACGCTTCATTCGAGGACGTTTTACTCAAGCAGTCGACGGTCGGCCGATGTTTGTCACCACGCGCGTCGATCCGGAACTCTCCCGCGATCTTCAAGCACACAACGTGGTCGTTACCGGGCAGATCGAGAGCACGTTCCTGCGCGACTTGCTGTCGTGGGTGGTTCCTGTCGCTTTATTTGTGGGCTTGTGGATGCTCATCCTCAAACGCATGGGGGGCGGCGTCGGTGGCAGTCTTATGCAAATCGGGAAGTCTAAGGCAAAGGTCTATATTCAGACCGATACAGGTGTCACCTTTAAGGACGTCGCTGGCGTGGATGAGGCCAAGGACGAACTCAAAGAAATCGTTGATTTCCTCAAAGACCCAGATGGCTATGGTCGCCTTGGTGGCCGCATGCCCAAGGGTGTTTTACTCGTCGGCCCGCCCGGTACCGGCAAGACGCTCTTGGCTCGCGCCGTGGCGGGCGAGGCGGGGGTGCCGTTCTTTTCGATCTCGGGATCAGAGTTTGTGGAAATGTTCGTTGGGGTCGGGGCCGCGCGAGTACGAGACCTGTTTGAGCAAGCCCGAGCAAAAGCCCCGGCCATCATCTTTATAGACGAACTCGACGCACTGGGTCGGGCACGCGGCATTGGCCCAGCGGCTGGCGGCCACCAAGAATCCGAACAAACACTCAATCAACTGCTCGCTGAACTGGATGGGTTCGATCCTTCAGGTGGCCTGATTCTTCTTGCCGCCACAAACCGCCCCGAGATTCTCGATCCGGCGCTGCTACGTGCTGGCCGGTTTGACCGCCAGGTACTGGTTGATCGACCAGACAAGCATGGTCGGGTCCAAATCCTCGAGATCTACTTGAAGAAAGCAAAACTGGCAGCAGATGTGTCAGCAGAGCAAATTGCAGCCCTTAGCCCCGGTTTAACGGGTGCGGACCTTGCCAATCTGGTTAACGAGGCGACGTTGCTTGCCACGCGCCGTCAGGCCGATGCAGTATCCATGGAGGATTTCAACAACGCCATCGAACGCATCATCGCCGGACTTGAAAAGCGAAACCGACTCCTTAATCCTAAGGAACGCAATATCGTCGCCCATCACGAGATGGGTCACGCGCTGGTTGCGATGGCCTTACCTGGCGCCGATCCCGTGCACAAGGTATCCATCATTCCACGCGGCATCAGTGCGCTGGGGTACACCATTCAACGACCAACCGAAGAGCGCTTTCTGATGACTCGCGAGGAACTCGAAGACAAAATGGCTGTGTTGCTCGGTGGCCGCGCGGCCGAACAAGTGGCCTTTGGCCATTTGTCGACAGGCGCCGCCGACGATCTGATGAAGGTTACTGATATCGCACGCGCCATGGTGACGCGCTACGGCATGAGCAAACAACTGGGACATGTCGCGCTCGAGAGAGATAGCCGGTCGTTTCTTTCAAGCCAAACGCCTTACTACGGTCCCCAGGAACGCAGTCATTCCGACGAGACGGCCGCCATCATAGACCGGGAAGTCAAACGACTCGTTGATGAATCCTTCGATCGTACGATCAAATTACTTGACAGCTTCAGTGATATTCTCGCATCGTCGGCACAGCTTTTACTGGAACGGGAAACGCTCGACACAGATGATCTGCGTGTATTCAAGACATCAATTATCGAAGCCAGTCGTTCAGATCACGGTACATAGACTATTGTCCTAAATCCGGTAGCAGACGAAAATAGGAGAATGAATGACACATTACTCCAGATAATTCCAGAACAGCCTTTGGACATCATTGGCGACATACATGGTGAGATTGACGCACTGCGTCAACTCCTTGCACACCTCAATCACAGTGACCCGTTAAAGCCTACTCGTAAACTTGTTTTTATCGGCGACCTATGTGATCGTGGACCAGATAGCGTAGCGGTCATTCGATTGGTGCGTGATCTGGTATCTCGGGGTCGTGCTTACCTGATCCTGGGCAATCACGAAATCAACTTACTGATGAACGATCCAAAAGACGGATCTGGGTGGTTTTTTGATGAGCGCCGGGATTCTGATCAAGCCCATTACGCACCATTTACCGTGGCAACACGCGACGAACATACGGATATACGAACTTTTTTCTCGCAGTGTCCCCTTGCCTTGCAAAGCCCTTCCCTACGAATTGTCCATGCCGCATGGGAGCCGGAAGCGATTTCGGCCATTGCGAGCATCCCACGCGGTGAGATCATCCCAGCGTGTCTACATTGGGAATCGATGATTCATGATGCAGCGAAGCATAACGATCTACATCAGCGCTATCTAAGGGAAAAAGAAAAGTGGGCATTTCAACTCGAAGACCCTGACAACCCCCCTCCTTACCTGCATGCGATCGCAGAGTACGAAACCCTTGAACAAACAATTAATCCAATCAAGCGACTTACTTCTGGCATCGAAAAACGTAGCAATCAGCCCTTTTATTCCGGTAATCGTTGGCGCTATTCTGATCGAACCGCTTGGTGGAAAGATTATGCGGGCAATCTGCCGGTTGTAATCGGGCACTACTGGCGCATGTTCGACCTGCCTGCACAACATCACGCCTCGCGTTACAGCATGCTATTTGATGGCATAGGCGCCACCTCATGGCATGGCCGAGATCATCAAGTCTTTTGTACGGACTATTCAGTTGGCGCACGCTGGCGAGAACGCATCGCAAGTGGCGTAGCCGGTAATACGCGGTTTCGCCTGGCTGCGCTTAGGTGGCCAGAATGCACCCTTATTTTCGACAACGGTGATCAGATGAAAACGCAAAATATACCCCGACTTCAGACATAGTACTAAATGTATCTGAAATTTGATCTGTGGATAACCCTAGTAGCCAGCAACTGTGGATAGCCGGTGGGCCACTTGTGTATAAGCCGACATTTTTCTGCCCAGATCAAATCCATCCCCAATCTGTTCATCGTCTACTCACAGTGTCACGCACAGCAAAATTTATTTCAACCCATTGATTTAAAATGATTTTTTAACTTATTAGACTTATCCACAGGGATCCATCATTATTAGTCTTTAGTAAAAGAACTTATTAAGTAAAACAAGCTCAGCCAAGTCATCTCACAAAATTCGACCCAATCAATTGTCCTTACAAGTCATAGACATTCGATAAACGATCAGCAACGACATCTATGGTCTGGTCTTGCTTGGCAAAGCATAGGCGCAGCAGTTGTTGGTTTGATGAGGGGTGAGCAGGGTTTTGGTAGAACGCCGACACGGGAATCGTTGCCACGCCATGTTTCTTCGTTAATTGCTCGGCGACAAGCTGTTCTGGCTTGTCAGAAATTTTCTGATAGTTGACGATCAAGAAGAACGTACCCTGGCATTCCAACGGTTCGAAACCTGTTGTTTGCAGGCCTGCTACCAAACGGTCTCGCTTTTTTTGATAAAAGTGCTTAACATGATGAACTTCGGCATAGCTGTTCATGTATTCAGCCAGACCTACTTGTAACGGCGTGGGAACCGAAAAGACCATGAACTGATGCACTTTACGGATCTCTGCACTGATTTTTTTTGGTGAACAACAGTAGCCAATCTTCCATCCGGTTGCATGAAAGGTCTTGCCGAAGGACGAAATTACAACGCTGCGTTCAGCTAAAGCAGGACGTGTGGCCAGGCTCAAATGTTCGATGCCATCGAACACGATATGCTCATAGGCTTCATCCGATAGAAGGATTAGCTTGTGCTGTTCGATTATTTTCTCGAGGCGATCCAGATCTGTCGTCTGTAGCGTAAATCCTGTTGGATTATGCGGCGAGTTCAGAATAATCATTCGTGTACGGTTGTTGATAAGACGCTCGACTGCCTCCCAATTTATTTGATAATTTTGATGATTGACGCTGGGCCGATGCATGGGGGCATATTGAGGGATTGCCCCGACTAAACGGATAGTGGGTGCGTAAAGGTCATAGGCTGGCTCGATGATGATGACTTCGTCACCTGGGTGAACGAGCGCAATAATGCTCGCGCTAAGCGCTTCGGTTGCGCCGGATGTGATTGTAATTTCATCGTTGGGATCATAGCTGCGACCATAAAGGCGGATAATTTGGTTTCTTATTGCATGGCGCAAACGCTCTACGCCAATCATTGGTGCATACTGATTATGGCCGGCTAGCATCGCTTCATGTACACATTTTATAAGGCGATGATCTGGGTTGTAATCTGGATATCCCTGACCCATGTTTACTGCCTTATATTGGACAGCCAGTTGGCTCATTTTGCTAAAGATGGTGAGGGCTACGTCGGGTAATTTTGATTTTATGTTCATTGTTAATTATGTTTTTATGATCCTGATGGGGTTTAGCTGAAAGAGACAAAGTGAACGGGTTTAGTTTTGTCTATTTTGTCCCCAATCTATCCTTTACTTGTGCACAGGGTTATCAACAGGCCTTGACTTTACATTGTTTCACGTGAAACGTTGATATTAATTTATTGTTGATATTCTGTGTTTCACGTGAAACACATTAGATCTGATCAATAAGTTCTCTGAAGTATAATTCTTGCCTCTACACCGAAATATAGAACAATGAACTACCCACAAAATTTTGACGTGATCGTAATTGGTGGTGGTCATGCTGGGTCCGAGGCAGCTTTGGCCGCTGCTCGATCAGGTGCAAATACCCTATTACTAACGCACAATATAGATACCTTGGGACAAATGTCTTGCAATCCTTCTATTGGAGGGATTGGAAAGGGGCATCTTGTTAAAGAAATCGATGCCTTAGGTGGCGCGATGGCATGGGCGACTGATCTTGCCGGCATACAGTTTCGAATCCTGAATCGTTCAAAAGGACCCGCTGTACGTGCAACTCGTGCTCAGGCGGATAGGTCATTATATCGACGTGCTATACGTACGATTTTGCAATCACAAAGAAATCTGATGATTTTTCAACAGGCAGTTGATGATTTGGTTTTGGAAGGGGATCGAGTTGTCGGCGCACGCACGCAATTAGGAATGTGTTTTCGCGGACGCGCTGTTGTATTGACGGCAGGCACATTTTTAAATGGCTTGCTTCACGTGGGCTTGTCGCACTATGCAGCAGGACGTGCAGGTGATCCCCCATCAGTTAGTCTCGGTCATCGTCTAAGAGAATTAAAACTTCCGCAAGGACGATTAAAAACAGGTACACCACCACGTATTGACGCAAAAACCATAGATTTTTCTAAGCTAGATGTTCAAGCTGGTGATACAGATCCGATACCGGTATTTTCCTACCTCGGTCACGCTGGCCTGCACCCGGAACAAGTTCCGTGCTGGATCACACATACGAACGAACGCACACACGATATTGTTCGTGCAGGTTTAGATCGTTCACCAATGTATAGTGATGTTGGAACGATAGAAGGGGTGGGCCCTCGGTATTGTCCCTCTATAGAGGATAAAATTCACCGCTTTGCGGATAAGACCAGTCATCAGGTTTTTTTAGAGCCAGAGGGTGCATCTTCGTGTGAAATTTATCCAAATGGAATATCTACAAGCCTACCGTTTGATATTCAATATGATTTAGTTAGAAGTCTGCCAGGCCTGGAAAATGCGCGAATAATGCGTCCAGGTTATGCGATTGAATATGATTATTTTGATCCGCGCCATTTACATGCTTCACTCGAAACCCAGGCGATTAACGGCTTATTTTTTGCAGGACAGATTAACGGTACGACCGGATACGAGGAAGCTGCGGCACAGGGTTTGCTAGCGGGTATTAACGCTGCGCGACAGACCCGAGGCGAAGCGCCGTGGTTGCCTCAACGGCACGAAGCATATTTAGGTGTTTTAATTGATGATCTTGTAACAAAAGGTGTAACTGAACCTTACAGAATGTTTACTTCACGAGCAGAGTATCGTCTAAGTCTGCGCGAAGACAATGCAGACATGAGGCTAACTCAGATAGGCCGCGAGCTAGGTTTGGTGGATGATCAACGTTGGGATATTTTTAATCGCAAACGAGATAGCGTTAATACAGAAATACAGCGGTTGCGCTCGACCTGGGTGCAGCCAAAATTTCTGGATTTGCAAGCATCAGAGTCCCTGTTTGGTCAAGGTTTAGAGCATGAGTACACTGCGTATGATCTGCTTAAGCGTCCGCAGGTCTCCTATGCTGCATTGATGAATCTGCGTAGCACCGAGGGTGAGCGGCTGGTCGGTCCTGGCTTAGAGCCCCCTGAATACATTGAACAAGTGGAAATTCAGGTTAAATATGCCGGCTATGTTGCCCGTCAACGTGAAGATATCGAGCGTCAGGCAGGCCAGGCTGCTCAAGAGATTCCTGATACGTTCGATTATGAGGCGGTATCAGGGCTCTCGATTGAGGTATGCCAGCGCCTGAAGCTCGGTCGGCCAAGCACAATCGGTCAAGCTGGGCGCATATCTGGTGTGACGCCTGCGGCAATTTCCTTGTTATTGGTTCATCTTAAGCGCACGCAGCACAAGCGTCAGGTAGCATGAGCGGGATGCAGGCTTATTTACCTCGCATCGAAAGCGCAATGAGGGCATTGTCCATGGACAGTGATACCAGCGCGGCACCGCTTATGCTTCAGTACCTCGAGCAATTACAGCGATGGAACCGGACTTACAACCTCACAGCGATTCGCGACCCCGAACGCATGCTCGTACAGCACGTGTTCGATAGTCTGGCTGTTGTACCCCTCATTCGTCGTCTGGTAGCCGGCCAAGATAATCATGTCGTCGATATGGGTACGGGCGCTGGCTTACCGGGTATTATTCTGGCCATCTGTGAGCCAGGATGGCAGTTCACCTGTGTTGACGCAGTACAAAAGAAAACAGCTTTTGTCCAGCAAGCCGCAGGGGTTCTGAGACTGTCTAATGTACAGACTATTCATGGCCGCATCGAGACGATAGATTCCCTGGGTGCCAATGTCGTGATTTCGCGTGCGTTTGCTTCGCTGCGTGATTTTGTACAGCTCTCCGAGCGCCATCTTAGTGATTCAGGCATGATGCTTGCCATGAAAGGCCATGTTTTGGACGAAGAGCGTGAAGACCTCAAGCGGGATACCGATTGGCGTATTGCTGGGGAATATCCATTGCAGGTACCGGAACTCGATGCGCAACGATGCCTTATTCATCTAGGACTAAAGGAAATTCATGAACGCCGATAGCCAGCAACCTTCCGCCCGCGTGTTCTGTATCGCCAATCAAAAGGGCGGAGTAGGCAAGACCACCACAGCAATTAATCTGGCTGCTGCCCTGGCTTTGTCCAATAAGCGTGTTTTGCTAGTGGACTTGGATCCACAAGGCAATGCAACGATGGGCAGTGGTATTGATAAAAACCAGGCGACGGTCAACCTCTACCAGGTTCTGATCGGTGAATCGGATATCGCCTCCGCCCGTCTTCGTTCAGAGCCAGGCAATTATGATGTTCTTCCTGCTAATCGTGAGCTCTCGGGTGCAGAGATCGATCTGGTACAAATGCCAGACCGAGAACAGCAACTTAAACGCGCCCTGGCGGCAATCCGGACTGAATACGATTATATTTTGATTGACTGTCCACCCACGCTCTCGTTGCTTACGCTAAATGGGTTGGCAAGTGCACACGGGGTGATCATTCCGATGCAGTGCGAATATTTCGCTCTTGAAGGGCTCTCGGATCTGGTGAACACCATCAAACGCGTCTATCGTAATATCAACCCCGAGCTCGAGCTCATTGGTTTGTTACGTGTGATGTTCGATCGACGGGTGACGCTGCAGCAACAGGTTTCGGCCCAGATTCAGACCCACTTTGGTGACAAAGTCTTCAAAGCTATCGTGCCACGCAATGTACGTTTGGCCGAGGCGCCCAGCTATGGTTTGCCGGGCGTGATCTATGACAAGTCCTCGCGTGGTGCCAAAGCCTACCTTGAGTTTGGTAGGGAATTAATCAAACGAGTGGATGCTTCGGCGGGTCGGACAGCGAACTGAGGCACGCCTTTATTCAGGAAATACACATGGCTACACGTAAGAAGGGATTAGGACGCGGT
Organism: Alcaligenaceae bacterium CGII-47; assembly: GCA_019166125.1. Taxonomy (GTDB): domain Bacteria; phylum Pseudomonadota; class Gammaproteobacteria; order Burkholderiales; family Burkholderiaceae_B; genus Castellaniella. Next base: position 40,745 of record JAHTBO010000013.1, read on the forward strand.
TTGGATGCCTTGTTGGGTGCGGATACGGGCGCGCTTGATCAAATGGGTGCCACCCCGGCCTTGCCTACTGTTTTGCACGTCAGTGTTCTACGCGGGGGACGATACCAACCGCGTACACGCATGGACGAGGGCGCCTTGAATGATCTGGCGGATTCGATTCGTACCCAAGGTGTTATGCAGCCTATTTTGGTCCGGCCTCTGTCTGGTGAGGATGCTGGGCACTATGAGATTATCGCTGGTGAACGGCGCTTTCGCGCGGCGCAGTTGGCGGGGCTGCTTGAATTGCCGGTGCTCGTGCGCGAAGTGGCAGATGAAAATGCGGCCATCATGGCCTTGATCGAGAACATTCAACGTGAGGATCTGAATCCCCTCGAAGAAGCCCAGGGCGTGCGGCGTTTGCTCGATGAGTTTGACCTGACACACGAGCAGGCGGCTCAGGCCATTGGTCGTTCACGCTCGGCGACCAGCAATCTGTTGCGTCTGCTTAATTTGGCCGCACCAGTGCAGACGATGTTGCTCGCAGGCGACATCGATATGGGCCATGCGCGCGCCTTGCTGGCAACGGACGCCGCGACACAGATTATGCTGGCTACCGAAGTGATTGCACGGCGCCTCTCGGTCCGAGAGACCGAACGACGTGTTGCGCGCGCCTTGCGCGAACAAGACGGTGAATTGCCCCCAACGTCCACGCCCAAGGCACCTGCCCATACCGGAGACTTCAAACGCATCGAAGAGGCCTTATCCGACCATCTCGCCACACGTGTGCGGATCAAGGCTGGTGCACAGAACCGCGGCCAACTACTTATCGATTTCCATGACTGGGAACATCTTAATGCCTTGCTTCAGCGACAAGGATTAGGCAGTGTTCTCGATAATTAAAATTTCGGCAGGGTCTGTCTTGACAGCCCGTTAAAAACTCTTCATAATCCGTGGTTCGCTTGTGGTGGGGTGCCCGAGTGGTTAATGGGGGCAGACTGTAAATCTGTTGACCTTGCGTCTACGTTGGTTCGAATCCAACCCCCACCACCAAAGCATACGATTAGCAGTGCCTCGCGGAATTGCTGGTCAGGTGAATTGAATCGCGGGTGTAGCTCAATGGTAGAGCAGAAGCCTTCCAAGCTTATGACGAGGGTTCGATTCCCTTCACCCGCTCCAGTAAGCGACAGTAGACGCGAAGTGAAATTCGCCCATGTGGCTCAGTGGTAGAGCACTCCCTTGGTAAGGGAGAGGTCAAGCGTTCGATCCGCTTCATGGGCACCACAGAATTTATATTATTTTTGCTTTATCCCACAGTCAGGAGTCAAGCCATGGCAAAAGGCAAGTTTGAACGGACCAAACCGCACGTCAACGTAGGGACGATTGGACACGTTGACCACGGCAAGACCACGCTTACGGCGGCGATCACGACCGTTCTGGCGACGGCATTTGGCGGCGAAGCCAAGGGCTACGCACAGATTGACGCGGCGCCCGAAGAAAAGGCACGTGGGATTACTATTAATACCTCGCACGTCGAGTACGAAACAGCGGCGCGCCACTACGCGCACGTTGACTGCCCGGGGCACGCTGACTACATCAAGAACATGATCACGGGTGCTGCACAGATGGACGGTGCGATCCTGGTGGTGTCGGCCGCAGACGGCCCCATGCCCCAGACACGCGAGCACATTTTGCTTAGCCGTCAGGTGGGCGTGCCTTACATCATCGTGTTCCTGAACAAGGCCGACATGGTTGATGATGCCGAGTTGCTGGAATTAGTCGAGATGGAAGTGCGCGAGCTGCTCACCAAGTACGACTTTCCGGGCGACGATACGCCGATCATCACGGGCTCGGCCAAACTCGCCTTAGAGGGCGACGAAGGTCCGCTGGGCAAGCCTGCCATCCTTAAGTTGGCAGAGGCCTTGGACAGCTACATCCCCACGCCAGAGCGCGCGGTCGATGGTGCGTTCCTGATGCCTGTCGAGGACGTGTTCTCGATCTCGGGTCGCGGCACGGTAGTGACGGGTCGTGTCGAGCGTGGCATTGTGAAGGTTGGCGAAGAAATCGAGATTGTCGGGATTCACGACACGGTCAAGACCACCTGCACGGGTGTGGAGATGTTCCGCAAGCTGCTCGACCAAGGTCAGGCGGGGGACAACGTTGGGATTCTGTTGCGCGGCACCAAGCGCGAGGACGTCGAGCGTGGTCAGGTCTTGGCCAAGCCCGG
>JAHTBO010000014.1 GCA_019166125.1 Alcaligenaceae bacterium CGII-47
TTGGCCCAGCGGCTCAGAGCCGGCCTCGGCTTTGAGAGCCTTGCGCCAGTAATACAGTGACGCGGGGGCGATACCCTCCCGATCCGCATAAGCCTTGGTGGTCAAGCCCTCGCGCTCAATGCACTGCAGGTGCGCTCGCCACCAGTCTCGATTCTTTGAAGTCATCTGCCGTATCCCAAAAGTAGCAACAGGCAAATGATGGGCTGAAGGTCATCAGCTGACAATTATGGGGAAGATGGATCGTTTACGTTTCTTCGTCAGACGGATACACCATCCATAGGTTCACATCTTCCGGCTCATACATCCCCTAGAGGGGCTGTAAGCCCTCAGATTGCCGATCTCAGTACGGAATTGACAAAAATAAGCGTAAGTCATTGATATCTAAGGTCAAGCACACTCCATGATTTGCCAATACCCGTCAAACACCCCATAAAATCAACAATGATAATACAGATTATCATGTAAGAAACCCGCTGCCATCTGTTGTCGGCGCTCCCACTCCCCGAACTAAATTCGGGGCCTCTCTGGAAGCAAGTTGGAGGATTGAGGGTCTGCGCAATCAGATATACGTATGGCGAGTTGGAGCCGCTATACTGATCGAGGACTCTTCCTCGGCCGCTCGCGTATTGCGGGTGCAGTGAAAAGGACATTATTAGTATGATCGCAACTGATAACACCGCGCATTTTGAGTACCCGCTCCCGGGCCGCTTGCAGCAGGACTGTGAGTACTACCTAGGTCACGGCAATAGATCTAAAAAGATACTTATGGGCAGGCGATGAGGCTGAGCAGATTGCAAAGATGAAGGAAATCTATGAAGGGCTGCCCGAAAAGCCGGAGTGGATAACACTTGAGAAAATTGCTCAGTACGAAGCAGAAATGCTTATGATTCAGTAACGACACTTTTACCTCCAACGCCTAAGTTTAGAGGGTTTTTTGTTCCAAGATCTGGGCGCGCAAATCAGAGCTAATGCCATCGTGGCCGAGAATTCCGTTGTCTACCGTAATCAATATTCGAGCATTTGGGAATCGGTCTAAAGCCAGATCCACAACCGATCGGGATATGGCCACCTATACAAGAAATTGGATTCGACCTTGCGTGGAAACATCGGCGCCGAGGTCGCGGCGGCCGTCGAGGTGGCCGGCATGGCCATCGTTGCGCCGGCTTTTCCGACCATGGGCCGCACCACCGTCAACGGCCACCAACTGCTTAACGGCGTAGCGCTTCAGCACACGGAGGTGTGGCGCCATGAGGGCCTGCAAGGCACGTCCGACCTGGTCGGCATCATGCGCGGGCAGAACTTAAACACGCTTGCAGTGGGTCTGTCTGACATCCGGGGGCCGGTAGATCTTTTCCGTAGTTTATTCATCAACAGCGCTCGGCAAGGCAAGCAGGTGCTGGTGTGCGATGCCGAGCGGGACGATGACCTTGCCCGTATAGCGCAGGCATCCTGGCAACTTCCCTTTCCTTGCTTCTGGGCAGGGTCCGCTGGGCTGGTCGGGCAGTTGGCCGCAGCAATCTCAAGCGGGCCCAGCATTGAAAGCCGGCCTGTGCCATCAGTGGCCGGCCGCTGTCTGGTCGTTGTTGGAAGCATGTCTGGCATCAGTGGCGCACAGGTCGATCAACTGCGTCGCAAGCGTGCCATGCCACTGCTATCGGTATCCGCCGATGCGTTGATGGGTGCGGAAGCCCATGCCGGTTGGCTGCACTCGCAGGAAGCCCTTGCAGCAGCCTTGTCTCGCGGTGATGCAATGCTGGCCGTGTCATGCGTAACCCAGCTTGATCGAACAGTGGGCCCCGCCCTCAGCAAGGCCTTGGGTCGCCTCGTGGCCACTCAAGCCAGCCAAATTGGCGCAATCGTTGCAACAGGCGGAGAAACCGCCAGGGCGGTGCTGCATGCCCTGGGCGTCAGCAGATTAGACCTGGCGGCCGAGGTAGAGCCCGGGGTACCGATTTCGGTCGCCAGCGGTACTCGGACTTTGCCCGTCATTACCAAAGCCGGAGCGTTTGGCACAGCGATGACGCTAGTCCGCTGCTATGACGCTCTACGACGTTAAATATCACCTAAGGAAGCTCATGCACCGCCCGATTATTGCTATCACTATGGGGGACGCCGCCGGCATCGGACCCGAAATCATTGTCCAGAGCCTGGCGCACCGTGACCTCTACGACGGGTGCCGACCCTTGGTCATTGGTAGCGTCCCGCGCTTGCAGGAAGCGGCGCGCCTCGTTGGATCAAGCCTGAGCTTTCGCACCATAACGCAAGTAGCCGACGCGGCTTTCGTCCCCGGCGAAGTCGACTGCTTCGACTTGGGCTCGATACCCGCCGGGCATCCCTTTGGCGAGCTATCCGCAGTTTGCGGCGACGCCGCCTATCAGTGCATCGCGCGCGCAGTCGAGCTGGCCATGCGCCACGAGATCGACGCCATCTGCACCGCGCCCTTGAACAAAGAGGCACTGCACGCCGCCGGCCATCTATATCCCGGGCACACCGAACTGTTGGCGCTGCTTACCGGCACGCCCGAAGTGTCGATGATGCTGGTCGCACCTAACTTGCGCGTAATTCATGTGACCACGCACATCGGATTGCTTGATGCCATTCACAAGATCGAGCCAGGCTTGGTCGAGCGCACCATTGCCCGCGGTTACGAGACTTTGCGTAGCGCCGGCATCGACGCACCTCGAATAGGCGTATGCGGGATCAATCCGCATGCGGGCGAAAACGGCTTGTTCGGCAACGGCGAGGAAGAGCTGAAGATTGTTCCCGCCGTGCTGGCGCAACAAGCCCTGGGACGCAAGGTGGAAGGGCCCTTGCCGGCCGACGCCCTGTTCTTCCGGGCCGCCCGCGGCGACTTCGACCTGGTGGTGGCGATGTATCATGATCAGGGCCATGCGCCCGTCAAGGTAATGGGGCTGGAGGCTGGTGTGAACGTAACAGTCGGCCTGCCCGTAATCCGCACTTCCGTTGATCACGGCACGGCGTTCGACATTGCGGGCAAGGGCGTCGCCGACGAACGCAGTATGCTCGAGGCTTTACGTATTGCCACCCAACTGGCTGGTCACAAGGCCGCCGTCCATCAATAACCCTGCCTATGTCATCGTCCAAAACCCGCGAGCGCCAACAGCGCATACTTAACCTGGTCCACAAAGGCGTTGCCGATGTCGAAGAACTGAGCAGGCAATTGGATGTGTCTTTGTCGACCATCAGGCGCGACTTGAATCGCCTGGCCCTAGAAGGTCGACTTGTGCGTACATACGGGGGCGCGGCGTTCGTAAACCACGATCGCCGCGAACAAACGCTGAACGAACGCATGCTTATGCAGCGTCAGCAAAAGCAAGCCATAGCTGCCCTTGCGGCTCAACAGGTTCAGGAAGGCGATACCCTGATTCTCGATGCCGGCACGACGACAGCGGCCTTGGCGCGAGTGCTTTGCGGGCGGGGCGACCTGCATGTGATCACGAACAATATCGAGGCGCTCACCATCCTGGCCAACGACCCCGATATACGCATCACCATGCTGGGCGGGGATGTACGCAAGCTAAGCATGGGGTCGGTTGGGCCGCTTACCGAGCTGGCACTCGCAAGGCTAAGCGCCGACAAGGTGTTTTTGGGCGCCGATGGCATTGTGGCCAGCCGGGGTTTATGCGAAGCCAGCTCGGACGGTAATCCCCCCGTATATCCGCAGTGATCGAAGGTAGAATTTCCATAACAAGGAAATTCGCAATGAAGCAATCCAGATTCACCGACAGCCAGATCATGGCAATTCTCAAACAGGCCGAAGCCGGCACCCCGGTGCCACAGCTGTGCCGCGAACACGGCATGAGCAGCGCCTCCTTTTACAAGTGGCGCGCCAAGTATGGCGGCATGGACACCTCGATGGTGGCACGCCTGAAGGAGCTTGAGACTGAAAACAGGCAACTTAAGAAGATGTACGCCGAAGAGCGTCTGAAGGCTGAAATGGTGCAGGAAGCGCTACGAAAAAAGTGGTAGCGCCATCTCGACGAAAAGAGATGGCGCGTTGTGCCATTGCGCACTTTAAATCCAGTATCCGCTTGGCCTGCCAGGCGTTTGGTATCAGTCAAAGTGGCTACCACTACCAAGCCAAGCAGGCCGATGACAACGAGGTCATCGCCGATTGGCTGATCCGGCTCACAACGGCCCAGCGTAACTGGGGCTTTGGCTTATGTTTCCTGTACTTACGCAACATCAAAGGCTTTACGTGGAATCACAAGAAAGTGTATCGGATCTATCGTGAGCTGGAGCTCAATTTGCGCATCAAACCCAAGAAACGCCTGGTACGCGAGCGCCCCGATCCGCTGGGCACTGCCACCGATATCAATCAAGTCTGGTCGATGGATTTTATGCACGATCAGCTGGCTGACGGTCGCAGCATCCGGCTATTCAATGTGGTCGATGACTTTAACCGCGAGGGGCTAGGGATTGAGGTGGACTTCTCCTTGCCAGCGGAACGCGTAACACGAGCCTTGGACCAGATCATTGAATGGCGCGGCAAGCCGGCCTGTCTACGTTGCGATAATGGTCCCGAACTCGTTGGCAAAACGATGCTTGAATGGGCTGCAAGCCGCCGCATTACTCTGATCCATACTCAGCCTGGCAATCCGCAGCAAAATGCCTACGTCGAGCGCTATAACCGAACCGTGCGCTATGATTGGCTGGCTCAAAACCTGTTTGGCAGTCTGGAGGAAGTTCAGCTGGGCGCCACCGACTGGCTCTGGACTTACAACAACGAACGGCCCAACATGGCCTTGGGCGGCATCACCCCGAGGCAGAAATTAGCCAGTAAATATCTAACCGATTCTACTGCCGTTTACTGCTGAGTATGGGGGGATTACCGGACCAGGCTTATCTGAAAGAGAAGATGATGGAGCAGGCGGACGCGGTCTTCGTGCTGGCCGATTCGTCCAAGCTGGGCTTTGCGGGGCAGCAAGCCTGGACGCCGATGAATCGGCCCTGGACGCTGATTACTGATGCGGATGCAAGTGCGGAGAAGCTTGCGCCTTTTCGGGCGTTGGGGAATTTAACGGTGTTGGTGGCTTGAGGTAAGCAGTTTGCAATCGCGAAACCTAGGCAGCCAATACCCTATCCAGCTCCACAATAATCTGAAGTAGTACGTCGGAGCCCTTCAGCAATTGCTCTGGCTCTATCCATTCCTCCGCGCTGTGGCTCCTGCCGTGCAAGCAAGGAATGAAGATCATTCCCACTGGGCCGGTTTTCGCCACATACACAGCATCGTGGTGGCCGGCGCCGCTGGGCATGCGCATGCTTTGGTGACCTAAAGACGGATTACCGGCCGAAGCCGCCCCCACGTTTCGATGAGGTCACCCAGAAGATAAGCCATTTGCAATACGGACACGCAATCTCTTGAATAGCGGTGCCAACTCACCCACCAAACCACGCCGAAATGCCAATACGCATGCTACGAAAATGAACCCGATTACCGTGGTGATAGATTGATCCATTGTGCTGAGGCTTTCGATACCGCTGATATTGGCCAGGAAGCGGCCGATTTCGCCGAGTCGGTTTTCCAGGCTTACGATGACGACGGCACCTACGATAGGACCGAGCAACGTACCTAGGCCGCCGACAAGTGCCATCAACACCACGGTGCCGGACATCGCCCAGTGCACGTCGGTTAACGTTTCCAAGCCCAGCACTACTGTCTTGATCGATCCAGCCAGTCCCGCCACCGCCGCCGAGAGGACAAAGGCCAACAGCTTGTATCGATTGACATCGTAGCCCAGCGATATTGCTCGAGGTTCGTTTTCCTTAATAACCCGGATTACCTGTCCGAACGGCGAATGTATTGTTCGGACGATGAGGGCGAAGCCCGCAATCGTAATTGCCAATACGACATAATAGAGCACCATGTCGTTGTCCAAGCCCAGTTGCCCGACCAAATGGCCACGTGGCACGCCTTGCAGTCCGTCTTCGCCTCCCGTGAAAGGAGCCTGTAGAAATATGAAGAACATCATCTGGGATAGAGCGAGTGTAATCATCGTGAAATAGATGCCCTGGCGGCGGATCGCTAGTACGCCCATTGCCAGACCGAGCATAGCTGCGCCCATGACCCCCAGAAGTACCCCCAATTCAAACGGTAGATTCAAGTGCTTGAGTGCATAGCCGGTGAAGTATCCAGCCCCTCCGAAAAATGTGGCGTGACCGAAACTGAGCAGTCCGGTGTATCCAATCAGCAGATTGAACGCGCAGGCGAACAGAGCAAAGCAAAGCACCTTCATCAGGAAAACGGGATAGACGTACATAGGCAGCACCAGTAGTACCATTAAGGCGACACCGTAAGTAAGTTTTTGGTTCATCATTTCGTACTCCAATGGGTTATTTTTCTTTGCCGAACAATCCAGCAGGACGCAGCAGCAATACTATCGCCATGATGATGAACACTACAGTTGCCGATAGTTCCGGATAGAACACGCGAGTTAATCCTTCAATTACACCCAATAAGAGCCCAGTGAAAATTGCGCCTACAAGTGAACCCATACCGCCAATCACGACCACCGCGAAAACAGTAATGGTGAGGTTTGATCCCATCAGCGGCGTAACTTGCATGACGGGCGCCGCCAATACGCCCGCAAAAGCGGCAAGCGCTACGCCAAAACCATAGGTCAGCATGACCATGCGAGGCACATTCACGCCGAAGGTTTCCACTATGTCGGGACGCTCGGTGCCTGCCCTGAGATAAGAGCCTATACGGGTCTTCTCGATGACATACCACGTTGCAAAGCAAACCATCAGAGAGGCTATGATGATCCACGCACGATAGTTGGGCAGGATCATGAACCCTAAATTCGTTGCCCCCGAGAGCTGTTGTGGGGCCGCATAAGGTTGGCCAGATACGCCATATAGCGAACGGAATACACCTTCTAGAATCAGCGTGATGCCAAACGTCAGCAGTAAACCGTACACATGATCAAGCTTGTACAAATGGCGTAGCAATGTTCTTTCGATAACCATACCGAACAAACCGATAATCACCGGTGCAATCAGCAGCATGGCCCAATAGTTGATGCCGAAGTATTCCAGCCCCATCCACGCCATGAAGGCGCCCATCATGAAAAGCGCACCGTGGGCGAAGTTGATGACGTTGAGTAGACCGAAGATGATCGCCAGCCCAAGAGACAACACGGCGTAGAATGCGCCGTTGACCAATCCGAGTAATAGTTGAGTCAGTAAAACTTGAATAGAAATGCCGAATATTTCAGTCATGGGATCGCTACACTCCTAGCAGCTCGTTAAGCAACGGCGTTTTCTGTTCCAGTTCCGATGCGCCGATCTCAGCCACGACACAGCCATGCTCCACCACATAAAATCGGTCAGCCAGGGGTGCCGCGAAGTGGAAATTCTGCTCTACCATGACGATGGTGTAGCCCTTTTCCTTCAAGGAAGTGATCATGCGCGCGAGCGCTTGGACAATGATCGGTGCCAAGCCTTCCGAAATCTCGTCCAATAACAGCAACTTCGCCCCGGTACGCAAAATTCGCGCAACCGCCAGCATTTGCTGCTCTCCGCCTGATAGACGGGTTCCCGGGCTATGTCGGCGTTCGGCGAGATTCGGAAACATTTCGTAGATCTCGTCTACCGACATCCCGGTGCTAGCGCGGGATATCCTGGGGGGCAACAACAGATTCTCTTCGGCCGACAGCGACGAGAATATCGCCCGCTCTTCAGGGCAGTAACCCACACCTAAGTAAGCGATTTTATAAGTGGGCATGCCTATCGCTTCGACTCCGTTGATGCGGATGGAGCCTTTGCGCGTATCGATCAATCCTAAAATTGAACGTAGTGCGGTCGTCCTTCCGGCACCGTTGCGGCCCAGCAACGTTACGACCTCCCCGGGGCATACGGAAAAATTCATACCGTGCAACACATGCGACTCGCCATACCACGCATGAAGATTCTCGACGGAAAGGGCGGCCAGCTCGCTCATTCGTGCGCTCCTTTCAGGCCGGCGTCGGCGGTGCCCATATAGGCCTGCATGACTTTGGGGTTGCGTGCAATCTCCTGATAGCTCCCTTCGGCTAAAATCGAGCCGCGCTGCAACACGGTAATTGTGTCGGCAATTGACGCCACCACGTTCATGTTGTGCTCTACCAGCAAGATCGTCCGGTCGGCAGAGACTTTCTTGATCAGCGCCGTTACTCTGTCGACATCTTCGTGGCCCATGCCTTGCGTAGGTTCGTCCAGAAGCATCAGCTCAGGCTCCATGGCAAGGGTGGTTGATATCTCCAGCGACCGCTTGCGGCCGTATGGTAGGTCCATAGCAAGCTTATCGGCAAGCGAATCCAGGCCTACTAGCTCTAATAGCGCCATGGCCCGTTGATTCAGACAGTCCAGAACCCTTTCACTTTTCCAGAAATGGAAGGAATTGCCTTGATTGCGTTGTAGTCCTATGCGGACGTTCTCCAAAACACTCAGGTGAGGAAAAACCGCTGATATTTGAAAGGATCTAATGATTCCTCTACGTGCGATCTTTGCGGCATTTACCTCCGTAATGTCCTGCCCCTTGTAGAGGATTTGCCCCGAGGAAGGCTCCAAGAACTTGGTCAGGAGGTTGAAGCATGTTGTTTTCCCTGCCCCGTTAGGGCCAATCAGTGCATGGATGCTGCCGGTGCGGACGCGGAGATTGACGCCGCTAACCGCAGTGAATCCTTTAAATACCTTGGACAAATCTTTTGTTTCAAGAATGCTGTCGTTCATTGTCCCTCCGGACCGAGTTCAGGAATAAGGCTTTGTCGCTGTCGAACTTCCGCCACAAGGCTGAACCTCATGTCAGAGCGCGGCGGCATAGATGGTCCGTGCGTCCTGCTCGGTCAGCTCTCTGGGATTATTCCCAAGTAGACGAACCTGCTTCATCGCATCGGCGGCCAAGCCATCGAGGTCGTCGTCGCGAATGCCAACATCAGCAAGTCGGCGTGGAATACCGGTTTCTTCGATCAGGCTCTCCAGCCGCTGTATGAAAGCAAGCGCCTTCGCTTCATCGCTGCCACTGGGTCGAGGCACTATGATTTCCGCAAGCTCCGCATATAAATGCGGCACGACCTGCGCGTTGAAATGCAACACCGGAGGAAGAATCAGAGAATTGGATAAGCCGTGAGGCACATGGAATGTCCCGCCTATGGGATATGCCAACGCATGCACGGCGGCCACAGGCGCATTGGCGAAGGCTTGCCCCGCCAGCGTGGCGCCCAGCAGCATGGCCTCGCGCGCGGCGCGGTTAGCCTCACCCCCGCAGGCAGACAGCAGATTTTCGTTCAACAGGCCCAGCGCCTTGCAGGCCAGCATGTCGGACAAGGGATTTTTCAGGTGTCTGGACGTATAAGCCTCGATCGCATGTACCATTGCGTCAATGCCGGTCATTGCGGTGGCCGCAGGAGGCAATGACATCGTGAGCTCAGCGTCCAGGATTGCCATGTCAGCGTAGAGCATTGGCGACACCACGCCCATCTTCGTCGTCTCGCCGGTGGTCACAATCGAGACTGGTGTCACTTCTGAGCCTGTTCCGGCTGTAGTCGGAATCAAGATCAGCGGTAACCGCGGACCGCTGACATTTCCAATCCCGTACATGTCGTGCAGCGACTGTGAAGACGCCACTAGTGCAGCGATCAACTTTGCCACGTCCAAGGACGAGCCTCCGCCCAACCCAAGTACAATCTCAGCTCGGCTCTGACGGGCTCGCTCTGCCACCTCTAATACGACATTTTCAGGCGGATCCGCTACCACATCATCGATCACGGTTACGGTCCAACCGGCATCGGCCAGGCTAGACAGCGCTGGCGCTAATAAGCCACTGCCATGAAGAAACGCATCGGTTATCAGGCAAAGGCGCTTTTCGGCATAGCGCTGTCTAAGTATCTCGCCAATCCTGCGAGCGGCACCAAACTCAATCAGTAGCGATTGAACGGTTCGAAATTCCATCGTGAGCTCTCCATCTTTGCTTGTCGTGCGCAATGTGCTTGCAGGCCACGACGCTTATAGTTACTTCTGTTGGCCTCTCGGCGACTGAACTCAGTCAAACACGCAATAGTCGTTTGAGAATTTTTCCGGTGGGGCCTTTGGGCAGTTCGTCCATGAACGCCACCGCGCTCGGCACCTTGTATTCGGCCAGCAACTGACGGCAATGGTCTTGCAGTTCCTCGGCTGATGCTTGGTGCGCTTCGCGCGTCACGATGCATGCCTTAATGGTTTCGCCGTATAGTTCATCAGGAGTTCCGACGACAGCGCACTCGAGGACCGCGGGATGCTGATAGAGCGTTTCTTCGATCTCGACCGGATACACATTGGCTCCGCCGCGAATAATCATGTCGCGCTTGCGACCGACGATATAAAGATAGCCATCAGCGTCAAGCCGACCCAAGTCGCCCGTGTACACCCAGCCGTCGCGCAGAGTTTCTTGCGTAGCCTGCAAGTTCTTGTAGTAGCCCAACATAACGTTTGGACCCTTCAGCAAGACTTCGCCAACTTCGCCGTGCGGAAGCTCACGGTCGTCTTCATCGACGATACGCACGGCGCAGCCAGGCAATGCCCGGCCACATGAGTCTCGCCTTCCCTGCCGCTCAGTCGCGGGATCATAGCTGGTGATTGGAGTCCCTTCGGTCTGACCCCAAAGGTCATAAAGAGTGACGCCGAAAGTCTGTTGCATCTGCTGCACCACATTCCACGACAAACTCGAACCGGCCGCAACACAATAGCGCAGCGAGGATGCATCAACATCCTTGCCAAGCGCCCAATTCAGCATCATGGTGTACATGGTCGGCACACCCATAAAGATGGTTATGCGTTCGGACTCGATAGTGCGCAGGACCAGTTCCGGATGGAAGCGATCCTGTAGGACTATGGTTGCGCCCGCGCGGATGCAGGCGCAGCAATTGATCATCAACGGATAGATGAAAGATAATGAGTTAGGAATGATTGATTTATCATCCGGTCGAATCTGGAAGTTGCCACCTGAAATTTCTGTAATCGCGCTCAATGCTTCGTGTGATAGCAAAACACCTTTGGGTCGGCCCGTAGTTCCCGAGGTATAGAATATGACAGCAGGTTCCTGGGGCTCACATTCGGCGAATTCAGCCTGCGGTATGCCCTGAGCCAGCAGGAGATCGAAACTATCGGGCTGTTCGTCGCCGAACACGGCGCGCAGGCGTTCGGGCACACACTGCTCGATAGACGCCAGAAGGTCCGTATCGACGAACACCAAGGATGGCTCGCTGTGCTCAACGATGTAGCCAAGTTCGGCTGCGGTCAGGGCTGGGTTGACCGGCACCACGATAGCCCCCACTGCCAGTGAGCCTAGCATGGCCACTACCCACTCTGGCTTGTTCTTGGCCAGCAGCAAGACACGGTCGCCACGTTGCACCCCGCGCATACGCAGCGCGTGCGCCAGCTGGTGAATCTGGGTCTGGATCGCGTCGAATTCATAATCGGTCCCGTTGTAACGGAACAGTGCTTTATCGCCATAAAGCGGCGCCGACTGCAAAAGAATATGAGCTAAATTCATTGTGCCACCTTTGAAATCCCAGTAAGCAAGAGCACCGCCAATGGCTTCGTGCGGCTCACGAACAGATGCGCTCATTCCGGGATGCCTCCTGTATTGTTCCGCGTTTATGCCGGAAAAGAATAGGGTCTAATCGAAGCCATGTCAAGAAAAATGATTGGTGACTCATAATTCATGTAATATACACTCCGTTGAGGAAATTGCGTTACCTACGCGCATTCTATGGGAGAAATCTATGCAGAAAGAGCCGCCCGCAGACAGAGGTTGCTACACCTACTTCAGTCCTATAGCGACCCGTTGGATGGATAACGATATCTACGGTCATATCAACAATGTTGCCTACTATTCTTATTTCGATAGCGTGGTGAATCGCTATACGATCGAGGTTGGCGGACTGGACATCCATGACGGCGATGTAATCGGCTTAGTCATAGAAAGCATGTGTCAGTATCATCAACCAGCCGCGTTCCCCGACGCGCTTGAGGCCGGTGTCAGGGTTTCCAAACTGGGCCGATCCAGCGTCCGTTACGAGATAGGCATCTTTTTCCCTGGATCGGAAACGCCGATCGCGAGTGGACACTTCGTGCACGTTTTTGTCGACCGGGAGAGTCGCAAACCGGTCGCTATTCCGGACGGAATACGGGCAGGTATGGCTAAGCTCACAGATGACTCCAATAGGAAACAATCATGACTACAGTTGACTTGAGCTGGCGAGATAGCATTGCGGTGCTGCGACTTAATCGACCCGACGCGCTCAACGCGCTGAATGCGCAGCTGATCCGAGATATCAGCGATGAGCTGGATCGTATCGATGCGTCAAACGCTCGTGTTCTGCTTATCACCGGCGCCGGAAGCCGGGCTTTTTGTGCCGGTGCGGACATTAAGGAATTGTCCGCACTACCCTTGCTGGACCGGAAGCGCACCCTGGAGTACGGACAGAAAGTTTTCGCCAAACTGGACGCACTGCGGATTCCTTCAATCGCTTTGATCAATGGCTATGCGCTAGGCGGTGGGCTTGAATTGGCGCTGGCGTGCACATTCCGGCTAGCCAGTCGACAAGCGAAGTTGAGCTTTCCGGAAATCAAGCTAGGGCTTATACCCGGATACGGCGGCACACAACGCCTGCCACGGCTGATCGGGACCCGCCGCGCTTTGGATATGGTCATGACGGGCCGGACTATAGACTGCGACGAAGCACTGAGTTTCGGGCTGGTCGACCATGTTATAGAGGGCGACCTGCTAAGCGCGGCCATAGATTACGCAAGCAAGTTCTGTTGCTACGGTTTGCCCGCGTTGCAACTAGCCCGCGAAACAATCCTGCGTTCGCAGGATGTAAGCCTGCATGAGGGCATGAAGATAGAAGCCGACTTAGCCAGCCTGGCGATGGCTACCGAGGACGCCGCGGAAGGTATGCGTGCCTTCATTGAAAAACGGACTCCGGTATTTCAGGACCGCTGATAGTCTGAAAAGGCATCAACGATTTCTTTTTTATGAAAAATGAATTATGATTCATTACTCATAATTTATGTGTGGCATTGTGTTTTCGGGACCACACTGGACTTTCATAATTATTCTTATTTCTCATAGAGCATCATGATTTTAACCAACGAGCAAGAAATGGTCCGCGACACTGCGCGGGAATTCGCGAAGAAAGAAATCGCTCCTTATGCACAAGAATGGGAGCGTGACGGAGTGGTTCCGACGCACATTCTCAAACATCTTGGCGAACTAGGTTTGATGGGAATCTGCGTTGACGAACGTTGGGGTGGAGCAGGGGCCGACTTCGTGTCATATATCCTGGCCACAGTAGAGTTGGCAGGCGCCGATTGCGGCGTGTGCAACATGATGAACGTACACAACTCCCCAGTGTGCTCGGCGTTGTCGCGATACGGTACAGACGAGCAAAACGAACGCATGCTGCAGCCGCTTTCACAAGGCAAGTTGTTTGGTGCGTTGCTGCTGACAGAGCCAGACGCCGGTTCAGATGCCTCTGCGATCAAAACCAGGGCTATCAAGAAAGGCAACAAGTACATTCTGAATGGAACCAAGCAGTTTGTGACCTCGGGGCAGACTGCGAATGTGGCAATGATTCTGGCGGTAACAGATCCGAGCAAAGGCAGCAAGGGAATCACTTGCTTTGTGACCTCAACGGACAACCCGGGCTACAAGGTAAGCCGTATCGAAGAAAAAATGGGGCACCGCAACTGCGATACCTGTCAAATAGTGCTGGACGATATGGAAGTCCCAGTTGAGGATGTTCTTGGGCAAGTCGGTGAAGGCTACAAAATCATTCTCTCATTCCTAACCCCTGGTAGAATCGCAATCGCGGCGCAGGCCGTTGGTGTAGCACGTGCAGCGCTTGAAGCTACACTTGTATATGCGCAGGAACGCAAAACTTTTGGCAAGCCACTGATCGAGCATCAGTCCATTGCATTTCGTTTAGCTGATATGGCTACGCAAGTCAGAATTGCTCGCACGGCGCTGTTGCAGGTTGCCCATGATCAGGAGACTGGGCGCATCGACCCCACGGACGCCTCAATGATCAAAGTTTTTGCCTCTGAAATGGCTGAAAATGTCTGCTCGGCTGCAGTTCAGATCCATGGCGGTTACGGTTATCTAACGGATTACCCTGTCGAAAAATACTATCGGGATGCTCGTGTGCTGCAAATCTACGAGGGTAGCAGCGAAGTGCAGAAAATCCTTATCAGTCGCAGCCTGGTTAAGAATGGCGCTAAATATTTATAATGGGGCCACAGCAAGCCGCTAGTAAGCAAATTGGACAGATCCAGCACTGAAGCGATAAAGCCTTGACGACACAACGCACCCTTAAAACAGCAAAAAAGAATGCTAGACCGGTACGTGAATCCACGCGCGCCGAAAAAGCTGAAAACACCCGCAACACACTGCTGGACGCTGCGGTCAAAATCGTGGGACGACTAGGCTACCAGGGCGCGTCGATCGCCAACATTACTGCCCATGCCAAAGTCGCGCAGGGTACGTTCTACAATTACTTTGAGTCGCGTCAGGATATCCTCGACCAGCTCTTGCCCATCATGGGCAGGCAGATGACCGAGTATATTAAGTCTCGCATGGATCCCGATACGCATGGTGTCGAGCGGGAAAAGCAACGCATAACCTTGTATTTCGAATTTCTGGCCGAGCATCCCTGGTTCCACCGCCTGGTAAATGAAGCGGAGACCATGGCGCCTAAAGCACACAAGGTCTATTTCAAGCATGTATCAGAAGGCTACATTCGCAGTCTGACCAGAAGCCTGGAGCGCGGTGAGATCAAGGGGTACACCGTTGAACAACTTGAGGCCATCGCCTACATGCTGATGTCCACTCGAACCTATCTCGCCCAGCGCTACGCCTTCAGCAGTCGTGGAGCCGTCAAGCCCGTGCCAGCCAATGTTATCAGCACCTACGTCGATGTCATTAGTCGAGCTCTGTACCGCTAAGTTTTAAATAGGTATGCGGTCAAACTACCGGGGGCTCAAAGCAACCTGGAAAGAACGGTGCCCCAGCCCCCAAGAGAAAGGCGTAAACGTGTCGAGTATCCCTACTTAAGGAACAATCAACACTTTGCCAGTAGTCTTGCGGTCTGCCATATCCTGCAATGCGCGTGCTGTATCTTCCAGTCGATATCGTGCGGAAATATGCGGCCGGATTTTGCCAGCTTGTATCCATTCGACAATCGTCTGGAAGTCCTCTTGACAACTGGCCGGTTCCCGTTTGATGTAATCCCCCCAAAATACGCCTATCAGCGCCGCCCCTTTGAGCAGCGGCAGATTGAAGGCTAATTTCGGAATTTCGCCGCTGGCGAAGCCCACGATCAAGTAGCGGCCGCGCCATCCCACGGAGCGAAATGCCAACTCGGCGTTGGCGCCCCCCACTGGATCGAAGATAACATCGGGACCTTTCCCGTTAGTGATCGATTTGATTCGTTCACGTAGATTTTCGCTACTGTAGTCGATCGTCTCGTCCGCGCCCTGCTCTCGACATACGGCAAGCTTGTCATTGGTGGAGGCTGCGGCAATCACGCGCGCGCCTAGGGCTTTGGCAATACCGATGGCAGCCAGTCCAACACCTCCGGCAGCGCCGAGCACTAACAATGTTTCGCCTGCCTTGAGTTGGCCGCGATCCACTACCGCATGATAGGACGTCCCGTAAGCCATAAAGAAGGCGGCTGCCGTATCGAAATCCAGCCCCGCCGGCATAAGCATGACTTCATCTGCTTTCATGCGCGCTAAGCTGCTAAAAGCGCCATGCGTACCAACCGCAATGACAGAGTCGCCCGGTTTGACGTGCGAGACGTTGGCACCTACAGCATGGACGGTACCCGCAAGCTCAGTGCCGGGCACGAAGGGCAGGGGAGGCTTCACCTGGTACTTATTCTGGATGATCAGCACATCGGGAAAATTGACGCTGGCCGCCTTAACTGCAATGATTACTTCGCCAGCTTCTGGAGTGATGTCAGGTAACGATTCTACGGTAAGCGACTCGGGCGGGCCCCAAGCCTTGCACAACACAGCTTTCATGATGGTTCCTATGGCAAAATCTGATGCAGAAAGGCGCTGCGACATATGTGTCGCAGCGCTAGCCGCTACTTGGTCGGAAATCTTAAGACTTATTGGTCAGTGGGCAAGTGCTCTCGGCCAATGGGAGATAGGCCTCTTCGGCAGGCACCGTAGCCCGCAAATGCAGGTAGTCCCAAGGATATTGCGATTCCGATGGCTTCTTGACTTGCATCAGGTACATATCGTGCGCCATCAGGCCGTTTTCCCGGATTACGCCACCTTGGGCAAACATATCGTTAATCGGGGTCTCTTTCATTTTGGCCATGACTTCAGCTGCATCTGTGGTGCCGGCGGCCTTGACTGCGTTCAGGTAGGTCATGATCGACGAGTAGACACCCGCTTGATTCATCGACGGCATTTGTTGGGTTTCCTCGTAAAACCGCTTTGCGAACGCCCGCGTTTCATCGTTCAGATCCCAATACCAGCCACTTGCCAAATATAGGTCCTGAGCCGTTTCAAGGCCTAAAGCATGCACCGAATTGATAAAAACCAGGAATCCTGCCAGTTTTTGTCCGGTGGCACCAACATTGAAGTCTTTGGCGGTCTTGATAATATTAATAACGTCGGAGCCCGAACTGGCAATGCCTATGATCTTTGCCTTGGATGCTTGAGCTTGAAGTACGAACGACGCGAAGTCCGATGCACCAAACGGATGCCGTACGCTAGTTAGGACCTTACCACCCTCGCGCTGGACCACTTTGGTAGCCGCTTCCTCCATAGACTTGCCGAATGCATAATCGACCGTCAAAAATGCCCAAGTGTCGCCGCCTTGCTTTAGGATGGCGCTGGCCACCACATTGGAGAGCGCGTAGTTGTCATAGGAATAGTGAACCGTGTTGGCGTTACAAGCATCGTTAGTAAGCTCGGTCGTGCCAGAGCTGGTCACAAACGTGATACGGTTTTTCTCTTTTGTGACGCCGGAAACTGCCAACGCTGCCGCTGAGTTCATATTGTCGGTGATCATGGTGATCCCGTCCAGATCGTACCATTCACGGGCCTTCACTGCGGCGATGTCCGGTTTATTCTGATTGTCGGCGGATACCAGCTTAATCGGCTTGCCCAGAACGTGACCACCGAAGTCTTCGATCGCCATCTTGGCAGCCACGACTGATCCCTGGCCGCCAAAGTCGGCATACATGCCGGACATGTCAGTCATGACTCCAATGCCAACCGCATTGTTAGTCGGCTGTGCATGGGCGCAGGCGACGGCAGCTGCCGCCAGGGTGATTCCAAACAGGTGTCGTTTAAGGTGCATGTGTCTCTCCAGAGTTTTTTTGAGAATATGAGGGTGCAAAATTTACTGACTACAAAGTTGTATTGATGGACGGGCGCGGCAATACCAGTTCTCGTTTCAGGATCTTTCCGGTGGGTCCTTTCGGCAGCTCCACCATGAACTCAATCTCGGCCGGCACCTTGTATTCAGCCAGCAAATTACGGCAGTGCAGCTGCAATTCCTCGGACGAGACCACGCATCCACTTTGGACTACGACACACGCCTTGACCATTTCGCCATATTTCTCATCGGCGATCCCTATCACGGCGCATTCGGCAACCGCCCTGTGTTGATAGAGCGCCTCTTCGATTTCGACGGGATAAATGTTGGCGCCTCCGCGGATAATCATGTCGCGCTTACGACCGACAATATAGAGATAGCCATCGGCATCGAGCCGGCCCAAGTCGCCCGTAAATACCCACCCGTCGCGCAGTGTGTCTTGAGTGGCCTGTGGGTTCTTGTAGTACCCCAGCATGATGCACGGCCCAGTCAACAGCACTTCGCCAGTACTCTCAGCAGGCAAGGCGTGGCCATGGCTGTCGATGATCCGCACGCTGCAACCGATCAAGGTGCGACCGCAAGAGTCGGGCCTGGCTTGGGGCTCGACCGAGGGGTCATAGCCGGTGATAGGCGTCCCTTCGGTTTGCCCCCAAAAGTCGTAGAGCGGCAGCCCGAAACGCTCTTGCACACGCAGCGCCAGGCTCCATGGCAGGCTTTGCCCCGATGACAGCAAAAACCGCAGCGAGGAGGTATCGACTTGTTTGTCTTGCATCCAGTTCAGCATCATCGTGAACATGGTGGGCACACCCATAAAAACGGTAATGCGTTCCGAACCAACCGAATGCAACACATGCTCGGGATGAAAGCGGTCCCTCAGCACTACCGTTGCGCCAACTCGGACGCAGGAAAAGCAATTTGTAATGATGGAATAGATAAAGGAAAGCGAACCGCAGATCAGCGAACGATCATCACCGCGTAAGCGGAAGGTGTCTATTGCAATATCAGTTACCGCCAGCAAGGCTTTGTGGGAGAGCAAAACACCTTTGGGCCGGCCCGTAGTTCCCGAGGTATAGAATATGACAGCAGGTTCCTGGGGCTCACATTCGGCGAATTCAGCCTGCGGTATGCCCTGAGCCAGCAGGAGATCGAAACTATCGGGCTGTTCGTCGCCGAACACGGCGCGCAGGCGTTCGGGCACACACTGCTCGATAGACGCCAGAAGGTCCGTATCGACGAACACCAAAGATGGCTCGCTGTGCTCAACGATGTAGCCAAGTTCGGCTGCGGTCAGGGCTGGGTTGACCGGCACCACGATAGCCCCCACTGCCAGTGAGCCTAGCATGGCCACTACCCACTCTGGCTTGTTCTTGGCCAGCAGCAAGACACGGTCGCCACGTTGCACCCCGCGTATACGCAGCGCGTGCGCCAGCTGGTGAACCTGGTTCTGAATAGTGCCGAACTCATAATCGGTCCCGTTGTAACGGAACAGTGCTTTATCGCCATAAAGGGGCGCCGACTGCAAAAGAATATGAGCTAAGTTCATATCGACTCTTCCGGCTTGGCACGCAAGAAATCGGGCTGCCGACGCGCCTTGAATGCGCGGATACCTTCCGCCAACTCGTCGCCAGCAAATGCGTCGAGTCGAAGCCGTTCACTGGCTGTCGTTTCGTCATGTGCGCCGTTAAGGATGATTTCAACAATACGTTTGGATGCTGCAATCGACCTCGGTGCGCGCTGGCACAAGGTCCTCGCGTAATCGACGGTTTCACGCTCAAGATCTGCGGCCGAAAGAATACGATCGACAATCCCCATGGCTGCCGCTTCCGACGCATCCAGCAGGCGACCGCTATATAAGAGATCGCGAGTGCGTGATGGTCCTATAAGTTGCATCAATCTGCGCGTGGAAGTCAGGCTGTAAACCACCCCCAACTTGGACGCGGTTACACCAAATCGGCCATCGTCGCTTGCAAAGCGCAAATCGCATGCCAAGGCCAACTCCATGCCACCACCAATACAAAAACCATGGATCATGGCGATGGTGGGTTTGCTGCACGTCCCCAGGGTCTGCTCGGCTTTACGGATAGCGTCGTGATAGTCGCGGCAGCCTTGGGAAGTCGCGAACATGGTTTCGAATTCATTTATGTCAGCGCCAGCAGCAAAGGCATTTTCGCCCGCACCGCGCAGCACGATCACCCTGACGGATGGATCGGTATCGGCTTGCCGCACCAGATCCGGAATGGCTGTCCACATCGAGTAATTGATGGCGTTACGCTTACTCGGATTGTCGATGACCAGATAGCCAATCGCACCATCACGCTTGAAGAAGGCTGCTTTGTCAGATGCGTTCATGGCTATCCATGCATTGTTAGACCGCCGGACACACTGATGACCTGTCCAGTCATAAAGGCAGCGTCTTCGCTTGCCAGGAAGGCGACGATACCGGGCACATCTTCGGGCTGGCCCAACCGTCCCATGGGCACCGCCTTTTGCAGGGCATCGAACACCCTCTTGCCCTGTTCCCCTTCGTCCAGAAAGGCGCGTAGCATAGGCGTGTCGGTTGGCCCAGGACAAACACAGTTCAGTCGTACTCCTTTACGCATCATTTCCCGCGCCATGGTCTTAGTGAAGGCGATCATGCCGCCCTTGCAAGCTGAGTACACGGCCTGCCCCGAGGATCCGACACGACCGGCATCGGAGGCCACGGTGACTACGGCCCCACCACCGCGCTCGCTCATGCGCTTCAATAGTGCATAGTGCATGTTCAGAGGCCCGTGCAGGTTGATCGAAACTACCTTGTTACGCAATTCCTCATCGGTATCAAGGAATCGACGGAAACGGTCCCAACCTGCATTATTGACCAGTACGTCGATGGGTCCGATCGCTCTTTCGACATTCTCGACAGCCGCTTCAACTGCTGTCAGGTCCGTGATGTCGACTGCTTCGACGTGAACAATGCCAGCCGGAGCATCAATTTCGGCTGCCACTTGATGGGCTCCATCACCGTCCACATCAAGCATGGCCACCTTGGCCCCTTCTTCGACGAATCGGCGACAGATGGCGCCACCCATACCGCCTGCCGCTCCGGTTACCGCGATTACCTTACCTTTTAAGCCTCTCATGATTGCTAAACTCCTAGTTCTACAGTGGGCTGGAAGGATCGAACTGCGCGGGCCGCTTTTCGCGGAAGCTTCTGATGCCCTCCTGTACGTCCGGCCCTTTCCAACCCATCCATTCCAAAGCCAGCGATGCATCGAAAATTGGGCCGGCTTGCCGCAACCAATTGTTAAGCGCGTACTTGGTGAATCGGACTGCGCTCGGTGCCAAGCTGGCCAGACGCAAAGCCACTTCCTCGGCCTTTTGCTGTAATTCCGACTCGTCTACCGCCATGGATACCAGCCCGATTCGCTCAGCCTCTGCGCCTGAAAGAGTTTCGCAACTTAGTAGGTAATACTTGGCTTTTGCCATGCCACATAGCAAGGGCCAAATGATGGCGGAATGATCGCCTGCCGCCACTCCAAGCTTGGTATGGCCGTCGATGATGCGCGCGTTGTTCGCCACGATGGACACGTCCGCCAGAATGCCAGCGGCCAGACCTGCGCCCACTGCGGCACCATGAATAGCTGAAACTATCGGCTTCGAGCAATTGATCACGTTATAGACAATGTCACGCGCCTCTTTCCAACCAGTAAGGTGGTAATCCTCCTCGTTAGTCAGCGCCTCGCACATTTCCATGTCTCCGCCTGCGGAGAACGCTTTACCTGCTCCTCTGAGGATGACCGCACAAACTCTCTGATCCGAGTCTATATCCCGCCAAACCTCGGCCAGCTCACGGTGCATGGTGCGGTCCGCAGCATTCATGCGCTCGGGCCGGTTCATGGTGACGCGTAGAACGTGTTCAGCCGGCCAATCAAATACTAAGCGTTCATACTTGTCGTAACGTGAATCGAAACTCATTGTTGCTGTCCTTCTCGATACAAATGGGATAAGGAAGAGTGTTAGAAGCTGTTAGGTCGTGCCATGCTGCAGTCGGTTTGTCGCTGTGTTCTACAGGGTCAAGTTCGAGCCCGCCACGACTTGGCTATCCTATGCATATGCAGGACTCGGCTTGCAGCCAGGCGCCTGTCTAAAAATCTGTGCCAATGGAACAGGCAAAGCTCGCATGCTGTGCGCACCGCTGGAGACCTCCGAGTCAAATAGGCCACGGGCGCAGAAGTGCGGATCGACCATAGCCTCATCAATAGTGGCTACGATGCTGCAACAGACATCTTTCTGTCCAAAGATCTCGCGCCACTCATCGCTGTTACGCCCGGCTATGATCTGCTTGATCGCAGCTATCGCGCGCTCAGGCGTCGCCTCATCGTCGCGCAACTCAAGGGGAAGGCCTATTGCTTCGCAAAAGTTATCCCAAAATACTTGCTCCATCGGCGCCGCGGCTATGAATCGACCGTCCGCAGTCGGATAGATCTGATATCGTGGCGACCCTCCGGTGTTCAGTTCACCCCCCGGTTTCGGGCGACGTCCCTGGGCGGCAAGGGCAAGCGCGGTATATTGCCAAGCGAAAATGTTGTCAGACATCGAAATGTCCAGCTTCGCCCCCACGCCAGTCGCCTCGGCATGGCGTAGCGCGAGCAAGATATTGAAGACCGCAGGCAGGGCCCCACCCCCTATGTCAGCAATCAAACCCGGTGGCAGGACCGGTCGTCCTGCGGCGTCGCATGACAGAGAAAGCATGCCAGTCTCCGCCAGATAGTTAAGATCGTGGCCGGCCGATAATTTCTTCGGGCCCGTCTGACCATAGCCAGTGATTGAACAGTAAACCAGGTCCGGCCTGACCTCACGCATTGCCTCGTAACCCAGGCCGAGTCGATCCATAACCCCCGGTCGAAATTGCTCGATAACGACGTCAAATTCCGCTGCCATCTGCAGAACGCGAGCCTTTTCGCCAGGATTCTTTAGATCCACGGTAACGCTCTGCTTGCCTCGATTAAGCAACGCAAAGCACCCGCTGTCAGCACCGAACTGCGGTTCGAAGCGGCGCATATCGTCGCCGCCTCCAGGACGTTCGATTTTGACTACAGATGCACCTGCTTCGGCCATTATCAGACTGGCTAGCGGCCCAGGAAGCAATGTAGAAAAATCGAGAACCTTAATCCCCTCTAACGGCTGAATGTTCATATAGGAGCCATGTTCAATGCAGAGTTGCACAACAGTGCAGTGATGCTGATGGTGGTTTTCATGAGCTCATTATTGCCGCAGGTTTTTCTCCTGTCAAGAAAAATGAACAATGACTCATGAATCACTTAGTGGATCTGGCCTGGTTATAGAAATGGAAAATTCATGGTTTTCACTTGCATGTACCGTCTTGACCCATCATCACGCGAAGATGGGCTCAAGGCCAGCTCCGAGGCCTTCGAGCGGGCCGCGGCGTGAGACCACCACGGGCTGCTTGATGGCTTTTGAAAATTCGTCGGCAAACAGTCGCGCGCGACCCCTATATGTTCACGGGGAAGCCAGCGTTTGATCCATGCTTTTTTCTAGGAGCCCGGTCTTCGGATTTTGCGAAAACGGAGTTTCCGTTTAGAGGTCAGCCCATACCGTCTTTATCAAGTCCGCCACGTCGTTGACGATCTGATGGCGTTTGTCGCGCGTTGTCCCTCGGACCAATTGGGTTCCTATCTTGGGCAACGGGGGAAAGCCGTCCTTCCTGGTCAGCACACGCCACACCGGCGAAACATTGCGCAAAAACAGAACAGCCACCACTTGATGCGACAGCAACGCTGCCCGGACGCCGGAAAAACTGGGGCTGCTGACCACGATACGCGCCCGTTTACCAGTGCTCTCAAGCCGCTCTATGGCTCGTCTGCGGAAGACGTCGCCAGTGTGGAATATTGCAACGGGTACGTTTTCACGCTTGTACACGTTGCTGAGTTGTGAGCATGCCCAAACCGGAGCTTCACGCCTAAGAAGTGTGCCGCTAGCGGGCCCTTCGCCTTCTGTCACGATCGCCAGGTCAAGATGACCCTCCGCAAGCAAGGTATGCAGGCGGCGGGAGGGCTCGCAAAATACCTTTATGTGCAAGGACGGATGCTCGGTTAAGCAGCGTGAGATGACTTCCGGTAAGTAGGACGCGGCGATGTCGTCGGTTGTTCCAATGGTGATCTCCCCAGCACTTTCCTGCCCATTGAAAGCGTTCATTGCCTCTTCATATGATTGAATGATGCGTCTTGCGTGGTCATAAAAGAGCTCGCCCTTGGCGGTCAGGCGCGCCCGGCGTACCGACCGGTCTATCAGTGTGCTGCCCACGGTTTCTTCAAGTCGGCGGATTTGCATGCTGACTGCCGCCTGCGTTCGGTGCACGCGATTGGCGGCGCCGGTGAAGCTTCCGGTTTCAACGACGGCTACGAACGTCTGAAGCAAAGCGGGGTCTGGAGTTATCACGATCATAAATAATATTGATGAACTTCGTTTAATTATATTCACTTGTGATGGAAGATGTCTGTTCGTATCATGAATCGTCTTTTTACATGCAGCGCATCAGCGAGCAATCACGGATACCTACGAGGAACCAGAGATGTCCATAATTCTTGATAAACACACCGAGTTTTCCCAGCGGGCAGCACGTATCCAAAGCCGGATGAAAAAGGAAGGCCTGGACGCTATGGTGGTCACCTCTCCAACCAATGTCTGGTACGTGACGGGATTCTGGGAGTTCATCGCTATTCGTATGGAGTTCGTGCTGATCCCGGCAGAGGGCGAGTTGTGCTTTATGGTTTCCAAGAACGAACATGAATACGCCGAGAAAACGAGCTGGATCGACGATGTACGGTATTACACCGAATTTCCCGAGGAAGGGCGCCATCAGAACCCCTATGACCTTCTTAAGGAGGTGATCATCGAGAAGGGCCTCTCGCGGGCAACCATTGGTATCGAAGAGGCTAGTCTGGCTCTGAGCGACTTCCGCATCTTTCAGCAACTGGCTCCAGACGCGCAGTTCAAGGATAGTTCAGTCGTTCTGCGCGAATTGCGCACCATCAAGTCGGCTTATGAAGTGGACCTGCTCAAGAAATCAGGCCGTGTGGCCGTTGCCGCGTGGAACGCTTCCTTGCAGGTCGCCAAGCCTGGTCTGCGCGAGTACGAGGTGGCGCAGGCTGCAAGGCATGCCGCTACCGAAATGAGCATGAGCCAGTTCGGACCCGAGGATATCAACCATTCTCCGTTGACTGACGGCGTTCAGCTGATCCAGTCAGGGCAACGATCGTCGATATCTCACGGCCGCGGCGGTCCCAATCGACTGCGCCGCGGCGATATGGTGGCCATGTGCTTTTGCATGACCAACCAGTTCAAAGGTTATCGCGTTGGCTTCTCTCGCAACTTTGCGCTGGGACAGGCCACGGACGAGATGTACAAGGTGTACGACATTATTTACCGCGCCCAGCGCAAAGCACTGGACGAAGTAAAGCCCGGCGCTAAAGCCAGTGATCTCGATCGCATGGTTCGCGAGATGATCTATGACGCCGGTTATGGAGAGCATATCGAGCATCGGCTGGGCAGGGGAGTCGGCCTGGACATTGCCGAGGCGCCAGACCTGAAGGAAGGCGACGACACTCTGTTGCAGCCCGGAATGACCCTGGCGGTCGAACCTGCCATCTACATCACCAACACCTGGGGGATACAACTGGAAGACTCGATCTGCGTGACCGAGGATGGCTTTGAATATTTGACTGTTGCTCCGGAGCCCGAACTGCCCATTATTTAATTAATCTGCTGGACCAACCGAGGATACAACCATGTCACGAACAATCAACCGCCGCGCATTTCTTGCGCACTCTGCTGTTCTGTCTGCGTTTGCGCTAACCGGGTTGCCCAGTCGCGCGTCTGCCCAAAGCACCTTGTCGGCTGTCGAATGGGGCGGAGACGTCGTCGCCGCCATGAAAGCCATCGCGGCCAAGCAGGAGGCGGTGGCGGTCAACTTCTCTTTATTCCAAGGCGGGGCGGCCTCTGTGCTGCCAGGCATCAAGGCCGCCTGGCCGCGTGCGCCTTATGACTATGTTGCTGGCTGGGAAGGATCGTTCAGCACAATGATCAAGGAGGACTGGCTGGAGTCCATAACCAGGGAGCAAGTACCCCACCTTGCGGATATCCCGTCCAAAGTCATCATGAAAGACGGCGCTGGCGCATGGAAAGCGGTGCCACGGGCAGTGGGCGGCATCTATTTTGGCTACCGTAAAGACACCTCGCCGTTGGCGGTGTCCTCGTTGGACGACTTGTTTTCGCCACAACTGAAAGGCAAAATCTGTTGGCCGGGTCCGACACAGTGCATGATGTTGCAGATCGTGGCGCTGGCGCTGCACGAAGGGGGCGACGAGCGCAACATGGAGCCCGGCTGGAAGGCAATGAAAGCGCTTGCAAAGACCGGCAATATCGCACGTGTGGCCACGACCGATATCGAGTTTTCCAACTCACTGTCCAGTGGCGAAACCTCAGTAGGTTGTTTTGCCGAGCCTGGCTGGGCCGGCGTGGCCAAGAACTTTGACGTTGTGCCATTGACCAAGCAGGAAGGTGTGCCTGCGTTCCTGTATCAAAGCGGCTTCGGCGTCCTGAAGAATCGTGAAAATACCGAAGAGACTTTGCGGTTCATCAATCATTGCATCAGTCCGGAAATGAGTGCTCTGTATGCAGAGATTGCTGGCGAGGCGCCCTTGAACGTAAAGGCGAAGATGCCCGACAAGCTTAAGCACTTATCGTTTAGCGAGGATGAAATGAACAAGTTCGTCTACATACCTGATTTCGATGTAGTGCTGGGTCAGCAGGATGCCTGGGCCAAGCGTTGGGAAAACGAAATCGCTCCTTTGCTATAGCCATTCATGCAACGAAACGATATCGCTCCAGCAGGCATCTTCGGGCCTATCCCGAGATTCAAATAGTCTTGTCGACCTCCTGGCGCCTGGACAAACCTTTCGAACAGCTGGTTCGACTGTTTTCATCAGACATTCAAGGCCGAATCCTCGGAGTGACGCCCAGGCGCTGCCGGACAAGTATGGGCAGGTGCGCGTGACCATCCGAAACCTCTTCGAGGACAACTACCGCTGTTATGGCTACCGGCGAATTGATGGAGCGTTGCAACGTGAAGGAGTGCGTCTGTCGGAGAAAGTTGTGCGCCGCCTGATGGCTGAAGAACGTCTAATCGTGAGAACGCCGCGACGACGGCGTTTTTCTGCGTATGCCGGGGATCCGACGCCTGCGGTGCCGAACCTGCTGAACCGCGACTTTCACGCCTCGGCGCCAAATACAAAATGGTTGACTGATCTGACGGAGATCCACATCCCCGCTGGGAAAGTGTATGTCTCGCCCATTGTCGATTGCTTCGATGGGCTGGTGGTGGCCTGGAACATCGGTACCAGCCCGGATGCGAACCTGGTCAACACCATGCTGGATCACGCTGTTCAGACACTGCAACCTGGCGAGCAGCCAGTTATCCACACGGACAGGGGCTCGCATTACCGATGGCCTGGGTGGATTCGTCGCGTCGACAATGCAAAACTCACGCGATCGATGTCCAAGAAGGGCTGTTCGCCAGACAATGCCGCCTGCGAAGGATTCTTCGGTCGCCTAAAGACCGAGCTGATTTACCCGAGAAGCTGGCAGGACGTCACACTGGAAGATTTCATGACGCACATCGACGCCTATATTCGCTGGTACAACGAGCATCGGCTCAAGATCTCGCTTGGCGCGCGTAGCCCCATCGAGTATCGTCACGCACTAGGGCTGCTGTCTGTATAAACCGTCCAAGAAAACGTCCGCACCCCCCTCCCACCGTCTTGTCGGTTCAGACGCATCACTGCGTGAGCTGTAGTACCTGAGCCTGAAAAAAAGTCCACGATAATTGCATGGGGCTTTTGAGCTACGACAAATCGCAATGTATCCTCTACAGCATAAAGCGATTTAGGAAAATCAAATCGTTTTTCACCAAGCAGTGTTTTCAGCAGCGTAGAGCCGTGATCTCGAGCAAAGTGACTTGTCAGACTCCAGACTGTACGAGGAGCTACCTGCTTTGCAGCACCGTCAGCCATCGCCAGTTCAAGCGCTCCTTCAGCAGATCGACCAGTTACAACAAAAATCCCAGCCTCGATGTTGTTCAAGGTCCCAGGCTGAAGATAGGTGAGCGAGCGCTCTCCCGTGGTTGGATCTCGCCTGCCAAGGCGAGCAGTGCCAGCAGCGAACTTTTCACGCATCCTCTCTGCAGAAAATCGCCATGTTTGCTCAGTGCCGTCACTGTGTACCGGCCACATTGCGATAGCTCCTTCAGGAGCAAAAACAGAGGACCTGTCTACCCCCTTTGCAATTGGATCACCGACACCTAAGAATTGACCTGATTTTTCATCAAGGTGGACGGGATAAAAAAGATTAGGGCGAGCCTCTCTAAGAGCAGAAGGAGTTCCTCGCCTCACTGCAGTAAACCACACAGTCGGCATGACCGAGCTACTAGGTCTCTCACCTCCACTTGACTCATCCAACATTGTTGATATCCACGGGTTTATATAACAGTCTCCGAGCATCACATAAAAAATATACTCATCGACACGTGAAAATCGACCGCTGCGCTGGGAGCCAGCTCGATTTATTACACTAGTGACCATTTGAATGTCGGCCTCTGGAAAAAGCTGCTCCAGCAACAAACCTAAGCGTAGATATTCCTTCTCATCAATGGTCACGATCAGCACTGAGTCCGCAGGATTCAACAGCTCTTTAGCCACAAATAAGCGTCGCTCCATCATCGCCAGCCACTTGCTGTGACGGTAAAGATCGTCGCCTTCAACGTAATCGTTGTTGTATTTCCAATCCTTCGCCCCGGTGTTGTATGGCGGATCAATATAGATAGCATCCACCTTGCCCCGATGCGTGTAGGTCAAGGCCTTGAGGACATGGTAGTTCTCACCATTGATGACGGTGTGGCAAGGCTTGTTGCTGCCACGCAGCACCTTGCCGGTACTGACCAAGCCCGGATAGATCGTGTCGCGGAACTCGGCCACCACAACCAAATCATCCAGCGCCACGGTCTGCGTTTCGACCTCTGCTGCATCCAGCAACTCCAAGACAGCCGTCTTCCTGGCTTTGTGAATGGCCTTCACCTGCCAAAGTCGCTGGTCACCCTTCTTGGTAGAGCCACGCTCCGGCAGCACGCGCACCTTGTCCCCCTTGCGCACCGGCCGCAGTGGCAGCTCTACTGCTTCAGGGCTATGTCGCTCGAAGTTCAGCCCAAAGGGAAGACGCGAAGACAGAATCTTGAACTCTCGATCCAACTCGGCCCCTAAGGCCGAGTCTTTGGCTTTTGCCTTGGCAATCAAATCAGTCAGTCTGGACACGGGAATTCTTTCTCTCTTTTGTATCTTCGCTATTGATGGCGCGGTTGTACTACGCCGCAATGCTTGTAAATCGTGGTTCGCGATACGCCATAGCGGCGGGCCACGTCCGCGACCTGAATATCGGGATCGCGCAGCAAGGCTTTGATCTCTCTAATCTGCTTCTCGTCAAGCTTCGGCTTGCGGCCGCCCACCCGGCCTCGGGCACGCGCTGCAGCCAAACCAGCGTGCGTGCGCTCCCGGATCAAGCCACGCTCGAACTCCGCCAATGCCGCGAACACATGAAAAACCAGTTTGCCCGCTGCACTGCCTGTTTCAATCTTTTCTGTCATGCTTTCGAAGCCGATGCCGCGCTGCTCAAGGTCGGCCACGATCTGCACCAAGTCGGGCAGGCTGCGCCCGAGTCGATCCAGCCGCCACACCACCAGGGTATCCCCTGCCCGCAGTGCCTTGCGGCACTGCTCAAGCTCCGGCCGCGCTGTATTTTTGCCGCTGGCTGCTTCTTCGTAGATCACGCCGCACCCAGCCTGCTGGAGCGCGTCGCGCTGCAGGTCTAGGTGCTGATCGTCGGTCGATACGCGCGCGTACCCTATGCGTTGATTCATGGACGCATCCAGGACATTGAAAGATTGACGACTATCTTAACACCGGTAGGCTGCTTTCACGAAGGGAAAGTGCATCACTTTCGTCTGTTCAGAAAACCTCCGTTTGTTAAACACTGTTGACTAGATATGCAAGTAGCGATGCTTGCCCGGGAAGGGTATAGGGGGCATTGCCGTTCTTTCTCACGATTGATTCAAGGATCAATTGAAGCTCTTGCAGGACGGCAATATCAAGCTTAATAAACAAAACGCGCCGCCATACCGGCGCAAGCGTCTCATCACCAGCGCCATCCCCCTAACGATCCCGTTCGATTTGCGCAAACTCATCGAACTGAGTGTCGACACCGCTCGAAATTTCCGATGCGAGTTGCTGCAGGCGTGGCACATAGCGTTCAGCGACGTCCTTCTCGGACACCACATTGCGCTGCAGCACTAAATTGAGCGCTCCAATCGCATGATGGCCGGCCATGATTGGAAATCCGATACCGATCGAATCCGGCTCGGGGGTCCATTCGCCGTGGTTGATGGCGTAACCTCGCTGGCGGGTTGCCCGAATCACGCGCCGCACATAGCTGGTGTCCCGAGCCATCTCGCCTATCGAGTCCGATCGTGTGCTCAGCATGCCTAACTGGGCCTCGCGTTCATCGTCCGTGCACCAGCTCATCCAGGCTCGTCCCAGAGACGACACCAGCATCGGAAGTCCGTGCACCAGCTCATCCAGGCTCGTCCCAGAGACGACACCAGCATCGGAATCCGGATGCCGATCGTGGCGCGGTGCTGCGATAGCAGGCTGAATCGATGCGTGGATTCTCTGACGATCATAAAACCGCCGTCCGGCGTGGCGAGGTCGCTAGGCCATGACAGCGCCTGCACGTACTTGCGCATCAGCGGTCCCGCGATTTGATCAATCCAGGCGGCAGCCACGTAGCCTTCGGACAGACGACGCACTTCGAAGCCGAGCGAATAAGAGGTCGCATCATCTTTCAGCAGCACCAGGCCTTCTGTTCGCAGCGTTTCGAGCAGTCTTTTTACGGTAGTCCGATGAATCCCAGTCTGCCGGGCCAGATCGGCTACGGTGCCGATCCCTCCGGGCAACGCGTTCAAGGCGCGCAGAACCGCGATTCCCCGCGATAGTCCGCGGACTTCACTATACATAGCCGCCTCACAAATGACGTCAGTGATCCGTTGTCGGTGCACTGTGTGCACACACTATACAGGCAATTGGCGCCGATCGATACTACCGCCCAGCAGCACTAACTACACCAGGAGACAACATGAACGCTATACGTCGTGCGCTGTGCGCGCTCGCTGCGGTGGCTATGAGCGCGAGCCTCATTCAACCCGCCCTCGCCAAGGAGTGGCCCGATCGGCAACCGATCCGCATCATCGTTCCGTACGCCGTCGGAGGCAACGCAGACTCTGCCGCTCGCCTCATCGGTGACGTGATTGCCAAAACGTTAAAGCAGTCGGTGATTGTAGAGAATCGCCCTGGCGCTTCATCGATCATCGGCACCAATGCCATCGCTCGCGCTCCCGCCGACGGCTACACCATAGGCGTCGTGTCCGACTCGCATGCGATCAACCAGGTGATCTCTACATTGCCGAAATCTGGTGACGTAGTGGGTGCCAAAGTGCCGTATGACGCGGTACGCGATTTCGCGCCGGTGGCCGGGATGATCGAGGTGCCTCTCGTACTGGTGACCAGTACCAAGGTGCCCGCCAATAGTGTCAAGGAGTTGGTCGCTTTCTCTCAGCAAGGCTCAGGCATCAACTTTGCCACCATCGGCCCGGGTAGTCCCTGGTTTGTGCATATGCATCAGTTGAACCACCTGACGCAGAGTAACTTCATCAGCATTCCTTACGGCGGCCTGGGATCCATGTTGAATGACATATTTTCCGGCGAGATCGACGCGTTGGTGATGCCGGTACATGTGGCCACCCAGTTCATCCAGGCGCGAAAAATGAAAGCCCTCGCCACGCTCGGTTCGCAGCGCCATCCGCTGCTGCCGAATGTCCCCACGCTCGCCGAGGCCGGGTACCCGGGGCTGACCATCGTCAATCGTCTCTTTTTCGTGGCGCCCGCAGGCACGCCACAGCCGATCGTCGACCGTCTGTCGGAGGCGATCAATGCCGCATTGCGTCAGCCGGGTATGCGAGAAAAGCTCCTTACCTCGGGTGACCCGTATCTCACGACGCCAACAGAGCTCGCCGCGGATTTGCTCCGTGACATCGAGACATACGGCGCAGTGATTCAAGCCAACGTGAAGTGAACCAAGTAAATAACGATGAATGCTATGAAAGAGACTGATATTTTGGTAATCGGTGCGGGCCCGATGGGTGCCACGACCGCTTTGGCATTGGCGCGCCTGGGCGTGCAGGTGATGATGGTCAGTCGTCACAACTGGACCGCCAATACGCCGCGCGCTCATATCACGAATCAGCGGGCCGTGGAGATTCTGCGTGATCTGGGCGTGGAGGAGGATGCCAAGCACGTCGCCACCCCGTGGGAATACATGGGTGACACGCCAATTTCGACCAGTTTGGCAGGCATGGAGATCGCACGCATCCGATCCTGGGGAACCGGCGATAAACGCGTGGGCGACTATATCCAGGGCAGCCCCTGCACGCCGCTCGACATCGCGCAGAACAAGATGGAGCCGTTGCTGGTCAAGCACGCCGCCGCTCATGGGGCGCAATTGGCATTCAATACGCTTTATGTGCGGCATGAACAGGATGCCGGCGGTGTGACAACCACGCTGCGTGACGCGACGACGGGCCGTGAATATCAAGTTCGCTCGCGCTATCTGGTGGGCGCGGACGGTGCGCGTTCTCAGGTGTTAGAGGACGCCGGACTGAAGGTCGAAGGCAAACTCGCACGTGCCGGAAGCACCTACGTGATCATCCGAGCCGACCTGGCCCGCTATGTCGCGCATCGGCCGAGCATCCTCTACTTCTTCGTCACTGCCAGTTCCACGTACGGCGAACTCGGGCTCGGCCGGATGAGAGCCGTCGATTGTTGGAATCGGTGGATCATCGGCTGGGATTTCGACATGGAAAAGGGCGAACCCGATCTGTCAAACGAAGAAGTCCTGCGCCGGGTACGCATCCTTGTCGGCGACCCGGATCTGGAGATCGAGGTCGAGCATGCCTCGGTCTGGTACGTCAACCAGGCCTCTGCCAAGGTCTATTCCAACAGCCGCGTTATTTGTGGCGGCGATGCTGTGCATCGTCATCCTCCTTCCAGCGGACTGGGATCAAACACCTGCATCGGCGACGCGTTCAATCTGGCTTGGAAGCTGGCTTACGTCGTAAAGGGCTGGGCGGGAGCGGAACTGCTCGTATCGTATTCCTCAGAGCGGGTACCTGTAGGCGCACAGATCGTCAAGCGGGCGAATCAGTCGCGACTGGACTATGCGCCGCTCAATGAATGCATGCGCGATAACACTGCCGAGGATCCCGTCGCCGCCGGACTGGCGAAATTGATGGACCCGGGCGCGGAAGGCGTCGCGCGGCGGGAAGCATTGGTGAAAGCGCTCGAACTCAAAAATTACGAGTTCAATGCGCAAGGGGTGGAAATGAACCAACGCTGCGTGTCGGGCGCGGTGATACCCGATACGGACGCGGGAGAAGAAGTCTGGAAACGAGACCCCCAACTGTATTTGCAGCCCACGACGCGGCCCGGGGCGCGCATGCCGCATGCCTGGTTGATTGATAAAAATGGCATTCGCGTGTCGACCCTGGATCTGGTGGGGCACGGGCGATTTACCCTGGTCACGGGTATCGCTGGAGAAAAACAATGGACCAGCGCAGCCGAGTCCTTGGCTCAACCCTATCTCGATACCCTAGTGATCGGAAAGCTCGGCGCGCAGGACGTCTACGGCGATTGGCATGCGGTGCGTGAGATAAAAGAAGACGGTGCTTTGCTGATCCGCCCGGATGGCGTGGTGGCCTGGCGTCAAACGAGCGGCTGCGCCGATGCCGGGCAGGCCCGCGCTGCGCTAGAACACGCGATGTCGGTGATTCTGGACCGAGCCCTGGAGCCCATATGAGCACACTAGCGTGCCTGGGCATTTCGCATACGCCGTTGATGGGGCTGAACCCCATCAACGAGGCGGTGGAGAAAAATCTGCACGAGGCCATTGCCATGGCGCGTGCCAGGGTGCAGGCATTTGCGCCCGAGCTGGTCGTGCTGATCGCACCGGACCATTACAACGGCTTTTTCAACGAGCTGATGCCTGCCTTTTGTATTGGCACTCAGGCTTCGTCAATGGGAGATTATCTGTCGTCGGAAGGTGAGCTGAACGTCGATGGACAAACCGCTCTGGCGTTGGCCGAAAGCCTCATGAGTCAGCGTTTCGACGTTGCGGTATCCCGTCAAATGCTGGTGGATCACGGTTTCGCGCAACCTTTGGAATTGATGTGGGGCAGCCTGGCGACGCCTCCGGTCGTGCCCATTTTCTTGAATACGGTCGCGCCTCCGGGTGTGCTGCACTTGAAGCGCTGCCAGGAATTAGGCAAGACGATCGGTCGCTTTCTCGGGAATGAATCGCGGCGCACCTTGATCATCGGATCGGGTGGTTTATCACATGAGCCTCCTGTTCCGATGATCTCGGACCCCGATCCGGAAGTGCGTAAACGCATCACCAATCGCCGCACGCCGACACAGGCCGAGCGCGAGGCTCGCGTCGAGCGAGTGATGCGTGCCGGGATGGCCCTGGCATCGGGAGAAAGCGCCATGAAGCCTCTGAATCCGGAGTGGGACCAAGATTGGATGGAGGGACTCGCCGGAGATGCCCATGCCGTAAATGCGCTATGTGATCACAGCGAAGACTGGATAACCCGGGAGGCTGGCCGATCCGCTCACGAGTCCAAGACCTGGCTGATCGGACGTGCCGCGCTCCCCGGTGAAGCAACGCCTGAATGCCTGTTGCGCTATTACCAGGCAATTCCTGAATATATCGCCGGCTTCGGGCTCATGATGCTCGAGCCTCGCTCCTAGAGGAATGGATATGGACAACCGTATAGAAGATTGGGCGGCTCGCCTGCGCGCCGCCGAGGCAGGGCAAGCGCCGATCGGCAACCTGCGTGACGAAATTGGCTCCGATCCGACAGGCGAGATCGCCTACGCCATTCAGATGTGCAATGTGCGCCACGCCGTGACGCAGGGGCGTCGAATTATCGGCCGCAAAATCGGACTCACATCTGCCGCCGTGCAAAAACAGCTTGGCGTCGACCAGCCGGACTTCGGCACGCTCTTTGCAGACATGGTCTATGGCGATGACGAGCCCATTCCTATGTCCCGAACACTCCAACCCAAAGCAGAAGCCGAGGTGGCCCTGGTGCTCAAGCACGGCGTTGAGCATGCCGACGCAACGGTGATGGATCTCATCAATGCCACCGATTATGTGCTGCCTGCATTGGAAATCGTCGGCAGTCGTATCGCCAATTGGGACATCCGTTTCGTGGATACGGTTGCCGATAATGCCTCCAGTGGATTGGTCGTATTAGGCGCCGTGCCAACATCGATCACCGCCCTGGATCTGAAGGCCTGCACCATGAACATGGCCCGCAACGGGGAAACGGTGTCCGAAGGCACGGGAGCGGCCTGTCTCGGCCACCCGCTCAATGCGGCCGTATGGCTGGCTCGGAAACTGACCTCCCTCGGTCAACCGCTCAAGGCCGGGGATCTGGTCCTGACCGGGGCGCTAGGCCCCATGGCGCCCGTGTCGGCCGGCGATCGATTCATAGCGGACATCAGCGGGGTAGGCAGAGTCTGCGCGCAGTTCGGTGCGTAGCACACGTCAACTCCATTCAAAAGAGATGTTCATGCAAAAGAAACTTAGAGCCGCCATCATCGGTAGCGGCAACATCGGCACGGATTTAATGATCAAGATCCTGCGTCATGGCCAGCGCATCGACATGGGCGCCATGGTCGGAATCGACCCGAACTCTGAAGGTCTGGCTAGAGCCAGTCGCTTGGGTGTGGCCACGACCCCCGAAGGGGTGGAAGGCCTGGCCCGCATGCCGGAATTCGAGGATATCGATCTTGTCTTCGATGCCACCAGTGCGGGGGCTCATGTCAACAACGACAGATTGCTACGCGCTTTAAAGCCCTCGATTCGTATGATTGATCTGACGCCCGCGGCCATTGGGCCGTATTGCGTTCCGGTGGTCAACGGCAGCGAACATCTGGATGCCGTGAACGTGAACATGGTGACTTGCGGCGGCCAGGCGACCATCCCGATGGTCGCCGCCGTGGCGCGCGTCGCGGCAGTGCACTATGCGGAAATCGTCGCCTCCATCGCTTCCAAGTCGGCCGGGCCGGGAACGAGGGCCAATATCGACGAGTTCACCGAAACCACGTCCCTCGCCATCGAACGGGTGGGCGGCGCGCGCAAGGGCAAAGCCATCATCGTGCTGAACCCGGCAGAGCCGCCGCTGATCATGAGAGACACGGTCTATACGCTGAGCGACCTGGCGGACGAAGCCGCTATCGAAGCTTCGGTGGCAACGATGGTCGGGGCTGTGCAGGAGTATGTGCCGGGCTATCGCCTGAAACAAAAGGTGCAATTCGACCAGGTAGACGGACTCAACGTCCCCGGCATCGGGCGCTTTTCAGGTTTGAAAACCTCCATCTTTCTCGAGGTAGAAGGGGCCGCGCATTACTTGCCGGCTTATGCGGGCAACCTGGACATCATGACCAGCGCGGCTCTACGCACGGCGGAGCACATGGCGCGGCAGATGCTGGGCAACCCCCGGGTCCCGGCCTAATGCGCCGATCAATCATGCAAGCAACATGAGCGAGCATCACATGACAAACAAAATCTACATTTCCGACGTCACGTTACGCGATGGCAGCCATGCCATTCGACATCAGTACAGCGTCGACAACGTGCGCCAGATTGCCCAGGCACTAGACGAGGCCCGGGTCGATTCGATCGAGGTTGCCCACGGCGACGGTCTGCAGGGATCGAGCTTCAACTATGGATTTGGCGCTCATACCGACCTGGAATGGATCGAAGCGGCCGCGGATGTGCTGAAGCATGCCCGCATTGCGACCCTGCTGTTGCCGGGGATCGGGACGGTGCATGACCTGAAGGTGGCCCATCAGGCGGGCGCTCGTATCGTACGCGTCGCAACGCATTGCACGGAAGCCGACGTGTCCAAACAGCATATCGCGTACGCACGAGAGCTCGGGATGGAGGCCGTGGGCTTTCTGATGATGAGCCATATGAACAGCCCCGAGGGCCTCGCGCAACAAGCAAAGCTGATGGAAAGCTACGGCGCGACGGTTTGCTACGTGGTTGATTCCGGAGGCGCGATGAATATGGATGACGTCTCTGCCCGGGTTCGCGCGTTCAGGGATGTCCTTCAGCCCGAAACTGAAATCGGCATCCATGCCCATCACAACCTGAGTCTCGGCGTCGCCAACTCGATCGCCGCTGTCCAGGCAGGCGCGAATCGCGTTGACGCCTCTCTCGCCGGCATGGGCGCCGGCGCGGGCAACGCGCCCCTGGAGGTATTCATCGCCGCCGCCGAGCGCCTGGGTTGGAACCATGGCACTGATCTCTACAAATTGATGGACGCGGCTGAGGACCTTGTCCGTCCCTTGCAGGACCGGCCGGTGCGGGTGGACCGCGAGACTCTGGCGCTGGGTTATGCCGGTGTCTATAGCTCATTCTTGCGTCATGCGGAGGCCGCCGCAGGCAAGTACAGACTCAAGACCGTCGACATTCTGGTGGAGCTCGGACGCCGTCGAATGGTCGGCGGACAAGAGGACATGATTGTGGATGTCGCTCTCGATTTGCGCAAGAAACAAGAAGACTCGACCCAGACGCGAGTTTCGGCATGAATGGGACATCCCATTCAATTCAATCTCATGTTGTACTCGGAGGATTACATGACAAATGACCTGAACGTTCTTACTGACGAAAATACGAGCCGCTTTGTTCGGATCAACGAGGGAGACCTCAATCTACAACTTCACTACAACGAAGCCGGTCAGGGCGAAGAGACCGTCGTGATGCTCCATGGCTCAGGGCCGGGCGCCAGCGGCTGGTCGAACTTCCATCGCAACGTCGAGCCGCTGGTCGCCGCGGGCTACCGGGTCATCTTGATGAATTGCCCAGGCTGGGGCAAGAGCGACCCCATCGTGAACACGGGGTCTCGCCCGGAGCTCAATGCTCGTGCTTTGAAAGGTCTGCTCGACGCGCTGGGCATCGCCAAAGCGCATCTGATCGGCAATTCCATGGGCGGCCACAGCACGGTGGCGTTCGCCTTGTCATATCCCGAACGTGCGGGGAAACTGGTGCTCATGGGAGGCGGTACCGGCGGTGCAAGCCCGTTTGTTCCCATGCCGCCCGAGGGCATCAAGTTGATCAATGCCCTTTATCGCGAGCCCACGATCGAGAACCTGAGACGCATGATGAATGTCTTTGTCTACGATCCCAGCACCATTACCGAACAACTGCTGGAGGGACGCCTTGCCAACATGCTGGGCCGCCGAGACCACCTGGAAAACTACGTAAAGAGCTTGGAGCTGAATCCGAAACAGTATCCCGATGTCGGATACCGCCTCAATGAGATCACGCATTCGACGCTGGTGATCTGGGGACGCGATGATCGCTTCGTTCCCCTGGACGCCGGTTTGCGTCTGATCGCTGGCCTGCAGAATTCCGAGTTGCACGTTTTCAGCCGCTGCGGTCATTGGGCGCAATGGGAGCACGCCGACCGATTCAATAGCATGGTTAAAGAGTTTCTGGTGCTCTAAAAGTCGGCTTGCAGGTCAGAGCGGAGCGAATGACGCTCTGACCTGCATTACGTTACGATTTAATCCATGCCTCTGCGACTATCGAAGGCTGAGGCGACGTTAACTGTCGTTTGATGACGCTGCTCGGGGCGCTTTGGCTGGTCGAGGAGTATGGTGCCGCCGTGTGCTCTGTGTCCATTGCCACGACCAACCAATGGAAGGACAAGGCGACAGGCGAGCGTCGCGAAGAAACCGAATGGCATTGTGTCGTTTTCTATGGCCGATTGGCCGAGGTTGCACGGTATTTGTGGAGGGGCGTCTGAAAACCCACAAATGGCGGGGCGCTGACCGCCACAGCACGGAATTTATCGCGGACCAGATACAGCTGCAGGGAGGCCGTGATAGAGAGAAGGCCGACACCGCCGGCAGCGCGTCCGAAAGGCCGTAGCAGCAAGGCAAAGGCTCCCGCCGTTGCCGGGCCTTGTCACGTCCGGCGGTGATGCTCTACATGCTACTAGCATTCAATGGCGGCCTGATCCGAGAACACGTAGCGGTTGCGCACGGGGAAATTCTCGCGTGTTTGCAGCGGCTGTGCAATATCCGTTCTTCTGGTATTTGGCGGAGTCCTTCAATGAGCATGATGCATGTCAGAGCAGCTTGCGGTGCTGGTGCTGGTGCTGTTCAGTTCCCAGGCTGCGCCTGGGGCCCTGCTTGGTGACGATGCCAGTCCGGTTCCCGGTCTGGCAGGGACGTTTAAAACCCCAAATTCGCTTTCGCTCATCTGTGGCCTTAAACGTCCCACACAAGACGCACCCCGGACGGGGTAGGAAAAGCGTTTACTTTTCAAGGAAGTGTGAGCAAACGGCGGTCAGCCGCGCCGTAGGACATAAAGAGCAAAAAAACAGTGTAAGAGCTTGATTTATTGAATGGATATCCGGCTACGGTTGTAGCCTTGTTTCTGGTAGACGGCGCGGAAACCTGCCGCTAGCAACGTTCCGACTACACGCTGACGGCTTTCCATCTGCACTTTGATTGCATAGCGACAGCATGAGTGCTGCGTAATGATTACCTGTGGGCGGCAGGAGCTTTACAGTGTTGTGGCATCAAGCGTACGAGGAAATATCAGAGGTACTGATTCATACTTGAGCACACAGGCATTGCCAGATATGAAGGGCAGAAATCGACCCCCTGCGGACATTCGCTAACGCCCAGCTCAGCGGGCAATTGGAACGCGGCGAAAATTGGTCCGCTGCAGCTGATTGTTGAATTGCATTGCTACAGAATTTCTTCTATTTCGCCAGACAAAAACTTATCAGCCTGGCGCTCTGTTACGTCATGTAGCTTTTCTTTATATTCTTTCAGGCCACGAAACCAAAAACCTCTTCCGGAAGGCTTTCCGGTGCGTCCCGGCTTAGTATTGAACTTTGTGTCCAGAAAAAATTTTCCGCCAACACGATAACCCGTGACACTAACTACGCGCCTCTCATTCTCTTTAACAGATTCATCCAGCACTTCCTGAGTGGCGATTTTTTTTAGCCTTTTATGTGGCAGCCACTTTACGGGCCATGACTGTCCTGTTTGATCGACAATCTCCACTTTGTAAATCTCAGTTATACAAATACCATCAGGCAATGATATGGAAAAATCAGCTTTTTCACCCTCGTTCAACTTCACTTTTTGCTTTGGCTCCTGATGCCACAGCCATCGTCCGGCTTTGTGCTGCCAGTACTTGGTCACTCTTTGCTTCCAGCTTCTTGGAGTAATGAAGTACCTGATACTGTCGATAGATACTGGTCTCCGTCCAACTGCCCTAACCGTAAGTTTGTGCTTAGAAAAGTTCGGGCCATCATAGCCAAAAGAGGACTCACATTTCAGTTTTGGTTTGTCTAGCCCGTGCTGCCTGAACCGAAGCCAAAGACCAAGTAAGCCAGCTAAAGTGCCGATAGTTCCTGTCACCGCTCCCCAAAGAGCAAGCACTTCAGTTTGACTCATAAATTCCCTTGCGATTTAACTAGATTTAGAAGATATGCAACAGGCATGTCTAGTTCGCCTAATGCTGTATGAACCTGCAGTTTCGATAGAAAAATTAGCTGTTGCAGTGTTTAGACCAAGCCCAAAAATTCTTGTTTTCAGTTTTTGGTGAGTACAGAAGATCAATGATCGAGTGGCTGCTTCTGGCCGGGAGCGGCCTTCGGCACATCGTTTTTCAACGTGTTGTCCGAACCATTATCTCAAAGAGAACCACAAGTGCTGCGCGGCGATCTCGGCCTTCGACCAAAACCTAGACCTGCAACTTGACGCCCTGAAAAGAGCAGGTTGCGAACAAGTGTTTTGTGAACAGCAGAGCGCCACGAAAATACGGCCAGAGTTTGAAAAGGCCATTGCTTACCTACGCGAAGGCGATAGCTTGGTTGTCTGGAAACTAGACCGATTGGGCCGCAATGTGCGCGAGCTGGTGAACCGTAGCCTGCCGGTGCTGGCCGCCTTGCGCGAGTGGCTGGATGCGGCCCTCTTGGCCGTGGCGCCCAAGACCAAGCTGGGCGAAGCGCTGGCGTACCTGGATAAATACTGGCCGCGCCTGCTGCGCTATACCGAGCGCGGTGATTTGCCCGTGGACAACAATGCCGTCGAGAATTCCATCCGCCCCTTCGTGAAGGGTCGTTCATTGTGCACCTCCTTGCGAAACCTCGATAAACATTGGGATCTGTCCTTCAACATCGTTGCGACACGGGCGCTGTTTGCGCGTCAACGCGGCCATAACCGCTTCACTGTCCAAGTCGTTCGCGCGAATCTGCCACGGCGCATCCGGCATCACCTGCTCGGCGAGCAATATCCGGTCTTTGATAAGACGACGGATGGCATGACTGGTGACACCCAATTTCTTTGCCGCCTCGGACATC
>JAHTBO010000015.1 GCA_019166125.1 Alcaligenaceae bacterium CGII-47
GACGGTGATGTCGGTATCCTCTAGCCCCAGGTGAATCGCTGGAATCGTGAGGTTGTCATCAAAGCGCAGATTCTCGCGCTGGGCATGCATCCGGTGCCCACGCTGATTCAGTCCGCGAAAAATCGCCTCGGCGACCTCGGGATTGCCCTTGACCTGATAGTTTGGACTACCCAACCACTCTTTGTACCACTCATAAGGTCCCGAATGCACCGGCGCCATGCCGATGAGGAAATCGGGGTAGGTGCGCGGGCGACTATTCGCCAGATGATCATTACCCACAACAATCAATACGTCGGGACGCGCCGCCAACAGGGCCTCACGCAGTTGGCCATACATGTCATGGACAACCTTTTGGATGTCTTCGGGTGCTGCATCGAGCAACCCGATCAGGCCTGGTGCGTGGGGCACACCGGCGGCAAAAACGAGTTCAGCCATTTTTATTCTCCTCAGAGTATCGAGCGGATCTGCATCACAGATCAAGGACAAGCCGCTCAGATTTGGCCCGCGAAACGCAGACCATCATGCTGCGACCATCCTGCTGCTCCTGGGGAGTCAGGCAGTAATCGCGATGATCAATTGCACCTTCGCACACGCCCGTCTCGCAGGTGCGGCAGGTCCCTTCACGGCATGAGCTGACCACGGGAATCCCGTTAGCCTCCAGAATGTCGAGCACGCTCTTATCCCGGGGTACCTCGAGCGTACGTCCGCTCTTGCGCAGCTCAATCATGAATGTTTTTTCGTTTCCAGGAA
Organism: Alcaligenaceae bacterium CGII-47; assembly: GCA_019166125.1. GTDB lineage: Bacteria > Pseudomonadota > Gammaproteobacteria > Burkholderiales > Burkholderiaceae_B > Castellaniella. Next base: position 751 of record JAHTBO010000015.1, read on the forward strand.
GCGGGTTCATATCGTTCGTGGGCGCGGCAAAATATTCGAAATGCACCGTGTTGGGATCACGGTGGCTGGCTGCCGCCTTTACCGTTTCCATCATGGCGGCAGGGCCGCAACAGTAGACATGTTCGCCTTGCGGCGCCTGTGCGAGCCATGGTGTCGGGTCAAAGTAGCACCCGGCCAGATCGTCCGCATGCAGGTGTACGAACTGGCCATCCATGTCATGCAGCGTCTCCAGGAAGGCGGCACGCTGCGCGCTGCGCACGGCGTAGACCAGCCGCCAGGGACGTCCGTTAGCCTGGCACCAGCGGATCATAGCGAGGATGGGCGTGATGCCGATTCCCCCCGCCAGGAACAGATATTGCTTTGCTGTTGTGTTTAGCGGGAAGCCATTGCGTGGGCTGCTGGTGCGCAGCATCGTGCCACGGCGCAGATGCTGATGGATGAACAATGATCCGCCCCGGCTTTGTGCTGCGCGCGCCACACCGATCACATAGCGACTACGCTCACGCCAGTCACTAGAGATGGAGTAGTGTCGGTGCAAACCGTTGGGCAGATCGATGGCCAAATGGGCGCCCGGCTCGAACGCAGGCAGTTCGGCGCCGCCAGGTGCGCGTAATTCAACTTGAATAACGTCGCGCGCCTCGGCCTGCACATCGGTCACTTCGAGTTGTAATTGGCCAGCTGCCAGCGCCACAGGTGTAGTGCTTGAGGTGCCGTTGGCGGCTTGACTCAATGCGCTGCCCTCTGATGGGCCATGACCTGCTGCGCCTGGAATCCCCGGGGTCTTGATAAAGAGCAGCACCAGGCGGCTGTCGGGTGCCGCAACCAGGCCGTGTCTGATCCCTGCTGGAATATAAATCATGCTCGAGGGCACCACCGCGTGTTTTTCTTCACCAATAGTGATTTCGCCATACCCTTCGAGGACGACCCAGATTTCATCCTGTACAGGATGATGATGCGTGGCCGTCACCTGACCCGGCTCATAGCAGACAATTTCCGACACAAACGCAGGAACCTTGAACAGCGGCTTACGCATCCGCAATTTAGGGTCGTATTCAATCAGATCATTGAGAACGAATTGCTGCATGAGTTGCGTATCCATGTCTGTACCTTTATCCGATTTTAGAAATTAGATTGCTTTGGGGTAGACTGTAGATAAAGCCTTCCGCATGCACTAGACCTAAAAAATGAACGGGCTGTTCAGCAGGATGTACACCCCATGGGTAAAGCCAGGACCAGCGATCTGATTGACCTGTGCCTTGTCGTCCAATATGGCGGCATCAGCGCGGCAGCTCGCGCTGTTAATCGACCGAAATCCAGCCTCAGTCTGGCGATCCGACGGCTGGAGGACGACCTGGCGGTACGCCTCATGGATCGTTCAAAGCATAATTTTCAGCTGACTGAACGGGGGCTAAGCCTGCACGAGAGCATCGGCCCGTTGCTGGCGCAGCTCGACCACATCACCTCGGATTTCAGCGCATCCAGCGGTCAGGCCAGGGGCTCGCTGCGTATTGCTGCGCCTTACGAGTTTGGTGCCCACCATCTGGCCCCCATTGTCAAGAATCTGGTGGCACGTAACCCGCAGATAGTTGTGTCCCTGGATGTGCAGTACGCACCAGTCAGAGAGCTTTTTGGTAGCGGTTACGATGTCGCCTTTGTTATGGCCAATGGTGACCTGAGCGACCCCGGCCTGGTTTCATGCCGGGTATTTATGCTCAAGCGCGCCTTGTTTGCTGCACCTGGATTTCTGGATAAATATCCAAATCTGCATACCCCCTCAGACCTCCTGGGTGTGCCCTTGATTGCGTCGCCCCAAGAGGCGCAATGGCAATTCACCGGCCCCGAGCGTCAGGCGATCAATATTCCGATACCGAATTCCCATTTTATGAGCTCGAATGCTGACGTCCGTCGGCAAGCAGCGCTTGATGGCTTGGGTGTGATACGGGTGGTGGCTTCTTTTTGCGATGAAGCCGTTCGTTCGAATCAATTACGTCGCGTATTGCCTGACTTTGCTTGTGCGCCATTGCGTGTGTACGCCGTCATCGATGAGCGACGGCTGATGCCAGCGACGGTAAAAGCTCTGTTTGATGAGCTTGAGCTGACCGCGCCGGATCTGTTCATCGAAGAACATCATCTGCATTGCTGATCGGGTGCCAAGTCATGATGATCAGCAACGGAGCAGGAATGAAAATTGCTGGCCTTATGTTCCTGAACGAAAAAAGGAGCGGATATGGCTTGGCAAGCGTTGTTTGGAGAAAAATCCACCACGAAGCTCGCCGCAGTCTTCGATACCGAAGAGCAGATGAATGGTGTGATGGCGGCGTTAAGCGCGGGTGCCCAGTTGTTGCCAGCCCAGATACGGGTTGTGCGCCCGGGGGAACACGACTTTGGTCGTAAGCTAGAGCCCGAAGGACGAGGCATCGTGCGTACTGCAGTCAGAGCGCACATTATTCTTGGCCTGGCGGGCCTAGTCATCGGATTTTTAGTTTGGTTAATGTTTTTTCTCTCAGGCGTTGGGGCGATTGTTTCGTCTCCAGCCCTGAGTGTCGGTGCATTTTTGTTTTTTGGCGTGATTGCAGGACTGCTTCTTGGAGGGCTGGTCACTGCGCGGCCGGATCACATGCTGGTTATCCAGCATGTACGCACTGCGGCTGAACAAGGGAATTGGTCGCTGGTGATCCACCCAATGACGCCTCAGCAATGCGATGCTGCACTGCGCATCCTTGAGGAGGCGGGCGCGCAAGCTGTACGCTCAATATAGTTGGGAAAATAATCGGACTGGCTTCGGCCCCCCCCGTGTTCACGGGATGGGCGGGACCTGTAAAAATAAGTAAATTTGATCCGCTTCTCGTACCCTGAGACGCCTGTTGGCGGCTCAGGGTCGGTGATATTCAATCATTTAGAGACCGGAATCATGAATTTTATGTTGCGATACTTGACCCCGCTTATATTGGTCAGCTTTTTGACCGCTTGTTCCACCATTAATTCCAATGAAGGCGTCATGAAGGCCGAGACACGCAAGGGTGGCTTCATGGGCCTGGCGACCAAGGACAACATCGAGGTCGAACAAGCAAGGGAGTTCGCCGGTGTTAATAAGGTTGTTATCGGTGGCTTTAAGGTAGGCTTTAACGACAGCAAAAAGCTCCAACAAAAGAAATCAGGCATGTTTCAGTCTAGTTCGTCCCAAACTGGCTTGGTAAAGCTCGATGGCGTCGATCAGACTACCCGCCAACAGATCACTGATGATATGTACGATAATTTTGTACAGACATTGACGACAAGCGGCTACCAGGTGGTCTCTCGTGATGAACTGACTGGCAGCCCACTCTATAAGGAAGTCAAGGAAGTTGATTTCCCCTATGAGGATGATGACTCCGGTATGTTTTCCTCATATGGCGTAGGCTATTTTTATTCCCCTAGCCAGATTGGCCCCAAGCAGCCACTCTTTTTCGGTGAACTCAAGAACCCGGGCATGTTCGGTGGATTTTCAGGGATGGGAATCATGAATATTGCTGGTAAGTTTACCGAGGCGTCGGGCGCCAGGATCATCTATGTATCTTATATCGTTGATTTTGCCGGTGCGACCAGCGGCGATTTCTTCTCTGCCCCCCTGCAGATCGGCCAGGTGATGGCTGTTAATTCCGCGATTTTAGGTATCGGTAAAGGCGGGACGGGCGTCCAGTTGGCCGCGACTGGGCAACTTAAGCTGGGACAACCCGTTGCCTCGGAAATCGAGTTCGCGAAAATCCAAGACAATACGAATGAGCTGGAAGCGGGCGCCGTGATGGCAGTCAATGTGGCGACCGGGTTTCTGTCTGGAGGTTTAGCGGGTGCGCTCAGAAGCTCGGGGAACCAGACTAAAGAGTATGTTTTTATAGCGGATCAGACTAAATACGCAGATGCTGCTCGGGATGCACTCACAAAAACCAATGCTCTGCTGACCGAGAAGCTGGTTCAGCTACGCTGATATCTATCGGGTATGACGATCATCCAACGCCTATTGGACAAGCAAGTCGTCGCGAATCGTCGTCATGATTCGGCAAAACTCGATGGCTGACAAGGACGTGGTCGCAGGCTCTGGACCATCACCGGTTATATGCTGAATCGTAAGTCCGGCTGTGGATCGCAGCACATGCTGCAGGCCTTCATTCTGAGCAAATCGAGCGCGCAAGGCGCGCTCGATTAAACGCTGGTGTTCGGTAGATCCATAGTCGACACGTTGACCGCCCCAGTATGCACCCCGACGGTCGGCCTCGCGGCCTAAAGCCTTGGCCTCCCAGCCTGCGGACACAAAGGCGCGATCCCGGTTCGCAACACCCTCTGGGTACTTGATGCCTTGAATGAAGCCCTCGATTGAGGCCAGCAAGATGCCATCAAGTACAAAAGGCGACAGCGTAAAATTCGACAGTGCAACACCACGCCAGTCATCGGAGGTAAACGCAATATTGATGGTGGTGACGTTCATGGTTGACCTTGTGCAAGTAAGACGCAGGTATCGTCGATTCAAGGATCGCTTAACTACACATCGAGATCAGATGCCTGATGGCGTTCAGGCAGGAATTTATCGGCGGGATCGTCCGAGGTGCGGTTCACGCGCAGCCCGCGCTGGACGGCACGCCGTTCACCGATTGTTTTGGCCCAGCGCTGTACGTGCGTGTAGTCCTGAACCGACAGGAATTCCGCCGCCCCATAGAGTTCACCCAGCACGAGTCGACCATACCAGGGCCAGATTGCCATGTCTGCAATGGTGTAATCGTCCCCCGATATATAAGGATGATCGGCCAGGCGCTGATCCAGCACGTCGAGCTGGCGTTTGGTTTCCATGGCAAATCGGTCAATTGCGTATTCGATCTTGGTCGGTGCGTAGGCATAAAAATGGCCTAAACCTCCGCCCAGATAGGGGGCGCTGCCAACCTGCCAAAACAGCCAGGATAGGCATTCTGCACGTGCGCCCGCAGCCTTTGGCAGAAAAACGCCAAACTTTTCGGCCAAATAGGTCAGGATCGCACCGGATTCAAAAACCCGCACGGCAGGGGACGCGCTGTGATCCACCATTGCGGGAATTTTGGAATTCGGATTAATGGATACAAAACCACTGCCAAACTGGTCGCCCTTACTAATTCGGATCAGCCAGGCGTCGTATTCCGCTTCGATGTGACCCAGGGCTAATAGCTCCTCGAGCATGATGGTGACTTTGATGCCATTGGGCGTGCCCTGGGAATACAGCTGTAGGGGGTGTCGGCCTAAAGGCAGATCACACTCGTGCGTCGATCCAGATATTGGGCGGTTGATGCTCTCGAATCGACCGCCACTAGGCTTGTTCCAGACCCAGACCTTGGGCGGCTGATATTCGGTAGAGTGACTCATATTGGTGTGCTCCTGCTAATCGAATGCTTGCTTGTATCTAATCCGTATTGTCCCCGATTTTCACAAAGATGATTTTTGTGGGGATTGTTTGCTTCCCGTGCGTGGGGGCCATTCAGTTGAGCCTGGCGCCGCCTGCTGGTAACGTAGCAGCTTATTGTCCTAAACCTACGGAGTAGCAGATGGTCTCGTTGCAAGAGCAACTTTTAAAAGCAGGGCTGATCGACAATAAAAAAGCCAAACGGGTTAGCCAGGACAAGAGTAAGCAGCAAAAGCTTGAGCGCCGAACCGGTCAACAAAGCGTCGATGACGTGCGCGTCGCCGCGCTCGAGGCGCAGCAGAAAAATCGCGAGAGGGCCCGGGAACTCAATGCACAGCGTGATGCCGCAGCGAGGCAAAAGGCGATCAGCGCACAAATTGCCCAGATGGTGCAGCAAAGCCGCCAGAGCAAGGGCGCGGGCGAGATCGCTTATAACTTTACCTATGGCACCAAGATCGAACGTTTGTTTTTGTCGGCAGCGGTCAGGGCGCAGCTTGTGGCCGGACGCCTCGTGATTGTGCGCTTGGACGATACGTTTGAACTTATACCCAGGATTGTCGCGGATAAGATCGCCGAACGCGATCCCTCACTGCTTGTGCAGGTGAATAAGGCCAGTACTGTGATTGACGAAGACGATCCCTATGCTGCGTATCAGATCCCCGATGACTTGATGTGGTAGTGTTGTGAAGGGGGTGGCATTGGGTAGAACAGACTGGTTTTAGGGGGGGGCGGCTATGTGTGGTTTGTGTGGCATTTTGGGCGACGAGGGCCACTGGACTGATTTATGGCCTTTGGCCGATGCGGCCGAGTTGGCGCGTAGGCATCGTAACGAGCGCCTGAGCCGGGTGAAATGCCTGAATCGGGTGCTGGGTGCGTTTTCGTGCTCGGTGACGGATTGGCAGGGCAGTCAATACTTGCTTAGCACCTTCACTGGCAAGACCGAACTGGTCGATAACCTGACGCAGCTATGGGCTTGTGTCGAGCGCTTAAGTGGCTGCCAAGTGGATCCCCTGTCCGTAAGGGTACGAGATCGCTTGCGCGCATCATGACGCCTGCACCGCTCACTGATCGTCGAATCCCCATCAATGTCCTGACGGGGTTTCTGGGCAGCGGCAAAACCAGTCTGCTCAGGCGCCTGCTGCATAGTGATACGCTGGCCCACTGCGCGGTGCTGATCAATGAGCTCGGTGAGGTGGGGCTGGATTATGAACTGCTCGATCATATCGATCAGGAAACGGTTGTACTGCAAAACGGATGCATATGCTGTGGTATCCGCGATGATCTGGAACGCGCCCTGCTCAGCCTGCACGAGCGCCGTGACCAAGGGATACTCCCCCCATTTGATCGGGTCATCATCGAGACCACGGGCCTTGCCGATCCGGTGCCTGTTTTGAACACTGTCATCATCGATCCAATACTGCGGCATCATTTCCGTATTGGTACGGTCGTGGCCACGGTCGATAGCGTCAATGGCTTGTGGCAGCTTAAAAATCAGCCTGAATCGGTTAAACAAGCAGCCATTGCGGACCGCTTGGTTCTGACTAAGGCTGATTTGGTTGATGCCTCGCAGGTTGATGCCTTGCGCACAGCACTGATCCGCATCAATCCGACGGCGCGTCTATTGGTTTCACACAATGATGCCGGGGCCGCCGACGTCTTGATGGAACAGGACACGAGCGCGGCAAGCCGGCAAGACGAGGTGCTGCAATGGTTTTATCATTCGCCTGAAAAGTCATTCAACACCGCGCGTACTGAGCCGCTATTCGGCGCTGCTGGTCGGCGCCTGGGACCGGTGCATAGAGCAGGGATCAGCACGGTGTCTTTGGTGTTCGAGCAGCCGCTGGACTGGATTGCGTTCGGTGTCTGGTTCAGCATGCTTTTACATAGTCATGGCGACAGAATTTTGCGTATCAAGGGCATTCTGGACATCGCAGGTTCCGAGCGACCTACTGTTGTGCATGGCGTGCAGCATCTTATGCACCCGCCCTCGCACCTCAACACCTGGCCCAGCAGTGACCGCCGTTCGCGCCTGGTGCTGATCGGTCACCTACCGCCTCGGGATGACTTGCTCGAGTCGCTCGAGCTATTCGGTATGCCGGCGCACTTGCTGCAGGATACCGCTGTTTCTTAAGTGCTAGCTTGCCAGAGTCTGGATCAGTACGCCAGCGCCCGCGCTGACGTACCGCCCTTCTACGCTAAGGGGGCTGAGTTATTCGCGTCTGCGCGGCCCCCGCCCTACATCCATCCGGGGCCGCGCAGCACACGGCCGGTTCGAGCGTCGCAGGCGCCGCTGCCCAGGGATAGTTTGCCGTTCACGAAAACATATTGGATCCCGGTTGCTGGCGTCGTCGGCTTTTCGAAGGTCGCGGCGTCGATCACGCTATTGTGGTCAAAGGCCACAATATCGGCAAAGTACCCGGGACGCAGCAGGCCGCGCTGTTGCAATCCGAATTGAGACGCCGGCAGGCCAGTCATCTTTCGGATGGCTTCTTCCAGAGGAAAGAGTCCGACATCGCGGCTGTAATGGCCCAGCACCCGCGGAAACGTTCCCCATAACCGGGGGTGAGGGTGGGCATCATGGGGTAATCCGTCGGAACCTACCATGGTATGTTCGAACGCAAGAATGCGGCGCACGTCTTCTTCGTCCATGATGAAGTAAATGGCGCCGGCCGGGGCCAGGCGTAGCGCCGCCGTGCGTTCGTCGCACGCCCACGTTTCGGCGACATCCTTTAATAATTTTCCGGCAAATTCGGGGTGAGCGGTGGACCATGCGACCAGCACGCTGCTGGCACGCTCGATCAGGTCGGGATGCAGCATGGTGGAGGACGCGTTGTACGGATAGCAGTCTAGCGATACAGGCTGCGTGTGCATCGCCGCCTGTATATGGGCGAGGGTTTCGACCGAGCGGCCGTGATGGGCCAGACCAGCCAGCTTATGGTGCGAGATGACCACACGCACGCCGAGTTGGCGCCCGATCAAAAATGTTTCGTCCAATGAGTCCATGACGTGTTCTGCCTCATTGCGCATGTGGGTCGCGTACAGACCACCATAGCGCGACAAGGGGGCACCGATCGCAATGATTTCTTCGGTGGGCGCGGCGCGTGCGGGTGGATAGAATGTGCCCGTCGATAGGCCCCATGCACCCGCTCGCATTGCCTCATCTACCAGCGCCTTCATCTGTTCGCATTCGCTTTCATTTGCCGGGCGGTTTAGATCGTCCATGACGTTCATGCGCAGGGTCGTGTGTCCGATCAATGACACCACATTGACGGCGGGTTCGGTCTTCTCCAGTTCATTCAGATACGCGCTGAAGGATGGGTAGCGCAACCATCCTTCCTCAGCGATCAGATCCAGCGGGGCGACAATCGACTCAGTGACCAGCGGGGCGAGACTAATTCCGCAGTTGCCAATCACCACTGTTGTTACGCCCTGGGTCAACTTTGGCAACATTGCGGGAGCCGACATCAATGCCCGATCATCATGGGTGTGAACATCGATAAAGCCGGGGGCAAGGGTTAAGCCTGAAACGTCAATTTCACGCTCGCACTTGCCTGTTATCGACGTTTCAATGCTGGCGATACGGTCGTCTTTAATGCCCAGATCAGCCTGACGGCCGCTTTCGCCCGAGCCGTCGATAATTAGTCCGCCTCGAAGTATCACATCAAAATTGCTCATAGGGTTCCTTGTCCTTATTTCATGGAATTCATGCAATGTATTAAATGCTACATGATTAACAATGTACTAATTCGCCCTACAATGCAAGTGCTGCGACAGGCATGCTTACCTACGGCATCTTTGATATCAACCATGGCTACCCTACAAAAAAAACCTCAAGAAAACCGCGTACAGCCCGATGCCATCGGTGCTTCAGGCATGACAGTGATTGCGGTCGCCAATCAGCGGCAATTAACCTTGGCACGCCAAATAATCAAACTTGCGTATGCCCAGGGATGGTCCGTTGGCCACCACATCATGGAGGAAAAGCTATCGGCGCAGTTGGGTGTGTCGCGCTCGCCAATACGGGCCATTCTGCGTTTGCTGGCCGAGTACGGCATCGTCGAGCTGCAACCGAACAGAGGGTGTTTTCTGCTGGTATCGGGCGCTGCTCTGGATGACGTGAAGCTACAGGCGCCGCCTACTCACGCCGATCATTTGTATTCGCTGATGATCGAAGACCGGCTCTCGGGTTCATTGCCACAACGATTCACCCAAACTGAGGCGATGCGTCACTATGGTGTTGCGCGCCCGCTCTTGGAGCGGGTGTTGCGCCGACTTGCTTATGATGGCCTTATCGCGCGCAACGATGGGCAGGGCTGGTCGTTTTCTCAGACCCTGGACAGCCAGCAATCGCGCAACGAAAGCTATGCCTTTCGTCTGTTGCTCGAGCCTGGTGCGATATTGATGCATACGTTCCAGCCTGATAAACATATTCTTCAACGCCTGCGTAAACAGCATCTGCTTTTGATCGAACAGATAAAAGACCACGTTCTCGATAACGCGCTTGCTTATGAAACCGATGTTGATTTTCATCGTTCGATTGCCGCCTTTACGTCGAACTCATTTGTCATCGATGCCATGGAGCAGCACAACCGGCTGCGCCATCTTCTTGAGTTCAGCAGTTATTCGAACAAAGCGCGTGTCATCAATTGGTGCCAGGAGCACCTGGGGATCATTGCGGCACTCGAGACCGGGAACTATAAAAAAGCATCAACCCTTATGCGTGAGCATATTCTTGAAGCGTCTGATAGCGGCCTCATCCGCCTATAGGACTTAATCTGGTCAGTGTGTCAGGTCCCATTTCAGCGAGGAAAATGGTGCCATCGGGTGCGACGCCAACCCCGTGTGCGCAGGTGCTTAGCGTACGGCAACGCCCCAGCAGGGTTCCGTGCGCCGAAAACATGGAAAGACGTGGCGTCTGATCAGTGACGAGCACGTTGCCATCAGGCATTTCAACTATATTCATAGGCCCGTAAAGGTTGCCGATCTGGTCTAAGTATTCGCCCTTGGCGTTCATAATTTGCACACGATCATGCTCGCGGTCGCAAACCAAGACCTGGCCGGTGCCCGTCACGATGACCGCGTGAGGATTGCTGAATTGCCCTGGGCCGCTTCCCTGTCCTCCGATCGTAGACAGTAATTGACGCTCTGCATCATAAATATGAAGACACGAGTTGCCATAGCCATCCGTAACATAGAGCTTGCCATTGGCGTCTTCAAAAGCCGATGTCGGATGATTGAACGGCGCCATCCAATTGGGCTGTGCGGGGTCTCCCAGTGTCCAGACAATCGTGCCCGCCCCATCAAGGGCCAGGATTTGATGGCCATCCAAATCGGCGATCAATAGGCCACCATCCTTGCGCGGGCTCGCGAAGTGTCCACAGACAAGTTGCGGGATATCCCATTGATCCAATAGCATGCCATCGGCTGAAAGCAGCATCACAACGGGTGCTTTGCGCCGTAGCACAGCAACTCGGCCATCACTGAGCACAGTGACATCAGAGATGCTGCCGAAGTCAAATTCGCTGTTTGGCCAGTGGCGTTGCATGTGATAGCGCTGATGGCCCAAGGTAACCGTGATGTTCGTTGATGTTTTCATGTTTTTCCTCAATTAAGCATATCGATATCATCTGTAGCGTGGGGCGGGCGGCGCACGGGACGGTTAGAACCCCTGAGGGCGGCGCAGATGCCAGTTGCTTGCCTGTTGGTAGGCCCAGCCGATGCGCAAGGCAGTACGTTCGTCCGCGTATTTGCATGTGATTTGTAGTGAGGTAGGCAAACCTCGATCATCCAGCCCATTGGGAACGGATAGTGCACAAAGGTTCAGATAGTTGGCGATACGCGTGAAGCGACTGGGCTGGTTGTTGGGATCAATTTCGCTAACGGGTATGGCTGTACTGGCCGTTGTGGGGGTGAGCAGTGCGTCAAATGGTGCCATAGCGCGATTGAATTCAGCGATATCGGCCTCGCGCGTTTGTAAGGTTTGAAGGTAATCTGCTGCCGTTGTTGATGCGCCGGTCAGCATTCTGGCGCGCACGACCGGGTCGAGTGGTGCGGTGAGGTCGTGGGCCAGGACGTGAAATTCCGCATATGCTTCAGCCGATACGATGCGGGCGTTGTCGGCCATATAGTCGTGGAATCTGCGAGGAAGCGTGATCGTCTCGATAGTCGCACCACAGGCTGCCAGTGCGTCCAGCGCAGCGTCATAGGCTTCTAGCACCTGATCGTCAACGCCTTCGCGTTCGATTTCCGGCATGCGCGCAAGCTTTAGACCCTTGACGCCACGCTTGAGGTGGGGCCGCGGATCGTCTTCGATCATTGCCCACGTGTGGCGGTCGCGATGATCTCGGCCTTGCAGGATTGCGTAGAGCCACGCGGCATCTTCGACGGTGTGGGTGATTGGCCCAATCACGTCCATGGTGCGGCTAAGCGGCACCACGCCGTAGGTACTGATTCGGCCCACGGTGGGTTTCAGTCCCGTCAAGCCACAATAGCCACTCGGCATGCGGATTGAGCCGCCTGTGTCGGTCCCCAACGCCCAGGGGACCAGACCGGCGGCGACGGCAACAGCCGAGCCACTGCTTGAGCCCCCTGGCACCCGATGGGTGCTCAGGTCCCAAGGATTCCATGGGGTGCCCACGGTTTCGTTGGTTCCCCATCCCCCTAATGCGAACTCCACGGCATGGGTTTTGCCCAGAATGATCATGCCGGCCTGAACCAGCTTATGGACAATCGTTGCGGTGTGCGTAGCGCGCTGCCCGCGCCACGCCAAAGAACCGGCGGTCGTGACATGGCCTTCGATATGGATCAGGTCTTTCAGGCCGATGGGCATTCCTTGTAAGGGGCCGGTTCGGTGCCCGGAGCGTATGGACATGTCGCTTGCCTGGGCGCCCAGGATCGCATCTTCCTCGTAGATTTCAACAAACGCCAGGAGTTGTTGGTTGTGCTGTCGAATATGGTCCACGCACGCCTGTGTCAAGTCGGCCGCCCTGAGGTTTTGTGTGGCAATACGGTTGGCAAGTGACAGGGCGCTAACGTCGGCAAAGTTTGATTCAGTGCTGGTCATGGTATTTGTTTCTCGCGAGTAGGTAGTGGTGTGCGACGCCCATCATAAGACAGGAGTTGTCAGCGATCGTACAAACTGCATTGTACTTTTATAGAAATAAAGTACAATGATTTTTCTCTTTATGTCTTATCTTCTATTTCCGGATCCGCCTTTATGAAAACTATCGAAGAATCTTTTGAACGCAGCCGGGGGTTATTCAATATCACCGTCACGCCTTTTGATGAAGCGGGAGAAATAGATTTCAAGGCGCTAGAGGACAATATTGAACGAGTGATTGCCTTGGGGTATGACGGTTTGCTGATTGGCGGCACCTATGGCGAGTTTGCGGCCATGAGCCTTGACGAGCGCGCCTCACTATTCAAGGCTGTCATGCAGGTGGTTGGTGATCGTGTTCTTGTCCTGCTTTGCGCGGCGGGGCAGGATGTGCGCCAGGTACGTGACCTGACGGTCTTGGCGTCCGAGCTGGGCGGCTTACCGATGGTGACCCCGCCTTATGTGACCGAGGTTAAGGACGAGCACATTATTAATTTCTTTTCTGAAATTGTGCCTTTGTCAAAAACAGGCGTGATGATTTATAACGCACCGGGCATTGGCATCACCTTGTCGCCGACATTAATTGAACGCCTTTGTGACGTGCCCGGCGTCGTCGCCTTAAAGCAGGGTGATCTGGGCCTGGCCGTCATTGATCAGCTCGTCAGCCGTCTCGCGGGCCGGATCAGGCTGCTGGTGGCCTCTGACCTGGTGATGCCAGCGCCTTTGGCGATGGGGTTTGACGGCCTGAGCTCAACCAATAGCTGTGCCTTGCCGGAACTGATTTACGCCATTTATCACGCCGCAATAGAGGGTGATATCCGCATGGCGGCCCGGCTGCATCGCAGTTGGTACCCGCTGCGAGAATGTGCCAGGCGCTACGGTCAGCCTCAGACGACTAAGGCGGTGATGCGCTTACGGGGCTATGACGGCGGGACAGTACGCGCACCGTTGACTGGCTTGACGGCACCGCAATTGGCAGAACTTACCCAGGCGTTCGAGCGTATGCGGCTGGACCCAATCTCGGGGATTCCCAAGGCTTAAGCGGCCGTGAGCAATCGATTAATCAAAATAGCCGATTCGCCAAAATTGTATTTATTACTTGAAAAAAACATTACTTCAACCTATAGTTTGCCTTAAATGGCCTGGCACTCAGGAGTTAAAAGTGGAAAAATCGTTGCAAGGCATGCTGCTCAGCACGGTCGATATCGCAGCCGTTGATGAGGCTGATTTCAACGACTGGTCGGATCAGGAACATGTGCTCGAGCGGGTGGCCATTCCCGGCTTCCTGGATGGCCGCCGTTATCGTTGCGCGTCTTCAAAACCTCATTATTTATCCCTTTATCGAACTGCGACCTTTGGGGTGCTCGATAGTGCTGAATATCGCCATGCGCTGGCTAATCAGACGTCCTGGTCACTAAAGAACTTCGCACGCTTTCTTGCCTCACATCGGGTTGTGGCGCCTATTACCGTGCGCCACGGTATGACGAACGGGGCTTACTTGTCTTTGGTTCGATTCAGGCCTGAAGCCCGATCGGATGCAACCCGTCAGGCGCTTGATGCCGCCTTGAATGCCTGTCTTAAGTTTCATGGCGTATTGTGCGCATACTTGCTTGAGGCTGATCCCGTTCTGTCCAAACCGATCGGTGCTATCGAACCACCAGCAGGCTCTGGTGATTGGTATCTGATCGTGGAAGGGATCCATCCAAGCGCCGTCAGCGCCGCAGCCAATACCTTAAATCAAGCAGAGATCGGTGGCCATGGCGAAGTTCTGAGCGCTGCCCGCTACGATCTGATTTCCTATTACTCGAGGCTTGATGCGTCTTAAGTGATCTCGGTATCGCTTTTCAATTTTCATCCAACATATTAAAACTAGGGGACAAGGTATGCGTAACTCCATCTTGGGCGGGACTTTAAAGCTATGCGTGGGAATCGCGTTGGCTGTGGCGGCATTTCCTGCGGCAGCTGAACAGTGGAATATTCCGACACGAGCGAACGAAAGTAATTACTTCACACAGAATATCACTCAGTTTGCCGAGGACGTAAAGGCGAAAACGGCGGGCAAGCTGAGTATTGTCGTGCATCCCGAAGACTCGTTGTTCAAGCAGCCTGACGTAAAGCGGGCTGTGCAGACCGGGCAGGTGCAATTGGGTGAGATTCTGATGTCCTTGCACAGCAACGAAAACCCGCTGTTCGGGATTGATTCCATTCCATTCCTGACGCCAAGCCTGGCGGACTCAAAGCGCTTATTGCAACTGAGCCAAACGAAGATTGCTGCAGCGTTGGACAAACAAGGGCTTAAGCTGCTCTTCACCGTCCCGTACCCGCCAAATGCGTTCTATCTAAAGGACGAAATCGAGTCAGTCTATGACCTGAAGGGTGTGAAATTCCGCGCCTTCAATGCGGCGACAGCAAGGTTGGCGGAACTAATGGGTGCGACACCGGTGACCGTACAGCAGGCTGAGGTCTCACAGGCATTCTCCACCGGGGTGATTCAGGCCATGATTACCGCTGCAGCGACCGGTGTGGACACCCATGCGTGGGAATACGTAAAGCATTATTACCAGGTCAACGCAATGACGACATGGAATATTGTATTTGTGAACAAGGGCGCCTTCGAGAAGCTTGACGAGCCCGTTAAAAAGGCCTTGTTGGATGCGTCGGCTCAGGCAGAGTCCCGTGGTTGGGCAAGGGCTGGCGAGATATTGGAAGAAATGGTTGCTATTCTTAAAAAGAATGGCATGGTCATCCATCAGCCTAACGAACAGATGCGTGCCGAGTTTGCCAAGATCGGTGCCACCATGTCTGCCGAGTGGGTGAAGTCCGCAGGTCAAGAAGGGCAAGAAATCTTGGATGCCTTTAATGCGGGCCGTTAAATCCCAAAGTGTGTTCCGGCGTCTTATCGCCGGATTATGTCAGGCCGCCGGTATTATCTCGGCGGCCATGCTGGTGTCGATGGTATCGCTCATTTTGATACAGATCACAGGGCGTATCGTTGGCTTTCGGTTCCTCGATGCGGGCGAGCTATCGGGGTACTTGCTGGCCGCAATGAGCTTTCTTGCTTTGGCTTATACCTTTCGGGAAGGTGGCCATATTCGTGTGAATGTATTGATCGCAAACCTTGCGGGAAAAAGGCGCTGGGTTGTAGAGGTTCTTTGTCTGCTCGTGGCCATTGCAATCACCGCCTTTTTCTCTTGGTCGTCGGTCATCCTCACTCTGGAGTCCTATCAGTTCGGTGCCAGGTCGACTGGATTGATGGCGATTGAGTTATGGATTCCGCAATTGGGCATGGCGATTGGCTCGGTGCTCCTTAGCCTCACGCTGCTCGAGGGCTTGATTGATGTGCTGCGCGGGGATATGCCAGCCTACCAGCGTGCAGAGCTATCTAACATCAGCACGGCGGAATAGATGTCATGGGCATGATTGCAGATGGTTTTATTGTCCTGTTTGTGCTCCTCCTGCTGCTAGGCGGTGGGGTATGGGTGTCATTATCGTTAGCTGGCGTATCTCTGGTGGGCATGTTCTTGTTTACCGGGGCGCCAATTCAGGCCGTCATGCCGACGGTGATGTGGTCCTCGGTAAGCAGCTGGACGTTGGCAGCCTTGCCGATGTTCATTTGGATGGGGGAGATTCTGTGCCGGACTCGCTTGGCGACGGATCTCTTTCATGGACTTGCCCCGTGGCTGAATCGTTTGCCGGGCGGACTACTGCATATAAATATTGTCGGTTGCGGTTTATTCGCTGCCGTGTCGGGCTCTTCAGCGGCGACCTGCGCCACAGTCGGCCCTCTGACGCTGCGCGAACTCGCGAAACGAGGCTACGATGATCGCATGGCTATCGGTACATTGGCTGGGTCCGGCACGCTTGGGCTGCTGATCCCCCCTTCGATCTTAATGATTGTTTATGGGGTGGCGGCCAATGTGTCAATCTCCCGTCTATTCTTGGCTGGTGTACTTCCTGGCCTGCTGGTTATCGTGCTATTCATGTCTTACGTGGCCATTTGGGCGACACTGAATCGGCGGTCCATGCCAGCGGCTGACGCCCCCATGCCACTGCGCGAGAGGCTTGGCCGTCTGCGGTTATTGATGCCTGTCATGGCCCTGATTGTGGCGGTTATGGGGTCAATCTATATGGGGCTGGCCACTGCGACCGAGGCGGCTGCCATGGGCGTTGCAGGGGCGTTGCTGATTGCCGCGCTGAGCGGCGCACTGACCTGGGACAGCTTTCAGGCCAGCTTGCTGGCAGCGACGAAAACATCATGCATGATTGCTTTTATTCTGGCAGGCGCCGCTTTTCTGTCTACCGTCATGGGGTATGCGGGCATTCCGCGTGCAATGGCTGTTTGGATCGCTGCTCAGGATTTGCCGCCTTATGTGCTACTGATGGCATTGATGGCGCTGTATCTGGTCATTGGTTGCTTTCTCGAAGGCGCATCGATGGTCGTTTTGACCGCCGCGTTCGTGGTGCCGATGGTTCGCGAAGCGGGTATCGACTTGGTATGGTTTGGTATCTTTATTGTCATCATGGTCGAGGTGGCACAGATCACCCCGCCGGTTGGGTTTAATCTGTTCGTCGTCCAGAGCTTGACGCCGCATGGCTTGTTTTATGTTGCCAGGTCGATCCTCCCGTTCCTGCTCTTGCTGTTCCTCACGATTGGGATATTAATGGTGTTCCCTCAGATTGCTTTATGGCTGCCCAATACAATGATGAATAATTGATTATCTAAAGATAAGGCGCCAGGCTTTGCTTATTGTTGGCCGGTTTGCGAGTTGGGGATAGCACATCTGGCAACACTGGCGCGCCGCGCATGCATTAAATGCTCGCGCATCAGCGTACTGGCCAGTGTCATATTGTTGGCTTTGATGGCGTCCAAGATAGCGAGATGTTCGCGGTAGCACTCTATAATGCGGCGACTCTGGTCATAGTTGGAAAACTCGAGCAGGCGGCGCAGTTGGTTGTGACGCTGGACAATCTGTAAAAAGAATATATTGCCGCTAAATTCAGCTAACGCTTCGTGGAATGCCGAATCGGCTTTGAACATCTGCGCATGGCTAATCGATTCGATTTGTGGGTGCCCAAGTATATAAATATGCTGTAAACGGATGCGCTCGAATATAGCGGGCTTTATTTTGAATCCGGGTAATAATAGCGCGCCGGGTTCGAGCGTGATTCTGAGGTCGTAGCTGGCGGTTAGCGCCTGCTGTGAATCTAAGGTTGGCAGGAATTCCCAGTGCCGTGTCCCTTTTCGCGTGATCAGACCGTCTTTGGCCAGACGTTGCAGCGTGCGCAACGCCACCGGCCGGTCTACCTTGTAACGCTGAATGATCGCGCTCTGGGTCAGAGAATCCGGAAGCTTGTCGGTCAGTCGGTCTTTGACTAATGTCTGATACAGGCGCTGATCAGCCGTTAGTGGAACCTTTATTTCTATGGACTCTAAGGCGTGGAAGGGCTTCGTCAAGACATAGCCGCGGTGCTTTTGTGTCTCTACTATTCCGTGTTCAGCTAATAGTTTCAGGGCCTCGCGAATTGGTGTGCGCGAGACTTCCAACATATCGGCAAGATGCTGTTCCCTGAGGTGGTGACCGACTTCGAACCTGGCATTTTGAATCAAATTTAAAATTTGAGTTGCAAAGTAGGCCCCTTGGTGTTCGTCACGCATCTTCACCATGGAGGTGTCTGCTTCGATTGGGCTTGTTGTGGAATCCGACATGGGTAGCCGCCGTGAAAATCGGGTCCGTCAAAGAACTCAGTATTATTACAATGAAATCTGCGAGTGGCGGAATTGGCTAAATATTAGCTTGTAACATTATAACAAAAGCCACCTGATTCGTTCTTGTTATTCACCTAAGCTGATTCAGTGGATATGATTGGGCTGACGATCGTATTTATAAGGGCCAGTCCTGCTTTCGCCAAGCGTATGGCAGCTTGCCGCAGTAATTTTTGTATAGTAAGATGCAATTTATACAATCAATACGCTCATTAAGCCCTGAACGTGTGGTGATGGCACCTCATCGGTCTGGGCTCGAGCAAGTCAGGGGGATTCATGGATTTAGGAATAAAAGGGCGTGTTGCTCTGGTGCATGGTGGTGGTGGCGGGCTTGGTTCGGCTATTTCGTTAGCGCTGGCTCAGGAAGGCTGTTTGACTGCTGTTTGTGATGTCAATCTTGACGCGGCCCAAGCGACGGCGCAACGTATATCAACGGCGGGTGGGCGGGCCATTGCGGTGCAATGGGATCTGGCGGATGCCGCTGCGCATGCTGATCGGCATGCGCAAATTGTGGCAGAGCTTGGCGAGGTTGATATTCTGGTGAACAACACTGGCGGGCCACCTCCTACTACGGCGAAAAATGCCGATCCGGCTTTGTGGGCGCGTTTTTTTGACGAAATGGTGCTCTCCGTCATCCAAATTACCGACCTGGTATTGCCATCGATGGAAAAAAAGGGCTGGGGACGCATCATCACCAGCACGTCTTCTGGCGTCATTGTGCCGATTCCCAATCTGGCTATTTCGAATGCCTTGCGCATGTCATTGGTCGGCTGGTCCAAAACCCTGGCCCGGGAAGTCGCACCCAGCGGCATCACCGCGAATATTGTCCTGCCCGGGCGCATTGCCACCGCTCGTATCCAGCAACTGGATGAAGCCAAGGCCGCGCGCGATGGCGTATCGATTGAACAGATCCAAAAGGCCAGTACTCAGACGATTCCGATGCAGCGTTACGGCCGCACCGAGGAATATGGTCAGGTGGTCGCCTTTTTGGCCAGCCAAGCGGCATCGTATGTCACCGGCTCGGTCATGCGCGTGGACGGCGGTTTGATCGCCAATATCTAATCCGCCGAAATCATGCCCTTGTCGTTGACGCGAGCCGACACAAAGGTCTAGTTCGGGGTGCCCAGGTCCACTGCCGACTCTTTGTGATTCATTGGCCAGGATAGGATCCGGTTCGCATCCAGATCCTGCTTGTTCAAGTCGACGACGCGAATGGTGCTGTCCTCGTAGGTACGAAAGTAAAAACGTCGTGCCGTGAGATCATTGGCGCTCGTCCACTGGGTGTAGTCAGCATTGATATTGCCATCCTTGTCCTTTTCACCGTCGCGCGCCACGCCCTTGGGAATGTCGAAGTTGTTCAGGATGTGAAAGGCCTGGAAGATCGCATGGTTGGCGTCGGGGCTCTGGGCGACGCCGTGCGCAAAGATGGCCGCCCGTACAAAGCGCGAGGGGGATGTGAAGTCGCCAGGCATGCCCAAAAGACCGGTGCCCTGACCAAGGCCTTCGATCTCGACGCCACCCAGTCTTTGCGCTGGTGAGTTCTGCAAACTGAGGTTCACATAGTTCTGTAGATTGGTCATGTGCCAGTCGAAGGGCGGATTGTTTGTTATGACGCCGATATTATTGTCGTGAATATTTAACTTGCCCGCTACATATTCGATCACGATGGACTTGCCAGAAGTATCGGTGACGACAAAGTGCACTGGCAGCACGATCTTGAATTTATTAAAAATCACGGGGGCGACGGTCACATCGGCTAAGCCTTGGCGAACCTCGTCCACCGTAGCGAAATTGTCCAAAATATAAGAGCCAAGCTCCCAGGACGCCAATGTACGAGAGGCGTTCGCCGGGTTATAGGGCTGGAACTGGGCCGACTGGTTGAAATAGAATAGGCCCATCGATAGACCTTTCTCGTTTAGTCCATCCACAAGATGGGGCATTCCCATCGGGCTGACTCCGACGCTGGCATACTTGGCCTTCCAACTGAGCCCCGGCTTGCCATCCGGCGTCGTGCCGGTGCGCGCTTGGGCCCGTGGAATCACAATGACGGATGACTCAAGGTTGACGTTGAACTCCATAGTACGGGCGCGGACCACATTGCCATCGACTGCCGTCAAGGTGATACCCGTGCAAGCCTGGGCAGTTGGCGCAAAGCCCATGGCGCAAACCACGAGCCAAACGAGGACGCGCATTCGGCGCTTGAGGGTCGAGCTATTTATTTGCATTTCCGGCATCTCGGTTTGGGCTTGAAGTACAGATTCTAACCTCTAACACATGCGTGCTTGCTACACCAATAAGGACGTGACGCCGATGAGCAGCAGCAAGAGCAAAGAAATTTTTCTCAGGAGCGCTTGATGTTTGCCTATCGAGTAGTGATGCAAGTAAACGCCCAGGAGATTGCCCAGGATCACCGCAGGCAATAGGCTCAGGATGTAGACCCCATGCTGCGCGGTGACAAAGCCACCGAAGGCCAAGGGCGTCAGCGTGGCGATCTGTGCCAAACTGAAATAGACGATACAGACTGCGCGCATGACTGTAAGCGGCAAAGACCGGTCCGAGAGCATGTATAGGATCACGGGTGGCCCCCCTATACCTGCGATAGCTGTCATAACGCCACTTATTGCACCGGCTAATGAATCCTGTATCACGCCGCGCCGGCCCTGGTAATACCATCCAGCCAACATAAGCGAGGCCACCAGGATCACAATAAGCGCGACGGTCTTGCGCATGATTGTTGCGTCGACCAGATGGAGCATGGCCAGACCGATAGGCAGTCCTAGCAATGAGGGGATAAACAGTCGCAACACAAGCCGCCAATCTACGTGACGTAAGGCCTCAGGCAATAGTTGAAAGGTTGCTAGCAGATTCAGGCTTAGTACCAGCACTACGACATCTGCGGGCGGCATCAATAGGCTAAATATTGGCGCCATCAGGAGCCCCGCGCCGAAACCGGAGAACGCTCGCATGGCGCTGCCAACAGCGGTGGCGCCAGCGAGTGCGGCAAATACAGCCAAAGGTGGTAACAGCTGGAGAATCCAATCAGGCATCATGCTGCTTTTTTAGTTCTGCATGCCCCAACGACGGATTGTGGCTTTCTCAAGGGCATTAAATATAACATTTTCTACAAATAGTCCGATTAGAATGACCATGAACAATCCTGCAAAAACACTTGGGATTTCAAGTATGTTTTTTTTCTCGTAGATGAACCAACCTAATCCACCGGAGCCCGAGCTTACGCCGAAAACTAACTCTGCGGCGATCAAGGTGCGCCAGGCAAATGCCCAACCGATCTTCAAGCCGGACAGAATACTGGCGAACGCCGCAGGGATAAGTATCTGCCAGACATAAGAGAATCCACCCAGACCATAGTTACGTCCTACCATACGCAGTGTTAGCGACACGGATAAAAAGCCCGAGTGCGTGTTCAGTGCGACTGCCCAAAGTACAGAGTGCACCAGTACAAACACTAAACTGCCTTCGCCCAGCCCAAACCAGATTAATGATAGGGGCAGCAATGCAATCGCCGGTAATGGATTAAACATAGCCGTTAGTGTTTCAAGGATATCTGTACCAATGCGGGTGGTAATCGCGAGTATGGTCAGTAATGCGGCCAACCCAATACCAGCGGCGTAGCCTACCAGCAATACGCGAATGGATGTCCAGGCTTTGAGTAATAATCCCCCGGAAACAATACCGTCGATTAAAGCTTTGATCGTGTCTACGAAGGTTGGAAAAATCAAGGGGTTATTCAGATTGTTGGCGTAGATCTGCCAAATCAGCGCAAGTGTTATTAGAATAAGCAGCTTGCGTATGCCACCGATATTAAAGACGCGTTCCCACCAGGACAAAGGCTTCTCGACGATACCGAAAGACTCCGAAGCAATGGGGTCGCAATAAATTTCGGGCCGAGATGGCATCGATCTTATCGACTCAGACATAATTTACCTCTGCTTCGTTTTCCGGGTAGTTAATGAACAGCATGTCGTTGATTTTGTCTTCCAGCGCCTGACGTAAAGCGGTGTCCTGTTCATCTCGAGCCAAGCTATTTAGCTCGGCCTTTACCTGCCCCGGGTGGGGGGTCAGTAGCAATATACGATTGCCAATCCGTATTGCTTCGGGGATGGAGTGTGTGACAAACAGTACCGTGAACTTCGTGTCATCCCACAGTTGTAATAATTCATCTTGCATCATCCGGCGGGTGAGCGCGTCCAGTGCTGCGAACGGTTCATCCATCAATAATATCGCTGGTTCCATCGCCATGCCTCGCGCGATGGCAACGCGTTGCTTCATCCCACCTGATAGCATATGCGGGTGGCTGTCGGCAAACTTGGTCAAATTAACCTTGGCGATATACTCCATCGCCTTTTCAGTTGCTTCACGTTTGTTCATTTTGCCACTGGCTTGCAATGGGAACGCGACGTTCTCGAGTATGGTCTTCCACGGAAGGAGTTGGTCAAACTCCTGAAAAACCATCATCCGGTCTGGGCCAGGGCTTTCTACGTCACGGCCCTGAAGACGGATTCTTCCTTCTATAGGCTTGATGTAGCCCCCAACCGCCTTTAGTAATGAAGACTTACCGCAGCCAGATGGGCCAAGCAGCACGAAACGATCACCGGACTCAACCTTGAAGCTGACCTTGTACGTTGCGGTGATTAAGTGCTCTATTGTTTTATATTGCAGTGTCACACCCTGAACTTCGAGTAGTGCAGTCTGCTGGTCATGCTGATTCATTTGCAACCTCTGCCTGATTGGTGCACCCGCGAAGGTACGGGTGCACCGAGCGTGCTTAGCTTCCCTTTAGATCATGGACCTCTGGAAAGAACAGATCCTTCCATGACTCTGGGCGGTTTTTGATGGTTCCCACCGTATTCATGAATTGGGCATAGGGCAGAATGCGTTCCGGCGCCATTGTGTAGTGAATTTCCGGATCACGGATCATCTTTTCAATGAACTCTACCGCTTCTTTGCCGCCGGTATCCTTCACGTAAAGTTCGGCCGCCTCGCGCGGGTTGGCATTGATCCAGGCCGTCGCTTCCTTTAACGCATCCAGCACGGCCTTGAAGGTCTTGGGATTCTCGGTGCGGAACTTGTCAGTGCCCCATACCATCAGGAAAGTATTGGCACCGCCCATGATGTCGTAAGAATTCAATACAACATGGACCTTCTCGTTTTGCAATGCGATGTACTGGAAGGGTGGCGTAGTAAAGTTGGATCGGATACCTGCCGAGCCGGACAACATCGCATTCAGGCCTTCGGGGTGCGGTAAATTGACCATCAATCGATTGAGCTTTTTATAGTTATCTATCCCCCATTCTTTGGCAGCCGCCATTTGCAGGTAAACGGTCTGCACCGATGATCCTGCACCCGCCATCGCTATTTTGTCTTGGTCGGTAAAATCCTTGATTGTTTTAATCTCTGGTGCGACGGACACCAACAGGTTCGGCATGGAGCTTAAGGCGGCGACCCCATGAACCTTGACGTTGGTGCGCGTCTTGTCCCAAAGAATAATGGCGGGGCCCGTGCCACCCGAGGCAAAATCCAACTGACCCGATAATAAGGCGTCATTGGCTGCAGAGCCGGAACCAAAACGCGACCAAGTTACCTTCGTATTTTCCATCCCCGCATTTTTAAGTTGCTTTTGAACTAATTGATTCACATTCATGACTGCCAGAGGCAGATAGCCAATCCCAAATTGGCGAGCTAAGATGACCTCATTGGTTTCAGCGTGTGCCGCACCGACCATCATAAGTGCACATATCGCGCCAGCTGCATAGCGCATCAATCGCTTTGTCTTCATGGTGTTCTCCTTTGGATAAATATGCCGCTACTTGTCCGGCGGCTTCGTGTATTACTGCAGGTCATGCGATTTTTATCGCGTTTGATCTCTAAAGAACATAATTGATATATCGAGTCAGGAAGGCCTTGGCATTGCGGATGTTTTCTCGGCGCAGGCGCTCTGCGGCCTCGGCGTCGCCGCGGCGCATCGCTTCTAGAACTGCTCGGTGTTCCCGTACGCCGATCTCTCCACGCCCCGGCAAAATGACAATTCGACGAATGAGAACTTGTGTTTTTTCGTAGATATTGTCCAGTGCCTGTGCGAGGACCGGGTTGGCAGCCGCCTCAATGCAGCGTTGCCTAAAGTCGCCATAAATCTCGGTGTACGCCTCGAAATCACCGTTCTTCACGGCTATTTCTACCGGGCCTGAAAATTGGTCGAGCAAATCCTGCCAGGATGCGGGATCTGCGTTTTCACAGGCCAGACGGGCACATAGGCCTTCCAGAACTTCTCGCATGTCATAGATATGAAAGACTTGCTCTGGATCGAGCCTGGCCACCATGGCACCGCGGTTGGGTATACGTTCGATCAGGCCGCGTTGCTCTAGCGCGGTGAAGACATCGCGTACGCGCGTGCGAGGGACGTCGAATTCTTTGGCTAACTCGTATTCGTTTAGCTTTGATCCAGGAGGCAGTTCGTAACGTGCAATCCGCTCGCGCAGGATATTGAGAACGTCGGGCCTATCCGTTTTCTTGGTGGCGGTTTTGCGCGAAGCAGCAGTCACCAATGTCACCGCTGCCGCCGCTTTTTTTGTATTAGATGCCATACGTGCCTCCGCATCGCTAGGTGTTAAAGCAAACCATATTATTTGACGTCAATACTGTCAACTATTTTGTACATTAAATAAATATTAATTTGTAGACTTAAGGTCTCTGTGCTGTCGTCGTGGGCCTTTACAGGTTAGCCGGCTTTTCTTAGTCGCTCGGCGCGTCGTGCGATAAACTCATCAACAAAGCCGGTCGTGACGGCCCCGGCAGCAAAATCAGGCTCTGCGAACACCTGCTGAAGAAACTCGGCGTTCGTGGACAGCCCCTCAATCGTTAACGCTGCCAACGCTTGGTTGAGTCGATGGATGGCGTGTTGGCGATCAGCGCCGTGTGCAACCAGTTTTGCGATCATAGGGTCGTAGTAAGGCGTGACACGATCACCTGCCCGAACGCCCGTATCGATACGTAGTCCGTCCTGTGATGGCGGCCAAGTCAGTGTGCTGATCAGGCCGGGAGAGGGCAGAAAGTTTTTTTCCGGGCGCTCGGCATAGAGGCGGCATTCGATGGCGTGGCCGTTCAATGTAATGGTGCTCTGGTCTACGGGCGCCAGTTCCCCGAGCGCCAGGCGGATCTGCCAGGACACGAGGTCGACACCGGTTACCATTTCAGTGGTTGGATGTTCGACCTGTATGCGCGTGTTCATTTCAAGAAAATAAGCTTGCTCGCGCTCGGTATCGTAAATGAACTCTACGGTACCGGCACCTCTATATTGTTGTTGCGCGACCAGGGCGAGTGCGGCACGATAGAGCTCGGCACGAATGTGATCAGGTACGTCCGGCGCGGGCGCTTCTTCGATGATCTTTTGAAAGCGACGCTGTATTGAACAGTCACGGTCATAAAGATGTACGCCGCTACCGTCTCCAAATCCGAATACCTGGATTTCAATGTGCCGAGCGGCAGCAACGTAATGCTCTAGGTAAATGCTGCTGTCACCGAAGGCTTTGCCAGCCATCGATTGGGTGGCCTCTACAATCGCTAATAGTTGCGCTGATTCGTCAACGCGACGCATGCCGATACCGCCGCCACCTGCGGCAGCCTTGACAAGCAGCGGGTAAGTGACCTGCTGGGCTGCACCCAACAGGTCCGCCGTCTCGCCAAGCGCGAAACGCGCACTACCGGGCAATATCGGCACACCCGCTTGGCGGGCGATCTCGCGCGCCCGTTCTTTGTCTCCCATGTCAATGATCGAGGCAGGTGAAGGCCCGACCCAGATCAACCCTGCATCCATGACGGCTTGGGCGAAACTGGCATTTTCAGAGAGAAAGCCGTAACCCGGATGGATCAGTTGTGCCCCGCTGCGGCGGGCAGCATCCAGTATGGCGTCGGGCTTTAGGTAGCTTTCCCGAGCGGGTGCGGCGCCCACAGGTAGCGCTTCGTCTGCCATTTGGACATGCATGGCTTGTGCGTCGGCCTCGGAATAGACCGCGACGGTCTTGATGCCCAGCTTCTGGCAACTGGCAATGATCCGGCAGGCGATCTCACCACGGTTCGCGATCAGCAGTTTATTGGCCATGTCTTTTATATCCCATGCGTCAGTATTCAGATGTTATGCGTCAAAAATCGGCTGGCAATCAAGGTTGTACGCCGCTACGCGTCTTGGGACCCAGGTCGCCACGCAATCGCATTTCGGCCAGTGCTATCCATTCACTTAGTACCGGGCGTGTTTCCCGCGGATCGATAATCTCTTCGACTGCGAACGCTTCCGCTGTCCGGAACGGCGAGGCAAAGGGTTTGAACTCGGCTTCGATCTCTCTTTCCTTGGCAACCGGATCGGGTGCAGCCATGATCTCTTTGCGGAATGCGGCAGCAACGCCACCTTCCACGGGTAGCGAGCCCCATTCCGCAGAAGGCCAGGCCAGCTTCATGTCCATATCGTTTTTGTTGCACGTGGCCATTCCGGCCATGCCGTAGCATTTGCGTATAACCAGCGTAATGGTGGGGACACGCAAGTTACCGGCAATATAGACGGCGCGCATGCCTTCGCGCAGCGTGCCTTCTTCTTCGGCCTTTAGGCCGACCATGAAGCCAGGCACATCAACAAAAAACACCAGAGGAATATGGAAGGTGTCGCACAGTTCCATAAAATGGATCTGCTTGCGTGCCGAGTGGATGTCCATGGCACCACCATAGACCATTGGATTGTTGGCAATGATTCCAACCGCTCGACCACCCAGACGCGCCAGCATGGTAATGACAGACTTGCCATGGGTTGGTTGGATTTCAAAGCCGGAATCCTCATCAATCACCATGCGTAGCAGACGATGCATGTTGTAGGCTTGTGTGCGCCGTTGGGGGACGATGCTGGCTAGACGTTCGTCGCATCGATCTATTGGGTCGGCGCTGGGCAGGACCGGCGGCAGCTCCCATACATTAGATGGCATAAAAGCTAGAAAGCGACGAATTTGTTCGAAAGCGTCTTCTTCGTTGTCAGCGGCATTGTGTATCGTGCCCGCCTTGTCGACGGCCACTTTTGCTCCGCCTAGCGCGTCCTTGTCGATAACTTGACCAAGCGAGCGCTTCACCACCGGAGGCCCTGCGGCAAATATCTGGCTGGTGCCGCGCACCATGACAGAGAAATGCGAGAGGATGGCGCGCCCCGCCGGGCCGCCTGCGGCGGTGCCTAAAATTGCAGAAACGACGGGGACGGTACCAAGAAGGCCCACTGAGCGTTCAAATCCATGCAAACCGGGGAAAACACTGTGGCCGCGACGCTTAAGCGAGGTGACGCTACCACCTGCCCCATCGATCAGGTTGACCAATGGGATGCGATAGTGATGTGCCAGGTCTTCGACGAATCCACCCTGTCCGCCTTTGCGACGGGCGCTGCCGAATGTGGTGCCGCCACGAACTGTAAAATCCTCACCACCCAGGGCAACTGGTCGGCCGTCTATCTTGGCCAGGCCGCCCACGTAGGGTGCTGGCGTGACGGCAAGCAAGCGGTTGTCTGCGTCGTATTTACCTGTGCCAGCTAGACTGCCGACTTCGCGAAAGCTGTTCTTGTCGATTAGGGCGGTGATACGTTCGCGCACCGTCAAGCGTCCCGCTTTGTGCTGGCGCTCGATGGCCGTTTCGCCACCCATCAGCTTGCTCTGTGCCCGACGAAACTGCAGTTCTGCTATTAGCGGGTCGTCTGGCTGCAGGTCAGACGGACTTAAAGGGACGGAAGCTGTCATGATTCGATCACACACAGTATCTGGTCTTCGTCTACGGACACCCCCGGCTCGACCGTTAGCTCGGCAATCGTGCCGGCATTGGAAGCTTCGAGCGGAATCTCCATTTTCATTGACTCGAGGATCATGATGACGTCGCCTTCCTCGACCTTGTCGCCGACGCTTCGTTCGATTTTCCAGACTGTGCCGGTCACGGGTGAGCCAATTTCTGTTCTTGCCATGTTTATTCTCCTGGGGAATGTTGTGCGAGACGCACTAATAGGTCGTCGGCCAAGTGGCTAAATGGTGTTTGCCGATGCCACCGGTCCTGCGCAATTCGTGTACCTCTAGCATGCGGATCAGGTAATTGCGGGTTTCCTGCGGTGCAATGACAGCCTGTACGGCGTACATCTCCGCGATCCCCCAAACATCGCTATCGCGCTCCATCTCGGTGCGAAGCTTGTCCTGAGTGGCTTGATCGACCTCGCGCCCCCAGGTCACCACCTGAACCGAATAGGTTGGATCCATAAAGCTGACTTCGGCAGTGGGCCAAGCGGCGACTTCGTCCGAATTACGCCCGCCACCCATATTCAAATAAGCCTGTCCGTAGCTTTTGCGCATGATCACTGACAGCTTTGGTACGCTACACATCTGTAGCGCCGTCATGAAGTTCATGATCTTTCCCGGTGCCTTCATGCGCTCGCCTTCAATACCAATTACGAATCCCGGGGTATCTACGAGCATGATGATCGGGATGTTGAATGAGTCGCACATCACCAGGAAACGGGTGATTTTCTCGCAGGCGGGTACATCCAGGGCGCCCGCCTTGCCCATTGGATTATTAGCAACGATACCAACCGTGCGGCCGTCCAGGCGTGCCAGGGCTGTGACGGCAGTGCGGCCAAAGCGCGGCTTGAGTTCGAAAAAGCTGTCCTGGTCAACAATGGCGTTGATGACCTTGCGCACTTCATAGACCCGCCTGCGATTCTCTGGCAAGATCTGTGGCAGCTTGGCTGCCGCCTCGTGCGAACCCTCCGGTACCGGTGCATGAGGGGGGGACTCCTGATTATGGGAGGGCAGATACGACAGAAAGCGCTTTACCAGGTCTATCGCTTCTTCGTCAGTGTCGGTTACGCAATCGACCAGGCCGGTGACTTCACTATGTAGCTTCCAGCCGCCGAGTTCTTCGGGTTCGACCTTCTGGCCAATGGCCAAAGAGGCCAAGGCGGGACTGGCGACAGCCAACGTAGAGCCTTTACGCATCACGGTGAAGTCGGACAGGCAGGCATACCAGGCTGACGAACCATAACACTGGCCCAAGATAGCCGATGCCCAAGGGGTTTCGCGATGGCGTACGTATTGCTGCGGGTCATTGCCCAGTAGCGAACCCATGCCTCGGGAGCCCATATTGTCTGGCATACGTGCACCAGAGGACTCGCCAAAGAACACAAGAGGAAAGCCCCGTTCGGTTGCAACACGCTTGACGTGACCCATCTTTTTCATGTTGGTCAGGCTGCTGGATGATCCTTTGACAGTAAAGTCGTTAGAGACCACGCCCACCTGTCGGCCATCGACACGCGCGAAGCCGGCTACCTTGCCATCGGCAGGCGTTGTCTGCCGATCTTCGGGGATGACAGAGGAGACACCGAGCATGCCGGTCTCGATGTAGCTGCCCTGGTCAACAAAATATTCGATGCGTTCGCGAGCATTCAGCAGGCCAGAGGCCTTGCGGCGGGCGAGTTTTGTTTCGCCGCCCATGGCCAGTGCCCGCTGTGTTCTGCGGTGTAATTCATCCGTTTGGTGGCTGCTTATACCGGCTGGATTATCTTCATTTAACGTCTTAACAACCATAACTTAGACCTCGACGGCTTTGGGGGAGGAGGACGCGACCGTGCCGTAAATAATATGCGCGTCAGCGAGCTTTTTAATTTGCTCGGCACTCAGGCCGAGTTCGTCGGTGAGAATCTTGAAGGTATCCTGGCCCACATCGTGGCCGGACCAACGCACGGCACCTGGCGTGCGCGACAAGCGTGGTACGACATTAGCCATTGCGACTGGGCCCAGCTCTCGGTCTGCCGGTTCCACCAACATATTGCGTGCTCGATAATGCGGATCTTCAAAAATATCTTGCATATTGAAGATGCGTGAGGCGGGTACGTCAGCCTCGAGCAACACGCGTTCCAGCGTGCCTATCGGTAGCGAACGCGTCCATTCGTCTACCAACGCGTCCATCTCGTCTTCGTTTCTGGATCTGGCCACCGGTGTGGCGTAGCGGGGATCGTCCAGCAATTCAGGTTTGCCCATGACTTGTGCCAGGCGTTTGAAGACGGGTTGTGAGCCCGCCGTAATATGGATATGACGACCTTCAGCGCTGGTGTAGAGTGAATTAGGGGTATGGTTCGGCAGGCGTGAACCCGCCCGTTGGGCAATATGGCCCAACTGTTGAAACGCTGGGATATGTGGCTCCATAAAGCTGAATGCCGCCTCGTACAGCGCTGCATCAACTACCTGTCCTCGACCGGTTCTGTTTCGGTCGAACATCGCCATCATGGCACCAAAGGCGCCGTACAAGCCCGTAATGTAGTCGGTCATCGATACGGCCACCCGTGCGGGGGGGCGATCCGGGTCGCCTGTGACCTCACGGATACCGCTGAAGGCTTCGCAGACCACGCCGTAACCCGGACGTTGGCTATAAGGGCCGTCTTGTCCGTACCCGCTGATACGCACCAGGATCAGACCTGGGTTGGCGGTGCTCAGGTCGTCATAACCCAGGCCCCAACGCTCTAGGGTTCCGGGCCGAAAGTTCTCGATAACAATATCCGCTTTTTCGCATAAGCGTTTGGCGAGTGCGCGGCCTTCAGGGAGCCGTAAATCGATCGAGACAATGCGCTTGTTTCGGAGGATGGAGGCCCCATACAAGGATCGCCCATTTTTGATCTTGCCCATCGAGCGGACGGCATCCCCTTCTTTTTGTTCGACCTTGATGACATCGGCACCGAAATCAGCGAGTAATCGGGCGCAAAAAGGACCTGCCACGGTCGAGCCAAGCTCGACAACGCGGCAACCCTTCAGTGGGCCGGGTCCTGCGGCGCCGCCATCGGCGCTATCGTCCTGATCGATCACCTTCAATCTCCTGTAAAACGCTATGCGGCACTTATGATACGCGTCCCCGATAGCACAAAATCTATGGATATCACCGCGCCTTAATCGCTTTGTCTGCCCAGTACGCCTGATGGCTATAGCTTCCGATGCTTCTTAATGCTGCTGCAGCAAGTTGGTTGTTCGGCACGACATTAGTGTCAAGCACTTAATTCACCTTTCCTTCTCTTATATAAGCCACCGTTCGGCCAGCAAAAACTCTGCAATTGACTGTTTCAGTGACTCAATTTCGAAACGGATTCATGCCACAACCTAAAGAGCTAAGTTGCCCACAACTAACACCATTTACTATCAAAGCATTTATACACTTTATTCCACAAAATTGTCAACATTTCTATCGTCTATTTTGTACTCGAACGGCCTCATATCTTAATGTACTTAAATAAATCCGTACGTTTCGTCGGTATGTGTCTAGTAGAAGCTGATCGGCGCGCCTCGATTGCTACCCTATCGGTCATAGGTCGAGAAGGGGAGGGCAGATCGAAGGCAAACATCCTAGATGTTATGTGGCCTTTGTGGTGGTACTTGCAGTCGTTGTAATGCTTTTATTGCAGCGCGAGGTGATCCGTCGGATGTGGCCGTTGGAGGCTTGTTTCATGCTGCTTGTAGAACGACTCGCGCGCTGCGAAAAGACATGTCCGCCCAATACTTGCGCTTTGGGTCTGCCGAGCCGTGGGTCATGTGCCAAGGGGCTTAACGTACAACTGCACGTGGCAGCATTTGGATCGATATCCGTCTAAAATGTCTAAAGATTGACGACAATTTAGACGCCATTTACGTTGACATTTCTGGTGACGACATTTATGATCAACGCTGTGAAGTAGAGGAAGTAGTATAAAAACAGTTGCTAATTAGGCAGCAGACTGCCAGCACCACGCCGGCAGCGGAAAAAAGGAGAGACAAATGCACACAATATCATTTAAGGTCGTCCGGCTTCTAACGCTATTTTGCAGCGCTCTAATCTTAAGTAATACCTATGCGGCATCGCAACTTGAAGAGCAGAAGGATTGGCCACGAGCATTACGGGTAGGTACTGCATCAATAGGTGGAACCTATTATGCTTACGGATCAGCCTGGACCAAGCTCGTAGAAGAGAAAGTAAAGATCCAAACCACTGCTCAAGCAACTGGTGGTCCTTTACAGAATATTCCGCTAGTCAGTATGGGGGATATGGAGTTTGGTCAAGCTGTTATGGTGGATGCTTACGAAGGCTATAAAGGAGAAGGTTGGGCGAAGGGGAAAGGCACGTATCAAAATATACGAGCAGTATTTCCTATGTACCCAAGCTATTGGCACTTTTGGGCTAATAAAGAAACTGGGATCGAACAGATTGGTGATCTTAATGGGAAACGATTGATAATCGGCCCAATAGGGGGCACACCAGATATACAGGCTCGTCGTTTCTTGCCCTTATTCGACATCAAACCTAATGCGATGATTAATGCCGCTTACGGAGATGCCAATCAGCTTATGCGGGATGGGCAGGCGGATGCTAATTTTACTACGTCTGGTATACCTCATCCGGCCGCAATCGAGTTGCAGACAAATAAAGAACTAAACATCTTTGGAATAGAGGGAGAGTTAGCTGAAAAATATTTAGCTGTCGCGCCACTAGCAAAATGTTCCATTCCAGCGAATACCTATAAACAACAAACGCAGTCGATCGATACAGTATGCGGCTGGGATGTTGTGTTCACTAACAAGGATATGGCTGACGAACTAGTATATCAAGTAGTTAAAAGTGTATTAGAAAATAATAGTAATCTTGTCGCAGGACATGCCGCGGCTAAAAATACACTCGCTGAAAATGTTAAGTTTATTGGTATACCTCTACACCGCGGTGCCGCTCGATATTACAAGGAGCTAGGTCTTGTAATCCCGGCCGCAGCGATGCCCATAGATTAAATATATCATCATTGATATAACTTCGATAGCAAGGCAATACCTTTAGGATTTTTGCTATGCAGAATTGGACGCCGTCTTTAGAAGACCTCTGTACTGCTAGGCCTATTCGAGGCTGGCTGCGATGGGTGATTCTGATATTTGGTGCTTCTATTGCCTTGTTCCATATATATGTCTTAGGGGTAGAGCCGATCAATCCCTGGTATCTGCGCGCAGTGCATGTAAGTATGATGTGTATTCTTATACTAGCGTTGCTGCCCATAAGTAAAGGGCCACTTGGTGTTTTTCTCGACATAAGTATGGCAGTGTTTGTGGCAGCAAGCGCAGCATACATTATAATAAACTTAGATCAAATGATGTACCGCTTGGTGATAGCTCCAAGCCCATGGGATCTTCTGTTCGCCACAGGAACGTTAGCGGTTGTATTAGAAGTTACCCGTCGATCGACGGGTATAGCTCTTCCCTTAATAACAGCCGCATTCATTATTTATGCACTATACGGTGATTATATGCCAGGGCTATTCTGGCATCAGGGGCTGAGTTTTTCCCGCTTAATTGGAATGTTATTTTCCGATCAAGGGATCTACGGTTTAATCACCGGAATATCATCAACGTACGTTATATTGTTTATCATTTTCGGCGCCTTTATTGAGATTTCAGGTGTCGGACAACTATTCATCGATTCTGCGATGTCAGTGGCTGGACGTTACAGGGGCGGCCCGGCGAAGATGGCTGTAGCTGCCAGCATGTTATTCGCTGGAATTTCTGGTAGCGCTATTGCCAATGTGGTATCAACGGGCACCTTTACAATTCCCCTCATGAAGGCCATTGGCTTCGCTCCAGCAGTTGCAGGGGCAATAGAAGCGGCCGCATCAACAGCAGGGAATTTGACGCCTCCTATAATGGGGCCATCCGCATTCATCATGGCGGAGATTTTAGGAATACCATACGCGATTATCTTGGTAAAGGCTTTCATTCCAGCAGCTCTTTACTTCATCTGTATCTTTATTATGGTAGATCTAGAAGCGGCTAAACTTCAACTTAAAGGATTGCCAGCAGATCAACTTCCTTCATTTCGAACGGCTATCTTAGCTAGAGGTCACCTGCTAACTCCCGTATTGGTGATGCTATATATCCTATTTGTTGAACAGGCATCTCCTATTCGCGCTGCGCTGTGGGGCATAGCGGCCGCCATCGTAGCAAGTTGGATGCGGCGTGCTACCCGCGTAGATGGACGACAAATTGTTCAGGCACTTTACCTCGGAAGCCAAAGAACTATGTCGGTGGCAGCAGCATGTATAACAGCAGGAATAATTGTGGCCATAATATCATCAACCGGGTTGGGAACTAGAATCGGTATTTCTCTCCTTGGTTTGGCTAATGACAGTATGCTGCTATCTCTAATCGCCACTATGGTGATTTGTCTGATACTCGGAATGGGATTACCCACTGTCGCTGCTTATGTCGTTGCGCAGTCAGTAATGGCGCCTGCACTGATTCAAATTGGCATCGATCCTTTAGCAGCTCATCTTTTCATTTTCTATTTTGCAATTATTTCGGCAATAACACCGCCAGTTGCTTTGGCCGCATTTGCCGCAGCTGGAATTGCGGGTTCCAACCCTTTCAGAACGGCATGGCATGCTGCTCGTCTGGGTTGCGCAGCCTTTATTGTTCCATATATGTTCGCTTACGGTCCCGCATTGCTCTTGGATGGGAGTATAGGTGCTGTTGCGTGGGCTTGTGTGACAGCTATATTTGGTATCTATTTATTGGCAATTGCTGTGCAAGGTTATATGGTAATGCCTATCACCATAATAGAAAGGCTTTTATTAGTTGGATCAGCACTGGTTTTGATCAAACCAGGCTTGGAAACAGACCTAATAGGTGCCGTTACTGCAGCCATTATATTGGCATTGCATATACGTCATAGGGGCAATACAGCCGCAAGTCAACAAGATCAAAAAAGGTGATAAAAAAGCCATGATTCCATAGATAAAATAATCCTCTGTGATGCTAATTATATTACGTAAAAATACTATTTTAGCCAACTTGAAATAGTCTGATTAATATAAGGAAAATGTATGCGCAGTGCAGCTGGCTTCGCTGAGAAATCAACACGAGATGCATTGGACCATATTCAACATTGGAACAGTAAGGTAAATGCGCTTCTGGCGTCTTTACCTAAGCAGGCACTAGAAAATGCAAAGGCGTTAGATTTGCAGGCATATGCGGGAGACTGGCCGGGACCTCTTTATGGGATGACTGTAAGTCTAAAAGATAATATAGATCTCGCAGGTGCAAACACCACAGCTGCGAGCAGCATACTCCGCTCCAATCTAGCTACGCGTGATGCCACTGTAGTGGAGCGGTTAAAACAAAGCGGTGCAATCATTATAGGAAAGGCGAACCTTCACGAGTTTGCGTTCGGACCTACATCGCAGAGCCAGCACTTCGGGCCTTGCCTGAATCCATGGGACGTCAGGCGAGTGGCGGGGGGGTCGAGTGGAGGCTCTGCTGTATCGGTGGCTACAGGTATGTGCACCGCGTCCATTGGCACAGATACCGCTGGCTCAATTAGGATCCCAGCTGCATTTAATAATATTGTGGGGTTGCGCCCAACCATTGGCAGAATTTCGAACCGAGGAAGTTTTCCTCTAAGCCACGCTTATGACACATTAGGCCCTATGGCATGCCGTGTCACTGATGTAGCACGTATTTTTGCCGCAATAGCTGGTGTTGATGAGGAGGATCCGTATTGTACAGGGGAGACTGTGTATCCATTAACTCCTCAGAAGGAGATTGACATTAGTGGGCTGAGGATGGGAGTAATGCGGCGATTCTTTTTTGAAGATTTGGATAATGATTTAGCAGATCGTTTGGATGCTGCGCTCTTGATTTATCAGAGGCTGGGTGTGCAAATTGTTGAAATTGATCTGGGTGATGTAGCAATAATTAATGAAAAAATGGCATCTTGCATACAACTGGCTGACGCTTATGCGGTGCATAAGGACCGGCTCGAATCATATCGAGAATCTTACGGACAAGATTTATTGGCACGCTTAGATAAGGGATCCTTAATTACCGGAGCACAGTATTCTGAGGCGCTTTATTTTCGGCAAGTATGGCGGCAGCGACTCAGAGGTGCTTTTGCTAATGTTGACGCCATTCTATCGCCTACAACGCCTTTTCCTGCACCGATCATTACAGATGTTGAAGATCTAAACAGCATGCATAGGAAAGATATTACTCGCTATACGGTAGCGTGGGCATTTGCTGGCGTTCCCTGCTTAGCATTGCCTTGCGGCCACACTGAGCGAGGCTTGCCATTAGGTATGCAACTGACGGCCCGTTGGTCGAATGAAGCAGTTCTTTTTAAACTCGGAGAGGTATTTCAAAATAATACTAAGCACCACCTGTTAAAGCCAGATGGGTTTGTGCATGACTTACCTTGACTCGGACACCGTTCGAGCAATGAAATCAATGGAAAGCACATTATTATGTTGTTAAAGATGACATCTTAATCGGATTGAATGGTAGTCGTCTCGTTTTCAGCGCAAGCGGCGAAAGTTCGAATTTTCTGTTCGGTCCGATTTCTATCTATTGACAATAGCCCGTCATCGAGGTAGCGAGCGGGCGACACCGAGCGCTTTAAACTGTCATCCAATGCCCGTGGGATGCCCGAGTCCTCCGGCACCCGCTTACGCTGGACTAGTATTCAATCATGGTACTTTCGGCCAGTGGTTTGGCTGCTGGCTGACGTGTGGCTAATCGGTTGCATGGGCCATGCAACCGATTTATTTCCATAATTCCCTGGGTAAAACAGGCTTTATAGCCTACATAATCGTCGCAGACTAGGTTACTTGCCTGGTCGCCCGAGTTCGACAGTTTGACGCACCTGTTTTCGCGGACAGCCAATAGCTGTGCGGTTCTTTGTCGAGATTCATCCCTTATCTGTAATGGCACGTTTTGATCGATTTTTGTTGACTACAATACTCTATAAGAGTAATGTAGTGGCATGTTCGTCAAGGTCACTAAGTCAGGTCCACGGCAGTATGTCCAGCTGGTCGAGGCCTATAGAGATGAGGCGGGGCGCCCCAAGCAGCGCACCGTGGCTACGCTTGGCCGACTGGACAAGACTGGTGAACCGCTACGGGCGGTGCATGATGGTCTGTCCCGCATCCTTGGGCTCGATCTTGGGATTCGTAATGGCACGGATAGCCCGACTTTCGAATCCTCCCGGGCGTTTGGCGACGTCTGGGTGCTCACAGAGCTCTGGAAGCAATTGGGCCTCGACGGCTTGCGTAAGACGTTGCAGCAGCGCACACGCCACCGGATCGACCTTGAGGCACTGCTGCGGCTCATGGTGATCAACCGCCTCTGTGATGCAGATTCCAAGCTTGGCCTGCTGCGCTGGGCGAAGACGGTGAGCCTGCCCGACACGAACCTGAAGGAAGTCACCCACCAACAGCTGCTGCGGACCATGGACGCCATCCTGGAGCATCAAGATGTGGTCGACGAGGCGCTGGCGCAGGCCGTGCGGCCGTTGGTGAACGATGATCTGTCGGTCGTCTTCTACGGCATGACGACGGTTCGTGCAGAAGGACTCTCGGAACAAGAAGGCGATGTCCGGCAGTTCGGCATGTCCAAGGAATCCATCATCGCCCGTCAGTTCATGCTGGGCCTGGTGCAAACGGCAGAGGGCGTGCCGCTCTATCACGAGGTCTTCCCGGGGAACACGGCTGAAGTCACCACATTGAAGGCATCGCTGCTGAAGGTGCTCGAGCGTTTCCCCATCGGGCGGGTCATCGCGGTGGCCGACCGAGGACTGCTCTCGCTCGATAACCTGGTCGGGCTGCAGAAGATTGTGCTGCCCTCGGGCAAGCCGCTGGAATTCATCCTTGCTGTGCCCGGGCGCCGGTACGGGGAGTTCGCTGAGCTCCTTGCGCCAGTGAGCGCGCGGGCACAGGCTGCTGAGGAACCCGAACTCATCGACGAGCAGCGATGGAATGGTTTGCGCCTCGTGATTGCGCACGACCGAGACCGTGCCGCCGAGCAAAGCACTAAACGCGATACTACGATTGCACAGCTTGAGGCCCAGGCTGCGCAGTGGGTCAACAAGCTTGATCAACAGGACAGTGGCACGCGCAGCCGTGGCCGCAGCCTCTCGGATGGAGGGGTTAGAGCTCGGTTCTACCACGAAGTCTGTGAGGCCCACCTGCGACGTATCGTGCGGGTGGACCTTAAAAGTGAGCTCTTCACCTACGACATCGACCAGAAGGCGCTGGCCCTTGCGCGAGCGATGGACGGCAAGCTCTTGCTCGTGACCAACACGCCGGATCTTGCGGGCGCCGAAGTCGTCTCCCGCTACAAGTCACTCGCTGACATTGAGCGTGGCTTCAAGATGCTCAAGTCCGACATCGAGATCGGTCCCGTGTACCACCGACGGCCAGAGCGCATTCGGGCTCACGCCTATATCTGTTTTATCGCGCTGGTGCTGGCGCGCGTGATGCGTGCGCGGCTGCGCGAAAGCCCAGTGCCTGAGGTGCACTCGCCCGAGCGGGCTCTGTCCGTGCTGCA
>JAHTBO010000016.1 GCA_019166125.1 Alcaligenaceae bacterium CGII-47
GAGCGTGAGCGTGGCATTGTGAAGGTTGGCGAAGAAATCGAGATTGTCGGGATTCACGACACGGTCAAGACCACCTGCACGGGTGTGGAGATGTTCCGCAAGCTGCTCGACCAAGGTCAGGCGGGGGACAACGTTGGGATTCTGTTGCGCGGCACCAAGCGCGAGGACGTCGAGCGTGGTCAGGTCTTGGCCAAGCCCGGTTCGATCAAGCCACACACGGACTTCACCGCCGAGGTCTACATTCTGTCTAAAGAAGAAGGGGGCCGTCATACGCCGTTCTTTAAGGGCTACCGTCCTCAGTTCTACTTCCGTACGACTGACGTGACGGGCACCATCGAACTGCCTGCCGATAAGGAAATGGTTCTGCCTGGCGATAACATCTCGATCGTGGTGAGCTTGATTGCACCGATCGCCATGGAGGAAGGCCTGCGTTTCGCTATTCGCGAAGGCGGTCGCACGGTGGGTGCCGGGGTCGTCGCCAAAATCGTTAAGTAATTTTTGATGTACAATGGTGGGCTTTTAGTCCGCCGAATTTAAAAAACGGGGGTACGTGATCGTACCGCCGTTTTCGAGGTTTAGGGGTATAGCTCAATTGGCAGAGCGTCGGTCTCCAAAACCGAAGGTTGTAGGTTCGATTCCTACTGCCCCTGCCACAGACCACTTCGTTGCGCTTGTCGCGGCGTCACCAGCCGGAATATGTCACACCAGAACGTAGAAACAGTTAACCGCGCTGCAGATCGTATCAAACTCGGTCTGGCCGTGCTAGTTATTGCCGCAGGCATCGTCGCATATTCTGTGTTCGATAGTCAGCCAGCTTATATTCGCGTTGGGGCCTTCATCGGCGGCCTGCTCATTGCTGCGTTGATTGCCTGGTTCAGCGATACCGGTCGGCGCACGATCGCTTTTGCGCACGAGGCTTATAACGAGACTCGCCGCGTGGTATGGCCCACCCGCAAGGAAACCACACAGATGACTGCTGTGGTATTTGCCTTCGTCGTGGCAATGGGCGCTTTGCTCTGGATTGCCGATAAGCTGCTCGAGTGGATCATTTATGGCCTGCTGCTGGGCTGGAAATAAAGGAACCCCATGAGCAAACGTTGGTATGTTGTTCACGTCTATTCAGGTATGGAAAAGAGCGTTCACAAGGCGCTCGTCGAGCGTATCGAGCGCGCCGGCCTGCAGACGTCGTTCGGTCGTATTCTGGTGCCCTCAGAGGAAGTGGTCGAAATCAAGGGTGGAAAAAAATCCATTAGTGAGCGGCGCATTTTCCCCGGCTATGTCATGGTAGAGATGGATCTGACGGACGAGACGTGGCATTTGGTTAAAAACACCAATCGGGTGACCGGTTTTCTTGGCGGCTCGGGGAATAGACCAGCGCCGATCTCGGATCGCGAAGTCGAAAAAATTCTCTCGCAAATGGAAGAAGGCGTCGAAAAGCCGCGGCCCAAGGTGTTGTTTGAGGTGGGCGAGCTGGTGCGTGTCAAGGACGGCCCGTTTGCGGATTTCAACGGCAATGTCGAAGAAGTCAATTACGAAAAAAGTAAGGTGCGGGTTTCAGTCACAATTTTTGGCCGGGCCACACCTGTAGAGCTGGATTTCGGTCAGGTCGAAAAGGTCTGATTTTATTAACCCGGGGAGCCTGAGGCAGTCGTATCAGGCGTTAGCACCCGACAGGAGCATCGCATGGCGAAGAAAATCGTCGGCTTCATCAAGCTGCAAGTGCCAGCTGGTAAAGCCAATCCGTCCCCTCCGATTGGCCCGGCTCTGGGTCAGCGCGGTTTGAACATTATGGAATTCTGCAAGGCGTTTAACGCCAAGACGCAGGGCCTAGAGCCCGGTCTGCCGATCCCCGTTGTGATCACCGCTTTTGCCGACAAGAGCTTTACCTTCATCATGAAGACGCCGCCGGCGACAATCCTGATCAAGAAGGCCGTCGGTTTGCAAAAGGGTTCTGCTGCCCCGAATACCGCAAAGGTTGGTGTGCTGACACGCGCCCAAGCCGAAGAAATCGCCCAAACCAAACGGCCCGATCTGACGGCTGCTGATCTGGACGCTGCTGTACGCACTATCGCTGGCAGCGCACGTAGCATGGGTATCGACGTTGAAGGAGTGGTGTAATCATGGCTAAGCTCTCTAAGCGTGCAGCGGCGATCGCAGCCAAGATCGATCGCACCAAGTTTTATCCTGTGACCGAGGCCCTGGCGTTGGTCAAGGACACTGCAACAGCCAAGTTCAATGAATCTATTGACGTGGCGGTGCAGCTTGGAATTGACCCTAAGAAATCCGACCAATTGGTTCGTGGCTCGGTGGTGTTACCTGCCGGGACGGGTAAGTCTGTTCGTGTCGCGGTATTCGCTCAAGGCGAAAAGGCGGAGGCGGCTAAGGCTGCGGGCGCCGATATCGTCGGTATGGATGACCTTGCCGAGAGCATCAAGGCAGGTAATATCGACTTTGATATTGTCATCGCCTCGCCCGATACTATGCGTGTGGTCGGTGCGCTGGGTCAGATTCTTGGCCCCCGGGGCCTGATGCCTAACCCCAAGGTCGGCACGGTGACGCCTGATGTTGTGACGGCAGTCAAGAACGCCAAGGCGGGTCAGGTGCAATATCGTACTGATAAGGCCGGGATCATTCATGCAACGATTGGCCGTGCGTCGTTTGACGTCGAGCAATTACAAACTAACCTGGCTGCCCTGATGGATGCGCTGCAAAAAGCGCGTCCGGCCGCAGCCAAGGGCATTTATCTGCGCAAGGTCGCCGTTTCATCCACGATGGGTGGCGGTGCTCGCGTCGAGCTTGCCTCGCTGGCTGTTTAGTTTAACAACCAGTTAATTGTACTTTGGGCTGTAGCCGGTCTTCGGATCGGATGCCGCTGTCAAAGACCGCTGGAGCCAAAATCGTTGGTGGATTGCGGCTTAATCCCGGGTAATTGACCGGATCCAGCGTAGACGGCGCCCAGGAAGAATTCTTTCAAGAACTCGACCAGGTGCGCCGCATTCGGTTGACGCAAGGGAGCCTCCCGAGCGTCGTTAGATGGAGTGTTCAAGCATGAGTCTCAATCGCCAAGAAAAAGCGGTCGTTATCGAGGAAGTCTCGGCGCAGGTCGCCAAGGCCCAGTCGATTATCGTCGCTGAGTATCGTGGTTTGGACGTCGCCTCCGTAACCGTATTGCGCAAAACCGCGCGTGAGTCAGGTGTGTACCTGCGCGTATTGAAAAATACGCTGGTTAGCCGTGCTGTGGTGGGAAGTCCTTTCGAGGATATTACTGCTCAGCTGACTGGTCCGTTGATCTATGCGATCAGCACGGATCCAGTCTCGGCAGCCAAGGTGCTCGCCGAATTCGCTAAGTCAAACGACAAACTGGTCATCAAGTGTGGGGCATTGCCCAACAGCCTGCTGAGCCAGGATGGTGTCAAGGCTCTGGCCACGATGCCGTCTCGTGATGAACTGCTGTCGAAACTCATGGGTACCATGCAGGCACCGATCACGCAATTTGTGCGTACGCTCAACGAAGTACCTACCAAGTTCGTGCGCGGCCTCGCAGCCGTTTGCGAACAGAAACAGGCGGCGTAAGTTCCTCTCTGTTTTGTGTAATTCGTCGTTACGAGCGATCACCAAACCTGGTTTAAATATTTATCTGGAGTTCTAAAAATGGCACTTAGCAAAGCTGAAATCCTCGACGCCGTAGGCGCGATGTCTGTTCTGGAATTGTCCGAGCTGATCAAGGACATGGAAGAAAAATTCGGCGTGTCGGCTGCTGCCGCTGCCGTGGCTGTCGCAGCACCTGCTGCGGGTGCAGCGGCTGCTGCCGAAGAGCAGACCGAATTCACGGTCATGTTGACTGAAATCGGCGCTAACAAGGTCAGCGTCATCAAGGCCGTGCGTGAAATTACAGGCCTGGGCTTAAAAGAAGCCAAGGATCTGGTTGACGCAACGCCTAAGGCTGTCAAGGAAGGCGTGGACAAGGCTGCAGGCGAAGACGCCAAGAAAAAGCTTGAAGAAGCTGGCGCCAAGGTCGAGCTTAAATAAGACCTCGCTAGTCTGCCCGGGAAGGCGATTGTCTTTCCGGGCTTTTGCGTTTCCAGAAAACCCGCGTTTAATCGCCTCGCGGTCCCAAAGCCGGGTTTTCTGGAGTCGTAAACCGTGGCCGTGGTTGACGGCCTATGTAACCCTCGAGTCGGAGTGCTCATGCCTTATTCGTACACCGAAAAGAAGCGCATACGCAAAAGTTTTGCCAAGCGTGAGGACGTTCAAGACGTCCCGTATCTGCTGGCTACTCAACTGCAGTCGTTTAGAACATTTCTTCAGTCAGAAACTGTACCATCCAAACGCAAAGAAGAGGGCCTACAAGCCGCCTTCAGTTCTATTTTTCCTATTGTCAGCCATAACCAGATGGCGCGGCTGGAGTTCGTCAGCTATGTGCTGGGAACGCCGGTGTTTGATGTCAAGGAATGCCAGCTTCGCGGGCTGACCTATGCCTCACCGCTACGTGCCAAAGTGCGTCTGGTGCTGATGGACCGTGAGGTGAGCAAGCCCACAGTCAAAGAGATCAAGGAACAAGAGGTCTACATGGGTGAAATGCCACTCATGACGGACACAGGTTCCTTCGTCATCAATGGCACCGAGCGTGTGATCGTCTCGCAGTTGCACCGCTCGCCAGGCGTGTTCTTTGAGCACGACCGGGGCAAGACCCACAGTTCGGGCAAGCTGCTCTTTTCGGCTCGCGTGATCCCTTATCGTGGCTCGTGGCTGGACTTTGAGTTCGACCCCAAGGATATTCTGTTTTTCCGTATTGATCGTCGCCGCAAGATGCCGGTGTCGATCCTGCTCAAGTCTATCGGCATGAGCGTTGAAGCCATTCTGGCCTATTTTTCGAGCTTTGACCATATTACCTTGCATCAGGAAGGTGGCATGCTCGAATTTGTGCCGGATCGCTGGAAGGGCGAAATTGCGCGCTTCAATATCAGTGATAAGCAAGGCAATGTGATTGTCGAGAAGGACAAGCGCATCAACGCCAAGAACTTGCGCGACCTGACGGCCGCCAAGGTAGACCATATTTCGGTTCCCGAAGACTACCTGTTGGGCCGGGTTTTAGCCAAAAATGTCGTAAACCCGGAAACGGGCGAGGTGCTGGGTAACGCCAATGACGAGCTCACCGAGTCCATGCTCGCCGAGATGCGCGTGGCGGGTATCGATAAGATCGAGACCTTGTACATCAACGATCTGAACGAGGGTGCGTACATTTCCTCGACCTTGCGTAC
This sequence comes from Alcaligenaceae bacterium CGII-47, assembly GCA_019166125.1. Lineage (GTDB taxonomy): Bacteria > Pseudomonadota > Gammaproteobacteria > Burkholderiales > Burkholderiaceae_B > Castellaniella. Next base: position 5,262 of record JAHTBO010000016.1, read on the forward strand.
CGATGATACCGCCGACCAAATGGCGGCGCGCGTGGCGATCTATCGCATGATGCGTCCAGGCGAGCCCCCGACCGAGGATGCTGTCGAGGCCCTGTTCCAGCGCCTGTTCTACAGCGAAGACACTTACGATCTGTCGCGCGTGGGCCGCATGAAGGTGAATAGTCGTCTGGGCCGCAATGTCGGCACAGAAGGCGAATTGACCCTGACCAATGAGGACATCCTCGAGACCATCAAGATCCTGGTGGATCTGCGTAATGGTCGGGGTCAGATCGATGATATTGATCACCTGGGCAATCGCCGTGTACGGTGTGTGGGCGAGCTGGCCGAGAATCAATTCCGTGCTGGACTGGTGCGTGTCGAGCGCGCAGTCAAAGAGCGTCTGGGACAGGCCGAGACTGAAAACCTCATGCCGCATGATCTGATTAACTCCAAGCCCATTTCTGCGGCCATTAAAGAGTTCTTCGGATCGAGCCAGCTCTCGCAGTTCATGGACCAGACCAACCCGCTATCCGAGATCACGCACAAGCGTCGCGTCTCGGCGCTGGGACCAGGCGGTTTGACGCGTGAGCGTGCCGGCTTTGAAGTGCGTGACGTTCATCCGACACATTATGGCCGTGTCTGCCCGATCGAGACGCCAGAAGGCCCGAATATTGGTCTGATCAACTCGCTGGCGCTCTACGCGCGATTGAACGAGTACGGTTTCCTGGAAACCCCATACCGCAAGATCATCGATGGCAAGGTCAGTGATCAGATTGATTACTTATCTGCGATCGAAGAGAGCCACTACGTCATCGCCCAGGCGAATGCCCATCTGGATGATGAAGGTCGTTTTGTTGACGATCTGGTGGCGTGTCGTGAGGCCGGCGAGACCATGCTGACGGCACCAGATAATGTTCATTACATGGATATCGCACCGTCGCAAATTGTTTCGGTTGCCGCATCACTGATTCCGTTCCTCGAGCATGATGACGCCAACCGCGCTTTGATGGGTGCCAACATGCAGCGCCAGGCAGTCCCTTGCTTGCGCCCTGAAAAGCCGCTGGTGGGGACGGGTATCGAACGCACCGTTGCCATGGACTCGGGGACGACCGTACAGGCGACACGTGGTGGCGTGGTGGATCATGTGGACGCCGAGCGCGTCGTGATCCGCGTGAATGACGATGAGGATATCGCAGGCCAGGTCGGGGTTGATATCTATAACCTCAAGAAATACACACGTTCCAACCAGAACACCAATATCAACCAACGGCCGATTGTGTCGCGTGGTGATATGGTGGCGCGCGGCGACGTCTTGGCTGATGGCGCCTCGACAGACCTGGGCGAGTTGGCCCTGGGCCAGAACATGCTCATCGCATTCATGCCCTGGAATGGCTACAACTTTGAGGACTCCGTACTGATCTCAGAGCGCATCGTGGCAGATGATCGCTACACTTCGATTCACATCGAAGAGCTGACCGTTGTTGCCCGCGATACCAAACTGGGCGCAGAGGAAATCACCCGCGACATCAGCAATCTGGCCGAGTTGCAACTTAATCGGCTTGATGATTCCGGCATCGTGCATATTGGTGCCGAAGTGCGCGCCGACGACGTGCTGGTCGGTAAGGTCACGCCCAAGGGCGAGACACAGCTGACCCCCGAGGAAAAGCTGCTGCGTGCGATTTTTGGTGAAAAGGCCTCAGACGTCAAGGATACCTCGCTGCGCGTGCCCTCGGGCATGATCGGCACGGTCATTGATGTTCAGGTCTTTACTCGCGAAGGGATCGAGCGCGATAAACGCGCCCAATCCATTATTGATGACGAGCTGCGCCGCTACCGTCAGGACCTGAACGACCAATTGCGTATCGTCGAGAACGACGCGTTTGATCGGGTGCATAAAACCTTGCTGGGCAAGACCGTCAATGGTGGGCCGCGTAAGCTCGCCAAGGGGGCGGTTCTCACCGAGGAATACCTGACAGATCTTGACCGCTGGCAGTGGTTCGATATTCGCTTGGCTGATGAAGAGCATGCCGTAGGCCTTGAGCAGGTCAAGGAGTCGATCGAGCAAAAACGCCACCAATTCGATCTGGCCTTTGAGGAAAAGCGTAAAAAGCTCACGCAAGGCGACGAGTTGCCGCCTGGCGTGCTGAAGATGATCAAGGTCTACCTGGCCGTCAAGCGTCGCTTGCAGCCAGGTGACAAGATGGCGGGTCGTCACGGCAACAAGGGCGTGGTCTCGCGCATCACCCCAATCGAAGACATGCCGCACATGGCCGACGGTACGCCTGTGGACATCGTATTGAACCCGCTCGGTGTCCCCTCACGGATGAACATCGGACAGGTGCTTGAAGTTCATCTGGGCTGGGCGGCAAAGGGTTTAGGCCATCGGATCAATGATCTGATCGAGGATGAGCGTGGCGTGCAGGTCAAGGACGTGCGTGCTTATCTGGATACGATCTACAACACCTGCGGTACACCGGTCAAGCTTCAGGCCCTAAGCGATGACGAGATCATGGATCTGGCGCGAAACCTGCGTGGGGGCGTTCCGCTGGCGACACCGGTGTTTGATGGTGCTGCCGAAGAAGATATCACCCGCATGCTCGAGATCGCCTATCCTGACGAGATTGCCGAACGACTCAAGCTCACCAGCGGTCGTACTCAGGCATGGCTCACGGACGGGCGTACGGGCGAACAGTTCGAACGACCGGTCACGGTGGGTTATATGCACTTCCTCAAGCTGCACCACCTGGTCGACGACAAGATGCACGCGCGCTCGACTGGACCGTACTCCCTCGTCACCCAGCAACCGCTGGGTGGTAAGGCACAGTTCGGTGGTCAGCGTTTCGGTGAAATGGAAGTCTGGGCCCTCGAAGCCTACGGCGCGGCCTACACGCTGCAGGAGATGCTCACGGTCAAATCTGATGATATTTTGGGCCGTACCAAGGTCTACGAAAACATCGTCAAGGGCGATCATGTGATCGACGCGGGCATGCCAGAGTCCTTCAACGTGCTGGTCAAGGAAATTCGATCCCTGTCCCTGGACATGGATCTGGAGCGTAAATAATGAAAGCGCTACTCGATCTCTTTAAGCAAGTCTCGCAAGACGAACAATTTGATGCCATCAAGATCGGCATCGCTTCGCCAGAAAAGATCCGTTCGTGGTCTTTTGGCGAAGTACGCAAGCCCGAGACGATTAACTATCGTACGTTCAAACCAGAACGTGATGGTTTATTTTGCGCCAAAATCTTCGGCCCAATCAAGGATTACGAGTGCCTGTGCGGTAAGTACAAGCGTCTCAAGCACCGTGGTGTGATCTGCGAAAAATGTGGCGTTGAGGTGACGGTTGCCAAGGTGCGTCGCGAGCGCATGGGCCACATTGAGCTGGCCAGTCCGGTGGCACACATTTGGTTCCTTAAGTCCTTGCCCTCGCGCCTGGGCATGGTGCTGGACATGACGCTGCGCGATATCGAGCGCGTCCTGTACTTCGAGGCCTGGTGTGTGATTGAGCCTGGCATGACGCCGCTCAAGCGTGGCCAGATCATGTCCGACGATGACTATCTGTCCAAGACCGAGGAATACGGTGACGATTTCCACGCCCTGATGGGTGCCGAAGCCGTGCGCGAGTTACTGCGCACGATCGACATCAATTCCGAGGTAGAGCGCCTGCGTGCCGAATTAAAGGCCACTGGCTCGGATGCCAAGATCAAAAAAATCTCCAAGCGCCTCAAGGTTCTTGAAGGGTTCCAAAAGTCTGGCATCAAGCCCGACTGGATGATCATGGAAGTCCTGCCCGTGTTGCCGCCGGACTTGCGCCCGCTGGTGCCGCTCGATGGCGGTCGTTTTGCCACCTCCGATCTGAACGATCTGTATCGTCGGGTGATCAACCGTAATAATCGCCTAAAGCGCCTGCTAGAGCTCAAGGCCCCTGATATCATTTTGCGCAATGAAAAGCGCATGCTCCAGGAGGCAGTTGACTCGCTGCTGGATAACGGTCGTCGCGGTAAGGCCATGACGGGCGCCAATAAGCGCCAGCTCAAATCCTTGGCCGATATGATCAAGGGCAAGAGCGGTCGTTTCCGTCAGAACCTGCTCGGTAAGCGTGTCGATTACTCGGGTCGTTCCGTTATCGTGGTGGGCCCGCAACTGCGTCTACACCAGTGCGGTTTGCCTAAACTCATGGCGCTTGAGCTGTTCAAGCCCTTCATTTTCAATCGTCTAGAGATGATGGGTCTGGCGACGACCATCAAGGCGGCGAAAAAGCTCGTCGAGAGCCAAGAGCCCGTGGTTTGGGATATTCTCGAGGAAGTCATCCGCGAACACCCGGTCATGTTGAACCGTGCACCGACCTTGCACCGCCTGGGTATTCAGGCCTTCGAGCCGCAACTCATCGAAGGCAAGGCAATTCAGCTTCATCCGCTGGTGTGCGCCGCATTCAACGCGGACTTTGACGGCGACCAGATGGCGGTCCACGTGCCCCTGTCGCTCGAAGCCCAGCTCGAGGCGCGCACGCTGATGCTGGCTTCGAATAACGTTTTGTTCCCGGCCAACGGCGAACCGGCCATCGTGCCTTCGCAGGATATCGTGCTGGGTCTGTACTACGCGACACGCGAACGCATCAATGGCAAGGGTGAGGGGATGTTCCTTGCGGACCTCGCCGAAGTCCAACGTGCCTACGATAATCATGAGGTCGAGCTGCAATCGCGCATCACGGTGCGTCTGCATGAATATGACAAGGGCGAGGATGGCGAATGGCAAGCGGTGCTCAAACGCGTCGAGACGACCGTCGGCCGGGCATTGCTATCCGAGATCCTGCCGCGCGGCTTGCCGTTCTCATCGCTGAACAAGGCGCTCAAGAAAAAAGAAATCTCACGCTTGATCAACCAGTCGTATCGTCGCTGCGGCCTGCGCGCCACGGTGATTTTTGCCGACAAGCTCATGCAATCGGGCTTTCGTCTGGCCACGCGTGGCGGGGTATCTATCGCCATGGGCGATATGCTGGTGCCGACCTCCAAGGAATCCATCCTTGCCCAGGCCGGTAAAGAGGTCAAGGAAATTGACAAGCAATACTCCTCGGGCCTGGTAACCTCCCAAGAGCGTTATAACAACGTTGTGGATATTTGGGGCAAGGCGGGCGATCGCGTGGGCAAGGCCATGATGGAGCAGCTCTCCACCGAGCCGGTCATCGATCGGCACGGCAAGGAAGTCCGTCAAGAGTCTTTCAACTCAATCTACATGATGGCCGACTCGGGTGCTCGGGGTTCTGCTGCTCAGATTCGTCAGTTGGCCGGGATGCGCGGTTTGATGGCCAAGCCCGATGGCTCGATCATCGAGACACCGATCACGGCGAACTTCCGCGAAGGTCTGAACGTTCTGCAGTACTTTATCTCGACTCACGGGGCCCGTAAGGGGCTGGCCGATACGGCACTGAAGACCGCCAACTCTGGTTACCTCACGCGCCGTCTGGTCGACGTCACGCAGGACTTGGTGATTACTGAGGATGATTGCGGTACGACCCAGGGCTACATCATGAAGGCCTTGGTTGAGGGGGGCGAAGTCATCGAACCCTTGCGCGATCGAATTTTGGGTCGTGTAACGGTGACGGATATCGTCAATCCCGAGACGCACGAAACGGTTATCGAGGCAGGAACCTTGCTCGATGAAAACATCGTCGAGTTGATTGACGAGGTGGGGGTCGATGAGGTCAAGATCCGCACACCGCTGACCTGCGAGACGCGTCATGGACTATGTGGTCGTTGCTATGGTCGTGATCTGGGTCGGGGCTCGCTCGTCAACAAGGGCGAGGCGGTTGGCGTGATTGCCGCTCAGTCCATTGGTGAGCCGGGCACGCAGTTGACGATGCGCACCTTCCACATTGGTGGTGCGGCATCGCGCTCTTCGATGGCAAGCTCCATCGAGACCAAGTCCGCCGGTACGGTTGGCTTTGCCATTGGCCTGCGTTATCTGACAAATGCCAAGGGTGATCGCATTGCGGTTTCTCGTTCGGGTGAAATCGTCATTTATGACGATAACCGCCGCGAGCGCGAGCGCCACAAGGTCCCCTACGGGGCGACGATCACGGTGGGCGATAGCGATGTCGTCAAGGCCGGCCAACGCTTGGCGAATTGGGACCCACTCACCCGTCCGATCGTGTCCGAGTACACCGGCACATTGCGCTTTGAAAATATTGAGGAAGGCGTCACGGTGGCGCGTCAGCTGGATGAAGTTACCGGCCTGTCGACCTTGGTCGTCATCACGCCCAAGACTCGTGGTGCGAACAAGATCTCGGTGCGTCCACAGATCCGAATCCTTGACGAAGCGGGGCAGGAAATCAAGGTCGCCGGTACGGACCACGCTGTAGCGATTTCCTTCCCGGTGGGTGCGCTGATCACAGTGCGTGATGGCCAGCCTGTAGGGGTGGGCGAGATCCTTGCGCGTATTCCGCAGGAATCACAAAAGACTCGTGATATTACGGGTGGTCTGCCGCGTGTCGCCGAGTTGTTCGAAGCCCGTGCGCCCAAGGATGCCGGCATGCTTGCTGATGTCACCGGAACGGTATCGTTCGGTAAGGACACCAAGGGCAAACAACGTCTGGTGATCACCGATATGGATGGTGTCAGCCACGAATTCCTGATCTCCAAGGAAAAGCAGGTTCTGGTACACGATGGTCAGGTGGTCAACAAGGGCGAGCTGATTGTCGATGGTCCGGCCGACCCGCACGATATTCTGCGCTTGCAGGGCATCGAGCGCCTGGCCGCCTATGTGGTCAACGAGGTCCAGGACGTCTATCGTCTCCAGGGCGTCAAGATCAACGATAAGCATATCGAGGTGATCGTTCGCCAGATGTTGCGTCGCGTCAATATCACCAATGCGGGCGATACCGGCTTTATCACCGGAGAGCAGGTCGAACGCTCCGAGTTGCTCAATGAAAACGATCGTATGATCGCAGACAACAAGCTGCCCGCTACGTACGACAATGTCTTGCTGGGGATCACTAAGGCCTCACTGTCGACGGACTCGTTCATCTCTGCTGCCTCCTTCCAGGAGACCACACGGGTGCTGACCGAGGCCGCCATTATGGGCAAACGTGATGACCTGCGCGGCTTGAAGGAAAACGTGATTGTGGGTCGTCTGATTCCGGCAGGAACCGGCATGGCTTACCATATTGCGCGTCACAACAAAGAGGTCCTTGATGCTGCCGAGCGTCAGGCCGCTCGTGCGCTGGCAAATCCCTTCGAGAACCAGACCGAAGCGGCGCTACATACCGGCGAAGAATCGGTGGACACGCCTGATGCGGCAAGTTCCCGAGATCAGGGCGCAGCCGCCGAGTAAAGCCGACCCGCTGTTTTAGCACCAATGAAAAGCGCCCCTTCGGGGGCGTTTTTCATTGCTTGAAGGATCTGCGGATCGTATTAATCGTGCATAAAGTATTGCGCAGACATCGTCTGGAGATCCGTTGCGACAATAGGTAAGAAACCCATCTGGTCGAGGACATCCCGGCGTAAGTCGATGCCCGGTGCAATCTCGAATAGCTCGATGCCTTGTGGGGTCAGTCTGAAGTTCGCCCGTTCGGTTAAGTAGAGGACCTGCTGCTCGCGTGCCAGACTGCTTTGGCCGCTAAAGGATATTTGCTCTACCGTGTCGACAAGCTTTTTGATTGAACCTTGCTCGCGCACCACGATTTGGCCATTGCCGATGTCCAGCTGCACCCCTTTGGCTGTTAGCGTTCCGCAAAATACAACTTTTCGGGCATTTTGCGCGATGTCTATAAAGCCGCCAGGACCAACGGCGAGGCCGCCCAGCTTGGTCGCGTTTACATTACCGTCCTTGTCGAACTCGCCAAAGCCCAGGAAAGCAATATCCAGGCCGCCACCACAGTAGAGGTCAAACTGTGTGGGGGCGTCGAGTATGGCGGTGGCATTTCTTGCATAGCCAAACATCGTGCCATCGACCAAGGAACCGCCATAGATACCATGTTCGATCGTTTGATAGATTTGGTTTTGCTCGCCTCGCGCAGCCAGTAATTTCGCGACCGCGTCGGGCACCCCAACACCAAAATTGACCAATGGACGTTTTTTATCGGTGTTCAGGCATTCTATGGCTGCGCGCCGAGCAATGGTTTGGCGCGCAGTCAGCGCGCCGCTGGATTCGGCGAACGCGGTGGTACGATCGAGCGCCTCACTGGCAGCGCGGGGCGCACCAGTCAGCTCACCACTAAACGCGGGATCGAAGGGGATGTCATAGCTGGTTCGCTGGTCAGGATCGATCACGATGGCATCGACCCATGCCGCCGGAATGTAGACCTCGCGTGCCTTCAGTGAGCCTCTGGGCACGCGCTCTTTGACCTGTACGATGACCTTGCCGCGGCTATTATGTGCCGCCAGGGCGAGCGACTGGGCGTCCAGGTTGGCGGCCTCGTGTTCAAAGCTGATGTTGCCATCCTCGTCTGCGGCGCTTGCGCGGATAATCGCCACGTGAATCGGGAACGGCTTGTAGCGCAGGTACTCGCGCCCGGCTATCTGTATCACCTCAGAGAGGTCTTCAGTAGCGCTGGCGTTCATTTTGCCCCCGTCCAGACGGGGGTCGCAGACGGTGCCCAGCCCCACATGGGTAAACAAGCCAGGGCGGCCCGCGCCGATCTCGCGCATGAGTTGACTGCATACGCCTGCAGGCAGGATATAGGCCTCAATTTTTTCGTCAATGGCAAGTTGTTGCATGGCTGGTGACCAGACCCAGTGGCCGCCGATGACGCGTTTGACCAGTCCCTCGTGAGCAAAGCAATTCATGCCTTTTGTCCTTTTATCGCCCAGGCCAAGGGCGTGGATGACGGTCAGCATACGTGGTGTCTGGGTGGACAGATAGTGGGTCTGGATGGCATCGAATAGGTAGCTGGCTTCCATGAGGCCGCCCCCGCCGCCCATCAGGCCGACGGTGTCGCCGTCACGAATCAGTTCGACGGCCTGTTGGGCACTCATGAATTTTTCGTTAGTCATGGTGAGTTCTCAACGATGTACGTCAAAAAGGGAGGCGCCCTTTTTCATGGTGCTCTTGGCAATAATGCCGCGATGAATCTCGCTTGTACCGTCAAAGATTCGGTAGACGCGGGCATCCCGGTAGTAGCGCTCGATAGAGAGCTCCTTGCAGAAACCCATCCCACCAAACACTTGGACGGCGCGATCCACCACTCGGCCTAGGGTCTCAGCGGCATACACCTTGACCATCGAGATCTGTTCGCGTGCGTCGGCACCTTGATCCAGCATCCAGGCAGCGTGATAGATCATCCAGCGGGTGGCGTTCACCTCGATGACGCTGTCAGCGAGCATTTGCTGCACCATCTGAAAGTCACCAATTCGTTGGCCAAATTGCTTGCGGTCGTTAACATAGCCGGTCATCATCTCTAGCACATGGGTGGCCTTGCCTAGCGCCCGAGCACCCACTTGGGCGAGGCGAACGACATTGAGTGCTCCCATGGCAAGTTTAAAGCCCTGGCCTTGTTCGCCCAGGAGGGCGATAGGCTCCAGATGTACATTGTCAAAGAACAGTTCCAGGTGGGGCGTGCCGCGTAGGCCCATCATCTGTTGGTTTTTGCCGATCGTAAAGCCAGGCAGGCCTTTGTCGACCATAAACATCGAGATCTCTTTTTCGCCCGTTTTCGCGGACACCAGGAAAAAGTCGCTCCATTCACCATCACTGATGAATTGCTTGCTGCCGTTGAGCACCCAGCCCCCGTCGGTCTGCTTGGCATGGGTTTTTATTCCCGCCGCGTCCGATCCTGCGCCGGCCTCTGTAATGGTAATCGCACAGGTGCGCGCCCCTTGCACAGCGGGCTTGAGCCAACGCTCGACCTGCACGCCCCGGCAATGGAGCAGCGGCTCATAGACATTACCGAAGGCGCGGCGAATCAGGATATCGGTGGTGTGCCCAAATTGCTCTTCGCACAGAATACGGTCAAGGTTGCTTAGGCCGCCTCCGCCCAATTCGACGGGCATATTCATGGCATACAGGCCTAGTGCCTTGGATTTCTCGTGGATGGCTTGCGCCTTGGACGGGTCGAGGAAGCCCTGGTTTTCAATCTCTTCTTCCAGGGGCTTGAGCTCTTCGGCGATAAAACGTCTCACCGTTTCAATCATCATTTTTTGTTCGTCGTTCAGGGAAAAATCCATATTCCTTCTCTCTAAGAAATTGCGATCAACGGCAGCGTGCGGCTGCTAAATCAGTGCTGGCAGAAAAAGTGCGTTGATGGCTTACGCGCTGCTGAACCAGCGAGCCCCAAAGAAGAACGGTAGGCGAGACAGGATCTGGATACGTGTCGACATGGCTCAGCGTTCCAAGTATGGTCGGCTGGATTTCAGGCCTTGCGCCGCCCACTGGCGTGGATCAAAATGCTTTTCACGTTCTAGATTTACGATTTCAATGCTGATCGGCAGATCGACGGGGAGGGCGTTGAACAGGCTTTCGAGCTCGATATTGCCTTCGCCGGGCTGCAAGCGTTCGCAGCGCGCTGTATGGATCATCTGCTCAGGAGTGAAATGGGTGCCAGCCTGCGCATCGCAGATCTGCGCGTAGTGGATCAGCGCTGGTGGAATGGCCCGGATATCATCGAGCGTCGTATGCGAGCGGGCAAAGTGCAATGCATCGACGATCACGCCGGCGTTGGCGGGCATGCCGGCGTTGCGTATGATGCGCAGCGCAGCGTTTGCGTTGGGCACCGCCGTCCACGGCATGAACTCCAGGTCGGCGCTGATTCCATAGGGTTTCAAAGCTTCGCATAAACGCGCATAGTTCTCGGTCAGGCGCGCTTCGTTTTTATCGTCACCTGCAATCAGGATGGTTTTGGCCTTTAGCGCTGCCCCGATCTCGTAGAGCGCGTCCCACGTATGGGGGTCGAACGACTCATTAATGCGGATGATTTCCAGATCAAATACGCCGACCCCGGTGTCGCGCAGTGCCGCAAGGGTATTTTTCAAAATGGCCGGCTCGCCGAGCATGGGTTGCACCGCCTTGTCAGGTGTGTTTGGCCACAGGCGCATGCCCACATAGGCATAGCCTTCGGCGGCAGCGATCTGTATGGCCTCGATGGGGGTGCAGCGATGCGCAGTGAGGTAGGACAGCGAGTACGCACGCACAGGCTTTTTCCCTACGGGCGCATCCGATGCCGCAGCAGAGCTCGATTTCATTTCAAATACCTTATTTCATGGGCGAAATGGCCGTTGGCAGCGCGATCGTAGACACCATATTGGTGGTCAGATAGGCTGGCCCACCCTTCGGGGGCCAGATGCCTTGCGCGACGGCGTCGGCTCGGGTTTGGCTTCGCTCATCCAGACTTTTGTAGGCCCAAATATTGGTAAAACGTAGTGGACCGTCAAGTGCTGTCATCGCTAATACGCAGGGCGAGAGGCGTTCACGTGGCGGCACATACTGTTCCCACAGATCGATAGTTGGCTGCAAGCCGCCTGGCTTGATGCCGTAAGTGCGAATTTCATATACCGGGCCAGTGATGCCTGAATCCGCGCTGGGGCGAGCGGGCTTCATCCAGGCAAACCCCCGGTAGCTGTCTTGTTCCAGGGTTTGAAAAATATCCTTGCAGCCGAACGGATCGGCGCTCAGTTGGGTACGCAGACGCTCTGCCTGCAGCAAATCGAATGTTGCAAACCCGCGTAATACGATCATCTGGTTAAGCACGCCGATATCGGTAGACCAGCAGCCGAGCAGTTCGCCTTTGGCCTCAGGTGCAGTGCAAAAGGCCTGGGCCTGCGTGGCCGCTTGTGCCGTGGTTCCAAAGGGGAGTGTCATTGTTGCAAGTTCGTAGAACATGTGTGTCTTCCTTTATTGAGGGGCTTGTCCTGCAGCATGTTGTGCCGCGACAAAGCCAAAAGTCATGGCGGGTCCCAGGGTGATGCCACCACTGGGATAGTGACCGCCCATGATGCTCGTCATATCGTTGCCAGCCGCGTACAGACCGTCGATAATCTGGCCCGCAGCGTCCAGGGCCTGGGCGTTGTGATTGACCTTCAGGCCAGCAAAGGTTCCCAGGCTGCCCATGACGATCTGGATAGCGTAATAGGGGCCTTGTTGTAGGGGTGCCATGCAGGGATTGGGATGTCCTGCGCTGATATCGCCCTGTATCCGGTTATAAGGAACGTCGCCTTTTTTAAAGTCCAAGTCCCGACCGCAGCGCGCCATGTCGTTGTACCGTGCTACCGTTGCTTGTAGCGTTGCCGCGTCGATATGACATGCTTGGGCCAAGCTATTGAGGGTAAGTCCGCGCTTCAGATAGCCTTTGCGTACCCATGATCCCAGCGGTATCGGGGCCGGTTTGACCGCCCCCAGCCCGTAGCGGCGGATGAATGCGTGATCACAGATCAGCCATGCGCGCGGTGGCTCGCCTGGCGGCGTTGCCCGCAATAATGCTTGCATGACATCATGATAAGAGTCCGCCTCGTTGGCGAAGCGCTTGCCGTGGGCGGTCACCGCAATCAGACCGGGTTTCGCACGGTCGATCAGGTGTGGAAAATAAATGGTACTGCCGTCACTGCGTGGGACGAGCGAAACCGGCGCCAGGGCGGCCGCCTGCTCTAAGTCGTCGGCAACTGTGGCGCCAACGACTTCGCCCAGTCGCAGGCCGTCGCCTGTATTGCTGCGCGGTGCCGCAGACCAGTGTTCGTGTCCGGTGGGAGCATGCGGCAGCAGGGCGCGCTTGCGTTCAGTGTCGTGGGGAAAGCCCCCACAGGCGAGCACCACGCCGTGACTGGCGTGGATGGTGGACTGACCGCCTTCAGGGGTAGTAACTTTGGCGCCACATACACGCCCGTGCGCACGTAGTAGTTGTGTGGCGGGGCTGTTGGTGTGTAGTTCGACGCCCTTGTCCAAAGCGGACTTCATCAGTGCAGCGACCAGCGCATTCCCGTTGACCAGTCGCATGCCTCTGCGATAGAGGAGACGATCGCGCCAGTAGCGAAGCACCAGGCGGGTCACATACGAGAACGCCCGTATGGAATGCGTCGCGTCAAGAAAGTGGCGTACATCCCCGGATGCAATACCCATCCCGGCGAGTGTCGTCTCGGGGAGCTGCGGTTTAAGTGTCCGGATGTGCCGGCCCAAGAGACGGCCATCGAACGTGGCGGCACAGACCGAGCGGCCGCCGGTTCCAGCGTCCGGCGTATTGCCATGAAAGTCAGGGATGGCATTGCCATCGATAAAGCGCAAGGCGGTGTGCGAACGAAAGAACGCCACCATACGAGGTGCGTTCTCTAGAAAGCTGAGGATCAGCGCTTCGTTGAAGTGATCGCCCAGTTCATGGCGTAGGTAAGACAAGGGTTTGTCGATGTCCTCGATGATCCCGGCCTCTTGGGCCAGCGGGTTGCGTGGAATCCACATCCAGCCGCCCGACCAGGCGGTGGTGCCACCGAGCAGGGGGCTTTTTTCCAGAACGATTACTTTCAGCCCCAAATGCGCGGCAGTGACGGCGGCCGACAAGCCGCCTGCTCCTGAACCAATGATCAGCAGATCGCAGTAAACATCCGATTGCGGCGAGGTGAGTGAAGCGGACATCAACGTTGAATCACTCTGCATAAATAGGTTTCTTGGGTAGATGGACCGTACCGTTTTCGCCGACGCTAAAATTGAAAAACGGGGACGAGTTACTGATTGCCGCGAGTTGCGCGGCGGTGTCGAGCAGGGCGGGCGCCGCCGCTAACATACGCTCTAGCGTAAATCGTGCAGTGGGACCGGCGACAGTCAGCGCGCCAATCGCAGGCTTGCCCTTCAGGCGAATAGCGGCGCCGATCGCAGAGAGACCGGGACTGTAAGTGTCAATCGTGACGCTATAGCCGCGATTGCGCGTTTCTGCGATCGCTTCCTGCACCGCCTGCAAGGTGGCCGGTGCATTGGGCCCGAACTTTTCTGGGGAACCAATGCCCTGTTTGATAACCATGGCCAAGGCGTCTTCTTCGCTCATGGTGGCCAGCCAGGCCAGGCCTGATGATGAACACGAAAGGCGCGCCATGGTGCCCATATCTGGATCGTAACGCAAGCCTTGACGCGCGCCTTGCGCAAGCGCAACCCAGGTTAACTGCTCGCCATCTACGACGGAAAGACGAGTAAGCTCGCCTGAGGCTTCTGCCAACTGGTTGATCAGGGGTTGGGCGATATCGACAATGCCTGTTTTGCTTAGATAGGTCAATCCTATCGACACCAGTTTGGTAGATAACTGGTAGTCGCCACGGTCTCGTCTATGACGCACGTAGCCCAGGCGAGTCAGATCAGCGAGCAACCGGTGCACGGCGCTTTTTGGGATGTTCAGTTGTTCGGCAATCGTGGCCAGTTGCATACTTTCGCCCTGGTGCGACAGTAATTCCAGAATGCCCAAGGTTCGTTCAAGTACCCCATTCATGTTAATCGTTTCCGTTTAATTGTTGAGTATGGCTATGCATGATACGGCTTGTTTCGTTTGTGCTGCTTCATGTATGGCCAATGTGGCTTGTAGCGTGCGTAGACCATCGAGTGCGCTACAAAGCGGCGCGGCCTGGTCAGTGATCATCGCTGCAAAATGCTCGAGCTGACGCGTATACGGGTCAGCGAGGTGAACCATGGTTTGCGAGCGTGTCATCTCGGCATGCCAGTGGCGTTCTCCGGGATAGTGCCACAGGGTGAGATCAGGTAGTGAAAGCGAGCCGTGCGTGCCGGTAATAAAGTGGGATTGCACCTGCTGGCGGGGGTATTGGTCTTGTTCGCCCGCGCAGAAGTCCCAGCACCAGGGGGCGGTGGCGGCGTCCGACACGATCACGGTACCTAGCGCGCCGCTGGTGAATCGCAGCAAGGCTGCTGCCGTGTCCTCGACATCCATGCCGCGTGCGGCGTGACTGTCCAGAGCTTGTACTGATTCGATTTCGCCAAGCAGAAAGCGCAGCATGTCGATATCGTGGATGAGGTTGATCAGCACCGGACCGCCGCCGGGCTGGCGACGCCATGCAACATCGAAGTAGCCGTCGGGCTTGCGGAAGGTTGCGAGTGCCGTCGCCGATACGATTTGCCCCAGCTGCCCGGACTGGATGATTTCTTTGGCCCGGTGAAGGATGGGATTATGGCGACGGTGGTGACCGATCAGCGCTGGCGTGTTCTGGCGTGCGGATGCATCCACAAGTTCTTGCGCCTCGGCCACGGTACTGGCGATGGGTTTTTCCACCAGAACCGGGATGCCGCGTGCCAGGCAGTCGCAGGCGACGGACACATGCGTTGCATTCGGTGTGGCCACGATCACGCCCTGCGGTTCGGTGCGCTCCAAGAGGTCTTGATGACTTGCAAACCACGGAATGTTCAAGTCTTGCGCTAGCGTCTTGCCTGCCGCAGACGGGTCGGCGATCGCGCTTAGAGCCAGTTGCGGATGACGTTGTATGCGGTCGATATGCGTCCGCCCGATGGCTCCCGCCCCGATCAGAGCTAGTTGAATTGCGCTCATTGTGCTTGTCTCGTCGTGTCCATTGTTATGAGATATTGATTTGATTCTATATGAAAGTTGAACGTCGTTCAATTATTGAATAGAATTCTGTTTTTCGTAGTATGATTCAACCCTATACCAAATATAAAGCCGAGAGACATGATCAAAACCCTAAGTGGTGCCTTGCGTGTTCATTTCATCGTTGGGCACCCGATCGCCCAGGTAAAGTCGCCTGCGGGCGTAACCCAGGCCTTTATGGATCAGGGGCAACATGCGATCTGTATTCCTGCTGACGTAGAACCATCAAATTTGACCGCATGGCTCGCTGGGGTGTCGGTTGCCCGCAACGTTGACGGGATCATCGTGACCGTTCCGCATAAGTTCGCCTGTTTTGAATTGTGTGCAACGACCTCTGCGCGTTCATCTTTTTTACATACGGTGAATACGATGCGCCGCAATCCCGATGGTGCGTGGCATGGCGATATGTTTGATGGCCTGGGTTTTGTGGATGCGGTGCGTGCCGCGGGGTACCAGCCACGAGGCAAACGTGCTTTGCTGGTGGGCGCTGGCGGGGCAGGCTCGGCGATTGCCCATGCTTTGGTTGAGGCGGGGGTGGCGCAGTTGGCGATTCACGACGAGGATGTCATGCGGCGCGACGTGCTCATTGCGCGCTTGCGTGGCTTGGGCCAGGCCACATTGCAAGCGGGCAGTGCCGATCCGTCGGGCAGCGATATTGTTATTAACGCAACGCCGATGGGCATGGCGCCTGGCGATCCGTACCCGGTTGATCCCGCACATCTAAGCGCCGACATGTTTGTGGGCTGTGTCATTACGGCACCTGCCGTTTCACCCTTCGTGCAGGCAGCGCGCGAAAAAGGGTGCATGACGATCACGGGAAGCGAGATGTTTGGCTGTGTGCGTGACCGTATGCTCAAGTTTCTAACCGAGGTCTGATATGCACCTGAGTCGCCAAGGCATGCAGGGAATTATTGACAATGATCCATTTGATGTGATTGTGGTCGGGGCGGGCGGTGCGGGTTTATCAGCCGCCTTGTTTGCCGCGATTGCGGGCGCACGCGTTCTGTTGGTGGAGAGCACCCAATATGTTGGCGGTACCACCGCCTGGTCGGCCGGCACGACATGGGTGCCGGGAACGCATCATGCGGCGACCGTGAATGCGCAGGATACGCTGGCTGCCGCCGCAACCTATCTTGATCAGGCGGTTGGTGACTATGCACCAGGCGCGATGCGGCAGGCTTTTTTGGATAACGGTGCTGAGGCGGTCGCGCATATCGAAGCGCACTCCGAGCTTAGGTATCGGCCTTATCCAAAGCACCCAGACTACATTTCGAATCTTGCAGGCGCTACGCTGAATGGGCGTGCCCTGGAGCCGCTACCGTTTGATGGCCGATTGCTCGGTGAGCTGTTTGGGCTGATACGCCCGCCTATTCCGGAATTCACGGTGCTTGGCGGCATGATGGTTGATCGCACCGACATTAACCATCTGCTGGCGCTGACCAAATCATGGGGTTCCTTCAAGTATTCGATGCGTATCCTATTGCGTCACTTGGCCGATCGGCTACGCCACCCCCGAGGTACGCGCCTCGTGATGGGAAACGCACTGGTCGCGCGCTTGTTGTATTCCCTGTCGCAGCATGACCGGGTGACCCTGGCGCTCAATACCTCTGTGCAGGCTTTTCGGGAAGGCGCCAACGGCATCGAGGGCTTGAGCCTGCTTAGCGGCGAATCGGTGCGGGAAGTTCATGCCCTGGCGGGTGTGGTGTTGGCGAGTGGCGGCTTAAACCGCAATCCGGATTTCCGCAAGCAGTTTTTACCCCATATCGAGATGGACTGGTGCCCGGCGGCACCGGGTCATACGGGACAGATGCAAGAACTGGCCCTGGCTTTAGGCGCACAGCACAGCACGAGCGATATGAGCCCTGCATTTTTTGCGCCGGTGTCGATTCGCAAGCGCAAGAATGACAGTCTGGCGGTATTCCCGCATTTTGTGATGGATCGCGCCAAGCCGGGTATGGTCACAGTGAATCAGGCGGGCGAGCGTTTCCTCAACGAGAGCACGTCTTATCATTTATTTGGACTGGGGATGCAGGCAGCGGATCGGATCACGCCGTCTATCCCCGCCTATCTCGTATGTGACGCCGCAGCCTTGCGTAAATATGGCATAGGCATGGTGCGTCCGGGGGGCAAAGGGCTGGAGCCATTTTTGGCTGATGGCTATTTGACCCGCGGCGATACGCTCGATGAGCTGGCTTCACAGCTGGATATGGATGCAGTTGGGCTTAAGCGCAGTGTTGAGCAAATCAATGCGTATGCCAAGACGGGTATCGATCCGGATTTTGCGCGCGGTACGACAGCCTATGAGCAGAATCTGGGCGACCCCAATTGGCCAGGCAAAAATCCGGATATTGGCCCCTTGGAGCAAGCACCGTTTTATGCAGTGAAGCTCTACCCGGGCGATATCGGTGCTTCCACGGGCCTGGTGACGGATCCGCACGCTCGTGTGATGCGCGGGCAGGCGCCGATTCCTGGGCTTTACGCCGTTGGAAATGACATGCAATCAATCATGGGCGGCGTCTATCCAGCCCCGGGCATCACGATCGGCCCCGGCTTGGTATTTGCTTATGTGGCCGTACGCGATGCGATGCATAGGCGCGATGCATCGGCCTTGGCGCGTTAGTGTCACGACCCGAATTTTCCATGAGTAAGAATAGAAGGAGACGGCAGATGGATGATGAGCGGCATTGGCTGGGTTTGAGCGGCAAAGTCTGCGTGGTGACGGGGGCGGCCAGTGGTATTGGCGCAGCGGTCGCCTCCAGCCTGGCTGAGGCGGGCGCAAGGGTGGCTTTGTTGGATCGCGATGTCGCAGGGTGTGAGCGCGCTGCGCAGCAGTTGAATGCACAGGGGGCGAGCGCCCTTGGCATGGCGTGTGATGTCACGGATGAGCAGCAGGTTTTGAGCGCCGCGGCGAGCGTTCAATCGCAGCTTGGCCCATGCCATGCCTTGATCAATATTGCTGGTGTCTTGCGGGCTGGTTCACTTGAAGAGGTGAGTATCGAGGACTGGAATACCGTGCTGTCAGTCAATTTGACGGGTTATCTGCTGTGTGCGCGCGCCTTCTTGTCACAAATGGTCGGGCGCGGTGGTGGCGCATTGGTGCATGTCGCTTCGATTTCCGCCAACTTTCCGCAGACCAATAGCGGTGCCTACAGCGCAAGCAAGGCCGGGGTGTTGTTGTTGTCTCGGCAGATGGCTGTGGAATGGGGCTCGAAAGGCATTCGCAGCAATGTGATTTGTCCGGGCATGATTCGTACGGCCTTATCGGCGAAGTTCTATGAGGAACCTGGCCTTGAGGCCAGGCGCGCCCTAATGACCGGCAGTCGCCGGATTGGTGAGCCGCAGGACATTGCGGATGTCGCTTTGTTTTTGGCCAGCCCGCGTGCAGCGTACATCAATGGCGCCGAAGTGGCCGTAGATGGCGCCATGTCCTCGATGCTGATGGATATGGTGCCGCGCCCTGGGTACAACGAAACCGTCTGAATCTGAAGGAGTTGGAAGCATGAGTAAGACTGAATACGATTTGGTGGTGGTTGGCTCAGGCGCCGCAGGTCTGGTGTGCGCTATCACCGCGAAAAAGCGCGGCTTGAGTGTCGTTGTGTTGGAGAAGGAGCCCGTGTTTGGCGGGACGACTGCGCTCTCGGGGGGCGTGCTGTGGGTGCCGCTCAATGTGCACGGTCGCAAGCAAAATCCGAAGGATTCAGCCCAGGCCGTCCATACCTACCTGAAGCATGAAACGGGATCCATGTTCGATGAGGCGACGACACAGGCCTTTATCGAAAACGGCCCGAAGATGGTGGATTTTCTTGAGCGCGAAACCGAGATGAAATTTGTGCCGACCTTGTACCCGGATTACCACCCAGACGTCCCGGGTGGTGTCGATATTGGTCGTTCGATTCTTGCCGCACCCTACGATATACGCGGCCTAGGCAAGGATATGCCACGGCTCAAGCTGCCGCTCAAGACCATCACCTTCATTGGCATGATGTTCAACTCTTCGAATGCTGATCTAAAGCATTTTTTCAACGTTACCAAGTCCTTGACTTCATTTATCTATGTGACCAAGCGATTAATGAGTCACATCAAGGAGCTGGCCCTTTATCGTCGGGCAATCAATGTGACCAGCGGAAACGCGCTGGCCGCGCGTCTGGCCAAATCTGCCTTGGATCTGGGTATACCGATCCTTACGGATACGCCTGCCAACCAGGTGCTGGTAGAAGGCGAGCGAGTAATTGGTGTGTTGACCCGGAACAAGGACGGCGAGCGCCGGTTCGTGGGGCGCCGCGGTGTGGTCTTGGCGTGTGGCGGCTTTCCGCACGACGACAAGCGCCTTGCGCTAGCGTATCCCCATGTTCGGCGTGGACATCAGCACTTGTCGCCCACGCCAGTGGCCAACACAGGCGATGGCGTCAATATGGCTGAGTCGGTGGGTGCGGTTGTCGATATTAGGTTTGCTGATAGCGCGGCATGGATGCCTGTCAGTCGGGTCGATTTTGGCAAGGGGGAGTTTGGTGTGTTTCCCCATTTGCTTGACCGCTACAAGCCTGGCGTGATCGGTGTGCTGATGGATGGCCGGCGCTTTACCAACGAGTCCAATTCTTATCATGACGTGGGCGCTGCGATGACCCGGGCGTGCCAAGACATGGCCGAGACGGCGATGTGGCTGGTTTGCGATAAAACCGCACTGCAAAAGTATGGCCTGGGCTATGTCAAGCCCGCGCCGCTGCCGTTTGGCCGCTTGATCAAGAACGGCTATTTGCTAGAAGGCGCCACGCTCGCCGATCTGGCGAAAAAAGCAGGGATCAATGCGGATGGTCTGGAGAAAACAGTGCGTGACTATAACGAATACGCGCTCAAAGGTGAAGATCCGGCATTTCACCGTGGCAAGACCGCCTTTAATCGTTACCTGGCCGATGCCGAAAATACGCCGAATCCTTGTGTGGCGCCCATCGTCAAAGGGCCTTTTTACGCTGTGAAATTAGTGATGGGCGATCTGGGAACATTTGATGGGATTGAAACCAGTGTGGTGGGCGAGGTGCTTAGGCGTGATGGGACGGCGATACAGGGTCTCTACGCAGTAGGCAACGATCGCGCCAGCATGATGGGCGGCAACTATCCCGCAGCTGGCATCACACATGGCCCGAATATGACTTTTGGATATCTCACTGCCAACCATATAGCAGATCAAACCGGAGCGACAACGTGAGTGCAATGACTCAATCAACCGCCAAGCCGCTCGTCGATCATCGGATCTACACGATTGCATTACGCAAAATGCCCGAGTTCCTTGAGGTCTTCAACCGTCTGGCCATGCCAATTTTGATGGAGACCTTGGGTCACCCGATAGGCTTTTATACCAGCCTTGTCGGTCCGCAGAATCAGTTCATACATCTGTGGGCCTATGACGACCTGGCGGATTACGAACGGCGTAGCCGCATGCGCGATCAGCATCCGGATTTTGGTGCCTATCTGCAGGCCTCCGGTCATCTTATTACGCAGCAGGAAACGCGGTTGATTCAGGCGACGGCCATGCCTGGTTGGACGGGCGTGCAGTAGACACCTGGGACATCGATAGAAATTATAGGGCCCCGCCTTGATCGGAGGCCCAGGAGACAAGCTTTGAATACACAATCTGACACGGATGTCGGCGCAGCGGATGATCGTGCAAGCATGCCAGTCGTGCTGATCACCGGAGCCGCAGAGGGTATCGGTTGGGCGTGCGCCGAGTTGATGGCGGCCCGTGGGTGGCGGGTGGCTTTGGCAGACTTGCGTGCCCCAACGGTTGCGCAACGAGCCGAGCAATTGGGCGATGACCTGCACTTGGGCATAGGCTGCGACGTGACCGACCACGACAGTGTGCGCCGTGCGGTACTGGCCATCGTCGCCCGCTACGGTCGTATCGATGCCTTGGTCAATAACGCAGGTATTGGCGATCAGACGGTGCCCACATTAGAGCAAACTGCCGAGGCATTTGATCAGGTGCTGGCGGTACACCTGCGCGGCGCCTTTCTGGTCAGCCAGGCCGTCTTGGCACAGATGCGCCAGCAGGCACCTGATGCCTACGGAAACCGTGGCGCCATCGTCAATATTGGCTCTATCGCCAGTTTTGGGGGAATTCCAGGACGCAATGCGTATAGCGCGGCAAAGGCTGGCGTATTGGGGATGACGCGGGCGATGGCGATCGAATGGGCTCGCGCAGGCGTGCGTATCAACGCGGTAGCGCCGGGCTATGTCGCAACAGCATTGGTCACGCAGCTTGCCAAAAATGGGGCCGTAGATACGGCGGCAATTGCACGTCGCACACCGTTGGGCCGTATGGCAGAGCCGGTGGAAATCGCCGAGGTGATCACCTTTCTAGCCAGTCCCTCATCGAGTTACGTCACGGGTGCCACGCTGTCTGCAGATGGTGGATGGAGCGTGCTTGGAGCGCCTGAGGCGGCATTGACAGCAATGGATGGGGGCTAAATTGATCAAAAATTTCAATAGGGAGAGCAGATAATGCTGACGATCAACTTGTTTAACGGCCTGGTTTATGGCGCATTGCTGATTGTGATGTGCGCTGGGCTGGCATTGATATTTGGCTTGCGTCGGGTGGTCAATTTTGCTCACGGCTCGTTATATATGCTGGGCGCTTATTTGGGCTACACGATTGCGTTGTACAGCAATTTCTGGGTGGCCATGATTGTCGTGCCCATCATCATGGCCATCTTGGGCATGGTGCTGGACCGGTACTGCTTTCGCCTCTTGCAGGATCGCGACCCCCTGACGGTCGTGCTCGTGACGTTTGGCCTGCTCCTTATTCTTGAGGACCTTGTGCAGACCATCTGGGGCACGAGTAACTTCTCGCTGCCCATGCCCGAAGCGCTGAATTTCTCTGTAGAGATTTTTGGCACGACGGTGCCGACATACCGAATCGGCGTCATTTTCTTTGGTGCTGCCGTAGCGATCGGATTGAGCTTGTGGCTGCGTTATTCCAAGGTGGGATTATTCGTTCGCGCGGCCAGTACCGACCCTGTCACGACCGCAATGCAGGGTGTCCACACGGATCGTTTGAGTGCCGGCGTGGTTGGCCTGGGGACGGCCCTGGCGGGATGGGCCGGCGTGGTTGCCGCGCCTTTCCTGTCCTTGTCGCCCTCGATGAGCGCAGACGTATTGATCGATTCTTTTGTGGTCGTAGTGATCGGTGGGCTGGGCTCTTTGACGGGGGCATTCGTCGCCGCCGTGTTCCTGGGTATGTTGCAGGCAGTTGGCGCGGTGTATTTGCCCGAAGTGTCTGTGCTGCTGCCGTTTGTGTTCATGGTGGCGATCTTAATCTGGAGACCGGCTGGCCTGGCTGGTAGCCGCACCTAAGCCTTGAGGGTGAATCATATGAGTGTTTTCCGGATAAGTATTTCTACCATCGTTGCAATATTGGCGGGCATTGTCGTGATGCTGATGGTCAGCTCGCACATCGTGCTGTCTTTATTGACGCAGGCCACCATCTATGCGGTGTTTGCCGTCGGTCTGGGTATCTTGTTGCGCCAGAACGGGCATGCGAGCTTCGGTCATGCCTTGTTTTTTGGCCTGGCTGGCTACGCAATGGCCATCATCTTGCGTCTGGATCTCATGCCCGCCGAGGCTGCGGTTGTGGTGACCTTGCTTGGGATGGGTGTGTTTGCATTCCTGATCGGCCTGGTGATGGTGCGTGTCCCGGGTATCGCCTTCAGTATGCTGACCTTGGCGGTCGGACAGATGGGCTACCTGACTATTTCACGCTCTCGTGGCTGGACGGGCGGTGCGGACGGAATGGGTATCGATTGGCCTGCCAGATTGTTCGGCTTCACTCAGGCGCAATTGCTCCAGCCCAGCACCTGGTTTTTGATTTGCTGGGTGGTGTTGGTCGTGGTCATTGCATTGTTGACGCTGCTATTGCGCGGCCGATTTGGTGCTGTTACCGAAGCGGTACGCGATAACGAGGAGCGTGCGCGTTTCATCGGAATCTCCACGGTGTTGCCACGAGCAGTGATCTTTGCCTTGTCGGCCATGGTCACGGGTCTGTCGGGGGTATTGGCCGGCTTCAATACCGGCTTCATCTCGCCCGAGAGCTTGCACTGGAGCCTATCGGGCATGATGCTGATGATGGTCATCGTCGGTGGCTTCAAGGTCTTGTGGGGGCCAGCGCTGGGCGCAGCGGCGTATTTCCTGCTCAAGGATGTATTGGGTGAGTTTGCGTCCCATTGGATGGCAATTTTCGGTGTCGTGCTGATCACGGTCATTGTGTTCTCTCCGACTGGAATCGCCGGGGCTTTGCAGCGCTTGCTCGGCGCCAACAACAATGCCAAACCGCAACATGCCATTGGCATAAATGAACACTCCACAGAGGCATAGATATGACCCAATACATATTGGATGTGCAGGATGTTGCTATTCATTACGGGGGCGTCAAGGCGGTCGATGGCGTCGCACTTCGGCTTGAAAAAGGCCTGATATGCGGTCTTATCGGGCCCAATGGTGCAGGAAAATCAACGGTTATTGATGCGATCACGGGTCGGCGCAAGCTGACGCGCGGCAAGGTCATACTGCGCGACGAAGACGTCAGCGATCTGGGGGTGGTGGAACGCCGTAAGCGCGGATTGTCGCGCAGCTTCCAGCGCACCAGTGTTTTCGGCGGAATGTCCGTGCGCCGGCAAATTGAGCTGGCATCGTACAAGATGGGCGTTAAGGACTCCGAGGCGGATGCCCATGCATTGATGCACGAGTTGGGCTTATTGCCACTGGCCGATGTCATGGCTGAGGATTTGGGCTATGGCGAGCAACGACGGCTTGATCTGGGCTTGGCCTTGGTTGGGCGGCCCAGTGTTTTGCTGCTTGATGAGCCAATGGCTGGGCTGTCGGTTCAGGAGTCTCTGGAGCTGGCCCAGCATCTAAAAGCCTTGACTGCCCAATGGGATGTTTCAGTGTTGCTGGTGGAGCACGATATGGATGTGGTTTTTGGTATTTCGGACACGGTGACTGTCTTTGAGCTGGGACGAGTCATTGCCAGTGGTGATCCAGCGACCGTGCGCGCCGACGCAAGAGTGCGCGAAGCTTATCTTGGGAGTGCGGCATGAGCACCTTATTGAGTTTGGAGGGTGTCCAGGCCTACTATGGCGCGGCCCACATCCTGCATAACCTGAGCTTGCAAATCAGTTCGGGCGAGCGCGTGGCCTTGATTGGACGCAATGGTGTAGGCAAGACCACTGTCGTCAATACGATTCTGGGTTTGGCCCAAAAAAAGCAAGGCATCATCCATTTCGGCACCAAGGCAGTTAGCCAGCCGCGCATCTATGTGGCTGCGCAGCACGGGATCGCCGTAGTCCCGCAGGGGCGTCGCATTATAGAAAATCTGAGCGTAGAGGAGAACCTCTTGTTAGGTGCTGCCGTGGGCCGTAAAGGGCCGTGGTCAGCCAAGGAAGTCTATAAATTGTTTCCTATCTTGCAGGAGCGTGCCCACACGCCAGGCACTGCTTTATCCGGCGGGCAGCAGCAGATGCTTGCAGTCGGTCGCGCACTGATGGCCAATCCCAGTCTGATTCTGCTGGATGAGCCCACTGAGGGTCTGGCGCCGGTAATCGTCGATCAGCTGGCCGAAACCTTTAATCAAGTGGCAGCTCAGGGGACGGCTTTGCTCCTCATTGAACAGAATATGAGCATCGTTGTGCGCGTGGCACGGCGTTACTTGGCGATGGCCAAAGGCTCCATCGTTGTAGAGGGCGAAGTGATCAACTCCAAGGAAGGGCTCAAAACGCTTGAGGCTCATGTCATGGTTTGACCACGGGTGTAGTGAATGACGGCTGCCGGACCGTTTTCCGGCGTTCTGTCTCCCATGTGGGACAGGCGTGTATTTATATGTAAACAGGAGACAAGTATGTTTAAGCTCAAACCCTTTCAGAAGCTCTTGATGGGTGCGGTACTGGCTGCTGCGGTGCCACTGGTATCCGTCGCTCAGGCTAAGGAACCCGTAAAAATCGGCCTCGTTTCGTCCAAGACCGGCGTGTGGTCCGAGCAGGGCGGCGACATCATTCGTGGCGCCATGTTTGCTATCGAGCAGGCCAATGCCGCCGGCGGCGTGGATGGCCGCAAGGTGGAAGTCGAGCAGGGCGATGACGAGAGCACGCCTGAAGGTGCGCGGCGTGTGTCCGAGAAGGTCGCGCGTGATGGCTACAATCTGTTGCTCGGTCCCATTGCCTCGTCGGCCTCCTTGGCGATCATGCAAAGTCTTGATCGCTGGGATGCTGCCTACTTTGGTGTTGCCAGCAAGGCGGACGCAATAACAGGCGAATCGTGTAATGCTCGCGCGTTCCGTACCAATCATTCCGATGCCATGGACATCGCCATGATTAACGAGTGGACCAAGTCTATCGAGGGCAAAAAGTTTGCAACCTTGGCTGCAGACTATAACTGGGGCCGTGGTTCATCTGATGCCTTCAAGGCGGCAATTGAGGCGCAGGGCAAAGAAGTTTCGCTCAGCTTGTTTGCTCCGGTGGGGACGAAGGACTTTTCCCCTTATATCGCACAGTTGAATGCCTCTGATGTAGACGCTATTTGGGTGGCTGAAGTCGGCCGCGATGCAATTGCCTTCGTTAAACAAGCCAAAGAATTTGGCCTGATTCCCAAGAAGCAATTAATCGGCCACGCCTTAATCTTGAACTTCATCGTCAAAGCGACTGATGAAGCGCTCGACCAAGTGCAAGGCAATACCGAATATACGCCGGACGTGGATACGGATAAGAACCGGGCCTTTGTCGCTGCGTGGAAGGCCAAGTTCGACCGCCTGCCTACCGATAATGAAGCCCAGGCGTATAACGCCGCTCAGGTGATCTTCAATGGCGTCAAGCTCGCCAATAGCGTCAAGCCGCTGGACGTCAGCAAAGCATTGTCGGGTGCCGAGATTGAAACAATCTACGGGCGCGTGACCATGCGCGCAGCCGATCATCAATTGATGATCCCCAACTATGCAGCGCGCGTGAAAACAGTCGATGGCGTGTTGCGCCCGACCATCGAGCATACCTTCGGGGTTGAAACCATTCCGGCCGCATCGCCGCTGTGCAAGATGAAGTAAGGATGACTGGGGTGATTTAACACCTCTGTCGATGTCTGAGTGCTCAAGGCCCGCCGTTGGATGACGGGCCTTGAGCACTTATTTTGTGTTGTATATAACAATCACCCTGACCTGAGTGTCTGGCGGGGCGGGGTTGGCGGGAATTTTCTATGAAGCAAAAACCCAGATTACACGCATTGGTCACTGGCGCCACGGGTGGGATTGGCCAAGGTATTTGTATGGCGCTTATCGAGCGGGCTCGCAAGGAAGATATGGATATCCATATTACGGCTGCTGGTTTGCATAAAGGTGAGCGCATTGATGCGCTCGTGGCGAGCTTGCGGGGGGCAGGCAGCGGGGCATCAGGCATTGCCGGTGACGTGACGGATGCGGCCCAGTGCCGCAGTCTGGTTGACGAAGCGATATCCCTCGGTGGGGATCTGAACGCGCTGGTTTGTGTCGCGGGAGCCTCTATTCCAGGCCGTTTGGCAGATCTTTCAGTAGCCGATTGGGATCAAACATTCAACCTCAATGCCCGATCGGTGTGGTTGATGGCTCAGGCGGCTCGTGCTTCGCTGCTGCGCACGCGAGGCAGCATTACGGCGATCGCATCAATGTCCGGTCTGTTTCCACATCCCGGATATGGCGCGTATTCGCCTGCAAAAGCGGCGCTTGTCATGCTGTGCAAGCAGCTTGCCCAGGAATGGGGCAGTGATGGCATTCGGACCAATAGTGTCTGCCCTGGCATGATACGCACACCGCTGACCGAGGCCGTCTATCAGGATGAAGAGATGTTGCAGCAGCGTGCGGCGCTGGTGCCCGTCGGCCGTATCGGTGTTCCCGATGATATTGGCCAAGCTGTCGCGTACTTGGTCGGCGATGGGGCGTCCTATGTCAACGGCGTAAGCTTGGTCGTCGATGGGGGCGTGTCGGAGCATATGCTGTCCTTGATTCCCGGGCGGCCGCGCAAAGAGGAAGGTCAGCGCCGTTAGCATCAGGTTCCTATTTTTATCTTTGTAGGCGCCGTTTCATGACAGATCATTTGGCCCGAATCGCCGATACGGCGGCACGTAGTGCCAGCAGATAGCTGTCCACGCCAAACCCGCAAATTTGACCCATTGCGATGTCAGCGAACACAGAATGATGGCGGAACGCCTCGCGAGCGTGGATATTGGACATATGTAGCTCAACGATCGGTACGGCCAGAATCGCGAGCGCATCACGTAAGCCGTAGCTGTAATGTGTCCAGGCGCCTGCATTGATCAGCACCGCATCGACCTCGTCCTGATAGGCTTGGTGGATGCGTGCGCACATGGCACCCTCGCAATTGGTCTGATAGCTCTCGATCTCTACGCCTAGCTCTTGGCCCAGAGCCTGGAGCTGGGTATCAATTTGCTCGAGTGTGATCGTGCCATACTGTTTGGGGTCCCGCTTGCCAAACATATTGTGGTTAATGCCGTGGAGCATGAGGATTTTCATGAGACGTCCTGTCTGTCGATCATAGGAGGCCGACGGGATCGCAGCCGCTGTCAGGCT
Source organism: Alcaligenaceae bacterium CGII-47 (assembly GCA_019166125.1). Taxonomy (GTDB): domain Bacteria; phylum Pseudomonadota; class Gammaproteobacteria; order Burkholderiales; family Burkholderiaceae_B; genus Castellaniella. Next base: position 33,341 of record JAHTBO010000016.1, read on the forward strand.
TATCATACTGGATATGGCGCTTGTCTTCGACTTTCGCCTGTGCTAATATGCCTGGCTTACCAAACATCATGATCGCACCCGTGCCTTCGTGGTGCTAGGCCCCAACGAGGCTTTTTAACAAAGCTTTCAGGGGATACCAGAAATCCAGGGGTTTTGAAGTCGGCAGCTCGTGTTGTCGATTTCGCCCTTTGTGCAAGACCCGCTCTTTACGTTATTCGTTTCAGGCGGATTTTGTGCAAATCGCTTGAAAAATCAGTACGCAAGTACAAAGGATGCGTAAAAGGTCATGCCTACCATTAGTCAACTCGTGCGTAAGCCGCGCGCAGTCAGCCGCGAAAACAGCAAGAGCCCAGCTCTTGAGAACTGCCCCCAGCGTCGTGGGGTTTGCACTCGTGTCTATACCACTACCCCCAAAAAGCCGAACTCGGCCTTGCGTAAGGTCGCCAAGGTGCGCCTGACTAACGGTTACGAAGTCATTTCGTACATCGGCGGTGAAGGCCACAATCTGCAAGAGCACTCGGTCGTGCTGGTGCGCGGTGGTCGTGTTAAGGACTTGCCGGGTGTGCGTTATCACATTGTCCGTGGCTCTCTGGATCTTCAGGGTGTTAAGGACCGCAAACAGTCCCGTTCTAAGTACGGTGCTAAGCGCCCCAAGAAATAAATCCGTTCTGCCCAGCCAGTTCGCTGGTTTAAAACGTGCAGCTGCACTGGTTTGCAGCATGTAAGTAGCCTCCCGTCTGGGTGGCTGTGGCCGCATTAGCGGTACAACTGAATCGTCACAAGGAAGTTAATATGCCTCGCCGTCGCGAAGTCCCCAAACGTGAAATCCTCCCCGATCCCAAGTTCGGTAGCATTGAACTGGCCAAATTCATGAACGTCGTCATGCTCTCCGGCAAAAAAGCCGTTGCAGAGCGCATCATCTATGGCGCATTCGACCAGATCCAGTCCAAGACGGGCAAAGATCCGATCGAGGTGTTCAATCTTGCGATTACCAACATCAAGCCCGTCGTTGAGGTCAAGAGCCGTCGGGTCGGTGGTGCGAACTATCAGGTGCCAGTCGAAGTGCGCCCCGTGCGCCGCCTGGCTCTGGCCATGCGCTGGCTGCGTGAAGCCGCCAAAAAGCGTGGTGAAAAATCGATGGATCTGCGCCTGGCCGGCGAGTTGCTCGACGCCTCCGAAGGCCGGGGCGGCGCAATGAAAAAGCGTGAGGATACCCACAAGATGGCCGAAGCCAATAAGGCGTTTAGCCACTTCCGTTGGTAACACTAGGAAATACACATTATGTCCCGCAAAACCCCCATCCAGCGCTATCGCAATATTGGTATCTCTGCGCACATTGACGCAGGTAAGACCACGACGACCGAGCGCATTCTGTTTTATACCGGCGTCAATCACAAAATTGGCGAAACCCATGAAGGTTCGGCCACCATGGACTGGATGGAACAGGAGCAGGAGCGTGGTATTACCATCACGTCCGCAGCGACTACCGCGTTCTGGAGCGGTATGGAGCACCAGTACCAGGAACACCGCATCAACATCATTGACACCCCGGGACACGTTGACTTCACCATCGAGGTCGAGCGTTCCATGCGTGTGCTCGACGGTGCCTGCATGGTGTACTGCGCCGTGGGTGGTGTGCAACCCCAGTCCGAGACAGTATGGCGTCAGGCCAATAAGTATGGCGTGCCCCGCCTGGCCTTCGTCAACAAAATGGACCGCACTGGCGCCAACTTCTTTAAGGTCTATGACCAGCTCAAGCTGCGTCTGAAGGCCCATCCTGTGCCGATCGTTATTCCGATTGGTGCCGAGGACAGCTTTAAGGGGGTCGTTGACCTCACCAAGATGAAAGGCATTATCTGGGATGAAGCTTCCCAGGGGACGAAGTTCGAGTACATCGATATCCCTGCGGATCTCGTCGATATCGCGAACGAGTGGCACGAAAAGCTCGTTGAATCAGCAGCCGAGGCCAACGAGGAGTTGATGAACAAGTACCTCGAGACCGGCTCGCTCACTGAGGCCGAAATCGACCAAGGTATTCGTCTACGCACGATCGCCTGCGAAATTCAGCCGATGCTATGCGGTACCGCCTTTAAGAACAAAGGCGTGCAACGCATGCTCGATGCCGTTATCGACTACCTGCCCTCACCTGTTGATATTCCTGATGTCGAAGGGATTGATGATCGGGGTAACACGGTCACGCGGGCCGCTGACGATAACGCCAAGCTGTCTGCGCTTGCATTTAAGCTCATGACTGACCCGTTTGTGGGACAGCTGACGTTTATCCGCGTGTATTCAGGTGTTCTGCGTTCAGGCGATACGATTTACAACCCGATCAAGGGCAAAAAAGAACGTGTTGGTCGTATTTTGCAGATGCATGCGAATAACCGTGCCGAAATCAAGGAAGTGATCGCTGGCGACATCGCAGCGGTCGTAGGCCTGAAGGACGTCACGACGGGCGAGACGCTGTGCGATATGGGCGACCATATCGAACTCGAGCGCATGATTTTCCCCGAGCCCGTCATCTCGCAGGCCGTCGAACCCAAGTCCAAGGCCGACCAAGAGCGTATGGGTATTGCGCTACAACGCCTGGCACAAGAGGATCCGTCCTTCCGTGTACACAGTGACGAGGAATCCGGCCAGACGATTATCTCGGGTATGGGCGAACTGCACCTCGAGGTCTTGGTCGACCGCATGCGTCGTGAATTTAACGTCGAAGCCAACGTAGGCAAGCCTCAGGTGGCTTATCGCGAGACAATTCGCAAAACCTGCGAAGAAATCGAAGGTAAGTTCGTCAAGCAATCCGGTGGCCGGGGTCAGTACGGTCACGTCGTGCTCAAGCTCGAGCCCTTGCCTGCTGGCGGTGGTTACGAGTTTGTGGATGCCATCAAGGGTGGCGTGGTGCCGCGTGAATATATTCCTGCCGTCGACAAGGGGATCCAAGATACCTTGCCTGCTGGTGTGGTGGCGGGTTACCCGGTTGTGGACGTCAAGGTCACGTTGTTCTTCGGCTCGTACCACGACGTTGACTCCAACGAGAATGCATTCCGCATGGCGGCATCCATGGCCTTCAAGGACGGCATGCGCAAGGCTAACCCTGTGCTGCTCGAACCCATGATGGCTGTCGAAGTCGAGACACCCGAGGATTATGCTGGTAACGTGATGGGCGATTTGTCCTCACGTCGTGGCATGGTCCAAGGGATGGACGACATTCCGGGCGGCGGCAAGACCATCAAGGCCGAGGTTCCCTTGGCTGAGATGTTCGGTTATTCCACCAGTCTGCGTTCACAGACCCAAGGTCGTGCAACGTATACGATGGAATTCAAGCAATATTCCGAGGCGCCGCGTAACGTCGCCGACGAAGTTATCGCAGCACGCGGCAAATAACATGATCCGCCCTCCCCATCGGGAAGGGCGGAGACCATACTTATTCATTTCCTAGGAAATTTACGGGATTTATCATGGCAAAAGGCAAGTTTGAACGGACCAAACCGCACGTCAACGTAGGGACGATTGGACACGTTGACCACGGCAAGACCACGCTTACGGCGGCGATCACGACCGTTCTGGCGACGGCATTTGGCGGCGAAGCCAAGGGCTACGCACAGATTGACGCGGCGCCCGAAGAGAAGGCACGTGGGATTACCATTAATACCTCGCACGTCGAGTACGAAACAGCGGCGCGCCACTACGCGCACGTTGACTGCCCGGGGCACGCTGACTACATCAAGAACATGATCACGGGTGCTGCACAGATGGACGGTGCGATCCTGGTGGTGTCGGCCGCAGACGGCCCTATGCCCCAGACACGCGAGCACATTTTGCTTAGCCGTCAGGTGGGCGTGCCGTACATCATCGTGTTCCTGAACAAGGCCGACATGGTTGATGATGCCGAGTTGCTGGAATTAGTCGAGATGGAAGTGCGCGAGCTGCTCACCAAGTACGACTTTCCGGGCGACGATACGCCGATCATCACGGGCTCGGCCAAGCTCGCCTTAGAGGGCGACGAAGGCCCGCTGGGCAAGCCTGCCATCCTTAAGTTGGCAGAGGCCTTGGACAGCTACATCCCCACGCCAGAGCGCGCGGTCGATGGTGCGTTCCTGATGCCGGTCGAGGACGTGTTCTCGATCTCGGGTCGCGGCACGGTAGTGACGGGTCGTGTCGAGCGTGGCATTGTGAAGGTTGGCGAAGAAATCGAGATTGTCGGGATTCACGACACGGTCAAGACCACCTGCACGGGTGTGGAGATGTTCCGCAAGCTGCTCGACCAAGGTCAGGCGGGGGACAACGTTGGGATTCTGTTGCGCGGCACCAAGCGCGAGGACGTCGAGCGTGGTCAGGTCTTGGCCAA
>JAHTBO010000017.1 GCA_019166125.1 Alcaligenaceae bacterium CGII-47
GTCGAGGACGTGTTCTCGATCTCGGGTCGCGGCACGGTAGTGACGGGTCGTGTCGAGCGTGGCATTGTGAAGGTTGGCGAAGAAATCGAGATTGTCGGGATTCACGACACGGTCAAGACCACCTGCACGGGTGTGGAGATGTTCCGCAAGCTGCTCGACCAAGGTCAGGCGGGGGACAACGTTGGGATTCTGTTGCGCGGCACCAAGCGCGAGGACGTCGAGCGTGGTCAGGTCTTGGCCAAGCCCGGTTCGATCAAGCCACACACGGACTTCACCGCCGAGGTCTACATTCTGTCCAAAGAAGAAGGGGGCCGTCATACGCCGTTCTTTAAGGGCTACCGTCCTCAGTTCTACTTCCGTACGACTGACGTGACGGGCACCATCGAGCTGCCTGCCGATAAGGAAATGGTTCTGCCTGGCGATAACATCTCGATCGTGGTGAGCTTGATTGCACCGATCGCCATGGAGGAAGGCCTGCGTTTCGCGATTCGCGAAGGCGGTCGCACGGTGGGTGCCGGGGTCGTCGCCAAAATCGTTAAGTAATTTTTGATGCGCGGACAGGCGCCATTGCTCCTGTCCGAATTCGTTCTTTAGGAATTCCCATGAAAAACCAGAAAATTCGCATCCGTCTCAAGGCCTTTGATTACAAACTGATTGATCAATCAGCTGCCGAGATTGTCGATACAGCCAAGCGCACGGGCGCTGTGGTTCGTGGTCCAGTACCGCTGCCCACGCGCATTCGTCGCCTTGACATTCTGCGTTCGCCGCACGTCAACAAGACCGCGCGCGACCAGTTCGAGATGCGCACACATCAGCGCCTGATGGACATCGTCGATCCTACAGATAAGACCGTTGATGCGCTGATGCGTCTGGACTTACCCGCAGGCGTAGATGTGGAAATCGCTTTGCAGTAATCAGGCTGTCGTACGCGTCGGGTGTGTGTCGCTAGCGCCCGATAGAAAAAACCCTGCCCTTATAAGCAGGGTTTTTTTTGCGTCAAAATGCACCTGCCAGGCGTCCCCCTGCCGAGCGAAGGATATCCCTGAGAATATTCAATGCCCTGACCAAGTCATCGCGTGAGCGAGGCGCGCCGACATTCAGGCGTACGGCTTGCACGTTGGTCTCGGGTGTCAAGGCAAACATATCACTGCCTAGTACTGCCACGCCACGAATCCGCGCGGTAGAGACAAAGGTTGCGGTCGTCCACGGCGTTGGTAACTTAAGCCAGGCGTGGGTCGAACTGTGGTAGGTACTGATGTCGCAATCGCTAAGCTGCTCAGTCAATAGGGTTTGACGCGCCGAGAGCTCAGCCTTTTGGTGGGCAATGATCGTGTGCAGGGTGCCGGTTTCGAGCAAGTGCGCGGCAATCAGCATGTTAAGGGGGCTGACGCACCAGGCATCGACGCGCAAAGCACTACCGACTCGAGCGGTGCGCCCAGGAGGCGTCAACACAAAGCCGATCCTCAGGCCAGGGGCAACACACTTGGAAAAGCCTCCAATGTAGTAGTTTAGCTGGGGCGCGAAGGAGGTCAAACTGGGCCCAGGATTGTCGTGCAGGCTGTGATAGACATCGTCTTCGATGATAGGGATTTTATGCCGGCGCGCGATCTCGGCAAGCGTCTGGCGTCGCGCCGGACTCAGGGTGTTGGCGGTGGGATTATGCAAGGTTGGAATAAGAATTATCGCCTTGGGCCGCTGTATCTGACAGGCAGCCTCCAGTGCGGCAGGCGACATTCCACCTTGATCCATTGGCACGCCGTGCAATGAGAGCTTCATCGACTGACATAGCGTCATCACCCCCTGGTACGTAATCTGGTCGGCCAGCACCGTATCGCCTGCTTGACACAAGGCGCGTAGAACGCAGGCCAGCGCATGTTGGGCGCCGTAGGTCACGATAATGTGCTCGGGTCGGGCTCGTGCGACGACCTGGCTGCTAAGCAGCCAGTTGGAAATGGCTTCCCGTAACCAGTCTGCGCCCTCTGGGGGGTAGTAGTCTTGTAGGGTGGCGTAGCGTTCGTCCTCCGAGAGTCTGGGCAACAACGCCGATAGGGCCTGAGAAAATGCTGCCGATGGGGGCCGATTGACAGTGAGATCCAGCACGCCGCCCAGTAGCGGTGCAGATGAGTAGTTATCGGCACCAGTTTCTAGGGGCCGTCGCGCCACTATCGACCCACTGCCGACGCGGCTAATGATCAGTCCCTGATCGCGCAACACCTTAAAGGCACGGGTGACGGTTGTCAGATTTAACTGCAACTGCTGAGCAATCGTGCGCAGCGCGGGCAGACGGCTGCCCGCCCTCAGTGTGCCAGCGTGTATCTGTGCGCCGATGTGCTCGGCTAGCACCAGATATAGCACTTGCCCGCCCTGCCTATCTAACACCAGATCGTTTAAGAGTGGATGATGCGTCGCGATGATGGCTCCCCCTTCGCTGTGATAATCATTATTGTAGCGACTGTACCACTGAATTGTATGACTGAAATCGCCTGAAAAATTGCCGAATATTGACATACATTTTATTTTTTGTGTGGTACTTTATTTTTGTAGCTTGTTCATAAAGAAAACGATAAAGAGCTTTGAGACATGACCAATTCCGCCGACGAGGATCTAATCATTTTCTCCAACGTCAAGAAGTCTTATGACGGTGAGTCTTACGTTGTTCGCGGCTTGAACCTGAATATTCGCCGTGGCGAGTTCTTAACGCTGCTTGGCCCCTCTGGATCGGGTAAGACGACAACTCTCATGATGTTGGCGGGATTTGAAACGCCCACCAGTGGGCAGATCGTGTTCGAAGGTCGGCAGATTGACAGCCTGCCGCCTCACAAGCGGGGGATCGGCGTCGTATTTCAAAATTACGCCTTGTTCCCGCACATGAGCATCGCCAATAACGTCGCGTTCCCGCTGCGCATGCGTGGCTTGCCACGCCAGGAAATCGAAGCGCGCGTCTTGAAGGCTTTGGATATGATCCGTATGAAGGACTTCGCCCAACGCATGCCGGGCCAAATCTCGGGTGGCCAGCAACAGCGTATTGCGCTGGCACGAGCGCTGGTCTTCGAGCCCAAACTAGTACTGATGGACGAGCCACTTGGCGCCTTGGATAAGCAATTGCGTGAACATATGCAGCTAGAGATCCGACATCTCCACGCAGATCTGGGCATTACGGTGGTCTATGTGACCCATGATCAAAGTGAGGCGCTGACCATGTCAGACCGGGTCGGCGTCTTTAATGATGGGGTGATGCAACAAGTTGCCACGCCCGCCACGCTCTATGAGGAACCGGCCAATCTCTTTGTGGCGCAATTTATTGGTGAAAACAACGCGATTACAGGCGTGGTTCGAAGTCTTACGCCCCAGCGTTGCACGCTTGAAACGGCCGACGGCACATTGATCCACGCCCTGCCGGGCGAGGCATTGGTGCTGGGCGGCGCGGCTGCGCTGGCACTGAGGCCCGAACGCCTGAGGCTGGTGGGGGGGGTAAACGACCCTGAGTTCGAAAACACATGCCCTGCGACGGTGCAGGAGCTTATTTACCACGGAGGACATGTTCGCCTTCGTGCCAAAGCGTGTGGCCATGAAGATATTCTGGTCAATATCCCTAACACCGGCAATATCTCGGGTATGCACAAAGGAGACGAGATCGTTTTAGGTTGGAGGTGTGAGGATAGCCGGGCGCTTGTTGCGAGCAGTTGATAAATAACCCAATGCAGTAATTATCCGGGAGACCGGTGCGACAAAGGAGCAGAGACATGCATTTAAAAAAGCTTGCAGTATTAGCAGCGCTCAGTATGTTCGTGATTGGCGCGCACGCTGAGGAAACCATGACAATTACCTCGTACGGAGGCGCCTATCAGGCCAGCGAGGACAAAGCCTACTTTCAGCCATTCACTGCGAAGACAGGCGTAAAGATCCTACAGGATGAATGGAATAATGAGGTCTCCAAGCTAAAGGCCATGGTCGAGACCGGACAGGTATCCTGGGACGTGGTGGACGTGGAACCTGCCATTGCGTTGCAGGGATGCGACGAAGGTTGGCTACAAAAAATAGATTATTCGGCTCTTGGGCTTAATCGGGATCAGTTCGTTAAGGGCTCCGCACTTGATTGCGCCGTCGGCACAATTGTATTTGGGACGATTTATGCGTACGACGTAGACAAATTCCCAAATGGCGGCCCCCAGACCGCAGCGGATTTTTGGGATGTCAAAAAATTCCCTGGGGCTCGCTCGTTGCGCAAGTCCCCCAAGACGACCCTGGAGTTTGCCCTCATAGCAGATGGCGTGCCCACCAAAGACGTCTATAAGGTATTGAGCACACCAGAGGGAATCGATCGCGCCTTTGCCAAGCTGGATCAAATCAGACCGAACGTCAAGGTTTGGTGGACGGCAGGTGCGCAACCCGTACAACTGCTTGCTGATGGTGAGGTCGTTATGGCGACTGCCTGGAATGGACGGATTTTCGACGCAGTGAAAAATGACCACAAAAACTTCAAGATCGTCTGGGATGGTCAAGCCTTGGACTTCAATCTATGGGCGATACCAACGGGTGCAAAGCACCTCGATCTTTCGAATAAGTTCATCAAATTCACGATGGATCCAGACGTCATGTCCAAGCAATCGCAATACATATCATACGGGCCCACTCTGCTCGAGGCCACCAAGCGGGTACCTGTTGCTATCCTGGCGGATCTGCCAACAGCGCCGGAAAATGTAAAGAACGCTTATCCGGTGTCATCCGAGTTTTGGGCAGACCATGATGAGGAGCTAACAGAGCGCTTTAACATCTGGCTCGCGAAATAAGGTCTTGGGGGCGCTAGGCGTAGCTTAGCGCCCTAATTATCCACAAAGGAACGCCCCGTGCCCTTGTCTCATTCTGATGCTGTCATGGCGAATTCACGGATACTGACAGAGCAGTCAGGGCCGGACGATCCTCTGTTGATCAGGGCAGCAGTGCGCCGCACACATCGCGCTGAAAAACTTAAATCGATCGCCCTCATTGCACCCCTATTTTTATTTGTATTAATTGTATTTGCGGCGCCGATTGCCCTGTTGCTGACGCAGGCAGTGGACAATCGGGTGATGGGCACGACGCTTATAGAAACATCAAAGGCGCTGGCGCAGTGGGAGGGGCAGGCGCTGCCTGATGATCAGGCGTTTGATGCCCTCGCGCATGATCTGAGTCACACGCCGTATAAACTTGTCGCTGAAGTCGCCAAGCGGCTCAACTATTACCAGCCAGGCATGCGCTCTTTGGTGATCACATCAAGTCGTAAGCTCCAGGCACTTAAAGGCCCTGTTTCCGCCATTGAATTACGTAAGGCGGCAGCGCGTTGGGACAATATCGAGAATTGGCATGCCCTTAAGCGCGCCTTGCCAGCCTATACTGATTTTTATCTGCTGAACGCTGTGGATATGGCCCGATCCAGCTCAGGTTCAATTGTACAGCGCCCGGCGCATGAAGCCATTTACCAAGATGTGATTGCTCGTACCTTTGGTATCAGCCTGATCGTCACCCTGATATGCCTGATTTTGGCCTATCCCCTTGCATACTTGGTTGCAACGTCATCAAAGCGCACTGCCAATATTCTATTGGTCTTTATCCTTTTGCCATTTTGGACATCGCTACTGGTGCGCACCACGGCGTGGGTGGTGATTCTACAGAGCGCGGGACCCGTGAATTCGATATTGGCGTGGATGGGCATCATCGATGCCGCCCATCCCTTGGCGCTCGTGCACAATCGGATTGGTGTTTTGGTCGCGATGGTTCATATTCTGCTGCCCTTTATGGTATTGCCAATCTACAGCGTTATGAAAGGCATATCACCCGCGTACATGCGCGCAGCCTTGTCGCTCGGGGCGTCACCCTGGAAGGCGTTCATGCGCATCTACATTCCATTGAGTATGCCAGGAGTCAGTGCGGGTGCATTGCTCGTATTCATCATCGCGCTTGGCTATTACATTACCCCCGCTTTGGTGGGTGGGCCGCGCGATCAGATGCTTAGCTACTTTGTCGAGTATTTCTCGAATCAGGCGACTAACTGGGGGATGGCAGCAGCCTTGAGTGCCGTTTTGCTGATTTTGGTTGCCGTCATGTATGGCGTTTATTGCAAGATGGTTGGTTTGGATAAGTTGAGGATGGGATGATAAGTTCACCGCAGTCTTCTCGGTTCTCGGTCGCCAGCATCCTAAAATGGGCGTTTAGCGGCATGGTGTTGTTTTTTTTGATTGCGCCGATTTTGACGATTATTCCATTATCGTTTAATGCCGAGCCGTTTTTCACCTACCCAATGCCGGGGCTCTCCACGAGATGGTATGAAGAGTTCTTTAGCTCTGACGTATGGCAACTGTCGTTGCACAACAGTATTATTGTTGCGGTTGCCTCGACAGTGCTGGCAACAATACTCGGGACTCTGGCGGCATTGGGGATAGCACGCCCAGGATGTCCTGGCCGTGGGATCATCATGGGGTTCTTGATTTCTCCCATGATCGTGCCGATCATCGTGACGGCAGTAGGCATTTACTATTTCTTTGCTGATATTGGTCTGCTCAATACACTGACGGGCTTAACACTGGCGCACACGGCACTGGGCGCGCCGTTTGTGCTCATTACGGTCACGGCGACCCTGTCAGGATTCAATCAAAGCCTGATGAAGGCGGCGGCCAGCCTAGGGGCAAGCCCACTGAAGGCCTTTTTTAATGTCATGTTGCCGCTAATTGCGCCAGGCGTGGCCTCGGGCGCGCTCTTTGCTTTCGCCACGTCCTTCGACGAAGTGGTTGTCGCTCTATTTTTAACTGGTTCGCAGCAACGCACGATACCAAGGCAGATGTGGAGCGGCGTAAGAGAAACGCTAAGCCCAACCATTCTGGCTGTAGCGACCTTACTGATTTTATTTTCCGTTGTTTTTCTGATCACTATCCAGTGGCTGCAGAGTCGCTCCAAGCAGAATAGATAAACAGCATGTCAATCCGACATCACGCCACATATTGCTAGGTGCATCATGGCAGATTTTCCCGATATTGAGCCTGTAGGTCCTGCGCAACGGCGCACGATCATTGTGATCGGAGCGGGCGTGGTGGGTTTGTCCACCGCCATTTGGCTACAACGCGCCGGCCATGCCGTGACAATTATTGATCGTCATTCTCCATGGGATGTCGAGGCCTATCGGGGGGCCAGCAGCTTTGGCAATGCCTGCACGATGGCATTTGGCGCCTGCTTGCCTGTTGCCATGCCGGGTATTCTTAAACAGGTTCCAGGGATGCTGCTGGATCGTAGTGGGCCCTTGTCCATATTCTGGCGCGATTTTCCACATCTTGTACCTTGGCTTTGGTCGTTTATTCGTTCCAGCACCCCTGCGCAAGTAGATCGAATTGTGGGCGTTTTGGGTGCCTTGTTGCGTGCGGCCGAGGCGGGGCATGCCTCGTTGATCAAAGAAGCAGGTGTATCCGACCTTGTTCGCAACACCGGATGTTTATATTTATTTCGCAACGAGCAGGAATTCCAGCAAGCCCGATCCGGGATTGCCTTGCGTGAGCGTGAAGGCGTGCGCATGGAGATCCTTAGCGCCACGCAGGTTGCCGAGCGCGAGCCAAGGTTGGCGCCACGCTATCACAAGGGGCTGTGCTTTCTGGATGTGTATAGCCTGGACAATCCCTATCGCTATGTTCTGGGTCTGATCGACGTATTCATGCGTCACGGTGGCCAGTTTATTCACGGTGAGGTTGACCAGATTAGGCGTGGTGAATCGCATATAGGGGTGCATGCCGGACCTGATTGGCAGGCTGCCGATCAGCTCGTCATCGCTGGTGGGGCGTGGTCCGCGACGCTCGCTGCCATGGTCGGGGATCGTGTGCGCCTGGATACCGAGCGCGGCTATCATGTTTTGTTCCCTGAGGCGGGTGGGCTGCTGCATGCGCCCACTTGCTATCCGGTGCATGGCTTTTATATGACACCGTTGACCGAGGGTTTACGCGTCGCGGGTACGGTGGAGTTAGGAGGGTTGGGCTTGCCACCTAGGCCTGTTCGCACAGAGGTCATCGAGCGCAAGGTGAGGCGGCTATTGCCTGACGTGGGACCCGCCGGTCGTACCTGGCTGGGCTTTCGACCCTCCATGCCTGACTCCTTGCCCGTAATCGGTGCGTCACCCACTGATGCTCGGGTGATTTATGCTTTTGGCCACGGTCATATTGGCCTGACTCTGGCGGGTATCAGCGGCCGTATGGTTGCACATCTGGTCAACAGGCAGGCAATACCGCTGGATCTGACCCCTTTGCGTATCAATCGTTTTTAACTGTGCGAAAGGAACTCATATGAGTCGATATACCGTCAGACCGCATGCCGAGAGCTACGGTCATGATATTGGGATACTCATGCTGGATTGCCGGACACCCTTTATTCCCGGAGATGTCGGTAATGCCAGCACATATCGCTATCCGGTTCTATATCGAACCATGCCGGGCGTGACGCTGGATCGCTTGATTAACCAGGCCGATGTGTCCCTGACTCAGGTGGTGGTTCAGACGGCTCAGGAATTGGAGCGTGCCGGGGTGTGCGCCATCACGAGCGATTGCGGCTACATGTTGTTATTTCAGGAGGCTGTCGCTGCTGCAGTGCAGATACCGGTGATGCTCTCGAGCTTACTGCAGCTACCCTTTATTGCTTCGATGCTGGGCCCCGATCAGGCGGTCGGTATCATTTGCGCGAACCGCGACCGACTGACAGACGCGCTTCTGCACCCCTTGCGTGCGACGCGGCCTTGCCGCGTGTTTATCGCGGGCCTAGAGCATGCGCCGAATTTTCGTGGACCGATCCTCGATGAAACCGATGTGCTGGATCAATCAGCGATCGAGGCAGAGGTCGTCCAGGCCGCAGTAAGCCTGGCCAACGCCCATCCCCAGATTGCTGTCTGGCTGCTCGAATGCTCGAACCTGCCGCCTTATGCTGCAGCGCTGCAGGCTGCTACCGGCAGACCGGTCTTTGATTTTGTTACCATGATTGACGCTGTTCGCGGTGCTGCCAGACGCACCGCATACTCTGGCCATTATTAGCCCATTTCTTCAATTTATAAGGCACCCTCTCTATGACCATTCAACGTATCGAACCTAATGCACGCATGAGCGAAGCCGTGGTTCATGGCGGCACCGTCTATCTTACTGGCCAGGTTGGCCGCCCCGAGGATGGTATCCAGGATCAGGTACGCACGGTGCTGGCCGAGATCGACCGCCTGCTGGCCAAGGCAGGTAGCAACAAGTCCAGGATCCTGCAGGCGACGATCTGGCTGGCCGACATGGCCGATTTCGGCGAGATGAATAAGGTATGGGAAGCTTGGGTGGATCCCCAAAGCCCGCCTGCCCGCGCAACGGGCGAGGTCAAGCTCGCGGGGCCTGATTACAAGGTCGAAATCATCGTTGTCGCCGCACTATAAGCAAGGCGTGGCCCGGGTGACTGGCGTCCGGGCCGCGCCGATAGCGTGATTGATCAGCCGCCGTTCTATCGATTCCTTGATATAAGCCATTGTTTCTCTGTTGACAGGTAAGCAGTTTAGTTCCAAACTATATACCAGAGACAAAACAATTCCGGTTATTCAACCGATCGAGAGGAGACGGCTTATGAAGATCGTTTGTATTGGTGGTGGCCCAGCAGGCTTGTATTTCGGGCTTTTGATGAAAAAGCTCAACGCTGCGCATGACATCACTGTCGTAGAACGTAACAAGCCCTATGACACATTTGGTTGGGGTGTGGTGTTCTCGGACGCAACGATGGATAACATGCGTTTGTGGGATGCCGAGACCGCCGAGGAAATCCAGGAGGCGTTTAACCACTGGGACGACATCGACATGGTGTTTAAGGGCCGCACGATCCGCTCGGGCGGTCACGGTTTTGTTGGTATTGGACGCAAAAAGCTGTTGAATATTCTGCAGGCGCGTTGTGAGGATCTAGGGGTAAAGCTGGTCTTCGAGACCGAGGCCAATTCCGACGAGGACTATCCAGACGCTGATCTGATCATCGCCAGTGACGGTATTTTCTCGACGATTCGCACCAAATACGAGGACACCTTCAAGCCCGACATCGTGGTGCGCCCCAACCGCTACATCTGGCTGGGCACGAATAAGCTCTACGACGCCTTTACCTTTGATTTCCGACGCACCGAGCATGGGTGGTTCCAGGCACACATCTATAAGTTCGATGACCAGACCACCACGTTTATCGTCGAATGCCCCGAGCATGTCTGGCAGGCGCATGGTCTGGATCAGGCCGATCAGGCCCAGTCCATCGAATTCTGCGAGCGAATTTTTGCTGAAAACCTGCAAGGCGCCAAGCTCATGACCAACGCGCGTCATTTGCGTGGGGCGGCCTGGCTTAATTTTCAGCGCGTCGTGTGTGATCAGTGGTGGCTGCGCAATACTCACGGCAGCCATGTCGTGCTGATGGGGGACGCGGTGCATACCGCGCACTTTGCCATCGGATCTGGCACGAAGCTGGCCATCGAGGACGCGATTGAACTCGCGCGCCAGTTCCAGTTGCTGGGCGACGGGCCCGAGCACATTACGCAGGTACTGACCACCTACCAAGAAGCGCGCCGTATCGAAACATTGCGCCTGCAAAATGCCGCCTGGAATGCCATGGAGTGGTTTGAGGTCTGTGGTGAGCGCTACTTGGATCAGTTCGAGCCCGAGCAGCTTATGTACTCCATGCTGACACGCAGCCAGCGCATTAGCCACGAGAACCTGCGCCTGCGCGATAAGGATTGGCTTGAAGGCTATGAGGCCTGGTTCGCCGAACAAGCCGGCGTTCAGACCCCGGTCGGACAGACTGCGCCGCCACCGATGTTTACGCCTTATCAGATGCGTGGTGTGACCCTCAAAAATCGAATTGTCGTGTCGCCAATGGCGCAGTACTCTGCCGTCGACGGCTTGGTGGGTGACTATCATCTGACGCATCTGGGCGCGCGCGCGATGGGCGGCGCTGGCCTGGTGTTTGCTGAAATGACCTGCGTGAGCGCCGAGGGCCGCATTACGCCGGGTTGCCCAGGCCTCTACGCGCCGGAGCACACCGCAGGATTCAAGCGAATCGCTGACTGGATTCACACCTATACCGACGCCAAATTCGGTATTCAGATCGGTCATGCTGGCGCCAAGGCGTCCACACGCCGGGCATGGGAAGGTACCGATCTGCCGTTGGAGTCCGGCAACTGGCCCCTGATCTCGGCATCGCCGCAGCAGTATCTGACCGGCGTGAGCCAGGTCTCGCGCGAGATGAGCCACGCTGACTTGGCCACGGTCAAGGATCAATTCGTAGCAGCCACCCGTGCGGCAGCCCAGGCCGGTGCAGATTGGCTCGAGTTGCATTGTGCGCACGGCTATCTGCTATCGAGCTTTATTTCGCCCCTGACCAACTCACGCACTGACGAATACGGTGGATCCCTAGAGAATCGCTTACGCTACCCGCTAGAGGTTTTCCAGGCGATCCGCGCAGTTTGGCCCCAGGACAAGCCCATATCCGTGCGGATCTCCGCGCACGATTGGGTCGAGGGTGGGACCACGCCCACCGATGCGGTAGCGATCGCAAAGGCCTTTAAGGCGGCGGGCGCCGACATGATCGATTGTTCATCCGGGCAGGTTAGCAAGGCCGAGCAGCCGGTGTATGGGCGGATGTTTCAAACGCCATTTGCCGACCGGATCCGCCAAGAAGCCGGGATTCCAACTATCGCCGTCGGCGCAATCAGTGAGGCTGATCATGCCAACAGCATCCTGGCAGCTGGGCGCGCTGACCTGTGCGCGGTGGCACGCCCGCACCTGGCCAATCCGTCATGGACATTGAGTGAAGCTGCTCGCATCGGCTACACCCCCATTGTCTGGCCCCAGCAGTACCGTTCGGCCAAGCAGCAAATGGAGGCCAATTTTGCGCGGGCACAGGCCGCGGCAGAGGTGGCCAAGTCGTGACGCCCATGCCGGCTCCGTTATCACAGACGGCTGGGCCCGTCACTCGTCATGCATTGGTGACGGGCGGTGGACGCGGTATTGGCGCAGCGGTCGCGCATGCGCTGCTCGAACGTGGTTATCGCGTCACAGTGCTCGGGCGTCGGCTCGACGTGGTGCAGGCGTTCGCCGCGCAGACACCCGATCGCCTGCATGCCGTGGCTGCTGACGTGGCCGATGCGCAGATGGTCGCGCAGGCTTGCGCTGATGCGCAGGCGCGTTTTGGCCCGATCGAAGTGCTCGTCAATAATGCTGGTCAGGCAGAGAGCGCGCCCTTCCTTAAAACGGATGCTGCGCTTTGGCGGCGCATGATCGACGTGAACCTCACGGGAACCATGATTTGTACTCAGGCCGTGCTACCGAATATGCTGGCAGCTGGATGGGGGCGCATCATCAATATCGCCAGCACCGCTGGGCAGGTGGGCTATGCCTATGTATCGGCCTATTGCGCGGCCAAGCATGGTGTGGTCGGTTTGACGCGCGCCCTGGCTTTGGAGTTGGCTACCAAGGGCATCACCGTGAACGCGGTGTGCCCGGGATACACTGACACCGATATTGTCCGAGCGGGGATCGAGCGCGTGGTTGCCCGGACTGGGCGCACTGCCGAGGCGACGCTTGCCGAGTTCGTCAAGTCTAATCCGCAGGGTCGGCTCATCGAGCCCAATGAGGTGGCGCACGCTGTTGCATGGCTGTGTGACGATCATGCTGGCGCTGTGACGGGTCAGTCGATCTCAATCTCGGGCGGCGAGGTCATGTGATGCCAGGAGGCTACCATTGAAGAGCACAACCACAAGCAATTTTGCCATGGTCCGGTCACTGGGAGACGAGCATATCGGGCTGGAGGCTCGGGCCCAGCTCAACGATCACCTGGACACCAAGATCTGGCTACGCCTGCTGTCATGTAGCATGCAAATCGAGCAAAGCGTCCGTCAACATCTGCGCACGCGATTTAGCATGACGCTGCCGCGTTTTGACTATCTGGCGCAGTTGGAGAGACGTCCCGAGGGCTTGCGCATGAATGTCCTTTCGCGTTACCTCATGGTTACGCGGGGCAACGTGACTGGTCTCACTGACCAGTTGGTCAAAGAGGGGCTGGTGCAGCGTATTGATGTCCCGGAGGACAGGCGCTCCTATCTTGTCAAACTCACCCCAAAAGGGCGGGCACAGTTCGCAACCATGGCCGCCGAGCATGAGCGCTGGCTCATCGAGCTATTCGAGAATGTCCCCTTATCATCCAAAGAGGCTCTGTACCAGCAACTCGGTGAGCTGCGCGTGCATTTGGCACAGCAGCCATCCGAGACGCTCGCGCCTGAGCCTGAGGATCAAACATAATTACCCGGAGACCCCTGTCATGAGCAACGACCTTCACATTGACCCGGCACTATTGGCCGGCAATAGCCGCCCACTTGCTGCTTACCAGGCCCAGCACTTCCTGTGGCAAGTCGAGGGTGAGGTGGCCACCATCACGCTGAACCGTCCGGAATACAAGAACCCCCTCACCTTTGACGCTTATGCGGAGTTGCGCGACGTGTTTCACCAACTCAAGTGGGCGAAGGATGTCCATGCTGTGGTGGTCGTGGGTGCAGGCGGCAATTTCTGCTCGGGCGGCGATGTGCATGAAATCATCGGCCCGCTCGTGCGCCTGAAAGCGCCGGAACTATTGATGTTTACGCGTATGACCGGCGAGCTGGTCAAGACCATGCGCGCATGTCCCCAGCCCATCGTGGCTGCGGTCGACGGTGTGTGTGCGGGGGCCGGGGCGATCATGGCCATGGCCAGTGATATGCGCCTGGGTACCGTGCGCAGCAAGACCGCATTTCTCTTTAATCGCGTGGGTCTGGCGGGCTGCGATATGGGCGCGTGCGCGATCCTGCCACGTATCATCGGGCAGGGCCGTGCCAGCGAGCTCCTCTACACCGGACGCAGTATGGGCGGCGAGGAGGGCGAGCGCTGGGGCTGGTTCAACCGTTTGTGTGATCCTGATGGGCTGCTCGATGAGGCGCGCGCCTTGGCCGCGCAACTGGTCCAAGGACCAACCTTTGCCAATGGCATCACCAAGACCATGCTGCACCAGGAATGGGCCATGACCATCGATCAGGCGATTGAGGCGGAAGCGCAGGCGCAAGCGATCTGCATGCTCACCAATGACTTCTCGCGCGCCTATCATGCCTTCGTCGCTAAGCAAAAGCCAATATTCGAAGGAAACTGATATGGCTGACACAAACTATCTGGAGTGGCCATTTCTCGAGCCACAGCACGCTGAGCTGGCGCGTTCGCTGGATAAGTGGGCAACAGAGAATATCAGCCAGACTCACGGCGCTGATGTGGACACGGCATGCCGCGCACTGGTCCGGGCGCTGGGCACCGGGGGCTGGCTGCGCTACGCTGTGGCGGGCACAGCCCACGGCGGGATCGGTGAGGTGATTGATACACGTGCTATTTGCCTGATCCGTGAGACCCTGGCGCGTCATTCCGGTTTAGCTGACTTTGCCTTTGCCATGCAGGGCCTGGGCTCTGGCGCGATCTCCTTGCATGGGACCCCCGCACAGCGTCAGACGTATCTCCCGCGGGTGGCTTCGGGCGATGCGATCGCAGCGTTTGCGCTCTCAGAGCCTGACGCGGGTTCAGATGTGGCTGCCATGAGCTGCGCAGCGCGCATTGAAGGCGATGACTATGTGCTTGATGGCGAAAAGACCTGGATCTCGAACGGTGGCATTGCGGACTTCTATGTGGTGTTTGCGCGCACCGCAGAGGCGGCAGGTGCGCGTGGGATCTCGGCCTTTATCGTCGATGCGAATACCCCTGGGCTGGAGATCGCCGAGCGCATCGAGGTCATCGCACCGCATCCGCTTGCGCGTCTGCGCTTTACCAACTGCCGCATCCCGATCAGTCAGCGGGTGGGCGCGGCGGGCGAGGGCTTTAAGGTGGCAATGCGCACCCTGGACGTGTTTCGCACCTCAGTGGCTGCGGCGGCGCTGGGCTTTGCACGTTGCGCGTTGGACGAGGCTTTTTCTCACGCTACGACACGCCGCATGTTCAGTGGGGTGTTGGCCGACTTTCAGCTGACTCAGGCCAAGCTCGCGCAGATGGCCACGGCCATCGACAGTGCGGCGCTGCTGACCTACCGGGCTGCCTGGCAACGTGATCAGGGTCGAAACGTCACGCGCGAGGCTGCCATGGCCAAGATGACCGCGACCGAGAACGCGCAGCAGGTGATTGATGCCGCGGTGCAGATGTTCGGTGGTCTGGGCGTGGTAAGCGATCAACCGGTAGAGCGGCTCTACCGCGAGATCCGCGCATTGCGTATCTACGAGGGGGCCACCGAAGTGCAGCAACTTATCATCGCACGCGAAATGTTGCGTGCTGTGGGTACGTGATCGATCGATAACAGCGTTTCGTTCTCTCAGAGGAAACCAGTATGTACAGTGCACATATGGATACCTTCGCTCGCGACAATCTGCCGCCGTCCGAACAACAGCCGCAATTCCTGTTTGATTTACCTGAATTGCACTATCCCGAGCGTCTGAACTGCGCCACGGAATTGTTAGACCGTCATATCAGGCAGGGCCATGGCGATCGTGTTTGTATCCGGGCGCCGGGCCTGACATGGACCTATGCGGATCTGCTCGAAAAGAGCAATCGCATTGCCAATGTGCTGGTGCATGACATGGGTCTGGTGCCGGGCAATCGCGTATTGCTGCGCGCGCCCAATAATCCCTTACTGGCGGCCTGCTGGTTTGCCGTCATCAAGGCCGGTGGGATTGCGGTGGCGACGATGCCGCTGCTGCGTGCAAAGGAGCTGAAATCGATTTTGAATATCGGCCAGATCACGCATGCACTCTGCGATGCAGCGTTGGCCGAAGAGCTACAGATCGCCGCAAAAGAAACCCCCGTGCTGCGCAAAATCCGGCATTTCAATTACAGCGGGCCTGACAGTCTTGAGGCAGCGATCGAGCGTGCCTCGCCAGAATTCGAGAATATTGATACGGCGGCAGACGATACGTGCATCTTAGGTTTTACGTCAGGGACCACGGGCGTGCCTAAGGCCACGATGCATTTTCACCGCGACATGATGTCGATCTGCCATTGCTGGCCGACATACAATCTGCGCCCCACTGCGGATGATGTGTTTATCGGTAGCCCGCCATTGGCGTTCACCTTCGGATTGGGCGGTCTGCTGCTGTTTCCAATGCATGCGGGCGCCTCCACCGTCCTGCTCGAGAAGGCCAGCCCGCCCCTGTTGCTAGAGGCGATCCAGAACTTTGGTGCCACGGTGCTGTTTACAGCGCCCACGTCCTATCGCACGCTGGCCGTGCGAGCGGTCGAGCTGCGGCGCACCCCCTTGCGTAAGTGCGTGTCAGCGGGTGAGGCACTGCCCAGTTCGACACGCGCTTTGTGGAAGCAGGCAACCGGCATCGAATTAATCGATGGTATTGGCGCCACCGAGATGCTGCATATTTTTATCTCGCACGACGAAACCAATGCACGCCCCGGTGCCACGGGCAAGCCGGTACCTGGTTATCGCGCCAAGGTCGTCGATGCTGAGGGTCATGAAGTGCCACCTGGCACAATTGGCCAGTTGGCAGTGCAAGGGCCCACAGGCTGTCGCTATCTGGCCGATTCGCGCCAGAAGGCATATGTGCAGCATGGCTGGAACCTGACAGGCGATGCTTATTTGATGGATGCCGAGGGCTACTTTTTCTATCAGGCGAGAACCGACGACATGATCATTTCGTCTGGCTACAACATTGCCGCGCCTGAGGTCGAGGAGGCGCTCATGCAGCACCCTGCCGTAGCCGAATGTGCAGTGATCGGTGTGGCGGATGACGAGCGTGGCCAGATCGTCAAAGCGTTTGTCGTGCTGCGGCCCGGTCAGACCGATGATGCGTTACAAAAAAAGACGTTGCAGGACTTTGTCAAGGCGACGGTCGCGCCCTATAAATATCCACGAGCCATAGAGTTTGTGAATAATCTACCTCGAACCCAGACTGGCAAGTTGCAGCGCTTTAAGCTGCATACATGAGATTGATGGCTACTTATGGATAACAGCACACCTATTGCACGCTTCGAGCGTGATTACCCGATCCGCTTTTCGCACTGTGATCCGGCGGGAATCGTGTACTTTCCCCAGTATCTGGTGCTCTTCAACCATCTTGTTGAGGATTGGTTCGATGATGGCCTGGGCATCCCCTACACAGACATGGTGGGGGCCCGCCGCATCGGCCTACCCATTGTGCGCTTAGAGTGCGATTTTCGGGCGATCAGTCGAATGGGCGAAACAGTGACCTTTGGCTTGGCGCTCGAGCGCGCAGGGGGGAAATCCTTGACGCTGGCCTTGGATGCCCGCGTCAAGGATGCGGTACGAGTGGGCTCGCGTCAGGTGCTGGTATTTACAAACCTGGATACGCACAGTGCAATTAGCATCCCGAGTGATGTGCGCGCCGCTTTGACAGCCAAATCGTCTTAGACCCATAACCCTATTTTTAATTTCTGCTTGTTGACAAGGAGGTCTCTATGCAAGTTCTTCTCCCCCCCGGTTGGCCGCGTCCCAAGGGTTACGCCAATGGCGTCAGTGTGCGTGGACGGATGGTGTTCGTGGCGGGCATGATCGGCTGGGATGCACAGGGCCAGTTTCATACCGACGACCTGGCCGAACAGGTGCGCCAGGCACTGCAAAATATCGTTGAAGTGCTGCGCGAAGGCGATGCCAAACCAGAGCACATCGTGCGTATGACCTGGTACGTGACCAATAAGCACGAGTATGCTGCCGCCTACCCCGAGATCGGTAAGGCCTTCCGCGAGCTCATCGGCAGCTTCAATGTCACGATGACGGCCATCGAGGTGTCAGCACTCATCGAGGACCGTGCCAAGGTCGAGATCGAGGTTACCGCCGTCGTGCCGGACTGAAGGCCAATTGGCCGTATGCCTGCACGTCAGTTTCTATTCCTCCATAATTTGATGCAAGAGACCACACATGACTAACAAAGTCGCCTTTCATTGGGATGATCCGCTATCGCTTGAGCAGCAGCTCAGCGACGATGAGCGCGCCATACGCGAGGCCGCGCATGCCTACTGCCAGGGCAAGCTGGCCCCGCGCGTGCTCGAGCAGTTTCGCCACGAGACCACCGATCCATCCATCTTCCGCGAGATGGGTGAGCTCGGCCTTCTGGGCCCCACGATTCCCGAGCAATACGGTGGCTCGGGACTGAGTTACGTTTGCTATGGCCTGATCGCCCGCGAGATCGAGCGTGTCGATTCCGGCTATCGTTCCATGGCCAGTGTGCAGAGCTCGCTCGTGATGGTGCCGATAAACGAATTTGGTACCGAGGCACAGAAGCAAAAATACTTGCCTATGCTGGCCAGCGGCCAGTGGATCGGTTGCTTTGGCCTCACCGAGCCCGATCATGGTTCGGATCCGGGCAGCATGGCCACGCGCGCCTACAAGACATCTGGGGGCTATCGCCTCCAAGGCACCAAGATGTGGATTACCAATAGTCCCATTGCTGATGTTTTCGTCGTCTGGGCCAAAGAGGTGGACGAGGGCGGTGCCGTCGGGCCGATCCGTGGATTCATACTCGAAAAAGGAATGAAGGGCCTTTCGGCGCCAGCCATTCATGGCAAGGTCGGCCTACGCGCCTCCATCACAGGCGAGATCGTCATGGACGAGGTATTTGTGCCAGAGGAAAACGCTTTCCCTGAGGTGCGCGGCCTGAAAGGTCCGTTTACCTGCTTGAACAGTGCGCGTTATGGCATCGCCTGGGGCGCGTTGGGTGCGGCAGAGGACTGTTATCAGCGTGCTCGTCAGTATGTATTGGATCGCCACCAGTTTGGCCGTCCGCTGGCCGCCAACCAATTGATCCAGAAAAAACTGGCCGATATGCTCACCGAGATCAGCCTGGGGTTGCAAGGCTGCCTGCAGCTAGGCCGTATGAAGGATGAAGGCACGGCTGCGGTTGAGGTTACCTCAATTATCAAGCGCAACTCCTGCGGCAAGGCGCTCGATATCGCGCGCACCGCTCGGGATATGCTCGGTGGCAATGGTATTAGTGATGAGTTCGGTGTGGCGCGCCACTTGGTGAACCTCGAGGTCGTCAATACATATGAGGGGACCCATGACGTGCACGCACTCATATTGGGTCGTGCCATTACCGGCATTGCAGCGTTCTAGTGCGATGAGTGATTTTGTGCAAACCCGGCGTGTGGGTAACGTCCTTGTCATTACGATCCAGAATCCGCCCGTTAATGCGTTGAGCCATGCGGTGCGGCTGGGGCTGACTACGGCAGTGGCTGCTGCCCGCGAGGACACGCTGGTCCAAGCCGTTGTGCTGGCGAGTTCTGGCACCTTATTTATCGGTGGTGCCGATATTCGTGAGTTTGGGCAGCCACGACAGCCGCCACTGCTCTCGCAGGTGTGTGACGAAATTGAGGCGCTGAACAAGCCCGTGGTGGCTGCTGTGCACGGGCCGGCACTGGGTGGCGGTATGGAGGTCGCATTAGCTGCGCATTTCCGAGTGGGGGGGCCGCAGGCGCAGTTTGCCTTGCCCGAAGTTCTACTTGGTTTGATGCCCGGTGCAGGCGGAACCCAACGTACCCCGCGACTGATCGGTGCCAAGGCGGCGCTGGATTTAATGCTCACTGGTCGCCGAATAGAGGCGGCTCGCGCACGCGAGCTCGGTCTGGTTGACCGTTTAGCTGACGACCCGCTCGAGACGGCGATCATCTGGGCACAAGCGTTGGCTGATCAAGGTGCGGCGCCTCGCCGGACATGCGATGGCCACGGATTGGACGATATACAGGCCAGCGCCGCGGCCATTCAGGCTGCACGTATCGAGGTCCAGCGCAAGCACAGCCAGCTGTTCTCGCCCGCGCGTATCGTCGATGCTGTCGCTGCAGCGTTGGAGCAGCCATTCGAGGCCTGCATCCGACTAGAGTCCGAGCTGTTCCTGCAATGCTTGGACAGCCCGCAACGCCTCGGTTTGGTGCATGCGTTCTTTGCTGAGCGTGAGGCACTTAAGGTGCCTGAGGCAGCGGCAGATGCACCACGTCGCCTCGAGCGCATTGGGGTGATTGGCGGTGGAACGATGGGCGCTGGCATTGCCGTCTCTCTGCTGGATGCGGGCTTGCAGGTGATTCTGGTCGAGCGTGACGAGGCGAGCCTGGCGCGCGGCCGCGCCACCGTAGAGAAGGTCTACGAGGGTCTGGTCGCCAAGCATCGTTTATCCCCTGAGGCATGCGCGGGCCGGTTGGCGCAATTGGAAGGGGCGGTGGGTTACGGCGCGCTTGCCGACGCGGACCTCGTCATTGAGGCCGTGTTTGAAGATATGGCGGTCAAAAAAGCCGTATTCACCGAGCTGGCGACAATCTGCAAGCCGGGTGCCGTGCTGGCCACCAATACCTCCTATCTTGATGTTGATGTGATTGCTGCAAGTTCGGGGCGCGCATCCGATGTGATCGGCCTGCACTTTTTCTCACCGGCTAATGTCATGAAACTGCTAGAGGTGGTGGTGCCACGCCAGGCTGCCGCCGATGCAGTGGCCACCGGCTTTGCGTTAGCTAAACGTCTGCGTAAGGTCGCTGTGCGTGCCGGTGTATGTGACGGCTTTATTGGTAACCGCATACTGGCCTGCTACCGGCGCGCGGCTGAATATATGGTGGAGGATGGCGCCTCGCCCTACGAGGTGGACGCTGCGCTGCGTGGCTTTGGTTTTCCGATGGGTTTGTTCCAGGTCATGGACTTGGCGGGTGGTGATATCGCCTGGGCCGCACGTAAACGGCGGGCAGCCACGCGTCCGGCTGACGAGCGCTATGTACATATTTCAGACCGCTTATGTGAACGTGGCTGGTTTGGTCAAAAGACCCAGCGAGGATGGTATCGCTACGCTGACGGTGACCGACACGGCCAGCCTGATCCGGAAGTCCTGGCGATTATTGCCCAAGAGCGCCGCCGGGCAGGGGTGACCCCCCGGGTGTTTTCAGCCCAGGAGATCGTGCAACGTTATCTTGGCGCCATGATCAATGAGGGGGCGAATGTTGTGCTCGAAGGTATTGCGCTACGGCCTCTGGACGTTGATGTGGTGTTGGTTAATGGCTATGGCTTTCCGCGCTATCGAGGTGGACCTTTGTTGTACGCCGATCAGGTGGGGCTGCCAGTCCTGCTCGAGCGTATGCAAGCGTGGGCCGTTGAGGACGCACAATTCTGGCGCCCGTCCGAGCTGCTGCTCGATCTTGCGCATCGTGGCGAGAGCTTTGCCAGCCTGAATCGCCGTGGGGATAAGCGGTAGGCACGACTATTTCATTTTGAACGCGAGACTGGCGCTTGCTCCCAGGTTGTAGCCGTGACCCCGCGCTCTCGCAGCTTGTACTTCTGTATCTTGCCATTTTCGGTACGTGGGAGATCGTCCACAATATCGATATACCGTGGCACGGCGAAGTACTGCAAACGTGCCGCGCACCAGGCAATCAGCGCAGCCGGCTCAAGCGTACAGCCCGAGCGCAGCGTCAGCGCTGCCATGACCTCGTCCTCTGCGAGCTCGGAGCGAACCGGGAAGACCGCGACTGCAGCCACATCTGGATGGCTCAACAGCACCTGCTCGACTTCATACGAGGAAATATTCTCGCCACGCCGCCGGATTGCGTCCTTGATGCGGTCTACGAAACGCAATGTGCCATCGGCATCGCACGTGACCCGATCCCCTGTGTGTAGCCATAGGTTGCGCCAGGTCTCGACGGTTTTTTCTGGCATATTGAAGTAGCCACTGGCGAAGGCGTAGGGTTCGTCGGCGCGCAATAGCAGCTCGCCCGCCACGCCGGGCGGCAGTTCGACGTCGTCCTCGTCCGCGACACGGGCCTGAAAGCCGGGTAGCACCTTGCCCATGACGCCATGTTGTGGGGAGTCGGGGGTCGTAGCGATGACAAAACTGCTTTCAGTTGAGCCGTAGCCTTCAAGCAGATTTACACCCGTACGGGCAAGAAAATCTGCCGCGGCAGCGCTAGGCACGCCGGGCCCCAAGCCCGTGCGCACCCGGTGGCCACGCTCGTTGGGTCCCGCAGGCTGCGCCAGCAAAATAGGAACCATTGCGCCCAACAGATACACGACTGTAGCGCCGCAAGCCCGCATGGATGCCCAGAAACCAGAGGCCGAGAAACGGGGCTCAAACACCACACGGCATCCAACGAGTGTTGCCTGTGCGAAGGTGTTGAGCGCGTTGATATGAAACAATGGCAAGGTTGTGCACAGGACGTCATCGGCATTCACATCCAGCACCCGAAGGGTGTTGACGCCCCACCAGTAATACTGTGCGTGGGGGCACAATACCCCCTTGGAGGGCCCGGTCGTGCCAGACGTATAGAGAATCGCCAGTGTTTCGCCAGGCCCCACGGGGGCGGGCGGTAACGGCTCGCAGGCGGCGGGCCAGGCGATGATAGGTATTGACTGCAACGTGTCCGGTAGATCGGTGGCGTCCAGCACCCAGATCGCCTGCAACGATGTTTTGCGCAGATCAGTTGTCTGTAGGCGTTCGAGGAACGCTGCTTCGATAAGTAGCAACGAAGCCTGGCTGTTTGTGAGAAAGTATTCGATCTGTGGGCCCATCGACGCTGTGTTGATGGGTACCGATACGGCGCCGACCCACCCGCAGCCTAAAAAGCACTCGAGGAACTCGGCACGATTACTGCTCATTAATGCTACCCGATCACCGCGCACGATCCCGGCCCGGGCTAAGGTGCCAGCGCGGGTGGCGGCCAGATGGGCCGGGTCGCGATGGTCCCAGCTTACGCCGCCCACGTCCAGCAAGCGCCGATCACCGAATTGCTCGGCCTGGCGCAGCAGCATCTGCGGCAAGGTTCGCTGTGGTGGCGGCAAAAAATCAAAGGCTTTCATTGGTTCCCCCACCTAGGTAGGTGTGTTGTACGCGTGGATCATTTGCCAGCGCTTGTGAGTCGCCGGATAAGGCGATCTTGCCGATTTCCAAGACATAGCCGCGATCCGAGCTCTCGAGTGCGGCACGTGCATTCTGCTCGACGAGCAGGATCGATACACCTTCCTCACGCAGTGCGCGCACGATAGATAGAATTTCACGCACGATCAGGGGTGCGAGCCCCAGGCTGGGCTCATCGAGCATCAAGAGACGCGGCGCGGACATCAGTGCCCGGCCAACCGCGAGCATTTGTCGTTCGCCTCCCGAGAGCGTGTCGGCGCGCTGTGAGCGGCGCTCGGCTAATCGTGGAAAGCGATCATAAACGGATTGCAGACGGCTTTTCATTACGTCGCGACGCAGCCGTTTAGAGTAGGCGCCCAATTGAAGGTTATCCAGCACCGTGAGCTCACCAAACAGCTCGCGCTGCTCGGGCACGAGGCACATGCCATGTTCCACGCGCGCCTCCACATCCATCGTATATAGATCCTCGCCATCAAAGCGCAACACGCCGTGCGATGGCAACAGACCCATGGTGGCGCCCAGCAGTGTGGTCTTGCCAGCACCATTCGGTCCGATCACCGAGATAATCTGCCCCACCTCCAAGGACAAACTCACGCCCCGCACCGCTTCGATTCGCCCGTAAGCGACGTGTAGATCCTTGATCTCTAGTATGGTGCTCATACCACGCTCCCCAGATAGGCAGCCTGGACACGTTCGTCCGCCCGCACGGCACTGGGCAGGCCTTCGAGCAGCTTGGCGCCAAAGTTCATTACGACCAGGCGATCGACCAGCTTCATCACAAAGTCCATGTCATGTTCCACAATGAGGATGGTGACGCCCTCGCTGCGAAGTTTCTGCAGCAATTCGCCAAGGGCGATCTTTTCCTTGCGGCGCAAGCCTGCCGCGGGCTCATCCAGAACGAGCAACACAGGGTCGGCAGCCAGAGCACGGGCGATCTCCAGGATGCGCTGCGTGCCCAGCGGCAGGCTGCCTGCAAGCTCGTGTGCCCGGTCGCTCAGGCCGATGCGCTCTAATTGGCGGTAGGCTTCATGCAAAATCTGCGCTTCCTCGGCACGGTCCAGTCGTAAGCCCGCGCGCAGCACACCAGCGTGACAGCGCGAGTGCGCACCGAGCGCGACGTTATCGAGCAGGCTCATGTGTGGACGCAGTTTGACGTGTTGAAAGGTGCGTGCCAACCCCAGGCGTGCGACCTTGCGTTGCGCCATTCCAGCCAGATCATGGTTTAAAAAACGTACCTGTCCTGATGTCATGGGGAGCGTGCAGGTAAGCAGATTAAACATCGTTGACTTGCCTGCGCCGTTGGGACCAATCAGGCCAACGATCTCGCCTGCATTCACGTTGAAGCTCACGTGGTCCACGGCAACCAAGCCACCAAAACGCTTTACTGCGCCCTTGACCGAGAGCACCGGCGTCCCGCGCTGGGGTAATTGTCGATTTGGCAGGGGCTTTGCTGGGGCGCGATGAATCACGGGTGTGCTCCCCGTGCGTTTGTGGCGAGAACGCCAGCGTGCGACGAAACCCATCAGGCCGCTACGCGCAAAGTGCAGCAAAGCGATAAATAAGCCCGCAAAGACAATGGCATCGAGCTGCCCGGCCTGTTGTGTGAGCAAAGGCAAGACATCCTGCAGACCATTTTTTAGCAAGAGCACAATGGCAGAACCTACCAGTGCACCGACGAGGTGGCCCAGACCGCCCGCCACCGCCATCAATAGATACTCAATGCTGGCGCGCACATCAAAAGGTGAAGGACTGACAAAGCGATAGGTGTGCGCGTATAGCCAGCCCGCGATCCCAGCCAATAGTGCTGCAGTGATAAACAGGGTTAGTCGCACACTATAGGCATTTGCCCCGACGCTGGCCAGTAGCGTGCTGCCCCCCCGTAGCCCCCGCATTGCGCGCCCGGGACGTGAGTTCAGCAGGTTATGGCTGAACAGCAGCGCTAAGCCCACAAGGATCCAGATCATGTAAAACATGAGATGGGGGCTGGCCAGAGACCAGTTGCCGATAAACAGAGGAGGGATGTTTGATAGTCCGGTATGCCGACCCAAGGCATCGATGTTGCCGAACACAATGGTGATGGACAGACCCCAGGCGATCGTCGATAAAGCCAAGAAGTGCCCACCCAGACGTAATGTGAGCATGCCGATTGCCAGCGCCGATAAGCCGGTGAGTAGTAATGCGGCAAATAAGCTGATCCACGGCGACAGATCGTAGACGGTCGTAAGCCAGGCGCTGGTGTACGCTGCAATACCGACGAAGGCCGCCTGACCGAACGAGGTTACACCGCCAATACCGGTTAGCAGGACCAAGCCTAGCGCCACCAGTGCGCCGATACCGATATCGTTGAACAACGACACCGTGAAATTACCCGCAAGTATCGGTATAAAAGCCAGTACGACAATCACGGCACCGATACCCAATATGCGAGAGTCGATGTGCTTCATTGATCTACCTCTTCTTGGATTTCCTCGGAATGCACACCAAGGAAGGAATGCAGCATGAGAACTAGGATTAGCAAGCTGAACACGATTGCGTCCTTGAGTGCACCGCTCCAAAACGAGGCGAAACTCTCGACGATGCCAACAGCGAACGCACCCAAAGCAGTTAATGGATAGCTCGTCAAACCGCCAATAATGGCCGCTACGAATGCTTTCAGGCCGATGATGAAACCCGAGTCGTAATACATCGTCGTGACCGGTGCGATCAGTACCCCGATCAGCCCGGCCAATAGCGACGCGCCGCCGTAGGCCAGTAGCGCGGTACGTGCGGGACGAATGCCGACCAAGCGTGCCCCGACCCGGTTGACCGCTGTTGCCCGAAGCGTCTTACCGACGACTGTGCGCTCGAACACCAAAAAAAATAGCCCACTAAGTACGACGGCAGCCGCCAGCATCAGGATGACCTGGCCGCTTACGGTGATACCGCCGCCCAGATTCAGTACGCCCTCAGCCAGCGGGTTGGTGCGTGAGCCCTCGGGCCCAAAGAACAGCAAGCCCAGGCCAGAGAGCAGGAAGCTCAGTGATAGTGCAACAATCAGCAGCACCAGCACCGTTGCATCAGCAATCGGCTGGAACACAATGCGTGCGAGTAGCGGTGCGATGGGCACCACCAGCAATACCGACATCGTAATCTGGGCAGCGGCAGGCATATCAGGGCGTGCCACCATCCAGGCCAGTGCACAGGGCAGCAGTGGCAGGATGCCCCATGCCAGAATCCCTTTTGGGATTTGTCGTGCCAGGCCGCGTCGCAATAAGCTACCGACCTCGGTGAGCGTGGCAAGCAGTGCAAGCACGGCAACCAGCCCGATCGTGGGGGGCAGGCGGTTGGTTTCAAAGGCCGCTAGCGTGAGTGCAGAAAAAGCCGCTATGTCGCCAAAGGGAATATATACCACCCGCGTGACTGAAAAAATCAGTACCAGGCCTAATCCTGCCAGTACATAGATAGCACCGTTAGCCAGGCCATCGGTGACGAGGATCATCGCAACGTCCCAACTCATGAGTATGTCCTCCCGTCGTCGGGCTGATCAGCATACGAATCATGTCTCATCATGGTCACCATGTTTTTAAATACAGCTAAATACTTATATGCCCGTAGAAAAACCGCCTCGCTCAAATAGAGAGCGAGGCCGGTGTGATCATTCCTGCATTGAGGCGCTCATCATTTAGGGAACGAGCTTCCATTGGCCCTTGTTCAGCTTCACGACAACGCGCGAACGTTCGTCCGAACCATAGCTTTCACCAGGCTTGTAGTTGTAGACGCTATGTAGTCGTCCATGATTTATTGTTAACGTATTGATTTCATTGTAAAATATAGGCATTAAAAGCCAACAAATCTCTCAAAAACACCCTTTTCCGGGGTATTTTCTGGGAGACATAGAAAATCACCATGAATCAAATCGACGACTTTTTCCGCAGCCGCCTGGATCAAATGATTGATCTCAGAAAACCGCTGGTTGTGCTTGCCACGCATATTCCGTGGCAGGAACTCGAGGCCGCCGTCGCGCATCGTTTTGC
>JAHTBO010000018.1 GCA_019166125.1 Alcaligenaceae bacterium CGII-47
AAAAGGTCAGATTGGAGATGCCATTCATGCGGTGCTGTGCGCGGTGGGCTTTAATATGAAGTGGCTGCTGCGTATGATTGCCCGCAAGGGCGTTCTGCCCTTCTTTTTGTCTCTTTTTTATGCCTTGATAATAGCTGGCGTGCCGCGCGAAATCGAAAGGGTTGACTACCAAGGGGATTTTAATCGCCTCAGCGCGGCTTAAATTTGACCGGGGGGCGTCAAAATGAATTCTTCATGGACGATTACGTGGTCCGCATCGTCAGCGAACGCCCCTGCAGCCCTGTAAAGGCCCATAGCAAACATTGCGTCGCTATCATTCCGGGGTACCTTACGGCTCTTCAGTGGTCGCGTGCCTCAGCACATTGAATGCCGGCACCAAATAATCGCATGTCCTTTCGTGATCGGCCCAGGCAAGCCTTCGGCGAGCGATTTGTGACGACGTTCGGAATTCAGCAACCCCAGCGTCCCGCGAAGATGGCCCTAGGCTGCGTTAGCTTCCGCTTTAGATTCGGCCTTCGCTCTATGGGCTAGCTCGGCCCGCTCGAGGCGACCCAACCAGCCTTACCTTCTTTCCAGTCCCTTCCCAATACTATCTATTGGGATTCTCATGTCGAAATCCTACAGTAGAAAAATGCCACTTTCGAAGAAGTTACGCAGTAAGCAGCGGGACGAACCGTTCGCCTACATTGTAGGATTCCCATGCCACTATCCTACAGAGATCCTGTCTCTTTTGATTCGAGACAGCGCTCAATGTGTTGACAGACAGTATCGGTATCCTACATGTAGGATACCGATACTCAGATCCTATAGCGATTTTTCCCGTAGGACTCCAAATCCAAATCGTAACTTGACCACTATCCTTACATGTAGGATTCGACCCGTTGAATCCTACATTCAGCACGATCACTGACTGCAGCTCGATCGATGACCAGCAGGACTACGGCATCAACGCCAAACGGCGGGTGCGCATATAAGCCTTCAAGGCACTTCCAGCGTGCTCGCACACGCTGAGGGTAACGCTCGCAACGTCACCTGACTTTCAAGGTGTTTTTGTGTGTACGGATCTGTAGTCCACTACCAAGACACTCCTTTTCGCGGCGCTTTCAACGATATGCAGATAGCCTTCAAGGCGTGTTGAGCACCGGACGGCCTTGGCCGGTACGCACTGGTCGGTTTAATCCGGTCCTGCTAAGTGACGGCTTTTTGTATGTTCAGCGCTTGCGTTTGTCAGGGTAAAATCGGTACACGAGCGTCTGTCTATGTTCGGTTATCAAAAGGCTTGGAGGAGCGCATCGTGACTCTTGCACACATCGGCATTCTTATTTTCTTTTTCGTGGCTATGGGAGTTGGTGGTCTAGCGGTGTTTTTTGGTAGCGACTACGCTCAAAAACGCTGGAACCCGGAATGGAAGGCCCGCGAGGAAGACTCTCCCAGGCTGCTTATAGAGAACGGCTATAGGACGCGGCAGCGCTGACTGCGATGAACCCGTTCCGTCGCCGACGCCGCCTCAACCGTTAAAGGTATGCTGCCGAATGGTGCACCAAAACTACCGGCGCTACCCCTCACTGTCGGTCAAGTCGCGAAAAAGGGTACCAATTTTTGTGCAGGCTGGACCACCTACACAACTGGATTCCGTCCTTCCACTATCAAACTGCACAAAAGTTGGTACGCATTTCAAATCGAAGTAGAAAGTGGCAACGACCGACTAGCGATGCTCGGCAACCCTTTTAAGCGCGCCTATAGCACGATTATGTGCCGTCGGCCGTAGGGTGCACGTTGAAATCTGATTTTTAAGGTGCTTTCATGGGGCTAAATTGTTCATTGATGCGCTCACATGCTTTTAGCGGCGCTTTCACGCAGACTCCGGCGCCAGAGGCGTTGTATGCCATGACCCCGAAAATGCGTACCAACTTTTGTGCAGTCTGCGGCGTCTAGACAACTATATTTCTCCACTGCACCGCCAAAATGCACGACACTGCCAAATGCACGATTATGCGTCGTCTGCCACGGCGTCGGTGTGCAACTCTGCATGCGTCCGGCAAATCCATCTCTTGCGCCCACAGCAGATCGCTGAGGGTTGCAGCTCTGCCAAGTTCTTGGTGGAGCAATTCATCCCAGTAGGTGGAGTAATGATCGGGACGGTGGACATAGGAGATTTCCTGGTCGGTGAACCGACAGGTGCACAAGAACTACCGGCATTGCACCTATCAGCGTGCAATTACCCGATCACCAAATGGTAAATGCGTATCCATTTTTGAACATACTCTGACAAAACACGCGAGTTGCGGCTCTACGTCAAGCTAACTGTCTTTTAGGCCCTACCTGGCAGCTTTATCGGGAGAACAAAGGAAATACTGGGTATTCCGGCCTATCGTGACCAGTGATTCCGGTCTAACGTGACCGGCCGTTCTGGTCCATCGTGACCGCCCATTCCGGTCTATCGTGACCGATTTCAGGGCCCACCGGAATCGGCGGTCACGATGCCGGAATCAGCGGTCACGATACCGGAATGGCGTCGTACCGCGCCCAAATGATGTTACGCATATACCAACTCACCGGGTACGCTGCCAGCTTTTGCTTGGAGACAGCGTGCCGGTATCAAGGATCACTATGCGTAGGATAAAAGACGTATTGCGTTTAAAGCTGGACGCCAAGCTCTCGCACCAGAGAATCGCCACAGCGCTGGGCCTCTCGAAGGGTGTCGTCACCAAGTATGTTGGCTTGGCCGCAGCGGCTGGCCTGGACTGGCCAACCGTGCAAGCACTGGATGAAGTGGCACTGGAGCGGCGCTTGCTCGTTGCGCCGGAACAACCGCGAGACCACGTGCAGCCCGACTACGCCCGCCTGCACCAGGCACTGCGCGGCAAAGGCATGACGTTGATGTTGTTGTGGGAGGAGCACCGCGCCGACCATGCCGATGCACAGACCTACAGCTACTCGCAATTCTGCGAGAATTACCGGCGCTTTGCCAGGCAGCTCAAGCGCTCGATGCGCCAGATACACCGCGCCGGCGAGAAGCTATTCATCGACTACGCAGGCCCCACCATTGCCCTGACCGATGGCAGTCGCGCCCACATCTTCGTGGCCGCTCTTGGCGCCTCGAGCTATACCTACGCGTGCGCCACGCCGCGTGAAACGATGGTCAACTGGCTCGAATCCACGGCAGCTGCGCTGGCCTTCTGCGGTGGTGTGCCGCAGTTGATTGTGCCGGACAACCCGAAGGCGATGATCGCAGAGGCGAACCGCTACGAGCCGCGCAGCAACGACACGGTGCTTGACTTCGCCCGTCACTATGGCACGTCGATCCTGCCGGCGCGGCCCCGTCACCCGCAGGACAAAGCCAAAGCGGAGTCGGCGGTTCAAGTGGTCGAACGGTGGATCATGGCGCGCCTGCGCCACCAGCGGTTTGCCAGCGTGCACGAGGTCAACACGGCGATCACGCCGCTGCTCACGCGTCTGAACGAGAAGCCCTTCCAGAAGCTGCCCGGCAGCCGCGCGAGCACCTTCGCCGAGATCGACGCGCCGGCCTTGTTGCCGCTGCCGCTACAACGCTACGAGATGGCACA
This sequence comes from Alcaligenaceae bacterium CGII-47, assembly GCA_019166125.1. Classification (GTDB taxonomy): domain Bacteria; phylum Pseudomonadota; class Gammaproteobacteria; order Burkholderiales; family Burkholderiaceae_B; genus Castellaniella. Next base: position 3,567 of record JAHTBO010000018.1, read on the forward strand.
CTTCAAGACCGTCAGGGTCCATATCGACTACCACGTCGAGGTCGAACGCCACCGCTACAGCGTGCCACACGCGCTGGTCGGACAGGTGCTCGAAGCGCGCATCACCGCCGCCGTGGTCGAGATCTTGCATCGTGGCCAGCGCGTCGCGAGCCACGCGCGCAACAGCGCCGCCGGCGGGTTCACCACCACGGCGGCGCACATGCCGGCCGCCCACCGCGCCCACATGGAATGGACGCCGGCGCGCCTGATTCACTGGGGTAAAAGCATCGGACCCGCCACCGCCGAAGCGGTGACCCGGTTGATGGCCGAAAACCGCCATCCCGAGCATGGCTATCGCGCCTGCTTGGGGCTGCTCTCGCTCGCCAAGCGCTACGGCAAGATCCGGCTTGAGGCGGCCTGCATGCTGGCTTTGCAGATCGGCGCCTGCCAGTACCGCCACGTGCGCGACATCCTGGTCAATAACCGTGACAAGAGCGCGCCGGTCGTCGTGGGCGACTGGGTCAGCCCCCACCATGCCCACGTGCGTGGCCCTGGCTACTACCAATAAGAAAAGTGAGAAAACAATGATGATGCACACCACCCTGGCGCAGCTGCGCACGCTCAAACTGGACGGCATGGCCGCCGGCCTGGAGGACCAACTGGCGCAGCCCAGCATGGCGGGCTTAAGCTTCGAGGAACGCGTGGCGCTCTTGATTGATCGGGAAGTCAACGCCCGCAACGACCGCAAACTGGTGCGCTTGCTCAAGAACGCGCACCTGAAATACGGGCAAGCCGCCATTGAAGATATCGATGCGCGAGCGGGGCGAGGAATCGAACGTCGCGAGGTCATGGGTCTGGCCTTGGGCGATTGGGTCACCGCCGGCCATAGTGTCTTGATTACTGGTCCGACTGGCGCCGGTAAGTCGTGGCTGGCGTGTGCCCTGGCCCAATACGCCTGCCGGCGTGGCCACTCGGCGCTCTACCAACGGGTACCGCGCTTGCAGGAAGAACTGCGCATCCGTCACGGCAGTGGGGTGTTCGGCAAATGGCTATTGCAGCTGGCCAAGACTGACGTGCTCGTGCTGGACGATTGGGGCATGGGCGCCATCGACAGCATGACCCGCTCGGACCTGTTGGAGATCATTGACGACCGGGCCGGCAACAAAGCCACGATCATCACTAGCCAATTGCCGGTCGAACACTGGCATGCTTGGATTGGCGACGCCACCATTGCAGACGCCATCCTGGACCGCATCATGCAGCGCAACCACAGATTCATACTGACCGGCGACTCTCTACGAGCTGAACCGGCTAAAACAAGCAAAAAGGAGAAAACCGCCGACCTATCGTGACCGCAACCTATACAATCTGAACGCGTAACATCATCGAATGCGCAACGGTCACGATAGACCGGAATCGGCGGTCATCTTCACCGGAATACGCAAAATACGTTCCAGATCACTATATAGACGGTCTCCCAGCGTGGCTTCATGCTCGATGCCGCGACACGATTGGCGATTACGAACTTTTTAGCTTGCTAAATTAAAGGAAGACGCCTGCAACATGCCGCGCCACCGAGCCGACTACGATATCAGGCTTAAGTCTACTTTCAAGGTGCCCTCAACATCAGCTACGTGAACTTAAGATGGACTGGGGTCGCCGCACATGACTTTCAAGGTGCTTTCACACTTTCATATCCAGTTGTTGGCGCCGGGCTTTCCGATGCACTTTCGTACTCGGGACCACGGAAGAATCAAAAAAGATTGCAAGCCAAATGCTAAGAGTGCCCTCTACGGGCCGTGTTATCCGGGAATAACGCAGAAGACTTCGCCAAACTATCCCCACCAGCCGAATCTATCGATACCTTTCCTTATCGAGGGCTTTGAAGGGAGCTTTGCCATGAATACGTTTGATATGTTGATACAACAGTTCGGACCGCTGCTGACGTTGCGGGATCTTTCCAGCTTGCTTCAGCGGAGTCCAGACGGGCTACGCATAAGTCTTAGTTCGTCGCGGGAAGTTTGGGCGACTCAGATCAATTCGACTAAAATTCGTATCGGCAGACGTGTATATTTTCGGACTGCGGGAATCGCCGAGTTGATCGATCAAGAATTCGCAACGAAGCAGATTTAAGGGTCGCCTCATGAATACACAAGGTGACATTCTCCGGGCCGAAACAACGTGGTTCCATATTTTCCATTCGATGATCCAAACCGGTGACATTTCACGCATGGGGCCTTATGCCGTCACGGTCTACCTCGTCATAAAGTCGCATACCAATTTCCAGTCTGGCTGCGCATTTCCTGCCATTGAGACGATCATGCGAGAGTCTGGAATTAGTCGCAGCCAAGTTATGCGAGAACTAAGGACTTTGGAGCAGTTCGGTTACATCGGAAAAACGCGGGTGGGACGGCGTAATGAGTACCGCCTACGCGAAAAGATTCGCATTCAAGATGGCAAAGGCCAGGTTGCCGCTATCGCTACGTGGGACTACTTGCCTTCGACAGTGAAAACCGCAACCGCCGAGGTGAAAAACGCTCTCTTATCGGGGAATTTTTTAGGATCACGCATCGTGCACATTGAAAAACTGCAAGTCAACATGACACATGCGAGCGGCAATGCGGTGGTCCTCAACGCACAAGACTTTGCATGCCTACCCGATGAATTGCAGAAGCTACTGACCTCGTTACAACACAGAATGCGAGAAGACCATGACCCGGAAGTTATACACAGGTCGGTCAGACACGTGTCTGACTGACACCCTTCTTATCCACATAGGTGTCTGACAGACACCTTATGGCCTCGAATAGGTATCTAGCAGACACCCTAACTAGATAGGGAGATATTTATATCTAACAATACGACAAAGAACCCAATGCAACCTGTGAATGAATCAGAACTACAGCAGGTAGATAACGCCCACCCGGCCAAGGCGCGACTTGAAAACTATTTTCCATCAATTCGGGGATCAATATGAGCAGGCAAAGCGTCGAGCTGAAATCAGTTCAACAGTTGGCAGAGATTGTCTTCGAAGACAAAGTTGCGGCTGACAAATGGATTCAAAGCCCCAACTTAGCATTAGGAGGAAACACCCCGACAAAGCATTGCGAAAGCGAGCTCGGTGTTCAGGTAGTTCGCCGCATTCTGGCCTCAATTGAATACGGCGGGGTGGTGTAAGTCAGCTCGGCGCGACAAGTAATCAAGATTAGTTGTCCTAAATGGGATTGCAGTGATCGTCATCCCTTCCCCGCTAAACAGTAGTGAGCAGCGGCTTATCAGGGGCGACGACACAATATCTGTTCGTCGCACAGCAGACAGCTCAGATGCAAACGTTATGAGCGATAAAAATCGCAGTTGCCGTTCATCAAACGGTGGTTTTTTGAACACTATAAAAATCTTGCCGAAGCACTGCCGCTCTGGCTATCAAACTGTTAAAATTCCCATCAATTTTTCATCGTCCGGAAACTGTTAATGAATCAACGGATCGGTTATGCCCGGGTTTCGACGGATGACCAAAACCTGGATTTGCAGCGCGACGCACTGCAGTTGTCAGGGGTTCAGGCGATCTACGAAGAGATGGCGAGTGGCAAAGCTGCTGGCCGTCCGGAGCTGAACCATTGCCTGAAAGCGTTGCGAGCGGGTGACACCTTGGTGGTGTGGCGACTGGATCGGCTTGGACGCAGTTTGCCTGACCTGGTGCGTATCGTTGCAGAGCTGGAAGACAAAGGCATTGGCTTCGAGAGCATCACCGAGAAGATCGAAACAGCAAGCGCTGCCGGAAAGCTGGTGTTTCATGTTTTCGCTGCGCTGGCAGAGTTCGAGCGCAACCTGATTCGGGAGCGAACGCAGGCTGGCCTGACTGCCGCCCGTGCGCGTGGGCGATTAGGAGGCCGTAAGCCGAAGCTGGATGCGCGGCAAATCAAGGAGATCAAGCGGCTCATGGCTGACCCGAGTATTCCGGTCACCCAGATTGCAGAACGCTACAAGGTTTCCCGAACAACCCTTTACAAAGTGGCGCCTCGCGGCGAGGCTGCCACAGGCAGCGATCAAACGGACGCAAGCGCAACAACGCCACGAGAAGACAGATGAACGCAGTAGAAATCGAACAGGCCATTTCAGACTTAGCGCTTCAGCCCTTTGACCCGGCTGAGTTTGCCTATGCTTTTCTGGAGGCCTTTGGCAACAAGGCCACCACACTCAAGAAGCTGCGCTCCGGCACCTCCAATAAATCCGATCTTGGTGGCGTCTTACAGACCAGAAACATCCACATTGCCGTGGCTGAAGCAGGTGCTGTGACGCAAATGTTGACGGCACTTAAAGACAGTCCAGCCACCAGCCGCGCTAAAGCCCGCTTTATTCTCGCCACAGACGGCGAGAGTTTCGAAGCCGAAGATTTGGACACCGGCGAAACTGTGGCTTGTAGCTACCAGGCGTTTCCCGATCACTTTGGTTTCTTCCTGCCCTTGGCGGGCATCACCACGGTCAAGCAGCTGCGCGATAGCTCGTTTGATATCCGCGCTACCAGCCGCCTGAATCGGCTGTATGTCGAGCTGCTGAAGGACAACCCCGCCTGGGGCACGGAAGAACAGCGCCATGAAATGAACCACTTTATGGCGCGGCTGATTTTCTGCTTTTTTGCCGAAGACACCGACATCTTCAGCGGTAGCCGTCTGTTTACCGACACAGTGGCGCAAATGAGCGCGCGGGATTCAGCGAACACCCATGAGGTGATCAGCGAAATCTTCCGCGCCATGAACACCAAACAAGCCGAACGAGCGGTGGCGGGTATTCCGCGTTGGGCCGATGCCTTCCCTTATGTGAACGGCGGACTGTTTTCCGGCAGCGCGGCAGTACCAGAGTTCAGCAAGATTGCCCGCTCCTATCTGCTGCACATTGGCGGTCTGGACTGGACGCAGATTAACCCGGATATTTTCGGCTCGATGATTCAGGCCGTAGCCGATGATGAAGAGCGCGGTGCACTGGGGATGCACTACACCAGCGTGCCCAACATCCTCAAAGTATTGAACCCGCTGTTTCTCGATGATCTGCGCGCAAAACTGGAAGAAGCAGGGGATAACTCCCGCAAGCTGCTCAACCTGCGCAATCGTATGGCTCGAATTCGCATATTCGACCCGGCCTGTGGCTCCGGTAACTTTTTGGTGATTGCTTACAAGCAGATGCGCGAGATTGAAGCGGAAATCAATCAGCGTCGAGGCGAGGGGAATCGGCCTACTGATATTCCATTGACCAGTTTTCGCGGCATTGAGCTGCGAAATTTCTCTGCCGAAATCGCCCGGCTGGCACTCATCATTGCCGAATACCAGTGCAACGTGCAGTACCGGGGCAAACAACTGGCACTCAATGAGTTTTTGCCGTTAAGTGCGGATAACTGGATTACCTGTGGTAATGCGCTGCGGCTGGATTGGCTGGCTATCTGTCCGCCCATCGGCACCGGCGTGAAGGTGGTGGCGGATGATTTGTTTGAGACGCCGCTGGATCAGGCACAGATAGATTTTGAAAATGAGGGTGGGGAAACGTACATCTGCGGAAACCCGCCATACAAGGGAAGCCAAGATCAGACACCAAGTCAGAAAGCTGACCTTGCGGCAGCCTTCGCTGGCCGCATCAAATCCACAAAGTCAGCGGACTACGTTTCTGGCTGGTTCATTCTTGCGCGCGACTACATGATCAGGTCGGAGGCTGTATCAGCCTTCGTGACAACGAACAGTCTGAATCAAGGGCGACAAGTCTCTCTCTTATGGCCAGCAATTCTTTCGACCGACTTAGAGATCAGATTTGCTCGGCCATCCTTTTTGTGGAGCAATCTTGCATCTAAGAAGGCGGCTGTAACTGTTTCTATTGTTGGATTGGGGAAGAGATCGGCTAGGCCGAAATTGGTATTTACAGAGAACGCCGTCAAACAGGCAGCGCACATTGGCCCCTATCTTGTGCCTGACCATACTACGGTCGTCTCTCCTTCACGAAGCCTTCTCTCCTCTCTCAGTCCCATGACCAACGGGTCAATGCCCAATGACGGTGGTGGCTTGTTGTTGGATGCGGACGAATATCGCGAACTTGTCCGCTCGCGGCCAGCTGCCGCCGCTTTCTGTCGAAAGTTCCTTGGTTCTCATGACAGCATTCAAGGTGAGACGCGGTATTGTCTTTGGATCGCGGACGTCGATGTGTCTGACGCTTGCGCCTATGAGGAACTCGCAGAGCGTGTTCAATGCGTTCGCGTACATCGGGAGAACAGCGGCCGTCCGGAAACCAATGCCCTTGCGTTCATACCTCACTCTTTCGGCGAGCGTCGCCATCAGGAAGGTCGGGCATTGTTGATCCCACGGCACAGTTCAGAAAGCCGTCCGTACCTTCCATCAGTTCCTGTCAACGACGACACCGTGATTGGCGATAGTGCCATTGCAATGTACGATTTCACGTTGCCAGATGTGTCTATCTATTCGTCGCGGCTTCACTTGGTATGGATCGCAACGGTTTGCGGCAAGATTAAGGAAGACTACCGATACTCAAACTCGCTCGGCTGGAACACATTCCCCGTTCCCACCCTGACCGAAAAAAACAAAGCTGATCTAACCCGCTGTGCCGAAGATATCTTGCTGGCCCGCGAAGCCCATTTCCCCGCCACCATCGCCGATCTCTATAACCCCGAAACCATGCCGGACAATCTTCGCGCTGCCCATGAGCGCAACGATGAAGTGCTGGAGCGGATCTACATCGGCCGCCGCTTTAAAAACGATACCGAGCGGTTGGAAAAACTGTTTGAGCTGTATACCAAGATGACTGACAAAACAGCCAAAGGGAAAAAGGCATGAGCGAGTTGATTTTGTACACCAGCGACGATGGTCAAACCCGGCTCCACCTGCGGGTGGAGACCGAGACCATCTGGCTGAGTCAGCTGGAAATCGCTGAACTGTTCCAGACGACCAAGCAGAATGTCTCCCTGCATGCCAAAAATATATTTGAAGACAAGGAGTTAGATCCCGAGGCAACTGTCAAGGAATCCTTGACGGTTCAGTCTGAAGGGTCGCGTCAGGTCAAACGAAAGATCAGTTATTACAACCTCGATCTGATTCTGGCCATCGGCTACCGCGTGCGTTCGCTGCGTGGGGTGCAGTTCCGCCAGTGGGCCAGTACCCACCTTAAGGAGTTTCTGCGCAAGGGCTTCGTGATGGATGACGAGCGCCTGAAAAACCCGGGCGGCTGGGATTACTTCGATGAACTGCTGGAACGCATCCGCGACATACGGGCCTCGGAGAAGCGCTTTTATCAGAAGGTTCGTGATCTGTTTTCGCTCAGTTCTGATTATCAGGCTCGTGAGCGTGAAACCGCGCTGTTCTTTGCCGAGGTGCAGAACAAGCTGCTGTATGCCACCACTCGTTACACCGCCGCCGAGCTGATTTTGAAGCGCTCTGATCCCAGCCAGCCCAATATGGCATTGACCAGCTGGAGTGGTTCGCGGGTACGAAAACAGGATGTCATCGTTGCCAAGAACTACCTGACCGCCGATGAGATCGACACGCTTAATCGGCTGGTGGTGATTTTTCTGGAACAGGCCGAGTTGCGAGTCAAGCAGCAGAAAGAACTGACCCTAGACTTCTGGCGTAACAACATCGACAGAATGCTAGCCTTTAATGACCAGGCGATCCTCGAAGGTGCTGGCTCAGTCAGCCGAGAGAGCATGGAGAAGGTTGCCCGTGAGCGTTATGAGGTCTTCGATCAGCAACGGCGTATTGCTGAGGCTGAAGCCGCAGATGCTGCGGATCTGAAGGAAATTGAACAATTGGAACAAGACCTTAAACATAAGGCTAAAAGGCCCTAACAGGTACCGCACTATGACAAAAATCGTACCTTCTGTTTCCGTCTCGTATGCAAGCAATGGCAGCTCTACCAAAGCGAATGCATTGGGTATGCGACCCATGCAGGAGCGTGCCTACGAGCGGCGGGGCGAGCAGTACCTGCTGATCAAGTCGCCTCCCGCTTCCGGTAAGAGCCGTGCTCTGATGTTTATTGCGCTGGACAAACTGCATAACCAGGGGTTGAAGCAGGCCGTTATCGTTGTGCCGGAAAAGTCTATCGGCGCCAGCTTTAACAACGAGCCGCTGTCGAAGTACGGTTTTTGGGCCGACTGGCAGGTAGAGCCAAAATGGAACCTGTGCAATGCGCCGGGCTCGGACAACGGCGGCAAGGTCAAATCGTTGGGTGCCTTCCTGAACAGTGACGACCAGATACTGGTGTGCACGCATGCCACCTTCCGTTTTGCCGTGGATCAATTTGGCGTTGCTGCTTTCGACGACCGATTGATTGCGGTGGATGAGTTTCACCACGTATCTGCCAACCCGGACAACAAGCTGGGTGCCCACTTGGGTGAGCTGATTGCCCGTGACAAGGTGCACATCGTGGCCATGACCGGTTCTTATTTCCGAGGTGACGCCGAGGCGGTGCTCGCCCCGCAGGATGAATCGCGTTTCGATACGGTGACTTATACCTATTACGAGCAGCTCAACGGCTATGAATACCTTAAAAATCTGGATATCGGTTACTACTTCTATTCCGGCTCCTACGCTGACGATATTCTTAAGGTGCTTGATCCAGCCGAGAAAACCATCGTCCATATTCCCAGCGTAAATTCCCGAGAGAGCACCAAGGATAAGATCCGCGAGGTGGAGCACATCATCGAGGAGCTGGGCGAATGGCAGGGCACTGACCCGATAACGGGCTTCCAGTTGGTCAAAACGCCAGAAGGCCGTTTGCTGAAAGTCGCCGACTTGGTGGACGACGATGCCGTGAAGCGGGATCGGGTGTCCGCTGCATTAAAAGACCCCGGGCAAAAAAACAACCGCGACCATGTGGACATCATTATTGCCTTGGGAATGGCTAAGGAAGGCTTTGACTGGATTTGGTGCGAACATGCGCTGACGGTTGGCTATCGTTCCAGCCTCACAGAAATCGTTCAGATCATCGGTCGCGCGACGCGGGATGCACCGGGCAAGGCCCGTGCGCGTTTCACCAACCTGATCGCAGAGCCGGATGCGGCCGAGCAGGCAGTGACCGAGGCCGTGAACGATACTTTGAAGGCCATCGCTGCCAGTCTACTGATGGAGCAGGTGCTGGCTCCGCGCTTCGAGTTCACACCTAAGAACCCTACCAGTGGCCCGCAGGCAGGCTTTGACTATGGCGATGGTGGGTATGACCCTAACAAGTGCAACGTGGGCGTCAATGAAGAGACCGGAAAGTACCAGATCGAAATCAAGGGCCTGGTGGAGCCAAAAAGCGATGAGGCTACGCGCATTTGCCGGGAAGATCTGAACGAGGTGATTGCCAGTTTTGTACAGGACAAAAACACCATCGAGCGAGGCTTGTTCGATGAGGAACTGGTGCCAGAAGAGCTGACACAAGTACGCATGGGCAAGATCATCAAGGATCGTTACCCCAACCTGGATGCGGAAGATCAGGAAGCAGTTCGCCAACACGCTATTGCTGCGCTGAATCTCACCCAGCAAGCCAAGCAGCTTCTGGTCGGTGGTGAAACGATTGATCTGGGTGGCTCAGAGCCGAAACCTAATACAGCGCTGCTTGCTGGCGTGCGCAAGTTCGCCATGGACGTACGCGAACTGGATATCGACCTGATCGACCGCATCAACCCATTCAGCGAGGCCTATGCGATTTTGGCCAAATCCATGAGTGAGGATAGCCTGAAGCAAGTGGCCGCCGCCATTTCTGGCAAGCGCACCAGTCTGACGCCAGAGGAGGCCAAGGAGCTCGCTTTGAGGGCGGTCAAGTTCAAGAAGGAGCGGGGCCGTCTGCCGTCGGTGAGTTCAGCAGATCCTTGGGAACAACGTATGGCCGAAGGTGCAGCGGCGTTTGTGCGTTTTAAAGATGAGGGGCGTTATGACTGATCTGGACGATTTGCGTGCCGAACTGGATGAGTTTGCCCAGCCGGAAAAGAAAAAAAGCCTCTCAGCCCGTGAAGAGCGGATCATTGCTGGTTTTGAGGAGATTCAACGTTTTGTCGAGCAGCATGGGCGGGCTCCACAACACGGTGAAGAAAGAGACATCTTCGAGCGGCTCTATACCGTGCGTCTGGATCGTTTGCGCGGCGTTGAAGAGTGCCGCGAGCTGCTGGCACCGCTTGACCGTCAGGGCTTGCTCAGTGGTGGTAACGCCAGTGATGCGGAACCGGTGGAAGCGATGGACGATGACGCTCTGCTTGCCGAGTTGGCCGGGGCTGCGGGATCAGCTGAACTTACTAAGTTGCGCCATGTACGTACCAGCGCTGAGAAACGGGCAGCGGAAGAAATTGCAAATCGGGAGGCGTGCGAGGATTTCGAGGCCTTCAAACCGCTGTTTGATCAGGTGCGCAGTGATCTGAGTTCAGGTTTAAGGGTGACTCGGCTGTTCGGGCAGTACGCAACGATTGAAGTGGGCCACTGGTTCATATTGGATGGTCAAACGGCGTATGTGGCTGAAGAAGGTGAAGAGTTCGACTCGCCACAAGGCAAGAAGGATGCTCGTCTGCGCGTCATTTTTTCGAATGGCACGGAAAGTAATCTGTTGCGCCTGTCCTTGGCTCGTGCTTTGTACAAAGACGAAACCGCACGTCGAATTACTGATCCAGATATGGGGCCCTTGTTCAGCGATTCTCTGGAAGAGAGTGATTTGGAGAGTGGGACCATTTATGTGTTGCGCTCGCTATCCGACAACCCCTATGTGGCTGAGCATCGTGATGTCATCCACAAGATTGGTGTAACCGGCGGCAAGGTAGAGATCCGCATTGCTAACGCCGAACATGACTCTACCTACCTACTGGCGAAGGTTGAGGTGGTAGCGACTTACAAGCTGGCCGGTATCAACCGGGCCCGGATGGAGAACCTGTTCCACAGGCTGTTCGCGTCCGCGCGGTTGAATATCACCATCAACGACCGTTTCGGCCACCCCGTACAGCCTGAAGAATGGTTTCTTGTTCCGCTGTTCGTGATTGATGAGGCTGTAGCGCGCATTAAGGATGGCAGCATTATCGGGTACATCTACGACCCCAAGGCTGCGAAGCTGGTGCAGGTGGGGTAGTTCAAGCATATGATTTACCTTGGCCGCCGGCTAGGAATTGTTAGGAGAAAGAGGTATGACCAAGTCCGACGATGCCTGTTTGGGGTTCGCTCGGCGTCACCTGGGATTTTTGGGTATCGAGTGTAGTGATTGGATCAACATAATTGACAACAAAATGGAATAATCGCTAAAGATGCTCGACCAAATGTTCACTGCGGAGAACTTCCGTCGTATCTATGATACCGAGAACCGCAAGGGTGCCGACTTGGCAACCCGCTATTTCCCTACGCTTGAACCGTTCACACACGATGTACGCAACAAGGTGCAGGAGATTCGTGATTTACGGAAAAGCGAAGCCACACTGAAGGCTGGCAATTTCGAGGCGCGGTTGCTTGCGTTGAAGGCTGAACTAACGACCTTGAAGGCAGGTAAATCAACGGCCGTCGATACCTTGATGGATGACATCAGCCAGAAGGTGCTTAGGCCGAGCTTCAAGATCGACCTTTCCAAAAAGATTGGACCGAAGGGAAAGGCTGTTTTCTGCATCGACGAGGAGCCTGAGACCTTCTTCGTCATTAAGCAGATCCAGCGTAACATTCATCGCATCTATGGCGTTAAACAGGCGAACCGTCACGACCTTGTCTGTCAGCTTCGCGACATGCTCGGCAGCAAATTTCCTTTCGAACTGGTTCGCACCGATATCTCGTCATTTTATGAGAGTATTAACCGTAAGCGTTTGCTAGAGAAGCTGGATCGCGACCAGCTATTGAGCCCCGCGTCAAAAAAATACATCAAACAAGTGCTGGACTCATATGGCTTGATTTCTGGCACCTCGACAGGCGTTCCCCGAGGGGTAGGCATCAGCGCATATCTGGCCGAACTGTATCTGCGGCCGATGGATAAGGCGATCCAGGCTATTCCTGGTCTGGTGCTATATTGCCGGTTTGTCGATGACATCGTGGCCGTGTTTGCACGCCCGCCCGCGGGGACAAACCTCGGCTCGTTCAAGGAACTAATCAACGTAATCCTCGGTGATAACGGACTTGTGCTCAATGAGGACAAAACTTCTGAATTCAATCTGGCTGATACCAATCCGAAGAAATTCGAGTATCTGGGGTATCGCTTCCACTTCAAGCAGGGGCAGTTTGAAATTAGCCCAAGCGCGGCAAAGGTGGTGAAATATCGGGCGCGGATGAATGCTGCGTTTGCAGACTATTGGCGTGAGAAGCCTGTCAATTCAAGAGGTGCATTCAGGAGGCTGGTCGGGCGCATTAAATTTCTGACGGGTAACACACGCCTTTCCAACAGTAAGTCACGCGCTGCCACCGGTATATACTTTAACAACTCGATCGTGACCGATCTATCGAGCTTTAAATTACTCGATAGGCGGCTCAAGAGGCGTATAGCCGAACTCAAGCGAACCCGTCTGCAAAAGCAATTAAAAAGTCTTAAATTCACGACGGGTTTTGAGCAGCGTCGGTATCATAATTTCAGTACGCGAGAGTTGCAGATGATCGTGGGGGTCTGGAAACATGACTAAGCGGCGCGTCTCACTCACTCACAGGAAGCAAAGGTCTGTACTCACCGACATGCTGCCGTTCGAAGTGCCCCCGACGTTCTCCAATCGGGGCTATTATCGTTTCTTGGTTAATAACAGCATCGAGATCGAAAATGACCAGTTGCGCTGGGTTTGCGAAACGACCGCGCTCGACCAGACAATGCGGTTACTGTTCGGAATCAAGCCCAAGGCCGAAATCGCGATAAAGGTCGTGACCGAGTGGGGCAAGCAGAAAACGCGCCACAGCGTACCCATAAGTAAATGCCAGATGGCAACCATCCCTTTTAATTTCCGTGTCGCTCATAATCTTGATGGACGTACGCTTAGTGTCGTTCACCCGCGGAATCAGGTTGCCGTGGCAAGTTTCTACGCAACGCATAGCGCCTTGATCATATACCACTCGTCTGTTAGTGAGTTCTCGATCCGTCATCCTGTGTCAGTGTCACGCTACGCTTATTTCAAGGACAAGCTCCATGAAGAACGCTTAGATACCGTTGCAGGAGTCGAGGAAAGTGACCAAGAGTATGAACAGTTAGGCTCCTATTTCGTTTACCAGAAATACCGAAACATCCACCGTTTCTTTGAATCGTATAAATACCACCGCAGTGAGAAAAAATATGATGCGATGGTGCAGCTCGATGTGAGCAAATGCTTTGACAGCATCTACACTCACTCACTGCCCTGGGCCGTGCTGGGTAAGGATCAGACGAAATTCAGTCTGGACGAATCGAAGGACACATTCGGGGGCCGCTTCGATGCCCTCATGCAAAACCTCAACCATAAAGAGACCAACGGCATAGTCATCGGCCCGGAGTTTTCCCGGATTTTCGCTGAGATCATTCTGCAGTCAGTTGATGCCGACTTGACCAAGCAATTGGCCGAAGGGGCAAATCTGACCCACAAGGTCGATTATGAAATTTTCCGCTATGTGGATGACTTCTTTGTTTTCTACAACGAAGAGTCTACTCAGCTGAAGATATTTGAGACGCTTCTGCAGGTACTTAAGTCTAAAAAGCTGAGCATCAACACGGCCAAAATAAAACATTATCAAAAGCCGATCATCACAGAGATTACGATCGCTAAAGAGCGTACCTCGATCCTTCTGAATGACGAGATCGATCCAGTGTGTGAGGAAGAGCATCTGGCTGATCCCTCCAGCCCTCCAAAGAAAAATCTGGCCTGCCCCGTAAACTCGAACCGTCTGATCACCCGGTATAAGGCTGCCATCAAGGAGGCTGGCGTCACCTACGGCGATCTCCTGAACTACACCTTCGCCATAACCGAGAATAAAATCGAGAAGCTCTTCAAGGCCTATGTGTCGAGCGACAAGTTAGGTCGCGATCGTAAGCGCCTCTCCAGTGCCTTGCTCGCGATTATGGAGTTCGTATTTTTCGTATATTCGGCAAGCCCGAAAGTCAACCACACGATCCGCCTCTGCCGGATGATCACGGCCGCCGTGGCTTTCCTGCAGAAGCAGGGTCTGCCATACGAGCAGAAACACTTGCTGTTTAAGTACGCCCACGACAACGTGTTGCAGCAGCTCGAAAAAAACACGATGAGCGTCCATCGTGAGGTCGAGAGCCTCTACCTACTTATTTCCTTATCGCAGATCGGCCGGGAATATTGGCTTCCGGTTTCCGTGCTTCTCCGGCATTTCCTAATTAAGGAGGAAGAAGGCACAAGGAGCTATGTTCGCCCGTCGGGCTTTATGAATCACTTTTCGATCACAGTCTTGCTGTCCTATATCAAAGACAAGGTTCGTTATGCACAGCTGAAGGCCTTCGTAGAGGCGCACATCATCGCCAAACTCGAATATATGAAGGCCCACTGCCCGAATGACGCCGAAACACTCATCCTGCTACTTGATCTCTTAGCGTGTCCCTTTATCAGTGCTCCCACCAAAGACGCCATCGGACTGATTTTTGGTCTGGATGCAGCAGCCCTTACGTCTGTCCGATCTTCCAACGATCACTGGTTTACCACCTGGGGTGATAAATTCGATCTCGGGAAGGAGCTGGAGGCGAAGCGCAGTCGCGAGGTATACTAATTTCGGCGCTCCGCTTTACCCTTAATGGCTGTTGGCAGCCTACACACAAGCGCCAACTCTTCTCCTATATCAATTGGGAGGAGAGTATGAGACGGCAGGAGCGGGCCGTCTCACCCACCTCTCTTGACCGCGTCCGTGTTTTCATCGGCATCTCGGAGCCGCGGCAGGCCTGTCGCAAGTTCGCTAACTCAATGCGCGTACTGCACCGAATTCCGGTACAGTACAGGTACACACATCAGTTTTCACCAATTTCACAAAATTACGCTAACCTACTGATTAACAATTACTTTTACCTACTTCAACCTACGCTCACCTTCACCCCGCTTCCCTACGAAAACGCCTTCGCACGCCAACTCAAAATCCCCCGCCGCAAGGCGTGCCGGTTCGATTCCGGCCCCGGGCACCATCGGCTTGCTCCACAACGGTTCAATTCGCACCAAATCATTAAGAAAATCATGAGGTTAGAAGATAATTCTGACCCATGATGTTTCACAAAATCTCAGTAAATCCCAACGTTGCGCGTCCCCCAGAGTATCCCCTAGACTAGGGATCTCTTAATTTTTCCCGTGGGGGGACTCCAATGGGATTCCTGACCGATCTCAAAGTCCGAACAACGGCGCCACGCGCCAACGAGTACCTGCTTGCCGACGGCGACGGGCTCTATCTGCGCGTACGCGCGGCGAGTAAAAGTTGGCTCTATCGCTATAAGTCCGACAAGAAACAACTCAAGATCGGCCTGGGTGCCTACCCTGCCGTGACCCTCGCCATAGCGCGTGAAGAAACCAGAAAGGCGAACGCTCAACGGGCCCAGGGCATAGACCCTTTGGAATTTCGTCGAGAGCAACAGGAGCAGGCGCAACTTGCCAAGGTCAATACGTTTGAGCTAATGGCTCGCGCCTGGCTCAAAAGCGCCAACAAAGACCGTGAGTGGTCTGCAGGATACAAGGAAAAAGTCACCAGGCATCTTGAAATTCATATGTTCCCATGGGTAGGCAATAAGGTGATGGAAAGCATCAAACCGCCAGAAATCGTGCGCTGCCTGCATCGCATCAAGGATCGCGGCAACCTAGAGATGGCTCAGCGAGTCCGTGAAACGGTTCAACACGTCTATCAGTATGCGGTCGATACTGGCGTACTAGAGCCCACCCAGAACTTCGTTAACAAGAACACGGGTGGGCTGCCAGCGCCCCGGAGTCGACATTACGCTGCCATTACCGATCCCAAGTTGCTTGGCCAGCTTCTGCGCGACATCCGTGGCTACAGCGGCAACTTCATCACCATCGCCGCATTACGCCTGGCACCCCTGGTCTTCCAGCGTCCTGGCCAGATACGACTGGCTCATTGGGAAGATATCGACCTCAAGAGAAAGCTGTGGCGCTGCCCGCCTGAGAACATGAAGATGCGCGAATGGCAGAAACGCGATATTCGGACTCCTGCCCACATCGTGCCTCTGTCGCGCCAGGCTCGCCGCATTCTTGAGGACCTTCTCCCGATCACCGGACCATCTGGCCCCGTATTTCCCAATATGGCCAGGCGCTCCGACAAATCACGCTACATCAGCGACAACACGATTAACTCGGGCTTACGAACTTTGGGGTATGACACCCAGGAGCAGATTACTGGCCACGGCTTTCGGGCCACGGCACGCACCATGATTCGCGAGTATCTAGGGTGGGATCCTGAAGTTATCGAACGGCACTTGGCACACGTATCCAAAGAGGAGCAAGGAGGTAGCTATGACCGAACCACTTTCCTGGCTCAACGCAAGGAAATGGTGCAACAGTGGGCAGATTTCTTGGACGAACTGGAGGCTGGAAAAATGCCCAAACTGGCAGAAAACGTCCTCTGGCTCAAACGGGCATAAACCGAATACGCTCTCAAACCTTAACAGCAACCCTTTTCATCCCAGAAATGGTATATTTACGTGAAGCCTTCCTATATGAAACCTCTTTTCTGGCTTGGCAGCAGCAAGAAAGACCTGTTAGCCCTACCAGTAGATGTACGAAAATTCTTCGGCCATGCCCTTGACACCGCACAACGTGGTCAACAGCACGAAGCAGCGAAAGTATTGAAAGGGTTTGGCAGTGCAGGCGTATTAGAAATAGTCGAAGACGACACTGGCGGCACTTATCGAACCGTCTACACCGTGCGTTTCGCTCAAGCCATCTTTGTGTTGCACGTCTTTCAAAAGAAGAGCAAACGCGGTATTGAAACGCCCAGGCCTGATATGGATATCATCCGTCAGCGTTTGAAGGCCGCTGCGATCGTCGCGCAGGAGTTGAGAAATGAATAAACGTATTGTTGAAGGGATTGAGGTCGAAGTCAGTTCAGGCAATGTATTCGCCGACCTGGGACTGCCCGATGCCGACAAGCTTCAGATCAAATCAGGGCTAACCGTCGAAATCACCAAGGCTATTCGTGAGCGAGGGTTCACTCAGGCCGAAGCAGCAAAGCGCATGGGCCTCACACAACCCAAGGTGTCTAGCCTACTGCGTGGTGAGTTCTCGAACTTCTCCGAACGTAAACTCATGGATTGCCTGAATCGTTTGGGCTACGACATCGAAATCCGCGTGCAAAAAGCGCCGGAATCAATTGGCCATTTGGTGCTGACGCACGCCTAAGGCGACATTCGCGCAGACATCTAGGCCAGATCCGCAACTACAGCCTTAACGAGCAACTGCGGCCAGTGTCGGCCCACGCCCACTGAGCCGCTTATACACAGGCAAAATTCCATGAATGAACCTCTCTCCGAGGTCATCCGCATCCGGGTGACCCCGTCTCATGCTGCGCGCCTAGGCGAGGCAGCCGCCCTTTCTGGGCTATCCCTCGCCACCCATTACTACGCCGACCAGGCCGATGACTACTACAGCCGCGACGGCGGTGCCGCCAGTTGGCAAGGTGAAGGTGCCAAACGCATGGGTGCTGTCGGCCAAATCGATCCAGCACGCTTCAAAGCCATGTTGCAGGGCGACTTTGGTCGTGGCATCGCAGCGGGCCGGTCGATCCGCAAGGATGCGAAGGCCCGTGCCGCCCTTGATCTCACCTTCGGCGCGCCACAAGGAAAATGGCAAGTCACGGGTAGAACACACAGGCAACCTCATCATTGCCAAATTCCGCCACGAGACAGCACGCCCTACCGAAGGCGCTGCCCCCGACCCTCACCTACACGTCCACGCCCTGCTGATGAATCTGACCCAACGGGCCGACGGTAGTTGGGTGGCCTTGTCCAATGAAGAAATCTTCAAACTGCTGCGCGTGACGGATTCGATCTACCAGGCAGAGCTGGAACGCAATGTCCGAGCACTGGGATACGCAGTACGCCATGAAAAGAACCATATCGAACTGGCCCACATCAGCCGTGAGCAGATCGAATTTTTCAGTAAACGCAGTGCTGGCATTAGTGCTGAGCTGTCTGCACGCGGAACCAGCCGTGAAGAAGCCCCTCACGCCCTGCGCCAAGGCATCACCCTAGCCCATCGCCAGGCGAAGACTCAGGAACTCAGTCGAACAGAACTACATCGACAATGGCGCGACGCCGCCTCTGCCATTGGGATGCAGTTTGACCACGCCAAATCACAAGCAAATATGCAGCCGACCCAGGCATTGGAGCAATCATCTGACCTGGTGGCTCAAGCCTCACTAAACTGGGCGATCCAACACCTAGCCGAACGGGAATCCGTCATGCCACTGACGGATATACTACAAAGCGCCGTTCGCCATGCCGGTGGCCATACGAATATCACTGCCATCCAGACGGCAATCCAAGGCCGTGTGGCGTCTGGCATATTGATCCGGGACGTACCGCACTACCGCAGCACCCAAGACAGGCTGGCGATTCCCCTGACGCGAGAAAGATGGGCCACAGAGATCATTCGCCTGCGCGGCCTAGCCCAGGGTAACGCCCTGCAACTGGTCGACCAGGCCATTGCCGAAGGACGCCTGCTGATCGAAAGCCCATGCTACGCGACCCGAAAGGCCTATGAGGCTGAGTCTAGAATCCTAGCCACCGAGCAGTCTGGACGCAGTGCTTGGCACGCCAAGATTGCCCATACCAATGCCGAAAGCAGCTTGGACACACGCCTGACACCTGGTCAGCGCGAGGCCGTCTTGTTGGTCGCGACTGGCACCGATCAGATCGCCGGTATCCAGGGCTTGGCTGGCACCGGCAAGTCCTTCGCTCTGCAAAACGCCCAAGCCATCCTCCAACAACAGGGACACTCCATGACGGCCCTGGCCCCTTACGGCGGAATGGTTCGCAACCTGCGCAAAGATGGGATACCGGCTAACACGATTGCATCAGTGCTTTCCGCTACTGACAAACGCCCCTTCATCGACACCCTGGGACCAAAAGCCGTCGTAGTGATTGATGAGGCCGGAGTCGTACCCGTGCGGCAGATGGACAAGCTGCTGGCGCTCATTCAGCCCACAGGCGCCAAAGTGGTCTTGCTGGGCGACACCGCGCAAACCAAGGCCATCGAAGCTGGCCGCGCGTTTGCCATGCTGCAGGAAAACGGCATGAAAACCGTACTAATGGCAGACATACAGCGACAACGCTCAGAACGGCTGCGCCATGCAGTGCAGTTGGCCGCCGAAGGACAAGCCAGCCGATCCCTGCCGCTCCTGGATCAGGTGCTCACCATTCCTGATCAGTTCACTGCCGACGAGCATGGCCATAAAAGCCGGGACAGCTCTGCCCGATATGAGGCCATTGCTAAAGCCTATGTAGAGCTGCCAGCTGCAGAACAGGCAGGCACCATCGTGGTGACCGGCACCAACGCTTCACGTGTAGCCATCAATGAACGGATACACGCTCTGCTTGGATTGAAAGGCAAAGGGCATCAATGCCAACTACTGGCTCGCCATGACACCACCCGTGCAGAACGCAGCGTAGCGCGGTATTACAACGTGGGCGATATTGTCGTTCCTGAACGGGACTACCAGTGCGGCCTGAAACGCGGCGAGCTGTACCGCGTGATCGGCAGCACACGCCATGACCGCATCACCGTCGAACCGATCCAGCCCGGTCCGTCACCTACGCAACCTGTGGAAATCATCCCGAAAACTATGAGCAAGCTATCGGTCTACCACCCGAACCGGGCAGAGCTGTCTGCGGGCGACTATGTCCGTATCACACGCAACGATGCCCATAATGACCTGGTCAACGGACAGCTAGCGAAGGTCGCGGCGATTGATGCAACCAGCGTCACCATCGAAACCAATGGTCGCCACGTGCAGCTGCCCACAGATCGACCGCTAAACATGGACTATGCCTACACCACCACCGCGCATAGCGCCCAAGGGCTGACCTGCGACCGAGTCCTTTACAACGCCGAAAGCTTCAGTCGCACGACCGCCCAGGACACTTACTATGTCAGTATCTCGCGCGAACGGCACGAGGTCGTTGTGTTCACAGACGATGCAGAAAAGCTGCCTGAGCGGGTGGATCGGCTGACGTACAAGGGGCTGGCACATGACCTGCAGCCGGTGGCGGCCAAAGACCTGACGCACGGCCAGAACGAGCTCGGCACTCTTTCCCTCCGCCCGGAATCTGAGCTGGAAATAGGCTGATCTAGTTTTGGTAGGCGTATTGCAGCAGTCCCGTCACCGTATTGCAGCCCGTATGCTGTCATCGCGTAGCGCCCATGCTGTCGGCATGCAGTCATTATGTTGAGGACGCAGGCCGGCCACGGCGTCTACACGCGGCAAGGCTACACCTGTGGCTGAATGTTCTACAACCCAATCCGTCGTCATGGCCACGCCGCGATAATTCGCTCAGATTTCCAAACGATACTAGGCGCGCTCCTTCCCTATAATGATGTCGAGCACCTAAGTTTGGTCTTGTTCACTCAATGTATTGACAGGATAAAAAAAGGTAAGCGTACGTTGAACGCATCTTGAGACTCCAGGCCTTCCCTACGATGATGTCCACTATTTATGGTGGACACTATCGTGGAAGAAGATATCAAGCCCTCACGCCCGGCGCGCCGTTCCTACAGCTTGGCGCTCAAGACCCAGATCCTGCAGGAGTGCAGCAAGCCGGGCGTCTCCATCGCAGGCGTTGCCCTGTCGCATGGCATCAACCCGAACATTGTCCATAAATGGCGGATGAACGTGCGACGTGGGGAACTGGTGGTGCCCGACACGCAGGGCTTTATTCCCGTCAATGTGCAAGCACAGCCGGTCGTGCGCGGCGAACAGATGGCGAGCCCCTCTGCCACGATTCAGGTCGAGGTGCAGCGCGGTGCCGTGCATGCTCGAATCAGTTGGCCGGCGCAGGCAGGAGGTGACTGCGCCACCTGGCTGCGGGATCTGCTGCGGTGATTCGCATCGACCAGGTGTGGCTCGCCGTTGACCCCATGGACATGCGCGCGGGTCTGGATACGACACTCGCTCGGGTGGTACGCGTGTTCGGTGCCGCACATCCTCACCACGCCTATGTCTTTGCCAACCGTCGGGCCACACGCATCAAGGTTCTGATGCACGACGGCATCGGCGTGTGGCTCGCCGCTAGGCGTCTGAACCAAGGTAAATTCGTGTGGCCCACGCCCGGCGCCACGCGCATGAATCTGAGTGAAGAACAGATCGGCGCTCTGGTGCTGGGCCTGCCCTGGCAGCGCCTGGGCGAGGCCGCTATCATTGACTGTATCTGATACCGATCAGCGGTATCTTGGCAATCCGGGCTGATGCCAATGGTGCGGTGCGTCACCGGCTGGCATACTGCTCGCCATGATGACCGAGTCACCCGCGACACTACAGAATATGGACGCTGCACAGCTACGCACGCTGGCAGCGAGCCTCATGCACACGCTCGGTCGCACCACACAGGAACTGACGACGAGCAAGACGCTCAACGAGCGGCTCACCTTCGAGATTGCGATGCTCAAGCGGTTCCGCTTCGGCAAGCGCGGCGAGCAGCTGCCACCCGGTGTGCAGGGCAGCCTCCTGGAGGAGGCCGTCGATGAGGATCTAATCGAGATCGAAGCCGAGCTGGCTGCGCTCTCGCCTAAGGCCGATCCCATCATTGAGCCCCGCGCAAACCCTAAACGCGCGGCATTGCCGCCAGAGCTGCCGCGTGTGGAAGTGCGCCACGAGCCGCACGACACGAACTGCACCTGTGGTTGCCAGATGAAGCTCGTCAGGGACGAGGTCAGCGAAAAGCTGGACTACACCCCAGGAACATTTACCGTCGAGCGCCACGTGCGCCCGATCCTCGCCTGCCCGCAGTGCGAGACCATCCGCCAAGCCCCGATGCCCGCCTATGTGATCGACAAGGGGTTGGCCACGCCGGGGCTGCTCGCCCATGTATTGGTGGCCAAATATGCGGACCACCTTCCCCTGTATCGTCAGGAAGGCATCTTTGCTCGGGCGGGGCTGCGTATTGCCCGCTCCACACTCGCCCAATGGGTGGGAACCTGCGGCTTTGCCCTGCAGCCCATCGTCAACGCGCTACGCGATGAGATCCTTGCGCACCGCGTGCTGCACGCCGACGAGACGCCGGTGAAGATGCTCAAGCCTGGTAGCAAGGCAACACATCGAGCCTACCTATGGGCCTATGCTCCGGGTGCCTTCGAGGGTCTGCAGGCCGTGGTCTACGACTTCACCGAGGGACGAGCTGGTGCTCATGCCCGGGAGTTCTTCGGTGACTGGGCGGGCAGCCTGGTCTGTGACGATTATGCGGGCTATAAGGCCTGCTTTACCCAGGGCATTATAGAAATCGGTTGCATGGCCCATGCTCGACGCAAGCTCTTCGATCTGCATGTGGCCGCCCAGAGCCCAGTGGCCGAGCAAGCGCTGCGGCACATCGGCGGACTCTACGAGATCGAACGACAGGCGAAGGACCTGAGCCCTGCGGACCGACTCGCCATACGCCAGCAGGCAGCCAAACCGCTCGCCGACAAATACCATGAGTGGATGCTGGCCCAGCGCCAACGGGTGCCAGAGGGCTCAGGCACCGCACGAGCATTGGATTACAGCCTCAAACGCTGGGTGGCGCTGACACGTTACCTGGATGATGGGCTATTGCCCATCGATAACAATCGGATCGAACAGCAGATCCGACCTATCGCGAAGGGTCGTTCATTGTGCACCTCCTTGCGAAACCTCGATAAACATTGGGATCTGTCCTTCAACATCGTTGCGACACGGGCGCTGTTTGCGCGTCAACGCGGCCATAACCGCTTCACTGTCCAAGTCGTTCGCGCGAATCTGCCACGGCGCATCCGGCATCACCTGCTCGGCGAGCAATATCCGGTCTTTGATAAGACGACGGATGGCATGACTGGTGACACCCAATTTCTTTGCCGCCTCGGACATC
>JAHTBO010000019.1 GCA_019166125.1 Alcaligenaceae bacterium CGII-47
GCAAAGGCAACTGCTGGGACAATGCCGTGATGGAGCGTTTCTTTCTGAATCTGAAAATGGAGCGCGTCTGGCAGCGAGATTATGCCAACCATGCCGAGGCCCAAAAGGACGTGACGCAGTACATTGTCGGCTTTTATAACGCGATGCGCCTGCACTCCACGCTGGGGTATATCACACCGGTTGATTACGAGTTACATGTTGTAGCAAAAGAACCTATCGTAGTGTCTGAAATTACTTGACCACTACAAGGCTTGGGTGGGTCGGCCTTGGGGCCGACTACCCGTGTGCCTGCCGATACGGCGGGGTGGGGCCAAACTCACCCCTTCGGGGTTCAGACAGTGGCCCCACTTTATCCCGCCTTCTCGTCATTCCCCCGGCCCCCCAGCGGCGTGCTGTAACCAATAGCCTATCCCCCCATCGGCGTGCTGCAACCGACAGCGCACACCTATCCCCCCAGCGGCGTGCTGTAACCGATAGCGCACACCCATCCCCCCCATACCTCATAGCCCCAGCGCCCCCCACATCGCATCCACGCGCGCCTTCACCTGGGCATCCATCTGAATCGGCCGACCCCACTCCCGGCTTGTCTCACCCGGCCACTTATTGGTCGCATCCAGACCCATCTTGCCACCCAAACCCGAGACGGGCGACGCAAAATCCAGATAATCGATCGGTGTGTTCTCGACCAGAACCGTATCGCGCACCGGGTCCATGCGTGTCGTCATGGCCCAGATCACCTCTGTCCAGTTGCGTGGATCAATATCCTCATCCACCACGACAATGAATTTCGTGTACATGAACTGACGCAACACGCTCCATAGACCGAACATGATGCGCTTGGCATGCCCCGCGTATTGCTTGCGCATCGACACCACCGCCAGGCGATAACTGCAGCCCTCAGGCGGCAGGTAAAAGTCCACAATCTCTGGGAACTGGCGTTTGAGTAGCGGTACAAACACCTCGTTCAAGGCGACGCCCAGTACGGCGGGCTCATCAGGCGGTTTGCCGGTATAGGTGCTGTGATAGATTGGGTCACGGCGGCGTGTGATGCGCTCCACGGTAAAGACCGGAAACCAGTCCTGCTCGTTGTAGTATCCCGTGTGATCGCCATAGGGGCCTTCAAGCGCCATCTCGTAGCCGGTATCTGGCGCTGGGGGGGCGCCTTCAGGAACAATCGGTGCGTGCGCACACGGATCGTTTGAAGGCAGAATATGACCCTCCAGAATGATCTCGGCATAGGCAGGAACAGATAGATCGCTGCCCAATGCCTGGGCCAACTCGGTGCGCGCGCCGCGTAATAAGCCTGCAAACTGGTACTCGGACAGGCTGTCCGGAATGGGGGTGACGGCCGCGAGGATCGTCGCCGGGTCGGCGCCCAATGCGACGGCGATCGGAAACGGCTCACCGGGATGCGCCAGACAGTGGTCCCGATAGTCCAAGGCGCCGCCGCGGTGCGAGAGCCAGCGCATGATGAGTTTATTGCGCCCGATAAGTTGCTGGCGGTAGATTCCCAGGTTCTGGCGTTTGGCGTTTGGGCCACGTGTAATCACCAGCCCCCAGGTCAGAAGCGGCGCGATGTCGCCCGGCCAACACGTCTGTAGGGGCAGGCTGTGCAGGTCTACGTCACCCGCCGCCACGACGTCCTCTTGGCATGGGGCGCTACGTATCTGGCGTGGGTTCATGTCCCACAGTGCGGACTTGAGCAGGGCAACCTTCGAGAGCGCATCGCGCATTCCCTGGGGTGGGGTGGGCTCGCGTAATGAGGCCAGCAGCTCGCCCGTTTCGCGTAGGGCCAAGACCGTGTCGGCGCCCATGCCCCAGGCCACGCGTTGCGGCGTGCCAAACAGGTTCGTGAGAACCGGTATGGGCGAGGCCTGCCCCGCATGCATGGCGTGTTCAAACAGCAAAGCTGGGCCGCCTTGGCGTAGCACCCGGTCGCTGATCTCGGTCATCTCGAACTGCGTCGAGACCGGATGGCTGATGCGTTTGAGTTCACCTTTTTTTTCGAGCTGGGCGATGAAGTCCCGTAGATCACGATATTTCACAGAGTTCAACCAATCAGGTTACAGTGGCGCAAGATCCCAAGATTACCATCGACGCCTCGGCGCTTGTTCAAAAGGAGACCCATGCACCTTGCTCGATCGGGTGAGTGGCTGCAGCGTTGTGTACGCAGCGCGGTCCATCCTCTCGGTGAATTCATCCATATCAGTGCAATCTACATTGGGATTGCGGTATTGACGACTCTGGCGCTCAGCCTGGTGCTGCCCTCCATGCGCCAGCAGTCACGCCAATTGCATGAGGTCATGTTGACCATGTTTCAGGCGGATGGTCGGGGCTATTCGTCCGCAGATGACAGTGATACGTCGGCTGATTGGTCGCTATTGCCCGAGCTGCCCCCCCAAAGTCCGCTTGCTGTGGTGCCACTGGATCAGTCCGCGGCGATTGCGGACGCCCAGACGCCACCCGATACCCTGGACGCGACAGGTTTGAATTTCATGAACGAGCTCAAGGCGGCGATGCGCGGTGATCCCATCCCCGAGCTCACGGCGGCCCAAGAAAAATCACTGCGCAGCTACCTGAGTCGCAAATACAAGATCGCCCATAGCGTTGCAGGTGCCTTGGTGCGGGCTGCGTTCATCATCGGTAAGGATCAGGGGCTTGATCCCCAGCTATTGCTTGCAGTCACCGCGATTGAGTCGCGCTATAACCCGTTTGCCGAGAGCTCGGTCGGTGCGCAGGGTCTGATGCAGGTGATGAGCAGTGTGCATCGCGACAAGCTCTCTGCGGTCGGGGGTGGTCCGGCGGCGGTCTTTAATCCTGTGGTCAATATGCAGGTAGGGGCGCAGATTTTGACTGATTGCATCAAGCGCCGAGGCTCGGTGGCGGGCGGCCTGGCGTGCTATGTCGGCGCTAGTGGTCCGGGCGACGGTGGTTATGGCGCGCGCGTGTTGGCCGAGCGTCGTCGCATTGCCCTGGCGTCGGGCCTGCCTGTGGGCAAGCCCTAAGGCTTCAGGCTAAAAAGCGCTCTATTCTGGCGATGGCTTCGTGTAGCCGGTCCAAGCCTGTAGCATAGGAAAAACGTACGGTCTGGCGGGCGTGGGCAACACCAAAGTCCCGTCCCGGTACGGCAGCGACATGCGCCACATTCAGCAAGTTCCGGGCAAAGACCTCGCTATCGTCGCTATGGGCGCTGATGTCGGCAAAAATATAAAATGCGCCATCCGGTGCGGCGGGAACATGCAGCCCCAGGCGTTCGAACTCGGGCAGCAGGTAGTCGCGGCGCGTCTTGAAGGACAGGCGGCGGGTGTCGTAGATACGCATGACCTCCGGGGCAAAGCAGGTGAGTGCGGCGTGCTGAGCGAGTGCGGGCGCGCAGATTGCCAGGCTGGCGGCGAGTTTTTCGATGGCTGGCATGATGGCGAGCGGGGCAATAAGCCAGCCTAGCCGCCAGCCGGTCATGTGAAAATATTTGGAAAAACTATTGATGATGATGATGTCCTCATCGAGCGTCAGCGCGCTCTGTGGGGCTTCATCGTAATACAGGCCCAGGTAGATTTCGTCCATGATGACAAAGCCGCCGCGCGCGCGCACGGCTTGGACGAGTTCACGTAGTGCGGGGCGGGCGATGGAGGTGCCCGTCGGATTGCTGGGTGAGGCGATCAGGACGCCGCGGGTCGCGGGTCCCCAGTGGGCTTCGATGTCCTGCGCACTGAGTTGGTAGCGATTTTCGGCCGAGCAGGGGATCAGGCGCGCCTGTCCGCCCGCTGCGGTGATGAAGTTCTGATTGGCGGGATACGAGGGGTCGGGCATCAGCACCTCATCGCCCGGATTGATCAGCGCCATGGCGCTCATCAATAAGGCCCCCGACGCGCCAGCAGTGACTAAAATACGTGCGGGATCGACAGGCGCTGAGAAATAAGTGCCATAGTAATGGGCGATCGCCTCGCGTAGCGCCGGGATGCCTGCCGGAGGGGTGTAGCCGCTGAGTCCGGCGCGCGCCGCGCGCTCGAGGGTCTCGATCACCTGGGCGGGTGCGGTGAAATCAGGCTCGCCAATGCCCAGGCTGATGATGTCCTTGCCCTGTGCGCCCAGAGCCTGCGCCTGTTTGAACACCTCGACAGCGTAAAATGGCACAGTATGATTCGTTCGATTAGCAAGGCGAGGCATAGCGGTTGTCCAGGCAAAGATCGCTATTGTAAGCCGCCACCAGGAGCCCCATGGCATGGAATCCCCCGCTCGACGCGCATTTCTGACTGGCCATCGGGCCGAGCAAACCCCTTGGCAGGCGTTGATGCAACGCCTGCGCCGAGGTATTGTTGGCAAATTATTCGATTTTGATACGCCCACGGGAAGCGCGCGCCTGGTGCCAGGCGAGATGGCTGATGTTTATCGGGCACGCGCACTGTGCCAAGAGCTGGGCGTGCGTCTGGCGCTTGACGCGGTGCCCCATTCCTCGCGTTTGGACGATGGCCCGGTGCTGTGGGTCGAGCCGGGCTTGGCGATGTCGCGTTTTCAGCGCTTGTCGCCAGACGATACGCGCTGGTTTGTACAGCCCGGATGCCTGATTGGCGATTTAGAGCAGGCCGGGCTACGTCAGTTTGTGGATTTGCCCTGTCATTTGACGGTGGCGGCTTGGCTTGCAGATCGTGAATGTTGCGATTGGCGCACGGGGCGCACGGCTGATTCAGGCCTGGTGCATGCCTTGTTATTATTGAATGATGGAACCCAGGCCAATCTGGGTGCGTTTGGCGAGGCCAACCACAAGCCGCTGGACACCTCACGCATGCAGCAGATGATTCCCGAGCTCTTTGAGCTCAATGCCACTGCGCCTGCCGCGCAGCTCCATAAGAACGCATTGTGGCCGGGACGCTATCGCCTGGACGCCCTGGCGCCCGAAGACGGCGGGGAAATCAATCTGGCGCATCTGCTCTTGGGGCACGGGGGCGACCTGGGTTGGGTAGAGTGGGTGGTCCTGGATGAACGCGCACCGCAGTATGTCCCGCATGCGTACCAGGATCGGTTTTTTCAGCGTGTACCCAGTGCCCAGGCCCAGGAGCTGGATCAACAAATCAAGGCCGTATTCGATCCGACGGGGGTGTTTCCCGATGCCGGTCAGGGTGCCTGAGGCGACGGTATAAGGTGCAGGATCGCCCGCCCATGTTCTAAACGGCTGTGGCGAGCTAGAATGTCTGCCTGTAGCTAATTCTTGTTTCAAGGCAGCCGTCAACATGGATGAATCCCTTCGCGCAGCCGCGCTCGAATATCACGAGCATGGCCGGCCCGGCAAAATTTCCGTCACACCGACCAAGCAACTCTCTAACCAGCGTGATCTGGCGCTAGCCTATTCGCCTGGTGTGGCGGCGGCCTGCGACGAGATCGTTGCTGACCCAAAAAACGTCTTTAGATATACCGCGCGGGGCAATCTGGTGGGCGTCATCACGAATGGCTCGGCTGTGCTTGGTCTGGGTAATATCGGCGCCCTGGCTTCCAAGCCAGTGATGGAAGGCAAGGCGGTTCTATTCAAAAAATTCTCGGGCCTGGATGTTTTTGATATCGAGATCGACGAATCCGATCCGGATAAGCTGGTCGATATTATTGCTGGCCTGGAACCAACTTTTGGCGGCATCAATCTAGAGGACATTAAGGCGCCCGAGTGCTTTGAGGTCGAACGTAAGCTGCGCGCCCGCATGAAGATCCCGGTCTTTCATGACGATCAACACGGCACGGCCATCTGTGTAACCGCCGCCCTGATCAATGGTCTGGCGGTGGTGGGCAAAGATATTTCGCAGGTCAAGGTTGTGGTCTCTGGGGCGGGTGCCGCGGCACTTGGCTGCCTAGACCTCATGATGGACATGGGCCTGCCCCTCGAGCATATCTGGGTCTCGGATATCGAGGGCGTGGTGTACGCGGGGCGCACCGTGCTGATGGACGAGAAAAAAAGCCGCTTTGCCCAGGCCACTGATGCCCGCGTGCTTGACGATATCATCGGCGATGCGGACGTTTTTTTGGGCCTGTCAGCCGGCGGCGTCCTGAAGGCCGATATGGTGGCCAAGATGGCGCCCCGGCCTCTTATCCTGGCCCTGGCCAATCCCAATCCTGAAATCCTGCCTGCGGATGCGCTGGCCGTACGCAGCGACGCCGTGATCGCCACGGGGCGTTCGGATTTTCCGAATCAGGTGAATAACGTACTGTGCTTTCCGTATATCTTTCGTGGCGCCTTGGATGTCGGCGCAACGACGATCACTCGCGGCATGGAAAAGGCCGCAGTGATGGCGATCTGTAAGCTTGCCCGCGAAGAGCAGAACGATGTTGTGGCAGCCGCCTATGGCTTGTATGACGTGTCGTTTGGTGCGGGGTATTTTATTCCCAAGCCTTTTGATCCGCGTCTGATTGTGCGCATCTCGCCAGCGGTTGCTCAGGCGGCGATGGATGATGGCGTGGCCACGCGTCCGCTGGCGGATATGGATAGCTACGCCCAGCAGTTGCAGCAGTTCGTCTACCATTCCGGCGCCTTCATGAAGCCCTTGTTCTCTTTGGCGCGCGGCCTGGTGCGCGAGGGCGGCAAGTCGCGTATTGTCTTTGCCGAGGGCGAGGACGAGCGGGTCTTGCGGGCGGTACAAATTATCGTGGACGAGCGCCTGGCGCGTCCCATCCTGATCGGTCGTCCAGCGGTGCTCGCAGCACGCATCGAGAAATACGGCTTGCGCATCCGTTTGGATACGGATGTCGATGTGACCGATCCCGATCGGGATGATCGCTTCCATCAGTACTGGACGACCTACTGGGAGCTCATGTGTCGCGATGGCATCACCAAAGAGATGGCGCGCGTCGAGATGCGCCGGCGCCTGACCCTGATCGGCGCCATGATGGTGCGCCTGGGGGATGCGGATGGCATGATCTGTGGAACGGTGGGCGCTTACGGCAAGCACCTGCGCTTTATTGACGAGGTGATCGGCAAGCAAGCTGGTGTGAACATCTACGCGGCGATGAATATTTTGCTGCTCGATGAGCGCACGCTGGCCTTGGCCGATACGCACATCAACGATGATCCTGATGCCGCGCAGATCGCCGAGATCACGTTAATGGCTGCCGCCGAGATGCGCCGCCTCGATATCGAGCCCAAGATCGCCCTGTTGTCACGCTCTAATTTCGGTACTGGCAGCTCTGCCTCAGGCCAAAAAATGCGAGAAGCCGTTACCTTGGTGCGCGAGCGCGACCCAAGCCTAGAGATCGATGGCGAAATGCATGGTGATTGCGCGCTGGACCCCGCATTGCGCGAGCGGATCTTGCCCTCGACTACCCTGCATGGCGAGGCGAATCTGCTGATTTGTCCAAGTGTGGATTCCGGAAATATTGCCTATAACCTCCTCAAGACTGCGGCGGGGGGCAATGTCGCTGTGGGGCCTTTCCTGCTCGGGGCGAATGCGCCGGTTCATATCCTGACCTCTAGTTCGACGGTGCGCCGGATCGTGAATATGACGGCACTGACTGTGATGGATGCCAATAAGCCGCGCCACCCCTGATCGGCCGGTTATCGGGCTGGTCCTCACCGGAGGCGGTGCACGCGCAGCCTATCAGGTCGGGGTTCTGTCCGGCGTGATGGAGATCCTCGACCCGGACAGGCGTGCCGCCATGGCGAACCCCTTCCAGGTGGTTTGTGGAACCTCTGCGGGGGCCATCAATGCTGCTGCGTTTGCCTGCCGCGCGCATCAGCCGCTGCGCGCCATCGAGCGCCTGGTCAGGTTGTGGGAGTCACTACATACCGAGCGGGTGTACTACGCTGATGCGCCGCGCCTGATGCGTACGGGCTTGCAGTGGCTGGGCATGCTGGGTCTGGGGTGGTTGATGCCGCGCCTGAATATCTATGCGCCGCACTCTTTGCTGGATAATGCACCGCTGGCCGAGCTGCTGGCGCAAACTCTGAATTTCCGGCGCTTGCAGACCAATCTGAATAAAGGCCATCTGACTGCGTTGGCCATCACCTCGACGGCCTACACTACGGGTGAGCATCTGACCTTTTATCAATCCAAGTCGCAGATCAAACCCTGGACCCGGACTTTGCGCCGTGCGGTCGCCTGCGAGATCGGTGTCGACCATTTGATGGCCTCCAGCGCAATTCCTTTTGTGTTTCCGGCGCGTGCGATTTTGACGGGCGGCAATACCTTGTGGTGTGGGGATGGGTCGATGCGTCAGCTGGCGCCCATGAGCTCCGCCATTCATTTGGGCGCCGAAAAAATATTCGTGGTGGGCACGAGTTATCAGGATGATATCCATCGTGTCGCGCGTGATTTGAATCCCCCTTATCCCAATCTGGCACAGATTGCTGGCCACACCTTATCGAATATTTTCCTCGATAGTGTGTCCATGGATATAGAAAGGATGGAGCGAATTAATGAGTTGCTTGGACAATGTGGCGAAAATGGATTAAAAAGCCAATCACTGCGCCCGATCAGTACCTTGTCGATTGCGCCTAGCCGCTCCTTGGACGATATGGCTCTGGAGCACCTGGCACAACTCCCCAAGGCGGCACGAACTTTGTTCCGTGTGCTGGGCGTGTCGCCTCGATTGGGGCCGACAGCGGGCGGCGCATTGGTGTCGTACTTATTGTTCGAGGCAAGCTATACACACGACCTGATTAAGTTGGGAAGGGCTGATAGCATGAGTCGTGCTGGGGAAGTCAAAGCTTTTTTCAAGGAGTGGTCCGAATGAGTCCGGCCCCATTAAAGAAAATGCTCAAAGTTGGCGTGGTGGACGCGACAGCGGTCACCGAAACAGATGCCCTGGATGCTGCTCGTGAAGCCGGGCTAACCGCGTGCATGGTGGATTGTGATCGGGCGCGTAGTCGCTCGGCAGTCTTGCGTGCGGTCGTCAAGGCGGTGGATTATCCTGAATTTTTTGGCGGTAATCTGGACGCGCTCTACGATTGCTTGTGCGATACCTTGCTTGACCAGAAGGGCGGTTTGTTTTTGTGGTTCAGGCATCTGCATTCCGGCGATCCTGCCCTTGCTGAGGACACCGTGGCAATCGAGGCGGTATGCACCGATGTGATCGAGTTTGCCAATAACAATGATCGGATGTTTGCCTATGCGATCCAGCATGCCGGCAAGCATCCTGATCCCGAGCCGGGCATTGACCCGACACCGTACTCGGGCCATCGCGCAGAAGAAGGCGCTTAGGGACCGTACCAACCCATCTGCGTGCAGACTGCGGCCGCAAGCGCAATCGCGGCGGTCTCTGTGCGCAATACGCGTGAGCCCAGCACCAGCGGGATAGCGCCTGATTGGCGCGCCTGGGCAATCTCTGTGGGACTCCAGCCGCCCTCGGGGCCGACCAGCAGTGTGATGTGCCGGGTGCCGCCAGGCAAGCTCTGGGCGAGCGTGCGCCCGTCCTCTGGATGGCAGAGCAGCACCACATCGGCGCTGAGCGTGCTGAGCGCCTGTGCCAAGGACGCAGGCGCATCGACGGTCATTAGCTGATTGCGGCCGCACTGCTCGGTGGCGGACAGCACAATGTGGCGCCAATGCTGCAGGCGCTTTTCCAGACGCGGGCCGCTTAGCTGCAAAACACTGCGCTGGGCGGCGATAGGTACCACACGGGTGAACCCCATCTCGACCGCTTTTTCGACGATCCAGTCCATTTTGTCCCCAGATGCCATGCCTTGTAGTAGCGTCAGGTCTGCGGGCAGCTCGCGCTCGATCGGCTGGAACGCGGCGGTATCAGCCCAGGCGGCCTTGCCGTCGGATTGCAATTGGGCCGTATATTCCCCCCCTGTGCCGTCAAATAATGTAATGGTCGTGCCCGGGCGCAGGCGCAACACACGCAGGGCGTGGTGCGCCAAGGCCTTGGGTAAATCGATACGGGCGTGGGCGGCCAGCGGGGTTGGGCAATAGAAGCGGGGAGCGGGCATGGGCGGACTATAAACCGGATTCCCCAGGGTGGTAAAATCAGAAGCTTTGCAGACCCATTTTTGCTGCGCTGCGCCTAAGTCTGCCTGGCGCCATCACATGAGAGCTTTTAATGCGTGACTTGCCTGTCTCTGACCCTTCCATGGCCAATGCGATCCGCGTTCTGGCAATGGATGCTGTGCAACAAGCCAATTCTGGCCATCCTGGCGCCCCGATGGGGATGGCCGACATTGCCCATGTTTTGTGGACTCGGCATCTGCGCCACAACCCGACTGACCCGGCCTGGGCCGATCGCGATCGCTTTGTGCTGTCCAATGGGCATGGCTCGATGCTTATCTATGCTTTGCTGCATCTGACGGGCTATGACTTACCGATAGAGCAACTGCGCCAGTTTCGGCAATTGCATTCACGTACCCCGGGCCACCCCGAGGTCGGGATTACGCCGGGCATCGAGACCACGACGGGGCCGCTGGGCCAGGGCCTGGCCAATGCCGTAGGTATGGCACTCGCCCAGGCGTTGCTCGCGCGTGAGTTCAATCGTCCCGATCACCAGATCGTCAATCACAATACCTATGCGTTTGTCGGTGATGGCTGCCTCATGGAGGGGATTTCCCATGAGGCCTGCTCGCTGGCGGGGACGCTGGGTTTGTCGCGCCTGATTGTGTTCTACGACGATAACGGCATCTCGATCGATGGCGAGGTAAGCAACTGGTTTGGTGACGATACGCCAGGGCGCTTCGAGAGCTATGGCTGGAACGTTTTACGTGGGGTCGATGGCCATGACATGGCGGCCCTGGATGCCGCCATTATGCGCGCCAAGGTGTTCGCCACGCAGGATAAGGGGCCGACCTTGATCTGCTGCCGCACGGTCATCGGTCAGGGCGCCCCCAATAAGGCGGGCACAGAAAAGGTTCATGGTTCGCCATTGGGTGCAGACGAGATCGCCGCCACGCGCCAGGCGCTGGGCTGGCGTTATGGGCCCTTCGAGATCCCTCAGGAAGTCTATCAATACTGGGATGCACGTGAACGCGGCGCGGCCTGGCAGGCTGATTGGGACACACGTTTCGAACAGTATGTGCAGGCTTATCCGGCCGAGGCGGCGCAGTTTCGCCGCCGCATGACAGGTGGCTTGCCTGCAGATTTTGGGGATCGCGCGCAGGCCTTGATTCGGGCGACCCAGGATCAGGCCCAGACGCTGGCAACCCGGAAGGCTTCGCAACAGTCGATCGAGGCCTTTACCCAGATTCTTCCCGAAATGCTGGGTGGCTCGGCTGATTTGACCGGCTCGAATTTCACGGACTGGAAGGGGGTGGCCCCCGTACGGGCGTCCGAGCATGGCCTGAAATTTGGCCGCCATATCAATTATGGTGTGCGTGAGTTCGGCATGGCGGCCATCATGAATGGCATCGCCTTACATGGCGGTTACTTACCCTTTGGCGGCACATTTCTGACGTTCTCCGATTACTCGCGCAATGCCTTGCGTATGGCTGCGCTGATGAAGCAGCGCGTGGTGCATGTCTTTACACACGATTCGATCGGGCTGGGTGAGGACGGCCCGACGCACCAATCTGTCGAGCATGCCGCGAGCCTGCGTTTGATCCCTAATCTACATGTCTGGCGGCCGTGCGATACGACCGAGACCGCAGTGGCCTGGATGGCAGCGCTATCACGTCCAACGAGTATCGGCATGGATGTCCATGAGGGCGGCCCCAGCGCCTTGCTCTTGTCCCGTCAGAACTTGCCGTTTGTGGCGCGCGACGAGGCGATGACTGCAGCGATTGCCCGAGGGGGCTATGTTATTCGCGATGGGGCGGGCGCGCGCGCTGTCATCATCGCAACCGGCTCTGAGGTCAGCCTGGCGCTCGAGGCACAACACCTGCTCGCTGGCCAAGGCGTGGCGGTGCGTGTGGTCTCGATGCCTTGCGTCGAGGTGTTCGAGCAGCAGGATGCGGCCTGGCGCGCGGCGGTCCTGCCCGCTGGCTTGCCGCGTGTCGCTGTTGAGGCGGGCGTGACGGCTGCTTGGTATAAATATGTGGGTCTTGATGGCGCCGTCGTGGGCATCGATACCTATGGTGAATCCGCACCTGCGGGCGTGTTGTTCAAGCATTTTGGCCTGACGGCTGAGCATGTTGCCTCTGCTGTCCAACAGATTTTGTAAACTGGAGATTGATAATGACCATTCGTGTTGCAATTAACGGCTATGGCCGCATTGGCCGTAACATCCTTCGTGCTCACTACGAGGATGGCAAAAAGCATGACATCCAGATCGTGGCAATTAACGATTTGGGGGATCCCAATACCAATGCACACCTGACGCGTTACGACACGGCACATGGCCGCTTTCCCGGCACGGTCGAGGTGGACGGCGATTACATGGTGGTCAATGGTGACAAGATCCGTGTCTTGGCCAATCGTGATCCGGCTGCCTTGCCCTGGGGTGAACTTAAGGTCGACGTTGTACTCGAATGCACCGGGTTTTTCACCACGAAGGAAAAGGCCAGTGCCCACTTGCGTGGCGGTGCCAAAAAGGTCATTATCTCGGCGCCCGGCGGTAAAGATGTGGATGCCACCATTGTCTATGGCGTGAATCATCAGGTCCTAAAGGCCACCGATACGGTGATCTCCAACGCATCATGCACCACCAACTGTCTGGCACCCATGGTGCAGCCTTTGCATCAGGCGCTGGGCGTCGTGAGTGGCCTAATGACCACGATCCATGCTTACACTAACGATCAGGTGCTAAGCGATGTCTACCATACCGACCTGCGCCGGGCACGCTCTGCGACGCATAATATGATCCCCACCAAGACCGGCGCCGCCTCGGCAGTTGGTCTGGTGCTGCCTGAATTGAACGGCAAGCTCGATGGCTACGCGATTCGTGTGCCGACAATCAATGTGTCGATGGTTGATCTGTCCTTTATTGCATCGCGTGAAACGACCGTCGATGAGGTCAATGGCATCCTCAAGGCAGCGGCCAGCGAAGGCCCCCTAAAGGGCATTCTGGACTATACAACAGAGCCCTTGGTCTCTTCAGACTTCAATCATACGTCTGTGTCAAGCACCGTCGATGCTGGCCTGACCAAGGTCTCGGGGACGCTGGTCAAGGTCGGCTCCTGGTACGACAACGAGTGGGGTTTCTCCAATCGTATGCTCGATACCACGGTGGCGTTGATGGCGGCTAAGTAATCCATCATGACGCTACCTATTCAAACCCTGGCGGCGCTCGCGCGTGCTGGCGCCTTGGCCGCCAAGCGTGTGTTCATCCGCTCGGATCTGAATGTGCCGCTGGATCAAGGGCGCATCGTCGAGGACACCCGCATACGCGCCTCGGTGCCAGCGATACGGTTGGCGCTGGATGCCGGGGCGGCGGTCATGGTGACCTCGCACCTTGGGCGCCCCCGCGAGGGGGCCCTGACGCTTCAGGATTCGCTCGCACCCATTGCAGTGCGTTTGGCTGAGCTACTGGGTCAATCGGTGCGTCTTGTGCCAGATTGGGTCGATGGCGTGACCGTTGCGCCCGGTGAGGTGGTCTTGCTTGAAAACTGCCGAGGCAATCGGGGTGAAAAGGCCAATGACCCCGCCTTGTCCCGACAGATCGCCGCCTTGTGTGATGTTTATGTGAACGATGCCTTTGGCACAGCCCATCGTGCCGAGGCCACAACCGAGGGCATTGCTCGTTACGCGCCGATCGTTTGTGCTGGGCCGCTGCTGGCCGCAGAGCTGGAGGCGCTGGGTAAGGCCTTGCACGCACCGGCCAGACCGCTGGTCGCCATTGTGGGGGGCGCTAAGGTTTCAACCAAGCTCTCGATCCTACAATCCCTGGCTGCCAAGGTCGATCAGCTGATCGTGGGCGGGGGGATCGCCAATACCTTTATGCTGGCTGCGGGCTTGCCCATTGGCAAGTCGCTGGCCGAGCCCGAGCAGATTCATCAGGCACGCGCCGTCATCGAGGCGATGCAGGCGCGTGGGGTTGAGGTGCCGATTCCCGTCGATGTGGTGGTCGCACAGTCCTTTGATGCGGCTGCGCCGGCGACGGTCAAGGCAGCCCAGGATGTGGCTGAGGATGATCTGATTCTGGATATCGGGCCGCAGACCGCAGCGCGATTGGCTGATCAGTTGCGCCACGCAGGGACGATTGTCTGGAATGGGCCGGTGGGTGTGTTTGAGTTTGAGGCATTCGCGCATGGCACAGAGGTGATCGCCCAGGCGATTGCTCAGTCCGACGGTTTTTCGATTGCCGGGGGCGGCGATACGCTGGCGGCAATTGCCAAATACGGCATCGCGGATCACGTCGGGTATATCTCGACAGGAGGCGGGGCTTTTTTAGAGTTTCTCGAAGGCAAGCGTCTGCCCGCGGTGGCGATCCTCGAAGAGCGGGGCGCTGCCTAAGCCAAAATAATCGTGTCTATTTGAGCTCGGCGTCGATCAGCGTCTGATAGCCCAGAAGCGCATTCGGCCAGTCCGGACGCCATCCGCTCTCGACGAGGCGCTGGTTGCTTAACCGTTTGCCCGAGGGGGCGGTGGGGTGGCGCTTTAAAGGGAGGATGCCGAGGTAGTCTGCCAAGGCATCGTAGAACTCGGCGGTCTCTAGGGGCTGCCCATCCGTGCCGATATAACAGGCAGCGGGATCATCCAGATCCAGCAGGTGCAGGCAGGCGGATGCTGCATCGTCGATGTGAATGCGGTTGACGTAATGTCCGGGTCCTGCAGGAACCAGCAGATCCCGGTCACGTAGCCGTCTAAGGATGTGGGTGCGACCCTGTCCGTATAGGCCACTTAGGCGCAGCACCACACCGGTATCCGGAAGCCGTTCGCGCAAAATCGCCTCGGCCTCGAGGAGGATCTTGCCGTTGAAGCGCCCCGGATGCGTAGGCGTGTCTTCGGTGACCTCTTCCTCTGACGGGGCCCATACGGCGGTTGAACTGACCAGAATGAATCGTTCGAGCCTAAAATTGTGCGGTAGGGCATCCAGCAGATTATTGAGTCCCGTCAGATAGATTTCGCGATAGGCTGGTGCGGTGCGCTCGTCTGGTGCAACGGCATATACCACGTGGCTGATATCGGCCGGCAGGTGAAGCAGTGTTGCGGGCTGCAGTAGATCAGCGGCCAGCCAGCGTATATAGGAATCCGTGGCGGGGTGCCGCCGCAGCCCATAGGCGGTCCACTTTGACGGATCCATTTGCATGGCGATGTGGTGACACAGATTGCCTCCAACGAGCAACGCGGTATGCGACGATGTAAGCATAGGCATAAAGTTCTGTAAGTATGGCCGCGTTATCAGCGCTACGTTGGCTTGTATTCATACAGGATACCAAACAGAATGGTGTAAATTCAATGAATAGTTGATTCCATTGGTAAAATTTATAACGACCTCTCAATTCCATTTAGCTGAGTTCCTGATGCCTGATCTCTTACCTCTGCAACGTAGCCACCCCGACCAACTGCTGGTAGGGCTGGTGTCCATCTCGGATCGGGCCTCTAGCGGTGTCTACCAGGATCAGGGGCTACCGGCACTATCTGACTGGTTGGGGCGGGTGCTCACGCGGGTGCCGCAGATTGTGTCGCGTTTGATTCCCGATGAACGCGCTCAGATCGCCGCGACACTGCGCCAACTGGTCGATGTTGCAGGCTGCGACCTGGTTTTGACCACAGGCGGCACGGGCCCCGCGCGCCGTGATGTGACGCCAGAGGCGACGCGCGATGTCGCCACGCGCGAGATGCCGGGCTTTGGCGAGCAGATGCGCCAGATCAGCCTGCATTTTGTGCCGACAGCAATTCTCTCGCGCCAGGTCGCTGTGATCCGTGAAACCGCGGACCATGCGGCGCTGATCATCAATTTGCCCGGCCAGCCCAAGGCCATACAGGAAACACTAGAGGGGTTGCGCGATGAT
Source organism: Alcaligenaceae bacterium CGII-47 (assembly GCA_019166125.1). Lineage (GTDB taxonomy): Bacteria > Pseudomonadota > Gammaproteobacteria > Burkholderiales > Burkholderiaceae_B > Castellaniella. The sequence continues at coordinate 15,797 of JAHTBO010000019.1, forward strand.
CAAGGCGCGATTCTGGTTCCGGGTATTTTTGCTGCGGTGCCATACTGTATTGATCTGATTGGTGGGCCCTATATCGAGACGCATAGCGCATTGGTCCAGGCGTTCAGACCGAAATCCGCACGTCGTGTAACGGGTAATCAGCACTGAAACGCGTTCCGTCTTAAAATCCGTTGATTGTTGTTTTCTCATTTCTCTTTTTTGGAGGTCTTGTCATGGCTCTGGTTTCCATGCGTCAGCTCCTGGATCATGCCGCTGAACACGGTTACGGTATTCCAGCCTTCAACGTAAATAATCTCGAGCAGGTACAGGCGATCATGGAGGCCGCTGCGCAGACCGACAGCCCAGTCATCATGCAGGCCTCGGCCGGTGCCCGTAAGTATGCCGGGGAAGGCTTTCTCAAATATTTAATCCAGGCTGCAGTCGAGACCTATCCGCATATCCCGGTTGTCATGCATCAGGATCATGGTCAGTCGCCCGATGTTTGCCAGGGGGCCATCAACCTGGGCTTTTCCAGCGTCATGATGGACGGCTCGCTGATGGCTGATGGCAAGACCATTGCGGATTTTGACTACAACCTTGATGTCACGCGTCGCGTAGTCCAGATGGCGCATGCGGTCGGCGTCACCGTCGAGGGCGAGCTCGGCTGCCTGGGTTCGCTTGAAACCATGAAGGGCGACAAAGAGGATGGTCATGGCGCCGAGGGGACGATGACCCGAGAGCAGTTGCTCACCGATCCCGAGCAGGCCGCCGAATTTGTACGAGAAACGCAGCTCGATGCGTTGGCGATTGCGATAGGTACCAGCCACGGCGCCTATAAGTTCACCCGTAAGCCCACGGGCGATATCCTCTCTATTGACCGAATTAAGGAAATTCATCGCCGCCTGCCCAATACGCACCTTGTCATGCACGGCAGCTCTAGCGTGCCCCAGGATCTGCTCGCCGAGATCCGCGAGTTTGGTGGTGACATGAAAGAGACCTACGGCGTGCCCGTCGAAGAAATCCAGGAAGCCATCAAATATGGCGTCCGTAAGGTCAATATCGATACGGATATTCGTCTGGCAATGACCGGCGCAATTCGCCGCTTTATGGGCGAGAACCCAAGTAAGTTCGATCCGCGCGAATACCTTAAGCCCGCACGGGAAGCCGCCAAGAAAATCTGCCTCGAGCGCTACGAGCAGTTTGGAACGGCGGGTCATGCGTCCAAAATCAAGGCCATCCCCTTGGACGAGATGGCACGTCGCTATGCCTCGGGCGAGCTCGCTCAACAGGTTAAATAAACTAAGGAATCCTGTGAAGGCCCTGCATCAATCGACCCTACACTCCTTGCCACTGCTCGCCCGTGGCAAGGTTCGCGATATGTACGCCGTGGGTGAGGACAAGCTCCTTATCGTGGCATCGGACCGGATCTCGGCCTTTGATGTCATTCTGGATGATCCGATCCCGGGCAAGGGACGGGTTCTGACGGCACTTACCGAGTTCTGGCTGGATAGGCTTGGGCATATCGTCCCCAACCACGCCACAGGCATTGCGCCTGAGGACGTGGTGGCCGCAGACGAGCGCGAGCAGGTAGCGGGCCGGGCGATGGTGGTCAAGCGCCTCAAACCGATCCTGATCGAGGCAGTCGCACGCGGTTACCTGATTGGTTCGGGCTGGAATGACTACCAAGCCAGGGGCGCAATCTGCGGGATCGCGCTGCCGCCGGGCTTGCGCCAGGCGAGTCGCCTGCCCGAGCCAATTTTTACCCCGGCGGCCAAGGCCGAATTCGGCTCGCATGACGAGAACGTGGATTTTGCCCATGTTGTGGCTGAAGTAGGGGGCGATCTGGCAGAGGAAATACGTCGCGTGACACTGGCGCTTTATGGGGAAGCCGCCCAGTATGCGGCGGGTCAGGGTATTCTCATTGCAGATACCAAGTTCGAGTTTGGTTTGGATGAGGCGGGTCGCCTACACCTGATGGATGAGGTATTAACACCCGATTCATCGCGCTTTTGGCCGATAGACGGCTATGCCGAGGGCATGAGCCCACCGTCCTTTGATAAGCAGTTTGTACGTGACTGGCTCGAGACCCAGCCTTGGTCCAAGACACCACCCGCGCCGCGCTTGCCCGCCGATGTCATAGCGCGTACCGCCGCCAAGTACGAAGAGGCCTTGATGCGATTGACGCAAAGGCAGCGCGTATGAGCGCCCGGGCAGACACACTGAGCGCTGCCCAGGCAGAACCGCGTCCAAGCGTGGGGATTATCATGGGGTCCTCCAGCGATTGGGAGGTCATGCGCCATGCCGTGATGGTGCTCGATGAGTTCGGTGTTGTGCATGAGTCATGCGTGATCTCGGCGCATCGTATGCCCTTGCAAATGGTTGAATATGGCGCGCAGGCACTAAGGCGTGGCCTGCGGGCGATTATTGCCGGAGCAGGGGGCGCAGCCCATCTGCCAGGTATGATGGCGGCGTTAACCCCCGTGCCGGTATTTGGCGTGCCTGTGCCCTCGCGTTACTTGCGTGGCGAGGATTCCCTGCTCTCTATTGTGCAGATGCCGCGTGGCGTACCCGTGGCGACGTTTGCAATTGGCGAGGCTGGCGCGAGCAACGCTGCCTTGCATGTCGTTGCCAACCTGGCGATGAACGACGAGCTCCTATTAGAGCGCCTGCAGACTTATCGGGCACGGCAGACGGTCGCGGCTCAGGCCATGCTTGTCCCGCCCAGCCCCTCTTGAATCCAAATCGGATCATTTCATGAAACACACTTCCTTACCGCTGCCCCCGGGCGCGTGGCTGGGTATGATGGGCGGCGGTCAGCTTGGGCGCATGTTCTGTCATGCCGCTCAGGCCCTGGGCTATCAGGTCGCCGTACTGGATCCGGCTCAAACCAGTCCCGCTGGCGTTGTGGCCAATCGGCATATTTGTGCCGCCTATGATGACCGGGACGCATTGGATCAATTAGCGCAACTGTGTTCGGCAGTCAGCACGGAATTTGAAAATATTCCCGCCGAGAGCCTGCGTTACCTTGCGCAGTCTGTACGGGTCTGTCCCGCTGGTGATGCGGTGGCGATGGTGCAGGATCGCCTGGTTGAAAAGGCCTTTATCGGACAGGCGGGTGTGCCATTGGCGCCCTACGCACAGGTTCTTGGTCTGGATGATCTGGCGCAGGCATCCGATGCCTTGTTTCCAGGTATCCTCAAGTCGGCGCGCTTAGGCTATGACGGTAAGGGGCAGGTGCGGGTCACAAGTCGCGAGCAGGCCCATGAGGCCTTTATCCAGTTAGGAAGTGTGCCGTGTGTGTTAGAGGCCTTGCAGGCGCTTGACCACGAGATCTCTGTCGTCGTCGTGCGCGATAGTCAGGAGCAGACCGCCTGCTATCCGGCCAGCCGTAATGCCCATCGCGACGGTATCTTGGCGCTGTCGGTGATCGATGGCTTACTGGATGTCGATGTCGTGCGCCAGGCCACGGGCTACGCAGAGATGCTGGCTCGGCAACTGGATTATCAGGGCGTGATGTGCGTCGAGTTTTTTGTATTGCAGGATGCTCGGGTGTTGGCCAACGAGATCGCGCCTCGGCCTCACAATAGTGGGCATGCCACTCAGGATGCCTGTCTGGTCAGTCAATTCGAGCAGCAGGTGCGGGTGATGGCGGGCTTACCCATAGGCACAACCCAGGTCTTGTGTCCGGTTGCCATGCTCAACGTGCTGGGCGATCTGTGGTTTGACGCACAGGACCGTCATTGCGAGCCGGATTGGGCTGGTGTGCTGGCTGTGCCGGGTACGCGTTTGCATCTGTATGGCAAGGCGCAGGCCCGTAAAGGCCGAAAGATGGGGCATATCAATATCCTGGGTGATGATGCGGCGCAGTTGCGCCAGCGGGTCGCCGAGGTCGAGCGGGTTTTGGGTCTGCCGCATGACTGAACAGGCCGGCCTTGACTGCCTAATTCAGGAGGCCGCCCGGCGCCTGAGCGAAGGGCAACTGGTCGCGTTTCCCACCGAAACCGTCTATGGCCTGGGGGCAGATGCCGAGAATCCCGCTGCACTTGCCGCCTTGTATGCCGCAAAAGGCCGCCCCGCCAATCATCCTGTTATCGTGCATCTGGCACCCGAAGCAGATCTGACTTATTGGGCGGCATCGGTGCCTGCCGCCGCACAACAATTGATCGATGTGTTCTGGCCCGGTCCCTTGACCTTGATTTTGCCGCGTGCGCCCCATATCCCTGCGGCGGTGAGCGGGGGGCAGGATAGTGTGGGTATCCGCTGTCCGGCGCACCCTGTGGCCCAGGCCTTGTTGCGCGCGTTTGCGAGGCGCAAGCCCCATGGCCAAGGCGGTGTGGCGGCGCCCTCTGCAAATAAATTCGGCCAGGTGTCGCCGACACAAGCCAGCCATGTCCGCCAAGAGTTTCCTGAACTGGACGAGGCAGCACTGATGGTGCTCGAGGGTGGCGATGCCGAGGTGGGGATTGAATCCACCATTCTGGATCTGTCACGTCTGGCCAGCGGTGTCGGCCCGGTTTTGTTGCGACCTGGTCATATCAGTGCCAAGCAAATTGCCGAGGTTCTGGGGACGATGCCTGGGCAGCCTGATCTAGCCGCACCCAGGGTGTCTGGGTCGCTTAAGGCGCACTATGCTCCCCACACTCCTGTGTGCCTGCTATCGCGCGAACAACTGCGCCAGGCCGATCTGGCCCGAACAGGCCGTGTGGCCGCTATCGTGATGGGCGCACCGCCCTCATTTAGCGTGCCTGGGGTGGATTGGGTGCTGGCGCCTGCTGAGCCGGTCGCTTACGCACATGGTCTTTATGCCTTGTTGCGTGAGCTGGATAAGGGGGGGTACGGTCTGATTGCGGTTGAACAGCCGCCCCAGGACGCGGCCTGGCAGGCCGTCAATGATCGGCTCGGCCGCGCCGCGGCAGCCCGACACTGAGCGCATCAGAGCCGTCGCAGCCAGTCTATCAGCGCGTCGTTGAGCTGGGCCGTCTGCTCGGTGTGTGGCGAATGCCCGCAGTCGGGCAGAACGCAGCATATCGTTTGCGGGACGATATCCGGTATTTGCATAATCTGATCCAGACTGGCGTATTCATCGTGATCACCCTGGATCGCGAGGACGGGGCAGCGGATGGCAGGGAGCTGATTGCGGATGTCCCAGTGGCGAAACGGCGGATTGAGCCAGGCATCGTTCCAGCCCCAGAAGGCAGAGTCGGGATCCTGATGGTAGCGGGCAAGCTTTTCGCGCAGCGATGTGGATTGGTAAGCCTCGCGTGCCTGCACAATGGCGTCCAGGGTACGATCTTCGACAAAAATATGCGGTGCCGCAATAGCGATGCCACGCACGTGCTTCGGGTAGAGCGCAGCATAGAGCAGCGCGATTGAGCCCCCATCACTATGGCCAAATAGCAGGGGGGGCGTATCGTCCAGGCCAAGTGCGGCGAGCAAGGCGGGCAGATCATCGCGCGCCTGCTCTAGTATGTAATCCGGTGCCCAGCGCTCGGCGTGCGGGCGCGGTGTGCTGCGCCCATAGCCATAACGCGAATAGACCAGGCCGCGCACGCCCGCCTGGCGGCAAAACTGCGCGGGCCAATCCTTCCACATCGCAACCGAACCCAGGCCTTCATGCAGGAACACCATCAGTGGCGCCTGTGGGTCTGCAGCCGCAATGTATTGATATTCGATATCGATGCGGCCTCGGACCGGAACCTGAATGGCGATGGTGAGAGCGGGGTTGATGGATAATGGGGGAGCAGTAATAGGCATATGGTATAAGCAACAAGTAAATAATTATTTTCAATTGTCGATCAGATTCAGCACCTTATCACGTCGACGCCTCCCCCAGGGTCCCGAGCGGATCGGGTTTCTCGGAGTATTTGATGAAGTTCAAAGATTTTCAGGTGGGTATGGTGATAAAGCATCCGCCTGTGCAGGTAAACGAGGACGAGATGCTGGCCTTTGCGCGGGCATATGATCCACAATGGTTCCACGTTGATGCGCAGCGTGCCGAGCAAGGTCGCTGGGGGGGCTTGATTGCCAGTGGCTGGCTGACCTGCGGTATGGCGATGCGCATGGCGGTGGAAGCCGTCTTGCATGATTCCGAGTCCTTCGGCTCGCCTGGCCTGGAACGACTACGTTGGATGAGTCCGGTGCGCGCAGGGGATATGCTGCGCCTCGAGGCGACCGTCGATACTTTGCGCGTTTCTTCCAGTCGCGATGATCTGGGTATCATGCGCTGGACCTGGCGGGTGTTTAACCAGCATGACGAGCAGGTGCTGGAGGTCGAGGCCACAAGCTTATTCGAGCTGGAGGTCGAGGCTGGCGGTTAGACCGAAAGGCTGGTCTTATCGCAGGGGGCTGCATGAGCAAAACAGGGGGTCGGATACCGTGAAACGCTCATTGTTGATAGGCCTGCTGAGGCTGGCTATGATCGGCTGGCTGGCAATGACCGGCGGTATGGTGGCAGCGTCACCCGGGCCGGGCGTAACGACCACACACCATGAGGATATTAATCCTGAGGTGGCCAGTGGGCGGCTTGCCCATCCGATTACGCATGCCCGGCACTACATGGCGAACACGGCAAACCCTTATGCCACCGACGCAGCTGTCGGTATTCTGGCTGCCGGTGGCAGTGCTGCTGATGCGACGATTGCCGCGCAGATGGTACTTAATCTGGTGGAGCCCCAATCCTCGGGGATCGGTGGCGGTGCGTTTATCGTCAGCTTCGATGCCGCGAGGCAGCAAGTGCATAGCTACGATGGCCGCGAGACCGCACCCGCTCGGGCGCGGGCGGATCGCTTTATGCGTAACGGACAGGCCCTACCGTTTGGGGAGGCTGTCAATAGTGGACGTTCTGTCGGGGTGCCTGGTGTGCTGGGAGCCCTGGCGTTGCTGCATGCCGCTCAGGGGCGGTTGGCCTGGGCGGATCTGTTCGACCCGGCGATAGAACTAGCCGAGCAGGGGTTTGAGGTGTCCCCTCGGCTGCATGCCTTGTTGGACGCGAACCAGGCCTTGCGGGCGCAACCCGCAGCCGCGCATTATTTTTACGATGCGCATGGCCAGGCTTGGCCAGTGGGCCATGTACTGCGAAACCCGGTGTTGGCCGATACCTTGCGCCGTATTGCGCAACAGGGACCGCAGGCGTTCTATCAGGGTGAGATTGCTTCGGACATCGTCGATGCGGTCGCCAACCATGCGGTGCCCGGTGATCTGTCGCTCGTGGATCTACAGAATTATCGGGCATTGGAGCGGCCTGCGCTGTGTGCACCCTACCGGGTATTTGTACTATGCGGGCCACCGCCGCCCAGCTCCGGGCCGCTGGCGGTCATGCAGATACTGGGTATTCTTACGCACACGCCCATCGCACAGGCGCAGCCGGTCTCGGCACAGGCGGTTCATTATTTCTCTGAGGCGGGGCGTCTGGCCTATGCTGATCGTGATGCCTACGTAGCTGATCCCGAATTTGTTGAGGTACCGGTCGCCGGGATGCTGGCGCCCACATACCTGGCGCGTCGCGCACGGCTTATCGACGCAGATCATGCGATGGGCGTCGCGCAGGCGGGTGAGCCGCCAGGGGCTCTGGGCCCAGGCGGCGCCGCACGGTCGCCCGAGCCACCATCAACCACGCAGATATCAATCGTCGACAAAGCGGGCAATGCGGTATCGATGACCAGTTCTATCGAGGGGGCGTTTGGCAGCAAGATCTTTGTGCGTGGATTTCTACTGAATAATCAATTAACAGATTTTTCCCTGATGGATGTGGACGGGCAGGGCCGTCCCGCAGTGAATCGAGTTGAACCACTCAAGCGCCCACGCAGCTCGATGTCGCCCATGCTGGTGTTGCGCGATCATCGGCCGGTTATGGTGATCGGTTCGCCTGGGGGCAGTGCAATCATCAATTTTGTCGCACAGACGATTCTGGCTGTTTTGGACTGGCATCTGGATATTCAGCAGGCCGTGGCGTTGCCACACTATGGCAGCCGTAATCGCGACACAGAGTTAGAGCGCGGTACGCCGCTGGAGGCCTTGGTTGCGCCTTTACAGGCGATGGGTCATGGGGTGCGAACCGTGGATTTCCCCAGTGGCCTGCAGGGTATTGTGTTGACGCCGGATGGGCTGGAAGGGGGCTCGGATCCACGGCGTGAGGGTGTGGCGGCGGGAGGGTGACTGGACGCTGTGGCTGTCGTCGTTGCTGTGGCTGTTGCAGCCCTGTTTGCGGTTGCCGTTGCTGTTGCTGTTGCTGTTGCTGGTACAGCCTCTGTTGCTGTCGCTATCGTGGTGTCGGGACTGGCCGTGCCGGGCTAGGCTTGGGTGGGTCGGCCTTGGGGCCGACTACCCGTGTGCCTGCCGATACGGCGGGGTGGGGCCAAACTCACCCCTTCGGGGTTCAGACAGTGGCCCCACTTTATCCCGCCTCCTCGTCATTCCCCCGGCCCCCCAAGATACGCCCGTCCCCGCCAGCCCCGGCGCCACGCCAGGGGCAGTAAGATGCGGGCGGATGGGGGCAACTTGTAGTGGTCTAATTTAAACAGACACCTCGATAGGTGGATAATCCACCTTAACGAGGACATATTGATGACAACACGCAGGAAATTTGACACCCAATTTAAATTGGAAGTCGTTCACATGGTCAAGGATCATGGTCTTGGTGTGAGCGAGGTCTCCAAGACGATGGGTGTGGGGGAAACGGCCATTCGTCGTTGGGTCGAGCAATACGAGGCCGAGTTAAACGGGCAAAGCGGCATCGGCAAGCCATT
>JAHTBO010000020.1 GCA_019166125.1 Alcaligenaceae bacterium CGII-47
ACCTGACAACCCCGCAAATCTGACCGGAAAGGTGCTTCACACCTCACCATCATCGAGCCAGAAATTAGAACATAAATGCATTCTAACTGTCAAACCACAATGAAGTCCTGCGTTCCCGCTGATTCAGCAAAAAGATCAATTAAATCAACCTATTAGCTATCGCATTTCCGGGTTAACCCGGGTGCCGTAATCAGCGAAGAACCGAACTATAGCACAGCTTTTTAGACCTGTGCAAATGAATCGTTAAAAAAGATCAAAATGCGCAAAAAATAGATAAGAGAGGGTCACTCTAAATAGATTGAATCTTAAGGGGTATTACTAAACCATACAGAGCCATGGGTTATGCTTTGCGCAAGCCTTACTGAGGAGAGGGCCATGATCACAAAGGGAATTTCCAGGCGCCGCTTTGTACAGACCGGCTTGTGTGGCCTGGCGCTGGGCGGAGGAATCGGTGTATCCCTGCTGCGTGACTCATCGCAGGTTTGGGCACAGACATTCATACGCCCGCCCGGTGCGCTGATGGGCGATCCTTTTTATGCCGCCTGTATACGTTGCGGACTATGCGTTGAAGCCTGTCCATACGAGACCCTCCGGCTCTTTGATTACGTGGGCAGTGCGGATACCGGCACCCCCTACTTCGTTGCCCGGGAAATTCCTTGCGAGATGTGCGTGGATATACCCTGCGTACAGGCCTGCCCAACCGGCGCACTCGACCCGGCATTAGAGGACATCAAGTACGCCACGATGGGGGTCGCCTCATTGAGCCATCCGCATTTATGCAATAGCTACGTGGGTGCCGCCTTTTGCGATAGCTGTTTTCGCGCTTGCCCCTTACAAGGCGAGGCCATCACCATGAAGGTTGGCGCCACGGGCATGGGCGGGATGTTTACCCCCACTGTCGACCCCGATATCTGTACCGGCTGCGGTAAATGCGAACAGGCCTGTATCGCGCAACCTGCCGCCATCCGAGTGAGCCCCAGCCATGCTGAATAAAAAGCGCTTTCTGTTATGGCGACGAGCAACGCAACTCATGGTTTTATTTGCCTTTGTCGCGGGCCCCTGGTTAGGGATAAGCATCGCCAAAGGGACACTGGCCTCCAGTGTCTGGTTCGATGCCATCCCTTTAACGGATCTCTTTGTCCTATTGCAAAGCCTGGCCACGGGCCATCCGGTCGCGCTAGGGGCGATCGTCGGTGCGCTTTTAATTGGTCTGTTTTACGCCATGATCGGCGGGCGTGTCTTTTGTGGCTGGGTGTGTCCCATCAATATGGTCACGGACGGCGCCCAGGGATTACGGCGCTTACTGGGCTGGCGCAAGGCCAGTGTCCTGCGCCTGGATAAACGCTTGCGCTACGTGATTATGATCGCCTGCCTGGCAGGCAGCCTGATTAGCGGCGTCATTATCTGGGAACTGATCAATCCGATCAATCTTGTCATGCGTACGCTTGTATTCGGCTTGTGGCTGGGTGGGTTCATTGCGATCAGTAGTATTTTCCTGTTCGATTTCTTCCTGCTCTCTAACGGCTGGTGCGGCCATATCTGCCCAGTAGGTGCCTTTTATGGGCTAGTAGGCAAACCTGGCGTCGTTCACGTGGCAGCCGTACGACGCTTAGCCTGCAACAACTGTGGCGACTGCTTTACCTACTGCCCCGAACCTCAGGTCATCAGCCCCGCACTGCGGGGCACCCATGGCCATGGGATACATATCAAGGATGTAGACTGCCTGCGCTGTGGCCGATGCATCGATGTCTGCGAACAGCAGGTCTTTGAGTTTTCAATAAACGGGCCGGGCGCCTTCTCGGTAAAATAACCGTTGCGGCGTACACCTTGCACCCTCACTGCCGCAGCTACCCAAAGCAGAAAAGCCCATGACCGAAGACATCCTCATCAACGTCACGCCCTTTGAAACCCGCGTGGCCATCACCGCCCACGGCGTCGTTCAAGAGCTCCATATGGAGCGCAGCATTCAGCGTGGTTATGTTGGCAATCTGTATCTGGGAAAGATCGTCCGCGTGCTACCCGGCATGCAAAGCGCCTTCGTCGATGTCGGTCTGGAACGTGCCGCATTCATTCATGTCGCAGACTTGCGCCAAAACAGACAAAGTCGCACGCTGCACAGTACCAGTGGCGATCTACCCACGCCCCCTACGCCGATAGAAAAACTTCTGTTTGAAGGACAGTCCCTGCTCGTCCAGGTCATCAAGGATCCGCTCGGCACAAAGGGTGCACGGCTCTCGACCCATATTAGTATTGCTGGCCGGATGCTCGTCTACCTGCCCTATGACCCGCACATTGGCGTCTCTCAGCGCATTGGCTCTGAAATCGAACGCAACACCCTGCGCGACCGCGTGCAAGCCCTTCAGCAGGCCGACGAAGCCAGCAATGAGCAAGGCGGGCTGATCGTGCGCACACAAGCCGAAGGGGCAAGCGATGAAGAGTTGGCTGCTGATCTGGCCTATCTGCGCACCCTTTGGGTCACAATCCAGGCCAAGGTCAAAAGCCTGCCTGCGCCCTCCTCCGTCTATATCGATCTCACACTGGCCCAACGTGTTCTGCGCGATATGGTTACGCCCGAGACAGGCACGATCACCGTCGATTCACGCAGCGTGACACAGGAACTGGTCGAATGGGCGCAGCGCTTTACGCCTTCGGTCGTCGATCGCATTCATCATTACAGCAAGAATCGACCGCTATTCGACACTGCAAACGTCGATGAGGAAATCGCCCGAGCGCTCTCGCGTCGCGTCGATCTGAAATCCGGCGGCTATCTGATCATCGACCAGACTGAGGCGTTGACGACAGTGGACGTGAATACCGGAGGCTATGTGGGGGGCCGCAATTTTGACGATACGATCTTCAAAACCAATCTTGAGGCATCCATTGCCATCGCCCGCCAGTTGCGCCTGCGTAATCTGGGGGGGATCATTATCCTGGACTTTATCGACATGGACGACGAGCGGCATCAGGCCTCGGTACTGGCTGAGCTCAACAAAGCGCTCAGCCATGACCGCACCCGCATGACCGTAAGTGGGTTCAGCCAGCTAGGCTTGGTCGAGATGACACGCAAGCGCACTCGGGACTCGCTTGCACACCAACTCTGTGAACCTTGCCCGACATGCGAATCACGCGGGACCGTACGAACACCGCGGACCTTGTGCTATGAAATCCTCAGAGAGATCCTGCGCGAGGCGCGCCAGTTCGACCCTAAAGAGTTTAGGATCCTGGCCTCTCAGGCGGTCGTAGATCTGTTCCTCGAAGAAGAAAGCCAGCACCTGACGATGCTGGGGGATTTCGTGGGCAAACGCATATCACTCGAGGTCGAGGCTGCCTACAATCAAGAGCACTACGACATCGTGTTGTTGTAGTGCTCCCTCTTGGCCAGGTGCGCCTGCTTGCCTTACTACATCAACAGGCTGTCCGTGATTTCGGGGTAGCTACTGGCACCCTCACACACCTCGGGATGCAATATCGCCGCAAAGATGCGATCCACCATCTCGCCCTGGCCTGAGTAATAGCTGTACGCTGACGCACGCGTTGATCTGTTCTGATAGAACACCAGATTAATCAATATAGTTCGATCCCAGCCAGCATCGGGCGTGGGTCGGTAAGTGACCTGCGCGTAGCTGAACGAATTGGGGTTGCCCTGGAAGGTAAAGGTTTCATTGCAGGCCGCCTGGTGTTTGAACAAGGCCTGCTGTATGGCGGGAAAATCCATGGGCAGACGGCGCTGCGCCACCAGATAGGTGGGGGACTCGAGCGTGCTCAGTGGCACGACGCCGGGCTGACCGGCACAACCTGCCAGACCCATGAGTCCCACGAGACCGGCCAAGCCGAATGTTTTTACCCCATGCTTCATATCAATATCCTAAATCGTCATCTGCACACAATACCCTGAAATTCGCCGCACAAAGCAGCGAGGCGCTCATTCCTGAAACTGCATTTTGTACAAAGAGGCATATAAGCCATTTTGGGCCAAGAGCGCATCATGGTGCCCTTGCTCGGCAATCCGTCCTCCATCCAGTACAACAATGCGGTCGGCTTTCTGGACAGTCGAGAGCCGATGGGCGATAACCAGCGTCGTACGCCCCGCCATCAATCGCTCTAGCGATAATTGCACCTGGCGCTCGGACTCATTGTCCAGCGCCGAGGTGGCCTCATCAAGAATAAGAATTGGCGCGTTCTTGATCAGGGCCCGCGCAATCGCCAGGCGCTGGCGTTGCCCCCCAGAGAGCATATTTGCATTGGCGCCCACCTGGGCGTCCAGGCCATCAGGCAAACTATCGACAAAACCCAGCAGATTTGCAGCCTCTAGTGCATCGCGCACCTGATCCCGGCTTACCGCCTGCAACGCCCCATAGGCAACATTTTCGGCTATCGACCCATCAAATAATACGACGTCCTGACTTACCAATGACAGCTGGCTGCGCAGCGCGCGCAGCGCCAGATCCTCGATTGCCACGCCATCGATGAAAATGCTCCCGCGGGTAGGACGCATAAACCGTGGCAACATATTCACCAAAGTAGTCTTGCCACTGCCTGAACGCCCAACCAGAGCGACGGTTTGACCCGGCTCGACCACCAGCGAGATATCCGACAAGGTATCGGACTGCGCATCAGAGAAACGGTGCGAGACGTTGCGAAACTCTACCCGACCCTGCACCACCTCAGGCAGAACCTGCGTGCCCTTATCCTGCTCGGGCTCTTGGTCAATCAGCTTAAATACGCTCTCGGCCGAGACCAACATGCGCTGCATCGCGCCAGCAATGTTCGTCAGGCGCTTCATTGGATCAAAAATTTGTCCGAGGGCCGCCATAAAGGCCGCAAAGCTGCCGACCGTCAGACCATGATGATTGGCCTGATACAGCGCCATAGACACCACCGCAGCCACTGACAAGGCGACAAAAAACTGGGAAATAGGCGACATGGCGGCATCAGAACTGACAGCACGCATTGCAAAGCGGCGCAGCTTTGCATTGACGTACTCGAAACGCGAGCGCTCGCGCTCATAGCCGTCAAATAATTTAATGACCCGCTGCCCATTGATGCCTTCGCTCACAACATGCGTGAGCTCGGCATTCATATTGATGGTGTCCCGGTTGATCCGGCGCAGGCGTTTGATGAATACCCGGGCAGTGACCACAGAGAATGGCAACATAACGACAACGATTAGCGTCAACTGCCAGGACATATACAGAAGTACCGCCAGCAGCGCAACCACGGTGAGCGTCTCTCGGACGATCACCATGATGACTTCGGTGGACAGCCCGCTGACTGTACCGGCATCGATCGTAAAGCGATTAAGCAGTCGTCCTTGGTCGCCACGCTTGAACTCTTCATCGGACAGACCAAGCAGACGATCGAACATGTCCCGGCGCAGGCCGAGCAGCATATTATTTGCAATCCACGACAAGAGATAGGTACTGAAAAAACTGCATAGGCCACGCAAGAGCATTAACGCCACGACAGCCAGCGGAATCGACCAGACGTAGGAGGGCTTTGCGCCGGAAAACCCCTCATCGAGCAAAGGCTTCATGATGACGGCAAGGACCGGTTGGGTGGCCGAGGCGATGCTCACCAGCACCAGGGCTAATACACCCGCCTTCCAATCCTTGCCCAGGCGTGCATAAATACGTCGCCACAGATCAAATTTTACGGGATTGGATTGCGATGGTTGTGCGTGATCGGTCTTCACCCGGGTCACTCTCTTATATACTGGTAAGTCGATCATTTTAGCCTGCCCACAAGCTGGCTTGAGCATCCGTCACGCCAGACGGCTGCCAAGACGCTGGGCACTGACTGCCATGCCTCCTATCCAAGCCATTTATGTGCGTTTACCCAACTGGGTCGGAGACGTCTGCATGAGCCTGCCGTGTATCGAGACGCTGCTGGCCGCCGACGTTGCGCTCGTCGTCTGTGCGCGCGGCTGGGCACGTGATCTGTTGGCCGATTACCCCTTTGCAGGCTTTATCCCCATGACCGGGAACTGGCGTGCCGATCGCAGCGCCGTCCATGTCTATCGCAAAAAAGCCAGGCACATGCATACGCGTGGCCTGCTATTGCCAGATTCATTATCAAGCGCCATGGTATTGCGCTTTGCGGGTATTCCTTGCGCTGGGTACCGCGACGATGGCCGCAGCCTGATTCTGCGCTGGCCATTCAAAAAGCCAAAAGAACCCATACACGCTGTGCAATCCTGGTTTTATCTGACCCGTCAGGCACTCGATAGTTGGCGCCTACCCCCTGGCCGCCCCGAGCCCAGTGAAGACCTGGCTCTGCGCCTGGCGCCCAGCCATATTCAGGCAGGGCACCAGGTCTTAGAGGACAATGGACTCGCGGGCAAGCCATTCATACTCATCGCACCCACCGCAACAGGCCTGCACCGAGGACGCATCAAGGCCTGGCCTCATTTCGATACCTTGACACGAGCCCTGCAGGGACAGGGACATACTGTTCTCATGTGCCCGCCAGCTACCGAGCAGGCTGCCGCCCGAGCACAAGCCCCGACCGCGCTTTGCCTGCCGCCCCTGTCCCTGGGTGGTTTTGCAACCCTCACGCGCCTGGCCGCGCTCGTTATCTGCAACGACTCTGGCGTCTCGCATATTGCGGCGGCATGTGGTGCCCGCCAGTTGACGCTGTTCGGCGTCACGGATATCGCACGCACCGGGCCCTGGTCACAACAGGCGATATGCCTCGGGACCTCAAAGGCTTGGCCCGATCCCGATACCGTTCTGTCCGCCGCCCTATCCGCCCTACAACAGAGTACGCACGCAGCATGACTTTTTCCAGCTTCCTGGCCAATCTGATTATTCCCCTGAACCTGTCCATCACGCTGCTGCTGCTTGCGGTGATCTTCTTTATCATCCGCTGGCGCAAGATCGCTGCGCTGATCGCTGCCAGTGCCCTGGCTTGGCTCGTATTCTGGTCACTTCCCACCACAACGCTCTGGGCTGGCGGCCTGCTCGAGCAGCGCTACCCTTATGTCGCCCCCCTCGACCTGCCCAAGGCCCAAGCGATCGTGGTGCTGGGGGGCAATACGATGGGGGGCCGCAAAAACTGGTTCAAAAATGACGCGCACAACAAGACATGGCTGCGCACTGATACCGCAGCCAGCCTATACCGTGCCGAGCGCGCGCCCCTGATTGTTGTGTCGGGCGCAGCGTTTGATGGCGGCCAAAGCGAGGCCAAAATGATGACCAATGCGCTAGAGCAATTGGGAATCCCGAGCACCGCCATCGTACAGGAGGATCATAGTGACACCACCTACGAGAACGCACTCTACACCGTACAACAACTACGTCAATTGCATATTGATCGCATCCTGCTGGTTACCTCGGCGCTACACATGCCGCGTGCCATGGCGAGCTTTCAAAAACAGGGCATCACACCGATTGCCGCCTCATCACCGCCCCAGATCGTGGTTCCCCAAAAGACCGGGTTCTCGTTCTGGACACCTGATATGCATACCTTGAACGCCAGTCGATCCATCATCAAAGAGTACCTGGGCTTGCTTGTCTACTGGGTTCGGGGATGGGTCTGAGCGCAGATCCGTCCCCGTACCTGTGCAGGGTGGCTAGTCGGTGATGGATTGCCGCTCAGCCAGCACCGCCTGGTACAAGGCCAGATACTGGCGTGCCACCTGTGGCCAGGCATGCTGGTCAAGCAAGCGCTGCGCTTGTGTCACCAGCTTCGCACGCAGGCTCGGATCCGTGCGTAGTTGCTCGATATACCGAGCCAACTCGGCTGCATTTTCCGGGTGAGACAACAGCAACGCATCGTCTCCGTCACGCACATATTGTGCAAATCCGCACCAAGGCATCGGGCTCAGGATCACGGGCAGGCCGTAGGACATGGCTTCCAAGGGGGCCATACCAAAACTATCATTCAAAGTCGGATGGATATAGGCGTCAGCCGCCTGGTAGTACCCGTCCACATCCGAGGTCTCGTTGACCAGACACACTCGGTCGCGCAAGGATTGCGGGGCCTGCGCGACATGTTCTCGTGATGCGGCGTTGGCGCCGACCACCAGCACACGCACGCTCTGTGGCAAAGACTCGAGCGCCTTAATTACCGTGGGCAGGCCCTTGCGCATTGGGTTGCGGGCCACCAGCAGGCAGACGTACTCATCCTCGGTGAGTCCCAGGCGCTCACGGATCTCGTGACGCCGACTCGGCGTCGAACGATCTGGCAGCGTCACACCGGGCGGAATGATCGTGACCGGGAGCGCTGATCCGTAAGCCTGAGACAACTGATCAGCAATCAAGGCCGAGACCGCCACCGTGCGATGTCCAGGGCGAGGCGCGAGGCGGCGAGACTCCAGGCCCAGATAGGTCTGCACACGCGGGCTGATATACGAGAGCCAGCGTTGAATCCGGCTTATCGCCTGCACACGCCAACGATAGCGCACAGGCGTGACGTGTACCACCTCGATATCCCCACACCAGCCGGTCTTATGCGAGTGAACAATATCAAAACCCGTGCGTGTTGCCCGCGCAGCACGCCAGGCAAACAACAGGCTACGCACCCAACTGGGCCAACGCGCACTGACCGGCACGCGGACAAAGGGCAGATGGAGGGGGCAGGCCGGATCAAACTCACGCGCAAATACGGTGATGTCATGCTCTGGCGCCAGTTCCCGCATCAATGCCACCCCATACGCCTCTGCCCCACCGAAGCGCGAACCGAAGCGATCCACCACCAGAGCAATATGAAGTCGCGTCGCACTCACGGCGTCAAAGCGTCCTGGACGCGGGTGCGTTCGGCTCTGGTGCGTCGGCGGTCTTCGAGATCAGTCATGCATTTCTGAAGAAAGCGCAGAATGTTGGTGGAACGCATCACACCAAAGCGTGGTAGCCCATAGACATCCTCACCCGGGCGCACCAGGCCGCGCTCGGTCGTCGTTGCGTTGGTATAACCCGCCTCGGCCACGATCCGACGCAAAGCCATAGACTGCGCACCATAGGGATAACAAAACGCCTGCACCGGTATACCCAACAGTTGTTCAAGCTCGGCTTTAGAGTCTCGGATCTCGTTGACAGCTAATTCGTGCGAGAGCTTAGGCAAAAATGGGTGATTTAAGGTGTGAGAGCCCGCCTCGTGCCCCGCAGCAACCCAGGCACGCATTTCATCGACCGTCATTAGATCCGAATGTGGCACACCCTCGGGCGCATCCCACACATTGCCGCCACCGAGCTGACGCACGACAAAATAGTTACTTGCACTAAAACCGGTCTCCTCGAGGATGGGCAGTGCGTTTTCCAATACATTCCGATAGCCATCGTCAAAGGTAAGCCCGAACACCTTGCCAGACTTCTCGCCGCGCACATAGGGCATGAGTTGTTGCATGGATAGGCCGCGATAGCCAAAACGTCGCAACCAAAGCATCTGCCGTCTGAAATCGCGTGGATGCACGGCCAGGCCCCGATAAGGCGTGCCCTTGGGATTCGGCTCGCAGATCTGGTGGTACATCAAGATAGGAATCATGGCGCAAATTATAAGTGAGGGCCCAGCCTATACGCGACGATTCAGAAATAATAGCTTTACATACCGATAGTAGCTGCCCGTCGCTGCCATTGCCGCCAACACCAAGCCTTGCCAGCCATCCAAAAACCCCCGGCGCAGTAGATAGTGCCGCACAAACGTCCAGAGCGCATGGCCAAATGCGCCGAGTACCGTACTGCGTCGCCCTTGCTGATGCATCAGGAGCGCTGCCGCAGTGGAATAATGATTGATCTTGGTGATGAAGACCTCGAGGCTGGCATACGGATAATGTAAAAAATGGCCATCGAGCACCCGTGCTGGAGATTGCGCAATCACGCTCTCGTGCACGGTGACCTCCTTGAATCGCGCCGTACCGCGCCGAAACAGGCGCAGGACATGATCGGGCCACCAACCGCTATGGCGAATCCAGCGTCCGCCGAAGTTGGACAGACGCGCGATTTTGTAGGCGTCTGCCCGGGGCGCGGCCAGTTCACGCTGAATGGCCAGCGCCAGCTCTGGGGTCACGCGCTCATCGGCATCGATAGACAGCACCCAATCCTTGGTGGCGAGATCGAGGGCGCGGTTTTTTTGCTGGCCAAACCCCGGCCAATCGTCTGTGCAAAGAATCAGTGCACCGTGTGCCGCAGCGATCTCGCAGGTATCATCTGTACTGCCCGAGTCCACGACAATAATCTCATCGGCAAAGGCCACCGATTCCAGACAGGCGCCAAGTTGCGCCGCCTCGTTTTTCGTGATGACAATCACCGAGAGCGTCATGGCTGCCTCCTGCGGCGACGTTGCCATTTTTTCCACCCATTGAATAGCGGGCCGATCAAGGGATGGGCTGCAATTCTGATGCGCCGCCCCACTGAGACGCCGGTCGTATTGCGTACGGCAAAGCGATAAATATGCGCGGGATCCCCCCCAGGACGATTCTGCCCAAAGGCGTCTGTCGTGTACAGATAGCGAAAGCCCGCGGTTCGTGCCAAGCCAATATAGTCCTGATCGAAATAACCTTGTGGCCAGCAGAGCTGATCCGACACCACGCCCAAATGCTTGGCCAGCGCCGCGCGCGACTGCGCGAGCTCTTGCGCCATCAAAGTGTTCTTATTGGCAGCCTGCTGACCCAGATCCCACCGGGTATGGGTATGGGTATGACTATGGAATTCGACCACCCCACTATCCTGCATCGCTTGGACCTCATCCCAACGCAGAATGACCTCGTCGCTGCGCCCCTGCTCGATGAGCGCCTCACAGGCCCGATGCTCGGGGGTGTCAGGCAGATTATTTTGCCCTAGACAGGGCCGCAGTGGCCCCGTGCGAACCCATGCGGTCACAAGGAAAATCGTCGCCTTAAAGCCATATTTTTTTAATAGAGGATACGCGTAAACCCAGTTATCCAGATAGCCATCATCAAAACTTATCAATACCGACTTACGCGGTACCGCTGCACCATTGAGGTGACCCAAAAACTGCGCTGTGGTCAACGACACATAGCCATTTTTGGCCAGCCACCGCAACTGATCCTCGAAATTCTCGGGGGTTGTCGCAATCATGCCAGCGCCGGGACGCACATGGTGATACATCAGGACCGGCACGGTGGACGCGCGACGCATTACCGTAATACCTCCAACCAGCGTTGATAGCAAGCCTCGGTATTCCGTGCCATCGCACGGCGTGTAAAGCGGTCTTCTACGAAACAGTATTGGCGTCCAGCACGACCCATCTGGCGACGCAAATCGGGCGCCTTGAGCAATTGCTCGATCGCCGCGCTTAGGGCGGGAATATCGAATAAGGGCACCAACAGGCCCGTTTCACCGTCTCGCATCATCTCGGGAACCCCCCCCACCCGCGTGCCGATGACCGGAATCCCCACCGCACCCGCCTCGACAAACGCGGTGCCGGATGCCTCGCTATGTGTGGCAAGCGCAAAAACATCAAAATCCGGCAGCAAGGCGGGCACATCGTTACGGGTGCCCAGCAGATGGACGTTACGGGTCAAACCTTTTTTATCGACCAGCGCTTGCAGTGTTTCTTGGGCTGGGTGGCCACCACCGACGATCACCAGATGCGTGTCCGGACAACGCCCGATGATCGGTGCCATCGCCTCGATCAATTCAGCGTGGCCTTTTTCGGCTCGAAGCACGCCGACACTGCCGACAATCAGCGCGCGATCAGATAAGCCCAAGCTTGTGCGTAGTATCGGTGCGGGCATCGGGTCGGGAAAATCGACGGCGGGGTATACCGTTGCCACATGAGCGGGGCTCACCCCTCGCGCGATCAACAGATTACGCACAAAGTCGCTCGCCGTAATAACCCGTTTGGGAACAATCGTAAAAGATAATAACGACCCGATTTTTTTGGCCAGATGTCGCGTACGCACAATCAACGGTACCCCCGCGAACCGCGCTGCCATGCCCACAAGCAAGGCATCTCTGCGGCTGTGTGTGTTGACCACATCGAAGCGGCCCTGCTTTAATACCTTGGTGAGGCGGCTCACGCCTCTGATGTAATTCAGCGGGCCATCCATATATAAGGTGTGTACCACGAACCCTTCATCACGCAGGCGCGCAGTAAGTTGCGCGTGCGGCTGGCAGGCGGCCTCCATATGGTGACCACACTCACGCATCGCACACATCATGCGAAAGATATATTGCTCCTGCCCCCCAAATCCGGTTGCGGCCTCTGAGTGCAGGATGCGCAAGGCCGTCATGGGTACACGATCTCGACACGATCAGGGCTCACCCAACGTCGCGCCTGGGCAAGCAACGCATCATCCATCCGCACACGCCAGGTATCACCCAAACGTACGGCACAAGAGAAAGCCGGACGTTGCATGCACAGCTCGACGCTCACACCCTCACCCGCCGGTGCGCGCCAAGGCGTCAACAGCGCATTAAGCGCCCGCAGATCGCTGATGTCGTCCAGAGTCAGGCGCAAGGACTGAGCGCGACTTTCGCGGATGCGCTGCAAGTCATACAAATCATCAGCCGAGATGCGCAGGCCCCCTGAATAGTCATCATGACTGACCTTGCCGACAATGACTACGAGGCGATCTTCTTTGAGGACGTGGCGGTGCTGCTCGTACATTTCGTTGAAAATTGCGACCTCGAGCTGGGCCGTCCCATCATCGAGTAAAGCGTAAAGCATCTTGCCGCGTCGCGTCATGCGCGGTCGCACAGACACCAATACACCGGCAATCCATTGTGGCGTACGCGAAGGCCCGAGCCGCGCGAGCGGCGTGGGCGCAACACGCCGGACCTCGTCGCGCCACGCGTCGAACAAATGTCCGCTGAAATAAAAGCCCAGCGCCGTCTTTTCCTCGGTCAGATAGGTTTGCAAATCCCAAGGGGCAACACGCGCAAGTTCACCCGCGACGATCTGGCCCGCATCATCGTCAAATAGGGAAACCTGATTCGCATAGCGCTCGGCCTGCTCAGCCGCCTCGACGGCGCTGCCCACCGTCTCGATCAAGGCGGCTCGATTGGGCTCCAAGGTATCGAAGGCACCTGCCCGGATCAAGGCCTCAATCGTGCGTCGATTAACCGTATGGCGGTCAATCCGCGCACAAAAATCAAATAAGCTGGCAAAAGGGCCGCCAGCCTCGCGCGCCAGCACAATCGCCTCGACTGCTGCCTGGCCGGTTCCCTTGACCGCACCCAGGCCGTAGCGGATCGTGCGAGGTGGCTCACCCTGCTCGGTGTATTCGTCGCGCACCGGCTCAAAGCGATAGACCGACGCATTCACATCCGGGGGCAGGACCCGTACCTTATTGATCAGCGCATCACGCCAGAAAATCTGGACTTTGTCGGTATCGTCCATATCCGAGAGCATCGTTGCCGCGAGGAACTCGGCGGGGTGATAGCGTTTCAACCAAGCCGTCTGATAAGAGATCAGCGCATACGCTGCCGAGTGGCTTTTGTTAAAGCCATAGCCAGCAAATTTTTCCATCAAATCAAAGAGTTTGACCGCTAGTGCGGCGTCGTACCCCTTCTGTACCGCCCCCGCCTCGAAGGTCGCGCGATGCTTGGCCATCTCTTCGGCTTTCTTTTTACCCATCGCGCGGCGCAACAGATCGGCGCTACCTAGCGAATACCCCCCGATAATCTGGGAAATCAGCATGACCTGCTCTTGGTAGACAATCACACCATAGGTGCTCTTGAGCACAGGCTCTAGGTCAGGATGGAAATAATCGACTTCGGCGCGTCCGTGCTTGCGATTGACAAAGTCCACCACCATGCCTGACTCGAGCGGACCCGGGCGGAACAAGGCCAGCAGCGCAATCACGTCCTCGAAGGTGTTCGGGCGCAAGTCCTTCAACAGCTCTTTCATTCCTCTGGATTCGAGCTGGAACACCGCAGTGGTATTGGCCTCGGAGAGCAAGTTATAGGTGCCCTCATCGTCCAGCGGCAAAGCCATCAGGTCAAAATCATGCTTGTCTGAATTGAACTGGCGCACATAACGCACGGCCCAGTCCAGAATCGTCAGGTTACGCAAGCCCAAAAAGTCGAATTTAACCAGGCCGGCTGCCTCGACGTCGTCCTTATCGAACTGTGAAACCACGCTCGTCTCGTTGCCGGGCTGACAATAGAGTGGGCAAAAGTCAGTGAGGTTGTGCGGGGCGATCAGCACCCCCCCTGCGTGCATACCAATATTGCGCGTCAAACCCTCTAGAGGCCGCGCCAGGTCGATCAGCGCACGGATCTCCTCGTCGGTGTCATAGCGTTCCTTGAACGCGGGCTCATTGGCCAGCGTACGCTCGAGTGACCAGGGTTCAGCGGGATTGAACGGAATCATCTTGGACAGGCTGTCGCACACACTATAGGGCATCTCTAGGACACGCCCCACATCACGGATGACTGCCTTGGCACCCAGCGTGCCAAAGGTGGCGATCTGGCTAACGGCTGCTCGACCGTACTTTTCCTTAACGTACTCGATGACGCGTTCGCGATTATCCTGACAGAAATCCACGTCAAAGTCAGGCATGGAGACCCGCTCGGGATTCAAAAAGCGCTCGAATAGCAGGTCATAACGCAGCGGGTCCAGATCGGTGATTCCCAGGCTATACGCGACCAGCGAGCCGGCACCTGATCCCCGGCCCGGCCCCACCGGCACGCCGTTATGCTTACCCCAGTTGATGAAATCCTGCACGATCAAAAAGTAGCCGGGAAATCCCATCCCGATAATCGTCTGACATTCAAGCGCGAGGCGATCGCGGTATTCAGGCGTACGCCGCGCGCGCTCTGCCTCATCGGGATAGAGTTGGGCCAGGCGGCGCACCAGACCTTCCTCAGCCAGGTGGGTGAGGTAATCATTCAACGATACGCCGTCGGGCGTAGGAAACTGTGGCAATTGGGGATGACCCAGATCGAGGATCAGGTTACAGCGCTTGGCAATTTCAACGGCATTGCTCAGTGCGGACGGTATATCCGCGAAACGCTGCGCCATCTGGACACTGTCGGGCATATATTGTTCGGGGGTAAACCGCCTCACCCGGCGCGGGTTACCCAGCAATTCACCTTCGGCAATGCAGACACGCGCCTCATGGGCGCGATAGTCCCCTGCATCCAGAAACTGGATGGGATGTGTCGCCACGACAGGTAGGCGCTCGTGTGCTGCCAGGCGCAAGGCTGACTGCACATAGGCCTCATCACCCTCAAACCCAGCCCGTTGCAGCTCGATAAAATAGCTGTCAGGAAAGTCGACCTCCCACTGACGAGCCAGCGCAGCCGCCTCATCTTCTTTACCGTTTTCCAGGGCCTGGCCCACATCCCCTGCCCTGCCCCCGGATAAGACAATCAAGCCAGTGCGGCCATTTAGCCAACTGCGATCGAGTTCAGCGCGACCACGGTAGGTGTTCTCTAGCCAGGCGCGCGTAATCAGGCGGCACAGCTCGAGGTACGCATCGTGATGACTGGCGAGCAGCAATATACGAAATGGCTTATCGCGATCCTCTTCATTGCGCAGCCACAGATCACAGCCAGCAATGGCCTTGATGCCCGCGCGACGCGCAGATTTGTAGAATTTGATCAGGCCAAACAGATTACACAGATCCGTCAGCGCTAACGCGGGCTGGCCCGAGGTGGCGGCACGCTCGACCAGATCGGGAATACGCGCAATCCCATCCACAACCGAGAATTCGGAGTGACAGCGCAAGTGAACAAAAACAGGTGAGGCAGAGACGTCATTCATACTCGGGATTGTACTCATCACAAGAGAGGTTCAGAGGCGTCCTACCGCTGCAGGGCGGACCAGGATTTCTGTAAGCGTTTAACCGATACCGGGGTGGGCGTGCGCAGGGACTGAGCAAACAAGGCAACGCGCAATTCCTCGACCAGCCAGCGAAACTCATCGAGCTGCTGATCCGGCGCGCCCTTCAGGGCGGTCCGTGCCCGTTGATACGGCGTCATGAGCAGGGCCACATCCGCCATCCAGCGCGCATCACGCGCCGGGTCGTCACGTAATTTTTCGATACGCATCTGCGCAGCCTTCAGATAACGCGGAAAATGCCTCAGTTGGTCATACGGCGTATCGCGCAGAAACCACTTAGTCAGCAATGCGCCCTGCTGGCGCTGTAAATCAGCATAGACGTCTGGCCAAGGTCGCGTCTGGGGCAATTTTTTCTGTAGCGCCGCCCACTCATCGAGAATCTGTCCTGCCAGGCGAGCGATCTCCTGGGCCAACAAGCCCAGACGCCCCTTACCCTGGATGCGTCGCTGCTCAAAGCTCTGGGCATCATCAGGCCAGGGTAGCGCCAGGCAGGCCTGATCCAGCGCGCAGTCAATGATCTGATCGCGTAATTCTTGTTGCGTCCCCAGGCTCATGTACAACATGCTCATGCGCGTCAAATCGGGCAGGTTCTTTTCCAGAAACCGAACCTGCTCATGCAGCGCAATCCGAAACAGCCGGCGCAGCCCGGCCCGATGTTCGCGTTGCGCCTGTTGGGGATCATCGAACACATCCAAATCACAGGCATCGCCGCGGTCACGCAGCGCAGGGTATCCGACAAAAGACTGGCCCTTGCGATGGATCTCCAGCAACTCGGGCAGGCGCCCAAAGCTCCAGCTTTTAATGTCCTCGTGATCGAGCGCCTGGGCCGTGTGCTGATCGCTTGCAGCAATCCGCTGAAACGAAGCCTGTGCCTGACGACCGTGCTCGGCACGCAGTTGATCCAGGCTGCGTCCCCCCGAGAGCATACGCCCATGCTCGTCGATCACCTTGAAATTCATCAGTAAGTGCGCGGGCAGTGTTTCTTGTTTAAAGTCAGTGCGCTGCACACGCAGCTTGCACTGCGCCCAGATATCCTCGGCAATCGCCTCAAGCAGGCCTTTGCCCGGATTCGCGGCGTACTCGAACCAACGTTCATGAAAGCCCGCCGCATAATCAGGTAAGGGCACGCAATGACGACGCAACTTTTGTGGCAAGGACTTGAGCAGGAGATGGACTTTTTCCTTGAGCATACCCGGGACCAGCCACTCACAACGCGCACTATCGACCTGGTTCAGGGCAAATAGCGGCACGGTAAGCGTCATGCCGTCACGCGGCGAGCCCGGCTCGAAATGATAATCCACTGCCATCTTGACCCCAGCCCAATCCAGCTCGCGGGGAAAAACCTCGGTTGTGACCCCGGCGGCATCATGGCGCATCAGATCCTCGCGCGAGAGCATCAGCCGGGCACGTGCGTCCTTATCCAGGCCACGCACCCATTTTTCCAGCGTTGCCGTCTGAAAAACATGCGCTGGGATGATCTGCTCGTAGAACGCCTGAATCAGGGCGTCATCGACCAAAATATCGGGCCGACGCGTCTGATGCTCGAGCCGCTCGATCGCGGCAATCAACTGACGATTATGCTGTAGAAACGGCAGATTTGAATCGATCTCTCCGGGTACCAAGCCGTGCTGGATAAACAGCTCGCGCGCGCGGCCGGGGTCAACCCGGCCATAGTGCACGCGTCGGCCGGTATAGACAGGCAAACCATGCACCGTCCCGCGCTCGTGCGCAACGACTTGCCCCGCTTTTTTTTCCCAACGCGGGTCCGACCAGCTCCGACGCAACAGATGCGCGCCCGCGCGCTCGACCCAGACCGGATCAATACGTGCCACACAACGCGCATACAGGCGCGAGGTCTCGACCAACTCGGCAGCCAGTATCCAGCGCCCCGCTTTTTTTTGCAGCGTAGAACCTGGATGAATCTGAAAGCGAATATCTCGCGCACCCTGATACAGGTTGCCGTCCTCGCCCTTGAGCCCAATATTACCCAGCAAACCAGCCAGCAAAGCCATATGGATCTGCTCATAGGTCGCTTGCGTCTCGTTCAAGCGCCAACCCTGCTCGCGCACCAGGGTAAGGAGCTGCGTATAGGTATCACGCCACTCGCGCAGGCGCACCGGAGAGAGGAAGTTCTGGTGCAGCAAGGCGACGAGCTTGCGCTGCGAGGCTTTATGCGCCACCTGCTCGCCATACCAGCGCCAGAGCTTTAACCAGGAAAGGAACTCGGACTGCTTATCGTTAAATTTTGCGTGGGCCGCCTCTGAGGCTTCACGTGCCTGCATGGGGCGCTCACGCGGGTCCTGAACGGACAAAGCAGCCGCGATCACCAGCACCTCGGTGAGGCACTGCTGCTCGCGCGCGGCCAACACCATGCGCGCGATACGCGGATCAACCGGCAAACGTGCGAGGGAGACCCCCGTCGCACTGAGCGCATTGTGCTCATCGAGCGCGCCGAGCTCTTGCAAGAGCTGATAGCCATCGGCAACCGCCCGTCCCGTGGGCGGATCCACAAACGGAAAAGCCTCGATATCCTCCAGGCGCAACGCCTTCATGCGCAGAATCACCGAGGCGAGCGAGGAGCGCAGAATTTCGGGATCGGTAAACGGAGGACGACGCTTGAAATCATCCTCGGCATACAGACGCACGCACACCCCGGGGCCAATCCGCCCACAGCGCCCGGCACGCTGATTGGCTGAGGCCTGGCTAATCGGCTCGATACGCAACTGTTCGACCTTGCTGCGCCACGAGTAGCGTTTAATCCGGGCCAGGCCGCTATCGACGACATAGCGGATGCCCGGTACGGTAAGCGAGGTCTCGGCCACATTGGTGGCAAGCACAATCCGGCGCGCATTGCCGCGCGGATGAAAAATCTGCTCTTGCTCAGACTGTGACAGGCGCGCATACAGGGGCAGGATTGTCGCCCCCATAGGGTGCTGCTTGCGCAGCGCCTCGGCGCACTCGCGAATCTCGCGCTCGCCAGGTAAAAACACCAACACATCACCCGTACCATGTCGCGCGCATTCCGCCACGCCATCCACCACGGCATCCACCAGGTCTCGCTCTTCATCCCCGCCACGCCGCTTGGGATCATCCTGGGTTTCATCCAAGGCCTGTTCACGCAACACGGGACGATACAGAATATCGACGGGATAGAGTCGACCAGAGACCTCAATGACCGGCGCGGGCTTGGCGGGCACCCCGAAATGTTCGGCAAAACGCGTGGCGTCGATGGTCGCCGAGGTAATGATGAGCTTGAGATCGCGCCGCCGCACGAGGAGTTGTTTAAGGAACCCGAGCAAAAAATCAATGTTCAGACTGCGCTCGTGCGCCTCGTCGATGATCAAGGTATCGTAGCGGCGCAATAGCGGATCACGTTGCGACTCTGCCAACAGGATACCGTCCGTCATGAGCTTGATCGCCGTCCCGGGACCCGAGCGGTCACTGAAGCGGATCTGATAGCCCACCCAATCACCCAACTCCGTATTCAATTCCTCGGCAATGCGCCGGGCGACGGAGGTTGCCGCCAGCCGTCTGGGCTGCGTATGGCCTATCATTCGGGTGCGACCTCGCCCCAGTTCCAGACAAATTTTCGGCAACTGAGTCGTTTTACCTGACCCCGTCTCACCGCACACGATCACGACCTGGTTCGCCTCTATCGCCCGTGCAATGTCTGCACGCCGAGCGCTAACCGGTAAGTCCTCGGGATAGACAATCGGCGGCAAGGGACGCTGGGCACGCGCGTGGGGCGCTTTGCCCCCCCGATCCGGGCTTAAACGTGTGCTGGATTGTGGCTTTTCTGACAAAACAATGAATTCCTGGGTGAAACGGCTAACTCATGCATAATCGATCATTATAATTTTGACTTTGGGCCTCGCCCCGCCAAGAATCTGTAGCCCACCATGAGCCTAAACGAAGTAGACACCTATTCTGCCCAAGACGCCCCCGAATTTGCACCCGCGCAATTTGTGCGCTGGTTTCGTGAGGTCGCGCCTTATGTGCATGATTTCCGTGGCAAGACCTTTGTGGTTGCCTTTGGCGGCGAACTGATCAATGATGGCGCACTGGATGCCTTAATCGCTGACCTGTCTCTGCTCTCGGCATTGGGCATCAAGCTCGTGTTGGTGCATGGCTCACGACCTCAGGTGAATGAGCAACTACAGATTAAAGGCTACACCACCCGGTTCGGTCGTGGCATCGAGCCCACGACCGCCGAAGCCCTGGAGTGCGCCAAGGAAGCGGCCGGCGAGATTCGTCTGGACATCGAGGCCGCCTTTAGCCAAGGCCTGCCCAATACCCCCATGTCCCACGCGCAAATCCGAGTTATTTCGGGTAACTTTGTCACGGCACGACCCATCGGGATCATCGATGGCGTGGACTATAAGCGCGCCGGCGCCGTGCGTAAGCTCGATATCGACGCCATCCGCAATATCATCAATCAAGGTGCGATTGTACTGCTCTCACCTCTGGGATTCTCACCGACGGGCGAAGCCTTCAATCTAGCGATGGAGGAACTCGCAACCAGCGCCGCCGTAGCACTACGCGCCGAAAAGCTGATCTTTCTCACCGAGGGGCGCACCGTCACCGAGAACGATGGCACCGTCGATACCGAACTGGCTCGCAAGGACGCCGACGATCTACTCGCGCTGGGTACGCTGGACGAGGACACCTCCACTTTTCTTGGACAGGCCTCACTCGCGGTCAAGCGCGGCGTCGCTCGCGCACATCTCGTGCCCTACACCCTGGATGGCAGCATTCTCCTCGAGATTTTCACCCACGACGGGGTGGGCACCATGGTGGTCGAGGACACACTCGATGATCTGCGCCCGGCCGTGATCGATGACATCGGCGCCATTGTGCAGCTCATTGAACCCTTGGAGCTTGACGGCACACTGGTTCCTCGGGGCCGTGCGACCATCGAACGCGAGGTCGAACAATTCACCGTGCTGGAACACGATGGCGTCATCTACGGCTGCGTGGCGCTTATCCCTTACCTGGAAGAAGGCATGGTCGAGATGGCCTGCCTGATCGTCCAACAGGAATGGCAAGGCACAGGCGAAGGCGAGATGTTGCTGCGCCACGCCGAATCACGCGCGCGCGCCATGGGCGCGCGGCGGCTGTTTGTACTGACCACGCGCACCTCTCACTGGTTTATCAAACGCGGCTTTGTCCAAGGCGGTCTCTCGGATTTACCCAAGGACAAAAAGGCGCACTACAACCGCTCGCGTAATAGTCTGGTTTTTATCAAGCGACTGAATTATTGACGTCCTCCCCGCCCTAAAGGACGGGGATTCCTACCGCTAGCGTCGCACGTCCGCGACGGAGAATGTTTAAGGCAGCGTTTACATCACGATCATGCATAGCACCGCAATCACTGCATACCCACTCTCTTATTCCAAGCCCTGCGATACCGTTAGGCCGCGAGTCGGGCAGATTGCCGCAACTCGAACAGGTTTGGGAGGTCAATCGTTCGCTCACCTGCGCAACCGTTGCCCCGTGCGTAATCGCTTTGAACTGGAGCATGTTGCGAAAGGACGACCAGGCCGCGTCATGGACGCTCTTTGCCAGCCTGGTTTTGGCAAGGCCCTTGGCATTCACGTTGCCAACAGCAATGTAGTCAAATTCGTTAACCAGCCTATGAGACAGCTTGTGGAGAAAAT
>JAHTBO010000003.1 GCA_019166125.1 Alcaligenaceae bacterium CGII-47
AAAAAAACCCCCGCACAGATCTGTACGGGGGTTTTCGGTATAAAAGCCTGACGATGACCTACTTTCACGGACGTCCGTCCACTATCATCGGCGCGAAGGCGTTTCACGGTCCTGTTCGGGATGGGAAGGAGTGGGGCCACCTTGCTATGGTCGTCAAGCATAACTGTGTGTCGATCTGCGCGTGGGTCAGCGGTGCGCCTTGGCGCTCGCCACCATACTCAGATCAACGAATTTGGAAGAAGCTCAACATTTGGGTCATACTGTGACGCATATTTCATTTATTTGAACGGTCTCTCACGCATAACCTACAAGGTTATAGGATCAAGCCGCACGGGCAATTAGTACTGGTTAGCTGCACGCATTACTGCGCTTCCACACCCAGCCTATCAACGTCCTGGTCTCGGACGACCCTTTAGGGGGGTCTAGCCCCCGGGATACCTTATCTTCAGACGAGTTTCCCGCTTAGATGCCTTCAGCGGTTATCTCTTCCGTACATAGCTACTCGGCAATGCCATTGGCATGACAACCGATACACCAGCGGTACGTCCACTCCGGTCCTCTCGTACTAGGAGCAGGCTCCGTCAAGTATCCAACGCCCACGGCAGATAGGGACCAAACTGTCTCACGACGTTTTAAACCCAGCTCACGTACCTCTTTAAATGGCGAACAGCCATACCCTTGGGACCGGCTACAGCCCCAGGATGAGATGAGCCGACATCGAGGTGCCAAACACCGCCGTCGATATGAACTCTTGGGCGGTATCAGCCTGTTATCCCCAGAGTACCTTTTATCCGTTGAGCGATGGCCCTTCCATTCAGAACCACCGGATCACTATGTCCTGCTTTCGCACCTGTTCGACTTGTCAGTCTCACAGTCAAGCACGCTTATGCCATTGCACTATCAGCACGATTTCCGACCGTACCTAGCGTACCTTCGAACTCCTCCGTTACACTTTAGGAGGAGACCGCCCCAGTCAAACTGCCCACCATGCACTGTCCCCAACCCGGATAACGGGCCAAGGTTAGAACCGCAAACAGACCAGGGTGGTATTTCAAGGTTGGCTCCAGCAAATCTAGCGATCCGCTTTCAACGCCTCCCACCTATCCTACACAGGCCGGTTCACAGTCCAATGCAAAGCTACAGTAAAGGTTCATGGGGTCTTTCCGTCTAGCCGCGGGTAGATTGCATCATCACAACCACTTCAACTTCGCTGAGTCTCAGGAGGAGACAGTGTGGCCATCGTTACGCCATTCGTGCAGGTCGGAACTTACCCGACAAGGAATTTCGCTACCTTAGGACCGTTATAGTTACGGCCGCCGTTTACCGGGGCTTCGATCAAGAGCTTGCACCCCATCACTTAACCTTCCGGCACCGGGCAGGCGTCACACCCTATACGTCGACTTTCGTCTTAGCAGAGTGCTGTGTTTTTAATAAACAGTCGCAGCCACCGATTCACTGCGGCCCCTTCATGCTCAAGGCGCAAGCCTATCACACTACAAGGGCATACCTTCTCCCGAAGTTACGGTATTAATTTGCCGAGTTCCTTCTCCTGAGTTCTCTCAAGCGCCTTGGAATATTCATCCCGTCCACCTGTGTCGGTTTGCGGTACGGTCTCGTGAGACTGAAGCTTAGAGGCTTTTCCTGGAACAGCTTCCAATCAGTTTAGGACCTAAGTCCTATCCAGCCACACCCTTGAATTACGCGCCCGGATTTGCCTGTGGCGCCTTCTATGATGCAGCAACGGGGACATCCAACACCCCGATGACCTTCTGCCATCCGTCCCCCCATCGCATCTCACGACGGTGCTGGAATATTAACCAGCTTCCCATCAGCTACGCATCTCTGCCTCGCCTTAGGGGCCGACTCACCCTGCGCCGATGAACGTTGCGCAGGAAACCTTGGACTTACGGCGAGGGGGCTTTTCACCCCCTTTATCGCTACTCATGTCAGCATTCGCACTTCTGATACCTCCAGCAGACCTCTCGATCCACCTTCGCAGGCTTACAGAACGCTCTCCTACCGCGTGCAATAAATTGCACACCCGCAGCTTCGGTCTATGGCTTAGCCCCGTTACATCTTCCGCGCAGGACGACTCGATCAGTGAGCTATTACGCTTTCTTTAAAAGATGGCTGCTTCTAAGCCAACTTCCTGACTGTCTATGCCTTCCCACTTCGTTTCCCACTTAGCCATAGTTTGGGACCTTAGCTGGCGGTCTGGGTTGTTTCCCTCTTGAGTCCGGACGTTAGCACCCGGTGCTCTGTCTCCCACGCTGCTACTTGCAGGTATTCGGAGTTTGCCATAGGTTGGTAAGTCGCCATGACCCCCTAGCTATAACAGTGCTCTACCCCCTGCAGTAATACGTGAGGCACTACCTAAATAGTTTTCGGAGAGAACCAGCTATCTCCAGGCTTGTTTAGCCTTTCACCCCTATCCACAGTTCATCCCCTAATTTTTCAACATTAGTGGGTTCGGTCCTCCAGCACGTGTTACCGTGCCTTCAACCTGACCATGGATAGATCGCCTGGTTTCGGGTCTACACCCAGCGACTAAATCGCCCTATTCGGACTCGCTTTCGCTACGCCTTCCCTATTCGGTTAAGCTTGCCACTGAATGTAAGTCGCTGACCCATTATACAAAAGGTACGCAGTCACCCCACAAGTGAGGCTCCTACTGTTTGTATGCATACGGTTTCAGGATCTATTTCACTCCCCTTCCGGGGTTCTTTTCGCCTTTCCCTCACGGTACTGGTTCACTATCGGTCGATTACGAGTATTTAGCCTTGGAGGATGGTCCCCCCATATTCAGACAGGATTTCACGTGTCCCGCCCTACTTGTCTGACGCCTAGTCCCACACATCGAATTTCGTCTACAGGGCTATCACCATGCTACGGCYGGCCTTTCCAGACCATTCGACTATTCGTTGTGCTAACTCGTCACGGCTGCTCCGATTTCGCTCGCCGCTACTATCGGAATCTCGGTTGATTTCTTTTCCTCGAGCTACTGAGATGTTTCAGTTC
Source organism: Alcaligenaceae bacterium CGII-47 (assembly GCA_019166125.1). Taxonomy (GTDB): domain Bacteria; phylum Pseudomonadota; class Gammaproteobacteria; order Burkholderiales; family Burkholderiaceae_B; genus Castellaniella. The sequence continues at coordinate 3,019 of JAHTBO010000003.1, forward strand.
ACCCGGTTCGCCTCCGCACACCTATGTATTCAGTGTGGGATACGGCATCGCTGCCGTGGGTTTCCCCATTCGGACATCTGCGGATCAAAGCTTGTTTGCCAGCTCCCCGCAGCTTTTCGCAGGCTACAACGTCCTTCATCGCCTGTAATCGCCAAGGCATCCACCATATGCACTTATTCGCTTGATCCTATAACTTTGCAGGTTATAGGCCTTGAGTTTCGCGTGTTTGTGCCGTTCATCATCCATTAAGGCTTGACCCATGCGCCACTTKCGCAGCCCACAGATCGAATCTTTTAAGAACAATTGAACAATTGATTTTGCAATCACAACCCGTAATTAGCATGAACTCGATGCCACCGATCAGCCCGAAGACTGYCCAATGACCTCGATCATCTATTACATTGTTGTGCTTCTTCCAGATTGTTAAAGAACAAGTCAAACCCTGGATGAGACGGCCCGTAAGCCCCCTTCATTCAGTGCATAATCGCCTCGTCAAGCGCCTCGCCCCCTTGTATAAGAGCAAAGAACCAACAAAGACACTATCCACTAAACACCCCGTGTGTTACCCCMAAGCCTGTGGGCTGCGCCCCGCTARCCGTCCCAATCAATGGTGGAGGATGACGGGATCGAACCGACGACCCCCTGCTTGCAAAGCAGGTGCTCTCCCAGCTGAGCTAATCCCCCATCTCGAGACTTAAAACGGTGGTGGGTCAAGTTGGAATCGAACCAACGACCCCCGCCTTATCAAGACGGTGCTCTAACCGACTGAGCTACTGACCCAACGTCAATCATGACAGGCTTGGTGTTGACTTATAAACAGCCGATAAGCGTGGACGCTTTCGCTTCGTGCGCGCTTCGCTCTTAAAGGAGGTGATCCAGCCGCACCTTCCGATACGGCTACCTTGTTACGACTTCACCCCAGTCATGAACCCCACCGTGGTAAGCGCCCCCCTTGCGGTTAGGCTACCTACTTCTGGTGAAACCCACTCCCATGGTGTGACGGGCGGTGTGTACAAGACCCGGGAACGTATTCACCGCGACATTCTGATCCGCGATTACTAGCGATTCCGACTTCACGCAGTCGAGTTGCAGACTGCGATCCGGACTACGATCGGGTTTCTGAGATTGGCTCCGCCTCGCGGCTTGGCAACCCTCTGTCCCGACCATTGTATGACGTGTGAAGCCCTACCCATAAGGGCCATGAGGACTTGACGTCATCCCCACCTTCCTCCGGTTTGTCACCGGCAGTCTCATTAGAGTGCCCTTTCGTAGCAACTAATGACAAGGGTTGCGCTCGTTGCGGGACTTAACCCAACATCTCACGACACGAGCTGACGACAGCCATGCAGCACCTGTGTTCCGGTTCTCTTGCGAGCACTCCTCTATCTCTAAAGGATTCCAGACATGTCAAGGGTAGGTAAGGTTTTTCGCGTTGCATCGAATTAATCCACATCATCCACCGCTTGTGCGGGTCCCCGTCAATTCCTTTGAGTTTTAATCTTGCGACCGTACTCCCCAGGCGGTCAACTTCACGCGTTAGCTGCGCTACTAAGGTTAATAAACCCCAACAGCTAGTTGACATCGTTTAGGGCGTGGACTACCAGGGTATCTAATCCTGTTTGCTCCCCACGCTTTCGTGCATGAGCGTCAGTATTATCCCAGGGGGCTGCCTTCGCCATCGGTATTCCTCCACATCTCTACGCATTTCACTGCTACACGTGGAATTCTACCCCCCTCTGACATACTCTAGCCCGGTAGTTAAAAATGCAGTTCCAAGGTTAAGCCCTGGGATTTCACATCTTTCTTTCCGAACCGCCTGCGCACGCTTTACGCCCAGTAATTCCGATTAACGCTTGCACCCTACGTATTACCGCGGCTGCTGGCACGTAGTTAGCCGGTGCTTATTCTGCAGGTACCGTCAGTTGCGCCAGGTATTATCCGGCGCCGTTTCTTCCCTGCCAAAAGYGCTTTACAACCCGAAGGCCTTCATCGCACACGCGGGATGGCTGGATCAGGGTTCCCCCCATTGTCCAAAATTCCCCACTGCTGCCTCCCGTAGGAGTCTGGGCCGTGTCTCAGTCCCAGTGTGGCTGGTCGTCCTCTCAAACCAGCTACAGATCGTCGCCTTGGTGAGCCTTTACCTCACCAACTAGCTAATCTGATATCGGCCGCTCCAATAGTGAGAGGTCCGAAGATCCCCCCCTTTCCCCCGTAGGGCGTATGCGGTATTAGCCACGCTTTCGCGTAGTTATCCCCCGCTACTGGGCACGTTCCGATATATTACTCACCCGTTCGCCACTCGCCACCCAGAGAGCAAGCTCTCTTGTGCTGCCGTTCGACTTGCATGTGTAAAGCATCCCGCTAGCGTTCAATCTGAGCCAGGATCAAACTCTTCAGTTTAATACCTGTAAATCGTATTTCCTCAAAACCTGTGCCCAGGGCCTAAACCCCAGAACCAGACTTCGGTTCATACGTCGCTATGCTCAAAAGAAAAAGACAAGATTTAGTTAAAAACCTTACTTCTTCATTTTGTGCGAGCACTTGTAATACATTTTGCGAATCCCTCGTGAGGGGGATTGCGCACTCATTCCAAGCGCCCACACTTATCGACTGTTAAATTGTTAAAGAGCGTTGCGCTAAACTTTCGTCAAGCACAGAAGCGAGATTATGAAGCATTTTTTAAACCCTGTCAAGGCCTGCCTGGGTCTTTCGGTGGGCTTAATACCCGAACCTGACAACCCCGCAAATCTGACCGGAAAGGTGCTTCACACCTCACCATCATCGAGCCAGAAATTAGAACATAAATGCATTCTAACTGTCAAACCACAATGAAGTCCTGCGTTCCCGCTGATTCAGCAAAAAGATCAATTAAATCAACCTATTAGCTATCGCATTTCCGGGTTAACCCGGGTGCCGTAATCAGCGAAGAACCGAACTATAGCACAGCTTTTTAGACCTGTGCAAATGAATCGTTAAATATCGAACAACGCCTGCTTTTGCACATCACTCATTAAGCGAAACAAAGCACCCGTTTGTGAGAAATAATTCGTATCATCGCGATGATTCCAATGATCCGCCGCGCCCTCAATAGTCAGTGGCGGCTCGCGATAATCTGGCTGCTCGGCCCACTCTCCCTGTGCATTGGGCTCGTTGGCGGTTATACCGCCATGATTCCCGTCTACACGCATCGCCCCATCTCGATGATAGCTATGGAACGGACACTGTGGCGTATTGACCGGGATCTGATGATGATTCACCCCCAGCCGATAGCGCTGTGCGTCACCATAGGAAAACAGCCGCGCCTGCAGCATACGGTCTGGGGAAAAGCCGATCCCAGGAACAACATTCGCTGGCGTGAACGCTGCCTGCTCGACCTCAGCAAAGTAATTTTCAGGATTACGATTGAGTTCCAGTACCCCCACCTCCATTAGCGGGTAGTCCCCATGAGGCCAGACTGTCGTCAGATCAAACGGATTCAGATGATAGGACCCGGCTTCCTTTTCCGCCATGATTTGCACGTATAAGGTCCAGCGCGGATAGTCCCCGCGAGCGATACTCTCGTACAAATCACGCTGTGAACTTTCGCGATCTGCACCAATCACCTGGGCGGCCTGCGCATCGGTAAGATTGCGGATGCCCTGCTGCGACTTGAACGTGAACTTGACCCAGGACCGTTGATGATCTGCACTGATAAAGCTGAACGTATGACTACCGAACAAATGCATATGGCGAAAATCACTGGGAATACCGCGATCGCTCATGATGATGGTGACCTGGTGCAAGGCCTCGGGCAGACCCGTCCAGAACTCCCAGTTATTTTGGGCGCTGCGCATACCCGTACCAGGATCGCGCTTGACGGCATGATTCAAATCCGGAAATTTCAGCGGATCACGGAAAAAAAACACGGGCGTGTTGTTGCCCACCAGGTCCCAGTTGCCCTCCTCTGTATAGAACTTCATTGCCACGCCACGAATGTCACGCTCGGCGTCCGCCGCCCCACGCTCACCCGCTACGGTAGAGAAACGGATAAACATCGGCGTCTGCTTACCGATTTCGGAAAATATCCGCGCCCGCGTGTACTGCGTGATGTCGTGCGTGACGGTAAATGTGCCATGTGCACCCGCACCCTTGGCGTGCATCCGCCGCTCTGGGATAACCTCGCGATCAAAATGAGCGAGCTTCTCTAGCAGCCATACGTCTTGTAACAAGGCAGGGCCTCGAGGGCCAGCCGTCTGTATATTCTGATTATCAACAACAGGCGCGCCTGCTGCAGTGGTCAATTTTTTCATTGTCTTGCTCCATAACCATGGATGATTCACAAAGCTGATAGCAGCCCAAGCCCGCACAATGTCGTGCGATACAAACAGTGTATAAGCATGGACGTCATGAATACATATCTACACCCCAAACCAGCCCGATATTCCTTAGAATCTCTGTATGCAAGCTTCACTCACGACTTAGCGAGACCGCCATGACCTTGCCTTTCGAACCGTGGGACAACCCCATGGGCACAGCCGGCTTTGAGTTTATCGAATACACCGCGCCGGACCCGGCGCGCCTCGGAGAAGTCTTTGAAGCCATGGGATTCCGTGCTATCGCCCGCCATCGCACCAAGGCCGTCACGCTCTATCGCCAGGGCGCTATCAATTTTTTGGTCAATGCCGAGCCCGCATCCTTTGCCCGTCGCTTTGCCAATCTGCATGGCCCCTCGATCTGTGCGATAGGCTTGCGTGTCCAGGACGCTGCCCAGGCCTATCGACTGGCACTCGAGAAAGGCGCTTGGGGATTTGACTCACATAGCGGCCCAATGGAGCTGAATATCCCTGCAATCAAGGGCATTGGCGACTCTCTCATCTACCTGGTTGATCGCTGGCACGGCAAAAATGGTCACCGTGGCATCGGCGACATCAGCATCTACGACGTTGATTTCGAACCGATTGACCCGGATACGGCTGAAACGGATCTGAATCCACCCGGTGCAGGGCTGAGTGTTATCGATCACCTCACGCACAACGTCCATAAGGGTCGTATGCAAGAGTGGGCGGAATTCTACGAACGGATATTCAACTTCAAAGAAATTCGTTATTTTGATATCGAAGGTAAGGTAACGGGCATCAAATCCAAGGCGATGACCTCACCTTGCGGCCACATCCGTATCCCCATCAACGAGGAAGGCACCGATAAAAAAGGCCAGATCCAAGAGTACCTGGATATCTACCGTGGCGAAGGCATTCAGCATATAGCGTTGGGCACAGCGGATATTTACCAGACAGTCGAGCAGCTACGCGCTCAGGTGGCATTCCTCGGCACGCCGGATACATATTACGAATTGCTCGCAGACCGGCTTCCAGCTCACGGTGAGGATACTGAACGCCTCAAACATAATCGGATCCTGCTCGATGGCGCACCGGGTGGGGGCCTGTTGCTACAGATCTTTACCAAAAATCAGATTGGACCGATCTTCTTTGAAATTATCCAGCGTAAAGGCAACGACGGATTTGGCGAGGGCAATTTCAAGGCACTTTTTGAATCCATCGAGCTCGACCAGATCCGGCGCGGGGTCCTCAAGGAATAACCTACAATTTCAACCTTGTGCCGGACACTAAAGGGCGGGGGATGCTCCTCTACATTCAGACCATGCTGCGTCGCAGCATTCATATGTTTACGACCGTTGCACGCATCATGGTGCCCGTCATGGTCGTGGTGTACATTGCCGACCGGCTAGGCCTGGTCGCCTGGGTCGGTCAGGCGATCGCACCTGCAATGTCGCTACTGGGCCTACCGCCTGAGGCTGGCATTATCTGGGCGACGACGGTCATCACAAACATTTACGGAGGCATCGCCACCCTCAGTACGCTCTCGGACAATGTACAGATGAATGTCGCGCAGGTGAGTGCGCTGGGCGCGATGATGCTGTTTGCACACAATATGCCCACCGAGCAGTCCATTATCCGACGTGCGGGAGCCAGTATGTGGATTACCGGCGGTCTGCGTATTGTGAGCGCCATCCTCTATGGCGGGGCAATCACCTGGTTGAGCCGTGCGACGGGTTGGATGGACACACCGGTGTCCTTCGCCTGGCTGCACAGCAGCACACCAACCGGCGGCCCGGTCGATGTCTGGACATGGCTGGAATCCACCATCATATCGCTCGCGGCGACCCTGGTGATCATCATCGGCCTGGTCTTGGCACTGGATCTGTTAGAGCGACTGGGCATCACGCGTCACATCACCCGTCTGCTCACCCCTATTTTGCGCATCTCAGGTCTGGAAGAGCGTGCCGCACCACTCACGACTGTCGGCGTATTGCTTGGCCTGGCTTATGGTGGCGCGCTTATTATCGACGCCGCCGAGCGGGAAAACTATACGCCACGCACCCGACTACTGGCGCTGTCCTGGTTGTCACTTAGCCATGGGCTGATCGAGGACACCTTGCTCGTGTTGGCGCTGGGCGCCAACCTATGGCTTATCCTCGTCGGACGACTCCTCATTACCCTACTTATTCTGGCCGCGATGGCCCGGCTGACGTTGCCTGGAAGGTGGCTCGGACGGGCGCTGGAAAAGCCCTAGGGGCTTGGACGCAGCAAGGACGTAAAACGCTTACGGAACTTAGCCATTTTCGGCGAGATCACGGCCTGGCAGTAGCTTTGCTGCGGATTGCGCTGGTAATAGTCATGGTGCAGGCCTTCGGCCAGCCAAAAAGGAGCCGCCGGCTCAATGCGTGTACAAACAGGTGCCCCGAGCGCCTCCTGGACCTCTGCCATCACTGCGCTGGCCAGGGCGCGCTGCTCGTCATTCATATAAAAAACGACCGAGGCATATTGTGGCCCAACATCCCCACCTTGGCGATTCAAGCTGGTCGGATCATGCATCGCAAAAAACACCTCAAGCAAGGTACGGTAGGACACAGCAGCCGGGTCATATTCGACTTGAACCACCTCGACATGGCCGGTGTCCTGCCGACAAACCTGCTCATATGTCGGGTGCGCCACATGGCCCCCACAATAACCCGGCAATACGCTACGCACGCCTGCCAAGGACTGAAACACCGGGTCCAGGCACCAAAAGCACCCGCCCCCAAAAATTGCCTGTTCTGTCATCTCATTTTTCCTATTTTTTCCCTACCAACACATACAACAGGGAGAAGTCCACATCATCGCTTAATTCTTGGGCGCTGGTAGCGACAATATCCACAGGGCCAAGCGCTGCGCGTCAAAGGCACTGACCTGATTCTGCGCCGGCATGGGAATCGCCCCCCACTGCCCGCTACTGCCCTCACGGATCACACGTGCCAAATGATCAGCAGCGTCAGCTTGGCCGCCAAAGCGTTGCGCAATCGCAGCGAAAGGCGGTCCAACACGCTTGGTCTGAACCTGATGGCATGCCAGGCACTGCTTGGCGCGGGCTAATTCCTGCCCAGATAGCGGTGCAGCATATGGGGTGCCAGGCACCAGCAATGCCAGCGTTAGTGCCAGCCCTGCGCAGACAATATAACGATAAAAAATAAACATACTCATGCTCGACACAATCCAATCACCGGGCATACCGGCTATTTAATAAGGTTCGCGTTATTATCCACGATAATCTTTTGATCGAGCCACATCCATGTTGCAATACCCCATGATCGACCCCGTCGCCCTGCAAATCGGGCCGCTTGCCATCCACTGGTACGGCCTGATGTATCTCACCGGGTTTGCCTTGGCATGGCTGCTGGGTCGCTGGCGCATCCAGCATCATCCCTGCGGCCTGACCTTGCGCGATCTCGAAGACATCATTTTTTATAGCGTGTTGGGCGTAGTCATTGGCGGACGCCTGGGATACATGTTGTTTTATAAGCCCGGCGATTACCTCAGCCATCCACTCTCGGCGCTCTACCTATGGGAAGGCGGGATGTCGTTCCACGGAGGCCTGCTGGGTGTGATCGTCGCCATGTTGATCTTTGCTCGCAAACGTGGTCGCACATTGCTCGAGATTGGTGACTTTGTGGCACCGCTCATCCCACTGGGCTTGGCCGCTGGACGTCTGGGCAACTTCATTAATGGCGAACTATGGGGTCGAGCCACCACGGTTCCCTGGGGTATGGTTTTTCCACAGACTGGGGATGGGATTGCGCGCCACCCCTCACAGCTCTATGAAATGGGGCTCGAGGGCTTTGCTTTGTTTGCGCTCATCTGGTGGTTTGCGCGCAAACCACGCCCAATCGGACAAACAAGCGCGATGTTCTTGATCGGCTACGGTACCTTTAGGTTTCTGGTGGAGTTCACCCGCGAGCCGGACAACTATCTGGGCTTATTCGCCGGTGGCATGTCCATGGGGCAATTGCTGTCATTACCCATGATTTTCATTGGAATCTTCATTTACTGGTGGGCTGCAAGGCGATCGTCCCATGCACCGTCACGGTGATTGTCTCGGTTCCGGCTTCGACAGGCGCGCCGACCTTGTCTGAGGCCATGGCGCTCATCATGCGTGGCATTGGTTGATACTGCGCACCCTCACCACCCAACTCGATATTCCGATAATGGTAGGAATCAAAGCCCAAGGCCTGCGTCAAGGCCTGGGCTCGTGCCTTAAAGGCCTGCACAGCCTGCTCTAACAGGGCCTGTTCCTCGGTCGCACGACGCTGGGGCGACACAGAAAACGACATGCCGCCAATGGGCATGCGGTCGCCCAAATCCGAGGCGAGCTGAGCCACGGCATCCAAATCCATGGAGGTAAGAATAATCTCACCATGCGCCCACCACTCGATGACCTTGCTATCGGGCTGGGATGTCGGCCAGACGCGATACGCGCCGCTACGCACCTCAATACCCTGGTGACCCTTAGCCTGTTTCATAACGGCATCCAGGACCTGGTTTAACGCCTGAGCTGCGCCAAGCTGCGAGTCAGCATTCAACTCTGAGGTCAATGTGATCTGCACCGTATCCTGGGCAACGACAGAGGAGGCCTGAGCGCTCAATGAAGCCTGAGGGCCCAACGCGTTGTGTGCAGCGTCGCCATGGCCTCGCGCCGACGCAGGCACCGCGGCCATCAACATCGTCAAGCCAAGCACGCCACCGATTAAAACCTTACGATTTAGAGTCAATAAAAACATTTTTACCTCTCGGAAAAACAAAGGCCCGTCGTATTGACGAGCCTTCATAAAATGCCCCGCCTGTGCCGTCTAGGTCGGCATCCCGGAACCTAGGGTTCACGGTGGTCGCCTTCAGTCAGGTTTTGGGCCGGCTACCGAGGCAGCAAGCACTCTAACCTGTCAATCCAGCAACCTATGCCAAATAGCATTGGTTCAAGGAATGGTTGACCAGGTCACGAACACGGCAGGGACTAACTGGTACCGTCGCGCTACCGTTACGCTACGGATAAAAATAGTTTCGATACTTCAGACTATAGTGCCTAGAGCCTCATCGAGCAAATTGTTCATTGCATCAATTTTACCCTTGAAATCACCTAAAGCAATGTTACTTAGCGGACCATCGGGGACACGTACATTCAACAACTCGCTGGCAATCTGAATCGCCGCCATCACAGCAATACGTTCATTGCTGGCAACCTTACCTGTGCCTTTGACCGCAAGCATACGTTGATCAACGTGGCGCACTGCCGCGAGCAGGGCGGCCTTTTCAGCGGGCAGGCACGCCAGCGAATAGTCTCGTCCCAGTATAGACACATCTACGCGTTCCATGGCCTTACTCCGCGCCTGGCAGGCGCATAAGAATCAAATCAATCTGTTCTTGGGCATTATGCGCCACCTGACGCAAGCGATCCCGATCTGTCTCGCTGCGCTCGATCCTGAGTTGATTCGCCTCAGAGACAGTTTGGTATTCATGCACCTGCGCCGCGAGCGCCGCATGCTCGGCATGAGCCTGCGCGCGAACCGCCTCCAGCTCTTGGTCGTGGCGCGCCACCCGTTCAGACATGCGCGTGAACTCGTCATGCTCACGAACCTGCTGGTCCTTGAGTACAGAGCATTCCTGCTCGAGCTGGCGCAAACGTGCCTGTAACGACGCGCGTTCGGCCTGTAATTGACGGGTGAATCCGACTAATTGGCGGATGCGTTCAGCTAGAGAGTCAAGGTCTTGGAGCATATGTGCGAACCACTCGTATCGATAGCGGACTGTGAATCATAAATCTAATCATAACCGCTGGATGCCGATGCGCGGCAAAGTACCGTTGCTCTAGGGACCTGAAACGTCGTCGGGTCCCTTGGCATGCATAGCGCGGTTTGAGCGCTGTCGCAGAAAACGATTCTCGCTGCTACGCCGTGCCAATAACAACCCTGCCAACTCATGCAAGGCGAGGGTGTAGACCTCTCGTTTGAACTCGACCACGGCATCCAGAGGCACCCAATATGCGTTCCAACGCCAGGCATCGAACTCTGGAGAGTCTGATGCGCGCAGACTGACGTCAGTATCACGCCCCACCATGCGCAGCAAAAACCAGATCTGCTTTTGTCCCCTATAACGACCTCGCAGCTCACGCCGGATGAAATGATCAGGTACGTTATAGCGAAGCCAGTCTCGCGTCCGACCTAATATCCGCACGTGCTCGGGGTGCAAACCGACTTCCTCATGAAGCTCTCGGTACATGGCCTGCACGGGTGTTTCTCCATGCTTGATGCCACCTTGTGGGAACTGCCATGCGTGTTCCCGAATGCGCTTGCCCCAAAAAACCTCGTTTTTTTGATTTACGAGGATAATGCCGACATTAGGACGGTAGCCTTCACGATCCAACATAGGCCGCCTCAATGTGAATTCAATACAATTGCCATTGATTATACGTATCTACCGGAAACCCTACCATGCACGCGAGCAAGTACCACCTCAACACCCTCAAGGAAGCCCCTGCGGACGCCGAGGTCATTAGCCATCAACTTATGACGCGCGCGGGGATGATCCGTAAAATCGCCGGGGGCGTCTACACCTACATGCCCATGGGATTACGGGTCTTGCGCAAAATCGAAGCGATCGTAAGGGAAGAGATGAACCGTGCGGGGGCGATTGAGCTGCTGATGCCCGTCGTCCAGCCCGCCGAGTTATGGCAGGAATCAGGGCGCTGGGAGCAGTACGGCGCAGAACTCCTGCGCATCAAGGATCGCCATCAGCGCGACTTTGTACTCCAGCCGACTTCCGAGGAGGTCGTCACCGACATCGCTCGCAACGAAATCCATAGCTGGCGCCAGTTGCCCCTCAATTTCTACCATATCCAGACGAAATTTCGCGACGAGCGGCGACCGCGCTTCGGCTTGATGCGTGGCCGGGAATTCACCATGAAGGACGCCTACTCTTTTGACCGGGACGAGACCTCGGCGCAGGCCAGCTATGACGCCATGTACGAGGCCTATCAACGTATCTTTACACGCTTAGGCCTGAATTTTCGTGCCGTCGCTGCTGATACGGGTGCTATTGGTGGTTCACGCAGCCATGAGTTCCAGGTAATTGCTGATACGGGCGAGGATTTAATTGTCTATAACCCGGATTCGGAATATGCCGCCAATATTGAGCTTGCCCAGGCGCCTTGCCTGCTGTCCGAGCGCGCTGCACCCAACGAATCGCTCACCAAGCGCGCAACGCCCCATGCACCGAAATGCGAGATCGTTGCCGAGCAGCTAGGGCATCCACTGGCACATACAGTCAAAGCAATTGTCCTGGCAACCGAGCCGGATCAGGCACCACCAAAAATTTGGCTGCTACTGATTCGTGGTGACCATGAACTCAACGAGGTCAAGACCAGTAAACTACCTGGCTTTGGGGATGGCTATCGTTTTGCCACCGAGGACGAAATCCTCGAAACCTTTGGTTGCGTGCCGGGTTATTTGGGCCCCATCCAACCGCGCCGTGAACTGGGCGGCATCATCGCCGATTTCACCGTTGCGAACATGAGCGACTTTATCTGCGGCGCCAATGAGGAAGGCTATCACTACAGCGGGGTGAACTGGGGCCGCGACCTGCCCGAGCCCGTGCGTGCCGATTTACGTAACGTTGTCGCAGGCGACCCGGATCCCCAGGGTGGCCGCCTGGCAATCCAACGCGGTATTGAGGTCGGACACGTATTTTTTCTGGGTGACAAATATTCCCGTGCACTGAACGCAACCTTTCTTGAAACGGATGGCAAGCCCGCCTTTTTACAAATGGGATGCTACGGCATTGGTGTGAGCCGCATCGCCGCCGCCGCCATCGAGCAAAACCACGACGAACGTGGGATCATTTGGCCCCGCGCAATCGCCCCCTTTGAACTGGTTCTTTGCCCCATTGGCATCGGTAAAAGTGAAACGGTACGCAACACAACCGAGGCCTTATACGCCGACCTCCTCGCCCAGGGGGTTGATGTCATTATGGACGATCGCGACACGCGACCCGGTATCATGTTTGCCGATTGGGAGTTAATCGGTGCGCCGATCCGCGTCACCCTAGGAGACCGCGGCCTCAAGGACGGCATCGTCGAAATTCAGACGCGGCGCGAGGCCCAGGCCCATCGCATCCCGATCGACCAGGCGCTGGCCTTTATTCTCGAGGGACTCAAGCAACTCTGACGCGCAATCATGTCACACGACTTAACGAAAAAGGTGGCCCCCTCTGCGGCTACACTGGGCACCGACTTATGCATTCGCGTATATTACGAGGACACGGATGCGGGCGGTGTCGTCTATTACGCGAACTACCTCAAATTTTTTGAACGAGGGCGAACCGAGTGGTTACGATCACTGGGCATAGACCAGCGTGAACTCGCCGCACAGGAAGCCATCATGTTTGTTGTCACGCAAGCCAACATCGAATATCAACGCCCTGCTCACTTGGACGATCAGATCGATATCACCACCCACATCACGGAACTTGGCGCGGCCTCGATTTCCTTTGAACAATCGGCACAATGCGATGGTATGCAGCGCGCGCGCGGACGGTTCAAGGTCTGCGTCGTCCACGCCCAGACCTTCAAACCCACCCGACTCCCTTTGTCGCTCAGGACCTTACTGGAACAGGCCAGGAACTAACCATGCAATCAACCAGCGAGCTATCGCTACTCTCTCTCATCTGGGATGCCAGCATCCCTGTCCAAATTGTGATGTTGATCTTGATGGGCGTCTCTGTCCTGTCCTGGACCTACATTTTTAGCAAGCGCGCTGCGCTACGACGAGCAGACGAACAAACCCGCCGTTTTGAGGACGATTTCTGGGCGGGCGGTGACCTCACCGTGCTCCAGCAAGCCATTGCCAGTCGCCGCAACGAACATGGTGCCTTGGCACGCATCTTTGATGCAGGCATGACGGAGTTCGTCAAGGCACGCCGCTCAACGGGCGCTGGCGACACGCTGCTCGACGCACCGCGGCGAGCCATGCGTGCCGCCTACCAGAGGGAGATGGACAGCCTGGAGTCCCACCTGAACTTCCTTGCATCCACAGGCTCGGTTAGCCCCTACGTGGGCCTGCTGGGCACCGTATGGGGCATCATGCACGCGTTCATGGGTCTGTCGACCATGCAACAGGCAACACTGGCCGCAGTCGCACCAGGTATCGCCGAGGCCTTAATTGCCACGGCCATTGGTTTGTTTGCCGCAATACCAGCTGTCGTCGCTTATAACCGCTACACCAATGAGATCGATCGCCTATCTATCCGCTTTGATAGTTTCGTCGATGAGTTCCTGAATATTCTCCAGCGTCAGGTACATTGATATGAACTCCATGCGCAACAGCACAAGGCGCAAAGGTCGCCGCCTGCAAAATGATATTAACGTCGTGCCCTACATTGATGTCATGCTGGTTTTATTAGTAATTTTTATGGTTACGGCACCGATGATCACACCCGGGCTAATCGACCTACCTACCGTGGGCACCGCCTCCGAGGTTCCGGTTGAACCGGTGGAAGTGCAGATCAATGAAAATGGCGAGATCTCAATGCGTGTCCGCTCAGCAGGGGCCACCTTCCAGGCGATAGACCCCCAGAATCTCCTGCCAGAAGTCCAGGCACGCATCACGCAGGACACACCGGTTGTGATCGCAGCCGATGGCAAGGTACCCTATGAATCAGTACTCAAGGTCATGGATCAACTACGCAACGGGGGCGTCACCAAGCTCGGCCTGCTGGTAAACCAGGGAGCCACCAGTCAGTCGAAATGAAATTTTTTCGCAATTCCGAATACCCCTCCACCGAACGCTCTCCCGATCAGAGGGATAAGCGCCGCGCGCTCGGGTATTCACTATTCATCCACAGTCTGATCATCTTTTTGATGTTCTATGGCTTTTCCTCGGCGCCAGAGAACCCGGGGCCTGTCCAGGTTCAGCTATGGGCTGAGGGCTCAGTGGCTGAGGCGGCAGCGCCCACCGAGCCCCAACCCACCGAGACGCCCACGGCAAACGAACCCCCGCCCCCACCACCGGATGAAGTTGCCAAGGCAGAGGCGCAGGCACAAGAAGAGGCTGCTGCACAGGAAGAGGCAGCGGCGCAGGCCGTTGCCCAGGCCAGGGCGGCTGCACAGGCGGCTGCAGCGGCCCAGGCCCAAGCCCATGCCGCTGCAGCCGCCAAGGCTCAGGCAGACGCCGAGATTGCATTAGAAAAAACACGCCAGATACAGGCTGAGCATGCGCGCCTCCTAGCCGAACAAGCCGCCCGCGAAAAAGTTGAACAAGAAGTCGCAACGAAAAAAGCGGCCGAGGCCGCAAAAAAAGCGGAGGCTGAAGCCCAACGCAAGGCCGAGGTCGCACGCGAACAAGCCAAGGCCAAGGCCGCCGAAGACGCGGCCAAAGAACAGGCAGCAAAGGAACAAGCTGAAAAGGAACAAGCTACTGCTGAAAAAGCAGCGCTAGAAAAGGCAGCCAAAGCGGCCGCGGCAGAGAAGGCGGCAGCCCAAAAGGCAGCAACTGAAAAGGCCGCTGCACAAAAAGCCGCCGCCGAGAAAGCTGCCGCTGAAAAGGCTGCCGCTGAAAAGGCTGCTGCACAAAAAGCGGCTACCGAGAAGGCGGCCGCTGAAAAGGCTGCAGCACAAAAAGCCGCCGCCGCCAAGGCAGCAGCCGCCAAACGCGAAGCACTACGCGAAGCAATGCGCGGCTCGGCACTCGAGGCGGCCGGCATTCCCAATGGCAATGCAGACCGCAATCAACAAGGCGGCGGGGGCAATAACGATGGGTACGCCGCCAAGGTTCGCGCCTGCGTGCAGCCCGGTGTCGTCTATAACGTACCGCCTCGTTCCGGCAACACCAATCCCACTGCTCAATTCCGCACCTACCTGGGCCCTGATGGCAAGGTACAAAACGTAGATCTCTCTCGCTCCTCTGGAAACCGGCGCTTTGACGAGGCCGTGCACAAGGGGATTCTGGCCTGCTCCCCATTCCCTAAACCTCCGAACGGTAAGTATCCGTCGTATATTGACGTTGATTACCGCATGTATGACTAACAGGAGATCACACACATGATCACATCCAATACATCCAGCCTCGCGGCGCGCCTATGGCGACGTACCGTGGTGGGCGGCGTATCCGTTTTTTTCATGGCAGCGCTCGGGTCTCAGGCTGCACATGCACAGTTACGCGTTGATATCTCGGGCGTCGGCGCAACTCAGTACCCAATTGCGATCGCCGATTTTGCAGGTACAAGTGGCGGCACCTCAATCGGAGAAGTCATCCGCGCTGATCTGACACGCTCTGGCCAATTTCGTTTGGTCAATGCAAGCAATACCAGTCTCGACATCCAGAGCACGGTCGCCTACAGCGACTGGCAGGCGCGTGGTGCAGACTACCTCGCCTTTGGCTCGATCACACAGGCCGGCAGCCAGTACACCGTCAGCTACCGCCTGGTGGACTCAGTGCGCAAGACCGAGCTCGATCAGGTAAGCATCAACGGCACCGAAGAAGAAATGCGCAAGATTGCCCACCAAATTGCCGATCGAATCTACGAAAAAATCACCGGCATCCGAGGTGTGTTCTCGACACGAATCGCTTATGTGTTGCAAACTGGCAACGCTTATGAGTTACAAATTGCAGATGCGGACGGCCAGAATCCACAAGTCATGTTGCGCTCCAAGCATTCAATCATCTCTCCCGCTTGGTCACCTGATGGCGGCAAGCTTGCCTATGTGAGCTTTGAATCCAACAAGCCGGTGGTCTACGTCCAAACCTTGCGCAGCGGCCAGCGTGTCCCCGTTGCGAATTACAAAGGCAACAATAGTGCACCGGCCTGGTCACCGGATGGCAGCAAACTCGCCATTGTCCTGTCTCGGGACGGCATCTCGCAGATCTATACACTCAATGCAGATGGGTCAGATTTGCGTCGGGTTATGCGCTCACCCCTTATCGATACGGAACCACGTTTTACTGCCGATGGGCAATCCTTGGTGTTCACCAGCGACCGAGGCGGTAATCCGCAGATATACAAAGTCCCCCTGGGCGGAGGAGACGCCCAACGTTTAACCTTTTCCGGCGGTTACAATATCTCACCGAGGCCCTCGCCAGATGGCTCACAACTGGTGTACGTTACACGTAGAAATGGCGCTTTCAGAATTGCCAGCATGGACACGAAATCCGGCTCGGAGCAACTCTTGACTGCTGGCCCGGACGACCAATCCCCGAGCTTCGCTCCCAATGGAATGCAGGTGCTCTACAGCTCTGTCCAGGGTGGACGCAGCGTTCTCGCGGTGACATCGACCGATGGTCGCGTCAAACAGACGCTCTCGGCACTAAGCGGAAAGGTCCGCGAGCCGACTTGGGGGCCATTTGCAAACTAATTTTTCGTGTGACTCTTTCTTAAAGGAACTTAAATGAGCTCGCGCATCACCAGGACCCTGACAATAGCTGTTTTTGCTGCCTCACTGGCGGCTTGCAGCTCTGTACCTCTGGACCAGTCTGGCTCAGGAGGCGCCGCCGGTTCAGGCTCAGCGTCGACAGGGCAGATCATGGATCCCTTCAACCCCCAAAGTCCTCTGGCGCAACAACGTTCCGTCTACTTTGACTTTGATAGCTACACCGTGCCAGACCAATACCGTAGTGTCGTCGAGATGCATGCTAATTATCTGACCAGCCATCAGAGCCAAAAGGTACGCATCGAAGGAAATGCTGACGCCCGGGGCGGTACCGAATACAATCTGGCTCTGGGCCAGCGCCGTTCGGACGCCGTGGCTCGCATGATGACCTTGCTAGGCGTCAATGCGAACCAAGTCGAAGCCATCAGCTTCGGTAAGGAACGTCCGAAGGCCTTGGGCAATACCGATGCCGATTACGCCGAAAACCGTCGTGCGGATATCGACTATCAGCGCTGATCCACGGTTTAGCTGCGATAACGCCGTAGCGGTCAACCGCCACGGCGTTTTTTATTTGGATGGAACCTGCACATGAACGCACTCCCCGCACGTCTAGGCGCGACCCTTGCTGCCAGTCTGCTGATCCTCATGTCCTTGGGCGCAGCACCTGCCCAGGCGTTTTCCGATGATGAGGCACGTAAGGCCATCCTCGAGCTCAGGGCGCAGATCAAGCAGATCAATGAACAAAATCAGCAGGCGCGCCTGCAACTCGCTGATCAGGTCGATATGCTGCGCAA
The DNA here is from genome assembly GCA_019166125.1 of Alcaligenaceae bacterium CGII-47. Classification (GTDB taxonomy): domain Bacteria; phylum Pseudomonadota; class Gammaproteobacteria; order Burkholderiales; family Burkholderiaceae_B; genus Castellaniella. Next base: position 20,535 of record JAHTBO010000003.1, read on the forward strand.
TGATGTCGCGCGCATGCGTGGGCAACTAGAACAACTGCACTATGCCGCCCAGAACAATGCCCCGGCCAATGCGCCCCAAGCCGCTAACCAGGCATCCGACCCTCAAGAGCAAGCTGCCTATAACGCAGCGGCTGAGCTATACCGCAGTGGTAAATACAAAGAGGCCGCTGCAGCATTCGAGGCATTCGCCCAAGCTTATCCTGCAGGACCGTTAGCAGGCGACGCCAGCTTTTACCTAGGCAGCAGCCAATACGCCACCCGGGACTTCAAGAACTCCATCAAGACCATGCAAAATCTGGTCAGCACCGCACCGAAGGAAGCTCGCGCAGCCGACGCGCTGCTGGTGGCCGCTGCCAGCCAGATCGAGTTAAATGATCTTGCAGGTGCCAAGGCCAGTCTGCAACAAATCATACGGGATTATCCTCAGACCTCTGCAGCAGAAACTGCCAAGAGCCGCCTCAAGCTCCTATAATGACCACAGGTGAATCTGTCCTGCTCATCCACGGATCTCTGTGCGATTCTCGGTACTGGCGCTGGCAAATCCCACAACTGAGCGAAACACATCGTGTGATCGCGCCCAGCTTGCGTGGCTGCTGGCCAGACACCCTCGAGCACCCCAATTCGCTCTACAGCATCGCCACTCACGCCCAAGACATGATTGACCTGGTCCGTCAACAAGACCCAGGACGCCCAGTCCATGTGCTAGGGCATTCGCGTGGCGCACATGTCGCGCTGCAATTCGCGCTGCGCGCCCCTGAGCACTGCAAGAGCCTGACCCTGGCAGACCCCGGCTTTCGGTTTGACCATGAGCCCAAAGCGGAGGTCTTTTATGCCCCGGCGGTGGCTTTGCTCAATGCCGGTCAAACCGATCAAGCCCTCGAGCAATTTATCGATACGGTGAACGGTGCGGGAACCTGGCACAAGATGGTCTCGTGGTTCAAGGACATGGTGCGCGATAATGCCTACACCTTGCTCTCACAGATCCTGGAGGCCAACCTATCCGTCTCGCTGGCGTCCACTGCGGCCATTGATTGCCCGGTGTTATTGATAGGCGGCGCGGACAGCCCACAGCGCTATCGCGCCTGCCAGGATCAGCTCGAACGCACCCTACCCCATGTCCAGCGCACGGTGATCAGCATGGCCGCCCACGGCATGAACCTGGCCAATCCGCGCGCGTTTAACCGTCAATGCCTGGATTTTTTCAACACCCAGACAGTAGGCTAGTACTTAAGCGCGGTGGGGGGCTTGATCTCGCAGCTCGTGCTGACCCGTTCGCCATCAGCGAGCGCTAAATCAAGCTGCACATGCTCGCCCACAGCGATCGGGTGTGTGGGCTGCTCTAGCATGACGTGGTAGCTGCCAGGTTTAAGTGGCAAGGTCGTGCCTGCATGGATCACGATCTCGTGGACCATGGCCATCTTGGACATACCCTGATCCTGCGTCGTTTGGTGCAACATCACCATACCGAAATCAGGCGACGACGCACTCGTCACTACAGTATCTTGTGTGCCTGCGTTCTGAACCACGAGGAATCCGCCTGAAGGGGCCGGCGCGGGGAGCAGGCGTATCCAGCACTGAGACGCACTGACCGTCTTGGAAAGTGGTCCAGCCGCGGGGGCTGCCATCGCAGCATGGCCTGCGCCAGACCCATGTCCCGGTGTATCGCCGTGCGAAGCTGCCCCAGCTCCGGCCACGAAAAACATTAAGCTCCCAGCGAATACTGCACCGCGTAACAACAGTGTATTCATCACAATTCCCATTAAAGGTGTATGCCCAGCGCGTCCCATCGAACACGATCAACGAAAGTGTACTATGTAATTTTCTCTCACCATTTGACCTATGCCAAAGCCTGCAGACTTCGTTCAGGAACCTCTTATTACCCTCGAAGCGTTCGAGGATTTACTGGCCTCACTACATCCTTTTTCAGCCGTACTGGGGATTGAAATACTAGACATCGGGTTCGGGAACGCTACACTGCGTCTGCCACCAAACAATAGCAATCAACGTCTGGGGGGCATGGTTGCAGGCCCCATGCTGATGGGGCTTGCCGATCTGGCGCTCTACGCAGCCATTGTCGGTGCCACAGGCAATCCGAACGCTGTCACAGCCAGCCTTACGATCAATTTCCTGCGCAAGGCGCCACCGGGTGGCATCCTGGCCCACGCCACAATACTAAAAACCGGCCGTATGTCGGCCGGTCAGGTTCTCTTGGTTCCCGACGAGGGCGGGGACCCTGTCGCCCAGGTCATCAGCACCTGGTCAGTGCCGCGCCGCAGTTAGGGGCACAAGTGGCCTGCCCAAAAACAGGCCACTGAACGATCAGCTCTTGGGGAGCTTGCTTGTCACACCCTCGACAAAGTAGTCCATCGAGTTCAGACCCTTGTCATCCAGAACGCCCTCAGCGAGTTGCACCTTGCCGTTATTGTCCTTAATCGGTGCGGCAAAGGGCTGCAAGGTACCCGCAGCGATCTCGGCCTGCTTCTCTTTGAGGAAGGCCTTCATCTCATCGCTGACAGCAGGGCCAAAGCCTTCGAGCGCAACCATACCTGCCTTGAAGCCACCCCAGGTTTGATCGGACTTCCAGGTACCATTAAGCATGTCCTGGGCTTCTTTGGTAAAGTACGGACCCCAGTGATGCGTCACCGCTGCGAGTTGCGCGTGTGGACCGAACTTGGACATATCGGAATGATAGGCTATGGCGTACTTACCACGTTCCTCGGCTGCCTGCACCGCAGCGGTGGAATCAGTATGGTGCGTCACGATATCTGCACCTTGGTCCAGCAGTGCCAACGCGGCATCACGCTCTTTACCCGGATCGAACCAGCTATTAACCCAGATTACACGCACCTCGGCCTTGGGGTTAGTGCTAAGCATGCCACGCGTAAAGGCATTGATGCCCTGAAGCACCTCGGGGATTGGATATGCGCCCAGATAGCCAACAATATTGGTTTTGGTCATCTTGCCTGATAGCATGCCAGCCAGATAGCGTGACTCGTAAAACCGCGCATTGGTCGTGGCAACATTGGGTGCGGTCTTGTAGCCCGTGGAGTGGACAAACTTAACGTCCGGGAACTGCTTGGCAACCTTGATTGTGGGGTTCATATACCCGAACGAGGTCGTAAAAATGAGCTTGTTGCCTTGTTCGGCAAGGTCGCGGATGACGCGTTCGGCATCAGCGCCTTCAGGTACGTCCTCGACATACTGGGTCTTGATCTTGTCGCCGAGCGCCTGCTCCATTTCGCGGCGACCAATGTCTTGTTGCCAAGTCCAACCCGCCTCGCCAATCGGGCTGACATAGACAAAGCCGATCTTAAGGGGTTCGGCCGTGGCCGCTGTCGAGCCTAGCCCCAAAGCCAGAGCGGATGCCGCAGTTACGGCGGTCAAGGTGTTACGTAGCATAGTTCCCTTCATGGTGGTTTCCTCAGGAATTAGGAGTGAAGTTCTTGCCTAGTGAAGCAGGCATATTGATGCGTATCCAGTTAATATTTTTGGAAATCAGCACCAGTACAAGTATCGTTGCCAAGTACGGCAACATGGATAATAGCTGTGAAGCAATCGGCACCCCTAGCGCCTGCATATGAAATGTCAGGATAGTGATGCCACCGAAAAGATACGCACCGATCAACACACGCAAAGGCCGCCAGGTTGCAAAGGGCGTGAGCGCCAGCGCAATCCAGCCGCGCCCCGCCACCATCCCCTCGACCCACATCGGCGTATACACCAAAGACATAAAGGCGCCCGCCAGACCACAACATACCCCACCAAACAGTAGCGCCGCCAGTCGGATATGACGCACTTTATAGCCCAAGGCATGCGCCGACTCAGGTGACTCACCCACTGCACGCAGCACCAGTCCCGCACGCGTCCGATATAGGAAGTAGCTTAGGGCTGCACACAAACCCAAGGCGCCATATACCATGGGGTGCTGCTGAAATAATGCTGTGCCAATAAAGGGTATGTCCTCGAGCCATGGGATACCATAGGAAGAGACCTTGATTGTCGCCCCCACATACGGCATGCCTATATACGCAGAGGCCCCCACTCCAAACAAGGACAGAGCCAGGCCACATGCGACCTGATTGGCGCCCAACCATACCGTTAGCCAGGCGAACACCCCAGCAAGTAGCGCGGACGCGATCGCGCCCACGATAAATCCCATGATGATACTGTCTGAATGCACCGCGATGGCAAAACCGACGGCTGCCGCGACCAGCATCATGCCCTCGGAGCCCAGATTGATTACACCCGCCTTTTCGTTGATCAACAGACCCAGGGCAGCCAGCATGAGCGGGGTACCGGCATTCATCGATGCTGCAATCAGTGGAGCTAAGGCGTCCATTATTTTCTCCACCGCAGTTGTTTGTAGATCAGGACATCGCACGCCAGAAGGGAAAACAACAATATCCCCTGAAAGATGCCAGTGATCGCACTGGGCATGCCCAGTCGCGTTTGTGACAACTCGCCTCCGATGTAAAACAAGGCCATAACAAAACTGGCAAAAACCACACCAATAGGATGCAAACGCCCAACAAAGGCCACGATAATCGCTGCAAATCCGTAACCCGGTGACACTGAAGGCGTGAGCTGCCCAATAGGCCCCATGATTTCACTGGCCCCCGCCACCCCAGCCAAAGCGCCTGAGGTCAGCATACCCGCCCACAGCGCCCTGCGCGAGGAAAACCCGGCGTAGCGCGCTGCCATCGGTGCCAGGCCCCCCACTGTCAGACGAAAGCCCGCGAACATCTTTGATAGAAATACCCAAGCCAGCACCGCGACCACACCTGCGATCAATAAGCCCAGGTGTACCCGGGTACCCGGCCAGGTCGGCAGAAGAAAACCATCATCGAATAAGCGTGATTGGGGAAAACCAAAGCCATCCGGATCGCGCATCACGCCAGTCACCAAATAGCTAAGCAACAGTTCGGCCACATAAACCAACATCAAGGATACTAATATCTCGTTGGCGTTATAGCGATCTCTGAGCCAAGCCACGATAGCAGCCCAAAAAGCCCCGCCCAGCGCCCCTGCGAACAGGGCAATCGTAATCATCCAGGCCCCCCCTCGGGTGCCGTCGTCCAGCTGCAAAATGACAGCGCCTGATACGATAGCGCCAATCACCAATTGACCCTCAGCGCCAATATTGAATATATTGGCGCGAAAGCACAGCGCTAAGCCCACAGAGGTCAGCAACAGCGGCGCGACCTTGACGCCGACCTCAGACCAGCCTCGCAGGCTATTGATGGGTTCCAGGAAAAATACCGCCAAGCCATCGAGTGGCGCCTTGCCAACCGCCATAAACATGACCACCCCGCACAGTGCCGTCAACACGACAGCCAGCAGCGGCGACGCCCACGCCATCAAGCGCGATGGCTGAGCACGTGGAATCAATTCAAGCACAGGCAACCTCCGCATCAATCTGGGCGGATTGTGGCCATAGGCCGCTCATCCATTGCCCGATCTGCTCACGGGTCGCCTGTGCGATATCAATAGAGGGCGATGTCCGCCCCTTGGCCATTACGACCAAGCGATCAGATATCTCGAACAACTCGTCCAACTCCTCTGAGATCAACAAAATTGCACACCCCGCATCGCGCAAGGCAAGCAATTCGCCGCGGATCTGCGCCGCAGCCCCAACATCAACACCCCACGTCGGCTGCGCAATCAGCAATAGCTTGGGATGGCGTATCACCTCGCGACCAACAATGTATTTTTGGAGATTCCCACCTGACAGACTACCAGCCGGCGCGTGTGGGCCAGGCGCCTTAACGTGGAAATGCGCGATGATCTGTGTCGCCAGCCTAACCACCGCGCCTTGGCGCACAAATCCCGAACGGACGGTCTCGGGGCCCTGATGCGAGAGCAGGATATTTTGGGCAAGCGACATCTCTGGCACTGCCCCACGACCCAAACGTTCCTCGGGCACAAATGCCAGGCCCCGAGCGCGTCGCCACGCAGCTGGCCGCTGTCCGATCGCCTTGCCGTCCAACAAAGTGCTCTGGGATGCCCCGCGCGTATCCTCGCCCGAGAGCAGGGCCATTAATTCCTGCTGACCGTTGCCTGACACCCCGGCAATGCCCAGGATCTCGCCCGATCGGATCGAAAAGGACACATCGTCCAAAGGCGTCGCAAACGGATGGGAGCGCGGCACAGTCAAGCCACGCACGGTTAAAACCTCATCACCGGGCGTTTGAGCCCGACGCTGGACGGCAGGCAATTCTGCACCGATCATCATGCGCGACAAACTCGCCTCGGTCTCTTTGCGCGGGTCGCAGACCCCCGTCACACGCCCCGCACGCATCACTGTACAGGAATGACACAGGCTACGGATCTCGTCGAGCTTATGGCTGATATACAGAATGCTGCACCCCTCGCTGGCGAGCTGGCGCAAGGTATCGAACAAGCGCAGCACCGCCTGAGGCGTCAGTACCGAGGTCGGTTCATCAAGAATCAGCAGGCGCGGTTTGCCCAGCAAAGCACGCACGATCTCGACGCGCTGACACTCGCCCACAGAGAGCGTATGCACGTGACGCCTGGGCTCGAGCTCTAGGCCGTACTGCTCCACCGTCTGTGCGATGCGCGCCTCGAGATCGACCATATTGGTTCCCGCAGGCAGGCCCAGCGCAATGTTCTCTACAACCGTCAAGGTATCGAACAGAGAAAAATGCTGAAATACCATGCCAATACCCAGAGCACGGGCTGCGGCGGGATTGGCTACCTGCACAGTCTGGCCATCCCATTGCATCGCGCCTGAGTCGGGTCTAACCACGCCGTAGATAATTTTCATCAACGTTGATTTACCGGCACCATTCTCGCCCAGCACAGCGTGAATTTCGCCTGGCTGCACCGCCAGACTGATCTGGTCATTCGCCCGAACGGCGGGATAGGATTTACAGATATTACTTAATGCTAAACGCGGTGGCATGATCTCATCCAGGTGGATCCCCAAAATATCCTCATCAGTGCGAGAAATTTTACCGAGGATATATGAACCTACCTAAAGGGATTTACCCTACTAGCTACGGTCGGAAACTAAGGCCACGCGCGGGTAATCGGTTTTTTAAGCCCACGCATCATTGTGCTCGAATAGGTAATATTAGTGCTAGGTGATAGTTTACTTTTCAAGCGCCAGCTTTGCGGCAAACCCCAAGAACAGCACACCCGTCAGGCTGCTACCCAGACGCGCCAACCCCGGTCGTCTACGAAAGGCACTCGCCAAGCGCGCGCCGCCAAAGATCAGCACCGATAAGTAGATGAGACTGAACGCCTGAAGTATCAGCGCAAGAATAAAAAACGATACAACAGGATGAGCATACGCCGGATCAACAAACTGCACAAAGAACGACAGGAAGAACAGGATCGCCTTGGGGTTGAGCAGGCTTAGCAATAAAGCCTTATGAAACCGACTGCCGGATGAACCCACCTCGAGATGATGTGCCTCGGGCTGTTGATGCCAGGCTGACTGGATCAGGCGAGCCCCAAGATAACAAAGATAAAGTGCCCCCATGACCTTGAGTGCGATAAAAAGCACGGGCAACACGCGCAGCACAGAGGCTGCGCCGCCCGCCGTAAGTGCCATGAGAATGGAGTCGCCCAGAAACACGCCGCACGCGGCCTGGTAGCCGACGCGCACGCCTCGACTGGCACTCGTTGCCAATACAAACAAGGAATTCGGCCCAGGCAGGAGGATGATGATCACCGTTCCAACAATATAGGTCCAGATATTGATGATCCCATAGTCACTCAGCATCACACACTCCGCTCGGGGCCCTTAGAGGAGTTCCCGGCGCAAGTCGGCAGGGTCCTTGGGCGAGAGCAGGCCTGGCGCCACATCAAATGCAGTGCGCGCGCCCGACTCGCCACGCCTATGCAGCCGGTATGCCGCCCGGGCATACGCCACCAGCACACTCGAGGTGAATTCCGGATTGCTATCGAGACTAAGCGAGAACTCCATCACCTGATGGGTCTGATCACCGGTCAGGCCGCTACGAATGGCAAAGCCACCATGCGGCATGGCAATATGCTCGCGCTGTAATGTATCAAGTGAGATGAAATTCACGGTGGTGTCGTAGTCAGCAAAGTAGTTCGGCATCGTGACGATCGCCTCGCGCACGGCATGCTCATCAGCACCATCGGCTAGTACCACATAGCACTCACGCGTGTGCTTTTCACGCGTACTTAGTACCGGCTGCTCGCCTGCGCGTACCCGTTGTATCGCTTCAGGCACCGGGAGGGTGTACTGCACCCCTGCCCGCACACCCGGTACATGGCGCACGGCGTCAGAATGCCCCTGGCTCAGGCCCTTGCCCCAGAACGTGTAGGTCGCCCCCTCAGGCAGAATCGCCTCACCGAGCAAGCGATTAACGGAGAACAGGCCAGGATCCCATCCAATGGAAATCATGGCGATCTGTCCCGACTGGCGGGCGACGGCATCCATGCTGGCAAAATACTCAGGCACTTTGGCATGGGTATCAAAGCTGTCCACCGTTGTGAACCAGGCTGCCATCTGCGGCCCCTGGATCGGCAAATCATCGCGTGAGCCGCCACACAGAATCATGACATCAATCCGGTCGCGCCAGGCCTGTACCTGATCCAGACTGATTACCGGCACCTGCGTATTATGGCAGGACACCGAGGCCGGGTCGCGGCGCGTGAAGACGGCAGCCAAGGACATATCGTCAGACTGCGCCAGCGCGCGCTCGACCCCTCGCCCCAGATTGCCGTAACCCACAACCCCTACCCTGATACCTTGAGCCATGCTGTCTCCTGTAATGATTTACGCATTTTGTCAAAGCAATATTGTAGCGGTTGATGCCTAGGCAGCCATCTCATCGGTCACTGAACTGCGAATCAGGTAATCAAAGGCACTCAAGGCCGCCTTGGCGCCATCGCCAGCAGCGATGATGATCTGCTTATAGGGGACCGTCGTCGCATCTCCGGCAGCAAACACCCCCGGCACCGAAGTCTGGCCACGCGCATCCACGACGATTTCTCCGTGCGGGCTCAGCTCGATCACACCCTGAAGCCATTCCGTATTCGGCACCAGCCCGATCTGAATAAAGATCCCTTCCAGATCGATCTGATGCACCGTGCCGTCCTGGCGATTTTTGTAGCTTAGGCTGGTGACACGTTTGCCATCACCATGGATCTCTGTGGTCTGCGCCGACACATGAACATCCACATTGGACAAGCTGCGTAATTTACGTTGCAGCACATCGTCCGCACGCAGTTCGTCGCCAAACTCGATCAAGGTCACATGCCCCACGATACCCGCCAGATCAATCGCCGCCTCCACCCCAGAGTTACCGCCGCCGATTACCGCGACACGCTTGCCCTTGAATAAGGGGCCATCACAGTGCGGGCAATAGGCCACGCCACGGTTTCGGTACTCGTCCTCGCCCGGCACATTAATGTGGCGCCAGCGGGCGCCCGTCGAAAGAATCACCGTCTTGGACTTAAGCGTGGCGCCATTGGCCAGCTCGATCTGGATGGACTTACCCGGCACCAGTTTGGCGGCGCGCTGCAGGTTCATGATGTCCACCTCATAAGCCTTGACGTGTTGCTCGAGCGCCACGCTGAATTTTGGTCCTTCAGTCTCTAGTACTGATATATAGTTCTCGATCGCCATGGTATCGAGCACTTGCCCACCAAAGCGCTCTGCTACGACACCGGTCCGGATGCCCTTGCGCGCCGCGTAGACCGCAGCTGCCGCACCGGCGGGACCCCCGCCGACCACCAGCACATCGAACTCGGCCTGCGCATTAAGCGCCTCGACCTTGCGGGTATCATCACCCGTGTCCAGCAAGGCCAACAGCTCCTCGACACCCGCACGGCCTTGATGAAATAACTTGCCATCCAGGAATACTGCGGGAACCGACAGGATTTCGCGATCCTGGACCTCTTGTTGAAATAATGCGCCATCAATCGCAACATGATGGATCCGCGGATTGATCACTGACATGGCATTGAGCGCCTGGACGACATCCGGGCAGTTCTGGCATGACAGCGAGAAATAGGTTTCGAAATAATAGTTGCCCGGTAAATTACGGATTTGTTCGATCACCGCATCATCGAGCTTGGGCGGATGGCCGCCCACCTGCAGCAAGGCCAGCACCAGAGAAGTGAATTCATGGCCCAAGGGAATACCCGCAAAACGCACTGCAATATCACTGCCCGTGCGAGCAATGGCAAATGAAGGCACACGCCCGTCACTGGCCGCGCTGCTCACCAGCGTGATTTTGTCGGATAAGCCTGCGATCTCTTCGAGAACGATCCGCAGCTCCTGCGCCTTGGCGCTGTCATCCAGCGAAGCGCGCAACTCGATAGCCTGGGTCACCCGTTCGAGATATGTTCCTAATTGGCCTTTTAGATTTGCATCGAGCATAGTCATCACCTTTTGTGTGCACAAGCGTCTCTGGACCGTACCGAATGGTACTGCCTGGCTTTGCGTCGTTTGAAGGGAGCGCTCGGCCGCGCCGCGGAGCAAGCGCGGCCGAGCAATGGTGTTGCAGACAAGCCGATCCGGCTTAGATCTTGCCGACCAGATCCAGCGAAGGCGTCAGTGTCTTGGCGCCTTCTTCCCATTTGGCCGGACATACTTCGCCTGGGTGCGCAGCGATATACAAGGCTGCCTTAACCTTGCGCAGCAACTCGGAGGCATCGCGTCCAATCCCGTTATCATGGATCTCGAGGACCTTGATCAGGCCCTCAGGATTCACCACAAAGGTCCCGCGCAGCGCCAGACCTTCCTCCTCGATGAGGACATCGAAGTTGCGCGTCAACGCCTGGGTGGGGTCCCCGATCATTGGATAGGTGACCTTGCCAATCGCCTCGGACGTGTCATGCCAGGCTTTATGCGCGAAATGCGTATCGGTCGAGACGCTGTATACCTCGACGCCTAGCCTTTGAAATTCAGCATAATGATCGGCCAGATCCTCGAGTTCAGTCGGGCAGACGAAGGTGAAGTCGGCTGGGTAAAAAACGAATACAGCCCACTTGCCAGCGACCGTTTCGTCGCTCACCTCGACAAATTTGCCGTTGTGAAAAGCAGTCGCCTTGAAGGGCTTGATTTTTGTATTGATCAGAGACATTGAAACTCCTTGTTCAGTGGTTATCAACAGATGACGAAGTCAGTGTAGGCGTTCTCTATCGATAAGTAAAATTGATAGTTACTATCAATCCGATTGTTTTTAACTATAATTAGAAATAATCCTTAAGATATTTGATATATGTCAAATGTGCATAATCGAATATGTATAAACTGCATGCAAAACATGGGATACTTGTCAGTACATCGTTAACAAGTTATCGGTTTTAATGATGAAGCGTCTCCTCGTGTAAACACCCCGGAACCACTCCGTCATGCGCAAAAATCTGCCTGTCACCCTCCAGGAATATGAATTCCCGGAGGACGCCACATTGCTGTCGGCCACAGACACCAAGGGCCGCATCACATACGCCAACGCTGCATTTGTGCAGGTCAGCGGCTTTACGTACGAAGAACTGCTCCACAAGGCGCACAATATCGTACGCCACCCCGATGTTCCACCTGAGGCTTACAAGGATCTGTGGGATACTCTAAAGGCAGGGCGTTCGTGGACAGCTGTAATCAAGAATCGGCGCAAAAATGGCGATTATTACTGGGTGCGCGCGAACGCAACGCCTATCATACGTAACGGTGAGCCACACGGCTATGTATCGGTGCGTACGCGACCCAACCGTCAGGAAATCGCCGAGGCCGAGCATCTATTCAAGACATTTGCTTGCGGACGTCCCCTACGCAGACGCTTTTATCAGGGACTGTTACTTCGTACAGGATGGGGGCGCTGGCGTAATTTTTCCAAGACGGCCTCTATCCTTACACGCCTTATCACTGGGGCATCTGCACTTGCCCTGGCCCTGCCTGGGGTGGCATGGTGGGCCGGGCTGAGCGGCACGGCTTTGTTATCATTCACGGGCGCAGCATGGCTCACCATTATTTTAATCACCTGGTGGCTAGACCACCAGATCACCCGTCCGCTACGCACGATCCTACAACAGGCACGACGTATCTCCTCAGGACAACGCGGTGCAGACATACAAATCAATCGCATCGATGAGATCGGTGCGATCATGCGCGCAATCAATCAGTCAGGCTTGAATCTACGTTCATTGGTCGACGATGTCCACGCCCAGCTAGGCGGTTTGCGCGCTGCCTCCTCCGAGATCTCTCAAGGCAGTGTGGGCCTGAGCCAGCAGACTGAGCGCGCTGCTGACAGCTTGGCGAGGACCTCACAATCCGCACAGGATATGACGGCCACCATACAAAGCAATTCCCAGATCGCCCACAGCGCTCAGGCGTTGGCCAAGGCATCCAGTACCGCCGCCAATGAGGCAGCGGACATCATGCGCCAAGCAGCACACAGCATGCAGGAGATGGATGAGGCGAACCACAAGATCAGCGATATTGTCAGCGTTATCGACAGCATCGCCTTTCAGACAAATATCCTCGCATTGAATGCTGCAGTCGAGGCCGCCCGCGCAGGCGAACAGGGCCGTGGTTTTGCGGTGGTCGCCAGCGAGGTGCGCGCCCTAGCGTTACGCAGCGCAACCTCCGCACGCGAGATCGGCAGCCTCATCCAGAACACCGTGCAGACAGCTCGGGCAGGAGCAGCCCATGTCCAGAATGCCGGTCAGGCGATGGAGACGATTTTGTTGCACTCTAACGATATGCGCGGCTTAATCGAACAGATCAGCGAGGCCAGCAATACCCAGGCCGATGGCATCATCCGTGTCACCCAGGCCTTTGAGACACTGGATGATCTGACGCGCAGTAACGCTGCGATGGCCGAGGAGTCCGCCCAGGCGGTCTCTGCCATGGATGGGCAGACCGTCAACCTGGCCCAGGCCATGCAGGTGTTCATGGGCGGCCCGCACGCCAATTCAACATACGCTGCAATCCACCTAGAAGACGCGGCTATTCAATAAGAAAGGCTCACAACAAAGGCCCAATCAAAACCCGCTCTCGCGTATCAGTACGGTCAGGGTCTTTTTAGCGGCATTCCATGCGAGACTTTCTTTTGTGCCATCTGTAGAGTCGGGTCTATATCTAGCCAGATACCGAAAAAGTCAGCACTCACCTGAAGCCCAGCTCATAAAGAATAAGGTTACTTAAAGCTCCCTTGGTCAATAACGCATCGCCCAGCCTTGTAGTTGGGCGATGCGTTCGCTGATTTTTACGGTACGGGAAATCGAGAAATGCCGACCCATGAAACAAATGACGCACGACGTGGCAACAATCTAATCTTAGATCACCCCTAATTAACGACATATTAATAAAGTATTCGTGTATTTTGTTGACATTTAACAAAAATTAACGCTTCACGATAATTCATTCGGTTACATAAGCAACATATCAAAGGGGTTTAATTACAATATTAGAAACACCCTCACAATGGGCAATGCCTCTGGCACCGACATCGACTAAGCTCTCACAGGTGGGAACTTATCTCACTTGTGCTTACGCTTTGAGGCCTCGTGCCTGTTTATAAGGAAAAATCATGACACTCACCACAACCAAGCGATCCTTTATGGCGATTATCGGACTCACCGTTGCCATAGTCTTAGCGGGTTGCGCCACGGCCAACAAGAAACATCAAGGGTTTGTCCTGGATAGTGATGTCGCGTTTAAGTTTGGCAGTGCCGAACTCACCCCTGCGGCGAAGAAAATGATTGATGAATACGCAGCGATGATTGATCGCAGGACAGACATTCGCGTGGATGTCGTCGGGCACACCGACCGCATAGGCAACGATCGCGCCAACGTCGCCTTGGCTGAGCGCCGCGCGCTGGCTGTGCGTTCACAATTGCTGCTTTCCCGCCTAGAACCTGGGCGCGTCTTTTCCCGCTCAGTGGGTGCCGCCGAACCTCTGGTACAGTGCAATCAAGCCAACCACAAAGCCTTGATCGCCTGCCTGTCACCCAACCGACGGGTGGAGGTCTATGTGAACACCAGGGGCTTTTAATCCCGAACCATTCCGTCAATGCCCAGCAGCCATACATTAAAGATCGCCATGCAACCATCACAACCCAAAATTGGCCTGGCTCTGGGCAGCGGATCAGCGCGAGGCTGGTCACACATTGGAATCATTCGTGTCCTCGAGCAGGCGGGCATCTCGCCTGACATCGTTTGCGGTACGTCGATCGGCTCATTGGTTGGCGCGGCGTACGCCGATGGTCAGTTGGAACGCTTGGAGGGTTGGGTAAGAAGCCTGACCTGGAAAAGTGTCGTGGGCTTGCTGGATTTCACCGTCAATGGCGGTCTGATCCATGGCGAAAAGCTGTTCTCACTCCTTCGTCTGCACTTCAAACACAAAGAAATCACCCATCTACCGAAGGCCTTTGGCGCTGTCGCCACCGAATTGCTTACGGGGCGCGAGATATGGCTGCGTGAGGGCTCCCTGAGCGACGCCATACGCGCCTCGGTTGCACTACCCGGTCTCTTTACACCGGCACAACGTGATGGGCGCCTGCTGGTAGATGGTGCCCTCGTCAATCCGGTCCCCGTGTCACTATGTCGTGCGATGGGGGCCGATATCGTCATTGCCGTCGATTTAAGCTCAGATCTGATAGGTCGACAATTCGAACCAGACGAGCTAACCGAGCTACCGGCGCGGGGTCCCTTCGCGTCGATGCTTAATAAATTGCCGCTCGGACTGGGCCGCCTCAAAAGCGGGCCAACAACATCAATGGAGATGCCGTCGATCTTTGATGTGCTCAGCATCAGTTTAAATATCATGCAGGTACGCATCACGCGCAGCCGCCTCGCTGGAGAGCCTGCCGACGTGATGATCCGCCCACGTCTGGCCAACTTTGCACTGATGGACTACCATCGCGCGGCCCCCGCAATTGAAGAAGGTAAACGCGCAGCGCAACTCGCACTGCCAGAGATCCAACACCTACTTGGTCAATAAGACCACAACAAAGCACAAGGAAAATGAGCATGCCAAAAAACACACGCAGCGCCGCAACCCTGATCGCCGTGGGGTTGCTCGCCTTAACTTTACTCGGGTGCCAAAAGAAAGAAGGCCCGGCAGAAAAAGCCGGCAAGGCAATCGATAATTCACTTAGTCAAGCAGGCCAGCAGATTGAAAAAGCAGGAGAAAATATCCAGCGCGCAGCAAAAGACGCCCAGAAATAGGGCAGTGATGCTCATTACGAGCTAATGTCTTCTCCTGTGCCAGGCGCCGACTACTTCGGGCTTGGCGGACATACGTCCATTCTGTTTGATGAAAACATCATTGCAACGCACCCGCAGCCCAATCCCCCCATGACCACCAGCGAGGCGGGCATTAACCCCCAAAGATCGCTGATCAGGCCAAGTGCGATGGACGGGATTGCGAGTCCCATATAGGCTATCGCAAAATACAGGCCCATCAGCATGCCCGTACGGTGCGGCTGGGCGCCGACCAATGCCCCCATCTCGCGCGTAGCGCTCAGGAACGAAAAGCCATGGCCAACACCTGTCGCAACAGCTGCCAGAACGGCCAGGCGGAAATCCCCTGTCACCAGCATGCCAAAAAAGGCAGCAATACTTAGCAGGACGATACCCAGGCCGATACGACGCGACAAGACAAGCGGCACTTTTTGTGCCAGTAACTGTGTCACCCCTGCTGTCGCCATCACCATGCCCACGATAAGACCCAGTGCCCCCAGACTGCTCGAGCCGAGTGCAGCACCGACGATAGAGGGCCCAATCGACTGATAGATACCAACCGTTGCCCAAGGCAATGCTGCCGTCAACCCAATCAGAAGCAGGCTGCGCGACGGATCGACATGCTGAACTGGCTGACGAACCTCGCTTATCTCGGCGCCCGCGACAGGCGTTTCATAACCCACCGCGTGGCGATCCGATTTTCCATGGACGAGTAGCAACACCAGGCAGAACACAAGCAGAATGACCGCCAGCGTAAATGCAGCACTCGTCGTGCGTCCAAACGCATCCGCCACAATTCCACCCAGAACTGGCCCGAGGCTGCCGCCAAGCGCTCCCGTGACGGTAACCAGCAGTGCGGTAAACCTGCGTGACCGAAGCGGGACAGCAGTGTACAAAGCAGCCGTACACGTAACCGTGAGAATGCCGTTTGAGAAACCCTGCAAGAGGCGCGAGGCCAACAGAACATAGACCGACGAAGCATCCACCAGCCCGCCGCTGGCCACCGCAGCCAGCACCACGCCCAGCACCATGAGGCGATGCAGGCTCACACGGGCTGCCCAGGTGCCCGTCAAAAGCAGGGCAGGAATCATGCCCAACACGTAGACGGCAAAAATCAAGGTTTGGACCGTCGCAGAGAAACCGAGCTGCTCACGCAGGACGCCATAGACTGCCGTTGGAATATTGGACGTCAGGAAACACGTGACCAATAGCACGGCGCTGGTAATACGCGGAACGGGTAAGGTCGGTATCAAAGACTATCCCATGAATCAGATGAACGACAAAAGGGCCAATGATAGACCAGCCATGAACTGATAACCTGTATAGAGGGGGGTAGCATTGAGTCAAATAAGGAATTCAGATGTATTACGGAGAACGATTCAACGCCATCAGTCATCTGGTCGGCGCCATCCTCGCGGTGGCGGGTACTGTGGTTCTGGTCGTCATCGCCCTTTTCGAACGTGATCCTTGGAAAATCACCAGCTTCAGTGTCTACGGCGCGATGCTGGTGATTATGTATACCGCCTCGACGCTGTACCATAGCCTGCATGGACGCGCCAAACGCATCTGGAACAAGATTGATCATTGCTCCATCTATCTCCTGATTGCGGGCAGCTATACGCCCTTTGCCTTGGTGAGCCTACGTGGCGCCTGGGGATGGTCGCTATTTGGCGCAGTCTGGGGCCTCGCGCTGATCGGCACCGTGCAGGAACTGTGGCTGGCGAAAGGTCGGCGCATTCTTTCTTTGCTGATCTATATTGCCATGGGTTGGCTAGCCGTCATCGCGGCAAAGCCGCTTATCGAGGCGCTGACCCTAGGTGGCTTTTTATGGCTGGCGGCAGGCGGCCTGTTCTACACCATCGGCATCATTTTTTATGTGATGGACCAGCGACTGCGCCACGCCCATGGGATCTGGCACATCTTTGTCCTGGCGGGCAGCGTCTGCCATTTCATCACGGTGCTATGCTACGTCGCGTAAGGCAATAGCCAGGCTACCATTAAAGTCTATTGGATTATGTCGGTTATTTTGTCGCCTTGGTAATGGCTTGACCAGCATTACTGATGTCTTCGCCTGCGCCAGCCACTGTATTGGCACAGCCCGCCACGATCAAGCAGCCCAGCAAAGCAAACAAAGTCAAAATTCTAGTGCTCATGGTTTATCTCGGTTAAGGGTCTCTACAATCTCGTGAGACTGTAGCCTCACCGGCTGATCGCCGCAAGGGTCAATTCTAATTTCTGTCGTTTTTAATTCCGACGCTTGCCCATAACCGAGTCAAAGAAAGCACCGACTTCCTGTGTTGCAGTCAACGGCAGCACGTGTGCGACGTATTGATCAGGACGCACAATCACAATCACGCCGTCACGACTGAGCTTGCGCTCTTCAAAAATGTCGCTGCCACTGCCGTCCGGACCGACGCTAGCGGCATAGACTTTCTCATAGTCATGCAGCTTAAAGGGGCCCACCACGGGTTTGAAGGCGGATGGCACATCATTCATATTAATGGTGTCAAAGCGCTGCTGATAGATTACCTTGGCATCGATCCAGGCATCCGCATCCAGATCGGACGGTGTCCGTACCACTGGCGAATGTGGGTCGTTTTCAAGCCAGTGCGCGAACTTACCTAACGCCGAATCCTGGCGGCCCGGCGTAAGCTGATCGGCAAAAGCATAGATCCGCCAGCGGCCATCTGCCGGTGCCTGATGGCCGATTTGTAGTACGTTCATGTCGCAAACGCGTACGGCGTACGACGACTTGAACCGCTTGCCGATCGGGTAGCCTTGCGCCAGATCCTGATAGTGTGCCTGCCCCGTCACCATGGAAGGGGTGTATTGCGTCATGAACCCGCTGGGGAACTCAAAGGTGCTCACGTAGTACTTTTCGACAATGGTCGGATCCTCCAGTTCGTCAGAGGGCGTCGCCATTAGCGTGGACCATTCGCGGTCAAAGTCGATTAGTTCCTTGGCGACAACCCAACGTTCAGCTGAATAGGTGTCTAGCAGTGATTCAGGGCTACGGCCTTCCAGGACGTGTGCAATCTTCCATGAAATATTGAACCCGTCTTGCATGGAAACGTTCATTCCCTGACCGGCTTTTGCACTATGCGTGTGGCAGGCATCGCCTGTGATGAACACCCGCGGCGTGCGCGTACCAATCGCAGTCATTTCTACGTCGTCAAAGTGATCCGTCAGGCGGTGTGCGACTTCGTAGACGCTGTGCCAGGCAACATTTTTCACATCTAGCGTATAAGGATGGATGATCTGATTTGCGCGTGCGATGATTTCCTCTATCGTGGTGGCGCGAATGGTTTTAGCGTTGTGATCGTTAATCGTTCCCAGATCGACGTACATACGAAACAGATACCCCCCTTCGCGCGGGATGAGCAGGATATTGCCACCATCTTGCGACTGGATCGCACATTTAGTACGTATGTCTGGAAAGTCTGTATTCGCCAGCACATCCATGACGCCCCAGGCATGCATGGATTCACTGCCGCTCATGACGCGACCGATCGCCTTGCGCACGCGACTATGCGCGCCATCACAACCTATCACATACTTGGCTCTGACGGTGCGCTCCTGATCCTTTTGCGCGTGAGCCGAACCGCGCAGATGAACTGAAACCGGGTATTCGCTACCCTG
This sequence comes from Alcaligenaceae bacterium CGII-47, assembly GCA_019166125.1. Lineage (GTDB taxonomy): Bacteria > Pseudomonadota > Gammaproteobacteria > Burkholderiales > Burkholderiaceae_B > Castellaniella. Next base: position 39,364 of record JAHTBO010000003.1, read on the forward strand.
TGCGATTTCCAAACCGAGGAACTCCCAGCCGAAATCCGTCTTAATGCGGGCCGGCGCATTCAACATGGCTTCGGCGAAGTAATCCTGGATACGAGCCTGGTTGACGATCAAGTGAGGGAATTCGCTGATATGGAAAGAATCATCAGCAGGCAGGCCGCTGCGGATGATTTTCTTGGGATCTTTGGGGTCTGGCGTCCAGAAAGCCATGGCCGTGATATGGTAGCCCTCGTCCATCACCCGCGTAGCAAAGCCAAACGCCTGGAAGGTTTCTACCGAGCGGGACTGGATGCCATCGGCGTGCCCCAGGTTCAGACGCCCATCACGACGCTCGATCATGCGTGTGCTGATGCTCGGAAATTGCGCGAGTTGCGCGGCGGCGATGTGGCCTGCAGGACCCGCGCCGACAATCAGCACATCCATGAAGTCCGGCAGTGCTTCGGGCCGGTTGATGCCGGTTCCCGCTGCTGGCTGGACTCGAGGTTCGCCCGAAATATATCCGCGGTAATGAAATTGCATAATCGTCCTCGTGAAGGCTTTGAGCCCACTGTCGGTCGATAAGTAACACACCGGCGTGCGACTGCATGCAGTCTCGGCTCTCTAATCCGCCTAATATATCAGCAATCTTCATCGCGAATGTCGATCGGGATGAATCCCAAGCCTTTGTCGTTGCTACGCTGTTGGGTTATTCGGACTTGATCCTGCCAAGCGTGAGCAGGGAAATGCCCACCGCAATCAAGACCGCACCTAAAGCCAGGCCCTCGGGCGGCGCTTCACCCTGTAAGCGTACTGCGACGGATACCCCCACAAGTGCGCCGACAGATCCCAACAGGCTGATCAGCACCGGCCCCCCTATTTTCTGCAATATGAATAGCAGCAAAAACATGCCCGCAAAGACCACAGACTGCACGGCGATGAGGATCAGTGGCAGGCCCTGATCCATTGGCACAAAAAGCGAGAAACCAGGCAAGTACCCTGCACCCACCAACATCACCGCAGCAGCGACCAGCGTGCCGGGCGACAGCGCCTCGGCCGATGCCCCTTTGGGCCAGCGCAGCGTGCGATAGAGATTGCCAATCGCCAACAACATCGGCCCGACCAGGGCAAGGAGGATCCATAACCCATCGGCATCGGGTGCCGATAGTTTGCGTGCTGCCAGAACAACCGCCCCGGCCAGCGCTGTCGCCACACCGGTTGCGCGAAGCATCTGAAACCGCTCTAACCGTAGCATCAGCGCCCCGACATAGGTCAGTAGCGGCGACAATGAGATGATCAGCGCAACAAAACCGGCACCCACGTGCGGAATAGCCGAAAAGAAAATCAGATTAGAGCCCGCCACGCCGACCAGCGCAGACACCGCATAATATTCAAGCGTACGCGCATTAAGCGGTGGCAGATCTTGGCGCAGCACTGCCATCACCATCAGGATCAGCGCCGCGCCTATGATTGACCAACAGAGAAACGCCAATGGTGGCAGATGCACCTGTCCTGCGAGCTTGGCCAGATTGGTGGACAGGCCGAGCAATGATCCCCCAGACAGAAGACATAGCAACGGAACCACCCGAACCCTTTTACAGGCAGACGCGCACATGCCCACTAAGGGATTCACCATGTTTTATACACTCTAAAATTTATCCCAAAATCAAGATACATGAACAAATCTTGAGGTCGACGGTGGTGGCTTCGGGCCCGATGACGAATCGTATATTGCCTGATCTACAGAGACAGTTTCTGGACGGGTTTGAGCATAACTGATTTCGCCATCAGATGGTCCTGTTTTGCGATGCGACCTCTATACACCGGATTTGCTCGGGCGGAATGCTGATGTGGCAACGATCGCCTTGACGCAACATCGTGTCAGCTGAAATTCGAGCGCGTAACGATACTTGTTGACCACCCGTGGGGAGCAAAACGTCACACTCGCAATTTTCGCCTATATATTGAATGTCCCCGAGGCTTGCTGGCAAGACATTGGGCTCATTTTGAGCACATTCAGCAGTGATCCGGATATGCTCTGGTCGAATAAAGCATGTCACCTCGCCCCGAATCTGCTGTTCGATCACTTTAAGCTCACCGATTGCCGTAGTAACCACAGGACCTAGTCCACGATCAGTCAGCATACCCGGCAGAAGGTTCGCGCTACCAATAAATTGAGCCGAAAACGCAGTTTTGGGCCACTGGTATAAGTTACGCGGCGTATCCACTTCAAGCACTCGGCCGTCTGACATCACCGCAATCCGATCAGACATCGACAACGCTTCCTGTTGGTCGTGCGTAACCAATACCGTCGTGACACCGATCTCCTTCTGTAGTCGCCGCAACTCGGCTCTCATTTGGGTTCTTAATGTTGCATCCAAGTTACTGAGCGGCTCATCGAGCAACATCACATCTGGCTGCGCGACGATGGCCCGGGCCAGCGCCACACGCTGCTGCTGTCCACCACTCAAGCGCGACGAATAGCGCTCAGCGAAATCCTGCAAGCCTACAACATTCATCGCGCGCTCCACCCGCTGGCGCACATTTTTCTCTTTTCGGCAGCGTAAGGGAAACGCCACATTTTCAAAAACAGTCATATGGGGCCAAATTGCATACGACTGAAATACCATGCCAATATTACGGTAGTTCGGCCCAAGATTGATCTGCTGATCAAAGTCAAAGACCGTGGTGCTGCCGATCCGGATCATTCCCGAAGACGGCATTTCGAGACCGGCAATGCACCGCAACAAGGTCGTCTTGCCGCAGCCGCTGGGACCAAGCAGTGTGAAAAACTCACCTTCTTGAATGTTTAGGGAAAGCCCAGCAAGTGCCGGCGCTCCTGCGCCAGGATAGATTTTCCCTACACCGTCAAGCGTGATCATGTCAGCCATAATCGTCTTCTCCGAGCGCATACAATGGCGCCTGACCAACGCGAATGCGGTTGATATTTTCGGCTGCGGCAGCCGCTAGGGCGTGCAGACATTCGACGCTGGCACCCGCGATATGAGGGGTGCATATTAAGTTATCCCGCTCTTCGAATGGGGCTGGATCAAAATTCTGTTCGTCCCAATAAACATCAATGCCCGCCCCGGCAATTCGCTTCTCGTCTAAAGCCGACATCAGCGCGTTCTTATGCACAATCTCGCCACGCGCGATATTGACGAAATAGGCATGTGCTTGCATTGCAGCAAAGTAAGTCGCATCAATGATTCCAACTGTGTGTGTATTCAAAGGTAAGTGCAAGGAGACATAGTCAGCACGACCAAGCATTTCCAGGACGCTATCGAGCGGCCATCGCTCATCGATATAGTCATCAGCGCCGTCAACATGCTGTAAATCACGCTTGCTGACCAGTACTGACATATTGAAGGCCTTGGCCATCCGGGCAAGCTGGGCACCTGTGCCACCCACCCCGATTAGCGCCAGTGTTTTGCCCGACAGTAAATTGGTTTCAGGAAAACCCAGGCGCCCGCTGTGAAATGCAGCGCTTGACTGCTTTTGTCGCTTGGCAAGCGCAAACATAAGGTAAAACGCGTGCTCAGCAACCACAATATCTGATTTGGATACCGATGAAGGCACACGTGCAACAGGAATTCCGCGCGCGCGCGCATGGGCCAGATCAACATTAACCACATGCTGACCATAGCGCTGCAAGAGCTTTAATTTGGGCGCCGCATCGATTACTGCTTTGTCGATGACCGTATCGCGCAGCAACAACACATCCGCGTGACCGACTTGGGCCGCCAGCGGTTGCGAAAAATCCACTTCGATGACCTCGTCTTCTACCGGTAGCAGATCAGCCAGATAATCGTGCGGGTCGAGCCCTGGGGCAGCCTTTATGATCTTCATAATTTGGTGTCCTGAGTTTTATTCGATTGATTAGGCACGCCAACTCTACGGTTCAAAAAACCCACGCCAGTCAGCATCAAAAGCAAAAATATCATGACGAGCACGGTGTATGCGGCCAATGTATTCGAATTACCACCTTGCCACATATCGAGCACGACGACTGAAAAGACCTCTGTGCCAGGAGCAATCAAGAACAGCGAGGCGGCATATTCACGAAATGATCGCAACGATACATAGATCGCGGCGGAAATCAACGTTGGAGCCATCAGCGCCAAGACGACCTTGCGAACAACCTCGAACCAGTTGGCGCCCGCGACACGCGCGGCTTCTTCCAACTCGGGATGCAATTGCGCCAAGCCAGACGCACACATTCGGATCGCATAGGGTAAGTGCAAGATGATATATGCGAGTAACAATATCCATGGACTGGCATAAACACCAACCGGAAACGTCAGAAACAACCAAATCAGCCCGACGCCAACAATCATTCCGGGTATCGCGATAGGCGCAGTGCCTATTTGTTCGCTTAGGGCCATCAGGCGGTAGCGATCATTGCTTCGCAGCTTCAGCCACGCAATCCAAGCGCCCAGTGTCGTTGTGATTATCCCGGCCAGCAAGCCGATCCAAAAGCTGTTCCAGATCGCCCGCATCGCAGGGCCATAGTTGAGTGCTTTAGCGAAATTGCCAAATGTCACGCGCTGCAGGCTTTCCCAAGATGGCGTCTGGGGGAAGGGCATAAATGCATTCCACGTCAGGATAAGAATGGGGAAAACCGCTGTAAGCAAGATCACAACGACCATGCCGCAGTCTACCCAGATTCTGAAACGTCCTAGATTGAAGCGGCGTGGATTGAACGACTTGCCACGTATGGTCGTAAAGCGATCTGCATTGCGCATCAGGCGGTTGTAAACAATAATCGCCACGACCGTCATCCCAAGCAAGAACAGGCTATAGAAACTGGCCGCGCCATAATCAGTTGGAATTCTGGTTGAAGCCAGATATATTTCGCTCGAATACAGAAATATCTTGGCTGGCATGCCTAATAATATCGGCACTGACAAAGCACCAAAACTATAGATGAAAAAAATCAGCCAAGCGCCCAGCAGTGCCGGAGAAATCGACGGTAACGTTACCTTGAAAAGAGTACGAAAATGCGATGCACCACTCACCCGGGCAGCTTCTTCTAGTTCAGGATTCATCGCACGGAAAACCGGCTGCAGCCAAAGGAAAGCAAGAGGCAGCTCTTGCAATACGCCGACCAAGATCATTCCTTGAAAAGAAAAGATATCGAGAAGCACCCCTTCGGTACCCGTGATATCCCGGTACATCAGATTCAAGAACCCGCCGCGCGGCGACAATAGCATGATCCATGCGCTTACCAGCAGGACTGCGGGCATAAGCACAGGGATAACGGAAAATACTTCAGCGTAACGTGAGAATGTGGAGTTTGTGCGCTCGACCACAAATGCCAACACCGTACCGAGGACGAGAATCACGCTGGATGTAAACGTCGCGTAGATAAACGAATTGACCAAAGAGCTACTAAGATACTCATTGCTGAACGCCCGACGCGCATTGAGCAAGGAAAGGATCAGATCGTCTCCGGGGGCCTGAGACGAAAACGCACTGATTACCAGTATGACCAGTGGCGGCAATACTAAAAAAGCGACCAGGATGAGGCTGACACATTGTGCCAGCCTCGTGGCATTGAACCGCATGCCTACAGTGTCGCGTGCCAGTGACGGCGTCCGACTCGATTGCGCAGCACGCCTATCCCTTCAATTTCACACTCAATCGTCTGGCCCTCACGTAACCATTTCCCACACACAAGCGCATTGCCCGAGGTACTGCCGGTCGATAAGATATCACCCGGTGAAAGCGTCATATACCGCGACACGAAGGCAACAATACGCTCGATGGGCCAGAGCAATCCCGCGGTAGTGTCGTCCTGCCTCAACTCACCGTCAACGGTTGTACGGATATGCAATTCATTGGGCGATTTAGGTAGAAACTCTGCTGGTGTAATGCAGGGGCCTAACGGCGCCAACGTATCGCATGCCTTGCCGCGCGGCGAATCATAACGTCCTGTCCAAGCAGGAATGTCGCGTACGCAGGCATCATTCAAGATCGTATATCCGAAAATATACTTACTGGCTTCGGATTCTTCGATGTCAGAGCAATGCGCACCAATTACGACAGCGAGCTCGTTCTCGTAATCCCATTGTTCGGAATCAGGCGGAAACTGAATTTCGCCTTCATGCCCGAGAAGCGACGCGGGTGACTTCAGGAATGAAATTTTCACATCCTGTGGCCATTCTTCTTTTGGTAGCCCCCATTCGGTCAAATAGCGCGCATAAGAGTTACCGCAGCATATGATCTTGCCCGGATTAGGGTTAGCAGCCAGTAGCGTGACCTGTGCGACGGGTCTTGCGATACCCAGGGCAAGAAGTCGGCCACCCTGCGCTTCAGCGTATTGCTGCAGCGGCACGAAACGTCGCATGCTGCCATTATAGAGGCGCATAAAATCGTTCATTGTCTCGGGAATGCAGGTTCTCGCTACCTGCTCGGCATTGCCTATTTGCTCGACCTCTTGCAAATAAAGCCCATAAGCCGCACGTAGGTCAATCACATTATCATTCAATAAAAGCCCTATCCGAGCCAACGGCGCGCCATAACTTACGAGTCGCATATTCCACCCTCTAATTTCACGTTAATAAAGACTGTCGGTTATCGACGACGTAAGAACTTGGCCTCAACTAACTGACTGAGTTCATTGAACTTTTCTGGTGGGATCGCCTTGAACAAGGTGAGCGAAGGCAGGGTAGCCAAGTCGATCTGATATTTACCTTTGGAATTACCAAAGATGCGGCCACCCTCTGCCTTATCGACTGCTTCCAACGTGTCGGCACGAGTCAGATACTCCATAAACAATGCCGCCGCGTATGAGTTCTTTGCGCCGTCAATGACCGATACGGTGATCCCCAGGCCAAGCAGCGGATCCTGCATAACGAAGTCAACTGGCGCCCCTTCGCCTTTTAATTTCACTGCTCTGTGCGCGCCCATATTCCAGGCCACATCTATTTCCCCTTGGGATAGCGCATCCGCAAGTGATGCAATGCTGGGATAAAGCCGATTATCGAGCGCTGCAAGCTGGTCAATGAATGGCATCGCTTTTTCTTCGCCCATGACATCGATCAAGCCGTCCATCAGCGTCTCGAGGTGAGACGTCGTGCCCACCCGGCCTTTCCATTTTGGATCGATAATTTCCTGCAAAGTGCGTGGCGCATCGGCTTGGGAGACCCGATCAGTACGCCAGGCGATTGTCGAGGGTAGGACCTCATAAGCGACCGCGGTCCAACCGTCGGCATCCGATCCGAAAACAAAGTTCTTTTTATAGTTTTCCCAGCTGGTCGGCTGATAGTGCCCAAGGGAGTCCTTTAACAGATCAAGCCAGGCAACATTCGATATCGCCAGATCTCCGTGCACCTGCTTAGCACCCGCTTCTGTGTTCACCCGTTGCACAAGCTCTGGCTCACGCAGGCGTACAAAATCCACTTTGATCTCTGGATACTGTTTAGAAAATGATTGAATCAAAACATTGGCACGATCAATGCCCAAAGCACCATAAATGGTCATCGAGCCTTCCCGCAACGCTTCCTTCTTCATAATGGCCAAGCGTGCGTCAGGCGCCTGTTTATTCAGATAGCTCCACACATCGGGCGAGCCCGACGGTGGCGGCGTCTCGGCTTTTACGCTGCTGAAAGCGAGCACACAAAACAATGCGCACCATAGAGTACGCCCCAAATGTTTGAGACTGATTTTAAATTTCATCATGTCTTGCTCCTGTCTGGCTCTTTGAGCCATGTGATTTATCGTGAGCACCCAGTGAGCTTTTTCGCCCCTTTATGTAATGCTTGGGTGTCACTTGTCTTATTGTGTGTTTTTCTTATTGAACCTCATCATACGTTAGGTATTCAGCTCGCAACAAGACAAAGTTTATTACCACAGTATTAAACAAATCTTTATACTGTACCCATGAAATTACATCTGCCTTCGTCAACCACTTTGCTGGTTTTCATCATGGTATTCAAGCTACGTAGCTTTAATAAGGCAGCGGTTAAGCTCCATATGACGCCCCCGGCTGTAAGTTATCAGATAAAAAATCTTGAGGATATATTAGGGCAGCAATTATTCGTACGTTCGGCTCAAGGCGTTGTGCCCACTCCCTTTGCCGAATCAATATATTTCGACGCATCCGCAGCGCTTGAACACCTACAGGGCATCGTGGAACGATCACAACCACAGCATCAGGGCGCTCCGGTGCGCATCCTTGCGACACAGGCCTTTTCAAGTTTGTGGCTATTACCTAAAATGCCCGACTTGTTGAAACGATTCAGAGATACTCAATTCGAAATCATCGGATGGTCTGGAGGCTTTAACCCAAGAGAAAATGGCCAAAGCCCGAACAATTTTGATATCGAATTCCGCTATGCAGCACCAGGCGATCTGGTTCCCAACGAGGACGCCCGGCTCATTGCGCAAGACATTGCTATCCCGGTTTGCACACCCGACTATCAATCATCGGTACTACAACAAGATGGATTGGATGCGTGCGACTCACTGACGGTTATTCATGCTCGCAACTGGCCAGGCATGTGGGATCAATGGTGTGCCGGTGCCTACAACCAGCCTGTGCATGCCGAAAGAGAACTGTATTTTCAAAGCACATCACTTTGTGTGCAGGCGGTCTTAAGTGGTATTGGCATCGCTATTGTTCATGCGCCGCTTGTCGCCGAGGATATCCGAGCACATCGCCTGGTACGTCCCCATTCATTCCAGCTGCAAATGAAAGAAGGCTATTTCGTTGTCCTGCACGGCCTGAATGGACGACATGCAAGCTTTTTTCAAGAATTCGTGGACTGGTGTCGTGAGCAGATGGATCTGGACACCAGCGCAGCCGCACTGCCATCGATAAGCAGCACCATTTGTAACAACCCTCTACTACCCCCTTGAAGTCTGACACATCGTCCTTATAATTAGCACTCGAAGGGGTTGAGTGCTAACACTACGATCGCACGCCCTCCCCACCTCGTTATCAACCTAATTTAGTACAGGAGTTCCTCCATGGCACTGCGTCCTTTGCATGATCGCGTGATCATCAAACGTCTGGACAACGAGCGCACCACCGCCTCGGGTATCGTCATCCCTGATAGCGCCGCTGAAAAGCCCGACCAAGGCGAAGTCTTGGCCGTCGGCCCCGGTAAGCGTGGCGATGATGGCAAGCTCGTACCCGTCGATCTGAAGGTCGGCGACAAGGTCTTATTCGGTAAATACGCTGGCCAGACCGTCAAGGTCGATGGCGATGAAGTTCTCGTCATTCGTGAGGACGAAATCCTCGCGGTGGTCCTGTAATCCGACTCGCTTACACATAAGGAATTCAAAATGGCTGCAAAGCAAGTAGTTTTCGGTGATGACGCACGTTCGCGCATTGTCCGTGGTGTGAACATTCTCACCAACGCTGTCAAAGTCACGATGGGCCCTAAGGGCCGTAATGTCGTGCTGGATCGCTCCTTTGGCGCCCCCACAGTGACCAAGGACGGCGTCTCCGTCGCCAAGGAAATCGAACTGAAGGACAAGTTCGAGAACATCGGTGCACAACTGGTAAAGGAAGTCGCCTCCAAGACCTCCGACAATGCGGGCGATGGCACCACAACCGCTACCGTTCTGGCTCAGTCCGTTGTTGAGGAAGGCCTCAAGTACGTGGCCGCCGGGATCAACCCGATGGACCTCAAGCGCGGTATCGATAAGGCCGTGGCAGTCGCCATCGCTGAACTGCGTAAGCTCTCCAAGCCTTGCACAACCAGCAAGGCGATTGCTCAGGTCGGTTCAATCTCGGCCAATAGCGATCCTTCGATTGGCGAGATCATCGCCAACGCGATGGACAAGGTCGGCAAGGAAGGCGTGATCACCGTCGAGGACGGCAAGTCACTGGAAAACGAACTGGACGTCGTCGAAGGCATGCAATTCGACCGCGGCTACCTCTCGCCCTACTTCATCAACAACCCAGACAAACAAGTCTCGGTTCTTGAGGATCCGTATATCCTGATTTTCGACAAGAAAATCAGCAATATCCGTGATCTGCTGCCGGTACTCGAACAAGTCGCCAAGTCCAGCCGTCCGCTGCTGATCGTGGCCGAGGACGTCGAAGGCGAAGCCCTGGCAACGCTGGTGGTCAACAATATTCGTGGCATCCTCAAAGCAACCGCTGTCAAGGCGCCTGGCTTTGGTGATCGTCGCAAGGCCATGCTCGAGGACATCGCCATCCTGACGGGCGGCACGGTCATCTCCGAGGAAACCGGTATGTCGCTGGAAAAGGCCACGCTCGCCGAGCTGGGCCAGGCCAAGCGCATCGAAGTTGCCAAGGAAAACACCACGATCATCGACGGCGCCGGCGACGGCAAGTCCATCGAAGCTCGCGTCAAGCAAGTACGCGTGCAGATCGAGGAAGCCACCTCTGACTACGACCGTGAAAAGCTACAGGAACGTGTTGCCAAGCTGGCAGGCGGTGTGGCCGTGATCCGTGTTGGTGCCGCAACCGAACTCGAAATGAAGGAAAAGAAAGCACGCGTTGAGGATGCTCTGCATGCCACACGCGCAGCTGTCGAGGAAGGTATCGTTCCGGGCGGTGGTGTTGCACTGATCCGCACGAAGGCTGCCATTGCCAAGCTCAAGGGCGACAATCCAGATCAGGACGCCGGTATCCGTCTGGTACTGCGTGCCATCGAAGCACCGTTGCGCACGATCGTAGCGAACGCGGGCGAAGAGCCCAGCGTTGTGCTGAACAAGGTCGAGCTGGGCGAAGGTAACTACGGTTATAACGCCGCGACTGGCGAATACGGTGATCTCGTTGAGCAAGGCGTGCTGGATCCTACCAAGGTCACCCGCACGGCGCTGCAAAACGCTGCATCAATTGCCAGCCTGTTGCTGACCACCGAAGCGGCTGTTGTCGACATCCCCGAAGAAAAGGGTGCTGGCGGCGGTATGCCTGATATGGGTGGTATGGGCGGTATGGGTGGCATGGGCGGTATGGGCGGCTTCTAAGCCTCACCGCGCTTTGCACCAGGCCCTCGCTTCAGCGGCGAGGGCCTTTTCAATTCTGCTACGGTTTGAACGTACAATGGCGGCATCAACATGGCCAGCCACTCTGAAATGTCCAAATCCTCCCCTTACAAAAGCACAGGCGGCCTTGGCCGTATCGTCCGCGCCCTGCGCTATTCCCTGCAGGGCTTAGGCGCTGCCTGGCACAATGAGGCGGCGTTTCGTCAGGAACTGGCTCTGGTCGTGATCCTCACGCCACTTGGCCTATGGCTGGGCGCAAGCGTAATCGAGCGCTTATTGCTCGTCAGCGTACTTGCCTTCGTTCTCATCGTCGAACTATTGAACTCTGCAATCGAGGCACTCGCCGACGCCATCAGTACCGATCACCACCCATTGCTCGGTCGCGCCAAGGATATCGGCAGTGCAGCAGTGCTACTGAGCTTGTTGTTGGCGGGTGCGACCTGGATCTGCATCCTGGTGCCTGCCTACTGGCCCGCCTGACGCCTAATAATAGAAGCCGAATTGACATGACGTTCATCCACAAACTCTCGGAAGCCTGGCGCACGAGCAACTCTTTGCTGATGGTTGGCCTGGATCCGGATCCCGGACGCTTTCCCGCCGAGATACGTGAGCACCCCGAGGCAATATTCGAGTTCTGCCGGAGCATCGTGGACGCGACCGCACCCTATGCCTGCGGATTCAAGCCACAGATCGCCTACTTTGCCTCTGAACACGCAGAGGCCCAACTCGAAGCCCTGTGTGCATACATCCGCGGGCACTACCCGGCATTGCCCGTGGTGCTGGACGCCAAACGTGGCGACATCGGCAGCACAGCTATCCAGTACGCACGCGAGGCCTTCGAGCGCTATCAGTCTGATGCAGTGACCGTCAATCCTTACATGGGCCGCGACTCGGTACAGCCCTATCTGGACTATGACGGTAAAGGCGTCATCGTTTTGTGTCGCACCTCAAACCCAGGCGGCTCGGATCTGCAGTTCATGCGCCTGGATAATGGTACGCCCCTCTATCTGCACGTCGCCGAAATGGTTGCCGATCAGTGGAATGCGAACGGACAGTGCGCCCTGGTTGTGGGTGCCACCTATCCTGATGAAATCGCTCAGGTACGTCAGCGTGTCGGGGATATGCCACTGCTTATTCCGGGCATCGGCGCACAAGGCGGCGATATCGAGGCAACCGTACGGGCAGGCCGCACCCAGGCGGGTACCGGCATGATGATCAACTCTTCGCGCGCTATCCTGTATGCAAGCGCTGCTGGGGACTGGCGTGAGGCGGCCGCACAAGCAGCACGCACCACACGCGACGCAATCAATCGCACACGCGCGTCAGCGTCCAAGTGCTGAGCTCTCGCGCAGATCGCGCCATATTGCACATTAACGCGGCGGCAACATATCCAGTGCAGTTTGCAGTGCAAACTCGACGGCAGCACGGCGAACCTCGTCGCGTCCGCCCTCAAAAACGCGAGTCATGCCGCGTGTGACAATACCCTGCCCGGCACGTTGCGCAAAACCAAAACACACCATACCGACAGGTTTGCCCGGGGTCGCGCCATCTGGCCCGGCGATACCTGTCGTCGACAGCGCCAACTGTACCTCAGGCGCCGCATCCAGAACCCCCGAGGCCATCTCCATGGCGGTCTCTTCGCTCACGGCACCAAAACGCTCTAGCGTATCCCCACTGACACGCAGTTGTTGAACCTTAGCAGCATCGCTATAGGTTACAAAGCCGCGGTCAAACCAGCCACTGGACCCCGGCAGCTCAGTCAAAGCCGCCGCCAGCAGACCACCTGTACATGACTCGGCACAGGCACACATCCAGCCAGCATCACCGAGTCGCGCACCCAACTCGCCTGCAAGCTTCGCTGATTGTGTAGGATTCATACCCATCCCCCAAAGCGAACAATCAAGGCCATTACGAGCAAACTATAGATCGCTGCCAAGAGATCGTCGAGCATGACGCCAAAGCCATTTTTGTAACGACGATCGAAATAAGCGATGGGCTGTGGCTTGAAAATATCAAATGCCCGAAAAATCACAAAAGCAAGCAGTTGTACCCAGATGTCTGGCGGGATAAGCCATAGCACCAGCCAAAACGCTACGATCTCATCCCAGACCATTCCCCCGTGGTCTGGCGCGCCCAGTGCTTGGCCACAACGCTGACATACCCAGCATCCCAGACCGAAGGCCAAGAGCAGGCCAATCGCCACCCAGGCATCAGGCAGACCAGCGAACAACAGCTCCCACAATAGCCAAGCCATTGCGGTCCCCCAAGTCCCCGGGCCAGGACGCAGCAAGCCCGAACCAAAACCGAACGCAATGATTCGATCCAGACGGCCAAACACCCATGCAGCAGTAGGCATCAGCGCAGGCCTAAACGAGGAGGACGATTCGCGGTTTGGCATCTGAGGGGGCGTCTATTTAGAGGGTAATTCCATGCTTGAAATGGTCAAAGCCATACGACAGGACATCCATGTCCACGCCGTCCGGCCCCACCACACGCAGGCCTTCGCCCTGCACGAGCGAGCCAATCCGGCTGACCGGCACGGCATACTGTCGAGCAACTGCCTGGACTTGCTCGCGGCGCACCGGTGCCGCAGTAAAGCACAGTTCATACACATCGCCGCCCGCCAGCATCGCTGCCTGCTGCAGCTCGGGTGCCAAACCCGCCAAAGCTGGCGCCATCGGGAGCGCGTCGAACTGGATCTGGGCAGCACAATGGCTGGCAGTAAGAATGTGATTCAAGTCCTGCAACAAGCCATCTGATATGTCTAGCGCGGCACGCGCCACGCCCACCAAGTGCTGGCCAAAACGCCATCTGGGCATGGGTTGCTCCAGGGCCTGACGGGTTGCCGCCAAAAGCTCGGGATTAGACGGCAAACGGCCCTGCAACAGACGCAAAGCAATGTCCGGTGCCCCCAGGACACCGCTTACCCATATATCATCGCCTACCTTGGCTGCATTGCGACGCAGCGCATGAGTACGCCGCACCTCACCCATGACGGTCACACTGATCACAACACCGGCTGGATTATGTGTGGTGTCCCCGCCTACAAGCGGGCAATGCGTTTGCTTGGCCAGCGCATGAAAGCCGTCGGAAAAAGCCTTGAGCCACGCATGATCAATAGCGGGCAAGGACAACGCCAGGGTACATGCCAGCGGCCGTGCACCCATCGCAGCCAGATCGGACAAATTGACCGCCAAGGCCTTGTGGCCCAGGTGGGCCGGATCGACATCAGGGAAAAAATGCTCGCCTTGGACCAGCATATCGGTACTCACCGCTATCTGGAACCCATGTGAGACAGGCAATAGCGCGCAGTCATCGCCTACCCCGAGCATCTCGGGAGGAGCAGGACGATTGAAGTATCGTGCAATGACGTCAAATTCGCTATCCGACTCCAAAAAGCCTCCGTAAGACGGTTATCGACGCTTAGGGGAATTAACCTCTACTGCGCGGACCTCAGCAGCCAGCTTATCGAGCACACCATTGACGAAGCGAAAGCCGTCCGTCCCACCAAAGGATTTAGCCAGCTCAACCGCCTCGTTAATGATTGCCCGATAAGGCACCTCAACATGGTAGACCAGTTCATAACTGCCAATCAGCAAAATAGCATGCTCGATTGGGGATAGTTCGGCAAGAGGCCGATCCACGTAAGGCATAAAGCGTTCGCGCAGAGGGGCCGCCTCGCGAAACGCACCGTGCAACAGGGTCTCGTACCACTTACGATCCGCTTCCTCAAACCCCTCACTATCGCGAATATGAGCGTCGATCTCGCCCGCCTCGCGCAGACTTTCATCCGCGCGCAGCAACCAGGCGTAAACACCCTGCAACGCGAACTCGCGCGCGCGACGACGCGCGCCGCGTGAATTAGACCGTGCAGCGCTCGACTGAGCGCCCCGGGCGTCAGTCATCAACGTCCTCGTCATCGTCATCGTCATCATCGTCGTCGTCGTCGTCATCGTCATCGCCCTCATCGGACTCAGGCTCGAGCGAGGCAACCAGATTAGCCATCTCGACGGCAACACGCGCACAATCGCGGCCCTTATCAGCGGCACGCGCCTCAGCTTGCTCGTCCGTATCCGTTGTCAGGACGCCATTGGCAACGGGTATGCCGGTCTCGAGCGCCACGCGACTGATCGCCGACGCGCTTTCATTGCTCACCGTCTCGAAGTGATAGGTCTCGCCACGGATCACGGCACCCAAAGCGATCAGTGCGTCGAACTCGAAGGTCTCGGCCATCTGTGCCAGCGCGACGCCCAATTCCAAGGCTCCGGGCACGGTCACGACCATCACATCACGCTCATCCACACCCAAGACGGCCAGTTCTGCCAAACAAGTCTGAAGCTGTGTCTCGCCGATATTAGCGTTGAAACGGGACTGCACAATACCAATGTGCAGTCCTTCCCCATTCATATCAGAAATCATCGTGTAAGGGTTCATAGTCATGCATCCAAATTAGGCGTTGGCGGGAATTTCATCCGGTTCACTATGATAACCGGTAATGGTCAGTGAAAACCCCACCATGCTGGGCATTTTGCGTGGCCGCGCGAGCAGGCGCGCCTGCCCGACCTTCAGATCGCGCAGGATCTGCGCACCGATACCAAAGGTACGCAAACCATTACGCCCGCCATCTGCTGGGCGCGGTGCGGCATCCTGCGTGGTGCTGCTGTTCCAGGCCTCGAACTGGCTAAACAACAAGCCTTCTGTATCCTGACAATTCATCAGCACCAGCACGCCGCAGGGGGCGGCCGCAATGGCGCGCAAAGCGCTGGCCACTGTCCAGCTATGGCGCGTCGCATCTTCGCACAAGACATCCAGCAGGCTAGTCGGCTCATGCACCCGCACCAGCGTCTCGACATCGGGCGAGATCACGCCATGCACAAGCGCAATATGCGGTGCATTCCATGCCTGATCGCGATAAGCCACAGCACGAAACTCTCCCCAGGGCGTCTTCACGGTGCGCTCGGCCAGACGCTCGATCATTGACTCGTGCTCGCTACGATACTGAATCAGATCGGCAATCGTGCCGATCTTCAGGCCGTGCCCGACAGCAAAAGCTTTGAGGTCTGGCAGGCGCGCCATAGTACCGTCGGGCTTGAGGATTTCGCAGATGACCGCAGCAGGCGTGAGCCCCGCCATCGCGGTCAAATCACACCCCGCCTCTGTATGGCCAGCACGCACCAGTACGCCACCCTGTTCAGCACGCACCGGAAAAATATGGCCCGGCTGCACCAGGTCGCTGGGTCGCGCATCGCGCGCCACCGCAGCCTGAATCGTACGCGCGCGATCTGCGGCAGAGATACCCGTGCCGACACCCTCGGCGGCCTCGATGGACATCGTGAAATTCGTGCCGTAGCGCGTGCCGTTCTGGCTTGACATCAGCGGAAGCTGAAGCTGGTTGCAACGCTCTTGGGTCAAGGTCAGGCACACAAGGCCGCGCGCATGGGTGACCATAAAGTTGATCGCATCGGGCGTGACAAAATCAGCCGCCAGCACCAGATCACCTTCGTTTTCTCGATCCTCTTCGTCGACCAGGATAACCATCCGACCGGCACGCAATTCCGCTACGATCTCTGATACAGGAGAAATCTCGAGGGATTGCGACGCCTCAAAATCAACTTGTGAAGTAACACTCATAACCATGCACCTAAATTGAGAACAAACATTTTAACGCTTGGGCTGTCAGCGCACAGAATGCTCAGCCCGCCACGCCAGCGGACTCCTCACCCAGGAGCGCATCGGCAAACTCACTCGCGACGAAAGGCTGTAGATCCTCGACGCCCTCTCCGACACCGATCCAGTAAACAGGAATGGGCCGTACACCACGGCTACCTGCCGCCACCGCTGCCAGGGCCCCTCCCTTGGCGGTGCCATCAAGCTTGGTGACGATCAAGCCAGTCAGGCCCAGGGCGGCGTCAAACGCACGGATTTGTGCAATCGCATTCTGCCCGGTGTTGCCATCGACCACCAGCAATATCTCGTGCGGGGCCGATGCATCGGCTTTGCCTATAACACGTTTGATTTTTTTTAGCTCTTCCATGAGGTGCAACTGGGTGGGCAAACGCCCTGCGGTATCCACGAGGACGACGTCCACAGCGCGCGCCCGACCCGCATTGACTGCGTCAAAAGCGACCGCAGCCGGATCGCCGCCTTCCTGTGCGATCACGGTCACCTGATTACGCATTCCCCAGGCGACAAGCTGCTCGCGTGCCGCCGCTCGGAACGTGTCGCCAGCCGCCAGCAATACGCTCGCCTGCCGGGCTTGCAAAGCCCGCGTGAGCTTACCTATCGAAGTAGTCTTGCCTGCGCCGTTCACACCGGCAATCATGACAACCATGGGTGCTGCCTCTCCCACAACGAAAGGTTTTTCCAAAACTTTAAGATGAGCTGCGAGCACCTCACGCAGCGCTGCCTTCACCCCTGCAGCTTGATCAATGCGCTCTTTGCGTACGCGGGCCCGCAAGGCCGTCAGCAATTGCGCGGTGGCCTCAACCCCCGCATCAGCCATGATAAGGGCTGTCTCGAGCTCTTCGAACAAGGCCTCATCAACCTTGGTGCCGACAAACAAGCCGCCAAAGCTCTGGCCGGTGCGCGAGAGGCCGCGACGCAGGCGCGAAACCCAGGATGGCTTATCCTGTGTGATTTCAGGGGTCATCACAGACGGTGGCAACGGCTCGGGCGCCAAAGCAATCGGCGGAGTTGGCGTCAGATCAGTTACCGATTCAGGCACCAAATCGGGCGAACGATCGGGTATCGACGCGGATGAGGGATCCGGAGCGAGCTCCGGCGGCGCGACGGCTTGCTTACGTTTAAAAAAGCTGAACATACGTTTTACACTAGGCCATGAAAAAACATCGTATCCGCATTGTAGGCGGTGAATACCGCCGCACGCCTATCCCCGTCGCCGATGGCACCCATCTGCGCCCAACACCAGATCGAGTGCGCGAGACCCTGTTTAATTGGCTCACACACTTTTGGGCGGGAGACTTCTCGGACAAACGCGTATTGGACCTCTTTGCCGGGACCGGTGCGCTCGGTTTTGAAGCTGCTTCGCGAGGTGCCGCACACGTTCAGCTCGTCGAACAGGCGCCAGCCGCACTGGCCGGTCTGCATGCTTTGCAGCGCAAACTCCAGACGTCCCGTGTCCATATCCAGGCTGGTGACGCACTCGTCTACTTACGCAAACCAACCAACCCAAAGTATGATCTGCTCATGCTCGACCCGCCCTTTGGCCAAGGATGGATCGAACAGCTCTGGCCGCTGGTGCCGCTCGCACTCGCCCCAGGGGGTTTGATCTATCTAGAGGCCGAACTAACAATCCGAGAATTCCCCATTGAATTCAAACTGTTACGACAGGGCCGGGCGGGCCAGGTTCATTTCTATTTGCTGCAATTTGCTGCAATGCAAAAAACAGTCAATAATCTGGAAATTGTTTATACCCCTATTCATCCATAACCCTTTGGAGTCTGCATGATTACCGCTGTCTATCCAGGGACGTTCGATCCCCTGACGCGTGGTCACGAGGATCTCGTACGCCGTGCAGCCAGTCTGTTTGACCATGTCGTCGTAGGCGTGGCTCATAGCCGAAACAAAAAGCCGTTTTTTACCGTTCGTGAACGCGTGGAAATCGCCCAAGAAGTGCTTGGACACTATCCGAACGTCGAAGTACGCAGCTTTGCAGGCCTACTCAAGGACTTCGTACGCGAGCAGGACGGACGGGTCATTGTGCGCGGCCTACGAGCCGTATCGGACTTTGAGTACGAGTTTCAGATGGCAGGCATGAATCGCCATCTGTTGCCGGAGGTCGAGACCTTATTCATGACACCCTCGGATCAGTACCAGTTTATCTCGGGCACAATCGTACGCGAAATTGCGATTCTGGGCGGCGATGTCAGTAAATTCGTCTTTCCATCGGTCGAGCGCTGGCTACACAGCAAGGCCAAAATCCTGCGTGAAGCACAGCTCGCCAACCCCGAGGCAGAATATTAATCCTTGCGGCTATGTCGGCCAACGGACCGCATCAGCCAGTGGATGCACCTTGGCCAGGCGACAGGCCTGCCCCAGCAAATCGGTAAACCAAGCAGCCGCCAATTCGCCTTCGTCCACAACACGCACTGCCTGATCGCCCACGAGCGCCTGTGCCTCGACACTGTCATCATCCTCGATGACATCCATTGGGATGTCCATGCGCAGCATACCGGGTGCACGCACGACCAAGTAACCAAAACGCACGCTCACGTCGATCTGGGCCAACGCTGGGCAGCGTCCACGATCGAGCCAGCGGCCTGTCTCATCGACGACCAACCAGCGTCGATCGTAGGCGAGCTGATCAGTGCCCTCTAATGCGCCGCAGCCGGCAATGGGATGGATGGGGCTTGAGCTCATTTTCCTAGTAGTCCTTTTAAAGCGTCACCGATACGCTTGACCGGATCGGCGGGGGTCTGAGGGGCTTCGGGGGTTGCGGCGCCTGGCGCCACGTCAGGAACAGCATTCTGGATCAGCGCGTCAGACAGCAGCTCTGTCAAGCCTGCCTTAACGGCATCCTTGATTGATTTATTGCTAATTGATTGCCATTGCACATCATAGACGAGAGATTTGAAGGGGCCGCTAATCAAAACGGGAATACTCACCCCACGCAAGGCGCCGATCACCGGAACCATGTCCTTTGTGGGCTTGTTGGTCACCAGCGCATTAAGTTGCAGGTCAAGCCGTTGGGCCAGTAGATCGACCTGCGCAGGCTTACCCTCAGAGACGCGCAGCAGATCGGTGACAAGCAGCACCTTATTGAACGTGCCCACCCCCTTGCTGAAATCGATCCGGCCATCCAGGGCACTAAACGGTGTGCGTCGACTCATATCATAGGGATTGTTAATCGTTGCGCGCCCACCCTGTAATAGCTCCCCCATCGCCTGCGAAGCTTCCTGTAGCGTCTGAGCGGCGTCAAAACCACGAATGGCACCCTGACGTATCTGTAGGCTCGTCTTGCCCGCCAGGGACGCGATCAGCATCTCGGTTGTTGCACCACGCGCCTCGAACGCCGCCTGCAGTGATCCGGTGCCCGAGAGGTGACCGTCCTTTAGCAGCGCCTGCATGAAGGGCTCTACCGCGATCTTGTCCAGATTCAATTGCAATTTGACTGATGCATCATCGCGCGCACTCAGGCTCGCGCTCAACTGTCCCTCGTAGAGCTTGGCGGCAACTTTGGAGATTTCCAGCTTCCCCCCTTGGGCTCGGACATTGCCCGAGACCGTACGCAGTTGCAAATCACGCACGCGCAGGTCGTCGACCTTGATCTGACCCGTGATATCCAGGGGGGTGATCAATGACCAATCTATGGGTGTCGCTGCTGGGGTCACCACTGCCGGCTTGGGGGTCTCGGCGGGTTTTGCCGGTGCCTTAGGCTCGGAAGCAGCGTTATTTGCCACTGGCTTCTTGTCTGTCTCGGCCTTCGCTTTTGGGGGCTGGGCAAGCGGTGTGAGCCAGTTATTCAAATCCAGCTTGCCGGCATCCAAGGAAAAAGTGACTTTAGGCGTATCGAGTCGCTCGGCCTGCGCCTTGAGCTCGAGCTGCCCACCATTGATGACGGCATTGATATCCGCACCCAGCATGTCCTTGATCAGGTCCAGTTGCACACTGCCGATCATGGGGAACTCGAAGCGTCCACCGGGCAGCGCCGCATCCTGGATACTCATATCGCCCTTCATTGCAGAGAGCTCTCCCTTTTTGAGAGACAAGTTCCAACTCGCGGGCGAGGTGAGCTGCAGGCGTAGTAGGCGCTGATCGCGAGAGATCCCCGCATCCAGGCTCAGCGCCTGAAACTGCAACAACTCTGCATTGCCCGACAAACCCTCTAGGCCCACGGCCATCGCCAGGGTCGAGGCGCCCGTGAGCTTGAGCGTTCCGGTCACAGGATCACCCTTGGCCGCCTCAGGAGAAATGGACAACGCTGGCGCATCAAACGCCGCGTCGATACCGTATTCGGGCGACTTACCGGTCGCACGCAGCGAGAGCTTTTCAACCTTGAGCTCGGATTGCCGCTGATCAAGCCTAAGCTTGGGCACCGATAAGCTTGCCTTGATCTCTGAGACCGGCTTGGCGCCTACCCACCCGCCTTGGACACCTAATTCGACGCCGTTGGCGGCGAAGGTGCGCGCCGTGCCGCTATAGGCCAGATTACCCTTGAGCGTTATCGAAGCCTTGTTCAGCTCGGCCATCCCCCCCACCAGTTGTACATTTATTTTTTGGGCGCTATAGCCACGTGTATTTGGATCGAGACGCAACAAGGCCTGCGCCTCAACCTGGGCATCCGCAACCGGCGTCACACCCAGCAAATGCCCCTTAAGGGTGACATCGAAGGCCTGGTCGTAAGTCATTCGGCCGGTATTCACATCAAGATCAGAGAGCGTGAGCGCCGTACCAGTCTGCTCATCGAGGTAATGAATCTGGCCGTTCTTAAGTGCTAATCCAGCAATATCAATCTGGGGGTCAGCGCGGCCATCTGCCGACGGCGCTACGACGAGTGCGCCCGCCAGCACCGCCCCTGCGTCATCCAAACTATTAGCTGGTGGATGGAATGCCTCTGTCGAGATCAAATCACTGAAGTTGAAACGACCCTCTTTATCTCGTGTCACCCAGGCCTTAAAGCCTGTCACCGACACATGATCGACAACAAGCCGATTAGAGAGCAGCGGCCAGATCGCCACAGCAAAACGCGCACCATCCATGGACACAAAGGTGCGCTTACCGTCCCGATCTGACAAAGCAACATCCTGCACCGACAGGCCTATGCGGGGAAACAGCGACAGACCGATCTCACCCTTGATTGTCAGCGTGCGCTCATAGCGGTTATAGACAAGTTGCTCGAGCTTATTTTTATAGGCATTCGGATTGAAAGTAAGGATAAATATCGATAGCCCTACCAACGCGACAATCACCAAAATGACCAGGCCGAACACTAGCCGTTTGAACCAGACACTCATTCTTACCCCTGCGCGAGCCCCATCCGGCTCAATCGCCGGGCAGATAATATAAACGGAATGCTAACCCATGCTCAGCATAAGCAATGCGGTAAAACCCGTAAGAGATTCTCTTGTTGCACATTGACGTCGGCGCTTACCTCGAGTATCAATATCGCATATAACCATTAGACATAATAGAATAAGGGATTCATCGTATCGCATCAGCCATTAACCGTTACGATTGAACGTTCCCTTATTCGCAACTCACCCCGGAACTCTCATGAGCCAAAAATTCGAGACCCTCGCCATTCATGCAGGATACAAACCCGACCCCACGACCAAATCCGTCGCCGTCCCAATCTATCAGACCACATCCTACGCATTTGACAGTACCCAACATGGCGCGGACCTGTTCGACCTGAAGGTGCCAGGAAACATCTACACGCGCATCATGAACCCGACTAACGCTGTCCTGGAAGAGCGTGTCGCCGCCCTCGAAGGCGGTGTCGCCGCATTAGCTGTCGCCTCGGGCATGACTGCCGTCACCTATGCCATCCAAGCCATCGCTCAGATGGGCGACAACATTGTATCAACTGCCAAGCTCTACGGTGGCACATACAACCTGTTTGCGCATACCTTTCCACGCCAAGGTCTTGAGGTGCGTTTTGCCCCCCATGACGACATCGCTGCGCTCGAAGCGCTGATCGACGAAAACACCAAAGCTGTCTTTTGCGAATCCATCGGCAACCCAGCCGGCAATATTATTGATCTGCAAGCACTGGCCGAGGCAGCACATCGGCATGGCGTACCGCTTATTGTGGACAATACGGTTGCTTCGCCAGCGCTGTGCCGTCCCATTGAATACGGTGCAGACATCGTCGTCCACGCCCTGACTAAGTACATGGGGGGGCACGGCAACAGTATCGCCGGCGCCATCGTAGACTCGGGCAAGTTCCCATGGGCCAAGCATAAAGATCGCTTTCCCATGCTCAACGAGCCCGACCCCTCCTACCACGGCGTGGTCTACACCGAGGCCTTTGGGCCAGCCGCCTTCATTGGTCGCTGCCGGGTGGTGCCACTGCGTAATACCGGTGGTGCGCTCTCGCCCTTCAATGCCTTTCTCATCCTCCAAGGCATCGAGACGCTACCGCTGCGCATGGAACGACACACCCAGAACGCTATGGCAGTGGCGAGCTTCCTCGATCAGCACCCCCAGGTCTCATGGGTGAACTATGCGGGGCTCGCGAGCCACCCCGAGCACGCACTCGCCCAAAAATACATGGGTGGTCTGCCCGCCAGCATTCTCTCGTTCGGCATCAAAGGTGGCGCCGCTGCGGGCGCACGTTTCATCGATGCACTGCAATTGATTCTGCGCCTGGTTAATATTGGGGATGCCAAGTCGCTGGCGTGTCACCCTGCCTCGACGACCCATCGCCAACTCAGCCCCGAAGAATTGGCCAGCGCAGGGGTCGGCGAGGACATGATTCGCCTATCCATTGGCATCGAACATATCGATGATATTCTGGCTGACCTGACCCAAGCCCTAAACGCTAGCAAATAACATCAACCTAGAGGGGAAGAGACATGAATCACCACGGAAGCGCGTCATGCTGATAGGCATCCCACGCGAGACGCTTGCGGGCGAGACACGCGTTGCCGCAACGCCCGAGACCGTCAAGAAACTCGTCAATGCTGGCCATCAGGTCCGTATCGAACGCGGCGCAGGCGCTGCCGCCTACTATCCTGATGCAGAATTCGTGACGTCGGGCGCCGAGTTAGTCGATGCGGCGAGTGCCCTGGGTTGCGAACTGGTATTTAAGGTCCGTTCACCTAATGCGACAGAGCTTGCCCTGATGAAGTCAGGCACCTTGCTGATCGGCATGCTTGACCCCTTTAATCAAGAAGGCCTGCAACAACTCGCACAGGCTGGTTTGACGGCATTTGCGTTAGAGGCCGCCCCACGCATTACACGCGCCCAAAGCCTCGATGTGTTGTCCTCACAAGCCAACCTCGCAGGTTATAAGGCGGTCTTGCTGGCTGCTCAGTATTACGGACGGATCTTTCCCATGATGATGACTGCTGCGGGCACCTTGAAGGCCGCACGCGTCGTCGTCCTGGGCGTGGGTGTTGCAGGCTTGCAGGCCATCGCCACGGCCAAGCGCCTGGGCGCAGTCGTCGAAGCCTCGGACGTGCGCCCTGCGGCACGCGAGCAGGTCGCCTCGCTGGGCGCCAAGTTCATCGACGTTCCCTACGAAACCGACGAAGAACGCGAGATCGCCGAAGGTGTGGGGGGTTATGCACGACCCATGCCTGCCGCCTGGATGACACGCCAGGCCGGGCTGGTCGCTGAACGCTGCAAACAAGCCGATATCGTCATTACCACTGCTTTGATACCAGGGCGGCCCGCACCCGTCCTGATCCAGCCCGAGACAGTCGCGCAGATGCGACCCGGTTCGGTCATCGTCGATCTGGCGGTAGAGCGCGGCGGCAACTGCCCCTTATCGGTCAAGGACGAGGTCATCGACCACCAGGGCGTAACGTTAGTCGGCCTATCTAATCTGCCGGCGCTACTACCCACTGACGCCTCGGCACTGTACGCCCGCAATATCCTCGACTTCATGAAGCTTGTCAGCCCTGCCGACGGGGTACTCGCACTTGCCGAGGACGATGACATTATCAAAGCCTGCATGGTCTGCAAAGACGGCCAGGTACTCAGGAGCGCCTAATGGAAGCCGTCAACCCAACCCTCATCAACATTACTATTTTTGTCCTGGCGGTATACGTGGGGTTTCACGTCGTCTGGAACGTCACACCCGCCCTGCACACGCCACTCATGGCCGTCACCAACGCCATCTCAGCAATCGTGATCGTAGGTGCGATGCTGGCGACCGGACTCACCCAGGGAGCCTTGGCGCACTATATGGGCATTTTTGCCGTGGCGCTCGCCTCGGTTAATGTATTCGGCGGGTTCCTCGTAACCCAACGCATGTTGCAAATGTTCAAGAAAAAGGAAAAAAAGCTGGCCGGAGGTAAGTCATGATCTCTGCCGATATCGTCACACTGCTGTACCTGATTGCTTCGGTATGCTTTATCCAGGCCCTCAAGGGGCTCTCCCATCCAACCACTTCGCGCCGGGGTAACTTATTCGGCATGATTGGGATGACGATTGCCATCGTCACCACTGCAGTCCTCATTATCAGTCTGGCGCGCGATGGTCTAGGTACCCTTGGCCTGGGCCGTGTCGTTTTGGGCCTGTTAATCGGCGGGAGCATCGGCACGCTCTTGGCAAAAAAGGTCGAAATGACCAAGATGCCAGAGCTGATCGCCTTCATGCACAGCATGATCGGGCTGGCGGCAGTCGCCATTGCCGTTGCCGTCGTCTCCGAGCCGCATGCCTTTGGCATTGCCCTCGAAGGCGCGCCGATCCCGGTAGGCAACCGCCTGGAGCTATTCATCGGCACCTTTGTCGGCGCGATTACCTTCTCGGGTTCGGTCATCGCTTTCGGCAAGCTCTCGGGTAAGTACAAGTTCCGCTTGTTCCAGGGTGCCCCCGTCGTATTCAAGGGCCAGCATATGTTCAACCTCACGCTCGCCATCGCGATGTTGGCCTGCGGAATCTGGTTTATGACGACCCAATCCTGGCTGCCCTTTATTTTGATGACCGCCTGCGCCTTCGTTCTGGGCGTGCTTATCATCATCCCGATTGGTGGCGCGGATATGCCCGTCGTGATCTCCATGCTCAACAGCTACTCGGGCTGGGCGGCGGCGGGCATTGGTTTTTCACTGAACAATCCCATGCTGATTATCGCCGGCTCGCTGGTGGGCTCCTCGGGCGCGATTCTGTCCTACATCATGTGCAAGGCCATGAACCGCTCGTTCTTTAACGTGATTCTCGGCGGCTTTGGTGCTGAACCCGGTAGTTCGGACGCAGCAGGCGGCCAGACGCAGCGCAACGTCAAGTCCGGCAGCTCTGAAGATGCAGCCTTCCTCATGAGCAATGCCGAGACCGTCACCATCGTACCGGGCTACGGTCTGGCAGTGGCACGCGCCCAGCATGCCCTAAAAGAGCTGGCTGCCAAGCTCGCCGAGCAAGGCGTGACGGTTAAATATGCCATCCACCCCGTGGCCGGACGTATGCCAGGCCACATGAATGTCCTGCTTGCAGAGGCCGAGGTTCCCTATGACCAGGTCTTCGAGATGGATGATATCAACGGGGAATTCGCACAGACCGATGTCGTGCTGGTATTGGGTGCCAACGACGTGGTCAATCCTGCCGCCAAGAACGATCCCAACTCACCGATTGCCGGTATGCCTATCCTCGAGGCCTACAAAGCGCGTAACGTTATCGTAAACAAACGCTCTATGGCAACCGGTTACGCAGGGCTAGATAATGAGCTGTTTTATATGGACAAGACCATGATGGTCTTTGGCGATGCCAAAAAAGTCCTAGAGGACATGGTCAAAGCTATCGAATAAAGCTCGGGGCCGCCCACTGCATTCGTGACTAAATGCTATAGAATGGGCGGCTTTAGCCATTTACTTCTTTTGTCTTCAGCTTTTTGCCCATGCCTACCGACGACAGTCACCATCTGGTTACGCTGCCCCTAGAGATCAAATCAATAATAAATTCGATCTATAAGCAAAAGACACTCGTACATCTCGATATACCTGGCCAGGACGTATCGCTGCTATCGACCATACTCGAGATCGACGCCAAGACGGGCAATGTGGTGATGGACGTTTCGTCCGAAACGGACATCAATGCCTATCTTCTGAATGCAAAATCAGTGCGTTTTCAGGCATCACTGCAGCGTATTTTGATTGAATTTCATGGGCCATTAACTAGCACCACCCAAGACGGCAAGCCCGCCTTGGCTATGCCACAGCCCACCGCACTTCAGCGACTACAACGACGCGAATATTTTCGTGTGGACGTGCCGCTCAGCAATCCCGCCACATGCACCTTACGCGCTGCGAACTTACCCGATGGTGAACTTACACTCACTGTGCGTGATATTAGTGCCGGAGGCGTACAACTAATAGACATGCAGCAGCAACTGACTGAAGTGGCGGGCGCCATCTACAATGGATGCACACTAGACATGCCTGGGATCGGCAAAATCGACCTTCAGTTGCGCGGCGTACGCTCGCTGACGCTGGCCCAAGAGAACGACAAGGTTTTGCATACCGCAGCATTCAGATACTTCAATCTGCCTGGCAACAAACAAATCACCATCCAGCAATACATCGGCTCGCTAGAGCGGCTGATCATGGCGCGCCGCTGGGGCGGCGGCAATTAGTAGCATCAGCGATATAAGCCAGCCCCTTTAGAGGCCGATTCCATCCCAACATAACTTCAGGCCCGTCACAAACAGAAACCCGTACAACAAGCGAAAAAACAAAATCTGATCAACGCGATCATGCAGCCAGGCACCCATCGCAACGCCCAGCACCGCCACAGGCGCCAAAACGAGCGAAGTCAGCAGATTCTCGGCACCAAGTTGGCCGAGGATGACATAGGGAACCAGCTTCACGTAGTTGACCACGGCAAAATAAATAGTGGCGGTGCCTACAAGCACCGAACGATCTATTTGTCGGGGCAACAGATAAATCATGATTGGCGGCCCACCAGCGTGGGCCATAAAACTCGTAAAGCCAGACAACACTGACCAAAACATGCTACTCACGGTATCAGGCAAACGCCGATGCGCCGGGACACGAATATGCGCCTTGAACCAATGATTCAGGGTAAAGACCAGGGCCAGGACGCCCACCATGAGTTTGAGCATCGTGTCGCTCACAAACTGAAAGGTCAATGCACCCACAAAAATACCCAGAAGCGCGCCAGGCAACAGTCTGCGCAGCAGGGCCCAATCACAGCGCCCCACCCAGATGCGAAATCCAGTGACATCCATCACACACAAAATGGGCAACATGATACCGGCGGCCTGTCTGGGCGAAATCGCCAGCGCCATCATGGGCACGGCCAACACACCGAGCCCCCCGGCAAAGCCTCCCTTGGAGATGCCGATCAGCAATACAGCTGGCACAGCTACTACATAGAACAGCAGATCTGGGACGATGAGCACGCGTACGCCGAGCCATTTGGTATCGAGTTAATCATCGTAGCCGAATTATGAAGCGATCGCGCACCCGTGAGGCTACACTTCGAGGACAAACTCATTGCAGGAGGACAATATGGATACGGAGTTCTGGCTTCAGCGCTGGCGTGAAGGGCAGATCGGTTTTCATCAGGACCGCGTCATGCCCCTGCTACAAAAGCACTGGCCTATTGTGGCGCTGCCCCCTGGCAGTCGCGTACTCGTGCCGTTGGCGGGCAAATCACTGGACATCATCTGGCTCGCTAGCCAAGGGTACCGCGTGCTTGCCATCGAGCTCTCTGCCTTGGCAATCAAGCAGTTCTTTACAGAAAACAATCTAAGCCCCACGAGTCACGACTCCCCGCTCGGGCGGCACCACATTGCCGGCGACATCGAGGTGATCTGCGGCGATGTCTTTGGTCTGGATGCGACGACACTGGCAAGTTGCACGGGGTTTTATGACCGTGCTGCGTTGATTGCTCTGCCACACGCCACGCGGCTGCGCTATGCGACCCATGTCTACGGTGGCCTGCCTGCACATTGTCGTGGCCTGTTATTGACCGTAGACTACCCACAGCACGAAATGGACGGACCGCCCTTTTCGGTCGACGACGCCGAGGTGAACGCCCTGTATGGCGAACACTGGACGATCCAGACGCTTGACGAACGCGACATCTTGGCAAACGAGCCCAAGTTTGCCCAACGCGGCCTGAGCCGGATGTGTACCCGCGTCTATCGCCTAGAGCGACATACGTAATGGTAGATATCCATATTATCAACAATGGTATTAACCACCTACCCACGCAAATAGACAAATAATAAAAAAACAAAGAGAGGGGGAGTCAATCAACATGACGACCATAGGAGTCAATCATGAAATCATCTCGACGCACTTTTTTAGTCTCCAGTATCGGTCTGGCCTCCTCGCTCGCTTTATCGCGCCAAGTCTTGGCCGACTCCGCCAAACTTGAGGAGAGCGACCCACTGGCCACATCTTTGGGCTATAAGCACGACGCGACCTTAGTCGATAAGGCCAAGCAGGCAAAATACGTCGCGGGTGAAGCGTGTGCGAACTGCCAGCTCTATCAGGGCAAGGCAGGTGACCCCTGGGGGCCCTGTCCAATCTTTGCTGGTAAGCAGGTCAATGCCAAGGGGTGGTGTAGCGCTTACACCAAGAAGGCATGACGACCAATCTGATCCATCCCTAATCGGCCAAGGCCTCAGCACCTTCATTCCAGTCGCGCACACGTGAAAAGCGCTGTAAGGCCTGCCCGACATCCACCCCAAATGGCGCCAACGTATCGGCCAGCGCACCTGCGTTTTTTGCAAGCATTTCGTCCTCAGGCAACTGGCCACGACTAGCAATCAACACGCGGTTGCCTTCGCGCAGATTAAAGAACTCGCCGAATACCGCCGCATAGGTGACAGACTCCTGATCGTACAAGTAGCTGTTGGTGAATGTGTTGGCCACCAGTACGCCATTGGGGGAAAGGATGGCACGCACATGCTGCAGAAACTCTAGTGTCAGCAGGTGAGCAGGGATATAGTCAACGTCGAATGCATCCAGCATCACCATATCGTACTGTCGTCCTTCCCGATGTGCCCGTTCCACAAACGCCCGGCCATCCTCGACAAACACCCGTTGCCGTGGGCCTTGCTGATACCCGAAGTAGCGTTCGGCCACACGAACCACCGCAGGGTCGATCTCGACACTATCGATGATGGCATCGGGCACAATTTTGCCTAAGGCCTGCGGTATGGTTGCGCCCCCCAAGCCAATAATCAATACATTCCTGGGCTCGGGCATGAGGAAAAGCGCGGTCGTCATCATGCGGGTGTACGCAAATACCATTTTGTCCGGATTCGCTAGCTCAAAACAGGTCTGGCGTCCGTTATCTTCAACTTCATTGAAATTCATGCACCGTTGGCCGTGCTCCTCAATAACAAGAACAGGCGCAAACGCCGACGGCTCGGTATGGATAAGTCGTGGATCCGCGGCGGTAAGCAAGGCGTAGGAGGCCAGGGCGCCAGCGCAGGCGGCAAGGACAATCCCCAGCACAACAAGATATCGAGGTTGACAGCTTTTAAGTTTCATATAATCCTGCCCATTAAGACTTAACGATACCCCACTACCAACACCAAGCCTGATATGAATATAAGTGCCCAAGACGTCGTTGATTTCTGGCGATCCGCCGGAGAGGCTGGTTGGTTTAATGCCGACGCAGCCTTTGATGCCCTTTGCCATGAACGGTTTTTGGCTCTGCATCTGCTTGCCTCACGCAACGAGCTTGAGCACTGGAGCCAGGATCCCACAGGCTCGCTGGCCCTGTTGATCCTGCTTGACCAACTGCCACGCAATATTTTTCGCGGCAGCGCCCACGCTTATGCAACCGACCCGATGGCGCGTGCGGTGGCATACCAAGCCCTATCCCTGGGCTTTGACCAGCAGTTCACCCCTGAATTACGCAGCTTCTTCTATTTGCCGCTCATGCACTCCGAGATATTGGCTGACCAGCAGTATGCTAGCAAACTGTTCCAGACTCTGGACACACCCCGTGCGATCAAATGGAGAACGCATCATCTGGCAATCATCAAGCGCTTCGGCCGCTTTCCTCATCGCAACCGTGTTTTAGGCCGAAACACTACACCAAACGAGCAGGCATGGCTGGACGAGGGGGGGTTTCAAGACTGAGCACATTCAATTCGATCCTAAGCGTTCCGCATGGAATGCCACGTGATCCTGGATGAACGTAGCGATAAAATAATAGCTGTGGTCATAGTCCGCATGAGTGCGCAGCACCAGCGGTTGATTAGCCTGTGCGCAAGCGGCCTTGAATGCGTCGGGGTGTAGTTGTGACGCCAAAAATCCATCAGCCAGACCTTGATCGATAAGTATGCCTTTGGGAAATGGATCTTGGGCCCGCGCCATCAATTGGGAGGCGTCATAGGCCGCCCAAACCTGTCGGTCTGACCCCAGGTAGGCCGTAAAGGCCTTTTCGCCCCAAGGCACACGTGAGGGCGCCGCAATCGGCGCAAAGGCCGACACTGATTGAAATTGATCCCGATGACGTTGCGCCAACACCAGCGCACCATGTCCACCCATAGAATGACCGGATATGCCGACACGCGCGGCATCGCCTGGCAGCACGCTGGTCACGAGTCGAAATAGCTCGTCAACAAGATAGGTCTCCATCCGGTAGTGCGCACGCCATGAAGGCTGCGTGGCATCCAGGTAGAATCCTGCCCCCGTACCCAGATCCCAATCATCGTTCTCACCTGGCACCCCCGCGCCCCGCGGACTGGTATCAGGTGCCACCAACATCAGACCATGCTGCGCGGCAAAGCGTTGCGCCCCGGCCTTGATCATAAAGGTCTCTTCGGTACAAGTGAGCCCCGCCAGAAAAAACAGCACAGGCACCCGACCACCCTCGGCTTGCGGCGGCACAAATACCGAAAACCGCATGGGTAGGCCAATCGCCTGCGAGGCGTGACGATAAAAACGCTGCATCCCATCAAAACAGCGCTGCTCGCTTAACAACTCTATCGTATCCTGCGACATAGTTGACCTCCTGCTCTTAATACAACACGACAGAGCGAATCGACTCGCCGCGCTTCATCAACTCAAAGCCTTCGTTGATCTGCTCGAGGGCCAGCGTATGGGTGATCAGGTCATCGATATTGATCTTACCCTCCATATACCAGTCCACGATCTTGGGAACGTCCGTGCGTCCACGCGCGCCGCCAAAGGCCGATCCCTTCCACTCACGCCCCGTCACCAGTTGGAACGGACGTGTGGAGATCTCGGCGCCCGCCTCAGCCACACCAATGATGATGGACTGTCCCCACCCACGGTGACAGCACTCTAGCGCCTGACGCATCACCTTTGTATTGCCTATGCACTCAAACGAATAATCCGCGCCGCCATCTGTGAGCTGGATAATGTGATCGACGACATTATCAACTTCACCCGGATTGATGAAATGCGTCATGCCGAACTTACGGGCCATCGCCTCACGCGCTGGATTCAGGTCGACCCCAATGATCTTGCCAGCGCCAACCATCCTGGCACCCTGGATGACGTTCAGACCAATACCGCCCAAACCAAACACCACGACATTCGCACCCGCCTCTACCTTGGCGGTAAACAGCACCGCGCCCAAGCCTGTCGTCACGCCGCAACCGATGTAGCAGACCTTATCGAAGGGTGCATCGTTGCGGATCTTGGCCAGGGCAATCTCGGGGACCACAATGTGATTGGAAAATGTCGACGTACCCATGTAGTGATGCACCGCCTTGCCGCCTACCGTAAAGCGCGATGTTCCATCAGGCATGAGCCCCTTGCCCTGTGTCGCACGAATCGCCGTACATAGATTGGTCTTGCGAGAGAGGCAGGACTTGCACTGGCGGCATTCCGGCGTATAGAGGGGGATGACATGATCACCCGCCTTGAGCGAACTGACCCCCGCCCCGGTCTCGAGCACAACCCCCGCACCTTCATGCCCCAGGATCGATGGAAAAATTCCCTCGGGATCGGCTCCTGACAAGGTGTAGTAATCAGTGTGACAGATGCCGGTGGCCTTGATCTCGACCAGCACTTCGCCTGCGCGAGGGCCAGCCAGCTCAACGTCCTCAATGGTCAAGGGCGCGCCCGCCTTCCAGGCAACTGCTGCGCTTGTTTTCATGGTGTGCTCCTTATCGCTGTGATCCAGAGTGCGCCGCCAAGCCGCGACAACAGGAATAGCTCAGTTTAAACGAAAAGATTTTCAGCGGCGCCCCCCACTTCTACCGTGCGCAGTAACATGTACTTTGCCTGACACAGGGAGAGCCCCCATGCCGCATCACGACAAATTCACCTCTGTAGATCCCCGGACGGCGCAGCCAAGGCCTTCGGGCTATAGCGCGACGGCAAAAACCCTACACTGGCTAATCGTACTTTTGGTATTGGCCCAATTTGTCGTTGTATTTCTGATGCCCAGTATCGGGCGCGACACCGTACTCGAACCGCTCATTACCCGGCATTTTTCAATTGGCGTCCTGATTCTTGTTGTGATGGCATTCCGCTGGATGCTACGCCTACACCACCCGGTTCCACTGGATACGCCAGGCCTGGCAGCCTGGGAGCGCTGGCTGGCTTATGCAACGCATCGCCTGTTCTATTTCATTTTGTTGATTGGGCCATTCTTAGGCTGGGCCTCAGCGTCAGCCCACTCGCTCTCGGTCAATATATTCGGTGTTATACCACTACCCAGTATCGCTGCCCCCAAGGCCAGCTGGGCGCTGACCGCCGGAGATATTCATACGGTCATGATGTGGACACTGCTCGCGCTGATTGGCCTACACGTGGCCGCAGCGCTAACCCACCACTATTTCCGGCATGATGATGTGCTGCGACGCATGCTGCCCGGTGGGGGGACACGCCGCCCTTAGCATGGACGCATGCATAGGCTGCTCGGATATAAACGGACCTTACCAAGGAGCCTTGTCATCGTACAGGCAGAGAAAGCCGCGTACGATTCGATAGATATACCAAATCCCAACCACAGCAACCACGACAAAACCGATGTAGGCCATGGCCAGTATTGCCCCCACCAAAACCCATAGCGCGCCGTACCAAAACGTGCGGATCAAAAAGCGCAGATGCAGGCCATAAATCGTGCCAGCATATTCAGCCCGTCTGACATACGCCATGATCAGGCCAATAATCGTTGGCACACCACCCAGAACCAGCCCCAAGGCATACGCACCATACACAATCATAGTGAAGGTTTTATAAGTCTTTAGCTGTTCGGCATTGAGCGCCGAGCTGTGCGACACCGCTGGGCTTATGGAGATATTTTGATTGGAATCAGCTTGCATAGACGTTGACTTCAAATATGATGGGTTTGCGCGGGATACCAACGCCATTATACCGATGCGGGGTTGTCCTGAGCTGCGGAACGCATCACACATGGCCTCGCGGCAGCGCCGCTCAAACACCAAGAAATTACTATCGTACACTTGGCGTACCTACTTTGACGACGAATTGGGTGATGGTGCAGGCCGCATCCAGCCCGGTGGGTTTTATAACGGAGATCCATAGTGGGAATCTGTCGCCACTCGCCTAGTTATGCCTCCATAATCGTGCGGCTATGGTGTGTGTTTATTTTGATGCTGTGCCAGATGCCGGTGGTGTTGGCACAACAGCATTGCTCGACGCATTGGCCGCTATGGAATGATTTTCGTACGTATTTTGTCCAAGATAGCGGGCGTGTCCTGGATGCCAGCACCAGCCAACAGCACAGTTCATCAGAGGGCCAGTCCTACGCTATGTTTTTTGCGCTGGTCGCTGGCGATCGCGAAGCATTCGATCGGATCTGGACGTGGAGCGTCAATAACCTGAGCACGGGCGACCCCAGTCAGCACCTGCCTGCCTGGCTGTGGGGCCGAGCAAACGATGATACCTGGCGCATACTGGATAAAAACTCTGCATCCGATGCAGATCTGTGGTTCGTATATGCACTACTGGAGGCCGGTAGATTATGGCGAGAGCCAGCCTACACCCGCCAGGCTCAAGCCTTGCTGGCGCTAGTGACATCGAAAGAGCTAGTCGAACTACCTGGGTTTGGCCCGATGCTGTTGCCTGGCATGGAGCACTTTGTCAAGCCTGAGGATAGCGCTTGGCACATCAATCCCAGCTACTTACCCATACCCGTATTACGACGCCTGCATAATGCGTTGCCTGCGGGCCCTTGGGATGGTGTTGCCGACAATACGGCAGCACTGATAGAGGCGGTATCTCCGCGTGGTTTCGCGCCTGATTGGGCGACCTATCAGGTACAGGGCCCATCAGCGCTATTTATCGCGGATCCAGTCAAAGGGGCGATGGGCAGTTATGATGCGATTCGAACCTACCTATGGGCCGGCATGACCGCACCCATGGATCCACTGTATGCACGGTTGCTGAGTGCGCTCGATGGTATGGTTACCGCGACGCGCGATCAGGGCAATGGGGTCCCTCCTGAATCAGTTGATACAATAACCGGGGCGACCGAGGGCAGAGGTCCCTTTGGTTTTTCCGCCGCCTTAATCCCTTACTTTAAAGCCAAGGGCCAGTCGGCGCTGCTGCTGCAACAACAGACACGGGTAGCCGCCATGCTGCGCGAGTCGGTAACAGCCGAAAAACTACAACAAGGGCAGCCCCCCTATTATGACTATGTGCTCAGCCTATTTGGCCTGGGCTGGATCGAAAACCATTTTCATTTCAGACTGGATGGCACGCTAGCTACACCGTGGGAGAAAGGGTGTCTCGGTACAAGTAACTAGTTCTGGGTACTATATCGCTTGGCGATTGTGGGCCATGCCGAAAAAGGGCATTAAAGCATCCCGATATCAGCTTTGTAATCCAAGAAAACTAAACCGTTTTCCGGATAGCTGATAAGCGAAATGAGCAGTAACGTGTACTATAGAAAAGTCACGGATTAAGCTGATAGGTAACTGGCTCCAAAGGACGGCAATAGCCATCGACGGAGCCAAATGTAATACTTTGTTTCCTGGAACAAGTGCAATGCAAGAAGGCAACCTCAACGAGGAAACACACACACCGCTTCGATACTGGCGCGGCCTAGGTATCTGGAATTTATATTTCCTTGCAAAACTGGCGCTGCTGTGGACCGGATCTCTAAACTTTCACGCCTACCCCAATCTGGTGTTTGCCGCTGCACTACTTATTCCGTTGCCCCCACTGTGGCTACACCGTCTGCGCAACATCATCGCGATTCCGATCGGTGCAGCGCTGTTTTATCATGACACCTGGCTTCCACCCATTAGCCGCGCTATCGAGGGTTTGGTTGAAATCTCAACGTTCTCCTATGATTATTTACTAGAGCTGGCAACACGGCTATTCGACTTATCGTTGATCGGCGCAGCAATACTTTTGCTGGTGGCCTATCTGTTTCTGGCGCAATGGCTAAGAATTACTGTGTTCACCGTATCAGCATTGCTATACATAACGCTACCCGGTCTGCCCAGACTTATTGATACGCAAACTGTTGCGCATGCCACCGCACAAATATCCGACCAAGACAAAGCGATACCAGAGCAAGCCAAGACTGGTGATTCGACGCCAACCGCCCTCCCCACGAGCGTCGATCTTGATGCCCACCTGCAGGCGTTCTATCAGCAAGAACAACAGCGCCACACTACATTTACCCCACCGCCAGCCAGCGCAACCCCGTTCGATGTGCTGATTATCAATATCTGCTCTATGGCATGGTCTGATCTGCAAAGCGTCAAGTTGCTCGATCATCCTCTATTCAGCAAGATGGACCTTATTTTTGATAATTTCAACTCGGCCACTTCGTACAGTGCTCCCGCCAGTATCCGACTGATGCGCGCTAGTTGCGGTCAGACATCAAACGCTGCGCTCTACGAACCACCCGAGCCTGACTGTTTTTTATTTGCAAACCTCCAGGATCTTGGCTTTTCACCTGAAATGGCGTTGAACCACGATGGTATTTACGGCGGATATCTGGATTCAGTACGCAAACAGGGTCAATTACCAGCCCCCACAATCGATTTGACATCGCTGCCACGCGCACTAAATGCGTTCGACGGCTCACCCATCGAACGCGACCTGGACGTGCTGAACGCTTGGCTCAAACAGCGCGTCGATAGCGCAACCGAACGTAGCGCCCTGTTCTATAACACGATCACCCTACATGATGGCAATCGCTTCACCACTGCAGATGGTGGGAGCAAACGAGCCGAGTATCAGCCGCGCGCGCAAACCCTGCTCGATGATTTGGACACCTTCCTGGCCGAGCTCGAGCGCAGCGGTCGAAAGATGGTCGTGCTTATCGTACCGGAGCACGGTGCGTCATTAAGCAGCGATCACGTGCAAATGGCGGGTATGCGCGAGATCCCCAGCCGCGACATCACACACGTCCCTGTTGGGATCAGGCTGATCGGAACCAAGGCACCGCACCCGAACCCATCCCTTCATGTGGCCGGGCCCAGCAGCTATCTGGCTTTGTCCGAGATCGTTTCCCGACTGATCGACGGCCAGGCTTTTTCCATGCCTGATTTCGATTGGCAGGCCTTGGCACACGATCTGCCCGAAACCGAAAGCGTCGCCGAGAGCAAAGACACCATTGTCATGCTTTACAAAAATTTGCCTTATATCCACTTGGCGAATTCCGAGTGGCAAGAATACCCACACTAAAAAGAGTCAACCATGATGCAAATACCTTTTGTCGAGTTGATCGATGACATTGCCTCATTAAAAGCGACCTTGAATTTACCCACATTGCAATATGTAGACCTGGGCGCAGAAGACGAACGACTCGCTGCGCTAAGGCGCTGGCCAATGCTGGCAGAACTGAGCGAGCAACACACCGAACCGATCGTATAATGACTTGCCTTGCCTTTTGCGGACTGCGGGGCGGGACGGGCACCACCTCAACGGTGGCCGCCACAGGTGCTGCACTGCTTTCCATAGGCGCCAAAGTACTACTCATTGACCTGTCACCAGAAAATCTGCTGCGTCTACATTTTGGTGTGCCATACGTCGACCGACACGGTTGGGGCCGCTCGTGGCTGGACGGTCATACCTGGCATGAGGCAATCTGCGACATCCAGCCTGGGCTGGGCCTACTACCGTTCGGTGGCCTGACCGGTGCCGAACACAAGAACTTACCCGACACCTTCCAAGCGTTCCTGCCGGCGTGGCGAGATCACCTGAGCACACTGGCTGACTGCTACGACATGGTGCTTATTGATACGCCGGCTGGCGAACGAAACGTATGGCCGCTGATCCTGGAGTGCGGACTGCGCGTCATAACCATGGAAGCCGATCCAGCCTGTTTTATCTTACTGACGAGTCTTCCACGGCACACGTACCACCATTGTCTGATCACGCGCTACGACCCACACAGCCGCTTGCAGCGCGATATCCGGCTATCGTGGCAAGGTCAGCTAGGCGATGTGCTGCTTGAGCAAGTGATCCATCGCGACGAGTCCATGGCAGAGGCGCTAGGCCAAAAGCAAACCGTCGGCAGCTATTGCCCCGATAGCTTGGCAGCGCGCGACGCATCAAACCTCGCGTCCTGGTGTCTGACGCACGCAGGGGCACACCCATGATCCGCCCGAATCCGTGCGCGTTCCTGCTGACACGCTTCGCCCACAACGCGCTGGCGAACCACTACGACGATCTTCATCGAATATCCGGCGCGTCCAAGCTACTTGCTGGTTTATATACAGTAGGGTACCTATTCGCATTCAGCCTGTTGCGACTGGAGTCGGCCTCGTGGCGGACCATCCTGAATCCCAGGTATATGGGGTTTGCACACTTAAAGCAAAGGCGCTCGAAACCCGCCGACTTCTTGCGGTACTTGTTTCAAAGCTTCTGGCTAATCTGTACAAAACCCATCCCGCCGGTGCCGCTTGACCGAAAACAACGCCACCTTGGTGCAAGCCTGAGACGGATGCTGACCCAATGTCACTTGGCCATTCTGTCACAGCTCGAGCACGTCCCGGATCGTATATCCCACAACCGCACCCTGGGGGCGGGATTGTCGTGCCTAGAGCATCTGCGCATAAACCAGCGCCGCTTCGTACTGGGCACAGCTGGAGTCTTGATGGGCGCACTGGCTGCGCTCTGCATTACCCAGCCTTTCAATTGGAGCGCACAACTCGTCTTTGTCCTGCTTCTATGGGCTGCGGCCCTGATTATCCGCCGCATGCCGGGGCGCATCCCCACGCTGGTATTAATGATGCTCTCCGTCATTGTCTCAGGCCGATATATCTGGTGGCGCTATACCGCAACACTGAACTGGGACAACAACTTGGACATGTTCTTTGGTCTGACCCTGCTTGCCGCTGAAACGCATGCCTGGATCGTACTGATGCTGGGGTATATCCAGACAATATGGCCTATGCAACGCAAGCCCCTGTCACTTCCGCCAGACACACGCGTCTGGCCAACGGTCGATGTCCTCATCCCAACCTATAACGAAGACCTGAGCGTCGTACGCCGTACCGTTTTGGCCGCGATGGAAATCGACTGGCCAAAAGAAAAGCTACAGGTTTATATTCTGGATGACGGCAAGCGCGACGAATTCCGACAATTCGCGGCGATTGCCGGTGCAAGATACATCACTCGTCCCGATAATCGCCATGCCAAAGCAGGGAATCTGAACCACGCCCTGGCTCAGACTGACGGCGAATTGCTGGCCCTGTTCGATTGCGATCACGTCCCCACCCGATCATTTCTGCAATTGACGGTCGGCTGGTTTTTTAAAGAGAAAAAATTGGCCGTGGTGCAGACCCCTCACCAGTTCTTTTCGCCAGATCCGTTCGAGCGAAATCTGGATAGCTTTCGCACCCAGCCTAATGAAAACGCGCTATTTTATGGGCTGACACAAGACGGCAATGACACCTGGGACGCTACTTTCTTTTGCGGTTCCTGCGCCGTTTTGAGACGCTCAGCCATTGAGGCGATCGGCGGCTTCGCCGTCGAAACCGTCACCGAAGATGCCCATACGGCGCTGCGCCTTCATCGCGCAGGCTATTCGTCGGCTTATCTGCGCATTCCACAAGCAGCCGGGCTGGCCACCGAAAGCCTTTCCGCACATGTCGGACAGCGCATACGCTGGGCACGCGGCATGATACAGATATTCCGTACGGACAACCCGCTCCTGGGCAAAGGATTGTCTCTATTTCAACGGCTTTGCTACTTAAACGCTACGCTGCATTTTCTGGGCGGCCTGCCAAGACTTATATTTCTGCTAGCACCCTTAGCCTTTCTCCTGGTCCATGCATATATCATTTATGCGCCGGCCGTTGCAATCGTTCTGTATGTACTACCGCACATGATGCACGCTAGCCTTACCAGTTCCCATATGCAAGGCCGATGCCGCTATTCCTTCTGGAGTGAAGTCTATGAAACGGCACTGGCCTGGTATATCGCCTGGCCAACTACTGTCGCCCTGATTCGTCCCAACAAAGGAAAATTCAACGTCACAGCGAAGGGCGGCCTGATTGATAAGTCATACTTTGACTGGACCATTTCACAGCCCTATTTGTGGCTGGCTACGCTAAATCTCTTAGGCCTGGGGTTCGGGTTTTGGCGCCTGGCGACCGGGCCACGCGATGAGCTCATGACAGTTGTTATTACCATGATCTGGGTTTTATACAACCTGATCGTTATCGGCGCCACGGTCGCCGTTGCGCAGGAAACGCGACAAGTCCGGGAATCACCTCGGGTTCACGCCAACCAGATTGCCGCTGTCAGCCTGCCAGGTGGGCACTGTTACCACGCTGTCTTAAGCGATTATTCCAGCTCTGGGGTAAGCCTGAATGTCGAACAATCCTGCGCAATTGATATCGGATCACCCATCCATGTCCTATTGCAACGCGGACAGCGCGAGTTTTCTTTTGCCGGGACCGTCTTGCGCCGCCAGGGTGTGGATACCAGCGTACAGCTCGAGCCGATGGACTTGCAGCAATACCGCGATTTTATTCGCTGCACCTATGCCCGCGCAGACGCCTGGCTGAACTGGTCCTCTGGCATTAAGCTGGATGAGCCCTTGCACAGTCTGTACGACGTCGTTCAAACCAGTGTGCGCGGCTATGCCAGCCTAGGCCACAACGCACCTTTTGTCATTCGCGCGCCAATCAAGGCGACGGCTTCAATAATACAGTGGCTTATATCGTTCATGCCTCGCTATCCTGCGGCCGCCCCCAGACTCTCTTACAAATCCGCCCCTCTATGATACGTCTCGTCTCCATCAAATACGGTTTGATCTGGCTTTTAATTATATGTTTGCAGTCCCCTGCAAACGCTGCCACAGCGGCCGAAAACCCCAACAAACCCACCTTCCAGAGCGAGGTCACATTTGAACAACTTGGAAAGACAAAAGATTTGGCGCTACAAGGCATCAACGCTACCGATCAGATCGATTTCACGCTGCGACGCGACCACATTGCGACAAATGTCGCCCTAAACCTCATCTACACACCATCACCAGCCCTGCTACCCGAGCTTTCTCATTTACGTGTCTTTTTAAATGATGCATTGATGACTGTGCTGCCTATCACGCCTGATCAACTTGGCAGGCAGGTCATACAGCATATCGATCTGGATGCACATCAGATTGTTGATTTCAACCACATTCGCATAAATTTTATCGGCCACTACGACAAAGTTAACGAAAATCCCGTCAACTCATCCCTATGGTTGAACATCAGCCGAAAAAGCAGTCTGGACTTCGAACAACAGGCACTCGCCGTCAAAAACGACTTATCCTATTTCCCCGCGCCATTTTTCGACTCCAGCACACGCGAAGCGCTCGTATTGCCTTTTGTATTCACTGATAACCCGACGCCCGAGGTACAGCGCGCGGCGGCAATCCTGGCAAGCTATTTTGGAAGTAGAGCTGACTGGCGTGGCGCACGTTTCCCGGTTGTCTTCGACCAGCCTCCCAGGCGACATGCGATTGTATTCGCTACCAATGACAAACGGCCCACTTTCCTGGCCGACTATCCTAGCGTCCCAGGACCGGTGATCAAGATGATCAACAACCCGGAAAATCCGTATCTGAAAATGCTGCTGGTGCTGGGGCGCAACGACAAAGACCTTGCTCAAGCAGCAATCGCCCTGGCATTGGGCAACCCCATGTTTCGTGGCGACAGTGTCACAGTCAACGACGTCCAGGTGCTCAAGCCACGTCTGCCCTATGATGCGCCAAACTGGATACGTACGGATCGGCCCGTCCAGTTCGCCGAACTTATAGACTACCCGGAACAACTACAGGCTCCCGGTTTGCTTCCGGCGCCCATCCAATTGAATCTGAGCCTGCCGCCCGATCTTTTTATATGGCGCAATACCGGCATTCCGATGGAATTAAAATATCGGCATACGCCACAGCCGGTTAACCATGAGTCGCGCCTAATTATCGCGCTCAATTCGAAATTCATCGCAAGCTTTCCATTAAATAACGCCGATCAGCAAAGCCAATTAGACAAGCTGCATCTGCCGCTACGATCAGATAGCTTATTCGATACGGACAGAAGCCTATCAATTCCCGCTCTAAGTCCAAGCATACGCAATGTAATACGATTTGACTTTTCATACACAGGCTCAGGAGGCACACCCCTTGGGCAAGTTGGAACGTCACTACTCCCCGATACCAGGGCGGCAATTGATGACGACTCCACACTGGATTTCTCGGGGTTTAGACACTATATCGCCTTACCCAACCTTCAGGTGTTCGCCAATACCGGTTTTCCTTTCAGTCGCATGGCCGACCTGTCGGAAACGATTGTCATCATGCCCAAAAAGGCAACACCAGCCTCGGTAGGCACCATGCTTGACCTGATGGGCAATATCGGCGCTGATACCGGCTACCCAGGTTTGGGCGTCATCGTTGTTACCGACTGGGAAACAGCGGCCAAAGCCGATGCCGACCTGCTCACTATTGGCCCGATGCCTGAACAGTTACGTCATCTCCCAAACAATAATCTGATGCTCGACACGATTCATGGCTGGTTTAAGCAAGCACGCGCGGCCAATGCCTCGGCGGCTACAACGCAGATAAGCCTGACATCCACCGCGCCGATCGCAGCAATCGTTGGCTCGGAATCCCCGTTGCATAAGCAACGTAGCGTCGTCAGCCTACTGGCGAGTACGCCTGAAGACTACGCTTTACTGAGAACCGCTCTAGGCGACCCGGGCAAACGAGCGGCCATGAGCGGTTCGGTGGTCATTGTGCGAGAATCTGGCGT
This sequence comes from Alcaligenaceae bacterium CGII-47, assembly GCA_019166125.1. Taxonomy (GTDB): domain Bacteria; phylum Pseudomonadota; class Gammaproteobacteria; order Burkholderiales; family Burkholderiaceae_B; genus Castellaniella. Next base: position 82,118 of record JAHTBO010000003.1, read on the forward strand.
CTATAGCCAGCAAATTGGCCCAATGTATAATGTTGGTTTTTTGCCCTGGTGGACGCAGATATGGTACCGTCTGTACGCTCACCCGGTTTTATTAGCGATCACCTCGGGACTTACCGCTGTCCTGATCGCCTTCCTTCTCTGGTACGCGATGCATAAAATAGCACACCGGCGCCTGGCGGAAGACACAGAGCAAGAATCATGAAAGCGCTGATTATTATGCTGTGCACAGCACTCTGGTGCAGTGCCGGTGTCGCACAACCTACAAACGTAGAGCCACGGCAGTGGTTGTTAAGTCAGGTACGACTCGGTGAAGCCCTGTATCGCGATGATCTGATACGCGATTCACTGACACGACTCTACGAAATATCTCCCAACGACCCATCCGGACTAGAGGCAGAGTTACGACTGGCCGTGCGTCACAATGACCTGGAAAATGCCCGGGCTTTGCTCGATCGCTTACGACAAAACGCCCCTGAGTCGCAAGCCTACAAACAGGCAAGCCTTCTGCTGAAGCTTCAAAACCCAGAAGAAAGCAAAGCGCTACAACAGGCGCGATTATTAGCGCTAGCCGGCAGGCTAGACGAATCGCTGGCGGCCTACAACAAGCTTTTTGGCCAGACCCCCCCCACACTTGAATTGGCGCTTGAATACTGGAAGCTGCGCAGCCGCCTGCCCAATGACACCGGTCCAGCACTCACAGCCCTACTAAAACTGGATCAGGACTATCCACGCAACACGCCGTTACGCCAAACTCTGGTAAATCTTCTTTTCGAGGCGGACCGAGACGAAGAAGGGCTTGCCATGCTGCATTCGCTGGCCGCCGATCCAGCCGCACACAATGCTGCGGCAGAGCGCGAATTCGAATATTTAAGCGCACAAGCACCCACATCAGAGACGGCGCAACGCTGGCAAGAGTTTCTAAACATCTACATCAACGCACCTATCCGCTTACAAGCTGAAAAATCGCTGGCAGCCATTCAAATGCTCTTGGATGACCCAGCGTGGCAAGCAGGCCGAGAAGGACTCGAACTACTCGATCAAGGCGAAAACGCGCTGGCTGAAACAGCGCTTATGCGTAGCCTTGAAAAATACCCTGACGACGCTAACTTGATTGGCGGACTGGGGATCGTCTATATGCGAACGCAGCGCCGCGCGCAGGCCTTAAGCTATTTCAAGCTGGCACACGACAAAGAGAAAGACTCATATCGGACACAAAAATGGATCGATCTTATTGCCTCGACCAGCACCTGGCTGCTGCTTGAACAAGCAGATGCCTCAGCCCAATCTGGTCACTGGCGCGAAGCCCAAGATCTATATGAACAAGCCTACCAGCGAGACCAAGGAAATGTGCAGGCTGTGCTGGGCTTGGGCGATACAGCCAGCGGACTTGGTGACACAGAGAAATCGGAACGCTATTACAAACAAGCCCTTGAGCTCGAACCGACAAACATGAGCGCCCTGCGCGCACTTCTGCGTATTTACGAAGCGCAATCACCAACAAAAGCCATGGCGTTCCTGGATGAGCTACCAGACGCTTCTCGCCAGTCGTTTCTGGCGCAACGCACGCAACTTGAGCTGGATCTGTTAAAAACACAGGCAGATAAAGCTCTGGCCAAAAAGGATCTGGCGCAAGCATCAGACTTATTGGATCGTGCACAAAAACTGGAACCTAACGATATCTGGCTGGCCTATCATTTGGCTAATGCTCGACAGGACCAAGGCCAGTCCGCCCTGGCCGACGAAGCCTTTGCCAGGTTACTGCAGCATCAGGGACAAAATCCCGAAGCCCGCTACGCTCACGCCTTATTCCTTTCATCCCGCGATCAGACAATTGCGGCACTCGCCTCATTAAACGCTGTGCCAACAGCAACCTGGAGCGCAAATATGCGCTCACTCGCCTCCCGACTGGATTCCCAGCGCATCGAGGATATTGTGCTGACATACGAAAAAGAGTCACCAGAAAAGGCGATTAGTTTCCTGGACAGCTTGTCCGCAGCAAGCCGCAAGCCTTTCCTGGACCTGCGCACACGACTCGAGGTGGATTTGCTGAAAAAGCAAGCCGATGAAGCCGCTGCGCATAACAATTTATCACGTGCGTCTGAACTGCTAAAACAAGCACAAGCGCTGGCGCCGGACGATATCTGGCTGACCTACAGCCTGGCCAATGCATATCAAGACCAGGGAGAATTTGCGCTGGCAAATAATGTCTTTAACCATTTACTAAAGCGCCAGGGCCAGAATTCAGAGGCTCGTTATGCACACGCCTTGTTTCTTTCATCAGCGGGACAAAGCGACCAAGCGCTGGCCTCTCTGAACATGGTGGACACGAGCAGTTGGAGTGTCAATATGCAAGACCTGGCCAAGCGGCTGGCGCTGCGACAATTACTCGCAAATGCTGACGCGTTGCGCACCGGCGGCGACGAAGCAGCAGCGATAGCGCTGCTGCAAGGACAGCCTGCCAACAATGATATTGATTTTCGGCTGGCGGATTGGGCCCAGCAACGCAAAGATTACCGTGAGGCCCTGGCGATATATGAAAGAATTTTGATGCAACATCCCGCTGACGTTAGCGCGCGCCTGGGGCAAATTGAAGTCTGGCTGGACGAGGGAAAAATAGACCTGGCACGCCGATCACTGGAAACCGACCCGATCACCCTCGAGCCAACGGACGCCAACAGCAGGCGCCGCCTGGCCAACGCCTGGGCAGCTGTAGGCGATACAGCAAAGGCTAAAGCCATCATGAACAACCTGATGTCCTCGTTATCCAGACCCGACGCGCTGCTCTTGCGCGATGCGGCCCGGTTAATGCGCGACGAACAGCCCCAAATGGCGCTGGATCTGTACGCGCAAGCCATGCAGGAAAATGAACTGATCCCTCCCAACACAGAAGCCTCGGGGCGCGACAACGACGCGCTTACGCGGGCCACCCGCGCCAATCGTGATGACGACTGGCTGCGCCGCAGCCTGCGCAGCGATACCGAAGCCTTGTACCAACAACAAAACCCCACGCTCCATCTTCATAATGAGTTTTGGGGAAGCAGGGACGGCACACCGGGCTTATCAGACCTGCGCGCCGACACGACCATCATGCAGTTGGATATGCCGCTGAAGGGCGGTCGGGCTTTTGCACGCGCAGAGCGGGTTTTTATGGATGCTGGTCGCTTCGATACCAAACCAGACAATAGCTACGATAATAATTTTGGCACCTGTGCACTGCAAGACTGTACGAGTGGGCACACGCAACAAGCCACGGGAGTCAGCCCGGCGATAGGCTGGCATAACGACAAAATTTCAGCGGACATTGGCACGACACCGCTAGGCTTCAAAGTTGTGGACGTCGTAGGGGGGTTTACATACAAGGGCAATCTAAAATCCCTGGGATGGTCCGCCACCGTGTCGCGGCGCGCCATGTCGAACTCGATACTTTCTTATGCGGGCACCACGGATCCTAATACCGGCATCACCTGGGGGGGAGTGCGCGCCACCGGCGCCAGTCTGGGCCTAAGCTGGGACGAAGGCGGGCCCAATGGCGTCTGGGCCAACTTAAGCTACCATCACCTGACTGGCAAGAACGTAGCAAGTAACGACCGCTTCCGGTTGATGGCTGGCTACTATCGCCGATTGATCGATGCACCAGATCAACAGTTGACGATCGGGGTGAATACGATGTTATGGCACTACGCCAAGGATCTGAGCGGTTATACCTTGGGCCAGGGTGGATATTACAGCCCGCAACGCTACGTCTCATTGTCGGTGCCAATACAATATGCTTGGCGCAACAACGATTGGTCATATCGATTGAACGGATCGGTAGCCTGGTCCCGTTCCCATACGAACGCAAGCAATGACTACCCGATCGCAGGCCTGCTCCCGGCCCGAATGAGCGCAGGGCTGAATGACACGTCGGCCAGTAGTAGCAGCTCGGGTTTCGGCTACACCCTAGGTGGGCAAATTGAGCGCCGACTTAGCAAGCATACGGTGTTGGGGGCGGCTATCGATATACAGCGGGCTAACGACTACAACCCCAGCCGAGCCATGCTATATCTACGCTATACCTTCGAGCCTTGGCGGGGAAACCTACCGCAGCCGCCTAGTCCACTAACCTCGTATGCTGATTTCTAATTTTATTTTTGCCTCTTGATAAGCATGCACTTCTTGGCTAACGGATAAGCAAGATAGGCGCCTGGACCGCGCGAATTACTGCCGTGGTCGTACTCCCTACGATCAGATTGCGCAGGGGTGAATGGCCGTGAGCACCCATGATAAGCATCGACCTTGGTCGATCCGCCATGTAGTCAGCGATGACTATCTCTGGCGCGCCAGGAAGGATTGATGATGCCACCTGAGGGCTATTTACGCTTACGGTCAGCAAAGCACGCTCTAACTCAGCACGACGCGCCTCTGACTGCGGTCCGGCCATTATCAGATGAATTGGCATGCCGTCGAAGGCGTGCGAACTTGCCACATACTCTAAGGCACGCAAGATCGATTTGCCCCCATCATAAGCAATCACAACATTATCGGGGACCAGAAAGTGCTGCGGGGCGACAACGAGCGGCCTTTTACTGGCTCTTAGAACACGTTCAATTTTTGATCCGATATGGGCAGGGGCAAACTCGCTGGATGCCCCACGTTTACCCATGACGACCAATTCAGCCTCAGCCTCACGCTCAAGAATTATCTCGATGATGCCGCCATGTACATGCACCTGTTCAATCTTTGCGCTGGTACCCGCCCTCACTCTGGCTTGAGCCGCATCCAGCAGTGCGCGGCCACTTTCCACCGCAAGTTTCCCTTGTGCCTCTTCAATGCGGGTCAATTCTTCGAGAAGTTCACTTTTTACGCCCAAGCCAATCGCCCCGCTATAGTCATGACGGGAGGCAACGGCGCTCTTGCGCTGCACAACATGTAGGAGCTCGATATCGGACGCTAGCCGTGACGCCAACCAAGCCGTGAGGTCGCACACAGGCATTGCATATGAGGACGCATCAACACATGCGAGAATCTTTGACATATTTCTTCTCCTAATGGCCTACAGGCTTAATGTCTATGTCGGATTTGTCATGCGTGCCAAATCGTCCAATCATGGTTGTGCTGGCCTCATTTAGCCCAGCCACTTCCACTGACGTGCCTCCCCGTCTAAGCTTAATCACCACCTTATCCAAAGCGCCGACGGCCGAAATATCCCAAAAATGAGCGGCTGAAACATCGAGCACGACCTTGTCCACAACTTCCTTGAAATCAATGGCCTCGGAAAAGCGCTCTGAAGAAGCAAAAAACACCTGGCCCGAATACGCATACGTACGAGTGCTTGCGTCCGCAGAGAGCGTAGATTCGACTATAAGTAGCCGCTTTACCTTGCCGGCAAAGAACAATCCGCTAAGGATTACCCCTGCCAATACACCTTGTGCCAAATCATGCGTCCAAACCACCACTACAACGGTTGCGACCATTACCACCGACGATTGCCAAGGGTGTGAGCGCAAGTTTCGTATCGAGCTCCAACTAAACGTACCAATCGACACCATAATCATGACGGCGACCAGCGCGGGCATTGGAATCTTTGCCACGAGTGGACCGAGCACCACAATCAGAAAAAGAAGGAACGCTCCGGCGACAAAAGTAGACAGGCGCGTGGAGCCACCTGATTTCACATTGATGACGGACTGACCAATCATTGCACAGCCACCCATCCCACCAAAAAACCCCGTCACAAAGTTAGCGATCCCCTGACCCTTGCACTCTCGACGCTTGTCGCTAGGCGTGTCGGTTAGGTCATCAACAATTTGTGCCGTCATCATCGACTCAAGCAATCCTACAGCAGCCATCGTTAACGAGTAAGGAAAGATAATGCGCAGCGTTTCAACGTTCAAAGGCACATTCGGAATCAGGAACTCGGGTAAGGATGAGGGCAGATCCCCCATGTCCCCAACGGTATTGACGGGCAAACCACCGTAGATCGAGATAATTGTCAGGACAACAATTGCGATCAAGGGAGATGGAATAGCCTTTGTTAGACGGGGAACAAGATAGATGATCGCCAAACCGGCTGCCACCATGGCATACGTCTCCCACGTAACATGAGTGAGTTGAGGCAACTGGGCAAGGAATATCAGAATCGCCAGCGCATTCACAAAACCCGTAACAACCGAGCGCGATACATACTGCATCAGCAGATCCAGCCGGAGAAATCCTGCCAATACCTGAAAAACACCCATGAGGATTGTCGCGGCAAATAGATACTCCACCCCATGATCGATGACCAGCGGCACAACCAGGACCGCGATAGCAGCGGTTGCGGCTGAAATCATGCCCGGCCGACCGCCGACGAACGCGATGATCACCGCAATCGAAAAAGAGGCGTAAAGGCCTACGCGGGGATCGACACCCGCAATGATAGAAAAGCCGATGGCTTCTGGAATAAGAGCAAGGGCAACGACAATGCCTGCAAGAATATCGGCGCGAGGACTGGCCATCCATTCGCGGCGAAACGTGGAACGAAAAGACATTATTTGCTTAGAGTTTTCCGAGGGATAGGCGCCCGGCCGAGCCACCGGCATCGCCGGGTCCATGGTGATCGCTGTTATCGCGACGCAGCATCCATCGCAGGGCTGCCTTTATGTATTGTACATGGAACGATCAAGGCAATAACCAGCCTTATCTGGCATGAGTGCTGGTCACGCGTCGCATTCATGCGTACACTTCCCCGCATGCTACGCATCGACAATCTCAGTAAGCACTATGGCGACCATCGTATATTCGAGGGACTGACGTACACGTTCTCGCCTGGATGTGTGGCGCTATGCGAAGAAGATAACACCGGAAAGTCCAGCTTGCTGGGCATCATCGCGGGCGTTATCGCGCCGGATATGGGAGATGTCTGGATCGATGGATATTCCCTCATCCAAACGCCGCTGCAAGCCAAAGCCCGGATGGCCTATATACCCGACGACTGCTTGATGTTTCCCATGCATACCGGACGCGGGCTGCTCGAGCAGGTCGCCTCGGAAAAAAACACAATACTCGACGATACGGTACTCGATCTGGCATATAGACTCGGGCTTGAACCGCATCTGGATAAGCGCTTCGAACAGATGTCGACGGGTACGCGGCGCAAGGTCTTCTTGGCCGCCGCTGCCCTGGGTGAACCGGCCGTCATCATCGCGGACGGCCCCAGCAACGGGCTCGATGCGCAGGCTCGCGCCGTGCTGGCCGAACAGTTCAAAATCTGGTCCCAAGATCGCGTCGTATTGTTTGCCAGTCACGACCCTGAACTGGTGCGGGCCTGCGGTGCGAACGCCATCAATATTGCCGCACTGCGTTAAGCGCAGCGCGACATCGGCATGCCGTCGCCGTGACGACCATAGCGCCGTTCAGATTTACCGAGAAATTCTTTCAGTATCACAATTAGCAGGATAGATGACTGCCCCTGACTGCTGGCCCAAGCGATTGCTATCGTTCAAGGCTGAGGCCCAGGTCTGGTATTTTTGCGGTGTGTATTTGCATTTTGTTAAAGCGTCTGGGTGTGTCAGCCAGAAAATTCAGTTATAAGACAAGAGTCGAGAAATTTTTAAGACTCATCGCATGATTCGATATAGTGTTGTCCCAAGGTGGTTTTCCCCCTTGGATATCACGCTAGGGACTACCACTGTTATTCATCCATAAAAAGGAGCAGGAAATGTCAAGTGTCGGTTACCACGAGCCCATTGAGGAACTGTCGAATGAAACGCGAGACATGCATCGAGCGATTGTTTCATTGATGGAGGAATTAGAAGCGGTAGATTGGTACAACCAGCGCGCGGATGCTTGCAAGGATGCAGAACTCAAGGCCATCCTCGAACACAATCGCGATGAGGAAAAGGAACATGCTGCCATGGTTCTGGAATGGATTCGGCGTAAGGATCCAGCATTTTCCAAAGAACTCAAGGACTACTTATTTACCGAGAAGCCGATCGCACACGAATAAGTTTGCATCATCTCGGTGGGAAAGCCCGGCTCATCATGATGGGGCGCAACGGCGCTTCATCCAGAACGATAAGTTATGCCACGGTTTCATCGGGAATAATCATCAGCAAATCTGTGACGCCAACATCAATTCCGGCTTGCGTCAAAAGGGTAGTTGCCTGACCACGGTGGTGGGTTTGATGATTAAAAAAGCTCACGATCAGGCTGTAGAAGTTGCGCTTTGCAGGCACGTTTTTCATATTCGAATAGCTAAGGATGAAATCCAGATCTTGATCAGCGATCGAGTCTGCCCATTTTATGATCGTCTGATCAAGCAGCGTTCGGTGCTCGGAAAGGCTTCGGATATCCGCAAAAACCAACTGATTTAAACTTGTTGGCATCGGCAGACTCTGCACCACAGCCAGCGATGGATAGTTGGCCGGATGGGTTGCGAATCGGTTTAACCAAATCGTATCGCCAACAATCAGGTGATTAAGTGTTCCAAGGATGGAGCCAAAGAAAGCTTTTTTATCTGCTGCCAGCTCTTGGTCAGGCAATCGTCTAGCAGCCTCACAAAGCTTGGCGTTCATCCACTCGTTGTATTCGGCCATCAGGCGAATGTGTTCAGTTCGAGTCATTGTGATTCCATCAAGGGTAATAACGGTTGGCTCTATATCATTAACGGAGGACAGCGGTATTCATTAGACTTGTTTTCGCGAAGAGCTCGTTTAATGGAGGCAACACCGATGTCCCTGATGATTCTATCCTAGGACTCAATGATTTGGTCGTTCAACGCATGGAGCGTAGGCACGACATCGGTTCACTGGTATTCGCCCGTGCTGAGTGTATAGCGTAAGCGTACGTTGAACGCATCTTGAGGCTCCGGGCCTTCCCTACGATGATGTCCACTATTTATGGTGGACACTATCGTGGAAGAAGATATCAAGCCCTCACGCCCGGCGCGCCGTTCCTACAGCTTGGCGCTCAAGACCCAGATCCTGCAGGAGTGCAGCAAGCCGGGCGTCTCCATCGCAGGCGTTGCCCTGTCGCATGGCATCAACCCGAACATTGTTCATAAGTGGCGGATGAACGTGCGACGCGGGGAACTGGTGGTGCCCGACACGCAGGGCTTTATTCCGGTCAATGTACAAGCACAGCCGGTCGTGCGCGGCGAGCAGATGACGAGCCCCTCTGCCACGATTCAGGTCGAGGTGCAACGCGGTGCCGTGCATGCCCGAATCCGTTGGCCGGTGCAGGCAGGAGGTGAGTGCGCCACCTGGCTGCGGGATCTGCTGCGGTGATTCGCATTGACCAGATCTGGCTCGCCGTCGAGCCCATGGACATGCGTGCGGGTCTGGATACGACACTCGCTCGGGTGGTACGCGTGTTCGGTGCCGCACATCCTCACCATGCCTATGTCTTTGCCAACCGTCGGGCCACACGCATCAAAGTTCTGATGCACGACGGCATCGGCGTGTGGCTCGCCGCTAGGCGTCTGAACCAAGGTAAATTCGTGTGGCCCACGCCCGGCGCCACGCGCATGAATCTGAGTGAAGAACAGATCGGCGCTCTGGTGCTGGGCCTGCCTTGGCAACGCCTGGGCGAGGCCGCTATCATTGACTGTATCTGATACCGATCAGCGGTATCTTGGCAATCCGGGCTGATGCCAATGGTGCGGTGCGTCACCGGCTGGCATACTGCTCGCCATGATGACCGAGTCACCCGCGACACTACAGAATATGGACGCTGCGCAGCTACGAACGCTGGCAGCGAGCCTCATGCAGACGCTCGGTCGCACCACACAGGAACTGACGACGAGCAAGACGCTCAACGAGCGGCTCACCTTCGAGATTGCGATGCTCAAGCGGTTCCGCTTCGGCAAGCGCGGCGAGCAGCTGCCACCCGGTGTGCAGGGCAGCCTCCTGGAGGAGGCCGTCGATGAGGATCTAATCGAGATCGAAGCCGAGCTGGCTACGCTCTTACCCAAGGCTGATCCCATCACCGAACCCCGCGCAAGCCCTAAACGCGCAGCACTGCCGCCAGAGCTGCCGCGTGTGGAAGTGCGCCACGAGCCGCACGACACGAACTGCGCCTGTGGTTGCCAGATGAAGCTCGTCAGGGACGAGGTCAGCGAAAAGCTGGACTACACCCCAGGAACATTTACCGTCGAGCGCCACGTGCGCCCGATCCTCGCCTGCCCGCAGTGCGAGACCATCCGCCAAGCCCCGATGCCCGCCTATGTGATCGACAAGGGGCTGGCCACGCCGGGGCTGCTCGCCCATGTATTGGTGGCCAAGTATGCGGACCACCTTCCCCTGTATCGTCAGGAAAGCATCTTTGCTCGGGCGGGGCTGCGTATTGCCCGCTCCACACTCGCCCAATGGGTGGGAACCTGCGGCTTTGCCCTGCAGCCCATCGTCAATGCCCTACGAGACGAGATCCTGTCACACCGAGTCCTGCATGCGGACGAAACGCCAGTGAAGATGCTCAAGCCTGGTAGCAAGGCAACGCATCGAGCCTACCTATGGGCCTATGCTCCAGGTGCCTTCGAGGGACTGCAGGCCGTGGTCTATGACTTTACTGAAGGACGCGCGGGTGCTCACGCCCGCGAGTTCTTCGGTGACTGGGCGGGCAGCCTGGTCTGTGACGATTACGCGGGCTATAAGGCCTGCTTTACCCAGGGCATCACCGAGATCGGTTGCATGGCCCATGCTCGACGCAAGCTCTTCGATCTGCATGTGGCCGCCCAGAGCCCAGTGGCCGAGCAAGCGCTGCGGCACATCGGCGGACTCTACGAGATCGAACGACAGGCGAAGGGTAATATCCCCAGCTATGCGATGGTGGTCAAGATCCCATGGATTCCACGGCGTTCCCATTTCCGTGTTAATCCCCCATCCGCCGAAAGCAAACTCAACCATATGAGTTCGCCCTAATATAATCATCCCCTGAGAAATCAGTCGCTGCGCCAATGTGGCAGTTTGATCTGACTGATGATCCTGCCAGCAGGCTGAACCAGCAGAAACACGACGGCCCTTAATCTGAATTACATCCTTCAAAGCAATCGGGATGCCATGCAGAGGCCCCACTGAATGTCCACTACGAATCGCTTTTTCTGCCGCGATAGCGGCAAGGCGGGCATCATCTATATACACTTCTATAAAGGCATGAAGTTTTGAATCTCGGGACGCTATTCTTTGAATAAATATTTCAAGCAAATCCACAGGCGAGATACGACGCTCACCAATCGCTGCGGATAATTCTCGTATACTCCAAAATTCAGATCCATCAAACTGTATCATTTATGCGTCCGATATGATTTACAGGTTATATAATATGCTTCCCCGCGTAATTTTTTTCAGTTTCTATAATAAAGCTAGACTGATCGCAGGAATCATAGCAATCATAATTAGTGCCCACAAAATCGTAGAAAAAAAGGCAGTACCGCAACGCCGAGCTTCTCAATACTTATCTTGCTAATGTTGCAGCCAACGAAAAGATTGACGCCCGCAGGAGGAGTCAAAAACCCCATTGATATCGCGATGATCATTATTATCCCAAAATGTACCGGATCCACTCCGACAGATGTTGCAACAGCTAACGGTGGATTAGAATCCAACCGGAAATCTCGGAGGCTGTTTGATTAAAGTAAAACAGGTTCAGCAGCCTGTGCTGCAAGTTGTCGATAGTAACGCTCTTCGATTTCGGCTGGCGGGATGTCACCGATCGATCCCAATAGACGTTGGTGGTTAAACCAGGACACCCATTCAAGCGTGGCCAGCTCCACAGCGGCCTCGATTTTTCAGAGCGCCCTTCGGTGAGTTTGATCATTGCGTATGCAAGACCGTATGTCAAGGTGAAGGCGGAGGGACTCTATAGATGTGAGGGCCGGCGTGTCCCGCTTACGCGGCGTGCACGCGCCTTGGCCGTAGCCGCTTCGCATACACCACCCCCCACCCAAGACCCAGCAGAGCGGCTACCAGTGAGCCTAGCAGCACACCCAGCTTTGCAGCGCCCAGCAAGTTCTCATCAACAAAGGCCAGCATCGCGATGAAAATAGACATGGTGAAGCCGATACCGGCGAGTAGGCCAATTAGGGCAATGCCGCCCCAAGACACATCAGGCGGCAGCCGACACCAGCCAAACCGCACCATGAGCCAGCTCACACCGATGACTCCCAACGGCTTACCAAGCACCAAAGCCAACGCCACACCGACCATGACCCATTGCGGGCCTGAAGCAGAAAGATCAATACCGCCCAGGCTGACGCCCGCATTAGCCAGGGCAAACAGCGGCATGACGCCATAGGCTACCCAGGGATGAAGCGCCCCCTGCACACGAACCACCGGCGACAGCATCTCCCGCTGAGCTCGGCGCAGTTCGCGCAACGGCTGCGCCAGGTGGGTTGCATCCTTATCAGCGTCGCCATCATGACTGAGCAGTTCTTCAGAAACACGTGAGACCACATCCAGAGGACGTTCCCGCATGCGAACGGGCAACACCGGCGTCATAAAACCCAGCACGACTCCCGCCAAGGTCGGATGCGCGCCAGTCATCAATAGACCGATCCAGATAACCGCACCGGGAACCACGTAGGCATAGGCCGAGCCGATGCCAATTTTCTGAAGGCTCAGCACCATCAGAATACCCAGGCCCGCGACTGCAAACCCGCTGTAATCAAGCCCGCCCGAATAGAAAAAGGCGATGATCAGCACCGCACCAATATCGTCAATAATGGCAAGAGCCAACAGGAGGATACGGACGTTGCCGGGAATCGACCGGCCTAATAGCGCCAGCACGCCCACCGCGAACGCAATATCAGTGGCGGTGGGTACAGCCCAGCCGTATTGCCGTGTCGGATCGCCGCTATTAAAGGCCAAGTAGATCAACGCTGGCACGACCAATCCACCCACGGCAGCGGCCATAGGCAGCGCCGCCTGCCTCACACTACTCAATGCGCCGTCATGTATTTCCCGGCGGACCTCCATGCCGACGACTAAAAAAAAGATCGTCATCAAGGCATCATTAATCCAAAAATGTAGAGGCTGGGAGAAAACAAAACCACCAAACCCTATCGATAGCGGCGCATGCCAGAGCGCATGGTAGCTATGAGCTAAGGGGGAATTGGCCCAGATCAAAGCGATCGCTGCTGCAATCAGCAACACAATGCCGCTAACCGCTTCAATATGGAGGAAGCGCTCGAGGGTGGCGAAGCCGCGTTCGGCTAAAACCTGTACACGCGGTAAATCCTGCGGTGGCGAGTGTCGATTCATATTCACAAAAGCTCCGCGTGGCGGCCCGACCGACGCATGGACCTGTCTCACTGCAACGCACAGCTGACACCCGACAACATTTTACATGGTAGTGCATAATGGGGCTCTACATCACAAACAATGGAATAGACGCTCCCATCCGTAACGGCATCAAATGTGCCAAAGTGGTAAGACGGCAATATACCCAAGAATATATGCTGGAGTCGGCACGTCTGGCGCAATCAATCGGAAATAATGAGGCGGCGCGCCGCCATCATTGGAAATTATCCGCAGTGTAAAAGGAACGCCTGCACCAGTATCTGGCATAATTTCCTGTGCTTGAGGCGCGGTACTTCGCCCAGCAGCAACTCAACGGCTTTCTCGTGCTCAAGACCGTTAAGGCCAAGCGCGCCGAATGGCGGGTTACCAGTCGCCAGTGCCTTGCGGACCAGTTCGATGCAGCGGCGTAGATGTTTCAAATAGATATCAGTCAACATGGCATCGTCAATATAACGATAATGCCCTTCCTGTAGTTATCGAGGACAAACAGGCGGATAATATTCCCATATATAGAAACAGGCGAGACTGGGGGACATATGCTCAAATTCACTCGTCTACGCAAGTCGGCTGCCATCGTCGTTGCAATTTGCATGATGCCGGTCTCTGTACTGGCCATGGATGCAACGGGCCCGGCCTCTGCCGCTACAGTAGTGGACCGCGCACCACTCCCAACAATCGACGCCGACTCCCTCGCCCGAGACTACGCCACTGAGCGGGCCTACCGCCCATCGGGCAGCAAGCAGCCGATCATCGGCTTGACATTGTCAGGCGGCGGCACCAAGGACGGCCAGCCTACACGGATATCGCGCATCTGGTTGATCAAGGCGGCATGGGACGAGCGGGCGGTCGCGGCTGCCTATACCCACCCCGAGACTTGTGGCAGTGAAATCGGGCAGATCAATTGCCTGTTGGCTGTCTTCTATGGACACAACACTCAATGAACCAGGCATTTTTCCGACAAATCATGTTGTAAAACATGCGCATGTATGTCACCATTAACCATATTTTAAATGGAGTCAACTCATGCTATCGCCAAGCAGTTCCCGAGGCACCACCAAGAGAGCAACCAATGTGACCCTAACGGAAAACCTGCTCTCCGAAGCCAAAGCACTGCACATCAATATTTCACAGGCTGCTGAGGCTGGACTCGCCCTAGCCATTGCAGGCAGGCGCACAGAACTATGGCTGCAAGAAAATGAAGAAGCGATCAACAGCTCTAACGCTTTCGTCGAAGAACACGGCCTGCCACTGGCAAAGTACAGGATGTTCTGATGAGACGATTTAACGTCTACCCTAATCCCTCAGGATCCGGGTATCTCGTCAATGTCCAAGCAGACTTCATGCACCCGTTCAACACTCGTATAGTGATTCCGCTGCTGCCTCTCACCGAAGCACCAAAGCCCGCAAAGACGCTCAACCCCTTGTTTAATATAGAAGGCCTCGAGCACTCAATGGTGACTCAGTACTTGGCTGCGGTCCCTGTCAAAGACCTCAAGGTCGCGATATTTAACGTTCAAAATCGCCATGATGATATCGTGGCCGCAATAGACTTCTTGTTCCACGGATTCTAGGGGGCTCTAGGCTCTACATGGCGGCGGGCGCTACATCATTAACGGGGAAGAACCGGAAATTGGTGGGCGGTACTGGGTTCGAACCAGTGACCCCTGCCGTGTGAAGGCAGTGCTCTACCACTGAGCTAACCGCCCCGGTGATGTCTGCTCAACGCACAAAACTACCCGCATAAAGCAAACCACTGGGAAGGCCGAAATTGTACACGATCCAGCCCAAATCCGCAGGCAACTCAGTTGGTCTGACCAGCCTCCGGCGTGATGCCAGCGCTACACGCACGCCAGACGCTGGGTTTACCCGCCGCCTTGTCCAGTCCATCCAAATAAGCCTCGTGCGCCTGCAATGCGGCAGCATCCGCCCGTACTTCGATCAAGTTCGATGCGTCAAACGGCATCACGACGGTCTGTCCTGGCTTATTTGCCTTATCCTGATCACCATTCATAAGCAGGGAATCCTGGCCACGCGTCATGGCAAGCCAGACCTCGCCCAATAGTTCAGAGTCCAGCAAGGCGCCATGCAGGGTACGGTGCGCGTTAGAGATCCCAAATCGGTCGCACAAAGCGTCCAGGCTATTGCGTTTACCCGGAAACATCTCACGTGCGACCATAAGCGAATCGGTCACCTTGGCGCACAATGTCTCGAACTTAGGCAGCCCCGCACGTTCGAGCTCAGCGTTGAGGAATTTCACGTCAAAACTTGCATTATGAATAATGACTTCAGCATCGCGCACGAACTCTACGAGCTGGTCGGCGACGTCGGAAAAACGCGGATGCTTGGACAAGAACTTGGTATCCAGACCATGAATACGTAGTGCTTCGGGGTCACTGTCGCGATCGGGATTGACGTACAGGTGCAGATGATTCGACGTCACTTGGCGATTGTGCAGCTCTACACAGGCGAGCTCGACGATGCGATGCCCGCGCTCGGGCTCTAGGCCTGTGGTCTCTGTGTCGAGTAAGATTTGTCGCATAAGTTGTTGATATCTCGTAAATAGTCAGGCCTGAATCACATCGGGTGCCATCAGCACGCCTTGATTCGCTAATTCGTCTGCTCGCTCGTTTCCGGGGTCCCCGGCATGGCCTTTGACCCACTTCCAGTGTAGTTCGTGCTGCTGGGCGAGCGCATCGAGCTCTTGCCAGAGGTCGGCGTTTTTGACGGGCTTTTTATCCGCTGTGCGCCACCCTCGGCGCTTCCAGCCATCCATCCATTCACTCATGCCCTTCATGACGTAAGTCGAGTCGGTATGCACCGTGACCACGCAGCGGCGCTTAAGCACATGCAGTGCCTGAATGACCGCCATCAGCTCCATACGATTATTCGTTGTAACCGCCTCGCCACCGCACAGGGATTTTTCGTGACGCCCTTGGCGTAATAAGGCGCCCCAGCCACCCGGCCCAGGGTTGCCCTTGCAGGCGCCATCGGTCCAGATATCTATGCGGGGCTCAGCCATTCGCCCTATCCTCCACTCTGTTGGCGGCGGGCGCAACGGCGGCGCGGCGCACACGGCGACGTTTATTCTGCCGCCAAGTCGGGCCGATCAGGCGCATTCCGCTCACTCGTTTGACTGCGGCAATCGCATAAACCGCGCCACATACCGGCCACCAACGATCTCCGGCACTATCCATAAAACGCCATCGATGCAACCAGGTCTCGGTGACACACAGTGGCACATAACAACCAAAACGACCTCGCTCGGGCTCGAAGGATAATAGCTTAAACCAATCTTTAAGTCGGCCGGGCGAAACCTGTGCCGGCACGGGCACCGGCAATTTCAGATCCAGTCCAGGTAACGACTCGCGCGCTCCCCATAGACTAAATGGGTTAAACCCGGTGATCACCACCCGACCCTCGGGCATCAGCACACGCTCGACCTCGCGCAATACCTGGTGCGGATCATTCGCCCATTCCAGGGTATGTGGCAGCACCAGCAGATCCACACTCTGGGCAGCAAAGGGCAAATGGTCAGGTTCGCAGACCAGTCTGCCGCCTTGTGTACCGATCGATGCATCGGGCCGATGAGCGTAGGTCTTGGATGGGATGCGATTCGCCCGCAGCAAATCCCAATGCGGCAGGCCCAGTTGTATGGCATGATAGCCAAACATATTACTTACCATGCCGTCCACCTGCTTTTGCTCCCAGGCCTGCACAATGCGGCCCACTGGGGTGTCCAGCCACTCAGCCAGCTCGACAGACATTGTATGGTGCAGCGGCACACTCGCTCCTACTTAAATTATGGTAAATCACGCCACGATCACTGATAGCCCAGCCATCCTGACACCCGTCCCGGCGCTATCCGATAACTATATATGGATGGTACAAAAAAACGGCCATGTCATCATCGTCGACCCAGGAGAGTCCGCGCCAATCGAGGCGTTGCTCACGCACGGGCTCATCCTAGAGGCCATCCTGATCACCCACCACCATGGCGATCATGTGGGTGGGGTGCGTGCATTACAACAGCTAACCGGGGCGCGCGTCTATGGCCCCGCGACCGAGACCCTGCCCTACTGTGACGTTCCCTTACGCGAGGGCGACGTCGTGCAGCTTCCGGGCACTGGCGTGCGCCTAGAGGTGCTCGATATCCCCGGCCATACGGCGGGTCATATCGCCTACCATGGTCTGCTCGATGCGCAGACACACGTTTTATTTTGCGGCGACACGCTCTTTGCTGCAGGCTGTGGTAGACTTTTTGAGGGCACGCCTGCCCAAATGCTCGAGTCATTGAGTAAACTTGGAAACTTGCCGCCCGACACACTCGTTTGTTGTGGACACGAGTACACTGTGGCAAATATTCGCTGGGCCCTGCAGGTTGAGCCCGATAATGTTGCTTTGCAGCAGCGCGCGCGGGATGCGGCCCATTTGCGTACGCAGGGCTTACCTACCGTCCCATCGAGCATTGCTGCCGAGCTTCAGACCAACCCGTTTTTACGAACGACCTATGCACAAATCGGCAACGCAGCATCTCATTATGCTGCGACGATGCTAGAGACTCCCCAAGCTATTTTTGCCTGTCTGCGCCAATGGAAGAACGACTTTAAATAACGACCCATGAACTTCTTGCGACTCTTTACCTTGCTGATCCTGGTGGCACTGGCAGGCTGCGCCTCTCAGCAGAAATCCACCTCGCCCGATAAGCAGACCTACGCCGCAGAGGACACCTCGCGCACAATCGATCTGACTCACCCGCCACGCGATATGTGGGATCGGATCCGACGCGGATTCGCTATCCCCAATCTATACGACCCTCGGGTGGACTACTGGACCGACTACTACGCCTCCCACCCACAATCTGTACTCCTCATGAGTCAGCGGGCAGGTAAGTACCTCTACTATATTGTCGATGAGCTCAATCGTCGGGGGCTCCCCACTGAACTCGCCCTGCTGCCCTTTGTCGAGAGCGCCTACGATCCAAACGCTTATTCACGTTCTAAGGCTTCTGGGCTATGGCAATTCATTCCCAGTACGGGCCAGCACTACAACCTAGAGCAGGACTGGTGGCGCGATCAGCGTCGCGACCCGGTTGCCTCTACGAATGCTGCTCTGGATTATCTGAGCTATTTGTATGATTTCCAGGGGGACTGGTATCTGGCGCTCGCCTCTTATAACTGGGGAGAGGGATCCGTCAAACGCGCCATCGAAAAAAACATCAACGCCGGCGAGCTGCCAATCTACACCGCACTGAATATGCCTGACGAGACACGTAACTACGTGCCTAAGCTGCAGGCTATCAAAAACATTATCGCTAAGCCCGAAAAATACGGTATCTTGCTACCCAACGTCAGCAACACACCGTATTTCACAACCGTCCACAAGGCTCAGGACATGGATATCCAGGTAGCTGCCGCGCTAGCCGAGATCCCCATCGAAGAATTCAAGGCCCTCAACCCCTCCTATAATCGTCCGATCATGCGCGGTATTCACCGCCCGGCACTACACCTGCCAACAGACAAGGTCGAGGTCTTCAACACCAACCTGCATGCCTACACAGGCCAGCTCAGCTCCTGGCAGATCTACCATCCCAAGCGGGGTCAATCTCTGGCCAGCATCGCCAAACAACATGGTGTATCGCTCGATCTGCTGCGCCAAGCCAACAACCTTAGCCGCAAAGCCTCTCACGCTACTTCTAGCGCCTTGCTTATCCCGGCACAGGACACAGGCATACGTCTGGCAAGCTACAACTCGAACACGTCGACTGGCCGTACTATCCCAGCTGTGGCCAGCACCTCGAATCGCAGCACAATACAACCGAAGGCCAATGCGCGCACGCACACCATCAAAAAAGGTGACACCTTGTATTCATTGGCCCGTCGCTACAATACATCGGTAGACGAACTGCGCAAGCTCAATAACCTCAAGGGCAGTGCACTATCTACTGGCATGCGTCTACGCGTACCAGGCACCAAGCTTCGCGGCTAAACCACATAGGAACCATACAAAATGGGTTTATTAGACGGCAAACGCATCCTCATCACGGGCGTGATCTCGAATCGCTCGATTGCCTATGGCATCGCGCAGGCCTGTCGCGCTCAAGGCGCCGAGCTTGCCTTCACGTATGTTGGCGACCGCTTTAAGGACCGTGTCACAGAGTTCGCTCATGAGCTAGGAAGCCAGATTGTTATCCCTTGTGACGTTGCCGAGGATGAGCAGATCGAGGGTGCCTTTGTCACGCTACGCGAGCACTGGGACGGTTTGGATGGGCTGGTCCATTCGATCGGTTTTGCCCCACGCGATGCGCTCGCTGGCGACCTGCTCGATGGCATGACTCGGGAAAACTACCGTATCGCTCACGACATCTCGGCTTATAGCTTTCCAGCGCTCGCCAAGGCTGCCCTACCCATGATGGAAGGGCGCAATGGCTCGGTGCTTACCATGACCTACTTGGGGGCTGAAAAATCCATCCCTCATTACAATATGATGGGCTTGGCCAAGGCCTCGCTAGAGGCCAGCGTACGCTACCTCGCCTCCGCGCTGGGACGCAGAGGTATCCGCTCTAATGGCATCTCTGCCGGCCCAATCAAGACCCTCGCTGCCAGCGGCATCAAGGACTTTGCCAATATGCTGAAGTACGTCGAGTCCCAGGCACCGCTCGGGCGCAACGTCACGATCGAGGATGTCGGCAATGCTGCAGCCTTTTTGCTCTCGGATATGGCAGCAGGCGTAACCGGTGAGATCCTGCACGTCGACTGTGGCTTTTCAAATATCGTTCCCGGCATGGGGTGAATCCGGGCATGGGGTTTGCGCCTGTTGGCGCACCCCGATATGGCGGCACTGCCGCTGCTGCGCCAGTGACACCTGACGTTGGCGCTCGGCCAGACGCTGACGCTTATCCTCGCTGTGCTGTGCATGGCAATGCGGACAGCTCACCCCCTCGATATAGAGCGTAGAGGCGCGATCCTCGATACTGAGCGGCATGCGGCACGCCCGACAGGAGGTATGCTCACCGGCCTCCAAACCATGACGCACAGCGACCCG
Organism: Alcaligenaceae bacterium CGII-47; assembly: GCA_019166125.1. Classification (GTDB taxonomy): domain Bacteria; phylum Pseudomonadota; class Gammaproteobacteria; order Burkholderiales; family Burkholderiaceae_B; genus Castellaniella. The sequence continues at coordinate 102,412 of JAHTBO010000003.1, forward strand.
CTCATCGAACACAAAGCACTCACCATGCCAACGGCTCTGTCCCTCGGGCACGGTCTCTAGGTATTTAAGAATCCCGCCCTGAAGGTGATAAACCTCGTCAAAGCCTTGGCTACGCAAATATGAGGTCGATTTCTCGCAACGGATACCGCCGGTGCAGAACATCGCCACACGTGGCTTGCCATGCAGCACGCCACCCTGCTCGGACTGCACACGCACCCACTCTGGGAAATCAGAAAAATGCGCAGTGTGCGGATCGATCGCTGAATCAAAGCTGCCGATACCGACTTCGTAATCATTACGCACGTCAACCACAACCACCTCAGGATCATCGATGAGTGCATTCCAATCCTGGGGCGGAACATACGTACCCGCCATCCGCACTGGATCCATATCTGGCACGCCCATCGTGACGATCTCGCGCTTGAGCTTCACCTTAAGACGATAAAACGGCATCTCGATGGCGTTGGATTCCTTATGCTCTAGGTCTGCTAGACGGGGATCTGCGCGTAACTGAGCGAGCACCGTGCGCAGCGCCATTGGCTCACCCGCAATCGTGCCGTTGATGCCCTCGCGGGCCAACAGCAGCGTCCCTTTGATCCCATGCGAATCGCACAGGGCACGTAGCGGCTCGCGCATCGCGCGATAGTCCTCTAGAGGGACGAATTTGTATAGAGCTGCTACGAGAAAGTTGGTCATGATGATCTTATTGTCCAGAACGTTGCTTTTGCCGTGCGCTGCGCGCCAACATATTAAGGCCTTCAACCACAGAAGAAAACACCATAGCGGCGTAGATGTAACCCTTGGGCACATGGGTACCGAAGCCTTCGGCAATCAAAGTCATCCCGATCATGATCAGGAATCCGAGCGCCAGCATGACAATGGTGGGATTATTATTAATGAATCTGGCCAAGGGATCTGCAGCCAACAGCATGACCACGACGGCCACCACGACAGCCACAACCATGATCGGCAAGTGCTCAGTCATCCCCACTGCAGTGATGATGCTATCGACCGAGAACACCAGATCCAGCAGCAGAATCTGAATAATTGCAGAGGTAAACGACATCGACACACGGTCGGCACCTTGCCGGCCCTCGAACATATCGCCGCCAGGCGTAGGATCGACACTATGATGAATTTCCCGAGTCGCCTTCCAGAGCAAAAACAAGCCGCCCGCGATAAGAATCATGTCTTTCCAGGAAAAGGCCTGACCAAACAGTTCGACCACCGGTGCCGTTAACTGCACAATCCAGGCCACCGTGCCCAGCAATCCCAGACGCAGCCCCAAGGCAAGACCGATACCGATACGCCGCGCCTTACTGCGCTGCTGTTCGGGGAGCTTGTTGGTCAGGATGGAAATGAAAATGAGATTGTCGATGCCCAACACGATCTCCATTACGATCAGTGTTGCAAGCGCCAACCAGGCGGCCGGATCGGCAGCAAGCTGCGTCAGATAATCCACGTTAGAGACCATGCTTACCGTCCGGCCAAGAGCCGATCCCAAAACAGCGTGGTCACACCGTAATTTCCAACAAAGCCGGGCCGGTGATGCATAGCATGTGCGTATTTCAAGCGATAGAACCACGTCCCCTTTCGACTACGCCAATGATGCAGTGCATGATGCATCGTCACATAAGCCAAATACCCCAACGTGACGCCCATCGTTGCAGCCGTGGCGTACCAAACATCCGTTGATAGAGCGATCGGGGCAAAAATCAGAATGGCAAACATGGCCAGGCTAGCTGGCGTAGACGTGCCTATCAAGGCGTGTGGCCGCGCGTGATGTGCCTCGTGCCAGCGCTTAAAGGGTTGTAGCCCATGCAACACGAACCGATGCAAGCCATACTCAATAAAGGTCCAGGCCATCAAGCCCAGCACAGCAACCAGCGCAAGCACAGGCCAACGCCATGTCGGTGTGTAGATCAGTACAGCTGCCAGTCCACTTAGAATCGCGACGGGGTATGCAACGAAATCTGCTGCGTAGGCGATCGGACTATGCTCTAGCGAAAAAAATTTCACATATACCCCGACGAATTGATGGTAACTAGCCGACTAAGTATCGAGCCGCTCGAGTAATCGCTGCTGTATTACTGGCAGCGCGCCCGGCAGGCGCTCTGCCAGCCTTTCAAATAGCTCGGTATGCGCGTCCAGCTCCTGCCTCCAGCCGTCCGTATCGATTCTCGTGGCAGCCTCGAACTTATCAGCAGGGAAATCCAGCCCGTCCCAACTGATGTCCTGATAACGCGGCGAAATTCCGAACAGATTTTCCTCACCGTGAGCGCTACCATCGATGCGCCCGAGCATCCACTTCAGCACACGCATGTTCTCGCCAAAGCCCGGCCAGATAAACTTGCCTTGCGCGTCGGTCCGAAACCAGTTGACACAGAAGAAACGTGGAAGCACCGCGCCCACCATTTGTAATTGCTCGCCCAGCTTAAGCCAATGCCCAAAATAGTCCCCCATATTGTAGCCACAGAAGGGCAGCATGGCGAACGGATCGCGCCGGACAACACCTTGAACGCCCGCCGCTGCGGCAGTCGTCTGCGACCCAAGTGTGGCGGCCATGTACACGCCTTCCTGCCAGCTGCGCGCCTCAGTCACAAGCGGTATGGTATCTGAGCGGCGCCCGCCAAAGATGAACGCATCAATCGCTACCCCATCAGGATTATCCCACTCGGGATCGATCGCCGGATTCTGCTCGGCAGCGACGGTAAAGCGCGCATTAGGATGGGCCGCCTTGCGTCCCGAATCCGGCGTCCAGTCCTTGCCATGCCAATCCAGACAATGCGCAGGAGCCGGTCCCATTCCCTCCCACCAGACATCCCCATCATCGGTAAGCGCCACGTTGGTAAACAAGGCATTCTGGCGCAGGGACGCCATACAGTTGAAGTTGGTTTTCTTGCTGGTGCCGGGCGCCACGCCAAAGTACCCGGCCTCTGGGTTAATCGCATACAGCCGCCCATCAGCACCGGGTTTGATCCAGGCAATATCATCACCAATGGTGGTGACGCTCCAGCCCGACAGCGACTCGGGGGGAATTAGCATCGCAAAATTGGTTTTCCCACAGGCAGAGGGGAACGCCGCCGCCACATGCATTTTCTTACCCTCTGGCGAGGTCACCCCCAGAATCAACATATGCTCGGCCATCCAGCCCTCGTCACGCCCCATCACCGAAGCAATGCGCAATGCGAGGCATTTTTTACCCAGCAGTGCATTACCACCGTAGCCGGAACCATACGACCAGATCTCTCGGGTCTCTGGGTAGTGAACAATGTATTTTGTGCGGTTGCAAGGCCAGGGCACATCCGCCTGGCCTGGTGCCAAAGGCCGACCGACCGAGTGGACACAAGGTACAAACTCACCGTCACTACCAAGCACGTCATAGACCTTACGTCCCATACGCGTCATCAAACGCATATTGGCTACGACATAAGGTGAGTCAGACAACTCAATCCCGATCTGCGCAATGGGTGAACCCAGCGGCCCCATGGAGAACGGGATCACGTACATCGTGCGTCCCCGCATGCAGCCGGCGAATAATCCGTTCAACTGTTCACGCATCGCTGCCGGCGCCATCCAGTTGTTTGTGGGCCCCGCGTCAATTTCTTTCTCGGAGCAAATAAATGTACGGTCCTCTACCCGGGCGACATCATCAGGATCAGACCACGCCAGATAGGAATTCGGGCGTTTGGCCGGATTTAATCGGCGCAAGGTCCCAGCCTGCACCATCTGCTCGCACAGACGATCATATTCTGCCTCAGTCCCATCGCACCATACGATGCTATCCGGCTTAGTGAGCTGCGCGATCTGAGCGACCCAGGTCTTCAGGCCTGGGTGGCGTACCCACTCTGGTACATCTGTATTAAGGGGCAAGCTAGGGCTGACTGTATTACTCATCGACCTGTGTCTCCACAATAGGCTGAATCAAATTCGTGGTTTGCGTCATCAGCTATCCGGCCGCTGCCAGTTCACGTGTCGCGCTAAAGGCATCCACTATAGTAGAAAAACACGTGACAGAGACAAGTTAACGTCGCCGCCTAAACCGCCCGAGTCCTCGGCCCGCCTGGAATCGACTCAACCACCGCAGTAAGCCATGGGATAAATGAATTTTTTCCTCGCCTACCGGCCTATCCGGCCTAAAGCTCATCCAGGATGACTTGGGATAGGCGACGACCTGATCCGGATAGACGCTTCGGTGGCCGATAATCAAATAGGCGGCAATACCCGCCCCAGCAATATAAACCGTTCCCGCGCTGCTACCAAACAACTCAATCCCCATAAGCAGTGCCGCCACAGGCGTATTCGATGCAGAGGCCACCACTGCCACCAATCCGACTGCGGCGCCCAGCGAAGGGCTGAGGTTCAGCATATGCGCCAGCACATTACCCGAAATCGCCCCAATAATGAACTGCGGCGTCACGATCCCACCATAAAACCCCGAGCCCAAGGTGATAGCAACCAGTAGTGTCTTCCATAGAAACCCCATATACGGCATGGCCTCGCCACCTAGCGCCCGATCCATCAAGGGCAAGCTCAAGCCCAGGTAATCCGTTGGAATCACGATGATCAGCATTGACAATATAAGCCCGCCCAGCAGCGGCATGGCAGGCGGCCACACAGCAAAGCGATCCTGCAGGCGTGCAAAGCTCAGCCGTGCAAAGGCTATCAGATCGACGAATAGGCGCGCAACCAACCCACACAAAATACCGATGATGATTATCTTGATGAATACGACTTCCGAAAAACCAGGGAGCCAATCAATCACGTAATACTGATACGGTATCCCCCACACCTTACTCACTTCAAAGGATGTGACACCGGCCACAATGGCAGGAAAAAGAAAATCATGTCGGATACGCCCGATCGCTAGTACCTCAACGCCGTAGATCGCACCAGCGATCGGTGTACCGAAGACGCTGGCAAAGCCGGCACTGACCCCACACGCCACAAGACGCTTTTGCAGCTCGACGTTCAGACCCAATACCTGCCCCAAACCAGAGGCCAGCGTCCCACCGATGTGTGAACAAGGCCCTTCCTTACCCGCCGACCCGCCGCAGGCGAGGGTAATGATTGCGGCAATGGGTTTGAGCATCAGAGTTTTGAAAGGCATTCTGCCTGATTGCTTATGAACAGCAGCAATCACTGAATCCTTCAGGCCGGTGGTATTCATTCTGTACCCGTAATACAGAATCAAGCCATTCAAAAATCCACCCAACGGAAGCAAAACCATCTGCAACCAAAGCGGTATGGACGTCGTCTGATCGGTCAAAAAAAACAGCCCATGCAAAAACAGACTTGTCCCGCTGCCCACGATGACGCCCGTCAGCGTCGCCAACACGAGCCATTGGACAACCGTGGCCAGCATGATTGCAGGCTCAATGTAATTTATACGTGGCATGGAGCAATGATTATCCTCAGCGCAACTGGCGCCGTCAATTCGCTTGCCTCCTGCCAAGCAACTTTACGCTGCTAACATGAGAAAATACGCGAGGCGAAGTTAGTAATATAAGCGCTTTAATAACAGGAGGAAGGGATGACAAAACGCGTCGCAATCGTGACCGGAGCGGGGAGCGGCGTTGGGCGTGCCGCAGCATTGGCCTTGCTTGATGCGGGCTACGCCGTTGGGCTGGCCGGAAGAAGACAGGCGCCCCTGGAAGAGACAGCAGCCTTGGCAAAAGCCGGTACGCCTCTGGTTGTGCCCACCGACGTTACCGATCCGCAGGCGGTGGCCGCCTTATTCGCCACCGTTGCGCAGACCCATGGGCGTCTGGACGTATTGTTCAACAATGCCGGTGGCGGCCTACAGAGCACTGACTTTGGCGACGTCACCTACGAGCAGTGGCAAAAAGTCATCGCCGTCAACCTCAACGGCATGTTTTTGTGCGCCAACGCCGCCTATCGCATGATGCGCACACAATTGCCTCGCGGCGGGCGCATCATCAATAACGGCTCAATCTCGGCCCATACACCGCGCCCTGGCTCTGCACCGTACACCACAAGCAAGCACGCCATCACCGGCCTGACCAAGTCGATTGGCCTGGACGGACGTGCCTTTGACATCGTGTCCTGCCAGATCGACATTGGCAACGCGGCCACGCCCTTGACCGAGCGCATGGCCAACGGTGTGATTCAGCCCAACGGCACAACGATAGCGGAACCCACAATGGATCCCAAGAACGTCGGCGATATGATCGTGCTGATGGCCAATATGAGTCTGGATGCCAATATCCAGTTCGTCACTGTTATCGCATCCAAAATGCCCTACCTAGGACGAGGTTAGAGTATGTTTTTGGAGAACAAGGCGGAAAAAAACTCAATTGGACGCAGGACACCCTCCAATAAGAAGTCAGCCTTCAATATTATTGTCAAAATCCTCTTATGGGCGATGATTTCAGGGGTCGCCATCCTGTTGATTGCTTACATCGGAACGCTTATCGCACAGCGCGACGCAGTCAGGCAAAAGGCGATCGCCAAGGCAGCCATTGAATCGTGTGTGCAGGATCAGGATGATGACTTCAACTCAATCGAGCAACGCAGGTTTGCACGCATGGCCTGTAACAAGATGCGGCACGATTACAGGCAAAGGTTTAGTGAAAGCATCTAATTGTCACATAGCTAAACTGGCGGACGGAGGGGGATTCGAACCCCCGATACGCTATTCACGTATACACGCTTTCCAGGCGTGCGCCTTCAACCGCTCGGCCACCCGTCCTATCTTGTCGCCCACGGCCAATATTCGCCGCGAGGAAAGTCCGCAATTTTAACAGAGTTAACGCATCATGCGCTCTACATAGCGGGCGATCATGTCCACCTCCAGATTCACCGATGCGCCGACATCCAGATTTCGTAAACTGGTGACCTGCACAGTATGCGGGATAAGGTTGATATAAATCTCGCTCCCCTCTTCCTGATCAATCACTTGGTTAACGGTGAGACTCACGCCATTAACGGTAATTGAGCCCTTGTACGCCAGGTATTTTGACAGGTGTGCAGGCACGATAATGCGCAGATCTACCGACTCGCCCACGGCATCAAACGCCGTCACGCCACCCACGCCGTCCACATGCCCAGACACCAAATGCCCATCAAGTGAATCACCCAGACGTAGCGCGTGCTCCAGATTGACCTCGCCTGGCTGATCCAGACCACTTGTACGATTCAGACTCTCGCGCGAGATATCCACCTCGAAGCTGCGTTCATGTAAGGCGACCACTGTCATACAAGCGCCTTGAATAGCGATCGAGTCGCCCAGCTTGGCTCGATCCAGTGGCAAGCCACCGGCATCAATAGCGACGCGTACGCCCGCCTCGGGCTCAGACCCCAGAGGCGTGACTTGCGTGATCTGGCCGACTGCGGCCACAATTCCAGTAAACATGGCAATCAATCCCGTTAAGTGAATAACTTGATCAGGCCTGCACCAAGCGCCGCAGCGCCTGCCAGCGTGTCGCCTGTCTCATTCGCAGACGCATATCCGCGCCTAGCTGTACTGCCTCCATGAATTCAAAGCGTGGTGCCTGCCCGAGCTCTGCCAAGGGAGGTGTCCATTGTGCGAGACCTCGCCCCTCCCCCAACACGCAGGGTGCCACATAAGCGATCCACTCGTCCACACTCCCCGCCTGCAGCAAAGCCCCATTCAACACCGCCCCAGCCTCGACATGAATCTCATTGATCTCTTTCGCTGCCAAGCACTGTAACAGCGCCGTCAGATCCACACGCCCCTGCGCCTGCTTGGGCAGCACAATCACCTGGACATTACGATCAGCCAGCCGGTGTGCCTTTTCAATATTCTGCGTCGCGGTGAAAAGCCAGACCGGTGCGCCATTAAATACACGCGCACGCTCATTGATTCGGAAATCCGTATCGACGATCGCTCGCACGGGTTGACGTTCGGTGTGTACAGCGCGCACATCGAGCAGCGGATCATCCGAGTCAATCGTACCGATCCCGGTCAGCACCAGAGCGCTGCGCGCGCGCCAGCGATGCCCATCGGCGCGCGCCGCCTCACCTGTGATCCACTGAGAACGCCCATCGGGCAAGGCGGTACAACCATCTAGCGAGCTCGCTGTTTTAAGCCATAACCACGGCCGTCCACTGGTCATTCTCGAGACAAAGCCAGGATTCAGCGCCAATGCGGCCTCGGCACCCAGCCCGACATCCACGCGCACCGCCGCAGCACGCAGCCGGGCAATGCCGGTGCCTGCCACCTGCGGGTTTGGATCACGCATTGCCACCACCACGCGTGCGACACCTGCATCCAGCAATGCATCCACACAAGGCGGCGTGCGCCCGAAATGGCTACACGGCTCAAGCGTCACATAGGCAGTGGCGCCCCGCACGGATACGTCACGCATCCGCGCCTGGGCGAGCGCCGCGGCCTCGGCATGATGTCCACCTGCTTGCTGCGTGTAGCCCGAGGCCAGCTGCCGACCATCCCGCACGAGGACACAACCGACTCTGGGGTTGGGATGGCTCAGGTAGAGTGACTTTTCCGCCAGCGCCAGTGCCTGATCCATCCAGTCCTGATCTTCAGGGGAAAACGCAGCCAAATCAGTGCTCATCGCCCGACGGGGCCTGAAACTCGTCAATTGCCTGTACGAATTCCTGGATGTCCTCAAAGCTGCGATAAACCGAGGCAAAACGCACATAGGCCACCTGATCGAGCTTGCGCAGCTCGTTCATGACCAACTCACCAATATGTCCGGTCCCCACCTCGCGTTCACCACTGGTGAGTAAACGCTCTTGAATACGATCGACGGCTGCATCAACATCCACCGTACTGACGGGGCGTTTACGCAAGGCCAGATTCAGACTTGCACGCAGCTTATGAACATCGAACTCACACCGCGTGCCGTTGCGTTTGACGACGGCAGGCATGGCAAGCTCGACGCGCTCGTAGGTCGTGAACCGACGCTCGCAGGCCGCACAGCGCCTGCGACGGCGAATCGTATCGCCTTCCTCTGAGACACGCGAGTCGATGACCTGCGTGTCAAAGCTACTGCAAAACGGACACTTCATAGGAGTCCGGGCGCCCGAAGGCGCCCACCTGAGTGATTAACGATAAACGGGCAGGCTCGCAGTCAACTCATTCACACGATTACGTACCTGAGCAATATTCGCCTCATCATGCGGATTATCCAGCACGTCAGCGATCAGATGACCGGTCAGCTCGGCCTCGGCCTCTTTGAACCCACGTGTCGTCATGGCGGGGGTCCCTAGCCGGATACCGCTGGTGACAAAGGGCTTTTCGGGATCATGGGGGATGGCGTTTTTATTCACAGTAATATGCGCCTCGCCCAGCACTGCCTCGGCAACCTTGCCGGTAATACCCTTGGCGCGCAGATCTACCAGCATGACGTGGCTTTCTGTGCGGCCCGACACGATACGCAGGCCACGCTTGACCAATGTATCGGCCAGCACCCGGGCGTTACTTGCTACCTGCGCAGCATAGACCTTGAATTCGGGGCTCAACGCCTCTTTGAACGACACTGCCTTGGCGGCGATTACATGCATCAGGGGTCCGCCCTGGATACCCGGGAAGATCGCAGAATTGATGAGCTTTTCGTATTCGGCCTTCATCATGATCACACCACCGCGCGGTCCACGAAGGGACTTATGGGTAGTGGAGGTGACAAAGTCGGCATGCGGCACAGGGTTGGGGTAGACACCGCCCGCAACCAGACCGGCATAGTGGGCAATATCAACCATCAGCAGCGCGCCATTATCGTGCGCGATACGCGCCATGCGCTCGAAGTCGATATGCAAGGAATAGGCCGACGCCCCACCCACGATCATTTTGGGCTTATGGGTGCGGGTGAGTTCTTCTAGCTGGTCGTAATCCAGCACCTCGTTGGCATCCAGCCCATATGACACGAAATTGTAGAGCTTGCCCGAAGCGTTTACCGGCGAGCCGTGCGTCAGATGCCCCCCCTCGGCCAGGCTCATGCCCAGGACCGTATCACCGGGCTGGAGCATCGCCATATAGACACCCTGATTGGCCTGCGAGCCCGAGTTTGGCTGCACATTAGCGGCTTGGGCACCGAACAGTGCCTTGAGGCGATCAATCGCCAATTGCTCGACCACGTCCACGAACTCGCACCCGCCGTAATACCGCTTACCAGGATAGCCCTCGGCATACTTATTGGTGAGCTGCGTGCCCTGAGCCTGCATCACTGCTGGGCTGGCATAGTTTTCGGATGCAATCAGTTCAATATGCTGCTCTTGGCGCTGGTTCTCGTGCTGAATGGCGGCCCATATATCGGGATCGACTTGGTCGAGAGTGCGTGAACGCTCAAACATAAAGTTTCCTAGGAAAATAAATTGGCGGATAAGATGAAGTAGGGTCAACCAATGATTTTATCCTGAACCCCCGCACTATAAGTTGTGCAGACGTGTATTCAGGGTGTAGGTTCCCGTAATCGAGGCCTGATCAAGAATGTGCCCCTGCATGGCCTGGAGCACCTGTGCGCCAGTAAAACGCCCCGTGACGTCCAGCTCGGCCACATCCAATGCATAGACGGTAAAGACATAGCGATGCACGAGTGCGTCGTTCCATGGCGGACAAGGGCCATCGTAGCCAAAATAATCGCCATTCATGTCGCGATCCGTCGCAAACCACGATGTGTAGTCATTGATGCCCTGACGCGTCCCATCGAGCGCCAGCGGGCCTGCCTTGCCCCGCGGCGTGATCCCGCTGGAATAGGCGCCCTCGGGGATTTCTCGGGTGTGGAGATCGATATCGACCAGCACCCAATGGTAGAAGTCCACCCGGGGCAGATCAGCAGGCACCTCGCGCTCTTTTTGGTTGACATCATCGGCGCGGCTCGGTGCATCCGGGTCGCAGCATATAACGACGAAAGATTGCACCTGTTGTGGCGTATCCGACCAGGCCAAATGCGGGTTGACGTTGGCAGCAAGGGCGACGTGGGTACGCGCATCGATCTTGGCAAACGCATTATGTTCCGGGATCACCCCATGATCAACGAAAGAAGTACTGTGCAGCTTCATGAACACCTCCTGAAAGGTCAAGGGGTCAGAGTAACCCGCGCGAACTTGCGCTTACCCACCCGCATCACATACGTGCCAGCTGGCAATTGCAGCGCCTTATCTGCAATGCGCTCGCCATCGACGCGTACGCCACCCTGCTCGATATTTCGTTGCGCCTCGGCGCCCGAGGCGCATAAGCCTGCCTCGCGCAATACCTTTAGTATCCCCATGGGGGCTGCGCCCACCGTGAGCTCGGGGATATTCTCGGGAATTTCGCCGTCGCGAAACTGTGCATTGAAATGCGCCAGCGCAAGTTCACCCGCCTGGCGCGAGTGGAATCGCCCCACCAGCTCTTGGGCGAGCAGGACTTTCGCGTCACGCGGATTGCGTCCGGCATCAATCTCGGCCTGCAAGCTACGGATCTGATCGAGCGTCTGAAAGGACAGCAGCTCGTAGTATCGCCACATCAAGGTATCCGAGATCGACATGAGTTTACCGAACATGCTGTCTGGTGTCTCGGAGATCCCGATGTAGTTGCCCTTGGATTTGGACATCTTTTCGACGCCGTCGGTCCCCTCTAGTAAGGGCATGGTCAGGACGCACTGGGGCTCCATACCGTATTCCTTCTGCAGCTCGCGTCCAACCAGCAGATTGAATTTTTGGTCGGTACCACCCAGTTCCAAATCAGCCCTGAGCGCCACCGAGTCATAGCCCTGGAGCAGTGGATATAGAAACTCGTGCACGGAAATCGGGATCCCGCCCTTAAACCGCTTTGTGAAATCATCGCGCTCCATCATGCGTGCCACGGTATAGCGCGAGGCGAGCTTGATCAGACCGCGCGTGCCTAATGGATCACACCACTCGGAGTTATAGCGAATTTCGGTGCGGGCGGGGTCAAGCACCAGACTGGCCTGAGCGTAATAGGTCTTGGCGTTTTCTTGGATCTGCTCGGGCGTAAGGGGCGGGCGCGTGGCATTGCGCCCGCTCGGGTCGCCGATCAAAGCGGTAAAGTCCCCGATCAAAAAAATCACGGTATGACCCAGATCCTGCAGCTGGCGCATTTTGTTTAGAACAACGGTATGGCCCAGATGAATATCGGGTGCGGTCGGATCCAGCCCAAGCTTAATGCGCAAAGGCGTGCCGGTCTGGCGGCTACGAGTGAGTTTAGTGATGAATTCAGATACGACAAGCAGTTCGTCGCAACCCCGCTGAACAACACGCAAATCGGCATCGGTCTGGGAATCAACAGGGGCAAGGGGGGACGACATAATATACCGTTTTGGTAGAAAAGATGAAAAATTGCTCGAAAAATCACAGGCAATGCGCTAGCATAACGTGCAGACGCAGCTTCTGTACAACAATTCGACATTTTACTAGGCATGCACGGGCTCACATCTTAGCAGAGGTAGCCAGGCACCCCAGGGACATGCGTAGCCCCCGAGAACCAAAATACCCACCTCATGAACCTCGACGAAAGCCCACATCCTACACGCCACCGAATCACCAAAAGCCTGCTCATCGCAGCGACGGGGTTATTTATCACCGCTGCGGCATTGGCTGTCGTCAAGCCTCCCGAAGCCCCTCTGCCGGCTTATGTTGCGCTCCAGACGCTCGAGCTCTCGCCCATACATGCGCGATCGGCCGATATCACGCCCGCACCTTTCATTGCCGAAACTCGGATCCGCCGTGGTGACACCATGGCTGCCGTGCTACAGCGTCTGAAGGTCGACGACCCCGGCCTACAGCCCTTTCTCGTACAAAACAAAGATGCCCGCTCCATCTACAAGCTCTACCCGGGACGCGTGGTTCAGGCCGCACTAGATGATCGTGGCGCACTAGTATGGCTGCGCTACAAACACACGCCTGGTACGCAGGACAGTGATGGCTTTGTCTCCAAATGGCTCGAGGTGCGCCCTGATGGCTCAGGTGACTTTACGGCTACCGAGCATCGTACCCCAGCCGAGGTCGAGGTTCGCATCGCCGAAGGCAATATCACCAGCTCGCTTTTTGGTGCCGCTGATAGTGCCGATATCCCCGACGCCATCACAATCGAGATGGTTGACATCCTCAGTAGCAAAATCGATTTTGTTAAGGATCTACGCCAAGGCGATAAGTTCCGCGTCGTCTACGATGCCTATACGCACGAAGGCCGCGAAGTTGGCACAGGCAAAATCCGTGCCTTGGAATTTCTTAACCGCGGCCAGACCTATAGCGCCGTCTGGTATGCCCCCGATAATGACCAGGGTGCCTACTATGATTTCGCCGGCAATAGTCTGAAGGGTGCCTTTCTGCGCAATGCCATCAAGTTCACACGCATCACTTCACGTTTTGGCTTGCGCAAGCACCCCATCCACAAGCAATGGCGCGGCCACAACGGTGTCGACTATGCGGCCCCCTCAGGAACGCCCATCCGGGCGACAGCTGATGGCACGGTTGAATTCATAGGCCGCCAAAATGGTTATGGCAACGTCATCATCCTCAGGAACTACGGCAACTACTCTACCCTATACGCTCACCAAAGCCGTTTTGCTGCAGGACTGCGCCGCGGAGCCAAGGTCGAGCAAGGCCAGATCATCGGCTATGTGGGCTCAACGGGCTGGGCCACGGGCCCCCACCTTCACTACGAATTCCGTATCGCCAAAAAGCCAGTTGATCCGCTCGCCGTTGATTTACCCGTGACGCGCCCATTAGAGCCGGCGCAGCGCAAGGCCTTCCAAAGCGTCGTCGCACAGTATCAGACGCACATCGACTTCCTGGCCCGAATCCAGGACACCAAACAAGACCTCGCACAACGCTAACGTATCCGGCCAATGGCTACGCAAACTCAGGGCAGCGAAACCTATATTGGCCTGATGTCGGGCACCAGCATGGACGGCATAGACGGCGTGCTGGCTGATCTGTCTACGCCAGGGAAAATACGCACCCTCGCCGCTGTATCGCTGCCCATGCCGCCCGCCCTGCGCGATGCGTTCCTCGCCCTCAACATCCCGGGGCACAATGAGCTGGATCGTGCCGCACGGGCCGCGCAGGATTTAGCGCAGATCTATGCCCAAGCCACTACATCGCTATGCCGTGCCGCCTCCGTGAGGCCAGAGCATATCCGCGCCATTGGCGCACATGGCCAAACCGTGCGGCATGCACCTGAGTCTGGCTACTCCATACAACTCAATGCTCCCGCCGCACTCGCCGAACAAACGGGCATCGCTGTCGTTGCAGATTTTCGGGCACGAGACATCGCGGCAGGTGGCCAAGGGGCACCGCTCGTGCCGGCCTTTCATGCCGCCTGGTTTGGCTGCGCCATCCCCCGGGTTATTCTGAACCTGGGCGGCATTGCTAATGTAACGGTGTTGGGCCAGGATGTTTTAGGCTTTGACACAGGCCCGGCCAATATGCTGATGGATCTATGGGCACAACAACATACGGGGCACGCCTATGACCGGAATGGTCAATGGGCCGCACAGGGCCAATGCCAGACTGCCCTGCTTGAGCAGATGCTTGCAGATCCCTGGTTTGAACGCCCACCACCCAAATCCACGGGGCGTGATCAGTTCAATGCGCAATGGCTGGACAAGCAACTTAGTCGCGCACCCGGCACGCGTACGCTGGCACCCGCAGACGTGATGGCGACCCTGCTTGCGCTAACGACACACAGCATCGCTCAGGCGGTACGCAAGCACGCCGCGCAGGCGCACGAGGTGCTCGCCTGTGGAGGAGGCGCAGAAAATACATATTTAATGCATGAATTAGCACAGGTATTGCCCTGCCCGCTCGCCACGACGCAACGCGAGGGGATGCCCGTGCAAATGGTCGAGGCATTGGCCTTTGCATGGCTTGCCCATGCCCATATACATGGCCGGAGCGCCGCACTGCCTGCTGTCACCGGCGCGCAGCACCCAAGCATTGCCGGATGTCTATACCCCGCCTAATGAGGCTGGCCGATGATATCGATAGGGCTTAGACCGAAAATGACGAACCACAGCCACAAGTCGTATTGGCATTGGGGTTACGGATGACAAACTGCGAACCCTCGATATCGTCCTTATAGTCGATCTCGGAACCCACTAGATACTGGAAGCTCATGGGGTCGACCAAGAGCTCGACCCCATTACGCTCGATCGTTGTATCGTCCTCGTTCATGACATCATCAAAAGTGAAGCCATATTCAAAACCCGAGCACCCACCGCCCTGGACAAAGACCCGCAGCCTGAGTGCCGGATTGCCTTCTTCCTCGAGCAGTGCCCGTGCCTTGGCGGCCGCCGCGTCCGTAAACAACAAAGGCATGGGCGGAATTTCCAGATCGACATGATCAACAAGACTGTTCATTTTGATACTCCTATAGCCTGTTCGGGCGTGACGGCGGTGCCGTCCATACCCAAATCCCGAGTTGCTCGAATGACGCCCCCCTCGAGTATATCGAGGGTGACGGACTCAGGGATAAAATCCGGCGGAATACGCAGGATACCCGTACTGCGTTGAAATTGATCGAATGCCAAGGCAAACGGCTCAACGCCTGGGCTTTGCTGTGAATCCGATGGGGCTGCCGACTGACCCAGTGCAGCAGCAGTAAGTTCTATTTTAACGGTCTTTTGTGCTTGGAGGCCTTTTGCCGTGAAACGCATACGGCCTTTGAACGCTGGCTGCCCTGGCGCATTACGACTGAGGAGCACACGATAATTCAATAGCTCGTCCTGCTGCTGCACATCGAACGCCCGGATAGCCACCGACCCGGCTGGTGCTGGCGGAATGAGCTGCTCGTAGAATGCCAACTGATCACGTGTGCGACCGAGTTCCTGCTGCACCCCCAGAAGGCTTGTTTCTAGGGCCTGACGCGTGCCCAGCTCTACCTGCAACTGACTGCGTACCGTCGCCAACTCGGTGTGTGCATCGGCCTGCCCCGCCTGCGCAATCGTCACCTGCGCCCGTAATGCGTCCATGTCCGCCGTCTGTGAGCCATGCATGCCAAAGTGCATGGTCAACGCCCCAAAGACGAAGCTCAGAACCAATACGGCAAAGCTTAGAATGATACGTCGCATCATCGCCGTCCTGGATCAGGGCAGAATCGCAAGCTGCTCCAGCCCCATTGTTTCAGGCAAACCAAACATGAGATTCATATTTTGGATGGCCTGCCCGGAAGCACCCTTCACCAGATTGTCCTGTGCAACCAGCACAATCAACTGATCGCCATCATCAGGACGGTGAATCGCCATACGCAGCATATTGGAGGCACGCACCGAACGTGTCTCTGGTAAGCTGCCAGCCGGCATGACATCGACGAAGGGCTCATCGGCGTAGCGCCGCTCGTACAAGGCCTGGAAATCAGTCTCCATCGCCTCGGGCAGAATACGCAGGTAGATTGTAGAGAACATGCCGCGAATCATCGGCACCAAATGGGGGACGAAAGTCAGTCCTACAGGCGCGCCTGCCAGGCGCTGCAACTGCTCGGATATCTCGGGGTGGTGCCGATGACCGGCAACCCCATAGGCGCGAAAATTATCACTTGCCTCAGAGAATAGTGAACCCGTCTGGGCCTTGCGTCCCGCCCCTGATACCCCGGACTTACAGTCTGCAATAATATGATCGATATCCACCAGCGCTTGCGTGCCCCCCAGCACCGGCGCAAGTCCAAGCAGCACGGTCGTCGGATAACAGCCAGGATTGCCAATAACCCGCGCTTGGCGAATCGCATCCCGATTTAATTCGACCAAACCGTAGGCTGAGTCACGCAGGATTTCCGGGCAGGCGTGGGGAAGTTTGTACCAGCGCTCGAATACCGCCGTATCCTGAAGACGAAAATCAGCAGCCAGGTCAATGATGCGCACATTATGAGCGAGCAGGTGCTCGGCTTGTTCCATCGCCACACCGTGAGGTGTTGCAAAAAACACAACATCACACTGGTCGAGCGCAGCATGCTCAGGGGTCTGAAAACATAAGTCCACACGGCCACGCAGGTTCGGAAACATCTCTGCTACCGGCAGGCCGTCCTCTTTGCGTGAGGTAATCGCATGCAGTTGTACACGACGATGTTGGGAGAGCAGGCGCAACAACTCGACCCCTGTGTACCCAGTGCCCCCGACAATCCCTACCTTGATCCGTTCCCCTACACCCTCAGCCATATCCATTCCCGTTCAATACAATCGAATGCTACTCGATTAGCTTAAGCCACAAGCCCTACCCACACAAGCGAAAAACCCCGGTACGCGACCGGGGTTTTTGAGCAAGGCATAAAAGCCCCACGCGTCGTAATTAGCGCTTGCTGAACTGCTTGCGCCTGCGAGCCTTGTGGAAGCCAACCTTTTTACGCTCGACTTCACGTGCATCACGGGTCACAAACCCGGCCTGCTTGAGCTCGGGCTTAAGTGTCTCGTCGTAGTCGATCAATGCCCGTGTGATGCCATGACGCACCGCACCTGCCTGACCGCTCTCGCCGCCACCCTTGACGTTGATGTGAAAGTCGAACGATTCAAGATGGTTCGTCAGCGTTAGAGGCTGACGCACGATCATGCGACCCGTTTCGCGAGCAAAGTACTCATCAACGGGACGACCGTTGACAACAATTTTGCCCGACCCTTTTTTAAAGAAGACACGCGCCACCGACGTTTTGCGGCGACCGGTGCCATAATTCCAATTACCGATCATGACCTGTCCTTAGATGTCCAGAGGTTGGGGCTGCTGCGCGGAATGCGGATGCTCAGCGCCCGCATAGACCTTGAGCTTTTTGGCCATGGCGTAACCCAGCGGACCCTTGGGCAACATGCCCTTGACGGCTTTTTCGAGCGCGCGTCCGGGAAAACGCTGTTGCATTTTCTCGAAATTGGTCTCGGTGATGCCGCCCGGATACGTAGAGTGACGATAGTAACGTTTGTCCTGTGCCTTGGCACCGGTGACAACGATATCCGCTGCGTTGACGACGACGATGTAATCGCCCGTATCGACGTGAGGCGTAAATTCAGGTTTGTGCTTGCCACGCAGACGATGTGCGACTTCGCTGGCCACACGACCGAGGACCTTGCCCTTGGCGTCAATCACAAACCAGTCACGCTTGACTTCATGCGGCTTGGCCACAAAGGTCTTCATGATGATTCCTAATAGGTTAAAAACCGGTGACAATCAATGGTGCCACGATGGCCCATGCTGCCCATACCCGGCGCTCTGGCACCTTTCCGACACGCTGCCAAGACCTTGTGGTGCACATATCGCAATGGATACGCGCGGCCCGTACAGACTATCGTGCCATGAAAAGCCATCCATAATACATCATTTGTGCCATACCATGCAAAAGGCACGCGCCGATAACGTGCGTGCCTTGGGGGACAGCTGTGCTCGAATGGATCGGACGATTACTTCTTTTGAGCCCTGGCCGCAAGCGCCGCACCCAGATAATTATCATAAGAGCCTTCGGCCACACGGAACCATGGCACGATATCATCGCGGAAGGCCATGTAATTGTCGAAGATCTTTTTGAAGCCGGCGTTCTTGTCGCAGAACTCTTTATAGACCTCATCCGAGGCGGCCAGCGAGGCATCCATGACATCGCGCGGGAAGCTCTTGAGGACGGCGCCACCAGCGATCAAGCGACGCAGCGCTGCTGGATTATGGGCATCATAGTCGCCAATCATCTTGGAACCTGCTGCGCGTGAGGCCATATCAATCATGGTCTGATAGGCCTTGGGCAGCTCGTTATAGGCCGTATCATTGACATACAGTGATACCTGAGCAGAACCTTCCCACCAACCCGGATAGTAGTAGTATTTGGCCACCTTTTGGAAACCGAGCTTTTCATCATCGACGGGGCCCACGAACTCTACCGCATCGAGTGTGCCTTTTTCCAGAGACGGGTAAATATCACCAGGCGGAATCTGCTGAGGAACGACACCCATACGCGAGAGCACCTCGCCGGCAAAGCCTGCAGTACGCATTTTGAGGCCCTTCATGTCGGCGACAGTCTTGATTTCTTTGCGGTACCAGCCACCCATCTGCGTGCCCGTATTGCCCAGTGGGAAATTGATGATATTACGCGGTGCAAAGAGCTCTCGCATGAGTTTGAGACCATCCCCCTCGTACATCCAGGCATACATCTGACGCGAGTTCAGACCAAAAGGTACCGCCGTGTCAAAACAAAAGGACGGATCCTTGCCATAGTAATAATAGGAGGCAGTCTGACCGCACTCGACTGTGCGGTTGCCCACTGCGTCCATCACACCAAAGCCGGGCACCAATTCGCCACCCGGGTACAGACGGATATTGAACTTGCCATCCGAGGCTTCCTTGATCATGTTGCAAAACATCTCTGCGGTCGAGAACAGCGGCGGCAGAGACGGCCCATAGGTCGAGGTCATCTTCCAGTTGATCTGAGGTGCGCCTTGCGCAAAAACAGGTGCGGCAACCGCTGCGGTACCTGCGACTGCACCAAACCCGGCTTTTTTCAGAAATGAACGACGTTGCATGATAAGGGATCTCCTTTTTTGGCCTCGTAAAAGACGATACAAACTGTCAACTTTTATCGATATTACACCGCTTGGGCGTACTCGCCCAAGCAGGTTGCATTGCACTACTGTCCCGCAATGGCCATTTGTTCGATCAGGATAGATCCTGTGGACTTCGCACCCCTGGGATGCACGTCCGCACCGACCGCCACGATCTGGCGGAACATCTCGGCGAGATTGCCCGCAATCGTTACTTCCTGCACGGCATGCTGGATCTCGCCGTCCTTGACCCAATAGCCGAATGCGCCACGCGAATAGTCTCCGGTAACGTAGTTTACGCCCTGGCCGATCAGTTCAGTCACCAGAAACCCGGTGCCAAGCTTACGCAACATGGCACGGAAATCATCATCCGGCGAGGTCAGGCGCGAACGTAGGCTCAAATTATGAGAGCCCCCCGCATTTCCGGTGCTCGTCATCCCGAGCTTACGTGCGGTGTAGGTCGATAGAAAGTAACCCTCTAGCACCCCACCACCCACTACACGTCGAGCCTGTGGACGCACGCCCTCGCCGTCAAAGGGAGAACTGCCCTGAGCGCCCGGAATATAGGGATTCTCGATCACGTCCAGATGGTCTGCCAACACCGATTTGCCCAGGGTATCAAGCAAGAAACTCGCTTTACGATAGAGTGCACCACCACTGGTCGCCTGCACAAATGCACCCAGCAAGCCAACCGCCAGCGGCGCCTCGAACAACACGGGAAACCGTCCAGTGCGAATTTGGCGCGCTGCCAGACGCGACAAGGTGCGCTCGGCGGCATAGCGCCCGACCTGGGCCGCGTCCGCAAGCCCATCTGAACGGCGCGAGGAGGTGTACCAATAATCACGTTGCATATCGGCACCCTGCCCAGCAATCGGCGCCACTGACAGGCTATGGCGGGAATACGGGTAACCGCCCAAAAAGCCGCGCGAATTGCCTAATATGAAATGCCCCTCTGTGGTGTCAACCGACGCGCCCTCGGTATTTGTGATCAAAGGGCTCATCGAGAGTGCTGCGCGCTCGGCACGCACGGCAAGGCGAGCGGCCTCATCCGCAGTGATCGCCCAAGGATGATGCAAGTCCAGGTCGGGATAATTCAACGCCAGTTGCTCTACCTCAGGCAGACCCGCCGCAGGATCCTCGGCGGTATAGCGAGCGATGTGCCAGGCAGCGTCCACGGTCTTGTGGAGCGCCTCAGTCGAAAAATCAGAGGTCGACGCCGAACCGCGCCGTTGACCAGCAAACACCGTCACCGCCAACGTGCGATCACGCGTCTGCTCGACCGTCTCGATACGGCGTTGGCGCACCGAAACTGCCAAACCCTGGCTCTCGGACACCTCAACGGCGGCATCAGAGGCCCCAGCTGCGCGTGCATAAGTCAAGGTATCAGTAACCAATTGGCGAAACGCACTCTGTTGGGCGGGAATATCCAGAAAAGAATCAGTATGCTCGTTCATGCGGTACCTATTAGGGGGAGACGGTTATGATAGCCAATTGTCAGATATTTTATTTAAATCACTCATGCACGAAACTCCCGAGGCACCGTCTGACCAGTACGAAGGACCCAGCAAATCGCAGGTCAAGCGCGAGATGCTCGCCTTACTGGATCTGGGCCGCCAGTTAATCGAACTGCCCACAGCCAAGCTTGTGCAGCTCAATTTGAACGAAAACCTGCTCGACGCTATTCTCCTGGCTCAACGCACCCGCAGCCACGAAGGGCTGCGCAGGCAGGTGCACTACGTAGGCAAACTCATGCGCCAAGCCGACGCCCAGGCCATACGCCAACAGCTTGATCTCTGGGAAAACGGCTCGCGCGCCCAAGCCCGTTCCATGCATCGACTCGAAGCCCTGCGCGACCGCTTGATCGCCGATGATGAAGCGCTCACCTCCATATTAGAATATTTTCCAGGCCTCGATATCCAGGCGTTGCGTGCCCAGATTCGCGCTGCTCGTAAAGAGGCCCAGCAAAACAAGACCCTTTCCGAGGGCAGTGAGCCAGCCCGCAAGCACTACCGCGCGCTGTTTCAGATCCTCAAGCAACTCGACTTTCAGGACGAGAAATAACATGACGACGTTGGAATGCCTCGAAAGAGAAACCGGACCACAGCCGACTCACGCCATCATCTGGATGCATGGCTTGGGTGCGGACGGCAATGACTTTTTTCCGATCGTTCCCGAGCTGCTGGGCGCGGGCATGCCAGCCTGTCGGTTTGTCTTTCCACACGCTCCGGTACGCCCTGTATCGATCAACCAGGGCATGCCCATGCGCGCCTGGTATGACATTTTTGCCATGGATCTTGTCAGCCGCGAGGACGCAGACGGCGTACGTACCTCACAAGAAGCGATCAAGGCGCTCATCGAGCGCGAGCATCTACGCGGCATTCCTTACAGCAATATCGTCCTCGCCGGATTCTCTCAGGGCTGTGCGATGGCGCTTTATACAGGCGTACGCCTGGATAAAGCCTTAGCAGGCATCATTGGATTGTCGGGTTACCTCCCCCTTATGGACACCACCGCGCAGGAATACACGCCGGCCAACCTCGCCACTCCAATTTTTCTCGGACACGGCACGATGGACCCTGTCGTCGCCCTCGGGCGCGGTCAGGCCGCACGCGATACCCTGCTTACCCTAGGCTACCAGCCACAATGGCACGCCTACCCTATGATGCATGCCGTCTGCCCCCAAGAGATTGCCGATATCCGGGCATTCCTCAAGACGGTGCTGAGCTAGGGACGGCTCAGTCATCACCCTGCGCACTCAGATCCAGCCAAACGCGTCGCATACCTGGGTCGGTTTCATCCGGATCGTTGTGAAACCCCAGGGATACCATCAGGCCGAGCATGGCCCGGTTATTTGCAAGCACCATACCATCTATGTAGGTCAGCCCCTGGCGTCGCGCCGCCCGGATGAGGCCGTGCATCAGCCGCGCGCCAAGTCCGCGACGCTGCCAATCGTCGGCAATAACCAGGGCATATTCGGCACCCTGCCCATCTGCGTTACGCAGATAATGTGCAAAACCGATAATCTTTTCGTGCAATAAGCCACGATTCTCGGGGTTGGGCACACGCACCGTCGCGACCAACGCCAGTTCACGGTCATAGTCGATCCGTGTATAGCGCGCCAACATACGCGGCGTGAGCTCGCGCAGCATCGAGACAAAACGCATATACCGAGACTCATCCGAGAGTTCGTGCATGAACGCCTGCAGCGGCACGGCATCCTCTGGTCGAATAGGTCGCAGCAGCCAATCCTGTCCATCGTCAAAGCTCATCGCCTGGACCAGGCGGCGTGGGTAAGGATGGATCGCCATATGACGATAAGCCCGGGTCTCGGGCGGCTCAGCGTCTTGAACCTTATGCAAGTGGATCGTGACCGTCGCACAAAACAACTGCGTGTCGTCCGCCCACAGGGGGTCGATAGAGAGCGAATGAATGCAGGGTAGCTCGCTCACCAGTTCCGAGATCCGCTCGAGCACCTCGCGTAGCAACTCAAACGCCGCTGGACTCAACTCACGATCCAGTACCCGCTGCCAGAGTTGGCTGCGCTGAATCAATTGGCGCGCCAGATAGTTATTCAGAGGTGGCAGATCGATCTCGCGGTAGGGGGGCGCAAGCAAGGCATAAGGGCCCCCAACACCAAACTGAATATACGGCCCAAAACGCGTATCCTGACGCACATGCACTGCCATCGGAATGCTGAGAAGATTCTGGTCACTAGGCGGTGTGTCGTCGACATCGAGCACCTGAATCGGCACATGAAAACAATCGAACAAGCGACGGCAGACCGCAGCATCTATGTCTAGGCACTGCGCGTCATAGGCCGCGCTGATCAGTGCGCGCGCCTCGTCACGCCGGGGAGCTTGGCTCAACATCTCGGGCGGTAGGGTCTGCTGCGACAGTGTCTGGTTGTACCGATAGGATGCCAAAATACCAAATGCATTGGCTGCTGATTCGGGGGTGCGAAATGCTGGCAGGCCAACATCATCGAGCAGGTGGCGCAGGGGCCGCATACCGGCGTCCCCCATAAAGCAACTAATAATGGGCTTACGCGCCTGACTGGATGCCTGGGCCAGCAATTGTGCAACCCCTCCCATATCCGATAGCGCATCCGGCGCAATCAGTACCAGCACGCCATCCACACCGGGGTCAGCACTGAGGATATCCAACACCGACTGCATGCGCCCCACACACAAGGGTGCATGGCTTACCACTGGGTTATCGAGCGAGGCCCCGGGCTCGAGCAACTGCGCCAAGGCCTTGCGACTGGACAGACTCAAGGTCGCACGTACGACCGGTGCATCAGGCCCGATCACATCAAGCGCCAAGTGCGCTGCGCCCCGGCCATTAGAGAAAATCGCAATGTGCCGCCCACGCTGGCGTCGAGTATGGGTCAGGACCTTAAGTGCAGAGAACAGCTGGACAAAAAACCGAATGCGCACGGCACCAGTACGACGCACCAAGGCATCAAAGACGGCATCCTCAGACGTCTCCCGACCCATCAGTTGATGCCCGGTCTTGAGGATGATGACAGGCTTGACGCTGGCGGCAGCGTTCAGCGCACTGGTGAATCGGCGCGAGGAGGCCGCCTCCTCCAAGTACAACACAATGCTATCAGTGTGCGGGTCTGTGGAGAGAAACTCCAGCGTCTCGGCAACATCCACCTCTGCCTCTTCGCCCACCGAAACAATCGCCGAAAAGCCTAATTTTATGTCGCCCGCCCAATCCAGCACGGCAGCGGCGATCATGCGCGATTGCGCAACCAGAGCGACGCGCCCTTGCGGGGCGGTCACCGGGTCCAGGCTCAGGTTCAGACCCAGGTGTGGGCGTTGCACGCCAAACGCCCCAGGCCCAAGCACCAAGCAGTCATTCACGCGCCCCCAGGCCTGGCAATACACCTGCGTCTCTAGTGGATCCTCGGCGGGATGTTCATGAGGCAGCAGAATAAGCGCACGTGGATGATGCACCCTGATCGCCTCAAAAACCTGCGGAAGCGTACCCGGGTCTACGCACAACAAGGCAAGGTCCAGACGCTGGCCATTAGTGAGGCCTTCGAGTTGTGCGGGGAGTGCAAAGGCCCCCGACGCGTCCACAGGAGCGAGCGTCACGCGTCCTTGCAAGACAGCCGGCGTAGCAGTCACCACGGCAAGCTCGCGCCTGCTAACGACCAATACCGAGCGTGGTTCAAATAAGGCGGCTAAACGATGACGTAACATGATAGCGTCCGATACAAACAGAAAATGATCCGTACTCTAAAATAACAGCTTGATTCCTTGCGTGGCATATGAAATGTCGTGTGTCACCGCTTACCTATCCATTATGACCACCGCCAATACTTCTGTCGTGCGTACCCGCTTTGCCCCCTCACCCACAGGTTACCTGCACTTGGGCGGCGCGCGTACCGCCTTATTTTCCTGGGCCTTCGCCCGCCATTACGGCGGCACATTCATACTGCGCATCGAGGATACCGATCTCGAACGATCGACCCCCGAGGCCGTCCAGGCCATTTTGGACGGTATGGCCTGGCTGGACATGGCGCCTGACGAGGGCCCCTACTATCAGATGCAGCGCATGGACCGTTACCGCGACGTCATCGCGAGTATGCTGAGCCAAGGTACGGCCTACCATTGTTACAGCACGCCCGACGAGGTTCAAGCCATGCGCGAGCGCGCCCGTGCTGCCGGCCAAAAGCCCCGTTACGATGGTACCTGGCGTCCGATGCCAAATAAGGTTCTACCGCCGATTCCTGCTGGGCGCCAGCCCGTCGTACGGTTTTGTAGCCCACTGGAAGGCGTCACAGCCTGGGACGATCTAATCAAGGGCCCGATCAGTTTCGATAATAGCGAACTGGATGATCTGGTTATTGCTCGGCCCGACGGCACGCCTACCTATAATTTTTGTGTCGTGGTGGACGACTGGGACATGCACATCACCCATGTCATACGGGGCGATGATCACGTCAACAACACACCCCGTCAGATTACGATTCTACGCGCGCTGGGCGCCACACTACCACGCTATGGACACGTCCCCATGATCCTCGGGCCTGACGGCGA
This sequence comes from Alcaligenaceae bacterium CGII-47, assembly GCA_019166125.1. Taxonomy (GTDB): domain Bacteria; phylum Pseudomonadota; class Gammaproteobacteria; order Burkholderiales; family Burkholderiaceae_B; genus Castellaniella. Next base: position 127,907 of record JAHTBO010000003.1, read on the forward strand.
CAAGCTATCCAAGCGCCACGGCGCAGTCAGCATCATGGACTACGATGACGCGGGCTACCTCCCCGAGGCGATGATCAATTACCTGGCACGCCTGGGCTGGAGTCACGGCAACGACGAATTATTCTCTCGCGCCGAGCTCATCGAGTGGTTCGATCCCCAGCACCTGAGCAAATCCGCTGCGCAGTGGGATCCCAAAAAGCTGAACTGGGTCAACGCGCATTACATCAAGCAATCCGCAAATGAGGATCTGGCCGCGCGTGTCGCACCGCGCATCATGGCTCGCGGGGGCAATTCAGACGCGGTTGACCTGCCTGCGGTCATGGGCCTACTGAAGGACCGCAGCGAAACGCTAGAGCAACTGGCTGATGGTGCGATGCTCTTTTGTGCCCCCTACCAAGCAGCCAGTGCTGAATTACAGGCCGAGGTGCTTACGACAGACGCCCGTGTGCTCCTGGCAGAATTTGCCGCTCGGGCCGCTGAGCTTGCTGACTGGTCACAGGACACGCTGGACACGCTGATCAAGGCGATGTTACAGGATCATGGGATCAAAATGCACCGACTTGCGATTCCATTACGGGTCGCAGTAACGGGCGTCAAGCATACGCCATCGATCGGTGCCGTACTCGAGCTACTCGGGCGCGAGACGGTGCTCTCGCGCCTCGGATAGCGGTGCCTAATATAACGTCAATAACAATACTCAGAACGGCAGGCGATAGCCAGGTGACATACGGCGGGCGCGCACGGTGCCTACGTCGCCGCGGATAATCAATTCTTTAGCCCCTGCCTGCTGGACCTCATAGCGGTTTACATAAATCGGATCGGAGCTATCCACAGGTGAACTATTGGAAAACAAGGTCTGCAACACCAACTGTGCACCATCACGGCGCCAGCATCCGCTCTCGTGCAAGCCCTGTGAGGGCTTGCCAGGTCGCTTGACCTGCTCGACATAGACCATCGTACCGTCCGCGTTCAGCGTATAGAGCGTGCGTAGTGTCCCAACCACCCCTTTTTGGGTGCTCACACTTAGCCAGTTACCTACCAAGGTCTCGCCACTCGGTGCTGCCTGGCAGGACGGCACCGTTGCCACCTCTGGGGCAGGTGCCCGAGACGGGGTGGTACATCCCACGAGCCAGACGGCTCCGAGGCACAACATTACGCCCGCAGTAAATCGGATAGGAATCATACGCATTATCATTACCCTAATCATGACAAAAGTCATTTAAAACCCGTAGGTGACCTAGGGTCAACTCCCAAACACGCGGGACAGCACCCTACAATTCTTGCTTACAGACGCTACAGCCATCGTCAAGCCTGGATAGTTATTCTAACTGAGGCCTATGTCGACCGATACGGGTTCACGTCATGTTAGTCGGAGCTTTTATCTCATGAGTCACGCCACCCTCGTTACCTTGCACTTATTTGCCGCGATCATGTTCGTGGGAACTGTCTTTTTTGAGGTTTTGATTCTAGAAGGAATTCGTAAGCCCGTGGGACGCGAGACCATGCGCACGGTAGAACTGGCCATCGGCCAACGCGCGCGCCGCATCATGCCGTTTGTCATGCTGATTCTGTTTGGCGCAGGCATCAGTATGGCTTGGCAATACCGTGAGGCCCTTGCACACCCTCTTAGCAGCAGCTTTGCCGCCCTCCTCTGGCTCAAGATCATCCTCGCACTAAGTGTCCTGGCGCACTTTATTACCGCCATCACCCTGAGTGGCACGGGAAAGCTCAAATCCCGCCACTTCCAGCTCATCCACCTCAGTGTTTTTTGTCATGTCGTGCTGATCGTATTCCTCGCCAAGGCGATGTTCTACCTCTAATGGCAGATCGGCCAAAAGCCATTTCATGATCGTCACAACATTACATTAGGTTTCAACTTTCTTTCCCACTCAGTCCGTCATGCTTAAGCCTTATCAGGGCAAGCTTTGCGGCATCTTGGCGTCTAGTCAATGTCTAGACCTCGAAAAAATCCATCTTGTCACTCGCTTTTCTGCTCACTACAATTTGTGCGCTGGAGATAGCTCACCACTAGATGTTGTGGTTTGACTGCACTCCAAGGGTTTCACTTCACCACCCTTTTAAACGACGGCACCTGAGGCACCAGCGTATCCCGTCGTCAGGAGCACTTATGCATACTACGCAAAATGCCGAGTCTGAAATCCAGACACCATCCCGGTCTTCTTCTGATTTGGCCAGCGCGACAAATGGCGGTGAATGGCAGCACTTCCACATCATGCGACGCAATGGCGCAGTTGTGGGCTTTGAGCCCTCCAAGATTGCCGTCGCACTAACCAAGGCATTCCTGGCCGTGCACGGCGGCCAGAGTGCCGGCTCTGCGCGTGTCCGTGAGCTGGTCGAGACGATGACGGCGCACGTCGTGGGCGCTCTGGCGCGCAATCGCCCTGGTGGCGGCACCTTTCACATCGAAGAAGTTCAAGATCAGGTCGAGCTCGCACTCATGCGCTCGGGCGAGCATGATGTGGCGCGCGCCTATGTCCTCTACCGCGAAAAGCGCGCGCAGGCTCGCCAGATCGAATCAGCACAACATGAGCCCGCACTACAAGCCCCGACGATACACGTCATGGACGGCGACGTGCGCCAGCCGCTGGATCTTGCACGCTTGCGCGCCACCATTGTCGAGGCCGCACACAATCTGCCTATAGAGATTGACATCGACGGCATCCTCAATGAGACAATCAAAAATCTCTATGATGGTGTGCCCGTCGATGAGGTTTATAAGTCCGCCATCCTCGCTGCGCGCTCACGCGTCGAGACCGACCCCGCTTATAACCAGGTTACCGCCCGCCTGCTACTACACACCATCCGCAAGGAAGTCCTGGGTAAGGAATGTCTGCAGTCAGAGATGGGAATTGCTTATGCGGAATACTTTCCCGAGTTCATCAAGATCGGCGTCGCAGCGGGTCGAATAGACGAAAAACTTGCGCACTTTGATCTATCGCGCTTGGCTCAGGCACTGAATGCCGAACGCGACGAGCAGTTCAATTATCTGGGCTTGCAGACCCTCTATGATCGTTATTTTCTGCACGTGAACGGGCGGCGCATCGAACTACCTCAGGTGTTTTTTATGCGGGTAGCCATGGGACTGGCACTAAACGAAATCCACCGCGAAGACCGTGCCGTCGAGTTCTACAACGTCTTGTCCTCGTTCGACTTCATGAGTTCGACCCCAACTTTATTTAATGCGGGCACCCTACACTCCCAACTCTCCTCGTGCTACCTGTCTACCGTCTCTGATGACTTGGCAGGTATTTATGAAGCCATCAAGGAGAACGCATTGCTCGCCAAGTACGCGGGGGGCCTGGGAAATGACTGGACGCCGGTACGCGCCCTGCGCAGTCACATCAAGGGCACCAACGGCGAGAGCCAAGGCGTTGTCCCTTTCCTCAAGGTCGTCAACGATACAGCGCTCGCCGTCAATCAGGGGGGCAAGCGCAAGGGCGCAGTCTGCGCTTACCTCGAGACCTGGCATCTGGACATCGAGGAGTTCCTGGAGCTGCGCAAGAACACAGGCGACGAGCGTCGGCGCACCCATGACATGAACACGGCGAACTGGATTCCCGATCTGTTCATGAAGCGCGTCATGGCGAACGGCGAGTGGACGCTGTTCTCGCCATCCGACGCCCCCGACCTACACGACAAGGTCGGTCGTGCCTTCGAGCAGGCTTATGTCGGCTATGAGCAAAAGGTCGAACGCGGTGAAATCACCCTCTACAAAAAACTCCCTGCCACGACGCTCTGGCGCAAGATGCTCTCGATGCTGTTCGAGACCGGCCACCCCTGGTTAACCTTTAAGGACCCGTGCAATATCCGCTCGCCCCAACAGCACGTGGGCGTCGTACATAGCTCCAACCTGTGCACCGAGATCACGTTGAACACGAGCGATACCGAGATTGCCGTGTGTAATCTAGGCTCAGTAAACCTGGTGGCTCACCTCAAGGAAACCACTGAGGGTGTCTTTGAGCTGGATCACGATAAGCTGCGCCAGACTATCACGACAGCCATGCGCATGCTCGATAATGTCATCGACATCAACTATTACGCAGTACCCAAGGCGCGTAACTCTAATTTGCGGCATCGGCCGGTGGGCCTGGGCATGATGGGCTTTCAGGACTGCCTGCTCAAAATGCGTGTGCCCTTTGGCTCGCAAGCGGCAGTGGACTTCTCGGACGAGTCCGCCGAGGCGGTCTGCTACTACGCTTACCTGGCCTCCAGCACCCTGGCAAGCGAACGCGGGCGCTACGAGAGCTATCAAGGCTCGCTCTGGGAGCGCGGCATCCTGCCGCAGGACACACTGGATCTGCTGCGTGAAGAGCGTGGCGGTCATGTTGAAATCGATATGTCCTCGCGCATGGACTGGACGCCGGTGCGTGAGCACATCCAGGCCCATGGCATGCGCAACTCGAACTGCGTCGCCATTGCGCCGACCGCCACCATCGCCAATATTATTGGCGTATCGCCTTGTATCGAACCCAACTACCGCAACCTGTACGTTAAGTCGAATCTGTCGGGCGAATTTACGGTAGTCAACGACTACCTGGTACGCGACCTGAAGGCACGCGGTCTATGGGACGAAGTCATGGTGTCCGACCTAAAATATTTCGATGGCAGCCTGGCGCGCATTGATCGCATCCCCGAAGCGCTGCGCACGCTCTACGCCACCGCCTTCGAAGTCGCGCCGCAATGGGTAGTCGAGTGCGCTGCACGCCGCCAGAAATGGATCGACCAGGCACAGTCCTTGAATATCTTTATGGCAGGCGTCTCTGGCAAGAAACTTGACGAGACCTATAAGCTCGCCTGGATACGCGGCCTAAAAACCACCTATTACCTACGCTCCAGCAGCGCCACAAACGCTGAGAAGTCGACTGGTCGCGGTGGCGAGCTTAATGCGGTATCCAGCAACGGCCAGGCCAGCGGGCTGTCTGCCTCTGCACCCATTCAGATGCCCGTTGCCGAAGTCATGGGGGCCGCTTGCACCATGCGCCCCGGCGACGAAGGCTTCGAGGAATGTGAAGCCTGCCAATAAGCGGGCCTCGGAACACACCAAGGAATCGACATGCTGAATTTTGAAGACACAAACGAATCCATTCGTATCCCATCGATGAGCGGATCAGGCACACCCGCCAACGCGCTGAACGATGCCGCAACCAAGGCCCCCAGTGGTCGTGTACGCGCCGCCGACAAACGTATCATCAACGGCACGACTGACGTGAACCAACTGGTGCCCTTTAAGTACAAATGGGCCTGGGAAAAATATCTTGCAGGCTGCGCCAACCATTGGATGCCGCAGGAAATCAATATGTCGCGCGATATCGCTCTCTGGAAGAACCCCAACGGCCTGACCGAGGATGAGCGGCGCATTGTCAAACGCAATCTGGGATTTTTCGTGACGGCCGACTCCTTGGCCGCCAACAACATCGTGCTGGGCACCTATCGCCACATCACTGCGCCAGAGTGCCGCCAGTTTCTACTGCGCCAGGCCTTTGAGGAGGCCATTCACACACACGCCTATCAGTACATCGTCGAGAGCCTGGACCTGGACGAAGCCGAGATCTTCAATGCCTACAATGAAGTGCCCTCGATTCGCGCCAAGGATGAATTCCTATTGCCCTTCATTGACGCAATCTCGGCGCCGGACTTCAAGACCGGCACGCCCGAGACCGATCAGACGTTGCTGCGCTCGCTGATTGCCTTTGCCTGCCTGATGGAAGGTTTGTTCTTTTATGTGGGATTCACGCAGATCCTCGCACTCGGTCGTCAAAATAAAATGACCGGTGCGGCCGAGCAGTACATGTACATCCTGCGCGATGAATCCATGCACTGCAATTTTGGCATTGACCTGATTAACACCATCAAGCTGGAAAACCCGCATCTGTGGACACCTGCCTTTCGCGAAGAAATCAAGGGGATGTTTCTAAAGGCGGTGGACCTGGAATATGCCTACGCCGAAGACACCATGCCGCGCGGCGTATTGGGTTTGAACGCATCAATGTTCAAGTCCTACCTGCGTTTTATCGCGAACCGTCGATGCCAGCAAATCGGTCTCGAACCCTTGTATTCTCAAGAAGAAAATCCCTTCCCCTGGATGGCTGAAATGATCGACCTTAAGAAAGAACGCAACTTTTTTGAGACACGTGTGATCGAATATCAGACCGGCGGAGCCCTGAACTGGGAATAATTGTATGTCGCAATATCGACGTCATAACGCATTGAACAGGTCGGTGCCAACTGCGTGTGCAATTAATCCATCGGAGGAACCGTTCCTTCGACCAATGTTTTGATCAACCGTGCGCGACGATGCTCAAGATCCGCGATCTGGCGCTCGATAGCGCCCAGCCGTTTGCGCTGTACATCGGTCGTTTGGGCGCACGATCTCGCCCCTTCTATCATGCGCATGCAGTCGGGAAACGAGCGAATATCAGTCAAGTTGAAGCCCGTCGCGATCATGCGCTGGATCTGTCTGACCTGGGCTACGGCCGCATTTGGAAATATCCGGTAGCCATTGCTGGCGCGCACAGACACAAGCAAACCACGCTCATCATAGTGACGGATCGAGCGCACACTCGTGCCCGTTTTGCGCGCGAGCTCACCGATGGTTAGGCGGTTTTGATCAATGAATTGGGTCATGTAAAAAGCATAGCACTTTTTGTTTGACCCTCACATCAGTGTAAGGGTTGAGACTGTATACACCTCAATATTTCTGGAGTCCAGACTCATGCACCGCATCATCTCTCTTCGCACGCTCGGCGTCATCGCCGCAACGTTAGCCATGTTTGTCACCTTATCAACCCTAGCTGCCCAATCAAAAAACCTCACCATCACGGCACCTGACGGCATCGATCTCGCCGTCCAGGAATCGGGCAACCCTGACGGCCCAGCCGTCATATTCATTCACGGATTACTCGGCAGTCATCTGAACTGGGATGCACAGTCACAGAACGTCGGGCTTCAACGGTATCGAATCATTACCTACGATCTGCGCGGCCACGGCCAATCAAGCAAGCCAATGGAGGCCGATGCGTACCGCGATGGACGCAAGTGGGCCGATGATCTTGCGGCAGTCATCAACTCGACACATGCTCGCACTCCCGTTCTGGTCGGGTGGTCGCTGGGCGGCACGGTCATATCGAATTATCTGGCGGCGTATGGCAGTGAGCACATCGCCGGCGCGGTGTACGTCGATGGCGTCATCGAACTGACGCCGGACCAGATCGTGGCGCACCCGCAGGTCTATCGCGACATGGTTTCGCAGGATTTAAGGACACATCTCGATGCCGAGCGCACATTCCTCAGCCTGTGTTTCCATACGCGACCCGACACGGCTACGTTCGAGCGATTGATCGCAAATGCGGCGATGGCTTCGTGGGACATGCAAAGCGCCATTCAGTCGATGAACGTCGCCGCCTCGGCGGGGCTAAGCAAAGCCAGGGTCCCTATTCTATTGATCTACGGCGCACACGATGCGCTTGTAAACACGGAAGCGGCAATCGCTCGAGCGCAGACGTTGAACCCGCAAATACAGAACAAGATATATGCGAATTCAGGCCATGCGCCTTTCATCGAGGAACCGGATCGTTTCAATCAGGATCTGTCCGCCTTTATCGACATAAGCTCAGTGCAATGAGCGCAAACAGCAACAACAACAGATAATGCTTGGAGTGCATGAGTGCTTACGTTAGACTCTGAATCGTATGAGTTATTCAATACCTCATACGCCTACGCCATTTGAGATGGGCCGCACTCACGGTGGGGGCCATATCAAATGGGTGGACGTTCATTTCAGACCTCAAGGAGCATGACTATGGCACTCGCCAAGAAGGCCCCCGCTAAAACGGCCGCCAAAAAAGCTGCACCCGTCAAATCATCCACCAGCAAGCCCGCTACCAAAGCCACAACCAAGGCAGCGCCAGCCAAAAAAACTGTTGCTAAAAAAGCTGTCGCTAAGAAAACCGTTGCTACAAAAGCCGTTGCCGCAAAAAAATCACCTGTAAAAAAAGCCGCAGCCAAAACCCCAGCAATTAAAAAAACACCCGCCAAAACTAGTGCTACCAAAGTAGCCGTTAAAAAAGCAACAAGCACAAAACCCGTTGCAAAAAAAGCAGTTGCGAAAAAGACCGTAGCCAAAAAAGCAGTTGCCGTGAAAAAAGCACCGACTAAAACAGTGGCAGCTAAATCCGTCGCTAAAAAGGCACCGGCGGCAAAAAAGGCAGCCGCTCCAAAAAAAACCGCTAAGCCTAAAAGTCCGGCTCCCACAACTAAGTCCGGCACGAATCCTGCGGGATCATGGCCCTTCCCGGCAGATAAACGCCCCTGATATCCCCCCGCCCGATTCATCCATCCATTCAAACCCGAATGGATGCGTTGGCCAGGGCGTGCACGAGGTACCGTTGCAAAATTTACACCTCTGGTTATTAAACCAGGGGTGTGATGTTCCTCATGCAAGCCCCTCTGCAGCAGGCTTAGCAGTCACACAACAGCCAGATCCACATACGCGCATTGTCGAGCAATTTTTTTTGATGCGACAATGCGTGATTGAATTATGACCATGAGCACACTATGCTTCGCGACATCCTTTTATTCCTGCTTGATATTGCTTTTTCTCTATTCGGTATCACACTGATTCTGCGTGCTTGGATGTATGCCATCCGATTGCACCCATTTAACCCATACTCGCAGGCGATTCTGCACATCACTGATTGGATCGTTCAACCGTTACGTACGATCTTACCCACCACCAGTCGTGTCGATATCCCCAGCATCGTGGCGTGCTGGCTCACCGCGTTCATCTATCTGCTGCTCACCTGGGTGATTGCGCTAGGCGGTACGCTACCGGCTCTGGGCATGCTTGCGCCCGCCTTGCTGGCAGCCGTGCTCACAGCGCTCAAATGGCTATTCAATGTCGTGGTGTGGGCGACCTTGATCCAGGCGGTGCTGTCCTGGATCAATCCGCTCTCGCCAGTCATGCCGGTGCTCTACACCTTGACCGCACCCCTTCTTGATCCCATCCGGCGCATTTTGCCCAGGATGGGCGGGCTGGATCTATCGCCCTTGGTCCTGCTGGTGATCGCCCAGATCGCCATGATGGTCCTGCAGCATATGGCGTTCTCGGTGTTCGGGATGTAATTCTGCCCTGATCAGGGTGCTTACATTGGCACGACGCGGGTCGGTCCACCACCACTGATGAGCTGCACGCGCTGGCCTGAGGCGAGCGGCACATCAGCAGCCTGAGCAACCACACGCGTCTCGCCATTATCCAGGCGTACGGTGATCTCGAGACCTTGCGTCTTGCCCATCTGATTTTCGACAGCATTACCCGCCATGCCACCCAGAATGGCGCCACCAATTGACGTCAGAATCTGTCCTCGGCCACCACCAATAGCACTCCCCGCTACGCCGCCCAACGCGCCACCCGCCACCATGCCCACGCCCGAGCTGCGATCGTTCTGGATGACCACCGAGCGCACTGACACCACTGTGCCATAACGCACAATTTGTTCCTGCTGAGCTTGCCCATAGGAATACGTCGAGCTTGATGCATTCTGGTTTGCGCAACCTGCCAGAATAGCCAGGGACGCCGCCAGCACGGTGACAGCAAGAACACGGCCCGTACGGTGACGGATTGGCTTTGAAATCATGGGTTTCATGAAAAACTCCTTATAGATGAAACCGCGAACCGGTATGTCCGGCTCAGGATAGATCAGGTGCCTGGACGCCATACTGCTCGTATAGCTGACCGGCAATCTCTGATCTGCTTGGATGATGATTCTGTGGTCCCTTGGAGGCGATTTTAATGCTCCCCATGACGTTCGCCAGACGGCAGGCGTCAATCAGACTCCAGCCTTGAACCAAGCCATACAACAGGCCTGCGCGGTGCGCATCCCCGCAACCGGTCGGGTCCACAATATCCTGTACGACCACAGGCGGGATTGCGGTCTGTACCCCATCAGCATACAGGTTAGCACCGTGCGCACCACGCGTCACAACCACTGCCTGCAACCCCTCGGCAATCTGGGCCATGCTGCGTCCGGTACGCTGCTCGATCATCCTGGCCTCGTATTCATTCGCAGTCAGAACGCTTGCCAAACCCAGCATCTCGTCCAGATCCGCGCCCTCAAACAGCGGCATTGCCTGGCCCAGGTCAAATACAAATGGGATACCCTGGGCGTGCAAGCGCCTGGCATGCGCAAACATACCGTCCTTTGAGTCCGGAGCCACGATCGCCCAGTCAGCCTTTTCGGCGCTGAGATCATTTGCAGCAGAGCGCAACATCGCACCTGGGTGAAATGAGGCGATCTGGTTATTATCCAGATCGGTCGTGATATAGCACTGTGCAGTAAACATATCGGGCAGCACACGAATTAGACGGGTATCGATCCCAAGTCCGCGCATCGCCTCCAGATAATCAGCCGCATCATTGCCTACCGTCCCGACGGGCAAGGGATTGGCGCCCAGCAGACGCAGGCTATAGGCGATATTGCCTGCACAACCACCATATTCTTTACGCATAGTCGGTACGTAAAAAGACACGCTCAGGGATTGGATACCCTCAGCCAGAATGTGATCCTTAAAGTGTCCATCAAATACGGCTATCGTATCGAAGGCAACTGAACCACACACCAGTATTTCTCTAGACATGTATACCTCAGGGAAAAAATAAATCGAGCTGATAGCCATTGATCTGGATATCGTTGAGGGTAATCGGTATCCATACCCGCACCTCGCTATCCGGTGCGAAAGGGCCGGCGAGCTGTTGCGCTGTCAGGTACTCACGTGGACTCAGATTACGACGCACCAATTGCACCCCTGACGCATCATTCAAATCCAGCACGATAGCGGGCCACTCCTGTGGCTGCAGCGCCCGATTACGTAAACTAAAATGCAAGATGAAATGCCGCGGCACCGCGCCTATTTCAGTGTCATGGACGGTGGCGTCAAGCTTAAGGTCGGACCCGGTAATCGCGAGCTGCGTCAGATCACGGGCATACGGGACCTGGCAGCGCAGGGGCACGCAGGCTCGTACCAGCATGGGGCGTAGCGATGGGAAGGTCGATGCAAGCTGCGCCCGATACACATAGGTCAACTGGCCAAGCAATAAAACGAACCCCAGCAGCACCAACATACCCACCACCCAGCGCCCCAAGCGTTGCAACAATCCAATGTCCTCACGCCGCAGCAACGGCGCGGCAGAGCCTCCAAGCGACGCACCACGCACAGGATGGGGCTCGATAATAATTGAGGGACGGGTACTCGGGCCTGGGCGTTGATTTGGGGCCGCGCCACGCCCCTCACTGTCCGACGCATTATCCAGACTGCCAACAGTGAACTGCGGCTCGGCACCATCACGCGAAGAGCGGAAAACATGCGGCGTAATAAACGGTGCAGACTCGCGTGTGGATACGGCTACAGGTGCTGGGCCGGGCGTTGGTTTGCCACTGTGCATCGGGGCGGTGGGCTCGGACACGACCTCGGCATAGCCGTCAAAAATATGTGCACACTGCACGCAGCGAATATAACCCTTGCGCAGTTGTAAATCCTGCAAGCCGACCTGAAAAACGGTACTGCAATGAGGACAACGCGTGGTCAGATCCATGTCGCTCACCCCGTGCTCAGGCCCGGTGCCCAGCCAGACATACCCATCCTTCACGCGTCTGCCAGACCTCTAGGGTGATCCACGGCGCATAGGCCTGAGCGACCTCAAGGGCTTGCCGCTCTAACACGCCAGAGAGCACCAGTGCCCCCCCCGGCTGCACCCGCGCGACCAGCAAGGGTGCCAGCACCTTAAGGGGATTAGACAAAATATTTGCGACGACGATCTGGCTGCGTCCGTCCGGTAGCTCATTAGGCAAAAAGGCCTCGACCTGGACAAGATTAATGGCAGCATTCTGACGCGTAGAGAGCACCGCCTGCTCATCGATATCCACAGCATGCACAACGCCCGCACCCAACATACGGGCAGCAATCGCCAGAATCCCCGAACCACACCCGTAGTCGAGCACGGTCTGCCCTGGCTGGAGATGATCCGACAGCCATTGGAGGCATAGGTGGGTGGTGGCATGGCTGCCTGTGCCAAAAGCCAGACCAGGATCCAATTCGATCCGAATGGCCCCGTCCTGTGAGCGTGTGGGTAGATCAACATCATCACGGTGCCAGCTCGGGACGATCCATATTCGATCAGAGACAACGATCGGGCCGAATTGGGATTGCGTCAGGCGCACCCAATCTGCATCGGGCACCTCGCGCACAATCCAGTCCTGCGCGCGTCCGTCGCCCAGCCCCGCCGCCAAGACCGGCGCCATCAACTGCGCGGGATCCAGGCCATCAGGCAAAAGCACCAATACGCGATTACGCTGCCAGGCCTGCACCTCAGGCTCGGTACCCGGTTCGCCAAACAAGGGCTGTTCGTGCTCGGTATCCTCGTCAGCGTCCTCTACCGACACCGCCAGCGCACCTGCCTCCAGCAACATATCGGATAGCACCTCAGCCTGACGCTCGGGACAGATCAGAACCAGCTCACGCATACGGCTCCCCCTGCCTCAAGACCGCTGGGCGAGCTTTTGCTCAAGATAATGGATGCTCGTGCCGCCCTTGAGGAAATTTGCGTCCTGCAACAACTCACGGTGCAATGGAATATTCGTCAGGATACCTTCGACAATCATCTCGGACAAGGCGATATCCATACGCGCGAGCGCCTGGTGGCGTGTATCGCCATAGGTGATGAGCTTAGCGATCATCGAGTCGTAATGCGAGGGCACCATATAGCCACTAAATACGTGGGAATCCATGCGCACACCCGGCCCACCCGGCGTATGCCAATTGGTAATCCGGCCCGGACTGGGCGTGAATTTAAAGGGATCCTCGGCATTGATGCGGCACTCTACTGCATGGCCGTTCAAATGGATATCACGCTGGCGCAAGGTGAACTTTTCACCCGCTGCAATGCGGATCTGCTGCTGCACGAGGTCAATCCCTGTGATCATCTCTGTGACCGTATGCTCGACCTGAATGCGCGTATTCATCTCGATAAAGAAAAACTCGCCGTTCTCGTACAGGAACTCAAACGTTCCCGCACCGCGATAACGCATCGAACGACACGCCTGGGCACAACGCTCGCCGATTACCTCGATTGCTGCACGATCAATACCTGGCGCTGGTGCCTCTTCGATGATTTTTTGATTGCGGCGCTGCATCGAACAGTCGCGCTCACCCAGCCAGATGGCCTTGCCCTGGCCATCGGCCAGGATTTGAATCTCGATGTGCCGGGGGTTCTCGAGGTATTTTTCGAGGTAAACCTCGGGGTTATTAAAGGCTGCGCCCGCCTCAGTGCGCGTCATGGCGACGGCCGTCAACAACGCCGCCTCGGTGTACACCACCCGCATGCCACGTCCGCCCCCCCCGCCTGCTGCCTTGATAATCACGGGGTAGCCGACTTCGTTGGCTGTCCGGATGATTTCATCCGGGTCTGCAGTCAGGGCACCGCCAGAGCCTGGAACGACAGGTACGCCTGCGGCAATCATGGCCTGTTTGGCGCTGACCTTGTCACCCATTACGCGGATTGTCTCGGGGCGCGGACCGATAAAGACAAAGCCGCTTTTTTCGACTCGATCCGCAAAGTCTGCGCTCTCGGCGAGAAACCCATACCCCGGATGAATCGCCTCGGAATCTGTCACCTCAGCCGCCGAAATAATCGCCGGCATACTCAAATAGCTCTCCTGGGCGGATGCCGGCCCGATACACACCGACTCATCGGCCAGACGGACGTATTTGGCGTCGCGATCGGCTTCGGAATGCACCACAACAGTCTTGATACCCAGCTCGCGACAGGCACGCTGGATGCGCAGAGCAATCTCACCGCGATTTGCAATCAGGATTTTTTCAAACATCGCTTAGCCAATCACAAACAGGGGTTGTCCGTACTCAACCGGCTCGCCGTTCTCGACGAGGACCTCCTTCACTACACCGGACTTATCTGCCTCGATTTCGTTGAGCAGCTTCATTGCCTCGATGATGCACAAGGGCTCACCCTCTTTGACGGATTGGCCCACCTCGACAAATGGCGAAGAGCTCGGGTTGGGCGCACGGTAGAACGTGCCAACCATGGGGGCCTTGACCTGATGCCCCTGAACGACAGGTACCGCCTCGGTTGACGCCGCCGGCATCACGCTTGCTGCAGCTGCGGGCGCTGCGGGGTAGGCGAGCGGCTGCGAGGCCTGGGAGAATTTAACGATCCTGACCTTACCCTCGCCCTCGGTGATTTCAAGTTCGGCAATCCCGGAATCCGACACCAGGTCGATCAGCGTTTTGAGTTTTCTAAGATCCATAAAACTTCCCATGTGCTGTGCGCCACAGTGCGCACTAACGTTAGATATTATGTCCCGTTCGGTCGCGGGCGAGTAGTAGGTGACAGATAAAAATTTGCCGTCGATCTACCTCACATCCCTGGCGGGACGGAAACGGGCGACGGCCAAGAATAAGCTGCGGATACACCGACATGCCTGACACGCGTCGCAGCTCAGGCCAAACGGGTCCGACACTGCGTCTTTTTACGCTAAAAACGCCGATTTGTCCACGAAGACAAGGGTTGAATACAAAAATTCCAGACTAATTTGAAACCTGGCGTATCTGTTCCAGTTGGGCACGCAGTGCGTTGGGCTGGACCTCTCCGAGCACAACATGCGCGATACGTCCGTCACGATCGAACAGCACCGTGAACGGTAGGCCGCCTGCTTTATTACCCAGGTTGCGCATTAACGCGATCCCTTGGGTCCCTGTCAGCAGCAAGGGATAGGATACCTTGACCTTTTGGACAAACCGCTCGACATTGACCCGGGTATCGATTGCCAGACCGAGGAACACGACGTCTGGGTAGTCGTGGTGCATGGCGTCAAGGTCAGGCATCTCGCGCACGCATGGCGGACACCAACTCGCCCAAAAATTAGCCAATACAGGTCGGCCCACTAAGGTCGACAAAGCCAGGTCCTTACCTTGCAGATCCGCAAAGGTGTAACCAAAAAATGGATTGGGGGGCAACAGTGCTGCGCTGGCAGCTGATAGACCCAGCCCGGACACCCCAATACCCAGGGAAAACCGACCAGCATGGCTCAGGAAGTCGCGCCTGTTCATCACATCACCTACTTGATACTGATACGCTGTGGATCATAGCATTGGGCCATACAATACAAGCCGGAGGATTTCAATGCACGTACATATATTAGGCATCTGCGGCACGTTCATGGGCGGTCTGGCACTGATCGCCCGATCGGCCGGACATACCGTGACCGGTTGCGATGCGGGCGTCTACCCTCCCATGAGCACCCAGCTCCAGGAGCAGGGTATCACCTTGATCGAGGGCTTTGAGGCCGGGCAGATCGCGCTCAAACCTGATCTGTATGTAATCGGCAATATCGTCAGCCGCGGCAACCCGCTGATGGAAGCCATCCTCAACCAAGGCCTGCCTTACGTGTCGGGTCCGCAATGGTTGGGCGAGCAAGTTTTGCATGCCCAGCATGTGCTGGCTGTGGCCGGCACCCATGGCAAAACCACCACGAGCGCGATGTTGGCATGGATCTTTGAGCACGCCCGCCAACCAGCAAACTTCCTCATCGGCGGCGTCGCACCTGATCTGGGGGTCTCGGCACGCTACAACCCGACACGCCAACATTTCGTGATCGAAGCGGATGAATACGACACAGCGTTTTTTGACAAACGCTCAAAATTTATCCACTATCGTCCACGCACGGCCATCCTGAATAATCTGGAGTATGACCATGCAGATATTTTCCCCGACCTACACGCCATCGAGACACAATTTAATCATCTGGTACGCACCATCCCGAGCCAAGGCCTAATCATCCGACCCCGGCATGACGAGGCACTCGACCGCGTTCTGGCGCGCGGCTGCTGGACGCCTGTCGAGCACCTCGGACCGGGCGGGCATTGGCAAGCGATTGCCGACCGCCAGGACGAAGGGCGCAGCACAATCATCCATGACGGCCAGGAAGTGGGCGCAATCAGCTGGAGTTTGAGCGGTGCGCATAATCGAGCCAATGCGCTGGCAGCGCTGGCTGCCGCCAATCACATTGGCATACCTGCACAGGAAGGCATCGCCGCATTATGTACCTTTCAAGGTATCAAGCGGCGCATGGAGTTACGCGGCACCGTGCGCGGCGTACGGGTCTTCGACGACTTTGCCCACCATCCCAGCGCCATCGCCACGACGATTGCCGGCTTGCGTCAGCGCATTGGGACTACCCGTCGTATCCTCGCCGTCATCGAGCCACGCTCGAACACGATGAAGCTGGGCGCCATGGCAGATCGTCTACCCGAGGCCCTAGCCCAAGCAGATCTGGTCTTTTGTTATGGTGAGGTGCACGGCAAGCATGCGCTGGGCTGGAATCCTGCCGAAATATTCCAATCGATGGGAACACGTGCCTGGTCCGGCAGTAAGCTGGATTCACTCATTGATGCCATCTGCAAGGCAGCGCGCCCTCAGGACGATATTCTCGTGATGAGTAACGGCAGCTTTGGCAACATTCATCAAAAATTACTCGACGCTCTGGGCCAGTCTGATTCGCACTGATTGACCTTCAAGCCGCCCGATCACCCGAACTTAATAACATAGCCAATATGCACGTTTTATACGAAGACAGCGGCAAGCTGAAAGCCGAAACGATTTTTTCTGAAGGTGACGCATCATTGCAGGTCGAGTCGGCCTCAGGTAAACGCAGCAAAATCAAACGCAATGCCGTGCTGTTCAGCTTCGAGCAGCCCGCGCCCAGTGCGCTGCTGCCCGAGGCCGATGCCCTCGCTCAGACCCTGGACGTTGATTTTCTATGGGAGTGCGCACCCCAGGAGGAGTTCGAGGTCAGCGCTCTGGGCGAAGAATACTTTGGCCATCCACCCAGTGCTGTCGAAAAAACCGCGCTCATTATTGCCCTGTCGTCAGCACCCGCCTATTTCCATCGGCGCGGACGTGGCAGCTACCGGCCTGCCCCCCCCGAGATCCTGCAAGCAGCGTTGGCCGCAATCGAGAAAAAACGCATTCAGGCCGAGCAGCAGCAACGCTGGACCGCGGCTTTGGTGGCAGGCGAATTACCCGAGGGCTGGACTGACATCGCTCCCACTTTGCTGGATCGTCCGGACAAAAATTCACCCCAATGGAAGGCCTTCGATGCCGCCGTGCAGCAATCAGGTCTGTCGGCTGAACAGCTCTTGCTCAAACTCGGTGTCTGGCCCCATCCACTTGCGCTACACCGCTATCGTTTTCTTTCCGCTAATTTTCCAAAAGGCACGCAGTGGCCAGCCGTAACGCTGACAGAGTACGGCACCGAGCTGCCCATTGCGCAGGTTCTCGCCTACTCCATCGACGATTCTTACACCATCGAGATCGACGACGCCCTATCCGCGCGGCTGATCGATGACCAGACAATCGAAATCGGCGTTCACATTGCTGTGCCGGCGCTCGCGATTACGCGCGATAACGAATTTGACCAGATGGCGCGCTCGCGCATGTCCACGGTCTATATGCCCGGGCAAAAGATACCCATGCTACCCGCCGAGCTCATTCATGCATTTTCGCTGGATGCCGGAGAACTACGCCCCGTTTTATCCCTCTATGTGACCGGCCATCGCGAGACAGGCGAAATCCTGAGTAGCGATACGCGGCTGGAACGCATCCGGGTAACGGGTAATCTGCGTCATGACCAGCCTGATATGCAGATCACCGAAGACATGCTCAATGATCCGGCCACTGATCTACCCCAAGGCGACTGGTTGCGCCCGCTGTGGCAATTCGCCCTGCGCTTGTGCGCAAAGCGCGACGAGATCCGGGGCAAGCCCGAGAACAACAACCGCATCGAATACAGTTTCGATCTGGACGGGTCACCCGATGACCCCGATGCCACCATCCACCTGATCCCGCGCCAACGCAATGCCCCACTAGATCGCCTCGTGTCGGAATATATGATCCTGGCGAATAGTCAATGGGGCGGCCTGCTCGCCCAACGCGGTGTACCCGGCATCTATCGCTCACAACAAGGCGGGCGCGTACGTATGTCGACCCAGGCTCTGCCACACGATTCGATCGCCGTTCCGCAGTACATGTGGGCCACCTCACCTTTGCGTCGCTATGTGGATCTGGTTAATCAGGGGCAGATTGTGGCCGTGGCCAAGCACGGTGTCTCCGCGCGGTTGGTCGCTCCGTTCAAGCCTAAGGATGCAGACCTCTACGCAATCATTGGGGCCTTTGATTCCCAATATGCACTCTGGGGAGAATTCCAGTCATCCATGGAGCGTTACTGGTGCTTGCGCTGGTTGCAGCAGCAGGGCATACACAGCACCGCGGCGACGGTGCTGCGCGAAAACCTGGTGCGCCTGGATTGTGCACCCTTGGTCACGCGCGTCAACGGCCTGCCCGAGCTGGAACGCGGCGACACACTCACACTGGATATCATGGGCTTTGATGAATTAAGCCTCGATATCGACTGCCGCTTACGCGAGGCGGTATAAGGCTCGCCCATGTCGGCACTCACCGCCCGCCTGCTCGAGGTCTCGTATGTGCGCAAAGGCTACCTGCCTGCAGCGCTCGTCATCTCTTTGTGCTTGCACGCCGCGCTGCTCGCCTGGCGGTTTGGGACCGCACCAGCACCCCGACACGAAGCCTCGATGCTAGAGGTCACGCTCGTAAACGCACGTAGCGAGACGCCGCCCCTGCGCCCGCAAATCCTCGCACAGCAATCGCTCGATGGCGGTGGCACTCAGAAAAAGGCCCAGGCGGCCACACCGCTTCCCCGCACCACAGATCGTCCAGCCGACGAGGTCATACTCCAGGCTCTACGTCGCAAACAAGCCGAGCTGGAAGAATATCAAGATGCCCTCCTCGCTCAGCTCACCGCGCACGATGCGGTCCCTGCCCCACGGCCTTCGCCCGAACTGCTGGGGCAAAACAGAGAACCCGGCCAAGACGCTCGCAACCAGGAAGCCCTGATCCTCAACGCCCAAATCGCCACGATCAAAGAACACATCGAGCGCTACAACGCATTGCCGCGCTACACTTACGTCGGGCCCTCAGCCCAGGAGGCCGACACGGCACGTTACGTCGAGTCCTGGCGCAAGCGTATCGAGATCATCGGCACTGAACATTACCCACCGGGGGCGCGTGGCAAGGTCTACGGCACGCTGCAATTGACGGTCTATATCCGCCGCGACGGCTCAGTGGATCACCTTGAATTTGATCGGCCCTCGATGCATGCTGTACTCAATAGCGCCGCACGACGCATTATTGAGCTCGCTGCACCCTTCGAACCATTTGCTCCCGAGCTCGCCGCCCGCACCGATATCCTGGCGATCACCCGCACATGGAATTTCACGAACGATACACTGGATGTACAAAGCCCATGAAGATCGAAGGCAAACGATATGCAGTCATTGGCAACCCAATTGCCCACAGCCGCTCACCCGAAATCCACGAATTATTCGGCCAGCAGACAGGTATTGCACTGCACTACGAGCGCTTGCTCGCGCCCCCAGCCGATTGCCAACGGGTCATTGAGGCATTTTTCGAGGGGGGTGGCCACGGACTGAATGTAACACTCCCGTTTAAAGAACAAGCCTACAAGCTGGCGCGCGCTCATCTGGATACCCGAGCACAGGCCGCGCTGGCGGTCAATACCCTGTGGATGCAGGATGGCGATCTGCATGGCAGCAATACGGATGGCCTGGGGCTATTGCAGGACTTGATTCGATTGGGTTTCCCCCCTACGAATCGACGTATTTTGCTGATTGGCGCGGGCGGCGCAGCACGGGGCGTGGTTCTGCCTTTACTCCAGGCTTCATGCCACTATCTGAGGATTATCAACCGTACCGCCGATCGCGCCGCCCAACTTGCCGCCCATGTGGCGACACTCGTACCGGACGCCGCCCGAGGCCTGGATCATGGCGGCCTGGATCACACAGAGGGCGTCTGGGATATCGTGATCAATGCATCGGCAAGCAGCCTGGGCAACACCCCCCTCGTGCTGCCCGGTCTGGTGTACCGCCCAGACACCCTCGCCTACGATATGGCCTATGGCGCCCAGACCACGTCTTTTTTGCAAAATGCCCAAGACCAAGACGTGGGCCACATCGCAGATGGCCTGGGCATGCTGGTCGGCCAGGCCGCAGCAAGCTTTGCTATCTGGCATGGCGTCACACCTGAAATCGAGCCAGTCTTGCACGCGTTGCGGACTCGTCTGCTTGCCTAGACCACATGGCCCGACGCCCCATCCGTACATTCATAGCAGGAGCACTATTAACGGGCCTGGCAGCGATATTTCTGTACCAGTTAGGCTTATTCGCGATGGTGCTCTGGTTCAATTTTCGTAATCCAGCCAATAGCGCCGTCATGCAGGAAACCCTGGCGACATTGCGCGCCGCCAACCCCCGGACACAGTTGCAATACGAGTGGACGCCGTACGCCCAGATCAGCAAAAACCTCAAGCTTGCGGTCATCGCCTCGGAGGACACCGGCTTTACGGATCACGATGGCATCGAATGGGATGCGATCCGCAAAGCATGGAAATACAACCAGCGCCAAGCCGACCTCGGGCGCGACAAACGGCGCGGCGGCTCCACGATCACCCAGCAACTTGCAAAGAACCTGTTTTTATCCAATTCACGCAACTATCTGCGCAAAGGCCAGGAACTGATCCTCGCCTACATGATTGAGCTAGTCATGAGCAAGCAGCGTATTCTGGAGCTCTATCTGAATATCGCACAATGGGGGACACAAACCTTTGGTGCCCAAGCCGCAGCCAAACACTATTTCCGTACAGACGCAGCCCGTCTATCCAGCGGGCAGGCGGCACAACTTGCAGCAATGCTGCCCAAACCCGCCTACTATGACGAGCATGGCGCCACCCCCTATCTGCGCCAGCGCATCGCCACCATACAGCAACGCATGCGCCAGGTTGCCATTCCTTAGCTATCCGTACGAGCCCTCGACGCATAAAGCGGTACTATCTGGGGTTTAGGTCTCTATACGCTCGATGCGCACCACACGCCGTTATCTCGCCGCCGAAATCTACCGCGCCAGCGCGGTCGTGCTGCTGGCCCTAGTCGGCCTATTCATGTTCTTTGCCCTGATCGAAGGGCTGGACAAGGTCGGCGTACGCTTGACACTTGCCAATCTGTTTTACCTCCAGGCCCTGGATCTGCCCTCACACCTGTATGAGCTGCTGCCTATCGGCCTGCTGATTGGCGCAGTCCTCGCCTTGGCTGGCCTCGCACAGCGCAACGAGCTCACCATTTTGCGCGCCTCCGGCGTGAGTGGTATGAAACTACTGCGCGCGCTGTGGGCCATTACCATCCCCCTTGTACTGGGTGCATTTTTACTCTCTGAAGTCATCACACCTGCCGCCGAGATCCAAGGCAGCGAATCACGCCTGGCCTTACTTGGTCGCACCGATGGGGGTCGTTTGGCCAGTGGCTATTGGTTCAAGGAAACCGACACCCAAGGAGGGGTGCGGATTATCAATATCGAGCAAATGACTGGTCGCGGCAAGGTCAGCGGCGTCACGCTCTATGAGTTGGACAAAGGCCAAGTCCTGCGCTCGTTCTCTCAGGCCGCAGAGGGTGAGTTCCAGGACGGCACACTGGTGCTGCGCCACGTCACCGAGCTGCATATTGATGCCAATTCCGTAAGCGCCTTGGCTGATGCTCAGGTTCAAACCACACCCATCACCCATCTGAAGACTGATGCCCAACGGCGCGTTCCAACCTCACTTACGCCAGAGCGGCTAATCGCACGCGTCCTGACACCAGACCGCATGTCCATCGCTGATCTGGTGGACTACATCGACTACCTGCGGAAAAACAATCTGCAATCCGACCGACAGGTCATCGCGCTATGGCGCAAGATTGCCTACCCGTTCACCCTGTTGGTCATGATCACGATCGCCGCACCCATCGGGTTTATGCAGACCCGGCGCGGAGGGGTGGGCCTGAAGGTCTTTGCTGGCATTATCCTGGGGGTGGGGTTTTTCATGCTCAATCAGCTCGCGCTCAACGCAGGCATGCTGGGCGACTGGCCGCCTTGGGCGACGGCATTATTTCCGAATCTGTTTGGCCTGGCGCTGGCCCTCACCGCCATGGCCATGATGGAACACAAACACTCGCTTACGCGGTTTATCCAGCGGCGGCGCGCCGTGTCGCGTCTCGCATGACAGCGCAGACACCCGGATCAGTTTGGGTCATCGGCGACCTCCAAGGGTGCCTCACGCCTCTGCGTGCGCTGCTAAGCCAGCCCGAGCTGGCACAGCCCGACAGTCAATTCTGGTTCGCTGGTGATCTGGTCAATCGTGGCCCGGATTCATTGGGCACACTCAGGCACATTATCGGCCTGGGGGCCCGTGCCACTTCAATCCTGGGCAATCATGACCTACACCTGCTGGCGATCGCAGCAGGATTTCGCGCGCCCAGCAGATCCGATACATTACAAGAGATTCTGAGCGCACCGGATGCCCCCGACTTGATTGATTGGCTACGCCATCGCCCATTACTTCATCGGGCGCAGGGGCATATCATGGTGCATGCGGGCATCCATCCCGACTGGACACTGGATCAGGCCCAAGCCCTGGCTCATGAGGTAGAGACCGCTTTACGCGGCCCCCGATGGCGCGAGGCGCTCCAGGGCATCTACGGGAACGAACCCTTGCGCTGGCATGACACGCTAAGCGGTGACCTACGCCTGCGCGTTATTGTCAACGTGCTAACGAGGATGCGGATGTGTACCCCCGAGGGCGCGCTGAATTTCAAACACAAAGGCGCACCGGACCCGACAAGTGCACTCCAGCCATGGTTCGACCTCCCGGCAGCAGCACCACGCAACGAGACGATTGTGTTTGGTCATTGGTCCACACTGGGCCTGATGGTCCGCGCAGATGCCATCTGCCTGGATACCGGCTGCGTATGGGGCCGTGCGCTGACCGCCTTGCGCCTGCAGGATCATCATATCGTGCGGCAACCCTGTGTGGGCGGTGCCGCGCACGCTCATGATGTTGGGTCCAGGGCATCCAGATAGCGCTGCAAAATCACGCAGGCTGCCACCGCATCATCTGCCTCATGCGTACCTAGAATCTCCTGCGCCTCCATGCTCGACCCACGCTCATCAACCAACTCGACCTGCACCCCGAAACGGCCATGCAACTGATTGGCAAAACGGCGGCATCGCAGGGATGCATATTGCTCTTGCCCATCAAGCGTGAGCGGCAGGCCGACAATCACGCGCTCAGGCTGCCATTCGTCGAGCAACGCCCCAATGCGGGCAAAACGCTCGGCACGCGTGACCGACTTCAGGATCAGCAAGGGCCGGGCGTGACGTGTGAGCGTATTGCCCAGCGCCACACCGATTTTTTTTGTACCGTAATCAAAGGCCAACAGCGTCTGCTCAGGCATGGCCCACATGGCTGGTCAACATCGAGGCATTTATCCCCAGCTGTGCCAAGGCAGCGTCATAGCGCCCCTCTGCGGGCACGTCAAACAGAATCTGGTTGCTCGCACTGACGTTGAGCCAGGCGTTACGCGCGAGCTCATCCTCGAGCTGCCCCGACCCCCAACCAGCGTACCCCAAGGTCACCAGCATCTGGGTTGGCCCATGACCGTTAGCGACATCCTGGAGGATATCGCGCGATGTGGTGAGCGCCACATCCTCGTCCAGCGCAATGCTAGAGCTGTACTCGCCTCGCGGCATATGCAGCACAAAGCCACGATCCGTCTGTACGGGTCCACCAAAAAACACTGGTGCCTGGCCAACCAGCCCGATCTCAAGCGAGAGCTTGAGATCAATACGCTCTAACAAATCTCCTACGGTGAGGTCGGTCGGCCGGTTGATCACTAATCCGAGCGCCCCACGCTCGGTGTGCTCACAGACATAGATGATCGTGCTCGCCAGCTCTCCGCTTACCATCCCAGGCATCGCCAACAGGAATTGCCGCGACAAGTCAATGCGAGGTTCGGTTGTAGATTGATGTGTGGATGACACCATGACTGCCCCCTGTTAGACGTTATGGCCAGTCTCTAGATTATCATCAGATCTCGATTAACTCGAAGTCTTCTTTGCGCGCGCCACATTCCGGACACACCCAGTTAGGCGGAACGTCCTCCCAGCGCGTGCCCGGCGCAATGCCGTCCTCGGGGAAGCCCGACGCCTCGTCATAAATCCAACCGCAGATCAAACACATCCAGGTACGCATTGCTGTTGCCTTGTACTGAGTGACACCATATGGGGGAAGCTCGCTGTAGCGTGGCATCCATTAGAATGGATGCCATAGTACTAAACCCTGGCATATTCCGTGCCGATACTCGGGAACTCTACGCAGCAATGGTCGACGCCGTTCAAACGCCTTATCCACCGCTACCCCTTATTTTCGGTCCGTTCGACCCAAGTGGCGCCAGTAACCTACCTATCGACGCAGTCATTTGCGCCGAGCTGGGGGCGCATGCGCTGTGTGTGATCACCGCCATCCATGTCCAGGACTCGGCTGGCCTCGAGTCCATTCAGCGAGTCAACGCCGAGCTCATCGACGACCAGGCACGCTGCCTACTCGAGGACATGCCCGTTGGGGCAATCAAGGTCGGCCCCCTATATGATCTCGAGACCATCAGCATGCTCGCGCAGATCGCTGCAGACTATACGGAAATCCCGCTCGTGCTGCACCTATCAGCCCCACCCGATATCGGAGACCTGGAGGAGCTTGACGCCGAAGAGACGGTCAGCGCACTGCTAGAGCTGCTCTTGCCACAGGCCGATGTTGTAATCGTAGAGCGTAGCCTGCTTGACCGGTGGCATGGCGCCGGCACACTCACCACATCCAATACAGATGACCCAGTTCAGGCCTTACATGAATATGGTGTGCCCTATGTCCTGTGCAGCAATGTAGCCATTAGCTCTGGAATGAACGGTGTCGTGCTCTATGCGAAAAGCGGCCCAGGGGCACGCTGGAACTGGCCGATCCCGCAAGTACGCATCAGCGACTCGGATGGTATGCTAGCCGATGCTGTGGTCACCCTGCTCGCGCAAGGCCAAGTGATACCCGAGGCCATCCGTCACGCAGTGATACAAGCCACATCCATGCTTAAACACCATTTCCATCCTGGCATGGGCCAGAGAATGCTTCTTCATACCCGCCAATCATGAGTCTCCGATTTCCTCGCGGCCTATATGGTATTACGCCAGACTGGGCTGATACCGATAAACTGTTGGCCGCCATCGAAGCCGCACACGAAGGTGGTATGGTGGCCTTGCAATGGCGGCGCAAACAGGGTGAACGCGCAGACCATCTCGCGCAGCTCGATCGTGTCCACACACTCAGCCAACGCCTCGGATTACTGCTCATCATCAATGATGACTGGCGGCTCGCGGCAGATATCAATGCCGATGGCGTGCATATGGGTCGCACAGACGGCTCTATCGTTCAGGCGAGGCTCGCGCTCGGTTCAGATAAAATAATAGGATGCTCGTGCTACAACGACCTGGAGCTCGCCGCCCGGATGCTGCGTGATGACGTCGATTACATCGCCTTTGGTGCGCTCTACCCCTCTCGGGTCAAGCCCGACGCCACACGCACCACGCTGGATCAGATCCGCCTGGGGCACGCCCTGACACTCAACCATCATCCACGTGCTGCCGTGGTCGTGATCGGTGGCCTCACTCCGGATAATGCCGCCCCGGCAATCGATGCGGGCGCCGACAGCATCGCTGTCATCAGCGCGCTATTCGAAGCCACCGATATTCGTCACGCGGCCCGCCGCTGCGCGCTACTGTTTACTTAAATTGAGGCCTCTATCATGTCACGCAATTCGGAACTATTTGATCGGGCCTGCCGCGCCATCCCTGGCGGCGTCAACTCACCCGTACGCGCCTTTCGCTCGGTGGGCGGTACGCCGCGTTTCATCGAACGGGCACAAGGCCCGTATATGTGGGACGCTGAAGGGACACGTTATATTGACTACATCGGCTCATGGGGGCCGGCGATCCTGGGCCATGCTGATCCCGAAGTCGTGCGCGCCGTTCAGGATGCCGCCGTGGACGGCTTGTCATTCGGCGCCCCCACCGAGGCCGAGATCGAGATTGCCGAGGCCATCATCGCGCGCATCCCTTCAATCGAACAAGTCCGTCTGGTCAGCTCCGGCACCGAGGCCACTATGTCGGCAATACGACTGGCCCGCGGCTACACTGGTCGGACCAAGATCATAAAGTTTGAGGGCTGCTATCACGGTCACGCAGACAGTCTGCTCGTAAAAGCCGGCTCAGGCATGCTGACCTTTGGCAACCCAACCTCGGCGGGTGTGCCCGCCGAGTTCGTTCAACACACCATTGTCGTGGACTACAACCGTTTGGACGCCGTCGAGGCGGCCTTCCGTGAGTTTCCCAAGGACATCGCCTGCATCATTGTCGAGCCGATCGCAGGCAATATGAATATGGTGCGCCCTGCCCCAGGCTTTCTTGAGGGGCTGCGCAGCCTCTGCACGCAAAACGGCGCGGTATTGATTTTTGATGAGGTCATGACCGGACTGCGTGTCGGCCCCCAAGGCATGCAAGGGTTGTGCGGCGTCATTCCCGATATCACGACACTGGCCAAAATCATCGGCGGCGGCATGCCGGTCGGCGCTTTTGGCGGCCGTACCGATATCATGCAAGAGATCGCACCCATCGGCCCGGTGTACCAGGCGGGAACGCTCTCGGGCAATCCGGTCGCCGTCGCTGCCGGTCGCGTGACCTTGCGCCGCTTGGCTGAGCCGGGTTTCTACGAGGCCCTCGGGCGCCATACCGGAGCGCTGATAACAGGATTGGTCGAGCGCGCACGCGCCCATGGCATCGCGCTGTCAGGCGACCATGAGGGGGGTATGTTTGGCCTTTACTTTCGCGACACGGTCCCCACCTCGCTGGCAGAGGTCAGCGCATGCGACACGGACCTGTTCGCAAGATTCTTCCATGGCATGTTGAATGCGGGTGTACATTTTGCGCCATCAGCATTCGAGGCGGGCTTTGTCTCGGCAACACATGACGATGCCGTGATCCAGGCGACCCTAGACGCCGCCGAACATGTCTTTTCCGAACTTTAGTGTGATATTAAACAATACTAACCTCAAATTTATTGACCCAGAGCAAAGACAGCGCTGGGTCACCTGACTACACTTCATGATAGTTCCTACGCCTGTTCTAATAAGCCGGTGACGCCGGCCCGGAGGCTCGTCATGACCGATTTCACTACCTACACCGCTGTACAGCACCAAGGCGCACTGCCCGCCATACCCGACCTAGAGACCCGCGCCACGGGCGACGAGGATCAGGACACCCGTTTGTGGCTGCGCATGCTGAGTTGCTGCAATCTAATCGAAAACGAGGTACGCAGTCGTCTGCGCACCGAGTTCCAGACCACGCTCCCACGCTTTGACCTCATGTCGCAGCTCACCCAGGCCCCCAAGGGCATGAAAATGAGCGAGCTCTCGCGCCTCATGATGGTGACCAATGGCAATGTCACCGGCATCACCGATCAGCTAGAGCGCGAGGGCTTGGTCGAGCGCCTAAAGGACGCCCGCGACCGTCGCAGCTCTCTGATCCGCCTCACTGCCAAGGGCAAGCGCACCTACCGTAAGCTACAGCAGGCACACGAGTCCTGGATTCAATCCCTGCTCGGCGGTACGGCCCCCACCACACGAGAAACGCTATTCGATCTGCTCGGTGAGCTCAAACACGCCACCTATGCACGCCTACCTGCCTGCTAATCTCAACGCATAACAGCACATTCACTGGCCCACCACGACGCCCCCATCCGCTAGAATGGGGGTTTGTCTATTCACGCGCATATCATGGCCATCAACTTACACATCCCGGCACGTCACGCCATCCACCCTGTATCGGGTATCGAGATCGGCACCGCCGAGGCAGGGATACGCAAGGCGAACCGACGCGATCTGACCTTGATCAAGCTCACTGAGGGCACGGCCGTCGCGGGCGTCTTTACGCGCAACCGTTTTCGCGCCGCCCCAGTCCAAGTCTGTGAGTCCCATCTGGCGGGCACCCAGGGCATTCGCGCCCTCATCATCAATACCGGGAATGCTAATGCCGGCACAGGTGAACCCGGCATGCTGGCCGCCCAGACCACCTGCAAGGCCTTGGCAGCGCAACTATCCATTCAGCCAAACCAAGTCCTACCCTTCTCCACCGGGGTCATCCTGGAACCCCTGCCTGTTGCGCGCATCGTAGCCGCCTTGCCTGCTGTCATTGCCGATGCCCAGACGGACCACTGGTTCGAAGCGGCACACAGCATCATGACCACCGACACCCAACCCAAGATCCACTCCAGGCAAATCGAGCTGGGCGGCACGTTGGTCACGCTCACGGGTGTCAGCAAGGGGGCAGGCATGATACGCCCCAACATGGCGACTATGTTGGGCTTTCTCGCCACCGACGCGGGACTCGCACCTGCCTTACTAGAGACCGCCATCCGCCAGATTGCGGACCAGTCTTTCAATCGCATCACCGTGGACGGCGACACCTCGACCAACGACTCATTCATCATCATGGCCTCCGGGCGCAGTGGTGTACACATCGAGTCTGCTGATGATCCGCGCTACCCAATGCTGTTTGAGGCCCTGACCGATGCAGCCCGCGATCTCGCCCAAAAGATCGTACGCGACGCAGAGGGCGCGACCAAATTCATGACCATACAGATCGAAGAGGCAGTCAACTCCGAGGAGGCCTTGAAGGTCGCCTACTCAATTGCCCATTCGCCGCTAGTCAAGACCGCTTTCTATGCCTCCGACCCCAACCTGGGTCGTATCCTGTGCGCGATTGGTTATGCCGGCATCGACGACCTGGACGTCTCGCGTCTGCAGTTATGGTTAGGTGATGTGCGCGTGGCTGTAAATGGCGGGCGTGATCCCGATTACCTGGAGGCAGACGGCCAACGTATCATGGCCGAACCCGAGATCCTGATCCGCGTGGCGCTGGCACGAGGCACGACGAGCGAAACAGTCTATACCTGCGACTTTTCTCATGAATACGTCAGCATCAATGCGGACTATCGGTCTTAGGCTAAGGCCTCGGGGTGAGGTCTAAATATCCCCTACATTGACCGTCTGCCGCCCAGCTGATAAAATGTCGGGCTTAGCCTTGTATTAGGCTAATGATCCCTTTATTTTAGGAATTCCCCATGTACGCGGTCATAAAAACCGGCGGCAAGCAATATCGTGTTTGCGCTGGTCAAAAACTCAAGATAGAACAGATACCGGCTGACATTGGACAAGAAATCTCGCTCGATCAGGTTCTGTCTGTCGGCGAAGGCGACCAACTCCAAGTTGGCACGCCTTTGGTCGCAGGCGCACTGGTCAAGGCAACCGTTCTTGCACAAGGCCGCCACGACAAAGTCAAAATTTTCAAGATGCGCCGTCGCAAGCATTACCAAAAGCACCAGGGCCATCGTCAAAATTACACTGAAATCCTCATCGAAGCCGTTACGGCCTGATCACGGGAAACCTCAGTACACAGGAGCTCATCATGGCACACAAAAAGGGCGGCGGCTCAACGCGTAACGGCCGCGATTCGGAATCGAAGCGACTAGGCGTCAAGATCTATGGCGGTCAATTGATTTCAGCAGGCGCAATCATTGTGCGCCAGCGCGGCACACAATTCCATCCAGGCGTGAACGTCGGCATCGGCAAGGACCACACCTTGTTCTCGCTGGTAGACGGCACCGTTCAATTCGCCATCAAGGGCGCGCTGAACAAGCGTACTGTTTCGGTTACTGCCAGCAGCTAAATCCTGCCAGCAGACCTCAAAAGCCCTGCCCTCGCGGCGGGGCTTTTTTGCTTTAGAATAGGTTGCGGAACAGCCCCGCGCTTGTTTCACCTCGGACACTCTCATCATGAAATTCGTAGACGAAGCCACCATCGAAGTCATTGCCGGTCGGGGAGGCAATGGGGCGGCGAGTTTTCGCCGCGAAAAATTTATCCCCAAAGGCGGCCCAGACGGCGGAGATGGCGGGCGTGGCGGCAGTATTTACGCAATCGCTGACCGCAATATCAATACCCTGATCGATTATCGCTACGCGCGCTTGCACCGTGCGGCGCATGGCGAGCACGGCCGCGGCTCGGATCAATATGGTGCCGGCGCGCCAGACATCATCCTACGCGTACCGGTGGGCACGACGGTGTTCGATGCCGATACCGGCGAGCAGCTATTCGACCTGGACCAGCACGACCAACAGGTCACCCTCGCTGCGGGTGGTGCTGGCGGCCAAGGGAATCTGCATTTCAAATCCAGCACCAATCGCGCGCCACGCCAGTTCACATCCGGCCAAGAGGGCGAGCAACGTAAGCTGCGCCTGGAACTCAAAGTGCTGGCTGACGTCGGCCTGCTGGGGATGCCCAACGCGGGCAAATCCACGCTGATCGCCAAGGTCTCGAATGCCCGCCCCAAGATCGCAGACTATCCGTTCACGACGCTCCATCCCAATCTGGGCGTCGTACGTACCTCGGCCGCCCACAGCTTTGTCATTGCAGATATCCCCGGGCTGATTGAGGGCGCCTCCGAAGGCGCCGGTCTAGGGCATCTATTTCTGCGTCATCTGACACGTACCCGTGTGCTCCTGCATATTCTGGACGTCTACTCACCCGACCCAGACATTGATGCTTGTGCGCAAGCGATTGAGGACGCCCAGGCCATTCTGCGTGAACTCGAGCACTACAGCACTGAGCTCTACACCAAGCCGCGCTGGCTCGTGCTCAATAAGATCGACATGGTCGAGGACGCGGCACAAGTTCAAGCGCAAATCTGCCAGGGCCTGGACTGGCAAGGGCCGGTGTTCTCTATTTCGGCGCTGACAGGTGAGGGCACGACGTCATTGATGCTGGCCTTGCAAAAGTGGCTGGATCACGAACGGCGCAGCAGCATGGAGCCCCCAGAGATCGATCCACGCTTTGTCCCAGGGCAGATCGATCCAGGCGACCCAAGGGATGCCATTGATTCGGAGCCCAACCAAGACCCATCATGACTTCCACCGCAACACTCCCGTCTGCCGCGCAGGCTGCGAAAAAGCTTGTCATTAAATTTGGCTCGTCGCTTGTTACCAACGAGGGCAAAGGCATCGACCCCGAGGCCGTCAGCCAGTGGGTCGCCCAAATTGCCCAACTACATGCGCAGGGACGCCAAATCGTGCTCGTATCAAGTGGCGCCATCGCTGAGGGGATGGCGCGGCTTGGCTGGCCACGGCGCCCCAGCGCCATGTATGAGCTTCAGGCCGCAGCTGCCGTTGGACAAATGGGCTTGGTACAGGCCTATGAGGTCGCCTTTGCGCGTCATGGCATCCGTACCGCGCAAATCCTGCTCACCCACGAGGATCTGGCTGATCGTCGTCGCTATCTCAATGCGCGCAGCACACTCTACACCCTGCTGGCCCTGGGGGTCATCCCCATCGTCAACGAAAATGATACCGTCGTGACCGATGAAATCCGCGTAGGCGATAACGACACACTGGGTGCGCTAGTCACCAATTTGATTGAAGCCGAAACCTTGATTATTTTGACCGATCAACCCGGTCTGTATAGCGCCGATCCACGTAAGGACCCCAACGCAACCCTTATTCAGCAGGGTCGGGCGGGTGATCCCGCGCTTGAAGCCATGGCCGGCGGCTCGGGCAGTGCAATTGGTACCGGTGGCATGCTGACCAAGGTTCTGGCGGCCCGTCGCGCAGCCAATAGCGGTGGACACACCATCATCGCCTCGGGCCGTGAGCCGGGCGTATTGCTGCGCCTGGCCGCAGGCGAGCCCATTGGCACCGAACTGCGTGCGGTCCTTCCCGTGCGCTCAGCGCGCCAGCGTTGGCTCGCCAACCATCTGCGTTTACATGGCCGGGTCACGCTTGATGCGGGGGCGATCCGCGCCCTCACTCAAGGGCATCGCAGCCTACTGGCGATTGGTGTGATTGCTGTGGAAGGTGATTTTGAGCGCGGCGACGTCGTCGCCTGCGTGGACGAGCATGGGATCGAGTGTGGTCGGGGCCTAATTAATTACTCTGCCGCCGATACCGCCCGGATCCTGCGTCAACCCAGCTCGCGAATCCCAGAAATCCTCGGACATATGTCCGACCAAGAGCTTATCCACCGGGACAACATGACGTTTGTTCGGTCACCGACTACTTTTGCGCCGCAATAAACAAGGTCTCTTTGACCTCTTCCATGACCACGCAGCTCTTGGTCTGAGTCACGCCGGGCAGGCGCAGCAGAATATTGCCTAATAAGCTGCGGTACTGGCTGATCTCTTTGATACGCGCCTTAACCAGATAGTCAAAATCCCCCGATACCAGGTGGCACTCTTGGACCTGCGCAATACACAGCACCTCGCGACGAAACGCCTCGAAAGTATGCTCGGACTTGCTCGACATCGTGATCTCTACAAAAACCAATAGCCCGGCGTCCAAAGCTGACGGCGAAACCCGAGCATGGTAGCCTGTAATCACCCCATCACGTTCCAACCGGCGCACACGCTCGATACAGGGCGTGACCGTCAGGCCCACCGTATCGGCCAACTCTGTCATCGACAGTCGGCCATTATGCTGCAGCAAGTCCAGAATGTGCCGGTCGAGCTTATCTAATGTATAGACTGAATCACGCTGTATGCGCATTGAAAAAACCCTCTGGACATCGCACTAATCGGGTCTGTTGAGCGGAAAAAACCTAACACCAGCAATTTGTTCTATAAATATCATATGAAGTGATAGATACAGGTGATTTTTTATGAAAAACCCAACTCTACATGAAAAATAACCAGATGATCTCGCCTAACATCATAAAAAGTAAGCTGCTGAGGAATCATACATGAAGATTTTGATTTTAGGATCCGGCGTGGTCGGCGTCACGAGCGCTTATTACCTCGCCCAGCAGGGCCACGAAGTTACCATCCTCGATCGGGAGTCTGCCTCAGCGTTAGAGACTAGTTTCGCCAACGCTGGGCAGATCTCGTTTGGCTATTCTTCCCCTTGGGCCGCTCCAGGTATTCCGCTGAAGGCGATCAAATGGATGTTTGCCCAGCACCCTCCGCTCACCATCCGCCCAGACGGCTCCTTGTTTCAATTGCACTGGATGTTCCAGATGTGGCGCAACTGCACCGCCGCACGCTATGCAATCAATAAAGAACGCATGTTGCGCCTATCGACCTACAGTCAGAGCTGCCTGCATGCGCTCAGGGACGCAACAGGAATCCAGTATGAAGGTCGCCAGCAAGGCACTCTGCAGATATTTCGCACACAAGGTCAGATGGAGGACGCCCACAAGGACATCCTCGCCCTGAGCGAGGCGGGTATAGCGTACCAGTTACTGCAAGCCAATGAGCTTGCCAGCGTCGAACCGGCGCTTGCACACGTCCAGCACAAGCTCGTTGGCGGGCTACGTACGCCCCAGGATGAAACAGGTGACTGTCAGCTGTTTACGACCCATCTCGCAGAACTCGCCCGCGAGCTTGGGGTGAATTTTCTCTATGGCGAAGAAATCATTGCTGTGCACACGCAAGGCGGCCGAGTCAGTGGGGTGCAATGCACAAGCGGCCTATTCGAGGCGGATGCCTATGTGATGGCCTTGGGCGCCTACTCGACAACACTGCTGCGCCATATCGAACCACTACCCGTCTACCCGATGAAAGGCTATTCGATTACGGTTCCCATTGCTGATCCTGATCGCGCACCGGTCTCTACCCTGCTGGATGAGACCTATAAAATTGCGCTAACCCGCTTTGATGATCGCATCCGAGTAGGCGGCATGGCCGAGGTGGTGGGCTACGACACACGCCTGGATCCGCGCCGCGAGCGAACGTTAGAGATGGTGTTGAATGATTTGTTCCCGGGCAGCTATGCGCCGGGTGATGTCTCGTTCTGGACAGGATTGCGGCCGAAAACACCCGATAGTACACCTATCGTCGGCAAGACCTCGCTCCCCAATCTATACCTGAATACAGGCCACGGTACGCTCGGATGGACGATGGCCTGTGGCAGTGGTCAGTTAATCGCTGATTTGATCTCGGGCAAGCCCACTGCCATACGCAGCGACGATCTATCCGTCAGTCGCTACCGCCGCTAACGAGCTTTAGTGTATTGCCAGGTTGGGCATCTGACTCTGGTGCGTGGTTCTGTACGGCAAACATATACCCCAGCTTATGCATGACACGAATGGGGACCACAACGCCATGATGGCGGCATTTGGTGCGCAGACGGCTCACCAACACCGTCAATCTAGTGCGCGGCCCCGTACTGGATGCCGGATTGCGCGCACGATTGGTGGCCGTGATTAGTGTCTCGTGGGACACGGTAAGGCCTGGTGCCGCAAACAAAGCCATTAGCAAGGCGCGTTCACTGGCAGTCAGGCTCACCCCTAAGCCTTGGGGATCCTCGAGTATCCACCCATGGCCAGCCAAGACCCAGCCACCACACCGCCTGGCAGGCGCACCAGGTCGATGACGCGACATCGCCATCCGGCGATTCCACAAGGACAACAACATGGCCACCATGAGTTGTGTCGACCCCTGGGCCGGATACATCCAATCAATCCCCGCCTGGATCAGGCCCACCTGCTCATCCTCGGAATCCGTACACAACTGGGCGACCAGACCCAGCTCTGCCCGCACCGTGCGCAAGTAATGGCTTGCATGGCGATTCTGCGTCGCTGTTCCCATCAGTACAACCGTGACGCCTCGAATATCCGCAAGGTCTTGGATCTGGGCATAGAGGGTGTGCTGGTCGACAAAGCATCGGCAATCAAAGCCACTGAGATTCAGGTTGTGAATCTGGGTCGTATGGATGCGTTGAGGTGCCAACACCAAAACCAGAGGCTTGAGTAACATACGCATCACCTTACGACTTGACCATGGGCTGGTCAGCATACCGCTAATTATTACATTCGCGATCATTATCACCACCAACGAGATTGGAATCAATCGTTCAATCGCATATGTGAATACTTTTGCCTTACGTCTCCTCCAAGCGCGTCGCGCACGCGGCATGTCGCAGGCCGCCCTGGCACGCACCAGCGGTGTATCGCAAAGCGCTATCGCCAGCTACGAGAGCGGCACGCGCAAGACAGCAAAGGGGATTTTTGATCTGGCACACGCCTTACAAGTCGACCCGACCTGGCTTAGCATG
Source organism: Alcaligenaceae bacterium CGII-47 (assembly GCA_019166125.1). Lineage (GTDB taxonomy): Bacteria > Pseudomonadota > Gammaproteobacteria > Burkholderiales > Burkholderiaceae_B > Castellaniella. The sequence goes on from JAHTBO010000003.1 coordinate 163,087, forward strand.
GGTGCCGGTGGCATGGAGCCAGGTACGCCAGCCACAAATGTGATGGATATCCGTGAACCTCGGCAGGAAGCCTGGCCGTTTACAACTATTCTGGCACAGGACTACTGGTCTTTATCGGCTGCCGAGCGCGCAATTGTCGAGAGCACGGTGCGCGCCATGATATTGACAATGCGAAATCAGAAACCCTGATACACATCAATCGAGTATGGGTGCCGCCGCACCCACGCCTTACTGCTGAACCGCGTACAGATAGAGCTCGATTCTACGGTTCTGTGCCCGGCCTTCGGCGGTGCTATTGTCAGCCACTGGATTTGAGGCGCCTCGTCCTTCAATGCTCAGGCGACTCGCGGCGACACCACTACCAGACAGATATTGCGTCACAGCGCGTGCGCGATTCTCGGACAAGGGCTGATTAATACGATCCGAACCGGTGCTATCGGTGTGACCAATTGACTTGGCACGTAACTCGGGATGTTGCACCAAAGCGCGCGCCACGCTATCGAGGACAGGCAGCAGTTCGGGCTTAAGGACCGCCTTGCCGGTATCAAAGGACACATTAGCAGGGATATTGACCTTAAGTGAGCCATCAGGCATCTCGATGACTGCTACGCCCAAGTCCCTCGCGCCGGATTTTTCGACATCGCCCTTGATTGTCTTCCAGTTATAGCCCACCACACCACCTAGCACGCTACCGATCCCCGCACCGATTAATGCGCTCTTGCTGCTATCGCCGATAATTGCACCTAAACCTGCGCCAATCGCAGCACCGGCCCCGGCCCCCACGGCAGTATTCTGCCCCTGAGGATTCATATTGGCGCACGCCGTGAGCAGCACAAGTGTGCTGATACCGGTAACACGCAAGATCGTATTGGGAAGTGTCTTCATTGTGGTTCTCCTGTTGTGAACCATGCTATCAAGGAACCCTGTAGCACACGTGACGACACATAACACTTTAATGCAAGATTTGACTGAGAAATAATTTAGTTCGTTCATTCTGAGGATTGTCAAAAAACGCATCCGGTGCATTCTGCTCGATAATCTCTCCGTGATCCATAAAGATCACCCGGTTAGCCACCTTACGTGCAAAGCCCATCTCGTGGGTCACACACAACATGGTCATCCCTGTCTCGACCGCCAGCTCTACCATGACGTCCAGGACTTCCTTAACCATTTCGGGGTCGAGCGCCGAAGTCGGCTCATCAAACAGCATGATTTTGGGGTTCATGCACAGCGAACGCGCGATGGCCACACGCTGTTGCTGACCACCCGAAAGCTGTCCAGGGTATTTATCCACCTGCTCGGGAATTTGCACCCGTTCCAAGTACTTCATGGCAGTCGCTTCGGCCTCGGCCTTGGGTTGTTTGAGCACCCAGATGGGACCCAGCGTCAGATTCTCTAGAACCGTAAGGTGGGGGAATAAATTGAAATGCTGGAACACCATCCCGACATCACGGCGAATGATCTCGATCTGCTTGAGATCGTTGGTGAGTTCTGTGCCATCAACGATAATCTGGCCCTCTTGGTGCTCCTCCAGACGGTTGATACAGCGGATCATGGTGGATTTTCCCGACCCCGACGGGCCGCAAATCACAATGCGTTCACTAGGTGCCACATCGAGATTCAGGTCGCGCAGCACATGGAATTGTCCATACCATTTGTTGACGCCTACCAGGCGGATAATGGGTTCAGGCATCCCTGACCTCCGTAGGATGGCCGGATAGCTCCGACCAGAAATTAACGAGGCAACGCATTAGCGATGTTGCCCTTGATCCAGTTGCCGCTCCAGCGATAAGCTATAGCGCGAGATCGAAAAGCAAAAAATAAAGTAGATCACAGCAATAAACAGGTATGACTCCGTGCTAAAGCCCCGCCATGCCGCATCCGATACAGCAACCTTGGCCGCCTGCGTCAGGTCAAATATCCCGATGATCACCACCAGCGAGGTGTCCTTGAACAGCGAGATAAAAATACCGACCAGTGGTGGAATAACGATTTTGAGAGCTTGAGGCAGGATGATTTTGCGCATCTGCTGCCAATAACTCAGTCCCAGTGATTCAGCCCCTTCGAATTGCCCCTTGGGCATGGCCTGCAGGCCGCCGCGCACTGTCTCGGCGACGTACGCCGCCGCGAACAAGATAATCGCAATCTGAGCACGCAAGAGCTTATCGATCGAGAACCCTTCGGGCAGAAACAAAGGCAGCATCACCGAGGACATGAATAGCAGGCTGACCAGCGGTACGCCGCGGATCAGTTCAATGTAGACCACGCATACGGCCTTGACCGCTGGCATGTGCGAGCGTCGGCCAAGCGCCAGTAGCAGCCCAAAGGGAAAAGCAAAAGCAATACCGAATGTCGAGAGAATCAGCGTCAAGGGTAATCCACCCCAGCGACTGTTTTCTACAAAACTCAGACCAAATACCCCCCCCCACATCAGGATACCCACGAGCACCAGCGCCGCGATCCACATATAGCCGAGAAAAGGTCGCCAGAACCAGCGGATACAGCTACACACAATGATACCGATCAGAATCACCGACGCCAGTAACGGGCGCCACTGCTCATCGTAGGGGTAGATACCAAACAGGATCAGGCGATGCTTTTCAGCGATGAATGCCCAGCAATATCCGCCCGTCGCCTGACATTCCTGAGCGGTCGTTGCTGCGAAATCTGGCTTGATGAATAACCACTCGATTAGGGCTGGCACGGCCATCAGCAACAGCCACAGCATCAAGACCGTCAGTATGGTGTTTAAGGGCGTAGAGAACAGCCGGGTACGCAGCCAGCCCCACGCACCCTCAGCCGTACTGGGGGCCGGGCGCTCGGGTGTTAGTTGGGTTGCGGCGTTCATTATCGCTCCACCAGCGCGATGCGCTTGTTGTACCAGTTCATGAACACTGAGATCGATAAGCTGACCACCAGATAGGCGCCCATGATGATCAGAATGCCTTCGATGGCTTGCCCGGTCTGGTTCAATGTGGTGTTGGCAACAGCGACGATATCAGGGTAGCCGATTGCCACGGCAAGTGAGCTGTTTTTGGTCAAATTAAGGTACTGGCTGGTCATAGGCGGAATGATGACACGCAAGGCCTGAGGCAGAATAATCAGACGCAGCAGGCGACTGCGCGGCAGGCCAATCGCCGAGGCGGCCTCCCATTGGCCCATATCGACCGACTGAATGCCCGAGCGCACCACCTCAGCCACAAACGCAGAGGTATAGATGACCAGGCCCGCCAGCAGCGCGGCAAATTCGGGAGACAGACTCAGGCCGCCGACAAAGTTAAAACCCTTGAGCTCCGGCACATTTAGTTGCAAAGAACCACCACTTAGTAGCCATGCAATGATCGGCATCACAATGAAAAGGCCGAGGGCAGCGCGCCCCAGTGGGAAAATCTGGCCGGTAGACGCCTGGCGTCGCTTGGCCCAATGACCCAGCAATACAGACGAAATAATGGCCACGGCGAGCCCACCCATCACCCAATCCATGGCATCACCCTGAAGCCAGGGAATCATGAGTCCACGATTAGAGACAAAAACATGGGGCAGCGGCGTGAGCGCCTGGCGCGGGCCAGGCATCACTTCGGTGATGATTGCATACCAAAAAAACAACTGTAGCAATAGCGGGATATTGCGCATGACTTCGATATACAGACCCGCAAGGCGGGCGATCAACCAGTTTTTAGATAGGCGAGCAATCCCCAAGATCGTACCCAGGAGCGTGGCAGCAATCACCCCGATTACTGAAACGCGCAGCGTATTGAGTAGCCCGACCATGATCGCGCGGCCGTAGGTGTCTGCGGGCGAATACGCAATTGGGTGCTCACCGATAGCAAAGCCGGCTTCCTCGTTGAGGAAGCCAAAACCCGTAGAGATATTGCGCGCAGCAAGATTATGTAGGGTATTGGAAACCAAATACCAGACGCCCAGCCCCACCACGCTGAGAATCAAGACTTGGTAGATAAGCGCCCTTGTGCCGGGGTCGCTCCAGGACCATCGGCGGCGACGGCTGAGTTGAGATGATCTGCTTTTTGTCATAAACCTGGGGGCTGGGTAACGCACCAATCGACACACAGCGTGTCGAATCGCCCGGGTGGAGCAATCCCCCCGGGCGCACTGCCGCTATAAATTTAGCGGATCGGGTAAGCGTACATCACGCCACCGTCTTTCCATTGGCCATTCAAGCCGCGCTCGAGCTTAAGGGCAGACCCCATGCCGATATTGCGCTCGAAGGACTCGCCGTAATTGCCGACCTGCTTGACGATGTTATAGGCCCATTGCTTATCCAGCCCCAATCCCTTGCCCATATCGCCTGTAACACCTAGGATACGTTGGATATTGGGGTTGGAGCTCTTGGTCATTTCATCAACGTTTTTAGTCGTGATGCCGTACTCCTCTGATTCGATCATGGCATTCAGCGCCCAGCGCACGACCATATACCACTCATCGTCGCCCTGGCGCACCATGGGCCCCAGCGGCTCTTTGGAGAAGTTTTCAGGCAGAATGATGTAGTCTGTTGGTGTCGCCGAAGACGCCCGCAGGCTGGCGAGTTGAGACTTGTCGCTGGTCACAACGTCACAACGGCCGGCCTCAAAGGTACGGAAGCCTTCCTCGGATGTATTGATCACGACAGGCTTGAAGTCGAGCTTGTTCGCGCGGAACCAGTCAGCCAGGTTCAACTCGGTTGTGGTGCCCTGCAGCACGCACACCGATGCCCCACCCAGCTCGGTAGCACTCTTGACACCCAGGCTCTTTTTGACCAACACACCTTGACTATCGTAGTAGTTCACCCCGGCGCCCATCAGGCCCAAGGTCGTGTCCCGCGACATTGTCACCGTCGTATTGCGCGTCAGCACATCAACCTCACCAGACTGCAATGCAGTAAAGCGTTGCTGGGTGGTCAGTGGCGTAACCTTGAACTTAGTAGCGTCGCCAAACACCATGGCGGCGATCGAACGGCACATATCAATGTCCAGGCCAGACCACTGGCCCTTGCTATCGGCCAATGAGAACCCAGGTAGGCCTGTATTCACGCCACATTGCACAAAGCCATTTTTCTTGACTGCGTCATAAGTGTCGCCAGCCTGAGCATTTACCGACAAAAATGCGAGCGCCGCACCCAAAACTGCTAGTTTTATTACTTTCATTTTTATCCTTCCCGTATAGCGAGTGGTATTGTTCGACACGGAATACAATCTTCTGAATTGCACCGTCAGGGTTGAAATCGTAGCGTTTACAGCCATTCTAAGACATGCGGGAAATCCCTTGCAGCGTATGGCTTTACCCCCACTTTATTTATAGTTGAACGATTACGCATGATTGAATTTCAGCACGTATTCAAATCCTTCGGCCGAGGCCGCAACATCCTCGCTGATCTGAACTTTCGCATTGACCAAGGCGAATTTGTCTTTGTCAGCGGTCCATCAGGTGCCGGAAAGTCCACGCTGCTTAAGCTGATCGGCGGGCTAGAGCCTCCCAGCCGGGGTGCTGTTACGGTCAATGGTCACCGCATCGACAAGCTCGCTCGCCGCGCGCAGCCTTACCTACGCCGCACCGTAGGCGTCATTTTGCAGGATGCACACCTGCTGTTTGACCGCAACGCGATGGACAATGTGTTGCTGCCTCTGGCCGTAACGGGTCTAGAGCGCAGCCACGCAGCAACGCGCGCACGCGCCGCCATGGAAAAAGTGGGACTGCGGGGCAAAGAAGACCTGAACCCGATCGAGATGTCCGGTGGCGAGCAGCAGCGCCTGGCGATTGCACGTGCCATTGTCGGGCGCCCTGCCATCCTCATCGCAGACGAACCCACGGCGAATCTGGATCACGCAAGCGCTCAGCGCATCATGGATGTATTCCGTGACTTCAACCAAGTTGGTGTCACCACGCTGATCGCCTCACACGATACGCGGCTGATGGGCGTCTATGCGCGCCGCACCTTGCATATCGAGGATGGGCGCTTCACCGACACGCTGGGGGTACCCGTATGATCCGCTGGCTCCGATACCATCAGTACGCCTTGCGCATCGCCTTGCGTCGCCTACATAGCCATCCGTTCTCGTCTTTGGCCAACATCGTTGTGATTGCCCTGACACTGGCGGCACCAATTATCGGCGCTGCGATCCTGGCCTCCAGCGAGCCTCTGGCGCGACAGATGTCAGTGGCACCCGAGCTGACCTTATTCATCAAGGCCGATACGCCCAGGGCCGAGCAGCGGTCTGTACTCGAGCGCATCAAGGCTGAGTCCGGCCCAGTGATTGCGGCAGCCCGCCTGTTGCCTCGCGAACAAGCCTTAAAATCCTTGCAGACTGACCCTACCTGGGCCCAGGCTCTGGCCGCTCTACCGGACAACCCCCTCCCGGACGCCATTGTGGTTACCTTGGCGGACAACTCGGCACCGGCCAAGATCTCTAACGAACTCGCACAGCAATGGCGCACTTGGCCGCAGATCGATCATGTGCAGCTCGATAGCGAATGGGTACGCAGACTCGAGTCGCTGCTAAGCTTTATACGCTGGGGCCTAGGAATGCTTAGTCTTGGCGTCGCCCTCGTGGTGCTCGCAACTGTATTCAACACGGTCAGGTTACAGGCTCTGACCCAGCGCGAAGAGATCGCCGTAGCACGCCTTGTCGGCGCGACTGAACCCTTTGTGCGCAGGCCCTTCCTTTATCTGGGTGCCCTCACCGGTCTGGCCGCCAGTTTATGTGCCATTCTCCTTGCCCGCCTCGCCTTGATCCCACTGAACACAACGTTGGGCAGGCTGGCACGCAGCTATGGAATGGAGTGGTCATTACATCTGCCCGATGCCGCCAGCCTAAGCCTTGCCACCCTCGTGGTGGCGATACTCGGCGCGGTCGCCGCCCGGCTCTCTGTCACGCGGACAACTCGATTCTAGTGTCCGCACTCACCCCACAATCCGGATTTGCGCAACGGATCGTTGAATGGCAACAACGGTCCGGACGCCACGACCTGCCCTGGCAATCGACCCGAGACCCCTACCACATCTGGCTCTCGGAGATCATGCTGCAACAGACACAGGCCAGCACCGTGATTCCATACTATTTAAGTTTTCTGCAGACCTTTCCGAACTTAAACGTACTGGCTGACGCTAAACAGGATGACGTCATGCACGCCTGGGCGGGCTTGGGTTATTATGCTCGCGCCCGTAATCTGCAACGCTGCGCACAAATAATTATGCGTGACCATGCCGGGCATTTCCCCCAGACTGCAGCGGCGCTAAGCCAGTTGCCGGGCATTGGTCCGTCCACGGCAGCGGCCATTGCCGCCTTTGCATTTGATGAACGCCAGCCCATTCTGGATGGCAATGTCAAGCGTGTCCTGGCGCGCTATTTCGGGGTTCAGGGTGATCCCTCAAAGCGAGGCATCGAACAAGCGCTCTGGCGCCATGCGCACACGGTATTGGACGCAGCCCCCGCTGAGCTGAACATGAGCGCGTACACGCAGGGGCAAATGGATCTCGGCGCACAGGTCTGCACCCGCCACAAACCAAACTGCACGCAATGCCCCCTCAACACGGATTGTTACGCCCGCCAGCATGCCTGCCAGCACACGTTGCCCACCCCGCCGGTACGCCGTCCTGTCCCCGAGCGCCATTGCCTGATGTTGATCCTGGAATGCCAGGCTCATCTACTGCTGTACAGACAGCCCTCACCGGGAATCTGGGGCGGTTTATGGGGCCTGCCGCAATTTGACACCCTGGACACCCTTATCGCCGCCTGCGTGCAGATGGGCGTAGCCGACAGGGCGACAGCCATCAGCACGCCGCCCTTATTGCCGCTCGCAGGCGTAACGCATGGTTTCACGCATTTTCGCCTGCATATTGAACCCTGGTGGCTACGCAGCCAGGCGCGTAAATTGCCACCCCCGCCAGCGGATGGAACCTGGATCCCAATCCATGAGCTCACCAACACCGGTATGCCCGCACCACTGAAAAAGCTACTCAATACGCTGTACGCAGCGCCTACCGAGACGGCGCATGATGACTGCTGATATTCATCAACAAGCCGCTGGCAACACCCAAGGTTAGCAATGCCGTCCCACCGTAACTCATGAATGGCAAGGGGACACCCACCACGGGCAGCACCCCTGTCACCATACCAATATTTACAAACACATAGACAAACATCATCATGGACATGGCGCCGCCCAATAATCGCCCAAACTGAGTCGGTGCACGGATCGTAATCGCGAGTCCACGCAAAACCAGCATGGCATACAAAATCAACAGCATAATCCCGCCATACAGGCCGAACTCCTCTGCGTACACCGCAAAAATAAAGTCTGTTGTACGCTCGGGCACAAAATCCAGATGCGACTGTGTGCCCTGCATATAACCCTTACCGTAGACGCCTCCCGAACCCACAGCGATCATGGACTGAATCGTATGGAAACCCTTGCCTAGAGGATCAGTACCCGGATTGAGTAGTACACATACCCGGTATTTCTGATAGTCATGCAACACCACCCAATCCACCTCGGGCTGACAAATCTGATCCTCATAGGCCACCAGCGTACCAATCGACAGCACCAGTGCGATCACGACAGGAACCAATAACTTAAAAGACAAACCACCAAAATAGATCACACAGAACCCGGAAGCCAGCACCAGCAGCGCGGTCCCCAAGTCAGGCTGATCAATGATCAGACCGGCCGGCACCAGCAGCAATACCGCCGCGACGAGAAAATCCCGCAGGCGCATGGCGTTCGCTGCATGCCGATGAAAATACCAGGCCAGCATCAGCGGCACGGCGATTTTCATCATCTCGGAGGGCTGGATACGAACAACCCCCAGGTCCAACCAACGTGTCGCGCCCTTGCTGGTCTCACCAAAAAACGTCACGGCTAGCAGCAAGAGAATCCCCACTAGATAGGCTGCGGGCGCCGCACGTATGATGAATGAGGGGCGCACCAGCGCAACCCCCCACATTACAAAAAAGGCGATCATGAAATTGCGCAACTGATCGGCAAAACGCCAGTCCGTGCTACCCACGGCAGAATGCATGGTAAGCATGCCCAGCGCCGCCATGATGACGAGCAGTGCCAGCAGCGGCCAATCAAGTGCCGCCAGTGCACGTTGTGCCCAGAGCAGGATCATCCTCATTGCGCCGCCTCGTGCGTAGCAGTCACCGGCGTCGGGCTCAGATCAGCCACCTCGCCCAGGAGGGGCTGGCCAATCTGTGGCACGACTGCCTGCTGTGCGAGCGCCTGTTGTGCGAGCGTCCGTTGCTCTAGGGCCTCACGCTCACGGCGTTGGGCGATACGCTCGGGACTGAGCCAATAGTCAAATACCTTGCGCGCCACAGGCGCTGCAACCGAGGCGCCCCACCCCCCATTCTCGACGATCAGTGCGACAGCAATTTGCGGATCATCCGCCGGCGCGTAGGCCATGAACAAGGCATGGTCACGTAATCGCTCGTCGACGGCGCTCGCCCGGTACTTTGCACCACGCAAACTATAGACCTGGGCCGTGCCGGTCTTACCTGCCGCCTGATAGGTAGCCCCCTCGAACGCACGCCTGGCTGTGCCCTTACGAATGACATCCACCATCGCGTCCTTTATCACCTGGAGATTCTCGGCTTTGAGTGGGATTTTGTATTGTTCAACTGTCACAGGGTAGGTGAAATTTCCGGTAAGGGGATCCGTAATTCGACGCACCAGGTGGGGCTTCATATACACCCCATTGTTAGCCAGCACAGAGGTTGCCTGCGCCAACTGCAATAAGGTGAACGCGTTATAACCCTGACCGACTGTCACGGACACCGTCTCACCTCGATACCAGTGCTGCTGATCGGCTTTTTTATAGGCTTGCTTTTTCCAGGCGCGCGAAGGCAGGACGCCCTGGCGCTCACCATCAAGGTCGATCCCGGTAATTTGCCCGAACCCAAACTGCTTACTGAAATTATGGAGGGCGTCAATGTCGATCATCGCGCCCAGAGAAAAAAAGTAGGTATCCGAGGACACGACAATGGCTCGATGCATATCCGTTGCGCCATAGGCCGCCCCCCCAGCATTGCGAAAACGCTGCCCAGCCAACTCGAAATACCCCGGATCAGATACGTACTCGGAGGCCGAGCGTATGCCCAACTCTAAAGCGGCCAGACCAACAAATGGCTTGTACGTCGAACCGATCGGATACGTGCCATAAAGCGGGCGGTTGATCAGTGGATGATCAGGCGACTCGTTCAAGGCGCGCCAGCTCTCTGTGTCAATTCCATCGACAAATAAATTCGGATCAAAGGACGGTGCCGAGACAAATGCCAGAATTTCACCCGTTTTAGGGGCAATGGCCACGAGCGCGCCGCGCCTGCCTTCAAATTGCGCCTCTGCAAGCTCTTGTAGTCCAACATCCAGCGAAAGCTGCAGGCTGGCGCCTGGCCGCGGATCAGTGCGACTAAGCACTCGCACCGGACGCCCCGATGCCGTCACCTCTACCTCCTCAACGCCGGTGCGTCCGTGCAACATCTGCTCCCAGGTCTTTTCTATTCCCTTTTTGCCCATAACGGAGGTACCACGATAGTTGCCTAAGCGTCCTTCACTATCCAGGTGTTCCTCGTCCGCTTCAGAGATACGACCCACGAAGCCCATGACATGCGCTGCGGTCTGTTGTTGTGGATACGAGCGCACCCAGCGGGCTTCCAGCGCAACACCTGGAAATTGATAAGCATGCACGGCGAACCATGATGCCTCGACATCATTCAAATTATTGCGCAAGAGGACTGGCGCATAACGTCCACTCTGGGCGTATAGACGCAAGAAACGTCGCCTGTCACCGCCACTCAGATAAACCAGCTCGCCCAGACGATCGAGAACCGTATCGATATCACCCTCGACCTGTGCACGCGTCACCGATAAGGTGTAGTCGCGGTGGTTACGTGCGAGCACCAGCCCGGCACGATCCACGACCTGACCCCGACGCGGTGGGATAGGCACAATTGTGATGCGGTTCTGATCTGCTCGTGCAGACAGATTTTCGTAGCGCACCACCTGTAAATACCACATACGGCCCACGAGCAGGAGCAAACAGATCAAGGCGAACAACCCGGCGACACAGGCCCGTACCAGCACCGTTTGCTTTTGCTTGGCGTTGACGTTCCTAAACTCAAACATTTGATCGATCCATGCGCCGTGCCTCAGACCGCATTGACATCAGTGTCATCCAGATGACGTTGAGGCAGGAACAAGAGAATATCAGCCAATGGCCAAAGCGCACCGGTGATGAGCGCAGACCATAACCAGTCCCAGCCCCCCCACTCACCGTTTAACCAGGCACCCAATAGGCGTGCCACCCCCGCACCCACCACGAGGATAGGAATCATGTGTACCGTCTGCGTCCAGACACTAAAGTGTTGCAAACGCCGGTGTAACGCGACCGCACCATAGGCAACCAGCGTGTAGGACAAGGCATGCATACCAAGCAGGCCCGCATCATGCACATCCATTAATATCCCAAACCCAAAGGCGGATAGCAAGCCGACCCGACCTGGCTCATGTAAACACCAAAAGGCCAGCACCAGCAGCAATAAATCTGGGGCCGGATACCACAGACGCCAGGGCAACAAAGAGAGCACCCAAATCAGCCCGATACTCGACCAGATGAATATCGGGCCTGATGGGTGTCGAAATGGCGCCGAATCGATTGGCTGCAAGGCCATCAGCGGAGAGCGGGGGCGTCGCGCCTGATCCTTATTGCTCATGCCCTGCCTCCAAACGTGCTTGGTTCCCCTGTGTCGTGGACACATCCACCTGCAGTACCAGAAAATGCCGATAGCGCTCTGGGTGGGATAGGGGTTGTGCAATGGCCATGGCAAAACCGGTGCCGGGATCACGTTGAACTGACTCGACTTTGGCCACAGACAGACCCGCTGGAAACAAACCGCCGATACCACTGGTGACCAATGTATCACCTGATTGCACATCAGCGCCCGCCGTTAGATAACGAACCTCGAGCTTACCTACCTCATTACTACCAAAGGCAATCAGCCGAAGGCCGTTACGCAGCACCTGGACTGGTATCGAGGCCTGATCATCAATCAGCAAAGCCGCCTCAGACGTATACGGTGTCACACGAATAATCTGACCGACAACACCGCCCTCGTCGATCACAGGCATACCCGGGGCGATTCCTGCATCAGATCCCTTATTAAAGACCAAGCGATGGCTAAATGCATTGGGTGGCACATAAAAAACCTCGACCGCGATAGAGCGTTGCGAGATCTCCTCGGAAACATTCAACAGCCGTCTTAATTGCTGATTCTCGGCTGCCAACTGCGCAGCATGGGTGGAGAGCTGCGCCATCTCGATTTGCTGCCGGCGCAAAGCATCCTGCTCTGCACGCGCAAGCGTTGCCGCATTGGTCCAGCTATCCATGTATTCGATTAAATCGCGCGGGGCCAACGCCACGCGCTGAAACGGGTAAATGGCTGCTGATATAGCCTGTCGTAGCGGATTCAAGACTGTCGTCCACCCCGCATCCACCACCAAAAGGCTTAGAGACAGCAAGACGAGCAGACACAGACGGAACTCGGCACTCGGCCCGCGCTTAAAGAGTCTGAGAGTACCGTGTTCTCGCATTACGGTAGTCTAGCCTAGTCGTAGATAAAGACCCCACCGAGACGTTCGAGATGCTCCAGGGCCTCACCACAGCCACGCACGACGCAGGTGAGCGGATCCTCGGCGACGACGACAGGCAAGCCGGTCTCTTCTTGGAGGAGCCGATCCAGATCATGGAGCAGCGCCCCGCCGCCCGTCAGCGAGATACCTTTATCGGTGATATCAGCGCCTAATTCAGGTGGAGTCTGCTCTAGGGCAGTTTTGACCGCTGAGACGATTTGATTGAGCGGATCAGTCAGGGACTCGAGGATCTCGTTGGAGGACACGGTAAAGCTACGCGGTACGCCTTCGGAGAGATTGCGCCCCTTGACCTCGATCTCGCGGATTTCAGAGCCGGGGAAGGCTGAACCGATTTCCTTTTTGATGAGTTCTGCTGTGGGCTCGCCAATCAACATCCCGTAATTACGACGAATGTAATTGATGATGGCTTCATCAAACTTATCACCACCGACGCGCACCGAGCCCTTATAGACCATGCCGCCGAGGGAAATAACAGCGACTTCTGTCGTACCGCCACCGATATCCACAACCATCGAACCGCTGGCGTCCGAGACAGCCAAACCAGCGCCGATCGCCGCAGCCATGGGCTCTTCGATCAGATAGACCTGGCTTGCACCCGCACCCAGCGCGGACTCCCGAATGGCGCGACGTTCGACCTGTGTCGAGCCGCAGGGCACGCAGACAATAATTCGGGGGCTGGGGGCCAGCATATTGCGCGGATGCACCATGCGGATGAATTGCTTGAGCATCTGCTCGGTCACGGTGAAGTCGGCAATCACGCCATCCTTCATTGGTCGGATCGCCTCAATATTGCCGGGCACGCGACCCAGCATCTGCTTGGCCTCGCGACCGACCGCCTGGATGATTTTCTTGCCATTCGGGCCGCCATCATGACGGATGGCAACAACCGACGGTTCATCGAGGACAATACCCTTACCGCGTACATAGATCAGCGTATTGGCCGTACCGAGGTCGATGGCCATATCACTGGAGAAATAGCTGCGTAAAAATCCGAACATGGGCGCTCAGTTATCGTAATTTTGGAGAAATGGGGCCGTGCCAGCAGGTCGGATACTACTATTGGGAATCACCCTATTGCGTGCTTCAATCCGGGTATGCCGCATGGAATCAGCAATGATAACTTATAATCAGGCATTCAGAATGACCGACTTACGGCCAATAATTTCACGAATCCAGCAATTTGGATGATTCGTAACGTCTACATACCATTTAGCTGGCACGCACTACGGCAGGAATCATGGCACTCACCGAACAAGACATCGGCCACCTCGCGCGGCTCGCAGGCCTACAGCTCTCATCGCAAGAGCAGCAATACACCAAGCAGGCGCTCTCGCGTATCCTCGGACTCATCGAGCAATTACAGGCCGTCGACACCACTGGCATCGAGCCCATGGCGCACCCGTTAGCGGCGCACCTGCCTATCGCCCTGCGACTACGCGAGGACACCGCCACGGCCGGCCACACCCCTGATGAACGCGCCGCCCACCTGCGCAACGCGCCTGCCCAGCACGAGGGCCTTTTCCTCGTTCCCACTGTAATAGAGTAAGCCATGTCCTTGTTAGACGAATTCGACAGTATCCGGGCGCTATCGGATGCCTTACACGCACGCCGACTCAGTGCGCACGAGCTGACGACCAGCGCCTTGCAGGCCGCACGCGCCTACAGCGATCCAAACCTATTTTTACATATCGACGAGTCGCTCTCGCTTGCACAGGCCCAGGCGGCGGACGCCCTGCTAGCGGGCGGCCAGGCACCCGCACTCACTGGCATCCCGATTGCCCACAAGGACCTATTTGTAACCAGGGGCTGGCGTACAACTGCCGCCAGCCGAATGCTGGCTGATTACGTCAGTCCGTTCGACGCCACCGTCGTCGCACGCTTATCTGACGCGGGCGCTGTTTCATTGGGCAAGGTGAGCTGCGACGAGTTCGCCATGGGCTCGGGTAACGAGAACGCCGCATCCGGCCCGGTACAGAACCCCTGGGACCCAACAGTCGTACCAGGCGGCTCATCGGGCGGCTCTGCCGCTGCCGTCGCCGCGGGGCTGGTTTTAGGGGCAACGGGCACAGACACGGGCGGTTCGGTGCGCCAGCCCGCCGCACTTTGCGGCGTAAGCGGCATCAAGCCGACCTACGGGACGATCTCACGCTACGGCATAATCGCTTACGCCTCCAGCCTCGACCAGGCCGGTCCGATCGCGCGCAGCGCCCGAGATTTATTATTGCTGCTGGATACCATGAGCGGTTTTGATCCCATGGATTCCACCAGCCTTGAGACCTGCGACCAAGTACCGAACTTGCCTGGCCGCATTCAGGCGGCATTCGACCAGGCGGATGCGTATTTCAACACACAAGGCAGCCAGCCTCTGGCGGGACTGCGTATAGGCGTACCCAAGGAATTCTTTAACGCCGGACTATCTGATCAGGTTGCTCGGGCAACCGAGTCCGCGCTCAGGGTGTTTGAATCGCTCGGTGCGACACGCGTCTCTATCTCATTGCCGCGCACAGAGCTCGCCATCCCTACCTATTACGTTATTGCCCCCGCCGAGGCCTCAAGCAACCTATCACGTTACGACGGCGTACGCTACGGCTATCGTACCGAGCACTACACGGATTTGGCCGACATGACCAGCCGCTCGCGCACCGAGGGGTTTGGCGAAGAAGTCCGACGCCGTATTCTAGTCGGCACGTATGTGCTCTCGCATGGCTATTACGACGCCTATTATCTACAGGCCCAACGCGTACGCCGTATGATTGTCGATGACTTCCAAAAGGCCTTAGGCGGACAGTGCGATGTCATCATGGGCCCTGTCACGCCGAACGTCGCTCGCCCCATTGGGGATAATCGTCAGGATCCGATCGCCGATTGGTTGGCTGATATTTACACCTTGGGCGTAAGCCTGGCGGGGCTACCGGCCATGTCCATCCCTTGTGGCTTTAGCCACGGGACACATCCCTTGCCGATCGGACTACAAATCGTAGGTAATTATTTTGATGAAGGTCGACTGCTCGCCCTCGCTGATCGCTTTCAGCAGGCCACCGACTGGCATCAACGCAAACCAGGACAGCAATAATGGAATGGGAAATTGTCATCGGGCTGGAAACGCACACCCAATTGTCGACCGCCTCCAAGATATTCTCGAGCAGCAGCACGCAGTTCGGCTCACTGCCCAATTCGCAAGCCAACGCCGTGGATATGGCCTTGCCCGGCACCCTGCCGGTCTTGAATCGCGGCGCAGTCGAGCGCGCGATCTGTCTGGGCCTGGCGGTCGGCGCAACGATTGCCAACCGCTCGGTCTTTGCCCGCAAAAATTATTTTTATCCTGATCTGCCCAAAAATTACCAAATTAGCCAGTTTGAACTGCCGATTGTAGTGGGCGGCTCACTCAGCTTTTTCGTGGACGAGCAGGAACGCACGATTCGACTCACCCGTGCACACCTCGAAGAAGACGCGGGTAAATCCCTGCATGAAAATTTTGTCGGGCCCCATGGCGAATCGTCGACAGGCATCGACCTGAATCGTGCCGGCACGCCGTTGCTAGAGATCGTATCCGAGCCCGAAATGCGTTCGGCCGCAGAAGCCGTCGCCTATGCGCGCACGCTACACAGCCTGGTCGTCTGGCTGGGGATCTGCGATGGCAATATGCAAGAAGGATCGTTTCGCGTAGACGCCAACGTGTCTGTGCGCCCCAAGGGCCAGGTGGAATTCGGCACCCGTTGCGAGATCAAGAACCTGAACTCCTTTCGGTTCATGGAGCGTGCGATTAACTATGAAGTGCAACGCCAGATTGAGCTGATTGAGGATGGTGGCACCGTCAGGCAAGAGACGCGCTTATATGATGCCGAGCGCGACGAGACACGCACCATGCGCAGCAAAGAGGACTCCAACGACTACCGCTATTTCCCTGATCCTGACCTCCCCCCTCTTATGGTGACAGACGAATGGATCGAGCAGGTACGTCAAACCATGCCCGAGCTGCCGGCACAAAAGCGCACACGTTTTGAACGAGACATGGCGCTAACCGGTTACGATGCCGCACAACTGACCATGCATCGGCACGTTGCGGATTACTTTGAGGCGGTCTGCGCAGCCTTGCCTACGGGACAGGCCAAGCTCGCAGCCAACTGGATTCTGGGTGAGCTCTCTGCAGCACTGAATCGCGAGACCCTCGATATCAGCCAGTCGCCCGTGAATGCACCCCAGCTCGGTGCCCTGATAGTGCGGATTGCCGACGGCACAATCTCGAACAAAATCGCACGTGATGTATTTGCCGCAATGTGGACGGGCGAACATAGCGGAAGCGCCGATGCCATCATTGAGGCGCGCGGCCTCAAGCAAATAAGCGATACCGGTGCCATTAGCGCCATGATCGACCAAGTACTGGCAGCTCATCCCGAGATCGTCGAGGAGTACCGAGCAGGCAAGCAAAAAGCTTTTAACTCTCTGGTCGGCCAGATCATGAAGGCAGGGCGCGGCAAGGCCAATCCCCAACAGGTTACCGCTTTGCTCAAGGCCAAGCTTGAAGCCTGAGCCTTAAGCCCGCCCAATCTAAATGCCATAACGCTGCCGATACGCAGCCACCGCGTCGCGGTGCGCTGCGAGACTGGGATCATCGGCCAATACCGCCATAATGTCTGACAGCGTGGCAATGCTGATGACGGGAATCCCGTAAGTTTGCTCAACATCCTGCACGGCGGAATGAGCGGACAAGGCCGCATCGGCGCCCGCACGCTCCATTCGATCCAATGCGATCAATACGGCAGCTGGCTGTGCACCCGCCTGGCGAATAATCCTTACTGACTCGCGCACGGACGTCCCTGCCGTGATCACATCGTCGATAATCACGACACGCCCGTGTAGAGGCGCGCCCACCAACATGCCACCTTCGCCGTGATCTTTGGTCTCCTTGCGGTTAAACGCGAACGGCACGTCTGCTGCACTGCGCGCGGGATGCGCAGCCAGCGCCATCGACGTCGCCGTCGCCAATGCAATACCCTTATAGGCTGGGCCAAACAACATATCGAAGGGCAAGCCCGCATCGACCAGAGCCTGAGCATAAAACCGTGCCAGACGATCAATCGAAGCGCCGCTATTGAATAGGCCCGCATTAAAAAAATACGGACTCATGCGTCCCGATTTAACCTTGAATTCACCGAACTTCAGCACGCCTTGCGCCAGGGCAAAGCGCACAAACTCTATCGATAGGCTGTTCGCCATTGCTACACTCGTCTATTATTGGAAAAATATTATTATCGGCTAAATACGCATCCTGGACGTCTGGGACTGACGATTTAGCTAAGGACATCACTATGACATGCGACGTCTTGCTAAGCCACGACAAGGCAACCTAAGACACCATGAAACAGCCTGTCTATTTCGTCTCCCACGGCGGGGGGCCTTGGCCTTGGATGATTGAAGCGCAGCGCTCGTATGCCGCGCTGACAGCGGCGCTGCGCGCCATCCCCACCACCCTGCCCCAGCCGCCTGATGCCATTCTCATGGTATCGGCACACTGGGAAACCCGAGGTGGCCTCGCGCTAGGTAGCCACCCAAATCCAGGGATGGTTTATGACTATTCCGGATTCCCTGCCCATACCTATGAAATTCGCTATCCGGCACCTGGCGCCCCGTGGCTGGCTCAGCGCGCCGCCGAGCTGCTCGATGCGCAGGGCATTACCACCACCCTGGATCCCGAACGCGGCTATGATCACGGCGCATTTGTGCCAGCCTATGTCATCGCCCCCAAGGCAGATATCCCAATGGTGCAACTGTCAATTGATGCTGACTACGATCCAGCACAACACCTCGCCATGGGTGCCGCCCTCGCATCACTACGCGATGAAAACATCCTTATTATCGGCAGCGGCCTGAGTTATCACAACCTACGCATGCTGGGTCCGGATGGCCGCATCCCTTCGGCTCAATTCGATGCCTGGCTACAGGCTGTGGTGGTCGATGGGCCGGTGAGCGCGCGCCAGGCCCACCTGATGAGCTGGGAGCAAGCACCGGCTGCACGGTTGGCACATACGCGTGAGGATCACCTAATGCCCCTGCATGTGGCCATCGGCGCGGCCGGCGAGGATCTGGCCACTTGTTTTCACCATGAGTCCGATGCATTTGGCGGCATCACCGTATCAAGCTTTCGCTTCGCATAAGCTCCTCTTTGTCGTTCGGGTTACAGTGCAGACTTGAACCCTTAAGGAGCCCGCTGTGCTGCGCGTCACGTCTCTCAATGTCAATGGTATCCGGTCAGCCTTTCGCAAAGATTTTTCTGGATGGCTAGACGCCCAGCGCCCCGATATCGTGTGCATGCAAGAGATCAAGATCCAGAATGCGGATCTGGTCGACGAACTTCGTCATCCCGACGGCTATACCGGGCATTTTCATCATGCCGAAAAAAAAGGCTATAGCGGCGTTGGCCTCTACCTCGCCCAACCCGCGCAGACAGTCAGCCTGGGCATGAGCTGCCCAGAGTTTGACGCTGAAGGCCGTATCCTACGTGCCGACTGGGAGGGCTTGAGCATTATCAGCGCCTATTTG
Organism: Alcaligenaceae bacterium CGII-47; assembly: GCA_019166125.1. Classification (GTDB taxonomy): domain Bacteria; phylum Pseudomonadota; class Gammaproteobacteria; order Burkholderiales; family Burkholderiaceae_B; genus Castellaniella. Next base: position 182,269 of record JAHTBO010000003.1, read on the forward strand.
CCCTCGGGTTCCAGCGGCGACGAACGTCAAGGCGCAAAGTATCGATTTCTTGATCATTTTGAGGGCTGGCTAAATGGCCTGATGAACGAGCACCGTCGCACAGGCCGTGAATTCATCATCTGCGGCGACTGGAATATAGCCCACCATGAAATTGACCTGAAAAACTGGAAAGGCAACCTGAAAAATTCCGGCTTTCTACCCGAGGAGCGTGCCTGGATGACCAAGGTACTAAGCCAAATGGGCTGGGCCGACGTCTATAGACAGCTGCACCCGGACACGACCGGCGAGGCCTATACTTGGTGGAGTAATCGCGGCCAAGCCTGGGCCAAGAACGTCGGTTGGCGTATCGATTATCACATCACGACACCAGGGATTGCCAGCAAGGCGTTGAATGCATCCGTGTACAAAGACCAACGGTTCAGCGATCATGCGCCGTTAACCGTGGACTACGATTTCATCTTATAGAAGGTGGATAGCCCGGCCGACTTTATCATTCCATCACACGCGTCCTGTTCGTAGATAGCAGGTATTGGGGTATGCTATTGGGCTCAATTATAAGGAGTACACCTCATGGCCCAAGCCACTGCTCGTCATATCCTGGTTTCCACCGAAGAAAAGTGCAATGAACTCAAAACCGCTATTGAAGAGGGTGCTGATTTTGCCCAAGTTGCAAAAGACAATTCCAGCTGCCCATCTAGCCGTCAAGGCGGCGATCTGGGCTCGTTTGGCCCTGGCCAGATGGTACGGGAATTCGACGAAGTCGTGTTCAGTGCACCGATCAACGTCGTACAAGGCCCGGTGAAAACGCAGTTTGGCTATCACCTGCTTGAGGTGACCAGCCGCCAGGACTGAGCACCATACAGCCGCAGTATGAAATGCTGCGGCTGTATGCCCCGATACGGCTACCAGATCGATATCGTATTAACTGAAAACGCCTAGGCGGTCACGTGTAACTGCGTCCCGACCGAACCAACGGTGGCGAGCTTAGGCATGGAGTCCACGAGACTGGTAATCGTCTGCGCCTGGCTGTCGAGCACTTTACGTAGCAACACATTCTGCTGATTTTCAGCAAGCGCAGCGCCCTTAAAGGCCAATGCCGCACTGACGGTCCCTTCAACAGACATATCCATAATTATTCCTGTAATGGGTGGTGAACTAAGCTGTAGCTTAACCTGAAGGTCGCGTCCTGTCGATCACACAACAAGCGGTATGGTCCCCTCTAGCATCCGATGTGGGCTAGCTCTGTAGCGCAACCGCTGCCGCTTGCTTGCGGTCCGCGAGTCGTGCGTAATTCTGAGCCATGACTGCGCAGACCATTAGCTGAATCTGATGGAAGATCATCAACGGCAAAAGCGCTGGCCCAATGGCTGCAGCACTGAACAGCACCTGAGCCATCGGCACACCCGTTGCCATGCTCTTTTTGGAGCCACAGAACACAATCGTGATCTCATCCTCGCGACTGAATCCCAGCCGTCGAGCGCTCCAGGTATTGAGCACCAGCACGAGGGCCAGCAATAGACAGCAAACAACCGTCAGAATGAGCAAGGCGCTGGGCGGTACCGCCTGCCACAAGCCGCCGATCACCGAGGCACTGAATGCGGTATATACCACCAGCAAGATTGAGCTCTGATCGACGATGACGACGTGCCGACGGTGCCGATCCATCCAGCGACCAAGCACTGGACGCATTAGATGGCCCACCACGAAAGGGAGCAGTATCTGGATACTGATTGCCCCAATGGCATGCATCATGGAGGCGCCTCCCATGGCCTGAGTATCCGCCTTGAGGAGCCAATCGAGGAGCATCGGCGTGAGCACGATGCCGATAATACTAGAGGCCGATGCCGCGCATACCGCCGCTGGCACGTTCCCACGGGCAATAGAAGTAAAGGCGATGGCTGACTGTACCGTACCGGGTAACACGCACAGGTAGAGCACGCCGATATAGAGTGGCTCGCCTAATAAAGGCAAAAGAACCGGCCGAAGAGCCCATCCCAGTGCGGGAAAAATCACGAATGTCCAGATGAACACCAAGCCGTGCAATCGCCAATGTGTGGCTCCGGCAATAATCGCCTCGCGTGATAGCTTGGCGCCATGCAGAAAAAACAATAAGGCAATCGCAGCAGCCGTGAGCCGATCGAAAAATACTGCGCCCTGACCATGCGCGGGTAAAACCGTGGCGGCCGTAACGACCGCAATCAGAATCAGGGTAAATCTATCGAACAGCAAACGTAATTTCGACAACATAAGGTTTGGGACTCTCCGGCGGTTCCGGGGCTCTCGAGGTGTAAGTTAAACTGAATCCAAAATAATGTTTGGCGCTAAACAGAGGCGCATTGTTTCCTAACGGACATCACCGCAATGGCTATTGATCCCCTTAAACATCTGCCTATTCTGCCGCGCCCCGTATATGGTTCTGCCCAAGCATTACCCAATCAGGCTCTCAGCTACCGCCATCAGCACGACTGGGCACAACTTTCTTATGCGCCACATGGCTTTTTGCATATCGACACGGATCGAGCGCGCTTTGTCGCACTGCCACAGCGTGCCATCTGGATTCCTCCAGGTTTATCCCACAGCGTCAAAAGCACCACTGACACGGTTATCCGTAGTTTATACCTGGACACACGCGCGATTGCCCTGAACTGGACGGAATGCCGTGTACTCGTCATCCAGCCCCTGCTGCACGAGTTGATTCTTACGTTCAGCACGCTGCCGATCGAGTACGACGAAAGCGGCCCCCAAGGCCGTCTGGTGCAAGTACTGATCGACCAACTCGCCGATGCACCCGATGTTGACACGGTCCTGCCCTGGCCGACGGACAAACGCCTGCTCAGGGTCTGCCAAGACCAACAACAATACCCCGATACAAACAAAACACTCTTGAAGTATAGCCAGGAGTTAGGGATATCGGATAAAACGTTAAGCCGCCTATTTCTGCAGCAAACAGGCCTGAGCTTCAGACAGTGGCGCCAACGCTCCCGGCTGCTCGCCGCCCTGCCCATGCTCGAGCGCGGCGAACGCATCACTGATGTGGCGATCGCCTGTGGCTACGAGAGCCTATCCTCATTTATCGCAACCTTTCGTGAGGCAATGGGCATTACGCCTCGGGCCTTTGCCTTGGCAAGCGTCCGCTGACAGCTGTTGGGCAGGCTAGGCAGGCGCGACATCCAGCGCATCGATATCCCGGCGCAACCACCACAACAAGACCAGACCAGGCAGAGCGATCACGACAGTCATCACAAAGAACATCGGCCAATCATAACGTTCTACCAGCACAGGCGTGAGCGGGCCCGCCAGATAGGTACGCCCCACTGCCGATAAGGCCGAGAGCAGTGCAAACTGCGTCGCAGAGAATTCCTGCTTGCACAAGGCCATCAGCAAGGCGACAAACGCCGCTGTCCCCAAGCCACCACATAGATTCTCGACAGCAACCACAATCGCCATGGAGGTCAGATGCGCAGGCGTGACCGCCAGCACCCAATAGCCAAAGTTCGATACGGCCTGCAACACCCCAAATATCATAAGCGCGCGATACAAGCCAAAGCGGCTCATGAGAGACCCGCCCATCAGCGCACCGACAATCGTCGCGGCCAGGCCAAATACCTTGTTGATGGTGCCCACTTCAGTCACATCAAAGCCCGCGCCACGCAGCAAAAATGTTGTGGACAATGCACCCGCAAACGCATCACCAAGCTTATAGAGCACAATTAGCAGAAGGATCATCAGCGCACCGCGCCGGGTAAAGAACTCCCGCAGGGGTTCAACGACAGCCAGACCCAGGGTGCGCGGAGCACGCGCGACGTGCTCGGGCTCGGGCGCAAACAAGGTGGCGATAGAGGCTAGCGCCATCACTGCGCCCATCGCATAGTAGGTAGCGCTCCACCCAAGCCACTGATCCGCCAATATCAACGCAAGTCCACCCGAGGCAATCATGGCCAAGCGATACCCCAGCACCTTGATTGCCGCACCGGCCGCACGCTCATCCTGGCGCAGCACATCCGTACTGTAGGCATCAAATGCAATATCCTGGGTCGCCGATAGAAAAGCCACCCATACCGCCAGCAAGGCGAGCGCAGCCAGATGCAAGTCAGGGGGAAACAGACCCATTGCAGCAATGGAGACGGCCAAGAGCAACTGCGAAACAAAGATCCAGCTACGACGTCTACCCAACCAAGGCGGCGCATAACGATCCAGCAACGGCGCCCAGAGAAATTTAAGGGTATAGGCCGAGCCGACCAAGGTAAGAAAGCCGATCTGTTGCAAAGAGACCTGTTCTACTGTGGCCCAGGCCTGTAGCGTCCCCCCCGTGAGTGCCAGCGGCAAGCCACTGGCAAATCCCAACACCAACAGGGGTGCCACCCGCCGGTTGGCATAGACGCTGAACCAGGCCATCATGAGCCTTGACGCTGTGCCATGGACTCGAATCGGTACACCGCCAAGGTGCTGCGCCAGCCTTGCAAAAAATGGATTTCCTTTTGCTCGTGAAATGTCGCCCGATGCGTGATACGCAGCCCAAGCGTCACCGCCAGGCTTTGAAAGTCACGTAGCGTACATAGATGAATGTTCGGTGTGTTATACCAGGCATAAGGCATCTGGCCGGTCACAGGCATGCGCCCAAACAAAATCGACCAGCCATGCGGCCAATAACCGAAATTTGGAAAAGATACGACCCCATAACGTGCAACACGCGCCATCTCGCGCAAAATATGCTCGGTATTACGCATGGACTGCAGGGTCTGGGACAGGACCACTGTGTCGAACTGATGATCATCAAAGAGCGCCAGCCCATCCTCCAGGTTTTGCTGAATCACCCGCACACCACGCCGTACGGCAGCAATCACCCGCTCGTCGTCTATCTCTACGCCCGCCCCGTTGACCTGTCGGGATTCGTGCAAGTGCGAGAGCAGCGTCCCATCGCCACAGCCCAGATCAAGCACGCGACTGCCCGGTTCAATCCATTCGGCAATACGCAGCAGGTCTGCACGAACTGCGCCATCCGACGTTATCCCAGCGATCGTACTCATGCCAGTACTCCGGTCGTGCGCTCACGCGCAGGCAAGCCCAGGCGCATCGCGATCTGATCATAATAGCCCTGCACAATTGCATGATAACGACGGTCTCCAAGCAAAAAGGCATCATGCCCGTGGGGAGCGTCAATCTCGGCATAACTTACGTCACACTTGTTCTTTAGTAATGCCCGAACCAACTCGCGGGAATGCTCTGGTGCGAAACGCCAGTCGGTGGTAAATGACACCAACAAAAAGCGTGCCTGCACATCGCGCAAAGCACGCGCCAAATCCCCTCCGTGGTCGCGCGCCGGATCAAAATAATCCAGCGCACGCGTCAGTAGCAGATAAGTATTTGCATCAAAGTAGCGTGAAAACTTTTCACCTTGGTAACGTAGATAGGACTCGACCTCAAACTCTACATCGTAGTTATAGTGAAAGTTGCCCCCTGGCGCAGGCGAGCGCTGAGTACGACCGAATTTTTCGGCCATCACCTCATCGGACTGATAGGTGATGTGCCCCACCATGCGTGCCACCGTCAAACCATGCGTCGGGACGACTCCGTACTGATAGTAGTCACCGCCACGAAAATCAGGATCGGTAATGATGGCGCGCCTGGCCACCTCGTTGAAGGCAATATTCTGTGCGCTTAGACGCGCGGTACTAGCAATCACGATGCAATCGCCCACCCGCTCAGGGCAGGTAATGGCCCAGCTTAACGCCTGCATGCCGCCCAGTGACCCACCCATGACGGCTGCAAACTTGGCAATTTCGAAACAATCCGCCAACCGTGCCTGCGCATGCACCCAATCCTCAACCGTCAGCAAGGGAAAGGATGCTCCCCAGGGCTGGCCTGTCTCTGGATTGATCGTCACCGGCCCTGTCGAGCCGAAGCACGATCCGATATTATTCACGCCAATCACAAAAAAACGGTCTGTATCAACAGCCTTGCCTGGCCCCACCATATTGTCCCACCAGCCGATGCTGTCGGGTTGGCTGGCATCTATGCCCGCCACATGGTGTGAGGCATTGAGCGCATGACAGACCAGCACCGCATTACTGCGCTCGGCGTTAAGCGACCCATAAGTCTCTACCGCCAGAGTATACGAGGGCAGGATCTGGCCACTACTTAGAACCAATGGCTCATTAAACTCGATGAACGCCGCAGAGACATAGCCAACGCTGCCCGTCGGTATTGGCACAAGCGTGGTATCAGGAATGGGGGGAACAGAAACAGAGGTATCAGTCATCGGGGACTCTTTAGCTGGATTTATGGGCGCCCGCAAGCGGATCAAGCAAATCGGCGCAAACTCGTAAAAGTTATTCTAGCACCAAGCCCACCCCTAGCCAGACCGCAGCGAAGCCGTCCACCAGGACAAAATAGTCTTGATGCAGATCAGGGCTATCTTCTTTACAGGTTTACCGATACGAATTAAATAGATACATTTCACAAAAAATATTACATGTAATGCAATAAAATGAAATAAGGAGGCATGTCATGAAGCCGTTAACAACACGCGAGGAATCCTGCCTGCATTGGGCAGCACAAGGCAAAACCAGCTGGGAGATCGGCGTTATTCTTGGCATTACCGAACGCACCGTGAACTTTCATATTGCCAATATCTGTACGAAATTCAATGTGCACACACGCCAGGCGGCCATCGCAACTGCCTTGCGTGCCGGTGTTCTGCCTAGTCCAGCCTCCCCGTCTTCAGGGCGGTCCAGAAATCTTGCACGGGAGCACGCTCAAACATCTGTCGCTTGCCCATGACGACGGCCTCAACCAAAGCCCCCCCCGTCAGACCCACCAGCGCCTCAATCCGCACCGGGTCTTCTGTGCCCTGGCCATCAATGATGAACCGAGCTCCCAAGGCTGGCAGCACTTCTGGCGGGGTCACGCCCAAATTACGATAAAAAGATACCATGACGGCTGTCGCCAGCACACGCGCAGCCGGTCGATCACCTTGCAGCGTCTCGGGCAGCACCGCATGCCCCAGGACAAACAACACATCATTGGCCTCAGCCATTGTTAGCGATAAATCCAGGCTTTGCCCATCGAAATCAATGGTACGTGTCTGCGTATGGGGACGCGCGGGCAACACCCCGGTCACCATCCCGTCCCCCACCGAAACGACCCGCCAGTCAAAGTCCGGTGAACACCCTGCCAATGCCAGCCCACACAACACAACACCAATCAAACGCAACAAGACGCTATCCTCCCATTTCCTCTAACCCGAAAATTGTACGTCCTCAGTTAAACTGATTGTCGACATTACATTCCCCTACCCATCATGATCACTAGCATTGAACGGCAGTCTATTCTGCGCGCGCACCCGCACTGGCTGCGAAACATCCTGCGCGGCATTGAAAAAGAAGGCCTGAGGGTTGACGCAGGCGGCCAACTCGCACGCACCCCGCATCCGGTAGCGCTCGGTGCGGCGCTGACCAATCCGCACATCACGACAGACTACTCTGAAGCCCTGCTAGAACTCATCACCGGTACCCAGCAACGCGCCGAAACGGTCATCGAGGAACTGCTCGATACGCACAGCTATGCCGCCCGGCGTATCGAAGGCGAAATAGTCTGGAACCAATCCATGCCCGCCCACCTGCCCTCCGAGGCAGACATCCCCATCGCATGGTACGGCACCTCGAACTCAGGCATGCTCAAGCACGTCTACCGAGAGGGGCTCGCGTGGCGCTACGGCAAGGTCATGCAATGCATCGCAGGCGTGCATTACAACTTCTCTCTGCCCGAAGCTGCCTGGGAGGATCTCGTATACGAGGGCAATACGCCCCAACAACGTCGAAATACCGGCTATATGGCGCTGATCCGCAACTTTGTGCGCTATGCCTGGATGCTGATGTATCTGTTTGGCGCCTCACCCGCCGTCTCGCGCAGTTTTTTGCAGCGCACCGGCCTCGAGTCACAACTCGAACGCATTGAAGCCGACACCTATATCATGCCGTGGGCGACGAGCCTACGTATGACTGACCTCGGCTACAAGAGCCCCATTCAGTCCGAACTCGAGCTTTGCTACAACGATCTCGATACTTTCATGGTACGCATCTACGATGCCGTGACGACCGCATGGCCTGAGTACGAGCGCTTAGGAACCAAGCGCGACGGTAAATGGATTCAGCTTAATACCAGTATTCTGCAAATCGAAAACGAATACTATTCCAGCATCCGGCCCAAGCAAGTCACGGGCCGTTGCGAACGTCCCACCACTGCGCTCATGCAGCGTGGCATCCAGTACGTCGAGGCACGCTGTTTGGACATCGACCCCGAATCCCCAAGCGGCATCAGCGTCCAGACCAGCCGTTTTATGGACGCTTTCCTGCTGTTTTGTGCGTCCGAGGACAGCCCATTCTTTCCAGTTCCTGGTTTTTGCCAGGATAGTCAGGATAATTTCTCGACAGTGGCTCGCGCAGGCCGTACACCAGGCCTGCAGCTTATGCAGGACGGGCAGCCTATTGCCTTGCAGAAATGGGGCGTCCAACTCATCGATCGCATCAAGCCTTACGCCCAGCTACTCGATGAGGCGATCGGTGGTTCAGGATATCTGGAATCACTTGAGCTGCAGCGCACCAAATTCCTGGATACTTCAAGCACACCATCAGCCAGACTAGTCACCCAACTGCGCGACTCGGGCCTAAGCTTTCACGAGTGGACACTACGCCAGAGCCAGGCGCACTGGGAGACGTTACGCGCTCGGCCCATGACGCCAGAAAAGCTCGACGCCTATGATCAGGCGGCGCACCAATCGCTTGTCGATCAGGCACGCCTGGAGGCCGGTGACCAAGAAAGCTTTGATGACTATGTCGCGCGATTCCATGGGGCGTTGACCCATCCTTAACGTAGTACATCACAGCACCGCATGGGTGCCCAACGCATGAAACGCCTGGTTCTAGTCGGTGGAGGACATGCACATCTGTTCGTATTGGATGCGTTGGCACGCGCGCAACCGACCGACATAGAAATCTTGCTGGTCACACCCGCCGTCTTTCAGGGGTATTCCGGCATGCTGCCTGGCTGGATGGCGGGTCATTACACGCAATCGCAATGCCAGATCGATCTACGTCCCTTGGCCCAATTAGCCCATGCCGATCTCGTGCTTGATCGTATGATTGGCATGGATGCCGACCAACGCTCTATTCATCTGTCGGGTGGGCGGGTGATCGAGTACGACCTGTTATCCATCGATACCGGTAGCGAGACAGACCTCTCCAGGCTCGAGGCGACAGGCAAAAAGCTGATACCGATTAAGCCGCTAGAGACATTTTTTCAAGTATGGCCACAGATCTTGGCCGAGGCGCAACAGGCACCTGCCTATCGCCTGGCCGTCGTCGGCGGAGGTGCCGCTGCCGTTGAGCTCGCACTGGCCGCCAGCCATGCACTGACCCGCGCGAGCACGAATACCCATATTGATCTGGTCGCGTCGCAGGCGGGCCCGTTGTCTAGTCACGCAGAGTCCGTACAACGGCGCATTACACGGGTGCTATCCGCAACAGGCATCGCCGTGCATGCTTTGCACGGCGTAGGCGCCAGGGAAGGTATCGCCTTATCTGACGGCACGATGCTGCGTGCAGACCGCGTGATTGCGGCGACCGGCGCACGGGCACCTCGCTGGCTTAGCGGCTGCAAACTGGCGCTTGGCGAGCAGGCATATATTGCCGTCGATCAGCACAACCGCAGTCCTTCACACCCCGAGGTATTCGCTGTAGGCGATATTTGTGAGCGCGTCGACATCACGCTGGCCCATTCCGGTGTGCATGCGGTACGCGCAGGCCCGGTGCTTGCTGCCAATATCCTGGCGGCACTGAATGGCGGGATAATGCAGAGCTATCGTCCGCGTCCACGATCACTCTACTTGCTAGCCTGCGGCCCACGCTATGCGGTCGCCTCCTGGGGGTCCTGGAGCGCTGAGGGAAAATGGGTATGGCGTCTCAAGGATTGGATCGATCGACGATTCATCCGACAATTTTCAGACCTGAGTTCAGAGCCAGCAACGTAACGGACGATGCCAGGAGGTACCTGATGAAGTTATCCATCATCACGCCGATACTGAATGAAGCAGACGGGCTGCCCGCCCTGCTCGCCCATCTATTACCGTTAATTCACCACGATGTCGAGCTTATCCTCTCTGATGGTGGGAGTTGCGACGGATCCATCCAGATCGCTGAACGTGCGGGCTTCACCGTAATACGAGCAGCCCGTGGCCGTGCCTACCAAATGAACGCAGCGGCGGCTATGGCGCAAGGTGAAATATTTTTGTTTTTGCATGCCGACACCCAATTGCCACCAGCTGCAATCACCGAAATCTCGCAGGCTTTGGCCACTGGTCAGTACGCCTGGGGGCGCTTTAATGTCCGCATCATCGGACGCCCGCGCATGCTGCCCGTCATCAGCCACCTGATGAACTTACGCTCGCGCCTGACCGGCATTGCCACCGGGGATCAGGCTCTATTCATGACACGCCAAGCCTTCCTTACCGCAGGGGGCTTTCCAGATCAAATGCTTATGGAGGACATCGAGATATCAAAACGGCTACGCGCACTCACCCGTCCTGCCTGTATTAGACACTGTGTGCTGACGTCCGGACGACGTTGGGAGGCGCAGGGCGTCTGGCGTACGATCTTTTTGATGTGGCGCCTACGCTGGCGCTACTGGCGTGGTGTCCCGGCAGACGAGCTGGCAAAGGCCTATCGATGAGGCCCGTGCATATTGTCGTACTGGCCAAGGCGCCCGTCTCCGGACAGGTCAAGACACGGCTTATACCTGCTCTTGGTGCACAAGGCGCGGCGGATCTCGCACGAGACATGCTCTACAACACCTTAGGGCACGCATTAGCAGCAGGGGTCGGCCCGGTAGAGCTCTGCGCCAGCCCGCCCGAACATGACCCTGCCTGGCAAGCCATTGTGCTCCCCGCAACGGTGTCTTGGTCAGATCAAGGCGCGGGAGATCTGGGCGCGCGAATGGCCAGGGCCGCGCAGCGGATCATCGCCACGCGTTCAGCCATCCTATTGATAGGCACCGATTGCCCAAAATTGGATGCTACGGCAATCAGGCACGCGGCAAGCGTTCTGGCTCAATATGATGCCGTCATGGCACCAAGCTTTGATGGCGGCTACACATTACTGGGCTTAAACCAATTTGACCCATCGATCTTTACTGATATTGCATGGAGCACGGCTGAGGTGGCCTCGATAACACGGCAACGACTCACGCAGCTAGGGTGGCGCACCTATTCCTTGCCCATGATGCACGACATTGACATCCCTGACGACCTTCAGTGGTTAGACACACCGCCTGACAAATGACCTGGTGCAGAGCGCCATGTACGGCAGCGCACAGACCAGTCATCGCGGTTTCCGATAGTCTTTCGTGATGGTCGGTTGGGTTAATCTCCATTGTCTATCAGCACGTGATCTGGTCCAGATCGGCCACAGTGAATAAGCAAAACTGTGTCCTGTCTATAGGAAAAGTAATGACTGATAAAAGCAAACCTACAACCACTGATGCGGGTATACCGGTTGCCAGCGACGAGCACTCGCTGACGATTGGCGCAGATGGCCCGATCGTATTGCACGATCATTATCTGCTAGAGCAGATGGCCAATTTCAACCGTGAGCGCATCCCTGAACGCCAGCCCCACGCCAAGGGTGGCGGTGCGTTTGGCTACTTCGAAGTAAGTAATGACGTCAGTGCGTATACCAAGGCCGCAGTATTTCAGCCTGGCATAAAGACCGACACACTGATCCGCTTTTCCACAGTTGCCGGGGAACGTGGCAGCCCCGATACTTGGCGCGATCCACGTGGATTTTCGATCAAGTTCTATACGACTGACGGCAACTACGACATGGTCGGCAACAATACGCCGATCTTTTTTATGCGGGACCCGATTAAATTCCAACATTTCATTCGGTCACAGAAGCGCCGAGCGGACAGCGGCCTTCGCGACCATGATATGCAGTGGGATTTCTGGTCACTATCACCTGAAACGGCGCATCAGGTCGCCTGGTTGATGGGCGATCGCGGTATCCCGAAAACGTGGCGGCACATGAACGGCTACTCCAGTCATACCTATATGTGGCTCAACGCCAAAGGCGAGAAGTTCTGGGTCAAATACCACTTCAAGACCGACCAGGGAATCGAGTTTTTGACCCAGGCCGAGGCTGACATTCTGGCCGGCGTCGATGCCGACTACCATCGGCGAGATTTGTTTGAGTCGATCAAGAACGGCAATTTTCCCAGTTGGACGCTGAAGATGCAGATCATGCCGTTCGAAGACGCCAAAACCTACCGTTTCAATCCATTCGATCTGACAAAGGTCTGGCCACACAAGGATTACCCGCTGATCGATGTCGGCAAACTGATCTTGAATCGCAATCCAACCGACTATCACACCGAGATCGAACAGGCTGCGTTCGAGCCGAATAACCTAGTACCAGGAATCGGCTTTAGTCCAGACAAGATGCTACTGGCACGTGGCTTCGCCTACTCTGACGCGCACCGGGCCCGACTGGGCGTCAACTACAAACACATCCCGGTAAATCGACCACAGGTGCCCGTCCACAGTTATAGCAAGGACGGAGCCATGCGAACCGAAAATGTCGCCGATCCCGTGTACGCGCCCAACTCATACGGCGGCCCGAAGGCTGACCCTAGTCGAACCGATGAAGCTGGCCTGTGGTATGCAGACGGCGGTGATATGGTGCGCAAAGCCTATACCTTGCGGCGCGATGACGACGACTTCGGCCAGGCAGGTACCCTGGTGCGCGACGTGCTGGACGACGCTGCGCGCGACCGATTGGTGGGTAATGTAGTCGGCCACCTCAAGGCCGGCGTTTCTGCATCAGTGCTCGAGCGGACCCTCGCCTATTGGCGCAAAATCGACAAGGATTTGGGGGATCGAATTGCCAAAGGGGTGCAGCGTTAGGGGCCTTGTGTTATTTAAGCCAAGCGGACCTGACGAATGCCGATCCCCCGAAAATGGGGTAGAGCCGGAAAGCATGACACCACAGCCGTTTCCGGCAATTAATGATCGCCTTGCATTTCCGGCATAACATGACCAAACGATCATTAATTGCCGGAATGCACAACCACTTGAGCAGGTCTGAATAATCAATTGGTGCGCCCGACAGGAATCGAACCTGTACCAAGAGCTTCGGAGGCTCCCATTCTATCCATTGAACTACGGGCGCAAGGGCCGCTATTGTAGCGTGTTTGAGCACGGATCGCCGCCGCCCGGGCGCACGTATGCAATACGCGGCGCCAGCCGCTATAATCCTCGGTTGAGGCCTGAAGCGCCGCGCTCGTTAACGCATCGATCAAATAACACTCAGGATTTAACCATGAGCCACGAAGAACACGCAGCAGAATCCAAAGAGCACGAGAGCGGCATCAAAACTCCGCGCCAATTGCTGATCACAGTCATTCTGGCCTTCCTCATTCCCATCGTCATCATCATGATGCTGGTCAATCTGGTGGGTGCAGGAATCAAGACCGGGGCCGGATCAGACGGCCAAGCCCCTGAGGCGATCGCCACACGCATCCAGCCTGTCGCGGGCTTTAAGCTTGTCGATGTCAACGCACCCAAAGTTTTCCAGACCGGACAGCAGGTCTTTGAGTCTACCTGTACCGCCTGCCACACCTCAGGCCTGGCAGGCGCCCCAAAGATCGGCGACAAGAACGCCTGGGCGCCCTACATCAAGGCGGGCTACGAGTCTCTGGTTAATAACGCTATCCATGGTATCGGCGCCATGCCGCCTAAGGGCGGGAATGCCTCGTTAGACGACTTCGAGGTTATTCGGGCCATGGTCTACATGGTCAACCAATCGGGCGCAAGCTTTGACGAGCCCAAGGAACCTGTAGGTGATCAGACTGAGGCCGCACCAACGCAGGCTGCAGCGCCTGCTGCCGCCCCTGCCCAAGAAACCCCTAAGGTAGCGATCGCTACGCCCGCACCAGCGCCCGCCGCTGCCGACGCCCCTAAGGCAACTGAGGCCGCCGCCGCTACAGAATCTGCTGCAGCAAATTCGATAGGCAAAAAAATCTACGAGTCCGTGTGCTTTGCCTGCCATACATCAGGTATAGCAGGCGCACCAAAGTTCGCCGATAAAGAGGCCTGGGCGCCCTTTATCAAGACCGGCCTAGAGGCGATGGTTAAAAACGCAATTCACGGTGTTGGCGCAATGCCGCCACGCGGTGGCTCACAGGCAAGCGACGAAGAGATCCACGCAGCCGTCGAATACATGGTTCAGGCAGCACAATAAGTCGCAGCGCACGTCTCGCCACCCCCTCATCCGCCAGCACTTAGCTGGCGGATTTCGTTATTATTCGCGTTCGATCGCGCCCCAATCATGCTGCTTGACAAAAGCACTGAGGAATTCAGCAAAGGCCTCTACAGCAGGCGATAGACTGGCATTGCGACGTGAGTAGATGAAAAACCGTCGGGATACTTCTGGGTCCTCCAAGCGCCGCATTCGCAAACCATAGAGCCCAACTAGCGAGCGCGCATACGGCAGACAAGCCGTCACTCCCAAGTTGGCACTGACCATACCTAGCGCCGTACTCATGAATGCCACCTCATTACTTGGCCGAATTATCTGAGGCCGCAGCGCACCATCCAGATCCAATACCAAGCGTTCAGTAAACTGCCCTTGCAAGGCGATAAAGGGATACGGGGTGGCGTCGCTCCACGTAATACGACCTAGGGCTTCGAGCGCGTGGCCTCGGGGAAATACCAACATGAACGGCATCTCGAACAGCGGCGAAGCATCTAGATCCACCAGTTCATCACGCTCCGGGCCGATCCCAATATCCACTTCGCCACGGACAATACGCGTCATGACGCTCTCTACCTCACAATCGGTGAGGCGTACCTGGACGTCAGGGTACTTGGTAGAAAAAGCGGCTATCACCTCGGGTAATAGCGTGCTGGCCATCAATTGCGGCGCAGCAATCCGCACAATTCCTCGATGTAATCGTTTCAGACTGTCGATGCCCTCCAACGCACTATCAAGATCCTGTAGGATCTTGGTCACGACAGGATGGAATTCGCGCCCAACCTCCGAGAGGTGGCTGCGGCGCGTACTTCGATCCACGAGCCGCACACCCAGGCTGCTCTCGAGCTCTTTAACCAAGCCGCTGAGCGCTGACTGTGTGACATGCAGTGTCTCTGCAGCACGGGTAAAACTGCCTGTCCGGGCGACGGCAGAAAAAGCACGTAGCTGCCTAAGGGTTACATCCATACGTCACATCCATAAGATAATCTGATGAATACATCTGAAAATACCGTTTGCATGATAACTGGAAACCTTATGTAATAGGGACAAAATGCAGGAGACATCATGACGCCCTATTACACCGTACCGCACTCAGGCCCTAACCATGTTTGACCACGCAGGGCGTACCCTGATGCGCCTGCTCGAAATCCTTCTTGTCGTTTGCCTGGCCGTCATGGGCGTCCTGGTCTTTGGCAATGTAGTGATGCGCTATGTCTTTAATTCAAGTATCGCCGTCTCCGAAGAGCTCTCGCGCCTGCTTTTTGTCTGGTTGATCTTTCTGGGCGCTATCCTCGCTTCGGCGCAACGCACACACATTGGCTACGACTCTCTTGTTCAGCGTGCGTCACCACGAATACGCAAGGCTCTGGGACTATTCACCGGCGCCCTGATGCTGATCGCCTGCGTCATCTTTATCAAAGGCGGTTGGTCACAGACCCTGATCAACCTGAACAATGAATATCCGGTCATAGGAGTTTCCTACGCTTGGCTCTATGGCGTGGCCCTGGTATTTGGCGTGGCCTTGATCTTTCCCGTGTGTAATAACATTTGGCGCATCCTGAGCAATCGTGATGAGGCGCTGACCGAGGACCTGGCGGATCGCATCGAAGGCAAGGTCTCTGAAATGCACCCTGACAAACAGGAGCCGCGTCCATGAGCGCCGTTCTGTTTATCGTCATCTTGCTTGGCCTGATCATGATGGGTCTGCCCATCGCCTTTGCCCTCATGTATGCCGGGATTGGATTGATGCTGTTGATCGGCCAATTCGACGCCCAGATCGTCGTGCAAAACGCGATTGCCGGCGCAGACAATTTTGTGCTGATGGCGGTGCCTTTCTTTATCCTGGCCGGTGAATTCATGAACGCGGGGGGGCTATCCAAGCGCATCGTAAGCATGGCGAGTGCCTTTGTCGGGCATTTGCGCGGCGGTCTGGGCTACGTCGCGATCTTTGCCGCAATTCTGCTGGCCAGCCTATCTGGTTCGGCCGTCGCAGACACCGCAGCCCTCGCCGCCATTCTTGTGCCAATGATGCGCCAGGCGGGCTATGACCCCGCACGCGCCTGTGGCCTGATGGCAGCGGGCGGCATCGTCGCGCCCGTGATCCCCCCATCAATCGGCTTTCTGATCTTTGGTGTCGTCGCCAATCTATCCATTACCCGGCTATTTTTGGCGGGTATCGTCCCCGGCATCATGATGGGCGGTGCACTGGTCATCGCCTGGGCTATTGTCGCTCGCAAGCAAAAGGTCGCGCTACTGCCTCGCACGCCCTGGTCACAGCGCCTTGTTCTGCTTGGGCAAGGCGGCTGGGCGCTCATGCTCCCTGTCATCATTATCGGCGGGCTGCGTTTTGGAATTTTTACCCCAACCGAAGCTGCGGTGGTGGCGGCGGCCTACGCGCTCTTTGTCGGTGCCGTTGTCTACCGCGAGCTGACCTGGGCGACCATCTACCATTGCCTGCTGACAAGTGCCCGCACGACGGCTGTCGTCCTGTTGCTGGCTGCGCTCGCGATGGTGGCCTCTTATATGATCACGATCACGGATATTTCCGGCCAGGTTGGTGGCTGGCTGCAATCACTCTCTGATCACCCATTGGTACTAATGATCGCCATGATGGTCGTGGTATTCCTCGCAGGGATGGTGCTGGATTTCATCCCTATTGTGTTGATTTTCACGCCTGTTTTCCTGCCTATCATCAAACAAGCCGATATCGACCCGATCTACTTTGGGGTCATTTTCATCATGAACTGTTCGATTGGCATGATCACCCCGCCAGTAGGGGTGGTGCTAAATGTCATCAGCTCAATTGGCAAGGTTTCCATGGCTGAAGCCACGCGCGGGGTCGCTCCCTTCTTATTGGCGCTCTTGCTCGTTATGTTCGCTCTTATATTATTTCCGGCTCTGGTCACGGTGCCAGCCGAATGGTGGCGCTGAAACGCCCTTTCTATCCCCTAGGAGACTTAAAAATGAAACACCGCTATAAATTTCTTACGCTACTCATCGCCGCGACGCTATCGAGCACTTCACTGGCTGCAGTGACCGCCAAATTTGCCGTCACCTTACCCGAGAAGTCACATCAGGGCCAGGGCGTCGCTAAATTTGTCGAACTGGTCAGTGCCAAGAGCAAGGGCGAAATCCAGATCAAGCCCTATTACAGTGGCGCATTAGGTAACGACGTGCAGGTCACTTCAGCCCTCCAGGGCGGGACAATCGAATTTACCGTCCCCCAGACCTCCACCCTGACAGGCATGATCAAGCCCTACGAGATCCTGGATTTCCCCTTCCTCTTCAAGACCACCGAGCAAGCTGAAAAGGTCCTGGATGGCCCAGTTGGTGAGGCGCTGCTAAAAACCTTGCCAGAGCACGGCCTGGTCGGTCTGGCTTATTGGGAAAACGGCTTTTTCAATGCCACCAACAGCAAGCACCCGATCGCCAAGCTTGAGGACTTCAAGGGTCTCAAATTCCGCTCAATCCAGGCCAAGATCACCCAAGAGACGATCAAGGCACTAGGTGCCAACCCAGTGCCCTTGGCCATACCAGAGCTCTACACCGCACTCGAGACCCGTACCATTGATGGTCAAGGCACACCGAACGCTGTCATCGCAGCGCTTAAGCTCGATGAAGTCCAAAAATACCTGTCGACCACCCGTCACAGCTACGGCGCGTTTATTCCTCTGGTCTCCAAGGCCTTCTGGGACAAGCTCTCGCCCGCCGACCAGCAAATCCTCAAGGACTCAGCGATCGAGGCACGTAGTTACCAGCGTGACGTCGCCCGTGCCCAGTCGAAATCTGCACTCGAGAAGATGGCTTCCAAGGGCTTGCAGGTCAACGAGGTCAGCGATGCCGAGCACGACCGCATGCGCGCTGCCGTACAACCTGTATGGGATATGTTCATCCCCAGCGTTGGTCAGGATCTGTTTAACCAGGTCTCGGCCGAGCTGAAATAACTTCTAGATTCGAGGCGGATATGAAATTAGCTACTCTCAAGACCGGCACACGCGACGGCCAGCTTGTACTGGTAAGCCGTGATCTCACGCGATGCCTGCCTGTCCCGGATATTGCCATGACACTGCAATATGCGCTGGATCACTGGACGGAGTGTGCTCCCCGACTTCAGGAGGCCTATACACGGCTGAATACAAGCGCTGCCAAGGAAGGGGTGGGACAACCCTTCGACCCCGAGCGTTGCCATTCGCCCCTGCCGCGTGCCTACCAATGGGCAGACGGCTCAGCCTATCTGAATCACGTCGAGCTGGTGCGTCGCGCGCGCCATAGCGAAGTACCCGCCTCGTTTTGGACAGACCCCCTGATGTATCAAGGGGGCTCGGATTCCTTTATCGGCCCACGTGATGCCATCGTTGCGGACACCGAAGACTGGGGCATCGATCTAGAGGCCGAAGTCGCTGTGATTACTGCGGACGTCCCCATGGGCGCGACGCCCGACGAGAGCACGGCGGCAATCCGCCTCATTATGCTCGTCAACGATGTCTCGTTACGCGGCCTGATCCCGGGCGAACTCGCCAAGGGCTTTGGGTTCTTTCAGTCCAAGCCAGCCAGCGCTTTTTCACCCGTCGCCGTTACCCCTGATGAGCTGGGCGAGGCCTGGCAAGACAGCAAGGTCCACCTGCCCATACTCGTGGAACTGAACAATAAGCCGTTTGGCCGCCCCAATGCGGGCCAGGATATGACATTCAATTTTGGCCAGCTTGTCGCCCACGCGGCACGCACCCGCCATTTGGCGGCAGGCACCATCATCGGCTCGGGCACGGTCTCTAATAAGCAAGGCAATCTGCACGGGTCGAGCATAGAGAACGGTGGTGTGGGCTACTGCTGTATCGCAGAGGTTCGCATGTACGAGACGATCGAAGGCGGACAGCCGACCACGTCTTTTATGCGTTTTGGCGATAAGGTCAAAATCGAGATGCATGATGCGGCAGGCAACAATATTTTTGGCACGATCCAACAGACCGTGCGCCAGCGTCAAAAAGCCTGATCTGTATGCGCGAACTCTACACTTACTTCCGCAGTTCGGCGGCATATCGGGTACGCATTGCGCTACAGATCAAAGATCTGGCGTACCAGTCCATCCCGACGCATCTGTTGCGCCATGGGGGGGAGCAGCACTCAGCGCAATATCTTGCACGTAACCCCGAAGGACTGGTACCCACCTTTGTCGATGATGGCCAGGTATTTACGCAATCGCTGGCGATTATCGAATACCTGGAGGAAGCTTACCCAGAGGTGGCGCTATTACCGCATACGCCAATCGAACGCGCGCGCGTGCGCGCGCTTGCACTACACATCGCCTGCGACATCCATCCTTTGAATAATCTGCGCGTATTGCGTTATTTTGCACACACGCTGGAGCTCACCCAGGCGCAACGCGATGCCTGGTATCGTCATTGGATCGAAGTCGGCTTTGAGTCGCTCGAGCAGCAGCTCGTGCGCTCGCCTGACACGGGACAATATTGTCACGGAGACTCGCCAAGCATGGCCGACTGTTGCCTGATCCCCCAAGTCTATAATGCACGGCGGTTCGATATCGATCTGACGTCCTACCCCACTCTACAACGCATCGCAGCACACTGTGACACGCTGCCGGCATTTATTGCCGCCCACCCGGCACAGCAGGTGGACGCCGAGGCCTGATCGCTACACGGCCATCCTGCCGGGGGCGCTGCCCGCTTATTCTTGGAGACGCCTTGATCACGCCTCACCCGCTTGTTGCTCAGCTCTACGCCGCGATGACGCTGCCCGTCATCGCGGCGCCTATGTTCATCATATCCAATCCTGAACTGGTGATCGCCCAATGCGCCAGCGGCATCATAGGCGCCTTGCCTGCCTTAAACGCACGCCCCCAAGGCATACTCACTGATTGGTTGACGCAAATTGAAACTGCACTGGATACGCTGCGTCAGGCTGAACCCGACCGTGTGATCGCACCGTACGCTATCAACCACATCATCCACCAATCGAACGACCGTCTACAACAGGACTTAGAAGTTTGTGCCGCACATCGCGTCCCACTCATTATCACCAGCCTACGTGCACCTGACCAAGTCATAGACGCGGTCCACGCCTGGGGTGGCAAGGTCTTTCATGATGTCACCACCCTACGCCATGCTCGTAAGGCCATCGATGCTGGCGTAGACGGTCTGATTCTCGTCTGTGCAGGCGCTGGGGGCCACGCCGGCACCTTAAGCCCCTTCGCGCTATTGGGCGAAGTACGCCAGATATTTGACGGGCCCATTGCGCTCTCAGGCGCTATCAGCCGGGGCCAGGACATTCTGGCGGCACGCGCGATGGGTGCGGATTTTGCTTATTTAGGCACGCGTTTTATCGCCAGCACCGAGGCTCATGCACAGCCCGAGTACAAACAAATGTTGGTCGACTCCTGTGCCAACGATATCGTCTATACCCCATACTTTACAGGCATCCCTGGCAATTACCTCAAGCCGAGTGTGCGAAATATTGGCCTGGACCCTGAGAACTTGCCGACGCGCGACAGCCAAATGACAAACTTCGGTAGTGGTAATAAACGGGCTTGGCGAGATGTCTGGGGTGCTGGCCAAGGGCTAGGCAATATCGATAGCATCGCCCCTACAGCGGACATCATCGCCAGACTCCATAAAGAGTACCAGCAGGCCCACCAAACGCTTCTCAATCCTAAGCCAAGGCTCTGAAAGCCTCTTTAAGTAGACGTGCCGGATCGGACTTATTTATTGCTTTAACGCCACACACATGCCGCGTTTCCGGAACCCTAGGGTTTACCCCTAGCTATTACCTAGGGTTTACCCTATAATGGGTCTATCGACTCACTTAACGGGAACACACCATGAACCACCACAACACCCCTGCCCAGCTCTCTGACGCATTAGAGCGAGCCTATATGCAAGCAACGTTAACCAATACAGAGCCTGTATCAATCACGCGCGGCATCACCAAGGCCGGCAAGGGAATTGGCAGGTTCGGCGCTCGTATCGTACGTTCTATTGGACGCCATATGGCTGCACTCAACGACGCACGCGCACGCGACGTTCGTTACACGCATTCTCAGTGGTGATTTGAGTAGACGAGTTCGATCCCATCCCGAGAGATCAGATATTTCATGATTTGGCAGGTGAGCCGCCCCGAGGGGATCTAGGGCTTACCTGCCAATAGTGCCTTTAGGCGACCCAGTGTCTGACTGGGGTCTACGATTGGCCCGGATTGCGGCGCATCCACAGTGCCCAAGCCCATTTCCTCGATAAAACGCGAACGCTCGCGGATAATATCCTCACGGCCTCTGCGCCGCTTACGGCACCAACTAATATGCAGGCTACGCTGGGCGCGTGTAATCCCGACGTACATTAAGCGTCGCTCTTCCTGGATTCTTTGCAAGCGCGCCTCAATCGCCTCTGGCGAACGATCATCATCCTCGTCGGAACCCTGGTGTGGCAATAAGCCTTCCTCTACCCCAATCAAATAAACATGCGGGTACTCCAGCCCTTTTGAGGCATGCAGGGTAGACAGTTTAACGGTATCGGGGTCATCATCATCGGCGCGCTCGAGCATGGTTACAAGCGAGACGTGTTGCACCAGCTCCAGCACAGTCATACTGTCCTCCTCTGCCTTACGCTTGAGCCACCCCATCAACTCGAGAACATTTGTCCAGCGTATTTGCGCCTGCCGATCCTCCAGGGTTTCGTACAAATACCGTTCATAATCGATTGCGCCCAGCAGCTCATCGAGCACATGCCCAGGTGACGTATCGTCCACACCATCCACAGCTTGCATACCGGGCTCGCGCTGCGACTGCGCTCCCCCGATAGCCCGAGTCTGGGCGCGTGCTTGAAAGCGCTGTATAAACTGCCCAAAGCGTATCAATGCCTCAGCCTGGCGGGTGGACACCAGCTCTGTTTTGCCAATTTCAAAGCAGGCTTCAAACAAGGACAGCTGACAACTCGCCGCATAGGTCCCCAGCGCCTGCAAGGTCACTTGTCCCACACCCCGACGCGGCGTGGTCATGGCACGAATAAAGGCTGGATCATCATTATCATTGGCAAGCAGGCGCAGATAGGCCAGGATGTCACGGACCTCTGCCTTGTCAAAAAAGCTCTGGCCACCAGAAATCGTATAGGGGATACGCACATTACGCAAAGCCTGCTCTAGCACTCGCGCCTGATGATTACTGCGATATAACACGGCAAAATCGCGCCACTGCGCCTGGCGCTCGAAACGAGCTGCCGAGAGACGCAATGCGACAGATTCTGCCTCGGCGAGGTCCGTATCCATGGGGACCACCTCGATAGGCTCACCTACTCCCAACTCAGACCAGAGTGTTTTCTCAAAGGCCTTGGGGTTGTGACCGATCACGTGATTCGCCGCCTGCAAAATGCGCTGCACCGAGCGGTAGTTTTGCTCTAACTTTACGAGCTTGATCTGGGGATAGTCCGTGTTCAGGCGCGAGAGGTTCTCTACTGTCGCGCCACGCCAGGCATAAATAGCCTGATCATCGTCACCCACGGCAGTAAACATCGCCCGATCACCACACAGATTACGTACAAGGCCGTACTGACAGGCGTTGGTATCCTGATATTCATCGACCAGCAAATAATGCACCCGAGCCTGCCAACGGGCACGCACCGCCTCATCAGAGCGCAAGAGCATCGCGGGCAAGCGTATCAGATCATCAAAATCCACGGACTGATAAGCCTGTAAGGTCGCTTGGTAGCTCCGATAGACCTTCACCGCCTCGGCTTCATTGGCGTCACGTGCGGCGTGTGCGGCCGCATCCGGGTCCAGCAGCGCATTTTTCCAAAGCGAAATAGACTGTTGTATGGCTCGCAGACGCGCCTTGTCGGTCGTCGCCAATAATTCCTGAATGATGGCCAAGGCATCGGTCGAGTCAATAATGGAAAAACCAGGCTTTAAGCCCACATGCGTCGCTTCCTCGCGCAGAAATCGTAAACCCAACGAGTGGAAGGTGCTGACCGTCAAGCCGCGGGTCAACTTGGCATTGACCAAGGCCTTGACTCGCGCGCTCATCTCGCGCGCGGCTTTATTGGTAAAGGTTAACGCCACCACATGACGACCGTGATAGCCGCATTCACGCAGTAGATAGGCGATCTTTTGGGTAATCACGCGGGTCTTGCCGCTGCCAGCCCCAGCCAACACCAAACATGGCCCGTCCAGATAGAGCACGGCCTCACGCTGCTTAGCATTCATATCCTGCGCCAACGTAGCGCCCGAGTACATGACCGGTTTTATGATCGTCATTAGTGGCTTATATCTCTTGTGGATCAACTTCCAGGCCATAACGCAGCGGGCGCCCACGTGCCAGATCATAGACCTCGGGCAGCCAGACATCCAGCAAGCGATGCAAAGCCCGCCGGCTCGGGCTCTCGATGAGCAACTGAGCGCGCTCGATATTGGCCACTCGCACGACGCGCACCGGTACCGGATCATAGAGCTGCACGCCTTTGGCGGCCTCAAGGCGCATTGCGCACTCGCGCGCCTCGCTCAGGAAGCCCTGTGCATCACGCAGATGGCGCGCCTGAGCCGTGAGTAGTGCCTGATAGGCAAACGGTGGTAAGCCCAACTCTTCGCGCTCATCCAGGGCCGAGCGCGCAAAACTCGTATAGTCATGGTGTCGCAAGGACTGATAGACCGCCTGATCGGGATAGTCAGTCTGCACCAGTACCTGTGCTCCTGCCCCACGCCGCCCCGCGCGCCCAGCAACTTGCATCAGTTGGGCAAACAGGCGCTCGGGGGCCCGATAGTCCTGAGCAAACAACATCGCATCGGCGTTCAGCACCCCCACCAAGCCCAGCCGAGCGTAATCATGTCCCTTAGAGACCATCTGCGTACCGACCAGAACATCGGCCTGCCCATCATGGACCTGGGAAAACAAGGCGGCAGCACTGCCTTTGCGTCGCGTGGAGTCCGCGTCAATTCGTAGGATACGCGCCTGGGGGAATTGCTCGGTGAGATACGCCTCGACACGCTGGGTACCTTGCCCCAGAGGCTGAAGATCCTGATCGCCACAATCCGGACAAGCACGCGGCACAGCCGTGCAATGGCCGCAATGATGACATTGCAAGGTATGGCGGCCAGCCCTATGCCGATGCACCACGGCATACGCTGTACAGCGCGGGCACTGGCTGACCCACCCACAAGAGTTACAACGCAAAACGGGAGAGAAACCACGACGATTGATAAACACCAGGCTCTGCTCGCCACGCGCCAGACTCGCCGCCAGGGCCTCGATTAGTTGAGGGCTCATGCCCTGTTCCAAACGGGCGCGTCGCGTATCGACGAGATGAACCTCGGGCAAGGCTTGGGCGAGCGCACGCTGACTCAAACTTAGGTACTGATAGGCCCCCTGGTTTACCCGATGCCAGGTCTCGAGTGAAGGCGTGGCCGACCCCAACACCACCGGCACCCCTAAGTCATGACCACGCCAGATCGCCAGATCACGCGCAGAATAACGCAGACCATCCTGCTGTTTGTAGGAAGTATCATGCTCTTCATCAACAATAATCAGTCCCAGCCTAGGCATCGGTGTGAACAGTGCCAGGCGCGTACCGAGCAAAACATCCGCGTGGCCTCGAGCAACGCGCAGCCAAGCACGCAGTCGCTCACCCTCGGCCAGGTTGCTATGCATCACTGCCAGGCTCAGTGGCGCCAACTCACCTGGCAGGCGTGCCCGCACACTGTTCTCGAGCTGCGGGGTCAGATTTATCTCGGGCACGAGCAGCAGGACTTGCCGGCCCTGCGAGAGAATCTGCTGGGCCAAACGCAGATAGACTTCGGTCTTGCCGCTGCCTGTCACCCCATGCAATAAGGCCACACCGGTTTTCATGCTTAACAAGGCTTGCAAAGCAGCCTGCTGCTGAGCGTTAAGTGTCGGTACCGACACCTCAACGGAGGACACCTGACCCTGCGCTGGCCTGCCGGGGCGTCGATCTGCCCGACACACCGGCCCGCCAGCAGCGCGACTTCCCAAATAAGCGGCGGGCTTACGCAGGCTCGCGGGGAGCGCAGGCATTAACACCTCACCCATCGAGCGGTGGTAGTAGCGCGCAGCAAACCCGGCCAGCCGCATCCAATCCCCAGGCATAGGGGGCAGATCATCAAGCACCCGATCAATCGCCCGCACGCGTGCTGCCTCAAGCCTGGGCGTATCCAATGCCTCACAGACCATACCGACCATTACTCGGCGCCCAAAGGTCACCAGGACACGCACCCCACAAGGCACCGGTTCAATATGCCAATAATCGAATAAGCCGGGTAGTGGCACATCCAAAGCGATGGCAAGGTAAAACCGAGACGTCGTACACAACGCAGACGCCACGGAGGCGTTAGACTCATCCGCAGCCATCATACCTGCGCTGCCAAGACACGCTGCGAGTTGGAAAAAAGCCTGTCATGACGGGGGATTAGATGAATACCGGCCACCTGTGGATAACTTTGTGGAAAACAAAGCAGCATATTGGGAAAAGCTGTTGTAACAACACCTCCGTTTTGCTGCCACGCAATAATAAACCATAATTATCATTACATATCAATGGCTTACTAGGATTTTTTGAATTGTTGATTATAAACCTAGCGTAAACCCCTGCATTGTGCTCCTGTGTATAAACACCGTATCACGGCACCCTGCAGGGGGGTAGCATGTAAGACTTAGCCTGTATGGGCCTGACGACTATACATATGGACTTCGTCAACCAGGCTCGTGACCGCCTCAGGCGGTGTAAATTGTGAAATCCCATGCCCAAGATTAAATATATGCCCCCCTTCGCCGACCGGGCCGAAGTCATCGATCACCCGACGGGCCTCGCGACGTATCGCCTCATCACCTCCAAACAAGGCCATCGGGTCCAGATTGCCCTGAAAAGCCACCTGGTCGCCAGTACGACGGCGGGCCTCGCCAAGGTTAACAGTCCAGTCCACCCCAACTGCGTCGCATCCGGATTTGGCAATGTCCTCGATCCACATGCCCCCGCCCTTGGTAAACACCACAGCAGGGATACGTTCGCCCTCGTGCTCGCGTATCAGGCCTGACAAAACAAGACGCGTATAGTCCAAGGAAAATTGCTGAAAGAGGCCGTCTGCCAGCACACCGCCCCAGCTATCAAAAATCATGACAGCCTGGGCACCCGCACGAATTTGCGCATTCAGATACTGCTGTACCGCCTGTGCATTGATCTTCAGGATGCGATGTAAGAGATCAGGACGTTGATAGAGCATGGTCTTGATCTGGCGATAGTCGCTGCTTCCGCGCCCCTCGACCATATAGCAAGCCAAGGTCCAGGGACTGCCCGAGAAGCCGATTAATGGGACCTTACCATCGAGTTCCCGACGAATCAGCGTTACGGCATCGAAAACATAGCGCAAACGATCCATATCAGGAACAGTAAGCGCCTGCACCTGCGCCTCGTCACGGACGACCCGATCGAAACGCGGCCCCTCACCTTCCATGAATTGTAAGCCCAGGCCCATCGCATCAGGCACGGTCAAAATATCCGAGAATAGAATCGCAGCGTCCAGCGCAAAGCGGCGCAAAGGCTGCAAGGTCACCTCACAGGCATAGTCAGGATTCTGCGCGAGCCCCATAAAGGAGCCCGCCTGTGCGCGGGTCTGCTTGTATTCGGGCAGATAGCGTCCCGCCTGCCTCATCAACCAAACAGGGGTATACGGAACAGGCTCGCGCATCAACGCCCGCAGAAATACGTTATTTTTCAAAGGTGCCACATCTATCCTCGCTAAGACCACAGGAATTTTAACCGTCCTGGGGGTGATTGGGGGGAACCTGCGATCGATACGTAACGGGATCGATATCGTGCTTACGCATGAGTTCCCAGAATGCGCGCCGGTGCTTTTGAGCACTACGCGCGGCCATTGCGATATTGCCACCGTGTCGTCCCAGTGCGGCGCGAATATAGGCCTTTTCAAAGCGCTCAACGATCCGACCCTTAGCAACCCGAAAGGACTCTCTGGAGGTTGCACTATGCAAGGCAGAGGCAATCGCATAGGCCTCCAGCTCCATGCCTGACCGTTGCAGAATGGTCGAACATAGCGCTGCTTCATCCATCGCACCTGCCTCTGGATCATAGTCTGGAACGTTCTCGGCCAAGGCCAGCATTCCCATCCGCCCACCATTCATGTCCAGTAAGCGCTCGATACGGGCTCGTAGTGCTTCGGCACGAAATGGAGGACAGATAAAATCGCTGATCCCCAGCGCATACAGATCCTGAATCGCCATGGCCTTGAGGTCATCAGCATAGGCGATCAAAAATGTCTCTAGCCGCCCGGAGGCTGCCGACAATACCGTACGCACAGCCGCGAGGTTATCCTCACCGACACGCAGCAGACAGGCATCGTAGCGTCGCATCGCCACCGCCTGGTGAAACAGAACATGCACAATATGCTGTGGCTCGACTTTCAGAGGATGCATCACGAGCCGCCCACTGGCCTGGTATCCCAGCAAAGGCGCTGTCCACGCATCGTCACCTACCATCAACACCGCACAATCCAAACGTTCCCGCATGATGCTCTCCCTATTCTTGTGAGCGCTTAGAATAGGGCCACGATCCACACCTGACAATTCGTATTCAGCACAGTAGGCGCATACCGTTCGTTCGGGTAATCATCTACCTTACATAGCAGGGGCGCCCTGAAGGCGCCCCAAAACGACGTCGCGGCAACGCTGGCGCCATCAGTGCTTGCGGTGGCCTTGACCAAATTTACGCGCAGCGACGGCCTGGGCCGCCAACATTGCAAGCTCGGCCTCTACCACGGCGATATCCGCCTTGTCGTGCGTATTGCGTAATGCCTCTTCAGCGGCTTCACGTGCGGCAACCGCCTTAGCTTCGTCCAGATCAGCGGCACGGATAGCCGTATCAGACAAGACCGTTACGATACCCGGTTGCACCTCGAGAATACCGCCAGCAACAAAGATATTTTCCTCGGTACCATCTGCGAGCTTTATCTTAAGGGTGCCGGGACGAATACGCGAAATCAAAGGCGTATGGCCAGGCAAAATGCCGAGGTCTCCCGATTCGCCGGGTAACGCGACAAAGGTCGCCTCACCAGAGAAAATCGACTCTTCAGCGCTGACGACATCAACATGGATATTAGTCATCTGCAATCCTTATTGGAGGGTCTTGGCCTTTTCAAAGGCCTCGTCGATCGAGCCGACCATATAGAACGCCTGTTCGGGCAGCGCATCGCACTCACCTTCGACGATCATCTTGAAGCCGCGCAAGGTTTCGGACAGCGGCACGTATTTACCGGGCGAGCCGGTAAAGACTTCGGCTACGTGGAAGGGCTGCGAGAGGAAACGCTGGATCTTACGTGCACGGGCGACAGCCTGCCTATCTTCCGGGGAAAGTTCATCCATACCCAAAATTGCAATAATGTCACGCAGTTCCTTATAGCGCTGCAAGGTCTGCTGCACGCCGCGTGCAATATTGTAGTGCTCCTCGCCCACGACCTGCGGGTCGAGCTGACGACTGGTGGAATCCAGCGGATCGACAGCTGGATAGATCCCCAGCGCCGCGATATCACGCGACAGCACGACGGTTGAGTCCAAGTGAAGGAACGTGGTGGCAGGCGACGGATCGGTCAAGTCATCGGCAGGCACATACACCGCTTGAATTGAGGTGATCGAGCCGGTTTTGGTCGAGGTGATGCGTTCCTGTAGCTTACCCATTTCTTCAGCCAGCGTTGGCTGATAGCCTACAGCCGAAGGCATACGACCAAGCAGCGCCGAGACTTCAGTTCCGGCCAGGGTGTAGCGGTAGATATTGTCAACAAAGAACAGAATATCACGGCCTTCGTCACGGAACTTCTCGGCCATGGTCAGGCCGGACAGCGCCACGCGCAGACGGTTACCGGGAGGCTCGTTCATCTGACCAAACACCATGGCGACCTTGGAGTCCTCGAGCTTGTCGAGCTTGATCACACCTGCGTCAGACATCTCGTGGTAGAAGTCATTACCCTCACGCGTGCGCTCGCCAACCCCGGCAAACACAGACAAGCCGCTATGTGCCTTGGCGATATTATTGATGAGCTCGAGCATATTGACGGTTTTACCGACGCCGGCACCACCAAACAAGCCGACCTTACCGCCCTTGGCGAACGGACACACCAAGTCGATGACCTTGATCCCGGTCTCGAGCAACTCGACTGAGGGCGAGAGCTCGTCAAACTTAGGGGCATCCTGGTGTATGGAGCGCCTCTCGTC
This sequence comes from Alcaligenaceae bacterium CGII-47, assembly GCA_019166125.1. Lineage (GTDB taxonomy): Bacteria > Pseudomonadota > Gammaproteobacteria > Burkholderiales > Burkholderiaceae_B > Castellaniella. Next base: position 211,795 of record JAHTBO010000003.1, read on the forward strand.
GGATTGAATCGGACCACGCTCGTCAATGGGGCGGCCCAACACGTCCATAATGCGGCCCAGCGTGCCGTTGCCCACAGGTACCGAAATCGGTGCGCCCGTGGTGGCGACTTCCATGCCTCGGCTCAGGCCGTCGCTCGAGCCCATGGCAATCGTACGCACGACGCCGTCGCCCAACTGCTGCTGAACTTCAAAGGTCAGGCCTTTTTCCGCAAAGGCCGACTTCTCGTCAGCCAGGGTAAGGGCTTCGTATACTTTGGGGATGTTATCGCGGGGAAACTGAATATCCACCACTGCGCCGATGCACTGAACGATGGTACCGTTGCTCATGTCTAGTCCTTGCTAAATATCCTAGGGTTGCCTGTGTGTCTGACGATCAGACTGCGGCAGCGCCGCCCACGATTTCTGAAATTTCCTTGGTAATGGCTGCCTGGCGGGTCTTGTTGTAGACCAATTCCAGATCGCCGATCACTTTCTTTGCGTTATCCGACGCCGACTTCATGGCAACCATTCGAGCAGACTGCTCGGAGGCCATATTCTCGGCGACTGCCTGATAAATCAGGCCCTCAACATAGCGCATCAGCAGATCGTCGATGACGGTCTTGGAGTCGGGCTCGTAGAGGTAATCCCAACCGTATTTCGATGCGATGAGCTCATCGTCACCTGCCTGGGAATCGGACTGGAACGGATCGTCCAGACCCGAAGGCAGGGGTAACAAACGGATGAAACTCGGTTCCTGCTTCATCGTATTGATAAAGCGGCTGGTGGCCAGATAGACGGCGTCGATCTTGCCGTTGATGAAGTCATCGATCTGAGCCTTCATGGCACCGATCAGTCGCTCGAGGTTTGGCGTATCGCCCAATTGCACCTCGGAGGAGACCACATTGGCGCCCACACGGTTGAGTAGCCCAGCGCCTTTGCTGCCCAGTGCGGTGGCCTGAACGCGAACGCCTTGATGCTCGAATTCCTTAATGCGCGCCAACACCAGACGTGAAATATTGGTGTTCAAGCCTCCGCACAGACCCTTGTCCGTCGTCACCATGACGATACCTACCGCACTCAATTTCGCGGGCTCAACCATATAGGGATGCGTGTAATCAGGGTTCGCCTGCATCAGGTGCGAAGCGATCGCGCGAACCTTGAGTGCATAAGGACGACCCGCACGCATCCGCTCTTGCGCCTTGCGCATTTTGGATGCCGCGACCATCTCCATGGCTTTGGTGATCTTGCGCGTATTATGTACGCTCTTGATCTTAGTTCGAATTTCCTTGATTCCGGCCATTACACCTTCCTGTATAGGCAGATCAGGCCGGGCATATTGCCCAAACCTGAAGACCTGTTACTTAAAACGCGCCGTGCTTTTTGAATTCCTGGATCGCGGCACCTAATGCAGCGTCGTCTTCCTTGGACAATTCCTTGGTGTCTTCGATGCGCTGAATCAGGGCTTCGTGCTTGGACTTGAGGAAATCCTTAAGGGCCTTTTCAAACGACAGCACTTGGTTGACCTCGAGGTCATCAAGGTGGCCGTTATTGACGGCATACAAGGCAACGGCGAGCTCCCAGACCTGTAACGGGGCGTACTGAGGCTGCTTGAGCAATTCCACAACGCGTTTACCGCGCTCTAGCTGACGACGTGTGGCGTCGTCCAGATCAGAGGCAAACTGCGCAAACGCAGCGAGTTCTCGGTACTGGGCCAAGTCGGTACGAATCCCGCCCGAGAGCTTTTTGATGACCTTGGTCTGCGCTGAGCCCCCCACCCGCGACACCGAGATACCCGCGTTAATCGCAGGGCGCACGCCGGCGTTAAAGAGGTCGCTCTCGAGGAAGATCTGGCCATCGGTAATCGAAATTACGTTGGTTGGCACGAAGGCAGACACGTCGCCAGCCTGCGTCTCGATGATCGGTAGCGCGGTCAGAGAACCAGTCTGGCCCTTAACTTCCCCGTTGGTGAAGCGCTCTACGTAGTCCGCATTAACCCGAGCGGCGCGCTCGAGCAATCTGGAGTGCAGGTAGAACACGTCGCCAGGGTAGGCTTCGCGCCCTGGCGGGCGGCGCAGCAGCAGCGATACCTGTCGGTAGGCCCAAGCTTGCTTGGTCAAATCGTCGTATACGATCAGAGCGTCCTGGCCCCGATCGCGGAAGTACTCGCCCATGGTGCAGCCCGAGTAGGGAGCCAGATACTGCATGGCAGCCGAATCAGAGGCTGCGGCGGCTACGACGATGGTGTATTCCATTGCGCCGTGTTCTTCGAGCTTACGCACCACATTGCTGATCGTGGAAGCCTTCTGGCCAATAGCGACGTACACGCAGGTAACGCCCTTGCCTTTTTGATTGATAATCGTATCGATGGCCACGGCGGTCTTACCGGTCTGGCGGTCACCAATGATCAGCTCGCGCTGGCCACGACCAATCGGCACCATCGAGTCAATCGCCTTCTGACCGGTCTGCAAAGGCTGCGACACGGATTGACGAGCGATCACGCCCGGCGCAACCTTTTCGATCACGTCGGTAAGCTTGGCATTGATCGGGCCCTTACCGTCGATTGGACGACCCAGCGTATCCACCACACGACCGCATAGTTCGGGGCCCACTGGCACCTCTAGAATACGGCCTGTGGTCTTAACCGGGTCGCCTTCTGAGATACCGACATAATCACCTAGAATCACGGCGCCAACAGAGTCGCGCTCGAGATTCAGCGCTAAGCCGAATACATTATTGGGAAATTCGAGCATTTCGCCCTGCATCACATCGGATAAGCCGTGGATGCGGGTAATACCGTCGGTCACGGATACCACCGTGCCTTGGGTACGCACGTCAGTCGACGCGCCCAGGCCTTCGATGCGGCTCTTGAGCAGTTCGCTGATCTCAGACGGGTTAAGTTGCATGGTAAGACTCCTGGAATCCTGTTAGGTGGCCCGCGATCATGCGGCCAGCGAATCGCGCAGACCGGCCAACTGGGCCTGCACGGAAGTATCGAGTACATGGTCGCCCACGGCCACGCGCACACCACCGATCAGGCTCGGGTCGAGCGTGATCTGGGCTTTGAGTTTGAGGCCGAATTTCTTTTCCAGCCCGGCGACCAGCTCAGATACCTGAGACTCGTCCATAGGAAAGGCGCTGGAGATGCGAGCCAACGCAGTGCCTTCGTGCTGATTGCGCAGCAGTTCGAACTGCTCGGCAATCTGCGGCAGAACTTCTACGCGCCCGTTCTGAATGACTAACTCGATGAGATTGGAGATCTGAGCGGGTAAGCCCTGAGGCAATAGCCCCGTGAGCAAGCCCACACGCTGCGCGTTATCCAGACGAGGATCGTCCAGCGCCTCGCGCACATCAGCCATGCCTGCGACCTGAGCAAGTCCGGACATTTGTTCAGACCACTGCGCCAGCCCACTCTGATCGTCGCACACAGCAGCGAATAGAGCCTCAGCGTAGGGTCGTGCAATCGTTGATAGTTCAGCCATGTCCTGCCTTGGTTCAGAGTTGCGCCTTGAGCTGATCAAGCAGCTCAGCGTGGGCCTTGACATCCACCTCGCGGCGAAGAATCTGCTCGGCGCCCTTAACGGCCAGCATGGCAACATCCGCACGCAATACCTCACGTACACGCTGCCCTTCCTGGGCGGCATCCTGCTGGGCCTGCGCGACGATGCGTGCCCGCTCGGCCTCACCCTCGCGACGCGCCTGATCGATGACCAGAGCAGCTTGCCTTTCGGCCTCAGCCAGACGAGCGTGGTTCTCGGTCTTGGTCGATGCCTCGATCAGACTGATACGTGCCTGAGCCTGCGCCAAATCGGCCTTGCCTTTTTCGGCAGCGGCCAAGCCATCAGCGATTTTTTGACGACGATCATCCATTGCTTTTGTTAGAGGCGGCCAGATGAACTTCATCGTAAACCAGCCCAGAACGAAAAACACGATCATCTGGAAGAAGAGAGTCGCGTTTAAATTCACGGTCGTGTCCCTTATTTACCCTGAGTGCCTTGCGGCATATCCGCAAGACACCATGCCAAGCCGTCCGCCACGTCAAGCGCGGCGAGCGACTGCCTGGCCCGCATGCGGCGAGCCATTATTCATCAGCCCACAAAGGGGTTGGCAAATGCAAACAACATGGCCAGACCCACGCCAATCAGGAAGGCAGCGTCGATCAGACCAACCAAGAGGAACATCTTGGTTTGCAGTGTGTTCATCAGTTCAGGCTGACGAGCCGAAGCCTCGAGATATTTACCACCCATCAGGCCAATGCCGATGCAGGCGCCGATAGCCCCCAGACCGATGATAAGACCGCAAGCGAGAGCAACGAATGCAACGTTGGTCATGACAACTCCTTGGTTAATAACGTTGTGTAATCAAAAATTCGAAAAATCAAAAACTTCGATGCAGGTCACACCCTGCCAGCCCGACCGGGCATATGATGCCCAGTCGAATTTCCTTAGTGGCCTTCGTGAGCCTGGCCCACGTAAACCAATGTCAGCATCATGAAAATAAATGCCTGCAACAAAATAATCAAAATGTGAAAGATCGCCCAGGCCGAGCCAGCAATCACATGCGCAATACCCAGACTGATGCTTGATGCATTCATGCCGGTCCAAGCCCCGCCCAGCAAGGCGATCAGCATGAACAGCAACTCTCCGGCGTACATATTGCCAAATAACCGCATACCCAGTGAAACGAACTTGGCAGCATACTCGATGAGGTTCAATAAGAAATTGAAGGGTGCCAGAACAATCACTGCGATGAAGCCATGCGCATGAAACGGTGCGGTAAAGAGTTCCTTAACGAAACCAAGAGGATTTTTGATCTTGATCCCGTAATAGAACATCAAAACCAGCACCCCCAGCGACATACCCAGCGGGATATTCAGGTCGGCCGTGGGCAAAATACGATGGTAGTACAGCGGATCGCTATGCTCGGCGCCCAGGCCCACCACACGAAAGATCGAAGCCATCAGATCAACCGGGATCAAGTCTAGCGTGTTCATCAGCGTGATCCACAGAAACACGGTCAGGGCAAGCGGTGCGGCGTACTTACGGGAGGTCTCGTTGGGAACAATGCCCTTGGCCTCTTCCTCAACCATGCCCGCGAGCATCTCGACGGCCATCTGAAAGCGCCCTGGCACACCCGTGCTCGCGTTCCTGGCAGCACGCCAGAGGAAATAAACAACGATTACCCCCATCAGGATGGACCAGAACAAGGAGTCGTAATTGACAACGCCAAAGTCGGCGATGACGGACTGAGACTCGCCAATATTGTTCAGGTGAACCAGATGGTGTTGTATGTACTCGGACTGAGGCGTTGTAACGGCGTCGACCATCTGAAAACCCTTATTCTCGTAACGTACACTGGATAAACCCGCGGGATAAGCTACCCGGTTCCAACAAAACTGTGTGTTATGGCAACCGGCGCATAAGCAGCAGCAGCACATAACCCTTCATTACAGCTAGCAGACCCAGCAAAAACGCAGGCCATACCAGCCAATCCCCACCTCGCCATGCCACCAGGACAATGACGCTTACTACGACCAAGAGCTTGAGCGCCTCGCCCACAAAGAATGTGAGTGAGCTCGAGCGCTTTGGCCCGTAGTACCCAAGCAACAATCGCATTGCAAATAATGCATTGGGCACAAAATAGGCCGCTGCCCCGATCAAAGCAGAAGCCGCTGCCGCAAGCCCCGCGACGACCCAAGACACCAATACTACCAACAACATCATCGCAGCCTGCGCCGCGAGCGCTTTAAAGAGCCCAACCCGGGCACGCCTAGCAATGACTGCGCGATCCTGGTCTGTCAATACGAGCACATCAGGAACCGTGGCAGGCACGCTGTGCGCCTCTGCGGTGGTTTGAGACATCATTGGATAGTCAAACTTTTCAAGTGTAACTGTATTTTGGGGATCAGAGCAAACCCTGACCCCCAAAAGGCGTGCCATTTTAGCGCAGAATGCCTAGCTGTGCTTGAAGTCTGGTTTACGCTTATCGACAAATGCCTGCATGCCTTCCTTTTGATCCTGCGTAGAGAACAAAGCATGAAAGTTTCGGCGCTCAAACAGCAGTGATTCGCTTAACGAGGCCTCGAAGGCACGGTTCACACATTCCTTAGCCATCATAACCGAGGGTAGCGACATCGCTGCAATCACAGTTGCTGCCTCGATCGCCTCGTCGAGCAGTCGATCGACGGCCACGATGCGCGACACCAGTCCCGCCCGCTCGGCCTCCTCAGCGTTCATCATGCGTCCGGTCAACACGAGATCCATCGCCTTGGCCTTGCCCACCGCACGCGGTAAGCGCTGCGTGCCGCCGTAGCCAGGAATCACGCCCAGCTTAATCTCGGGCTGACCAAATCGCGCATTATCTGCAGCAATGATAAAGTCGCACAACATCGCCAGCTCGCAACCACCCCCTAACGCATAACCCGACACGGCAGCAATGATAGGCTTACGAATATGCCGCAGAGACTCCCAATGACCACCCAGATAGTCTGCCTTATAGACATCCATATACGACCAGCTCTGCATGGCACCAATATCCGCACCGGCGGCAAAAGCCTTTTCGTTGCCCGTCAGAACCATGGCGCCAATATTGTCATCCGCCTCAAAAGTGCGTACGGCTTGTGCCAGCTCTTCAATCACCTCGTTATTCAAGGCATTGAGCACCTTGGGACGATTCAGTGTCAGCAGACCGACGCGACCGCGTGTCTCTACCTTGATCAAGGACTCACTCATACAGCCTCCAAAATGTAAACTATCAAATATGGAAAAAAACCTGATTTGCTACCGTGTCAGCCTCCACGATCCTGCCGGGCACCGCTATAACGTAGACCTGACGATACCGCATGCGACGCCAGAAGGGCAGACGCTGAGCCTGCCCGCCTGGATTCCGGGCAGCTATCTGATTCGCGATTTTGCACGACAAATCGAAACCTTGCAGGCGAGCTGCGCAGGTCAGACCGTCGATGTAGTGAAGCTCGATAGCCATACATGGCATTGTGCGCCATGCGACGGGCCACTGCAGGTGAGCTATACCGTCTACGCCTGGGACTTATCGGTGCGCGGTGCGCACTTTGACCAGACGCACGCATTTTTCAATGGATGCAGTCTGTTTTTAGCGGTACACGGCCAAGAGAGTTCGGCGTGCCTGCTTGATCTTGTTGCACCCGCCCATGCGCACGATTGGAAGGTTTACACGAGCCTACCAAGCGCCCAAGGCCACACACGGCAAGCACCGCACCACGGATTCGGCCTGTACCAGGCACCCGACTATGATGCGCTTCTCGACCATCCCATAGAGATCGGCACGCCGCAGACAGTGAGCTTTGAGGCGCATGGCGCGACGCACGAGATGGTGTTCACCGGCGTGATCCCCAATCTGGATCTGGCGCGCATCGCGGCGGACACCCAACGCATTTGCGCCGCACAGATTGCGCTCTTTGAGCCCGAGACAAATCGCGCCCCTTTTTTGGATAGTTCTGAGCGGTATGTGTTCCTGATCACGGTGACTGGGGATGGCTATGGGGGCCTGGAGCATCGCGCCTCGACGGCGCTGATTGCGAGCCGTGCCGATCTGCCTACCGTGGGGGGCCCAGCCCAGTATAGTGAGGGCTACCAGACCTTTCTTGGGCTGGTAAGCCATGAATACTTTCATACCTGGAACGTCAAACGCATCAAGCCCGCAGCCTTTGCACCTTATAATCTAAGCCGCCCCAACTACACCGAGCTGCTGTGGGTATTCGAAGGCTTTACCTCCTATTACGATGATCTGATGCTGTTGCGCTCGGGTGTCGTAAGCGAGGAAGACTACCTGCGTATCCTCGCCAAGGTCGTGAGCAATGTACATCGCGGTGGCGGGCGACATAAGCAATCCGTTGCACAGAGCTCATTCGATGCCTGGACACGCTTCTATAAACAAGACGAAAACTCTCCCAACGCCTTGGTGAGCTACTACACCAAGGGCTCACTGGTCGCACTCGGCCTGGATATCGAAATCCGTCAACGCAGTGATCAAAAATTCTCGCTTGACGACGTGATGCGCCTGCTCTGGCAACGTTATGGACGTGACTTTTACCAAGGCAGCGCATCAGGTTTAGCCGAGGATGCCTTGCCTGCTCTCATCCAGGAAGCCACGAACGTAGATCTCACGGATTTTATTACGCGCTATGCCTACGGCTATGAGGACATACCTGTTGAAACGCTGCTGGCGGCACAGGGGATCGAGCTCTCATGGGAGGCCGCAGCGGCACGCCCCTCAATCGACGCCCGTTATCGCGCCACGGCTGATGGACTGCAACTGGCGACTGTCTACGAAGGCGGCCCCGCGCATCAGGCCGGCCTATCTGCAGGTGACACGCTCGTTGCCCTGAACCGCCTGCGGATCACTGACACCGCCAGTCTGGATCGCCTGCTCGATGCTTACAAGGCAGGCGATACGGTAGAGATTCATGCGTTTCGACGTGACGAGTTGCGCGCCCACAGCGTAAGGCTGGGCGAGCCCCCGGCTCTGAAGTGCGTCCTGCGACGAGCAGCATGAACACCCGCCGCATCATCCTCGAACAGCTCAGCGTCCAGGCCTCAATTGGCATCCTCGATCATGAGCTGGCGGCGCGCCAACCCCTAATCCTAAACGCAACGTTCGATACCGTGATTAGCCAGACGGCGTCCGATATGGACATCGATACCGTCCTCGACTATCGAGCATTGCGCGCGGCACTGGTGGAGGAATGCACGCAGCGTCATATCAACTTACTTGAAACACTCGTTGACAATATCCTGACTCGGATCTTGCAGGACTTTCCCAGTGTGCAACACGTTAAAATACGTGTGAGCAAACCCCTTGCCTTCGAAGACTGCGCGGCAGTCAGCATCGAACAAACACGCAGTCGCTGACACACGAGGCTATCCCGCCATGCCCACCAACTCCACTGTGACCACTGCCACCATTTCCCCGCCTCATCGCGACATGAAACTCAGCGTGCGTGATAACAAACTCACTAAGCGGCTAATGCGCGAAACCGGCCGAGCAATTAGTGAGTTCAATATGATCGAGGATGGCGACAAAGTCATGGTGTGTCTGTCGGGTGGCAAGGACTCTTATGGCCTGCTCGACATCCTGCTTACACTGCAGGCGCGCGCACCCATCCACTTTGACATTGTGGCGGTTAACCTCGATCAAAAGCAGCCGGGTTTCCCTGCGCATATTCTGCCAGAGTACCTGGAATCGCTCGGTGTGCCCCACCATATCGAGAACCGCGACACCTACTCGATCGTCACGCGTGTCATCCCCGAAGGCAAGACCATGTGCTCACTGTGCTCGCGCCTGCGCCGTGGGATTTTGTACCGCGTTGCAAGTGAGCTGGGTGCCACCAAGATCGCTCTGGGTCACCACCGCGACGATATCCTGGCAACATTCTTTCTGAATCTGTTCTACGGCGGCCGGATGAAGGCCATGCCGCCCAAACTCGTCTCCGATAGCGGCGAACACGTGGTCATCCGGCCGCTTGCCTATGTCCGAGAGCGCGACCTTATCGCTTATGCAAGGCTCAAGGCATTTCCCATCATCCCTTGCAATCTATGCGGCTCACAAGAGAACCTCAAGCGCAAGGAGGTCAGCCGTATGCTCAACGAGTGGGATCGGCTTTTCCCTGGCCGCACACTTAATATTTTCAGCGCGCTCTCGCATGTCGTCCCGACCCATCTGATGGATCGACACCTATTTGATTTTCAAGGCCTGCATGCCACGGGATTAGCTGACGAGAATGGCGACAAAGCGTTTGATGAGGACACCTTTCCAATACCCGCCTTTGCCGAGGACGAAGACGAAAACAAGACCGAGGACACGCCGGGCCTTCGCCGATGACCTCAAGTACGCCACCTGCTCACCAGGCCATCCTGGCTGACTATCAGCAGATGGTCCGCCAGCGCATCGCCCTTGTCTGCGGGCTGTGTGCACTGATTTTGCTTACGCTGCTCGTTGATATCCTGCTCGGCCCATCAGGACTACCCTGGAAGGAGGTTGTACGTGCAATCACCACACCCGGTAGCGTCGACCCGACCATCGCGGTTATTGCGTGGGAACTGCGCCTACCCCAAGCCCTGATGGCGATTGCTGTTGGCAGCGCTCTGGGCCTGGCAGGCGCAGAAATGCAGACAATTCTGAATAACCCCTTGGCTAGCCCCTTTACCCTGGGCATTGCCTCGGCAGCAGCCTTTGGCGCGTCACTCGCTATTGTGTTGGGCATCGCCCTACCGGGTATTCCAAACGACTGGATGGTAGCAAGCAATGCCTTTGTGTTTGCCTTGCTGTGCGCCTTAACCCTCGACGCGGTAGCGCGCTGGAGCGGCATGCAAGCAGCGGGGGTGATCCTGTTTGGCATTGCTCTGGTATTTTCCTTCAACGCACTGGTCTCATTGGTGCAATTCATTGCCAGCGCCGAGGCCTTGCAGGAATTGGTATTCTGGACCATGGGCAGCCTCACTCGCGCGAGCTGGCCAAAGCTCTGGGTCCTGCTTGGCGCCTTCGTCCTTATCCTGCCCCTGTCACTCCACGACACATGGAGACTCACAGCGCTGCGCCTGGGCGAGGATCGGGCAGGCAGCTTTGGCGTGAATGTCCCGCGTCTGCGTCGCTATGCCCTCATTCGTATCAGCTTACTCTCGGCGCTGGCCGTATCGTTCGTCGGCACCATCGGGTTCGTCGGCCTGATTGCGCCCCATATTGCCCGACGTCTGTTTGGTGAGGACCACCGTTTTTATCTGCCTGGCAGCGCGCTAATAGGCGGGGTGATTCTCTCGCTCGCCTCCATTGCCTCAAAAAATGTGCTGCCCGGCGTGCTCATGCCTGTTGGCATTGTGACGTCCTTGATTGGTGTCCCGTTTTTTCTCGCCGTCGTGCTACGCCGGCGGATGAGCTAAGCATGTTGCATACCACGCACCTGCAGTTGGCTTACGGCAAGCGCATTATCATCGAGGACTTGTCAATTCAAGGCCTCGTTCCTGGCACAGTCACGGCCTTGCTCGGCCCAAACGGTAGTGGCAAATCGACCCTGCTCAAGGCACTGGCAGGCCTACTGCCCATCCAAGCCGGACACATCGTGCTCAATGGTCAGAACCTGGCACAATGCTCACCAGCCGAGCGTGCCCGCCAGCTCGTCTACCTACCGCAATCGCTCCCTGCCGAGGTTCACCTACGGGTCATGGAGTCTGTGCTGGTCGCCGCCAACGCCTCACGCTTGGGCAATGAGCAGACCAACCTCACCACCATTCTTGAGCTCCTTGATCGCCTGGGAATCGGCGGACTCGCCATGCACTACCTGGATCAGCTCTCGGGAGGACAAAAACAACTCGTTGGGCTGGCGCAAGCACTGATCCGTCACCCACGCCTGCTGCTCCTTGACGAACCGCTCTCGGCGCTTGACCTGAACTATCAATTTCATGTCATGAACCTGCTGCGCCAGGTCACCCGCGACCAAGGGCTCATCACTTTAATTGTCCTGCACGATCTGAATATCGCACTACGTCACAGCGATCACGCCTTGCTCATACAGCATGGCACGCTGCTGGCGCAGGGACGTCCTGAAGTCGTTATTACTACGGAAACCCTCGCGCAGGCTTATGGTGTCAAGGCTCGAATTGAACCTTGTTCACGCGGCACACTGCGGGTGCTTATCGACGGATTGCACGCTACACATCACGCTTGAGCCGTTGGCGAGCAACCCAGCGCAGGCCGTTCCACAGCAAATAAGATCCCAGCAGCACCAGAGCCAGCGCTAATCCTGCTAATAGAACAGGTTTATCCGAAAGGTGGAACCATAAGAGCTGCCACCAAGGCAAGGCGCCCACATAGTAACCAGGCCCCACCACCTCACTACTCACTCCTGATTCACGTATCAGTGCGACGGATCCACTTATGGCCTGACGCTTGCCGGAGTCCTGAAGCGCTGTGCGCAATAGTCCTAAATCCTGATCCGTGGACGCAAACAAACCAATCACGCTGCGCTGAGGATAGCGGGCCGACTCCAGACCGACGACTGCTGCAATCGGCGCCGATGCTCGAACCTGAACCTCGGTAGCGGCCTCATGTTCAGAACGTGTCGTTCGCCCATCCACCCCGCCGCCCAAACCGGCACGAGCACTGGCGCTACGCGCCTGAAACAAACGTGTCTGTGTGTCATGCAAGATCAGCTGAGCGTCGGCCCGATCCCGTATCACCGCTGGCATTGCGCCGATTAGTAATAGATCGGCATCAACCGTACTGGCCTGGTCCCAGTCATCAACAATACGGACGCCCAGGGCAGGGTAGCCCACCTGGGCACCAATGTGCGCCAGCGCTTCAAGAAATACCGTCGTTTGAAGCACTGTCGGCTGAACCGGCATAACCACGACCGTCTCGGATAGATCAGCCATGCGGCTGTAAGGGAATCCACTCTCTGCAAACGCCCTGAGGTTAGGCATTGCCATGTAATGAGAAAAGCCGGAAAAATCGATCTCGGAGCTACTGTCAATCGCAGCGCGCACATCCACAGGCAATATAGTTTGACACATGTCACGCTGAGAACTGCCCATCGTGCTGGCAAAGGAAAAATCAAACTGCATTTGATTCTGCGCACCGATCTTTAGTGCAGGAATAATCAGGGTCTCATTGTCAGCGCTGCGGTCACTGCCCAGCACAGGCAGGCGCAACCTGGCCATCACCCCTTTTTCTTTGGAGGCAAGCAAGGGATAGCTATTAACATACTGCCCATTGAGCCTTAAAGTCATTCTGGACTCGTCCTCCGTTCGGGGAGCAGAATAACGATAACGGATCTGCATGGGGATCCCATTATTGCGCCATACAAATAAATCGGGCGGCAAGTTCAGGTTCAGTGAAATCGGGTAGGGACGTAACCCCGAAACTTCTAGCTGCCCCGGGTAATCGATAAGCTCTGAAAAAAGTATCGGACGATCGGTCGCCACCCAGTTGGGTGCGTCATAGGGCTTGCGCGCAGCGAGCGTCTGTACACCTTCGACACTTACACTTTGTCCGCGAAATACAGGACCACCTACCGCCAAGGCAGATGCAGCAGTGACTAAATCCTGGGCATCACGTCCTAGAACGAGCAGCAGCTTAATATAAGGATTATCCGGATGGTTAATTATTTCCACCATCGGTCCCGAAACCTGTGGATGATTTTGTAAAAAATCGGGGCGTGCGTCGTTTATTGCAAAGACAATGGCATTTTGCTTTGGTAAGACGTTGTATTGAACTGGGAACTCAATACTGCGCCACTGAGCCTGCACACCCAGGTAGGAGCTTAGTATGCCGGCTGCCTGTAGCTCAATCTTATCAGGGGCGTGGACAAATACAAAGGGCACGCTTTGCGCCTGCATATCCCGCTGATCAAAAAAAGGCTCTGGGAAATAAGACAAATCATTCGCCAATGCCAATGTTTGTTGATTAATCGACACATGGGTTTTTTGACTGATATCCAACCATAAGGACGTGTGTGTCAAATCCTCACAGATATCGGTGTAATGTCCCACAAACTCCAGACGAACGCGATTGAAACTGGTAAGCAGCCGCGGCTCCAGAGGTACACGCTGACTGAGCTGCTGTCCCGTCGTCGCCCCATCGACCTGAACGACCCCCATCAATTCGTCATTCAGGTACACACGTACATGGGACAACTTGGGGAGCAAGGCCGGCGACGGTGTAAATGCCAGGTTCAGGTCAGCGCTACTGACCAACTGGTCCTGGCGAACCGTAAACTGTAGTTCTCGTGTATTTTGCATCCCATAGAGCTTGAACGCCCCACCCTGCACCAACTCCGCAAGCGGTATGTCGTAGGCATGCTCGGGCACAGACACCGGCGCTGCCACTGGCTGCGGTTCCTGCACTGGCTGCGGTTCCTGCACTGGCTGCGGTTCTTGCCCTGGCTGCGGCTCTTGCACTGGCTGCGGCTCTTGCACTGGCTGCGGTTCTTGCACTGACTCCAGTTCTTGCACTAGCTCTGGCTCCGGTGCCAGTACAGGAACCTGTGCCCCCGCTACTGTCATACTAAAAACGAAGCCAAGCAGCGCCAAACCGAGCTTATCCAAATTTTTGAACATAGTGTGCCATAGATAATTTATCGCTACTAACCTGGGGTTGTGTGCGGGGCAAGAACGAGAGAATCCATACCACCAGATTAGTAAATTGACGTAATAAAACGTTAAGAGGAAAAGGCATGTGATCAGCCAGGCGTGCATAGCCATCTATACCCAGCATCACGATATCCACCACGCCACCCATCGCACGATTGGGGACAAATCGATCGCGCCAGGCCAACCACGAATCAGCACGAGCAAACGTGCACTGCACTAAATCAATATGCTGTTGCCTAGACAGGGGATCGAATTTGACCCCAAGGCTCAGGTCCAGGTTGCGGCTCACCCGAGCCGGAAAGCTGAACTGCCGGTCACCTCGAGCCAGTACAATTCGCACTGGATCATTCAAGCTCAGAGACTGAGGCGTTAACAACGTCAACCCCACCCCCCCTTCCGAAAAGTCAGCGAGCACACACGGATAGGTCTGCCCGCCGCGCAACTTCAGGCTAGCGGGCAAGGACGTCGTCACACGATGGGTATTGCGAATTTGCCGAGTCTCGGCGGCAACGGCCAGCGCCCCACCCAGAATAATCAAGTTATATATAGCCCACAACATCGTTATTAGTACAGTTGCCACCTCATAGGTAGGTCCTGTAAAGATGCGCCATACACCAAAACCTAGCCCGATAAAATTAGCTGAAGCAAGCAAGACATAAGGTGACGAAATATTCCAATCATAATATTCGTCCTGAACAAGCCCGCCTTTGCCGGTCACATTAAACGTGCCCTTGGTTGGGGCGAATAAGGCGATAGTGGTTGGCCTAGCAATATACCAGGATAGTGCCGTTTCGTATATCTCACCCCAAAATGTATTGCGATATGATCCTTGCATATGGGTATTTGTGATACCCGCATGAAGCATATGTGGAAACACATACAGGATGATCGCAAGAGCAGGCGCATAGATAATATAAGAATGCGCCAGTAGGAACGCCAGCGGCGCGAGTAAATATATTAGGCGAGGAATACCAGACAAAAAATGCAACATGGCATTGACATAGCATAGCCTCTGAAAGATGCTCAGGCCTTTACCAAGCAAGGGATTATCGGTTCGAAAAATCTGGACCATGCCACGCGCCCAGCGTATCCGTTGCCCAATATGTGCCGATAGGCTATCTGTAGCCAAACCAGCCGCCATGGGGATGCGTATATAGGCTGAGTTATATCCATGGCGATGTAAACGTAATGCTGTATGCGCATCTTCTGTCACCGTCTCTACCGCAAAACCGCCAACGGAATCCAGGGCAGTACGTCGCAACACCGCACACGACCCACAAAAGAATGCTGCATTCCACAAATCATTTCCTGCTTGGACCAGTCCATTAAATAATGCATTTTCGTTGGGCTGAGTTCCAAAATGTCCCAGATTTCGTTCAAATGGGTCAGGAGAGAAAAAGTGATGTGGTGCCTGCACTAGAGCCAGCTTCGGGTCTCGTAAGAACCAGCCGACAGTCAGTTGCAAAAAAGAGCGTGTCGGAATATGGTCACAATCAAAGATTGCTATCAGCTCGGCATCTGTATGCGCCATGGCATGATTCAGATTACCTGCTTTGGCATGGCGGCCGTCCGGACGAATAATATAATGAATGCCAGCCTGTGCAGCAAAATCACGAAATTCTGGTCGTCTTCCATCATCAAGCAAATGAATACGCAATTTGTCCTGGGGCCAGTCCATACCAAGCGCGGCATAGACCGTCGGCTTAACGATACTTAGATCTTCGTTGTAGGTCGGTATCATAAGATCGACTATTGGCCATAGCGCACGATCGGCTGGCAGGGTGGCAACCTCACGATCCAAAGGCCATGCAATCTGCACATAGCCCATTAATAATATGATCCACGAATAGGTTTCAGCGAGGAGCAGCATGATGCCAAACGTCAGGTCTAGCGTATTGTCCCAGTGCAAGGTGTCGGTGTAGCGCCACCATAAATACCGGCACGATACAACCAGAGACAAAACAATCAACACCAGCGTGGAATAGCGTCCGGGCACACGTCGTACGACCAAGGCCGTGCCCCACAACAGCAGAATAAAAATAAACTGGGCAAGCAAATTGAACGGCTGTGTCACCAATAAGGCGGACAACAGTATCGTTACGACACCCAAACCAATAAATATGAGCTTGCGCCCAGCCGTACTCAGATGACGCAGTGGGGTTAATGCTGGGCTGGCTAATACTGTACGTATCCTCGACCGCGTCACCATATCAGCCAGCTTTGCACTTGGGGACCATCGATGGCGCCTGATCATCTGGTAAGTACTTCGTGCTTTTTTGGTCACTACATTACTGCGCGCCCTAGGTGGTACGACAAGCAACAGCCATAAGGCCTGTAGCGCATAGCGAATCGGGTCACAAGTACGGTACTCGCGCTCTGACAAGTGTGCAAACCACGGTCGCCAGCGCATACGCAATGCCTGCCACGCAGGTGCTTCCAATCGCAATAATGCATACGCAACCCGCACCAATGCACTCGATACGACAGCACCAATGACACCCATGCCACGCTCATGCCTAGCTGCACGATAAAGCCCGCGCATGCGATCTAAAGCGAGATTTGTCAGGACCAGAGACAACATTTTGCTCACGACTGCACGCCCCGTTGTGCAATACACCAGGTTGCCAAAGACAGCATATCGTGTGCCCCCGCA
Source organism: Alcaligenaceae bacterium CGII-47 (assembly GCA_019166125.1). Taxonomy (GTDB): domain Bacteria; phylum Pseudomonadota; class Gammaproteobacteria; order Burkholderiales; family Burkholderiaceae_B; genus Castellaniella. The sequence goes on from JAHTBO010000003.1 coordinate 228,544, forward strand.
GAAGCAGGAAGATAGCTTGTAGCAGGCATTTTATGGCCAAGTGCCTCATGGATGCTCTCGTCCTGCCCTATCCTGACCGGAAGAATACGCGAGCCATAGTGGTGCTGCCAACTCAGCAACACGTCGCTCTCCAAGCGATACATCGGCTCATGTTGGTTTACCAAAAGACGAGTACCCGGCATCAATGGGCACTGCACAAGCAACACATCGCTGACAATGTCCGGACGGGCAACCATCACATCCAGAGCACCAGGCTGGCGCAACGCTAAATAATCTTCTCCGCCCGACGGAAGATCAAAAATTACCCAGGAATATTCATTTCCTAAGCGCTCGACAGCTCGCGCCCAGAAAGCCTCGCCCTCCAAGCTGGATCTGCGCATCGTAGTGGGCACATTCCCGTGGCGACCGTAAGGCAAAACAAATAACTCGTCTTTGATGTGATATGCCTGCCCCGACCAGGCATCACCCTCTGTAGCATGGGTAAGGGCCCAACCACACGCGTCAGAATAAGGAATACCAAAATGCAATCGCAAAACATCAGAGGGGTTCAAGTCAATCAGCAACACCGACTCTCCCAGCTGACTCAGAGCGTCCCCAAGCATCGCCACCAACGATGTTGTACCTACCCCGCCCTTAAGCCCCCACATCGCCACGCGCATCGTTAAGCCTGTAACGCATCTGCGCCCGCGACACCGCCATACTGCATGCGCCACGCATGTAGCTCTGCCAATAAAGGCCAGCGCCTTAACCCCGCCTCAAACGCCTCTTCGGTCGCCACATCTACATAGCCTAGGTCGGGCACATCAAGATGCGCTCGCAATGACACAATATCATCAGACGGCATCAAAACCGGGCCTACCGTCTCGTTATTCATCGCCAGGTGACCTCTTGGCCCCTATTGGGCGCATACCCACCGGAACACGCGTGATATCGGTCGCCGAGGTCGTACGCACGCCGCATGACTTCAGGCAGCGAGGGGGAATCAGCCAGCGATCCACCAACTTCACAAATTTTTTCATTCCCCTCCACAAGACAATCACTGCGCCAGCGCCCACTGCGATAAGTGCTGCCAGCGTAGAGATACTTATATGTAAGCTCATTTTGGTGCCACCAACTTCAGTGTATGAAGAACAGGGTTAAATGCCGGCAAATTCCTGGGCGCGATCCGCTCGATATCCACCGCTACTCGCCTGCCCCCTGCACGCCCGAGCGTAGCCGGTATTTTATTATCGGAACTTTGGGATACGCTCGAGCGCATGATACGCTTCATCGCCGCACTCTGATCACGCATCTGTGAAATCTGTCCGTAAGACCAATATTCAGAAAAAATATGTTCGACTGGTAAACAGAAAATAGTCCTGAGGGCAACATTGACCATATGTGGCGGGCAGCCGAATAAGAACAAATACATAACGCCATCGAGATCACAGGCGACATCGCCATCGCGGCGCATCTCCAGCTGCCCAGATATCAGCTCCATAGACAAACCAGACACCGGCCTCAAGCACACTATGGTTCCAGGAGCGCACCAATTTGGATCGTCAACCAACAAGCCATCGACGTATTCGATCCAGGCGTGCGGATGGATCATCCCCCTAAGCTTCGACGCATATCTAGCCCGAATGAGGGGCTCAGGATCAGGAATCAGTTCGCCATGAAACACCTGTCCCTGTACGGCCTGCAACAAACTAAAAAATCGAGACAAATGTGTGCCAACAGGCACCACGATATTCACCCCGCACGCCACCAGAAGGTGTTCATCCAGACTGCGCAACACAGGCTGCATTTCACGAACCACCAACTTGAGGAACTTTCCACGCTGCCTTCTGATGGTGTGCAGCGTACGTGCCAAGGAATCGATTTTAGCTGGGTCTTCCAGACAGAATACGATCGTCGCCGCACTTGCTCTCAGGGCCAACGCAACTAATTGTTCGGTATTCTCGGCGGTGCGCCAAGCCTCGGCCATAGAGATAGGCATGCCTTCCAGCACACAGGCATCAAAGATCACCTGCTCTCGATCCGATGCAACGCTGCCGGTTGAATCACTATATTCGCGCACCACGAATGTCTGATCTATTCTTTGTAGCGGTAGCTCAGCCGGGCCAAAAGCCCCCAGCGCATTGCGCCAATATGAAACATAGTAGGCATAATCTGCAGAATCCCGACGCAAAGAAGCCGCACCGGATAAGATATGGTTGAGCGGCAAAAGTGATGTGTCTTGGAGCGACTGCAAACCATATGTCAGCAAAACCAGCACACACGAATTCTGTGTCACCCAACCCGCCCAACTGGATAGCAAAGTCTGTAACGCCTCAAGTTCAGAGAGAACCATTTCGATTGGCAACAGCAACAACACCAAGCGTTTGTGTAGGCTTAAAACGCGATCTAGATCCTTGACCAGAACAGGCAGCGGGCATATCCGTCGCGCCTTCAAGCGATAAAAATGCAATACCGCAGGTCCGCAGTCTGCGGGGTATTCCGACAAAATATCTGAATGATCATCTGTACTGACCAACACCATGCGATCATCAGCCTGTGCACAGACCAGGCTCTGTCGGCACAATGAAATGGCATCGACTTCAGACTCTGTATGTAGCCAATATAGACAACCTTGTCGTACTTGGCATAACTCAATTGGTAACCCCTCGATGCCGATCAAGAACGCGGCATCGGGGCTTTTAGGTGTTATGGAGATGGACGCATCCTTCTTCACGGCTTACTTAATGTCTACATAAGGTGTTATAGGGACTGGTGGCAGCGATCTAAAGCTACTGTACTAGAACCAGCTTACGGTTCGCTACGATCAACACCAATGCAGTCAAACACAATAGAAATTGACTTGGCGATGAAGTCATGGTTAGACAACAGGATAACATCAAGAAACATAAGGGTATCCCCTATGTTTCTTGAAACTTCCGCAAATTTACAATACTTTGCTATGTACGTATGCTAAACGTCGCAGATGCACAACAGACCTAGATTAATTCGGCCAGGCTCGCAGGAACGCAAGCAGTACCTGGGCGGCGTTGTCCGCTGCGATATCCAAAAAGGTATGCATCTCGTTTTCACCCTCACCGCCGCCGGCCAAATCGCTTAGGGATCGAAAGGCGATAAACGGCACCGCATTGCTGTAGGCCACCATGGCACACGCAGCGCTTTCCATGTCCAGCACATTCGCCTGAAAGGTTTTAAATACGTATTCCCGGTAGGCGGCGTTATCCACGAATGCCATGCCCGACACACCGTTGCCACCCACCTCTAGCCGGGGTTGCTGCCCCAGACAGCGTGACTGGGCATCGCAGGCGCGCAAGGGTACGTTCTGGATGCTGCGCGCCACCGCCAGCATCTGGGGGTCTGCATCAAACCAGAATTTTGGATGAAACTCTGGCTGCGCCGCACTGCGGACCCGCACCTCGCGCGGTTGCATCATTCCGTAAGGAGCAAATTCGAACTCACCCTTGGCGTAGGGTGCGCGGTACTCGCCCGGTGCGACCTCGCGCATCATCACTACTTCTGAATACTGCCCCCAGCGTGCTGCCACACTCACATCGCCGATATGCAAAGCTGGATTAATCCCGCCAGCAATCCCGCTAAACACCAGATGTGTCACGTGAAAACGATCCAGCACCAGTTGCGTATTCATCGCCGCATTGACCATGCTGATGCCACTGAGGAGCAACACCACGGGTTTGCCTTCCAGCACGCCGGTTGTGAACGTCACACCATTAGCGCGATAAACCTGCACATCGTCAAGGCGATTATTCAGCAGCGCCAGCTCGGGCGCAAACGCCGACATCACCGCAATGCGCGGGGTCACATCTAATCGCTCAGCCGCTTGGGACGCGCCTGCAAATAAAAAAACACCCAGGGCAATAAGCAAGCGCGCAAAGCACTGTCTGTAAAATTTCATGACTAAGAAACTACCATTTCAAAAAATTTGAGCTTATAAGCCTAATACATCGTCGGTAACTTCTCCTTATACCCTATACAATCCCTTTCAGGCGTTAAGCCCGACCAAATTGATGTATCCTCTGGCGAATTATGCTGTCGCCAATCCATTCAGCATAGCCAGATTCAGTTCTTGAGAGGTTGTCGTCGCTTGTTAAAACGCTTACGTCTACCCGATACCCCCACGTTTAAACGCCCTGCCGATCTGGTGTACGCATCCGATGAGCGACCACCTGCCACCACATTGGTCGGTCTGGCAGTGCAACATGCCGCCGCTGCACTGGCATTGCTCGCCTATACCTTGGCCGCAGCTCAGATCGGGGCGCTTGATGCGGAAGCAACACGCAGCATGGTGACTGCCACAATTTTAGGCATGGCTATCGCAACCTTTCTACAGGCCTGGGGTAAACGCGTGGGCTCAGGGCTCATGCTTGTACACATCCCCGATCCGCTTTTGGTTGTTGTTTCAGGTATGGTGGCCGCCCAATACGGCGTTGGGGGTCTCGTCATGGTCGGCCTCGTGAATGCCGCCATCGCATTGGGCGCCAGTCAGATTGTTCCGCGACTGCGTGCGGTACTACCACCCACTGTCGCTGGCGTCGTAATCTGTGTCGCCGGTCTGTCCCTGATCAAGCCAGGCATTACGCAAACTGCAAACCTCGATGCCCTGGGCATACCGGTGCCCGCCGACCTGCTGATTGGCACGACTACACTGATGGTTGTCGTTTTTCTCTCGATCTGGGGGAACAAGCGCGCCAAACTGCTCGCCCTGCTCCTTGGTCTGGGCTGCGGTCTTGTCTTGGCCGGATTTATGGATCGCCTGACTGGTCTTGACGCGCTCCGTGCTGCGCCAATATTTGGCTTGCCAACCCTACCCATACCCACTGCGGATATCGATATCGGCATTCTGGTGGCCGTGGGCTTGCTTGCACTTATGGCCCAGCTCGACACATTCGGCAGTGTCGTCCTGATGCACAAAATGAACGAGGCAGACTGGCGACGCCCCAACATGCGGCTCATTGCAGGCGGTATGCGTGCCAGTGCGCTGGGCAACCTGTGCGCTGCCTGGTTCGGTGCCCACCCCACGGCCACATCCTCAGCAAATATTGCGCTATGTCACATCAGTCGCTCGACCTCACGCTGGATAGGCTTTATGACTGCGCTATTGCTGGGGCTATTCGCCTTCCTGCCGCAGCTCACCCTCGCACTCACACTGATCCCGACACCCATAATTGGGGCCATCAGTCTATATGCTGCCGCGTATCTGATCGTGTCCGGTATCGAGTTGATTGCATCACGCGCACTGGACTCTCACGGGATATTTGTCGTCGGCCTATCATTTATCGGCGGCATCGCCATGATGCTGATGCCCCAACTGGCAGACAACGCCCCCGTATCCTTGCGTTTTTTAGTCAGCAATGGCGTGATCGTCGCTGGCCTGACAGCCATCACCCTTAATCTGCTCTTCCGTATCGGCATATCTCAGCGCGCTCGACAGGCGCTGACACACGATGGCACAACACCTGTCTCTGAGCAGATCGTGAACTTTGTGGAGTCCAATGGCGCACGCTGGAGCGCCAGGCGCGAGGCGGTACGTCAGGCCGCCGCCGCTGCGCTTGAGGCTGCCGAGGCAATACAGGGATCAGGACACGGGCGCCATCTGATCGAGATTCGCGGCCGCTTTGACGAGTTCAACCTGGATATAGACCTCCTTCATCATGGTCCGGCCTTGCCGCTGCAAACTGATGTCGCACCAGAATTGGGCAATCTACTTGATTTAGATGACGCTGAATTTACGCGTGCTCTGGATGACCGGCTCGACAAGCTCCCCCAGATTTTGCTCAGGCGTCTGGCAGATCGTCTCTCTAGCGGTACTGACAAAAACCATTCATGGCTGAAACTGCACTTTGATCATTAGGGAGCGGTCGGTCATCGACAATAGGTTTCTCGACTGCGGTCCTCTGCGCCTTCAGCCCTCACCCCCTCCAACCTCTCTACATCCAGATCCACATGTATGGGTTCGATCTCGGGCAGGGTCTTATTGGCCTTGGCGGACAACTCGGCAAACCTTGTCACCTTGCCATACAGGCCCTGCTGCCCTGCTACAGCAAGCACCGCTTGGTTGTACTGATTACTCGCTATCCCCAGGGTATTACCCAACCTCTGCAAGCGCTCAGCCACAAGCGCTACCTGGTTGTACAGCCCACCCGCCTGGTCACTGAGCGCTCGTGCCTGGTCGTTGCTACGAGCAATCATCCAGAGATTGGACACGGTGCGCAGGATAGGCATGAGGGTCGTGTGCGAAACCAAAATGACATTGTGCTGGTAGCCATAGTCGAACAGATCACGGTTATGCTTCATGGCCTCTATATAAGCAGGCTCAATGGGCATGAACATCAGCACAAAACTCGGGCTTTTCATACCAATCAGGTTGCTGTAGTCCTTTTTGCTCAGGTCATCAATATGGTGGCGTACTGCACGCACATGCGCATCGAGGGCGATGATCTGATCGGCCTCGGTCTGGGCACTGATGGCCCGATCATAGTCCACGAGTGAAACCTTACTATCGATGACCATATGCTTATCATCGGGCAGCTTAATAACAAAATCAGGCTGGCGCCGATTACCCGCCTCGTCTCTGAATGCCGCCTGGGCGTCGTAATGATCGCCGGCGACCAGTCCCGCCAGTTGCAAGGTTCGCTCTAGCTGGATCTCGCCCCAGTTGCCGGTGGTTTTTTTCTCGCCCTTAAGCGCACGGGCCAACGTATTCGCCTCAGTACTCATTTTCAGGCCGACATCCAGAACACGTCGGATTTCGGCGCCAAGCTGGGTCTGCCCACGTTGCGATGCGTCATGAACCTCATTGACTCTTTTTTGGAAACCCTCGATCTGTTCGCGAAAGGGGCGCAACAGGCCATCGAGCGAAGCCTGGTTAGTCTGGGTGAACGCCCGACCCTTTTCCTCCAAAACTTGGTTGGCAAGGTTCTGAAACTCGGTACGCATGGTCGCTTTAGATTGCTCGAAGGACTGCCTGATCTGCTCTGCGGCGGCAAGCTTTTCCTGATGAACAGCACGCAATTGAGTGAGTTCGTGCTCTAGACTTCGCTGGGTCGCACGCTGACTAGCGAGCTCGGCTTGGAGTGCCTGCTGCGCGTTTTGCGCCTCATTCAGGCGCTCGGCCTGCTGCCTAAGCCTTTCCTGGAGGACCGCAGCCGCATCACGCTGCGACGTGGTGCTGTGATGCAAAAGGAGCCAAGCCAAAACCAACCCAACAAGCAGGCCGAGCAATAGGCTGGCAATCGCCAGTGGATCGTATACGCTCACGGTGAGATTCCTCAGTCAAGATTGCACTACGTATAGTATGACGTTGGTGCCGCAGCCCGGCTAAAACGTTCTACATTTGGCGCGCGTGCGATTGATTGGCTCGCCCGGGGCGTATCGGCAAGCCACTGGGATTAGTCTCGACAAAATGCGGTATACGCGCCAGGACATAGCTGCGCAGCCCCTGAATGAGGCGAACGGCATCCTCTGAGGGCGTACGATTGCGCTGAGAAACCACCCCGATCATGTATGGGACATCCACATCAATCGGGCGGATGACGACCTGATCGAGTAACGCCGCCCGAATCGTAAAGGGATCTATTAGGGCAACACCCAGACCAGCGCGCACCATGGATAAGGCTGCCTGATGACTGCTTGTCTCGATGTGGCGACGGGTATGGTGCGATGTCGCCTTAACCAGCGCGGTGGCCAGATGATAGCGCAGCCGATAGCGCCCGAGCAGCGTAATAATGGGGCTATCCTGCAGATCCTCCAGGCGGATGATATCGTGGCCGACCAAGGTATGGGTCTCGGGCAGCGCAAGCAGGCATGGCGCCTGGCCACACCAGTGAATCTGGCACTGCTCGTGATCGATGGGCAGATTAACCAGGCAGATGTCAGCATGGCCCTCAATTAAGGCAGATTCCACCGCATCGTGGCAGATTTCTTCGACGATCAGACGCTGTTGAAACACAGGGTTGAACCGATCAATACGTGCCAGGGCATGAGGCAGCACCCCATACACCAGATCGGGCGTCGCCAGAATACGCAGAGGATGCGCCGTGCCATTGGCGATATCCTGTGCCCGCGCCTGTAATTGCTGCAAATCGGCGAGGACACTGCGTGCCTCTTGGTAGAACTCGAGCCCTTGGGGGGTCAGCGTAATGGTCGGCCGAGTGCGCGTAAACAGGACAAAACCCAATTCCATTTCCAGATCACTGATCTGACGGCTGACAACAGGCTGTGAACGGTCGAGCAAACGCCCGGCAGCGGTTACGCTTCCTGAGGCGACAACAGCAGTTAGCGCCTCGAGCTGACGAATTTCCATTAGTGGCTCAGACCAAAAATTACCGATTGGCGAGTTGTAGGCTGACAAACTATCGCCAACCTTCAGACTCGAAACGTAACAATTATCACATTATCTTTTTACACCAAAACAGTTATCTAGGGTCGGAAAGACCCCTTCTCTGACCTCCTTGGCGTATTGTTCGGCAGCACCCCGGATAACCTGGCCCGCATCGGCAAAGCAGCGTGCAAATTTTGGGATACGATCACCACTTAAACCCAGAATATCCTCGGTTACCAGAATTTGGCCGTCACACGCTGGCGAGGCACCAATGCCAATCGTTGGGATATCCAGCGTCTGGGTGATCTCGCGGGCCAGTGCCTCGGCGACACCTTCGAGCACGATGGCGAAGGCGCCTGCTTGTGCCTGCGCCCTGGCGTCCGCAATAATGCGCTGGGCAGCAGCGTCATTCATGCCCTGCGCCTTGAACCCACCCATTGTGTTTACGTACTGAGGCATCAGGCCGACGTGCGCCAGCACGGGTATGCCACGCTCGACCAAAAACTGCGTGGTATCCGCCATCACTTGGCCGCCTTCAAGCTTGACACCAGACACGCCGCTCGCAGCCATCATCTGTGCAGCACAAGAGAAAGCCTGTTGCGGGGACTGCTGATAGCTACCGAACGGCATATCCACCATAACGCAGGCATGCGTGGTCGCACGCACCACGGCTGCGGCATGCGCAGCCAATGTATCGCTAGTAATCGAAAGGGTATCGGGCAAGGCATAGCCGACCATGGCGGTAGAATCCCCGACAAGAATCATATCAACCGCGTGATCGAGCAGCCTGGCGATCGGCGCAATATAGGCGGTCAATGAGACGATTTTGCGTTCACCCTTATATGCGCGTAGTTGTGGCACCGTGACGCGTTGCCCTTGACTATGTACACTCATCATTTACTCCAAGACAAAAAACACAGAATTTTGGGCTGGATATGCCCCCGCAGCCTCAGGCTGCCACTACGGAGAATACGATATGTCGATTACTCAACCCCTGATGACGTTCCACGACGGGCGCAAAGCGCCTCAGCTAGGCTTCGGTACCTGGCAGATCCCCAATGAGGACGCCCCGGCTGTGATCCATACCGCGCTGGAGGCTGGTTACCGGTCAATCGATACCGCCTACATCTACTATAACGAAGCCGGCGTAGGCAAGGGCATTGCGCAAGCCGGCGTACCGCGCGATGAATTGTTTATTACCACCAAGGTCTGGAATAATCGGCACGGTCACGATAGCACCAAAGCCGCGCTACAAGAGAGCCTGGATCGCCTACAGTTGGACTATGTTGATCTATATCTGATTCATTGGCCCGTACCCAAGGAAAACAACTACATCGAGGCTTGGGCAGCACTGATTCAGCTGCGCGACGAGGGACGCGCCAAGTCGATTGGTGTGTGCAACTTCCAAATTACACACCTACAAAAGCTGCTCGACAAAACAGGCGTCCTGCCTGTCGTGAACCAGATCGAGCTGCATCCTTACTTCCAACAAGCCGAACTACGTGCTTATCATGCCGATAACGCGATCATCACCGAGGCCTGGAGCCCGCTTGGGCAAGGCACCTTGTTGACTGATCCGATCCTGAGCGCAATCGCACATAAGCACCAGGTGAGCACGGCACGCATCGTCCTGGCGTGGCATATTCAACTCGGCAATATGGTCGTCCCCAAATCCGTCACACCAAGTCGGATCGCCGAAAATATCAATATTTTCGGTATTCATTTGAATGACGACGATATGGAACAAATCGCAGCACTCCATCAGGACGACGGTCGTATCGGCCCCGATCCGGATCTGTTTCACCTTATGAAAGGCTGATCTGCATGCGCGAGCGGCGGGCACGTACGGCAAGCCAGATCGCCAGAGCGGGTGCGCAGACAAATACTGCGTACACCGCCAGTGCAGAGCGCTGTGCCCCCGCCAGGCCTCCCGGCTCGATAAACCCCGCCGAGTTGGCGACCACGCCGGCCACACTGGCGCCCAAGGCCATCGCGTACAGCTGCAAGGTCGTAATGGCGGCCGAGGCGATATTTTGCTGGTCTGGCGGCGCAGCACGAAATACATCGGTCAGCAAATGTGGCCAGCACAAACCCACGCCTAACCCGACACCCAGCAATAGAACGCTTAATGTCCAGGCGCCCACGCTTTGCAGCGGCATTGCCACAGCCAGCGCCGCCAGCGCCAGGGTCGAGAGAATCGGGCCAAGCACTAACAAGCGCCCCACGGTAATGGGCCCACGACTAGAGCTAATCAGCGTACCCAGGGTCCAGCCCGCTGACATCAGGGCAGATAGATAACCTGCAGCCAGGGGTGTTTCACCATGGATAACCTGCAGAAAATACGGAACAAACACCTCTGTTGTCACGCCGATGCTCAGCAGGCCAATCATCGCGTAAGTACGTCCTAGCGGGCTATTTAGCGACCAGGCACCTTCAGGCAGAAATCGCTGGGAAGCCCGCTTATCCGCGCGGGCCAGCACGACGAGCAAACCCAAGCCGCCCAACACACCCACTGCCTGCCAGGCCCAGACCGACGACAAGCTGGCCGCAGAGATGACAAGCACAGAGCCCACCAGCAAACCCATACGCCCCAGTGGCGCATCGACCCGGGTGCTGCGATCACGTCCCACCGCGTCGATTTGGGTCAGCAATAACACCGCGAGTACGGCACAGATCGGTAATACAGCCCAAAACGCCCAGCGCCAGTGCCCAGTCTGGGCAAACATGCCGCCTATCGCTGGCCCTGAGAGGGTCGCCACCCCCCACATGCTAGAGATCAATGCCATCGCACGCGCCCAGAGTCTTTCATCAAATATCAGCGGCACGGTGGCGTAAGCCAAGCTAAGCAACATCCCGCCACCCAGTCCTTGCCAAGTGCGCCAAAACAACAAGCAGGGCATGGACGGTGCCAGTGCGCAGCCCACGGTCCCCACTACAAACACCAGCAAGGCTGTCAAAAAAATCTGTCGTAAGCCCATCCAACGTATGCCCATTGGCGCACACGAAGAACCTAGAATTGACGCGGCAACAAATAAAGTTGTATTCCAGGCGTAATACTCCAGGCCGCCGATATCCTGCACAACAGAGGGCAAGATCGTGGTGGCGATGAAGACATTGACAGCGTGTACCGCCACCCCGCCCGCTAGCGCGAAGGATCGTAGCCCATTGCGCCCCCACAGCAGATCAAGCCAGGAGACTGAGGGTTCGGTGTGCATGATGATGATGCTCAGAAAAAATGCGGGTCAAAGACCCGCATTGTAAGCACTTACTGAGCGACAGACTCGAATCAGTTGAGCAGATTACGCAATGCGTACTGCATAATGCCGCCGTGACGGTAGTACGCGGCCTCGCTGGGCGTATCGATACGTACCAGCGCATCAAACTCGACCTTCCCCGCCTTCACGTGTACGGTCTGGGGTGAGCCACCGCCATTGAATGCCGTCACACCTGTGATGGTGAAGGTCTCCTCGCCGGTCAGGCCCAGGCTAGCTGCCGTCTGCCCCTCTGGATATTGCAGGGGCAGCACACCCATGCCAATCAGGTTCGAGCGGTGGATACGCTCGTAGGACTCAGCGATCACCGCGCGCACACCGAGCAAGGCCGTGCCCTTGGCTGCCCAGTCGCGCGATGAGCCCGAACCATATTCCTGACCCGCCAGAATCACCAGCGGCGTACCTGCCTTGATGTAATTGCGCGAGGCGTCGAAAATCGTTGCGACCGGACTACCGGGCTGAGTAAAGTCACGCGTCCAGCCCCCCTCGGTGCCCGGAGCAATTTGATTGCGCAACCGCACATTAGCAAAAGTACCGCGAATCATGACCTCGTGGTTACCCCGGCGCGAACCATAAGAGTTGAAGTTCTTGGGTTCAACCCCCTGAGCCTGCAAGTATTGTGCGGCAGGGGAGTCCTTAGCGATTGATCCGGCAGGGCTGATGTGATCCGTGGTCACGGAATCCCCCAGCAAGGCCAGAACATTCGCATTGGTGATATCGCCAACAGGCTCAGGCTCACGCTTCATGCCCAGGAAATAAGGCGGCTGACGCACATAGGTCGAGCGATCATCCCAGTCAAATATTCCGCCCTCGGGAGTCGGTAATGATTGCCAGTTCTCATCCCCTGCAAACACATCCGCATAGCCTTTAGCGAACATTTCAGCAGCCACCGACGAATCAATGATTGCCTGCACTTCGGCAGCAGTGGGCCAGATGTCCTTCATAAAGACATCCTCGCCATTGCTATCTTGCCCCAAGGGCGTCTTATAGAGGTCAAAATCCATGCTGCCGGCTAACGCGTAAGCAACCACAAGCGGCGGTGACATCAGATAGTTCATCTTGACTTCGGAATGGATACGGCCCTCGAAATTACGATTACCCGAGAGCACCGACGTGACAGCCAGGTCATTGGCACGTACGGCCTCACTGACCTCGGGGATCAGCGGCCCGGAGTTGCCGATACAGGTTGTGCACCCGTAACCTACCAGGTTAAAGCCTAATTTCTCTAGATAGGGCATCAAGCCGGACTTTTGATAGTAATCAGTGACCACGCGGGACCCCGGCGCCAGGCTGGTCTTGACCCATGGTTTACTATGCAGGCCTTTTTCGACGGCTTTTTTAGCGAGCAAGCCAGCCGCTACCATCACGGCTGGGTTCGATGTGTTCGTGCAAGAGGTGATTGCAGCGATCACCACGGCACCGTGGTCGATCCTGGCATCGGTGCCATCTGCCAACTTGAAATCAGCAGGATTGGACTTTGGGCTACCGGGCAATGCCGCCAGGGACTTGGAAAAAGACGGCTGTGAATTCGATAACGAGATCCGATCCTGAGGGCGCTTAGGTCCTGCGATAGACGGTACAACAGTCCCCAGATCCAGCTCTAGGGTCTCGGAATAATGCGGCTCATGATCTGGGTCGTGCCACATGCCCTGCGCCTTGGCATACGCTTCGACCAGTGCGACCTGCTGCTCGCTGCGCCCTGTCAGTCGCAGATAATTCAGGGTCTCATCATCAACAGGGAAAATAGAGATCGTAGAGCCGTACTCGGGACTCATATTGCCGATCGTGGCACGATTGGCCAGCGGCACCGAGGCCACACCTGGGCCATAAAACTCCACAAACTTACCCACCACACCATGCTGGCGCAGCAGTTCGGTGATCGTCAACACCAGGTCGGTGGCAGTCGCCCCCTCGGGCAGTGCACCGTTCAGCTTAAAGCCCACGACACGCGGGATCAGCATCGAAATTGCTTGACCCAGCATCGCTGCCTCGGCCTCAATTCCCCCCACCCCCCAGGCCACAACGCCCAGGCCATTGACCATGGGGGTGTGTGAGTCTGTACCAACACAGGTATCAGGGTAGGCCAGCGTTACACCATCGACTTCACGGGTGAATACGCCGCGTGCCAGATGCTCTAGGTTCACCTGATGGACGATGCCCGTTCCAGGCGGCACGACCTTAAAACTATTGAATGCTGTCTGCCCCCAGCGCAGGAACTTATAGCGCTCGACATTACGCTGGTACTCGATCTCGACATTGCGGCGGAAAGAATCATTCTGACCGAAGCTATCCACAATAACCGAGTGGTCGATGACCAGCTCTACAGGTGCCAAAGGATTGATCAAGGATGGATCGCCGCCCAAGGATTGCATGGCCTCGCGCATGGCAGCCAGATCGACGACCGCAGGCACCCCGGTAAAATCCTGCAAGATGACCCGCGCTGGCGTAAATGCGATCTCACGGTTAGGTTGTGCATCCGGATCCCAGCCTGCCAATGCGCGAATATCGTCCGCCGTCACGTCACGCCCGTCTTCGGTGCGCAGCAGGTTTTCGAGCAGTACCTTGAGCCCATAGGGAAGACGCGAGACATCGAGGCCGTGTTTGGCCAATGCATTCAGATGATAGATCTGATAAGCCTTACCATTGACATCCAGGGTTTCTCGGGCACCAAAACTATTCGGGTTATCCATCTCGTATACTCCTCCGTATAAAGGGCTTGACGTTCGCCAGCGGTGTGCCCATCTTACACGCATTGCCCTCATGTTCTCTAGCAAAACCCTGCTCACAAACTGCCCACCAACCGCGCGTGTATCGCTTAGGGGCCGCACCGACGACCCACTCTGCGACAGGGTTAAGGGCAATGTTGCGCGCACTCCCCATTACACTAGAACCAACCAAATATCGCTTTTTGATTGGAGTCATCATGGGCCATCCTGCTTTTTTTGAATCATCCCCGAAAATTTCCCTCTACGACCCGTTGGCCGAACTGCTGGGTGCTGCCGATGACGGCGTGTTCCACTACGACTATACCGATGTGGTCAAGCTTGCCGGACACTCCTGCCCCACCGTTGCCGGGGCTTACCTGATGACCATCAAGGCATTGCGGGTGCTCTATCCTGACAGCCTGCCCGAGCGCGGCAATATTCTGGTCGAGTTCGGCGACAGCGCCTCAGCAGGCGTGACCGGCGTCATTGCCAATGTCGTTAGCCTGCTCACTGGCGCCACCGGGGATACGGGCTTCCACGGCCTGGCTGGCGACTATAACCGCCGCGATCTAATGTTCTTCAATGCTGATGTGGCGGGCGAGATCGCCTTCACACGGCGCGATACTGGGGCCTGCGTTGCTGTCAGCTACAGCGCACGCGAGGTGCCGCCCGCACCGATGACCATGCCACTATTACAAAAAATACTCGCTGGTGAGGCGACGTCCGAGCAGCGCGCATCGTTCCTCGAAGCTTGGCAGGATCGTGTTCGCCGCATCCTGGAATCAATTGATTTGCCTGGGTTAATCACCGTAAACGTCGTGCGCGCTGGCAGCACAGCCTAGGGTCCCCAAGGCCGCTATCGATAGTTATCGCGGCCTGGACCCATCTGGATCTGGGCGCATATCCGTACAGCGTCGCTGACCGTGGTGTATGCGCTTATGCTCGTACATTCTCAGATCAGCACGGCGCACCCCATCCTCAATCCGCTCGGGATGACGGATAGTGACGGCCCCCATGGCCACGCTCAGGTTCGGTTCACCATAAAACTGATTATTCAGATCAATAATACGGCGGATATTCTCGAGCACAACCTCTGCACTCGCCTCATCGAGGCCTGGCAATAAAACCATAAACTCATCTCCACCAATGCGCGCGGCGTGCGCTGGCCGGTCAATCGCCTTGGTGAGCACCTCGCCCATGCGACGCAGTAGACTATCGCCGGCAGCATGCCCGCTCTGATCATTGGTCTGTTTGAGACTATTCAAGTCCAGCGCGATGATCGACACCGGACTGATGCGTTTACGCTCGAGGCGATTGATCTCGTCGACGTAAAAGGAGCGGCTCTTGAGCTTGGTCAGGACGTCGTGCTTACCCAGGTATTCAAGATACGCCTCGGCCTTTTTACGAGCAGTAATATCAGTCAGGGCAAGAAGCACCATGCCCCAGTTATCCTCATGCCCCTCGAACACCGAAAACTGCATATGGATATGCAAAAGACTGCCGTCCAAGGCATAATTTTGAACCTCACGCTGTTGAAACAGCCGTCCCTCCCACAAGTCCACAAGCTGCTCGGCAAAGGACTGATGCATCTCGCCACAAAAGACATCATCAATACGTGAGAGCAGCTCGCTCATGCTCTGCGCTTTGAATAGCTGCAAGGTATAACGATTAACGCTCTGCACTCGGATCTCGGCCATGCAGCGGGTGACAAATTCCTCGTGCACATCGATAAACGTGCGGAAATCTGTAATACCCTGTGCACGCACCTCATCCATAAGCACACGGATCTGACTGAAATCCTCGACCCACAGCGACACCGGCGCCTGCTCAAAGAACTCATGCGCCAGACGAGCACTGTATTGAGCCTCGCGACGCGACACCTGCAAATCAGTCACATCCTCGACCGCCACCAGTACCCGATCCCAGCGCTGATGAACATCAGGCAGCACCACACCCTTAAGCGAAATATCCAGCCGCTGTCCATCCAGGGTGTAATTGACACTGCTACTGAAAAAAGACGTCGCCCCCGCCCACAACTGTTCCATCTCGGTGGTAAAGCCGTCTTGTGCATCCTCGCGCAAAATATCCGACAAACGAGCCGAAATTTCCTCAAAAGTATCAGCCCGATACATGATTAGCGTCTGGCGATTGACACGAAGCAGGCGAATGGCATTCGAACACTGTATGCGATGCGCGGGATTCGCTGCGAACCACGCACGCAGATCCGTCACGCCTGCAGCACGCCAACGCTCAAACACACTAAATAGCTCGCTGTAGTCCTCTAACCATAGGGCCATCGGCGTAAGATCGAAAAAATCGTCTACCCCGAATGTGTCAGGGGCGGTCAAACCCCTGCTGGAATGCTGATCAGCCTTCATAAAACCTCGAACCCTATCCTTGCAGGCACACCTGTAAAAGTTAGGTTGAATTCTAACAATCAGATATACGACAAACCAGAATTTAGCTTACATACCGCCCAATTAAGCACATATTCAATACCAAACGAGGCAATAACACGACTATCACGGCGGCTCTCGGGGTGGTGGGCCTGGCAAGTAATACACTACGCAGCATGCTAATTGCCGCAACTATTTTCATCATCACGCTCGCGCTTGTCATCTGGCAGCCACGGGGGCTGGGGATAGGCTGGAGCACCACTGCCGGTGCCCTGGCAGCCTTAGCCCTAGGCGTCGTTCAACTCACTGATGTCTTGCTCGTGTGGAGCATTGTATGGAATGCCACCGCTGCCTTTATCGCGATCATCATCATTAGTCTGCTCCTGGACGAATCCGGGTTCTTTGAGTGGGCAGCTCTGCATGTGGCGCACTGGGGCAGGGGCCATGGGCATCGACTGTTTGTGGCCATCGTGCTGCTGGGAGCAGCTGTCTCAGCGCTTTTTGCCAACGATGGCGCAGCACTGATCCTCACGCCAATCGTCATGGCAATGCTGTTCGCCCTGGGTTTTGGTCCTGGCGCGACACTTGCGTTCGTCATGGCAGCAGGATTCATTGCTGATACAGCCAGCCTGCCGTTCATCGTATCGAACCTGGTGAATATCGTATCTGCGGATTTCTTTCACATCGGCTTTGATCGCTATGCAGCGGTGATGGTGCCCGTCAACCTCGTCTCTGTTACCGCGTCAATCCTGGTATTGCTTTTGTATTTTCGCAAAAGCATCCCTTCTACCTATGACACAAGTCCGCTAAAAACACCTCAATCCGCCATCCGTTGCCGCGCAACCTTTCGCGCAGCCTGGCTTGTCCTCATCCTCCTACTGATCGGATTCTTTGCCCTAGAGCCAATCGGTGTGCCAGTCAGTGCAGTCGCTGCGGCAGGTGCTTCAGTTTTATTGCTGATTGCCACCTACGGCCAGACCATCAATACCCGTCGGGTGCTGCGCAACGCCCCGTGGCAGATTGTCATTTTTTCGTTGGGCATGTACCTGGTGGTCTACGGCCTGCGTAACGCGGGCTTGACGCAGGGACTGTCTGAAGTGCTCGACACGCTCGCCCAGCAGGGTCTCTGGGCAGCTACCCTAGGCACGGGCCTGCTGACTGCCTTACTGGCATCCGTCATGAATAATCTGCCCACAGTACTGATCGGTGCCCTATCCATAGACGCCAGCCAAGCCACCGGGGTCATCAGAGAAGCCATGATTTACGCTAACGTGATCGGCAGCGATCTGGGGCCCAAGATCACGCCAATTGGCAGCTTGGCAACCCTCCTGTGGCTCCACGTCCTGGCAAGCAAGAACATGACCATCTCCTGGGGTTATTACTTTCGAGTTGGCATCGTGCTGACCCTACCCGTCCTCATCCTGACTCTGGCCACATTAGCCATACGTCTAGCAATATAACGCTACGTCTGGCAATATCGTGTTGACGATCTAATTAAAACTATAATCCCTCATGGAAATAAACGCCCACACGTCGATGGTCGGCCTCTTTGACCTGCTAATGGACGCCGTCTTTGCGGTTGATGCTAGCGGACGCGTCGTTTTCGCCAGCGCAGCATGTGAGCGCATTTTCGGATATACACCGCAGGAGCTCATCGGTCAGACCATGTTTGATCTGATACTACCCGAGGATCGCGAGCGTACCCGCCAGTCAGCCAACGAGGTCATGGCTGGGCATCCCCAGCTACATTTTGAAAATCGCTATGTCCGTAAGGACGGCAAAATCGCCCACATCATGTGGGCAACGCGCTGGTCGCCTGCCGATCAATTAAGAATAGGCGTTGCGCGCGACATCACCGAGCGCAAACACGCCGAGTCAATGCAGGCCATGGTCTACGCTATCTCTGAGGCCGCTTACGCCGCTGATGATCTACTTGCATTGATCCAAAGCATTCATGAAATCATCAACTCTTTGCTCTCAGCAGCCAATTTTTCTGTGGCGCTCTACGACCAGGATACGGATCAACTAAGCTTTCCTTATCATGTAGACCAATACGAACAGCGGCCCGCACCGTCCAAGCTGGCTGCCGACTCACTCCATGCCACGATTATTCGCACTGGGCAAGCACTCTTGTGCCCCGTCTCCGAGGACGCGCCGCCAGACATCGCCGCTACGGTGGACGGGCCAAAACCACTATGCTGGCTGGGCGTCCCGCTCAGATCACAAAAAGGCACAATCGGCGCGCTGCTAATAAAAAGCTACCCTGGCGGCGTGTGCTACACCGAACGGGACAAGGAACTATTGCAGTTCGTCTCGACCCAGATCGCCATTACCATCGAACGCCAGCAAATGCAGGCGCGGCTGCTGCACATGGCACAGTACGACCAGCTGACTGATCTGCCTAATCGCGGACTGCTGTATGACCGCCTCAAGACCGCACTGTCCAGCGCAAAACAAGAGCAACAGCCCTTGTCTGTGCTCTACATCGATCTGGACAAATTCAAGCAAGTCAATGACACACTGGGTCATGGCGTCGGAGACCAGTTGCTCCAAGCCGTTGCCGAGCGATTAAAACAATCCATACGCAAATCGGACACAGTTGCCCGAATCGGTGGCGACGAGTTTGTGGTACTGCTTCAGCATGCTCATACGCCCAAGCAGGCATCAGTGGTGGCAGACAAGATCCGCAAAGCACTAAGCAGCCCTTTTGTCCTGGCCAACCACAGTTTAAGCATCGTACCCAGCGTCGGGATTGCACACTACCCCGAGCATGGTGAGTTCGAGCAAGAGCTCCTGACATACGCCGACAACACCATGTACCTAGAGAAGAAAAACAGTCTATTGCGCAGCGCTGCATCCACTTAGTTGCTCTATCTTGACAGATACCGTTACACGACATTAAGCTCGAATACAAACCCCACCAGACTTGTATATACATACCTAAGTCTCGCCCAGTAGGGCAGCGGTGCATGGTCTGTCAAATCAGCCCCGACACCGCAGGTGACTTCGCACTGCGAAAACACCGACCATCCGGCCAGAGTAATTCGTGGCGCTCGGGTTGAGCGTACCCACATATTTCACTCAAGATGGATGGAGAAAAAATGAAAAAATTACTACTATGTCTGGCTTTGGCGGCAGCAGTCCCACAGCTGGCCAGTGCCGAAGTTCTGCGCATTGGTGTACTGAATGACCAGTCGGGGGTGTATTCAGACTTTGGGGGAGCGACCTCAGTGACTGCGGCGCAAATGGCTGTCGACGATTTCGGCGACGAGGTTCTCGGGCGCAAAATCGAGGTGTTATCTGCCGATCATCAGAACAAGACCGATATCGGCACCGCAATCGCACGCAAATGGTTCGATCTGGAAAACGTTGAAATGATTGCGGGGCTAACCAACTCGGCGGTTGCCCTAGCAGTGCAGGGTCTGGCTCATGACAAAAACAAGATCACTATCGCTTCAGGTCCTTTTTCCACCCAATTGACCGGTAAGTCTTGCACAACCACGGGCTTTCACTGGACGTTTGATACCTATGCATCCTCGGTGGGCACGGCAACCGGTCTGGTCCAGGAAGGTGCCAAAACCTGGTTCATCCTCGGTGCCGACTATGCCTATGGCAAACAGTTAGCGGCTGACCTGACCAAAGTTGTCGACAAAAACGGCGGTAAGATTCTCGGCGAGGCCTTCCACCCGGTGGGCACATCAGACTTTGCGTCTTTTCTGTTACAAGCCCAGAGCTCAGGCGCACAGGCCGTGGCATTAGCCAATGCCGGGGCCGACACCAGCAACAGTATCAAACAGGCGGCTGAATTCGGCTTGACCCAAGCCGGTCAGAAGCTCGTGGCCTTGGGAATCGTTATCAGTGATGTTCATGCCTTGGGCTTGGATAAGGCTCAGGGGCTGGTTGCAACGACGCCTTTTTACTGGGATAGGGACGCTGCCAGCCGTGAGTTTTCCGCAAAATTCGAAAAGCTAACGAATCGTAAGCCGGGCATGGTGCAAGCGGGCGTCTATTCATCGGTGATGCATTATCTCAAAGCCGTCAAGGCGGCGGGAACTGCCGATAGCGCCGCAGTCGCTGACAAAATGCGAGAGCTACCGGTCAATGACTTCTTTGCCCACGATGGTGTGGTACGTAAGGACGGCTGGATGGCGCATGATATGTACCTGATTCAGGTCAAAACACCCGCGGAATCCAAAGGCGCGTGGGACTATTACAAGGTTCTACGGACATTACCGGCCAGCCTGGTATCCGTGCCGCTATCCCAGAGCGAATGTCCACTAGTGAAAAAGGGCTAAATAGGCATGCGTTCTTTGTAAACTCAACTGTGCGCGGTAATGTGACCAGCAAGTCCGACCGACGCACAGCTCAATGAGATGAAGGATATCAGGTACGATCACCTCCCATAGAATACGATGAAGCAATAAGCTGCTGACCAAAATCAGCAAGGGGAGTCGACGATGTACCTGCGTTCACCCGTCTATGGGCTACTGGCTGCCTTTGCTTATTGCCTGGCGACCAGTCTGGCAGCCATCGTCGTAGCGACATCCCAACCCTGGTTAGGGCTGGAGTTGACAGCGCAGGCGGATGAATCTGTTCATATCCAGGACTGTCATGCACCCTGTGCAGGTATCGATGTCCATGCCGTATTAGTCGGTATCCGCCCAGCCGGGGCCAAAGACACCCTCCTTGAGGTCACCGTATTCGACCTGACAGAAGAGCCAGACATCCTGCCCGATGCGAGGGCAATGGACCAATTTTTTGGGCGTCAGCAGCAAAGATTCGAGGTACTGAATGCCCCGGTTGTCGAAGTCGCCTGGCAGGGTGTGCCGGGTGCCGATATACGGTTGACCTCTATCCAACCAGACCGGCGACCCTGGACATCCCTGCCGCCTATGTTTTGGTTTCAGTTGTTGGTGGCCTGCTTGGGCTGTCTGATTGCAAGCTGGGTCTGGGTCCTTAAACCTCGGGATTTCGGCACTCGGCTGTTTGCTGTGACCGGCTTCGCCTTCCCTGTCTTTGCCCTGCCTGCGGCGATCTACAGCACGCGCGAGCTTGCCTTATCCGCGGGTTTATTCAACACGCTGTCTTTGCTCAACTATCTGGGCGCGCTCGTTTACGGGGCAGCATTTGCCGCAATATTTCTGGCCCATCCACGTCGCATCGCCAGTCCAATCGTGCTGGCGGCCTTTCCCATCGCAGGCGTGATTTGGTGGATACCGACCGCCCTAGGCATTGTTACCGATCCAGATTTGAGTGTCCGGTTCCCCACCTTGTTCCTGATGCTGGCAGCCGTGGTATTTGCGGCCATTCAATGGCGGCTAAGCCGATTCCAACTGACTGACCGCGCCGCCCTGCGATGGTTGTTGCTATCGCTGTTGCTGGGTGCCGGCCTATACATCACCAATCAGGTTGTCTCCAGCATTCTGGGATGGGCACCGCCGATCCCACAAGGCTACGCCTTCGGGTTTTTTCTGATTATCTACCTGGGCATCGCTTTAGGACTACGCCGCTATCGATTGTTCGACCTGGATGTCTGGGCCTATCGTCTGCTTCTATCCATCGGCACCTTGTTGGTGATTTTGCTGGCCGACGCGGCTCTGATCACACTTATGGGCTGGTCGAGCCAAACTGCACTAGCCACCTCGATCTGGGTGACAGGCCTGCTGTATTTTCCGGTACGTCAGTGGCTCTGGGCTCGTATGAGTGGGCATGGTCGAATTGGCATGGACCAGGTTTTGCCCCAGCTCGTCAAAGTTGCCTTCGAACCCGCGGCACACACCCGTGGCACACGTTGGCGCGAGCTCCTCCACACACTCTATAACCCCTTACAGATTGAGGCCGTAACGTCCGATGCGCCTGCATCCGATCAGGTGATGCTCGAACAGGATGGCGCCATGCTGCGTGTACCAGCCATGGCTCGGCTACCAGCCTTACGGCTCATACATCGCAGCCAGGCCAGGCGCCTGTTTTCAAGCGCAGATAAGCACTTTGTCGCAGAGATGTGCCATCTGCTAAGCAATGCCGACGCTAGCCGCAGCGCCTTCGAGGATGCGATCCACCAAGAGCGCCGTCGGATCGCGCGGGATCTTCATGACGATGTCGGCGCCCGCTTGTTGATGCTGATACACCGCGCACCCACAAAAGATATAGCGGATCTGGCACGCCACGCGATGGGAGACTTACGCTCGGCCTTGTCTGCTATCGATGCACAGCCATCTCGCCTTAGCGAATGCCTGGCCGACTGGCGCGCCGAGGCTCAAACGCGTTGCGATGCCGCTGGCGCAACCCTCGCCTGGCTTGAGTCACCCTTGCGCATCGATCCGCTATTGCTGCCTCGACAGAAAACGCTACTCACACGGGCCTTGCGAGAATGCCTGAGCAATAGCCTCAAGCATGCCGATTGCTGCAACCTGCAAATCGAACTGCGTACCGCGCTCTCGCCTAACGAAACCTTTATCTTCGAATGCTCAGATAATGGCCAGACCTCCAACCCGGAACAATGGATAAAGGGTCGCGGCATCAAGGGCCTTGAACAACGTTTGCAGGAAATGGGTGGTACGGTCGCCTTTCGCCACAAGCCACCGGGCAATAGCGTAACGGTGCGTCTGCTGCTCACCAATCCAGAATCCTAAAATCGAAAAACAAGGAATGGTGCAGAAACCTATGGACAAATGCCTGCTGGTAGACGACTTGCCCGAAGGACTCGCGCTTATGTCAGCCGTGCTTGCTGATGTTTTTCCCGATCTCGAACAAGTGTCGGCAAGTAGCGTCAACGAGGCCAAAGAGCAAATCAGCCAACACGATTTCAGCTTGGCCTTAATTGATCTGGAACTCGGTGATGGGAATGGTGCTGACCTGATCGCCTGGCTGGTTGATCAGCAATATGCATGCATCCCCATCGTCGGTACAATATTCGACGACGATGAACATCTGATGCGAGCACTGAAGGCGGGCGCACAAGGCTATGTACTCAAAGACCAGCCAGCAGAGCTGATCAGCCTGCAATTACGCGGCATTCGCGATGGTCACCCCCCCCTCTCGCCCGCGATTGCAAGGCGTCTGATACGTCATTTTCAGAAAGCCATGCCCGCTCCCGGCGCAGAATCCAGCCTCAGCGAGCGTGAACGAGAAGTCCTGGGGCTGTTGGCCAAGGGCCTAAGACTGGTGGATATTGCACAAGCGCTGGGAATATCGCATCACACGGTCGGCGATCATGTGAAATCCATCTACCGCAAGCTAAATATCAGCAGTCGCGCCGAAGCGGCGCTTGAGGCACAACGGCTGGGGCTAATCGATTAAACACGGACCGATATCCTTATGAGCGTTTCACCTTTGGCACCCTTGCAGCACGCAACCTTTCGTGTGCTGTGGACGGCCACGCTGGCGTCCAATCTGGGAGGCCTCATCCAGGCCGTCGCCGCTGGCTGGCTGATGACGACCCTTTCCACATCGAACGACATGGTTGCCTTGGTCCAGGCGGCCAATACGCTACCCGTCATGATTTTCTCACTCGCGGCAGGGGTCCTGGCTGACAGCTTTGACCGACGCCCCATCATGCTGATCGCGCAAATATTAATGATGGTGGTGTCGACGTGCCTGGCGATCTTTGCTGTGGCGGACGTGCTCTCGCCCTGGCTTCTGCTGGCTTTCACCTTCCTGATCGGCTGCGGCACAGCCCTGCACAACCCATCGTGGCAGGCATCGATGGGGGACCTGGTCCCGCGTGAGGATCTTCCGGGTGCGGTCACACTAAATAGCATGAGCTACAACCTTATGCGCAGTATCGGGCCTGCGGTGGGTGGCCTGACCGTAGCCGTGGCCGGTGCCGCATTTGCCTTCGCAGTGAACGCAGTCAGTTACATTGCCCTGATCAGAGCACTCGTCCGTTGGACGCCGCAACCCACCGTTCGCACCCTCCCGCGCGAATCCTTCGGCGGCGCGCTGTCCGTCGGGTTGCGCTACATCGTCATGTCGCCCAATTTGATCAAAGTCATGTGCCGCAGCTTTATGTTTGGCCTTGCGGCGGTGGCGGTCCTGGCGCTGCTGCCCTTGGTCACGCGCGACCTGGTCGCTGGTGGGGCCTTTTCGTACGGCATCATATTAGGCTGCTTCGGCTTAGGAGCCATTGGCGGCGCCTTACTGAATGATCGAGTACGTGCTCGCTGGGGCAACGAAACCATCGTTCGCGCGAGCTTTTTGATCTTTGCTCTGAGCACCGTGGCACTAGCCCTCAGCCGCCAGATGTGGTTAAGCTGCCTGGCGGTCATCCCCGCCGGTGCCTGTTGGGTATTAGCGCTGTCGCTGTTTAACGTTACCGTGCAGCTATCCACCCCACGTTGGGTCGTGGGGCGCGCCCTGTCGCTCTACCAGACCGCCACCTTCGGTGGCATGGCAATGGGCAGTTGGATCTGGGGTGTTTGTGCCGAATCTTACGGGACGGGCATGGCCTTAATGACATCGGGTGCGGTGCTGGTGTTGGGCGCAGCGGTAGGTTTGCGTTATGTTTTGCCTGAATTCAGCAAACTCAGCCTGGATCCCGCAGATCAATTCAACGAGCCCGTATTGAAACTGGATCTGCGAGGGCGCAGCGGTCCCATCATGATCATGGTGGACTATGAGATTGCGCAGCGCGATATTGGCGCCTTTTTATCCCTGATGAGGCAGCGCCGTCGTATCCGCCTGCGTGATGGCGCCCGGCAATGGTCGTTATTGCGCGACCTAGAGAATCCCAGCATCTGGACTGAAAGCTATCACGTCCCTACCTGGGTGGAGTATATGCGCCACCATCAGCGCCGCACGCAGGCGGACACGAGCGCATTTGAGGATTTGCAGGCACTGCACCGTGGACCCAACCCACCCCGTGTGCATCGTATGATCGAGCATCAAACTGTCCCCATGCGTGACGACACGCCACTCAAAGACCACTCAGAGGTGCCGTGAGTGGGGCATCCTGCATGTCTCCAAACTCAGGGTTTAGGGCCAGACATGGATAACAACATTTGGTTAACTGCCGCCAGATGTTCTGGCTCGTTATGACACATTCCTTGAAATGCCGCACACAGATCCAGAAAGTCCTTGAGTTCCATGCGCTGCGCCATCTTCATCAGTCGTTTGGTCAAACGGGTCGCCTTAGGCGGCTGGCTTGCGATGCGCGAGGCCAGCGCCATGGTGGTGGGCATCAATTGATCCGGCGCGGTAACGTTCAGGACTATGCCCAGGGATTTTGCTTCGTCGGCATCAATAATACGTCCCGTGAGCGTTAATTCAAACGCCTGTTGGTAGCCAATCAGACGCTGCATGAACCAGGCTCCGCCGTCTCCCGGGATAATGCCAAGATTAAGGAACGTTTCCCCAAACTTCGCCCGCTCGGACGCAATGCGTATATCCGCCATGTTTGCCAGATCGAAGCCCGCGCCGATGGCCGGCCCATTTACCGCAGCGATGATCGGGACCTCGACCGCCTGCAGCGCGAGCGGAATACGTTGGATACCTCTGCGATAGCGTTGTTCGCATTCGGCGACATCACCGGCAAAGTCCCCTTGGCGCTCGGCCATGTCGCGAATGTTACCCCCAGCACAAAATGCCGAACCCGCTCCGGTAATGACCAAAACCGAGACTTGCTCACTGAGGTTAACCCACTGTGCCGTCGACACAATATCATCAATCAGATGTGTTCCAGTCAATGCATTACGCACATCATGGCGATCGAGCGTGAGCGTGGCGACCCGGTCGAGCAAATGTAATTGAGCGTCGATCAGTTTGGGCGGATTATTCATGGTTTCGTCCTCCATTTCACTACAGTACAAAAGCGGCCTAATGCGCCATATCGTCGCGTTGGACAAGCACATGATCCAGCCAATCAGGGTCCATCTCTGGCACTGAGGCGAGTAGGCGCTGGGTGTAAGGTTCGTAAGGCGGCGATAGAACCACCGGTTTTTCACCCGACTCGATCACCCGGCCAGCCTGCATCACAATGACGTCATCGGCAATGGCGCGAACAGTGGTAATGTCGTGAGTGATGAACATATAAGCAAGGTTCAGCTCTGTTTGTAGACGTGACAATAGCTTCAGGATCTCCTCGGCAACCAGTTGATCCAACGCCGAGGTGACCTCATCACAGATGATAAAGCTCGGCTCTGCAGCCAGCGCTCGGGCGATTCCAATGCGCTGTTTCTGACCACCCGACAGCTCTCCAGGGAAACGATGCATATATATATCTGGATCAAGCTCAATCAAGCCGAGTAGCTCGCGTATACGCGCTTCTAG
The DNA here is from genome assembly GCA_019166125.1 of Alcaligenaceae bacterium CGII-47. Taxonomy (GTDB): domain Bacteria; phylum Pseudomonadota; class Gammaproteobacteria; order Burkholderiales; family Burkholderiaceae_B; genus Castellaniella. The sequence goes on from JAHTBO010000003.1 coordinate 255,518, forward strand.
CGCTCTCCCACTCAAACCCCTGTAGAGTTGTACCGGCCACCCGATAATCTCGGAAATGCGTTGGCGAGGGTTGAGGGCGGTATCAGCCATTTGGTAGATCATCTGAATCTGGCGCAGCGTGTCCTTGGACCGATGGCGATAATCAGGAGCCAAGATCTGGCCATTCATTCGAACCTCGCCACCGGCGGGTCTGAGCAGCCCTGTAATCACTCTTGCTGTCGTAGATTTCCCAGAGCCTGATTCACCGACCACGGCCACAGTGCGGCCAGGATGGATCGAGAAGCTCACATCATGTAAGGCGAGATTTCCATCGTACCCGGCAGTCACCTTGCAGACTTCGATCACAGGAATGGTGCCTATAGGCGGCGCAGGTTTAGCAGGTATCTGCAGACTACGAACGGCCCAAAGCGACTGTGTATACGCCTGCGTCGGGGCCTCTATCATTGCTCGTGTTGGGGCGTCCTCAACCTCAGCACCATACCGCAGGACTTTGATTCGGTCAGCCATTTGAGCCACGACGGCCAAGTCATGCGTGATGTAGATCGCCGCTGTTCCAAAGCGTCGGATCACGTCACGGATCGCCCGTAACACTTCGATTTGGGTCGTCACATCCAGCGCAGTCGTGGGTTCATCAAAAATGATCAGATCCGGCCGGCACGCCATTGCCATCGCCGTCATGGCGCGCTGTAACTGGCCTCCAGACACCTGATGCGGATAGCGCAATCCAATCAGATCCGGATCAGGTAGCTGCATTCGTTGATAGAGCGCTCTGGCATCCTGTTCGGCCTCAGTGCGACGCATGACATGGTGTCGTATTGGACCTTCGACATATTGATCGATCAGGCGATGTGCGGGGTTAAAGCTGGCGGCTGCTGATTGGGCCACATAAGCGATACGCCTACCGCGCAAGGCGCGCCTTTGCGATTCGGGTGCGTTGCGCAGATCAATACCATCGAACAAAATTTCACCCTCCGAGATCCGACAGCCATCCCGGGTATAGCCCATCGCCGCTAGGCCAATTGTAGATTTGCCAGCCCCTGATTCGCCAATCAATCCGAGAATTTCGCCACGCTGCAGGCTCAGATCTACGCCTTTGACAATTTCCGTCCAGCCGCTCTCGCCTCGGCCTTCGATACACAGATTTCGAATGGTTAAAAGCGGATGCTTGCTTGCAAGACTCATCGTTCTAATCCTTTAAGCCACTGGAGGCATGGAGCATCCAATCAACAACGAAATTCACACCGATGGTGAGCAGTCCGATGGCCGCTGCGGGGATCAATGGGGTCAGGTCACCAAAGGTGATCAGGCTTGAGTTGTCGCGTACCATCGACCCCCAATCCGCAGTGGGGGGTTGAATGCCTAATCCCAAGAAGCTCAGGGCAGAAATAGCGAGGAACACAAAGCAGAAACGCAAGCCGAATTCCGCGAGTAGCGGCGCCGAGGCGTTTGGCAAGATTTCCCGCCGGATCAAGCGCCAAAGGCCATCGCCTCTCAGGCGTGCGGCCTCGATGTAATCCATCACCACGATATTCATGGCAACTGCGCGCGATAGACGAAAGACCCGGGTACTATCGACCAGTGCGATGATCAAAATTAAGCTTGGAATCGAAGTCCCAAAAATTGTCAACAATAAGAGTTTAAAGATCAAGGAAGGAATCGCCATGAGAATATCGACGATACGGCTGAGCACCTGGTCGTGCCATCCTCCGCGTAACGCTGCGAGGATGCCTAACGTGCCGCCTACGATAAAGGCCAGTACGGTCGTCAGCAGGGCAATCCCCACGGTGTTTCGAGCCCCATAGATAATCCGACTAAGCATATCGCGCCCCAGACTGTCGGTACCTAATAGATACTGTGCACTACGTGGCAAGAACTCCGCACCCACGATTTCACTCTCCCGATAGGGCGCAATAAGCGGAGCAAAGACCGCCACAAGTGCGTAAAGCGTAATGACAGCCAGGCCAAAAAGGGCAGTAGGCGGCGCCGTGCGCAAAGTTCTGAGTAGTTTGATCATAGGAGGCCTTACCGATTATGGCGAAGGCGTGGGTTCGACAAGGTCGCCAATACGTCCGCCGCGAGATTAAGCAAGATATAGGCTGAGGCAAAAATCAAGCTCACGGCCTGTACCACCGTGACGTCACGCTTGGACACCGAGTCAACCATAAGCTGGCCTAGACCCGGGAAAACAAAAACAACCTCCACCACCACGACGCCGGTAATTAAATAGGCCATGTTCAGAGCGACGATATTGATGATCGGCGCCAACGCATTGGGTAATGCATGGTGAAAAATTATCCGCGACGGTTTGATGCCCTTAAGATGCGCCATTTCGATATAGGGCAAGGCGAGCAAATTAACAATCGTTGCCCGTGTCATACGCATGATGTGGGCGGTGACGACCAGAGTTAAGGTTAGTGCGGGTAAAAAACTATGGTATATCTTGCCACCCAAGGTGATGCCAGGTGGGAGATCTGCTGTAGATGGGAAGACCCCTGATTGGGCGAGCAAGGCAATCAGGATATAGCCTAAAAAAAACTCGGGAAAGGACACTGCAGCCAAAGCCCCAATATTAACAAGACGGTCAAAGATCGAATTGCGATACAGAGCAGCCAACATGCCCAAGCTCACCGCCAAAGGAATCGAGAGGACCGCCGCGTAGACCGCAAGGAATACGGTGTTACTCAGTCGTTGCGAGATGAGCTCTGATATCTGTCTGCCGCTGGCCAAAGAGGTACCAAAATCCCCCGTTACGGCACCGGCTAACCAGTGTAGGTACCGTTCAGTTGCCGGGCGATCGAGGCCGAGTTCGGCACGAAATGCAGCGACAGACTCCGGCGTGGCAGATTGGCCAAGAATTTCTTGGGCCAAATCACCTGGCAACAGCTGAATGGCAAAGAAGATAATCAACGAAATCGCCCAGAGCGTTAGCAGGCCGAATGCCAAACGCTTTAGGATCATCGACGAGATGCTATTCATCATGGGACCTGTTGAACTGATCGGGTGCATTTATCATGAAAAATGAACTCAACTGCGCTGGCTACCTCTGGCGCCCAGCGCAGTGAGATCAGCCCTTACGCCACCAGCGCTCTAGCGATCGACCACCATCCAGCTCCCAAACCCCGGACATCGTGTCAGAATGGCCAATCTGGCTGGACATCGCAAAAACATGATCCGCAAAAAGCGGTATGACATTACCCCCATCATCGCGAACCAGGAGCTGTAGCTCGCGGTACATCTCTGCGCGCTTTGCTTCATCAAGCTCAGAACGTGCCGCCAACAGGACGTTGTCAAAGCGTTCATTTTTCCAGAACGTGTCGTTCCACTTTGCGGTGCTGAGGTACGTGGTGGAAAAAATGAGATCGGCTGTTGGCCTCGGAGCCCAATAAGAGGCGGTGAATGGTTTTTTCATCCAGACGCTGGAAAAGTATCCATCACTGGGTTCACGCACAACGTCCAGATTGATACCTGCTGGTGCGAGGCTCTCGCGGTAGATCGTGATGCCATCTACGGCACCCGGGTAAAGCATATCTGAAGCGCTCAGACTCGTCGACAACGAATCTAGCCCTGCCTTTTTGAGATGGAATTTAGCCTGATCCGGATCGTATTTGCGCTGCTCAACATCCGCAGCAAAGAACTTTGTCGTGCTGGATATCGGCTGGTCGTTGCCAATCTTGCCATAGCCGCGTAAGACCTTTTGCAGCAGGGCCTCACGATCAATGCCATATTTTAATGCCAGCCGTACATCTGGGTTATTGAAAGGCGCTAATGTCGTATTCATGGCGTAGTTGTAGTAGAGTCCACCGCTCGTATTGACCACATCGACATTGGGACTACGTTTAAGCAAATGCACAGTTTTTAGATCAACCTGGTCTATGACATCCAGTCCGCCGGTTATGAGAGCATTTTGCCGAGCCGTAGCGTCAGCCATGACGATAATATCGGCACTATCAAAGAACGCACGGTCCTTACGCCAGTAGTTTGGGTTGCGTTCCACTTGGGCGCGCACGCCGGGTTCAAAGGACTTAATGACATAAGCACCCGTCCCAATGCCAGATGCCCAATCCGCCAAGCCGTCTTTTTCCGGGACGATCATGATGTGGAAATCGGAAAAGATATAAGGGAAATCCGCATTGCCCTCAGTCAGTTCAAAGCGAATAGTGTGTGCATCCTCGGCCTTCATGGACTGGATACCCGCTAAGAGCGACTTAACGGGGGACTTGCTATCATCCCCTCGATGGAGATTGATTGAGGCCATCACATCAGTGGATGTCAAAGGCTTGCCATTATGAAAGACAATGCCCGAACGCAGCTTGAATATCCAGGTCTTCGCACCAGGCTCTGCCTCATAAGACTGCAGCAACTCTGGCCTCAACGTGTTGTTGGCATCAATCTCGGTCAGCGTATTACAGAACGCATAACCAAGGGTGCGCGTAAACGAATTGGAGTAGGTGGTGGGATTGAGTGTATCCGTAGTAGATCCACCGCGAACACCATAACGGACATGTCCGCCACGCTTCGGTTGGGATTGGGCTTTTACGCTGTCGGGCAACAGGCCCGAAGTGATTCCCATTAGGGCTGCACCCGCCAATAGTATGCGGCGATTAGGTGATTGTATTTTATGGTCTGACATGTTGTGACTCCTCCAAATGATATATTGGCAAAAACGCAGGGTTAAACACTAGGAACGGCGTGTGGCCCCAGTTCGCCGCTCTGTAGGAAATAGCAAAGTAAGGGCTCATTAAGTGTGCGCATGGCGTGACTGCGCATCCGATCATGAAATACGGTGCTGCCTTCGGGGCGTGCAATGGGATTCTCGCCTTCACGCCACCAGATCGCCGTTCCGGAAAGAATGAAGTAGGCCTCCAGAGCGGGATGGGCATGTGCCGGATAGTCAGTATTCGCACCCATTATGAAAAGCCCACTCCATACTTGGTCGTTCGCAACCAGTCCACCGCTACCGGTCAGCATGCAGTAGGTCGATACACTTAAATAATCAGCAAATTCCGGTCGGCCTCGATAGTTTGGGTTCTGGGTCCACGGTAGGATAGAAAGGGTATCAGTCAATGCCGCACCCAGCGGGGCATCAGCCAGGTTCGAGGCAATAGCGCTAAGTTGTTGGGCTTGGGGCAACAATGGCCGCGACGGAAAATCAGTGGCAAAGGCCAAGTCCGCACAAGCATGCTTTGCCTCATCAAGCATCGAGCCAGGAATTTCCGGATTGTCCCGAGCCAGATCAATTATCTGACTTAGATGCCCAGCCAAGACTGCGACAGATTTTCCGCCGACCGATAAATCAACTTTGCTCATCGCTTATCCATCTGTGAGGCATCCCATGTCCCGACAACACCCGCCCGCACAAGGCGCTCAATCTCTGCATCTGCCAGACCGAGACGTTGGGACAACAATTCTCGGGTATGCTGCCCAAGCATCGGTGGGCCTTCGGCTGCTGTCATGCTGGCGCCATCAAAGCGTATCGGGTTGGCAACACAAGCGACCGTACCCAATGATGGGTGGGGCAAGGTTTTAACCAGGCCGCGTGCTAACGCTTGTGGATCCGCAAAGACATCCTCCACCGTATTGATCGGCCCGCAGGGCACGCCCAGTGGCTCGAGCAAATCCACCCAGTGCCCCCGGCTGTTGGCTATGAATATCTCTGAAAGAACGGAGGTCAACACATCCCGGTTATGCACCCGCTTTGAATTGGTCTCAAACCTCATGTCAGAGCCGAGCTCTGGGCACCCAATAGCTGTGCATAGCTTACGGAACTGACCGTCGTTGCCTACCGCCAAAACAATATATCCATCCGCGGTCTGGAATGTCTGGTAGGGCGCAATGCTGGGGTGGGTGTTGCCAGCGCGGGCGGGAACCATACCGCCGATCAGCCAGTTTGAGGCTTGATTAGCCAGGCTGGCTGCACACACTTCATAGAGCGCCAAATCGACATGACGACCTTGACCATCCGCCGCGCGTGCATGAAGCGCCGCTAAGATCGCCGTTGACGCATAGAGGCCTGTCAGCACATCAACCAGCGCGACACCCACCTTCATGGGCTCAGCACCAGGCTCGCCATCAGGTTGACCGGTAATACTCATCAAACCCGCCATACCTTGCATCAATAAGTCATAACCCGCCTGATTGGCACGTGGTCCAGTTTGACCAAAACCCGTTATTGACACATAGATCAATTTTGGATTGATCTGCCGTAGAGACTCATAATCCAAATCGTAGCGCGCCATGTCTCCGGTCTTGAAATTTTCCACCAGCACGTCGGCAGAAGCCGCGAGCTGTCGGACTAGCGCCCGTCCTGCTGGCGCCTTCAGATCAATAGCAAGCGACTTTTTGCCTCGATTAGTGCCAAGAAAATACGCAGACTGAGGCGCCTCACTATTCGCGACCGCTGCATAGGGCGGCCCCCAGCTACGCGTATCATCCCCAAGCCCAGGCCGCTCGATTTTAATCACCTCCGCGCCTAAATCAGCGAGCATCTGTGTCGCGGTGGGCCCCGCGAGAATACGGGACAAGTCTAAAACGGTTGTCTGCTGTAGCACTCGGATTAATCCTCTTTATTCGAGCATGTTGTATTACAATATGAGTTATAACCGTTATCAACACTAGATTCAATATCTATATTGACATATGCCAATTGCTAAGAGCGATCTGCTTATATCTTCGGAGCCTCTCTACAAACGCTTGGCCCAGACGCTTGAGGATCGAATCCGCTCGGGTCAGATCGCCGCAGGCCAGCGTTTGCCGCCGCATCGCGAGCTGGCGTACAAATTAGGGGTCGCTGTCGGATCGGTGGCGCGTGCATACAGCGTTTTGGCAAATGAAGGCCTCGTAAGTGGTGAGGTCGGACGGGGGACCATCGTCCAGGATCTGGGTCAGACGCAGCGTATTGGCCTGACCCTGGATGCCTCGCGAATAGATATGCGCCTCGTCATCCCCCCCCCCATCGAAGACCCTGAGCTTTTGAGCGCATTAGGCCCAAAGACACTGAACGGGCTTGCACGAAGCTGGCAACGATTGAGCCTGAACAACTTCCCGGAAACCAGCGGGCAAGAGCAGCACAGGCAGGCGGCGGCTCAGTGGTGTACCGCGCGTGGTGTTGCGGCAACGCCAGGCACTTCGATCATGACTTATGGTAGTCAGGATGCGATGTTGGCCACCATTCTGGGATTAACCAAACCCAGTGAGCCCATCCTTTGTGAGGAATTCACGGCAGCCGCCTTACGGAACCTCGCTACCACCTTGGGCCGCAAACTCATTCCGGTAGAGATGGATGATCAAGGGGTGATCCCAGAAGCACTGGCCGACGCCGCCAAACGCTACGCAGCGCGTCTTATTATCGTTTTCCCTTCATTGCAAACACCCACTGCACGCCGTATGTCCAGCGCCCGCCGCGCTGCGATTGCCGCAGTCGTAGAAGAGGCTGAACTTCTCTTGTTCGAGAATAGCGGCTACGGAGCGTTGGTTGATCTGCCTGCCGATGATTTTTCACGATATTTACCTGAACGCTGCATCAGCGTCCAGGCCTTATCCAATGTCACCTTGCCTGGGCTTCGATGTGCCACGCTCCACGCACCACCGCGTTTACTCCCAAGGATCGTCGCGGTTCTGCACTCGGTGAGTATCGCTTTGTCTACCGTGGTGGCAGAAATTGCATCCACCTGGATTCTGAGCGGCTTGGCCGAGCGTGTGTTGGCTGCCAATCGCGCAGTGCTGCGTCGCCGCCATGCAATTATTGCAGAATACTTCCCCGATGTTGCCCTACGTACGCCCCTTGGCAGCCCCTACATCTGGCTTCCTTATCCAGACGGCACTGCGGATGATTTAGTCCAGGCGGCGTCCGTGCGTGGTGTCGGCGTTATTCCATCCGATCGCTTTAGTGTGGCCAGCATGTCAAAGGTCAACGCCATCCGGGTGGCGATCTCTACGCCTCCAAATGACGAACTCGTATCGCGGGGGCTGGATATCTTGCGCGAGCTCGTCGGGCATGACTGATCATGCACAGGATTGAACCCATTGCTCGTCTGGCGTCGCATCGAGCGGCATACGCAGCTCAATATCTAACTCATCGATTACGCCTCCTGAACCTCTTCCAACCCGGCTGCAGCGTATATCGCTAATGCAGCCATCAACGTGAAGATCGCAAGCACAGCACCAATGCCGAGCCACTGCGCGATGACTCCGAAGATGCCGCCAGCGAGCAGAATCAACCCGACCACCGAATTGCTGAGCGCGGTGTAGGTCGCTCGGCTGTCGCGATCGGCCATGTCTACGACATGCACTGAACGCCCCAAGCGCACGCCCTGATGCGCAATCATCAGCACAAACAGCAGCATCGGTAGTAGCGCTGTCCCGCCCAGCAGATCCGGCATCATTAATGCAACGAAGGCGGCCACAGCATTTGCCAGCGCAGCGAGCGTCGCAGCAAGCATCAGTACGCGCCGACTCGATCGATCGGCGAGCCACCCCCAGGCGTAGGCGCTGGCCAGGCTCGCCCCCGCCGACGCAATCATGAATGGGCCCAGCGTGCCAAGGCCGCTGGCCGTGCTGTCGCCGCTGAGAGCGATATAAAACGGTGGTGCCAGCGCCGTCGACAGCAGCAATCCACGTGTCACGATAAGACGTCGCAGAGGCGCATCACTACGCAGCAGGCCAATCTGTGCGATCACCGCGGCCAGGCCGTCGATGCCGCCTGCGGTCGCACCGGGCTCTTCGCGGATTGATCCGAAGACGAACGCGGCGAGCAACCAGCAGATGCCGCCGAGCGTGACCATGCCGGCGACAATTGGCACGGTGAGCGGGATCCACCCCATTGAATAACCGACTGCCAACAGCAGTGTCGCCATGGCGGCGACGCTGCCTGCCGTACCGCTGATCGAGCCACGACGACCCTTGTCCACGGTCTTGCCGAGAACGTCCTTAAAGCTGATCGAGCACAGGCTGCGGCCTAGCGCAAAGACCGCGATCAAAGCGACCGACACAATGCCCGCAACGGATCCTGAGAGCATTTGTGCCAACCACCCCATCAAGCCAAAGCCAATGATCGCCGCGCCCTGGACGACACAGCCGAACACGTAAACGGTCTTACGGATATCAAGCCGGCGGATGCGCGCCGAGATTGCTAGTTGCGGCAGCATCGCCAGCGATTCACGCACCGGTACCAACAGGCCCAGCGCCCAGGTCGGGGTGCCGATGGCGTCAAGCAACCAGGCGAGCACAAGCTTGGGATCGGCCAGACCTTCACCGATTTTCGTGAGGCTGAGCGATACGGCATGCACGCCATAGTTGCGTGGCTGCTCGCGGCATGCGGATTCGGGCAGATCACGACACACCTGCACCAGCGTATCATCGCCGACAAGTAGTGCGTGCAGGCGGGCGTAACCAGTCATTAGCTGGCGTGTTTTTTCACCCATACGACATAGCGATCCATCCAATCCTGCAGGAATTTCTCGCTGCCCGCATTGAGATTGCCTGACGCATCGAACAATCCTTCCTTGGCGTGAATGAATGCTTCGGGCTGCCCTAACGTCGGCACGTCCAGATACGCGAGGACGGTGCGCAAATGCTGCTGCGCCACCGCCGTGCCGATGGCGCCAATCGAGGCACCCAGCACACCGGCTGGCTTTCCCGCCCAGGCGTTTTCACCATAAGGGCGCGAGGCATGATCGATAGCGTTCTTGAGTACGCCCGGAATCGAGCGGTTGTATTCGGCGGTGACGAACAGTAGCCCACGGGCCGACTTAATTTCAGCCTTCAGACGTTTAACCGGCTCAGCCTGATTTGCATCGTCATCCTGGTTGTAGAGCGGCAGGTCACCGATCTGAAGCGGATTAAACGAAAATTCTGGCGGCGCAAGCTTTGCAATCGCCGTGGCGAGCTTGCGGTTGAATGAATCGCGGCGAAGGCTGCCGATCACAACAGCGATGGGGTATTGGCTCATGTTGATCTCCTGAAAGGACTAGCTTACAGCAAGCGGGATTTCGTAGCTCGGATTGGGGCGTTGGTGCACAAAGCGGACGGCGTTAGCAGCGGATTTGTGCGCCAAACGCCTCAATGCACAACGCTTGTTTCATTCACTTCCGACTTAACGTTGGATGTGACCACCGACAAGCATCGTCCCGCAGATGCCACTGCCTGGACAACTAAAGATCCCGGATGCCGCCAGTTACTATACCGATCTGCGGATGCAACACAGAAACTTGCTTGAATTTGATCAAGAAGCTCGGTATGGAAATTGCACTCCGAACCATGGTGAGGCAGCGTCATCGTGACAACTTCCTGCAGCAAAGTCCTGTAATGATTAAGAAACGCTCGACGCCGCCGACCGTTTCTCAAGGCCGCATCGCCTGTACCCAGCCATGCCACGCCGGCCTTTTCTGATTCCGAAAAGGTCGACGCTCCAAACTTGCCCAAATATTCGCTCTGGTGTTGGGCAGTCGGGACCGGCCCGGAGTATATACACATAGAAGTGATGTTCAGATCAGGGCAGATCTTAATATAGGCATCTTGGAGATCTGAAAGGTGCGTTGTCAGCAACTCTAGGACGTATTTAGCGTCGCGCAACGAATTCTCGAGCTCCTCGAGCGTCTTATTTTGTCTTGCGGCGAGATTTTCCAAAAATGGTCTGGTTTCGGCCTCGACCGAGGGGTCAACGTATGGTGCCAATAGTCAGGCTGGCGGGGTGGCGTCACTCGTGCATACCATCCCGAGGCTGTCAGGCATTACAACGCTGCCATCGGGCTCACCAGGGAGAGTGGAATTGATAGATCCTGTGCCGACAAGGTTCCATGGCATATCACCATACAGCAGCCCAGCGCTATCGCCCGGACCGTCTCCTGATTCTTCTGGCCCCCTACTGAATGGTGATCCGTGTTCAGGGTCGCCTGGTCGGACAATGACCTGAACCGCCAGCCCATTACCTTGGTTGAGCAGCCGCTCGACACCATTCAAGTGATCGGCATGTGCATGAGAGATAAAAAGAATATCAAGTGGCTGCGGTGCTCCGACTAGCTTGAGATATGCATCAATCCGGGCGTCTCGCTGCTGAGCGTAACTGGTCATTGCTCCGCAATCAACGACATATCGGAGCCAAGGTTCCTCGGCATGTGACAATTCACCTGTGTGAAAAAAGCCCTGGCCAACCGCGTACTGCGTTCGAGTGTTTCGTATCATCATCGCTTTCTATGCTCCCGTAATTTGACGGAACTCTTTACCCACGCAAGTCATACTCTGATTTCAGAGCTTGAACCTTTTCCGGCTGAACATCTGTCGCGACAACACTTTATATCCTGCGTTCCATCCATCAATCCTGACCGAAAAGCGCGTCAACGTACGCGACATTCCCTATGGCATCCGTGGCGACAAGATGGGTGCGTTCGCGCAGTGCCGTGACCAAGGCGCGACGTGGCACTTCCGTGCCGATTCGCTCATCCCCGTGCTTGCCAGGCTTGGTGGACATCATTGAGGTGATGGTCTCGGGCGACTTTGATGCACCCGGGACCCGATCATCGGGGAACCAGTGCTGCCATAGTGTCTTGGGCGTTGCGTTGCGGCTGCCATGGTGGCCCACCTTATACACATTGACACCGTGCAGCAGCTCAACAAAATCGGCACGCCCCAGCGCGTACTCCCAGTTCTCGATCTGTGCGTCGCCGGGGAATAGCAGCTTCTGTTCGCCGAACTCAAATAACAGAATCACGCTGGTATTATTCATCGCCTTGTCCAGCGAACGCACGATGCCCAGCAACCGCTCGCTTTGGGCACGGCGCACGGCGTGAACGAGCCAGCGGGCCTCCGGCGATGCGCTCCCGCCAGTGACCTGCGGGTAGCCCTCAAACAGTAGCGCGTCCTCGGTCTCCCGCGCTTGCGCACTGATACCGAACGCCTGCGATTGCGCAAGCCAGAATTCATCCGGGTCGGCACTGCGTTGCCTCTTGATGGCTGCCGACTGCGTCACCGTGGGCGGACCAAGCACATGCACCTTCACGCCCGGCAAAAAACCCTGCAAGCGGGTGCGTTTGCCAGCATATACGTAATCGTTTCTTCCCATTTTGGCAAGGTTCTCTACAGCGCGCGCGTTGCCTAGATTGTCCTCGCCGAGGAAGGCGAGTTCTCGTATGACCGACGTTGCTCCTAGCGAGCGCTTCAGGCGTGGTATCTCTCTGTCCATGACTTGCTGGGAGATGACCTGCATGCGTTCAAGTGAGGCTCTACGCAAGGCCATGCCCTTGAAATGGGCTGGCGCAACTGCCTCGACTGGAAGATCCCGCTGTTCGGTCCATGGCTGAACCACCCAGCGTGGCTTCAGTGCGGCGATCACAACACCCGGACCATCCTCTTTGACGCCAGGGTCAAAGCCGGCAATGTGATCGGCGTGCCGATGGGTAGCGACCACTGCGAACGGATCCATGTTGACGGCCTGTCTGATGTCCTCGGCAATTTTTGCCAGCATTCTGGCTCGATTGACTCCCTCTGGCGCCTCGGTCGAACCGAAGTCGATCAGCACATGACGTGCGGGGCTGGGTGCGGGGTAGCTGAAAGTCAGCAGAAAGCAGTCGCCGAATCCGACTTGATACATGCGCACCCGCACGTGTGTAGGGGTAGAAGGCCGGCGCCTCATGAGGTGATCCTGCGTTCAGAGCGCCCAGAGCTAAAGCCATATAGTGCCCGCGCCCTATGCATGCGGGAAAAATATCCACGGCTGAATGCTTCATCACTTGCGTAATCGAAGAAACCCGATCGCGCCAGGTAGTCCAATCGTGCTTGCTGGCGCTGCACATCGGCGATGTTATTGCCAATACTGTATTTGAGTTGGCCGAATTCATCGAACACCAACACGCCACCACCATACAGTCGTACCTGGCGGTTTATCTGGATTTCAGCGGGGCGTTTCAACCCGAGCCCCCTCAACTCGTGGCCACGAACGGCAAGGACCTGCATGTAGTCCACCACCGTTTCCTGCACCAATAAACCATCCGGTGCTACCCGCGCAATCGGACGCACAGCCTGAACGTTCGTACAGGCGGTGGCAGACAACTTCAAGGAATCAAAATTTTCCCACAGGAAACGGAACGCCTCGACAGGATCCCGTTGTAACTGTGCGAAATGAATATTCCGGTGCGACACGGATTCACCAAACGGCTTCCAGCAGCCTTCATTGTGCGCCCCGCTAGTCGGGTTCACGCCCCACAATGCGAACTGGGCGCGCACCTTGTCGCGGTAGCCGTATTTCGAATCGTCTGGTACGGTTTCCCGATCAGCGGTGAGCAAGGCGCTAAGGAAATCACCAAACTGCAGATCGGTAGGAGGCGCGTAGTCCAGCGCACGCAGGCACATGGTCAGCAGGTGCTGTGCGCCAGTGGCCCCTTCTTCGATGACACGGCCACCATCAATCAAGCCGCCTCCCGTGGACAACAGCGCGCGAATGCGCTCGCTCCATACGGTGAGGAACGCATTCATGATCGCCGCGACCAGGATTTCCCCGCGTTGATGAGGTTCTTCGTAATCTGGATCGCTTAGCCATCGCCGGTTGGGCGTGAGCAGTACAGAACGCCGCAATGCGGTGGCCACGCCATTGGGAATCACATTACTCATCTGCTCAGCCAGGCCGAGTAACGCAGATTGCTTAAGAAACTGTGCATCAATTTGTGCTAGATCGACCAGTTTGCGCCCGTTATTGAATATCTTGGCGCTTTCGAACACTGCCTCGATCAAGCGGCCTTGGGACAGCACCGAGAGCAAAGCCACCAGATCGGCGAAGCCTTCGTGGAATCCAGCCTGATCGGCTGAGGACGGATCGATATAGCGCGGCCTGAGTCCGTCGAGCAGGGCGTGCGTGGTCTCGTGCGCCACCACGTCATGCGAGAGACAGGTATACACCGTCTGCATTTTGCCGATCGGAAAATAGCCAAAGCTCAGACTACGATCCTCGCGTGAATAGTACGCGTTGGCGTCCGCAAAAGCGTGCGGGGCAATATGCAGTTGATGGCCCGAGAACCCGAAGTTGACCCGGCGTCCCAGCGCCGTCTCGAAGGCGCCAATCACCTGCATGGCAATCGCGTAGACATTTTGTTGGTGAAAGGTCGGATCGGCCAAAAGTGTCGCATCCGACTCGCCTGCAAACGGATCGGCCCACGCTCTGGCCGACTCATAGCCGCCACGGCGGGGCAGATACAGACGGTCGCGCGATGCATCGTAATCAACGACTTTGATACGTGCACCACAAGGGCCTGGATGGATGGGCTCTGCAGTTATAGTAGCTGTCGCCGTTAAAATGCGACCGTCCTGAGCGCACACCGAGGGATCCTGGGCGACGATGGTAAGCTCGCGCTGAGGTGCAGATTCCCCGCGTGTTTCTGCCAGATCGCGTTTACGCTGCGACCGGGGTTTACTCGTAGAGACAGCACCATTCATGTGCGCTCTCCCGTTCAAGCCAGTGGCTGATCTGGGTATGGAAAAATGGGCTTTGGGGTATCTGCACGACACAAGCTACTGCACCAGCGGCGTATACCAGCGTCGCACACGGCATAGCCCCAGTTGATCAGGCGTTTTTGCTCGGTGTCGTTGAAAGCATCCAAGCGAGTACGCATGCTCGCTAGTTGCGTGATGGACTGTCTAGAGACCGGCAAAGCATCACCCAGCTCATAGTCGACAATCTGCGTCGTGATCCCCCAGTAGGTTCCCTTGGGGCCACCATCGGCTGGGTCATGCTCGTGACGCTGGAACTGGTCTATCAACCAGCGCTTGCGTGCGCCACGCGCCTGATCGGTCGCGATTTCGAAGGCGGCATGAAGCTGTGAAAACCAACCAGTAGCAGGGCGCTCTGCGTTCACAAAGGGAGCACCAGCGTCGCTGACCAGGATGTTCGCGTACTTATCCCAGATGGGTTCCAGGCCCATATTATCGTAGGCGCCACCGTCCGTAAGATAAAGGCGCTGGGAAAAACGCTTGTCGTTGGTCAGCGTAGAGTAAGTGGTCGCTTCCCACTTTGCCTGACGAGTATCGATTTCCACGGGCGACAGGAACGGAGGAAAAGCACTGGATGCGGCGACTGCACGCGCCAGCGGAACATCCAAAGCAGTCCGCCCGATGCGGTAGTCTACGATCCGATTACGCGTAAGATGTACCAGGCGTCCAGTCTGGAGGTTGGTCGAGCAAAACGTAAAGCGTGGTCTATCTAGCGGCAACTGCGACAGCAACAACCCATCGAATAACGCACCGTCATACTTGCTAGCCAGCACGTCGCTCACGCGGCGAAACGGTGTCAGCAGGCCACCGATAATGGTTGGGGTATCAATAGTGTGGCTGCAAAACTTCCGGAGCACATCGGTGAGGCGCGCAATACGCTGCAGTGCGTCATCGGTGGGATGTCGCACCCAATCAGCGGCGAGCGCGCCGGCGACAATTGATCCTCCGGACACGCTGGAGACATGGCTGACTTGCTCCAGAACACCCGTTTCCGCCAGCCGCCGAAGCGAGCCAACATGGAACAGCGTCGCACGATAGCCCCCCCCTGACAGCGACAAACCAATACCGGATTCGCGTTTGCGGGGTTTGCGCGTAGCGTTCATTTGAGGTCCTTATCGTGAGTTCAAGCCTGCTCGCACGACTCGCTTTCCACACTGGAACAAATGCAATCCTGGTTCACACGTTTTTAGTTTACGCCCCACCACCAATTAGTTCTAGATGGTTCTTGCTCTTCAATCACTAACGGTCACGATCACGGTGTCCGCATAAAGTCCTGCGGCTGCCTACAGTCCACACCGAAATCCATAGTCGCGCACTTGAGTTCGAGATGAACATCAATAGCGGCTTGGCCGCTTGTGCCAGCGGTGTTTCGCATCGACTACCCGTTCAGAACCACCAGGCAAACAACGATCGCGTTTGTCTGTTTTTGATCACCCTGGGCGTACGCAGGCATCTAGGGCTTTAGCCATCTGCAGTCGCGTTTCCTCAACTAGGAAGTCCAAAAAAACATGGGTTCTTCGAGGGATGAACTTTCGGCTGGGAAGTGCTGCATACATGGCCACGCGCCCCGTTACCCAGGGGGACAACACTCGGACAAGCTGACCCCGGGTCAAGTAAGGCGCCACCACATCCAGCGACACCGAAGTGATGCCACCATCGTCCAACGCGACACGCAGTAGCGTATCAGTGTGATTGGCTAACAGAACCGGCGCTATTTCCGTTTCAATCACTTCTTTCGGCTTTTCAGTGCGCCACATGCGCCAATAGCGAGGACGACTGGTGGGCGTTTTCAGTTTGAGGCAATCGTGTTGCATCAGATCTTGCGGCATTTGCGGTGACCCCCGCTGCGTTAGATACTGGGGGGACGCAACCAGAATCGTCTCGCATTCGATCACCTTGCGCGCTACGACATCGGCATTAAAGCTCATGTCCGTGCCCAGCAACGTGATGTCAAAATTCTCAAAGAATGGCTCTTTTACCGTTTCAACCTCAATATCCACGATAATCTTGGGGTAGGACCGATGAAACCTTCCGAGCAGTGGACCAATGATGTAGCTAGCCAGGACGGGTGGCGCATGCACACGCAACACGCCAGCCAACTCGTATGTTTGTGAACCGGTGACTGCCTCGGCCTCGTCTATGTCTTGTAGGATAGGGCGAACGCGATTTAGATAAATACGACCCGCATCCGTCAGTGATAACCAACGTGTCGTTCGTTGCAATAAGCGGGTGCCCAAGTGCTCTTCCAGATCAGCAACTAAGCGCGTTACCACTGGCGCGGAAATATCCAATACGCGTGCCGCAGCGGCAAAGCCACCCTCAGTCACAACGCGTTCAAAGACCCGCATTGATTGCAATCGATCCATTACCGCTCCTTGGAAAAGATAGTGTGCATCTGCCTTGATGATTGTTTCTATTTTAGCAATGCATCATAGATTCTTTGGCTATTTTCCTGCTGTATAAGAAGCGATATAGTTCGTCTTATGGAATGAAAGGCGCAACGCAGACCAATGCATTACTTCGTCTCATTGCGCGGTAAACAGAGCAAATTGGGCAGAAACAAAAGCCTGACTTTTAGGAGTTTTATATGATAAAGATCCGCAAATCATCAGAGCGTGGTCGCGCCGACCACGGCTGGCTGCGCAGCCAGCACACCTTCTCGTTCGGCGACTATTTTGACATTGCACACCAAGGCCATGGCAATCTGCGTGTCATCAACGATGACACCGTCGCACCAGGCCAAGGTTTTGGTACCCACGGTCACCGCGATATGGAAATTATCAGCTACGTGCTGGAGGGTGAGCTGGCCCACAAAGACAGTATGGGCAACGGCTTATCCGGATCAGCGAATAGCGGCGTCGTGCGCCCCGGCGATGTGCAGCGCATGAGCGCAGGCACCGGCGTGCAGCATAGTGAATTCAACAACTTGCAAGATCGCAGCACCCATTTCTTGCAAATATGGATCAAACCTAAGTTTATAGGCATCCGGCCAGGCTACGAGCAAAAACATTTTGCCAAAGAACAACGGCAAGGGCGTCTTGTCCTCGTTGCCTCGGCGACTGGTGCGAACGGATCCGTCAGCATGAACGCCGATGCTGCGATTGAAGCTGGCCTGTTTAATGGCGATGAATCGTATACCAAAACACTCGATACAAGCCGTTTAACCTATGTTCATCTGGCGCGCGGCGAACTGACAGTGAACGGAATACTTCTTTCTGGTGGCGACGGCGCTCTGCTCGATGGCGAGGCCGAGTTGACGTTAAGCCACGGCCACAAAGCAGAAGTGCTGGTGTTCGACATTACGCGCGACTGAATGTTTGGTCAACCCAAAACAGCAAGCAGGGGCGTGGCGCCGGATGGGGCGTCATGCGGTACGAATTTAAGAGGTTATCGTTGTATACGGTCTGGTAACATCCATCAGCGCATTTAATTTGCCTGATAGATCTCAATCCAACTCGCTCCAATGCCTCATGACACAAAATCAGCCCGTTGATCGCATCATGCAGACAGGCCTGCTAACCTGCTCGCGACAGACCCCACTGTACGAGGCAGCCGAACGTATGACCCTGCGGCATTGCAGCGCCATGCTGGTGATGGAAGCCGGGCGCGCAATCGGCATCTGGACCGAGCATGACTGCCTAAGCCTCAACTTCGATGATCCGGCTACCTTACAGGTACCAATTGGCGAAGTAATGAGCCAGCCCGTGATCACTCTGCGTCAGGGCACGCCCATCGGCGAGGCAGCGTTGCGCTTCGCCAGTGAACAGTTGCGTCATTTTCTGGTGGTTGATGAGCATGAAGTGCCCCAGGGCATCATTACTCAGACCGATGTGGCCTTGAACCAGGGGCTTGAGCCCTACTTGCGGCTACGTGAAGTAAGCGGAGCAATGCGCACCCACCCTCTGGTACTGACCTGCCAGCTAAGCCTTGCACAGGCAGTGCGTCAGATGAAACAGCACGGCTGCGATGCCGCCGTCGTCAATTGCGGTAATGGTGAGCTAGGCATCCTCACTGAGCGCGACATCGTGCGTTTCGTTGCATACCATCCCGGCGCCACACCGATTGATGAACTAGTCAGCCGCCCACTTTTGACGGTACGCAAGACCGACTCGCTTATCCACGCTCGCGACTTGCTGATTGATCACCACGTGCGCCATCTTGTTGTACTCGATGAGCAGGGGGAGATAGTAGGGTTGCTGGGCTTTCGCGACATGCTGGCCGGCGCCGAGTATCTCTACCTTGAAGATCTGCGCCAGGCCCTTCAGCAGCGTGACCAGGCCCTAGCTTTGTCGCGGCACAACCTGCAGCTCGCCGAGCGCGTAATCGAATCATCGCTTGAGGGGATCATCATCACCGATTCCAAGGGGCGCATCGAATTCGTCAACCCCGCTTTCGTCCAGATGACTGGATACACCCGGGAGGAGGCTGTCGGGCGCACCCCGGGGATGCTCTCCTCGGGACGCCAGGATGCCGACTTCTATCGCGAAATGTGGGCAACCCTGCACGCCCACGGCTACTGGCGGGGCGAGATCTGGAACCGCCACAAAAGCGGCGCGCTCTACCTGGAACTGCTGACCATCACCGCCATCCGTGACGAGAATGACCACATCACCCACTACGCTGCACTGTTTCGCGATATCACCCACATTCGCGAGAACGAAGAGCGCATCAGACAATTGGCCTACTACGACCCATTGACTGGCCTGCCCAACCGGCGTCTGCTCGACGACCGTCTGGATCTGGCAATTCGCCATGCCCATCGCCAAGAGAAACGTCTGGCGGTGATCTTCCTTGATCTCGACCATTTCAAGCAGGTGAACGATGCGCTAGGCCATGCGGCGGGCGACGAACTGCTGCTCAAGATTTCTCAACGGCTGCGCTCATACCTGCGCGAGGATGACACGCTGGCGCGCCTGAGCGGCGACGAGTTCATCGTGGTGCTACACATTACTGATCTTGAGGATGTGACCCGCGTGGCCGGCCAGCTCATCGACTCCGTCAGTGCGCCGTTCGACATTGAAGGGCAGGTTTTCCGAATGGGGTGCAGCC
The DNA here is from genome assembly GCA_019166125.1 of Alcaligenaceae bacterium CGII-47. Classification (GTDB taxonomy): domain Bacteria; phylum Pseudomonadota; class Gammaproteobacteria; order Burkholderiales; family Burkholderiaceae_B; genus Castellaniella. The sequence continues at coordinate 275,039 of JAHTBO010000003.1, forward strand.
TGGGTATCGCTTTCTATCCCGAGGACTCGACCACGCCACAGGGGCTGGTACGCTGTGCCGACACGGCGATGTATCAAGCGAAGCAGGAAGGGCGTAATACTTACCGCCTGTTTCGAGCGGAAATGCAGCAACAGGACTTCAACCGCCTGCAGTTAGAGAGCGCGTTGCGCGACACCGTCGAGAATGGAAATGGCCTGTCGGTACACTATCAGCCGATGGTGCATCGCGACAGTGGCCAAGTGCATGATGCAGAGGCGCTGCTGCGCTGGCACCACCCCACATTAGGCGAGGTATCGCCGGGGCAGTTTATCCCCTTAGCCGAGCGCTCTGGGCTGATCCTGCAACTGGGCCAACGCGTGTTGGATATGGTTGCCAGCCAGCTACGTCGCTGGCTTGATGAGGGGTACAACCCACCACGCATCGCGGTGAACCTGTCAGCCCGAGAGTTCTGGCAGCCTGATTTGCTCAAGCGCATACGATGTCTTTACAAACAATACGAACTGCCCCTCGGCCAGATCGGCTTCGAGCTTACCGAAAGCGTGTTGTTAAACAAGCAACAGAAGGCCGAAGCGACCCTCAAGGGACTACGCGACCTGGGCTGCCAGTTGGCCATCGACGACTTCGGTACCGGCTATTCTTCACTAAGCTATCTGCAGGATCTGCCGGTCACCACCCTAAAAATAGACCAAAGCTTCATTCATGGTCTCGACAAGAACCGAGGCAGTGCAGCGATCGTCGCAGCGGTAACCAGCCTGGCAAAGGAGCTCGGGCTTCGTGTGGTGGCCGAAGGTGTCGAAACCCAGGTGCAGCTTGATGCACTATCGCGCCATCATGTCAACTTGATCCAAGGCTACTTGACTGGCCACCCGGTGCCGGCGGAACGCTTCGCAGCGCTCTACCTTATTCACTCGGCAGAATAAATTCAAGTCCGCGCGGCGGCAGGCTACACAGTATCCGGACGGAAGTGCCATTCCCCTTATGGACGTGCAATAGCGGCCCCACCATATACGGACGCCGCGTCGATCTTGACGTCGATCACCAATGGGCGCTTGCGGTCGCGCGTGGCCACAGCGGCCATCGCGGCTCGCAGTTCGGCACTGCTGGTCACGGTTAACGCGTTGCAGCCGAAAGCCTCGGCGATGCGTGCGAAATCACGCGACGGCAGCAGCGAGATGTCCGGATCCATGTTGTGCATGGTCAGGGCAATGTGCTCCGCGCCGTAGCTGCTATCGTTGGCGACGATGACCACCAGGTCCAGCTGCTCGGCTACGGCAGTGGTCAGTTCGCTCAGGCCACTAAGCATGAAGCCGCCATCGCCGGTGACGAGCAGGGTGGGCCGATCTCCGGCTGCTCTGGCGGCGCCCATAGCCGTGGCCGCACCCAGGCCGATACAGGAGAAGCCATTGCAGTCGACGTAAGAGCGCGGATTCGGCACCGAAATCACGCGCCAGAATGCGAACATGAAACGCCCAGAGTCGGTGACGAACACACGGTCCTTGGGCAGCGCGTCTTCCAGTGCAAAGGCCAGCTCGTAAAGATCAACGGTTCCGGCTGGCGTCGAATGCACGAGTTTCTTTTGCGCCTGATCGTGGTAAGCCTTAAGTTCCTCGAGCAGATGGTCGCTGCGCGCGCCGGCGCCCGCAATCTCGGCTTCATCCAACCACTTGACCATCGCATCGGCCGTCAAACCAGGATCACCGACCAGACCGACGGTCACTGGCGTGTTGCGTCCGATTTCGCTTGCCAACGGGTTGACCTGGATAATGCGTTTGTCGCGGGTCAAGCCTCGCTCTCCGGAAGTGTATTTGTTCAGGCTGGCGCCAAACACGATCAAGCAGTCGCTGCGACCAATGACGTCGAGTGCCACCTCATGGCTCACGGTTCCGGAGATGCCGAGGTGGAACGGATCATCAATAAACAGGCCTTTCCCACGCGACGAGGTTGCCACAGGCGCCTCAATGCGACGCGCAAAACGTAACACCGCAGCCTCGGCCTCCGGTTCACACACCCCGCGCCCGGCGATAACAACCGGCAGATGCGACGAGGCGATGATGCCGATGGCGTCATCCATGTCCTTGCTGCTAGCAATGGCGCTGCGCGTCTCGGGCAAGCGAAGGTAGGGCTTCTGGTATTCGACTTCCTGCCATTGGAACTCCACCGGCATATTGAACACGATCGGTCGACGCTCACAGTGGGCGCGATAAAACGCACGCGCCAAATCCTCGGCCACGGTCTCTGGGCCGCGCAGCGGCTCGAAACCTGCCCCAGTCGCGGCAACGAGCCCCCGCTGATTGACGTTCTGGGCGTGCTCGCCGTCAATCACCGGGGTATCACCGGCGAGCAGCACCATGGGAGTGCCTGCCTTCACACCTTCGACGAGGGCCGTGACGGTGTGCGTTAATCCGGGCCCGTGGGTGACGGCAGCCACACCAATCTTCCCAGACACACGTGCCCAACCCTGTGCCATCAACACGGCACTACCTTCCTGAGCTGCTGCGATATAGCGCCCGTTGCAGTCACGGCGAAAACTGTCGATGACGTACACGCAACCGTCTCCGAGTACTCCGAACAGCTCTGTGCAACCCAGGTCCGACAATCCGCGGGCAATGGCTTCATAGACTTTCACGATTTTTCCTTTAGCAATCCAGTTTCTAACGAATCCTATTGACGCCTCCCCGGCTAGATTCTGAACCGCTGCGGGAATGCTCGCCCACAACACCGGCTGGAAAACAGTATCTGCTGTAGACATCCCGGCCACTTTTCATCACTAATGGGGAGCACTAGCATCCATTTGACTCGATTTTATGTTTAATAGAGCGAATGTCGATGTCCGCAATAAGGTGAAAAAACGAACTGTTGGATACAATCGGTGCACGCATGACAAAGATCTGGCTCAAACACAACCCTTACTCCACCGTCACGCTTTTTGCCAAATTCCGTGGCTTATCCACATCTGTCCCGCGCACACATGCCGTGTGATACGCTAGCAATTGCAATGGGATCGTATGCAGAATTGGCGAGAGCTTGCCGTAATGCTCTGGCATGCGAATGACGTGAATCCCCTCACTGCTACCGATCTGCGTGTCCGCATCGGCAAAGACATACAGCTCGCCGCCGCGTGCATGCACTTCCTGCATATTGGATTTCAGTTTCTCCAGCAGCTCATCATGCGGGGCGATGGTGATAACGGGCATGGCATCGGTCACCAGCGCGAGCGGGCCATGCTTGAGCTCACCAGCGGGATAGGCTTCGGCGTGGATATAGCTGATTTCCTTAAGCTTTAATGCGCCCTCCAGGGCGATTGGATAGTGCATGCCACGCCCGAGGAACAAGGCGTTTTCCTTGCTTGCAAATCGATCTGCCCAAGCCATGATCTGCGGCTCGAGCGCCAGTACGGCAGCAATCGCGACGGGCAAGTGGCGCAAGGCCTTTAGCTCTTGCTCTTCCTGCGTCTCAGTGAGGCGTCCCCGCATTTGGGCCAGGGTGAGCGTAAGGAGGTAAAGCGCGGTCAACTGCGTCGTAAAGGCCTTGGTCGAGGCGACACCGATCTCGACCCCTGCACGGGTGATGAAGGCCAGCTCACATTCGCGCACCATCGCGCTGGTCGCGACGTTGCAGATCGTCAGTGTGTGATTCATGCCCAGGCTGCGCGCGTGCTTAAGCGCAGCCAAGGTGTCGGCGGTTTCGCCAGACTGGGAAATCGTCACCACCAGGGTGCGCGGATCAGGCACGCTGGTTCGATAGCGGTATTCGCTGGCAATCTCGACGTTCACCGGAATACCCGCCAATGACTCGATCCAGTAGCGTGCGGTCAAGCCGGCGTAGTAGCTGGTGCCGCACGCAAGGATCAGGACACGATCGATCTCGCTAAACGCAGCATAGGCCTTGTCACCGAACAGCTCGGGCGTGATGGATTCGATATTTTGCAAGGTATCGCCGACGGCACGAGGCTGCTCAAAGATCTCCTTCTGCATGTAGTGCCGATAGGGGCCAAGCTCTGCTTCACCGGTATGTACATAGACGGTATGGACGGCGCGCTCAGCAGAATGGCCATCGCGATCCACCACCCAGACACGGGATAGCTGTAGATCAACGACGTCGCCATCCTCTAGGTACATGATCTGGTCAGTGGTTCCTGCCAAGGCCAGCGCATCAGAGGCCAGATAATTTCCCTGGGAACTACACCCGACGACCAGAGGCGAGCCCTGGCGCGCGCCAACGACGCGGTGCGGCTCATCGGCACAGAACACCGCAATGGCGTAAGCGCCCATCAGGCGACGTGTCGCCTGCTGCACTGCAGTAAACAGGTCGCCATCGTACAGATGGTCAACGAGATGCGCGATGACCTCGGTGTCGGTCTGGCTCTCGAATATATAGCCCGCAGCCTGGAGCTCTAGGCGCAGCACGTCGTGGTTTTCAATGATGCCATTATGAACAAGCGCGATGCGCGCGTTGCCGTGCGACAGTCCCGAGAAATGGGGGTGTGCGTTACGGGTAGCGGGTACGCCATGCGTGGCCCAGCGTGTGTGTGCAATGCCGGTCAGGCCCTGTACCTGATCCTGTGCCACCTGGGCGGTTAGCTGGGCAACGCGCTCGGTGCTGCGCACACGCTGCAGGCCGGTGCCGGTATGCACGGCAATACCGCAGGAATCGTAGCCACGATATTCCAGCCGCTTCAGCCCTTCAAGCAGAACAGGAACGATATTATTTTGCGCAACAGCGCCGACGATGCCACACATATACCTACACCTCTATTGGTTCGCGATGCTTGGTATTGTGACCGAGCTGCTTAGAAATAAGATTTCTTAATAATATCTTATATGAATTTATATTTCTTGATATACTTATATTGAAATATAAGCACATTATCGACTTATATATCTAATTATATTTCATAAAAGTTACATCTCGTACCTAAGGGCTGCTCTATTACATGTCTGCACACCGACCCATCGAACTCGACGATCTGGACTACCGTATTCTGGATCAGCTTCAGCAGGATAGCTCCCTCACTAATCAGGCACTGGCCGAGCGCGTCCACGCCTCGCCACCTACGTGTCTGCGCCGGGTACGTCACCTTACCGAATGTGGCGTTATCGAACGCCAGGTCGCCATTCTGAATCCACAACATTTAGGCATAGGCTTGACTGCCATCATCGAAATCACCCTGGATACACAAGAGACCGGGGCGCTAGAGGCTTTCGAACGAGACATCATTACCGCCCCCGAGATCACGCAATGCTACCGGGTCTCCAGTGGGCCAGATTTCATCCTGATTGCCCAGATTCCCAACATGCCTGCCTACCAGGCGTTGGCGCAGCGCGTCTTTACACGCGACACCCATGTACGCAACGTCCGCAGTTTTTTTGCCACACATCGTAGTAAATTTGACACGCGCAGTTTATTTTCCTCGCATGATCATTGATTCATACGCTACACTCTCGTCCACTGCATGAAATTTTGCGGCGGCATTCCGTGGTAACGCTCTCACGTACCACCTGAGCAGTTGGCTGATTTACAGCACCCATGCCGCACGCCATCGATATCTGACCCCTGGCCTTTCCGTCGCTTGTTACGTTCCGTACTCGCTGCATAGTAGGTTGATCCGGTCGGCACGATGCTCCATCAACCTGCTCAAGGCAATTTGAACCCTTGATGCGCGCTTGCCATATTTAATGGCATGAGGATCTGTATGTCTTTCGAAACCCTGGGCTTAAGCCCTGTTCTGCTTTCCGCCCTCCGCGATGAAGGCTTTGACGCCCCCACGTCCGTCCAAGCTGCGGCAATCCCACAAGCTCTGGCCGGGCATGACCTGATGGTCTCCTCCCAGACTGGTAGCGGCAAAACCGCTGCCTTTATGCTCCCCGCACTCGAAACCCTGTCCCGTAGCCCCGTTAACGGTGGCCGTGGTGTACAAGTCCTGGTACTCACCCCGACCCGTGAGCTGGCGATGCAAGTCGCCGCTGCGGCCAGCAGCTATGGCCGCCACATCCCTGGCTTGCGCGTCACCACCGTTGTGGGCGGCATGCCTTATAGCGCACAGCTCAAGGCCCTGGGCCGTCGTGTTGACATACTCGTTGCCACCCCCGGCCGCTTGATCGATCACCTGCAGGCCAAGCGCGTGGATCTATCCACCGTGCACACACTGGTGCTCGACGAGGCTGACCGCATGCTGGACATGGGCTTTATCGAGGACATCGAGACGATTATCTCGCGCACCCCGGCCAAGCGGCAGACCTTGTTGTTCTCTGCCACGCTGGATGGCACAGTGGCTCATTTGGCGGCCAAGATGATGAACAAGCCCCAGCGTATTGAAATTGCTTCGGCCCATCAAAAACACACCAATATTACGCAACACCTGTTGTACGCTGACGACAACGCGCACAAGCTGCGCCTGCTTGATCACCTGCTGCGTGATTCCACCCTGGATCAGGCGATTGTCTTTACCGCCACCAAGCGTGGCGCAGACACGTTGGCTGACCATCTGTCCGAAGAAGGTTTTTCTGCCGCCGCACTGCATGGCGACATGAATCAGCGTCAGCGCACGCGCACCCTGGGCATGATGCAAAATGGCCGGGTACGTGTATTGGTTGCAACGGATGTTGCCGCCCGTGGGATCGATGTCCAAAGCATCAGTCATGCGTTCAACTACGATCTGCCCATGCAGGCCGAGGACTACGTTCACCGCATCGGCCGTACCGGTCGTGCTGGCCGTGATGGCCAGGCCATCACCCTGGCCACGCACGCAGAACGCCATAAGATCCGTCGCATCGAGCATTTCATTGGCCAAGCCATCCCGACCGAGACGGTCGCAGGCATGGAACCCCAACGCACTGCTCGCCCGACTTATAAGGATCGCCCCGCAGGCAAGGGCGCTCGTCCGATGAGCCGACCTAACGGTGCACGCCCGTTTGCCAGCAAGCATGGTGCGCCGCGCGCCCAAGGTGAGGGTCGCTTTGCCCATCCCGGAAAACGTCCTGAATACGCAGCACAACCCGAACGCGCTGATCGCACCGAGCGCACAGAACGCCCGGCTCGTCCAGAGTACGCGGCGCGCCCGGAGCGCACGTCACGCCCTACCGGTTACGCCGAGCGCCCCACACGCCCAGAGCATGCTGCACGTGCCGAGCGTCCGGCGAATACAGGCTATGCCACTCGTTCAGACCGCACAGATCGTCCAGCACGCGCCGAATATGCGCCGCGCGCTGACCGGCCTGCCCGCACTGAATACGCGCCTCGTACTGACCGCCCCGCTCGTCCGGCTCATGCCGCTCGCCCGGATCGTCCTGCGCGTCCAGAGTACGCGGCGCGTGCAGACCGCCCCGTTCACGCCGAACACAAACGCCCAGCGACTCGTGAAGGGTTTGCTCCACGCCAGGATAAGGATGGCCCAAAGGTTGGTGCAAAATCGACATTTAAGCGCGAAGCTCGCCCCACCGCACCGCGCCGCCCGAGCTTTGCCAGCTGATATCCTATAGGGCATGAGCACACTGCCTGTCGTCACCCTGCCGTCCGGTCTGCCTGCACTCGATCCCGAGTCGCTGGCACACGGTCGGCAGATTGCTTTCTATCTGACTGAACGCATCCAAGCGGCCGGTGGCTGGATGGCATTCGAGGACTGGATGCAAGCTGCGCTCTACACACCGGGCCTGGGTTACTACAGCGCGGGCAGCACCAAGTTCAGCCACGCTGGGGACTTCACCACAGCGCCCGAGATCAGCCCCTTGTTTGGTCAGACTCTGGCACGCCAGGTCGCCCAAATTCTACGCGCCGTCGATAGCACCAATGTGCTGGAATTCGGTGCAGGCTCGGGCGCACTCGCTGCGGCCCTGATTCCAGCCCTGCAGGACATGGGCCTCTTTGTAAACTATCAGATCATCGAGCTGTCTGCCGACCTGCGCACACGTCAGGCGACGCGTCTGGCGCATGTGCAGCCAGCTGTGCAATGGCACGATACCCTTCCCGAGGCTTTTAGCGGCTGCGTACTCGCCAATGAAGTATTGGACGCCATGCCCGCAACGCTATTTCGCTGGAATGAGGCGGGCGCACTGATGCAGCTCGGCGTCAGCCTGAACAAGCTGACGGATGCCATCAGTCCATTTTGCTATGCTGAACGCCCCGCACCCGATGTCTTGGCGGGGCAGATCGCACCACGCATGCCCCCCCTACCGGCTTATCGTTCCGAAATCAATCTGCAGGCTGAGGCCTGGGTTCGGCAAATGGGCCAGTGGCTCACACGCGGTGCCGCACTATTGATTGACTACGGCTTTCCACAGCACGAGTATTACCACCCTCAACGCGCCCAGGGCACCTTGATGTGCCATTTCCGGCACCATGCGCACGACCAGGCACTCGTTCTTGCGGGTCTGCAGGACATCACCACCCACGTAGATTTCACCGCGATGGCCGATGCTGCCCTGGAGGGTGGCCTGGACGTCATGGGCTATACCTCCCAGGCGCGTTTTTTGATGAACGCAGGGCTGACCGATCTCATCCGCTCACCGGGCGAGGATTCCACCGCGCGCGCGCGCCAGTTGACGGCCTTCAACACCCTGGTGTCCGAGGCCGAGATGGGCGAATTGTTCAAGGTATTGGCCGTAGGCCGTGGCCTGGATGAGGCCCTTCTGGGCTTTGTACCGGGTGACCGGCGCGATCGCCTGTAGGGCGCGACTCACCACTGCGGCAGGCTGCGAACCGTTCTGATCAGAACCGGTAGCTGGCCTGCAGACGCAGCCCATGGTTCTGTACGCCCCCACCGATCTGGCCCAGATAGCCTAACTCCAGGCTGGCCACCGGCGTATGTGCCAGGCTTGCCTTCAGCTCAATCTGCAAGGCGTTGCGCGCCCGGGGCACACCGGATAGTGCGTAGTCCTGGCCACCACCACCCTGATAGGCTAGGCGTACGTGTGGCGACAGGCCGCCTAGCGCATGAACCCAGCCCGCACCCGCCATCAGGCGCAGATCCCCCCCCGGGGTGTCGATCTGCCAGTAGCCGCGCGCCCCCAGCGTTGTATGCGTCAAGGAATCATGGCTCGCGTGCCCCGTGAGCGGCGCTTGGCCGTCCTCCTTAAAATCGCGGCCACCCTGCCAAATCTGTGTCACCCCAAGGTAGGGCTCTACCACGGCCTCGCCTACCGGCAGCATGTGTCCCACCTCGGTAAACATCTGCGTCGCCCAGGCGCCATAACGTGCCGTCTGGCGTCCCAGGCCGGCGGCGTCGATCTCGCGGCGTGTATCTACCGTGAACCACGACTGGCCCATCCCGGCGCGCAGACGCCACGGGCCCTGGGTCACGGCGCCATACGCCAGCAGATGATAACCATCGAGCGCGGCCTCGTTGTGACGCTCGGCACGCACCTGCGACCGGGTGTAGCCAAGCGCCACGCCGGCCTGAAGCCCAGAGGCCCCTTCCACATCGCGCCCCAGCATAAAGCCCGAACCAAAGCGGCGGGTATCCTGGGCGACGCCGGCCCCGTCATAGCGTCCCCAAGCGCTCATGGCGTGGCCCCAAAGACCATTGCTGCGCGTGTTGTGTGGTGTGAAACTATCCGCGCGCCCCCACGCCCCTGACCACAGGCGCCCCATCACCGCGCTACGCGCCATCCCCACATCCTCGGCGACCATCGAGCGCGCCGTGGCATGCAGCTCGCCAGAGAGCTGATCATATAGATCCGGAGCCTCATGGGGAGCCTGCAGCCCGATCAGCAATTCGTAGGGCCTGGCACCGGCGCCCAACGCCTCGATTGCACGCGCCGCACCGCGCTGATTGTCCGTGCGCCCCAGCTGGGCAAAGGTCGTCGGATTACGCTCAACCGCCAGGCGAATGCCCTTGCCCGTGGACACCAGACGCAAGTCGGCAAACACGAACCCATCGTGCACGCCCGCAAAGCCCGGCCCGTCGATGGCCCCGCCCACGCTCAGGAACGTATATTCCTGGCCCACCACCGCGCCGGTAAGACCAATCAGTTGGACGGTGCCGCCGTGCAAGTGCGCATTGCCCTGCACATCCACCCGATCAGAGCCCCCTGCTGCATCGACCTCGATTTCAAGCACCGAGCCAGCGTGCTGGGTGTAATCGCCTACGACCGTCAGCGTGCCAATCGAGTTGCCTGGCGCCAAGCGACCATAGACTTCAGTCGAGCCCACCTTGCCTGTGCCCCCCAGGGTGCCGCCTGCCTCGACAGTAAAACGAGACAATGAGGTGTCTCCATTGACTGCCAAGCGTCCGCCCTCGATACGGGTGGCGCCAGTGTAGGTGTTGTGACCACTAAGTATTAAAGAGCCGGCGCCCGCCTTGACCAACCCGCCCGTGCCCCTGATGTTGTTGCTGAACTGCGAGTCCAAACCCTGGGTATCAGCGCGAAAGACCGGAGCAAAGCCCTCGGCGCCGAATTCGCCCGGCCCACGCACGGCTTTGCCCAGATCCAGCACACCGCGCCCGTAGATCGCCTTGTCACCATAATCGTAGTCGGTGCGATTCGTAGTGGTGAGCATGACCTCAATGATCTGGCGCGCGCTCAGGTAGGGAAAGGCCTCGCGCAGCACTGCAGCGGCTCCGGTCACCACAGGCGCCGCCATAGAGGTCCCCTCCATGGTCACGTAATAGCCGTTGCGCGCATCGGGATTGGTCGACCAGATCGGGGAGCCGAGTGGCACGGGCGGGGCCGGCACGCCCGGCTTCTCGTCTGGATTCAGATCACCGCCCGGCGCGGCCAGGCACCATAACCAGGCAGCACCGCAGCGGTTACTGTAGCTGGATATCTTGCCATCGGGCCCAAGGGCAGCCACCGAGACCATCGTCCCGCCCAGATCCGAAAGATCCAGACCTTTTACACGCGCATCCTCGAAGTCCACAATGACATACGTCGTTGGATCATAGGGATCTTCGCCAGCCTCTTCCAGTGTGAAACGGAAGATCGGATCACCGGCAGGTGGCGTATCGTCGATACTGCTTGAGCGGCCAGCCAACGCATCAGGGTTGATCAGGTGATACATGGCATAACCCGACGCATGGGACGCCTGTTGCTTATAGTATCGGTAGTCATTGCCTGCGGAAAAGACCATGACAATATCGGCCGCCGCCGCGCGCCTAAGCCCGGCAACTTGCGCCTGCAAGTCATTGATTGGCACCGCCTGATAGCGCGTCCACTTTGTACCAATATATTCCAAGTATTTTGGGTTCCATTCGCCACTTTCCAGAAGCTGCGGCGGTGTAGCGTCAGGACCATAGCTGCCGTTCATTACTTTGGCACCAGCGCGGATTGCATAATCAATCGCGTTCCAGTCAGTGTCCGTGTCCGCACGCACCCCTAGCAAACTGGCCTGATACGCCACCCCATGCATTTGCACACCGTCGCGCGCAGCACCAATAATGCCAGCCACATGCGTGCCATGACCCATGATCAAACCTGTATCCGGGTCCAGCGTGGTATCGGAATAATCCCAGGAGGCCTGGCCAGGCAAGAAATTCCAGCCGCCAACGACACGCCCGGCAAACTCCGGATGCCGAGCATACAGCCCGGAATCGATCACTGCCACCAATACGCCCCGACCGGTAAAGCCTCGCGCATAGGCCTGCTGGGCATTGATCAGAGACAAGGCGCCGCTACCCAGGAACTCGGCATCCACAAAACTGGCCGGATCGGCGATCAGATCACCCGGGGCGGCTCCAACCGGTGCAGACAGCCCAAGGGCCAAAGACAGGGCAAGCACCCGGCGCAGTCCATGGACGAGGCCGATGCAATCGCTTATAGGTAACGTAGTCATTTGCGACGAAGTATCGCTGAAACTCAGGATTCTGACAAATTCCTGAAATGAAGAACACCGGGGCCGCAAGCGTCAGGTTGAAATGCTCAGGCGTCCCTCAGACCGCGAGCGCCTCTAAGGCTTGCAGCCGCGCCGTACGCAAATCCTGGCGAATACGGCCCACATCGCCACCTGCCGCGCGGGCAATCGCGCCTGCATCGATGGCGCGTGCGGCCTGAATACGATCTGCCCACGCCGCAAGGTCGACATCCCCGCGCACACAGTCGGCGGCTGCCAACAATGCCACGCAGCGATCCGGTCGACGCCAAACATCACAGAATTCCAGCAAGTCCAGCCAGGACTCGGCGCCAAACATCCCTGTCGCCAAGCGATCAAGCATAGGCGAGAACAGCCGCGCCATGTCGTGACAGGCAGTCGGCGCACGCAGAACCTTGTGTAAGTGATCGTCCGAGGCCTGGCACATTAAGGCATAACGTTGGGATAGATCCAGCCCGCGCAACGCTGCCTTGCGCAAGCCTGCTCGCACGTCCTCATTCCACTCCAGCCCCGGTGCAATCCGGGGCAATGCACCGCACTCGAGCAGGACATCGATCATGCGATCAGGTCGAGAACTCATCAAGCCTTTGGCAAATTCTTGCCAGACACGCTCGGGCACCAGCGCATCAACCTCACCGTCAAGCACTAATTGTCGCGCCAGCGCCAGCGTCTCGGGGGCGATGGAAAAATCCGAGAATCGCGCCGCAAAACGTGCCAGGCGCAACAAGCGCACGGGATCTTCGGTGAAGGCCGGGCCCACATGACGCAACACGCGATCCCGAATATCTGCCTGCCCGTTTAAGGGATCGATTAGCGTGCCATCCGCACTACGCGCCATGGCGTTGACGGTCAGATCCCGACGTTGCAAGTCCTCGGTCAGCGTCACATCACTGCCCGCGTGAAAGACAAAGCCCTTATAGCCACGCCCCGATTTACGTTCGGTGCGCGCCAGGGCATATTCCTCGTGCGTATGGGGGTGCAAAAATACGGGAAAATCCCCACCGACGGGGACAAACCCACGTGCCGCCATCTGCTCGGGCGTCGCCCCGACCACCACCCAATCACGATCCCCAGCGGTCAAACCGAGCAAGTCATCGCGCACGGCGCCGCCCACGACATAGACTTCGAGCCCGGTCACGGCGGGATCAGTCGCTTTCATGGCAGTGTCGTACGTGTGCTTGGCACGGGTGCGATAGTACCCAGACGCGTCTTGAGCGATTGCGGCTGACTAGAGAACATGGCTGCGTAGTAAACCGCATTAGAAAGCACATTTTTGACGTACAGTCGCGTCTCGGTGAACGGGATTGTCTCGGCAAAAATCGCCCCCTCAACCGGGGCCTGTAGACGTGAACGCCAGCGTTTGGGGCGCCCTGGACCAGCATTGTAGCCGGCTGTCGCCAGCAACTGGGAACCGTTCAGATCCTGTAAGACCATACTGAGGTAATTTGTACCCAGAACAGTATTTGTGTCGAAGTCGTTGACCGAACCAGGTTTGAAATCTTTCATGCCGATCTTGCGCGCGACCCAGCGCGCCGTAGCAGGCATGAGCTGCATGAGGCCGGACGCCCCGACACGCGAGCGTGCATCCGTAATAAAGCGCGACTCCTGGCGAATCAGACCATAGACCCAGGCCGGATCCAGATCGATCAGCTTGGCCTTTGCCGTCACCTGACCCTCGAAGGGTGCAATGAACCGTTGGCTGAAATCAACCTCGTTGCGTGTCTGCAGGGACGTATTGACGACACGATCATAGACATGTTCCTGGCGGGCGAATTCAGCGGCCGCACGCAACTGCTGATCGCTCATGCCACGCAGCGCAAAATTCCACTCGGGCACCGCCTCACGCCGCCACCCCAGGTCAAACAAGGCGATGGCGCGTTCGAGGCCTACATGACGACGCGCCTGTTCGATTTGGTCGGCAGGCACCGGCGACGGTGTGGGGGGCAGGTACAGCCCACGTCCCAACTCTTCGTTGGCGAGCTGCCCATAAAAACTGAAATCCTTGGAAATTGATTCATAGTATTGGATGGCTGCCTTTTGATTGCCCTCAGCAGCCAAGGCACGTCCATACCAATAACGCCAGACAGGCTCATCGGCCTGCTGTGCGGTCATTTTGCGTATGGCTGATGCGACACGCTTCCAGTCGATCCTGGCCTCGCGCAACTCGGCACGAACCTCCCAGGCATGGTTGTAATCGGTCATCGGCCCAAAGCCGGATTTGCGATACCAACGGGCCGCATCGGGCTCGACATTCAAGGCCGCCACGAGACCGAACTGTCCCCACACCCATTCAAGATCTGCCTTAGGCATCCACCGCGCCCAATGATCCTCAACGTATTTGGCCGCTGCGATCCGGTCATCTGTACGCGCCAGGCGTGACAAGGCCAGCGACGCCAGCTCGAACTCAATTGGCGTGCGAGGCTGGCTGCGTCCGTCCAGCCACTTACGGGGATTTTTCATGAGGGCGGTGTAATGGACCATCCCGGGCGTGTCGAAAACCACCGCGGCAACCCGAGTGGAGTACGCCTCTTTACCCAGCTCCAGCGTATCGCGCAGTAAACGGACCTGCTCTTTGCGGCTCAGGACATGATCGGCGACCATTTGGTCGAGCATATCCCAGCAATCGGAGTTGGGGGTATAAACGTCCAGCACCTCTGAGGATCGCGCACGCTTGCCTGTCATATGCCGGGCCAATAATTGCGAGCATTTGACACGTGAATTCGTCATCACCACGTCACCGATCTGGTTGACACGCGCAAAATCGCCCGCCCGCACTGCCGCAAGAATCCAGTCGCCCTTAATGCGATCAGACAGATAGGTGTCGGCGTTATCAGTCAAAAACGCCATCACGTCATCCTGTGGCACGGGTTGTGTCCGGTCAGAAAGCCGTTGGCGCAACGACCAATAGCGCGGGTAGATACCCAGCACGGGATCAGCTGCAGCACTCTGTACGAGGCTATCGAGCGCACCCCAGCGCTTTTTTTGCACCGCGTCGTAAGCATCGACAACCGCCTGACGTGCGGCCGGCGGCACCGCTGGGGCGACATAGGGCTGGCGGATTGACGCGGGGGCCGTTGGCGCCACAATCGCCTGATCCACGGCAACATCATCTGACGCCGCCTCGGCCTCGTTGCTGACAGCAGGTTCATCCGGGGCTTGTGCGCCCGCGCACCCTCCCAGGCCCAGGGCAGTAGCCACCCCAAGATACAGACCACTGCGTCGTAACCAGCACCCGACAGAAAAGCCTGGTGATTTCTGATACCGTAACGTATTGACGCTCATATCGCCCGCAACCTCTATTTGAATCGACCATGAATAACAAGGCACAGGATAACGCAGTCCCACTACGTACGCGACTCAAGCAGCTTCGCGCCCAGCAAGACCCCGCCCAGCGTGACCGAGGTGCCCTGCTGATCCGAGGCCGCCTATATACGTGGCTGGCAAGCGAGCGCACCCGTCTGCGCGCGGCGGGCCGCAAGACGCCCTACCAGATTGCTGCCTTCTGGTCCTTACCCGAAGAGCCCGGCCTGCAAGCGCTGCTGCGTCAATGGGTAGAGGACGAGGCGCTCGGCGTCTCGTTACCCGTTGTCACGGGCCCGAATGAACCACTTGGCTTTCGGCAGTGGACCCCTAATACGCCAATGCACGAAGGTGCATATGGCGTCCAAGAGCCCGAGAGCGCCCCCGCACCGCCACCCGATATCGTGTTGGTCCCGACGCTGGGTTATACCCGTCAAGGCGATCGATTAGGCTACGGTGGAGGCTACTA
Organism: Alcaligenaceae bacterium CGII-47; assembly: GCA_019166125.1. Classification (GTDB taxonomy): domain Bacteria; phylum Pseudomonadota; class Gammaproteobacteria; order Burkholderiales; family Burkholderiaceae_B; genus Castellaniella. Next base: position 290,610 of record JAHTBO010000003.1, read on the forward strand.
TGACCGCACCCTCGCTGCGTGGCAGGCAGCAGGCCATCCGTTCACCAGCCTGGGGATTGCCTGGGCCTGCGGGGATTTAAGTGATGAATCGTATACCCCCGCCGCCCACGATGTACGCCTCGACAGTATCCTGACCGACAAGGGCTGGGCCGTCCCTGCCCCGGTGCTCTAGTCGACCGTTGGATTAATTTAAATATATCCACCGCGGGCAGCGCGCCCCCCGGGGGGCGCTGATCAGTTCCCGCGCAGATTCGAGCAGATTGCAGACACCGCCTCAGCCTGGTTCAGCGTATAAAAATGCACACCGGGCGCACCTTGTGCAAGCAGCTTTGCCGTCATCTCGGTGATCACATCGATCCCAAATGCACGAAGCGAGGCCTTATCATCGCCGAAATCTGCAAGACGCAGACGCAACCAGCGCGGAATCTCGGCGCCACACATATTCGAGAACCGTGAGAGCTGGGTGTAATTGGTGATCGGCATCACACCGGGCGTAATCGGAATATCCACACCGCGCGCCCGCACCCGATCAACAAAATCGAAATACCCATCCGGGTTGAAAAAATACTGTGTAATTGCGCCATCGGCGCCCGCTTGTACCTTGGCCAGGAAATGCTCTAGATCCTCAGCCACACTGAGCGCCTGTGGGTGCATCTCGGGGTAGGCAGCCACCTCGATATGAAATGCCTTGCCGTAATGCTCACGCACAAAACCCACAAGATCAGCCGCATAGCGTAACTCGCCTGGGTCGCCGCCCATGCCCGAGGGCATATCACCGCGCAGCGCCACCAATCGACGGATCCCCTGTTCGCGATACGTGTCCAGGATCTCGTGCAATATGGCCTTGGTAGAGCCTACGCAGGATAAGTGCGGCGCAACATCACACCCCAGATTCTGCATGATGCTGACCGTACTGGTAGTGCCGCTGCGGGTAGAGCCCCCTGCACCAAACGTCACGCTTACATACGCGGGGTGAACCGCCAGCAGTTGCTTGGCCGCGCGCACGAGCTTTTCCTGAGCGGCGATATCACGTGGTGGAAAATATTCCAGGCTAATCGTCTGATTGGGGCTCATGACGCCAACAGCCCCGACAGAAAGCCGGACACCAGGCTATACACAATTGCCCCTAAGACCGCCCACCAAAAACCCTCAACGTGAAAGCCTTTAAGGATTGATCCGGCGAACCAGAATACCAACGCATTGAGGACGAGCAAAAACAAGCCCAGTGTCACGACGGAAATCGGCAAAGTCAGCAAAATCAAAAATGGCTTAACCAGCGTATTGAGCAAACCCAGCACCAGCGCGGCGATAAGCGCCGAGCCAAACGATGCAACCATAATGCCAGGCAAAACATAGGCCACAACCAGCAGGGCCACGGCGTTAAGAATCCAAACCAGTATTAATGTCATGGCAAACCTCCTGCAGACTCTCCGCCCCGCATACCCACGGCATACCGGGCGAGAGCGCGTTATTTAATAACGGTAATGTTCGGGCTTGAATGGGCCGTTCACATTGACATTGATGTAGTCAGCCTGCTTTTGGCTTAGGGTACTTAACTGTACGCCAAGCTTTTTCAGGTGTAGGCGGGCGACTTTTTCATCGAGGTGCTTAGGCAACACATAGACCTTGCCCTGCTCGTAGTTCTCGCCACGCGTGAACAGCTCGATCTGGGCAATGGTCTGATTGGTGAACGACGCAGACATCACAAACGACGGGTGACCTGTGGCGCAGCCCAGATTCACCAGACGACCCTTGGCGAGCAGAATCACCCGCTTGCCATCAGGGAAAATAATGTGATCGACCTGCGGCTTGATCTCCTCCCATTCCAGATCCTCGACGGAAGCTACATCGATCTCGCTATCAAAGTGACCGATATTGCAGACGATGGCCTGATCCTTCATGGCATACAGATGATCGCGATCAATGACGTGGTAATTACCCGTAGCCGTTACAAAAATATCTGCCAGATGCGCCACCTCGTCGAGGTCCACCACACGATAGCCCTCCATCGAGGCCTGCAATGCGCAAATCGGATCAACCTCAGTCACCCAGACCTGTGCGCGTAAGGCGGATAGTGCCTGGGCGCAACCCTTGCCCACATCACCAAAGCCGCAGACCACAGCGATCTTGCCGGCGATCATGACATCGGTCGCGCGCTTGATCCCATCGACCAGGGACTCGCGGCAGCCATAGAGGTTATCGAACTTGGACTTCGTGACGGAATCGTTAACGTTGATTGCGGGCACCTTTAGCTCGCCACTCAGGGACATCTGATAGAGGCGATGCACGCCTGTCGTCGTTTCTTCGGTCACGCCCTTGATCTGAGCTAAGCGCGTTGAGTACCACTTAGGATCGCGCGCCAACTGTGCCTTGATCGCGGCATACAGCGCACGCTCTTCCTCGTTCTCTGGTTTGGCCAGCAGTGACGCATCCGACTCTGCACGCGTACCCAAGTGCAGCAGCAGCGTCGCATCCCCACCATCGTCCAGAATCATGTTCGCCTGCTCGCCCGGCCATTCAAAAATGCGGTGCGTGTACTGCCAGTAGTCCTCAAGCGTTTCGCCCTTGACTGCGAACACTGGTGTGCCGCCTGCCGCAATCGCAGCCGCTGCATGATCCTGAGTAGAAAAAATATTGCAAGATGCCCAGCGCACCTCGGCACCCAGCGCCTTGAGCGTCTCGATCAAAACGGCAGTCTGAATCGTCATGTGCAGGCTGCCGGCAATACGCGCGCCCTTAAGTGGCTGCGAGGCTGCGTATTCCTCGCGCGTCGCCATCAAGCCAGGCATTTCAGTTTCGGCAATGGCCAGTTCGCGACGACCCCAGCCCGCCAGGGCTATGTCGGCAATAACGTAATCGTGTGGTGTTGTCATGTGGTCCTCGTAATAGCCCACGCCTACGAGGATCATGCAGCATGCTCACCTCGCCCGCGTCAGGACAATGATGAGCGCCGTTTGAAAAATTGTAATCCCGAGCCTAGCGGTTCGCATCCGGATCGTATCGACCCAGGCATGCCACCGGTGCAGCGCCCCTCAGGAACGCTAGGATTATAACGTGTAAGGCGCCCCACCCGCGCGACGCAGACTGCTACCTAGCCAATCCCACAAAAGTTCGCTGCTAAAATTAAAGCATCACCCTGCATTCTTTATCAGTCCATGATTGCGCCAGACCTGCGCCCCCATCTTTCGTGCCCGAATGACAAGGTGTCCAGACGCCTGGAGGAAATTTCCTTTGCAACTCACCATCACACAGGTTCTAGGCCTAGGCAGCCCAGGAGTTTCGATATTATTCTCACTTAGTTTCATCTTTGTGTGGAACTATGGGCGCCGGAAGTCCAACTACCTTTTGCTTATTTCTGCTGCTTTCGTGTTCTATGCACTGGCGGCCACGTCACAGATTCTATTTATACCCCAAGATACTGGGCTAAATGCTCTGGTTTCGGGCGGACTGTTTATGAGCAGCCTGTTTTTGCTTAATTATGGGGTTGCCAAGCGTTACCAGGTGCGCTTTGACCTGGCAATACACATATTGGTGCTGATCGGGGTTCTCATCGCACTCGCTTATTTTTTTTACGAGAACCGAAATATCATTGCTCGTATTTACATCTTGAATTTTAGTGTAGCAGGCATAATTCTGATTTCAGTATTCAGAATACGAAGCAATATTCGTGGTGCACTAATAGATCGTATTTTTTTCTGGACTTACCTGTTATTTGGTATCAGTTTCTTCCCACGAACGGTCTTGTCCATCACCCAGGCGGTTTCACGTGGCTTGCCCGAGTTCAGCACATCACCATTCTGGTTGATTCTGCAGTTGACACTATTATTATTTGCCGTGCTGCTGGCTTTGGTATTGCTTGCGGCTGCAATGCTGGATATTATCAATGCGCTACAACACGATCGAAACATAGATAGCTTAACGAAGCTCTACAATCGTCGTAGTTTCGAGGAACGCGGCCGCAATGCATTAGCTTCTGACCGTAACGAACCTATCAGCCTGGTAATGTTCGATCTTGATAATTTCAAGGCTATTAACGATAACTACGGACATGCGGCTGGGGATATGGTTCTGGCCGAGAGCGGAAACATTATTCGTCAATGCGCACGCAAAAAAGATATTGCAGGCCGATTTGGGGGTGAGGAATTCATTGTGCTATTGCCAGGTACCAACTTAAACGAGGCGGCACGCTTTGCGCATCGGGTGCGTACCAAACTGGCTAACACTGTATTTTCCGCGCTGACCGATATGGAATCCGTCACCGCCAGCTTCGGTGTCGTCGAGCTATTACCCAAGGAGACCTTGTCCAATCTGGTGCAACGTGCAGATATTATGCTATATGAAGCAAAAAATGAAGGCAAAAATCGCGTCGCGCTAGATACGAACACGGTTAAACCGTAGGGGATCTGGCCGCTGGATCAACGCAACCGAGACGACTACGCAGCCAACTGTGTTCACCAGCTGAATTCGCCCCCGATGAATATCGAACGGCGCAAGCCTGGATTGAATACAGCGTCCCCAGGTTTCGCTGCTACCACATACTCTGTTGACGCAGCATAGCGCCGATCAGTGAGGTTGCGAGCGTCGATGAATATGCGGTAATGCTTCGAGGCAGGCGCATAACCAAGCGCTAAGTTGATAATGCCGTAGCCTGGCGCCTGTAACGTGTTAGCTTGGTCGGCATAAGCTGAGGACGCGAATTCCAGCCTTGGTCCAATATACAGGCCAGACGGGTAGCGTCTGGTAATTTCCAAGCGGCCAAAGTGTGCAGGCACGGTCGGCAAGCGTTTGCTGCCAAACGTCTTGTCACCGTCAAACCGAAAGCGGCTCCAGGCGTAAGTAAGGCCCCAATCGACCTGCCCTTTCATGCCCCTGGGCTTAAGGCTTCCGTCAAGCTTGAGCTCGAGGCCTGAATGGGTCGTTCTAGGTATGTTTCCGCCTTCGTATTCTGTGTTACGAAGCGGATTGGTCTTAGGTATGCTCAATAGCTCATCCTTGATGCGACTGTGGAACAAAGCCGCATCCCACGCAAGGGAATGGCTTCTACCTCGCGTACCAATTTCGAACGTGACGCCCTTTTGTGCCGCTGTCGTCCCGCGGGAGTTATAGAACTCCAGCAAGGTGGGTGGTTCGTAGCTGCGACTGATATTGGAGAATATTTGTATATCCCTGGCTACCCGCCATGAGATGCCAAGCTTTGGGCTGATTCCACGATAGTGGGCACGATGGTCAATATCCCGAAAATAGTCCAAGCCGATCGGGTTGCGCAAGGCGTCGATCTTACGATACCGCTCAGCCAGCACACCCTGTATGGCGGCGACTAATGATATTTTAGGTGTTAGGAAATAGGCATTTTCGACATAGGCCTGCACGGTCTGAGCATGGGTTTCGATCGCTTCGTATTGCTCTAAAGATCGGTCCAATACCCTACCGCCGGGAAGCATGAAAGGACCGTAGGTATCGCTTTTGCTACGGCCTTGGATCAAGCTTGCGCCCCAGACCAATTGGTTTACATGCTGATTGGAGCGACGATACACTTCGCCGCGTAACGAGACACCATAGTCGCGTGTTTTGTAGTAAATCGGTACTGCTGTTCCAAGAAGTTCAAATTGGGTTTCGGCATAATGGGTGCCGAATGCGACATGATCGTCACGTCCGTATGCAAGCGCGTGTTGGTAGGCCAGCCATGTGCGTGGTGCAGTATGGATGCGCTGTTGCGGCCAGCGCGGATACTGGGAATCTGTCCCGTCTTGCAATTGTGCAAGCGTAAGCGGGGTGACCACCTCCTGGTTCATATTCGCGACATCCACATGAAAACGACCCTCAGAGCGACTGTCTGGTTCAAAACCCAGGTTGCCGTAAAAGCGAGTGGCGTCCTGACGAGCATGATCGGCTGAACCGTTGGTTTGGTACCGGCTAATCGATGCAAAAACATCCAAACCATTACCCAATACTTGGCCAGCGCGCGCCTGGCTTGTCAGGCTCCCGTACGAACCGCCTTGTAGGCGTAGCTGGGGGCCTGGATGCGAATATCCTGTTGGTGAAATGAGGTTGATGGCGCCGCCAAGCGAGGCCGCCCCATATGCCACGGCGTTAGCGCCTCGGTAGGTTTCAATATACTGAGCATTAAACGGGTCGACGTATGAAGGGTCTACTGTGCCGTCGGCCATGGATAGCGGCAAGCCATCACGCAGCAAGGTGATGCCACGCATGCCCAGCGGCGAGGCGAGCCCTGAGCCTCGAATTGACAGCTTAAGCGCCTGCTGACCGGCACTTGCCTGGGCGTAGATGCCTGGCTGTCGCGAGAGTGCGTCGCCCAGGCTGAGGACGGCCGAGTCCTCGTAGTCGGATTCGGTGATCAAGCCTGCTGCCCCGGGCCACTGAGTCAAGCTTGACAGTGCGTCACCCCCCTCACCAGAGACGACTATTGGCATTAACTGTTGCGCAGCGCCGTCGTCTGCCGTTTGTGCAAGCGCACCGACGGAGTGCAGGATCAACACGAAAAAAGCGGATGACACGCAGTAAAGACGCGAGATGCAAACACGAAATAATGTCATACCACCTTGCCCAATACGGTTGGCGCCTTGCCTGACAGGCGCGGAAAGCCGAATTTAAAGGCATAAACATATGCCAATCAGGACACTAGTATTTTTTGGGAAAGCCCTGACTGCGAATACGCACCCAGACCTCGGCCTTTTCAGCGTCGTCCAGGAAGACCCAGTTAGCGACCTCCAGTACAGTACGCCCGCACCCGCGGCATACATCGTCATAGAGGGTAGAGCATCGTGCGACGCAAGGCGAATCGGTAGGTGTCAGCGAACGAGCGCTATCGCCTACCGTTGTGCCTGCGCCGCAGGCGCAACCCTCGTCGGGGGCGCCCGGCGCGATCGGCGTGTAAGGGCGCGTATCACCTGGCACGTCGAGGCCTCAGGCTGCCGCCTTCAACACCTGAACCTTGTCCGTTGCCTCCCAGCTGAATTCAGGCTCACTGCGGCCAAAGTGCCCATATGCAGCGGTCTTGGTGTAGATAGGGCGCAACAAATCCAGCATATTGATAATGCCTTTGGGACGTAGATCAAAGTGCTCGGTCACCAGACGGGCGATCTGCTCATCGGGGATCACCCCTGTCCCTTCGGTATAGACCGTGATATTGATCGGCTCAGCCACACCGATAGCGTAACTGATCTGAATTTGGCATTGACGCGCCAGACCCGCTGCCACGATGTTTTTGGCGACATACCGCGCCGCATAGGCCGCTGAACGATCGACCTTGGACGGGTCCTTGCCAGAGAAAGCACCGCCGCCGTGGGGGCAGGCACCGCCGTAGGTATCAACGATGATCTTGCGTCCGGTCAGGCCGCAATCGCCTTGCGGCCCACCAATGACGAATTTACCCGTCGGGTTGACCATAAAGCGTGTGCGCTCGGTGAGCAGACCCTCGCCAAATACCGGACGGATAATGTGCTCGAGCGCCGCGTCGTAGATATCGGACTGAGAGATATCGGGGTGATGCTGCGTCGATAAGACAACCGTATCAACCTCGACTGGCTTGCCTTCGAGGTAGCGGAAGGTCACCTGGGACTTGGCGTCGGGACGCAGCCAAGGCAGACGACCATCCTTACGCAATTCGCTTTGGCGCTGCATGATGCGGTGTGCATACCAAATCGGCGCAGGCATCAGATCGGGGGTCTCATCGCAGGCATAACCAAACATCAAACCCTGGTCACCGGCCCCCTGGTTAAGGATTTCTTCAGCCGAACGATTAACGCCCTGGGCGATGTCCGGGGATTGTTTATCATAGGCAACCAGTACCGCGCAGCCTTTGTAGTCGATGCCGTATTCGGTATTGTCATAGCCAATACGGCGAATGGTATCGCGCGCGATCTGGATATAGTCAATATTTGCAGTCGTGGTGATTTCGCCCGCCAACACGACAAGACCGGTATTGCACAAGGTCTCGGCGGCGACACGCGAGTAGGGATCTTGCTCGAGCAGCGCGTCCAGAATTGCGTCAGAGATCTGGTCCGAGACCTTATCAGGATGGCCTTCAGAGACCGATTCCGAGGTAAAGAGAAAATCGTTGTTTGCCACAGCGATGCGTCCTTGGTTAATGCCAAAAATCGGCATATGTTGATGAAGTGCGTTGCACCTCATACCAATGGAGTCGGGGCGCGACGCTTTAGCGGCTAACTGCGCACCTGGATAGATGCGTTATCGCTCCGCAAGTTGTCGTTTAACTCAGCGATGAAAGCTATTTTAAGGGAAAATGAGGCAACTCGCCTGCTTCTACCTTTTTATCCTAGGGTTTCTACCCCTCATGTTGTTGTTTTTCGTACGTCTAAGCTCCACCCTTCCTCTGTGGCTTTTACAGGGCATTGGACGCGTTCTGGGCCGACTGGTCTATGCCTGCCCAGGGCGCTACCGACGGCGCCTGCAGGACAATGTCCGTCAGGCTGGTTACCCTGATCCGGCATTCGCCCGGCGCGCTGCCGCACAGACAGGCGCAATGATCCTCGAGATCCCCAAGGTCTGGTGGCGCACGGCTGCGTGTCTGGCCAAAACCGTAAGCGATGATGAGCATGTGGTGCATAACGCACTCGCTGAGGGGCGTGGGGTGATTTATCTCACTCCCCATCTGGGATGTTTCGAGATTACAGCGCGCCACTTGACCCAGCACGGGCCCCTGACCGTGATGTACCGCCCATCTCGTAGCCCGATTCTTGACCCTATCGTGAGTTCAGCCCGCGACATGGCCAATCTACACGCCGTCCCAGCCAATCGCCAAGGTGTACGCGAGTTCGTTCGTGCATTAAGGCGCGGCGAGGCGGTAGGCATGCTGCCCGATCAGGTCCCGCGCGAGGGTGATGGCCTGTGGCTGCCGTTCTTTGGGCGCCCTGCGTTGACGATGACGCTGGCGGCACGCCTGGCCATCCAAACGCGCGCGGCCGTCATCCTCATCGCGGGCGAGCGCCTACCCGCAGGACGTGGCTGGCGTATCCATTACCTGCGGCTGGCCGCCCCCCTGTCTGACGCACCCGAGGCCGTGGCGCTACAAATCAACGAAGCAATGGAAACCCTGATCCGGCGTTTTCCCGAGCAATACCTATGGAGCTACAACCGCTACAAGCAACCCGATGACGCACCGCCTTATCCCGATGGGCCCACCCCAGTAAAAACACCCGTCAACTAGCCCCCGCCCCCACTTTGCACGATAATCCACCTATGATCTGGAACTTCACCAAAATGCAGGGCGCAGGCAACGACTTTATTGTGCTGGACGGTGTCCGCCAGCCTATTCATGTCACACCCGAGCGCGTTCGTGCGCTGGCAGACCGCCATTTTGGCATCGGTGCCGACCAGGTGTTGATCGTCGAGGAACCCCTGCACCCCGAAGCGGACTTCCGTTACCGGATTTTTAATGCTGATGGCGGCGAAGTCGAACACTGCGGTAACGGCGCGCGCTGCTTTATGCGCTTTGTGCATGAACAAGGCTTATCGCACCGCAATCCGTTGCGCGCCGAAATAAGCACGGGTCTGATCGTGCTCGAGGCCGCCCCATCCGGCGAGATCACCGTCGATATGGGCCAGACTCAGTTTGAACCCAAGGATCTGCATTTCGACACACAGGGTCTGGCTACTAAAATCTGCGGCATGGATACGCTCTACAGATTGGATCTACCGGGCCATGATCCATTATGGTGGTCCCTGGTTGCCGTCTCCAATCCACATGCTGTCGTGTGCATCGACGATATCGAGCATTTCCCGATACCAGAGATCGGTGCGCAGATCGAGACCCACCCGCGCTTCACACAACGTGTCAACGTCGGATTCATGCAGATTATCGATCGACACCACATTCACCTGCGCGTTCATGAACGAGGCGTGGGCGAAACCCTCGCCTGTGGCACGGGTGCCTGCGCGGCCGCCGTCGCCGGCATTCGGCGCGATCTGCTCGATACACCCGTACGGGTCACAACACGGGGCGGGATACTCACAATACATTGGGACCGTCAGCAGCTACGCATGAGCGGGCCGGCGACAACTGTCTTTAATGGTCAGGTGGATATTGATGCCCTGACCGCAACCAAGGAAGCTTCCAGGACATGACACACGACGCATTTTCTGCCCAGGATATCGCTGATTTTCTTCAGGCTCAGCCTGATTTTTTTGAGCAGCATGCAGATATTTTCGCCAATCTGAGCGTCCCGCACCCGCATCAGGCACGCGCAATCTCGTTGGGCGAGCGACAGATTCTAACCCTGCGCACGCGGGCAAAGGAACAAGAAATGCGCTTGGCGCAAATCCTGCACAATGCCCGTAGCAACGAGCGCATTAACGCGGCGATGATGCAGTGGTGTGCACGCATGCTCGCCGAGGCGGATGCCACACAGCTCCCAGCTCATATCATCCGCAGCCTAAGCGATTTATTCGACATCCAATCGATCGCCCTACGTCTATGGGACCTCCCACTACTTGCCGATAGTGAATTCGCCCAGGACGTAACCGATCCCGTGCGCGACTATGCGCAATCCCTCACCACCCCGTACTGTGGGCCGCTTGACGGTCAACAGGCCGCAAGCTGGCTGGGGATGCCACCCGCCTCGCTGGCTATCCTGGCGCTGCGCACCCAACCGGGCCACCCAGCAATCGGCTTGCTGGTGTTGGGCTCTGAGGACCCCGAGCGTTTCGCCGCCAATATGGGCATCGCCTTCCTCGATACGATTGCTGAGCTGGCAGGTGCCAGCCTACATCGCTTGGCTGTGCAGCCTGTGCAATCTGTGGAGCTGAGCTGACATGCCTCATGCGGCAGTTGAACAATGGCTAGCCGCTCTCCAGTCCCAGCGACGCTATGCCGCCAACACCATCAACAGCTACCGCCGCGATCTCGATAGTCTGCAGCGCTGCTATCCAGACATTGCTCTGGACACTCTGGGTGAGGCGCATATCCGACATGCCGTCGCCCGCTTGCACGCCCAAGGCCTCAAGCCACGTAGCCTGGCACGTGCATTAGCAGCTTGGCGCGGGTTTTTCCAGTGGTGGGCACCGCAAATTGGTCTAGAGCGCAATCCGGTTCAGGGCGTGCGCGCACCCAAAATTCCGCGCAGCCTGCCCAAGGCCCTCTCGGTCGAACATGCCCAGGCTTTGCTGGACCACCCCAGCGTGCCATTATCCAACTCACCCATCGATCTACGCGACCAGGCGATGTTTGAGATCCTCTACGCAAGTGGCCTGCGACTGGCCGAGCTCGTGAGCCTCGATCAACGCTATACCCACACCCCACACTACACGTCACGCAGCTGGATTCAGCTTGACGAGGGCGAGACCATCGTTCAGGGCAAAGGCGGCAAAACGCGTAGCGTCCCGCTGGGCCGCCAGGCTATCCACGCCATTGAAGCCTGGCTTTCGGTTCGCGATCAATTCGCAACAAAGGCAGTGGACGAGGATGCACAGGCCGCCTTATTTCTAGGTGAACGCGGGGCACGAATAGCGCCTCGGGTGGTTCAGGTGCAACTCAATAAGTTTGCAGCGCGCGCCGGACTACCGCACCATGTCCACCCACACAGCCTGAGGCACAGTTTCGCCAGCCACCTACTTCAATCGGCACAAGACCTGCGCGCCGTGCAAGAGTTGCTTGGCCACGCCAATATCACCACCACGCAGATCTATACTCGGCTGGATTTCCAGCATCTGGCCGGCAGCTACGACAAGGCCCACCCCCGGGCACATCGCAAAACCTCGGATAAATAGGGCTGGCCGAAGCTCCTTAGGGGCTGAATGTTGCGAGCAGCTGCTGCATGTTCCAGCGGAACATGCCTAGATAAGTGCCTGCCTCCCGCTCGGGCGCATCCAACGCATCGGCATACAGCATGCCGCCCATACGCACGCCAGTCTCTTGGGCGATACGCTGCATGAGCTTTGGATTTGCTGCATTTTCCAGAAACAAGGCATGAATGTGCTCAGTACGGATTTGATCAATAAGCGAGGCAATCGTGCGGGCGGTCGGCTCTGCTTCGCTGGAAATACCGACGATAGAGATGAGTCGAATACCGTAGGCGTGACCAAAATAGCCAAATGCCTCATGCGAGGTCATCATGACACGCTGCGCAGCCGGGATCTTGGCCAGGCGATCACGTACCGCACGATCTTCTGCCTGAAGACGAGCAATATAGGCCTGAGCACGCTGCCAATATTGCTGGGCATGCCCTGGATCGACCTCGGCCAGCCCGTGGGCGATATTACGTACATACACCACGCCATTGGACAGATCCTGCCAGGCATGAGGGTCCAGATTGCCATCGTGGTGTGCGGTGTCCTCACCCAGACGCAGCGCTTGCACACCGGTGGCCGCGACCACGTCCAAACCATCGAACCCTGACGCCTGTACCAGGCGTGGCAGCCAGCCCTCAAAGCCCAGCCCGTTGCGCACCAGCATCTGCGCGTGCGCCAGCGCCCGGGCATCGCGCGGTGTTGGCTCAAACGTATGCGCATCACCATTGCGTCCGACGATCGTCGTCAGGGTGATCTGCTCGCCACCGACCTCACGCACCATATCGGCGAGGATCGAGAATGTCGCCACGACACGCACGGGCGAGGTCGACGGGACACCGAGCGCATGATCGGCCTGGGCCCAGACTGACCCCGCACAGGCGACAAAGAGCACCAGTGCAAACCGACCATGACGCCAAAACTGCAAAAGCACTTTTTCAATCATGGCTAATCCATCAATCCTTGCAAGTGGGTACGGCGCATGCGCGCCTGCTGTATGGCCTGCAGCACCCCCCCTCGCGGGCCGACGGACACCGAGACGAAGTACACGACGCCTGCCGCGAGAATAATAGCGGGCGATGCCGGGACATCGGTGTAATACGAGACCAACAGCCCGACATACGAGGCCAGCGCACCGAGCAATGCAGCAAGCACCATTTGCCCACCCGCCGAGCGCACCCAAAAGCGCGCCGCCGTAGCCGGGAGCATCATGATGCCCACGACCATCAGCGTGCCCAGCACCTGAAATCCCGCCACCAAATTCAGTACCAATAGCAGCAGGAATGCCATATGCACCCAAGCACCTGCACGGCCTTCGCCACGCAGAAATAATGGATCAAGGCACTCGGTCACCAGCACCCTAAAAATCATTGCCAACGCAATCAGAGTCACGCTGCTCACACTCGTCACCAACAGCAATGCACCATCATCGAGTCCCAGGACGGTGCCAAACAGTACATGGATCAAATCCATATTCGTGCCACGCATCGAAACCAACAATACCCCCAAGCCGAGCGACACAAGATAGAACGCAGCAAAGCTCGCATCTTCACGCAAAGGCGTCAGCCGCGAGACGAGCCCCGCCAGTCCCGCCACCAGCAAGCCAGTGATCAAGCCCCCCACGGTCATGGCAGAGAGCGAGAGCCCAGCGGTCAGGAACCCAACCGCCACACCTGGCAAAATAGCGTGCGCCATCGCATCGCCCATCAGACTTAGGCGGCGCAGCACTAAAAAGACACCCAATGGGCCTGCGGCGAGGGACAGCGCCCAGGCCCCGGCAAGGGCGCGTCGCATAAACCCGTATTCGATAAAGGGCTGCGTGAGCAGATCCAGCCAAACGGTCATCGTGGATTCCCCGCACACAAATGACGCGCCAGGTGTAGATTTTCGGTAGACAAGACCTGCTCGGTGGCCCCCCATTCGACGACCTGGCCAGCGAGCAATAGGGTCTGCGGAAAATAGGCCCGCACCATGTCCAGATCATGCAAGACCGCGATAATAGTGCGGCCCTGTGCATGCCAGGTGTGTAGTAGCGCCAGCAGATCCTCGGTCGTCGCGCGATCGACAGCGGCAAACGGCTCATCGAGCAAGATCACCTGTGCCTCACGCAGCATCAGGCGAGCAAAGAGTGCACGCTGCAACTGCCCCCCCGACAAAGCCTCGATCGGCAAATGCGAAAACCCCGCCAGACCTACCCTGTGCAAAGCCGCCTCAATCGCATCCAGCCCTTCATCATCTACGCCGCGCCACGCGCCCAGACGATGCCAAGCGCCCAGTGCCACGAGGTCAAATGTGCTGATCGGGAAGCTCAGGTCCAGCTCAGCCGCCTGCGGCAGGCACGCAATCTGATGTGACACGCCCGGGCCCAACTGGATGGTCCCCTTAAGGGGGCTCAAACGCCCCATGATGCCCTTGATCAGGGTGGATTTACCCGCACCGTTTGGCCCAACGACCGCCGTCAGCGAACCTGAGGCGAAACGACCGCTGGCATCGCGCACCGCGATGCGCTCGCGCCAACCCAGCCATACCCGCTGCAGTTCTATCGCAGTGGCCTGGTCTACCACCATTGCAGCGCCCACCCCGTTAGTGCCCAAAGAAACCCAACGGCACACAGCGCCCACAGCACGCGCTGGCGGGCGGACAACAGCAGCGCCGAGCCGCGATAGCGGCGCACCTTAGGAGGAAAAATTCTGGACATGGTGGGAAACGGATCTGCCCCAATAACTACGAATGTTATGTTATAACATAACTATTATTGCAACAGGCCGCTCATTGATAAAAATGCCTACTCATGCCCTCACACAGCGTCTGCACACGGCAGAGCGCCTGTGCCAGAGCCGTGGCACACGTCTGACTCCGATCCGTCGCCGAGTCCTAGAGATCCTGTTGCGACGTCACACCAGCCTCAAGGCCTATGAATTATTGGATGAGATCAAGGCCCTCCAACCCGGCGCAGCGCCCCCAACCGTCTATCGTGCGCTGGACTTTTTAGTCGACCAAGGCCTGATACACCGACTTGATGCCATTAACGCCTGGACGGCTTGCACCGATGCCGCCGGTACCCCCCACGATGTTTTGGTTGTCTGTACACGTTGCGGCACAGTCGCCGAACTAAGCGATCCCGAACTAAGCCATCAGCTTGCCACCTGCGTAGCCGAGGCGGGCTTTACCCTCACCGGGCACGAGACCGAGCTGCGCGCACTATGCCGCACATGCCAGTTGGCACCCGAGCACGTGGCGCACGACAGGTAAACGATATATAGTGCGATGTTGTTCCATAACCATGCATTCAGCTGTAGGTTTGCCCTAACACACAGGCTGTGCTGTAATCGCATGTTGATTTGATTGCGCGGAGCATACCCAGGCGTTCAGCTGTATTCCAGGCGACGAATGAGGGGCGCCTCGCGCGCAATGCGAGGCCTACCATGAAAGCCGCTAGTGAATTGAACAAAATGATCCCTGTGACGGTGCTCACGGGATTTTTGGGTGCGGGCAAGACCACCCTCCTTAAGCGTATCCTGACCGAATATCATGGCCAGCGCATCGCCGTGATCGAAAACGAGTTCGGCCCAGAAAATATCGATAACGATCTGCTGGTGCAGGATAGCGATGAGCAGATCGTCGAGCTAAGTAACGGCTGCGTATGTTGCACGGTACGTGGCGACCTGATTCGCACGCTCAACGAGCTGGCGACCAAGCGCGATGCGGGTGCGTTGCGCTTTGAGCGCGTCATCATCGAGACCACGGGCATGGCCAACCCCGGCCCGGTATGTCAAACTTTTTTCATGGACGATGATATTGCCGAGGCCTACCGTCTGGATGCGGTCATCACAATCGTGGACGCCAAGCATGGCATGGCCACCCTGGATCGACAAGAAGAAGCACAACGCCAGGTCGGTTTTGCCGATCGCATCCTGATCTCTAAAAAGGATCTGGTCAACGAACCCGACTATCAGGCGCTACGTGCCCGGCTGGTACGAATCAATCCGCGCGCCACGATCATGCCTGTGCATTTTGGCGAGACGGATCTGGCCGTACTGCTGGACGTAAGTGGATTCAACCTGGATACGATTTTGGATATTGATCCCGAGTTTCTCGCCGCCGAGGAACCTGGGCAGCAACACGAACACGAACACCACGATGAGGATGGCCACGAATGTGGCGCGCATTGTGGCCATACGCATGATCACCACCACGCCCACCACGACGATGAGATCGGCGCCTTCGTCTTTCGTTCACCCAGACCCTTTGATCCCGAACGCCTAGAGGAATTTTTAGGCGGGGTCGTACAAATCTACGGACCCGACCTGATGCGCTACAAAGGCATTCTGTACCTCAAGGGCAGTAATCGCCGAATGCTGTTCCAGGGGGTACACATGATGATGGGCGCAGAGCCCGGCAAACCGTGGCTTAGTAGCGAAAAACCGAATACCCGTATGGTATTCATTGGCCGTAAACTTCCCCAGGATATATTTACCCAGGGGCTCGAGCAATGTTTGGCCTGATCTCAGGACCGCGCGCTATCTGGCGCCCCCGGAAACTGCACTCAGATGCCGACACGACAATAATGAGGACACATCATGGCAGGTAAAACAAACGTCAAGACCCCGAGCAAGCCATTGACGGAAAAAGAACTGCTGGCGATGCCTGAAAAGTGCTACATGAACGATGCACAACGTGCATTCTTTCGTGATCGCCTGCACCAGCTCGAAAACGAGATTCTGACCAACGCCGGTGCAACCACCGAGAACTTGCGCGAAACGCAGTACGTGCCCGACCCGGCCGATCGCGCGACCATCGAAGAAGAACACGCGCTCGAACTACGCACCCGGGATCGTGAGCGCAAGCTCCTCAAAAAGGTCCAGCAATCCATTAGCCGCATCGATAGTGGCGAATACGGCTGGTGCGAAGAAACCGGCGAACCGATTGGCATCGCCCGCCTATTGGCCCGCCCAACCGCCACGTTGTCACTCGAGGCGCAGGAACGACGCGAAATACGCCAGAAACTCTACGGTGACTAGCACGACTGGGCGTTTTTCCAATCTCCCTTGAATTAGGCGCGTGCACCCCCATCTAAGCCTTTCAAAGGAAGAACGCCATGGAACAATTTCACGCCACCACCATCATCAGCGTGCGACGCGGCAATCAGGTGGCACTCGGCGGCGATGGTCAGGTCACACTGGGCAATATCGTCATCAAGGCAACCGCCCGCAAGATTCGCCGCCTCTACCACGACAAGGTTCTAGCAGGCTTTGCTGGCGCCACTGCTGACGCCTTCACCTTGCAGGAACGCTTTGAGGCCAAGCTCGAAAAGCACCAAGGCCATCTCATGCGCGCAGCAGTCGAACTTACGCGCGACTGGCGTACTGATCGGGCACTGCGCAAGCTCGAAGCCATGCTTATCGTGGCGGACATCGGGCATACGTTGGTGTTGACAGGAACCGGCGATGTACTCGAGCCCGAACACGGTATGGCAGCCATCGGCTCAGGCGGTGCGTATGCGCAGTCCGCCGCACTGGCGCTGTTACATAATACCGATCTGACACCCGTCGAGATTGTTAAGAAGTCCCTCGAAATCGCTGGTGATATGTGTATCTACACAAATCAGAATCACATCATTGAAACGCTCTAGGCCGTCACCATGTCTGCTACTACCATGACCCCAAAGGAAATTGTCTCAGAACTGGACAAGCACATTGTCGGGCAGGACCGAGCCAAACGCTCGGTAGCAGTTGCGCTGCGTAACCGCTGGCGGCGCCAACAAGTGGCTGAACCCTTACGCCACGAGATCGTCCCCAAGAACATCCTCATGATTGGCCCCACCGGCGTGGGCAAGACCGAAATCGCCCGCCGCCTGGCACGTTTGGCGCAGGCACCCTTCATCAAGATCGAAGCCACCAAGTTCACTGAGGTCGGTTATGTCGGGCGCGATGTGGACACCATCATTCGCGACTTGGTCGAGGTCGCCGTCAAGCAAACCCGCGAAACCGAAATGAGGCGTGTACGCACCCAGGCCGAGGATGCTGCCGAGGATCGCATCCTGGATGTGCTGATCCCACCACCACGCAATGCACACGGCGAACCCGAACGAGAAGAAAACAACGCACGACAGGTTTTCCGCAAGCGGCTGCGCGAGGGTCAGATAGACGATATGGAAATCGAGATCGAGATCGCCCAGACAGCGCCCCAAATGGAGATTATGGCGCCTCCCGGCATGGAAGAGATGACAGAGCAACTACGCGGCATGTTTGCTGGTCTGGCCCAAGGCAAGACAAAATCCCGCAAGATCCGTGTCAAAGACGCCTTTAAGCTCCTCACCGAAGAAGAGGCGGCGCGCCGGGTCAATGAGGAAGAACTACGTTCCCAGGCCATCACCCTCGCCGAGCAACACGGCATCGTCTTTCTGGACGAAATCGACAAGATCACCTCGCGCCAGGAACAAGGTGGGGCAGAAGTCTCGCGCCAGGGCGTACAACGCGACCTGTTACCGCTTGTTGAAGGCACCACTGTCAATACCAAGTATGGCACGGTGCGCACCGATCATATTTTGTTCATCGCCTCGGGCGCTTTTCATCTCGCCCGCCCCTCCGACCTGATCCCCGAGCTGCAGGGCCGCTTTCCGATTCGTGTCGAACTGGACTCGCTTACCGCACAGGACTTTGTGCGCATACTAAGCAGCACAGACGCCTCCCTCACCAAGCAATATCGCGCCCTGTTGGCCACCGAAGGGATCGAGCTGGATTTCACCGAAGAAGGCGTTGCCCGGCTTGCCCAGCTCGCCTTTGAGGTCAATGAAAGCACCGAGAACATCGGCGCACGTCGCCTCTATACGGTGATGGAAAAGCTACTCGAGGAACTATCATTCGATGCCGCCAGTCAAGGCAACGAAACCGTGGTGATCAACGCGGAATACGTAAACAAGCAGCTCGAGGAGACCGCCTCAAGCCAGGATCTTGCGCGCTACGTCCTATAATGCCACCTGACGCTGATGCGTAAGATGGCTGAACGATCATCACAACCGAGCAGGACACCGTGACCAAGCGAACGCCCCTGACCTAACGGAAACCTCATCATGTCACTGCGACTCTCGATCATTACCACACGTACCGGCGACGACGGCACCACCGGTTTGGGCGATGGCTCACGTCTGCCCAAGGATGCGCCGCGCATCCACGCAATCGGTGAGGTCGACGAACTCAACAGCATGATTGGGCTCTGGCGAACTGAGTCGCTGCCCGAGGACGTCGACAGGCTGCTGAACCAAATTCAAAATGATTTGTTTGATCTGGGCGGTGAGCTCTGTATCCCAGGTGATTATGTCGCCGTCACCGAGGCACACATCCTACGCCTTGACGAGGCAATCCAACACTACAACGGCATGCTCAGTCGGTTGGAGGAATTCATTCTGCCTGGGGGCAGCCGAGCCGCTGCGCTCTCTCATGTCTCACGCACCCTCGCACGGCGCGCCGAGCGCTCGGTCATTACGCTGGCGCGCACCGAGCGCATCCACGCCCCAGTGCGCCAGTACCTGAACCGGCTATCTGATTTATTCTTTGTCCTCGCACGCACGCTGAACCAATCAGCACAGATCCCCGATGTGCTGTGGACGGGACCGACGAAATCCTAGTCCCGCGCATCATCTGAGTGAATATGCAGGGCTTCAAGAAAACGTGACACCATATTGTAGGTAGCGATCGTCGCTGTCAGTTCAACGAGCTCTCGTGCGTCAAAGTACCCCTTGACTGCAGCAAAAATATCATCTGCCACCTGCACATCAAGTGTCATTGCGTCGGTATAGGCGAGCACCGCCTGGTCACGCGCATTAAACACCTTGTCTAATGGCCCAGCACGCAATGCATCCAGTTGGCCCTGGCTTAACCCCTGCGCAAGTGCAATAGGGGCGTGTTGATCCGCCTCATAGGGAGCACGATTCAGGTAGGCAATGCGCATGATCACCATTTCCCGAATATCGCCAGGCAGTACGGTCTGCTGGCGTATACCCGTGAGATGATTAAGCCAACCTTGCGCGACCGGCGCACTATGCAACAGCATCTGATAGAGATGCAGGACGCTACCGCGCTCAGCCACAATCCGCTCGACCAGCGGGCGCACCTCATCATGGTGCAGGTCAGCATAATCAAGTCGTGCCATCACGAGCTCCTAGCAGTTCAGATTGATCAAGCAGGCAGAACATCGCGTATCGTGCGCGCGACGCGCGCGGCGATCTCATCAATATCCGCTGCCGTGCAAATAAAGGGAGGGGCAAGCAGGATGTGATCACCATGCACACCATCAATGGTGCCTCCCATGGGATACATCAGCAAGCCGTTGGCCATGGCGTGTCGCTTGAGTTTTGCGTGCGTCTTTAAGGCCGGGTCCAGTACTGATTTATCCGCCTTGTCCTGAACGAATTCAATGCCCACGAATAAGCCCCGACCGCGAATATCCCCGACATTCGGGTGCGCACCCAGTGTCTCACGCAGGACCGCACGCAACTGCTCGCCACGCGCTCGGACATTGGCCAGCAGGTCGTCGCGCTCGATGACCTGCTGTACCGCCAAGGCGGCGGCGCAGGCTGTCGCATGACCCATATAGGTGTGGCCATGTTGGAAAAAACCGCTACCATCAACAATCGCCTGGTATATCGGGTCACTTACCAACATTGCGCCAATCGGCTGATAGCCGGCGCCCAGTCCCTTGGCGATGGTCAGGATATCAGGCACAACATCATCCTCAACACACGCAAACAGATGTCCGGTGCGGCCCATTCCCGCCATGACCTCATCGAGGATCAACAACACCCCGTAACGATCGCAGACCTCTCGGATGCGTTGTAGATAAGTTCGCACTGGCGCAACCGCCCCAGCGGTCGCCCCCACCACGGTTTCCGCAACAAACGCTGCCACCGTCTCTGGTCCGAGTTCCAGAATTTTCTGTTCCAGCTCTTCGGCCAGCCTCGCAGCATAAGCTTGCTCAGTCTCGTCCTCGCGCTGGTCGCGGTAGGCATAGCAGGGCGACACATGATGTGCTGGCACCAGCAAAGGCAGAAACGGCGCTCGTCGCCAGGCATTACCGCCAATCGCCAGCGCTCCCAGCGTATTGCCGTGATAGCTCTGCCGGCGAGCAATAAAATGCCGCCGCGTATCCTGACCGATTTCTACAAAGTACTGGCGTGCCAGCTTAAGGGATGCCTCGATCGCCTCTGAGCCACCCGAGACAAAATACACATGATTCAGATCGCCCGGCGCACGCTCTGCCAGAAAATCAGCCAGATCCTCACAAACCTGAGTGGTAAAAAATGAAGAATGCGCATAGGCTATCTGGTCGAGCTGATGCTTGATCGCGTGAATCACATCAGGATGCCCGTGCCCCAGGCAGCAAACTGCTGCGCCACCCGATGCATCAATGTATTGCTTACCTCGCTGATCAAACAAGGATATGCCTTGGCCTCGTACCGCAACATCCAGCGTATGCTGTGGGTTACGATGAAAAACATGTGTCACGATTCGACCTCTCCGGATATATTCAACCGATACATTCAACAACCGTTTCATCCATAATATACTATGCAACAAATAAATCAATCTGAATTGCATCTTTGAGTCTGAGCCGCCATGTCTGCACCCCATTCTGTCGACGCCTTGATCAAGCACATTCAGTCCCGCTATAAGGATATGAGTCCTCAGTTTCAGATCGGTGCTCATTACCTGATCGATCATCCCACCGAAATCACGCTCATCTCGATGCGCAAAATCGCCAGCCTTGCGGGGGTCCACCCCGCCACCCTCGTTAGGCTGGCGCAATACCTGGGCTACGCGGGGTGGGACGAAATGAAGGCGGTCTTTAGTGACCGGCTGCGCATGCTGCCTGGTGGCTATGCGGACCGGGCGCAGGCTCTGGTCGCCGATACCCCATCAAGAGCGACCGCATGGGAACAGACGGTACACGCTCAGTCCGTGGACATCCATGCACTCGGATCAGCCAATGCCACGGCCCTGCCTGATGCAATTCAGGCCTTGCATCAGGCGCGACGCCTGCATATCACGGGCTTTCGTGCTTCGCATGCCGTCGCCTTCAGTTTTCAGTACCTATGCAGCTTATTCAAGCCAGAGGTCTTTTTACTGGACAACCACGCAGGCACCCTGAACACCGCGCTACATCACCTCAGCCCCGATGATGTGATTGTTCTTATCAGCTTCGCCCCGTACTCCCGCGAGATTATGCAGATATCTGCGGCTGCGGTACACGCGGGATGTACGATTATCGCTCTGTCCGACAGCAAGCTTGCACCCATCGCACTAGAGGCGGATCACGTGCTGACCTTTGCGACACACAGCAGTTCCTTTTTTCCTTCGACTGTCGCTGCCCAAGCCCTGGTCGAGCTGCTCGCCCAGCACATGCTGCTCCTGGCGGATCCCTCAGCCATCCAGGGGCTGGCAGACATCGAAAGACGTCTGCATGATACCGGCGCCTATCTCTAGGCCCCAAGGAATACCACCATGCTCACCTGGATCGAAGCCGAAGGAAGCCCTGAACAAATTGGATATAGACTTGGGTGCTGGGGAAGGCAGGCCTGTCATGACCACCTGCTCAGCTCACCTGCATGGCATACGATCATGCGTTGGCGCGAAAGCGACGCTATCCGGGTCATGGGGACACTGGTCGATCAGCACTTTCCGTGGATTGCAGCCGAACTCGACGGCCTGGCCAAGGGCTTAGGGCTGCCATACGAGGATGTGTTGCTATGGAATTGCCGGGGAGATCTCTGGGCGATGGCACCAGATGGATGCACGACGGTCCTGGCACCGGGGCGCCTCACGCATAATGAAGATGGCGACCCGGGCTTTAATGGCCGCTGTGGTATCGCACATGTCCAACCTACCACGGCACCCGCTTTCGTGTCTTTTGTGTATCCTGGCTCGATCCCTGGCCACACCTTTGCCGTCACTGATGCAGGACTGGCAATGACGGTCAATAACGTACGCGCTCATGCCGTCGCCCTTGGCCTGCCGCGCATGGTGTTGACCCGCGCCATCCTCGCACAGCCCTCAATGTCACAAGCATGCGAGCTGTTGCGCAGCCTGCCACGCGCCGGTGCATTTCACCTCGGACTGGGACAAACCGGCGCCAACGAGACCCTCAGTATCGAGTTTGCGTCCCAGGGGCTTTCAATCGAGACCGTCACCACCCCGCGCCTGCATGCCAACCACGCGAACCATACCGCCTTGCATGATCTGCCTCAGACGATCACCGCATCCTCGCGCCAGCGCCAGCTGCGCGGCGACGCGCTAATCAACGCGCAGGTGCCGGCGCTATCAATTCTTGCAGACCAACAAGACAACGCCGAGCCTATCTACCGTCGCCATGCCCACGATACCGACAATGAAAACACACAGGCCACTGCAGACATTGTCTTCAGTGGCCCGATCGTGACCTGGTCCATCTACGCGCACCCAGAGCAGGCGGCGCATTTTCAGCTTCAAGGCCTACAACGCGTATAAGTTGAATCGCACTTACTGGACGCGGCTGACCATGTACTCGACGGCAGCGCGTACCGCCGCATCATCCGCCTTGGTGCCGCCGCGCGCAGGCATGCTGCCCTTGCCATTGATGGCAATGCTGACCACCTCGTCCATGCCCTTTTCCAGTAGCGGTTCCCAGACCTTTTTGCTCCCCTTGCCAAGCTTGGGCGCATTCGCTGCACCGGTGCTGTGGCAGGCGATACACGCTGATTTGTAGAGCTTTTCCCCTGCAGGGTTGAGCTTGCCGCTGTCCGAGGCCATTGCCATCGCAGGAACCAGAGCCAGGGCCAGAGCACCCGCACAAATCATCTTCAACATTCTCTTCTCCTTAGTCGTTCTGGTATGGCCTCAGCGGCCATACCTAGCTGGCTTACTTGGCAGGGATCGGCCCCGGGGCAGCAACCTGTTTCATCAAATCATCGTTCCACTTACCCTCGACCTTGACGTGACCAGCCGCCCCCAATTCGAAGGCCTCGATCAGGTTGTGGTTCACATAGGCATAAACGCCCGGCTGCTTGAAGGTATAGAACGCTGCACCGGCTGATCCGCCACGGATGAACCAAGTCTCTAGACCCTTTTCCGGCGGGTTGTCAAACTTGCCCGTCTCCCAGACCCAGTCGCCGTGACCGCCAATCAGGTGTGGACGCGTGTCACGATTAGCCGAGGCATGAATAAACAACACGCTCTCACCCACCTTGGCGGTCATGGCACCATCACCCATAAGTGCGCCGACCTTACCGTTGAACACGATATGTGACGGAATCAGACCGCGCATGGCCTCAACGGTGTCGCCGTAGCTCTCTAGCGCCGTGTCGTACTCTTTGTAGTTGCCGTTTTCATCTTTGGGAATGTACAGGTCGAATTCACCGATGGTGTAGACCTTGTCGTAGCTCAAGGACTTGCCTTGGGTATCCTTCAGACCGTCACGAGGCAACACCATCAAGGTGCCGCTCATCCCCGTTACCACGTGCCAGGCCACCATCCCTTCAGGCGCACAATGATAAATAAAGACACCTGTGCGGTCTGCCTTAAAGCGCAAGATCGCCTGTTCACCTGGCGCCACCTTGGTCAGACCGGCGCCACCCAGTGCGCCCGTCGCAGCATGGAAATCAATGTTGTGTTCCAGCTTATTGGTGGCCGGATTGACCAGGGTAAGCTCGACGTAATCGCCCTCATGCACCACCATCGTGGGGCCTGGCATCGAGCCATCAAAGGTCATGGCCTGCATCGTTGCGCCGGACTCCTCGTCCACGACAATTTTCTTCTCTTCGATCACCATGCGAAATTCAATCACACGGGGGGCAGCCTTGGTGGCCTGCTCGTGAGCGTGGACATGCGGCGGCGCAACCAACTTAACCTTGACGCGTTCGAGCTTGTCAACATCCACCGCGCCGCCCAACACCGCAGAGGGAGTCACACCGACGGCGCGCAACATATCATCTGTCCGAGTGCTCGCCGCAGCAACCGCTGACCCCGTCGCCAGTGCCAATCCGCCTGCCATTGACGTCGTAAAGAAATTACGACGACTTAAAGGATTCCGGCTATCCAACTTCGTATCAGGTGAGCGATCCATAATGATTCCCTTGCAAATAACGGCACATATTTGGTGCCTGATGTTGTTGTTGTTCATCCAACAATTCCATCATCACATATATCGGGTTAATACTTATTGCGCTAGCGCAAAGAAAAGAGAAAGTTACGTGGAAAAGACCATTACTTTGATCTAGCGCAACCCTTTCAAGCCTCACGCACAAGACGAAAGCCTAGATTGCTCGGCGGCAATCCCACAGAGCAGGCGCCCGAACGCGGATCACGGATAAAATCCGCCATGGCGGCGCGATGTGCACCACCCAGAAAGCGCACACCGCAGTCTTCGGTCTGGGCCGCGAGCTGCAATCCGACTTGTTGTCGGATAAAGCAGGTGTTCGTCCATTCCCAGACATTACCTGCAACATCCAGCAGCCCCAGGGAATTCTCACCAAAATATCCGATCGGTTGCGCCTGCTTTTGACGCAAGCGCCTGCGCTCGGATTCACGCTCGTATTCGGCCAACCAGCGCACGGCAGGATTATCGGGATCCGCAGCGAGTTCACCCTCTTCTTGGTAGCGCTCAGCGGCCGCACGCACCCACTCGGCGTAATCGGGCAAGCGCCAGCGCTGGCCGGTACGCCGCGACAGCCAGGCGGCATAATCCGTAGCGTCCTGCCAGCTTACGCCGATGGCAGGATAATCCGGTGCGGACAGATGGCGAAACCCCTTATCCAGCGCGCGACAGCCCCTATCCTGGACGCAAGCGGCATATTCAGCCTGAGTCACGAGCTGCTTCATAATGAAGTGCCGTGCGCCAATCTCGGCCTCGATGCGAGGTGGCGCGACGGGCGTTCCACGGTCCAGAAATTCACCTGGCGCCTGCAAGCTGAAGACACCGGCTGGAATGTGAGCCTGCGCGATCAGCTCGGGCGCCGTTGCCTGCGGCCACAGCTGCATCACAGCCCAGCTCAGCAAACCCAACACCGCCCCGACACCCAGTACCGTCCTCGCCCGCATCACAATCACTCCAAAAACCAACCCCTCGGAGTTCTATTGGATACGCAACGGCGCCCCGGTGTCTTGTGCTAGCGCAAAGGCTGCGCAAGCAAGGACATTAAGGTCCTTAACGACCCGTCCATTTTGGTGGGCGCTTTTGCATAAACGCATCAATCCCTTCGCCCACATCGTTAGCCATCATGTTTTCGGCCATCACTGCCGCAGCGTAGGCATAGGCCTGATCGAGCGCCATGCCGCACTGACGATGGACCATGGCTTTACCGATACGCACGGCTACCGGGCTTTTTTCACAAATTGTTTGCACCAAGGCATCCAGCGCACGATCCAACTCATCTGCGGGTACGGCATGATTGATCAAACCCTGCCGCTGCGCCTCATCCGCACTAATAAACCGCCCTGTCACCAGCATCTCGAACGCGGCCTTACGTGGGATATTACGCGTGAGTGCGACTGCTGGGGTCGAGCAAAACAGGCCCACATTGATCCCCGATACGGCAAAGCGCGCCGACTGTGCGGCGATCGCCAGGTCACAACTTGCCACCAGTTGGCAACCGGCTGCGGTGGCCGTGCCATGCACTCGGGCGATAACAGGTACCGGGCAGTGGACAATACTCTGCATTAGTTGCCCGCACTGTTCAAAGAGCCGCTGATAGTACGCCTGATCACCGGCATGGCTGCGCATTTGCTTTAGGTCATGTCCAGCACAAAAAGCCTTGCCTTCAGCCGCCAGCACCACTGCACGCAATGCGACGTCCTCGGCACACAGATCGAATTCAATCTGCAAGGCCGCCAGCATCTCTTCAGAGAGTGCGTTGAATTGATCAGGCCGATTCAACTTCAAGGTCAGAACATCCTCGTGGCGCTCCCGGACGATTAAACTTGTCATATCACTCATACTGTCTCCTTTTTTGTATTTGTTGCCAACCGGTCCCAATCCTGCGTGAACCGTGCAGCCAGACGCTCTCCGACATCCTGCACCGTCGCCTGCACCCCACAAGCAGCCAGATCAACCGTCTGCAGGCCCTCGAAGCCACAAGGATTAATACCCGAAAAAGGCTGCAAGTCCATCGCGACATTCAAGGCTACACCATGATAGGCGCAGCCCCGCCTAACTTTGATGCCCAGTGCTGCGATCTTGGCCAAGCCATCACCGTTGGGGACGAGTAAAGCATTCTGCTGCACGTAGATACCGGGAGCACCGGGCTTGCGGCAAACACCGGCCACACCCAGATCACGCAATACCCCCAGCACCACCTCCTCGAGCATCGTGACATACGCCTTGACGAAAACATGATGCCGACGCAAATCCACCAAGGCGTACAAAACAAGTTGCCCAGGTCCATGATAGGTCACCTGGCCACCACGATTGGTATGCACGATAGGAATGGCTCCCGGATTGAAGATATGCTCAGGCCGACCAGCCTGCCCCAAGGTATAGACCGGCGCATGCTCCACGAGCCAGATTTCATCCGGTGTGGTCTCGGTCCGTGCCTCGTTGAAATCGTGCATGGCCTGCCAGACCTGCTGGTAGTCGGCGGGTCGCACCAGCCATTTGTACTGCATCACCCGCCTCCGTTAGAGGACGATTGAGACCATGTCATGCGCGTGCAAGGCACGGTACAAGGCATCAAGCTGCTCTCGCGATACCACATGCACAACAAAGGTCAGGCCCAAGTAATTACCACGCGAACTGGGTCGTTGCTCGACACTCGCTGGGTCAAAACCAGGATCGAAGCCCTGCACGACCTCGACCAGCGTCTGGACCAGGTGTTCGTGCGCCTTGCCCATGACCTTGATCGGAAAATCACACGGGTAGGTAATCAGAGAGTCCTGAGGGTCAATATCGGTCATAGCGCTGCAATCACCTCATCGTATGCGGCTCGCAACCGCCGGTAAACCGGGCCAGGCTGGCCACCACCAACGGGCAAACCATCATGTTCCACAATGGGCAGCACCTCTTTGGTGGCTGATGTAAGCAATAACTCATCTGCCCGCATCACCTCATCGTATGAGATCGCACGCTCGTGAAACCTAATGCCCTGCTGCCGGGCCAAATCGACAATCAAAGCGTAGCGTACCCCCTCGAGGATATGATGATTGCGTGTCGGTGCCAGCAACACCCCGTCCTGAACAAGCCATATATTGGCGGACGATGCCTCGCTCAGGCAACCATCGCGAAACTGGATGACATCATCAACCCCTGCATCCACTGCGGCCTGCTTAGCCAGCACATTGCCTAGCAAAGATACTGATTTGATATCACAACGATGCCAGCGGATATCTTCCAGACTAACGGTGCGCAGACCTGATTCGCGTGCGCCATGCACCGACTCAACGGGGGAAATCATGCAAAAAATTGTTGGCTGAACAGGGACCTTGGGAAAGCCATGTCCGCGTTGAGCGACGCCACGGGTCACCTGCAGGTACACCATACAATCACGCCCCTGCCCCGAACGCGCCAGCATATCGAGCCACAATTGCTCCCAGTCGGCGCGGGTAAAGCCTGTATCGATACAAACTGCAGCGAGGCTGCGCATCAAGCGCGACAGGTGTTCTGCCATACGAAAAGGCTTGCCCTGATAGGCAGGCACCACCTCGTAGATCCCATCGCCAAAAATAAACCCGCGATCCAGCACGGATACGCATGCATCCCCTAAGCGAACATACGCGCCATTCAGATACACCACACTGTCACAGTCGGCATCGGCAATCATCGGGGTACTATTCAAACAAGAGGCGAATCTGATCGTAGGCGCGACCAAAAAAACCAGCCTGCGCAATATCCTGCTGCACCTGCAAGGGCATGCTCGCGAGGATTTTACCCTCTAGCTGAATCTCTAGTGTCCCCACGGTATCCCCCTTGGCAACGGGGGCCATCAGCGGCTCGGTATAGTGTGCGACAGACTGGATATCCGCCTCGCGACCACGCGGCACCGTCACCCATAACGCCTGCTGCGGCCCCAAGGCAACGGCATCCTCTACACCGCCCCAGATCTTGGCGTGTACCGCAGCCTGATCTTGGTCGATCATTCTCACGGTATCGAAGTTCCGAAAGCTCCAGTTCAGCAGCTTTAGGCTACTCTCGGTGCGCGCCGCATCGCTTGCCGCCCCAACCAGTACAGAGATCACACGACGGCCATCGCGCAAAGCAGTTGTCACCAGACAATAGCCTGCCGACTTCGTATGACCGGTCTTGAGGCCATCCACAGTCTGATCCGCCCAGAGCAGCCGATTGCGGTTGCTTTGCTTGATCTTGTTGTAGGTATACTCACGCTGGCTGTAATAGTGCAGGTATTGTGGAAAACGCTGCACCAGATTGCGCGACAGAATCGCCAGGTCGTGCACGGTTGTGTAATGCTCAGGATCTGGCAGTCCCGAAGAATTGGTGAAATGCGTCCCCGTCAGTCCCTGACGCGCCGCCTCCTGATTCATCAGCGCGACAAAAGCAGATTCGCTGCCGGACACCGCCTCGGCCAGCGCCACGGTCGCATCGTTACCCGACTGCACAATCAGCCCCTGAAGCAAATCATCGATCGACACCTCAGAATTTGGGTCGATAAACATCCGCGACCCCTCGGTCTTCCAGGCGTGCTCAGAGACGCGGACCTTTTGGTCTAACGTCAAGCGCTTGGTCTCAAGCGCCTCAAAGACCACATAGGCGGCCATGATCTTTGTGAGCGATGCCGGCTCGACCTTTTCATCCCTATTTTCTGAGGCAATGACCTGCCCACTATTCGCATCCAAGGTCAGCCATGCCTTGGCGCCCAGCGCGGGTATCGGCACCGGTGACAATTCACCGACTGACATCGTCTGCGTCGTCACTGCGCTTGCCGCTGGCACCGCCGCTGTATCAACGGTCTGAGCCGTTGCCAAGACTGGCGCACCCAGCATGACGCAGGCCAACACAAGACGAGGAAGAAAGGAAAGGCGTGAGGTAGGGGTAGGCAATGTCATCAAGGTCGGTACTATCCAGGAGCAGGTTACAAAGACGGAGTATGAACCATTATAGGCACCGTATCCAGCGGGCTTATCGACTGAACGCCGTAGAATTCGCGACAAAACGCAAGCAAGTGAAACGAAGCCATCGGCCTATCTGCCTAGTGGCGCGTCACAGACCGCTTAGGTGGGTTTGCAAAATCTGCCTGAGCACAAGTAACTTGCCGTGAAAAAAATGGCTGCCGTCCGGCACAACTGTTACAGGCAGATCACGTACCCGAGCGAAATCCAATCCTTCGGATAGGGGCACCACCTCATCGCTCTCGCCATGCACCATCAACGTATCGGCGGGTAGGCTCACCTCACGGGCGTGAAAGCGCTGGACCGCGCAGCCAATCAGAATTAAACGATCAGGCACCCGCAGGCGCTGCTCTACACGCTGCGTATAAAGATGCGCAGCCACGGCTGTACCAAAGGAAAACCCGGCCAACACCCACGCACCCGCCGCCGCATCAGGATAGGCGCGCTCGAATTGCCCAACCAATTCAACCATATCAGCGGTCTCTCCGAGCGCCTGATCAAATTCTCCTGCCGACGCGCCCACACCGCGAAAATTGGGGCGTACTGCCACCAGCCCACGCTCGACACAGGCGCGCGCCATCGTTGTGACGATCTTGTTTTCGCGGGTACCTCCGTACAATGGATGGGGGTGCAGCACCAAGGCCCAACCGCGAGGCGCGCCCTCGGGATGATCCACAACACAATCCACCACGCCAGCGCCACCCTGGAATATGATCTTTTCAGTACGCAGAAACATCTTGCTTTAAGCCCTTTACCTTGATTGACGTACGGTATAACGTCGCCACAATTTTATCCAGACAGGTGCCATACATGGCTGATCTTGCCACCGATTTTCTGCCAGAACCCGCCCAGCTGATTCAATCTCTGCGCAGCACGCTATCCACGTTCCAGCGGATCGACTGGCAGGAACGCGTGGGCTCAACCAATGCTGAACTGCTTGCACACGCCCGCACCAATGATGGCATTCTCGCACGGCCCTGGCTGCTAGGCGCGCATTTGCAGGAGCATGGGCGTGGCCGCGCAGGGCGCACATGGCAAAATCGTCACGGCGCAAACTTGATGTTTTCCTGCGCGTTCGATGTATTCCTGCCGGCTCGCACCCTGCCGACCCTCTCGCCTTTCCTGGGTATCGCAGCATGCGAGGCATTACGCGGTCTGCTCACCCCAAGCCTGCGCCCACGCCTCACCATGAAATGGCCCAACGATATCCTCTGGGATCAGGGTAAGCTCGCCGGCATCCTGGTGGAAACAAGTCGCTCGGGCGCTGCCGTGCGCTCACCAGATCATCATGTCGTCATCATCGGCATCGGCATCAATCTAGAGGATGCACGCGCCCTCAGCCATTCTCTGAATCGGCAGATTGCAGACTGGGCGCTCATTACACAGGCCGACCCGCTGATTCAACAACACGGCGCTGCCACGCTCATCACCCGTATCGCCCAAGCCTGGTATCGAGGCCTCAATGAGGCGACTGCACATGGCTTTGACAAGCTGCCGCAGCGCTACGCGCTAGTCGACTCCCTTGTGGGGCAAATGCTGGATATCACCGATGATGGCCGCCTGTTGCAAACCGGTGTGGCGTGCGGGGTCAATGCCCAAGGCCAGTTGTTACTGCGTAACACCAGCGGTGAACACGCGATCTCAGTGGGTGAAATCTCGGTACGGACGCGCCTATGATCTTGCTCCTGGACGCCGGTAATACGCGCGCAAAATTCGGCTGGCTCGATCCTGCCTCGGGCACGCGGGAGGCACAGGCTCATGCCTTGGATTACAGCCAGATCAGCGAACTGGTCGTTTGGCTTCAGAAATTGGCGCGTCGCCCAACGCGCATTCTGGGTGTGTCGGTCGCCAAGCCGACTGTCCAGCACGCAATCGAGGCCCTATTCATCCGGCAATATGGATTACAGGTCGAATGGATTGATAACTCGTACGGTGCGCGCGATCTGCACAATAGCTATGCGCAAACCAGCCAACTCGGCACAGATCGTTGGGTAGCACTGCTCGGCCTGCTCAGACATGTCCGCGATCAGGATACCTGGCAGTCAGGCAAACCGATGCTGCTCGCAAGTTTTGGAACGGCTTGCACACTGGACACCTTGGTCAACCTGCCTGATCAGCACGGCACCCACCGGCCACATTTTGTCGGTGGTTTGATTTTGCCTGGCCCGCTGCTCATGGCCCGCTCATTGGCTGAAGGCACCGCCCGCCTGCCTTATGTACAAGGCGCGTCCAGCGACTACCCAACCAACACACCTGGCGCCATCAGCAGCGGTATCGCTGCCGCACAGGCTGGTGCACTATACCGCCAATGGCGCATGGGATTGGCGCATTTTTGTACAGCGCCACAGGTATTTGTCTCGGGTGGCGGCTGGCCGCTGGTCCAGGCGGAAGTCCAAGACATCCTTGCCCGTGCCCAAGCTGACCTCGCACTTCCTGTCTTACCGCCCCAGTACCTGGCAACGCCCGTTCTGGACGGATTGGCCAGCTTGCTCAGCCCATCGGGCTGATATACTTCCTCACACAGTTCTCCCGCCTACGACTTATGCGCTTGCTACTCTTATTGATCGTCTTCGCCAACGGCGTCTTGTTCATCTATGGACAGGGCTTTTTTGGCACGCCCCCTGCTGAACAGGGGCGTGACCCACGCCCCCTGTCACAACGCAACCAGACGGCCATTACCCTTAGCGCACCTCTCGTCGCGGCACCCTCAATTACCGCATCACCAAAACAAAAATGAAACCCATCCGCAAAGCAGTCTTTCCCGTTGCCGGCCTGGGCACACGATTCTTGCCGGCAACCAAAGCCATGCCCAAGGAAATGTTGCCAATCGTCGACAAACCGCTCATCCAATACGCCGTAGAGGAAGCCGTCGCCGCAGGCATCACTGAACTGATCTTTATCACGGGGCGCAATAAGCGCGCCATCGAAGACCATTTTGACCGAATGCCCGAGCTGGAGTCCGAGCTCATCGCCCAGGAAAAAACCACCTTGCTGGCGATGGTGAGCCACATCATCCCCCCCCACGTTCACTGCATCTACACCCGCCAGTCCTCGCCACGCGGGCTGGGCCACGCCGTTCTATGTGCTGCGCCTATCGTAGGCAACGAACCTTTTGCCGTATTGCTGGCCGACGATCTGGTGGATGCCGATATTGGCGTGACCCGCCAGCTTGTCAATGCCGCTCACGAGCACAATGGCAGCATCCTGGCCATCCAGACGATTGCACCCGAGCATAGCCGCCGGTACGGCATCATCTCGGGCACTGCGCTCAACGCCCGGACAACTCGCGTAAACGGAATTATTGAAAAGCCGGCCCCAGAACATGCCCCTTCCAACCAGGCTGTGGTTGGCCGATACATCCTCGAGCCAGAAATATTCGAGTACCTCAGTCGCACCCAGGCAGGCGTGGGCCGTGAAATCCAGCTCACCGACGCTATCGCCAGCATGCTTGGCGAGCGGCCAGTATTTGCTTATCAATATGAGGGAACCCGATACGATTGCGGCAGCAAGGAAGGATTTTTCCAGGCAACGATTGCCTATGGTCAGAAATACCATGGACTTGTGCCGCGCTGAACACTAGACGGGCAATATCTGAGAAAAATCCACGTTTAGCAATTGCGGCCGCCCCAAAATTTCCAATAATAAGGTCACACGATCCACCGAGACCGCCTGTACCAACGCCTGAACGCTGGCAAACGCCGGATTCTGCAGACGTACCGTCATACCGGGTTGGTAGGGGCTGACCTCGGATATATCGGCCTGATCACGCAAAGCCTCCGCCGTGCGGATATCATCGAGCAAGGCCTGCCGGATCGTAGCAGGCTGGGCACCAAACATCACTAGTCGGCTTACCCCCAGCGTCGAGCGTACCGTAGATAGAGATTGAGTCGCCCGTGCAGGACGTAAAAACAGATAACGGGGAAACATTGGCTCGACACCGGTCATCACATCCCCTGGCTTTTTCACCCGACCTCGACGCGGCACCTTAAAGGTCTTGAACATCGGCAGATAGACCTCGAACTCCTGCCGCCTGAGATTTTCTACAGCAAGCGCCTCTTGGCGTGGCTTAGTGTGGACCACGTACCAAAACAAATCAGACGGGGGGGCGGCGTTAAGGGGCATCGCACAAACTCGTTCATTATATAGACGCAATTGTAGGACGCATGGCCCTATGAAACAAACCAACCGGCTACAATTCAGAGCAATTAATAATTAATTTTCACAATGGTGCATCGTGCTATTGCGCAATCTCGAAAAAATCCCTAGCTGGATTTTTAAAATACTTCGGCATCGAGCCCGAGCCTGATAATCATAGGATTGCAAGTGATAACTGAATCTTCCAAACCAAGGTAGACGCCGAAGGGGATCTTGCTCTGGTGTCGATCAATACCTTGATCTCGGATATTTCCTCACAAAAGCTAAGCCCTTTTTTAATCAAAATAGATGTCGAGGACTTTAAAGAAAATATCTTTGCTTCTGATACAGAATGGATTGATAAATTTTATATCTTAATTATCGAACTACATGACTGGATGCTGCCAGGCCAAGCCAATTCACGTCACTTTCTGCAGGGCATTGCGCCACTGGGGCGTGATCTTGTCTACCGCACCGAGAATACATTCAGCATCCAAAATTAATCGGGTGTGGCACCTAAGAACAAGGTGCCACACCCATATAGACGACAAACTCAGTCTGATTTCCCTGCTATGCCTCTGCCTGCTTGGCCGCCTCAACGGCCTCGCCCGTGTCGTGCGGCGCGCCGTTAAAGAATAGATTAAGCAGCACCGCAGCCACCGACGTGAGCAAAATACCTGACTCAATCAAGGGATGGATCGCATGCGGCATCCACTGGCGAAAGTGCGGGGCAACCAGCGGAATCATCCCGACACCGATCGAGATTGCGACGATCATGGCATTGTGGCGGTTGGTCTTGAAATCCACACCAGCCAGAATACGAATCCCCGTCGCCGCGACCATCCCGAACATCACGATTCCGGCCCCACCCAGCACCACTGTGGGCAAGGACTCAACCAGTGCCGCGAGCTTGGGCAGCAAACCCAATACGACCAGAATCACGCCGCCCATCACGCAGACAAAACGGCTACGTACACCGGTGACAGCGACCAGACCGACGTTCTGTGAAAAGCTGGTGTACGGAAAGGTATTGAATATGCCACCCAACAAGGTTCCCAGGCCGTCCGTACGCAAGCCGCGTGCTAGATCCTTTTGGCCGATTTTCTTACCCGTCATGTCACCCAGCGCAAGGAACATCCCGGTCGACTCAATCATGACCACGATCATCACCAGCACCATGGTGATGATCATGAAAATATCAAAGCGGGGCATGCCGAAGTGGAAAGGCAGGACGATATCCACCCAATCGGCCTTAGCGACTTTCTCGTAGGTCATCGTACCCATCATCGTGGTAATCACAGCACCAATCACAATCCCCAGCAATACAGAGATATTGGCGATAAACCCCTTACCGTACTTGGCAAAGATCAAAATCGAGAGCAGCACAATCCCCGCAATCCCCACACCACTTAGATCCGCGTAGCGCGGGTTAGGCACGGTCGGCATGATCGCCAGGCCCTGCGGTACCGCTGCCAGAGGCGAGCCCGGTGCGCCAGCGACGTTCTGGATTTCCTTGAGCCAATTCATATAGGTCGGATCCACGACGGCTGGTGCCGTCGGTCCGAACGGGTTGCCAAAGATCCAGTTCACCCCCACACGCATCAATGTGATCCCAATGATGGCAATGATCGTGCCTGTGACCACTGGTGGAAAAAATCGCAACATCCGGCTCACAAATGGCGCAATAAAAATGGATATGATCCCTGCTGCGATAATCGTGCCAAACAATAATTGGGCCCCGGCATGGCCGGGATGACTATTGGCCATATTGACCATCGGCCCGACTGCTGCAAACGTTACACCCATCATGACGGGCAACTTAATGCCGAACCACTGCGTCGCCCCCCAGGACTGAATGATGGTTACGATACCGCAAACAAACAGATCAGCCGCAATCAGCATGGATACTTCATGCGGAGCCAGGTTTAATGCACGGCCGACAATCAGCGGCACAGCCACTGCACCTGCGTACATCACCAGCACGTGTTGCAAACCTAATGCGGTGAGTTTGCCTAAGGGCAAGATCTCATCGACAGGAGCCGGGGAGGTGCTCATTGTTGTCTCCAGTTAAATTTATGGTTATCTGATGGCGCAACCTACACGCCCCAGCGCCACTGTACTGGAGCCCGCTCGCAGTGGCTATATTGCAAAACGGATAAACAATCTATGTAAAATCATATATCTAGGGTTTACCCACGGAACACATCGATCCAATGATGCGTGGACAAATCATGTGCCACGTCCACCGATGCGCCGCGTCCGGGCTCTAGGGCCTGAACAATATCCTGCGCTAAGACCTTGCCATATTCCACACCCCATTGGTCAAATGGGTTGATCCCCCAGACCAAGGCCTGAACAAACACCTTATGCTCGTAGAGTGCAAGCAGGGCCCCCAAAGAATACGGCGACAAGCGCGGCAATACAATCAGATGATTGGGGCGCCCACCTGGATGCACTCGGTGGCGCGCAAGCCATGCCGCTCGATCAGGCGGCTCTCCGGCCACCTCGCACTCTACCAAGGCCTCATCCAGGGACTTGCCCCGCATCAACGCCTCACGCTGTGCCAAACAATTGGCGATCAAACGTCGATGATGATCGGGCCAATGATGGTCCGCCTCCTGACACAAGATGAAATCCACCGGCGCGCCGTCACTACCCTGATGCAGCCACTGAAAAAACGTATGTTGTGCATCGGTACCCGGCATGCCCCATACCGCAGGGCCAGTAGGCACACTCACCGGATGCCCTGCCAAGTCGACAGATTTACCCAATGACTCCATCTCTAACTGCTGCACATAGGGCACCAGATTAGCCAGGCGCGAATCATAGGGCGCTATATTTAGCGAACCTTGGCCCAGTACGCTTCGGTTGACGATCCCCGCGAGCGCCATACGTATCGGCGCATTCACATCGGGGGGCGCCTGGACAAAATGGTTATCCATTGCCGCAGCACCCGCCTGCATGCCCGCCAATATGTCCGAACCAACGGCCAGCGCTGTCGTGAGGCTGACCGCAGACCAGAGCGAGAACCGACCGCCCACCCAATCCCACAAGCGAAAAACCTGACCAGCCGGCACCCCCCAGGCCAGAGCCAGATCCGCACGCGCGGTCACCGCTACAAAATGATCATCAGGGCGCGCCACACCGGTCGCGGCCAGCCACTCGCGGGCGCGGGCAGCGTTCTGCAGGGTCTCTGCGGTGGTAAATGATTTGGACACCAGTACCACCAACGTCTCGCGCGGATCCAAACCCGCAAGGCCGCCCTCGATCGCATGCCCATCGATATTGGCGACAAAACGCACCTGTCGCCACATCCCGGCATAGCCAAATGCCCCCACGGCCAGCCGCACGCCCCAGTCACTGCCGCCAATGCCAATATGCACAATATTGCGCCAACGTCGCTCGGTGTCCGCGCGTCGCACCCAGGCATCCATACGTGCCCGCTCAGCCTGGACTTCAGGCGGTGCATCCGGGGCACGCAAGGCGGTATGCCAGGCCGCGCGTCCCTCTGTGATATTCACCACCTCACCTGCCAGTAAGCGCGCGCGTTCTGTGTCCAGGCCGCGCGCCGCAATAAGTGCCCGGCCCGCAGCCAGCAGCTCAGGTGAATGCCGCTGCCCACTGAAGTCCACCTCAAGGCCTGGCGCCTGGACGATATCGAGTGCGGTATCGCGCACCTCGCAGGTCTGCGCAGCCAGCGTAAAGCGCTTCCACTGCGGCAAGGCCGTCAGTGCAGGAAAGTCGATCGGTGCAAGGATGGAGTTGGGCATACGCGAGCCTGAGGCCAAAAAAGAGGAATCGGCTCAGTATATGCCAGCGTCCAGGTCAATTAAAAAAGCGGCGCTTTTGCCTCATCAGCAGCGCTCAAAGATCCCGGCAGCACCCATCCCCGCCCCGACGCACATCGTTACCATGCCATATTGCAAATTGCGGCGTCGCAAGGCATGCACGACCGTTGCTGCGCGGATGGCACCGGTCGCACCCAAGGGGTGGCCCAGCGCAATTGCGCCTCCCAGTGGATTGACCACGTCCTCATTCAAACCCAGGTCGCGAATCACTGCCAGCGACTGCGCGGCAAACGCCTCGTTCAGTTCGATCCAGCCCATCTGATCGAGCGTCAGGCCAGCGAGCTTAAGTGCATGGGGGATTGCGAACTTAGGGCCGATGCCCATGATCTCCGGCGGTACCCCCTTAACGGCAAAGGAGACAAATCGGGCCAAAGGCGTGAGATTATGGTCTTTCAGTGCGCGCTCGGACACGACTAACAAAGCGCCTGCACCGTCTGAGGTCTGCGAGCTATTGCCTGCTGTGACGCTACCCCTTGCGGCAAAGACGGGACGCAGCCGCGCCAAGGCCTCTAGGCTCGTGTCAGCACGCGGGCCCTCGTCCAGCGTAACCGTGTGTCGTTGCGTGTGAATCTCGGCCGTCGCCAGGTCTGGCGTACGGCGCACGATCTCGATCGGTAGCATTTCGTCGGAGAACTCGCCCGACTGCTGAGCGGCCAGGGCGCGCTGGTGCGAACGCAGGGCAAACGCATCCTGATCCTCGCGTGAGACCTGCCAGCGCTGGGCCACCTGCTCGGCGGTGGCACCCATGCCATAGGCGATGCCGATGTCTTCGTCTCTGAGGTAGATATCAGGACTGAATGACGTATTGATCCCCATGGTCGGCACAAGACTCATAGACTCCGTACCACAGGCGAGCAAGACATCTGCCTCGCCCACACGGATTCGGTCAGCTGCCATGGCAATAGCAGTCAATCCCGACGCGCAAAACCGATTCACCGTGACACCCGCCACCGTATTGGGTAGCCCGGAGAGCAGCACACCGATACGCGCCACATTCAGCCCCTGCGGTCCTTCGGGAATCGCGCAACCGACAATCGCGTCCTCAACGGCTGCCGGATCCAGACTGGGCGCCTGCGCCATGACACCCCGGATGACCGCAGCCAGCATTTCGTCAGGACGAGTATGAGAATACATGCCACGTGGGGCCTTGCCGATAGGCGCACGCGTCGCGGCAACAATATAGGCTGCTTGTAAGACAGTCATCTGAGGTCTCCTTAGTTGCGTACGGGCTTGCCGGTCTGTAGCAGCCCTGAGATACGCGCTTGTGTCTTGGGGTTGGCGAGCAGACTGAGGAAGGCATCGCGCTCTAGCTTAAGCATCCAGTGCTCATCGACCAGAGAACCGGGATCGACATTCCCGCCACAGATGACGTAGGCGACTTTTTCTGCAATCTGAAAGTCGTAGTCAGAGATAAATCCCCCCACCCGCATATTGACCAATTGCGCCTTGAGCGTTGCGATTGCATCGCGGCCTGCCACGGGGAAGCGCGCAGCGAGTGGCGCACGCCAGCCCTGTTCCGCCAGATTAGCGGCCTCACGCACGGCCACATAGAGCAACTCATAGCGATTCATGACGATGGGATCGGACTCGCGTAGATAGCCGATCTCACGCGCATCGAGTGCAGATTTGGACACCCGGGCAGTCGCCACCGCCATGACGAAGTCTTTGGCAATGGCAAGCAACGGTGCCTCGGGCGCGGATTGCGCCTGGATCTGTGCAGCACGCCGTGCGCAGAATGTCATCCCACCGGCACCCGGCACCAAACCAATCCCTACCTCAACCAGGCCGATATAGGTTTCCAGGTGCGCGACGCGACGCGCGCAATGCACAGATAGCTCACACCCGCCGCCTAGCGCCAGGCCCGCGACGGCGGCAACCACAGGCACCTGGGCATAGCGCAAACGCATGACCATATCCTGCATTTCACGCTGGATCGGCTCGACGGCTTTCACCCCGCCCGCCATAAAGACAGGCATCATCGCCTTGAGATCGGCACCCGCAGAGAATGGGTCCTCTAACTGACCAATCACCATGGCCCGATAGCTGGCCTCGGCCAGATCCACCGCATGAACAATCCCACGCACCACATCGGGGCTTAAGGTATGCATTTTGGTCTTGAATGAGGTAATCAGTACGTCCTGGGGGTGGGGCGTGGGCAACGTCCAGCATAGGATTGCGTCATTTTCATAGACGACGTTCGGCGTGATGGCCGGCCCTTCACCCACTAGACGCGGCGCACCGATCTGACGTCCATAAACGGGCAAGGCACTGCGCGCTTGGTAGGTGCCGGTCACCGGGCTAAATGATCCCTCGGGCGTATGCACGGCCTGCTTGTCCCAGACCGCCCCCTCAGTGACCCACTGAGGCAGTGGGGCCGCGCACAAGGCCTTGCCTGCTGCGATATCCTCGGCAATCCAGCCGGCCACCTCGCGCCAGCCTGCGGCTTGCCAAATCTCGAAGGGACCTTGCTGGTGGCCGAAGCCCCATTTCATCGCCTCGTCCAGTTGACGCGCATTATCGGCAATGTCGGCCAAATGCACCGCACTATAGTGAAAAATATCGCGCAAGATCGCCCAAACAAACTGGGCCTGGGGGTGGCTTGAGGCGTGCAAGGCACGCAGACGCTTGGTCGCATCCCGTTCCTTAAGGATGTCCTTGACGACATCATCGGCTGCGCCGTCAGCGGGGACGTACTCACCGGTTGCCGGATCCAGGCGCAGGATGGCCTGACCAGCCTTGCGATAGAAGCCCGCCTTGGATTTTTGGCCGAGCGCGCCCTTTTCAATCAGGGCGGCGAGCACAGGTGGCACGACAAAATGCGCATGGAAGGGATCGCCAGACAACTGATCAGTCATCGTATTGATCACGTGCGCCATGGTATCCAGGCCCACCACATCGGCCGTGCGAAAGTTACCTGATTTAGCGCGACCCAGACGCGTACCCGTCAAATCATCAACCAGGTCATAGGGCAGGCCAAAGGCCTCGGCTTGCTTGAAAACCGACAAAATGCCAAATACACCAATGCGATTACCGATGAAGTTTGGTGTGTCCTTGGCGCGCACCACCCCCTTGCCTAACTGTGAAACAAGAAAGGTCTCGAGGCGATCGAGCAAGGCCGCCTCAGTCGTAGCCGTCGGGATGAGCTCGACCAAAGGCATGTAGCGCGGTGGGTTGAAGAAATGGATGCCGCAAAAGCGGTGGCGCAACGCCTCGGGCAAGGCGTCAGATAAGGCCGTGATTGATAGGCCCGAAGTATTGCTGGCGATAATCGCGTGCGAGTTCAGGGCCGGGGCGAGCTTTTGGTAGAGATCCCGTTTCCAGTCCAGTCGCTCGGCGATGGCTTCGATCACAAGATCACACCCGGCGAGCAGGCCAAGATCCTCGTCATAATTGGCCGGTATGATCAGCTCGGCCAGTGCATTGACACCCAAAGGGGCTGGATTGAGTTTTTTCAATTGGCCAATTGCACGCTGGGCAATCGCGCTTTTGCCTCCTTCGGAGGCGGCCAGATCATACAGCACGACCGGCACACCGGCATTGACGCAATGCGCGGCAATCTGCGCGCCCATAACCCCTGCGCCACATACCGCAACCTTGCGGATCGTGAGGGGAGCGGACTGAGTAGCTTGCATAATTTCGTGTCCTCGCTGGTTCGGCTGCGCCTAGTGAATGATGGCGGCTTTATTTTAAATTGTCGCTGATTCAGCATGAAAATTCAAACAATCGTTTGAATTTATTCAAATACGCGCAACTGTTTAACCCTACAATAAACCCTCGCCGCATCACACCGCCTCACATTAGATCTGTTTACCATGGCCAGACTGCCACGCCTTTATGCCCCTCGCATACCTCAGTTGGCACAGGTCAGTTTCGCCCAGGCACTGGCATCTCCTTCAGAGCCGACCCCTGCGGCAGACCTCACGCGACTACGTGAATGGCTAGAGGACGAGGCCCACCTACACCAGCTCGCTGTGCATGGCTGGCTGATCACCCCTGAACGTCTCTGTCTGCTGGCCACACCCGCCACAGCGCATAGCCTGTCGCGCGTCATCCAGGGCATGGGACGCCGGATGGGAGCAAGCATGCTCCACGGACGTGTCTACAAGCACCGTTACCGCAACGCCTTGCTCGAACCCGGGCACTGGGTACTCCCCGCCATGGTCTGGCTCGAGTACCTGGCTGTCACATCAGGCTATGTCGATCACCCCACACGTTGGCCCTGGTCATCGGCGACCGGTCACGTTGGCGAGCATCCCGATTCACTTCTGAATGATCACATAGATTACTGGAACGAGGGCAACACCCCGTTTTCTCGACAGGCGCGCTATCGCAAACGCCTGGAAGTCGGACTCAGTGCGGTGCAATGCCAGCAAATTGAGAGCGCTTTATTCGGGCAATGGGCGCTGGGCGATCCGATCTTTCTTACCCATTTAGGGCGCCTGGCAAGCCGACGCGTCGTACCGGCAGTACGCGGCCGCCCGCGCAAAGAATCGCCACCTTTTTCCGACACATCTCATTAAAAATATTCTCGCACTGACGGTAGGAATGCGTCACGCTGCGCCCACACGTCAAAATAAAACATGTCTTTTTATAAGCATATTGAACCGTCCCTATTAATAAGGCATATATCTCTTCTAGAAAATAAATAGGGACGGATCATAAAAATATTCTTGTTGTATATCGACATCAGGAATAAGGTTTAAAGCTGCACGTTTTATTTATCTGTGAGCCACTTATGTCCGCCTCTCGTCTGCCTCCCCAAGCCCAGGGCCTCTACAACCCCACATTCGAACACGATGCCTGTGGCGTCGGATTTGTGGCGAATATCAAGGGTCGCAAGAGCCACACCATCATCGTTCAGGCACTGAAAATTTTGGAAAATCTGAACCATAGAGGGGCTGTGGGTGCGGATGAACTGATGGGCGATGGTGCGGGAATTTTGATTCAAATCCCCGACCAACTATATCGTGAGGAGATGGCTGCGCTGGACGTCACCCTGCCGCCACCGGACGAATATGGCGTGGCGATGGTGTTTTTACCTAAGGAAACCGCTTCTCGGCTGGCTTGCGAGCGGGAATTGGAGCGTGCCGTGCGCGAGGAAGGCCAGGTTGTACTCGGCTGGCGTGACGTGCCTATCGATCACGAGATGGAAATGTCGCCCACCGTGCGCGCCTGCGAGCCAGTCATCCGGCAACTGTTTATCGGTCGCGGCCAGGACATCATGGTGCCCGATGCGCTAGAGCGCAAACTCTACGTCATACGCAAAACCTCCAGCCACGCCATCCAACGCATGCAGCTCGCCCATGGGCAGGAATACTTTGTACCCTCGATTTCAGTGCGAACCGTCGTCTATAAAGGCTTGCTGCTGTCAGGACAGGTTGGGGTGTACTACCGCGACCTGGCTGACACCCGCGCGATCTCTGCGCTCGCCATGGTGCACCAGCGCTTTTCCACCAACACGTTCCCGGCTTGGCCGCTGGCGCATCCGTATCGCATGATCGCCCACAATGGCGAGATCAATACGGTCAAGGGCAATTTCAACTGGCTGCGCGCGCGCGAAGGGGTCATGAGCTCGGCGGTGCTGGGCGATGATCTGCCCAAGCTCTACCCCATCGTCTACGAAGGCCAGTCCGATACGGCCACCTTCGACAATTGCCTGGAATTACTTGTCATGTCGGGCTACTCGCTTGCTCACGCCATGATGATCATGATCCCCGAGGCGTGGGAGCAGCACACCGATATGGACGCGAATCGCCGCGCCTTCTACGAGTACCATGCGGCCATGATGGAGCCGTGGGATGGCCCGGCCGCCGTGACCTTCACCGATGGTCGCCAGATCGGCGCCACATTGGATCGCAATGGTCTGCGCCCGGCGCGCTACCTGATTACCGACGACGATATGGTGGTGCTCGCCTCAGAGGCTGGCACGCTTTCTATCCCTGAGCATCGAATCATCAAAAAATGGCGTTTGCAACCGGGCAAGATGCTGTTGATCGACCTGCAACAAGGCCGCATCATCGACGACGCAGAGATCAAGTCCCAACTTGCCAACGCGCATCCCTATCAGCAATGGATCGAGCGCCTGCGTATGAAACTCGATATGTTGCCTCCACTCAAGGCCGATGACACGCCGACACCCAACGCCACACTTCTGGATCGGCAGCAAGCATTCGGCTGGACACAAGAAGACTACAAGTTCATCCTCGATCCCATGGCCAAAAACGGCGAGGAAGCCACAGGCTCTATGGGTAACGATGCGGCGCTCACCGTGCTTTCGGATCGACCAAAACCGTTCTACAACTATTTCCGGCAGATGTTCGCCCAGGTCACCAATCCACCTATCGATCCGATCCGCGAACAGATGGTGATGTCATTAGTATCGTTCGTCGGACCC
Source organism: Alcaligenaceae bacterium CGII-47 (assembly GCA_019166125.1). Lineage (GTDB taxonomy): Bacteria > Pseudomonadota > Gammaproteobacteria > Burkholderiales > Burkholderiaceae_B > Castellaniella. Next base: position 334,835 of record JAHTBO010000003.1, read on the forward strand.
AAGCCCAATTTGCTGGACATCAATAACGTCAACCCACCGCTGCGCCTGGAAATCACCCAGCCCGTGCTGGATCAGGCCGCCATGGCCCAGTTACGCCATATTGGTGCGCTCACGGGCGACAAGTTCCGTTGCGCAGAACTGGATATCACGTACCCGGTCGCCTGGGGCTCTGAAGGCATCGAGGCCTGTCTGGCCTCATTGTGCGCGAGCGCCGCCGACGCCGTGCGCAGTGGCTTTAATATCCTGCTGGTGAGCGACCGCAAGGTCGATGCCGAACACATGGCGATCCCCGCCCTGCTGGCTACTTCCGCCATTCATCTGCACCTGATCCGCACCGGCCTGCGCACCAAGAGCGGCCTGATCGTCGAGACCGGGTCGGCACGCGAGGTCCACCACTTTGCACTATTGGGAGGCTATGGCGCCGAGGCCATCCATCCCTACCTGGCGCTGGAATCCCTGGCGCTTATGCCGGATCCGGACAGCGCCACGCACAATTACATCAAAGCCATCGATAAGGGCCTGAACAAGGTCATGTCCAAAATGGGCATCTCGACCTATATGTCCTACACCGGCGCACAGATATTCGAAGCTGTTGGCCTGCACAGCAGCTTAGTGAAAAAGTACTTCACCGGCACGCCCAGCAATATCGAAGGCATCGACATATTCCAGGTGGCCGAGGAAACCTTGCGCACTCACCAGGCGGCCTTTTCCAACGACCCGATCCTGGTGAACGCGCTCGATGAAGGCGGGGACTACGCCTATCGCGTGCGTGGCGAACAGCATATGTGGACACCTGATTCGATTGCCAAGCTGCAGCACGCCACACGTGCCAACAACTACACCACGTTCAAGGAATATGCGCAGCTCATCAACGATCAGTCGCGCCGTTTTATGACGCTACGCGGCTTGTTTGAGTTTCGCATCGACCCGACCCAGGCCATCCCGCTCTCGGAGGTTGAGTCGGCCAAAGAAATCGTCAAGCGCTTTGCCTCGGGCGCCATGTCGTTGGGCTCCATATCGACCGAAGCGCACACCACCATGGCGGTTGCCATGAACCGCATTGGCGGCAAATCAAATACCGGCGAAGGTGGTGAAGATGCCTTGCGCTACCGCGCGGAAATGCGCGCAGGCAAACCCACGGTACGCAAGGGCGATACCCTAGCCTCTGTCCTGGGGCCTGAGCGCATCGCCGCCGACGTGCCGCTGGCGGCGGGCGACTCATTGCGCTCGCGCATCAAGCAGGTCGCCTCGGCGCGCTTCGGTGTCACCGCTGAGTACCTGTCAAGCGCCGATCAGATCCAGATCAAGATGGCACAGGGCGCCAAGCCCGGGGAGGGAGGGCAACTGCCCGGCCATAAGGTCAGCGACTATATTGCCGAGTTACGCTATTCAGTTCCCGGCGTGGGACTCATCTCTCCGCCTCCTCACCACGACATTTACTCGATCGAGGATCTGGCGCAACTTATCCATGACTTAAAGAACGTCAACCCACGCGCATCGATCTCGGTGAAACTCGTCGCCGAGGTCGGCATCGGGACGGTTGCCACAGGCGTGGCCAAAGCCAAGGCCGACCACGTCGTCATTGCTGGACACGATGGGGGCACCGGCGCATCGCCTATCGCCTCGATCAAGCATGCAGGCGTGCCCTGGGAGCTGGGTCTGGCAGAAACGCAGCAAACGCTGGTATTGAACCGCCTGCGCACGCGCATCCGTGTACAGGCCGATGGACAGATGAAAACAGGCCGTGATGTCGCCATTGCCGCGTTGCTGGGCGCTGATGAGTTTGGTTTTGCTACCGCACCGCTGGTGGTCGAGGGCTGCGTCATGATGCGCAAATGCCATTTGAATACCTGTCCGACGGGTATTGCCACGCAGGATCCAACGCTACGCAAAAAGTTTCAGGGCAAGCCCGAGTATGTTGTGAACTACTTCTTTTTCGTTGCTGAAGAAGTACGCGAAATTATGGCGCAACTGGGCATCCGTCGTTTTGATGACATGATTGGACGCGTGGACCTGCTCAATATGCGCAGCGGCATCGACCACTGGAAGGCGCGCGGGCTGGATTTCAGCCGAATTTTCCACGCCGTGCAAAGCGATGAACCGCTGTACCAAGCGCTTGAGCAGAATCACGGCCTAGAGAATGCGCTCGATCATCAGCTCATAGAACGCAGCAAAGCCGCGATCGAGAACGGGGAAAAAGTGTCCTTTATTACGCCTGTGCGTAACCGCAACCGCACCATCGGCGCCATGCTCTCAGGCGTTCTGGCCTCACGCTACGGGCACGAAGGGCTGCCTGACGACACGATTCATATCCAGTGCAATGGTGCTGCAGGACAGAGCTTTGGTGCATTCCTTGCCCATGGCATCACACTGGACCTGGTCGGCGAGGCGAACGACTATGTCGGCAAGGGTCTGTCGGGCGGCCATATTATTGTTCGCTCACCCAACGATTTTCGAGGTTTTGGACCAGACCAAATTATTGTCGGTAACACCGTATTGTACGGGGCGACGGGCGGCGAAGCCTATTTCAATGGCGTCGCGGGCGAGCGTTTTGCGGTTCGCAACTCAGGCGCAATCGCCGTTGTTGAAGGCACAGGTGATCACGGCTGCGAATATATGACGGGCGGCACCGTCGTTGTGCTCGGTGAGACGGGACGCAATTTTGCCGCAGGCATGTCAGGCGGCATCGCCTATGTATGGGACCCACAGCATCAATTCGAGCAACGCTGCAACCTCACTGCAGCTATCCTGGAGCCCCTCACGACACACAACGCACAGCTTGCCGCAGACGAGCCAGAGACCTGGCACAGCATGGCGCGCGGCTACGAGCGCGAGACTGATGAGACCATCGTCCATCGTCTGGTTGAAAATCACTTCCGGCTCACAGGAAGCTTGCGCGCTCGCGAACTCTTGGACGACTGGCCGCAGGCCCGCACGGCCTTCATCAAAGTCACCCCCGTGGAATACCGCCGTGCCTTGGCCGAGCTATGGCAATGCACCCACCCCCAAACCGTCGCCGTCTAAGGAATAGAGATGGGAAAGATTACTGGTTTTATGGAATTTGCCCGGGTCAAGCCGACTTATGAGACCCCCGCATCACGTCTACGCCACTGGAAGGAATTTGTACCGACGCTGACCGATGAGCAGGCGAAGATTCAGGGCGCACGCTGCATGGACTGCGGCATACCGTTTTGCACCCACGCCTGCCCGGTCAACAACATCATCCCTGACTGGAATGACCTGGTCTACAAGCAGGACTGGCAAAACGCGCTCGCTGTCTTGCTCTCGACTAACAATTTCCCCGAGTTTACAGGCCGTATTTGCCCAGCACCCTGTGAAGCCGCTTGCACCTTGAATATTAGCGATGATGCAGTCGGCATCAAGTCCATCGAGCACGCAATCATCGACAAAGGTTGGGCCGAAGGCTGGGTTATCCCCCAGCCGCCCGCGCGCAAGACCGGCAAAAAGGTCGCCGTCGTGGGGTCTGGTCCCTCGGGTCTGGCCTGCGCCCAGCAGCTCGCACGCGCCGGGCACAGCGTCTCTGTATTTGAAAAAAGCAATCGCATCGGTGGCCTGCTGCGCTACGGCATTCCCGACTTCAAGCTGGACAAGTCCCACATCGATCGGCGCATCGCGCAGATGGAAGCCGAGGGCGTGGAGTTCTTCCCCTCGACCTATATTGGTCAGGCTGAACACGCCGAGGAGGGCTTAACCGTCCACACCCCGGAAGCACTACAAGCCGAGTTCGACGCCATCGTTCTGGCTGGCGGCGCCGAGCAGCCGCGCGACCTGCCCGTACCGGGACGGGAGCTGCGCGGCGTGCATTTCGCCATGGATTTCTTGCGCCAACAAAACAAACTCAACCATGGTGATCGGATCAGCAAGCCCATCAATGCACATGGCAAGCATGTCATCGTAATCGGCGGCGGCGATACCGGCTCGGATTGCGTAGGCACCAGCAACCGCCAAGGCGCCGCCTCAGTGACGCAATTTGAGCTGATGTTCAAGCCCCCCGAGATCGAAGACAAACTACTCACCTGGCCCTATTGGCCGATCAAGCTGCGCACCTCCTCCTCCCACGAGGAAGGGTGTGGGCGCGACTGGGCGGTCGGCACCCAAGCCTTCGAGGGCAAGGGCGGCAAGGTCGAAAAACTGGTGGCAACACGTCTCGAATGGCTGCGTGACAAGGCGACGAAGCAGATGAAGATGCGCGAGGTCCAGGGTTCGGGCTTTGATCTGCCCGCTGATCTGGTGCTGCTCGCAATGGGCTTTGTCTCTCCCGTACGGGCTGTGCTCGATGCGTTCGGGGTGGAGACGGACGCACGCGGCAATGCGCGTGCCAACACGGATGATTATTGCAGCAACACAGCCAAGGTCTTCGCTGCGGGCGATATGCGGCGAGGTCAGTCGCTGGTCGTGTGGGCGATCAGAGAGGGGCGTCAGTGCGCGCGCTCTGTGGATGAGTTTCTGATGGGGACGTCTGTGTTGCCGCGGTAAACGGTTTTTGCTGTAGGCGTTTTTACGGCCAGCGGGCGGGTATCGCGGCTGGCTTGGTTTACAGCCGAGGGCGGCTCGTCGGATGGGTCCCGCTGTCAGCGGGACTACCTGGACCGAATGCGAAAGAGCGGGGAGGGGCAGAAGGGACGAGCTTCGAGCCCGCCGAGTGATCGGCTTGGATCGGGGAGGCAAGGGAGCAACTGTTTGAGCAGGACGCTGTGACCCGTCCGGGGGACGGGTCATCCTGCGAGTTTTGCGACCGCCCCGATACGGGTTGATCGCTCGGGCAATCCTGGCGCAGCCAGGATCGGGTGAGGCGAGTCCCTGCTGCCTTCCCAGCCCCCACCGCGCGAGCTCTTGCAAAAGAAACACACCCATCCCAAAAATAGCGCATCGAACGCAACAAGCCAGAGATCGACAGGTACAATAGGCGGCTATACTCGGCGAAAATACATGACCCCTGCCACCAACGCCTCCACACCTATTGTGAACTTTGACGGAGTCTCTCTGGGATACGGCGATTTCACCGTCCTCAAGGATATCGACCTCAAGGCCTATCCTGGCCAAGTCGTCACGATGCTGGGCGGCTCTGGTTCGGGCAAAACCACCTTACTGCGCGCCATCACCGGCCAAATTAACGCCCGCGTCGGCCAGATTCAGGTATTCAGCCAGGATATCGCCCAACTCGACGAGACAGCGCTGCGCGCTACCCGCCAGCGCATGGGTGTACTGTTTCAGCAGGGCGCGCTGTTCACCGACCTGAGCGTATTCGAGAACGTCGCCTTCCCCTTGCGCGAACACACCTGTATCTCCGAGCAGCAGACCCTCGAGCGCGTGCTCGAAAAACTCGATGCCGTTGGCTTACGGCATGCTGCCCACCTGAATATCGCAGAGATCTCCGGCGGCATGGCGCGCCGCGTTGCACTGGCCCGGGCCGTCATCCTAGAGCCCGAATTGATTCTGTATGATGAGCCCTTTGCCGGCCTGGATCCGATTTCAATGGGTATCACCGCCCAACTCATCCGGGGCATGACCGATAAGCTCGGTTGCGGCTCCATCCTGATCACCCACGACGTGGCAGAGTCCTTCACCATCACCGACCAAGTCTATATTATCGGCCAAGGCAGTCTGATCGCCCAAGGCACGCCCTCCGAGCTTTCAGGCTCCAGTAATGCCTACGTCCGTCAATTCCTGCAGGGTGAACCCGATGGGCCTATCGCCTTTCACTACCCAAGCACACCTGCCTTCGAAAAATGGCTTAGCCAACAGGGGACAGCATGATGGGTTGGCAACGACGCATCGCATCGCTGGGGCGAAACGCTCTAAGCTTTATTAGCGGGCTGGGCACCTTTGTGCGCTTACTCGGTGCCATCCTGCAACGCAGCAGTGTCCTCGTGCGCCGACCAGGCCTGGTTTCCCAGCAAATTCACTTCATCGGCAACTATTCTCTACTGATTATCAGCGTCTCTGGCTTGTTTGTCGGTTTTGTTTTGGGGCTACAAGGCTATTACACGCTGAATCGCTACGGCTCCGAGGACGCGCTTGGTCTGCTCGTGGCGCTCTCGCTCACACGTGAGCTGGGGCCAGTCATTACCGCCTTGCTGTTTGCCGGACGCGCGGGCACCTCGCTCACCGCCGAGATCGGCCTGATGAAGGCTGGCGAGCAGATCGCTGCAATGGAAGTCATGGCCGTCGATCCGATCCGTCGTGTACTGGCACCGCGCTTTTGGGGTGGCGTGATTGCCATGCCCGTGCTGGCCGCCGTGTTTTCCATGGTGGGCATCCTGGGTGGCTGGTTTGTCGGTGTCGTCTTGATCGGTATCGACCCCGGTGCCTTCTGGTCGCAAATGCAAGACGGCGTCGATGTGATCAACGACATCGTCAACGGCGTAATCAAAAGTGTGGTCTTTGGTGTGGTCGTCACACTGATTGCACTCCATCAGGGCTGGACGGCCAAGGCCACGCCTGACGGGGTCGCACGTGCTACAACACGCACGGTCGTCAATGGCGCCCTCGCCGTACTGGGCCTGGACTTCCTCCTCACTGCCCTGATGTTTGCCAATTAAGCTGATGGAATCAATATGACACGTGAAAAATCCGATTTTTGGGTCGGCCTGTTTATCCTCTTGGGGATCGTCGCACTGGTCTTTCTAGCACTGCGCGCAGGCAATATGAGCTCTTTCACCTTTGCACCGACCTATCAGGTCACGGCGTATTTTGATAATGTGGGCGGCCTCAAGGTCCGCGCCCCCATCAAGAGCAGTGGCGTGGTGGTCGGTCGAGTTGCGACCATCAGCTTTGATAACCAACGCTTCCAGGCCACAGTAACCATGGATATCGAGGATGCTTATCAGTTTCCGGCTGACTCTTCAGCCTCCATCCTGACCTCTGGGCTGCTGGGTGAACAATACATTGGGCTTACACCCGGCGGCGAGGACCAGACGCTCACGCAGACCAAGCAAATTCAGTTCACCCAGAGCGCTGTGGTTCTAGAGGAATTAATCAGTAAGTTTCTATACAGCTCTGCAGCCAAAGAAGGCAGCACCGAAAGCGGACCTGCAAAATAATAGACGCACCAATTATCTACGAACTGTCAACGTACACGATACACTATGCAACACTCTTCCCATCGACCTTAATCGCCGAACCAGCCATCCCTGCCATGACAACACCCACGCTCCCGTTTCGCTCAGCCCCTGCTCGCTACGCTGCAGTACCCCGCCGCCATTACGCACGGGCGGGCCTGGCGATCGCATCCGGCGCGCTGCTGGCCGGCTGTACGAGCATCCCAAACCCAACGCCTGATGACCCCTGGGAGTCCTACAATCGCAGCATGCATGTTGTCAACGATACCGTCGACCGTGCCGTATTCAAGCCCATCGCAACAGGCTACCGCGCGGTGACCCCAACGCCAGTGCGTAGCTGTGTGCGCAATGTCTTTAATAATCTAGAGGATGTTTGGTCAGGCATCAATAGTTTCATGCAGGGCCGAGGCCATGATTTCGTCAACACCTTCGGCCGGATTCTATTCAACACCACGATGGGTCTGGGCGGATGCATCGACGTCGCATCCATGAATGGGGCAAAGCGCATTCCTAACGACTTCGGCGTCACGCTCGGCGTGTGGGGATTGGGGGCCGGGCCCTATGTCGTGCTGCCTTTCCTCGGTCCCAGCACGGCACGCGATACGGCGGCCATCGTCATCTCCGTTGCCTCGCCCGTATCACCAACGTCATTTATCTTTGCCATTGATGATGTCCCCGTACGCAATTCCCTCGTCGGCCTGTACTTTATTGACAAACGTACCAGTCTGCTCGACGCTGACGATCTCGTCGACCAGATTGCGCTCGATAAATACAGCTTTATCCGCGACGCCTACCTACAGCGGCGGCGCGCCATGGTCCAGAGCCGCCTACAAGGTGGCACTGGAACGGGCGACTCCACAATATCGGAGTACTCGCAAGATACGTTACCCGATTACTCCGAAGAATAGAGATTCATATGTCCTATATCCGCACCCTAACCCCCCTCTTGCATAGCGGCCGCAGCATACTCCTGGGCTTGGCGCTGGGCCTGAGTATGCTCGCGCCGACTCAGGCAGCGCTGCCCGTTGACACCAAGGCTGTACCCAATGACTTCATGGAGGCTGTCGCCAATAATATGCTCAATGCCGTCAAGAACGACACTGAGGCACGCAACGGGAATACCACACGCATACACGCCTTGGTGGAACAGTATGCCCTGCCCTATATCGACATGACCAAGACCACCAGACTGAGCACGGGACGCTACTGGAAGCAGGCCTCTGCAGAGCAGCAAAGAAGGCTGGTGGATGCCTTCACGGGTACCTTGATCCGTACTTATAGCGGTGCATTCACTCGTGTTGATCAGATCTCCAAGATCGAAATCCTGCCCTTCCGTGGCGACCCCGAGGCCAAGGACGCTGTCGTGCGCTCGACGCTATCCCAGCGCAATGGGCCATCCGCTGCCGTAGACTACCGCCTCGAACGCACAGACGCTGGCTGGAAAATATACGATCTGAATGTCGAAGGCATCTGGCTCATCCAGAACTACCGCAACCAGTTCGCCCAAGAGATCAATCGCAACGGTATCGACGGCCTGATCAAGGCTTTGGAGCAGCGTAACCAGTAAGCGTGGCCATACGCCCGGCAGGCGCGGCTTGGCGAATGATTCAGCCCAACCTGGCGCAGGCACTATAATAGAAGGCTGGACTCATTTACGGGCCCAGCCTTTTTCTATGTCTGCGCTGAATCTACACGATATCTCCAAAACCTACGCCCCTGCACCGCGCAGCCTTATGGCCCGGCTGACAGGGCAAGCGCCTGGGCCGGGCTTTCGTGCGCTCGACCAAGTGAACCTGAACGTTGAACATGGCGAATTCTTTGGTCTGCTTGGCCCCAACGGCGCTGGCAAGACCACACTGATTTCAATTTTGGCCGGCTTGGCCCATGCCACGACAGGAACAGCTCAAATTTGTGGCTACGACGTCATTAAGGACTTTCGCCAGGCCAGACAATCTCTGGGCGTTGTCCCCCAAGAGATCGTCTACGACCCGTTTTTCACAGTGCGCGAGACCCTGCGCATTCAGTCGGGGTATTTTGGCTTACGCCATAACGACGACTGGATCGACGAAGTCCTCGATAACCTTGGCCTACTCGATAAGGCCGAGGTCAATATGCGCGCCTTATCGGGCGGCATGAAGCGCCGTGTGTTAGTCGCCCAGGCACTTGTGCATCGGCCACCAGTCATTATCCTGGACGAACCGACGGCAGGTGTGGACGTGGATCTGCGCCGCACCTTATGGGAATTCATTGCTCGGCTTAACCAGGCGGGCCACACAATCCTGCTTACCACCCATTACCTGGAGGAGGCCGAGGCGCTGTGCGGGCGTATCGCCATGCTCAAGGCCGGACGCATCGTCGCCCTGGACACCACCCAGGCCCTGCTCGCGCGCGTGGGCGGCAGCGACCTCGAAGAAGCCTTCGTAAGAATCATGCATGACGACAGTGTCATGGAGGCCATTCTATGATCCGGCCCGTGACGCACCAGCGCCCCGCACTAGGCTCAGGATTTCCGACCCTGCTTCACAAAGAGTTCATGCGCTTCTGGAAGGTCGGCTTACAGACCATTGCCGCACCCGTAGTCACCGCACTTCTCTACCTGCTCATCTTCTCGCACGTCCTTGAGGATCGCGTACAGGTCTACGGTTCAATTTCGTACACAGCCTTTCTGATCCCGGGGCTCATTATGATGAGCATGCTGCAAAATGCCTTTGCCAATCCCTCGTCCTCGTTGATCCAGAGCCGCATCACGGGCAATCTTATTTTCGTTTTGCTGCCACCGTTTTCACACCGACAGATTTTCAGCGCCTACCTGATCGCCGCCGTGGTGCGTGGCCTGTGTGTCGGCGTCTGCATTTGGTTGGTGTCCCTGTTTTTTATTGTTACGCCCATCAATGAACCGCTATGGCTACTGATTTTTGCTGTGTTGTCATGCTGGATCATGGGGACACTGGGGCTGATCGCAGGACTGTGGTCCGAAAAGTTCGACCAACTTGCCGCCTTCCAAAATTTCCTCATCATGCCCGCGACCTTTCTGTCGGGTGTGTTTTATTCTATCCATAGCCTACCGCCCTTCTGGCAACACGTATCGAGCTGGAATCCGATCTTCTATACGATCGATGGCTTTCGCTACGGATTTTTTGCCATCTCGGATGTATCGCCCTGGCAAAGTTTTGCAGTTGTGCTCGCAGTCGCCGTCGCACTGAGCCTATTTGCACTACGCCTGCTGGCGAGCGGCTATAAATTACGGAGTTGATCCATGCTGCCCACCCCTGAGCACGTTCATCAATACATTGCCGAGCACCTGGACTGCGAGCACCTCGAAGTCCAGGGTGATGGCGCCCACTTCGAAGCCCTGATCGTCAGCAAAGCCTTCGAGGGGCAACGCACTTTGGCGCGTCATCAGATCGTATATCAGGCATTGGGCGAACGCATGAAGGCAGAGATCCACGCGCTGTCCATGCGCACGATGACGCCGGACGAATACGAGGCTGCTCGCCATAATGGATAGACTGCGCATCCAGGGTGGCCGACCCTTACATGGCGAGGTCACTGTTTCGGGCGCAAAAAACGCCGCCTTGCCTATCCTCTGTGCGAGCCTGCTGACGTCCGACACCATCACCCTGGACAACGTCCCGGAATTGCGCGACATCGGCACGACGCTGGCGCTGCTCGGGCGCATGGGGGTCGTCTCCCAGCGCGGACCAGACGGGCGCGTCAGCTTGTGCGCCGCTGACGTCCATAGTCAGGAAGCCCCTTATGACCTAGTCAAAACCATGCGCGCCTCGATCCTGGTGCTTGGGCCGCTACTGGCGCGTTTTGGTCACGCGCGGGTGAGTCTGCCGGGAGGCTGTGCGATCGGCCAACGCCCCGTGGACCAACACATCAAGGGCTTGGCCGCCATGGGGGCACAGATCCATATCGAACACGGCTTTGTCGTCGCCCATGCCAAACGACTGCACGGCGCTTCGATCCTGACCGATATGGTGACTGTCACAGGCACCGAAAACCTCATGATGGCTGCCGTGCTGGCCGACGGGCGCACCACGCTGGAAAATGCCGCCTGTGAGCCCGAGATCGTCGATCTGGCCGAGTTGCTGATTGCGATGGGTGCGCGCATCCAGGGCCATGGCAGCGACCGCATCATCATCGACGGTGTCGAACGCCTGCATGGCGCCACCCACCAGATCATCCCGGACCGGATCGAGGCGGGAACATTCTTGTGTGCTGTCGCCGCCACCGGTGGCGAAATCACGCTACGCCAGGTGGCCCCCAATACGATGGGCGCCATTCTGGACAAACTGCGTGAGGCGGGCCTACAGATCGAATGCGGGCCAGACTGGATCCGTGCCACGATGCATGGGCGGCCGCGAGCAACCGGATTTCGCACCAGCGAATACCCAGGTTTCCCGACCGACATGCAGGCACAACTGATGGCCTTAAATACACTCGCCAGCGGCACGGCCATCATCACGGAAAACATCTTTGAGAACCGCTATATGCACGTACAAGAGCTGCAGCGCATGGGCGCCGAGATCGACATCAACGGCCATACAGCCATCGTGATTGGCACCGAGTCACTCTCGGGCGCCACCGTCATGGCGACCGACCTGCGCGCCTCAGCCAGTCTGGTGATCGCAGGGCTGGCGGCCCAGGGCGAGACCACGGTCGAACGCATCTATCACCTGGATCGCGGCTACGAGCGCATGGAAGCCAAGCTGCAGGCGCTGGGCGCACGCATTCAACGTATTCAATAGGGTTACGCACACCATGAGTCCGGCACGCATTGACAAACCTCTGACACTCGCGCTCTCGAAAGGGCGTATTTTCGATGAGACCCTTCCGCTGCTCGAGGCTGCAGGCATTCGTGTCACTGAAAACCCCGAGACCTCGCGCAAGCTTATCCTGCCCACCGACTCACCTGACCTGCAGATCATCATCGTACGCGCCTCAGACGTCCCCACCTACGTGCAGTATGGCGCAGCGGATTTCGGTATTGCAGGCAAGGATGTGCTCTACGAACACATGGCACAACACCCTGGTGGCCTATACCAGCCTATCGACCTGAATATTGCACGCTGCCGCTTGTGCGTGGCGGTACGCGAAGGCTTTGACTATGATGCGGCGGTACACCAGGGGTCACGCCTGCGCATCGCTACCAAATACGTGCGCGCGGCCCGCGAACACTTTGCCGCCAAGGGTGTGCATGTCGATCTGATCAAACTTTATGGCTCGATGGAGCTTGCGCCGCTGGTGGGCCTGGCCGATGCCATTGTCGATCTAGTGTCCTCGGGCGGGACACTACGCGCCAACCACCTGGTCGAGGTCGAAGAAATCCGCGAGATCTCCTCACGGCTGATTGTGAATCAGGCCGCACTCAAAATGCGCAGCGCACGCCTGCAACCAATTATTGATGCATTTGGGCGCGCCTCGGACAGCATGACCTAAAAGCAGGCTAAGATAGACTGCTGTCTCTCTTTCCTACCTACTCGAACGATTTCACGCTCCATGTCCTTGATTCATCGCCTTAACTCCCACTCTGATGGTTTTGACCACGCGTTAGGCCAGTTACTCGCCTATGACGCAACGCAGGACGAGGCGATCGAGCACACGGTGCGCGACATCCTGCGGGATGTACAGACTCGTGGTGATGGTGCGATTCTTGACTACACACGACGCTTTGATCGCGTACAGGCCAAGTCGCTCGCTGAACTGGAAATCCCTCGTAGCGACTGGCACGCCGCGCTTGATGCGCTGCCCACAGACCAGCGACAGGCTCTAGAGGCCGCCGCAGAACGTATACGCAGCTATCACGCACGTCAGCGTGCCGAGACCTGGACCTATACCGAAACTGATGGCACGATGCTTGGCCAGCAGATCACACCGCTGGATCGGGTTGGCCTGTACGTGCCGGGCGGCAAGGCCGCCTACCCGTCATCCGTGCTCATGAATGCGATCCCAGCCAAGGTCGCCGGCGTGCCTGAGGTCATCATGGTGACCCCGACGCCCGATGGCGTGCGCAACCCCATGGTTCTGGCCGCCGCCGCACTGGGTGGCGTGGACCGGGTGTTTGCCGTGGGCGGGGCTCAGGCCATCGGCGGCCTGGCCTACGGTTCACAGACCCTTGTGGCCGTAGACAAGATCGTTGGCCCCGGTAATGCGTATGTTGCGGCAGCCAAACGCCGGGTATTTGGCACAGTGGGTATCGACATGATCGCCGGTCCCAGCGAGATCCTCATCATTGCAGATGGTTCCACCTCTGCAGACTGGATCGCTATGGACTTGTTCTCTCAGGCCGAGCATGACGAGATGGCACAGGCCATCTTGCTGTGTCCCGACCCGGTCTATCTGGATGCTGTCCACGCCTCCATTGTCCGCCAGCTCCCCGGCCAGCCTCGCGTGGACATCCTGCGTACCAGCCTAAGTCGGCGCGGCGCACTGATCCAGGTACGCGATATGAACGAAGCCTGCAAGATCGCCAACCACATCGCACCCGAGCACCTGGAAATCTCGACACGCGACCCCCAGGACTGGCTCCCCCATATTCGTCATGCGGGTGCAATTTTCCTTGGTGCATATAGCTCCGAGGCACTCGGCGACTATTGTGCAGGCCCCAATCACGTTTTACCCACCTCGCGCACCGCGCGTTTTTCCTCCCCATTGGGTGTGTATGATTTTCAAAAGCGCAGCAGCCTGATTCAGGTATCCAAAGCGGGTGCCCAGACGCTGGGCCGCATCGCCGACACCCTGGCCCGAGGCGAAGGCCTGCCGGCCCACGCAGCCAGTGCGCGTTACCGCCTGAGCTCCACCTAAACCCTGCCTGACGGACTCTCTCATACCATGCGTACCGCAGATATTCGCCGCAACACCAACGAAACCCGTGTCCACGTCACGATCAACCTGGACGGCACAGGTGAACGACACCTGGACACAGGTGTTCCCTTTTTAGATCATATGCTTGACCAGATCGCGCGCCATGGCTTGATCGACCTGAATGTCCACTGTGAGGGCGATACCGATATCGACGACCATCACACTGTCGAGGACGTTGGTATCACCCTAGGCCAGGCCTTTGCCGCCGCAGTCGGCGACAAGGCTGGGCTATACCGCTATGGGCATGCCTACGTGCCGCTGGATGAGGCGCTCTCGCGCGTTGTCATAGATTTTTCCGGCCGCCCCGGCCTGTACTATTTTCTACCATTCACCCGAGCACGCATAGGCACGTTTGACGTCGATCTGACGCGGGAGTTTTTCCAAGGCTTCGTCAACCACGCGCTGGTGAGCTTGCATATCGACAATCTGCGTGGCGAAAACGCCCATCACCAGTGCGAGACCGTATTCAAAGCCTTTGGCCGAGCCTTACGCATGGCTCTAGAGGTTGATGCGCGTAGCGGCGGGGCCATTCCGTCAACCAAGGGCTCCCTCTGAGACAAGCGTGAGTACGATTGCAATCGTCGACTACGGGATGGGGAATTTTCATTCCGTTGCACGGGCCTTACGTGCCGCAGCGCCGCAGCACGAGGTAACCATCGCTCGCACGGCTGCCCAAATTTCTGCTGCTGATCGCGTCGTCTTTCCTGGCCAAGGTGCCATGCCCGACTGCATGCGTACGCTCGACGAATCCGGCCTGCGCGACGCTGTGCTAAGCGCCGCGCGCAATAAGCCGTTGTTAGGCGTATGCGTGGGCGAACAGATGCTCTTTGAGCATAGCGATGAGGGTGACACGCCTAGTTTGGGTATTTTTCCAGGCAACAACCGACGCTTTGCCGGGCCTGCCTATGATCCCGCTGACGCTTTGGGCATGCGCCTAAAAGTCCCTCATATGGGCTGGAATGTAGTGCATCAGACCCAGCCACATGCCTTATGGGTAGATATCCCCCAAGACACGCCCTTCTATTTCGTGCATAGTTACTATGCTGTGCCCGCACAAGCCGAGCTTATTGCAGGCACCAGCCGCTACGGCATTGAGTTTTGTTGTGCCGTCACGAAGGATAATATTTTTGCCGTACAGTTTCACCCAGAAAAGAGCGCAGGCTACGGCTTGCAGCTTTATCGCAACTTTACCTGCTGGAACCCCTAAGGAACTGGCATGAATCCATTCCACTACCTACCTACTGACGATGACTATGCTCCTCATCCCTGCCATTGACCTCCAAGACGGGCGCTGTGTGCGCCTGCGCCAAGGTGATCTGAACGATGCCACAGTATTTTCAGACGATCCCGCCGCTATGGCTAACCAATGGGTAAGCCAAGGTGCGCGTCGCCTGCACCTGGTCGATCTTAATGGTGCAGTCGCCGGCAAGCCCAAGAACCGTGCTGCCATCGAGGATATCGTCGCCGCAGTAGACGAGGACATCCCTATCCAGATCGGCGGCGGCATTCGCGATCTGGATACCGTGGAATATTATCTGGACAACGGCATCTCGTACGTCATCATCGGCACGGCCGCTGTCAAGGATCCAGGTTTTTTGAGTGACGCATGCAGCGCCTTCCCCGGCCACATCATCGTCGGGCTGGACGCACGTGAGGGCAAGGTTGCTACAGATGGCTGGTCCAAGCTCACACGTCATGACGTTCTGGATCTGGCCCATAAGTTCGAGGACTACGGCTGCGAGGCCATCATCTATACCGATATCGGTCGTGATGGCATGCTAAGCGGCGTGAACATCGAGGCCACCGTGCGCCTGGCGCGCCACGTACGCATTCCTGTTTTTGCCTCCGGTGGCGTGGCAACGCTCGCGGACATCCGCGCGCTGTGCGAGGTCGAAACAGACGGTGTCGAGGGGGCCATCCTGGGACGCAGCCTATATGAAGGCACGCTGGACTTTGCCCAGGCACAGGCCCTGACTGATAGCCAGGATGCGACGTCAGCATGAGCACACCCAGCACACAGCAGGCCAGTTCCACACTACAGCCCCAAATATCGGGGCTGAGCTGTCGCATCATTCCCTGCCTGGATGTCAACGCGGGGCGTGTTGTCAAAGGCGTAAACTTCGTCAATCTCGCCGATGCAGGCGATCCCGTCGAGATCGCACGACGCTACGACGAGCAAGGCGCCGATGAGCTGACCTTCCTTGACATCACCGCCACGAGCGAGGACCGTGGGCTAATCCTACCCATTATTGAGGCCGTGGCGCGCCAGGTCTTTATCCCGCTGACGGTGGGCGGGGGCGTGCGCGAGGTCGCAGACGTACAACGCCTGCTCAATGCAGGCGCAGACAAGGTCGCCATTAATAGCGCCGCCGTCGCCAACCCAGAGCTCGTGCGCGAGGCGGCCCGCCACTACGGCTCGCAGTGTATCGTCGTGGCCCTGGACGCCAGGCGCTGCTCGGCACCCGGCGAAGCACTCCGCTGGGAGATCTACACCCATGGAGGACGCAAGGCAACCGGCCTGGATGCTATCGAGTGGGCACAACGCATGACCGAGTACGGTGCGGGCGAGCTACTGCTAACGAGTATGGACCGGGACGGCACCAAGTCCGGCTTCGATCTAGAGCTCACACGCGCGGTCTCGGACGCGGTTGCCATACCGGTTATCGCCTCGGGCGGCGTCGGCACCCTGCAGCACCTGGTCGATGGTGTAAAAATTGGCCATGCAAGCGCAGTACTTGCGGCAAGCATCTTTCATTTTGGCGAGTTCACGTTAGCCCAAGCCAAGGCCTATATGGCTGAGCAGGGCATCCCTGTACGTCATGAACACTGAGCTTACCTGGCTTACCGAGCTAGCATTCAATCAGGACGGCCTCATTCCTGCCATTGCTCAGGATGCACAGACTGGCGTCGTCCTGATGATGGCCTGGATGAACGCCGAAGCCGTCACTGAAACCGTCCGTACCGGGCACGCCGTATATTACTCACGTTCACGCCAGCGCCTGTGGCGCAAGGGCGAAGAGTCCGGCCATATCCAAATTATCCACGAGATCCGCCTGGACTGCGATGCGGATGTGTTGCTCCTGCAGGTCACACAGCAAGGCGGCATCGCCTGCCATACCGGGCGTGCCCACTGCTTCTTCCGACGTCTGGATCACGCATCAGATCAGACGCACTGGACCACTGTTGACCCAGTGTTAAAGGATCCCACCGACATTTACACATCGAGCAAGCCATGAGCAAGCTGAACGACACCCTCCTCAGCCGTCTGGCTGATACGCTAGCCACCCGACTACCCGCCAATGGCGGCGACCCGACGACCTCATACACAGCCAAGCTCCTGGCTCGCGGCCCAGATGCATTTCTCAAAAAAATCGGTGAAGAAGCCACTGAACTGGTCATGGCCGCCAAGGACGGTGTCCCCGAGCGCATCGTCGCCGAGACAGCCGATTTATGGTTTCATAGTTTGGTCACACTCACCTACTACGGCCTGCGGCCTGAGGATGTGTTGCATGAATTGGCACGCCGTGAAGGCCTGTCTGGCTTGGCAGAAAAGGCTTCCCGCAAGCCCTGATTGGCCAACAACTGCTTGGGGCATACCCTCGATGATCGCCTCAGACGCCAGGCAGCTCACAGCAAGACCCAAAATTGTGGCAAGATACTAGGCTCACGAGCCTAATTTCAGCCCTCTGCTTTTTTTGATGACACGCCATGAGCCATGATTGCCTGTTTTGCAAGATCGCCCGACACGACATCCCCGCCGGCATTGTGTACGAGGATGATGAGTTCATGGCGTTTCACGACATTAACCCTGCGGCACCCGTGCACCTGCTGCTGATCCCAAAGCACCACATCGAATCGCTCGCAGACATCGGCGCGCAGGATCTGGATTGGCTAGGTAGAATGATGCACTTGGTCCCAAACCTTGCTTACACCAACGGCTGCAATCCAGGCCCAGAAGGGGGGTTCAGGCTGGTGGCAAATACGGGTATCGAAGGTGGTCAGGAAATCGCACATTTGCACTTTCACATTATCGGGGGCGCGCGCCCCTGGGACAAACGCGCGGCACCTGCCGCATAACGGAGATCTATTATGGGTGGTTTCAGCATTTGGCACTGGCTGATTGTTCTGGTTATTGTGGCCTTGGTTTTCGGCACCAAAAAACTGCGTAACATCGGCGAAGACCTGGGTGGTGCGGTCAAGGGATTTAAAAAGGGCATGAACGAAGCGAAGGGTGAGGAACCTCCCGCTGTCACGGCCCAAGTCGAGGACACCAGCACGATCGATGTCCAAGCCAAAGAAAAAACCGATGCGTAATCGCATTACTTAACTTTGACCAGGCAGCCCTGAACCATGTTTGATGTCAGCTTCAGCGAACTGATGCTAATTGGCGTGATCGCGCTGATCGTCATCGGTCCGGAACGTCTGCCCAAGGTGGCGCGCACGATCGGCCACTTGCTCGGACGCGCCCAACGCTACGTCAATGACGTTAAGTCCGACATTCAGCGCGAAATAGACATTAAGGAAATCGGCGACATCAAAGGCCAGATGGAGGACGCCGCGCGCTCGGTCAAGGCTTCTCTAACAGAGGCCCAGACCAGCATCAGCCAGCCCTTAGACGAAGCCAAAAAGGCCCTACAGGACGCGCAAAGCCTAAGCAGCACAGCACCTTCTGCGATCGAGCCAACCCCCACTGAGACATCCTCCACTGAGACGCCCGCCGCTATTGAGCCGCCCGCTATTGAGCCGCCCGCTGCTACGCAGCCTGATTTACACACCGAAAAGCCAGTATGACCACGGACGCCAGCGACAGCTCCCCCCAGGACACCTTCATCTCTCACCTCGTTGAGTTGCGCACGCGCTTGCTCAAGGCCGTCATGGTGGTGCTGGGCGTATTCGTCGTGCTATTCCTGTACCCTGGCCCTTCAGCCATCTACGACTTGCTGGCGCAACCCATGCTGGCCTCTCTACCCCAGGGCACGCGCATGATTGCCACAGGGGTGATCACCCCCTTTATGGTGCCAATCAAGGTCACGCTACTTGCCGCTTTTGTGCTCTCGCTACCCGTCGTGCTCTACCAGGCCTGGTCCTTTATCGCACCGGGCCTGTATCGTCACGAACAGCGCCTGGCCTTACCGCTGATTCTGTCGAGCACGCTGCTGTTTATTCTCGGGATGGCGTTCTGCTATTTCGTGGTGTTCCACACTGTATTTACCTTTATCGCCCACTTCGCCCCGCAGTCCATTACACCTGCGCCGGACATCGAGGCCTACGTAAACTTCGTCATGACGATGTTTATCGCGTTTGGCGTGACCTTCGAGGTCCCGATCGTGGTAATTATGCTGGTCAAGGCAGGCATCGTCACGGTTAAAAGATTGCGCGAAATACGCGGTTATGTCGTGGTCGGTGCCTTCGTGATTGCTGCAATCGTCACGCCACCCGATGTGCTCAGTCAATTCCTGCTCGCCGGACCGCTATGCCTGCTCTACGAGATCGGCGTACTGGTAGCCAGCACGCTGGAACGCAAAAAAGCTGCGACTGAATCACACGACGTGACGGCACCCGACACACCCGAGGATTGAACGCAAGCGCCCTATTTGCCTCGTATAGGCGGGCGCACACCGACCTGCACCACCACCGTCAATGGCTCGCCATCCCGCTGCAATCCAAGTTCGGCTGATCCACCTTGCTTGAGCGGCGCAATCTGGTTAAGCAAATCCACAGAATCCATCACGGCATGACCATCCAGGCTATGCACAATATCGCCAACACGCACGCCTGAGCGCGCGGCAGGGCCGCCACGCAGCACGCGTGCAATGATTACACCCTCATCGTTCTTCAGGTGAAACGCACGCGCCAGGTCGGGGGTAATATCCTGCGGTTCAATCCCTAACCAGCCCCGCGTCACGGTGCCATGCTCGATGATCTCATCCATGATTTGGTGCGCTGCCGCAGCTGGAATCGCGAAACCGATCCCCAGCGAACCCCCAGTCTCGGAATAGATTGCTGTATTAATCCCCACCAATCCGCCCGACGAATCGATTAAGGCTCCGCCTGAATTACCCGGATTAATCGCTGCATCCGTCTGGATAAAGTTCTCGTAGATATTGATGCCCAGGCGGTTGCGTCCCAAGGCGGACACAATCCCCATGGTCGTGGTCTGACCAACCCCAAAAGGATTACCAATTGCAAGCACCACATCACCCACCTGCACCTGATGCTGCTCGTTAAAGGCAATCGCCGGGAGCTTGTCCAAGTCGATTTTCAACACAGCAAGGTCACTTTCCGGATCGGCACCCACCACACGCGCCGTCGCCTGGCGTCCATCGCGCAAGGCCACCTCAATCGCATCGGCCATCTCGATGACATGGTAGTTCGTTAAAACATAGCCATCGGCGCGCACAATGACGCCCGAACCCAGACTCGTTGTCGTCTGGCGCCGGGTAAAGCCGGGCAACTGACGGAATAACTGGTTCAGGCCAGGATCTGCGGGCAAGGGGACGAGCGGCACATCAATGTGCTTGGCCGTATAGATATTCACGACTGCAGGTGCGGCGCGTGCGACGGCAGGTGCATAGGTCTGTACCGACGTCGACGCCAGCGCTGGCGCCACCGGCGCGACCGATACTGGGCTATCGGCCTGAAGCCATTGCGGGCGCAACGTTATCACGATGAATAAAATGCCCAGACACACCGTGACGGTCTGCGCGAAAATCAGCCACAATCGTTGCATATGCTTTATAACTTCTCTGAGACAAAGGAATTCGATGACATCTGTCGACTTATACGAACTGGCGGCATGGATCGACACGACCTTGCAGGCGGGACAATTCACCGACTACTGCCCCAACGGGTTGCAGGTTGAAGGCCGCCCCCATGTCCGCCACATTATCGCTGGTGTCACCGCGACGCAAGCGCTGATCGATGTTGCCATCGAAAAAAAAGCCGATGCGATCCTCGTACACCACGGTTGGTTTTGGAAAAACGAAAATCCATGTATCCGCGGCCCCAAACGCACCCGCCTGGCTGGCCTGCTGGCTCACGATATCAGCCTGCTCGCCTACCATTTACCCCTGGACGCTCATCCTACCCTGGGCAATAACGCGCAACTCGCGCGTGTGCTCGGGTTTGAGCCCGAGCGCGACAGCCAAGGCGCGCCCCAATGCTGTGGGCCCGAGAACCTGATCTGGCTGGGCAACCCGGGTGCCAATCAGACACTTACCTCAATCGGGCAAACCGTGGCTCGCCAGCTAAACCGTGAACCCTTGTTGATGGGTGAGCCCCACCGCCCCATTCGACGCATCGCCTGGTGTACGGGCGGTGCACAGGGCATGATGGATGCCGCGGTTGCCGCTGGCGTGGACGCCTACCTAACCGGCGAGGTCTCTGAGCCCACCACCCATCTAGCGCGCGAGACCGGTGTCGCCTTTATCGGGGCTGGCCACCACGCCACCGAGCGCTATGGTGTCCAGGCCCTAGGCGCAGCGATTGCCGAGAAATTCGGCATACGCTGCGAATTTGTAGATATCGACAACCCGGTTTAAGCCCTGCAACAGCGCGATCAGGCATTATTTCCTGAGCGCATCGCGGATTTCGCGTAACAATACAATATCCTCAGGGGTCGCGGCAGGCGCTGGTGCCACCACGGGTCCTGAGAGCTTACGGCGGGTGTTATTGACAAGCTTGACCATCATGAAAACGACCAAGGCCAACAGCATAAAATTGATAAAGATGGTCAGAAAATGCCCCCATCCCAGGATCACGCCACCCGCCTTCGCCAAGGCATCGTGGGTCAGTGGCCCCTCATAGCCCTCGGGCATGCGCAGGACCCAAAACAAATTATCGAAATTCACCTCTCCACCCAGGATAAAACTGATAAGTGGCATCACGATATCGTTTACAACTGAGTCGATGATTTTACCAAATGCAGCACCGATGATGACCCCAACGGCCAAATCCATCATATTGCCCTTAACGGCGAATTCCTGGAACTCCTTGATAAAGCCTCGTGCTTTGCTCATGCTCTTGCTCCCGGTCGAATTTCCCCCCCGATTTGGGTAACGCTATAATACGCGGTTGAAGAACCCTATGCATCACGAAAAACAGTAACGGCACGCCCTCAGGGCAGACACAAGGGATATTAGAATGAGTCAGAATACGACACAATCCGACGATCAGGGCGCGGTCGACCCAACCCTCCCCCCCGATCCTTCTCGCCGCTTTTGGGTGGCCTCTGCCTGTACGTTGGGCGGTGTAGTGGGCGTCGCAACCGCTGTCCCTCTGGTCGGTTCATTCGCCCCATCCGAAAAAGCTCGTGCAGCAGGCGCGCCAGTCGAGGCCGATATATCGGCCCTGGCACCCGGTCAGATGATGACAGTCGAGTGGCGTGGCAAACCTGTCTGGATTGTGCGACGCACGGCGGCCGAATTAGAGGCGCTGTCCAAGCACGACGCCGAGCTCGCCGACCCACAATCCAAGCGTCCCGGCTTCACGCCGCCCTTTGCCGAGAACGAATACCGCTCGCGCAAGCCCGAGTACTTCATCTGCATCGGCATCTGCACGCACCTGGGTTGCTCGCCCACCGCAAAATTTGAGACCGGCCCTCAGCCAGGGCTTCCTGCCGATTGGGCGGGTGGCTGGTTGTGTGCCTGCCACGGCTCGACCTTCGATCTGGCTGGACGCGTGTTCGCTAACAAGCCTGCTCCAGACAACCTCGAGATCCCGCCCTACATTTTTTCTGCTGATGGCACACGCGTTACCATCGGCATAGACGAAAACACCAAGGCCTGATGGCCCAGCGGTCATCCTTCTTTGACATCACAAGACTAGGAGCCATTCATGGCTGAAAAAATCGTCGAGACGACTGGGCTGATGGGGTGGATTGATCGGCGCTTCCCGCTGACCAGCCTCTTCAAAGACCACATGTCCGAGTACTACGCACCCAAAAATTTCAATTTTTGGTATTTCTTTGGCTCGCTAGCGCTACTGGTGCTGGTTATTCAGGTCGTCACGGGCATTTTTCTCGTGATGAACTACAAGCCCGATGCGCGCTTTGCCTTCGAGTCAGTCGAGTACATCATGCGCGAGGTGCCAGGTGGATGGTTTATCCGCTACATGCACTCGACAGGTGCATCGATGTTCTTTGTCGTGGTCTATCTACATATGCTGCGCGGCCTGTTCTACGGCTCTTACCGTAAACCGCGCGAGCTGGTCTGGATCTTTGGCGTCGCCATCTTCCTGTCCCTCATGGCCGAGGCATTCTTTGGCTACCTGCTGCCTTGGGGCCAGATGTCTTACTGGGGGGCACAGGTGATTGTCAACCTGTTCTCAGCCATCCCCTTCATCGGACCTGAGCTGTCGCTGTGGATCCGTGGCGATTACGTCGTCTCCGACGCAACATTGAACCGCTTCTTTGCCTTCCACGTAATTGCCATTCCGCTGGTGCTGATCGGCCTGGTGGTGGCACACATCCTCGCACTCCACGAAGTGGGTTCCAATAACCCTGACGGCGTCGAGATCAAGCAAGGCCCCAAAGATCGCTACGGTCGTCCCTGTGATGGCATCCCCTTCCATCCGTACTACTCCGTACACGATATGGTCGGTGTGGCGGGCTTTTTGATCGTGTTTGCAGCGATTATCTTCTTTGGCCCCGAGATGGGCGGCTACTTCCTAGAGTACAACAACTTCATTCCTGCCGACCCCCTCAAGACCCCGCTGCATATTGCGCCTGTCTGGTATTTCACACCGTTCTACTCGATGCTGCGCGCCACCACCAGTGACTTTACCTGGGTGTTGGCGGGTGCCTCTGTCCTCGCCGCGATCGGCATCCTGGCGAAAAGCAATCTGCGCGGCATCCTGCGTATCGCTGTCCCTGTCCTGCTGATCGTCATTGCCGTCCTGCTGCGCACCTTCGACGCGAAGTTCTGGGGCGTAGTGGCCATGGGCGGCGCTGTGGTGATCCTATTCTTTTTGCCATGGCTGGACCGTTCGCCGGTCAAATCCATCCGTTATCGTCCAGGCTGGCACAAGGTGCTCTACGGCATCTTTATCGTCAACTTTCTGATTGTCGGATGGCTAGGCACGCAGCCCGTGATTCCGGTGTTTACGCTGATGAGTCAGGTCTGCACGATTATTTACCTGGCTTTCTTCCTGTTGATGCCCCTCTGGAGCAGCAAGGGTACGTTCAAACAAGTCCCTGACCGCGTGACGTTCCGCGCTCACTAAGGCAAACATAACGTTACGGAAAGATCATGATTAAAAAACTGCTTGGTGCCCTGACTTTATCTCTGACCTGCGTCGTGGCGTTCGCCGCCGGGGGTGGGGTTCATATCGATCGCGCCCCTGACCGGATCAACGACCTCGCTGCACTCCAAAACGGGGCAAAGCTCTTCATCAATTACTGCCTGAACTGTCACAGTGCGAACTCAATGCGCTATAACAAGCTCACCGAGCTGGGCCTGACCGAGGACGAGATCAAGAAAAACCTGCTCTTTACCGCCGATGGGGTTGGCTCGCTCATGACGATCGCCATGACGCCCCAGGACGCCAAGAAATGGATGGGTGCCCCCCCACCTGATCTCTCGGTGATCGCGCGCGCCAAGAGCACCAATCTGGGCCCCAGTGGCGTGGACTACGTCTATACCTACCTACGTACCTTCTACCGCGACACATCCAAGAAAACCGGCTGGGATAACCTTGCCTTCCCCAACGTTGGCATGCCCAACGCCCTCTGGGAGCTGGAAGGTCCGCGCACCATGACCCGCACTCAGATCCACGAAGTGGCCGTCGATGGTGGCCCCGCGAAGTGGGTACGCACCACAACAGCGTATGATGCAGAGGGCTTCTCGACCATCAAGTCTGAAGATCTTCCCGGTTATAAAGGCCCCGAGGCCACCGAGACCGCCTTCATAAGTGCCGACCCTAAGCAATACCACGCCTTCGAGAGCGATGCAGCTGACCTCAGTAACTTCTTGGGCTGGATGGCCGAACCCAACCAGCTCGAGCGCAAGCAGATCGGCTTCTGGGTCTTGCTGTTCCTGTTCTTGTTCCTGTTTGTCACGATTCGAATGAACGCGTCATACTGGAAGCACGTCAGGTGAGTTCGCAGCCACTCTTGTTTTCACCTTTGAATTGGAATCCATAACATGATGGTGCTCTATTCTGGAACGACTTGTCCGTTCTCCCAACGCTGTCGCTTTGTGCTATTTGAAAAGGGCATGGATTTCGAAATCCGCGATATCGACTTGTACAACAAGCCCGAAGACATCTCGGTGATGAATCCATACGGACAGGTTCCTATTCTGGTCGAACGCGACCTGATTCTGTACGAATCAAGCATCATTAACGAATATATCGACGAGCGCTTTCCCCATCCGCAGCTTATGCCAGCGGATCCGATCATGCGCGCCCGTACGCGGCTGTTTTTGTACAATTTCGAAAAAGAGCTGTTCATCCATGTCTCCACACTAGAGGATCGCAGCCAGGCCGACACCAAGACAAAGGAAGCCGCGCGCCACAATATCCGTGACCGTCTGGCACAGCTCGCGCCCCTACTGCTCAAGAATAAATACTTGCTGGGCGAAGAGTTCTCTATGCTAGACGTGGCCATCGCTCCGCTGCTCTGGCGCCTGGATCACTACGAGATCGAACTCCCCAAAAGTGCCGCACCCATCCAGAAATACGCCGAGCGCCTGTTTTCGCGCCCCGCCTACATCGAGGCACTGACCCCATCCGAAAAGGTCATGCGCCGTTAATATTATGCAGGAATCATCGACTAAACCTTATCTGCTCCGTGCCTTGCACGAGTGGTGTACAGACAATGGCTACTCGCCTTATATCGTGGTCACCGTCGATGCCAACACAGTCGTGCCCGCTGCGCATATTCACGATGGGCAGATCACGCTGAACATTAATTCCCTGGCGACCAACCGCCTGACGCTGGGCAACGAATACATTGAGTTCGAGGCCCGCTTTAACGGCGTCACAGAGCACATATTCGTGCCCGTCGCGGCAGTATCGGCGATCTATGCACGCGAGACGGGCGCTGGAATGGGGTTCGAAGTGATTGAATCCCAGCCCTACCCCGGAGGCGGCGAATCCACTGGTGACAGTGGGGGTGCCCCCGGCACGGGTCCCGAAACCAACCCTGAACCACCCAAGCCACCACCACCACGCCTCAAGGTCGTGAAATAAACACATAATCCATGTAGAATAGCGGTCTTGCCGGCTTAGCTCAGTTGGTAGAGCAGCGCACTTGTAATGCGAAGGTCAAGGGTTCGACTCCTTTAGCCGGCACCAATAGATTCAAGCACTTACGCCAATCCTTCGGGGTTGGCGTTTTGTTTCGGTCGGATTCGGGGCTCTATCCCACATTAAGGGGATAGGCCGTGAACGCTGGCATATCACCTCTTGCTCGCTCGAAATGTATCGAGTGTAAATGTGTTTATCCATTCGCCGCTTAGACTCTTGAAATGTCCTGGGTTGATCTCCAAAATAATAATAAGAGGCGCCACGGCGCATGCCGCAGCGCTTGGTTCAACAGTAAGAGAGGAGAGTCTTATGTACCGACCTTTGTTTGTGCGCGACGTATTCGCCGAGTTGGATCGCCTACAACGCGAAATGCAGGACGCGTTTGACCTGTCACCCAGTATCCGCGGTATTGGCCGCGGCGGTTTCCCTGCGTTAAACGTCGGTGGGACGCCACAATCGGTGGAGGTCTACGCCTTTGCACCTGGTCTGGATCCCGCCACGATGGAAGTGAGTCTGGACCGCGGCCTACTGACTATCGCTGGCGAACGGAAATCAGAACTTCCTTCGGGAGACGAGAATAAAGCCACTGTGCATATCAACGAGCGTTTTAGCGGCCGCTTCCGACGAGTGGTGAGCCTATCCGACGACGTGGATCCCAGCACCGTATCCGCTGACTATCATGACGGCGTGCTGCACATCCACATGAAGCGCCAGGAATCGGCCCAACCTCGACGCATTACCGTCCAATGATATCGGAGGATCAATCATGAACGAACCTACTGCAATCACCAAAAACGAGCAGGTTTCACGTGCCGCAACCACACGCACGGACGCCCCTCAACGCAGCGACGAAGCCCTCATGCCGCCGGTGGATGTGATTGAGGACAGCACCGGCATTACCCTACGCGCTGATCTGCCGGGCGTGCCCAAAGACGGGCTTAAACTCCAGGTGGAAGCCGGTACCTTGACGATTGAGGGTGAGGTGAGCATTCCAATGTTGGACAGCATGGAGGCGACGTACGTCGAGGTCGGACTGCCTCGCTTTCGGCGAGTCTTTACGCTGTCTAAGGAACTCGACACCGAAAAGGTGTCCGCCGAGCTTAAACATGGCGTGCTGAACCTGCGTATTCCAAAGACTGAACATGCGCAGCCACGGCGAATCGAAATCAAGGTCAACTGAAGCGTGCTACCGCCCCTCACACGAGGGGCGGTAGCACCGGATCGGATGGTTTGCTGGTCATGATTCCGAAGCTACCTCCTTACCGCGATCACGCAGGTCTTTGATCGCTACCAATAGTGCCACGAGCACCACAAGGGCAATCACGCCAAACCCAACCATGATGGCGCTTGCCCACGACGATCCGGCATCAAGCGTTGCAAAGGTTGCCGCTGTGATGACAGCGATACCTACCGAGGTACCAATACGCTGTCCTGTTTGCAGGATAGCGCCCGAGCTTCCAGCGTAAGCAAGGGGCACATCTGTCAAGGTTAATGTCTGATTTGGGCTGATGACATAACCCTGTGCCAAGCCAATGAATGACAAGGTCAATAGCAGCCACCAAATACTGACAATACCTTTTTCGTGCAGGAGTGCAACCAAAACACTCAACCCTAGTCCCAGCAGCGCCAACAAAATACCACCAATGACGATTCGTCGGCCATAGTGCATGACGCGTTTGCCAGCCCAGTGAGCGGCGTAGGCTGAAAGTAACGCCGCAGGAATACCAAAGAGCCCTGCTTCCAACGCAGTTTTACCTGTGCCTAGCTGTACGTATAGCGCCACTAGAACCCAGACACTTGTCATACCCAGAAAGTACAACGCCATGATCAGGGTCCCATTGGTAAAGCTCGAAACAGAAAAAATATTCAGATCGACCATGGGGCTACCGCCCAGGCGGGCGTAGCGCCGCTCCCATCTGACCCAGATATAAGCCAATAGAACACCTGTGGGCAACAACCCCCACGTCAATGATGAGCTACGAAACTCCATAAACGGATAAAGCACGGCTAGCACCGCCAGGCCAAGCAAACCCGCACCGATCGGATCCAAGGAAAGCAGAAGACTGTTGCGCCGACCTGATGCCAGCGGCGTCGAAGGACTGGCATAGGAGATAAGCGGGCGCGGAAACCAGAGCAGGCCCAGGAAGATTGTTATGAGTCCGACGGGAACGTTAATCAAGAAAGTCAGCCGCCAACCCAGATCAAGTCCACCCAGATGGATCAGCGCCCCCCCCCAAGTACCGGCCCAATCGCCACAGAAAAACCCACGACCGTACCCAGATAGCCAAATGCCCGGCCACGTTCAGCACCTCGGAAATAATGCTGGATCATCCCGATGCCCTGCGGACTCAACAGACCGGAACCCAGTCCTTGCGCAAAGCGCGCAATGTTAAGCCAGGCGGCATCCGGGGCCAAGCCGGCTGCAATCGAAGAAACCGTGAAAATGGCCATTCCAATAAGGAAAAGCCCGCCACGCCCCACGATATCACCGGCACGTCCCGCGCTGACCAGAACCACGCCAAACGTCAGCGCATAGCCTGAAAGTACCCACTGGATATCCGATTGCGTGGCATCGAGCGCATTTTGTATAGATGGAAGCGCAACATTGACGATACTGACACCAACCAGCGACATAAAAAGCGCCGCCAATAGCACGATCAGAATCCGCCAGCGTGCTGGATCCGGCTGAAAGTGCGGGTTCCTTTTTCTGGCGGCCACCGGTATCCTACCCTCCTATTTCATACCCATCTCAAGAACCTCACCTATACGGTATAGGAATGCTTCCTCATCATACCGTCCGATAAGCTGCAAGCCGATTGGTAGTGTATTCGCATCTGAACCAAAGGGCACTGATAGGCTAGGGTGCCCCGATAGATTTGTCGGCGCCGTCAGCCGTGTCAGCAGCCAAGGCGTTGAATATTCCTGACCATCCAGACTGGTCTGGCGCTCGTAGAGCATCGGCGCTGTTATACCGCAGGTTGGCGTCAACAAAACATCCGCTACTGTTAGCACCTGGTCGAAGTTACGCCGTGCATGTGCCCGCATCTGCATCGCTCGCATGTAATCGGCGGCAAGTACGTCCTTGCCATTCAATAGCCGGTCTCTCACTTCACTATCAAAGGGTGCCTCAGCATTCAATGCCGCCTCATGCAATGCATACGCCTCAACTTTAAT
Organism: Alcaligenaceae bacterium CGII-47; assembly: GCA_019166125.1. Taxonomy (GTDB): domain Bacteria; phylum Pseudomonadota; class Gammaproteobacteria; order Burkholderiales; family Burkholderiaceae_B; genus Castellaniella. The sequence continues at coordinate 364,207 of JAHTBO010000003.1, forward strand.
TATGAGTTGCTGGGCAGCATAAATTTCCTGGATAGCAGCAATACTTACCGATTTGATAAGCGCCCCTTCGGCTTGTAGCACCTCGATTGCCCGTTGCAAAGCGTTCCGAACGTCTGTCGATACATAATCGCAGTAAAACGTATCCGGAATGCCAATCGTCTTGCCCTGGATCGATGCACCAAGCTCACCCAGATACGCTTGGGGCCCCCGGTCTGCCATGATACCCAGTAGCAGCGCGTTATCACGCACGCACGAGCTTAGCGGTCCGACATGATCCAAGGTATCCGACAAGGGGAAGGCGCCCTTTTTAGAAACCAGCCCCAGTGTGGGTTTTAGACCTACAACACCACAAAACGCAGCAGGCAAGCGAATAGAAGCACTGGTGTCGCTACCGATAGACGCATAAGCCAGGCCTGCCGCGACCGCGGCAGCAGAACCGCTGCTGGAGCCACCCGAGATCCGCAGCTCATCGTGAGGATTATGAACCGCGCCAAAATAAGATCGATCCCCGGTCGATCCATACGCGAATTGGTGTGTATTCGCCTTGCCAATGATGATCGCACCCGCCCGTCGAAGCAGATTTACTGCCACAGCGTCCTCGGCAGGAATGAAGTTCTCGTACTGCTGAGAACCCATCGTCGTGCGACATCCCGCCACATCAATCAGATCCTTCACCGCGATCGGTACACCATGCAGAGGACCCACTGCTTTGCCCGAAGCAATATCGTCCTCGGCAGAACGGGCAGCTTGCATCGCCTCATCTGCCATCACAGTAATATAAGCATTGATCGTAGACGCGGATATTTTATTCAAAAGATCCCCAACGACCTCAACGGGAGACGTCTCGCGCGCAGCATAGGCGGCAATTAGATTTGATATAGTCAACACGGCCACACTCCAGAAAGTAAACTTTTGCCTTGAGCTTTATGACGCCTTACGAGGGCTTTGGATAAAGATCGTTGATATGCCAATTGCTACCGTAGGTACAATATGGCATATCACCTGCTTTATTGATAAGACACTACATCAACACTGCCATTTTGTGGCACATCATTTCAGAGGGATAATTTTTCCACCAGAAAACGTTGCCAAGCGAACCTGGCCATTATTTTGATTTTTTTCATCAAAATCTATTGCGCCTAAGAGTGAGTCAAAGCCCTTCATCTTTCCAAAGCCTGCTTGGATCTGAGCAGGACTATTACCGCCACCCAGCTTGGCTGCCTCCAGCACAACATAAACGGCATCATAGGTACCTGCAGCAAACGCATCAGGCTCAGCATTATATTTGGCTTCGAACGCCTCCTCGAAGTGCTTGGAACGGGCATGATCCAAACCAGGCAGCCAGGTCGTCGGGAATACAACGCCTTCAGCGGCATCACCCGCTAATTCCATAAATTTCGGTACGCCTTGGCCTTGATTTACGATCAGCTGTACGTCGATCCCGAGCTCCTTTATCTGACGCGCAATGATCGATCCCTCTGTGTAATATCCATGAACGAATATCACCTCCGGATTGGTATCCTTGATCTTTGACAGTTGCGCCTTGAAGTCTGTTTCGCCGCGATTGTATTCCTCGTAGGTCGTCACCTCAGCGCCAAGCGACTTAAGTTTCTCTGCTGCCGCTTTAGTTGGCGGCTTACCATACTCGGAATTTTCTACCAGAAACGCGAATTTTTTCTTGCCATACTTAGTGAAAAAATGCTCGGCAATCTTCTCATCCATCAAACGATCTGTCATATTGATGCGCCATGTATACTTGTACCCCTGCTCGGTCACCGTTGGCGAACCGGCCATACCATTCATTAGGGGTACTTTGTATTTCTCGTTTTCCTTAGAGAACGCAATCGTCACGAGACTAGCAGATGACCCAACAATTGCATCAACTTTTCGTTGGGTGATCAACTTCTTGGCCGCATTGATACCAGCAGCCGGATCGCTACGGTCATCCTCAACATGAAACTCGATTGGTTTGCCGTTAAACCCCCCTGCTTTGTTTATTTCTTCGAAGGCTAGCTGGGTACCCTTATGATGGGCGTCCCCATAGGCCGCAGCAGGCCCCGAAATGGATTCCACGATGCCTATACTTAGTGCGTCTGCGGCCAAGGCACTACCACTCGACATACCAAATGCCGCAACGCATAATGCAACGCCATAAATCTTGGATTTCAACATATAATGACTCCCTTCGTTATCATGATTTTCAAAAATTATAATCAGTTAAATTGAACTGATCACTCTTCCATGCCCAGATAGGCCTTTCGAATCACGTCACTGCTTAATAGGTTCTCTGTGGTATCAGTGGCGATAATTTCACCCGTTTCCATAAGGTAGCCGCGCTGTGCGATCTTTAATGCCAGTGTGACATTCTGCTCTACCAGCAAGATAGTTGTTCCTGCCGCGTGTATCTCTTTTAGTTTCACCATCAGTTCGGCGACGATCAAGGGGGCCAGTCCCAGAGACGGCTCGTCTAAGAGCAATAATTTCGGTCGCCCCATCAAGGCTCGTCCAATTGCCACCATCTGTTGCTCGCCGCCACTCATTGTTCCAGCTTTTTGTTTCCATCGCTCTTTCAGCTTCGGGAACTGAATCAAGACCTTTTCAATGTCGCTCTTCATTTCTGCGGTTGAAGATCGGCGTGCGCGAGCACTAACAGCGAGATTTTCTGCAACAGTGAAATCCGGAAAGACTCGGCGTCCCTCTGGAACGATACTTATCCCTTGACGAATAATAGAGTCCGACGAATTGGCTTCAATCCGTTGGCCCAGGAACTCTATCTCACCATTACTGACCGGTTGCAAACCAATTATGGATTTCAATAAGGTGCTCTTTCCAGCTCCATTTGCGCCGATCAATGTCACAAATTCGCCGGATTTAATCTCTAGACTGATGTCTTTTATTGCATGGACATGACCATAATATGTATCGATGCTCTTAATTCGCAGCATTTTCTTCGCCTCCTGTGCCCAGATAGGCCGCAATGACTTTCGTGTTCTTTTGGATTTCCTGTGGTGTTCCCTCCGCGATCTTGTGGCCGTACTCCAGTACGACTATATGGCTGCATAGGTCCATAACTAATTTCACATCGTGCTCGATGAGCACGATGGTGTACCCCATCGTAGCGAGAGTTCTGATTAGTGCTTTTAGGGATAGCCGCTCTTGAAGATTCAGGCCGGCCGCAGGTTCGTCCAATAAAAGGATCTGGGGATCAGTTGCCAGCGCGCGTGCGATATCCAGCTGCCGCTGCTCACCATATGGAAGGTTCTTGGCTAATTGATCTTTCTTTTTGTCCAGATGAACATAAGAGAGCAACTCAATTGAACGCTGCTCGGCTTCCAGGCGTTCCTGCCGTTCTTTGGACGTACGGAGTATTGAAGATATGACACCGGATTTGCCGCGACTTTGTCTACCGATCATTACATTTTCAACCAGAGTCAGATCCGGGAACACCATTACGTTCTGAAAGGTACGGGCGACACCGAGCCGATTTATCTGGTGAAGCTGCATTTTACTAATTTCATGGGATCCGAAATGCACACTTCCTGAGGTAGGGGTATAGATACCACTCACGACATTAAACAGGGACGTCTTACCCGCGCCGTTTGGGCCAATCAGACCTGTCACTGTTTTTTCCTGTATTTCAAACGCTACATCAGAGAGTGCAGTCACACCACCGAACTGTAACGTAACATCCTTTACTGTCAACATCATGACCGTGCCCTCCAGCGCTGTAATTGATGAGGAATATCGCACAGTCCTTTTGGAAGAAATAGAATAACTAAGGCCAACAACACCCCATACACGAGCACATTGTATTGTCCAAAGGCCTGTGCATATTCTTCTAATATCGTTATTGCAAAGGCACCGAGAATAGATCCATACAAGTTCCCAATACCCCCGACAAAGGCCATCACAAAAAAGAATATTGATATTTGAAGCCCCAGCCGCTCTGGATCGATAAATCCATCGTAGTGCACGAATAAGGCGCCGGCAAACGCTGCAAACATCGTACTTACCGTAAAGGAGAGCACCTTATATCGAAATACCGGGATGCCAAGCGATTGTGCTGCCAACTCGTTATTGGCGATGGACCGTAGGGCGTCTCCGGTTCGTGAGTTCGTAATCCGCTGAAGGATGATGAATCCCATGATCATGCAGAACAGAACAAGGTAGTAATACCAAATATCATCTATCAGATTCCAGCCAAAAAAACTGGGCCCGGGAACCGCCGTTAGCCCGCCTGGTCCACCAGTGATACTGCTGTTTTTTATTAAGACCTGTACAATCACAGCCACCGCAATACTGGCAAGAGCTAGATAATGCCCCTTCGTGCGCAAGACTATCATGCCAACGATAAAGCCGAGGACGCCCACACTGATTGTGGCGATCGTTACTGTACCGAGAAACGGAAGTCCAATTTTCATCAGGATTCCGGATATGTAAGCACCCAATCCGAAGAAAGCAGCATGACCAAGAGATATTTGTCCGGTATAGCCAATGAACAGCGTTAATCCCATCACCACAATCGCATACGTCGTTGCACGTATTCCCAGGTGCGTGAAGAACGGATCATTCAAAGCGATCGGCAATATTAATAAGACACCGATGAGTAATAAATTAATCTTCTTTCTAGTCAACATATAATCACCCTTTATACCTTTTGTATTTGCTTCTTTCCGAGCAAACCATTAGGTCTTATCAGAATGATTAGTAATAGAATAGAAAATGAAACCAGATCCTTGTATGCCGAGGCCAACAACAGTGTTCCGTATTGCTCAATAACGCCCAGTGTGAACCCGCCCAGCACGGCTCCTGACACCAAGCCCAGCCCTCCTAATAGAGCGGCCGTAAAGCCTTTCAGAATGATCAGATGACCCATATCAAAGATAAGGATGGCTATCGGCGCATAGACGATCCCTGCTACAGCGCCCAACAATGAACACAGGCCAAACGTGACATTATTGATACGTGAAACGTTGATCCCCATCATTCTGGAGGTGGTTTTGTCTTGAGCAACCGCACGTAACAGCAAGCCAAGCGATGTTTTGGTAAAGAGAAGGTATAACAGAACCATGACGATGAAAGTCGTCATGATAACGATCAGGTATTGCGCGCTTATTTGCACGCCTGCGAAATGCACGACATGTTCGGTGATCGCCGGAAATCGATACGCTGATGAGCCAAAGATAAGTTGAGCAACACTACGCAAAATGATGAAAAGAGCAATGGTCATAACCAAAAGGGATAATCCATTTACATTTTTTTCCAGCTTACGTAGGAATACTCTCTCTAGTATCGAACCCAGGCAGAATGCAGTAATCATACTGAGCAGCATAGTTAGCCACATGGACATCCCGAGGTCCACATGAAATACATAGCCCATAAAGGCCCCAGCCATAAAGAACTCACCTTGGGCGAAGTTAATAACATCCATGCCTCGGAATGCCAATGTTATTGCCAAGGCTATCAGCGCGTAGGTGCTACCGACCGAAAGCCCGTAAATCAGTTGTTGTACGAAATTTTCCATTAAACAAACTCCAACAATGAATCATTGTTATTTACATCGCACGAACTCATCGACCGGTTTTCGAATGCAGTGCGTACAGATTTATTTGAAAATATAGTTCTGGAACGCTTTAAGCTATCGGATGCCAGATCGGAGCCTCAAATACTTTGACACGATTTATCTTAGGTGCGGATAAGCCACAGTGTCAATAAAATTGTCATGATTGACCTTAATAATAGGGATAACCCCATGGATTTCCAGCAATATACCTATAAATAATAAGGTTATAGAGCGAACAATATTGACAATAAATTGACAGCCGGGTAGCCTAACCATCTAATAGCATCATTGCGTCAATTCTGGTTATTTCTCATGCCACTAAACTTAGTATCGTTTCCACCTCAGGATAAGAGCCAGGCGCTTTATCTACAGATAGCCAATTGGATTGAGCAGAACATCACTGAGAATCGCTTATTACCCGGCGATCAACTGCCGACCGTTCGGGTGCTGGCGCAATTCTTGGGCGTCAATCGCGGCTCCATTGCCTCTGCGTACAAGCATCTAAGCAACACAGGGGTGCTGCTGGCGCACGTAGGTAAGGGCACATTCGTAAATGCTGCTGCGGCGCGTAGCACAGAGACCGAGACAGGTTCATCAGGGCAGTTATTTTGGGAACCCTTATTGGCAGAGGCAGCTACACGCATCGGGCTTGGCAAGCCGGCAATGGCGAATATTGGACGCGACACAATATGGGTGCCCGACAGAGGCGAAGCCTCTGAACCCGATACGCAAATTTCTATGGATATGCCGCTTGCCAATCATCATCTGGGCTATGCCCTGATAAGAAAAACACTGCGGGAAATTACTGACGAGCTACCAGTCGACACGCTAGCCTACAACCACCCTCAGGGCATGCATAGTCTACGTGTGCAACTCACAGAGCTTGCCAGGCATCAGAACCTCCTTCTTTCCCCCCAGCAAATAATGATTTGCAACGGCGCACAGCAAGCCTTATCCCTACTGTCATCATTGTTGATTCGCCCAGGCGATACCGTAATAACTGAAGATCCCAGCTATCCCGGGGCAACACGGGCATTTCGGATGGCGGGCGCCAAGATAATTGGCATACCGGTCGACGACGGTGGCATGAGGGTGGATGTACTTGATGGGATTCTGCGTAACCATCAACCCAAACTAATCTATACCGTGCCGAGCTTTCATGCGCCTACAGGCACGACACTCAATATAGAGCGCAGGCTACATCTCTACAGGCTCGCCCAAAAGCATCAGGTACCTATTCTTGAGGATGAGTATGTCAATTCCTTATATTATGGCGAGCCCCCTCCCGATCCCATTAAGTCACTGGATCGTAGTGGGTTAGTGGCCTATATCGGCACATTTTCCAAAACGCTGGGGGCCAGCATGCGACTTGGCTGGATTGCAGCACATCCCGACCTGATCGCCCGACTCGTCCAGGTAAAAGAGCTCCACGACATCCACTCGTCTATCTTTAGCCAGCTTATCGCTGAGCGGCTACTCCTCGAGGGGTCCTACCTAACGCACCTTGACGAGCTGCGGCAACACTATCGCCTTCTGTATCACACCTTACTTGGCAAACTCACGCACCACACAAAGCTTACGATCCAGAAAAATACCTACCACGGCGGCTTCTCTGTCTGGGTTGCGTTACCCAACGAGATCACCGCCAGCGATTGGCTCGTCTATGCACGGGCACGGGGCGTAACCTTTGACCTTGGCAAGCCGTATTTTCTTGGGGGAGGAAGCGATCAATACGCAAGGCTATGTTTCAGCCTGCTATCGATCAGTGATATCAATAATGCAGCTGACATCTTGCAAGAATCGCTCGTAGAGGCCCTCGCCAAACAGAGCCGGCACACGACCAGGCGTGATCGATTCCTACCCTTTTCTTGACCCCCTCATACCACCCGCTGCGTCTGCACCCCCAAGCCATCAATACGCAAGGTCACCACATCGCCTTTTTTTAGGTACTGCTGGGGCTTCATCCCCATCCCCACACCGGCGGGCGTACCGGTGATGACGACATCACCAGGCAGCAAGGTCATGAACTGGCTCAGGTACGACACAATTTTGGCTACCGAAAAGATCATATCGGCGGTGTTGCTATGCTGTCGAACCTGATCATTGACCTTGAGTTCCATCGCCAGATTTTGTGGGTCGGCCAACTCGTCAGTCGTCACCAACCAGGGACCAATAGGGCCAAAACTATCGAAACTCTTGCCTTTCGTCCATTGTCCATTGCGCTGGGTTTGCCAGTCACGCTCGGAGAGATCGTTGGCTAGGCAATAGCCGGCGACGTGTTGCAGGGCATCGTCTTCGCTAACCTGACGCGCCAGGGTACCGATCACCAGTCCTAACTCGACTTCCCAATCAGTCTGCACAGAGTCTTGGGGCAAAATAATATCATCGTTGGGCCCACTTAAGCAGGTGATGGCCTTAGAGAAGACAATAGGCTCTTTGGGGATATCAAGGCCCGCTTCTCTGGCGTGTTCGCGATAGTTCAGACCAATGGCCATGAACTGCCGCACGCCAGCTACTGGCACACCCAGACGCACGCCAGGATCGATCAATGGCATCTTGTCCAAGTCAATGGCAGCCAGCGCTTGTAATCGTTCCGGGGCCAACCACTCAGGAGTCAGGTCGGGCACCAGGAGAGACAGATCCCGAATATTGCCTTTGGCATCGAGCGCGCCAAGCTTTTCAATCCCAGGCGCACCATAGCGAAGTAGCTTCACGATAATTCCTTATAGAACCCAAAAAAGTGCTAATCATGCATGATACATAGATAAACAAATGCACGCGGCGTTTAATCCACGCGCGAGGCTCATCGTTGAGTCACAAACTTCGTGACCAGATACCCGTCAAACGTTTCACTGCCCCCTTCGCTACCCACGCCGCTGTCCTTGACGCCGCCGAACGGCGTCTCGGGTAATGCGCTGCCAAAGTGGTTGATGTTCACCATGCCAGCCTCCAGCTCATTGGCTGCCCGATGGGCCGTCTGTAAGGTATTGGTGTACACATAGGCAGCCAGCCCAAAGGGCAGTGAGTTGGCACGCTGGAATGCATCATCGGGATCCGTGAATCGCGAGATCGGTGCGATTGGGCCGAAAGGCTCCTCGGTCATGAGCAGTGAATCATCCGGGATATCACTAACCACCGTCGGTGCGTAGAAATTCCCAATACGATCCAGGCGCTCACCGCCCAACAGCACCCTGGCGCCACGCGTACGCGCGTCCTCAACAAAGCGCGCCATGGCGGACAGGCGGCGCTCATGTGCGAGCGGCCCCATCTCGGTATCCGGCGCCAGCCCATCACCCACCTTGATATCCTCAAGCTCTGCGACGAACGTCTTGAGGAAGCGGTCGTAAACATCATCCTGAACATAGAAGCGCGTGGGCGAAATACAGACCTGGCCCGCATTGCGTACCTTGAAGCGCGCCAATTGATGGGCGGCGCGCTCGATATCGGCGTCGTTGAACACCAATACAGGAGAGTGACCACCGAGCTCCATACTGATGCGCTTCATGTGTGCCCCAGCCAAGGCCGCAAGCTGTTTACCCACAGGCACCGAGCCCGTAAACGAGATCTTGCGCACAATCGGTGAACGGATCAGATGATCCGAGACCTCCGAGGGCACGCCCCAGACGATATTCAGTACGCCCGGCGGCAGACCCGCCTCATGGAACCTACGCGCGATCGCCATGACTGCACTGGGCGCATCCTCTGGGCCCTTTAGAATAATGGTGCAGCCCGCACCAATCGCCGCGCAGACCTTGCGGATCGCCTGGTTATACGGAAAATTCCAAGGCGTGAATGCTGCACACACCCCCACCGGTTCGCGCAGCACCATCTGGCGGATTGCGGGATGACGCGAAGGAACGATCCGCCCATAGATGCGACGGCACTCCTCGGCATGCCAGTCGGCATGATCCGCGCAGGTGATGATCTCACTGGTGGACTCCGCAAGCGGCTTGCCCTGGTCGAGCGTGAGGTTACGCGCGATCGCCTCGGCATCGCGGCGCGAATAGGCAGCGACCTTGCGCAGAATCTCTGAGCGCAGCATCGGTGAGCTGTGACGCCAGGTCTGGAATGCACGCTGTGCGGCTGCCAGCGCACGATCAATATCGGCACCGCTGGCGTGGGGTAGCTGTCCCAACACCTCTAGCGTTGCAGGATTAGTCACATCCTGGGTGACACGTCCGTCACCATCGAGGAACTCGCCATCGATGTACAGCGCGAGTTTTTCATACATTGTGTGCTCCTTCAGGGAATATACAGTTTGCTCGATGAAGATTATTCTATTTTTTCGTATTAGCAAAATTTGACGCCGCATATTGGCAACCGTCATTCTCTCTAAGGCAGTGGAGGGTGCCGCGCAGCGCCCAGGAGACGCTGTCTTTTACCTCTGTGGGATAACTAAGCAGGAAGGACGCAGCCCAACTCCTCATAATAAGACCCCGTGGCAGCAGGCGTTGAGGCCACCAAAACGCAACGCCTCGGCACCCATACATGTGGCTGTGTCACGATAAGACGTGACAGATCGCCCGGCCCCGCGTTGCGCAAAAGCGAGACATGCGGACGAAACCCCGCCTCGGGAGGCGTAAACCCCATCACAGTTAACCGTTCCCACAGCTCGCCGTACAAGGTGTCGAGCCAGCCTATACGTTGCTCGGACGGTCCAGCCCAGACGATGCGTGGTCCCTTGAATCGGCCAAAGCGGCTTAATTCAAGCGGGCCGGTCTGCATACGCCAAGTCGGCACCGCCTCGCGCAGGGCGGCGACCTGTGGCGCCGTTACACTGCCCAGGAAAGCCAGGGTCAGATGCAGGGTATCGGCGCGCATAATACGCCCACCGCACAAGGCCTGCGCCTGAAGTGCCCAGGAGGAGAGAATGTCTACCGTGCTTGGATCGGGCCACAGGCCGATAAACAGGCGACGTGTTGCACCACTCGAATAAACTTGCGGCTTATTGGGGTGATTCCTTAGATCAGACATGGACAAACCCTTGCTATGATCAGACTCTGTGTGTAGATTTTAGGGATCAAGGAGATCAATACGATGCAAATTTCAAAATGGCTTGCCACCGCCACGATGGCTATTGCGGCAATTGCTGCCAGTCCGGCACAGTCCGCGCAGTTCGTCAATATCCTGACCGGTGGACAAAGCGGTGTGTACTACCCCTTGGGCGTGGCACTGTCGCAAATCTATACCAAATACATTCCTGATGCCAAATCTACGGCACAGGTCACCAAGGCCTCCGCAGAAAATATGAATCTCCTGGAGGCAGGACGCGCCGAGTTGGCCTTTGCTCTGGCGGATACGGTCGCAGACGCCTATGCAGGTAACACCGAGGCAGGCTTTAAGGCGCCCCTGACCAAGCTGCGCGGGCTCTCGGGCACGTACAACAATTACATACAGATCGTTGCCAATGCTGATTCCGGCATTAAAACCTTAGCCGACCTCAAGGGTAAGCGCATCTCTGTGGGGGCTGCCCGTTCAGGCACCGAGCTAAATGCACGGGCGGTACTCAAGGCGGCAGGCCTGACTTATGACGATTTCGACAAGGTCGAGTATCTGCCCTTTGGCGAGTCAGTCGAGCTCATGAAAAACCGCCAGCTTGATGTGACGCTGCAGTCTGCCGGATTGGGCGTCTCATCCATCCGCGATCTGGCGACCTCGGTCAAGATCGTCGTTGTCGCCATTCCACCCGAGGTAGTTGCCAAGATCGGCAATGCCGCCTACCTCGATGCCACTATTCCGGCCAATACCTACGAGGGCCAGACAGCAGACATCCCCACCACCGCTGTGCCCAATTTCCTAATCACGCAATCAGACGTGTCTGACGAGCTTGCCTACCAAATGACCAAGGTTTTCTACGAGCACCTCGATACGCTCGCCTCGACCCACAATGCAGCCAAGACAATCAAACTCGACAATGCACTTAAGGGCATGCCTGTGCCTCTGCACCCGGGCGCCGAGCGCTACTACAAGGAAGTCGGCTTGATTAAATAAAGGCCTTCTCCTTTTTGCTTTTTGCTTTAGCCATAAGGCGGTTCTTACCACAAGTCAGAGCCGCCTTTTTAAGGATCCCTGATTCATGAGCTCGCACGAAACCGAAACTCCAGAATTGCCGACTGCGATCTTCTGGATCGCTGTTGCTTTTTCCTGCTTTCAGGTCTGGACTGCGGCATTCAGCCCGATTTCCAGCCAGATCGTACGTGCCATCCACGTGGGCTTTGTGCTGCTCATGATTTTTTCGCTTTATCCGGGGCCCTTTGGACGTCTAAGCAAGGGTTGGGGTTGGCTATTGGGTATCGTGGGTTTTTTGATAAGTTTTTACCACTGGATATTCGAAGCAGATTTGACGGCTCGGGCCGGGCAGATGACCGACGCGGACATGGTGGTGGGCATCATTACCATCGTACTGGTGTTCGAGGCCACACGCCGCATGATGGGTTGGGCACTACCCACTATCTGCGGCCTGTTTCTGGCGTATGGCCTGTTTGGCCAATACATGCCGGGTGAATTCATGCACCGGGGCTATGGTCTGGATCAGATCGTCGGCACGATGAGTTTTGGCGTTGAGGGCATCTACGGCACACCGACTTATGTGTCCTCGACCTACATTTACTTGTTCATTTTATTTGGCGCCTTTCTAGAGCAGGCAGGCATGATCACGCTATTTAGTGATTTTGCGATGGGCACAGTGGGCCACACGCGTGGTGGCCCAGCCAAGGTCTCGGTGATCAGTTCCGGACTGATGGGCACCATCAATGGTTCGGGCGTTGCCAACGTCGTTACTACGGGACAATTCACCATTCCCATGATGAAACGATTTGGCTATTCGTCATCCTTCGCGGGCGGGGTCGAGGCCACGGCCAGCATGGGCGGACAAATCATGCCCCCCGTCATGGGCGCAGTGGCCTTCATCATGGCCGAGACGCTGAACGTTGCCTATATCGAAATCGTCAAGGCAGCGATTATCCCAGCGATGCTGTATTTTGGAACGGCTTTCTGGACAGTGCACCTGGAGGCAGGCAAACGCGGCCTGGTCGGCCTCCCAAAAGAAGAATGCCCAGACCCCTGGACGGCCGTGCGGGATCGCTGGTACCTGCTACTTCCCCTGATTGGTTTGGTGGCGCTATTATTTTCGGGCTATACACCCTTGTTCTCGGGCACCATCGGCCTGGGGCTGACGGTGATTCTAATCTTTGGTTCTGCCGTCATCAAAGGTGCGCCAAACGCGGCAATACGCTATTTGTTTTGGGTGCTGCTGGGTTTCGCCTGTGCCGGATTCCTCGAGTTCGGCGTCATGGCATTCTTTGTCATTATTGCGCTGCTGGCTGCGGGGCTGCTGGCACGCCACAATGGCATCGATACAATCAAGCTCGCCATCTCTTCACTGGCTGATGGCGCGCGCAACGCACTGCCCGTAGCGATCGCCTGTGCGCTTGTCGGGGTCATTATCGGCATCATCAATCTGACCGGCGTGGCGGCAGCATTTGGCGGCCAGGTGATTGCCATTGGCGAAAACAATCTGTTCCTCGCCCTGTTTCTCACCATGATCACCTGCCTGGTGCTGGGCATGGGCATTCCCTCTATCCCGAATTACATCATCACAAGCTCACTGGCTGCACCCATCCTGCTCAAGCTCGGTGTGCCGCTGATCGTCTCACACATGTTTGTCTTTTATTTCGGCATCATGTCAGACCTGACGCCACCTGTGGCGCTCGCCGCTTTTGCTGCCGCACCAATTGCCCGCGAGAGTGGGCTGAAAATCAGTATGCAGGCGTTGCGCGTGGCGGCTGCGGGATTTGTTGTGCCCTATATGGCAGTCTATTCGCCCGCATTGATGCTGCAAGGCGGGGACACCTTTGACGTTATTTACATCGTCTTCAAGGCAGTTCTGGCGGTTGGTCTCTGGGGGGTAGGCGTCACGGGCTATCTATTCATGCCGATCAACTGGTTCCAGCGCATCGTCACGATCGGCGCTGCGATCCTATTAGTCACTGCTGCCCCCGTCACCGATGAGCTCGGGTTTTTAACCACAGCGCTCTTTCTCCTCTGGCATGGCTGGCGCACACGACAGGCGCGACAGCGCACGGCAGCATGAGCGCCTTGGCGGCGCTAGGCGTTTGCCTCACGCTCGCAGCAGCACCTGAGGTGCCGCCGCGCTTCGTACCCGTCCAGGTATTTACCATCGCCTGGACACATTCAATCGAAAAAATACGCTGGGAAGAAGACTACACCGTTCGCGCCGATAAGCAGGGCACACCGGTACTCATCGCTGGCCACGCCCGAGTTCTAGGCTCGGGTGCAGGCATGGAACCACCGCCGGATGCCGTGTTACGCACCGATGGTTGGTATGAGTATCAACCCCACACGGCACCGCTACATATCCTGCGTATGGCACGCTCGGCGTATACGGCCGACTACGACTGGTGCGTCAAGGGCCATTGCGAGCCTATGCGTGCGATCATGCCAACGGACGGTGGGTTCACCTTGATGCGTCCCTGCCGCCAGCCACCTGCCTGATACCCCTGCCTGGGAACTTTTTCGTTTCTCGTTCGTTAAAGACTATGATGCGAACCTTTGCCGAACTCGACGATCAACAATGCGCTGCCCTCGCTCAGCAAGGGGATAAACATGCCTTCTCTGCACTCGTTACCCGCCACCAAGATGCGGTATACCGCTTTCTGGTTCGGCTGACACGCATGCCCGATACGGCTCAGGACCTGACACAGGACACGTTCTTGCGCGCCTATCAGGGCATGGCCGCGTGGCGACCCGATGCACAATGGAAAACGTGGGTATTCAGGATTGCACGCAACCTGAGCATTGACCTGTTGCGCCGCGGGCAATATGTTCATTTTGTTGAACTCACTGATGAGCACGATACCGCCAGTGCGCAGGCAGGCCCTGAAGCGAGGATGGAAACCGTGCAACGCTACCACATGCTGGAAGCCGCACTCGCCAAGCTCGTCCCCGAGCACCGCGAGATACTGCTGTTACGGGAAATCGAAGACATGTCCTACGAAGAGATCGCGGCGATCCTGGATATCAATCCAGGTACGGTCAAATCACGCATCGCCCGCGCACGCGCCGCACTCCTCACCCACATCGACCGTTGATAGGAGAACTGATTATGCATACTCCCCAGCACGACCTGCTATCGGCCTATATTGATGATGCCTGCACGCCACAAGAGACCGAGCAGCTCAGCACCCATCTGCAAACTTGTCCGATCTGCCGCAACGCATTGGCTGCACTGATCGCCCTGCGACAAGACTTGCGCGAACTTCCTTCGCCAACCCTGGGGTTCGATCTGGCCGCTCAACTCCAAGACCGTCTGGTCACCAAGCCCGCACCCAGACGCCCTATGCTACCGCGCTGGCTGAGCTGGCATCCGGCAGGGCTGGCCGTCGCCGCCTCGCTCATATCCGGACTCTGGTTGGGCACCCTGCTCGATAGCACAACACAACGAGACGCCGTCTCTGTGGATATCGCGATGGTCCGGGTATTTGATCCTATCCCACCCGGAGGCTTATGCACAGCCAGCGCATTATGCCGCCAAGCCGAGGACTACCAGCCATGACCCCCAATACCTGGAAGCGATTGCTCGCGATATCGTTAGCGTTGAATATCGGCTTTGCAGCCACCGTGACCTACAAGCAATGGCAAAACACACGCGTCAGTACCCAAGCATCAATCAGCCTACCTGAGCAATTAGGCCTAAGCCCGACTCAGCGTGAGCATTGGCAGCGTATTGAGCAAGGCTTCATCACAGACCTGAAGACCAACTGGGATCACATCCGGGTCGGCCGCAAAGCGCTTATCGACGAGATTTTTTCTACGCATCCTGATCGCACTCGGATCGACGCGATACAGGCTGATATCGCCGCCCTGCAGAGCGCACAACAGCAGCGTGTCATCGCCCAGTTGCTCGCCGAGCGCGAACTGCTCGACGTCACCCAGCAGGCTGCGCTGAAGGCCTTGCTGCTCAGCCGCCATGCTGAGCCAGTCATCGAAGAGGAACAACTTCACAAAGATCACTAATGCGATGGAACCTTTGAGCTTGTCATACGTTTAATCAGTCAGTCGAGCAATCTTTCTCGGCACTACGCCCCAAACCCTGATACGGAGTTCACTATGACATCGACCAAAACCCTACTCCTGGCCATCGCTCTCTCGCTTCCCCTTGCGAGCGGCGTGACACTCGCCGCTGAAACAAGCACGCACGATCACAGCAGTGGCGCACCCACTGCGCTTGAGCTGAATGCAGGCCAAAAATGGGAAACGGACGCACCGTTGCGCCTGGCTATGGGCGAACTACGCCAAACGATCAACCAAGCGCTGCCTGACGTACATAAAGGTACATTCGACAAGCCCCAATACGATGCCCTGGCTGATTACACCAACAAACAGGTCGCCTACATCGTGGGGAACTGTAATCTAGAGCCACAAGCCGATGCGCAATTACACATCATCGTCGCTGACCTCATCGGTGGTGCTGATATCGTATCGGGTAAAGAGCAGGCGCATCCGCGCGCAGACGGCGTGGTCAAATTGGTTGAGACCTTGAACCGCTATGGCGAGTTTTTCAATCATCCAGAATGGCAGAATATCGCGCTGTCACACTGATCACCCACCCGAACGATAATTAACGTCAATATTGGTATCATCCGGACGACCATCTTGGGTATGATCGGTGCTTTGGGTGGGACACTTGCCCACCCAGACGAAACGGATGACACAGCCCACTTCCCTTCCTGCCTCCACGACGGCCCCCTCCTTTCAGACTGTCTGGCAGGCGGAGGCCATTCGCTTGCGCGAAGCCCATTGGGGACCGCTGGAAGATACTGCAGAGTGTCGCCGGGCTTGCCAGCCCGGTCTGGATCTGTCTGCGCGCATTCTGCTGCGCGCGCAACTGCTGGCGGCACGTGATGGGCTCACTGCGCATCTCGCACACTGGGCATGGGGCGCGCGCCTGGCCGCTGTCTTGCTGTGGGTCGTCGCAGCCATAACAGGCATCAGTGCCGCCTGGGGCGCATTGGGCTCTGGTCAAGCGCCCATTAACCTGGCTCTGGCCTTATTGACCTTGCTGGGCCTGCACAGCCTAACTTTTTTTATCTGGCTACTGAGCCTCTGGCCTGGCACCTTGCAATCATCGGGTCTATCTCAGGCCTGGCTATGGCTCACCCAACGCCTGGCACGTGGCCCGGATGCCGCCTTAGCCTCTCAATCATTACTCAGCATGCTCGCACGCGCACGCGCCTGGCGACCCGTACTGGGCGGCATCAGTCACAGCACTTGGAGCGTCGCACTTGCCAGCGCACTGCTTACCCTGCTGGTGCTACTCAGCACGCGTCGCTACGCCTTTCAGTGGGAAACCACGCTCCTCTCGCCCGAATCGTTCATTGTGCTCGCCCATGCCTTGGGAACCCTTCCCTCCTGGCTGGGCTTTCCCATTCCTGATGCCGGCACGATCGTCGCGAGCGACGGCCTACACCGTCTGCCAATCGCTGCGCAAGCAGACTGGTCGGCCTGGTTGATTGGCTGCGTCCTCATCTGGGGTCTGATGCCCCGCGTGCTAGCGGGCCTGCTTTGCCTACTTATCGCCCGACGCCGCTTACGTCAGCCCTTTATGGATATCAGCCTGCCTGGCTGGTTGGAGCTGCGCGAGCGCCTCATGCCCAGGCACCGCCCGGCAGGCATCGACGCCCCTGCACCCGGCCCGGCACAACCAGTGTCCTATACGCCACCCGCACAATTATCTGTGACGAACGCTTCCGTAATATTGGGCATGGAGTTGGGCCCGGATACAAACTGGCCGCCCGAGGGTATGCCACACAAGGTACTGGATCTGGGTATTTGCGACAGCCGTGCTGATCGCCAGCGTATTGTGCAGCAGATGCAGTCATTACCCAAACGTCTGCTACTGGTCTACGATGCACGCCAGACACCGGATCGCGGCACACGCGCCTGGATAGCCGAACTGCAACAACTCTGTCCCCAGATCGATGTCCTATTGTTGAACCGCCCCGCTCGCGAAGCGATCTGGCAGGATATTCTCGCTGGCCAGGGAATTGCTCTCATCCCCTCTCTTGCGGACTGGATCCGACAGGACGCACCATGACCGAACCGTTCGATCTGACTGCTTTGGTCCTCGACACGCTCGCCAAATCAGATGTTGCACCGATTGATCTGGCCGTAGTCGGCCACACCAACACGGGTAAAACCTCGCTTCTGCGCACACTGCTGCGTGACCCGAACTTTGGCGAAGTCGCGGATCGCCCTGGCACCACGCGTCACGTCGAGAGCGCCCAACTGCTGATTGGCGACGGCACGCCCGTTCTAACTCTGCGCGACACGCCCGGGCTGGAGGACAGCATGGCGGTGCTCGATTACCTCGAGCGCCTCGTCAAGCCTGACGAACGACCCGATGGACCTGAGCGTATCCGCCGTTTTTTAGATAGCCCTGAAGGCGCACACCGCTTTGAGCAGGAGGCGCGTGTGCTATCTACAGTACTCACCTGCCATGCCGCCCTATATGTTATTGATGTACGTGATCCAATTCTGGCCAAACACAAGGACGAGCTCAGTTTGCTCACCGCCTGCGGGCGACCCATCCTGCCTATCCTGAATTTCACCCGTAGCCCGTACAGCCAGGCTCACGCATGGCGCGAGTCTCTGGCGCGCTTGGGCCTGCATATTACGGTGGATTTCGATACCGTTGCACCCGCCCTGGATGGCGAAACGCAATTGATTGATCGGCTGAGCACGCTCCTGGAGGGGCAGGCCGACACCCTGCAGCGTCTCAAACAAGACCTGGCCGAGCAACACCAGCATCGACGTCAGGACGCGGCACGTCTGGTCGCTGAGTTATTGCTTGATGCCGCTGCGCTGCGCCTACCCTGCGAGTCGGATAAGCACGCACAATATGCCGTCACACAGACATTGCGCGAGCGCACACGCAAACGTGAACAACAATGTGTTCAAGCCCTCCTTAAGCTTTATCATTTCAACCGGTCGACCTTCCCTGATCACGTGCTGCCGCTCGAGGGCGAGCGCTGGGGCATGGATTTATTCCACCCGCTCGCGCTCAAGGCCTTTGGCATCCAGCTGGGCAAAGGCATGGCCACGGGTGCGGTCGCCGGCGCCACGATCGACGCCATGACGGGCGGCCTGAGCTTGGGTGCCGCCACACTGATCGGCGCAGCCGCAGGTGGCCTGTGGCAAGGCACAAACCAATGGGGTAAACGGCTCATGGGCCGACTCGCCGGCCACCTAGAGATCACCATCGATGACCCCGTCCTTGATCTGCTCGCGCTGCGCCAACTGGCACTGATCCGCGCACTAGAGCAACGCGGTCACGCAGCCCTCACGCCTATCGACCCTGGCACGCTGCTCAAGCCCACAGAGCCCATTTCTGCCCCCGTCGAGACGACTGATAAGGCGCCTGCCGACCCCGGCGTCAGCACCATCGGCAAAAACACGCTACCAGACGGCTTGCGAGCACTTCTGCACGAGGCACGCAGTCAACCCCAATGGTCGTCGCTAGGCGTTGATCCGCTGCCCGACACGCGGCGCGAACAGCATGTCAAGCGCATCGCGTCAATTTTGACCAAGGCCCTGTCTTAGCTACGGCACAAGGGCTACCACCTCCCAGAGGCACCGCCGCCACCGCCACGGCCACCGCCGCCACTCGCACCACCGCCACCGCCACCACCAAACCCGCCACCCCCACCAAACCCGCCACCGCCGCCACGACCACCCGGTCCACGGCCGCTGGTCCCCCGCTTTGCAAAACCCATACTCCGACCAAGAAAGGCCAACATCACACCGATCAAGGCGGCCAGGCCGGCCATCCAGACACTCTCAAACACCACATAGACAAAGGCACCCAATACAAACGCCGACATGACCGGGGGCAGGATCAAAGACAGAAAGGCGAGGGGTGCCAACATAAATATCGGCCGATCATCCTCAGTCACCGGGGCAGGCAAATCCTCACCCTGTATCACGGCCATCAAGGAATCAGCCCCCGCGTCGATGCCTGCATAGAAATCACCAAAGGTGAAATGCGGCGAAATCTGATCGCGTATGATGCGTCCGGCCAGCAAGTCGGTGACCGCACCCTCCAGGCCATAGCCCACATCGATGCGCAAGGTCCGATCATCCTTAGCCACCAGTAGCAGCACCCCATCGTCCAGGCCTTCGCGCCCGACCTTCCAGGTATCGAACACACGGCGCGCATACTGCTCGACCGTATCCTGACCGGTTGTCGCAACGATCAGGACGAATATCTGCGAACCTGCGCTACGCTCAAAACCGACCAACTTGGCATCCAGCGTCTGGATCTGCTCGGGATCGAGCGTATCGGTCAGATCCATGACATGGCTTGTGAGGCGCGGCACCGGGACCTCTGCGGCGATGGGCTGAGTCTGCGCTTGGGCTTGGGGCGGCGTCTGCGCCAACGCCATACCGCCTGGCAAGACGAAGGCTAGCGCACCAATCAATGCTAGCTGCACCCAGCCACACCACACCGCAGCACCCTGTGCCGCCCACGTAACACATCGCCTATCTGGCGCACGACGATGACGCATCATTTAGTCTGCACCGGCACGTCAAAGCGCACCTCGGGGTCACGCGTAATCTGCTCGGCCTTATCCACACCGTATTGCGCCTTGGGCACATAACCGAAGACTTTGGCCGTCAGCAAGGTTGGAAACTGACGTATGGTCTGGTTATAGGCCTGCACCGCGCGCACGTAGCGCTCACGCTCGACCGTAATACGGTTTTCAGTCCCTTCAAGCTGTGACATCAGGTCGCGAAATAGACCATCACTCTTGAGTACCGGGTAATTCTCGGAGACCGCCAGCAAGCGTGACAACCCCGAGGACAGCGCACCCTGCGCCTGAGCAAACTGTGCCATGCGTGCCGGATCATCCAGATCAGCCGCAGTAAGCTTGATCTCACCGACCTTGGCGCGCGCCTCAGTCACCTGCGTGAGCACGGCGCGCTCATTGACCATATAGGCATTGACCGATGCGACGAGCTTAGGAACCAGATCGGCCCGGCGCTCGTACTGATTCAATGTCTGCGACCAGGCGGCATTCACCTGCTCGTCCAGACGTTGGATCTCGTTATAGCCACAGCCCGACAACATCATCGCCACCACACTAGCCGCAGCCAGCCAAATCCATCGCTTCATTTGGGTTCCTTCAAGGTTTTATACAACACGGCTTATTTTAATGGCATGTGTACGCTATAATGACTCGCTGCACACCTCACCAGTCGGTGTGCTGTCTATACTGAGTTTAGAGTCAGGCTGTGCCTGGCCCAAACCCATTCATTCACTCTCATTCGTCCGCCTGGATTGGTATCTCTCAACTCGAGCGATAGGCTGATCGCTGGAGTTTTATTTTTTGACTACCTCTATTTCTTTTGCCGAGCTTGGCCTGGCAGAGCCGATTCTGCGTGCTGTGCATGACGCTGGCTATACCCACCCCACCCCCATTCAGGCCCAGGCGATCCCACGCGTGCTCGAAGGCGGTGATCTGTTGGCCGCCGCACAGACCGGTACGGGCAAAACGGCCGGCTTTACCTTGCCTATTCTGAATTACCTCCTGACTCATCCGATGGAGACCCGCAAAGCCGGTCGCCCACGCGTGTTGGTGCTCACCCCGACTCGCGAGCTAACCGCTCAGGTCGAGGAATCAGTGCGCCTCTACAGCCAGCATACCCGCATCAACTCGATGGTGATGTTCGGCGGCGTCAATATCAAACCACAAATTAGCGCACTCAGGAAAAACCTAGACATCCTGGTCGCCACTCCCGGCCGTCTGCTGGACCATGCCCAACAAAAAACGGTCGACCTCTCTGGCGTCGAAATTCTCGTCCTGGACGAGGCCGACCGCATGTTGGACATGGGCTTTATCCGTGACATCCGCCGTATCATTGCGTTATTGCCCGCCAAACGCCAGAATCTGCTGTTCTCGGCGACATTCTCCGACGAGATCCGCGAACTGTCCAAGGGCGTGCTACGCAACGCCTCCGAGGTATCGGTCGCACGGCGAAATACCGCCTCCGAACTGGTCGCCCAGAGCGTTGTCATGACCGAACAAAGTCACAAGCGCGATCTGATCAGCCACATCATCCGTGATAGCGGCTGGCATCAGGTGCTGGTCTTTACGCGCACCAAGCACGGCGCGAATCGTCTGGCCGAAAAGCTCGTCAAAGACGGCCTGAATGCCGCGGCGATCCATGGCAATAAAAGTCAGGCTGCGCGTACGCGTGCGCTCGCCGGCTTTAAGGAAGGCAAGGTCGCTGTGCTGGTGGCAACTGATATCGCCGCACGCGGTCTGGACATCGACCATCTGCCCCAAGTCGTGAACTTCGAGCTACCTAATATTCCCGAAGACTACGTGCATCGAATCGGGCGCACGGGGCGTGCTGGCAGCACGGGGTCGGCACTCTCACTCGTGGACAGAACCGAGATCAAGTTCCTCAAGGCCATCGAGCGCATGCTCAACAAAACCATTCCGCTACAGACCATCGAAGGCTGGAACCCAGCCGAAATGGTCCACACCGAGGCGCATCCTGATCCGCGCGATCAACGCGATGCGCAACGCACACGTGGCCCACGCGAAGTCCGTGACAATCGTCGCCCACAGCCTGCCTCAGATACTCGCCGTCCCGGTGCGCGAACGGGTAGCAGTAGTGCGCGCAGCCATGGCGCTCCCGGCAACACGCCCGCCACTTCGCGCGAACGCGGCCCGCAAGGCGCGACACCCGCTCGTCCACGTAGCGCGGCCCCGCGTCGTGCTGGGGGTCGTTCAGGCCAAAGCGCGCTGCTGCACAAACAGGACTAACTTAACCCTCGACTGCTCGCCGCATCATGTCCTTTTCCCTCTGGCTCACCTTTTTTGCTGCATCCTGGGCGATTTCTTTTTCACCCGGCCCAGGCGCAATCTCGGCGATGGCCTCCGGGCTGAAATACGGATTTCGACGCGGCTACTGGACGACGCTAGGGCTGGAATGCGGTATTTTGTGCCAACTCGCCATCGTGGCACTGGGCCTGGGCGCCCTGCTCGCCACGTCCGAGTTGGCCTTCGCCATGGTTAAATGGGTCGGTGTGGCCTACCTGATCTACCTCGGGGCCAAGCAATTTCGCACGGATGCGATGCCTGTCGCCGTCGAGGCACGACCTACCGGGAACGTTGAAATACGCGAACAGATCATGCGCGGCTATCTGGTCAATATGACGAATCCCAAAGGTACGATGTTCCTGCTGGCGGTCGTGCCACAGTTCCTAGACTTGGCGCAGCCTTTGCCCTTGCAGTACGTCATCATTGGCGCCACGCTTTGTTTTACTGACCTGGTCGCCATGGGTTGCTACACCTCGTTGTCCTCGCGAATCCTGCGTCTGATGCACAAGCCTGGCCACATAAGATGGCTTAACCGAGGGTTCGGCGCGCTGTTTATCCTTGCCGGTACAATTCTCGCCTCTCTGGGGCGGCGCGCATGAGCGCGTTTATCCAAATACTCTAGAATCTGCACATGAATTTAGCTGACGAAGTCGCGCGTCGACGCACCTTTGCCATTATCTCGCACCCCGACGCAGGGAAAACCACCCTCACAGAGAAGCTGCTGCTGTTCGCTGGTGCGATCCAGATTGCAGGCAGCGTCAAGGCACGCAAAGCCAGCCGTCACGCTTCCTCGGACTGGATGGAGATCGAAAAACAGCGTGGCATCTCGGTTGCCTCATCGGTGATGCAGATCGAATACCGCGACTGCGTCATCAATTTGCTCGACACGCCGGGGCACCAGGACTTCTCTGAGGATACCTATCGTGTCCTCACCGCAGTGGATGCTGCACTCATGGTGATCGACGCGGCCAATGGCGTCGAACCTCAGACAATTCGACTGCTACAAGTCTGCCGCGCGCGCAATACCCCCATCATTACATTCATCAACAAGCTGGACCGCGAAGTTCAAGAGCCCCTTGATCTGCTCGCCGAAATCGAAGCGCATCTGGGCATGGACGCCATCCCCTTCTCATGGCCCGTCGGCATGGGACGGCATTTTGGCGGTGTTTTCGATATTCGCCACGATCATATGCGGATCTTCAAACCTGGCTCCGAACGTCATCATGACGACAACGAGACCATTGAGGGCCTCAACAACCCCGCCATTGCAGAACGCTTTGGCGATAATTTCACCAAGGCGCACGAAGAGATCGGCTTGATCATCGGCGCCACGCCAGAATTTGACCGCGCCAAGTTCCTGGCTGGGCTTCAGACACCGGTGTTTTTTGGCTCGGCAATCAATAACTTCGGTGTACGCGAAGTACTCGATGCGCTGGTCGAACAAGCCCCACCCCCAGGACCGCGCACGGCTGTACAGCGCATCGTCTATCCCGAAGAACCTAAATTCAGCGGCGTGGTCTTCAAAGTCCAGGCCAATATGGATCCCGCCCACCGCGATCGGGTCGCCTTTGTGCGTGTCAGCTCAGGTCATTTTCAGCGGGGTATGCGTCTGACGATCGGGCGCAACGGTAAGGAGATCCGTCCCAATAACGTGGTGTCGTTTTTATCCCAGCGCAGGGAAATCCTGGAAGAGGCCTATGCGGGCGACATCATCGGCATCCCCAACCATGGCGTCCTGCAATTAGGCGACGTCCTGACCGAAGGCGAAACGCTGACGTTCACGGGCCTGCCGTTCTTTGCGCCTGAGCTTTTCCAGGCGGTCGAAGTCAAGGATCCCTTACGCACCAAGCAATTGCGCACCGGCCTCACCCAATTAGGCGAGGAGGGTGCAATTCAGGTGTTCCGGCCACAGATGGCGGGTGGCGCGCTCCTGCTGGGTGCGGTTGGACAATTGCAGTTCGAGGTGGTGGCCCATCGTCTCAAGACCGAATATGGGGCGGAAGCTCGGCTCATGCCCTCGCGTTATCACATGGCGCGGTGGGTCACGGCAGAGGACCCCAAGGCCATGAAGAAGTTTCTCGAATCCAATGCTGCAAATATCGCCTACGACGTTGTCAACGCCACCGCATTCCTGGCCACATCAGCGGCACAATTACGCGTCGTCCAAGAGCTTTATCCCAACATTCAGTTTCACGCAATGCGTGAGCATTCTGGACAGGTTTTTGGCGAAGGAATCTAAGTCATCCTATACAATGCAATGAACGTTCTGATTCTTGAACCGGGGGATTGTTCATGTCCTGGCGTTTGATTTTCGCCATCTTATTGATTACCGCAGGCGCAGCCGCCTGGGGTGGACTGCAACTGGGCGATTGGCTGATTGCCCATGGCCCCGAGGCCTCTATCGCCCCCGTTGTCAATCAGACGACGCCCTTGGTCCCTGTGCTCGACGCCGATGGCAAACCGCATGCTGCCGTCGCGCCCCAGCCGCTGCCTGATGGTCGTCTGGGCGTACCTGCACCGCAGCCGCCCGTGGACTGGGCCGTCACCACCAGCCCGCTCATGGACTCAGCACCGCCTATCGCCTTGGCCACCACCATGATCTCGATGGATGAAGCCATCCAGCTTGCATCGATGCAGCGGCAAGACGGCCTCCAGGGTATCGCGGATGCCAGCGCTTTGGATCCCAGCCGCCAGCCGATCCAGCCCATCGATATCACCCAGGCGCCGCCTCCCGCTGCAGCATCTGTTGGCACGGGTGCCACCCGAGGTGACTGGCAAGCCGCCTTCCGGCGCGAGCTCAGTGCCTGTGAGGGCGTCGGGTTCTTTTCCAGGCCCACCTGCGCATGGGCAGCTCGCAACAAATATTGCGAACCTAATGGTGCCTGGGGTCTGGTGGACGGCTGTCCCGCCCGCAGGCAGGGCAATTAGGCCGAACAGGCCGACCAGTCAGCAGACCCGCGTGCCGCATCGCTATTACAGGTCGCGCATTTTCCGTAACGCCGTAACAGGAACGCCCATGATCTCCCGATACTTGGCGACCGTGCGTCGAGCAATCACCACCCCCTGGTCGGCCAACAACTGCGCAATCTGACTATCTGACCAAGGTTTTTGAGGCGGTTCCTGAGCCAGGATGGTCTTAATCATGGTCTGCACGGCCAAAGCCGAGGTCTCCTCGCCGGTATCAGTCTGCATCACCGAGCCAAAAAAATACTTGAGCTCGAACACACCTTGAGGCGTTTGGGCATACTTGAGGCGCGTCGCCCGCGAGATTGTCGATTCATGCAGCCCCAGCAACTGAGCGATGTCACGCAGCACCAAGGGGCGCAAAGCACGGGGCCCCGTCTCCAGGAACGCCTGTTGATGCGTCGCGATTGCCTGGGCAACACGCAATACAGTCTGGTTGCGCTGCCCCAAGCCGCGTATGAACCCATGCGCCTGCTGAAGCTGCTCACGCAGAGGTGCCGGCTGCTCGAGCGCTTCGGACTGATCCAGCCATTGTGCGTACTGTGGGTTGACACGTACATGCGTCGCGAGTGCCGGATTAAGGCTGACTTCCCAATTTCCATGCGCTTTGTATATCAGCACATCAGGCACGATGTAATGAATGTCTCCGGCGCCCCAGTCTCCTGCGGGGCGTGGATTAAGGCGGCGCAACAAGGCATGGGCGGCATCAAGTCGTGTGCGCGTGCAGGCCAGCGCCTTGCACAAGCGCGCAAACTTGCCTGCCGCCAGTAGTGCCAAATTCGACGCACTCGCCAGTTCTCGCGCACAGGCCCATACCTCCTCGTCAAGCGAACAACGATCAATGAGCCGGTCTAACTGCAGGACCAAACACTCCGCCAGGTTTCGCGCGCCAATGCCAGGCGGATCAAACGACTGCAACAAGGACAAGGCGGTGCGCCATTCATCGGGCATCAAGGCGAGTTCTCTGGGCATATCGATCGCGATCTTCTCCAGAGACTGCGCGAGGTAGCCTTGCTCATCCAACTCACCGATCAACAGCGTCACCAGCCCCCGATCACGCGGCGTCGCCCGGGTCAGATGCAATTGTTGTAAAAGAAATTCCTGTAGACTCTGACGAATTATGGTTTCGGGGATATCATCGCTGGCAAGTTGCCTGGCTCGCGGCGCCCACCAGCGATCCAGCCATTCAGATTGCTGGGCGGCGGTATTGGGCTCGTCTACCAGTTCCAGCATAGGATTATCCAGGAGCGCCTGCGCCAGCATCTGCTCCAGCTCATAGGACGAGCATTGCAGCAGTTGAATCGCCTGCTGCAATTGGGGGGTCAACGCCAGATGTTGATGCTGACCCAGTTCCAGCGACTGATGTGATTGCATTTTAGAATACGGCTATGACTACTGAACCCACCTTGCTTCCAAACGCCCGCGATCATGCGTTACTACGCAATATTCTGCTTAAGCTCACCGCCACCCAAAAAATTATTGCAACTGCAGTGGTGGTGATCGTGACGCTGATTTGGTATGACCTGCTCAACCGGCTCCTTGCATTTGGCGGCGCTATTGATTACGCCGCCTTGCACGTGCTGGGTGCCGAGGGAAGCGCATTGTTGCAACGATACAACCCATTTTTCTGGTGGGCGACCATTGTGCTGTGCACGATCATTATTGCCTACTTTCTCTATCTATTCGTACGCAGCACCGCGCAACGCACACGTCAGCGCCCGATCGATCAACACAGCGTCACCCAATTATGCCAGGGGCTCTCGGCACCGGCTCTAGACGTGCTCTTGTGGGCTTGGCAAAATCGTAGCGAACCGCTGCGCATCGGTGATCTGCAACGCACGCGCAACGAGTTGCGTGCCCATCGTGCCACCAAGCTCCAACATGCGGCTCGCCAGCTCGCCATGATCGAGGAAGCGCGTCGCAAGCACGACCCCAT
Organism: Alcaligenaceae bacterium CGII-47; assembly: GCA_019166125.1. Lineage (GTDB taxonomy): Bacteria > Pseudomonadota > Gammaproteobacteria > Burkholderiales > Burkholderiaceae_B > Castellaniella. The sequence goes on from JAHTBO010000003.1 coordinate 391,580, forward strand.
CTGATTATTTTCTTGCCAAGCACCTAATAATGTGTTTGACTTGAGGCTATGGAACGTACGCCCGTCACCTCTGTTGACCTCATCCGCAGCCTTGCTGCGGATTCGTTCGCGTATGTCGCATCCAACGCCAGAGCCTACCCACTCCTGTCCGCGCCCCTGCTACTGCTACCGATCGGTTGCCGAGCCTAGCGTCGCGTGGTAGCTCGGTAGCCTGCAATCGCCACATCCCCCCGGTTTCCGGCGCCTGTCATGATCTGATAGGCCCACAGCATTAGACAGGTATAGCCATGATCCAGCACCCCGCAGATAAGTACATTCCGTTTAAACCATTCGAGCGCGATTTTGCCGAGCGCACGTGGCCAAGCAAACGTATCACTCATCCCCCTATCTGGATGAGCACCGATTTGCGCGACGGCAACCAGTCGCTGATCGAGCCCATGAGTGTCGAGCGTAAACTGCGTTTTTTCGAGCAACTGATCAGAATCGGTTTTAAGGAAATCGAGGTTGGCTTCCCCTCTGCCTCACAGACCGACTTCGATTTTGTACGTAAATTAATAGACGAACAGCGCATCCCCGATGATGTCACAATCATTGCGCTGACCCAGGCCCGTGAGGATCTGATCGCCCGTACCGTAGAGGCTGCCGCTGGCGCCAAACAAGCCATCATTCACCTGTATAACGCCTGTGCACCGGCTTTTCGCAAGATCGTATTTCGCATGAGCCGTGCCGAAGTCTGCGATATCGCCGTACAGGGCACACGCATCGTGCGCGCTGAGCTCGCCAAGCACCCCGAGACACAGTGGCGCTACCAGTACTCACCCGAGGTGTTCAGCACCACCGAGCCCGAGTTCGCCCTCGAGGTTTGCAACGCGGTGGCCGATGCCTGGCAACCCACTATTGACTCAAAAATCATCTTCAATCTGCCCGCGACCATCGAGGCGACCACGCCCAATCTGTACGCTGATCAGATCGAGTGGATGCATAACAATCTGGCGCAGCGTGACAAAATTATTCTTAGTGTCCACCCACACAATGATCGCGGCACCGCTGTCGCTGCCGCAGAATTCGCGGTCATGGCCGGCGCCGATCGCATCGAAGGGTGCTTGTTCGGTAATGGCGAACGAACCGGCAATGTGGATCTGGTGACACTGGCGCTGAATCTCTACACTCAGGGTATTCATCCTGGCCTGGATTTTTCAGACATTGACGAGGTTCGTCGCTGCGTAGAGTACTGCAACCAGTTGCCTGTGCATCCGCGCCATCCCTATGCGGGCGACTTGGTCTTTACCGCCTTTTCAGGCTCACATCAGGATGCCATCAAAAAGGGGTTTGCCATTCAGCAACCCGATGCACTCTGGGAGGTGCCGTACCTGCCGATCGACCCCGCTGACCTGGGTCGCAGCTACGATGCCGTCATTCGCGTCAATAGCCAATCGGGCAAAGGGGGTGTTTCGTACCTGCTCGAGCAAGAGCACGGCTTAGTCCTGCCCCGTCGTCTGCAAATCGAATTTAGCCGTGCGATCCAGCGTGTCACCGATCAGACCGGCAGCGAAGTCACCCCAAGCGCGGTCTACGAGATCTTTACACGCGAATACCTGGATATCGAAGCCCCCTGGCACCTCATACGCCACCGCATCACCGGCAGCCAAAAGGGCGGCAAACAAAAACAGTTCGCCATCGAGGTCGAACTTGAAGTCAATGGCGAAACCCGTCATCTGACTGGCGAAGGCGATGGTGCCATATCGGCGTTTGTCAATGCATTAGGGGTAGACGCCCGAATTATGGACTACCAAGAGCATGCTATCGGTACGGGTACCGACACCCGCGCCGCCTCGTATGTTGAAATGCGCATTGGCGATGCACCGAGTGGCTTTGGTGTCGGCATCCACGCAGATATTGTCACCTCGTCGTTCCTCGCTATCCTGAGCGCCTTCAATCGTCATGCCATGACACAAAAGCGCCCAGCCAGCGATACCATCGCCGCCTGACGATTACCTAAGCCAGCGCTGTCACCATAGCGGCGCAGGCTCCCAGGTCACATCCTCGCCCTTTTCTCGGGCCAGACGCAGCATGGTCAGCAATGGCCATGCGCGCCGTCGAAAGCTCACAGACTGCAAGATGGGATGATCTGTTGCATCATCGTCATGGCCACCCTCGTGTTCGGGTGCATCGTGATCGGTATCCGCCGCCACTGCGTGCTCGATGCCAGCAATCGCCTGGTCAAGCTGCATGCGCGTAATAACGCCCCGCTCGGGCAGTCCACCCTCGAAGGTCTTGCCGGCTGCCTGCAGAATTGGTAAGGCATGCTGTCCGTACATCAGGATCTCGGCAGCTGATTTGGAGTGAAAGAGTACAAGCATAGACGGTTTTCCTCAGTGGACATGTTTATACATTAACCTAACTTTTATACCTCGCCAAGCGCCAAGATATCCATACCATACGTGGAGCGCTTGATGAAACTCTTTGTACGCCTGAGCCTGGTCGCGACCCTTACCCAACTGTTCTACCTCATCTGTGCGGGCCTTGCCCAAGCACAGGGAACCTGCCAGGCGCCGATGCTGGGTACGCCCTGCGCCCAGGGTGATGCCCCCTACTACACTGGCGCCGAACCCCAGCTTAATCTAGGCATTGGCAACCCGATCCATCTGGCCACCGGTAACAAGCACCAGTATGACATTGATCTGCCTGCCCGGGTTCTGGACCCTTTTCCGGGATTGGCCCGCGTCTACAACGCCCAGGACCCACGCCACAGCGCATTGGGTGCCGGCTGGCAGCTCGCCCTGGATGCGCGCCTGGTCCAGCGCGACCGGCACTCGATTGTCGTCCAGGCAGACGGAAGTCATATTCGGTTTGACCTAAGCGGTGGCCCGTCCCGCCCATCGGGTAGCGGTTCGCTGCAAACCCATCATGATGGTCACCAATGGATCTGGCCAGATGGCACCCGATTAAGCTTTGATGCCCAAGGCGCCCTGATTCGTCAGCATACCCCTGGTAGACTGCCGATCCAAATCACCCGCCATGCCTCAGGCCTGCTCGCAGGCGCCATTCAAACCATCACGCAAGGCCAGCACACGATCTCATTGAACTACAACACATCAGGGCCATACCCCACGCTAAGCGACGCACAAACCCCTGCAGGGCGCTTCAGCTACCACTACGAGCACGCAGAGGGCTCAATGCCGCCTCGACTGGTCCGCGTCATGCGTCCCGATGGCATGCAGCGCCATTATCTGTACGAACCCGCCTGGCAATCAGGGAACACCCATGCGCTCACCGGTTTGGTCATCCAGGCACATGACGGCACCTCAGTGCGCACCCAGAGTTGGTTCTACGATACCCAAGGGCGTGCCACCACCAGCATCCCTGGCCCACCCGATTCCAGCGCGGGACGCCTGGACATCGAATATCGACAAGCCGCCACGCCGATCAGCGCAGGCCATACCCGCGTCCATCAGGCATCAGGGCAAGTTACCAATTTTCATTTTTCGCTTATTGGTGGACGCTATGCTTTATTAAGCGCCCAAGGCGCGCAATGCCCTGCCTGTGCAGCAACAGGCACACAGGCTCGCTATGATGCACAAGGCCGAATGAACGAAATCAACGGGACGCATATTGCACGCAATGAAGCGGGGCAAATAACAAGCATCACACCCCAGACCGACGGCTGGGCGGGGCTCACGCTGCACTATGACCCCTTGGGGCGACGTCATGCCTGGCAATCTGCCCTGACCGGCCTGACTCGAACCAGCTATGACCGCCATCATCGTCCCACAACCCTGCACTACGCAAACAACGATACCCTGGCAATCCGCTACGACCCCAGACATCGCCCCATTCGCCTGGACGCCCGCCATGGCAGGCAGACCGTGTCTACCCACCTGGCTTGGCAAGGCCGTCAACTAAGCCGCATCCAACATCCAGAGGAAAACGAAACTCGCCAGTACGATGCACAAGGCCGCCTCGCCCATCGCACCATCGATCGACCCATCAGTCAGCTGCACTATGAGGAATCACTTGCCTATGACGCACATCACCGCGTCATCCGCCATGTTTTACCCGAAGGCGGCAGCCTGCACTACGAATGGGGCACAGGCCAGCAACTCTTGGGGCTTACCTGGCAGGACGCCGCTGGGCGCACGCACACCGTAATCCGCCACGAACCGGGACGTGCCGGATATCAGTACGGCAATGGCCTACGTCTAAGCACCTATGCCGATACCCATGGACGGACCAATATATTGGCTCTGCACCAAGAGGGGACACCGCTGTGGCTCGTACAGCACAGCCACGATAGGCTGGGCCGACTGACGCATCTCCAACATTCGATGCCTCAGGCAGGATTTGGCCAAGGCTGGCGTTATGCCTACGATGCTTCATCACGCTTGATCGGCGTGCGTGGGCAGCGCCAGAACCACCGTGACAGGCAGCACCCGAGGCAGGCCAATGCGCAACAGGAATGGCTAGCCTGGTCAGCCGAAGGCGCCTTGGTCGCCCGACAGATCAAGTCAGATAGCAAGTCAGATAGCAAGTCAGATATCGAGCACCTGGCCCCATCCCATCAACGCGCAGCACTACAGCGTGACCCCTCAGGCCTCCCCACCGAGTGGGCGGGCCTGGCCCTGAGCTATGGCGCACAACGTCGCCTCGCCCAGATATCCCGCGACGGACAGCTCGTATCAGCCTATGGACATAACGCATTTGGTCATCAGATCCGGCAGCGTACGCCCACAGCCAGCACCGAGCTGTTCTATCTGGATAATCGTGTTGTTGCGGAATGGCGCGATGCGCACCTGGCGCCCGCCAAGACGCCCTTTCGGATCACGCGTCGCTACCTCTACGCCCATGAGGTCCCGGTCGGCTTTATAGACTGGAGTGGCTCTGATGGCCCGGAACTTTTTTTCATCCACGCCGATTTACTGGGTGCGCCGCGTATGGTGACAGACACGGCGCAAGCTGTGCGCTGGCTGGCCGACGCCACACCAGGCGGTAGGACACACCGTATTCAGGGTGATCTCGATCTGGCGTTGCGCCTGCCGGGACAGTACGGCGACCCAGCGACCGGCTGGCATGACAATATTTTTCGTACTTATGACCCGCAGCGCATGCACTACCTAGAGCCCGACCCCCTAGGCCCGCTCCCTGGCCATCAGGCGCTGGGCTATGCCGCCCAGCAACCCGGTCGATATGTCGACCCTCTGGGCCTATTATTGATGGCGTTCGATGGTACACGCAATGACAGGCAGACCGAGAGCAACATCTGGAAGCTGAGCCAGTACTATCAGGACGGTCCGGTGTTTTACCACTCGGGCCCGGGTAACGAGGCCTATCTGGATTGGGACGCGCTCACCGCCTGGAGCGCCGGGCAGACTATCCGTACACAATGGCAGTCTCTGTTGAACGCCTTGTCACAAGCCAGTCGCCAGGGGCAATCGCCACCCATAGATATTCTTGGCTACTCGCGCGGCGCAGCCCTGGCACGACATTTCGCCAATGAAATTGCCCAATACACGCGCGACGGCTGGTTCTCTTATCAGGATCCGCTGCGCGGCACGATCAGCCTATGCGTTAATCTGCGCTTTATGGGTTTGTTTGAGACGGTTGCCCAGTTTGGCTTGCTGGGTATCAACAATACAGCCTATGACCTGAGTATCGCCAGCGCGTGGCAATGGGTCGCCCATGCGGTGGCCGCAAACGAGCGTCGTGGCATCCTCCCCCTGGTCTCGGCCGACCCACAGGCGCATCAAAACACGGTCGAATCACCCTTTATCGGCGCGCATGCGGATATCGGCGGTGGTGTCCTGCGCAACGACCAAGGCCAGGCCGAGCGTCATGGCGATTTATCAGATGTCGCGCTGGCCTGGATGCTCTGGCAGGCGCGCGCGGCTTCAGTGAGTTTTAGTGATCTCAACGCGACAGATCATACGGTGAGCCAGGCAATTTTGCATGATGAACGCTCTACGGCCTCGCGCCTCATCGATAGCGACCGCGCCATTCAGGACAGCCGCGGGCTGAGCACCCTATCACAACAAGGACAGCATGCTCAGTTAGGCGAGCAGCAGCGCCAGATGCTGGAGCAATATATCCGACGCGTCGAGGACTGGCGCCTCAGCTCGGGCAGCGAAGTGGGCGAGGTGGATATGCAGGGCTATGGTCAATGGTTAGAGCACACCTTGGGGCTGCCACCGCTGGGCCAAGCACCTGCCGCCCAGAGCAATGCGCCAGCCGATTCGAATTGATCACCAGGCCCTGAATGGCGGGGTATGTTGAAATCACGCTATCATTGGGTTCATTATTGTCTTGACGCCCAGGCGCTCAGCGACGATCCGTCGCCCACTATTTTGTATCCCACCTATATGCTTCCAGAGCACCACGCACAGCTCATCGCCCTTATCCAATCCGCGCTCGACTCAATCCTCCCCGACGCGGCCCCAGACATCACCTTAGAGCGCCCCAAGGTCTCTGCCCATGGCGACATCGCCACCAATGTCGCGATGCAGGTCGCAAAGGCCGCACGTCGTAACCCGCGCGAGCTTGCGCAGCAGCTCGTCGAGGCAATCATGGCCGATCCGCGTGCCGTGTCGCTCATTATGCAGGCGCAGGTAGCGGGGCCGGGTTTCATCAACTTCCGCCTGGCTAACGAGGCACATCAGGCCGTGCTCGAGGCCATTCGCACACAAGGTGAGCGCTTTGGTCACCGCTCGGCACAGTCCAATAAGGTCATGGTCGAGTTCGTCTCGGCCAACCCGACGGGCCCGCTGCACGTCGGCCATGCACGCCAGGCTGCACTGGGCGATTCGATCTGCCGACTATTTACCACGCAAGGCGCCCAGGTCACGCGCGAGTTCTATTACAACGATGCGGGGAATCAGATCCACAACCTGGTCATCAGCGTCCAGGCACGAGCACGCGGCATCCACCCGGACTCCGAGCAATTCCCTGCTGATGGCTATAAGGGTGATTACATTCTGGATATCGCCCAGGACTACCTGGCATGCGCGACGGTCCAGGCGTCAGACGGCGAACCCATTCAGGCCAGTGGCAATATTGATGACGAGCAGGCAGTCCGACAATTTGCGGTCGCCTATCTAAGGCACGAGCAGGATCTGGATTTGCAGGCCTTCGACCTTAAATTTGATCGCTATTATCTCGAAAGCTCGCTCTACACCAGCGGACGCGTCGAGCAGACCGTACAGGCGTTGATCGCCACCGGCTATACCTACGAGCTGGACGGTGCATTATGGTTGCGCACGACAGCGCTCGGGACGGGCGACGATAAGGACCGCGTCATGCGTAAGTCCGAAGGCGGATATACGTACTTTGTGCCTGATGTGGCCTACCATACGACCAAATGGGAACGCGGTTTTCAGCAGGCAATCAATATTCAGGGTACCGATCACCATGGCACAATTGCCCGGGTACGTGCTGGACTACAGGCTCTGGACTTGGGTATTCCCCAGGACTACCCCACCTATGTGTTGCACAAAATGGTGCGTGTCATGCGCGATGGTGCCGAGGTCAAGATCTCCAAGCGCGCGGGCAGCTACGTGACGCTACGCGATCTGATTGACTGGGTAGGGCGTGACGCAGTACGCTTTTTTCTTGCTCAGCGCCGCGCTGATTCAGAGTTTGTGTTTGATGTGGATCTGGCACGCTCACGCAGCGAAGAAAATCCGGTCTATTACATCCAGTATGCACACGCCCGTATCCACTCCATCCTCAACCAACACGCCGATATGTCTGCACGTATCGACGATGCCAATACCGCCGGGCTTATTGCTTCGACCGAAATTTCACTCTTGCAGCGTCTGGCCGAGTACCCCGGTGTTCTCACCCAGGCGGCGCACGAATTGGCGCCTCACCAGCTTGCCTTCTGGCTACGCGACTGCGCGGCAGACTTCCATGCCTGGTATAACGCTGAACGCATTTTGGTCGATGATCAGGGCTTACGCGCGGCACGCCTGCGTCTGGCCAAGTCCACGGCCCAAGTCATCGCTAACGGCCTGGGTTTACTCGGCGTGAGTGCTCCGGAAAGGATGTAAGGATGGCAGCCCGCAAACGCACTAAATCCCGTAGTTCTGGCGCCTGGTTTGGCCTGATTCTAGGTATGGTTCTGGGGGTTGGCGCTGCAGTCGCCGTCGCCCTATTTGTCACCCAGGTACCGATGCCCTTTGCAGACAAGGCCAGTCGCAATGCGCCGCAGACCCTACTGCCTGATGTCGGTAATGCGCCTGACCCCAACATCGGCCTATACGGCAAGGATGGCGCCGCAGGCACGCTGACCGGACAGGCTTCCACCGCACCCTCCGGTATTCTCGCAACGGAACCCCCCGTTGACGCGCCCAAAAACCCGCTGGCCGACGATATCGGCAAGCTGATCGCCAACCTAAGCTCGCCCAAAGCTGAGGCGCCTGTGACGCCAGCGGCCCCCGCCGCGCCCAAGGCGCCAGCACCCGGCACTCAGACGATCTATTATCTGCAAACGGGTGCCTTCCGCTCGCGAAATGATGCTGAGGCGATGAATGCACGCGTATTGATGCTCGGTTTGCCAGTGCGCATCGAGCAAACTCAATCCAATGGCACCACTCTGAACCGGGTGCGTGTCGGCCCATTCAAGGGGATAGACGAGATGAATCAGGCGCGCGCAAAGCTGGGCACTGAGCAGATCGAATCCTCTGTTGTCCGTCCCTAAAATACTGCAATGCACGGAGCCCGCAATGAAAAACCTACTGTCTCGCACCCTGTCCGGTATCGCCCTGAGCAGTGCGATGCTATTGACCCCACCTGTATGGGCGGCTGACTCCTACATTACGATTAATCCAGCCCAGCCCTCTGACACGCCCGAAAAGATCGAGGTCCTGGAATTTTTTGCCTATACCTGCCCGCATTGCGCTGCCATTGAACCCATGGTCGAGAAATGGGCCAAGACCTTGCCTGATAATGTGGTCGTCCGAGGCGTGCCCGTCGCCTTCAATGCAAGCATGGTCGATCTACAAAAGCTCTATTTCACACTCGACGCTCTGGGTCGCCTGGATTTACACCCGGTGGTCTTTAAGGCGATTCACGACGAGCACGAGCGTCTATTCAAGGCAGACGCCATCATGGATTGGGTGGCCAAACAGGGCGTGGATCGTCAAACCTTCCAGGATGCCTTCAACTCATTTGGCATCAATGCCAAAGTCATGCATGCTAATGAGCTGGCCAAGACCTATCGTATCGAGGGCACACCTAGCCTGGCGGTGGGCGGCAAATACGTGACCTCACCTTCAATGACAGGCACCTATGAAGGGGCAATCGAAGAAGCTGACAAGCTGCTCAAACAGATCCTGAGTCAGGCCAAATAGCCCCTGGACACGGCACAATCCACACGAGCCGCCAGCGCGCATCAGCCCTGGCGCGCCACCTCAAAAGCCTGCTTCAGATCCGCAATCAGATCGCGCGGATCCTCTAGACCGATATACAGGCGTACAACACAATCAGCGCTCAAGCGCGTCTCGTGCTGACGTGCCCAATAGCTATGTGATGCCAAGGCGGCAGGGTCTACCAATGAAACCAGGCTCTCGTACCCGCCCCATGAGTAGCCAATCCCAAATAAAGTCAAGGCGTCGATCAGACGTCGCACCCCTGCGGGGCTCATGTCCAGTGCGACAGACAGCAGGCCATTGGAACCTGTGCAATCGCGTTGCCACAAGGCGTGGCCCATATCCTCGGGCCAGGCCGGATGGAATATTTGCAGCACCTCGGGGCGCTCGGCAAGAAACTCGCACACCTGCAGCGCATGTGCCGCACTCTGACGCATGCGTATGCCTAGGGTGCGCACCCCGCGCAAGGCAAGCCACACATCGTCGGCGCTTACCGTCAGCCCCAGTGCATAGTGGTTCTCGCCTAGACGTCGGTTCAGACCGACATCACGCGCCACGACCGCACCCATCATCAAATCGGAGTGTCCTCCCAAATACTTGGTCGCGGCCATCACGGACACATCCACACCCATCGCCAGTGGGCGATAGATATAGCCCGATCCCCAGGTGTTGTCAGCCACCACCACCAGACTATGTTCCTGGGCCCATTGAACGAGGGCCGGCAGATCAAGCATCTCCATCAGTAAGGAACCTGGTGACTCGATGTATAAGACACGCGTATTGGGCCGCACAGCGGCCTCTAGTGCCTCGGGCGAGGCACGGCAATAGCTTGCTTCGACCCCCATGCGCGAGAACACGGTCCGATCCAGATAGCGCACGGGGCCATAGGCGCAATCTGCAACGAGCACATGCTCGCCGGTATTCAACAAAGCCAGCATCGCCAAACTGATTGCGGCCATACCCGATGGGGCAAGATAGGCGCGTGTGCCGCCTTCGAGGTCGCAGAGCACCTGCTCGAACGCAGCATGCGTCTGTAAGCCCACACGTCCATAGGTTGCTACACGTTCACCACGCCCCTTGGCAGCCTGCGCCTTATCCAACGCATCCATATTGGCGAAACGCACCGTGCTTGTACGCATCGAAGGCATCGCCACCGGAGCGCAGTGCGTATCCGGATCAAAAATGGCCATGCCGGAATGCTGAAGCACGGTATCAATATGGGGATCTGACAATGACATGAAATCAACCTAATGGAAAAACGGGTTTGCACTCAGATGCGTTGAAAACGGTAGATGTTCTGCGCATCTATCGTGCGGCGCAATTGGCCCTCGAAGTACAAAGCGTGCAGGTGGGCAATCGCCTCTCCCATGGCAAAACCAAGCTGGTGCATGTCAAGCTTGCGGCGGAATAGAACCGGAAGGATGTCCATGGCACTGACCGGCTCGGCACAGGCTGCCAGCACCTCATCCAGGCGCGCGGCATGATGCTTGTGTTGCTGGGTAATACGTTCGTGCAGACCACGAAATGGTCTGCCATGGGAGGGCAGCACAAGCGTGCTCTCGGCCAGGATATCGTAGGCATTGAGTGAATTCAGATACAGCGGCAGAGGATTGGCCTGAGGCTCTAGATCGAATACGCTGATATTCGTAGAGATACGCGGCAGGACCATATCGCCTGAAATCAGCACGCCCAGCGACTCGCACGATAAGGACGCATGCTCGGGTGCATGGCCGTAGCCCACGATAACCCGCCAATCACGCCCGCCTATATTGATGCGCTGGTCATGCATCAAACGGTTATAACTGCTCGGCATACCCGGCACGAGTCCCGAGTAGTAGTGGGTGCGGGCACGAATTTGCGCCTGGGCATCCGGATCCACCAAGCCATGGCGCATAAAATGCTGGGCCGCGGACTCGCCCATCGGACCGCTGCCATCACTTGGGGCGCTGGGCGGCCGTGCCCACATCCGAGCCAGGACATAGTCCGTCATGGTCATCCACAGCGGCGCCTGCCACCGTTCACACAGCCATTGCGCAAGTCCCACATGATCGGGATGCATATGCGTCACCACGACACGGAGCACGGGCAAACCGTCCAATGCATGCTCAAAGACTGCCTCCCAGTGCTCACGAACCTCGTCGCGCGAGATACCTGTATCCACCACCGTCCATCCCGCACGCCCATCAATTTCATCGCGTAGCAGCCACAAATTAATGTGATCAAGCGCAAAAGGCAGGGGCATGCGTATCCACTGCACCCCATCAGCGACGCTCATTGCACGCCCCGGCTCGGGTAAGACATCGCCCCACGGATAGCTTAGGCGGCTTTCATTCTCATTCATCATTCATCTCCACACCGGTACAGGTTTTACGTATTATGGCATCATCATTCACGTTAACGTCAACATGACAGCGCTATTATGAGCCAAGCGACCTGGACCATTTCAGAACTCTCGCACGAGTTTTCGATCACCCCTCGAACCATCCGCTATTACGAGGATCAGGGGATCGTCAGCCCAGTCCGTGAGGGACGCAAGCGCATCTATCATCCACGCGACCGCACACGCCTGAAGCTCGCCTTACGGGGGCGGCGCCTGGGGCTACAACTGGCCGAGATCCTCAAGCTCATCAATCTGTACGATGAGCCGGGTGCGAACACCACCGCTCAATTGCAACATTACGCCCAGGTACTGCACCAACACCGCCAAAACCTCGAGCGACAGCGCCGCGACCTGGACCTCACCCTGCGCGAAATCCGCCAACAGCAGGATGACTGTATGGCCCTGCTGCGTGCACGCGGCGCGCTGCCCGAGGATGCGGACATCGATGCTGATATGAATCCAGACACAAATACGCGCATAATCAAGTCCATCACTTCTTAAGTTTGCGCACGATACACTAATTGACGTTTACGTAAACGTCAGTGCAAAATACTGATTTGATGCGCTATTGACCAGGAGACACCCATGAACCTACCCGGCTTGAATTTCCACCTCGGCACCGATCTGGATATGCTGCGTGATGCGGTACGCGATTTTGCCCAGGCAGAGATCGCGCCCCGGGCGGCCGCAGCCGACCGGGACGATCAATTTCCAATGGATTTGTGGCGCAAGTTCGGCGATATCGGCCTGCTCGGCGTGACGGTGGGCGAGGAGTATGGGGGGGCGAACCTGGGCTACCTGGCACACATGATCGCCATGGAGGAGATCTCACGCGCAAGCGCCTCTATCGCCTTATCCTACGGGGCTCACTCTAATTTGTGCGTGAATCAGTTGCACCGCAATGGCACTGAGGCACAAAAGCGCACCTACCTGCCTGGCCTGATCTCTGGTGAGAAAATTGGCGCGCTGGCGATGAGTGAATCAGGTGCAGGCTCGGATGTCGTGAGCATGACGCTACGCGCGGACAAGCGCGCAGATCACTACGTGCTCAACGGCACCAAGATGTGGATCACCAACGGCCCCGATGCGGATACGCTGGTTGTCTACGCCAAGACAGATCCACAGGCGCGGCAACGCGGGATCACGGCTTTTATCGTGGAAAAGGGTTTCAAGGGCTTTTCCGTTGCACAAAAGCTCGACAAGCTTGGCATGCGGGGCAGTCATACCGGCGAACTGGTATTTCAGGATTGCGAAGTCCCCGAGGAGAACATCCTGGGCACCTTGAACGGTGGCGTCAAAGTACTGATGAGTGGACTGGATTATGAGCGCGCCGTGCTTGCTGCCGGACCGCTGGGCATTATGCAGGCAGTCATGGACGTGGTGCTCCCCTATGTCCACGAACGCAAGCAGTTCGGCCAGGCGATCGGTGAATTCCAGCTCATTCAGGGCAAGGTCGCCGATCTCTACACCACCCTGCAGGCAAGTCGGGCCTTTTGCTACACCGTTGGCAAGAACCTCGATAGTCTGGGCAGCGATCATATCCGCCAGGTACGCAAGGACTGCGCCGCAGTCATTCTATACTGCGCTGAAAAAGCCACCTGGATGGCGGGTGAAGGCATACAGATACTGGGTGGCAATGGCTACATCAATGACTACCCGACCGGACGGTTGTGGCGGGACGCCAAGCTCTATGAAATCGGTGCTGGCACGAGCGAGATTCGACGGATGCTGATTGGTCGCGAACTCTTTAATGAAACCGCATAAGGATTTGGATTAGGACGATTAATTATGGGCTACCTGGGCGACCACCAACGTATCGAGCCGCTCGCATCTCGGGGACGTTCTCCTGAGGACGTGGCACATACGATCCTGGCCGGATTTGATCGTCACTACTCACTATTCCGCTATAGCGCGCAACGTGCCAAGGCCTTATTTGAGTCGGGGGACTGGCACGGCATCCAGCAGTTGGCACGCGAGCGTATCGAGTACTACGACACCCGAGTACACGAATGCACAAGCGCGCTAAGCGTCATCCTGCGGGGTAGCGCGGCAAGTCCGGCGGGCGCCTCTGCCGATACGCGCCTGACAGACGAGCAACTGCAATTCTGGCAAGAAGCCAAGACCCGCTTCGTCGCACTACTGACCAGCCATCGACAACCTGAATGCGCAGAAACGTTCTTTAACTCGGTCTCCTGCCGCATCCTGCATCGCAATTACTTCAACAATGATTTCATCTTTGTACGCCCAGCAATCGCCACGGAATACATTGACAGCACCTTACCCTCGTACCGCTCATACTATCCTCTACAAGATGGCCTAGAGCGCTGTATCGTGCGCATGGTGGCAGATTTCGGGTTGGCGGCACCCTACGCAGACCTACCCGCCGACGCCCGCAAACTCGCGCGCCTGGCATTGCGCCAACTGCGTCTGTCCCTCTCGCGCGAGACCAGCCAGCGCCTGGCACCGGACTGCCAGATCCAGGTACTGAATACGCTATTTTTCCGCAATAAGGGGGCCTATATCCTGGGGCGCCTGATCAACCAGACCGCCATTTATCCTTTTGCCATTGCCTTGCTCCACACGCCCTCGAGCCAGATCCAACTCGACGCGCTCCTGCACACCAGCGATGATCTAAGCACGCTATTTAGCTTCACCCGTGCTTATTTTCTCGTGGATATGGAGGCGCCAGCCGCTTATGTGGATTTTTTGAATTCACTTTTTCCCCGCAAACCCAAGGCCGAGATCTACACGGCAATCGGCCTGCAAAAGCAAGGCAAGACGCTGTTTTACAGAGATTTCCTGCACCACCTATCGCACTCACGCGATGCTTTTGATATTGCGCCAGGCATCAAGGGCATGGTGATGACGGTCTTTACCCTGCCGTCCTATCCCTATGTATTCAAGCTGATCCGTGATTCGATCGCCAAGCCGGGCATGGATGCCATCACGGTCCGTCGTAAATACCAGCTCGTGAAAAAACACGATCGAGTCGGGCGCATGGCTGACACCTGGGAGTACTCACTCGTTGCACTCCCGCGCGAACGCTTCTCCAAAGCCCTGCTTGCCGAGCTGCGTGCCGAGGTCCCGAGTCTGCTCGAAGAGAGCCACGACACCATCGTACTCAAGCACGTCTATATCGAACGACGCATGACACCGCTTAATATGTACCTCTCGCGCGCCTCGGACAGCGCATTGGAATCCGCCATACGCCAATATGGGCAGGCGATCCGCGAGCTGGCTGCCGCCAATATTTTTCCAGGCGATATGCTCTTTAAGAACTTTGGTCTGACTCGTTTGGGTCGCGTCGTATTCTATGACTATGACGAAATCCAACGCATGACCGAGATGAACTTTCGCCTGATCCCCCCCGCACCCAACGAAGAGGCCGAAATGTCAGCCGAACCCTGGTACCCGGTTGGCAAGAATGATGTTTTCCCCGAAGAATTCCGCTATTTCCTGCTCGGTGATGCACGCGTGCGTGCGGCTTTCCTCAAGCACCATGCCGAGCTATTAGAGGCACAATGGTGGCAGGCCTGCAGAGAGCGTGCCGCGCATGGTCGTATCGAGGACATTTTCCCGTACGATAATGCCAGGAGGCTACATCTGAATGCCGCACCCCCCTCTTATCCACGATTGTCGATGAATATTACCCAAGGAGTCCATCATGTCTGATCCTATCGTACTCGTATCTGTTGCCCGCACCCCCATGGGGTCCATGATGGGCAGCCTGTCTGGCCTATCAGCCCACGAACTCGGCTCTGTCGTCATCCGTGCCGCCGTCGAGCGCGCGGGCATCAAGGGTGAATCCATCGACGAAGTCATCATGGGCAATGTGCTCCAGGCCGGTCAAGGCCAGGCCCCTGCCCGCCAGGCTGCAATCGGTGCAGGGCTTCCTCTAGGGGTTGCATGCAGCACCTTGCACAAGGTCTGCGGCTCGGGGCTGAAGGCTGTCATGCTCGCCCATGACATCATCAAGGCCGAGAGTGCCGAGGTGGTTGTCGCTGGCGGCCAAGAAAGCATGAGCAATGCGCCTTACCTGTTGCTGCGTGGTCGGCAGGGCTATCGCTACGGCCACTCGACTGTGTATGACCACATGGCCTTGGACGGTCTGGAAGACGCATACAAACGCGGCACCGCCATGGGTGTATTCGCCGAGGACTGCGCGGCGAAATACAGCTTCACCCGCGAGCAGCAGGACGAATTTTCACTCGAATCCTTGCGCCGTGCCCGCAAGGCCACCGAGGACGGCAGTTTCAAATGGGAAATCACGCCGGTGACGATCGCCGGACGCAAAGGCGACACGATCGTGGACACAGACGAAGGCCCAACCAAGGCCATGCCCGACAAGATCCCGACCCTCAAGCCCGCCTTCAAAAAAGACGGTACCGTCACCGCCGCCAACGCCTCATCCATCTCCGATGGCGCCTCTGCCATGGTCGTGATGCGCGCCTCGACCGCTAAAAAACTGGGAGCAACACCGCTGGCACGCATCGTGGCACACACTCAGCACGCTCAGGAACCTGGCTGGTTTACCACGGCTCCGGTGGGTGCCATGAAAAAACTCTTTGCCAAAACGGGCTGGAGCGCCGAGGACGTCGATCTCTATGAGATCAACGAAGCCTTTGCCGTCGTCACCATGGCCGCCATGGTCGAGCTCAAGCTCTCGCACGACAAGGTCAATGTCCACGGCGGGGCGACTGCATTGGGCCACCCTATTGGTGCATCGGGCGCCCGCCTGCTCACCACGCTGGTGGGCGCACTACGCCAGTCCGGCGGCAAGCGCGGCATTGCGACCTTGTGCATTGGTGGCGGTGAAGCGGTCGCGCTTGCTATCGAAATGATGTAAGTCCAGGGCGCGGATGCTCCCGCGCCCTGTCTACCAGGAATCCTTATGCCCGTTCTAGAATCACGCATCAACCCGAGGTCCCAGGCCTTCCAGGAAAATGCCCAGGCCATGCTCGCTCAGATTGATGATCTACGTGCACAACTGGCCCGCACGGCCCTGGGAGGCAGCGACAACGCCCGGGCCAAGCACCTGGCGCGCGGCAAGCTGCTGCCGCGCGAGCGGGTCGAGCGCCTACTAGATCCGGGCACCCCATTCCTGGAGCTCTCTGCGTTGGCGGCCCATGATATCTATCACAACGCCTCGCCCGGTGCCGGCATCATCACCGGCATTGGGCGGATTGCAGGCACGGAATGCGTGATCATCTGCAACGATGCAACGGTCAAGGGGGGCACTTACTACCCACTAACCGTCAAAAAGCATCTGCGCGCCCAAGAGATCGCCCAACAAAACCACCTGCCTTGTATCTATCTGGTGGATTCGGGGGGGGCCAACCTGCCCAATCAGGACGAGGTATTCCCGGACCGTGATCACTTTGGGCGGATTTTCTATAACCAGGCGGTCATGTCCTCGATGGGCATCGCGCAGATTGCAGCCGTGATGGGCTCATGCACCGCTGGCGGTGCCTATGTCCCGGCCATGAGCGACGAATCCATCATCGTACGCGACCAGGGCACAATATTTTTGGCTGGCCCGCCGCTTGTCAAGGCGGCGACAGGCGAGGAAGTCTCTGCCGAGGATCTGGGGGGCGGCGACGTGCACACCCGCCTGTCCGGTGTGGCGGATCACCTCGCAAGCGATGATACCCATGCGCTACGCCTGGTGCGCGATGCCGTGGGACGCCTGAACCTCACTAAGCCCGCACCACCCATGCAGCCCTGGACTGAGCCGCTCTACGACCCCCAAGAGCTCAACGGCATCATTCCCAAGGACACACGTCACCCCTACGATGTACGTGAGGTGATCGCCCGTATTGTCGATGGCTCGGCCTTCGATGAATTCAAGGCGCGCTTTGGCACCACACTGATTACTGGCTTTGCCCATATCTATGGCATGACGGTCGGGATCGTCGCGAATAACGGCGTACTGTTTTCCGAAGCGGCCCAAAAAGGCACACACTTCATCGAGCTGTGCTGCCAACGCAAGATTCCCCTGGTGTTTTTACAAAACATCACCGGCTTTATGGTTGGGCGCAAATACGAAAACGAAGGGATCGCACGCCACGGCGCCAAGATGGTCACCGCGGTCGCCACCGCCGCCGTACCGAAATTCACCGTGCTGATCGGCGGCTCGTTTGGCGCCGGCAATTACGGCATGTGTGGCCGCGCCTTTAGTCCGCGCTTGCTGTTTTTGTGGCCGAATGCCCGCATCTCGGTGATGGGCGGCGAACAGGCAGCAAGCGTGCTCGCCACCGTCCGGCGCGATGGGATCGAGCGCAAGGGCGGCCAGTGGAGCCTCGACGAAGAGGCAGCCTTCAAGGCACCGATTCTGACCCAATACGAGCACGAGGGACATCCCTACTACTCCAGCGCCAGGCTCTGGGACGACGGCATCATCCAGCCCGCCGACACGAGACGAGTGCTAGGCCTAGGCCTGTCGGCGGCACGCAATGCCCCAATCGAGGACACGCGATTCGGCGTGTTCAGAATGTAGACCCAAGGAGACAAGGTGTTCGATACGCTCTTGATTGCCAATCGCGGCGAAATTGCCTGCCGGGTCGCCGCAACGGCCCGACGTATGGGTATCCGTACAGTGGCGGTGTATTCCGACGCAGATGCTCAGGCACGCCACGTAGCGGCCTGCGATGTAGCGGTACATATTGGTGGGCCCGAGCCCGCCGCCAGTTACCTGCGTAGCGAGGCCATTATCCAGGCCGCTTTACGCACCGGCGCACAAGCCATCCATCCAGGCTATGGCTTTCTATCTGAAAACGCAGATTTTTCCAAGGCATGTGCTCAGGCAGGCATTGTCTTTGTTGGACCACCCGCCCAGGCCATTGCCGCCATGGGAAGCAAATCTGCCGCAAAGACTTTGATGGGCGCAGCGGGTGTACCGCTGGTGCCGGGTTATCACGGCGACAATCAGGACCCAGGCTTTCTCCAATCTCAGGCGGATGCCATGGGCTACCCCGTACTCATCAAGGCGAGCGCCGGAGGCGGGGGCAAGGGCATGCGTATTGTCGAGGATAGCGCAGCCTTCGCCGAGGCACTGGCTTCATGCAAACGTGAGGCGGCCAGCAGCTTTGGCAGCGACCAGGTGCTGCTCGAACGCTATCTGCAGCAACCTCGCCATATCGAGATCCAGGTATTCGCCGACACCCATGGCCAGTGCGTGTATCTGTTTGAGCGCGACTGCTCGGTGCAGCGCCGCCACCAAAAGGTCATCGAGGAGGCCCCCGCGCCCGGCATGACACCCGAGCGACGGGCCGCCATGGGCGAGGCGGCCGTCGCTGCGGCACGTGCCGTGGGCTATGTCGGTGCCGGCACCGTAGAATTCATCGTCGAGCCCGATGGTCGCTTTTATTTCATGGAAATGAATACCCGCCTGCAAGTCGAGCACCCTGTCACTGAAATGATTACCGGCCACGACTTGGTGGCCTGGCAGCTTAAGGTTGCAGCGGGCGAGCCTCTGCCTGCCACCCAAGCGCAATTACGCCTGACCGGACACGCCATCGAGGCACGCATCTACGCTGAAAATCCAGAAAATGGCTTCCTGCCCTCTATCGGCACGCTGCACACCCTGAGCTTTCCTCCACATGTGGTATTCCAGAACGGGCCGGTACGCGTCGATGGCGGCGTCCAGGCAGGCGATACCATTACCCCCTACTACGATCCCATGATCGCCAAGCTGATCGTCTACGGCGAGGATCGTGAGCAGGCTCGCCAGCGCATGATCCGCACGCTAGGTGCCGTACGCAGTACGGGGGTACACACCAATATCGCGTTTCTCAGGCGCCTGATGGCAAATCCTGCCTTTGTGACGGCAGATCTGGATACCGGCCTGATTGAACATCAGCATGCACACCTATTCCCACCTGCCCAAGCCGTGGCACCAGGCGTACTCGGCCTGGCCACCGCTGCGCTCTTGTGCGCACAAGGTCAGGGCAGTCCGACCGAGCGACCCACTCAGGCCGACCCATGGTCGCACGCTGACGGTTGGCGCATCGCCGGTACCTACACCCGCGAGATTCTATTCACGGACGCATTGCAGACCTACACGGTACGCCTGGAGCGCGCCGGCCCACACTGGCAACTCATCAGCAGTGACGCCGCACCACAGCCCTTCACCTGGTCCTCCCAAGACTCCCTTCCCATGCAAATCCGCGTGCGACTGGATGATATTGATACACGCGGCAGTGTCGTGATCCAAGACCGGGTCATTGAGCTATTCGTGGATGGAGAACGTCACACCCTTACCTGGGCAGACCCGATCGCCCTGGCTGAGGGACAGGTTGATGAGCGACAAGGCGGGCTGACGGCCCCCATGCCTGGCAAAATTCTGTCCATCGCGGTCCAGGCAGGCCAGACTATCGAGCGCGGTGCGCCGCTGATCGTCATGGAGGCCATGAAAATGGAACATACCATCCACGCGCCCACCGATGGCATTGTCGAGGAGGTCTTTTTTGTTGTTGGTGACCAGGTAACGGAAGGGTCTGCGCTCATCGCACTGCGCGAGCGCTCAGCCGACGCATGACTTGTCAAGTACACTGTCGGTCAAGCCCGCACGTTTTGACTGCTATGTACGATATTCTGGTTTACCTGTTTGAGAACTATTACACCCCGCAGGCTTGCCCCAAGGCTGAAATCCTGGCGAGCAAGCTGGCGGCCGTCGGCTTCGAGAACGAAGACATCGACGACGCCCTGTCATGGCTACGCAATCTGGCCGACGCGACCGAGCAGTGCCTTGCACTGACTCAGCACCACGAGAGCACCGCGCAGCGCATCTATGCCGACCATGAGTACCAGTCGCTGGGCACTGAGGCGATCGGCTTCATCGTTTTCCTCGAAAACTCGGGGGTATTGCCGCCGGCCCTGCGTGAGATCCTGATCGAATGCGCTCAGGCCACCCACCAATCTCCGCTGTCGCTCGCCGAGATCAAGGTCATCGCACTGATGGTCCTCTGGAGCCAGGAAGCTGAAGTCGATCATTTGATCTTCGAGGAACTCCTGGCAGACGATAACGCCCGTCCCTCGCACTGAGCGCGACGCATGGCCCAGGCCCTGCCCAGCGCCGCCTATACCGGTCGCTTTGCACCCACCCCGAGTGGACCACTACACGCCGGCTCGTTGATCACCGCACTTGCCAGCTACCTGGATGCGCGCGCCCATCAGGGACGCTGGCACCTACGCATCGAAGACATCGACACGCCGCGTGTGGTGCACGGCGCAGATCAGCACATCATGCAACAACTACAAGCGCTGGAAATGCGCTGGGACGCGCCACCCATCTGGCAATCCCGGCGCCTGCGCCACTACCAGGCCGCTTTCAAGCAGCTTGAGCAGGCAGGCAGCATCTATGGCTGCGCCTGCACCCGCGCACAGCTCCCTCCTGGTCCCTATCCAGGCATCTGTCGCGATGGCCTCGCTGCTGGAACCGGCCCCCGCGCCTGGCGTTGGCGCGTTCCAGCGGGCCGCGTCTCGTTCGAAGATCGCTGGGCAGGCCCGCAGACGCAGGACGTCGCCCAGGAGGTCGGGGACTTCATCCTGCGCCGTGCAGACGGGGTGTGGACGTATCAACTTGCTGTCGTGGTGGATGATGCTGCCCAGCATATTACGCATATTGTGCGTGGTGCAGACCTCCTGGACTCTACCGCCAGACAGATTCTACTTACCCAGGCGCTGGGTGCTTTGCCAGCGCTCACTTTGCACGTCCCCCTGCTGTGCGATACCCAAGGGTATAAACTCTCCAAACAAAACCATGCGCCAGCACTCGATCTCACGCACCCGCTTGAGACCTTATTGAGTGCCTGGCGTGCCTTGGGCTTTGATGCCTCGGGTATAAATACCCTTGAGGCCTTTTGGCCGTACGCCACCCAACAATGGCACCAGAGATTTCCCTGATACACTTTAAAGGTATGATCCGCGCTAGTGCTGCAGCGCTGCAGTGATTGGAACCACATGACTAAAACACTCATCATTGCCGAGAAACCCTCGGTTGCTCTGGATATATCGCGCGCCCTAGGTGGCTTCACCCGGGAAGGCGACTACTTCGAGAGCGACCAATTTGTGCTGTCGTCCAGCGTGGGCCACCTGCTCAGCCTCGTTGCGCCTAACGATCCAGTACGCGGCAAATGGAGCTTTGCGCAACTACCAGTCATCCCGCCGCAATTCGAACTCGGACCCACCGACAAACGCTCAGCCGAACGCTTAAAGCTCCTGCTCAAACTGCTCAAGCGCAAGGACGTTGGCGCAGTCATTAACGCCTGCGACGCAGGCCGCGAGGGCGAGTTAATTTTTCGCTATATCGTCCAATACGCGGGCGTCAAAAAGCCCATTCAGCGCCTTTGGCTGCGATCAATGACCCAGGCGGCGATTCGCGAGGCCTTTGACAATCTGCGCGACGATGAAACCATGAAGCCCCTAGAGGCCGCTGCCCGTTCGCGCGCCGAGGCCGATTGGCTCGTGGGCATTAACGGCACACGCGCCATGACCGCCTTCAACAGCAAGGATGGGGGCTTTTTCAAAACGCCGGTCGGGCGCGTTCAGACCCCGACCTTGGCCATCGTCATGGAACGCGAGGACCGCATCCGCCAGTTTGTCTCGCGCGACTACTGGGAGGTACATGCCTCCTTTGTGGCTGCGGCAGGCCTGTACGAAGGCCGCTGGATCGACCCGGCCTTCAAAAAGGACGAACACGACCCCGAGCAGCGTGAATCACGCCTCTGGTCAGCCACAGCGGCACAGAGCGTGGTCACCGCCTGCCGAGACCAATCGGGCAGCGTGTCCGAGGAATCCAAGCCCACGACTCAAATGTCTCCCGCGCTGTTTGATCTGACCTCCTTACAGCGCGAGGCCAACTCGCGTTTTGGATTTTCTGCCAAGACCACCCTGTCGCTCGCCCAGACACTCTACGAGCGCCACAAGGCGCTGACCTACCCACGGACTGATTCCCGTTATCTGCCCGAGGACTACGTCACCACCGTCAAAGAGACGATGCAGGCATTGGCCAACAGCGAATCAGGAAGCGCACGCAGTCTGCACACATTCGCCGCTCAGGTGGTCAGCAAAGGCTGGGTCAAGCCCAATCGACGCATTTTTGATGACAAAAAGGTCTCGGATCACTTTGCCATCATCCCGACGCTACAAATCCCTCGCGAGCTAAGTGATGCGGAAGCCAAGATCTACGAACTGATCACACGCCGCTTCCTTGCCGTGTTTTTCCCGAGTGCAGAGTTCCGGGTCACGACCCGCATCACGACCGTCTCTGGCCACCAATTCAAGACCGAAGGCAAGGTCCTGGTCTCACCAGGCTGGTTAGCGATCTACGGGCGCGATGCCCAGGGCGACGAGGCCTCTCTGGTCGCTGTGGCCCCGGGAGAATCCGTACACACCGAGGATATCGAGGCGCGGGAATTAGCCACCAAGCCGCCCGCACGCTTTAACGAAGCGACGCTGCTATCGGCCATGGAAGGCGCCGGTAAGCTCATCGACGACGAGGCCTTGCGCGAGGCCATGTCCGAACGCGGCCTGGGCACACCGGCCACCCGCGCCTCCATTATCGAAGGGCTCATCAACGAGACCTATCTGCGCCGCGAAGGCCGCGACCTCGTGCCCAGCGCCAAGGCTCGCCAGCTCATGACCCTGCTCTCAGGTCTAGGGGTAAACGAGCTGACCTCACCTGAACTTACCGGCGAGTGGGAACACCGCCTCAAGAAAATAGAGCAACGTGAACTTAACCGCGATGACTTCATGCGCGAGATCGCGCAAATGACGCAAATCATCGTTAAGCGCGCCAAAGAATACGAGCGCGACACGGTGCCCGGCGACTACGCGACCCTACAGACGCCCTGCCCAAAATGCGGCAGCGTGGTCAAGGAAAACTACCGTCGCTACGCGTGTACCTCATGCGACTTCTCTATTGGCAAACACCCAGGTGGGCGCACCTTCGAGACCGCCGAGGTCGAGGAACTGCTTACACAGCGTCAGTTGGGCCCCCTCACCGGCTTCATCAGCAAGATGGGCCGCCCTTTTGCAGCGCTATTGCGTATTACCGAGGAATATAAGCTGGAGTTCGACTTTGGACAAAAGGACGACGAGGATACCGAGCCCGTCGATTTCTCGGGGCGTGAATCTCTGGGCCCCTGCCCGAAATGCAGCAGCCATGTCTACGAGCACGGCCTGAACTACGTCTGCGAAAAGTCCGTCGGCCCCGATAAATCCTGCGACTTCCGCACGGGCAAAATCATCCTGCAACAAGAGATCTCCCCCGAACAGATTCGTAAACTTCTCTCCGAGGGCAAGACCGCCTTGCTCGATGGCTTTATATCAAGCCGCACCAATCGCAAGTTCAAGGCTTATCTATCCAAGCAGGAAAACGGCAAGATCGGCTTTGAATTCGAGGTGCGCGCCGCCAAACCAGGGGCCAAGACCGCAAGCAAGTCCGCTGCGGCTAAGAAATCAGCTGCAAAAAAGACTACAGCGACTAAAACAGCGACTAAGAGCGCACCTGTCAAAAAAGCCGCACAGAAAACTGCCGTTAAAAAGACCGCGGTCAAAAAGACTGCCGTTAAAAAATCAGCCGTTAAAAAAGCGGCAGCTAAAAAGTCCCTGGCCCCCAAGACCGCAACACCGGCCGAAGACGAACCCGCATTTTAGACTGGCCAGGCGTGGGGCTGGCCAGCGCACCGAGTGCCACGCGCATCGCATCCACTCAGTGATACACCAAATCCCTGAAATACAGCGACAAGGCTGGCACATAGGTAATCACAACCAGACAGACGAACACCACGCCCACAAAGGGCAATAAGGGCCGAATGAGCCGCTCGATCGGGATCTTGGCCACCGTACAGGCAGCAAACAGATTCACCCCAAAGGGCGGCGTCACCATCCCGAGCGCCAAATTGACCACCATAATCACACCGAAATGCGCCGGATCGACCCCAAACTGCATCGCTACCGGCAATAACAGCGGTGCCAGCACAACGATCGAGGCCGATGTTTCAATAAACATGCCGATAAAAAACAAGGCGACATTAATGCCCAGCAAAAAGCTATATTCATTCGTAAAGATATGCGAGAGCCAGGCGCCCAGCGCCATCGGCACCCCGGCGCGATTCAACAAAAAGCCAAAAACCCCGGCATTGGCAATCACGAACATAATAATGGCTGTCGACACAACCGAGCGATGAAAAGTGCGCGATAACGTCTTTAGACTCAGGCGTCGATAGACAAACATCCCGACAAATAAGGCATAGACCACCGCTACCGCCGACGCCTCAGTCGGTGTAAAGATCCCACCATAAATCCCCCCCAGGATAATGATCGGCATCAGCAGCGCCCACCAGGCACGCTTGAATGCCGTCCATAACGGCAAGCGGCCTTCCCCGTCATGCTTACCGAGGCCATTGCTGCGTGCATACCACCAGACATAGCCCATCAAGCCAGCCGCAATGATGATCCCGGGCCCGATCCCGGCGATAAATATCTCGCCCACAGAGGTGTCTGTGGACACCGCAAACAAAATCATAGGGATGGACGGTGGAATAATCACCCCCAGCTCTGCCGCCGAGGCCTGCAGAGACGCAGAAAACGGGAGTGGGTAGCCATGCTTGACCATGGCAGGAATCAGGATCGCACCGACAGCGAAGGTGGTCGCCACGCTAGAGCCCGCCACTGCCGCAAAAATCATACAGGTCAGCACGCAACTGCATGCCAAACCACCCTGCACCCCGCCTACCAGACTCTTGGCAAACTCCACCATGCGCTCGGATATCCCACCTTCCTCCATCAGGTTGCCGGCAAGGATAAAGAAGGGCACCGCCATTAGCGGGTACTTATCCATCGAGGCATATAACTGCTGGGCAATGACCAACCACGTCATCTGGCCGTCATACGCCACGCCCAACATGCTCGACAAGCCAATCGCCACCGCGATGGGCACGGTCAGCACGAAGAACAGCAGCATCGAGATGACCATCAACTGCGGCATAGGCGGCTCATATGTTGTCGATATGGGTGCGACGTGGGCCTTCAGCCCAATACGCAATGACGGCAATCAGAGAGAGCACCGCACCAATGGGAATAGCGATATACACCCAGGAGATCGAAGCATCCAGGCTAGGCATCGTCTGGAACCGCACCCGCCATGTCATCTGGCCACCAACCCAAGTGAGAAAGCCCAGAAAAGACACCACGACCAGCAAGACCGCGTGTTCCAGTCGACGCGCCCACGGTTTACCCAACAGACTGTGCAGCATCTCGACGCTGAGCATGGCGCCTTGACGAAACGCCAAGGCAACACCGAGCATGACCGCCCAGATAATCGACGCACGTGTCCAGGCCTCACTCCAGGCCGAGGGCGACTCGAGGACGAATCGCGCCAAGACCTGGTAGAAGCCAGCAATCACCGCCGTCAAGAGCAGCAACTGCGCCACCATAGACACCAGGCGGAACAAGGCCTGGTCCAGACCATGCAGAAAGCGCATGGCCTATTGTGTATTGCGGATAGCTTCGACGAGTTCCTTGCCGAACTGCTTGTAGTACTGCGGATAGATCGGCTCTACCGCCTTGACAAAGGCCGCATGGTCCACAATATTGACCTGCATGCCTTGCGCCTTCAGCTCGGCGATACCGCTTTGCTCGACATTGTCTACAAACTTGCGCATTGCCAGCGCCGAGGCGTGTGCAGCGTCCTTGAAATGAGCCTTGTCCGCATCGGACAAGCCATCATATACAGCCGGTGACATCAGAACCAGAGCGGGGCCGTAGACATGTGCGGTAAGCGAGAGGTATTTTTGCATCTGCCACATCTTGACCGATACGATCACCGACAGCGGGTTCTCTTGGCCATCAATCGTGCCTTGTTGCAGGGCCGTCGCCACCTCAGGCCAAGCCATCGGTGTCGCCAGCACACCCAATTCGCGGAAGGCGGCGATATGGATAGGGTTTTCCGTGGTGCGGATCTTGAGCCCCTTAATGTCAGCGGGCACCGCGACCGGGCGTACATTATTGGTCAGGTGGCGGAACCCCTGCTCACCCCAGGCGAGCGCGATCAGGCCGCGCTTAGGGAATTCCGCCAGCATGTCCTGACCAAGCTTGCTGTCGAGCACCTTGCGGGCATGCGCCAGATCACGAAAGAGGAACGGGACGTCAAACACCCCAGTCTGCGGCACAAAGTTCAGTGAGGCGCCTGTTGACACGATCGCCAGATCAATCGTGCCCAGTTGCAGGCCCTCGATTACCTCGCGCTCGCCACCCAGGGCGCTATTGGCGAACTGCTGGACCTTGAATGCACCCTTGGTGCTGTTCTCTAGCGATGTCGAGAACGCTGCAGCCCCTGCGCCGTAGTGGGAGTTCTCGGATAAGGCATAAGCCATTTTAAGGGTGGTCTGTGCGAGCACGGGTGCGGCCATCATGGCACTCACGAGCGACGCAGCCATCAGGCATTTAAATAGATGTTTCCCTTGCATTGCGAGGTCTCCTTCCCTATCAATAGGGGGTATTTGTTCAAAGAGGATTAAAAATACTGTTTTATCCAAGCAAACTCAAGCACGCCCTTATGTTTCGACATACCAGGTGTCCTCGGAGAGCATCACCTGCTGATGTCCATACCCTGCAGGCATCATAGGGAAGCAATTCTGTAAGGGCACGACTGCCACATCAAGAAAATACGGCCCGTCATGCGCCATACAAATCGCGAGCGCTGCATCCAGTTCAAGCGGGTTTTCGACGCGTGCGGCGCCCCAGCCAAAGGCATGAGCCAGCGCCACAAAATCAGGAATCGAGGCGTTATAGCTATGGCTGTAGCGCCCATCATGAATCAATTCCTGCCACTGACGCACCATACCCATATGGCCATTGTTGCAGAGCACGAGCTTGACCGCTGCGTGATGCTGTACGGCAGTGGCCAGCTCCTGAATATTCATAAGCACCGAGGCATCGCCACTTACACACACGACAACTTTATCAGGGTGCGCGATCTGCGCACCGATCGCCGCGGGCAAGCCATACCCCATGGTACCTGCGCCGCCCGAGGTCAACCATCGATTGGGGCGATTGATACGGATGTATTGCGCTGCCCACATCTGATGCTGGCCCACGTCGGTCGCAACAATCGCGTCCTGACCGTCCAGCATGTGATCAACACGCTGCATCAAGTGCTGCGGCAAAATATGCTGCGTCGAGGGCTCGACCTTCAAGCAGTCTTTCGCCTGCCAGACACGGATACGCTGCCACCATTCATCCAGATGGCTGGCCGCTTGCTCGTATTCGCCCAGTTCCTTATGCAAGGCACGCAGTAGCGGGTAGCAATCACCCACCAGCGCGACGTCCGCGCGCACGACCTTATTGATCGAGGCCGGGTCAATATCCAGATGAATTTTGCTCGCATGCGGACAAAAGTCAGACAAGCGTCCAGTGATGCGATCATCGAAGCGCGCGCCCACACAAACAATCAAATCTGCATGATGCATAGCGAGATTGGCTTGCAAGGTACCGTGCATACCCAACATACCTAAGAACTGCGGATCATCAGCAGGGAAGGCGCCCAAGCCCATAAGCGTCAGCGTGCAGGGCGCGCCGGTACTCTGCACCAGGCTGGCAAAGGCCTGGCAGGCATCCACACCGGAATTGATCAGACCGCCCCCCCCATAAAATACGGGACGCTTGGCGCGCGCAATCAGCGCTGCAGCACGCTTGACCGCCGCCTCGACGGCAGGCGAGGTGGTCTGGACACTGAGCTGGCGCTCGGGCTCGGCCTGCGTAAACTCGGGTGGCACCAAATTAATCTGAATGTCTTTAGGAAAATCCAGCAACACGGGGCCCGGACGGCCCTCACGCGTCAAGCGGTAGGCCTTGGCTGCGAGCGCAGCAACGTCTTCAGAGCGCCTGATCTGCGCATTCCACTTGGTCACAGGTCGCGATATGCCAATTGCATCGCACTCCTGGAAGGCATCCGTACCGATTGCACTCGTCACCACCTGCCCACTAATACATAGCACCGGGATCGAATCGCACAGTGCATCGAGCAGGCCGGTCGTGGTGTTGGACATGCCCGGGCCTGAAGTCACCAACACGACGCCAGGGCGCCCAGTTGTGCGCGCATAACCCTCGGCGGCGTGTACGGCACCCTGCTCATGGCGCACCAGCACGTGACGCAGGCGCGACTCGGCGTACAGCGCATCGTACAGGGGCAACACGGCGCCACCCGGATAGCCAAAAATAGTATCAACCCCAAGGGTAATCAGGGTGTCGAGCAGCACCTCGGCACCGTTGCGGCCGGGTGTTTCTGCAGGCATGTTCACGATCATGAACCTCATGGTGGTAAATCGGGGATAATGACTGAGTTTATCGCTTTTGCTCACGATCATGGCTATCACCCCCACCCCATGGCATGTTGTGCGCAGCTCCTCGCTACATGGACGGGGCGTATTTGCCGCCACAGACATCCCGGCAGGCACTCGTATCCTGAACTATGCCGGACGCCGTCTCACGCCCGAGCAGGCCGACGAGCGTTGGCCCGTGGATCCCAACGACCCGTATCACACCTTTTACTTTGCGCTCAGCTCAGGCAAGGTGATCGACGGCGGGCAGCGCGGCAACGACGCACGTTGGATTAATCACTCCTGTAGCCCAAACTGCGAAGCCCGCGAAAATGCCGCAGAGACGCGCGTCGCCATCTATGCGCTTGTGGATATTGCATCTGGCGCCGAGCTGACCTATGACTATGGCTTGTTCACAGAAGAGCGCATGACCCGCACCCTCAAACAGCATTACCGCTGCCTGTGCGGCACACCCGAGTGCCGGGGCACCATGCTGGCACTTAAAAAGCCGAGGCCGCGCAAAAGGCCGACAACTGCGGGATAGTCCGCAATGGCAGCTGGGACATCCCGGGTTAGTATGGAGGCGTTATGACCGAACACGCTCCGATGCCTCCCGCCCCCCCTGTGCGCATGTCACTACGCGTCGAAGACTGGCTCACCGTTCTCTCTCTGGGTACGCTGGCGATCATCACCATGACGAATGTGATCGTACGCTACCTGACGGATCAGTCGTTTGCCTGGACCGAGGAAATTTCTATTTTCTTGCTTATCGTACTTACGATGAGCGCCAGCTCGTCTGCCTTTGTACGCATGCTGCATATCCGCATCGAACTAATTGCCGATGGCGGCTCGCCCGCCCGCAAACGTAGGCTAGGCATTACCGCTGACACGATCACGCTGCTATTCTTTGTTCTGTTGACTGTTTTGCTGGGTCGCATGGCTTTGGATGAATTAAACTGGGGGGATACCTCTCCGGCCATCGGTATACCGACCTGGTGGTACACGATGTGGTTGCCCGTCTTATCCGGGCTCATCAGCCTGCGTCTGGCGGGAATGCTCACGCGTCGCTTGCGCGGCACACAATGATCCCGACGCTCCTGTTCACGCTATTTGTCGTACTCATGCTCATTGGCGTGCCGGTTGGCGTCGCCTTGGGCGCTGCGGGGACACTCGCCATTGCACTGGCCAATCCTGATACCCATTGGTTTGGCACGATGGCGATTTCTCAGAGCTTCTATGCTGGTCTGGGAAAATATCCACTGCTTGCAATTCCGATGTTTGTGCTGGTGGGTTCGATTTTTGATCGTTCCGGCGTCGCAAGCCGACTGGTGCGCCTGGCGCTCTCTGTCACGGGGCGGGGGCCCGGCATGCTCGCCGTCGTCACCATCAGTGTCGCCATGTTCCTGGGTGGCATTTCGGGCTCGGGTCCAGCCTGTGCCGCAGCGGTCGGCGCCGTCATGATTGCTGCCATGAACCGGGCGGGTTACCCACCGGCCTATTCAGCCAGCGTCGTCGCGGCGGGGGCCGCCACCGATATTCTGATCCCGCCGTCTATTGCCTTTATCGTCTACTCCATTCTGGTGCCCCAGGCCTCGGTGCCTGCGCTGTTTGCTGCAGGCATGCTCCCAGGGCTGTTGGCTGGAATAGGCCTCATCATCCCGGCAGTCTGGCTCGCACGGCGCCACAATATGGGCCAAAATGAACAAACCGAGCCGCGCCCACCGTTCTGGCGCAGCCTCTACGAGTCGCTGTGGGGCCTGGCTGCGCCAGTCATCATTCTGGGCGGCATGCGCATGGGCTAC
This sequence comes from Alcaligenaceae bacterium CGII-47, assembly GCA_019166125.1. Taxonomy (GTDB): domain Bacteria; phylum Pseudomonadota; class Gammaproteobacteria; order Burkholderiales; family Burkholderiaceae_B; genus Castellaniella. The sequence goes on from JAHTBO010000003.1 coordinate 422,442, forward strand.
TTCACGCCCACCGAAGCTGCGGTCGTGGCCGTGTTCTACGGCCTATTCATCGGCATTTTTGTACATCGCACGATGACGATCCGTGATCTATTTCCCATTCTGCGCGAGGCGGGCGAGCTCTCGGCCGTCATCATGATCGTGGTCACCCTAGCAGGAATTTTTGCCTGGTCACTGTCAACGCTGAGCATCATCGATCCAGTCACCCACGCCATTGTAAATTCGGGCCTGGGTGAATACGGTATCCTCGCGCTGCTGATCCTGCTGCTGATTGTGCTGGGTATGTTTCTGGATGGAATATCTATCTTTTTAATCTTCGTGCCCCTACTCATGCCGATTGCTCAGGCGTACCATTGGGATTTGGTGTGGTTTGGCGTCATCCTTACCCTGATGGTCGCCGTCGGCCAATTCACGCCGCCCGTCGCTGTGAACCTGATGGTGTCCTGCAAGATCGCCAATGTTCCCATGGAACACACCGTACGCTGGGTGGTCTGGCTACTCGCAGGAATGATGAGCACGCTAATCATTGTGATTGCATTTCCAGAAATTGCCCTATGGCTACCACGTTATCTGGGCTATTAATTATTTATTCAGGAGGAGTTCATGAAACTACGCACCCTGCTTGGCACATTAGCCTGCACGCTGGCGGCTTTATCCGTCACCGCAACGGCCCAGGCCGCTGATTACAAGTCCGAATACAAGCTCTCGATCGTGGTTGGCACCGCCTTCCCCTGGGGCCAGGGCGCGGTGATCTGGTCGGATCTGGTACGCGAGCGCACCGACGGTCGCATCAATATCAAAATCTATCCAGGCACCTCGCTGGTGCAAGGCGATCAGACCCGTGAATTCACCGCCATCCGCCAAGGGGTAATCGACATGGCGATCGGCTCAACCATCAACTGGTCCCCGCAGGTCAAAGAGCTGAATCTGTTCTCCCTGCCCTTCCTCATGCCTGACTATGCCGCGATCGACGCGCTCATCGACGGCGCAGTCGGCGAATCGCTATTCAAGACCCTCGCCACCAAGGGCGTCGTGCCCCTCGCGTGGGGTGAGAACGGCTACCGCCAACTAAGCAACTCCAAGCACGCCGTCAAGACCCCTGAGGATCTAAAGGGCCTCAAGCTTCGCGTCGTTGGCTCACCGCTATACATCGATACCTTCACCGCATTGGGCGCAAACCCAACCCAAATGAGCTGGGCCGATGCGCAGCCCGCATTGGCAAACGGTGCGGTTGATGGTCAGGAAAATCCGCTATCGATTTACGCTGGCGCCAAGCTCTACGATGTGGCGCAAAAATACCTCACATTGTGGAACTATGTCGCTGACCCCTTGATTTTTGTCGTCAACCAGGAGGTCTGGAATTCCTGGAGCCCTGAGGACCAAAAAATCGTACACGAGGCGGCACTTGAGGCGGCCAAAAAGGAAATCATGATTGCCCGCAAGGGCGTGACCTCTACCGACCCCTCATTGCTCAAGGACATCGAGAGCCATGGCGTGACGGTGACCGTCTTGTCGCCCGAGCAGATCAACGCGTTTGCCAAAGTCACGCAGCCTGTTTTCGACAAGTGGACGCAGCAAATTGGGCCGGCTCTGGTTAAACAAGCCCAGACCGATATTGCCAAGCGCTAATCAGTAACCGTGGCGCGCGCGGGCCTGCGCGACGCCTTGGGCAGACCCGGTGGCACATGACATTTCATGTGCCACACCTATTCGGAGCGGCACAATCATGTCGAAAAAAAGATCTCAGCAACTGGATCCAGACGAAGTCGCCCTGATTCAGTGGTGTACCGAAGTCGAGGAACTGTTTGTCGCCGCAGGGGCCTCGCGCGATGAGGCCCAGGCGCACATCGAAGAAGAGGCCGAGTGGTTTACCGACCTGTTCTACGAGGGGCTGAGCCCCGAGGAGGCCGCCAAGCAGGCGCTTAATTAAAATGGACGCGCGCCTAATTCAGCGCAATCGGCTCGACACTGACCTCGCCTTTTTCTCCTGACACCCACACGGTTCCATCCTGCACGTTGAAGTTCAGCACCATGCTGCGCTCGACCAATGCCGCCAACGCCAGGGTGACCTCTGTCGGCAGTGCGAAAACCTTCAGGTTGCGCGCCCGCGCTACCTTCGCTTTGACGCCTGCCCACCAAATATCCGCGCTACGGCCATAGGCAAACACGATCACTTCATCAGCACGACCGCAGGCCTTGAGCAGACGGCGCTCGTCCGGCAGGCCAACCTCTATCCATTGGCGAACTGCGCCGGTCAGATCCTGACGCCACAGCGCAGGCTCGTCGACTTCACTCAGGCCACGCGTAAACGTCAACAACTCATCACCATCCACATATAAGGCATAGACCAGCAGGCGGACCATCAGGCGCTCATCAGTCTCCGACGGATGCCGGGCAACGGTCACAGCGTGGCTGCCGTAGTAGCTGCGATCATTATCGGCAACATTGAGTTCTGCTTTGTAGATGGTTGCGCTTAGGGCCATGTCGTGTGCAATGTAGGATTGGAAAAACCGCAGCGCTAGCTTGCGCCACGGTGTGCCGACCGAGTGTACCGCCTATATGAGATCGCTCAGGCTGATACTAAGGGATCGATCTTGGAGACTGAGCCAATATTGCGGCGGGTAATCCATTGCTACGCATCGCAAATCTGCCCCACTAGTGATAATCAACGATCTCAACATCATCGGCATTCCCACCTGAAATCCTAAAACCTACCGCCGGGGCGCTCATCATCAAACCTGCTCAGAACACCTTTTGGGGTGGCTATGCAGGCTATTTCCAGGATCCTGATCAGCACCTATGGGAAGTCGTCTGGAATCCCCAGCTCCTGCCCCAGGGGCCAGCTGGGGGCTACGAGACGATTCAATGGCTGATGTTTCAGATGGGCGGGATCGGACCGATATTCGGACAGGTAGGATTTTTCAATAAATTCGCTGGCGAGGAGTACGCAATCGCGCCAGTCAGACGGCCGCAAGCCCTTAGGAATCAGATCAATTGCTCACGGCGAGCCTTTCCGTTGCAGCACTAGGCTGAGGACGAACCGGCACGACCTGCCCATGCCGCATGATCCCGGAGATCACGGGAGACGAGAGTTCCGCCCCGAAGTCCTGACGCACCCAGCGTAGCAGCGACACCAACATAATGACGAGTACCGGGATCATCGGCAAGGCGACCAATACCGTAGAAATCTGCACTGCCTCCAGACCACCGACGGATAAGAGACCAACCCCTACAAAGGCCAACATCAGCGTCCACAGAATACGGTTCCAGCGTGCTGGCTCCTGGTAGCCCGAGATTTCTTTGGTACACACCGCTGCCAGCATATAAGCTGAGGAGTCCACCGTCGTCGCCAAAAAAACAAAGCACAGCAAGGTAAAGGCTGGCAGCACTAAACCAGATAGCGGCAGGGTTTTTAAAATCGCCACGACCGTCGCAGGGGTGCCGCTCTTACTCAAAATAGCCTGTAGATCCAGCGCACCGCTCATCTGCAGATCCAGGGCATAACCACCCCATATGGCGAAGAATGCCCAACACCCCACGCTGCCCCAGACCACACCATTAACGATAAGCTCCTTGATCGTGCGGCCTCGCGAAATCCGTGCAACAAACAGGCCCATCATCGGCGCATAGGCCACCCACCATGCCCAGTAGAAAATCGTCCAACTCTCAGGAAAGCCGCCATGCTTGATCGGGTCAGTCCAGAAACTAATACGGAAAAAATTATCCAGTAGTAGACCAAAGCTGTTGCTCCACAAGTTCAGCAGAAATATTGTAGGTCCTGCAATCAGTACAAAAAACAGGATTAGGAATCCTAAGACAGCATTGATATTAGAGAGCGTTTGAATACCCTTGTTCAAGCCGTTATAGACGCTCCAGGCAATCATCCCAGTCCATGCTGCCAGAATACTCATTTGCAATAAGAATGAATCGCCAACCCCAAAGATAGCCTGAAACAATTCGGACACTAGCGGCACAGACAATCCCAGAGATGTTCCCACACCTCCGGTAATGGAAAAAATTACAATAATATCGATCAATTTTCCCACTGGACCATCTACAGCATCACCCAGCACACCTCGACAGGCCTCACTCATGCGCAAGACATGGACCTTACGAACATAGAGCGCATAAGCAATGGGTAAGGCGGGCATCAGATACAAAGCCCAGGGCACGACCCCCCAATGAAACATTGGATACATCGCCGCCCACTCCGCAGCGATTGATGTACCCACCTCTAATCCCATAGGCGGACCTGAGAGAAAATAAAGAGGCTCGACAAAAGCCCAGTTACATATTGAAATACCTATGCCAGCACAGAACAGCATGACGATCCACGAGACTTTCTTGAATTCTGGAACATCGTCCGGACCCCCGAGCTTAATACGCCCAATCGGCCCAAAGGCCAGCCAGCACATAACGAAAAAGCTACCAATCCCGGCCAGCAGGTAGAGCCAGCCAAACGTGCTAGTTGTCCAACTTAGAACATTACTGATAGCGATTTTTCCCGCATCAGGATAAATCATCAAGGGACTGACTACAGCCAGGATGACAATGATTGCCGGCCATAAGACAGATTGATCAATAGTCAGATTATTTCTTTCTTTAACATCGCTCACGGTTTGTGTCTCCTAAGCTACATGTAATTATTTTTTAGAGTTTCAGTTATTGTTATAAAAGCCTGAAAACTCGCTCTAAATTGTTATGTCATTATCTTTCTTGTTATATGCATCTCACTTATCCACTCATCCGAATCAAGGCATCAGCCGCCACAGCGCCCTTGCCTTTTGGGCGCACCATTAGGGGATTGATATCCAACTCGGTAATACTGTCCCAGCGACTCAATGCAAAATCAGCCACGGCCATCACAGCATCCACGACCGCCACCATGTCCCCCTCCGGCCGGCCACGGTACCCCTGCAACAGAGCAGCGCCCTTCAACGAACACAGCGCTTCATGCACCATTTCTCTGGATACGGGTAATAACAAGGTCACACTGTCATTGATCAAATTAACCAAGATCCCGCCACTCCCGATGATCAACGCCAGACCGAACTGCTTATCGCGTTTGAGCCCAATAATAAGTTCCCCAACCGCATCAGTGATCATCGGCTCGACCAAGAAACGAATATCCTCCAGACCCTGGCTAGCAAGGCGTTCAGCCATATCCCGGGCGGCAGCAACTACTGCAGGGCAATCCTTCAGCCCCAATACAACAGCCCCAGCTTCGGTCTTATGCGCCAGACGGTCACTGACTCCCTTTATGACCACGGGATAACCTACTCGATCAGCAGCGCGCGCGACTTCAGCCTGCATAACCATCTCACCACCGGGCGAGCACAGGCCATGAACGCCAAGCAACTGCTTAGACGCCCACTCATCCAGCATCTGGCTCTCTTCGACCGCTGATACTTGACGCAACAGCAGGTCGCGCGGGGCCAGCATGGCAGCAACCTGGCGCCGACGCTCGCCATAGCGAACCCACTGCGTCAGAGCGGATACGCCATCCCTGAGCCCCTGTAGTGGGGCAATGCCTGCGGCGGCGAGTCGCACACGCGCATCTTCTGGCATCAACTCACAGAAGTTGCTGATAACAGCTGCTGTCTTGCTATGATCCGCGTGTGCTGCGATCACGGCATCGATGGCAACCTGCCAGTCGCTATCATCGCCAATTCCCTGTTTGGGAAAGTCTAGAATCAACAAGGTTGCATCATATTCGCCCTTCATCATAATGCTGAACACAGCACGACAGGCGTCAAAATTGCCCCAGATCGATGTGTTGTAATCCAGTGGGTTTGACCGGCTGGCAAAACTCGGTAACCAGTCGTCAAGCTGTCGATTCTGAGCTTCAGACAGAGCAGGAAGCTGCAGATGCGTTCGCTCCAAGCTGTCAGCCAGCATGGCGCTGTCCCCACCCGAACACGTCAGCACACCGACTCTTGCACCAGCAGGCAGCTCGCACAAGGCCGCGATCTTGAGCGTTTCCACCAACTCGCTCAAGGCGTAAACGCGCAAAATACCAAACCGATCAAACAGTGCCTGATATAACTCATCGGAGCCCGCCAGCGAGCTGGTGTGGCTTAAGGTCAGCTGTGTGCCGATCTCCGATGTGCCGGCCTTCAACACAATCAGCGGCACGCCCTTTTGCAGTGCCTTTAACGCTGCCCGGCCAAAGGACTCGATGTCCTTGATGCCTTCAATGTAGAACCCGATCGCAGCGACTCGCTCATCATCGAGCAGGGGCTCAATGTAGTCGCCCACCCCTAGCACCGCCTGATTGCCCACGCTGATGACATGCGTGATCGGCAAGGATCGCTCGTGCATCGTCAGGTTCAGCGCGACATTACCACTCTGGCTGATGATGGCAACTCCGCGCTGTGTGCGCACACCGCAGAGCCGATCCGGCCAGAGAGCAACTCCATTTGTGAAGTTCAACAGACCATAGCAATTGGGACCTACCAGCGCCATGTCTGCGGCAGCAGCGACGAGATCATCCTGCAACTGGACACCCGATCCACCAACCTCGGCAAAGCCAGCGGCATAGCACACCACGCCACCACACCCGCGATCTCGCAGCTGTGCAACGAGCGGTACCGTCGCCTGGGCATTCACCGATATAAACGCAGCATCTGGCACACCTGGCAGTGCGGCAACCGATGGATAGCACGTTACCCCTGCAATCTGCTTATGCTTGGGATTGACGATCCAGATATCGCCGTCAAAACCAATACTCTGAGTATTGCGGATCGGTAGCTCCAGATTGGTGCCACCGATCATCACGATGCTACGGGGCGACAGCAGGCGCCGCAAATTATCTTGCTTGGACATCATAAGTTCTCGCGCGCCTTCGTATTACCAACCGGTGTAGAGGTCAAGACCGCGCTTTTTGATCTGGCCGCTGATCACCACGCGCTGTATCTCTGACGTGCCTTCCCAGATACGATCCACGCGGGTATCCCGCCACAGCCGCTCGACGGGCTGCTCACGCATATAGCCTCTGCCACCGAGGATCTGCACGGCCTTATCGCACACGCGACCCACCATCTCGGAGCAAAATAACTTCAAGGCTGAGGCATGCGCATGATTGCGTTTGCGGTCGCCGCTTTGATCAATTTCCCAGCTCAAGCGATAAAGCATGGACTTTGCCGCCATGATCTCGACAGCCATATCTGCCAGCATGAACTCAATCGCCTGGAAATCCCGGATAGGCTGGCCAAACTGAATTCGCTCAGCGGCGTACTTATTGGCCTCCTCGGTCGCGCGAATGGCTCCACCTACGCAGCGTGCGGCGATACCCAGGCGAGCTTCCACAAACCAGTCTTTGGTCATGTTGTAACCTTCGCCGATGTCGCCAAGGATCTTATCCTCACCCACCACGACATCTTTGAAAATAAATTCGGGATGCTTAAAAGCAAAGTGATGCGTATAGAGGGGCGTGCGCTTGACCTCGACACCAGGCAGATTCTTATCCACAAAAAACACTGCGGATTTGGCGGGGTCCCCATCGACGTGTGCGTGCACCAGGATGTAGTCGGCGATATCGCCAATTGTGACGAACCACTTTTCGCCGTTTATTTTCCAGCCGCCCTCGACCTTGTCTGCACGGGTCATACACTGCGATGGATCCGAGCCAGCTTCAGCTTCGGTGATCGCGTAGGCGTCACGGCGTTTGCCTTGGCAGGTGGGGATTAGATATTCTTCTTTTTGCGCCTGCGTGGCAAAGCGCATGGGATAGGACGGATACCACAGGGCATCCCAGATCGCGCCGGTCGCTTTGCCGAGTTGTTCGTTTAACAAGCTCTGCTCAAATATGGAAAAACCCTGGCCGCCATCTGCCTTACTGTGATTAGGCGCATTGAATTCCCATGCCAGCGTGGCTGCGATGATTTTTTGATGTGTTTCTCTGCTGATGCCGTCGTTCTCTTCGCACTCTATCTCATGAGGGAACAGAACCTGCTCGGTGAATTCTTTTGCCTTGGCCTGCAATGCCAAATGCTCTTTTGAAAGATTGAAATCCATATTGAGTCTCCACTGACTATTGCTGTGATATGCCGGATACCCGAGGAATCAGGCGATTGCTTTTTATGCTACGTCAGGGACTTGGATCTTAATTGATGAAACGCGACACGAATGTTTATTTTCCCGACAGATATCTAAAACCTTAAGCCACGTTAGTCCTAACAACGCGTCGTTTTTATTAAGCGATATGTCGTATATGCTCAACAGTATGGTGAGACATAACTGCTAAGGTAGAACGACCCGACAGCGTGCTACCTATCAGATGGAAAAGGAATCTTGCATGGCAACATCCGTACAGACTGCACAACATGGTGCGGTGCTGATAATTACCTTGGATCGCCCAAAAGCCAATGCTATCGACTGCGCCACCAGCCGTCGGCTGCACGAAATACTCAGCATGTTCAAAGAAAGCCCCAATCTACAGGTCGCTATCCTTACCGGTGCCGGAGAACGGTTCTTCTGCGCAGGCTGGGACCTGAATGCAGCGGTCAGTGGCGAGGCCGTTGATGCAGATCACGGACCAGGCGGATTTGCTGGACTAACAGAGCTGTTTTCCCTCAATAAGCCGGTCATCGCTGCGGTCAATGGCATGGCGGTTGGTGGCGGGTTCGAGTTGGCCCTCGCCTGCGACCTGATCGTAGCCGTCGAGCAGGCTCAATTTTTCCTACCTGAAGCCCAGATCGGTATCGTCCCAGATTCGGGTGGCGTATTTCGCCTGCCCAAGCGCCTGCCACGATCCGTCGCTCTTGAAATGATGCTTACCGGGCGGCGTATGGGTGCCGCTGAGGCGCTCCGATGGGGCCTCGTCAATGCGGTAGTGAATAGCGACTCGTTGATCCCCAATGCCCTAGCACTTGCTGCCCGTATCACTGCCAGTGCACCGCTGGCCCAACAGGCGATCAAGGAATTAGTGAATGCATCCGAAAACTTGTCCGTCGCAGACGCCTTCGCGCTACAACGCAGCGACACACTTCCCGCTTATCGTTGTATGCTCCATTCCGAGGACGCCTCCGAGGGAATCCAGGCATTCGCTGACGGTCGGACACCCGCCTGGAAAGGCTGCTAAAGAAACTCATTATGATCACTATATTCAAACCTGATTTGTTTGCTGAGCAGACCGTACTCGTCACGGGCGGCGGCAGCGGCATCGGCCTGGCCATTGCCCGTCTTTTCGGACAGTTGGGCGCCAGTGTCATCATCGCCGCCCGCGATGAGACGCGTTTGAGCGCGGCTGCGACGAGCCTGACTGAGGCGGGTCTGCGTGTCACTACGCAGGCCGTGAACATCCGAGACATGGACTCGGTCGACGCCTTATTCGAGCGCCTGGACGCCCAAGGCATCGGGATCGATGTTCTCGTCAATAATGCAGGTGGCCAGTTCACAGCACCGGCCCTGGATATCTCCGCCAATGGCTTTCGTTCCGTATTGGACCTGAATTTGCAAGGGACTTTTCAGATGAGTCAGCGCTATGCGCGCCACTGCCAGTCCCGCAAGGCGACCGGCTGTATTGTCAATATCGTGCTCTGCCTGGAGCAAGGCATCCCTGGCATGGCCCATGCAGCAGCGGCACGCGCGGGCGTTGTGAACCTGACTAAAACCTTGGCCTGGGAATGGGCGAGTTTGGGCATTCGGATCAATGCAATTGCGCCAGGCACCATCGAGACAAGCGGTCTGAAGAACTACGACTCCGATAACTTGCAGCGAGGCATAGCCAAGCTGCCCATCAAGCGCATGGGTTCGCCCGAAGAGGTCGCTCAAGCAGTCGCTTTTTTGGCCAGCGACGCTGCAGCCTATATCACCGGCATCTGCCTCGCACAGGATGGTGGCGAGCACCTGACGGGCGCCTCCCCCCAGTATTGATACACAGAAAGGATCACGCCATGCCCTGCTATGAATTTGAAGGCCTCACACCAGTGGTACACCCCAGCGCCTATGTGCATCCCACTGCTGTTCTCATCGGCGATGTAATTGTCGGCCCGGGTGTGTATATCGCTCCCTTAGCCTCACTGCGTGGCGATTACGGACGCCTCATTCTGGAGGCGGGCGCCAACCTGCAGGACAATTGCGTCATGCATGGCTACTGTGATATGGATACCATCGTGCAAACCAACGGCCATATCGGCCATGGCGCAATTCTCCACGGATGCATCATTCAGCGAAACGCGCTGGTCGGCATGAATGCTGTAGTAATGGATGGCGCGGTCATTGGCGAGGACAGTATTGTTGCTGCAATGAGCTTTGTGAAAGCGGGCTTCCAGGGCCAGCCCCGGCAGCTTCTTCTGGGCTCTCCTGCCAAGGTCATCAGGGAAGTGTCTGAAGCAGACCTGCACTGGAAGGGTCTCAATACCCTAGAGTATCAGGCACTAGCTCGGCGCTCAGCATCCAGTATGCATGAGGTCCAGCCTCTACAGGAGTCCGAGCCTAACCGACCCCGCTTACGTGGTATCACCAACGTCCAGCCTAAGGCATGAGCGACTGGCACTCGGGCTGCAGCTAAAATGTCTTCGATAGCTACGGGTAAAGTGCGCGGCTGACCCAAAGCCACAGGCGATACCGATTTCGGCAATGCTCAAACGAGAATCCTTGAGCAACTGCTGGGCATGCTCCAGCCGCAAGCTCATATAGTATGCCGCCGGAGAACGCTTCAGGTGGGTGCGAAACAAGCGTTCCAACTGGCGTACCGACATACACGCATATCCGGCTAATTGACTGAGTGTGACGGGATCTTCAAGGTTTCTCTCCATCTGTTCGACGACTCTCAATAGCCTGGGGTGATCGATATTGAGCCGATCGGCCAGATCAATGCGTTGCTTATCGGATTTTTGCCGGATACCGCTCTTAATGAACTGCTCACACACCCGGATTGCAAGGTCATAGCCAAAATCAGCCTGAATGATGTGGAGCATCAAATCAATCGCTGCCGTACCGCCCGCACAGGTAATAAGGTTCCGATCTATTTCAAATAACTCGTTTGTGATCTCCAGACCAGGATGATCTTCCTGAAAAGCGGATGCTGCTTCCCAGTGCATCGTCACGCGACGATTTTTCAATAGACCTGCCGCCTCCAACAAGTGGCATCCAGTGTCCATCGCACCGATCACAGCGCCGTTATTGGTAATTTTCTTGAGCCAGGCAGTGGTGCTCTTTTGAATGTATTTTTCAGGATGAAAACTAGAGCAGATGAATAGATTTCTAGGCGCCGGGACACCATGGATCGAATCAGAGCGCTGTAGCATCAACTGATTGCTCGCAAACACGGGTTCGTCAGTTTCAGTCAACAACTGCCAACGAAAAACCGCCCTGCCTGCAAAGCGATTCGCTACCCGCATCGGTTCAATCGCCGAGAGCAGGGCGACCATCGCATATTCAGGCAGCAATAGAAACGAGACCGTCAGCGTTCCGTCAACATCAGGCTTGAGAATCATCGACAAACTCTATTTGAACGCGGTCTCGATGAAACTACGCAACTTGCGTGAGTGCAGCCGCTCTCTAGGCATTTCACGCAACTTCTCGAGTGCGCGAATACCAATATGCAAATGCTGATTCACCTGCGTACGATAGAACGCGCTTGCCATGCCAGGCAGCTTCAGTTCCCCGTGCAGCGGCTTATCTGACACACACAACAGCGTCCCATAAGGCACCCGGAAGCGGAACCCATTGGCAGCAATCGTCGCTGACTCCATATCCAGCGCAATGGCACGTGACTGGGACAGCCGCTGCACCGGTTCCTGCTGATCACGTAGTTCCCAATTGCGGTTATCAATCGTTGCCACGGTCCCGGTACGCATGATTTTTTTCAATTCCCAACCCGACAAACCAGCGACCTCAGCCACGGCCTGCTCTAGTGCGACCTGCACCTCGGCGAGCGGGGGCACGGGCACCCAGATCGGCAAATCATCATCCAACACATGATCCTGGCGCACATAGCCGTGCGCCAGCACGTAGTCACCCAGACGCTGCGTGGTGCGTAGCCCTGCGCAATGACCCAGCATCAGCCAGGCAGACGGGCGCAACACGGCCACGTGATCGGTGATGGTCTTGGCATTGGACGGCCCCACGCCGATATTGATCAACGTGATTCCGGAATGATTGGCACGCTTGAGGTGGTAGGATGGCATTTGCGGGCCGACCCCAGGCGGGCTACTGTCCAACCCCGCGGTCTCAGGCGTCACGATCCGATTGCCCGGCTCGACCAACTCGGTATAGCCCCCGACACCGCGCACAAGCGTCTCACGCGCCCACCTGGCGAACTCATCAACATAGAACTGATAATTAGTAAACAGCACGAAGTCCTGAAAGTGCTGTGGCGCCGTCGCGGTGTAATGCTGCAGGCGATGCAGCGAGTAATCCACACGGGGTGCCGTAAACGGCCCCAGAGGACGTGGTACGCCAGGGCGGTCTTGCCATGTGCCATTCACAATCGCGTCGTCAGTCACCGCGAGGTCGGGTACGTCGAAGTGATCCCTCAGTGTATTGCCCGGCGACTCTGTGTATTCGCCCTCGACGTACTCACCTTCGGGAAATGAAAAATGCAGCGGAATAGGCATATCCGACTCGCCGATTTCTACGGGTACACCATGATTGCGGATCAACAAACCGATCTGTTCACACAGGTAGTCGTGGAATAAGGCTGGCTGCGTGACCGTCGTCATATACAGGCCTGGTTCGACCAGATGGCCGTACGATAATCGGCTATCAACCTCCTGGTAGGTCTGGATGCGGATACGAATGGCCGGGTAGCAGGCGCGTACACGCTGCCCCGGGGGCAAACCGTCTGCGCAATAAGACCGGAACGCCTCACGGATGAATGAGGTGTTGCGCGCATAGATGTCCAGCAACTTCTGGGTCGCCGCATGGGCATCGGTATAACTGGAAAACGGAATAAGTATGGGCAGCATCGTCGGCCGCGTCGTGTGCATAAAATCGTTCATGTACTCATTATCGCCTGATCAGCGCGCCCGCGTATGTACCTGCTGGCCCGCCGCATAAGTCGCGGCCACCGCCCGATCATCTCCCAGCATTGCCAGAGCAAACAGCAGCTCCTCGAGCGATTCGGAATGGGATGTCCGGCGTGCCAGCAGCGGCGTGGCACTGGGGTCCAACACCACAAAATCCGCCTCTGCACCAATTGCCAAGGTGCCAATCTGGCCCGAGAGATTTAGATCACGCGCCGCACCTTGCGTCGCCAACCAGAACATACGCCGTGCCGTCAGGTAATAGCCCGAGAGCCGGGCAACCTTGTGGGCCTCATTCATCGTATGAAACATGGAAAACGACGACCCGCCACCTACGTCTGTAGCCAGGGCCACCGCCGTGTCTGATTTTTCAGCCGCGGCAAAATCGAACAGACCGCTACCCAAAAACAGATTCGAGGTTGGACAGTGCGCCGCCACCGCGCCTGTATCGTGCATACGCTGCCAATCCGTATCATCCAACCAGACACAATGTCCGTATACCGCACGCGGGCGCAATAGCCCATATTGATCATAAATATCCAGGTAGCTGCGCGCATCCGGAAACAATGCCGCAGCCCATTTCACCTCATCCTCATTCTCGGCGACGTGGCTCTGGATGAACACGTCCTGATACTGCCGGGCCAATTCCCCACAGCGCCCGAGTTGCTCTGGGGTGGAGGTCGGCGCGAACCGCGGCGTAAGCGCATACATCTGCCGCCCCGTGCCGTGCCAGCGTTGTAGCAGCGCCTCGCTCTCGCGCGCACCGGACTCGGCCGTATCACGCAAAAACGCCGGGCAGTTGCGATCCATCATGACCTTGCCCGCGATCATGCGCAGATTACGCGCATGGCTCTGGGCAAAGAACGCCTCAACCGACTCGGGATGTACGGTGCAATACACTAGGGCCGTGGTGGTCCCGCAACGCAATAGCTCATCCAGGAAAAAATGTGCGACCTCTGCGGCGTATTCTGGATTTTCAAAACGACGTTCAGTCGGGAAGGTGTATTTTTCCAGCCATGGCAACAGGCCAGGCGCAGGTGAGGCAATGATATCGGTCTGCGGATAATGGATATGAGCGTCGATAAAGCCAGGCACGATTAGCTTACCGCGCCAGTCCACAATCGGTACAGTAGGCGCCAAGGTCGCCACCAAACGTGCATAGTCACCCACCTGCTCGATGTGGCCACCGCGTACCACCAGCAGACCATCCTCGACCCATTCGACCGCCTCATCCTCGGCCTGTCTGTCATCGCGAAAATACAATAGATGCGCACGATAGGCGCGCACCGAGTCGGCCGTATGGCCATGTCCAGGCGTGGTCATAGGGAGTCATTCCGAAAAAAGGTTTCAGACAAGGGCGTGGGCACACTGCATAGGGGTGAGACGGGTCGCGCCATCAACACGCGCCCGCAACAGTTGGGCGGCCACTGCGACCGCGATGACAGCCGGCTGCTTACCGATGATACCCGGCTCGCCGATGGGGCAGACAATCTGGCGATAACGTTCCTCAGGGATCCCGCGCGCACGGAACCGGTGTTCAAATTTTTGACGTTTGCTCATTGATCCGATCAGCCCAAGATACGCCACATCATCGCGACGCAGCAGATATTCACACAGGCGCTGATCCAGCGCATGATCATGCGTCATAATCAGAAAGAAACTCTCGGGGGGCGCCTGATCGATGATCGCCTCAGGGGTATCCGTGGCTTCTATGGTTATATTGTCCGGTAACGCCGTTGGAAACATCTCCTCGCGCTCATCCACCCAAGTGACCCGACAAGGCAGTGTCCCAAGAATATGCACCAACGCCTTACCCACATGGCCGGCACCAAAAATGACGATATTCTGGGTGGCGGGCGCAATCCGCTCGGCGTAGAACATGACACCCTGCTCGTCTTTGGCTAGCAATTTATTGGGGACCGAATCATCCGCACCCAAGTCCGGCGCCTGCGCAAGCTGCACCTGAGCAGCCCCCCCTTGGGACGTCAGACTGACTCGACGCACCACGGCCTGACCAAGCAACAAACGATCACGCAAAGACATCAGCCAGACACGATCCGACTCGTTCAGACGCTCGAACAGCAGATGCACCATGCCACCGCAGCACTGGCCCAATGAGGGTCCCAACGGCAGGCGTTCGATCCAGCGGTCAGGCACATGGGCGGCGTACAGACGTTTGCGGGCAATGTCCACAGCCATCCACTCCAACTGGCCGCCACCTATGGTGAGCCACTGCCGTTTATCCGAGACAAGCAGCTTGGCCCCTGCTTCGCGAGGCGTTGAGCCCTGTGCCCAGCCCACGCTCACCAATGCCAGGGCCTGGCCCCGGTCAAGGCTCCAGAGCGCCTGATCGATCCAGTCATGCATTACTGCACGCTGCGCTCGCGCAGCGCCTCAACAGCAAACAGGATCGCCTCGGGCGTAGCCGGGGCATTGAGCACGGGTTCACCACGCCCGTCTCCGACACTATTTGCAATTGCATCGCGTATTGCATTGAAGACACTAAACCCCAGCAATAACGGCGGTTCACCGACGGCTTTGGAGCGATGAACCGTGTCCTTGGGATTACTGTGCTTGAACAACTTCACTCGGAAATCATTTGGACAATCGCTGATCGCCGGGATTTTGTAGGTCGAGGGCGCATGCGTCATCAGGCGCCCATCCTTGTTCCACCACAGCTCCTCGGTGGTCAACCAACCCATACCCTGGATAAAGCCACCCTCGACCTGGCCCAGGTCAATCGCCGGATTGATCGATGCCCCCACATCATGCAACAGATCGGCACGCAAGAGCTTCCATTCACCCG
This sequence comes from Alcaligenaceae bacterium CGII-47, assembly GCA_019166125.1. GTDB lineage: Bacteria > Pseudomonadota > Gammaproteobacteria > Burkholderiales > Burkholderiaceae_B > Castellaniella. The sequence goes on from JAHTBO010000003.1 coordinate 438,216, forward strand.
TCAGCGTATCGATCACGACCTCGGACACTGCCGCACCGTAGGCAAAGTAAAAGAACGGATGACCATGCATCGTGGCCTTGTCCCAGGTGATCCCCGGCGTGGCGTAAAACCCGTCTGACCAAAGCTGGACACGGGCCCAATACGCCTCCTCGACCAGTTGAGCAAAGGGGATCGTGCGACCATTCACATTCACCTGTCGATAAGCAAAGACCACCGATTCTGGCGTCCCGCCATACGTCTGCGCAGCAAAATTGGCTAGACGCGTACGCAACTTCAGCGCTGCGTCCTCGGCCGCCTTGCCATTCAGGTCAGTGCCGGTGGATGCCGCCGTCGCCGAGGTGTTGGCAACCTTACTGGTATCCGTCGCGGTGACCCGCACACAGTCCAGATCCAGGCCCAATACATTCGCAGCGACCTGAGCAACCTTGGTGTTCAGGCCCTGACCCATTTCGGTGCCACCGTGATTGACAAGGACCGAGCCATCGCGATAGATATGCACCAGCGCGCCTGCCTGATTGAAGGCCGCCACATTAAAGGAAATACCGAACTTGACCGGTGTAAGCGCCAAGCCCTTTTTGAGGATGGGGCTGGTGGCGTTAAACACGCGCACCGCCTTGCGACGTGCGCGATAGTCGCTACTGGCCTCGAGCTCATCAACTAATGGCGTGAGCAGATTATGTTCGACCACCTGCCCATAAGGCGTCACATTACGCGATTCAACACCATAGAAATTCAAGCGGCGTACATCAAGCGGATCCTTACCAAGTTGACGGCTGATGCGATCAATGATGACCTCGATCATGAGTGCACCCTGCGGGCCACCAAAGCCGCGGAACGCGGTGTTGGACTGTTTGTTGGTCTTAGCGCACATCGCCACCAGCTCGACATCGGGCACGTAATACGCATTATCAAAGTGGCAAATGGCGCGACTGGCAACCGCCTCGGTCAGATCGGCGGAAAACCCCGAGTCCAGTGTCATATGCAACTGGACACCCAGAATGCGTCCTTCATCATCAAAGCCCACGTCGTAGTCGTAAAAGAACCCATGACGCTTGCCTGTGATCATAAAGTCATCATCACGATCCACGCGCAGCTTGATCGGCCGCTGTAATCGATGCGCGCACATCGAAGCCAGACAAGCAAACAAGGCCGATTGGGATTCCTTGCCGCCAAACCCCCCGCCCATGCGTCGACACTCGATCAGCACCTGATGGGCATGCCAGCCCAGGGTATGGGCAACGACCGCCTGCATCTCGGTAGGGTGTTGCGTCGAGCACCAGACCAACATCCCCTTGCCTTCCTTGGGTATCGCATACGAGATCTGCCCTTCGAGGTAGAACTGTTCCTGTCCATTGCACTCAAAGGTATCCTTGATCCGATGGGGTGCCGTCGCCAAGGCGCCCTCTGGGTCTCCGTTGTGTAGCCGTAAATCCGGCAACACTCTGGATTCTGCGGCGCGGGCTTGCTGCGGTGTGTGAATCGCGGGCAGATCCTCGTACTCGAGCTGACCCAGGCGTGCAGCACGACGTGCATGATCGACAGACTCGGCCACCACAATAAAGACCGGTTGGCCAAGGTACTGCACCAAGCCATCTGCCAGCAAAGGGTCATCATGCAGGACGGGGCCGCAGTTATTCTCACCGGGAATGTCCTGTGCGGTATAGACGGCAATCACGCCGGGGGCGCTACGCACTGCCTCCAGATCCATCGTCAAAATTCGCGCATGCGATCTTTGGGATAAGCCTAATGCCGCGTAGAGCGTCCCGCGTAACTCAGGGATGTCGTCGGTATACGTCGCCTCGCCGCTGACATGCAAAATGGCCGACTCATGAGGGCTGGATGCACCCGCAGCAGACTCACCGGCCACAGGGCGCGGGATCCGATCATTGCTCACCGCCAGACGATCCAGCTCGTCAGGCACCGCTACTCGCATATTCATCTCAGCCTCCTTAGGCGATATCCGCTAACACAGCGGTGCTCACCTGACGCGTCGTGAGGGGCGTCCCAGGCGCGGTTTCCAGATAAAAACGATACAAAACATTCTGTGCAGCCTTCATCCGATAAGCATCACTCGCACGCATATCGGTCAAGGGCTTGAAGTCAGCCGTGAGTGCCTGCATCGCTAGCCGGACATGTTGCTCGTCCCAGGCTTGGCCCAGCACCGTCTGTTCTGCAGCAGGTGCGCGGCAAGGCGTCGCAGCGACACCACCGAAACTGAACCGTGCGCGCCGGACCACCCCTTCCGGATCCAATGATACGGCGAAGGCGGCACAAACCGCCGAGATATCCTGATCAAAACGTTTAGAGATCTTGTAGGTACGAAACTGCTGATCTGCGAGCGCCAGCGGTACACGCATACCCTGCACGAACTCGCCCGCCTCGAGTGCGCTCTTTTGGTAGGCCAGGTAAAAGTCCTCCAAAGGCATTTCGCGCACGCGCTCACCGCGACGCAAAACAATACGCGTGCCCAGGGCAATCAAGGCTGGCATCGAATCACCAATCGGCGAGCCATTGGCCACGTTGCCACCCAGCGTCCCGGCATTGCGAATCGGAAAGGAGGCAAAGCGTTGGCGCAGCTCGGCGAACTCAGGATAATGCGTCACCAATGCATCGTACGCATCGTTTAGCGAAGCCCCAGCGCCAATGTTCAAATAGCCATCGGCCTGCTGCTCAATTTCACGCAGTGCCTCTACCTGACCGATATAAATCAGATGTGGCAGGTCGCGGAATTGCTTTGTTACCCACAGACCAACGTCCGTACTGCCTGCAAGCAATCGCGCCTGCGGATACTGCATACGTAACTCGGCGAGCTGCGCAACGGTGCGTGGTGCATGAAACACATGCCCCGCCACCTCATAAGTAAATATATTGTCTCTACTTAATGTGCCCAAGATCTTGGTTAATGCTGCACGATCAAAGGGCACATGTGGATAGCTCAGCATTTCCCCCGCAGCACGAATAATCGGTTGATAACCGGTGCAACGACACAGATTGCCCGAGAGCGCATCATTGATCTCGGTGCGCGACGGCGCCCGAGCACCAGGTTCATGCTCTAAATACATTCCCCACATCGACATCACAAAGCCCGGCGTGCAGAATCCGCATTGCGAGCCGTGACAGTCCACCATCGCCTGCTGGACCGGGTGCAAGCTACCATCAGGCTGGCGCAAATCTTCTACGGTGAGCAAGGCCTTGCCATCGAGTGTTGGCAGGAACTGGATACAAGAATTGACTGCGCGTATTGCCACACCACCATGGCCATCGGGCTCGGCAACCAACACGGTACAGGCACCACAGTCGCCCTCGGCACAGCCTTCCTTGGTGCCGGTGCGCCCCAGATCCTCGCGCAAATACTGCAAGACAGTACGCGTTGTGGGCTGATCCGTGACCTCATGCACACGGCCACGATAATAGAAACGAATCGACTGGGTCTCCATGCTTGCACCATTCTCATTCTAAAAATAGATATCCCAAGATAGCACCAAGGGTCTAATGCGCATATTCCTAATACATGATGAAGACTATCAGTGCAACGCTCAAGGGTACTAGACGGCGCAGCCACCGCCATGAATAATAGGTCAATGCAAAGACATCGTGAACCCCTGGACACCTACCTGCTGCGCATCCTGCAGATCCTGCTCACCGAGCAAAGCGTATCGCGGGCGGCGATTAAGCTCGGCCTCTCGCAGCCTGCACTGAGCAATTCATTACGGCGCCTCCGAGAAGTCACAGGCGACCCAATCCTCGTGCGCAGCAAGGCTGGCATGGTGCCTACCGAGCGTGGCCTTGAACTACTCGCCCATGCAAACGAGGCCTTGCTCGCCATCGATCGGATCACCCAAGTGCCTGGTAAATTCGAGCCTGGCTCGACGACTCGTGAGTTTCACGTCGGCGCCCCGGACTATCTGGACGCGATGTTCTTGCCCAATATCGCCGAAATCCTGCGCCGCGAGGCACCCCTAGCCAAGCTCATCGTACACCCGATCAATTCGGATTTCGACTATGTCGGTGCGCTGGAACATGGGGGGCTGGACGTGGTGATCGGCAACTGGCTTGAGCCTCCGCTGCAGTTGCACACGTCCAGGCTGTTTGACGACGAGGTCGTATGCATGCTGGGCAGCCAGCACCCCTTGGCCTCACGGGGTATTTCCCTCAAGCACTACCTAGAGATGCCACATTTGGCACCCTTTCCCTACGTATCGGCCCGCCAAAGCTTTATAGACGGATGTCTGGCCGAACAAGGCTTGCGACGCAATATCCAGATGACTATCCCGTACTTCGGACAAGTAGCAGGTATGTTGCTACGCACAGACTTGGTCTTTACCACCGGCAGGCAGTTTGCACAGCACTATGCGCGCTACTTGCCCATCACGATCCTGCCCTCCCCGGTCACCTTTCCACCGATGCGCTTTTATCTGCTCTGGCACAAACGGTGCCAGGGTTCTCCGGAAGTCATCTGGCTTAGAAAATGTATTACCAAAGTAGCTACTATGCTTGAGGCAAGCCTCACGGAATACCGTTGATCGACAGGCGGCACGACATCAGGCAGGCCTGATAATGCACATCATCCACACTAAAAGTTTCGGACGCTTTAGTTCCTTAGAATAATCCCGTGCTCGGGCGTTTCCGGCATTTTGTTGCCAGGATGGATAGCGCGCCCACAATCGCTCAAGAGATGGCGCAGCCATGAATGCGAGGACACACGATGGTTACGAGCATGCCAGAGCTGATAGAAGCGCATCGGCGAAAAATCAATCGGCGACTCGATGATGCGCAGCGCCAGCAAATCGGCGTAGTACTGTGCAAAGTGCCGCGCCGTCGTAAAGACCAGATCCGTGCCGGGCAGCAGATAGGGTGCCAGCATGAAGGACTGCACCTCGACACACTCCTCGCGCCTGATGCGCAGCGAAGTCAGCACGGTATCAATCATGCCACGCTGGCTGATCGAATAAGGCGCCGGCACCACATGAACCGCTTTGCAAAAATCATCCCGACTCATCCCGCGCTCAGCCAGCGGGTGGCCTGCCCAGACCAGGCAGACGATCTCATCCTCCAGCAAGACCGACAGGTGCATGCGATCGGGCGGCTCAGGCCAATTACCGATCACGACATCAAGCTCCCCTTCAGCCAAGGAGTGCTCAAAATCGAAATCCGGCCCCAGAGCATGCAGGGCCAGGCGAGCATTGGGCGCTTCGCGCCGAAAGCGGCTCACCACGCTCGCAGCAAATGCGGGCGCAAGGTAATCCGGCGAGCCGATCCTGAATACCTGGCGACTCTCATGGGGGCAAAAAGCCACATCCGTCGCCAGCATGCTATCGATCTCACCCAACGCGGTCTTGGCGTGTTCCAGAATGACCAAGGCGCGACCCGTGGGCACCATGCCGCCTTTTTCACGTACCAGCAGGGGGTCATTAAAAATCGCCCGCAAATTCTTGAGTGCCACACTTATCGCAGGCTGAGACTGGTTGAGCTTGAGTGCCGTGCGCGACACGCTGCGCTCGGCCATCAAAATACAAAACACCTTCAGCAAATAGGTGTCCAAGGCGTCACGGCTCCGCCTGGTCGACATATGCACTCCTCTACCCAAATCAGCCATACAAGCCCTGCGCCCACAGCCTTTGAAATGTCGCACAGCATATACCACTTATACCGCGCTGATTCTTCATTAAGCCCTGACCAACCCGTACACTAATACGCGATGGAACCGATCATCATGACGCAAACGACTATTCCGACCATGACCTTAGACGAACTATCCGCGCTACCGCAAGCAGAATTCACAGCGGCACTCGACGGGATCTTTGAACATTCAGCGTGGATCCCTGAACGAGCCTGGGCAGCACGCCCCTTTGCCAACATCGATATGCTGCATCGCGCCATGACGCAGGTGATGCGGCAAGCCGATCCGGCCGAGCAGCTCGCCTTGATCAAAGCCCACCCCGAGCTGGCAGGTCGTGAGGCCGCTGCGGGCACCCTTACCGATGCCTCGAGCAGCGAACAGCGCGGCGCGGGTCTGGATCAATGCACCCCCCAAGAGCTCGCCCGCCTGCGCAACCTGAATGCCGCCTACTATCGGCGTTTTGGCTTTCCATTTGTGATCGCCGTAAAAGGCCGCAGCCGCCACCAGATCATGGATATCATCGACGAACGCCTGCGGCATGATCACGACACCGAATTCGCGACCTGTCTGGATCAAATCATCCAGATCGCACGTTTTCGCCTGGAGGCCCAATTCAAATGATCACATTGACAATCGAGCCACTCACCCGCGAAGCCTTCGCGCCATTCGGCGAGGTGATTGAGGTAAGTGATAAGGCCAGACATTTCACGATTAACGAGGGCAACACCGAGCGTTACCACGACCTGGCGAATATTGACCCCGGTGATGATGGTCGCGCCATTGTGTCGATCTTTCGTGGTTTGGCACGCACGCTGCCGTTTACCGTCACCATGATGGAACGCCACCCCAAGGCAAGCCAGGCATTCGTGCCGCTGTCCGGGCGCCCCTATCTGGTGGTCGTTGCGCTACCCGAGGCACGCCCGACACGGGCAGATCTACGCGTCTTTTTGTGCCAAGGCACACAAGGCGTGAACTATGCGCGCGGCGTCTGGCACCATCCGCTCATCGCGCTGAATGCCACCTCGGATTTCCTCATCATTGACCGTGACGGGCCAGGGGACAACTGTGACATCGTCCAGATGGACCTCCCAAGCGTCATCCCCAAATTGGATTAGTTCAGCGCACGCCCTCAGCTCATCCAGATTTCATCGTGGGTCTCGCCAGGCAAGGTCACCTCAGAGATCTCGCGCAGAAGCTTGCTGGACCCCTGGTCCACCATGATTTTCTGGCGGAACAGTTCCAAATCGCTCGCATTTTTGTGACGAGAAACAAGAGCGACCTCGCCCACAGGCCCCCCGAAACGCACCCTCAGCTCTAATTGAATGCCGTGCTGTTGATAGAGATAATCGATGCGTCGGTGTAATAAATCAAGCGCTTCGTCAAAATAACCATTGCGCATGCGCACACGGCGGATAAACGTAATCATTGAGTCTCCTTATTGCTTGTGCTGATCAAGGGTTCAAGCCCCGAGATACTTCTGGCGTATCTCTGGGGCGGCCCGAAGCGCATCGGAACTCCCGTCCCAGACAATCTGCCCTTTTTCCACAATGTAATGATGGTCGGCCAGCGCCAACAAGGACGCCAGGTTTTTGTCGATCACAAGAATCGCCATCCCTTCCTCGCGCAACGCAGCCAGTGCCGTCCAGATTTCCCGCCGCACCAACGGTGACAAGCCTTCAGTCGCCTCATCGAGAATCAGCAATTCCGGATTCGTCATCAAGGCCCGTCCGATGGCCAGCATCTGCTGCTCTCCACCAGATAGCTGATCGCCAAAATTTGTTGCACGTTCGCTCAAGCGTGGAAACAACTGGTAGACACGCTCTAGGGTCCAGGGGATCTCTTTGTTACGACGGTCCGCCGCCGTCGCAATCAGGTTTTCCCTCACGCTCAGGTTAGGGAAAATTTGTCGGCCTTCAGGCACCAGACCGATCCCGCGCTGCGCAACCCGATAGCTAGCCAGCCCCTGGATCTGCGCGCCATTGAACAACACCCGTCCCTTCCACAAAGGGTGGATACCCATGACGCTCTTGATTGTCGTGGTCTTGCCCATACCGTTGCGACCAAGCAGCGTCACGCACTGACCCGCCTTGATCTGCAGCTTGATCCCATATAGGACCTGACTGCGGCCGTAGCCCGACACCAGTCCTTCCATCTCTAGCAATGCACTCATAGCGACACCTCTTCATCCCCCAGGTAAGCTTCCTGAACCACAGGGCTGTGGCGGATAGCATCCGGGTCGCCCGAAAAGATGATCTTGCCGTAAACCAGCACGCTGATACGATCCGCCAAAGAAAACACCGCATCCATATCGTGCTCAATCAATAAAATGCCGTAATGCCCCTTGAGCCGACCCATCAGCCCAAGCATCATGTCCGACCCTGTATCACCGTGTCCCATGCCGGCCATCGGCTCATCCAACAGCAGTACCTTGGGCTCAGCAGCCAGCGCCATGGCGATCTCTAGCTGGCGCTGCTGCCCGTAGGACAGCACCATTGCGGGCTCGTCCCGCCTGTCTGACAGTCCCATCATATTGATCAGCGTATCCGCACGATCGACCAGAAACGGGGTTTCAGTCGCTGGCACCCAGAATCTATATCCGTGCCCCTGGCATCCCTGTACCGCCAAGACCACGTTCTCTAGAACCGTGAACTGCGCAATCACGGAGGTAATCTGATAAGAGCGCCCGATCCCGGCCCGCACGCGCTGTGCCATGCTCAGGCCATCGATAGGCTGGCCGCACAGGGTGATACTGCCCCGGTCACTCGGTATTTCGCCCATGATCTGACTGATCAACGTGGTCTTACCGGCACCATTCGGGCCGATAATGGCATGAATCTCACCGGGCAGGATGTCCAGATCCACATGGTCGGTCACGGTCAGACCACCATACCGTTTGACCAGCCCTCTGATCGAAAGCAAGGGTTCCATTTAATGTCTCCCACGTGGATGATCGCTGACCGCACCCCAGAGCCCGTTGCGCAGAAACAGTACGATCAAGATAATCAGCGGCCCCATAATGATCAGCCAATGATCCGTCAACGCCTTGAGGCCCTCTTCCAATAACAAAAACGCAGCGGCGCCAACCACAGGTCCGATCAGCGTGCCCACCCCGCCTAATAGCACCATGATGATGAGCTCGCCCGAAGCCGTCCAGGCCATATAGGCGGGGGATGCAAAAGCCGTCAGATTAGCCAGAAAATAACCAGCTAGCGCGCATAACTCGGCAGACAACACATAAGCAACCAATCGATAGCCCAGTGGCGAGGTGCCCACCGCCCGTACACGACGCTCGTCTGCGCTGGTCGCCCGCAAAATCAGACCAAAACGCGAACGTATCACCCGCTGCAAGACCAAGAGGGACAGCCCCAGCGTTGCCAACAGCGCCAAATACAGGCCAATGTTGCTGCCCGTCAAGGCGCCAAAATGACTAAGCTGGCGGATGGGTAGCCCTTCATCACCACCGAATTGCTTAAGACCCACCGCCAGGAAATAGAACATCTGCGCCAGCGCCAGCGTAATCATGATAAAAGCGATATTGCGCGTGCGCAGGGCGACCCAGCCGACGGGTGCCGCGACCAACGCCGTCACCCCACCGACCAGTGCCAGATGTAGTAAACCGTTGTCATAACCATAATGCGACGAGATAGCCACACAGTAAGCGCCGATGCCGATATACATGGCATGACCAAAGCTGACCATGCCGCCATAGCCCAGGGCCAGATTCAAGCCCAGCGCTGCCAGGCCAAAAACCAGGATACGGCTGAACTGGATCAATAGATACGGGCTATCGGTCTGCATGGCATACACGGGCACCAGCAAAAACAGCATAAAAATCACAATGGTAATCACCGTGCGCAATGACCAGGCACCAAGGCGCGGGACAGGATCAGCTTGCAACGTTTGGGTTTCTATTTTCATCCAGCGTTCCTCAGTGCTTTTTGACTGGAAACAAGCCTTCGGGCTTGAGCGCCAGCACAATCACCATCAATACATAAATAGCCAGGGAGGAAATAGCCGCCCCCAAAGGGCTGGCCAAATCCTGGCTCAGTGACAGGCTGAGCACCGCTGGAATCACCGTACGCCCCAGGGTATCGACGAGGCCAACCACCAGCGCGCCTAAAAAGGCACCCCGAATTGAGCCGATACCGCCGATCACAATGACCACGAGCGTCATGATCAGGATCGAGTCACCCATCCCCGGTTGCACCGACAGGATGGGCCCGACCATGGCCCCCGCCAGGCCCGCAAGACCTGCGCCTAGCGCAAAGATAAAGGTATTGAGCCAGCCAATATTGACCCCCAAGGCCGACACCATGCCGCGATTGCTCGCACCTGCACGAATCAGCATGCCGACACGGGTGCGCTCGATCAGTAGATACAGTCCGCCCGCCACCAGTAGCCCCACGATGATGATCAGTAAGCGATACATCGGATAGGGCGTCCCCAGCAACACAACCGTTGAACTGAGCTCATCGGGTAAGCTCATAAAGATCGGCGCGGCGCCCCAGATCATGCTGACGGCTTCGTTGCAAAACAGCAGCAAGCCAAATGTGGCCAGCACCTGATCTAGGTGCTCGCGCGGGTACAGCCGATAGAAGCCGAATCGATCCAGCAAAACACCCAAAAGCATGGTGCCGCCCATCCCGGCGATAAGCGCCAATATGAACGACCCGCTGTATTGATAGCTCGCCGCGGCAAAATAGGCGCCCATCATATACAGGGCGCCATGCGCCAGGTTGATGAAGCTCATAATGCCAAAAACCAGGGTAAGCCCGGCTGCCAGCAAAAACAGCAAAATACCATACTGCAGGCCATTGAGTGCCTGCATAAATAACAACTGCGCACTCATGCCCGGTCTCCACGGCAGGCGGCCCTTGCCGCCCGCTTATTTGTGGTTGAAATCAGCTCTTGCACTGGCCAAAGTAGGCATCAGAGTGCGCCGACAGCGGCTTGGCAATGGTCTTGAGGGAAACGCGGCCCTGCGCATCCTTGGCCACCTCAAAGGCATAAAAATCCTCGATCGGGAAGCCATTCACATTGAACTTGAAGGGCCCGCGTAACGAGTCATAATCCGCCGCCCTCAAGGCATCACGAAATGCTTTTTTATCGGTGATTTTGCCACCAGTCTTTTTTAGCGCGCTATCGATCAACAACGCAGAATCATAGGACTGCGCAGCATACTGAGACGGGATACGATTATATTTTTTCTCGAATGCGGCAACAAACTCTTGGCTCGTCGGGTTCTTGAAGTCCGGTCCCCAGAACGTTCCCGCATAGGCGCCGACCGCCAGCTCACCCAAGGCTGGCAACGTACTGCCATCCACCGTGGATACAGTCAGAAGCGGGATCTTGCCCATCAGGCCAAACTGCTTGAATTGTTTGACGAAATTGATCCCCATCCCGCCAGGCAAAAAGACCCATACCGCGTCCGGCTTGGCAGCCGACAAGGCCAGCAGCTCGGCGGAATAATCCTGCTGATTAAGCTGGGTGTAGACCTCGCCCGAGATCTCGCCCTTGTAGAAGCGCTTAAAGCCTTCGACCTGATCGCGTCCGGACTGATAGTTCGGCACCATCATATAGACGTTCTTGTACTTTTGGTCCATCGCGAACTGGCCCATGACCTCGGCTTGTCCGTCGTTCTGCCAGGAGGCAAAGAAAAACCCAGGATTACATTGCTTGCCGGCCAGCGGCGCCGGGCCGGCGTTTGAACCGACAAACGTCATATCGGCATCCGCCAGCGGCTTGGCAATCGCCATCATGACATTGGAGAACGTCACGCCAGCGACAATATCGACCTTGTCCTTTTGAATGAATTTCTGTACGGCCTGCACACCGATATCCGGCTTGAGCTGGTCATCCTCCTTCAGCAACACGACATCCTCGCCGCCCAGCTTGCCACCGCGCTGCTCCAGGGCCAAGTTAAAACCGTCCCACATGTCCTGTCCCAGCGCTGCGCCCCCGCCCGACAATGTGGCCATAAAGCCGATCTTGACCTCGGCTAGCGCACTGCCGGCGGCCAGGGTCAAGGACAGTGCCAGCGCAGTCGCCAACGTTTTTTTCCTGAAAGTCATGCTTGTCTCCTTGGGGTGATTATTGTGATTTAGTTCTAAAGCAAATTACAAATATAAGATTACACGAAACTAAGGGATGTGCTACCTAAATTCTGTATGTGTAGGGTAATGTTGTCGCCTGCCTCGACAGCGACCGCCTCGGTGATGCCGCCAGTCAGTATTAACGTGCCTGCGGGAATGCATGCGCCACGGCTGCCCAGATGATTGGCCAGCATGGCCACGGCATTGGCAGGATGTCCCAGCACCGCAGCACCCGCCCCCAGCGATACGATCTGACCGTTCTTTTCCATGACGATACCCGTCGTTCGCAGATCCAGATCCCCAGGGTTGCGCATGATGCCCCCCACCACAAACCGCGCCGAAGAGCAGTTATCCGCCACAACGCTTTTTAGATCAAACTTAAAATCGCGATAACGGCTGTCAATAACTTCGATCCCCGCCATGACGAAATCAGTTGCGGCCAACACCTCTGCAATATGACATCCCGGCCCGCGCAGCGGTGCCTTGGTCACAAAGACAATCTCGGGCTCGACCTTGGGGTGGATAAGTGTGTCCCACCGACATTGGCCGCCGTCAGGGACAGCAAACGTATCCGATAGAAAGCCAAAGACGGGCGTCGAGATCCCCATTTGATGCATCTTGGCATAAGACGTAAGACCGGCTTTCAAACCGACGATTCGCGACCCTCTGGCCTGTTTGCGACGACTGATCTCATCCTGGATGGCATAGGCGTCATCCCAGTCCATTTCAGGATGATCCAGGGTGATCTTTGTCGTATCCCGCGCTTCCAGCTCGCACTGCTCCAGGTGCTCAGCGAGCTGGGCGATCGTGGTGGTATCCAGATTCATACGGTGCTCCTGCTGCGCGCCAGACTTAGCGCCGTGTCCTCGATCATGTCTTCTTGGCCCCCCACCATGCCGCGACGTCCCATTTCAACCAGAATTTCCCGGGCAGGCACACCATAGCGTGTCTCGGCGCGACGGGCAAACAGCAGAAAAGACCCATAGACCCCCGCATAGCCCAGTGTCAGGGCATCCCGGCTTAGCCTGACTGGCTCTGTCATCATTGGAAAGACCAGGTCCTCGGCGACATCCTGCACACGAAACAGATCAACACCTGTTTCAAACCCCATTAGATTACAGACCGCCACCAGCGCTTCTGTAGGCGTATTGCCTGAACCGGCTCCCAGGCCAGCGCAGGCAGCATCAATGCGGTTTGCGCCTGCCTCGATCGCCGCGATGCTATTGGCTACCCCCATGGACAAATTATGGTGCCCATGAAAGCCGAGCTCGGTGTCCGGCTGTAGCGCATCGCGCAGCGCCTGGATCTTTTCGCTCACCTGATGCGGCAACATATGGCCTGCAGAATCCGTCATGTAAATACAATTGGCACCATAACGTTCCATCAGACTGGCCTGCTCGACGAGCCCCTGGACGGAATTCATATGGCTCATCATTAAAAAGCCCACCGTATCCATGCCCAGGCCACGGGCAACTTCGATGTGTTGCCGAGAGACATCTGCCTCGGTGCAGTGCGTGGCAACCCGGATTGTATGCACGCCCAGATCATGCGCCATATGGAGATGACTTACCGTACCAATTCCTGGTAGCAATAAGGCGGAGACCTTGGCTTTTTTCATTAATGGAATGACGGCGCCCAGATATTCCTCATCGGAATGCAGAGAGAAACCATAATTCACCGAGGATCCCCCCAGCCCATCCCCATGCGTGACTTCAATCAAGGGCACGCCTGCCTCATCCAGCCCTTGGGATACCGCCTTCATCTGCGCCAGGGTGATCTGATGGCGCATGGGGTGCATCCCATCACGCAGCGTCATATCGTGCAGCGTAATGAATTTCTTTTCAGTCGTCATAATTGGCTCCTTCAGGCGATATTCAGGGTCATTTCACCCTTCTGGATACGTGCGGCAAACATTTCGGCGGTTCGTGCGGCAGCCGCAGTCATAATATCCAGATTGCCTGCAGACTTTGGCAGGTAATCCCCCAGGCCCTCGACCTCCAGGTAGATCGAGACGCGCCGACCATCGAATACCGGCCCATTGACTAGCTTATAGCCGGGGACATACTGCTGAACCTCGGCGAGCATCTGCTGTACCGACTCTATGATTGCAGCCTCATCAGGGTCCTCTTGGGTTAAGCAATGCACGGTGTCTCGCATAATCAGTGCAGGTTCGGCCGGGTTCAGAATAATGATTGCCTTGCCCCGAGACGCCCCCCCGACGCGCTCGACCGCCCCAGCAGTGGTCGTCGTGAACTCATCAATATTACGGCGCGTACCTGGGCCCGCCGAGCTCGAGGACACAGTCGCCACAATTTCGGCGTAATCCACGGGCTGCACACGAGAGACCGCGGCCACCATCGGGATGGTCGCCTGTCCCCCGCACGTGACCATGTTTACATTCATTTCACGCTGCTCAAGGTGGGTGGCCAAGTTCACCGACGGGACGCAGTACGGCCCGATGGCGGCTGGCGTCAGATCGATCATCAGTGCGCCGTGACGGATAATTTTTTCACTATTTTCAGCATGGACATAGGCCGATGTCGCGTCAAACGCGATCTGAATCCGGTCCGCAGCCATATGCGGCAGCAATCCGTCCACCCCGTCAGCCGTGGTCTGAAGCCCCATCTTGCGCGCCCGGGCCAGGCCTTCGGAATCGGGATCAATGCCTACCATCCAGACGGGCTCCAGCACCTTACTGCGCTTAAGTTTATAGAGCAGGTCCGTACCGATATTGCCCGACCCAATGACTGCACACCTGATTTTCTCCATGATCGCTTCCTTTTTGTTATGCGACAAAACGCAGGCCACAAGTCCCAATCCCACCGATCGACACCTGCAGGCTGTCTCCGGCCGTGACTGGCACCATCGCAGCCAGTGCGCCGGAAAGGATGACTTCGCCAGCATTCAAGCCAACGCCCAGTACACCGAGCGCATTCGCCAACCAGGCGACCGCGTTGGCAGGGTGGCCCAAGGCAGCAGCACCGGCACCGGTCCCCATCAGTTCGCCATTCTTTTCAAAGACCATCCCGCAGGTGCGCAGGTCAAGGCCACGCGGACTGACTAGCCTGTTACCCAGCACGAAAACGCCGCTCGAGGCATTGTCGGCCACGGTATCCTGGATCTTGATCTTCCAGTCCTGGACACGGGAATCTACAATTTCGAAGCAGGCTGTCACGGCCTCGGTGGCGGCAAGCACATCGGTGACCGTTACACCTGGGCCTACGAGGTCCTTTTTCAAAATAAAGGCGATCTCACCTTCGGCCTTGGGCTGGATAAGCTTAGACATCGAGACCGCTTCGCCTGGTGCATAAACCATGTGGCTAAGCAAATAGCCAAAATCGGGCTGGTGCACATCCAGCATGTCCATGACGGCCTGGCTGGTGACACCGATTTTTTTGCCAATTACCCGGGCGCCAGCAGTCTGATGGCACTGCACCGTGCGCTGCTGAATGCGGTAGGCGTCCTCGACAGAGAGGGACGGATGGCGATCCGTAAGCGGCGCCACCATACGACGCTCTGACCAGGCGTCATACAGTTCATCACCCAATTGCTCGATTAGCGACTGTTCCATGTCCAAGGGGCTCCGTATCAGGAAAGATTGAAAAAGGTCTTGGCGTTATCAACCAGAATTCTCTGCTTTTCAGCGGCTTGCAATAGGTCGGTATCACCCACCAGCGCACCAATGCGCTGCTCGCCTAGAGGATAAGGGTAATCGGATCCCAGCATCACGCGTTCGCTACCCATGACATCAACCAGCAGACGCAGGGCCTTGGGATCAAATACCGCAGAGTCCACCGAGAACCGGTCGACATAACTGGACGGTAGATTCGGGCAATCCTGGCGCACGATATCCCGATATGTCCAGGCATTATCGGCACGCCCCAGGGTAAAGGCAAAGGCGCCGCCCCCGTGGGCAAAACATAGTTTCAGACGACGTGGCAGCCGTTCGAATGCCCCGGACAAGATCAGCGACAATATGCCCAAAGAGGTCTCTGCCGGCATGGCAACCAGCCACGGCAGCATCCACTTGCGCATCCGCTGGCCACCGCCCATCATGTCCCACGGGTGGACCAACACGGGAATATCATTGACCGCGCAATGGTGCAAAAACGCCACGAGCTGTTCATCATCCAGGTCACGATCCCCCACGTGATTGCCAATCTGCACGCCTACGTGGCCTGCGGCCTGGGCTCGAGAGGCCTCACGGCAGGCCAGCTCCGTATCCTGCAACGGAACCTGTGCCAGCGCCTTAAGCCGCCCCGGGTGATTTGCACAATACTCCAGAGTCAGATCATTCATACGGGCAGCCCAGTCTGCTACCTTGGATGCATCCAGCGCGTAGCCGAACATGATCGGCGTCGCGCTAATGATCTGAACATCAAGTCCCAGCCTGTCCATGTCGGCCACACGCAGCTCCGGATCCCACAATACCGGAATGACAGGACGGAATTCCTGGGTACCACGCATAATCATCCCGCGATCTGGATCAACAACCTTCAGCCAGGGGGCCTGATGCGGGTCTAGCGCATAGGCTTCTGCCTGGGTGATTCGTGGAAAAATATGGGCGTGTATGTCGATCATTTTTAATGCCTTATGTTGGTCTTTAAAGTCAGGGCGTCCCTAACGCCTTTGAACGACTCAACTGATCGTGCCAGATCGTGTAGTCTTTGCCCGGATGCTGGGTCCCGCAGTTCGGGCACACGCGATCCTTTTCGGGAACGGCGTAAAACTGCGCGTAAACCTTAGGCAGATCGTCCACCAGGCTCTCGAGTTGCTTTTCAGCCTTCCAGATTTCGGTACCGCAGTGGGCGCAATACCATTGCAATGCATCCAGCGCTCCCTGGGGACGCGGCAGCTCGATCAGCAGACACAGGCCGTGCGGGTCAGCACGTTGAGGGGAATGGATCAAATGCGCCGGCTGCAAAAAGATATCGCCTTCCTTCAGATCGATTCGCCCGAAGCGGCCCCGATCCCAGGTGATTAAATGGGCCTCACCCTTGATTTGGTAGAAAATTTCCTCGGTGGGATTATCATGAAAGTCGGTGCGCTGATTGCCGCCGCCCACCATATTGATGATGTAATTACTATCCGGGAACACCGCCGCGTTGCAAACCGGCGGCGAGAGGCGGTCCCGGTTGCTATCAACCCATTTCATCAGGTTTTTGGGCAGTTTGTATTGCAGGTCCATACATGTCTCCTCTGGTTTTATGATCACTGTCACCGTGACAGTGCCTTAGGTGCGTCAGCGACTTTTCAGACAGTCACTGGCTTGTAAGCAATGGCCTTGATTTCGATGCGCAGATGCGGATGGGGTAACTGATGGACTGCCACGGTCGTGCGTGCCGGACCGTCATAACCAAAATATTCACCATAGATTTCGTTGTATCCGGCGAAGTCCCCCATGTCCACCAGATAAGCACTGATTTCCACGACGTCTTCCAGCCCCGCCTCCGCACTGCTCAAAATGTCACGGATGTTCTCGATCACCGCACGCGTTTGTTCACGGATATCCAGGCGCATCGCCCCCATGGCGTCAATCGGCTCGGCCCCGGCCAGTGAGTTATCTGCGCGACGTGAACTGGTACCGGACACGAACAGAAAATCCCCCGCCCGCTTGACGTGGGGAAATTTCCCGCGCGGCGCGGCCTTGCCTGCAACAAGCTTAGCGGATGGCTGATTCATTTAATTGCTCCTCGTACCCGTTATCACGCACCTGACGGCTTAGACCTTGACACAAATATTAGTAATCTCAGAATAGAAATCCAGCGAATAACGGCCACCTTCTCGGCCGATACCTGATCGACGCACACCACCAAATGGGGTACGTAGGTCACGCAGATACCAGGTATTGACCCATACCAGGCCACTGCGCATGCGGGGCGACACACGATGGGCACGCGATACGTCCCGGGTCCAGATCGCGGTCGCCAGCCCATAATCGGAATCATTGGCCCGGTCGATCGCCTCGTCTTCGGTGTCAAATGCTGCGATATGGCAGACCGGCCCAAAGATTTCCTCACGCAGACAGCGGGCATCATCGGGCAGCCCTGTCCAAATAGACGGCCGCACCCAAAAGCCCTGATCACGTGCGTCACCAAAAGACGGCACATCGCCCCCCGTCACCACTGTGGCGCCTTCCTCGCGCGCCAGCTGAAAGTAGGACAGTACCTTGGCTTGGTGCTTCTGCGAGATCATCGGGCCAATGTCGGTGGCAGGATCCTCGGGAAGGCCCAGGACCAGCGCCTCGGTTTGAGCCTTGAGTGCCGACACAAAACGATCAAAGATTGAACGATGTACCAGAACCCGCTCCGTACAGAGGCAGACCTGACCGGAATTGGTAAACGTCGAGGCCAAAACACCCTTTATCGCCGCCTCAAAATCCGCATCCTCAAAGATGATTGCAGCGTTCTTGCCCCCCAGTTCGAACGAGACGTCCCGAACATCATCGGCCACTGTTTTCATAATGTGGGCACCCGTGCTGGAGGCACCCGTAAACGTGACGGCGTCAATATCCGCATGGCTAATCATCGCCTGCCCAGTCGAATTGCCGCCCAATCCATGAAGCACATTGAAAGCCCCGGCAGGAAAGCCGATCTCATGGGCGACCTGCGCCAGCAAAAAAGCGGATGAAGGCGTTTCTTCGGAGGGTTTGGCAATGACCGCATTGCCCAGCGCAAGCGCCGGCGCGACCTTCCAGCTAAACAGCAAAATCGGCAGATTCCAGGGCGAGATCGCAACGACCACGCCCAGGGGCTTGCGCACCGTGTAATTCAGCGCTCGGCCACCATCCGCTGTCGTGGTCTCAAAGCACTCGGTATGGGCATGGCGAACCATGTCCGCAAAAAAGCGAAAATTTGCGATGGCTCTGGGTACGTCCAAGGTGCGGGCCTGATGGACGGTACGCCCCGTGTCTCGTACTTCGGCCTGAACAAAGGCATCAAAATGCTGCTCGATACCGGCGGCCAAACGCTGCAACCAGTCAGCTCGCTGCGCGACCGAGCACCGGCCCCACTCGCCAGCCAATGCAGCCCGCGCCGCCTTGACCGCCAGATCGACCTCCTCTGTGCCCGCCTCACAGATCTCCCCAATGATGGAACCATCAACCGGATTGATGTTGGCAAATCGCTTGGCACTCTGGATAAAGCGGTCGCCAATATAGTGCTGGATAAGCTTGGTCACAGTGCTTGTCGCTCATATTGTTTACTAAGTCAGGTCACTGTATCGCCGAACGAGATTATTTTCCAATCAAAATAAGCGGGTTAGCGATTCCATATTGGAATCTCTCAGCCCAGCGTAATGCGCCGATATTTGCCAATCTATGCAGACGCCAGACCGAGCTTAATACTTGCGACGCACACCGGCACCCACTTCTTTTAGAATATGAATAAACATCGTCGCAGCCGGGACCAGCTCACGATCAGCGCGCAAACTATAGCCAATCGTCCCAAAGGGGACGCGGATGTGGATAGGGATCTCAAATAACACCCCCGCCTGAATCAACGGACGTGCCGCCATGCTAGGCAACATGGCCAAGGTGTTGGAGCGCGCCAAAATGCCTAAATTTGTCAACATCGACAAGGACAGGATCTGGTTTTCCGGCACCGGCAAGTCTCGACTCAGAAAGAAATGATCGACCTGCTTACGCACTGGTGATACGTTGGAGGGCACAATCCAGGGATAGTCCAGCAAGTCCGGCAAGGCACAGCCTTTGCGCCGGGACAGCGGATGATGCGCACGCGCGACGATCATCAGCTCGTCCTCATAAATCGCATACAGGTTCACCCCCTCAACTGGCCCGTCGGGCAAACGGCCCACAATCACATCAAGCTCGCCGACCTGTAGCATCGGAAAAAGGATATCGTTAGTGGCTTCCTGAATCGTCAGTCCGACCTTGGGGTGGCGCTGCTTCATCACGACCGCACTCTCGGGCAATAACCAGGCGGATGCCGAAATCAGCGTGCCGATCGCCACGTGCCCACCCTCGCCACTACGCATGGCGACCAGCTCTTCGCTCATTGCTCGCGCGTCACCGAGCATGGGTTTGACCCGCGCCAACAAACGATCGGCAAAAGGCGTCAATCTGATGCCTCGGCTGTGACGTTCGAATAAAGTGACTTCCAGCAGATCCTCGAGCTGTCGCACAATTTTGACGACATTAGGTTGTGACATATGCACGGCTTCAGCCGCCTTATGCATGGAACCCAATGTCGCCACCCGCTCAAAAACCAGAAGTTGCTTGAACTTCAGATCTCGCACTCGAGACAAGGTATGCTCAGGTATCATCGGTGGCGATCCTTAGTTCCGCTTGCCGATCGCGCGCAGACTAATCACTGCAATGGCAACGCCGATCAACATCATCCCGATCAGCTCGATCCCCGCAGGGCGCTCGCCCAGCTCAAGCCAACCCGCCAACACCCCCACGACCGGCACGCCGAGCGCCGACATGCCAGCCACCCCAGCTGACAGGTGCTGAAGGGCAAATAGCCACAGGAACCAAGCCAGCGCGGTCGCGATCACGGCGTTGTAGAACAAGGCGCCGATGAAATACGGCACGGGCTCAATCGGCTTCTCTGGCACCAGCCACGCGGCCACACAAAGCGTCATCGCACCGAACAGCATCTGCCAAGCGGTCAAGGGCAGCGCGTCCATGGGATAGTCACGTTTAATCCATTTGGCCACAATCATCGCCACCGCCCAGCACAGGCCCGCCACCAAGGCCAGGACTTCGCTCGTTAAATCACTGTGGGCACGCCAGGGCTCCAGAATCAGCAGCAGGCCGACGCCCGCCAGAGCCAGCGCCAGCCATTGCATGCCCCGAATGCGCTCGCCAAACGCTACCCAAGCCATCGGGATCACCCAGAACGGCATCGTATACACCAGGATTGATGTCTTACCCGCACCACCATGGAACAATGCAAGCTGGACCAGTGCAGAAAACACACCTGTCTGCAACACCCCTAACAGCGCCACACGCGACCAGGCCTGAATCCGCATCGGACGCCGCAACACAAGTAGTACAGCCATCAGTACCAGTGCGCCAAACAGCGTGCGCAGCGCTGAAAAATCGAACGGTCCCGCATAGGCAAGCACCTTTTTCATGACCACCCAGTTATAGCCCCAGCCCACTGCCATGCCCGCCAGCGCGAGCAGCGCCAGACGTTCGTTACGTCGAGCAGATTCACGCACTTCAGACGCCGCAGCTTTTACCTCGTGCGAGGCGTCCAGGTCGACCTTTATGGCTTCAGATTTCAAAATTTTCTCTGTTCTTCCCAGTAAGCGGGCTCATGGTAATGATTTCTCAGATCGTCGATAAAATAGCGGACTTTGGCAGGTAAATAGCGCTGTTGTGGATACACGGCCTGGATATCATAGTTAGGCAAGGCGAACTCATCGAGCACAGTCACCAACTCGCCATGCTTGAGTTCAGACTGAATTTCCCAACTAGAGCGCCAGCCTATACCCAGACCTTGCTTGACCCAACTATACAAAAGCTCACCATCGTTACAGGCCAGGCTGCCCCGCACGCGAACGGCAAATGGACGGGCATCGCGCACAAACGTCCAGCCGCGCTGCTGGCCCCCTTGCAGATTGAAGGCCAGACAATTATGTCTGGCTAAATCCTCGGGCACACGCGGCACACCATAGCGTTCGAAATACTCGGGTGTCCCGCAAACCACGCGTCGGTTCGGATACAAGCGCACCGCCACATAGTTCGGATCAGATACTTCCCCAATGCGGATCGCCATATCGTAGCCCTCGCGCACCAGGTCCACGACACTATCCGTAAAGTTAAAAGACAAGCGCAAGTCGGGGTAACGTGCCTGAAACGCTACCGCGTGGGGGGCCACGTGTCGACGCCCAAAGGCGGCGGGTGCCGAGACCACCAAGTGTCCAGTGAGCGCACGGCGCCGCGCGGTGATATTGCTCTCGGCATCATCAAAGTCCTGGATAAGCTGCTGGCATTGCTCCAGATAACGCTCGCCCAAATCGGTGAGCACCAGACCCCGTGTAGAGCGGTGCATCAGTTGCACACCCAGGCGTTTCTCTAGGGCAGTCAACCGTCGCCCCATCACAACAGGGGTGACGCCATCCGTCATGGCCGCCGAGGCAAAGCTACCCTTGTCGGCAATCAATACAAAGCTGCGTATCTCTGTGTAGCGTCCCATGTCATTCCTTGCGGTCTTTACGATTATAAGCAAGGCACTGCTCATCATCCAATACAAATAGTATCGACAGAACCTAGGGATACCGGGATTCCTGTCCGTTGAAATTCCTCCTATTCTGACTCTAGACCCAGCATTCACAACAGATAAGCAAGGAGTAAGCTCATGGCTCGTATGAGAGCAGTAGATGCCGCCGCAGCGGTACTGGCCAAAGAAGGCATCACGGTTCTGTTCGGCGTGCCAGGCGCAGCGATCAACCCCCTATATTCAGCCCTGAAAAAGCACGGGGGCTTTGAGCACTTTCTGGCGCGCCATGTCGAGGGCGCCTCGCACATGGCCGAGGGCTACACGCGCACGCATGCAGGCAATATTGGGGTGTGTCTGGGCACCTCCGGGCCCGCTGGCACGGATATGATCACCGGCCTATATTCAGCGATGGGTGATTCAATCCCCATCCTGTGCGTAACAGGCCAGGCGCCGCGCGCGCAACTACACAAAGAAAGCTTTCAGGCCGTGGATATCGAAACCATCGCTAAGCCCGTGACCAAATGGGCCGTAATGGTACGCGAACCGGAATTGGTGCCGCGTGTATTTCAGCAGGCTTTTCACGTTATGCGCTCGGGCCGTCCAGGCCCGGTGTTGATCGATCTACCCTTTGACGTGCAGATGGCAGAGATTGAATTCGACATCGACACCTACGCGCCGCTGCCTATCTACAAGCCCAGCGCCACACCCGCCCAAGCAGCGAAAGCCGTTCAGATGCTCAATGCTGCCCAGCGTCCGGTGCTGGTTGCAGGCGGCGGTATTTTTAGCGCTGATGCCTCGGACAAGCTCCAAGCGTTTGCTGAGTTGACGGGCGTGCCGGTCATCCCAACCTTGATGGGCTGGGGCGTCATTCCCGACAACCATCCGCTACAAATTGGCATGGTCGGCCTGCAGACCTCACAACGCTACGGCAACGCCAGTCTGCTTGCCTCTGATTTTGTCATGGGCATCGGCAACCGTTGGGCAAACCGCCATACCGGTTCAATCGGCGTCTATACCAAGGCGCGCACATTCGTACACATCGACGTCGAGCCTACCCAGATCGGGCGTGTCTTCGGGCCGGACTTCGGCATTGCCTCAGATGCAGGGTTCGCTCTGGATTTAATGCTTGAAGCTGCCAAAGCATTGAAGGCTGCGGGCACCCTGCGTGACCGAAGCGCCTGGGCCGCTGAATGCCGTGCGCGCAAGGGCGAACCGTCCATGCAGCGCAAGACACACTTTGACCAGACGCCGCTCAAGCCGCAACGTGTCTACGAAGAGATGAACCAGGCCTTCGGCCCAGACACCCGCTACGTCAGCACGATTGGCCTGTCACAGATCGCCGCCGCGCAATTTCTGCACGTCTCCAAGCCACGCAGCTGGATCAACGCTGGCCAGGCCGGTCCGCTGGGTTGGACGGTATCCGCAGCGCTGGGCGTCGTCGCCGCACGCCCAACTGAGGAGGTGGTCGCCATCTCAGGGGATTACGACTTCCAGTTCATGATTGAGGAGCTCGCCGTTGGCGCACAATTCAAACTGCCCTATATTCATATCCTGGTGAATAATGCCTATTTGGGATTGATCCGCCAGTCGCAGCGCGGTTTTGATATGGATTATTGTGTGCAGTTAGGCTTTGATAACATCAACGCCCCCGACACCAACGGCTACGGCGTCGATCATGTCGCCGTCACCCAGGGTTTGGGGTGCAAGGCAATACGGGTACACCGCCCCGAGGAAATACAGCCAGCCATCGCCCAGGCACGTGCCTGGATCAAAACGTTCCGCGTCCCGGTGGTGATCGAGTTCATCTTGGAACGTGTCACGAATATCTCGATGGGCACTGATATTGATGCCATCAATGAATTCGAGGAAATGGCGCAGCACGGCGCTGACGCGCCGACCGCCATCACCTTGTTGGACTAGTTTTTGAACCTTACAGGAGGCACTTACATGCCACAATTCGCTGCCAATCTATCGATGCTTTTTACCGAGGTCAATTTTCTGGATCGCTTCAAGGCTGCCGCCCAGGCTGGATTCAAAGGGGTTGAATATCTATTTCCCTATGCCTACAACAAGGCCGAGCTAGCACAGTGTTTAAAAGACAACTCACTCACCCAAGTCCTGCATAATTTGCCCGCGGGGGATTGGGAGTCCGGTGAGCGCGGCATCGCCTGCCACCCGGACCGCGTGAGCGAATTTGAAGACGGCGTCGCCCGTGCCATCGAATACGCATCGGCTCTGGGCTGCCGCACCGTCAACTGCCTGGCGGGCAAGGTCCCCGAGGGCGTGAGCCAGGCCGACGCACACAAAACCTTTGTCGATAACCTACGCTACGCGGCACCCAAGCTCAAGGCCGCCGGTATCCGCCTGCTGATCGAGCCGATCAATACCTTTGATATTCCGGGCTTTTTTCTTAGTCGCACCGACCAGGCCCTCGCCATTATCAGTGAGGTGGGCAGCGATAACCTGGCCCTCCAGTACGACATTTATCATGCGCAGCGCATGGAAGGTGAGCTCGCAAATACGCTCAGCACACATTTGAATCAAATCGGCCATATTCAATTGGCTGATAACC
This sequence comes from Alcaligenaceae bacterium CGII-47, assembly GCA_019166125.1. Lineage (GTDB taxonomy): Bacteria > Pseudomonadota > Gammaproteobacteria > Burkholderiales > Burkholderiaceae_B > Castellaniella. The sequence goes on from JAHTBO010000003.1 coordinate 462,690, forward strand.
CAGGCCGCAATGAGCCGGGCACGGGCGAAATCAACTACGCTTGGTTACTGCGCCATATCGATCAGATCGGCTATCAAGGCTGGATCGGCTGCGAGTACAAGCCCGCCGCCAAAACACAAGACGGCCTGGGCTGGATCCAGGCCCTGACAGCTTGAGACGATCAACCCAACCCCACACAGGAGAACAGAGTATGGCAAACGTCGGATTCATCGGATTGGGCATCATGGGTACGCCCATGGCGGCCAACCTTATCGAGGGTGGTCACACACTAAGCACCTACACCAGAAGCAAGACCCCTTCAAGCCTCGTGGAGGCAGGCGCCAAGCCCCTGGACAGCGCCATGGCCGTTGCCCAGGCCGCTGACATCATCATTATCATGGTGCCTGACACCCCGGATGTCGATGCCGTGCTGTTTGGCGAAAGCGGCGTGGCTGCGGGCCTGAGCAAGGGCAAGATCGTCGTCGATATGAGCTCGATCTCACCGGTCGCCACCAAGGCGTTCGCAGCAAAGATCAATGCCTTAGGCTGCGAGTATCTGGACGCCCCCGTATCGGGGGGCGAAGTCGGCGCCAAGGCGGCCAGTCTAACCATCATGGTGGGGGGGAGTGAGTCCGCCTTCAATACTGTCCAGCCACTGTTTAACTTAATGGGTAAGAACGTTACCCTGGTTGGCGGTAACGGCGACGGCCAGACAACCAAGGTGGCCAATCAGATTATTGTGGCGCTCACGATCGAGGCGGTGGGCGAAGCCTTACTGCTCGCCGCCAAGGCGGGCGCCAACCCGGCCAAAGTGCGCCAGGCACTGATGGGCGGTTTTGCCAGCTCACGTATACTCGAAGTGCACGGCAAGCGCATGATCAAGCGCAGTTTCGATCCGGGCTTCCGTATCTCCCTGCACCAAAAGGATTTGAACCTCGCACTTGCCACCGCACGTCAATTGGGTCTGTCACTGCCCAATACAGCGACCGCCCAGGAGCTGTTCAACACCTGCGTTGCACACGATGGCGCAAGCTGGGATCATTCCGGTATGGTACGAGCACTGGAAATCATGGCGAATTTTGAAATCGGCGACTAAATCGACAAGGTTGTAGCATGTCCATCACGCATCGGGATCTCCTGGTCAAAATGTTCACTGCAGCCGTTCGGGCGGCACAGCCCGAACACTGCATTGCACCATTTCTGCCAAAAAAACCGACGGGACGCACCATCGTGATTGGTGCAGGCAAGGCCTCGGCTGCCATGGCTCAGGCCCTGGAGCAGCACTGGTCCGAACCGGTGGAAGGGGTGGTAGTCACACGCTACGGCTACGCCGTTGCCTGCAAGCACATCGAGATCCTCGAGGCCGCTCACCCCGTTCCCGATCAGGCAGGCAGCGTCGCGGCACAACGCCTGTTTGACGCCGTCGCGGGCCTCACCGCCGATGATCTGGTGATCTGCCTGATTTCAGGCGGGGGTTCATCCCTGCTCCCCATGCCCGGCCCTGGCGTAACGCTCCAGGACAAACAGGACATCAATCGCGCGCTGCTCAAATCGGGGGCCACAATCACCGAGATGAACTGCGTACGACGGCACCTATCCGCCATTAAAGGGGGGCGCCTGGCCGCCGCCTGTGCGCCCGCACAGCTTGTCAATCTACTGATCTCGGACGTCCCTGGCGATCAGGTGACAGACATTGCCTCTGGTCCAACCGTCGGTGACCCCACAAGCTGCGCCGATGCATTGGATATCGTCCGCCGCTATGACATCACCCTACCGGTGGCAGCACACACACTGCTGGAATCGGGCAAGGGCGAAACCATCAAACCAGGCGATGCGCGCCTGGCTCGCGTCACCACCCACCTGATTGCCACGCCCCAGATGGCCCTCGAAGCGGCTGCACAGGTCGCCCGCGAGGCTGGCGTGACGCCGGTATTGCTGGGCGACCGCATCGAGGGCGAGGCACGCGACGTGGGCAAGGTCATGGGCGGGATTGCACTGCAAGTCCGCGATCACCACCAGCCTGTTCGCCCTCCTTGTGTCCTGCTCTCGGGCGGCGAAACAACGGTCACCGTGCGTGGCACAGGTCGCGGTGGACGCAATGTAGAGTTCCTGTTATCGCTGGCCATTACCCTGGACGGCGCACCAGATATTCACGCCCTGGCCGCCGATACCGATGGGGTCGATGGCCAGGACGAAATCGCCGGCGCTCTAATTACGCCCGATACCCTGTCCCGCGCGTGGGGGCAGGGCATGCATCCACGTCAGCATCTGGATAATAATGATGGGCATGGCTTTTTTGAAAAGCTAGGTGATTCACTGATCACCGGACCGACACTGACCAATGTTAACGACTTCCGCGCCATTCTGATTCTATAAAGTCTGGCCCACCCACCACTAACCACAAGAGATCTCCATGAAAACAACCCACACATTGACCCTGGATGATGTTCGCAAAATAGCCGCTGCCGCCGAGGCCGAAGCCTTGCGCAACGGCTGGGCAGTATGCATCGCCATTTGCGACGCAGGCGGCCACCCCCTCTGGCTTCAACGCCTGGATGGTGCCGCACCCATGACCGCCACGGTTGCACCCGCCAAGGCACACACTTGCGCAATGAGTGGCAAGCCCAGCAAGGTCTACGAAGAGATGGTCAATAAGGGGCGTACATCAGCGCTCAGCATGCCCATTACGCCGCTTGAGGGCGGTGAACCCATCTGTGCAAATGGCCTGACAATCGGCGCTGTGGGTGTGTCTGGCGTACAGGCCGCCCAGGATGCCCAGATCGCTCGGGCCGGGATCGCAGCGCTGGGCGAGGGTTATCTCTATGGCAGCGCCGCACAATCATGACCTCACCCCGGCACGCCCGCATCCTGGTTACCCTAGGTCCTGCCAGCTCCTCGATTGAGCAAATTCGCGCGCTAATCGAGGCGGGGGCGAATGTGTTTCGCCTAAATTTCAGCCATGGTACACACGAGGACCACGCAAAACGCTATCGCATCATTCGTCAGCTCGAACAAGAAATTCACCGGCCGCTGGGCGTACTGATGGATTTACAAGGTCCCAAGTTGCGCGTTGGACGAATGATCGGCGGTCAGGCCCGCTTGCAGGCTGGTCAGCCATTTCGCCTGGACCTCAATGACGCCGAGGGCGACGCCAAACGCGCAAACCTGCCCCATCCCGAGATATTTGCCGCGCTCGAGATCGGGACTGACCTGCTCCTGGACGATGGCAAACTGCGCCTGCGCGTGGATAGCTTCGGCCCTGACTTTGCAGAAACGACCGTCATGGTTGGGGGTGTGCTGTCCGACCGCAAAGGCGTCAACGTCCCTGGCGTCATCCTGCCGATTTCGCCACTCACCCCAAAAGACCGCGCCGATCTGGACTTTGGCCTGGCGCTCGGTGCAGACTGGGTTGCATTATCGTTTGTACAGCGCCCCGAGGATATTGTTGAGGCACGCGCCCTCATTGGCAACCGTGCCTGGATTATGGCCAAACTCGAAAAACCCGCTGCGATCGAGCATCTAGACGCCATCATCGAACAGGCTGACGGCGTCATGGTCGCACGCGGTGATCTGGGCGTGGAACTTCCCGCCCAACGGGTCCCCATCCTGCAGCAACGCATCGTGCGCCGTGCGCGCGCGGCGGGCAAGCCCGTTGTCGTGGCGACCCAGATGCTGGAGTCAATGATCAACTCACCCGTCCCCACCCGCGCAGAGGCCTCGGATGTCGCGACGGCGATCTATAGTGGTGCAGACGCCGTCATGCTCTCGGCCGAGTCCGCATCGGGTCAGTATCCGGTCGAGGCCGTAACCATGATGGAACACATTATTGCCGAGGTCGAGCACGACCCAACGTGGCGCGAAGGCCTGGATGCCAGCCGCGGATCGGCGCAAGCCAATACGCCCGACGCCATCTGCTGCGCATTGCGTCGCGTCGCCGAGCTGCTTAACCCGAGGGCAACGGTCGCCTATACCGCGTCGGGCTTTAGCGCGCTACGCGCCAGTCGAGAGCGCCCCGACGCCCCGATCCTGGCCCTGACCCCAAAACTGTCAACCGCTCGCAGACTTACGCTTGCATGGGGCATCCATCCGATACACTTTGATGTCCAACTCACCGACGTCGCCGAGATGATCAGCCAGGCCACTGACGCCGCCGTACAAGCACAACGCGCTGAATCCGGTGATACCGTTATTGTTATCGCTGGGCTGCCCTTCGGGCACAGCGGCAGCACGAACCTGCTACACGTCGCCAGCGTCCCCTGATACGCGTTATTCACTCGTTCATATAAGGCGCCCGCTCCTTAGAGATGGCCGCCTTTATTCATACTCGGCTGCACCGCGCCTCCTAGGCAAAACAGCAAGCGACTTCCAACTCTTATACAAGACCTTCTATAATCAGGACTAATCGATTGTTTACAAGGATTATTTATGACCGACCGGATTTCTTGTCATAGGCTACGTGTTGCCTCCATACTGCATCGTTTTGTCGAGCAGGAGGCCTTACCGGGTACAGGTGTCCAGGCCGAAGCATTCTGGACCGGGCTTGATCAGCTCGTCCATGATCTAGCCCCAAAAAATCGTGCGCTGCTCGCCGAGCGTGACCGCCTGCAAGGCGAGATTGATAGCTGGTACGCTCAGCATCCAGGTCCAATCAAGGATCCTGCAGCCTATCGTGCTTTTTTGAAGAAAATCGGCTATTTGCAGGATGCACCTGCGCAGGTCGCGGTGAGCACCGCCCATGTCGACACCGAGATCACCGTCCAGGCTGGCCCCCAATTGGTGGTGCCTGTGATGAATGCGCGCTATGCACTGAATGCAGCCAATGCGCGTTGGGGCAGCTTGTACGACGCTCTGTACGGCACGGATGCAATCTCCGAGGATGATGGTGCCTCCCGCACAGGCGGCTATAACCCCGTACGCGGCGCCAAGGTCATTGCCTTCGCACGTAACTTCCTGGATCAAAGCATCCCGCTCGCTCAGGGTTCACACCATGACGCCACGGCGTATGCCGTTGTGGGCGCAGCGCTGCAGATCACGCTTTCGTCCGGTGCCATCACCGGCTTGACCGAGCCCGCTGCCCTCCTGGGCTATCGCGGCGATCCTGCACAGCCCCAAGCCCTGATTCTGCGCCACAATGGCCTGCACCTCGAGATCCAGTTTGACGCGACGCATCCTATCGGCAGCACCGACGCCGCGCACATCAAAGACGTCATCCTCGAATCTGCAATCACAACAATCATGGACTGCGAGGACTCGATTGCTGCGGTGGATGCCGAGGACAAGGTCATCGCCTACCGCAACTGGCTAGGCCTGATGAAGGGTGACTTGACCGAGGAATTGGTCAAGGGGGGGCAGACTATCACGCGTCGCCTGAACCCCGATCGCACCTATATCGGCCTGGATGGTACAGCACAGTCCTTGCACGGCCGCTCGCTGATGTTTATTCGCAACGTTGGCCACTTGATGAATAACCCAGCCATTCTGGACGCAGATGGTCAGGAAATTCCCGAAGGCATCCTCGACGCCGTGATGACCTCGTTGTTGGCCATCCACGATCTCAAGGGTCGCCAGAACTCCCGTAGCGGCTCAATCTACATCGTCAAGCCCAAGATGCACGGCCCGGCAGAGGTCGCTTTTGCCAGCGAGCTCTTTGCTCGCACTGAAGCGTTGCTGGGCCTCGCACCCAACACCATCAAGATGGGCATCATGGACGAAGAGCGCCGCACCAGCGTGAACCTCAAGGCCTGCATTGCAGCGGCTACCGAACGCGTCGTCTTCATTAATACCGGCTTTTTGGATCGGACAGGCGACGAGATCCATACCTCGATGCATGCAGGTGCCATGGTGCGCAAGGGCGATATGAAAGCGCTGCCCTGGATTCAATCCTACGAGCTCAATAATGTTCAGACAGGACTGGAATGCGGTCTGCGCGGCCACGCCCAGATCGGCAAGGGCATGTGGGCGATGCCAGATCTGATGGCGGCCATGCTCGAGCAAAAGATCAACCACGTAAAGGCTGGCGGCAACACTGCCTGGGTGCCTTCACCCACGGCTGCGACGCTGCATGCCCTGCACTACCACCAGGTCGACGTCCAGGCGGTACAACAGGCGCTCGAAGGCACACACACTGATTACCTCGACGACATCCTGACCGTGCCGGTTGCCACAGACACCGATTGGACGCCCGAGCAGATCCAGCAGGAACTCGACAATAACGCTCAGGGCATCCTGGGTTATGTCGTGCGCTGGATTGATCAGGGGGTGGGTTGCTCGAAAGTTCCTGATATTCACAACGTCGGTCTGATGGAGGATCGTGCAACGCTACGCATCTCTAGTCAGCACATTGCCAACTGGCTGCTACACGGTATCGCAACACGTGCGCAGGTCGAAGAAACAATGCGCCGGATGGCCGCCGTCGTGGACAAGCAAAATGCCGGCGATCCCCTCTACGAGCCGATGGCCGGACATTTCGACACGTCTTGCGCCTTTAAAGCTGCATGCGATCTGGTGTTCAAGGGACAAGAGCAGACCAATGGGTATACAGAGCCGTTGTTACATCACTGGCGGCAGGTTAAAAAGGCCGAGCAGGCGGCCTGATATTCGTCTGGGGAACACGCGGCGTTCAGCCGCGTATCTGCTTGATCAAATCATCCAGCCAAGACAGCATGGTGTCGATTTCAGCGACACTAACGTTCAGGGCTGGCATAAAGCGCAGCAGGTTTGCGCGGGGAGCATTGAGCAGCAGGCCTTCTGGCGTGCGTTGACGCGCCGCCTCGACCAGAGCAGGGCCATCGTCGCGATCCATAATCAGGGCGCGCAACAAGCCGACACCGCGCTCGCCCTGCATCCCCCATTTGGCTGACAGGGCAAGAAGGCCCTCGGATAAGTGCTGGGCGCGCGCATTGACGCCATCCATGAAGCCAGGCGCCGCCAGGACATCGAATACCGCCACACCGACCGCCGTCATCAGCGGATTGCCATTATAGGTGCCACCCTGGTCACCGTGCTCAAAGCAGCTGACTGCCTCACGCGCGCACAGTGCAGCGAGCGGAACACCACCGCCTATGCCTTTGCCCAGCGTCATGATATCGGGCTCGATCCCTGCATGCTGATAGGCAAACATTCGCCCGGTGCGCCCCATACCGGTCTGCACTTCGTCGACGATCAGCAACATATCGTGCTCACGCGTCAACGCGCGCAGCGCCTGGAGGAACTCGACCGTTGCGGGCAATACACCCGCCTCGCCCTGCACGGGCTCGAGCATGACTGCTACGGTTTGATCATCAATCAGTGCGCGCACGGAATCCAGATCGTTGAGTTCAGCCTTTGGGAATCCTGGAACCTGCGGTGCAAACTTACGATCCCAGCCCGGTTTGCCCGAAGCCGACATGGTTGCCAGCGTTCGGCCATGAAACCCATGATTGAAGGTGATGATCTTATAGGCATCCTGGCGATGCAACTGGCCCCATTTACGCGCGAGTTTGATCGCCCCTTCGTTGGCTTCGGCGCCGCTATTGGCAAAGAACACACGATCAAAGCACGAGGCCCCGACCAGGCGTACAGCCAGATCAATTGAGGGTTGATTGTAGAAGGCAGGCGACGGATTGACCAATTCCGCGGCTTGGCGGATCAGTGCTTGAACGACAGCGGGCGGATTATGCCCCAGGCAATTGACTGCCCACCCTTGAATAAAGTCCAGATATCGCTTGCCCTGATGATCCTCGATCCAGGAACCTTCGCCGCGTGTAAAAATCAGCTCGGGACGCGAGGTAATTTCCATCAAGGCATTCAGCCCTGCACGATCAGGATTCATGTCAATATTTCCAAAAAATAAAAAAGCGGGCACGTGCCTGCCTATCTATTCTAAGCCAGCTTAGCTGTTTGAGCCCATGTCTGTGCCGCGTTGCAACATCCGCGCACCAAATGTGTTCACCCCAAGCCCAGCAAGCACGACCACACCACCCAGCCACTGCGCAGGACGCATGCTTTCATCAAGCAACCAGGCGGCGCACACCATACCGATAACGGGAATCAGCAGACTTAATGGCGCAATTCTTGAGACCGGATGACGGGCAAGCAGCTTACCCCACAAGACGTAGCCCACAAAGGTCGCAACAAACGCAAGGTATGCCACTGCCAGCACACCGACCCAGCTTACATTCGTCAAGCTGTGGACAATTAGTGCGGGCCCCTCGAATGTCAGGGACAAGATCATGAATGGGATGGGCGGGATCAGGGCGCCCCAGACCACCAAACCAATCATATCGACCTTGCCCGCGCCTTTTAGCACAATATTGCCAACGGCCCAGGCCACTGCCGAGAGCAGCGTCAACATAAACCCAAGCACAGGAACTGACCCGGACTGCGCGCCTTGATGAATCAAAACCAAGCCTAGCACGGCAATTATCATCCCTAACACGTGATGCCGCTGAATACCTTCACGCAGCACCAGCGCAGCGATTAGAACGGTAAAGAACGCTTGCGACTGCAACACAAGCGATGCCAGTCCGGCAGGCATACCGATATTGATCGCCCAGAACAGAAAAATAAACTGCGCAAGACATATCGTGACGCCATAGTTCAACAAAATCCGCCATGGCAACTTCGGACGGGGAACGAACAGAACCGCCGGAAAAGCCACGAGCGTAAAGCGCAGCGCCCCCAGCAATAACGGCGGAATCTCTACCAGCCCAAGCTTGATCGCCACAAAATTTACACCCCAGACAGTGATGACAGTCAGCGCAGCCAGCCAGTCCTTCAAAGACATTTTTATTTTCCCGGGTGTTTCGTGTAGTCGTAACCAGCACAGCCTTAAGGCCATGATGTTACGCTAGAATCTTCCGCCTAGACAGGCACTCATATGAATAATCATGCATCTCTCGATTCGCAGCCTGTATAGCTACCCGATTAAATCATGTGCAGGCATCCCCCACGAGCAGGCACTGATTCACACAGGGGGCCTGGAGCACGACCGGCACTGGGTCATCGTTGATGCCCAGGGGGTCTTTATGACACAGCGTCAGGTCCCACGTATGGTGCTGATCCAGCCCACGCTGTCTGATCAAGGCCTTATGTTGCGCGCACCCGGCGTAGAGGATTTCGTCCTGCCAATCGCACAGGATAAGGAACAGGCTGAAGCGACACGCGTTCCCGTCACCATCTGGGGCACACCAACGCTGGGGGCTGACGAGGGTGATGAGGTCGCGCGTTGGCTGCTTGGCTTTCTGGGCATACCGTGTCGCCTGCTGCGCCAACACCCTCAGGCACAGCGCATAGCAAGCCTGGCTCATGTCCAATCCTGGCGCGCGCGGCATGCCGACAACACCATCCCCGAACGTCATGCGTTTGCCTTTGCCGACGGCTTCCCGTTTCTAGTGACCAATTACGCCTCTTTGCAGGAGCTCAACCACCACCTGGACGCCAAAGGCATACCCGAGATCGACATGATCCGTTTCCGGCCCAATATTGTGCTCGACGGCTTGCCTGCCTACGATGAGGACTATCTGGCAGGCTTTCGTACCGGCGCGTGTACCTTTGCTATCGTCAAACCCTGCGCACGCTGCCCTATTCCCAATGTCGACCCCACGAGCGGCCTGACCGCTGCCGAACCAGGCTTGACCCTGGCCGAGCATCGTTTACGGGCACAAGGCGTTTTATTTGGGGTGAATGCTGTCATCAGCCCACCCGCTGCAGGGACTTACCTACGGGTGGGAGACACCATCGAGCTGGACTACGACATCTAAGCACACGCGGCTAACACAGCGCCAACTGCACCGGATACCCGCCCGCGGCCTGTTCTGACTGCAGATTACTCATCCTCACACCGAGCAATCGGATGCGTCGGTCCAGCGTCACGCGCTTGAGGCATTGCCCCGCTGTCTGGTGGATCATCGTTGCGTCCTGCACCGCATCCGCCAAGGTCAGATCCCGCGTGACGATCTTGAAGTCCTCAAAACGCAGCTTGATCCCCACGGTATAGCCCACCAATTGTTTACGCCGCAAATCCTCAGCGACCTGCTCACACAACTGGACAAAAATCTCTGATAAATAGGCTCGATCACGGCGCACATGCAAATCCCGCTCGAACGTCGTCTCACGACTAAGCGATTTGGGCTCGGAGTGGGTCACGACGGGCCGTGCATCGATCCCATGAGCCATCTCAAGTAACCATCGCGCATACGATGTACCAAAGTGCTCTTGTAGCAGCGCTGGTGATGCATCGGCCAACTGGGCAATCGTCTCGATCCCAAGCGCGACCAGTCGCGCACTGGCCTTCGGGCCGACGCCATTGACCTTCGATACTGGCAAGGGCCATATGCGCCGCTCCAGATCGCCCGGGCCGATCAGCGTCAAGCCGTCAGGTTTATCCAGATCTGAAGCAATTTTCGAGAGCAGCTTATTGGGTGAAATACCGATCGAACAGACCAGACCCGTCGCCTCACGCACCGCTGCCTTAATGGCCAGGGCGAGCGTTCGCGAAGCGTCTGGCAAATCGCTCAGGTCGATATAAATCTCATCGATCCCTCTGTCCTCGATGCATGGCGCAATAGCAGCGACCGCGTCCTTGAACAAGCGCGAATAATGCCGATAGGTCGGAAAGTGCGCGGGCAAGAGCACCGCATCCGGTGCCAACTGTGCAGCTTTCATCATGCCCATCGCGGAATACACGCCCAGTGCCCGAGCCTCGTACGTCGATGTCGTCACCACCGCGCGCCCAACATAGTCGCGCAAGCGTGCAAACCGCCCTGGGGTTGGCTCGGGCCCACGTCCACCGATCACAACAGGCTGACCACGCAACTGCGGATAACGCAGCAGCTCTACAGACGCATAAAACGCATCCATATCCAGATGGGCAATTCGACGAGGAGCAGGTAAATCCATAGTTGCGCAAAAGGCTGGTAAGTACTGCTATACTAGCCTGCCATAAAGATATATATTAAATACATCTATAACCATTTATCGATCAGGGATATTTTATCCCGGCTCACTTACCACGACGAGGACATCATGCAAAGCGAAGCCATTCAACGGACTACCCTGCAAACCGAAATCATGAAAATCGGCGGCCTCCAAGGCGCCGCCTGTGCATCCAAAATCGATGCCGCATTGGGCGCGGTTACCGGTGTGCGTAGCGTCTCGACCTCAATGGATACCCATAAGGCAACCGTCACCTTCGATCCCGAGCTGGTATCCAAACAGCGATTGACGGTCGCCATCGCAGACGCCGGCTACGAGTACATCAAATCCGCACACGGCGAGGACGGCAACTGCTGCGGCGGTTGCGGGGGCTGATTGTTCCTAGGGGGGCGTATCCGGGGTGAGGCGTACACTAGTCTCTTATATCCGGACCGACCTTAGCATCCCATCCGGCTAGTCCGACTATTCAAATACTGAATGGATCACGAGGTCGGCCTTCGTCCACACACACGAAGGAGCATCTATGACGCACCCCCTTTCCGCCACCTCATCCGGCCATTTCAAGATCGGTGGGGATCTCTCAATTAACCGTCTCGGGTTTGGTGCCATGCGCATCACGGGTAGCGGCATCTGGGGGGACCCCGCTGACCTCGCTGGGGCACGCGCAACACTCAGGCGACTGCCCGAACTACATATCAACCTGATCGATACCGCCGACAGCTACGGTCCCTACGTAAGCGAAGACCTGATCCGCGGGACCTTGCATCCCTACAAGGGCATGGTCATCGCGACAAAAGGCGGACTCACCCGGCATGGGCCTAATATCTGGGCCGCACTTGGCCGCCCCGAGTACCTGCGTCAATGTGTATTGATGAGCCTACGCCGTCTGGGTATCGAGCGCATTGATCTGTGGCAGCTACACCGTATCGACAGCCAGACCCCCCGTGAGGACCAGTTTGAAGTGATTGCCGCCATGCGCAAGGAGGGTCTGATTCGCCATGTCGGCCTCAGCGAGGTCAGCATTGATGATATCCAGGCGGCGCAAAAACACTTTCCTGTCGCCACTGTGCAGAGCCAGTACAACCTCATTGATCGCAGAAACGAAGCCGTGCTCGATTACTGCGAAGCGAATGATATCGGCTTTATTCCCTGGTCTCCCCTGGCTTCAGGCAAGCTCGCCCAGCCCGGCTCCGTACTTGACACCATCGCCAAACGCCATAAGCTGACGACGGGTGCGACAGCGCTGGCTTGGCTGCTCAAGCGCTCCAAGGTCATGCTGCCCATCCCCGGCACAAGCAACGTCAATCACCTTGTCGAGAACGTCGCCGGCGCCAGCGCGATACTCAAGCAGGCAGAGTTCGACGAATTGGACGCCGCAGGCAGTCGATGCATATAAAATGAACGACTTAATGCCTAACTAATCCACATCTAAAAATGACTGTTCTTAGCCCTCTCCCCTCACCCCGCCTCACCAGTCTATCGCATGGGGGTGGCTGCGGCTGCAAAATTGCCCCGGGCGTACTTGCCAAACTGTTACGCAATATGCCTGCCATGCAGGCCTTCCCTAACCTGTTGGTCGGCTCGGACACGGCAGACGACGCAGCGGTCTATCGTTTAAATGACCAGCAAGCACTCGTTGCAACCACCGATTTTTTTATGCCGATCGTTGATGACCCGTATGACTTTGGACGCATCGCCGCAGCCAATGCCTTATCGGACATCTACGCCATGGGTGGCCAGCCCATCCTGGCGCTGGCCTTGGTCGGTATGCCCATCAATGTCTTACCGCACGAGACGATTGCCCGCATCTTGGAGGGAGGCGCCGAATTATGCGCCCAGGCAGGTGTACCCGTTGCAGGAGGGCATTCAATTGATTCCGTAGAGCCCATCTATGGCCTGGCAGCCATGGGGCTGGTGCACCCAGACCGCATCCTGCGCAATACGGGTGCCCGAGTCGGTGATGTGCTGATTCTAAGCAAGGCATTGGGTGTGGGCGTCCTCTCTGCCGCATTGAAAAAAGAGCGCTTGGATATCAACGGCTACCAGGCCATGTTGGCCTCTACGACACAGCTGAACCGTCCTGGTAGCACCCTCGCTGGCCTTGACGGCGTCCATGCCATGACCGATGTCACAGGCTTCGGACTACTGGGTCACGCGCTCGAGATCTCTCGCGGGGCCCAGCTAGGTATCGAACTCGATTATGCAAATCTGCCTTGGCTGCCTGGCGTACCAGAATGGGTTGCGCAGGGCATCTACACCGGTGCATCGGGGCGTAACTGGGCGTCCTACGGCGAGGCAATCCGTCTGTCGGAAAGCCTACCTGATATCGCTCGCACGCTACTAACCGATCCACAAACCTCTGGCGGGCTGCTGGTCGCCTGTGCACCCGAGGTGGCGCACCAGGTTCTGGATGTCTTTCACCAGTCCGAATTCGAACACGCCTGCCCCGTGGGGCGCCTGACGAATGCGCCAGCCGGTATTGTGGTCGGCTGACCGCACTGCACCCTAGCTCTTAAAATCGGTTACTGTACCTGCTTATTTGCCTCGGCCCACCCAAGGACACATGCTTCGAATACCCGTATCGCCGCTCTTCGGTATCTTCATGCTTGTGCTGTCATCCTGGGCGTTATCCACTCTGGATACCAGCGCCAAATGGATCATGGCGGCGGGTGCACCGATACTACTAGTCGGCTGGGTGCGGTTTACGATGCACCTGCTGTTGGTTCTAATCCTGGTACGCCCCAAGAGCATCAAAGGCATTCTACGCAGTCAACGTCCTTACTCACAATTTCTGCGCGGTGCAGTCATGGTGGGCGCGACTTTTTCGTTTTTCACCGCTTTACACTATCTGCCTCAGGCCGAGGCGACATCAATAATTTTCCTCGCGCCGCTACTTGTGTTGGCGACGGCACCCTGGCTACTCAAGGAGCCCGCGCGTCTGTCGCGCTGGCTGGCGGCGCTGGCCGGCTTCGTCGGCATCATCGTCATCATTCGACCCGGTAGCGGACTCGACCCGGTGGGCACCGGATTTGCCCTGCTCACTGCCCTCCTGTTTGCGACACAATACATCTGCACCCGGCGCGTCGCAGTGGACGATGCCATGACTACACTAGTCTGGAGCGGTGCCGTGGGCGCGGTCTTTCTGACCTTGGGCCTGCCCTACATCCTGGCCGAAGCTTACCCATTTATCAAGAATTTCGGGCTACTGGAATGGATTGTTCTGCTGGGAACCGGATTTTGGGGCGCGCTCGGGCATCTGTTACAGATCCGAGCTTATCGTCAGGCGCCCGCATCCTTACTCGCGCCCTTCATTTATCTACAAATCATTGCCGCTGCCACGCTAGGCTGGCTGGTATGGGGACATTTTCCCGATACACTTACTTGGCTAGGCATTATCATCGTCTGCGGCAGCGGCGTCACGATTGGACTTGTCGAGTGGTATCGATCCCGACATGGCCACTAAAAACACAGCGGCGACCCTCATGCAGGCCGCCGCAAAGCCTTAGTTGTCGCCCCAGACCTCCTGCGCTGTCTCGACAACAAGACGCAACTTAGAGCGCTGGTCCTCAACTGCAATATTGTTGCCATGCACGGTACTAGAGAACCCACACTGCGGCGACAAGGCTAGCTGCTCTAGAGGCGCATACTTGGCTGCCTCGTGAATACGGCGCTTAAGCGCATCCTTGGATTCCAGCGCACCAAACTTCGTCGTGACCAGCCCGAGCACCGCAATCTTGCCCTTGGGCAAGAACCGCAAGGGACGAAAATCCCCGCTTCGATCATCGTCGTACTCCATGAAATACGCATCCAGGTGCATCTCGGATAAAAGCGCCTCGGCGACCGGCTCGTAGTTACCCGCTGCGGCATGCGTGCTCTTGAAATTGCCCCGACACAAATGCATGGCCAGCACCATCCCCTCGGGCTTATGCGCCACCACCTTGTTGATAAAGCTCGCATAGCGATGCGGCAGCTCATTGGGGTTGTCACCACGCTGACGTGCCGCCTCACGCATGTGCTCATCGCACAGGTACGCCATATTGGTGTCATCCATCTGCACATAACGGCAGCCCGCCTCGTACAGACTCTGCAGTTCTTGCCCATAGGCGCGTGCCACATCATCGTAGAACGCAGGATCGAGCTCTGGGTAAGCAAGCGCATCAATCCCCGCACGTCCCCCACGGAAATGCAGCATGGTAGGTGACGGGATGGTGACCTTGGCCGTATGGCCGACAGAGATCTGACTGGACAAATACTCATAATCGGCGCGCTGAATGTCCCGCGCGTGACGCACCTTCCCGGTCACACGAATCGGCTGAGGCGCGAGATGTTCGTGCCCATGATCGTCAGTGACCAGGGTCGGATCATCCGCCTCCACCCCATCGAGCTGCCGCAGAAAGTCGAGATGAAAAAAGGTACGACGGAATTCGCCATCCGTCACCGACTTCAGACCCACATCCTCCTGGAAGCGCACAATTTCGGTGATCGCCTTATCCTCCACCGCCCGCAACTGCTGTGCATTGATCTCACCCTTGGCATACTGTGCACGCGCCTCCAGCAGATAAACAGGCCGCAAGAAACTGCCGACATGATCGGCTCGAAAGGGTGGAATGCTGCGCTGGGACATGGCCGACTCCAAATAAATAGATGATAAGGACAAATTCTGCGATAAAGCCGGGCGCATGGCAAGTAAGCAGCCCAAACGCAACGACGACCCACGCATGGGTCGCCGCACCGATATCACGATACCCTGTTAGAGATTTACTTAAGCAATCGTCAGCTTTACATCGATATTGCCACGTGTCGCATTCGAATAAGGACACACGACATTTGCTTTTTTTACCAGACCTTCCACCACAGCACGATCCACACCTGGCACCGAAATCTTTAGTTCCACTTCAATACCGAAGCCTGTGGGAATGGGGCCAATACCCACGCTACCATTGATCGAGGTCTCTGCCGGCAAGCTCACGTGCTCCTGGGAAGCCACCAGCTTAAGTGCGCCCAGGAAGCACGCCGAATAACCCGCCGCAAACAATTGCTCGGGGTTCGTGCCCGCGCCGCCCGCGCCCCCCAACTCGGTCGGTGTGCTGAGATTGACGTCCAGATGTTTATCCGATGACACCGCCTGACCTTCGCGACCACCGGTCACGTGGGCGTGCGCAACATACAGAACTTTTTCGATACTCATCTCATTCTCCATTTATAGCGATTAAATCGCTTACTACACATTTACGCCAAAAATACGCTGCGTAAAACCAGCTAAATATGCTCAATCAAATTCGTGCGCAATGCCTCTAGTTGGGCCTTGAGCACCTGCAACTGATCCAGGGAACAGCCTGTCGCACAAAAAACCCCCTCGGGAACCGGTCTGGCACGCGCCCGTAACGCCCGACCTGCAGGCGTGAGCGTCACCATCACCTGTCGTTCATCGGTCTGAGCACGTGTGCGTGCCACCAGGCCAGAGGCCTGCAAGCGTTTGAGCAAAGGGGTCAAGGTCGCCGAGTCCAGGTACAACCGCTTACCCAGCGTCGATACCGTCAAGCCGTCCTGCTCCCACAGCACCAGCATCACCAGGTACTGCGGATAGGTTAACTGCAGATCAGACAGGACACGCCTATAGACCTTGTTCATCGCCAAATTGGCTGAGTACAAGGCAAAACACAATTGCCCATCCAGATCATGCGGAGCAGTCATTGTGGGCTGAGACGTCGCGCTATTCATCGCCTAAATTATGGAATGGATACGATTAAATAGCAAGCTATTCAATTCTAGGCGTTTGCACATATACAGGCTCCGTGCTCATGCAAGCGCCTGCTCGACGACGGCGGGGCCGCCGAGAAACAAGCGTTCAACATGAGGGTCCTGCAATAACTCAGCAGCGGGTTTATGCAACACGGTCATGCCCTGCGAGACCAGTGTTTGCAGCAAATCAAAGACCCCCCTGACCACCTGGGGTGGCAAGCCGATGGATGGTTCATCAATCAGCAGCACCCGAGGGCGCAATAAAAGGGCACGGCCGATTTCAAGCTGCTTTTGCTCGCCACCCGACAAAGTTGACGCCTGCGAGTGCAAGCGTTCGCGCAGCCTGGGAAACAGCTCTAATACTTCAGGGATGCGCTCACGCGTGGTCTTCATCCCCATGGTGATGCCACCCAGTTCAAGATTCTGAAAAACCGTCAACTGGCCAAACAGGTTACGCCCCTGAGGCACAAAGGCGATCCCCTGGACATGTTCGAGGAATTTTTGAATTCATGGCCTGTTTCAATGCGCGTCCAGACACACTCGAAGGACCGCCTACTTTCCGATACAAAACCCGGCAAAGATCTCGCCCAGCAGATCATCACTCGTGAATTGACCCGTGATCGCACACAATGCCTCGTGCGCCAGACGCAACTCTTCGGCAAAAAGATCCAGCACCCGATCATCCTGGCGCGCGTGCTGGCTGGCCATCTGCAGATGCGCATCGGCCTGCTCCAACGCCCGTACATGGCGCTCACGTGCCAACCACGGTGATTCATGGCCCGGCTGCCAGCCAGCAATCGCCAGCAACCGGCTACGCAGCGCGTCCAGACCTTCGCCGGTATGCGCTGACACCAGCAGACGGTGGCCCAACTCGGATGCGTCAGACAGACTGGCAGCGGGCGTGTGCCCAGACACGACGGCCTGGCGCATTGCGTCATCGAGCAAATCAAGCTTGTTCAGCACCTCCAGCACGGGCGCATGCGGCGGTAGACGCCGGGCAATATCCACATCCAGTGCGTCGCCGGGCATCCGGGCATCCTGCAGATGCAGAATCACATCAGCGCGGCCAATTTCGCTCCAACTGCGTTCGATACCAATGCGTTCAACCGCATCCTCAGTCTCACGCAGGCCTGCCGTATCCACGATGTGGATCGGTATGCCCTCAATATGTATTTGCTGGCTCACTTTGTCGCGTGTCGTCCCCGCAATCGGGGTGACAATGGCAATATCATCGCCCGCCAAGGCATTAAGCAAACTGGACTTACCCACATTGGGCTGACCGGCCAAGACGACGTGCAGCCCCTCGCGCAGCACTAAACCCTGACGCGCCTGGTGCAGCACGCGTTCCAAGATGTCGCGGATGGTCGTGAGCGCCTGCGCCGCTTGATATTTTTCGAGAAAATCGATTTCCTCTTCCGGGAAGTCCAACGTGGCTTCCACCAGCATGCGCAAGTGAACGATACGTTCATTCAAGGCATTGATTTCGGCAGAAAACGCCCCCGATAGCGATGCCATGGCGCTGCGTGCCGCCGCCGTGGACGAGGCCTCGATCAGATCTGCAACCGCTTCAGCCTGAGCCAGATCCAGCCGATCATTGAGAAACGCGCGTTGTGTGAATTCTCCGGGCTGGGCATGGCGTAGACCGATCGTCCGCCCACGCTCCAGGCAATCGGCCAGAATACGCCGCAACACCGCTGGCCCACCGTGGCCCTGAAGCTCTAGCACATCCTCGCCGGTATAAGATTGCGGGCCGGGGAAAAACAGCACAATCCCCTCATCCATCACCTCTCCCTGGGTATTACGGAAAGGGAGGTAGTGCGCATGACGGGCGCGCAAGGGCACATCGAATAGGGCCTGGGCAAGGCTGCCCAGGTCTGGCCCAGAGATTCTCAGGACACCAATCCCCCCGCGCCCAGGCGCCGTGGCAATAGCAATAATAGGGTCGGTGTTCAGGTCAGCCATGATGCGCGTGATTTCCAGTAGGCACCAGTGTAGCCCGCTGACGGCCGCCGTCCTGTCGCCGCCCCTTGGCTGGGAACCTGAACTTGCCTCGACCAATTAAGCAGATAGGGCGATTAAACTTGCAGACAGAGGTACTTGGTCTCGAGGTATTCATCGATCCCGTAATGCGAACCCTCGCGCCCCAACCCTGACTGCTTGATCCCACCAAACGGTGCAACCTCGTTGGAGATCAAGCCCGTATTCAGTCCCACCATCCCGTACTCCAGTGCCTCACCGACGCGCCAGGCACGCGCCAGATCACCGGTATACAAATAGGCGGCGAGGCCATACTCGGTATCGTTGGCCTGAGCCACTGCCTGTTCCTCGGTTTCAAAGCGAAATACGGGTGCAACCGGCGCAAAGATCTCTTCATGCGCCACCCGCATATCCAGAGTCAGGTCACGCAGAATCGTCGGCTCAAAGAACGTGCCACCCAGTGCATGGGCCTTACCCCCGACCACGACCGAGGCACCGAGCTGCGTCGCATCCTCGATCAGCGCCAAGGCATGGTCAAGTGCATCCTGATTGATCAGAGGCCCTTGCTGCACGCCATCCTCAGTGCCGTCTCCAATTTTTAGCGCAGCAACCTTGGCACGCAGCTTCTCTACAAATACGTCATAGATACCGGCCTGCACCAACAGACGATTGGCACAAACGCATGTCTGCCCGCTATTACGATATTTGGACACCATCGCCCCTTCCACCGCAGCGTCCACATCTGCATCATCAAAGACGATAAAGGGCGCATTGCCCCCCAACTCAAGCGACAAGCGCTTAACCGTCGGCGCTGACTGTGCCATCAATAGACGACCCACCTCGGTCGAGCCCGTAAACGACAACTTACGCACATCAGGACTAGCTGTGAGCACACCACCGATCTGACGCGCATCGCCAACAATTACCTGAAATACCCCAGCCGGAATGCCCGCACGTTCAGCCAATGCCGCCAGGGCCAATGCCGTTAACGGCGTTTCCTCAGCAGGTTTGACGATGATCGCACAGCCTGCTGCAAGCGCTGGCGCCACCTTACGGGTAATCATGGCCGCCGGGAAGTTCCAAGGGGTAATCGCCGCACACACCCCGATGGGCTGTTTGATCACAAACAAACGCTTATCGGCTGCCGGTGCAGGAATCGTGTCGCCGTATGTGCGCTTGCCCTCCTCGGCAAACCACTCGACAAATGAGGCGGCATAGTTCACTTCGCCCCGCGACTCTGCCAGCGGCTTACCTTGTTCTGCCGTCATAAGCTGGGCGATGTCCTCGGCATGCTGCATAATCTGTGCATACCAGGCTTGAAGCAGTCTGGCACGGGCCTGGGCAGTCAACTTACGCCACTGCACCTGCGCCTTCACCGCGCCCGCAATAGCGGCCTCAGTTTCATCTGCCCCCAGAGAAGCGACCTGCGTAATCACCTGTCCGTTCGCAGGATTCAGCACCGGAATCGTCGTCCCCAAGCGCGCCGCCCGCCACCCATCAAACAAATATGATTCCGTACGTAGCAGATCAATATCCTTTAACTTCACACCAGACTTACTGTTCGACATACCGACCGCCATTCTCTATGATGAAACACTGATAGTACCGAGCGCCTGCAATAGAAGTCAACCAAGGAAAAAGGCGCCCCAACCTCGGGCGCCTCATCCATTTGATCCAAGCAGCGCCGTGCCGTGCTAACGCGCTTCGGCGGCTTTTTCTCGGTCCAGCTTATTCATAATGACCCGTTGCTGAATAATTGAAATTGCATTATTCACGCACCAGTACAACACCAGGCCGGCAGGGAAGAAGAACATCATCCCGCCAAACACCAGCGGCATCAGCATCATGATCTTGGCCTGCATAGGATCAGGTGGCGTCGGATTCAATCTGATCTGCAAAAACATCGTCGCCATCATGATCGCAGGCAGGATAAACCATGGATCGCGCACCGACAGGTCATGAATCCACAGGATCCAGGGCGCGCCACGCATCTCTACACTAGCCAACAACACCCAATACAAGGAAATAAATACCGGAATCTGCACCACCATCGGCAGACACCCACCGAGCGGATTGATTTTTTCTGTGCGATACATCTCCATCATGGCTGCATTCAGCTTGGCCTTGTCATCACCAAACTTATCGCGCAGCGCCTTCATGCGCGGGGTGACCAGCTTCATCTTGGCCATGGAACGGTAGCTGGCAGCAGACAGTGGGTAGAACACCAGCTTGATCAACAACGTCAACACCACAATTGTCCAGCCCCAGTTACCCAGCAAGGTGTAGAGCCACGTCATGAACTTGAACATCGGTTTGGCGATGATCGTCACCCAGCCATAATCCACCACAACATCCAGGCCCGGTGCCACCGCACTCATCGCCTGCTGATCCTGCGGGCCCACCCAAAGTTGCGCTGCCATGACCTTATGCTCGCCCGGCGCAATCGTACCGACCGGTTCAATACTGCGGATAGCATACAGATTGTCGGCCAAACGCAGGGTCTGGTTTGTGCGGATCACCCCTTCAGGCGGTATCCAGGCCGATGCAAAGTAATGCTGCACCATCGCAATCCAGCCATTGTCGGCCTGTTGGACGTACTTGGCCTTACCCTTGGTGATCTCGTCGAATTTGATCTTCTGGAACTTTTCCTCGGTCGAATATACCGTTGGCCCAGTAAAGGTGCTATAGAAGCCCGAGGTATTGGGAGGGTCATTGCCATCGCGTGTAAGCTGCAAATAGATCGACGGATCAATGGGGCTGGTGCCTAGATTATAGATATCGTGTTGCACGAGGATATCGTAACTGTCCTGATGCAAGGTGTAGGTTTTTACGACCTTAACCTCGCCAGCCGTCGCCTCAAAAACCACTTTGGTCGTATCACCCTGCATCGCCAGACCCGACGAAACAAGCGTAAATGGCGTTAGATGGGTCGGGTAGCTCTGCCCTTGGGGGGCGCCAACCACACCCGTTTGGGCCAAGTAGAGGCGCTCAGGCTGATTATCGAGCAGCAGCATCGGGCCGCCTGATCCGTCCAGAGCCTTGTATTTGAGTAGCTGCGCGCGCACCAGCTGTGCTCCACGCGTATCAAAGGTCAAATCATAGACATTGGTCTTGACCTGAACATCCTGACCCCGGTGCTCGGCATCCTGAGCTGGCACGCTCGTGTCAGCAGGCTTGGAGGTGGCGCCCGGCGGCGCTGCATGGGACGGAACACTTGCATCGGACACCGCGCCAGGCGTGGCGGTCTTAGTCTGCTCGACCTGCTGTGTCTGGCTGAAACCAAACAAAGAAGGTTGACCGTTATGGACCTGCCAGTTGTTCCAAAGAAGCAAGAGCGAGAATGAAAAAATCATCCAAAGTATGGTGCGTCGGGTATCCATAGCGCCTGTGTCAAGTTGAAGCCGAGAGAAAAGCTCACTAGTTTAACTTAGCTCTCCTGAATATCAGATGAGCGCGGGTGTTCTTTTTGCACTCACGCGTCGCCGCGTCCATGCTCGTGTGTCTGGTGCTCAGGCACGGGATCCAGCCCGCCTTGGCACCAGGGGTTGCAGCGCCCGATCCGACACATGCCCAACCACAGGCCGCGCACGGCGCCGTGCTTCTCTATTGCCTCGATGGCATAGGCCGAGCAGCTCGGGGTGAAACGACACTGATGACCTACCCAGGGGCTGAGAAAATAACGGTAGAACCGAATCGGCGCAATGAGCAGGGACTTAATCATATCGTGGTGATTTTGGCAAACAAGGTCTCGGCCTCGGCGCGCACCTGCTTTTTTAGCTGTGTCAGGCTTTGTTTGCCTGGTGGAGCAACGAGGCGAAATACCATATCACCCGGAGGTAATATTGCGCGGTAATGGCGAAACGTCTCGCGCAAAACCCGCTTGATTGTATTGCGCGTCACCGCCAATGCTGCCAAGCGCTTAGGAATGACAAGGCCCAGACGCGCGTTACCCACTGCGATACCGCGCGCGCGCATCACAACAAACATCGCCCCTCTGGCGATACGCTGTCCTTTAAGAACAGTCGCATACTCCGAGGGGCGATGTAATCGCGCCGTGGCAGGAAAATCATGACGCATGGCTGCCGAGCAGACCGGCACAAAGCCAGTCAAGGGGATCTCGTGGCGCTCAGACAGCGAGACGCTTACGTCCCTTGGCGCGACGCGCATTCAGGACGGCACGGCCGCCACGAGTTTTCATACGCACACGAAAACCGTGGGTACGCTTGCGGCGAGTGACTGAAGGCTGGTAAGTGCGTTTCATGGGGGATCCAGAAAAAAAAGCTCAAATCTCAAATAGCCCTCTATTTCATCAAACTTTTGGTGTTTAGTCAAACGCTCGCTGACAAGCCGGACAATAGGAACCGGTATGCTGTGGATAACTCATGCATGGAAAGGGTAGAATCGAGGTTTACAGACATGACCGATATGAATGAATTCTGGCAGACCTGCCTCCAGCAACTGGAGCGGGAACTCCCACCACAACAAATCAGCGCCTGGATACGTCCCCTCGTTCCGCTCGAGTTCGATGCGAACCTGGCTGTGCTGCGTATCACTGCGCCCAATCGATTCAAACTGGACTGGGTCCGTAAGAACTTCTCCAGTCGCCTTGAGGCACTCGCCTCTGATTGGTATGCCCAGACGGTGCAGGTAAGCTTCGAGCTGGCCGCATCAACCGGCCCGCGCCCACCCATCGCAGCCCGAAGCCCCGCGCCTGCCGACTTACAGGACGGCACTGCACCAACGCCGTCCGTCGTCCCAGTGCAAGCCGTCACCGAAGACCCCGCACTGGGCCGCTCGCGTCTGAATGTCGATCTCACCTTCGACAATTTCGTGACCGGCAAGGCGAATCAGCTCGCGCGTGCAGCGGCCTTGCAGGTAGCTGAAAATCCCGGTGTGTCCTATAACCCGCTATTTCTGTATGGGGGCGTTGGATTGGGCAAAACCCACCTTATCCATGCCATTGGCAATGCTCTCCTTGCAGGCGGCACCAATGCACGTGTGCGCTATGTGCACGCAGACCAATACGTCTCTGACGTCGTCAAGGCTTACCAACGGCGTGCGTTTGACGAATTCAAGCGTTACTACCACTCTCTGGATCTGCTGTTGATCGACGATATCCAGTTTTTCGCCGGCAAAAACCGCACCCAGGAGGAGTTCTTCTATGCCTTCGAGGCGATGGTGGCACAGCATAAGCAGATCATCATCACGTCTGACACCTACCCCAAAGAGTTGGCAAATATTGACAGCCGTCTGATCTCACGCTTTGACTCTGGCCTGACGGTGGCAATCGAGCCACCAGAGCTCGAAATGCGCGTCGCCATTCTGCTGCGCAAGGCGCAAGCCGAGAACATCACCATGCCTGAAGAGGTGGCGTTCTTTATCGCCAAGCACCTACGCAGTAACGTGCGCGAACTCGAGGGCGCATTGCGCAAGGTCTCGGCCTTTGCACGCTTTCATGGTCGTGAAGTATTGACCGTCGAGGTCTGCAAAGAGGCGCTAAAGGACTTGCTGTCCGTCTCCAATAGTCAGATTACCGTTGAAAACATCCAAAAGACAGTCGCTGATTTTTATAAAATAAAAGTTGCTGACATGTATTCCAAACGGCGCCCGGCCAACATCGCCGTCCCCAGACAAATTGCGATGTATCTGGCCAAGGAACTGACCCAAAAGAGCCTGCCCGAGATCGGCGACCTGTTTGGTGGGCGAGATCACACGACCGTATTGCATGCGGTGCGTAAAATCACCGATCTGCGCCCCAAGCAGACAGAATTAAACCACGCACTACACGTTTTAGAACAAACCCTCAAAGGATAATAATCATGCAACTCATACAAACGACTCGTGACGCAGTGCTCAAGCCGTTGACGGTGGTTGTGGGAATCGTTGAACGTCGCAATACCCTACCTATTCTGGCCAATGTGCTGCTACGCAAAGAAGGCGAACACCTTGCCTTCGTCGCCAACGACCTCGAAGTACAAATTACCACCCATGCCGATTTTGGTATCGGCCCAGAAACGGTGGCCACCACCGTCGGTGCCCGCAAGTTACTCGACATCTTGCGCGCCCTGCCCGACTCGGGCGATATCCGACTGGGTCTGGATGACAACAAGCTCTCGGTTCAGGCCGGTCGCAGCCGTTTTGCGCTACAGACCTTGAACGCCGAGGACTATCCTACCGTCGCCTTGGCTGAAAAATGGGATGCATCGTTCTCGCTTACCCAAAAGACACTGCGTCATTTGTTCAATATGGTGCATTTCGCGATGGCACAGCAGGACATCCGGTACTACCTGAACGGCCTGCTCTTTGTGATGGAGCCCGGCCACGTGCGCACTGTCGCTACCGATGGGCATCGCCTGGCGCACTGCGGCGCACAGGTCGAGGGCATCAGCGAACGCCACGATATCATCATCCCGCGCAAGACCGTACACGAGATGCAACGTCTACTGGCTGATGATGACTCCACGGTACAGATCGACGTTTCGGCCAATCAGATTCGTTTCCGATTTGATGATATCGAGGTGATCTCCAAACTCGTCGAGGGCAAGTTCCCGGACTTCACCCGGGTGATTCCCACCAGCTATACGCGTCACTTCAGTATTTCACGCGAAGCACTCCAATCCAGCCTGCAACGTGCCGCCATCCTCACCACTGATAAGCTCAAGGGGGTACGTCTGCAGCTCTCGGATCACCTGTTGCGAATCTCATCCTCGAATGCCGAGCAAGAAGAGGCCCGCGAAGAGATCGAAGTCGATTACGCACACGAACCTTTGGATGTGGCCTTTAACGTCAGCTACCTGCTCGACGTACTCGCCAACGTCAAAACCGAAACGCTACGCTGGTCCGTCCAGCCCGATGTCAACGCATCCGTACTGCTGACACTGCCCGATGACGACGAGTTCAAATATGTCGTCATGCCGATGCGCATCTAGTGTCTAGCACCCTTATCCGCGGATATTCATAAGGTCACACATGTCAGAACAACCCGTACACCATGCAGATGCAGGCGACTATGGCGCCGATTCGATCAAGATGCTCAAGGGCCTGGAGGCCGTTCGTAAGCGTCCAGGTATGTACATTGGCGACACCTCCGATGGCACCGGCTTGCACCACATGGTGTTTGAGGTTGTCGATAACGCCATTGACGAGGCGCTAGGCGGGTACTGCGACGATATTGTCGTCACCATCCACTCGAACAATAGTATTTCGGTCTGCGATAACGGCCGCGGCATCCCCACCGCCATCCACAAAGGCGACGAGTTTCACCGTAGCGCAGCCGAGATCGTCATGACTGAACTGCACGCCGGCGGCAAATTCGACCAGAACTCCTACAAGGTATCCGGTGGCCTGCACGGGGTGGGGGTGTCTTGTGTCAATGCCCTATCTGAATGGTTGCAATTGACGATCTGGCGTAATGGGCACGAGCATCAGATCGAATTTCGCCGAGGCGACCGCGTCGCCCCGCTCGCCATCACCGGCGACACAGAGCGCACAGGTACTCGCGTGCAGTACCTGGCTGACAGCCAGATCTTCAACAATATCGACTATACCTACGACATTCTTGCCCGCCGACTACGCGAATTATCCTTTCTGAACAATGGCGTCAAGGTACGTCTGATTGACGAGCGCAATAATAAGGAAGAAAACTTTGCCTTCCTGGGTGGGGTCAAGGGTTTCGTTCAATACATTAACCGCGCCAAGACCGTACTGCACGACAACGTGTTTGCTGTCTCGACAGAGTCCTCGGCCGGCGGTACGACAGTCAACGTCGAAGTCGCCATGCAATGGAACGACAGCTATACCGAGACGGTGCTGTGCTTTACCAACAACATCCCCCAACGCGACGGGGGCACGCACTTGACCGGCCTGCGCGCTGCGATGACACGCTCGCTGAATAAATACATCGCTGATAACGAGCTGGCCAAAAAGGCCAAGGTTGACACGACCGGTGATGATATGCGCGAAGGCTTGGCCTGCGTGCTCTCGGTCAAGGTTCCGGAACCCAAATTCAGCAGCCAGACCAAGGACAAACTTGTCTCCAGTGAAGTGCGTCCCGCTGTTGAAGAGGCTGTTAGTCGCACCCTAGAGACTTGGCTGCTCGAAAACCCAACGGACGCCCGCGCCTTATGCGGCAAGATCATCGAGGCCGCCCGGGCACGCGAAGCCGCCCGCAAGGCCCGAGAAATGACCCGACGCAAAAGTGTCCTCGAGGGTGCCGGTCTGCCCGGTAAGCTCGCCGACTGTCAGGAAAAGGATCCCGCCCTGTGCGAAATATATATTGTCGAGGGTGACTCTGCCGGCGGCTCGGCCAAACAAGGACGCGACCGTAAATTCCAGGCTATCCTGCCGCTACGCGGCAAGGTTCTAAACGTGGAAAAGGCCCGTTTTGATCGGCTGATAGCCAGCGAGCAAATCACCACGCTTATCACCGCATTAGGCACGAGCATTGGTCCGGACTTCAACATCGACAAGCTACGTTACCACCGCATCATCATCATGACTGATGCAGACGTAGATGGCGCACACATTCGTACCTTGCTGCTCACCTTGCTATATCGCCAGATGCCCGAACTGATCACGCGCGGCTATGTTTATATCGCGCAGCCGCCACTCTACAAGGTCAAGGTTGGACGCGAGGAACGCTACCTCAAAGACGACGAAGAAGAGGCCCAGTTTATGCTGCAACTTGCCCTGAAGGATGCGGCGCTCATCCCGCGACTGGATGCTGCACCCATTCAGGGTGACGCCCTCGCAGAGCTTGCACGACAATACGTACTTGCCGACTCGGTGGTCAATCGCCTCTCGCGCACCCTGGACATTGAGGCGCTCTCGGCAATGGCGGAGGGCACAGAAATCAGCTTGCTTGACGAGGCGGCAGCGCGTGATTCCGCTCGACGACTCGGTGAGGCTCTAACTGATCCGACAGCCATCAACGATGTCACCGTAAAGGCCCAGTTCGACGAAGTCGACGAGACCTGGCGTATCGTGGTCGAACGCATGCACTACGGAAATATACGCGTCAGTGTATTTGATAAGGCCTTTGTGCGCGGTGGC
Organism: Alcaligenaceae bacterium CGII-47; assembly: GCA_019166125.1. Classification (GTDB taxonomy): domain Bacteria; phylum Pseudomonadota; class Gammaproteobacteria; order Burkholderiales; family Burkholderiaceae_B; genus Castellaniella. The sequence continues at coordinate 490,353 of JAHTBO010000003.1, forward strand.
GATTACGCCGTCCTTTCACGCGAGGCCCAGACCTTTCTCGGCCTGATGGGCGAGGGCGCTGTCGTGCGTCGCGGGCTAGGCGACAAACTCAAGGAAAAGTCCGTTACTGACTTCCGCGAAGCCATGCAATGGCTACGTACCGAAGCCGAGCGCGGCCTGAGCAAACAACGCTACAAAGGTCTGGGTGAAATGAACCCACACCAGCTCTGGGAGACCACCATGGATCCCACCGTGCGTCGACTGTTGCGCGTCCAGGTCGAAGACGCGATCGCTGCAGACGAGGTATTTACCACGCTCATGGGGGATAACGTCGAACCACGCCGGGCGTTTATCGAAGCTCACGCACTCCAGGCGGGCAACATCGATATTTAGGCGTTGGTCCTCATAATTAATGAAAAATCTGTAGCAGTGCAGATTTGTGAACGGGCTCCGATACCTACAGCGGAGCCCGTTTTTTTTGAGCTGCATACGTCAAGGTGTTCGCTCTGCCGATAATGGGTAAACGATCCATCTTCCCCATAATTGTCAGCTGATGACCTTCAGCCCATCATTTGCCTGTTGCTACTTTTGGGATACGGCAGATGACTTCAAAGAATCGAGACTGGTGGCGAGCGCACCTGCAGTGCATTGAGCGCGAGGGCTTGACCACCAAGGCTTATGCGGATCGGGAGGGTATCGCCCCCGCGTCACTGTATTACTGGCGCAAGGCTCTCAAAGCCGAGGCCGGCTCTGAGCCGCTGGGCCAA
>JAHTBO010000021.1 GCA_019166125.1 Alcaligenaceae bacterium CGII-47
ATGAGAGCCCATCGACGACGCACATGTACGTCGAGGCAGACCTCGCCATGAAGGAACGAGCTCTTGCACGCTTGAAGCAACCCGAGATCAAGCAAACACGGTATCGGCCACCAAAGGGGCTGCTGGACTTCCTGCAATCGCTGTAATTATGTGAAGTACTTCGGCTGCGCGTCGTTCCTGCAGCCGAGGGCAAGTAGATGTGTGACAGACAAAGAGTTCGCATAAACACCGAGTTCGCCTTATTCCTTTTATGTGAAGCTCTACATAACAGGAAGAATTATCTATTTGCCGGATCCGATGCAGGCGGCCACAGCGCTGCGTCTATTTATAGCCTGCTTGGTAGCGCGGCTCTGAACGGCATTGAACCCATGGCTTACTTGCGTGAGGTGCTGGCCCGTATCGCCGAGCATCCCGTGAATCGAATCGACGAATTGTTGCCATGGAATCTAAACTCACACTGCACCGCTCTGGCTTGCGCCGCGTAACCTCTGACAAGCTCACAGTCTTAGGCGGTGAGGCTCTAGTCTTACGCATTGAACTGCGTGACAGCGCTCCGCTGATCTACCGAACGATTCTGGTGCCGGCCAACATTACCTTGCGTAAGTTGCACGTGACCTTACTCTGGGCAATGGGGTGGCAAGGTGGGCATTTGCATGAGTTCATCATCAACGGCACGCACTACGGTGAGCCCGACCCTGACTACCCCGAGCACGATCTAAAAAACGAGCAACGGGTACGCCTGGAAAAAGCATTGGGAGGTGCGCGTACCTTCGACTATCTCTACGATTATGGCGATGCCTGGTGGCATCGCGTTACGCTGGTAGAGCGAACCCAGTTCGAAGGTCCTCTGGACTCACCATGGTGCTTGGATGGCGCTAACGCTTGTCCGCCCGAGGATGTGGGCGGCATACCCGGCTATGAAGACTTCCTTGAGGTCATGGCGAACCCCTCACACCCCGAGTATGCATATATGAGGCAGTGGTGCGGCGGTCAATTCGACCCAGCAGCCTTCGATCTGCACGAGGTAAATCAGCGCCTGAGGGAAATCCAGCTGTAGCGCAAGACGGTGCTGAGCGTACGCTTACTTTGTAATTATCTTCGTTGAATTATTTCAAATACATAGTGTATTAACATTTGAATATAATATGTTCCATGTTTATATTCTCGTTGGAGAGAATATGAATCCACATGCTGCTCTGTAAACACTCATGTTTCTGAGTGGCCTATTCAGCTTACGCTCAGGACGACGGCTCCCTGTGATGACCCTGAGCGCAGGCAGGCGAGGGCGTCGTTTGCGCGCTCCAGAGGATACGCGGTGACCGCCGTATGAATCCGGATTCTTTGCGCCAGCTCCAGAAACTCGATGCCGTTCCTGCGGGTGAGATTAGCGACGGAGCGGATTACCCGCTCTCCCCAGAGACTGCGGTAGGGGAAGGCGGGAATATCGCTCATGTGAATCCCTGCGCACACCACACACCCTCCTTTTTCCAGGTGGCCCAGAGCCAGCGTGACGAGCGTGCCGTCTGGCGCAAAAATCAAGGCTGCATCGAGCATGGTTGGCGGCGGCTTATCGCTGCCTTGCGCCCAGCTCGCTCCCAGGCTGAGGGCGAATTGCTGTCCTTCCAGGTCGCCTGGACGGGTGAAGGCGTAGAAGGATCGTCCTTGATGACTCAGTACCTGAGCGACGATGTGAGCAGCAGCGCCGAACCCATATAGACCAATGCGCTGGGCGTCACCCACAAACCGGAGTGCTCGATAGCCGATCAGACCAGCGCATAGAAGAGGGGCTAATTCAATCGGTGGAGACTGGTTCGGGGCGTCTCCAATGACAAAGCAATAGCGGGCGTCGGCGACGGTGTATTGTGCATAGCCACCGTTTATCTGATAGCCGGTAAAACGGGCCGATTCGCATAGATTTTCTCGCCCGCTCAAGCAGAAGGCGCATTTGCCGCAGGTCCAACCCAGCCAGGGTACGCCCACCCGCTGATCCACGGCGAACCCGGTAACGCCCGGCCCAAGTGCCATGACACGGCCAATGATTTCGTGGCCCGGAACAATGGGCAGCACCGGGTCGGGCAGCTCCCCATCCACCAGGTGCAAATCGGTGCGGCATACGCCGCAGGCCTCAACCCGGATTTGTATCTGGCCGGCTTCCGCTTCGGGGCGAGGCAGACGCTCCATCTGAAGCGCTTCGCCTGTTCGACGGAGGACCATGGCGCGCATGGTTTTGGAGGTAAGAGGTTCATTGCGGTTTCTGCTATATCTGCACATGGAAATTTATCCGTTTTACAGGTTTGATTTATTTGAGTTTAAATTCAAGAAAGAGGGTGTTGTTGATGTTTGTCAACTTCCGTCAGCTTGACAAGAATAAGATGATCATATGTGCGGTGTGCGAAACACGCACCGAGCACTGATACCTGAATCCGCTTGATCAGTAGGCAATGGCGGAAATTGAAACGATTCTTTTCTTAGCGAGATCAATCATGGCCAACAATCTGATGCAGTTTGATCCTTTCAATGATATTACCCATTTCTCACCGTTACGCAGTTTTGAGGATCTATTCAAAGATTTCCGTCTCCGATCAACCCTTGGTAATTTTGAAACTGAACCGCGTATCAAGATGGATGTCTCCGAAACAGATCACGGCTATACCGTAAAGGCCGAAATACCTGGTGTAAAGAAGGAAGACGTTAAGGTGGCTATCGAAGGCAATCAGGTTACGATCTCCGGCCAGACGAAATATGAAACAGAAAAAAAAGACGGTGAAACGATCGTGCGTCGGGAGCGTTATCTTGGCCATCAGTCGCGCAGTTTCACCCTGGCGCACGAGATAGATGATCTAAAGGCCGTTGCCAAATACCATGACGGCGTGCTGGAGTTGTCCTTGCCCAAGAAGCCAGGCAATGGCGGCACAAGAGTTCTGCCGATCAGTTGACCATATGTCTTGAATGGCTCCACCCCTTGCCTCCCCCCTATATATAAGGCGACTGCAAAATGATGAAGCATCTCTCTGGCGGTGATATTAGAGAACTGCATTTGCGTTTGGTTCAAATGAAAATTCGGCTGCTTGATGAAATACAAAATGCAGAAGCTGATATAAAGGCTGCGCATGAGGTTCGAGAAGGCGAGGGGAGGGGTGGTTCCGATACATCAGAGATCACCAGGTTTGAGGAGCTACGCCGCTCAGAAATGGAAATTGATGACAATCATCTGCGTGAAGTAGAAGAGGCCGAACATAGAATGAGTGAAGGCCATTATGGAGTATGCGTGGATTGCGGTAAAGCCATCGCACGCGAGCGTCTGTTTGCTCTGCCCACTGCCGTTCGATGTGCGGCGTGCAAGGACGGTTTATTATAAAAGTTGACTTATAAGGTGTCGTATGTATTCGAAGATCATGGTGGCAATGGATGGTAGCCCGTTAGCTAAGCATGCTCTGGACGAGGCTATTTTTTTAGCGAAAATTCATAAAGCAGAATTAATGACTGTATATGTTGTAGAATATCCTCACACGTATATATCGGACATGGGATACGATCCTTTACCTATTACGGAGAATCTTGTGAGTGAAGGAAGGCATGTTATTGAAAAGGCTGAGTGCCTTATGAGAAGCCAACAAATTGGTTTCAAATCGCTTCTGATCAATAATCGACAAACACTTGATTCTATTGCAGAACAACTGCACAAAGCTGCCGATGAGTATGGAGCGGATCTTGTGATTCTTGGGACCCATGGTCGAGGCGGATTTAAACGTTTTCTACTAGGAAGTGTCGCGCAAGCATTCGTACAGTTATCCACCTGTCCAGTGCTCCTGTTTCCAGGAAAGCATCATTAAGAGGACGTTAACGGGGAAAGAGGACGTTGCATCGACCTCCGCACTCAGCATAAAATAAAATAGGGACGCGTATCAATTGCGATAGCATTGTAGAGAATCCACAAAGTGCCCATTCTCGTAATGGGCATTGGCTATAGTGATGTGTGATGGACAGGAGCGGCGGACACGGCAAAGGTTGAAAAACCGTTGCCGCTTTTTGCTAGTACCGTCGTAACCAAAGAGGAGGGTGTAGGGCAGGTGACCGCAGTAGGGGCGCACATTGCCGTTATGCTCGTCCTGATTTCAGGGTTATGGAACCAGGTAAGCTAACTCGCCAGACGGGCAGAGTGGCACCCATATTTTTTTTAAAAAAGCAGCAAAGTTAATCTCGTCTCTGGGTTAATAGGCCGATCGCGAAAGCCGTCACTGCCGTTGCAGCGATGACCGGCCACGGCCGCTCGTGAATAAATTTCCCAGTCAGCTCGCTGGCTGTGTTGAGCTGAATCAGTGTTTTCTGCTCAATATGGTGCAAGCGGTCTAAGGCGCTTCGTGCTTTTGCCTTTAGTTCTTCTGCCTGATCGTCAGCCGCGTCGCCTATGGCATGAAGGACATCCTCGATATCCTGCGCTACTTCGCTAAGCTCATGACGGATGGTCGGGATAAGCTCTTTACTATTGGAGCCGTAAATAGACATGTGATTCTCCTGATGATAAGTATTTCGTGAGGCCAGGACTATCATTCCCGCGCTAAAATAATGCTGCTAGTGGCTCACTACAAGTCTGTCTTCTACGCGTGCTACACCTGGTGCCGCCCATGCCGCATTTTCTATCGCACGGCGCTCGGCCCAGCTACGGGCTTTGCCTTCTAGAATGACCTTAGTATCATTGACACTAACGGAGATACTACTGGCTTCCACTTCGGCGCTTCGCTTCAGCGCGTCGTCAATGCGGCGCTTTACGTCGTTAGCTTTTACTGCTGGTGCAACGGATATCTGGTTGGATACGCCAATTACACCGGTGAGTTTTTGAACAGCGCGCTCCGCGGCGGCGCGTTGAAAATTCCAGTCCACTCGTCCGGAAAGGGTTACCCAGCCTTTTTGAACTTTCACCTGGATTTTGTTATCCGGGACTGTCACGTCCCAAGCAATACTATTGAGCGCGCGAGTGGCAATTTCATCATCTGCAGGTTGGTTCCCCACGCCGGTGCGAACTTCAATCTCTTGTGCGATTCCGCGTACATTTTTAACACCTTGAACCACTCGTTCGGCTGTGAATTTTTGCGGATAGCTGGCCACATGACCAGTTAGTGTTACCACGCCGTTTTCCACGGCAACGCCAATGTCTGCTGCGTCAATACTCGGTTCAAATTCCAAGGCGCGTTCAACCATGTCGCGCAGTTCAGTGTCTTTCATGATAATCTCCAGTCAAGTTGAAATCACATCAATTCGCCGGTATCTATGCCGGTAGCATTATTGTCCTACCTCCCGTTCTTGGCATATTGACGATCGTCAACATTAATGAGTGTTTCGCACTCCGACTATTTGACGTAACTGCTTGGGCGTGATGAAAAATGATCTTTGTCCTGTTATTTGCCATCCTTGTGCGCCAGTTACTTGATTTTTATCAATACGCGCATATCCAAAGTAACTACGCTGGCCTTAATGATTCACTACCTTATATAAGTTGACGTCGGAAATGGTTGATCCAGGGGCCGAGGTGCTCACTTAGATATCATGAAAACTGTTATTTCAGCTAGCTTAGAACGCATTACAACGCTTGGAGACTTGTTTGAATGGCGAGTCAGATCGACGCCAGAGAACGAGGCATATCGCTATTTCGATTCCAAGACGGGGCATTGGCATTCCCATACCTGGGCGCAAATCGGGGTGCGGGTAAAGACTTGGCGCAGTGCGCTTGCCGCATCGGGTCTGGCGTCTGGGGCACGGGTTGCAGTATTGCTGCCAAATGGCCTGGATGCGGTCTGTATTGACCAGGCGAGCCTAGCGCTAGGCCTAATCCCGGTGCCGATGCATGCGCTCGACAATCCGGCCAGTATCGCCTACATCATCAAGGACCCCCCCGTGTCAGACTAGTTGTCGCATCTGATTTGGAATGAAGCGATGAACTTGACAAGATACAGCCCCGCCTTCAAAGAGGAAGTGGTTCGTAAGATGCTGACACGCGGTGATCGCACGATTGCGGACATGGCCGCGGAGCTCAACGTCCCGTACCATAGTGTCCAAAACTGGTTACGGAACCCCAAGATGGCCCATCTAAATCGACCCGCCTCGGGCGAGAAACGCGCTCAGGAGTGGAGTGCGGAGCAACGTCTTCAGGCGCTGCTGGATACGAACAATCTTTCGGCCGAGCAGCTCAACGCCTGGTGCCGGGAGCGTGGAATCTTCACCCACCAGCTCCAGGCCTGGAGGGCGGAATTCTGTATGCCGGCCAAGCCGGCGGCGGATGCCACCGAGGTTCGTAAATTGAAGGGAGAGCTCGCCACCCTGCAACGTGAACTGAATCGTAAAGAGAAGGCCTTGTCCGAAGCGGCCGCCTTGCTGGTGCTGCAAAAAAAGTACCAGGCGCTGTGGGAGGACGAGGACAAATGACCTCGCTCGCACAGCGCCAGAACATCATGCTGTTGATTGACCAGGCCGTGGGCGCCGGTGCGCGCCAGGCCCGCGCTTGCGAAGTCATCGGATTAAGCTCGCGAACGCTGCAACGGTGGCAAGCGGATCGGAACCGAGGTGACCGCCGGCCGCAGCGTATCCAGTTGCCGCATAACCGGTACAGTGAGCTGGAGCGCCAACGCATTCTGTCGGTGGTGAATAGCGATGAATACGGCCATTTGCCCCCGTCTCAGATCGTGCCGCGTCTGGCTGACAAAGGTTTGTATGTCGCCAGCGAATCGACGATGTACCGGCTGCTGCGCCAGGCCGGCCAGCTCTCACACCGTGGCAGGCAGCGCGCCCGCCAACCCTTGCCTAAACCTCGGGCGCTGTCGGCCAGGGCGCCGAACCAAATCTACAGTTGGGACATCACCTACCTGCCTGCTGCAGTCAAGGGGCAGTTCCACTATCTGTACCTGTTTCTGGATCTCTTCAGTCGGAAGATCGTCGGTTGGCAGGTGTACGACACGGAGGATAGCGAGCGGGCCAGTGACGTGATGCGCGACATCTGCCTGCGCGAGGGCCTCGTGCCCGGCCAAGTGGTGCTGCACAGTGACAATGGTGGCCCGATGAAAGGCGCCACCATGCTGGCCACGCTGCGCGAGCTGGGTGTGGCGCCGTCCTTCAGCCGCCCGGCCGTCAGTGACGACAATCCGTAATATGTTGCGGCTAAAGATATGTTGCGCGAAGCTATTGTCTAAGTCCTACGTAAGTAGGATTTGACGTTCTTGACGCCACATATTAATTGGCGTGTTCTGGTGATCCATCCATCAGTTGGAGGTTCACCATGTTCGAGAAACTATATTCGTCCGCGAAGGCCCTGCGACGTCATCAAGACGGGCCGTTCGCCGCCGAGCGCGAGCGCTATCTCCAGCATTGCTCCGATACGGGTGCCACG
>JAHTBO010000022.1 GCA_019166125.1 Alcaligenaceae bacterium CGII-47
CGTGGCACCCGTATCGGAGCAATGCTGGAGATAGCGCTCGCGCTCGGCGGCGAACGGCCCGTCTTGATGACGTCGCAGGGCCTTCGCGGACGAATATAGTTTCTCGAACATGGTGAACCTCCAACTGATGGATGGATCACCAGAACACGCCAATTAATATGTGGCGTCAAGAACGTCAAATCCTACTTACGTAGGACTTAGACAATAGCTTCGCGCAACATATCTTTAGCCGCAACATATTACGGATTATGTGGTCGATAACATATCGCATTCTCCGAAGCGCTGTTTCGTACCCTGAAGTACCGTCCGCACTATCCCCGCAAACCCTTCGCCAGCCTCCAGCAGGCCAGGGCGTGGGTGGCCCGATTCGTGCGCTGGTACAACCGAGAGCACCGTCATAGCGCGATTCGCTTCATCACGCCCGAGCAGCGTCACAGGGGACTGGACACCGCCTTGCTGGCACAGCGCCAGGCCGTCTACGAGGCCGCCCGCGCACGTGCGCCCCATCGCTGGGCCGGCCCCCTACGGAACTGGTCGCGTATCGACGTGGTGCATCTGAATCCCGACAAAAATCCGGTGGAAATAGCCTCCGCTGAAAACAACCTCAGGCGGGTGGCCTGAATACACTCACACGCGACAAGTAGCTTGACAATCACCGGGACTGACGTAGGATGTCGTGAATACTCCTTGTCTTGTAAAAGCCATGGGTATCTGTTTGACCATGTGGTAACTATTCGATTTCAGATGTGTAACTTCAAGGGGATATAGCCATGAGTAGTTCGCAGTTGAGGGAGAAGGTAGTTATAACGGGAGTAGGTTGCTCCCGATTCGGTGACTTGCTCAGCACGCCAGAACTAAAAGGCCTGAGTCTGCAAGAACTGGCAGCATCGGCGGTAAAAGAGGCGCTGGCAGACGCCGGGGTCTCTGGGCATGACGTTGATGCAGTTTTCGTCGGGAATGCAATGGTCCACAGTTCCCAACTTCCAGGAACATATTCGCAACTGGCGAAGTGGACAGGCACCCAGTTCAAGGCTGGCGTGCATTTTGAGGCACAGTGTTCAACAACGAATATCGGCATTGCGATGGCAGCCATGGCCATTGCCTCTGGTGTTTACGACACCGTCTTGGTCTACGGGTTTGAAACAACCCGGACAAAAGTCAAAGACTTCAGCCCCTACGAGCGCGAAGCCATTTCCCATCAGCAGACATGGCTATGGACTGATATGGCCGTCAACCAGGCATATGGCGTACCCCAGGGCTACGACATATTTTCTTCCTACAACGGTCTGATGGCGCTTGGGTACTGTCGCAAGTACGGGTTATCGATCGAAGATTTCGACAAGGGAATGTTTGAATTGTGTCGTACCCGCCGCTTGCACGGTTCGATGAATCCCAAGGCCAATATTCAGGAAACACTCGAAGCACGCGCAGCGCGAAAGGGGTTTTCAGATCCGTTTGAATCTTGGCAATCGCAAGAACACAACCCCTTTGTCGCCTGGCCTTCGCGCCTGCTCAGTCTGGTAACTACTGCCGACGGTGCTTCCGCAATTGTTCTAACACGCGAAAGCCTGGCGAAAGGCCTCAAATCCGAACCCGTCGAACTAAAGGGTTTTGGCATTAGCTACGGCGACCTTCCCTGGTACGACGCTGACCCCACCCACCTGGAAATCGACAAACGCGCTTCTGACCAGGCGCTCCAGATGGCCGGCATTACGGCGCAAGACATCGATTATCTGCATACTCACGATTGCTCTCATATATCCAGCATCTGCTCAGCCGAAACCATCGGTTATCTGCCGCCGGGCGAAGGCCTCAAAGCCGCCCGGGAAGGCAGGCTCAGGTTTGATGGAGACCGCCCGATGTCCACCCATGGTGGCCGTCACGCCTTTGGTCACGCCTGGGCTGCCAGTGCCGGCTCCGACACTTACGAAGCAGTTTTGCAGATGAGAGGCCAAGCGGGTGCACGCCAGATTCCCAAACGTCCGGAAACCTCGGTAATCCATACACATGGATATGCAATGATCTGTGCAGTTCTTGTTCTGGGAGGTATCTGACATGAATGACGCAACGCTTCAACCAAGTGCCATCCGCGCTTATTACGAAGGTCTTTCTCAAGGGGTATTCCGTGGTGCAAAATGCGCACATTGCCAGGGCATCACTTTCCCTCCGACAGGGTGTTGCGAACACTGTGGAAGCTGGGAAGTTCAGGACGTCGAACTAAGCGGGAATGCCACGCTGCTCTTCGCGACGCACAATATATCGCCTGCCTGCCATCCCCGCTTCGAATCGATTGCCCCCTACGTGTACGGGCACCTGCAGTTGCAGGAAGGCCCCTTCATCCATGCCATCGTGTTGGGAGTGGACCCAACGCCGGATGCGCTCCGCAAGGTCTTTGAAGCTGGCCCTCTGCCAGCGAAAGCAGAGGTGCTTGATATGGAGGACCTCAAAGTGTTGGCTTTCCGCGTGAGTGGAACATTCAGCTAGCCAATTCATCTGCCTGAACCAATACGCACGGCGGACCCAGAACACAACTCAAACGTGCCAAGCGTATTGAGACACGAGATCCCGCATCACAATTAAGGCCATCTTGCTTCGGCGAGATGGCCTCGAATAGTAGGGCTTGCCACTTAGTTGGCGGCAGTGCCCTGCCCGCTGAAGTCACGCGAACGCAACACGCCTTCCGGCTTCAGGAAGGGTTTCTCACCGGTATTGGCATGGTCACCCAGAATGCGTCCATCGACTTCCTTGCCGTACAAGGTGTCTTTATGGAATGTAGCCTCGTAACGCCCACGTGTTTCGGCAATATCACCGGTGTAGCGTGGGTCCTGCGGGCGTTCCTGGCTATCTATGTACTGCGCCAGATCCCATGCCTGCTGTTCGGTGAGTGTGTTGGGCTGGCCAAGCGGCATATTGTGTTTGATGAACGAAGCCATAGTGAACAGCCGGGTAATGCCTGCCCCCCAGTTGAAGGATGCATCGCCCCAAAGCGGTGGGAACACCACAGCCCCATCTTGCTTGCGCCCACTACCATCTGCCGAGTGACAGAGTGCACATTTTGCCTCGTACACTGCCTTGCCGCGCGCGGCATCGGGCTTCAGTTCGGGTTCGCCCAAGTTGGGGTAACCGCGCCCATACATGCTATTGCCCGGTTGGTAGATGGGCACGCCTTTGGCGAGCCACTGATGATACGCAGCCAGAGCAAGCATGTCGTCACTGCCATACTCTGGTGGTTTACCGTTCATGGGTAAGCGCTCCCCCCCTCTGTCACAATAGATGTCCGCTCGTTTTTCGTTAATATTTGAGGGAGCGATCGGAGTGAAGAAGTGCCCAGCTACAGCCCGGAATTCAAAGAACAGACAGTCAGGAAACTGATGCCGCCGCATAATCGGACGGTGGCCAGCCTAAGCCAGGAAATCGGGGTCTCAGAGGCGACTTTGTACAACTGGAAGAAGCAGTTTCGTGCCAAAGGATATGTCGTGCCCAAGAAGTCCACGATAGCCGAT
>JAHTBO010000023.1 GCA_019166125.1 Alcaligenaceae bacterium CGII-47
AATAAGGCGAACTCGGCGATTATGCGAACCCGGGCTTGTGGCCTAGACCGATATACAGGAATCGCGGCTGTTTGAAGTGAGTGATTCTCGGCTGGACTTCGCATAAAAACTCGCATCTCCTAATGTGGTAACCCCACTTTAGGAGAACCTCATGAATGTTTTTGATGCCTTAACACCGCTGGCCGCAAGTCGGTTACGCACAAGTGTCGTGAGTCCGTTCGCACAGGCGTACTGGGACCATTTAAGCGATCAAGGGTATGCCCGACACACAGTGCTTCTGTACCTCAATTGCCTGGCGCATTTCGCCCATTGGGCGGCCCGTCAGCAGGTTGAACTCTCCGCACTTGATCGTCATACCAAGCGTTTTGTTGATTGGCACTTGCCGCGCTGCCGCTGCAGGCCCCCTGTTCAACGCACACGGCATACTGTACGGTCAGCCCTTGAACACCTCAAGGTCGTTGTGGTCGATGCTGGCGTACGGCCTGATAGCGCGCCGCTCAGCCAGGTGGACGAGCAACTGCAACGGTTTGATCGGTATCTGCTACAGATGAAGGGGCTGACCATCAGCACGCGCCGTCGCAGACTGGTCATCGTGCGACCCCTGGCTTCAATGGCGAACGATGGGCGGTTGCCGACACCAGATCAACTTAGGCAATTCTTACGCCAGGAACTGTCGCGCGTTAGCGCTGCCAGTGCTGGCGTCACAACCTCGGCGGTGCGCAGCTATCTGCGCTTTCGCACGTTCGAAGGTGACCATGTCGAACACCTGCTGCCCATCGTCGCCTCGCCGGCAAACTGGCGCTTGGCACCGCAGCCCCAGACCTTGACCCCGTCAGAGGTTCAACGATTGCTGGAAGCGTTCCCGCCGAGCCTTCCCTCGCGGCTGCGCTGTTACGCAATGGTGCGCTGCCTGGTCGACTTGGGCCTTCGCAGCAGTGAGGCCATCACTCTGGAGCTGGATCATATCGACTGGGCGGGCGGCACCGTTTGTATTTGCAAGGCCAAGTCACGACGAGCCGACGTCCTGCCGTTACCCCACGCGACCGGGGCTGCAATTGCCGAGTACATCCGATCAGAGCGACCGCAAACCTGCAGCCGGCGGATCTTTGTTCGACATGTGGCACCGGTAGACGTGCCAATCTCTGCCGGCATTGTTCGGCGGGCTGTTCGAGAGGCCTATCAGCGCGCCGGCTTGCCGTACACCCGTGTGCATATCCTTCGCCATACGCTGGCTGGCCGGCTGCTGAACACCGGCGGCACGTTAAAGGAGGTTGCCGACATCTTGAGGCACCGCGAGCTGAACACCTCACTCATTTACGCCAAGATCGACTTCGCCAGGCTAGGTGCAGTTGCCATGCCCTGGCCCGGGAGACAGCAATGAGCGCCGACATCTCTATGATGGTGGCCGTGCAGCGGTACCTAGACGCGCGACGGCAGCTAGGATTCGACTTGATTGCGCCAGGAACCGAGCTGATGCGCTTCGCCCGCTACGCCGATGCACGCGAGCATCGCGGCCCTTTGACCCAGGACCTGATCGTTGGATGGGCTCGCGAACACGTCAAGCGCACGAGTCCTATCACCGCAGCACGTCGGATTGAGGTCGTAAGGCCCTTCGTTGCGTACTACCGCCAATTCGAGCCGGCAAGCGAGATCCCGCCGGTGAGCGTCCTAGGCCGTGGGCATCGGCGTCTCGTGCCGCACATCTACACCGACGAGGAAGTCGCCCAACTGCTGCAGGCTACCGACTGCCTCACGCCGTACGGCGGGCTACGGCCACTGACTTATCGTACGCTATTCGGGTTGATTGCAGCGGCCGGACTACGTCTGTCGGAGGCATTAAGCCTGGCCATCCGTGATGTTGACCTAGGCGCCAGCGCCATCACGGTCCGGCAGACCAAGTTCCGCAAATCGAGATGCCTGCCGCTTCRCAGCAGCGTGATCCAGGCGTTGGGCACATACCGTCTATCCCGCGACTGCTGTTATGGTACCGATCCTGATGTGCCGTTCTTCGTATCTCAATCGGGCGCTGCTCTGCCTAGAGGGACGGTTGAGCACATCTTCCGGCATATGCAGTCGGAACTTTGCTGGCAGGCTCGCGGGGACCACCCTGTCCCGCGCATCCAGGATCTTCGCCACACCTTCGCAGTGCGGCGGCTACAGCGCTGGCGAGAGCAAGATCAATCGATCGATCAGGCATTGTTCTGGCTATGCACCTATCTCGGTCACGCCAAGATCTCCGACACGTACTGGTACCTTACCGGCGTACCGGAACTAATGGACACCATCGGCACGAGGTTTGAGCGCTTCGCAGCGCTAGGAGCCAATTCATGAACCGCCAAATCTCCCCAACCTTCGCCACATTGGTGCAGGAATTCTTCGGTCCGTACATGCTGCAGCAGCGGGCCTTGAGTCCGCGTACGGTGGCGTCCTATCGAGACACTTTTGTGCTGTTGCTCAACTATGCTGAGGAGGCTCATTCACTGCCCGCACACAGCTTCAAGCTCACCGATCTGAATGCTCAGTTTCTGGTTAGCTTTCTGGAGCATCTCGAGATTCAGCGCAATAATTCCGTCAGAAGCCGCAATATCCGACTAGCGGCGGTCCGATCCTTCTTAAAGTTCGCCGCGCGACGCGATCCAACCAACCTTGCCACCATAGAGCAAGCGCTTGCCGTGCCGATGAAGCGCTTTGATCGCCGCATGGTGGGCTTCTTACCACGCGAGCAAATGTTGGCCATCATCGACGTTGCTACCGATACGTGGGTCGGCCAACGCGATCGTCTGATGCTGACCCTCATGTTTAACACCGGCGCCCGCGTCTCTGAGATCATCAGCATCCGGATGTCTGATGTGGTGCTCGGGCCAAGCAGCAGCATCCGGCTTTACGGCAAGGGGCGCAAGCAGCGCACGCTCCCCCTATGGAAGAGTGCGGCGCAGGCATTGCGCGAGTGGCTGCAACTAAACCCCCAGATCCGAGCCGATGCGCCGCTGTTACCGACACGGGATGGCCGAAYGATGACACGGGCCAATGTAACCCGGCGGCTGGCCCATGCCGTCGATGCTGCAGCGATAGAGCATCCAGAGCTCAAAACTAAACAAATATCGCCGCATGTCATCCGCCACTCGACCGCGATGTGCTTGTTACAGTCCGGCTCRGATCCTTGTGAGATTGCGCTATGGCTCGGTCATGAGAGCCCATCGACGACGCACATGTACGTCGAGGCAGACCTCGCCATGAAGGAACGAGCTCTTGCACGCTTGAAGCAACCCGAGATCAAGCAAACACGGTATCGGCCACCAAAGGGGCTGCTGGACTTCCTGCAATCGCTGTAATTATGTGAAGTACTTCGGCTGCGCGTCGTTCCTGCAGCCGAGGGCAAGTAGATGTGTGACAGACAAAGAGTTCGCATAAACACCGAGTTCGCCTTATTCCTT
>JAHTBO010000024.1 GCA_019166125.1 Alcaligenaceae bacterium CGII-47
ATATGTTGCGGCTAAAGATATGTTGCGCGAAGCTATTGTCTAAGTCCTACGTAAGTAGGATTTGACGTTCTTGACGCCACATATTAATTGGCGTGTTCTGGTGATCCATCCATCAGTTGGAGGTTCACCATGTTCGAGAAACTATATTCGTCCGCGAAGGCCCTGCGACGTCATCAAGACGGGCCGTTCGCCGCCGAGCGCGAGCGCTATCTCCAGCATTGCTCCGATACGGGTGCCACGTACTGGTCCATGCGGATCAAATGCAACGAGTTGCTCTGGGCCGCCCGGTTGCTTGATGCCGATGCTAAGAACGGCATCGACATGGCCGGGCTGGAAGATCTTTTTAACCGCCGGATAATCTTTCAAAATGCGGCCACGACCAGGCCTCGGTTTATCGCTGCCGTTCGTCCATGGCTTCGGTTTCTCGGTTGGTGGAGAGAGCCAGTTGTCGTTTATAAATTTCAAGAGAAGCTGGATCAGTACTGCTTATGGATGCGCGACGAGCGTGGCTTGAGCACTTCAACCATCGTCGGTTGGCGATGTCGCGTGCGAGATTTCCTGCTCTGGTGCAACAGGAACAATCGCCAGCTACAACGACTTCGGCCAAGCGACATCGATGCTTATTTTATCGATGACAACGCCCATCACTGGAGCCGGCGAACGGTCGCAAACGTAGCAGCCCTACTGAAGAATTTTTTACGCTACGCCGCGTGGCAGGGGTGGTGCCCCTCTGAACTTGCCGAGGCAATACGTGGTCCGCGCATCTACGCACAAGAATCGTTGCCTTATGCTCCCAGTTGGAGCGACGTGCAAAGGCTATTGGCTGGCACCTTGACCGATGCGCCGAAGGATATACGTGACCGCGCTATCCTCATGCTGCTGTCTATCTATGGCTTGCGCGCCACCGAGGTCGCTACGTTGCGGCTTGATCAAATTGACTGGGGGCAGCGCGTCATCCGGATATTCCGCCTCAAACGGCGTCAACCGCAGGTGTATCCGCTGCTGCCGTCCGTTGCCCAAGCACTGGCGCGCTACATCGACATCACTCGCCCTTTAACGCCGTTTCCCGAGGTGTTCGTCGGGCTGCACTCGCCGCAACGTCCATTGTCGCGTGCGGGTATCTATAAGGTTGTGAGCCAGAGATTCATGGCGCTCGGAATCAAGGTAATCCATCACGGCCCTCATGCCCTGCGACATGCGTGTGCGACGCGGCTAATTGCCGATGGTTTGACACTCAAGGAAATTGGCGATCACCTCGGCCATCGCAGTACCGAAGCAACTCGTACATATGCCAAGGTGGACCTGACGGCGCTTCGCGAGGTTGGGGACTTCGATCTGGGAGAACTGCTATGAAACTTGTCACTGTCATCGAAGCCTATATCGCCGTGCAGCAGTCGCTCGGTTTGCGCTCAAAGACCTCCATGCGGTCACTGCGTCGATTCGGCCGTCAGCTGGGTGACGTACATATCGGCAACATTCAACCCGAACAGGTCTTGGGCTTTCTGCAAGGTACGGGTCCGCTCAGTTCAACCTGGCGAACTAAGTACCGATTGCTTTTTGGCCTCTACCGGTTCGCGATCAGCAGGGGCTATGCGGCAACGTCGCCGCTGCCGTCATCGCTGCCCAAATTCCCACCGCAGCAATCGCCATACATCTACTCGACGCAGGAACTGCATCGGCTGCTCGAAGCCACATCCACACTGGATAGCAACTGCGCCCGGTTGCAGGCCTCGATGTTTCGAACCCTGATCTTGTTGTTGTATGGGAGCGGATTGCGCGTTAGCGAGGCGCTGGGACTGACCATGCTCGATGTCGATCTCGAGCAGAGAGTCGTTACAGTGCGCGACACCAAATTCCACAAGACGCGCCTAGTGCCGATCGGTCCTAAACTGGCCTTGGAATTGACGAAGCTTAGCGATCGCCGTCGCCGAATTCCAATGCCAGAGGGCGAAGATTCGCGCTTCTTTGCCTCCCGTACTGGAGCACGCTGGGACTATCCGCGTGTCATCACGCTGTTTCAGCGCGTTCGGCGCGCTGCTGGCATTGGATGTCCGCCGGGGGAGTTGCTGCCGCCAAGAATGCACGACCTCCGACATACCGCAGCGGTTCACAGGGTGATTGCCTGGTATCGGTCCGGTCAAGATGTTCAACGCCTGCTGCCGAAACTGGCAACCTACCTTGGACATGTCGAGATCAGCTCGACCCAGCGTTATTTGAAAATGACACCGGAATTACTTCAAGAAGCCAGTCAGCGCTTTGCCAGATATGCCGATTGTGGAGAGGCTCATGAATGACAAAAATCTTCTTGGGCCATGGATACGTCGCTTCCTTCTGGAGTACCTGGTGGGTGAACGCAATTTGGCTCACAATACACAGGCTAGCTACCGCGACACGCTGACACTGCTGCTCCCATTCGCGAGCAAGCGTGCCGGCATCGCCATCGATCGAATGGCGGTTGAGGATATTTCTCCCGAAATCGTGCGACAGTTCCTGGACTATCTGGAACGAGACAGACATTGCACCGGCGTGACGCGTAACCAGCGCCTGGGTACCATCCATTCGTTGGCGCACTTCATCGGCATGCGCTCGCCTGTGCACCTGTCGTGGTGCACCCAGGTTCGGTTGGTGCCATTTAAGAAGACGGACAAAACTCTGATCACCTACCTTGAAAAGGCCGAGATGGATACGCTGCTACGTCAGCCAGACCGGCATACCGTGCTTGGATTGCGCGACTATTGCTTGCTTCTATTTCTTTATAACACCGGCTCCCGGGCCGATGAGGCGGCGCGCCTGACCATCGATCATCTTCAGCTCGCCGAGCCGCCGTCGGTGCGCATTTATGGGAAAGGCAACAAGATTCGGATGTGTCCACTCTGGCCGATGATCGTGCCCTTGCTCGAAAAACTGATCCTTGAGCGCAGTGCCGACCAGGTCGTCTTCCTTGGCCGTGCCAACAAGCCGATGACGCGATTTGGCATCCACCGTCTCGTCACTCACTACGCCACAATGGCAAGCGAAGAGACACCATCCTTGCGAGACAAACGGGTCAGCCCACACAATATTCGCCACACGACGGCGGTCCATATGCTGCGCGCCGGCATCGACATCAATACGATCCGCGCTTGGCTGGGGCATGTCTCGCTAGACACGACGAATATCTACGCCGAGGTTGACCTTGAAATGAAGGCCAAAGCCCTAGCAAGCGTTGATGTTTCCGGACAGCCGGCGCAACCGTTGCAAGAACGCGATTTACCGTCATTGATGACGTTTCTCAGGGGAATATAGCCAAAGTGTCTAGAAAAATATGTGCTGGCTGTGCACCAGGATCCCCTCTGCGGATCCTGGCACTTTATGCTTCGCGCAACATATCTTTAGCCGCAACATAT
>JAHTBO010000025.1 GCA_019166125.1 Alcaligenaceae bacterium CGII-47
TCGCTAGACACGACGAATATCTACGCCGAGGTTGACCTTGAAATGAAGGCCAAAGCCCTAGCAAGCGTTGATGTTTCCGGACAGCCGGCGCAACCGTTGCAAGAACGCGATTTACCGTCATTGATGACGTTTCTCAGGGGAATATAGCCAAAGTGTCTAGAAAAATATGTGCTGGCTGTGCACCAGGATCCCCTCTGCGGATCCTGGCACTTTATGCTTCGCGCAACATATCTTTAGCCGCAACATATAATGCGTTGTCGTTCGATACCCGAGGGCGACTATGCGAGGGTGTGATCCCCAGGCGCTCCAGGGTTACCTGCAAGGCAGAGCCCTTCATGGCACTACCGTTATCCGCATGCAGAACCAGGGGGCGGTGACCACACTGTTCGCGCAACACAGCCCGGTGGATGACGGTAGCGCTATGGGCCATACCCTCGGACTCAAAGACTTCGTGGCCAACGATCTTGCGGCTATAAATATCCACGATCAGGTACAGATAGTAGAAGTGGCCACGCACCTGGGTAGGCAGGTACGTGACGTCCCAGGTCCAAACCTCACAGAGGCCATTAGCCCGATGGCGCCGTGGTGGCCCAACGTGGCGGGGAGCCGCCGCACGGCCTCGTCGGTTCTGCTCACCAGTCGCTCGCAAGATGCGGTAAAAGCTGGACTCCGAGGCCAGGTAGCGCTGCTCCTCATCGAGCAGGCGCACCAGGATCTGAGCCGGCGGCAGACTGGCGTACTCTGCCCGGTGGCAAGTATCGAGTACCGCTTGGCGTTCGGCTTGAGTGAGCGCATGCGAGGGCGTGGGCCGCACCGCATGAGGCCGTCCATCCTCGCCACCCTTGGCCCAGCGACGGTATGTGTTCAAACCGATACCGAGCTCTGTACAGGCACTACGCAATCGCGACCCAGCCTGACAGGCTTCGTTGACCAATTCAACAGCTTGGCGGCGATTCTGGGGATTGGTCATTTTTCCTCGTCCCCCCAGATCGCCTGTGCTTTTTTTCGTAAGGTCAGCAGTGCTGCTGTCTCGGCTAAGGCGGCGTTCTTACGGTGCAGATCTCGCTCCAGTTCGCGGATACGCTTGCGCTCAACCTTAAGGATATCGCCTTGTTGTGTGGCAGCGCGTGCACTGCGCTCATTCGCCTGCTCGCAGCTATCACGCCAGCGGCGGATCTGCTTGAATCGCACCGGGTTTTGAGGAGGCTTCAATTCTTGAGAGAATGAAGCCATGAGCAAGAACACTAAATTTTCCCCTGAAGTCCGTGAGCGTGCTGTGCGTCTGGTACAGGAGCATCGCGATGAGTATCGGTCGCTGTGGGCGGCCGTTGAGTCCATAGCCCCGAAGATCGGCTGTACACCGAGCACGCTACTGGACTGGATCAAACGGTCGGAGGTCGACAGCGGCGCGCGACCTGGCGTGACCACTGAAGAGCGTGAGCGCATCAAGGCGTTGGAGAGGGAGAATCGCGAGTTGCGCCGTGCCAACGAGATTCTGAAGACGGCAAGTGCTTTTTTCGCCCAGGCGGCGCTCGACCGCGAACTGAAGAAATAAACGTCTATATCGATCAGCACCGGGACTTGTACGGGGTCGAGCCGATCTGCCAGGCATTGCAGGTCGCCCCGTCAGCCTACAGGCGGCATGCCGCCCGGGGACGACAACCACAGCTGCGCAGTCAGCGGGCCCAGAAGGATGAGCAATTGAAGCCGCAGATCTATCGAATATGGGAGCAGAACTTCCGCGTCTACGGTGCCCGCAAAGTCTGGAAGCAGATGAATCGTGAGGGCGTGCACGTGGCACGATGTACTGTCGAACGCCTAATGCGTGCGCTGGGCATTGAAGGCGTGCGTCGCGGTAAGAGGGTTCGCACCACGGTGCCAGATAGCGCAGCTGCCTGTCCGCAAGACCTGGTAAAGCGCCACTTCGACGCAGATCGTCCGAACCAGCTCTGGGTAGCGGATTTCACCTATGTTTCCACTTGGCAGGGATGGCTATATGTGGCCTTTATTATCGACGCCTATGCAAAACGGATTGTCGGCTGGCGAGCTTGCAGCAGTATGACGACGGACTTCGTCTTGGATGCTCTGGAACAAGCGGTTTACGACCGTCGCCCAACGCAGTCAGATGGCCTTATCCATCATTCGGATCGCGGGTCGCAATACGTGTCCATTCGCTATTCCGAGCGTCTGAGTGAAGCCGGCATCAACCCCTCTGTGGGCAACACCGGTAGTGCTTACGACAACGCGTTGGCCGAGACCATCAACGGCTTGTATAAAACAGAACTGATTCACCGCAGGGCGCCCTGGAAAACCAAGGCCGCTGTGGAGCTGGCCACGCTTGAATGGGTGTCCTGGTTTAACCACCAGCGTCTATTGGGATCGATCGGTGACATCCCGCCAGCCGAAGCCGAAGAGCGTTACTATCGACAACTTGCAGCACAGGCTGTGCAACCTGTTTTACTTTAACCAAACCGCCTCCGCGATTCCCGGTTCGATTCAGCTCGGCATACAGTCCCCGGCGACGGCAGTACTCACCCAGCTCGGCCTCGCAGAGGGCTGCCGTCTCGAGCACGGCGTTGAACTTATCGAGCGAGCTCCAACTCTCGGGGTTGCCCGCCTGGTCGGGGAGCAGTTGGCCGTGGCGGCGAGCCTGCGTACGCCAGTTATATAGCGTGGCCGTGGAAATGCCTTCCTCGGTGGCTAGGTCCTGGACTGTACGGTTGTGTGGTGGCATCAGCTTGGCGAGCACTGCAGCACGGCGTTCAAGGGAATATCTCATCATCGGAACCTTTTCTGTACCCCCGGGTAGATATCAAATTCTAACTTCAGCTGAGGTTCCAACTATTGTGACAGAGGGGGAGGTGCACTCGCCACCAGTCTCGATTCTTTGAAGTCATCTGCCGTATCCCAAAAGTAGCAACAGGCAAATGATGGGCTGAAGGTCATCAGCTGACAATTATGGGGAAGATGGATCGTTTACGCCGGATCTTGCGGGCGCCGAAGTCGTCTCCCGCTACAAGTCACTCGCTGACATTGAGCGTGGCTTCAAGATGCTCAAGTCCGACATCGAGATCGGTCCCGTGTACCACCGACGGCCAGAGCGCATTCGGGCTCACGCCTATATCTGTTTTATCGCGCTGGTGCTGGCGCGCGTGATGCGTGCGCGGCTGCGCGAAAGCCCAGTGCCTGAGGTGCACTCGCCCGAGCGGGCTCTGTCCGTGCTGCA
>JAHTBO010000026.1 GCA_019166125.1 Alcaligenaceae bacterium CGII-47
ACGGTACCGCCGCTACCTGACACGCGTCAGTGCTATGCACTGGGCCAATCGCTGGCCGACGTCATTACCCAGGATATGCCGGCTGGCCTGCGCGTAGCGGTGCTGGGCTCGGGGGGCTTGAGCCACGAGCCGGGCGGCGCACGCTACTGGTATATCGATAAGGAATTTGATCTGTGGTTCATGGAGCTCATGGCCTCGGGTGACCACGACAAGCTATTGAACGAGCTGACGATCGCGCGCATGGAGCAGTCTGGCTCAGGCGGCACGATGGAGGTCCTCTCCTGGGTGGTGGCGGCAGGCGTGATCGGGCCACGTTATGGCACGCAGACGGATTACGCCTTACACACTAATTTTAAGTGCGGTATTGGCGCCGTGCTGTGGGATCTGACGCGTCCTGTAGAGAAGCCTTTGCCGGTGCGTGACCCGGGCCCTGTCACGACCGAGCCAACGCTGCTGACCGCCTTCGATCCAAGCCTCGCCTCACACGACCTTGTACAAGACCTTAAATGGGACGCGACGCTGCGCGCACGTTTTGCCACACACGAAGCTGAAATCCTCGACCGCTATCCCCTGCGCCCCGCAGAGCGCCAAGCCATCGAGCAGCGTGACTTCCGTGCGCTCTACGACCTGGGTTTCCACCCCTACCTGGGTGGCCAATTGGCACGTTTGATTTACGGTAATGCAGCGGGTAAAGACGCTAACTTTGCCGTGCAAAAGCTGGTCGATTCACTGCGTGGCGATGCGGCGCAGGCCTACGCCAAGGCTGAGGGTGTGACAGGTAAAGCATAAATAACTGCAGTGCTTGCGGCGGGCTTTGACCCGCCGCATTTTTTTGATTAGTTTAGTCTGCCAGCACCCATTTACCGTTGCTGATCTCCTGCATACGATAGGCATTTACATCCAGGCCCATATGATCGGTCGGTGACATATTGAATTCACCCCCCGTAAGCATCATGCCCCGGGTCTGCTCAATGGCATCACGCACCTTGGCCTTGTCGGTCGAGCCGACTTGTTTGACCGCATTCACGTAGATCATCAAGGCGTCATACGCACAGCCGCCAAAATGCGAAGGCACAGCATGCCAGCGGTCCTGATAGGCCTTGACATAATCGACGGCGACCGTCTTTTGAGGATCGGATTCGGGCAATACATTGGCCACGGTTAGTGCCGAACAGGGCAGACGGACACCGTTTGCCGCATCCCGAGCGATACCGATGAACTCGTCAGAGCACACGGCGTATGACTGATATAGCGGCCGGTCTATCGACAATTGCTTGAAATTGCGTGTCAGCAACGCTGGTCCCTGCCCGGCGCCAATGACAAAGACCGCTTGAACGTCTTGATTGTGCTTGATCTTGGTCAGTTGGGGCGTCATATCGGTATCCTTGGCACCATAGGACTCCTGGGCCACGATCTGGATATCGTATTTGGAGGCCATCTGCTCGGATTCTTTTTTGCCAGACTGGCCAAAGCCACTGGTTTCACTGATCAGCGCAATCTTAGAGAGCCCGCGCTTTTGCATGTCCTGAAAGACCATCTCGGCGATGATGCGGTCAGTCAATGACGTTTTGAACACCCATTTCTTAGCTGGTTCGACAATCGATATCGCACCAGCCATGGTGATCAGCGGGATCTGGTTTTCTTCGACTTGGGGGATCATGGCCATGGCGGCCCCGCTCATGGTGCCGCCAATAATGACATCGACCTGGTCGTTATGGATGAGGCGTTTAGTGAAACTGCTCGCCTTGTTGACGTCGCTGCCATCATCATAGGACACCAGTTCGAGCGGGCGGCCCAGCACACCGCCGGCCTTATTGATCGAATCCACGTACATTTCTAACGTTTTCGTCTGAGGGTCGCCCAAAAAGCCCGCCGGTCCGGTTGCCGATACCACTGATCCGATGCGGATCGGATCGGCTGCCTGGGCTGCCTGGGCCGCCAGCCCGAACGTCGTGGCGAGGGCCAGGCCGGTGAGCAAGCGGATCGTTGAGGTTTTCATTGTTGATGTCTCCTTGAGGGGGTAGGGATATATATCGGGCATACCAAAGTGGTGCCCTTAAGCTTTAACGGTGATGCCTTCTTCTTGGGCATAGGCTTCGATCTGCTTGCCGCTTAGTGAGGCGACCAACTTTTGCACGGCAATCGTGGCACCCTTGCCCGCGGTATTGCCATAAATTAGTCGTGCCAATTGGCCACCCAGATAGGGGTGGAAACCCAGGTCGTAGAGCGCACGGAAATCGCGCTGCTCGATGGCTTGGCGCTCTGCGGGGCGCAGGGGATAGCGGTCGAGGATTTCAGCTTCGTGTGTGGCAAAACGTGCGCGCAGTGTCGCGTCCCATTTAAGGTCTTGTACAAGGTCGTGTGAGGCGAGGCTTGGATCGAAGGCGGTCAGCAACGTTGGCTCGGTCGTGACAGGGCCCGGGTCACGCACCGGCAAAGGCTTCTCTACAGGACGCGTCAGATCCCACAGCACGGCGCCAATACCGCATTTGAAGTTGCTGTGTACGGCATAGTCAGACTGCGTGCCGTAGCGTGGCCCGGCCACGCCAGCTGCCACCACCCAGGAGAGGACCTCCATCGTGCCGCCGGACCCGGCTTGCTCCATGCGCGCGATCGTCAGCTCGTTCAATAGCTTGTCGTGGTCACCCGAGGCCATGAGCTCCATGAACCACAGATCAAATTCCTTATCGATATACCAGTAGCGTGCGCCGCCCGGCTCGTGGCTCAAGCCCCCCGAGCCCAGCACCGCTACGCGCAGGCCAGCCGGCATATCCTGGGTAATGACGTCGGCCAGCGATTGGCCCAGTGCATAGCACTGACGCGTGTCAGGTAGCGGCGGTACCGT
>JAHTBO010000027.1 GCA_019166125.1 Alcaligenaceae bacterium CGII-47
TTTTAAAAGGTCAGATTGGAGATGCCATTCATGCGGTGCTGTGCGCGGTGGGCTTTAATATGAAGTGGCTGCTGCGTATGATTGCCCGCAAGGGCGTTCTGCCCTTCTTTTTGTCTCTTTTTTATGCCTTGATAATAGCTGGCGTGCCGCGCGAAATCGAAAGGGTTGACTACCAAGGGGATTTTAATCGCCTCAGCGCGGCTTAAATTTGACCGGGGGGCGTCAAAATGAATTCTTCATGGACGATTACAGAGTTAACTTCTGCAGCAAGGGACTGCAGCGTACGCTGTGTCCGTCGATGCAACTGCCAGCTTCTGACTCGTTCGTGCATAGCCTTGAGTGCCTTTCGGCTAACTGCCGGTTTGAATCCCACAAACAGATGTCCTGCCCGAGCGCGGGTTGTCCGAGTTTGGAAGGCATAGCCCAGGAAATTAAATGCCTTGATTGGATGGGTATTGTGACTCCCACCTTCCCGGCAAGACACGACGTGGGCCTTCTCTGGATGCAGGGTCAGCCCACAAGCTGCAAACCGTTCCCCCAAGCTGTCCACCAATTGCTGAGCCTGTGCCTGAGTGCGACAGTGACAGACCGCATCGTCCGCATAGCGGGCAAACGGTACATCCGGCCAAGTCCAGCCCATCCAGCAATCAAAGACATAGTGAAGAAAGAGATTTGCAAGCAATGGGCTGATCACGCCCCCTTGCGGGGTGCCGCGTGCGCGCGGCGTGCATGTCCCATCCTCCCTGATCAGGTCGGCCTTCATCCATCGCTCGATATACAGCAACACCCAACGATCATCGGTATGGTGGCGCACCGCTTTCATCAGCAGTTCATGGTCAATCGTATCGGTAATCCACCCACGGATAGCGCCAGCAGCGCTCCCGTGTCGTCGCCACCGCATCCAGAGCGCTCTTACCAGGCCTGTAGCCGTAGGAATTTGGATGGAAATGCTTCTCCAGCTCCGGCTCCAGTACCCGTTTGACCACCATCTGGCGCATCCGGTCAACAACAGTCGGGATGCCCAGGGGCCGCACACCACCGCTCGCCTTCGGTATTTCTACCAGCAACACAGGCGGAGGCATATAGCTACCCGAGGACATCCGATTCCAGAGCTTATAGAGATTCCCAGGCAAATCTGCCTCAAAACCTTCAATGCTCGGACCGTCACGCCGCCTTTACACCGGCTGCCGCCTGGCCAACCAATCATCAGGCACTCGCCAGGCTCTATCCCGGACCGACGGCATGGTCTCGGTTTTGACATCTTCTCTTTCCTTTCGATGCTTCATCAGCGGTTCACTTGCGTTCGTCTCAGTATCTCTTACCTGACATGTCCTGCCTGCCGTTTCCTAAAACGTTCACTACCACGGCTCTTTACCGCAGCAGCTCCGGGCGGTTTGGCATCTCCTCCCGAAAAACGATGCCGGGGGGCCCTCCCCCATCTCGGGTACAGCATGCAGCCGTTGATTACTACTTCATGCCACCGGCTGCTTCGTAGCACACGTCGTCCATGAAGAATTCATTTTGACGTCTTCCGGTCAAATTTAAGCCACGCTGATGTGATTAAAATCCCCTTGGTAGTCAGCCCCTTCGGTTTCACGCGGCACGCCAGCTATTATCAAGGCATAAAAAAGAGACAAAAGGAAGGGCAGAACGCCCTTGCGGGCAATCATACGCAGCAGCCACTTCATATTAAAGCCCACCGCGCACAGCACCGCATGGATGGCATCTCCAATCTGGCCTTTTAAATGACAGCGATTCATTCCATGATCACTCTTCAGATGCCCGATAATCGGTTCTATCGCCTGGCCCCGTTTGAGCAGTTGCCGCTCCTTTTCCGTCAAGCGTTTGAATTTGCCTCGGTGCTTCAAACTGTACTCAGGGATCTCACCATCCACGCCGCGGTAGCCTAAATCTGTATAGACCGTTTCAGGCCTTGTGCCAGTAGCTTCCATCAGGATGCTTGACTGCTCCAACTGCTCAGCCAAGGTGTGCGGTATCTGTCAAGGTAGTTGGAGCCTGAGTCATGCAACCTCTAGTTCGGCCTGATCATGAGTAGCCTCCAGGTTTGTCTCGGGATTGAGCCACACGTCACCAACAGGTTGCCAGTTACGAGTCCTGCCTGCCCAGCGGGCTGGGTTCTGCGCTCGGGCCTGTTGGTAGATACGGTGGCGCGCCTGGAGAATCACCGTATCACGGCCAGCATGACGGTCAGCAGGTGTCACATAGCGGATGGCGCTATGGCGATGGGCCTCGTTGTACCAATGGACAAAGCGATGCACCCATTGACGTGCGCCCTGCAGATCAGAGAAGCCTTCGAGGGGATAGGTAGGGTGATACTTGCAGGTGCGGAACAGGGACTCGGAGAATGCGATATGTTATCGACCACATAACGCATTATATGTTGCGGCTAAAGATATGTTGCGCGAAGCTATTGTCTAAGTCCTACGTAAGTAGGATTTGACGTTCTTGACGCCACATATTAATTGGCGTGTTCTGGTGATCCATCCATCAGTTGGAGGTTCACCATGTTCGAGAAACTATATTCGTCCGCGAAGGCCCTGCGACGTCATCAAGACGGGCCGTTCGCCGCCGAGCGCGAGCGCTATCTCCAGCATTGCTCCGATACGGGTGCCACGTACTGG
>JAHTBO010000028.1 GCA_019166125.1 Alcaligenaceae bacterium CGII-47
GACACGACGAATATCTACGCCGAGGTTGACCTTGAAATGAAGGCCAAAGCCCTAGCAAGCGTTGATGTTTCCGGACAGCCGGCGCAACCGTTGCAAGAACGCGATTTACCGTCATTGATGACGTTTCTCAGGGGAATATAGCCAAAGTGTCTAGAAAAATATGTGCTGGCTGTGCACCAGGATCCCCTCTGCGGATCCTGGCACTTTATGCTTCGCGCAACATATCTTTAGCCGCAACATATTAGGCGATATGTTATCGACCACATAATCCGTACTCTGAAGCCCTGTTCAGAACGCTGAAATACACCCCAGCCTATCCGAAGAAGCCGTTTGCTTCGATCGATCAGGCACGCCAATGGGTGCTGCGCTTCGTGACTTGGTACAACACGGAGCACCGCCACAGCGGCATCAAGTTCGTAACACCCGAGCAGCGACATTATGGGCAGGAGCACGCCATTCTTGAACGCCGCCGCACCGTCTACGAAGCGGCGAAACAAGCCATGCCTCAGCGTTGGAAGGGCCGCGACACGCGTGACTGGAGCCCAATGGGCGAGGTGTGGTTAAACCCGCCGAAAGTAAGTGCCGCCGACGATCACAAACTCAGCCGCGCCGCATGAAGAAAACGGACATCATTGTTGACAAACACCGCAGGCGTGGAAGGCGGAATTCTGCCTGCCCGCCAAGCCGGCCGCAGACACGGCGGAGGTTCGCAAGCTCAAAGGCGAACTGACCAGCTTGCAACGCGAGTTGTCCCGCAAAGACAAAGCCCTGTCTGAGGCCGCTGCGCTGCTGGTATTGCAAAAAAAATACCAGGCGCTGTGGGAGGACGAGGACAAATGACCTCGCTCGCACAGCGCCAGACCCTGCTGAGCTTGATTGACGAAGCCGTGGCCGCCGGGGCACGAGCAGCGCGTGCCTGCCAGATCGTGGGCTTAAGCCTGCGTACCGTGCAGCGTTGGAAATTAACCCCTCATCGAGGCGACCAACGTCCCGAACGCATCCAGCAGCCGGCAAACCGCTACAGCGAGCCGGAGCGTCAACGGATACTGTCGGTGCTCAACAGTGAGGAATACGGCCACTTGCCGCCCTCGCAGATCGTGCCGCGCCTGGCGGACCGAGGCGACTATCTGGCCAGCGAATCGACGATGTATCGGTTGCTGCGCAGTGTCGGGCAATTGGCGCATCGGGGTCGGCAGCGCGCGCCCAGCCCTCAGCCCAAGCCGCGGGCCCTCACTGCGCAGGCGCCCAATGAAGTCTACTGCTGGGACATCACCTACCTGCCGGCGGCCATTAAAGGTCGCTTCTACTATCTGTATCTGTTCCTGGACCTGTTCAGTCGCATGATCGTCGGCTGGCAGGTCTATGACGTCGAAGACGGCGCACACGCCAGTCAGATTCTGCGCGACACCTGCCTGCGAGAGGGTATTGAGCCCGGACAGGTGGTGCTTCATAGCGATAACGGGGGCCCCATGCGCGGGGCCACCATGCTCGCCACACTGCGGGAGCTGGGCGTGGCGCCCTCGTTCAGTCGACCGGCCGTCAGCGATGACAACCCGTAATATGTTGCGGCTAAAGATATGTTGCGCGAAGCATAAAGTGCCAGGATCCGCAGAGGGGATCCTGGTGCACAGCCAGCACATATTTTTCTAGACACTTTGGCTATATTCCCCTGAGAAACGTCATCAATGACGGTAAATCGCGTTCTTGCAACGGTTGCGCCGGCTGTCCGGAAACATCAACGCTTGCTAGGGCTTTGGCCTTCATTTCAAGGTCAACCTCGGCGTAGATATTCGTCGTGTCTAGC
>JAHTBO010000029.1 GCA_019166125.1 Alcaligenaceae bacterium CGII-47
GTAATCGTCCATGAAGAATTCATTTTGACGCCCCCCGGTCAAATTTAAGCCGCGCTGAGGCGATTAAAATCCCCTTGGTAGTCAACCCTTTCGATTTCGCGCGGCACGCCAGCTATTATCAAGGCATAAAAAAGAGACAAAAAGAAGGGCAGAACGCCCTTGCGGGCAATCATACGCAGCAGCCACTTCATATTAAAGCCCACCGCGCACAGCACCGCATGAATGGCATCTCCAATCTGACCTTTTAAATGACAGCGATTCATTCCATGATCGCTTTTCAGGTGCCCGATAATCGGTTCTATCGCCTGGCGCCGTTTGAGCAGTTGTCGTTCCTTATCCGTCAAGCGTTTGAATTTGCCTCGATGCTTCAAACTGTACTCAGGGATCTCACCATCCACGCCGCGGTAGCCTAAATCCGTATAGACCGTCTCAGGCCTTGCGCCAGTAGCTTCCATCAGGATGCTTGACTGCTCCAACTGCTCAGCCAAGGTGTGACCGTCATACGGATTGCCTGGGAAGCTACGCACACCCACAATCAAATTCCCCTTCAGCGTGGTGACAATACCCACCTTCACTCCAAACTCATACGGGGTGCGGGCTTTGCCTTTCGAGACACACTCAACTTCTGGTGCATGCCAACTGTATATCTTGTCTTTGCCTTTGAGCGCTTTCTTGCGACGGCTCTGCTCGGTCACCTTGTGTGCGCGCGCCAGCAACGGGTTCAGCGCATCCTGGAGGCTTTGTGCCAGCACAGTCTTGCTACGTTCAATATCTCGTGCCAAACGGCCCAGGATCGTACGCTGACGAGAGATCGACTTGTGCATCCGGCGGTACTGCTTGGCGTGCGCATAGCGCCCGGCCCGTCGGGCCAGATCCTTACCTTCCTTGGCATAGGTCTGCCTGAGCAGAATGCCACTATCCTTGGCGGCCTGCGCCAATTTCTGGCGCGCCACTTCCAACAGACGACTATCAGTTGGGTGCGCCACCGCCTTGCTTTGTACGGTGCTATCGACAATCACCGTACTCAATGCCCGCCGCTCAATCAGCCCCAGCTTGATGGCCACCATAATGGTTTGCACCAACAACTCCTCAACACCTTCCTCACCCAGCAGCCCTCGGAATCTGCTGATCGCGCTGGGGTCGCACGGCAGGCGGTCCTCAAAATATTCAAGACCAGAAAAGTACTGCCAAATCGGCGTCTCGCTCCAGCGTTCGCACACGCCTTCATCACTCTCGTTAAAGGTGTGTTTCAGATAAAGCAGTGAAATCATCAGTCGCATCGGTAGGCGCGGGCGCCCGGCGTTCGATGCGCCACCACCAACAATCGCCACGTTCGGACCAAACAGATCAATATCCTTAACCTTTTTACCAGTGCGCACCTGCCGCGCAAATCGATGGGCGACTGCCGCCTCAAGCTCCTGCCATGGAATATGCGTGGTGAGTATGGCCAGTGGCTTTTTAAGATCAATCATTTGATCGAGGCGGCTGCGAAAGAAATCGTCGATTTGGCTCATGGGCGGCTTGGTGTTTCTCCCAGATAATGCTGCCCACAGGGGCTATATTGGGAGATTCATAAGATTTAAATGCCTATATTATCTCATGAAATCAATTGGTTATGTATATTTCAGGGCCGACT
>JAHTBO010000030.1 GCA_019166125.1 Alcaligenaceae bacterium CGII-47
GTCGTCCATGATTTATTGTTAACGTATTGATTTCATTGTAAAATATAGGCATTAAAAGCCAACAAATCTCTCAAAAACACCCTTTTCCGGGGTATTTTCTGGGAGACATAGAAAATCACCATGAATCAAATCGACGACTTTTTCCGCAGCCGCCTGGATCAAATGATTGATCTCAGAAAACCGCTGGTTGTGCTTGCCACGCATATTCCGTGGCAGGAACTCGAGGCCGCCGTCGCGCATCGTTTTGCGCGTGAGGTTCGCACCGGTAAAAAGGTTGCCGATATTGATTTGTTTGGCCCAACGACGGCGCTGGTCGGCGCTGGCGCATCTAACGCCGGGCGGCCTCGGCTGCCAATGCGCCTCATGATCTCGCTCTTGTATCTGAAGCACACCTTCAACGAGAGCGATGAGGGTGTATGCGAACGCTGGAGCGAGACGCCCGCCTGGCAGTACTTTTCCGGGCTGGAGTATTTCGAGAATCGCCTGCCCTGCGACGCGAGCGCGATCAGTCGCTTCCGCGGCCTGCTGGGCGAAGAAGGCGTTGAGGAATTGCTCGTGCAGACCATCATGGTGGCGATCAAGTTGGGACTGATCGAGCGCAGTGACCTCACCACCGTCATCGTCGATAGCACCGTGCAGGAGAAGGCCGTCGCCCACCCGACCGATAGCCGCCTGCTGGAGGTCGCCCGCCAGAAGTTGACTGAGGCGGCGAAGGGCCACGGTATCCTGCTCAAGCAGACTTATGCCAAGGAAGGCAAGCATCTGGCTCGCATGGCCGGGCGCTACGCGCATGCCAAGCAGTACCGTCGGATGCACAAGACGATCAAGCGTCAGCGCACCGTGCTGGGGCGTCTGGCGCGCGACATAGAACGTAGTAAAACGGTGCTCGCCCAAAGCATCCAGGAGGCGTTGAACCCGCTGCTGGCGCGCGCGCAGAAGATTGCAGAACAAAGCCGTGGCAAGAAAGCCGTGAAGGGCAAAGACAAGCTCTACAGCTGGCACGCCCCTGAGGTTGAGTGCATATCCAAGGGCAAGGCCCGTACGCCCTACGAGTTTGGTGTCAAAGTCGGTATTGTGACGACCTTGAAGGGGAATCTTATCGTTGGTGCCCGCAGCTTCCCGGGCAATCCGTATGATGGCCATACGCTGGCCAGCCAGTTGGAGCAGTCCAGCATCCTGATGGAGGCGGCAGGCGTAAAGCCTGAGACGGTCTACACCGATCTGGGCTATCGCGGGGTAGATGATGAGATCCCCGAATACAGTCTGAAGCACCGAGGCAAATTCAAACGCCTCACCGACAAAGAGCGCACGTTATTGAAGCGGCGCTCGGCGGTAGAACCCATTATCGGGCATCTGAAAAGCGATCACAGAATGAATCGCTGCCATTTAAAAGGTCGGGCCGGGGACGCCATCCATGCGGTGCTGTGCGCGGTGGGCTTTAATATGAAGTGGCTGCTGCGCATGATCGCCCGAAAGGGCGTTCTGCCCTTCTTTTTGTCTCTTTTTTATGTCTTGATAATAGCTGGTGTGTCGCGCGAAGCCGAAGGGGCTGACTACCAAGGGGATTTTAATCGCCTCAGCGCGGCTTAAATTTGACCGGAAGACGTCAAAATGAATTCTTCAGGTTCGACTA
>JAHTBO010000004.1 GCA_019166125.1 Alcaligenaceae bacterium CGII-47
GAAGGGTCGTTCATTGTGCACCTCCTTGCGAAACCTCGATAAACATTGGGATCTGTCCTTCAACATCGTTGCGACACGGGCGCTGTTTGCGCGTCAACGCGGCCATAACCGCTTCACTGTCCAAGTCGTTCGCGCGAATCTGCCACGGCGCATCCGGCATCACCTGCTCGGCGAGCAATATCCGGTCTTTGATAAGACGACGGATGGCATGACTGGTGACACCCAATTTCTTTGCCGCCTCGGACATCGTTAACCATCCCCCATTTTTGTCTGCCGATCGATAGGCATGGATATCTCGCACGCGCCGTATAGAACTGACGCGATGCGCAGTCCAGGTCTTGCCTTGGCCGGTTCGCACTCCCATTCGGTTTAGTGACGCAGCGATGTCCTGATCCGACCATCGGCCAGCCATGGTGCCGATGACGGCAAGTGCTTCTTCTGACGTGCTGCATCCGTGCTCGCCCGTTTTGGGTTTGCGGATACGTAACTGAGAGTGCTGGCCGCCTTGCCAGTGAATCGTGAGTTCGACTTCATGCGTTGCCTCATCGACATCCGCAACAATATCGACGATTAAAGCTCGGGCCAGTTGCTGGCGCTTGCGCGTAGTGACACTCGGCGCATTCCAGGCGGCATCAAGGTCCTGCGCGAGGCTTGTAAAGTCAGGAGCAGGAATAGCTGACGTTCGTGTGCATGTTGTCTCCAGGCGTGCCTGGCAAGCCTGTATGCGGCGTAGCGCCGTCTCCCAGCTTTTTTCCAATTGCGCCGCGATCAAACGATTGTCAGGATCGCAGGCTGCATAGCGCCGCTCTGCCAGTGTGGCTTCATATCGAGCCTGCTGCAGTTCGAGTTCGATAATCCGTCGTTGCTCGCTTAGAATATCCATATGCATTTGGTCGGCTTGCAAGGCCGCCTCTATCGCCATAGGCTCTACGACACGCATCAATTCTTTCCCGATCGCTGCATCTATGCGAGAGCCACCGAAGCTCATACACTTTGACGGCTTGTCCAAGCGATGGCATCGGTAGACTGGCTGCGGCGTGCGTCCCGTATAGGCCACCGATAGGCGACGTCCACAGCGCGCGCACCCAATCAGCCCTGCCAGTAGAGCTCGCCCACCACGCCCCGATTTTACATCGCCAGCCTTGCCATAGGCGTTGGCGGCAAGCAGGCGCTGATTGCGCTCGAATTCAGCCCAGTCGATGTAACCTTCGTGGTGCTCCTTGAGTAGCACTTTCCACTCTTCGAACGGTTTGGGGTGTTTGTAGCTCTTGTGTGCCCGGCCATTCATGATAGTCGTCTGCTTGCCACTTTTACCATAAGCATAAGCCCCGGCATAGAACGGATTCTTGAGTACCGAGATCACGTTACGGTACCGTATCAGCGTCCAGTCGAAGGAGACCAGTGTTCTGCCGTCAGTCGGGCGTGGAAAGTAGACTTGTTCTGCCTGTAACGCCAGGAAGGCTTGGCGCGCGCTACCGCGCTCAC
The DNA here is from genome assembly GCA_019166125.1 of Alcaligenaceae bacterium CGII-47. Taxonomy (GTDB): domain Bacteria; phylum Pseudomonadota; class Gammaproteobacteria; order Burkholderiales; family Burkholderiaceae_B; genus Castellaniella. The sequence continues at coordinate 1,486 of JAHTBO010000004.1, forward strand.
GAAAGCGCGTAAAGATCAGGCGTATCACTTCCTGCAACCGTTGGTTTGGATCAAGATCTAAACCGAGATCACGATGCCAGAGGTAGCCAATCGGCACGCTAATGCGCAATTCACCACGCTGGGCCTTGGCACGCGCTGCATCGAGCATACGCGTTCGAAGCACGTTGAGCTCAAATTCGCTGATGCTGCCTTTCATGCCAAGCAGCAAACGATCGTTCGGCATGCAGGGGTTGTATACGCCATCCAGATCGATAACCCGAGCCTCGACAAGACCACAAAGCTCGAGCAGATGATGCCAGTCGCGCCCGTTCCGGGCCAGCCGGGAGGCATCCAGGCAAAGGATGGCGCCGACTTCGCCAGCACACAGTAATGCCACCAGGCGCTCAAATCCGGGCCTGGCCACCATGCCGCTCGCCGAGCGACCTAGATCATCGTCGATGACTTCGATAGCGCGAAACCCGCGGCGCTTAGCCTCCTCGACAAGTTCGTACTGACGACGCTGGCTCTCAAGGTTCGTCCGGACTTGAGCCGGCGTTGACTGCCGGACATAAACGACTGCCTTGCGCTGCAGAAGAGGCGCCGGCAGATGATCAACGTTTGTCATCGTTATACTCCTTCTCGGTGTTGAYGCCGGCAGCTTGCATCAACAGGCTTGCAAGGTGCGTGATTGCTCTTGCCCGCTGCGCTGCGTCCATCCTTTGTACTTCGGCGTTGTCCAGCCTTAGGCTCATCTGACACCACGTCACCGCCGGCGACTGTGGCCTTGCTGGAATGCCTGTTGTTGGCTTGCACATTGCGTTTCTCCCAGACGGTGTTGGAACCATCCGGTAAGTTTGCTCGCAAACGCTCGTCAATGAGAAGCCCACGCAGATTGCATAACGCCGCCACGCTGGCTCTTGGCTCGCTAAGCGCCATGGCAGAACACACGGCGTGATCGAGCATCCACGCCGCTATCATCATGACTACGCCAGGATCGGCTTCAATATGCACAACACAGCCGCCGCTGCGTTGTTCGACGTCGCGAATCTTGACTCGGCGGCCATAGAACGGATGCCAACGATAATAGACTTCAACTTCTTGCCCGATATGGGCAGAATGAACACGAACTTGCTGCCTACGCAACCAAACAGCCGGATAGCGGAATTGCTGCCGCACCGCTGGCAGCAGGCCTGAGAAAGAACCGCTGTCGCCGCCCGTAGCGGCTGTCAACATGTGTTCCCTGAACGCTTACCTATCTCCTGCGCACGGGCAGCAATAATCGAATTTGTGCAGAATTACTAATTTTTAATCATTTTTGAGTAGATTTAATCGGTTTTGTGCAAAAGCCAGACCGAAGAACTCGATTTGCTGTCGGAGAGATATAAAAATCAAATTCTCACAATAAAGCGCTTTTATAACTAATTTTATGCAGGCATAATCGAATTAACGTGTTGCCAGCATAAATTCATCATTTTTGCGCATCCTGCGGCAGCGGCATCAGGAACATTCTATGAGTGACCTTCCCAACGACCCTATTGGCGCTGCGTGGCTAGTCCAGGCGTATCAGCTTCTCCCGACCGGGCGACTGCCAGTACAGAGCCAGATCGGCGGGCGACGGGCCACACAGATCAGTGACGGTGACAGGCTGGAGACCTACCCGGAGATCATGCGCCCGTCACATGAGCCCGCAGCACACCTTCAATTTCACCTGCGCCACGAAGTGCCGCACCTCGAATTCCTGTCTCGCCTGTTCGCCAAGACCGGCCCCGCCTTTGTTCAGGCTTGGGTCAATGCTGAACCGACCGGGCAGTATGCCCGCCGGGCTGCCTTTCTGTACGAGTGGTTGACCGAAGACACCTTACAGATGCCGGAGCGCATCGGCGGTAATTATGTTGATGTCGTCGACAACACCAAGCTTGTAGCGGCTTCAGCAGATCGCGCGGTGAAAGTGCCGCGCTGGCGCATCAACGACAATTTTCCGGGTACGCAATACTTTTGTCCGACCGTCGTCAAGACTGACACAATGATCCAGGCCATGGCCTTGGATGTACCGCAGCTCTTCCAGAACCTGACGGACGAATTCGGCGAAGACCTGCTGCAACGCGCCGCTGTATGGATGACGCTACGTGAAAGCAAGGCCAGTTTTGCCATTGAGGGTGAAGCAGACCGTGCCAGCCGCATCGAACGGTTCGCCGAGGTCATGGTCCGAAGAACGGGTCACGGCGATAGCCCCTTGACCGACACCGCGCTTGCTCAACTGCAAAGCGAGATACTGGGCAAGCGCACTACGCTCACCCATTTTGGCTTGCGCCAGTCGCCCGTCTTTGTGGGAGAAACTGTACGCTATCAGGATGTTGTGCATTATGTGGCGCCACCGGTAGATGACGTCGCGGCCATGCTGGAAGGCCTTCGCGTTTTCCTTGAGCGCACACAAGGACAGTCGCCTGTCATGCGCAGTGCCGTGGCCGCTTTTGGCTTCGTCTACATTCATCCGCTGGCTGACGGCAATGGTCGCGTGCACCGTTTTCTGATCAACGACACATTGCGGCGCGATGGCGCGGTGCCCGAGCCGATGATTCTCCCCGTATCAGCAGTCATCACCGACGATTCGGGAGAGCGTCGCAATTACGATCGCGTGCTGGATGAGGTATCCAAACCCCTGATGCAAGAGGCGCGTGAACATATAACGTTCACATCCAGGCATACCACCTATCCGGATGGTGTCGTTTCCAACTTCGAGTTCAACGGCAATGAACAGGTTCGCCCTGTGTGGCGCTATCTTGATTTGGGTCCGCATGTGGTCTACTTGTCCAACATCATCACACGCACTCTGACAGAACAGATGCGCGAGCAATCACGCTACCTGCGCAACCACGGGCGCGCTCGCCAGGCGCTCAAAGAGGTGGTCGAAATGCCTGACCACCAGGCAGACCGTATCCTTAGATCCATTGAGCAAAACAACGGTGAATTGAGCAATTCACTGGCCAAGCAAATGCCAATACTGAGTGAGCCCGGCGTATGGACGGAGATCATCGAGACCGTATCCCTGGCTTTCCAAGAGGACCCTCCCGCCGATAGTCATATCCTCGACCGCTACCATCCTTCACGGCCCGCTGGCAGGGAATCATGAACGCACAGCAATGAGGGAATTTATAGTAGATCATTGCAAGCGCTGATCTCAGCTGTACCGAACTGTACCGCCGCACCTTATTTCGGTACAGTACAGGTACACACATCAGTTTTCGCCAATTTCACGAAATTACACTAACCTACTGATATACAACTACTTTTATCTAACCCAACCTACGCTCACCTTCGCCCCACTTCCCTACGAAAACACCTTCGCACGCCAACTCAAAATCGCCCGCCGCAAGGCGTGCCGGTTCGATTCCGGCCCCCAGAACCTAATGTCCATCCTATCCTTGTTCCATCCCCGCAATCGCCATCAGGGCCGCTACGATTTCATAGAGTTGATCGAAGGCATGCCGGAACTCGGTGCCTTCGTCCGGGCCAATCCCCATGGCGATCAAAGCATTGATTTCGCCAATCGTGATGCGGTCCAGGCGCTCAACGCCGCCCTGCTCAAAACCTGGTACGGCGTGGTCCACTGGGATATACCGGAAGGCTATTTATGCCCACCTATTCCGGGGCGGGCCGATTATGTGCATCATCTGGCCGACCTGCTGGCAGAACGCAATGCAGGCGTCATACCCCGCGGTCCGGCGGTGCGTGTGCTGGACATCGGCACAGGCGCCAGCGCGATCTATCCGGTGATCGGCCATTATGAATATGGATGGCACTTCACGGGATCGGACATCGATCCGGTTGCCGTCAGATCAGCACAAGCGATTATCCAGGCCAATCGGGGCCTGAGGGGCGTCGCGGAAGTACGTCAGCAAAAATTGCCTGCGCATATATTCAACGGCTTGGTCGGTGTGAATGAGCGCTTTGACCTGACACTGTGCAATCCCCCTTTCTATAGCTCATCGGAAGAGGCGGCAAACAGTTCGGAACGCAAATGGCGCGGTCTGGGCCGAGCAGGGGCCCGGCACAAGCGCCCATTGCTTAATTTCGGCGGTCGCGATACCGAGCTATGGTACGAAGGCGGCGAGGCCCTGTTCATAAGCCGCATGGCCAAAGAAAGCATGACCGTCCAGAAACAGGTGCTTTGGTTTTCCACCCTGGTCTCGAAAGAATCGAACCTGCCCGAGGTCTATCGCAGTATCAAAAACGCCGGCGCGCTTGATGTGCGCACTGTCGATATGGCGCAAGGCCAGAAAAAAAGCCGCTTTGTCGCCTGGACCTTCCTGAACCGTGCAGATCAAGAAGCATGGCACAGCAGACGCGATGCGAATGCTGCACGCAACTGCTAGCCGCAGCTGACACGGGTAACGACATCACAAAAAGGTGGAAGTTTATAATTGAATCATGAACACGCAACCGCCACATTACGTCCCACACAGATCCTGTACCGTCGAGCAGATCACCATCCGCGGCGCGGTGTCCTATCGTCTGCGCCGGTGGGCCCCTGAAAACGGCTCTTCGCTTAATACACCTGCGCTTCTTCTCACTCATGGCTGGATGGATGTTGGAGCGTCTTTTCAACGCTGTGTCGACGATCTTTCCGCTGATCGAGAAGTCATCGCCTTGGACTGGCGGGGTTTCGGGGGAAGCCGGGGTACCCAGCCAGTCGACAGCTACGGGTTTCATGATTACTACGGCGATCTGGATGCCATCGTTGATTACATATCGCCGACTTCTCCAATTGATTTGCTTGGCCATAGCATGGGCGGCAATATCGTGATGACCTACGCGGGCACATGCCCAACGCGAGTTCGTCGCTTGATCAATGTCGAGGGGTTCGGGCTTGCCAAGTCCGATCCATCCGAAGCTCCCGCCAGGCTTGCCCAATGGCTTTCGCAGCTTAAATCACCAACGTCATTGCGATCCTTCGCAAGTGAACAAGATGTCGTGGATCACTTGAAACACAGAAGCCCGCGACTTGAGCAAGAGTATGGTGCCTGGCTTGCGCGTCATTGGACGGAGCCCGGACAGGATGGCCGTTGGCACATCGCGGCTGATGCCGCGCACAAGCGGGTCAATCCCATGCTCTATCGGTGCGATGAGATCGTTTCCACCTGGGCGCAGATCCAGGCGCCCGTCCTTTGGGTGGAAGGTGACCATACAGGCCTTGAACAGCGGGGCGATGACAAATACCCTCGTTCCGAATTCGAAGACCGTCTAAGTAAGGTACGCTCCGTTGAGCGCGCGGTGATTAATCAATCTGGTCACATGGTCCATCTTGATCAACCCGCAGCGCTGGCGACAGCGATAGAGAATTTTCTTTCCAGATAAAGCTTATTCCATGCCCAGACCAAGCATGCACGGCGTTGGCTCAGACAATAGAGCTTACGGCAGCGGTCCGATTGACCATTAGGGCGCGCGCGATAGCTTGTAGCGCGGTCTCTAGTAGCGCGTGCGTGCTGGCGCCGCCCAGGCTGATGCGCAGAGCGGAGGAGGGTTTTTGATCAATCATCGAGAAATGCGATGCTGGCGAGACGAGTATTCCGTAGCGATAAAGCTCAGCGGCAATGGCGTCAGCGCGTAGGCTGCCCGTGCTCACCCATACGTGATAACTGGGGATATTTTCCCGAGTGATCATGGATTTACCTAGAATACTGCTGGCAAGTTGCATGCGTGCCTGCGCTTCGTTTCGATGCAGTAGGACACATTTTTCAGCGTTGCCTGTGGTGATCAAAAAACTGGCGATTGCTGCTTGCAGGGATGGTTCTTTCCATGTCAGCATAAACATGGCGTCGCGGATTGAGGCTAATAGCGTGGCGGGAGCCACGATATAGCCCACGCAAAGGCCCGGCGCCACTGTTTTTGACAAACTGCTGATTGTGATGACGCCCTCTGGCCATAAGGTGGCCAGGGGAGGGATGTCATTCCCGACAAATGGGCCATAAATATCATCTTCGATGATTGGCACACGGGCTGAGCGTGCTGCTTGCACGAGCTGGATGCGACGGGTGTCACTAAGCGTGGCGGTGGTCGGGTTCTGTGTGATCGGTGTGCAGATAATGGCTTTGATTGCATGTTGCTTGACCAATGTCGACACGGCATCAGCGTTCATCCCGTCCTGGTCGGCTTCGATGCCGATGAATTTGAGGCCAAGCATTTGTCCGATGCGTCGCAAGCCTGTGTAGTTCAGGCTCTCGCATAGCACCGCGTCGCCAGGCTTGGTGAGCGCCAGTAGAGATACGAGTAAACCTTCGTGCGCGCCGCGGATAATCAGGATGCTCTCTGGGTCGATCATATGCCCGCGCAGCGCGAACCAGCTTGCAGCAGCGTAGCGGTTGGGCTGCGATCCTGGAATGGGCGCATAGTCAAAGAGTGCGTCGGCTTTAGGGCTGTTGGTCAGCTCGCGAAGATTGTCAGCGAGCAGTTGCGTCGTGATAAATGGTGGCGGAGAGTTAAGCGACAGATCGATGATGTCGGCTGTGGTGACTGCTGTGGGGATGGACAGCGATGCGTCTGGCGCGTCGGCGACGAATGTGCCGCTACCGGCACAGGTGGTGACCAGGCCTCGCCTCACAGCGACACTTATGGCCTTTGTGATCGTAGCGATGGTCACGCAAAAGGATTCAGCTATTTCACGCTGCGCCGGAAGCTTAGCACCCGGCTTTAGTATGCCAGCTTGGATGGCATGCTCGATAGCATCTACCACTGCTGCGTATTTCGTCCCTGCACCAGACTGTAGCGGCGATGCCCATTGATGAAGGGTGCTTTCTGTAGGCATCGCTGATTTTGACGTGCTTTGAATGGCTTTTGCTCTGCTATTGTTTTTCGGCATGACTTACGCTGGGATCACCATCCGGTTGTTAAGATCTGTGCGCCGGGTATAAACATCATTCCTAAGAGTACAACGATGATGGCGGCCACGAAAGGAAGTGTACCTTTAAAGACCTCCAGTACTGGGACTTTGCTGACAGCACTGACAACGAAGAGATTCAATCCTATTGGCGGAGTGATCACTGCTAATTCCATATTGAGGATCAGCAGGACTGCGAAATGCATCAGGTTGATATCCGACATAGTCAATAAGGGAATCAGGATCGGCATAGTGATCAATATCACCGAGATGACTTCCATGAACATCCCGAGGACCAGGAAGAAAAACATCAGCGCGATTAAGAGCTGCCAGCCCTCCAGATGCATGGCTGAAATAGACTCAAAGATGAGATGAGGCATACGCTGGGCAGTGAGGGCGTATCCGAATAGCGTGGCCCCCGCCAGAATAAGCAGAATCATGCTGGCTGTAGAGGCAGAGAGCGTCAGGACAGCGGGAAGTTTCTTTAGTGGGACTTTGTACACCAGCACAGCCAGTGCCAGCGCGTATATACAGGCTATGGCAGAGGCTTCAGTGGGGGTGAACATCCCCGAAAAAATACCGCCTAAAATGATGACGGGCAGCAGTAGCGTTCCGATCGCTTCCCGCGTTCGCTGCCAGCGCACGCTCATGGGTTGGCGAGGGGCTGGCGCAATGCCTGAACGGGCACCCATGATGAACGCAAAGAGCGCAAGGATAGAGGCTAGTATGATGCCGGGTAAGGTCGCCGCCTTGAACAGGCCGCTGACGGATGTCTCGGTGACCATACCGTAGACGATTAGAGGAATTGAAGGGGGTAGCAGGATGCCTAAGCCGCCTGCTGTAGCGATCAGTCCTACTGAAAACGTTTTGTTGTATCCCCGCGACAACATCTCGGGAATTATGACTGAGCCCACGGCAGCCGCCGTCGCGACCGATGAGCCGCATATTGTCGAGAAAAAAACAGTCGCCAAAACTGCGACAAAAGGCAAGCCACCGCGATAATGGCCAACCCACGCATCCACCATCGAGATCAGTTTTTGAGTGCCTCCGCTACGGTTTAATATTTCGGCCGCTAAAATAAAAAATGGGATAGCCAGTAGTGCAGTTGAATTCAGTGAACCGAATAAATATGATGCAAATGAACTGGCATACTCGCCGGACTGGAAAATATAAACCAAGCCCGATAGCGCAAGCACAAATGCCACTGGAGCGCCTATGAGGATTCCTAGGCCGAGTATGCCGAATATTGAAAACATGAAAGTCGGGTCTCTGATAAATTCGTGAGTGAAGGGCGGGGGTTCAGATGCCGAGATTGTCTGTGTCGGAGTCAACGTCGAAGTTGCGTGCACCGCTGCAGATAACCTTGGCCAAGCGTCTGATCGCATGGCTACACATCATGAGTCCGCCCAGAGGCATAATAATTTGTGGAATCCACATGGGTACGCGGATGATGCCTAGCGTGGAGTCCCCAAACGCTAGGCTTTCATCGACGAGCAGTATCCCGGAATAAGTCAGTACTGCTGCCAGCATAATGACGAGCAGCATCCCGAGAATATCAAGCACAAATGCAATGGGACGGGGCAATATACGAAGTAGGACGTCGACTCGTACGTGTATATTGCGCTTGATCCCCGGCCCAGCAGTTAAAAAGACACTCCAGATGGTGCAGAATGTAGCAATTTCATATATGCCACTAATACTTATGCCGAAATTGCGCGCGACGATCTGGCCAGTGACCAGAATGGCTGCGCACATTAACAGCAGCCCCCCGAGCTCTACTTCGAGCCATTCGATGGCGTTCATGGCTCGGTGAAAAGAAGTGGTCATATATTTCCCTTAATCCAGTCTATTTGCGGATTTTTTCTACAAGAGCTTTTGCATCTGGGTTCTGTGCAGCTTCGACCTGATCAGCGATAGCTTGCCATTGAGCCTTTTGTTCGGCATTGACTTCGTACCATTTCAGACCATTCTCGGCCAGGTAGGTTTCCCACCGTTTGATCTCCATCGTTGCCTGGTCTTGGTTCCATTGCTCGGTCTCACCAACAGCTTTCATGAATCCTGCGCGTTGTTTGTCGTCCATTTTCTCCATGCTCTTGGTATTCACCACCAAGCCGTATCCCCCCATGCCGAACATAACCCTAGTGCCGGTAGAGAGCACTTCATTCCATTTGGCGGGGCCAACATAGGTTGATGTGGTGATTACAGCATTCGCAACACCTTGCTGGAGGGCGAGATAAACTTCTGTTGCCGGAATTGCGACAGCCGTCGCCTTGGCGGCGCTTAGAGCCAATTCAATAGGACGCGACGGTGCGACTCTGATCTTTAGGTTTTCCATATCAGAGGGGGTCAGGATGGGTTTGCCCTTTCCAAAAACGTAGATTGGCCCATCATGCCAGACAGACAGACCAGTCATCCCGCGCGAAGATAGGCGCCCGAGCAACTCCTGGCCTACCGGGCCGGAGAAAACCGTCATGGCTGTCTGGGGGTCGGGAAAGAGCATGGGCTGGTAGAAAACATCCCATGCTGGATCGATCGCTGAAAAATAGCTTGTATAAGGCGCAACGATATCGACTTGACCGCGTGCCACGGCCCGGATTTCATCCGTGGTCGGAATAAGCTGACCCCCCGGAAATACTTGGATTTTTACACTGCCATCCGTGTATTTTTCGACCAACTCGGCGAGCTTGTTGGCGCTTTGTCCCTTGATGGCGGTTTCGGGGGCTTCGTGCGCAAAGCGCAGCACAATATCTGCGGCGTTAGCGGGTGCGTGTGTGAATAAGACGCCGCAGCAAGCGGCGAGCACGAGTCGTTTGAAGTTCTTGAGCATTGCGATTTCCTCTTGTCGAGTACAGGTAATGTGATCATCACGAAGAAGCATGAAATCATACTTCGATCCCCAACTCTATTAGTATTAATCACTAGTTGTGATTTGTGTACTAGTGCGGAATAATTGCTGCTTGTATGCGTTGCTACGCATAGAGATTCGGGGCTTTGATGGAATTTTTCATAGAAAAAGTTAGCAGATACACAGAGATAATGCAATCTTTACAACTGATAAGTAAGATATCTCTGTTTACTAATACTGGTTTTATGGCAAATATAATATAGTGTACTAGTTGACGTATTAATAGCAGACTAGTATTGTATGTTTTTCGCAAACTGGTGTGAACAGAGGAGTCTAACGATGGTGAAGGTAAGTTTTCCAGCATTGCTTGATGGCGAGTTGTATGTGCCGGGATTGTCTGCTGAGTATGTTGCGGAGCATTATGGCGTCCCGCTTGGGGATATCGCCAAGTTGGCCTCTGCCGAGAATCCGCATGGGGCATCCCCCAAGGCGGTCGAGGCGGTTGAGCTGGGCCGTAAGAGATTGTCTATCTATCCAGACTGGACAGCTCGACATTTGCGCACGGCGATAGCTGAAAAATACGGCTTCGATCCCGATAACGTCGTGTGCGGATCGGGTGAAACAGAAGTGATCTCTATGGTGATTCGTGCGTTTGCCGCACCAGGCGACGCCGTACTCATGCACTATCCGTGCTTTCCCTTGTATCGCATCTTTGCGAACTGCGAGGGGCGGCTTCCCGTGTATGCGCCGATGGGTACGGATTTCGAGCCGCTGCTCGACCAATATATCGAGCTGCTGCGCCAAGCGCCACGAATTGCCTTCCTTACCAGTCCCCACAATCCTAGCGGACGTCTGTTTGAGGAAGCCGACATACGCCGGGTATGTGAGGCTGCCAACGAGAATACGCTGATCGTCCTGGACGAAGCCTATATCCACTATAGTGAGACTGAGGGCGGGATGGAACTCTTGCGTGAGTACCCAAATTTGATTGTCCTGCGCACCTATTCAAAAGCATTTGGCTTGGCGGGCCTGCGAGTCGGCTTTGGCATCTCCAACAATCCCAAGCTCATTGACCCCTTGCGTCGCATTAAGCCGACCTGGAATATGGGTCAGATGCAGATCACAGGCGGCATCGCCGCCATCAACGATGACGAGCACGTGCAGCGCGCGGTCAAGACTGTGGTAGAGATGCGTGCGTATGTGGGCGCGCAGCTTGAAAAACAGGATGGCTTTCGGATGGTGCCCGGATCACGTTCAAATTTCTTTTTGACCGAGATCCTGGATCCTGAAATGGATTCCACATTCGTGTTCAATGAGCTGTTAAAGCGTGGTGTCATCGTCAAGGACGGCAGTGACATCGAGGGGCTCGGTTCACGGTATCTTCGCGTGGACGTGAATCTTAAAAAGCATATGGATCGATTTCTTTCAGCCTTGGCTGAAATCCGCAAAATCTGACTAGCCTAGAGGAGTTGTTTGTGGCAAAGAGCGGGATATTAATTGGCATTGATGTGGGCGGAACCTTTACCGATACCATCGTATTTGACCCGGACGATGGCCGGGTGTTGATGGCTTTCAAACTACCTTCAACACCCGTGGATCCTGCGATGGCAGTCATCACAGCGCTCGAGCGTGTGGCTCGGGATCATGATGTACGAGGGGCGCATATTTGCCACGGAACGACCGTGGGCACCAATACGCTGATTCAGCGCAAGGGCGCCACGGTGGGTTTGTTTGCGACCAAGGGCTTTACTGATGTAATCGAGCTGCGTCGGCAGAATCGGCCCACGCTCTATGACTTGTGTTCGCAAGTCTCCGAGCCCTTGGTGCCTAGGCTTCGTCGGTATGGTGTAGATGAGCGCATGGATGCCACAGGTATTCCGTTTAAGGCGCTGGGAGGCGCGGACGATCAAATCGCACAGGCACGCGCTGCGGGTTGCACGGCATTTGCGATTGGACTACTGCATTCCTATGCCAATCCAAAGCACGAGCAGACGTTGTCCGACGCGCTGGATGAGGCGTTTCCCGGAAGCTTCATCACCATGTCAAGTGATGTCTGCCCGGAGTTCAGAGAGTACGAACGCACCAGTACGGCCGTGGTGAATGCTTATATCGGTCCAGCGATTAGAGAGTATATACAACGTATAGTTTCGGAAGCCCTGAAAATGGGCATTGATGATGTCATGATCGTCAAGTCCAACGGCGGGCTGACCTCTCCTGATAATGCGCAACGCTACCCGGTCCATTTGATCGAATCGGGTCCGGCGGCAGGCATGATTGCCACCACGGCGTATGCCAGGGCGACTGGCAGACGTAACATCATTGCGTTCGACATGGGTGGCACGACGGCGAAGGCGGGAATCGTGCATGAGTTCAACCCCAAGGTCACCGATGAGTTCTACGCGGATCAACTGGTGAACGGACGCGATGTGGGCGGATATCCTATCCGTAGCGCGGTGCTGGATATCATTGAAGTCGGCGCAGGGGGTGGCAGTATTGCGTGGATCGATAGTGGGGGTGTCCCGAAGGTCGGGCCTGAAAGCGCAGGTGCCGATCCTGGGCCGGCTTGTTATTCACGTGGAGGGAAATTACCGACCGTCACGGACGCGCATGCGGTGATCGGCACGCTGAGTAGCGAGACCTTCGAGGGCATGGGCGTGCAATTCAACAGGGATCTGGCTGTGGAGGCGATCGAGACCCATATCGCGCGTCCAATGGGGTGGACGGTGGTTCGTGCGGCGCATGCCATTCTGGATCTTACGGTGGCTAATATGACCGAGATGGTGCGTTTGGCGACGGTGCGCCGTGGCCTTGATCCGCGTGAGTTCTCAATCCTGGCCTCAGGCGGTGCGGGCCCGTTGCATGCAGCGGCGATTGGCGCCGAGGTGGGTGTCAAGGAAGTGGTGATTCCACCGTTCCCCGGCATCTTCTCCGCTTTTGGTGCGGTGCTCGGCGAGGTGCGTCACGATCTGACCAAGACGATTCTCCGATCTGTGCATCTTGTTGACGCCACCACCTTGGGCACTGCATTCTCCGAGCTCGCCGATAAAGCCCAGGAGCTTCTAAAGCATGAGCCCGCTGGTGCTCAACCGCCAACATTTTCGCGCTTTGCTGACCTGAGGTTCTCTGGGCAGTTATCTGAATTACGTGTTCAGCTCGGTGCTTTGCACGAGCCGTTGCCTGATCAATCGGAGATCGAGCAGCGTTTCCGCCAGACGTACCAGGCTGAATTTGGATTCGATCTGGCCGACTCGGCGGTGGAGCTGGTCAATATTCATCTGGTGGTTGTGTTGCCCCTGCGAGGAACGGCAGAGACGATGTTCGAGCTGGCAGCGACCAAAGCCGCCCGTCCCGAACCCTATCAGGTCAGAACATATTTGGGCGCCGATGGCACGCAGGAAGACTTGCCGGTATACCGCAGTGAGCACTGTGCCGGTGCGATGTTGGCGGGCCCTTTGCTCATCGATCATTGTGGATCGACCGTGTGGGTGCCCAGCGGACAGACGGCCTGCATGGCGCTGGACGGCAGCGTTACCTTCCAGATTCAAGGAGTTGCGTGAATGGTTAGTGCTATCCGTGGTGAAACTAAATCTGTTCTTGAGCAAGATCCCGTGACGTTCGAGGTCATAAAAAGCGCCTTATATGCGATATGCGCCGAAATGAAAAGCGTCATCATGCGGACTTCATTTTCGCCTTTGTTAAGCCTCTCGGCGGATCTGTCATGTGCAATTTTGGATGTTCAGGGCAATGTGATTGCGCAGGGTGTTGATATTCCTGTGCATCTGGGTGCGGCGCGGTTTACGGCGCTCTCCGCTTTGAAGCGCTTTCCCATCGAGACCTGGCAGGAAGGCGATGGCGTGCTGCTCAATGATCCCTACGAAGGCGGTACACACCTTCCAGATATGTCCCTTCTGACGCCCGTCTTTCAGATGGAGCAAAAGATCGGCTTCGTATTAAGTCGTATTCATTGGCCCGATATCGGCGGTATCGCTGCCGGAAGTTCCAGCGTTTGCGACGAGATACTGAAAGAAGGTTTGCGGATTCCGCCTATAAAAATCATCGAAAGCTGCGTCGTCAGAGCTGATGTATTGCGCTTGATCTTGGCGAATGTTCGAGTCCCTCTGGATCGTAATGGTGATTTTCAGGCCGCCTTGGCAGGGCACGCACGCGCCACTGATCGCGTGCGTGAGCTTTGTACCCGGTATGGAGCCGATACGGTGGTGCAAGTCATGGCCGATACGCAAATTTATAGTCGAAGGCTAGTCCAGGCTCGGCTGGCTGGCTTGCCCGATGCCGATGTTTCAAACGAAGAGACGCTGGATGGTGATGGGATCGACCCGGATGCGATGCCCGTGATCAAAGTGCGTATCCGTAAGGTCGGTACCAATCTGATCTTTGATTTCACAGGATCTTCTGCGTGCGTGGCCGGACCTATTAACGCGCCGCTTCCTGTGACTGCATCGGCAGTCTATTACACGGTATTGAGCTTTCTCGGTGGCGATATTGCACCGAATTCTGGCGTCTACGATGGGGTAGAGATTATTGCTCCAGAAGGCTCCATCGTGCATGCAACGTATCCATCACCTGTCGTAGCGGCCAACACCGAAACAGCCAATCGCATGGTTGATGTCTTGATGGGCGCTCTGGCTAAGGTCTACCCCGATCGCGTCTCGGCAGGAAGTTATGGCTCGGCATGTGTCTATACCCTGGGTGGGGTGCATGCGCAGCAGCACAACCGTCCGTTCGTGCATTACGAGACGATCGGCGGCGGTATGGGGGGGACGTCCCAAGGCAGAGGCGCAAGTGGTTTGCGCGTGCATATGGGAAATACGATGAATTTGCCTATCGAAAGTATTGAGGCCAGCGTTCCGGTGCGCTTTGTCAATTATGAAATCGTCGCGGATAGCGGCGGTGCAGGCTTGCATCGTGGCGGTGATGGGGTGCGCAAAACATTCGAGAGTTTGGCTGACGGGGTGCAGGCATCTGTTCTGGGCGAGCGCACGCGCACGCCCGCTTGTGGCATATCGGGTGGGGCGACAGGAAGTTTGGCGCGATTCCGACTGATATCAGACAGCGGAGTGCGCGAGCTCGAGTCAAAAAGTGGTCCGCACAGGCTTGCCCGCGGAGATCGGCTTGAAATGATCACTGCGGGTGGGGGCGGCTGGGGTGTACATAATCAAAGCGAGGAAACAGAATGAGTAAGAAACCAGACGTAAAGAAGATCCGTATCGCACTGCTAGTCCCTTCATCGAACACTGTGATGGAAAACGACTTGCATGCAGCGTTGCCGAAAAGCCGCTTTACGGTCCATACCGATCGTATGTATCTGATCGAGACGACACGCGAAAAAGAAAAGGAGATGATCGAAATACATGCGCCGAACGCTGCCGATGATCTGGGTACTTTGAACCCGGACCTTCTGGTGTTTGGGTGTACATCGGGGGGGTCTTTGTTCGGCCTGGATTACGATGCCAAGGTATGTCGGGAGTTGGGCGCGCGTGCTGGCTGCCCGGCACTAGGGGTGATATCGGCCGTCGCACAGGCGCTCGACAGGCACGCTATTAAGCGCCTGGCGGTTATTACACCGTATAACGACGATCTGACGGATGCCGTGGCAGAAGCAGCAAGCACTGGTCGGGAAATCGTTGGTGCGTTTGGCATGGGTATCACCAATAATGTGGCCTTGGCGGATCCGACACCCGATGAAATTGTCGCATTTGCAAAAAGCAAACTGGCAGGCCTGTCCTTCGATGCGATATTCATTTCGTGCACAAATTATCAGGCTTTCGCTGCGCGCGCAGCCTTGTCCGAGGCATTGGGCGTCCCCGTCATCACAAGCAATAGCGCGGTCATCGATGCTATTTTGGAAATGGATCGCGCGGGTCTATTCATCAAGCAGATCGCTTAACAGGAGGATATCCATGGAACTGAAAGTACGCCGGTGGCAGGCCACAGTCGAGCATAAGCTCGAAGAGACGGGGCGCATTGCCGAAGTGCCGTTGCGCAAAGCTGCGATTGTTGCGTTCGTAGAGAATCCGTATGCCGGTCGTTATGTCGAGGACCTCTCCGAGATGATTCTGGCCAGTCCCGCATTGGGGGCCAAGATGGCCGCTCAGTTACGTGAGGTATATGGCGATTACCCTGCCTTGGCTTATGGTAAAGCAGGTGTCGTCGGGTTGCACGGCGAGCAAGAGCATGCAAATGCCCTGTTGACCACGCCGGCAGCCGAGCCGCTACGTAAGGAAATCGGTGGCGGCAAGGCCTGGATTTCGTCCGTTACTAAAATCGGTGGCCCAGGCACGCTGATTGATGTCCCGCTGGCATCCAAGGATGCGCTGTATGTGCGTGAGTTCTACAACGCCATCACGCTGCATTTACCTGATGGCCCCATGCCTGACGAAATTGCATTGATCTTTGCTGTGGCGAGTCGCGGTCGCCTGAATGCGCGCGTCGGAGGTCTGCAGTACGCGGATCTTAAAGGCGAAGACGGCCTTGTTTGATCGCTGATAGTTGTCTACCGGAGAATGCAATGAAGATCGCAGTCGTAAATATAGGTCGTATCTTGAATGGAGAGTGGCGCAACCCCTACACCGAGGGTGATGCGATCCTGATGCAGGATGGTTTGATCTCCAAGGTTGGTACGCTGTCCGCAGCGGATGTCGAGGGTGCCGACGTAGTAATTGACGCAGCGGGGACGACCGCCATACCCGGTCTGATCGATTCTCAGGTCCATAATACTTTTGGTGACTACACGCCACGCCAAAAGACTGTGGGCTTTCTGGAGAGCTATGTCCATGGTGGCGTGACCACTGCAATCAGCGCTTCGGAAGTGCATGTGCCAGGTCGCCCCAAGGATCCGGCGGGTGTCAAAGCATTGGCGGTCGCAGCCCTTAAATGTTTTGAGCATTTTCGCCCGGGGGGCATGCGTGTTTATGCCGGCTCGATCATTCTGGAGCCTGGTCTCACCGAGCAGGATTTTGCCGATGTCGCAGCCCAAGGCGTGTGGCTTGCCAAGGCGGGCTTTGGTGCTGTCAAGTCTCCGTTTGAATATGCCGAAATGGTTGGATGGGCCCGCAAGCACGGCATGATCACCACTGTTCACACCGGAGGATCCTCAATTCCTGGCTCATCGGGTATTTGGGCGGATCATCTACTGGCGATGAGGCCTCACGTGTCTTTCCACGTTAATGGTGGGCCCGTGGCGATGCCCGATGAAGATTTTCCTAGGCTGGTTCATGAGTCTGATATCGCATTGCAAATTTGCACTGCCGGCAATTTGCGAACAGCGCTAATGCTGGGGGATATGGTACGCAAGGCGGATCAGTTCGATCGGTTTCTGCTGGCTACAGATACACCAACAGGTAGCGGTATTATGCCGTTAGGTATCCTCTATACCATTACGCACTTGGCAAGCTTGACGAAAATGCCGGTAGAGTGGGCAATTGCTGCGGCTACGGGGAATAATGCACGCGTGTACGGCATAAATAGTGGATTTCTTCAGGTGGGCAAGGATGCTGATATGGTCTTGCTTGATGCGTGTGTGGGCGGAACTAAAACGGAACCGCTTGATGCCTTGTGTAATGGGGACATCCCAGCAGTCGCTGCCGTCATCACAGACGGTATACCGCGTTTTGTAGGAAAAAGTCGCAACACACCCGCCGGTAATCGGACAGTCCGCGTTACGCGCTGCGATATACCTCAGGATTACTCAGGTGCGGCGCATTAACTCTGTTAAAAGAACTAAATTCCGGCTTGACCTCATTTTCGAGGTCGAGTTGCGAATGGATGGGTTTTCATGTGATGCCAGGCAGCGCTAGCCTAAATACTTTCTGGGGGTTGAGTCCGCGGTTCTCGTGCCATTGCCTCGAGGTGTTACAGACCAAGAGAACGGGCTCTACGCCAAAAGGTGGTTCGGCTCATGCCTAGGGACTGCGCCGCACGCAGGCGGTTACCGTTTGCGTGCTCTAAGGCCTCGCGGATCTTTTCCTTGCTGTATTGTCGGGGCAAGCGTCGCGGCTTGGCCGAATCATAAAAAATTTCTGGAAAATTTTCCGCTAGAAATTCATCGTTTTGACGATAAAGCCCATCACCTTCGATTGAAAACACGGCAAGCCGTTCGACGATGTTCTCCAGTTCGCGCACATTTCCGGGCCAGTGGTACGCGCATAAGGCGGCGTTAAGGGGATCGAGGATTTGGCCAGCGTCCACAGGCGCGCCGAAACGCTCCAGATAGCCCTGTAGAAGCCGCAAGGAGAGCTCTGGAATATCTTCGGCATGGTCGCGTAGGCTGGGAAGGCGCAAGAGAAGGATATTTAGCCGGTAGTATAGGTCCCTGCGAAACAGGTGTTGTTCGATACGCTCGGGCAGATCATGATGCGTGGCCGCGATGACTCTGACATCCACCGGAATCGGATGCGCGCTGCCCACACGCATGACTTCCTTCTCTTGCAGGACACGTAGCAACCGGGTCTGCAAAGAGATCGGCATGTCACCGATCTCGTCCAGGAATACCGTACCGGTATGCGCGGCCTCGAACAAGCCCGATTTACCGCCTTTTTTGGACCCGGTAAATGCGCCTTCCTCGTAGCCGAATAGCTCACTCTCAAGGAGTTGCTCGGGAAACGCTGCGCAGTTCAATGCAATGAACGGCCCCGTCCTGCGGTCACTGGCATTATGAATGGCCTGGGCAAACAGCTCCTTTCCCGTTCCGCTGTCGCCCGTGATCAACACGGTGGAGCTCGTGCGCGCGTACTGCAGCGCTGTGCGCTTGGCGATCTTGAGTCGCGCGCCGTGGCCGATGATCTGCTGAAAATGGTACTTGGCGCTGG
The DNA here is from genome assembly GCA_019166125.1 of Alcaligenaceae bacterium CGII-47. GTDB lineage: Bacteria > Pseudomonadota > Gammaproteobacteria > Burkholderiales > Burkholderiaceae_B > Castellaniella. The sequence continues at coordinate 20,009 of JAHTBO010000004.1, forward strand.
GCTGTCCTTGGCGTTTTTCAGAACGTAGATTTGTCTCGGCGTGCTGGATTGCGCTAGCGTCCTGGAGTGTCATCACCGCCCCAGTCATCACCGAGCGTGAGTGCACGGGAACTTTGTTGGCGATATACGTGCGCTTGCCGATATCAGTGACCACAGCAAATTCGCTGGTGCCCAGATCCAGCGTTTCCCTAAGCGAAGCATCGGCCGAGATCGCGCTCAGTTTGCGGCCAATCGCACGGGCGTGCGAGATACCCAGAATCTTTTCCATGGCCGGGTTGATGGCAGTGATGCGCTCGTGCTCGTCAACCGCAACAACAGCCTCCTGGAGGTGGCGCAGGACGCTGTCGAGCTGTTCGTATTTGATTGCCTCGAGTCGCGCGATATGAGCGCGCTCGATGGCGGTTTCAATCGCTTGGCGGGTAGCCTGCGCGCTATAAGTCAGGATGCCGCGCAAGCCGTGCTGCTCGGCGAGCTCGACCACCACGCTAGAGCCCACAATCACGTTGTACCCAGCAGCCATCAAGCTCATACAGCAATCCCGGGCTTCATCGGCGCTGCGGTATGCCCGTTGGTCAATTTCGAGTTTCAATAAAGCCTTGACTGCGTCTAATTCTGGCACCGTTTCAAGGTAGGTCACCAAGCCGATCCGGTCGGACTGATCGCGCGCCTTGAGCAAGGCTAGCAAGATGTCATATCCACCCACCTTGATTGTGGTCACCGGCGTCGAAAGCGTCGCTTGGAGGATCGAGGCATTTGCCCCTGCGCTAATGAACACGTCGGTGCATTTTTCTTTTTCGCGGCGTTTTGCTGCCTTCATGGCTGCATCGAAAACCTCATCGATCACCTCGATCTCGGCTCGTTGCTCGTACTCTTTGATGACTGAATGCACCAACCGGCTCAGCTGCTTGTAGCCGACAATACAGATTCTCGGCCGGAAATCCAGTGATGAGCCGACGTAAGCAGTAGGCATGTCTTGGGCGTCCTTATTAAGCAGCAACTGTTCACTTGGAACATTTGAAACAAGTGAAACCTATTATGGAACGAACTTAAGCGACTTTAACCCGGTACAAACCCTGAGCTTATCGGGCAATAAATTGTGTGAAGAAATAAATATCATTGAATATCAAATGGTTAAGTTCCGTCACAATATCTTGGCATGGATTTTGCGTCATATCTAATCACTTCCCAACTCAAGGATCAATACGCGATGAAGCCACTTGATGGGGTGCTGATGATCGACCTCACCCATATGCTCTCTGGCCCCTACGGCGCCATGCTTTTGACGGATCTTGGTACACGTACGATCAAGGTCGAGCCGACAGGTATGGGTGAAAATACGCGCTCGTTGCTGGCCAATAGCCCTGAATACTCCAGGCAAGGGATGGGCGCCTATTTTCTGACGCTCAACCGCGGTAAGGAAAGCATCTGTATAAACCTGAAATCCGCGCAAGGGCTGGCCGTGTTTTACGATCTGATCAAGAAGGCTGACGTGGTTTTCGATAACTTCGGCGCTGGCGTTACCCGGCGGCTCAAAATCGATCATGACACGCTGGCCGCCATTAATCCGCGCATCATCACCTGCACGGTGACAGGCTTCGGGGAAACCGGCCCCAAGCCGCATCGCCCCGCCTTCGACCAGGTCGTCCAAGGCATGGGCGGCGGCATGTCGATTACCGGCTTTGCCGATGGCCCGCCGGTGCGTGCCGGTATTCCTATCGGCGATCTAGGCGGTGGCCTGTTCGGCGTTATCGGTATCCTGAGCGCCTTGCACGAGCGCGCCCAAACTGGAAAAGGGCGCCATGTCGACGTATCCATGCTGGACGCCCAGATTTCCCTGCTCAATTACATGGCGACCATGTACCTGATGTCAGGTAGCATTCCAGGACGCTTGGGCAACGGGCATTTCGTCCATGTGCCCTACAACACCTTTAAGACGACTGACGGTCATATCATCATTGCCTGCATCGGCGACATCTTTTTTGAACGACTGCTCGAGATCATGCCGATACCCGAACTGCGCCTGGAACAGTACAAGAGCCAGCCGGGTCGCTATGCTGCCGCCGCCCAGATCAATGCCCTGATCGAGGCTAAAACCCAGACACAGACAACCGCCTATTGGCTGGAAATACTCGGCAATGCAGGCATCCCTTGCGCGCCAGTCAATGATTTTGAACAGGCGCTTGCCGATCCGCAGGTCATCGCGCGGGACATGGTGGTCGAGGTCGAGCTGCAATCGGGGGAAACGATCCGGATGCCGGGCAATCCAGTCAAGTTCTCGGGTTCAGAATCCTCAAAATTTAGCCGGCCCCCTTCGCTGGGTGAACACACCCAATCCGTCCTTGGTGAGCTGCTGGGCTATTCAAGAAACACGATCGAAGAATTACGCAATGCGGGGGTTATTCAATGACGCAGCACATTTTTATCAACGAAGTGGCCGCCCGCGACGGCATTCAGGCCATACACACACCGATCAATCTGGCGGGGAAGCTGGCCCTTATCAATGCCTGTGCTGCAGCAGGGGTTCAGGCGATCGAGGCTTGCAGCTTTGTATCTCCAAAAGCCGTGCCGCAAATGGCGGATGCCGACGAACTGTTTGCCCAGCTACCTGATACTGATCGGATACAGTACTCGGCACTCGTTCCCAACCTGCGCGGCCTCGAGCGCGCCCGAGCGGCTGCGGTGCAAGAAATCGCCGTAGTACTGTGCGCTACCGATACCATGAATCTGCGCAATATCGGGCTGAGCCTTGCCCAAACCATTGCGATGTGTATCGATACGATACACGCGGCTGAACAGTACGGCATGCGCGCTAAGGCCTACGTGTCCGTGGCCTTCGAATGCCCCTACGAAGGACTTGTGCAAGCATCCAGCGTGCTGGACTTATGCGATAGGATGATTCAGGCTGGGGCGAGCGAGATTGTCATCGCCGACACGATCGGTGCGGCCAATCCCCGCCAGGTCAAAGATCTGATTGGCGAATGCGTGAAACGCTATGGGGCGCAGCGCGTGTCGGCACACTTTCACGATACCCGAGGATTTGCTCTGGCCAATGTATGGTCCGCACTCGAGGTCGGGGTGCGCAAGTTCGATACCAGTATCGGCGGATTGGGCGGTTGCCCATTCGCCCCGGGTGCCGCCGGGAATGTCGCCACTGAGGACGTGGTGCTGCTTACCGAGCAATGTGGTTTTTCAACAGGCATAGACATCGCTGGATTACGCCAGGCTATCCGAGTTGCAGAAGGCTTGGTCGGCTATCCCTTGGGTGGACGGACCCGTGCCTGGCTCGATGTCCAGGATAAGAAGCAAACGGGGCAAAAACTGTCCTGATTATTCAACAACAGGAGGCAACATCATGAGAATCGCACAGAAAATACGCTACGTTCTGCTTGGCAGTTTGGTGGCGCTCAGCTCGGCGGCGAGTGCTGTTACGCTAACCGTTACGCATTGGGGCAGTGGCATGTATGGCGCTCCCTTTGCTGTCGCGCTAGAAAAGGGTTACTTCAAGGATGCCGGATTGGACGTCACCGGTTTCATTACCTCAAAAGGCGGCGGCACGACGGTGCGCAACGCCATGGCCTCCGAAATCCCGTATGGCGAGGTGGCGCTGTCAGCTGCCGTTGCCGCGGCAAAGTCTGGTGTCAAGCTGACGATCGTGCATGGTGGCGTTATTGGCCTAGCCGACCTTATCTGGGTGACCAACAAAGACTCTGCGCTCGGATCGATCCGTGATCTTGAGGGTAAAAAGCTTGGCTACAGCAGTCCAAAATCCGTCACTGATATGGTGTCGACTATTGCATTGACCAAGGCGGGCCTGTTTGACAAGGTCGAGCGCCAAGCCGTCGGGGGTTTGGGTTCTGGGCTGACTGCGCTGCGCGAAAAAGCCGTCGACGTGATCTACATGCTTGAACCGGTCTACAGCCAAGAGAGCGACACCCTTAAGATTGTTTTCCGCTCTGCCGATAGCATTCCCCATATGACGCAGACCGTCGGTGTCGTGCAAACGGACTATTTAAAGCAGCATCCGGATACGATCAAGGCCATCATCACGGCACGTCGCAAAGGGGTTGAATTCATCCAGAAAAATCCGACTGAAGCGGGCGATATCCTTGCGCGGCAATACAAATTGGATCCGGCCATTGCACAGTCGGCCATCAAATCGATCCACGAGGGCGGTGGCGAGTACTGGAGCCCAGGACGGCTAGATTACGAAGGCATGGATGTCATGCTGGATGGGCTGCGCATGGTCAAGGCCATGGATGACACGCCGTTTGACTGGGCCTCGATCACCGACGAGAGCCTGTTGCCGGCTGACCAGCGGCGTAAATAAATGCGCTGGCCCAACACCACCTTCGATGCGGTGCCAATAGGTTCCAACGCATGAGGACGGCTATGGACATTTGTCTGGGCGAGGCGCACGTGGTCCTGGATGCGGTGACACGCATTTACCCGGCGCGTGGCGGCCAGCCAGCCGTGCCTGCCCTGGAGTCAATCAGCCTCACCTTGAAAAAAGGCGAGTTTTTTTCTGTGGTCGGACCATCAGGCTGCGGCAAATCCACGCTGCTTGACCTGTTGGCTGGCCTGAACTCACCAAGCGCCGGCACGATCCATTTTGAAGGTGCCAGGGTGAACGGGGAAGTCCCGGATGGCGTTGCCGTCGTCTTTCAAGAAGACGCCACGTTTCCCTGGATGACGGTCTTCGATAACGCAGCTTTTGGCGCCAGACGGGCAGGCTTGCCCGTCGATGAGGTGGCGCGTCGCGTCGAGCACGCCCTGGCCTTTATGGGTCTGAGCCATTTTGCCCGCGCTTATCCATCGCAGCTCTCGGGCGGCATGCGCCAGCGCGTCTGCATTGCCCGTGCGATGGTTCTGCGCCCGCGCCTCATGCTTCTGGACGAACCCTTTGGGGCGCTGGATCAGCAAACCCGACTCTTGATGGGCGAGGAGTTGCTCAAACTATGGCGCGATACAGGCTCGACCATTCTGCTGATTACTCACTCGATCGATGAGGCCGTGCTGCTCTCGGATCGGATCGGCGTGATGTCGTCCAGACCGGGAAGATTCATCGATATTGTGACCACGGGCTGGTCGCGTGACCGGGCCAATGAGACCACACAGGACCCCAGGTTTGGCGCCTTGCAGTCCCAAATTTGGGGTGTGTTGCGTGAGGAATCGCTAAAAGCCCTGAGGTCCGTTTCATGACGCGGGCGGCTTGGATCCGGCTGATTTTGGTGGGCGGCGCCATTGGCTCGCTAGAGCTCGCCAGCCGGATGGCATGGATCGACCCCATCGCCTTTATCCCGCCCTCACGCATGGCTGTGGGCGCATGGGATTTGTTGCTTTCGGGTCAGTATCAGCAGGACATCCTCTTGACCCTTGCGTCGGCCGGGCTGGCCCTGTTGCTGGCAGTATCGCTAGGTTTCATCGGCGGGGTGGCACTCTACAGGCTGCCCAGGACGCGTCTTGTCCTGGATCCCTTATTGCTGTCCTATTATGCCGTGCCGATATTTATTTTTTATCCGATGCTGATCGTTCTGCTTGGTCTGAACCGCTGGCCTCTAGTGGCGATCGGATTTCTGTTTGCGGTGGTGGCGATGGCGGTCAACACTCTTAACGGCCTGGAACGCATCCCCTTGGTTTTACTGAAAACAGCCAGAGCATTGCGCCTGAGCCGTATTGACGAAATCCGGCTGATTACCCTGCCTGCCAGCTTGCCTTTTGTGTTCACAGGCATCAAGCTATCCGTGGTGTATTCCTTTATTGCGGTCATCGCCGGAGAATTCATTTTGTCGGGATCTGGCTTCGGCTATCAGATCGCCTTTGCCTACAATAATTTCGACAATGAAACCATGTATGGCCTCATGTTGCTGCTGCTGCTTTTCGTCGGGTCCGTCAACCTGGCTCTCCACACGCTAGAGCAGCACTTATACCAGCGGCGTGTTTTCAAAGGGCGATGAGGATGGCAAAGGTGTCGCCCAAGATCCCAACCCGATGTCAGTCTCATCGCGAACGCGGCGATGCGCTGATCCTGTTGATCGTCCTGTTGGCCGCATGGCAAATTGCCAGCCTGGTTCTGGGTGCGCATGTCATGCCTGCCCCATACCAGACATGGCTGCAGCTCGTTGCGGAAATTCGCGATCCTGATTTTTACTTGCACCTTGAGGCGACGGTACAAGCTTTTTCGGTCGCGATATTGATCGCCATGGTATTTGGGGTCATGATCGGTCTCATATTGGGTGCCAGACGCCTGGCGGGCGATGTGATGGAACCCGTACTGATCACGCTTTATTCAATTCCCAAGATTGCGCTTTACCCGGTTATCTTGTTGATTTTTGGACTTGATATTTCGGCAAAAATTGCCTTCGGTGTGATCCATGGCATCATTCCGATCATTCTCTTTACGGTTACGGCAGTGCGCAATATCCCGGCTGTCTATATGCGTACGTCGCGCAGCTATCGTCTGGGTGCAATGGCTAGCGCCTTGCACGTCCTCATCCCTGCGGCTATGCCCGAAATCGTGGCGGGCTTGCGCATAGGCTTTTCTTTGACTTTGCTGGGTACCCTGCTGGGCGAGATGTTCGCCTCGCAGTATGGCATTGGGCATCTGCTTATGCGCGCGATGGAGCGCAATGAAACATCAACCATCATGGCGCTGGCGCTGATGCTATTCCTGTTTGCCACAGTGGCCAGTTACGGTCTGCTAAAACTTGACCGCTATCTGCGACACTAAGCGCACCGGCAACTGTCGGATTCAGAGCAACCCGAATGCCTGGCGTGCCGCGATCCACTCTTCATTGGTAGGCTCTACGGCCACGGTAATGCGGCTGGTGGGTCGCGAAATAATGGGGTCATTGCGTTCATTGGCCTGAGGATCGATTTCAATGCCCAGCCATGCCAGATCGCGACAGACGCGTTTGCGGATCTCCGCGCTATGCTCGCCGATGCCGGCTGTGAATACGAGCGCGTCCATGCCACCTAGAACGGCTGCCAGCGCGCCGGTCTCACGGACGATGCGGTGTACGTAGAGATTTAATGCGTCCCGCACCCGCGCGCCGGTCTCATTGTCCTGGTCTTCAAGCGGAAATAGCTCGGGGGGGTCGGCAGAGACCCCCGATAGCCCCAGCAGGCCTGATTCGCTATATAGCACCTGGATCACATCCTCGAGACTGAGCTTTTCGGTCTGCATGAGATAAATAACAGCGCCAGGGTCGAGCGCGCCGCACCGAGTGCCCATCATTAGCCCATCGAGTGCGGAAAATCCCATCGTGGTCGCGACACTGCGTAGGCCTTTCATGGCGCATAGGCTGGCGCCGCTGCCCAGGTGGGCTGCAATGACGCGACCGCGTGCCGCCTCGCCGAGTCGCTCAGGCAGGACAACAGACAGATAATCGTACGACAGCCCATGAAACCCGTAACGGCGCATGCCACGTTCCCAGGCCTGGTGCGTCAGCGGCAGCATTTGCTCTACCTTGGGCATGTCGTGGTGGAAGGCCGTGTCAAAGCATGCGATTTGGACGAGATCAGGCTGGGTCCTTAGTAGCACATCGATGGCTTCCAGTGCGAAAGGTTGGTGCAATGGTGCCAGGGGAATGTAGTGCTTCAGGTCGGCGAGCGTATCGGCGTTGACCCGTACCGGGGAAAAATACTTGTTGCCACCATGCACCACCCGATGGGCGACAGCGTGTAGGCGTCGTCCGTCCAGGCGCTCGAGCAGCCTTTCCCTTATATAGGCAAGTGCTGAGTCATAGGGCTGTTCTGGGTCCAGGCTGATGGCCTGTGGCGTCATGCCGGTTTGCCCAAATGTAGTGGGTGTGCGCCCAACGCCTTGCACTTTGCCGTTCCAGACCGGGGTGCGGGGTAGCGGATTCTGCCCCGTATCGAATATCGCAAACTTGATGCTGGACGAACCACAGTTGAGCACCAGAATGAGATCTCCCTGGGTGGGGTAGCGATCGGTAAATTTGTTCATCAGGTGCTCCGTGAAAGCCCGGCGTGCAGGCCGGGGAGGTAAGAGGCGCAAGGGATAGCTTGTACTATATAAGTAACCAGTTATTATGTGCACATGAAACGCACGAGAATCTGGACCTCCAATGAGCACGAAGGTCTACCGCTATCGTGGCAAACGCACGCTGGGCTGGGTGCCCCTCAAGGGGCGTGAGCTCAAGCGCGAAGGAAGTGCCTTCCGATTCGCTGGCAATACCTTTCGCGTGTTTAATTCCCGGGCGCTGCCGGACGGCAAGATCAAGGACGGCACCTGCTTTGCACGGGATGCCCAAGGCAATTGGTTCCTGAATGTCGTGATCGAGGTCGCCGATGCCCCGGTCAGGCCCATCCGTAACGGTGTCGGTATCGCAGGGCTTGGAATAAGAGAGTGGGTATGCAGTGATTGCGGTGCTATGCATGATCGTGATGTAAACGCTGCCTTGAACATTCTCCGTCGCGGACGTGCGACGCTAGCGGTAGGAATCCTCCACCTTTGGGGCGGGGAGGACGTCATTAGTTCACCTAAAATCGATATTGCACGCCAGCGACGAATAAATTGTATTTAAGTCGTCCCATGTTCACGCTCCAGGTGTCGGTGGGTAGATGGACACCCGGGTAGTCTGTTCTGCCAAACGTGTAGTGCGTTGCATCGATTTGCAGGTATCGATACTCCGTAAATAAATAGATGTTGCGGCTTAGTTGACCTTTAATTCCAGCTTTGAATTGCAGCGCCAAGGCAGAGCTGGAAGCGTCTGGCTTTGAATTGAAATGGTTGATGCCGGGCTCCGACGGATTGGCCGAATCGGACCCTTTGATCGATAGCAGGGCCAACCCCGCGCCTGCCCCCACATAAGGGAAAAAACGCTTGGAATACGGTGTCTGCACCGTTAGTATGGCGTTGGCCAGGAAGGTCTGGCCCGTCATCGGAACGGTGACATATTGCGTGCCAAGCGCACGTGGATGAACCGGCATCGTGCCCGTGGGCGTATGTTTTCCCAGATAGGTCGCTTCGATTTCGGCGGCAGGCCTCAGGCCCCAACCCGATCGCCCTAGTAGGTGACGATCCCATTCATAGCCCAGCTGGATGCCACCTAGTGATACGTTGGCGTGATCGGTGTTGCCCTTGGCATCAATGGGTAGCGGGGGCAGGGGATGGGGAAGATAGACCTGTCCCTGCTGACGTAGGCTGCTTGATTCCAAGGCCCCGAGCCCGCCGAACAGGCCCACGTAAACACCCTCGCTGCTTGGTGGTTCGGCCGCTGCGCTACAGCAGAATAATAAGGCAAGCCCTAGTGCCGTTAGTTTATTCATTAATGACTTCATGCCGCCGCCTTATGATCAAGATTCTTTAAGAATCAAGAAGCTTACCTGTCTAGGAAGGTTTGGTCTATGGCTGATACCCAGGCTGCACTGTGGCCGACACGGTATGATCTGTCAGAACTCTTATCGTCCTCAAAAGAATAATCATGCCCAAGATTCTGCATACAGCCGATTGGCAAATTGGCCGTCAGTATGGACGGTTTTCACCTGAAGACGCTGCGGTGCTGGCCGAGGCACGTTTCCTGAGTGTGGAGCATATTGCTGCGCTGGCCTCGCGCGAGCAGGTGGACGCGGTTCTGGTTGCCGGGGATGTGTTTGATGCACAAACGGTATCGGACCGCACCATTCGTCGCCTGTTCAATGCGCTACAGGGCTACCCGGGCCCTTGGATTATGATTCCAGGCAATCATGACGCCGCCTTGGCCGAGAGCGTCTGGAGTCGGGCCGAGCGGCTGTCGGCGATTCCTGGGAATGCGCATATTATCCTTCAGCCCGGTGTGCGGGAATTTCCAGAGCAGGGGTTTGCCGTGCTGGGTGCGCCTTTGACTCAACGCCAGACGCATCATGACCTGACGGATTGGTTCGATAGGGCCGAAACGCCACAGGGTCTGCTGCGCATTGGATTGGCTCATGGCAGCGTCCAGGGCGTGTTGGCGCAGGATATCGACGCCTCTAATCCGATTGCCGCCGATCGGGCGCAACGCGCTCGGCTGGATTATCTGGCCTTGGGGGATTGGCATGGCATGAAGTGTATCGATGAGCGAACCTGGTATAGCGGCACCCCAGAACAGGAACGCTTTAAGGATAATGGTGCTGGCCAGGTCTTATTGCTGACTTTGCACACAGGAGGGCAGGCGCCCAGTGTGGTGCCTCACTCCATCACGCAATATCATTGGATAAGCTGGAACGAAACTTTGTCGGTGGCCTCCGACTTGCAGCCTCTGATTCAACGTCTAGAGCAATTGCCCTCGAATACGGTCTTAGATCTGACGCTCTCGGGGCAGATTGATTTGCTCGGTGAGCATCATCTGCAGCAGGCACTCTCTGTGGTCCAAGGACGGTGTCGCAGTCTGCAGTGTGATCGGGTGAATTTGCGGCTGATACCGACGCACGAGGATATTGCCGCGCTGCATGCGGATGGTTATCTGGGTGAGGTCATCGAGGAATTGCAGGCGCAGCAGCAGGGTGATCAGGCCGAAACCGCTCGTGAGGCGCTGGTGATTCTGGCCGGGCTGCTGCGTGAGCGCCAGATGTTGGAGGCCCAGTCATGAGGTTGCGTCGCTTACGGATCGAACAGCTGCGTCAGTTTCGCCAGCCCCTCGAGATCCGTGACATAAATCCGGGTATTAATCTGTTTGTTGGCCCCAATGAGTCCGGTAAGAGCACGATTGTACGAGCGATACGTGCGGCTTTTTTTGAGCGATTCAAATCCAATAGCGTTGATGATTTGCAACCCTGGGGCGATTCGTCCGCTGCGCCCAGCGTAAAGCTGGAATTTGACTGGCAGGGTGAATGCTGGACCTTGACCAAGAGCTTTCTTAAGCATAAGCGCTGTGATCTGAACATCGCGGGACGCCTGTTCAATGGGGAAGAAGCAGAGGAAAAGCTTGCGCAATTGCTGGGCTTTCAGTTTCCAGGGCGTGGTGCCAGCAAGGCTGAGCACTGGGGGATACCCGGCCTGCTATGGATTGATCAGGGCACTGGCCAGGATATCGATGTGCCGGTCACGCATGCACAGAGCTATCTAAAATCCGTCCTGGGTAAAAGCCTGGGTGAAGTCGCCAGCAGTGCCGGTGATGCGCTGATTGTTCAGGTTGAGCGTGAGCGTGCAGTCTTGTTGACATCGACCGGACGTCCTACCGGAGAATACTCAGAAATACAAAAAAAATACGTAGAGTGTGAGGCGGCGCTCAAAGCGCTTGATCAAGATATTGCCACCTATCGGCAACAGGTCGATCGACTGGGCGAATTGCTGCAACACCGGGACACCGATGCGACCAGGCCGTGGGAGGCTTTTCGTCATCAGGCCGCGCAGGCAAGCGCACAGCTCGCCGAGGTGCAGGGCTGGGAGCAAGCACAACAGCGCGAGGAAAAAGAGCGCCAGCACTGTGCAGATAGTCAACAGCATTGCCGGGATCAATTGGCCATTTTTGCCAAACAACAAGAGGACCTTGCGCTGCGTGCCAGTGATCGGCACCGTGCGGCAGCCACGCAAAGCGACCTGCAGGCGCGTCGTCCGCTCCTCGACGCGCAGCTCGCCCAGGCACGTATGCGCTATCACACGGCAGAGCAAGCGCTCAGGCTAGCGCGTCAGCGTGAACAGCGCGCACTACTTGTTCGCGAAGCAAGTCAGCTTGATCTGGAGTTATCCGAGATTGAAAACAAGCTGAGCCAGTCGCGCAATTTACAGGCGCAATTGCTCGAGCAGCGCAGTCAACTGCAGGCCAACCGAATTGACGCGACATCACTAAGCCGCTTGCAAGCCCTCACCCGAGAGATCAGTGAGCTCGACATTGCACAACAATCGGTGGCCACCCGTCTGCAGTTCGAATTGCTGCCCGCGCAGCATATTCAACTCGGCGATGAGGCCCTCAGTGGTCAAGGCCAGCGGCTGTTGCTAGAACCTGTCGATCTTGATCTTCCAGGTGTCGGTAAGCTGCGGATTCAGCCTGGGGGTGAGGATATTGCTGATTTGGCCCGTCGCCGACAGACAGCACAGGCCAGCCTGAGTGCCTTGTTTGAGGCGCTTCAAGTACAAGGGCTGAGCCAGGCCGAGGCGTACGCCGAGCAGCGCCGGACATTGCAAGATGACATCAAACGCACTGAGTTTCAGCTCGGCAGTCTGGCCCCCCAAGGGCTGGATGAATTAAGTGGCCGCCAGGTTCTGGGCAGACAACGGCAACAGGCGCTTGAGCGACGATTGGCTGATCTGCCTGAACCGGATGCGGCCGACATCACGGTGGCCGTCGCAGAAGGCCGCTTGGAGGCCGCGCGCGAGCAGCTTAAGGTGGCTGAGCAGGCGATCAGCCGGTTTGACAAGGAACTTAGCCTGGCTAACCAGGCAGTAGACAACGCACACACAGAATGGCAGAGGCTGCAGGATGCTGTGCAGGCGCCGAGCCGACAGGAACGTGAAAAGGCGCTCAACGCTCAGTTAGCCGAGCAGCGCAGCCGTGACACGGCACTGCAGGCGTCCCTGGCCGAGCGCCGACGGCAAATTGATGCCGCCAATCCTGATATTCTGCGCCAGGATATTCAGCGATTCACGAAGTCGGCCGATACCCTGCAAAATGAGGCACAGCAACGTACGCTAGAGCTGGCCAGCTTGCAAAGCAGGCTGGAGGCGCTGGGTGCCAATGGCTTGGAGGAGCAGCGTGCAGAACTGGCCAGGCAGTTCGAGTATATCGGTCGCCGCCACGCTGAACTTCAGCGCCGTGCCGCAGCACTAGAGCTCTTGCTGGGTCTATTGAGAGCCAAGCGTCAAGCCCTCACGCGGCGGATTCAGGCGCCGCTACAGCGTCACCTGAATCATTATCTGCAGCTACTATTTGTGCAGGCGCGCCTGAGTGTGAATGAGGCGCTACTGCCCGAACAATTGGTGCGCGTGGTCAATGGCAGTGAAGCCCACGAGGATTTTGCCGCGCTAAGCTTTGGGGCGCGCGAGCAAATGGGTCTGATCAGTCGACTCGCCTACGCTGACCTGCTCAAAGAGGCCGGCCGACCCACTCTGATTATTCTGGATGACGCGCTGGTTCATACTGATCAACAGCGTCTGATGCAAATGAAGCGGATTCTGTTCGACGCTGCCCAGCGTCACCAGATTCTTTTGTTTACCTGCCACCCGGATAATTGGCAGGACCTGGGGGTGGCTGCCGTGCAGATCAACGCCCTAGCCCAGCGTAGTATCTAGAATCATCATGAGTACGAACCCGATCAGTAGCCCGCAGGTCGCGTAGGCTTCATGGCCCTTGCGGTGCGACTCGGGGATGATCTCGTGGCTGACGACGAACAACATGGCGCCCGCCGCAAAGCCCAATCCCCATGGGAGCAACGTCGCCGACCAGCCCACGATCACTGCCCCCAGCACGGCAGCAATGGGCTCCACCAGGCCCGAGGCCATGCCCAGCGTCATTGAAAACGCCCGGCTGTAGCCGACCGACAGTAGCGCCACCGCGACCACGAGACCTTCGGGGATATCCTGAATGGCGATGCCGGTGGCCAGTGCGGTGGCACGCACTGGGTCTGTGCCGGCATAACCGACGCCAATCGCCAGTCCCTCAGGGATATTGTGCAGCGCAATCGCAAATACGAATAGCCACGTGCGGCGCAGTCGCATGGATTCTATTCCCTCTCGGCCCTTGATGAAATGCTCGTGGGGTAGCGTTTGATCTATGAGGAGGAGCACGCCCCCGCCCAATAGGATCGCCGCGCCGATGATCGCCCCCGCGCTCCATGGCCCATAACCTTGTTGCGCTGCTGCCTGTAGGCCAGGAATAGCTAATGAAAACGCGCTGGCGGCCAGCATAACGCCGGCACCAAAGCCAAGAAGGGCGTCCTGCACCCGCGTAGAGAGCGTGTGCATTGACAGAATCGGTAGTGTTCCTGCCGCCGTTGCACCCGCTGCAACCAGCCCCCCTGCGAGTGCCATTGCCACGGTCGGCGCATGCTCGTCCAGATACACCCAAAGCTTATAAACGCCCAGGATCGCCAACAATGCCAGTGTGATAGCTGGAATGATTACAACGGGACGACTACGTGACGCTTCCATGCGTTTTCCAAAGCAATTGACAGTTTTACTATGCCACAGCGGCAGACATATTGGCGGCTTTTGCCCTCACGCGTGTTGCGTTAATTCATATTAATGCACAGGGCTTGGAACGCCTCAGTGCTGCGGCGTTAGCCTGAGTAAGCGGCCCGCGCGCGCATCCTCGATCACCCAAACCGCACCATCACTGGCCACTGCGACATCGCGGATCCGATGGCCCAGCAGCCATCGGTCCATCTGCCGGGCGCCCCCCTGGTCATCAAACTCGATGCGCACCAATCCCTTGGCGACCAGCCCGCCAATGAACGCTGAATGACGCCATTGGGGGAACAGGTCTCCGGTATAGAAGGCCAGCCCTGCTGGAGCAATAACGGGGGTCCAGTAAATGACGGGCGCGTCGAACTCCGGGCGGGTGTTGTGGCGAGGAATTGGCAGGCCGCTGTAGTTGTCACCATTGGAGACCAGCGGCCAGCCGTAGTTCTTGCCCGCCTGGATCAGATTCAGCTCGTCGCCTCCGCGAGGGCCCATCTCGTGCAGCCAGAGGCGTCCGTCCGGCGCAAAGGCCAGGCCATAGGGGTTGCGGTGGCCGGTGCTCCAGGTTTGCGCCCGTACGCCGCCCTCAGTCGCCATGGGATTATCCGAAGGCGTAGAGCCGTCCAGATTCAAGCGTAGCACCTTGCCCCGTGCGAGATCGGGGTTTTGTGCGGTCTGTGGATCCTGGCGGTCGCCCACCGTTAAAAAAAGGTGCTGCCCATTTCGGGAGAAGGCAATAATGCCGCCGGGCTGGCCACCCGTGCTGGCCCCATGTTGCCGCCAGATAATTGACATATCCTGCAAGCGGGCGCCGCCCTTGGATTCACGTAACTGTGCACGCGCCAATACCAGAACACCCCCGCTATGTTGAGGTTCTACATAGGTGAAATAGATAGTGTGATTCTGCTCAAAGTTGGGTGCAATTGCGATATCCAGCAGACCATTCTGGCCGCTGTAATACACCTTGGGCACGCCGGTGAGGGCGGTCTTGTCTGCGTTCTGCGTGACGAGAAAGACCCGTCCGGCCTTCTCGGTGACAAGCATGCGCCCATCAGGCAGAAAGGCGATGGCCCATGGGTACTCGAACGTGGCGACAGGGGTTTGCACGAAGGGTTGCTGCGTATTGGGCGGGATTGGACCGGCATTCTCCGATGCGGTTTGGGCCTGTGCGGGCAGAAGGCTCAGCAATGCAGCACAGACCACTGTCACGGCCAGAGATATCCATGAGGAGGGGGGTGTGATATTCATCGTGGGACTCGCTCGGTGCGGTATCGTGATTACCGCTACAGTCTAAGCCAAAGCCTGCGCAGAGTGGGTTTCAGGTCAATGCAGCGTTAATCGAGCCATTATCAAGGGAGGCCCAAGCCATGACTCCAGGTTTTATCGGCACCGGCATCATCACCGAGGCGATTGTCACAGGCGCCTTGCGCGCGCACGACACCATCAGAAAAATCACCATCTCCCCCAGGGGCGCTGCTATCGCAGCGCGGCTGGCCCAAGCCTCTCCTCTCGTAAAAATTGCGGCTGACAATCAGGCGGTGATCGACGAATCCGACGTCGTTTTTCTGGCGATCCGTCCGCAGATTGCGGAGGAGGTGATCAGGTCATTGAAATTCTCCAAGAGCCAGCGTGTCGTGAGCCTGATCGCCGCAGTTCAGATCGAGACGCTCGCGAGCTGGATCGATGCGGAGGTCACCATCACGCGGGCGATTCCATTGCCTTTCGTTGCGGATCTGCAGGGTGTGACAGCGATCTATCCGCCCAGTCGCGAGGTGACTGCATTTTTTGCACCGCTAGGCGCCGTATTGGAGGCGCAGACCCTAGAGGAGTTCGACCTGTTTGGCGTTGCCAGCGCTCTGATGGGCTCGTACTTTGGCATCATGGAGACGACCGCGCGCTGGTTCGAGCGGCAGGGTATGCCGTATGACAGTGCCAGAGCTTACCTCGGGCCGATTTTTCTGAGCCTGTCTCAGGCGGCGGTGCAAGAGCCGGTAGTGCCTTTTAAGTCCTTGCGATCAGCATTCTCCACCAAAGGCGGCCTCAACGAGCAGATGTTCGAGGTATTTGATCGTAGCGGCGGCATGGCGGCACTGACGCAAGCCTTGGATCAGGTGCTGGCGCGGGTGAGGGCGAGATAGAGTCGCGGGCCTTTCGTTGCTGGGCGTGTTGCGTGTTTATCTACAAAACATGATATTTTGCAGCATATGTAACTATTATAAAGATGAAAAATAGCATAGGTACTAATCCTAATATGTGTTTGGTAGTCAGTTATGTAGTATCTGCTCTGATGATGGGCAGTTGAGCGTTGAGCTTGGCGTTTCGGCTCCCTGACCTAGATCACTCAGGAGCGATACTTTGACCACACGTACTACGCCACAGGCGAAGAATGGATCTAACGACCGACACAAGCGTGATCTGGACGCGATCGACAAAAAAATATTGACACTGCTTCAGCAAGATGGCCGTGCTACGAATCAGTGGTTGGCCAAGCAGATAGATCTGAGCCCGACGCCCTGCCTGGAGCGTGTCCGTCGACTTGAGCATGAAGGGTTCATCCAGGGCTATCGCGCTGTGGTGGCTCCGGACGCGGTGGGCTATCCCATGCTGATATTTGCGCTCATATCGTTTGATCGGGCAATTGACGGGGTATACGAAAAGTTTCGAGCCGGTATTTCGCAGATCAAGGAGATCGTTGAGTGTTACATGATCACTGGCGATGTCGATTTCGTCATGAAGATCAGGACTGCGGATATCAGCGCCTTTAGGGAGTTGCTCGAAGAAAAAATCTTGAAATTACCGGGTGTCCGGATTACTCACTCTTATGTCGTCATGCATGAAGCAAAAGTTGGCGGCACGGTTCCAATTGCCGACTGATTTGCCAAAAATTATCGGTATGGCGAGATTAAGAGGAGCGACATAGTCAGATGCTATTTTTCATTTTGAGACGTTTGCTTGCAACGGCACCCACCATGGTGATGGTCACTGTTGTGGTCTTTGCCATTCTTCGACTGACGCCGGGGGATCCAGCCGCCATCATTGCCGGGGATATGGCCACGGCGGAGCAACTGGAGATAATCCGCCATCAGATGGGATTGGATAGTCCGATTTATATCCAGTTCTTTCATTGGCTCTTACTGCTCTCCCAGGGCAATCTTGGCGTCTCGCTCATCTCCGGCGTATCAGTCACTGAAATGATCGCCAACAGAATAGGGCCTACCGTCTCGGTTTGTATCGCAACCATTATGTTGAGCGTCATTGTCGCGGTCCCTATGGGCATCATTGCGGCCTGGCGTCAGGGCAGGCTTTTAGACCGCATTGTGATGGCGTTTTCCGTGCTCGGATTTTCGGTCCCGGCCTTCGTCGTCGCGTACGTCCTGATCTTCGTATTTGCCATCCACCTGCAGTGGTTGCCGGTACAGGGTTACAAACCTCTTGCCGACGGCTTGTGGCCTTACCTTCAGCGCCTGGTGCTACCCACGATTACGCTCAGTACGGTGTATATCGCCTTGATCGCACGCATTGCCCGAACCAGCGTGATCGAAGTGATGAACGAAGACTACATTCGCACCGCCAGAGCCAAGGGGCTGCGAGAACGCACTGTCGTGATGAGGCATGCGCTGCGCAATGCGGCCGTACCTATTGTGACCATCATTGGTATCGGCGTCAGCATGTTGATCGGCGGTGTCGTAGTGACTGAATCGGTTTTTAACCTGCCTGGCTTAGGGCGTCTGGTGGTCGAGGCGGTGCTGGCTCGTGATTATCCTGTCATTCAGGGACTGATCCTGCTTTTTTCTTTCATCTATATCTTGATAAATCTGGCCGTGGACGTCCTGTATTCCGTATTCGATCCTCGTATCAGATATTGAGGATGAGCATGATGAAGACTGATGATCCAACGAAATGTCCAGAAGGAATCGTGCAGATGGCGACAGTGGAAAAAGCTGCATCTCAGGCTTTGGCATCTCCCGTATTTATCCAGATCCGGCAGACATTCGGTAGTGGCCCGGCCTTGACCGCGCTATGGGTATTGATTGCGATCAGTGTCATTGCCCTGTGCGCGCCGTTGCTGGGCACATCCGACCCGGTCGCGATCGATCCCTCGCAACGCTTGGCATCGTTCTCCATGGAACACTGGTTTGGAACGGATGCATTTGGTCGCGATGTGTACTCCCGAGTCATTTATGGCGCCAGAGTATCGATGGTCGTGGGTGTAGGCGCAGCGTTTATTGGCGTGACATTCGGGATGCTCGTGGGTGTGATCGTGGGCTATTTTCCGTTGATCGACGCCGTGGTCATGCGGGTCATGGATGGCGTTATGGCCATTCCTGGCATTCTTCTCGCGATTGCATTGGTTTCACTTAACGGCGCGAGTCTGATGACCGTCATGGTGGCGATCACAATCCCTGAAATACCACGTGTTGTGCGTCTGGTACGAGGGGTCATCATGACGGTCAAAAATGAACCTTATGTCGAAGCGGCAATCTCGCTTGGGACAAACGTACCCGCCTTGCTCTGGCGTCACCTCGTTCCCTCCTCTACCGCACCGTTGATCGTTCAAGGTACATATATCTTCGCGTCCGCAATTTTGACCGAGGCGATTCTGAGTTTTCTGGGTGTTGGCCTACCTCCAGAGACATCCTCGTGGGGAAACATCATGGCCGAAGGGCGCATGTACTTTCAGCTCAGTCCCGGGCTGATACTTTACCCAGGCATATTCTTGTCTCTTACGGTATTGAGCGTCAACGTTATTGGGGATGCCATGCGTGACGCCCTGGATCCCAAAATGGCCAGGAGGCTCTGAGTATGCCGTCAATCACTCCTGTGCCCACTGAGCTCGGTATCGATAACGCGCCTCCAGTCCTCTCGATCAGCAGCCTGTCCGTACATGCGGTAGATCCTCAGGCGAATGTGCCGGTACTGACCGATATATCGTTTCAGGTGAGGGCGGGTGAAATTGTCTGTATCGTCGGTGAATCCGGTTCCGGTAAGTCCGTCACCTCGCTCGCGGTCATGGGACTGCTTCCCCGCCGGGAGCTCGTGGCCAGCGCCGGCCAGATCCTCGTGAATGGTGAGGATACCCTGAGCGCAAGCGCGAACCGATTGCGTCAGATGCGGGCTACGCAAATGGCGATGGTCTTCCAGGAGCCTATGACCGCACTGAATCCTGTGGAAACGGTGGGGTTTCAGATTGAAGAG
Organism: Alcaligenaceae bacterium CGII-47; assembly: GCA_019166125.1. Taxonomy (GTDB): domain Bacteria; phylum Pseudomonadota; class Gammaproteobacteria; order Burkholderiales; family Burkholderiaceae_B; genus Castellaniella. The sequence goes on from JAHTBO010000004.1 coordinate 39,303, forward strand.
GTTCTGCGTCTGCACACCGGACTCAATCGCACGGAGCGTCATCGCAAGGTCCTCGATATGCTCAGCTCGGTGCACCTTCCTGATGTGGATCGTATATATGACGCGTATCCACATGAGCTCTCCGGGGGGCAGCGCCAGCGTATTGTTATCGCAATGGCGCTGATCCTGAAGCCTAAGTTGCTCATTGCTGACGAGCCGACCACCGCCCTGGATGTCACCACCCAAAAGCAGATACTCTCGCTTATTCGGGAGCTGCAGCAAAAGCAGAATACCGCGGTGTTGTTCATTACGCATGATTTTGGCGTTGTGGCTGAAATTGCGGATCGCATTATTGTGATGTATCGCGGAAAAGTCATAGAGGTCGGTAATCGCGATGATATCCTCGCCCGTCCCGTCGAGCCCTATACGCGGAAACTTGTGACATCGGTGCCTAGCCTGGTGCCTGTCAAGCTGGAGGCCTCGAAGAAAAAAAATATTCTCGATGTGGTTTCGCTCAGCAAGGTGTACACCCAGAAAAAGATGTTCGGGCGGGATACATCCGTGGCGGCGGCATCGGACGTCAGCTTGTCTTTGGGCCGTGCAGAGATCGCTGGGATAGTGGGCGAGTCAGGTTCTGGAAAGTCCACTGTGGCGCGTTGCATCGTTCGCTTGATTCAGCCGACATCAGGCTCGGTTTGTATTGACGGTGTGGATGTCTCGCGTCAAACAGGCCGTCAACTGAGCTTGTGGCGGCGGCGCGTACAGGTCGTTTTTCAGGATCCCTACAGGTCGCTCAATCCGCGGATGCGTATCGGTGATTCGGTGATTGAGGGGCTCACGAATTTCGGGATGCGCCGGGCCGAAGCCATGGAAAAGGCTCGGGATTTATTGAAGGTTGTCGGGCTGGATGCCGAGGTGTTGCAGAGATATCCGCATCAATTTTCAGGGGGCCAGCGCCAACGCATATGCATTGCGCGGGCGTTATCGCTGGAGCCTGAAGTGCTGGTTGCGGATGAAGCGGTGTCGGCTTTGGATGTATCCGTACAGGCGCAGGTTCTGCAGCTACTACGTGAAATACGCGAGCGTACCGGTATTGCCATTCTGTTTATCACCCATGATCTTCGTGTGGCGGCACAGATTTGCGACACCATTGTTGTCATGCAAAAAGGGCGGATCGTAGAATCGGGGTCGGCTGTTGAGGTCCTGACCAACCCTCGAGAAGCCTATACGCGGGCGCTCATTTCGGCGGCCCCCGGGCGCAATTGGGATTTTCAGAATTTGCGACCGCTTGATGCCGCTTCGCTGCAGCCTATCGCTGATCCAATTGAACTGGGACGGGAGGAGATAAAAATCGATATTCCCAGTTAAACAGATTCATCTAGTACACGACTCACAATCTATATTTTCCAGTTGAGCGAGGGCGCTGACTGTTCGCTTGAAATTTTGAGGAGATTTGCATGTCTGTATATATCCCCATAAGCATCGTGAAAATGATGCGGTCGATTTACCTGGCAGTACCTGTTTCGGCAGTGTTGTTGGCCGCAGCACCTGCTCAGTCGCAAACAGTCACGGCGGTGATGCAGTCGGGCTTGAGGCTGTTGGACCCTGCCATTACGACCGTCAGCATGACGACCTATCACGGTTACATGATCTATGACACGCTGGTGTCGTTGGATTCAAACTATAAGGTTCAACCTCAAATGGCCGATTGGAAGGAATCGGCTGATGGGAAAACCTATACGTTTACCTTGCGCGACGGATTGAAATGGCACGATGGCGCCAAGGTGACTTCCGAGGACTGTATCGCATCGATAAAACGTTGGGCTGAACAAGACAAGATGGGGCAGATGCTGATGCCCATGGTGTCGGAAATGAAGGCGCTGGATGACAAAAACTTCGAAATCATCCTGAAGGAGCCAACGCCTTTGGTTCTGCAGGGCTTATCGAAGATCGGAGGGCCGGTCCCGGTCATGATGCCCAAGCGTATGGCCCAAACTCCGTCCACAGAGGCAGTCAAGGAACATATCGGTTCAGGTCCGTTCAAGTTTATTGCAAGCGAATTTAGACCGAATACAAAAGTCGTATATGAGAAAAATACAGACTACGTTCCTCGTTCAGAGCCATCGAGCTGGACTGCGGGCGGGAAGGTCGTGAATGTCGATCGGGTGGAGTGGATCACCATGCCCGATCAGATGACGGCGGTCAACGCACTGTTGAACGAGGAGATCGATTACGTAGAAGTCATGCCCTTTGATTTGCTGCCTATGGTGGAAAAAAGCAAAGATGTTCAACTCGCCTTGATCGGCAAGTTGGGCTACCAAACTGTATATAGGTTCAACTTCACTCATCCTCCATTCGATAACAAGCTGCTGCGCCAAGCTGCGATGTACGCTGTCGGTCAAGAAGATGTCATGAAGGCGGTTGTGGGTGATCCTAAGTACTACCAGACATGCGCGGCCGTATTCGGTTGTGGTGGGCCGTTTGAATATACAACGGGTACGGAGTGGATCGTCAAACCGGATATAGAGAAAGCCCAGGCGTTACTCAAAGAGGCTAAATATGATGGTGCCCCGGTGGTACTGCTTCATGCGACCGATAATCCGAATCTCTCAGCTCAGCCGATAGTCATCGCTCAGGCGCTGCGAAAAGCAGGGTTCAAGGTCGAGATGCAATCGATGGATTGGCAGACGCTTGCATCGCGACGTACCAGCAACAAGTCCGTAGGCGAGGGCGGGTGGAGCATGTTCGTAACCAATTGGCCGCTTACAGATATGTTGGATCCTTTGCGTTACCCCGCAGTTGCCGCGAATGGAGCCAGGGCATGGTTCGGATGGCCGGATAACCCTCAAATAGAGCAATTCCGAGAGCAGTTCGCACGCACGGGTGACCTCGCTGAGCAGAAGGCATTGACACAAAAAATTCAGGAAACGGTATTGGATGAAGGGGTGATTGTTCCTCTTGGGCAGTATCAGGTGCCGTCTGCTTACAGCAAGAAACTGACGGATGTCATCGAGGCGCCGGTCGCTCTATTTTGGGGCGCCAAGAAGGCAAAGTAGCCGCACCCCGCGCATTTCGTCGAGGTGGGGCCAAACGTCCCGCCGATGTGCTGGCCTCCACCATATCGGCGGGATCTTCTATGTCCGTGGAGACATTCTATGTCCGGAGAAGCTACAGTTACTATGCCAAACTCAGATTACAACCCAGCGGTCCATGCGAATTTAAGTAATGGTGTCGGCTTTATTGAAGGGGAAATCGTCCCGATATCTGAGGCAAAGATTCCCATACTCGATTGGGGCTTTCTTCATTCTGATGCCACTTACGACGTTGTTCATGTTTGGAACAACCGATTTTTTCGCATTGAAGATCACCTTGATCGTTTCATGAACAGCATGGAAAAGCTGAATATGGCAATCGATTTTGATCGTGGCCAGATCAGGGAAATCCTGGCCAGGTGCGTCAAGGCGTCAGGGCTGAAGGATGCCTATGTAGAGATGATTTGCACCCGCGGGGTTCCTGCGGCCAACTCACGCGATCCTCGGCGTTGCAAGAATAGATTTTATGCCTTCGTGGTCCCGTTCTCTTGGGTTGCCACGAGGCAAGATCAAGACAGAGGTGTTCGATTGCATATCAGTTCGGTGCAAAGAATTGCCCCGCAATCGGTCGATCCAACCATAAAAAATTACCATTGGCTCGATCTGGTGAGGGGGCAATATGACGCCTATGCCGAGGGGGCGGATTTGGCCGTGCTCTCCGATATGCACGGAAACGTCGTTGAGGGCGCCGGCTTCAACATATTTGCGGTGACCGGCAAGACGGTGGTTACACCGAGCAAGGGCGTTCTGAAGGGAATCACCCGCAAGACCGCGATGGAGCTCTCTGAGCAAATCGGCCTTGAAGTCCATGAGCGTGATGTGCCCGCAGCCGAGTTGCTCAGCGCTGACGAGGTATTCATTACCAGCACTGCAGGTGGAATCATGCCGATAAAGTTTGTCAATGAGCAGCTTATCGGAAATGGGCTGGCCGAGAACACTGTGCGGCTAAGGGAGTTGTATTGGGAGGCGCATCAGGACCCTGTGCTTAGCCAGCCTGTCTAGGGATGATTTTGATCGCTGCGATGCAATATATCGGTGGCTTATGCAGCTAAGGAGAGATAGATGAGAATTGCCGTTGGCGCCTTATTGTTCGAAGGCAATACCTTTTCCTTGTCGAGAACGACAATACAGGATTTTCAGAGTCATTATTTCTTTGAGGGAGAGGATTTCATCAGCTCACTAAGAGGGGGTGAAATAGAAGTCTCTGGTGCCATCTCTGTGCTCGATGCCGTTGGAGCTGAGATCGTGCCGTTGATCGCTACCCACGGGGGGTGTGGTGGGACGGTAATGCGCGCGTGCTTCGATGAGCTCAAAAACCGTCTGCTGGCGCGTTTGGACTGTGGAGCTCTAGATGGTGTTTTCCTCGCGCTGCACGGCGCAATGATATGTGAGGGGACGGAAAACGCCGAAGTAGAGTTATTAGAAGCGGTACGAGAGAAAGTGGGCAGCGTTCCGATTGTGATCACCTGCGACCTGCATGCGCACATCACACCCAAGATGATTTCGCTTTGCGATGCCATCGTCGGATATGAACACTATCCTCATGATGATGTATTTGAAACCGGCGTGCGCGGCGCAGGTTTACTGGTCAAAGCAGTGTCTGGCTCAGTCAAGCTCAGTATGCAGATGAAAAAGCTGGCAATGCTCGTGACCCCAACCATGGCCGGCACTCGCGCCGATACGCCGATGCGCGAGGCCTATAAGGCCTGTCGGGCTCTGGAGTCCTTGCCCGGTATTTTGGCTGTGAGCTATTTTCCGTCCACGCCTTGGGCTGAAAGGCCTGATGGCGGTACAGCTTTTGTGTTGGTCTCAGATGGCAGGCATGCCTTGCAAGATCTCATATTTGAGCGTCTATGTGGCGATTTATGGAATGAGCGCGCGCGCTTCTTGCCTCAGCTGACAACCATTGACGATGCGTTGCAGGAAGGCAAGAAAATAGATGCAGGCCCGATAATACTGAGTGAAATGTCCGATGCGGTAGGGGCGGGCGCTGCGGGAGATAGTGCTTATCTGCTGCAAAAATACATGACCTCAGGCCTGACCGAGTCGTTCTTGGTGCAGATTGTCGATGCGGGTGTGGTCGATCTTGCCAGGGCTCGCGGCGTCGGGGCGCATATCGATTGCCAGTTGGGCAATAAGGTCGAGAATCGGCATGGGGCTCCGGTGTCATTCTCGGCTGAGGTGCTTGGTTTTCACGACGGGGCGTTTATCTATTCGGGTGGCCCCATGGCAGGCACGTCTTCAACGGTTGGCGCGGCTGTCGTACTGCGCCATAAAAACATTGTGGTGCTGGTCACCAGCAGACCGGCTTATGAGTATGCCGACGAACAGTATGCGGCCGCGGGTATTGATGTCAGGGGATTTAAGTTTGTCGTGGTTAAGAACCCGATGAACTATCGGCAGGCTTACTCCTGGGCGCCACGACTCTATGCGCTCGACACCCCAGGGGCGGGGCGTGCGGATCTTACCAAGCTCGAGTGGCGCCAGTGTGTGCGTCCATTCTATCCACTTGATGACAGCGTGACGCCCATCTATCGGGACTGAGCACGGGTGGGGGCGTAGATTTATTTACTTTGGAGGAGAAGACCGTGAGCCGTAATGTTCGTTGTGGGTTGATTCAGACTGCTGTCCCTAGTGGGACTGCGCTGTCGGTGAAGGCCCTTGGTAAGTCGATGCTGGATAAGCACCTGCCATTTATTGAGGAAGCAGGACAAAAAGGGGTGCAGATCCTGTGCATGCAGGAATTATTCAATGGGCCTTATTTTTGTTCTGAACAAGAAACTAAATGGTTCGATCTCGCAGAGCCGATACCGGATGGCGATACGACCAGGCTGATGCAGGATATCGCTCGGAAATACAGCATGGTCATCGTCGTCCCTATTTTTGAAAAAGAGCAGTCTGGCGTTTTTTACAATACCGCCGCTGTGATCGATGCGGATGGAACATATCTGGGAAAATATCGTAAACACCATATTCCATTTGTCAGTCCGGGTGGGCATGAAAAGTATTATTTCAAGCCGGGAAACCTGGGTTTTCCGGTGTTCAAAACCAGGTACGCGGATATAGGTGTCTATATCTGTTACGACCGTCATTTCCCCGAAGGCGCCCGTGCCCTGGGTTTGAATGGTGCGGAGATTGTTTTTAACCCTTCAGCGACAGTCATGGGGCTCTCGGAGCATTTGTGGGAGCTTGAGCAGCCTGCCCATGCGGTCGCCAATGGCTACTTTATGGCGGCAATCAATCGTGTGGGGAGAGAGGGGTTCGGAAAATTTTATGGAAAGAGCTATTTCTGTAATCCAACGGGGAAAATAGTAGCGCAGGCCGGTTCGGAGAGCGATGAGCTATTGATTGCCGATCTGGATCTTGACGAGATAGACGGAGTGAGAAATGCGTGGCAGTTCTATCGTGATAGGCGACCTGATGCCTATGGCGATCTGACGGACGCGGGTAAGTAAATGAGCGTCGGAAAATATTGATTAACGCGCGAACGATAGGAAATAGACTCATTGGTTCGGGCAGCCTCGCATTGGAAATATAGTGATTCGATACATAAAGTCGGGAAAGACAGATGATGCACAATCTGCTGTCTCGGAGCAGACACAGGGCATCGTGGCGGAGATCATCCGTGCTGTTCGGCAACGCGGCGACGAGGCCGTGCGTGAGTTTTCCCGAAAATTTGATCAATGGAACCCGGCCTCCTTTCGTCTCGACGAAGCTCAAATTGCCGAGTGTGTCGCGTCGCTCTCGGATACAGAGCGTGGCGACCTGGCGTTTGCCCAGGCCCAGGTTCGCCGTTTTGCTGAGGCTCAAAAATCAGCGCTTGTGGATATCGAGATAGAAACCCTGCCGGGTGTTGTATTAGGGCATAAAAACATACCGGTAGGGTCGGTGGGCTGCTATGTCCCAGGGGGAAGATACCCGCTCATTGCGTCCTCGCACATGAGCGTCGTAACGGCCAAGGTCGCCGGAGTTGCGCACATCGCTACGATGGCGCCGCCCTTTAATGGTCGACCCAATGCGGCCATAGTGACCGCGATGCATATGGCGGGAGCGGATGAGATCTACTGTGTCGGAGGCGTGCAGGCGATTGCTGCGATGGCACTGGGAACCGAGACTTTCAAGCAGGTGGACATGGTCGTGGGGCCCGGGAATGCCTATGTTGCTGAAGCCAAACGCCAGCTCTTTGGTGAAATCGGCATAGACTTGATTGCCGGACCCACCGAAACGCTCGTAATAGCGGATCACACCTGTGACGTTGAGATGGTGGCGACAGATCTCCTTGGCCAGGCCGAGCATGGGCTCAATTCGCCGACGGTCTTTCTGACGACATCAAAACAGCTGGCTGATGATCTGCCAAAGGAAATTGAACGCCAACTGACGGTGTTACCCACGGCCGGCGTGGCGGGCCAGGCCTGGCGAGATTATGGTCAGATCATTCTGTGCGATACGATCGAGGAGCTTGTGCAGGAGGCCGACAGAATCGCATCTGAACATGTGCAGGTCATGACTGAAGATCCAGAATACTTCCTGGAGCACCTGAGGAACTATGGGTCGCTATTCCTCGGATCCAGAACGAATGTGGCCTATGGCGACAAGGTTATCGGCACCAACCATACGCTGCCGACTATGAGGGCGGCGCGCTATACCGGGGGTTTGTGGGTTGGTAAATTCCTCAAGACGTGCACGTACCAGCGTGTGGTGACCGACGAAGCTTCCGTCCTTTTAGGGGAGTATTGTTCTCGCCTCTGCGCAATGGAGGGGTTTGCCGGTCATCAGGCACAGGCTGATCTGCGGGTCCGTCGTTATGGGAAGAAAAAACCCTGATATTGCACTTGGCTAGGTGCTGACAGGCGGAGTGGACGTGAGATGGGCTCATGCTGGTGTGCAACGCAGAGTCTCTGGATTATGGATCGCTTGCACGGTATCCTGAGTGGGTAGCCTAACAATAGGAGCCAAAATGTCCTTACGCCTACCTCTCCTGATTGTCCAGATGGGTTCTCCTCCGGATGCCTTGCGCGAGCAATTTGGTGATCAGTCAGATTGGTTCCGAACAGCTGTGGGTGATGCCGCGCATCGCATCCGCGTGGCGCATCCTGATTTGGGCGAGGCGTTGCCTGATGTGTCAGAGTTCGCCGCCGCAGTGATCACCGGCTCATGGGCGATGGTGACCGATCGGGCGGACTGGAGTGAGCGCACGGGCCGATGGACCAAGGGGCTGATCGAGGCAGGCAAACCACTGCTGGGCGTGTGTTACGGGCATCAGCTGATGGCGGATGTGATGGGCGGCGTGACGGACTACCACCCGGCTGGCCGGGAGCTAGGTACGTTGCCCATCACCCTGAACGCACAAGGTCGTGAAGATCCGTGGTTGGGGCAACTGCCGCCCGTGTTCAGTGCGCATCTGACGCATGCGCAGACGGTGCTCGTGCCGCCGCCAGGGACGCAATTGTTGGCCAGCTCAACGCACGATCCGCATCAGATCCTGCGCTATGGCCCCGATGTCCTATCGGTCCAGTTTCATCCCGAGTTCAGTGAGGATCTCTTTAATGCTTGCGTGCTCAAGCGCGAGTCGGCGCTGGTGGCTGAGGGGATAGACCTGGAGGCTCTTAAATCCAGCATCCACGAGACACCCTACGCTCGGCAAATCCTTCTCCAGTTTGCGCGTAGATACGCGAGCTAGTCGTACCCAGTCTGATCTAGCTGAGATCTAAATAGTGGATGCCTATAATGGTTCACACTGTTTCATACTCTTTACCTAGGAATCATCATGGCTATTTCGCTTTATGCTAGTTCAGTTCCGGTTTTTCAACAGATGCTCAATAGCCTGGACGCCATTCTGAGCAAGGCAGAAGCGCATGCGACCGAGCGAAGAATTGAACCGGATGCTTTGTTGCAGGCACGCTTGTACCCGGATATGTTCCCGTTCATCCGACAGGTGCAGATTGCTGCGGATTTTGCTCGTGGCACATCGGCTCGTCTGGCAGGGGCAGAGGTGCCCACCTATGATGGCGATGAGAAAACCTTTGCTGACTTGCATGCCTTAATTAAAAAATCACTCGATTTTATCAATGGCTTTACGGCTGCCCAGATCGACGGCCAGGAGAGTCGCACGATTGTCTTGCGCCCGGGCACACCTAAGGAAAGGCAACTTACCGGGCAGGCCTACCTGCTGAGCTACAGTCTGCCGCAGTTTTTCTTTCACGTCACGACTGCCTATGCCCTCCTACGTCACAACGGCGTCGAGGTGGGTAAGCGCGACTATATGGGTCAGTACTGACACACGCGCATGTTCAGGTGGCTTGCAGGTCGAGGCGCCACGCGCCGTCAGGTCGCCCGCGAGCTGGCGCGCATCACCGATGAAGCATGGCATAGAGCGGTAGGCGATCACTCCTTTTTGATGGGCTTGTCGAGCGCGGAGAACAATGCCTTGCGCGAGCGTGCCGCGTGGCTGCTGGCTAGCAAGGCATTTATTGGGGCGCAAGGCTTGGTGGTGACCGACGAGATCAGGCTGGCCATCGCTATTCAGGCAGCCTTGCCGATACTGAACTTGGACCTCGTGTTGTACGAGGGCTGGACGGATATTGTCATCTATCCGGGTGGGTTTCTAATACCGCGCACCGAGATCGATGAGGCGGGCGTTGTACACGAAACCATGCAGGAGGCGTCGGGTGAGGCCTGGGAAGGTGGCCCGGTGATTCTATCGTGGGAGGATGCGGGCCCCGATGCATCGCACGCGACGAATGTCGTCATTCACGAGTTCGCCCACAAGCTCGACCTCCACGCAGGCGGCGCCGATGGTTTGCCCAGCTTGAGCGTCCATCCGCAGATCAATCCGCGGCAATGGAGGCGTGTGCTGGATACCTCATTTGAGGATTTCCATCATGCCTTGATCGCGATCGAGGCCGCTATCCCGCATGATATCGACCCAGAATCAGAGGCGGCAGCGGCGTGGTTCGCGACCTTGCCGCTGGACCCGTATGCGGCGACTGATCGGGGTGAGTTCTTTGCGGTGAGTACGGAGGCATTTTTTGTCGATCCGTTACCGCTCGCCAAGGCCCTGCCCCAATGGTATGGCTTGCTGGCTCAGTATTATCGACAGGATCCCGTGTGCCGACTTGTGCCGATTTCGTCAAACCGGGAAATCGGCCTAAACTTCAGGGATCATGTTTTCTATAGGATGAGCAACGTGCCCAGTTTTGATGTGGTCTCTGAGGTGGATAAGCACGAACTCAGCAACGCCGTTGATCAGGCGAATCGTGAGTTGGCGACGCGTTTTGACTTCAAGGGTTCAGACGCGAGCTTTGAACTGGAAGGCTACGAGGTGACACAGGTGGCCTCCAGTGCGTTTCAGCTCAAGCAGATGCTCGATATCCTGCGCGGCCGCCTGTCGGCGCGTGGGATTGATGTGCGTTGTATAGAGGCTGCCGATCCGCTAGAAAATCTAGGGGGCGCGCGCCAAAAAATCACGATCCGACAGGGGATCGAGCAGAGCGTGTCGAAAAAGCTCATCGCAGCGATCAAGCAGGCCAAAATCAAGGTCGACATGCAGATCAACGGCGATAAGCTTCGTATCAGTGGTAAGAAACGCGATGATCTGCAAGAGGCGATTGCGCTGCTGCGCAAGACCGATGTAGAGCTACCCCTGCAGTATCAGAATTTCCGCGACTAAGCGGCATCCTCCAAAATCATATCAGCCGCCTTCTCTGCGACCATGATCGCGGCGGCATTCGTATTGCCCGACACCAACGAGGGAAAAATTGACGTGTCTGCAATACGCAGTCGCTCGATGCCGTATACCCGTAGCCGATGATCAAGCACGCCGGTGCGTGGGTCCGGGCCCATGCGGCATGATGAGCAGGCATGAAAGACGCTCCAGGCGCTGGCGCGGATGTTTTGCATAAGCTGCTCGTCGCTCGTGCAGTCTGCACCGGGATGAAGCTCTGCGCTGATGATGCCTTTGAGCGCCGGGGTGGCCGCCAGCGTGCGTATGAATTTGACGCCTTGCAACAGTTCCTGGATATCGCTCTGGACCGATAGGTAGTTAGGTTGTATCTCTGGGGCCTCATGCGGGTTTGTCGAGCGGATTCTGACGTAACCGCTGGATTTGGGCCGACAGTTCGACACACCAAGCAAAAAGGCTGAAAAAGGATCTGGATTCATCAGGGGCCGGGTGCCCGCAGGTGCTCGGGTATAGCTGACCGGGGAAAAATAAAGCTGCATATTGGCCTGGGCCATTCCCGGATCAGTCTTAAAAAAACCACCACCCTGGTTGATGCTCAGGCCCAAGGGGCCACGTCGATACAGCAGATACTTCAGGCCCGCCTGGAGCTTGCCCCACCATGGGTGTAATTCATCATTTAGGGTTCTTTGTGTGCATTTGAATAAGTAATCGACACCGAGGTGATCCTGCAGGTTAAGGCCGACAGCGGGGCTGTCGTGGATTACTGCGATGCCCAGCGGCTCGAGCACCTCGCGTGGGCCGATGCCCGAGAGCTGCAGCAGTTGCGGCGTGTTGATCGCACCGCCGCACACGATGACTTCCTTATTGGCTCGTATGGGGTGACGGCGCCCGTGCCGCTCGTACTCGACACCGATCGCTTGGGTGCCCGCCAGCAGTACGCGCGAGACGTGAGCATGGGTCAGGACGGTCAGATTGCGCCGCCTGGATGCGGGCCGCAGGTACGCCTTCGCGGCAGACATGCGAAAGCCCTGTTTAAGCGTAAGTTGGTACAAACCGATGCCGTCTTGGTGCGCGCCATTGAAGTCGGGGTTATAGGCCAGGCCAGCTTGCAGCCCAGCCTGCAGGTAGGTCTGGCATAAGGGGTGCAGCTCTTGGGAGACGTCCGATATGTACAGCGGTCCAGTCGCGCCGCGATAGTCGTTGGCGCCTGCCTGATTGGTTTCTATCTTTTTAAAATAAGGCAGCACATCTGTGTAGCGCCATCCTGGATTGCCGGCGGCGGCCCAATTGTCGTAATCGAGCGCGTTGCCGCGGATAAAGACCATCGCGTTAATCGAGCTGGAGCCACCTAATACGCGTCCCCGGGGCCAGTAGCTAGGCGTATTGTTCAAGCCTGGCACGGGCTCGGTCAAATACATCCAGTTAACCGCTTTCTGGTAATAGGTTTTGCCATAACCGATGGGTACCTGGACCCAAAAACGCCGATCGCTGCCGCCCGCCTCTAGTAGCAGGACGCGATAGCGCCCACTCTCGCTTAGGCGATTCGCCAGCACGCATCCTGACGAGCCAGCACCGACGATGATGTAGTCGTATTGATCCACGCGCTTAGATTCGTATCGTCACATTTTTGACTCGGCAGTAATTGCGCAAGGCCTCGAGTCCCTTTTCACGGCCAATGCCCGATAACTTATTGCCACCAAATGGTGTGTAGATACCCCCAGCATAATATTGATTGATCGTCACCTGACCCGCGTCGATATCCCGCGCCAGACTAAGTGCTTTTTGAATATCCTTTGTATAGATACATGCGGCTAAGCCGTAGTCGGTACCGTTGGCTGCATGTAAGGCCTCCTCGGCATTGTCCACGACCTGTACCGCAAGCACCGGGCCAAATATTTCCTCTTGCACGACGCGATCATCAGCGGGGACGTCATCGAGGACGGTGGGCTGGAAAAACCAACCCACACCGCTATCGGGGTCGACGGTGCGCTGGCCACCAGTCACAATGCGGATGCCTCGTGTACGCGCGTCGTCAACCATACCTGCGATCTTATCGAGTTGCTGGCGTGAATTGATGGCACCGATCATCGGGTTCCTGAGTCCATGGCCAATGGTCAATGCCTGGGCCCGTGCTGCAAATTTTGCGATGAACTCGGCGTGCACACTGCGCTCGATGACCAGACGCGATCCGGCAGAGCATACCTGGCCGGCATTCAAGTAGATGGCTTCGAGCATGTCTTGGACGGCATGATCCAGATCGCAGTCTGCCAGAACGATGGCAGGAGACTTGCCGCCTAGTTCGAGGGTGACACTGGCGATATGCTGCGCGGCATTTCGCATGACGCGGCGGCCCGTATTGATCGAGCCCGTGAAGGTGACATGGCGGACTTTGGGGTGACCGCTTAGGGGCTCACCCACCGCGATACCCGTGCCGGTCACGACATTGCATACGCCTTTGGGCAGGCCGGCTTCGGTGAAAAGATCCATCAGCATCAAGGCGGTGAGTGATGTGGTTTCGGCGGGCTTGACGATAGCGGTGCACCCGGCAGCCAGGGCCGGTGCGACACCGCGTATCATGGAAAACATCGGAAAATTCCACGGTACGATATGCGCGGTAACACCAACAGGTTCGAGCTGGTTATAGGACACAAAGTTTCTGCCCAGCGGGATGGTGTCACCCTGTAGCTTATCGGCGGCGCCCGCGTAATAGTCCAGCATCTTGGCAATGGTTTCCGTGTCCTCCTGGGACTCAGAGAGCGGCTTGCCGCAATCCAGGGTCTCGGCCACGGCCAGGCGCGGTGCATGGATGCGCACGAGACGGGCGGATTCGCGCAGAACCCGCGCGCGCTGCGCAGGGTCGACGTGACGCCACACGTCCTTGAAAGCGCGTTCCGATGATGTGACGGCCGCCTCGACATCCTCGGCATTGCCGGCAGCAAATTGGGCAAAGGGCCTTTCTGTCCCCGGATCGATGGCCTCTATCCGCGCTTTGGATTCCGAGTCGCGCCATTGACCGTCGATGTAGAGCCGATCCGGTAGGCCCGATAGGGTGCCCGAGCGCTGGGCTTCGGCGATGTAATCCTTGATGTGGGTGCTCATGAAAACTTTAATCCAATTGACTGATCTGATAAGCGGCGCCGGCGATCCATTGTGGATTGATCTCTACCCCCCAGCCTGGACCTTGTGGAATCTGCACCTTGCCGTCGCGTGCCACCGGGTAATCGGAGTAGATGCCATATTGCCAGGGATAGTAGTCAGCTTCCTCGATGGAAAATTCGACGTAGGGTCCGGCGTTCTCGATTGCGCCCATCATATGCAGCGTAAATATCGTCACCAGAGACAAATTTGCCGAGTGTGGCGTACACGGCATGCCAGCCGCCTGAGCCATTTTTGCCACGCGTAGCGTGCGCTCCAGGCCACCCAGATAGCAGATATCGGGCTGGACCACATCGACGATGCGCGCGTCGATCATATGCTGCCACATGGCTAGGCTATTGTCCTGCTCGCCCCCCGTGATGTCCAGATCCAGGGTGTCGGTCACCGCCTTGGTCCAATCCAGGTGCCAATAGGGGCAGGGTTCCTCGAAATGGCAGATCCCATGGGCCTCGAGCAGTCGTCCGACCTCGATCGCGCGTTCGGGGCGGTAGCAGCTATTACCGTCGGCGAGCAGGGCCACCTGATCGCCCAGTGCTGCACGTATTGTGGGGATGATCTCCTCGGTGCGTCCCGGCCACTCGTCCTGGTTGTGGCCGCATTCTGCGCCCACACGAAATTTAAACGCATCATAGCCATGGGCCTCGCGCAGGCGCAAAAAGCGCTCGGCTTCGGCCTTGGGGGTGATGTCGCGCTTCATGCTCGAAGCATAGACGCGAATGGGGCGGGGTGTGCCACCGAGCAGTTCGCATACGCTCTTGCCTTGGACTTTGCCGTGCAAATCCCAGATCGCGGTATCCAGGCCGCCCAAGGCCCGGCACATGTATGAGCCGGGAAATTTGTATTCCTTTTCATAGATGCGATCGATCAGGGCACCCAGGCCGCTGAGCTCGGAGATGTCCTCGCCAAGCGCATGGAGGGCGACTTGGCGATGCAATACCGTGGCCGAAATATCTGCGTTATAGGACGATACCTGCCCCCAGCCTTCGGCACCATCGTCGGTACGCAGGCGAACCAGACCGACATCGTGGGTGCAGAATGTTTCGATGCTTTTTATTTTCATAATGGGACGCCTGCGCTTGGTTAGAGCGCCCCACACGGCGCCTGATATTGTTGATGGTAAAGATAAAATGGTTTCGCGTTAATATCCATTTTGGATAAAGTTGCATACCAATCTGCAGACCCACAGGGGATATCTGATGGTAAAAATAGCTGGGGGCGCCTTGCTGGCGTCGATCACCATAGACCGCGAGTCCTCCAAGACCATTGGCACTCAGATTTGTGCAGCCTTGCGCAAAATGATTTTTGCGGGCGCCCTGAGCGCTGGGGAACGCTTGCCCTCCAGCCGGACGCTGGCCCAAGAGCTCCACGTCTCGCGCACGACGATCAATTATGTGTTCGAGCGTCTGGCAGAAGAGGGCTTGATTGAATCGCGTACGGGCTCGGGCTCTTTCGTCTGTGAAACCCTCAGCACGCACTTGCCCAAGCTGCCTTCACCCTCGACGCAGATGCTCGCGCAGCGCCGCAAGAATCTGCGCCTGTCGCGTTGCATGACGCAGGCGATCGATCAGTTTGGTGCGCGCATCCCTCATGAAAAACGGGCCTTTACCACCGGTACACCAGCCTTCGATGCCTTTCCCCTGGCGCAATGGTCACGCTTGGTGTCCAAACACTACCGAGAAAAGCGTGACATGGTCATGGGCTATGGCGATCCGGAAGGTTTTTTTCCCTTGCGCCAGGCGATTGCCAATCACCTTCGTGGTAACCGCGGCTTATCATGTGAGCCCGAGCAGGTGTTTATCGTCAGTGGCGCGCAACAGGCGTTCAATCTGACCTGCAGTATTTTGCTCAACCCCGGCGATAAGGTCTGGTTCGAGAATCCGGGTGCCATCGGCGCTCGTAATAGCCTCAACGCGCATGGGATGGACCTGATTCCTGTCCCGATCGATGAAGAAGGGCTGATCGTTGAAGAGGGCCTGAGGCGGGCGCCTTATTTCCGTCTGGCGTTTGTCACGCCCTCGCACCAGCAACCGATCGGCGTCACCATGAGTCTGGCACGCCGCATCGAGCTGCTACAAGCCGCAGAACAGAGCGATGCGTGGATACTCGAGGATGACTACGATGGGGAGTTCCGCTATTACCGCAGCCCGCTGCCGACCTTGCAAAGCCTCGATACGGCAGAACGTGTTATTTATGTGGGTACGTTCAGCAAATCGCTGTTCCCCGCCTTGCGTCTGGGCTATTTCGTTGTGCCGCCGATACTGGTCGACACCTTTCAGAAGATATCCGGTGCGTTTCTTCACGGCGCCCCATCGAACTTACAGGCGGTGCTGGCAGATTTCATGGATGAAGGGCATTTTGCGACACATATCCGTCGCATGTGCAAGATCTATGCCGAACGCCATGACACGCTGATTGATGCCGCAAGTCGTCGTCTGGACGGCTTACTTGATGTGATGTCGACCGAGACCGGGTTTCATACGATTGGGCGCTTGGCGCCCGGGTTCTCTGAGCAGGCCGTCAGCCAGGCTGCGAGTGCGCGGGCGATCTCCGTATCGCCCATCGGACGCTATTGCATCGAGCCGATCGCCATGCAGGGACTGGTGCTGGGATTCAGCACCATTCGATCACCAGAGATCAGGGCCGGTATTGAGGTTCTGGGCCAGGTCTTAGAGGCGCTACGACCTTAGCTTGTTCGCGGCCGCCTCTTGTGCCTAGTGTGCCGCTAGGGGCGCGGTTTGCCAAAAGTCTGGGCGGCGACCAGCAGGCCGGTTGATATCAGAATCATCAGGGTCGAGATCGAGGTGATGGTCGGATCGATCTGATCGCGTAGTGCATTGAACATATTGCGGGTTAAGGTCGAGTTTTCTCCACCAGAAATAAACAGCGCAACCACGACTTCGTCAAATGAAGTCAAAAAGGACAGGAGTGCACCCGTGATGACCGAAAAGCGAATCTGTGGCAGTGTCACCCGCATAAAGGCGACAAAGCGCGATGCCCCCAGGCTGCGTGCCGCCATTTCCTGACTTGGGTCAAAGCCCTTGAGCCCCGCGCTGACGACGATCAGCACCAGCGGGATGGCCAGCAGCGAATGCGCCAGCACCAGGCCCAGGATGGTATTGAGCAGGCTGAGCTTGGCGTAGACATAGAACGTGCCGATCGCCAGCAAAATAACCGGGATGATCATCGGGGTGATCAGCATCAGATAGATCATCCTGCTGGCGCGCATTCTGGACATGGACAGGCCGTAGGCGGCCATGACCCCCATGGGCGTGGCTACGAGCATCGTCAGGATAGCCGCCTTGACCGAGGTAAGCGTTGCCTGCATCCACTCAGGTGATTCCAGATAGTGTGTGTACCAGCGCAGCGACCAACTGCTTGGCGGGAATTCCAGGTATTGCGAATTCGAGAACGACATCGGAATCACGATGAGCGTGGGCGCAATCAGGAATATCATTGCTAGTGTAGATATTAAATATAGCCAAAGTCGCTGCCTGTGGGTGATCTGCGTCTCGGATGCGGGGTGGTCCAACCAGCGTGTCATCAGTCCGCCCTCCGGTCAAAACTGCGATCTAGCCGTATCAGGCGTGACACCACATAAAGAATCAACATCGTCAGTACGAAGAGTACGACGCCCAGCGCACTGGCTGCTCCCCAGTTCACAAACAATTCGATATTCGAGGCGATACGCATAGAGACCAGGATAATTTTTCCGCCGCCCAGGATGGCAGGGGTGACATAAAAGCCCAGGCACAGGATAAAGACCATCAGCATGCCGGCAAACAGTCCAGGCAGGGACAGGGGCAGGAAGACTCTCCAGAATACGAGGGTGGGGCTTGCGCCCAGGTTGGCAGCAGCCTTTAGGTAGTCCTTGTCGATCGAGCGCATGGCGCCATAGACGGGTAGCACAAGAAAAGGCAACATAATGTGCACCATGCCCACGAGCGTACCGGTCATATTGTGAACCAGGCTTAGGGGTTCGTTCCACAAGCCCAGTTCCATGCCCCAATGGTTGATCAGACCCTGGCGTTGCAGCAATACCAGCCAGGCGTAGGTGCGCACCAACAGCGAGGTCCAAAATGGCACGAGCACGGTGATGAGGAATAGCCCAGCCATGCGCGGGGATAACTGCGAGAGAAAATATGCCAGCGGGTAGCCGATAAGCACGCAGATGAGCGTCGTCAGGATACTGACCTGAAACGTGAGCTTGAAAACCTGCACATAGGATGAGCTTGTCAGCATGCGCTCGTAGTTCTCCATCGAGAACTGACCGCTCTCGCCGATGAAGGACAGCCAGAATAGCCATGCCACTGGGATGATCATGATGATCAGCACAAGCAGCACTGCGGGCGAGCACAGACCAAATAAGGTCAGCCGTTCCTTGAGGGCTTCGTGCCGAAGGGCGAGGGCGTTAGGCTCACTCATCGGACACCAGGACGGTGTCCTCGCGCGCCAGCCCAAGTGTGATGGCGCTGCCTACCGCAGGGGTCAATGCGTCTGACTGGGTGGCGCTGCGCATATTGATAAGCTGGCCATCCGCCAGTGCAATCTGCGTGAGCACACTGTCCCCCTGGTAGACGATGCTCTGGATCGTGCCCATAAACATATTCATCCCTGCCTGCGCTTCGCCCGCCAGCAGTTGCAGTTTCTCGGGCCGCAGCATCAGATAACTATTGGCCCGGATGGCGGTGTCGGTAGGCAAATCCAGCAGGCGCCCATGACAACGCGCCTGGCTACCCGAGTTCTCGACAGGAAGAAAAGTCGAGTCCCCAATGAAGTCCGCGACGAATCGGTTGGCCGGGCGCTCGTAGAGCGCCTTGGGTTCGCCCAACTGCATCAGACGCCCCTGGTTGATGACGGCAATCCGATCTGACATTGTTAGCGCCTCGCGTTGGTCGTGCGTAACGTAAACCGTGGTCATGCCCAGTTTGTCATGCAGATGGCGCAGCTCGATTTGCATGTGTTCACGCAGCTTTTTATCAAGCGCTGATAAGGGCTCATCCATCAACAAGATGCGCGGCTCAAAGACAATGGCGCGCGCCAGTGCCACGCGCTGGCGTTGGCCGCCCGATAACTGGGCAATGCCGCGCTCTCCGTAGCCGCCCAACTGTACGGTCTCTAGGGCGCGCTCGACGCGCTGCGCGATCTCGTCGCGAGGCAGGCGTCGCAAGCTCAATGGAAACGCGATATTGCCTGCGACCGTCATGTGTGGAAATAAGGCGTAGCTTTGAAAGACCATGCCGACTTCGCGCTTGTGAGGGGGGGTGCAGATGACTTCGGTCTCGCCGAATTTCAGGCTGCCGCTATCAGGTCGGGTAAAACCGGCGATCGTCATCAGCAAGGTGGTCTTGCCAGAGCCCGAGGGCCCCAGAAGGGTGAGGAACTCACCGCTACGCACGCTTAGGTCGATGTGATCAAGCGCGTAGGCCTTACCGTAGACCTTGGTCATGCCCGTGATTGTGATTGGCAACGAGGCTGCTTTTTGGATCGGCTCATTCACACCAGGGTCTCCTGTTATCTGTATTATTGAAAGGCAGCGAACGAGGAGCGGTTCGCTGCCTTTGGACGGATACTACTCCAGCATCATGTCCTGATACAGAGCCGCGGCCTGCTTTTCATTCTTTTCATACCAGTTAATGTCCAGCGAAATCTGCTTGGCGGCATTAGCGGGTGATGAGGGCAAGGTCGCAGCGACGGCATCGCTGATTAGGCCGTTGCGGTAGGCATCCTTATTGGTCGGACCATAGGTAATGTACTTGGTCAGACTTGCCTGATATTGAGCCTTGCTGATTTCGCCAAGAAACTTCATGGCCGCGTCCTTATTGGGTGCGCCCTTGGGAACCGCAAAGCAATCGTAATCGAGCAGCCCTTGGTCAAACGAGTAGGTGACCTTGGCGCCGTTCTTGGCGATATCATCGAATCGGCCGTTCCAGCCGGTGGACATATCGACTTCGCCATCCTTCATTAACTGCGCGTGCTGGGCGCCAGAGGACCACCACACGGCGATATGGGGCTTGAGTTCGCGGATCTTGTTGATCGCACGCTCGATACCGCCCTTGGTCGAGAGGACTTCGTACACCTTATCGGGCGCCACGCCATCGGCCATCAGTGCCGGCTCAAGTGATCCGGCGACCCCACCACGATAGGCGCGCTTACCAGGGAATTTTTTAACGTCCCAAAAGTCAGCCCAAGTCTTGGGGCCGTTCTGGCCGTATTTTTCTGTATTCCAGGCGAAGACGTTGGAGAACACATCACCGCCCACGCAGAAGGGCGAGGTCATGGATGGGTAAAAATTGGAGACATCGATGGTCTTGTAGTCCAGTGGTTCGAGCAGGCCTTCAGCACCCGCCCGCGCCGCGCTGCCTGAACCACTGGCCACGATGTCCATGGTGACTGCACCCGTTTGTACCTGCAGGCGCACATCAGACATCCCGCTATAAGTGGTTTGTTTGATATCGACCCCCAGCGCTTTGGCAGCGGGGACGAATAGCGCTTCGCTTTGCGCTTTTTGGTAGGCGCCGCCCCAGGACGCAATAGTGAGATCGGCGGCACTGACGCTGGCACTGAAAAGGGAAAAAGCGCCGATAACCGCGGTAAAGTGTAGGGCCCTTCTTGTCTTGGAGATGTCCGACATGATTTTGCTCCTGGCGTTGGTTTCTATGATTTCTAATTCTGCCTAGGCTAATTAAACAGTGCTACTGGATTACATAAAAGGGCCATTATGGAACTATCAACAATACCAATTAATTGATTGGTATGTGGAAATTTTCAGAATGGATGTGTCCACGCATGCGTGAGCAACCTATGATGGTTGTCCAGAGATGGCTAGGGCGATGACATAATGAATCAATATCGAGGCACAAGTTTTTGGTTTGACACCTTGGATGAGGACATACAGGCCAGAGCACCTTTATCCGGGCCGATTGATGTCGATGTCGCCATCATCGGTGCAGGCTACACCGGACTGTGGACAGCCTATTACCTGAAGGTGCTCTCGCCGACGACATCGATTGCAATTCTAGAGGCTCAGACCGCTGGGTTTGGCGCGTCCGGGCGCAATGGTGGCTGGCTTAAGGGCAGTATGGCTGGCGAGGATACGTACCTGGCGGGGCAGCCGGCCGAGCGGCGCGAGATCGGGTATGCGCTCTTGCATGGGATTGTGGACCATGTTCGCGATATTCTGATTGACGAAGATATTCAGTGCGGTTTTCACAAAGGCGGTGTGTTGTTTGCCGCCGCGCGCTATCCCGAGCAACTTGCCTTGGTCCGCCAGCATCTTGAGCGTTTGCGTGAAGCTGGGCATGGTGAAGACGATTACCGCTGGCTCGATGTCCAGGCCTTGGACCAACAGGTGCGCATGCATCAACCCTATGGCGCGATCTATTCGCCGCACTGCGCAGTCGTGAATCCGGCCGAGCTCGTTCGGGGCCTGGCGCGCGCCGTCGAGCGCCGGGGCGCAACAATCTATGAAAACACGCGTGTCGATGATATCCAGGATCGGGTGGTCGTGACCGGGCAGGGACGGGTTCGGGCGCAGTGGATCGTGCCTGCGCTAGAGGGGTATGCGGGCTCGGTTCGTGGGGGGGGCGGGCTGGTGCTGCCGGTACAGAGCCAGATTATCGCCACCGAGCCGCTAAGCGCAGCGCAATGGGATGAGGTCGGCCTGGCGAACCGCCCGGCCTTTAGCGATGGGGGACGACTCATTACTTACGGCCAGCGCTCAGCCGATGGTCGCTTGATATTTGGTGCGCGGGGCGGCTATCGCTTTGGCGTCAAGCCGCGCAACGACTTTACCCTGGAAGGGCCTGAATCCGAGCTGCGAAAAAAATTGATGCTAGAGCTGTTCCCCGCATTGAGTGGGGTGCGCGTCACGCACGGCTGGGGAGGCACGATGGGGATGGCGCGCCGTTTTGTACCCCATGTCGTGTGCGACACGCGCTCAGGGCTTGCCACGGCAGGTGGCTATGGCGGTGGCGGCGTTGGGGCAGCCAATCTGTTTGGCAGAACGCTGGCCGACTTGATTCTGGGCCATGGCACTGCGCTCACGCAGATGCCCTGGGTGATTCAGGGATCGAACCCGCGCCGCGCCTTGCGACGGTGGGAACCCGAGCCCTTTCCCTGGCTGGCCTACCGCGCGATTCAGGCCGCCTACAATTGGGAAGAATCGCTATGCAGTTCAGCCACGGCAGCGCCCTGGATGAAGGGGCTAGCGGGTCGAATCAGTGGTGTCTTTGCGCGCCTGATGACCTAAGCGACTGACAGCGCCTGATTCGATTGGATGAGCTATGCTGTGCGCTCGCTCATTCCGACTGGTTTAAGGTACGCATGGCTCAGGCATTTAACGTTGAAGGTTTCCGGCAAAAGGCACGCGCACGCCTGCCTAAAATGGTGTTTGATTATTTAGAGGGCGGTGCGGACGATGAGCGCGGCTTGGCGCGCAACCGCGCCGCGTTTGCGCACTGGACGTTTCAACCCAGACGTCTCGTCAATGTGGCAACAAGAGACCTTAGTATTGATCTGTTGGGCAGGTCTCAATCTTTGCCGTTCCTGGTGGCGCCGACGGGTTTGAATAGCGTGTTTTGGCCCAAAGGTGATGTCGCGCTAGCGCGTGCTGCGCGACGCGCGGGGATTCCTTTTATCTTGTCCACAGCGGCGAATGCCTCGATTGAGGAATTGGCAGATCAGGCCGGGGGTGAGCTGTGGTTTCAGCTCTATGTGGTGCATCCTGGTTTGGCCGAGCAACTGGTCAAACGTGCGCTGGCCGCAGGCTATCGCACGCTGGTGCTGACCTGTGATGTGGCCGTCAACGGTAAGCGTGAGCGTGATCTGCGTAGTGGCTTTGGCGTGCCGTTTAAATATTCACCCAAGGTCGTTTGGGATGCGCTACGTCACCCGCGCTGGACAATGAGCCTGCTCTCGGGTGGGTTGCCGCAGATGGCCAACTTTGCCAATCAGGACGCGGACAATATTGAACTGCAGGCGGCCCTGCTGGCGCGCAAGATGGATGCGAGCTTCGATTGGGATGCCTTGCAACGCCTGCGTGAATTATGGCCGCATCGATTGTTGGTCAAGGGGATTGTGCATCCGCTCGATGCGCAGCACTGCCTGGATCTGGGCGCTGATGGCGTGGTCCTCTCCAATCATGGGGGTCGACAATTGGATGATGCGTGTTCGCCGATGATGGCTTTAGGGGCCGTGCAGGCGCAGACCCGTGTGAGGCCCCTCATCGACTCTGGCTTTCGCCGCGGCTCGGACGTGGTCAAGGCAATGGCGCTGGGGGCCTCGGGGGTGTTGCTGGGGCGGCCATTGCTCTATGGGCTGGCCGCCGCTGGCGAAGAAGGCGCAAGCGCCGTGTTGGATATTTTCCGCGATGAAATCGATCGGACCCTGGCAAATCTGGGTTGTGCGTCGATTCGTGAATTAACCCCCGAGCACGTGGCAAGGGTGCCAGGCTAGTTACAGTGCATCCTGTATCGCTTGAAATACCCTGGGGATGTCCTGCGTGGTGCTGCGCCAGTTGCTGAAGGCTGCGCGCGCAGCCCACGTGCCATGCAGGAGCGTCGGGGTCAGAAAGGCTTCGCCGCTATCCGTGATGCGCTGGAGGAAGGCCTGCACGCGCGCCTGGGTGGGTGAGTCAGCCAAGGTAAAGCAGACAACGTTCATCTGTACCGGGGCCAGCAGGCGTAGTGCGGGATGACGGTCGATCTGCGCGCCCAATGCGCGTGCGGCAGCCACATTGCGCTCGACGATATCACGGTGTCCGGCGCGTCCGTAGGCAGCCAGGGCAAACCAGGTCGCCAGCGCGCGCAGGCGGCGCGAGTTCTCAGGGGTCAGGTGCACAAAATCCGGGATTTCAGCGGCCTCGCCTAGATAGGCGGCGCTATTTTGAAAGACCCGCAACTGAAGGTCACGGCGCCGTGTGAATTGAACGGCGCTGTCGTAGGGGACGTTCAACCACTTGTGGCAGTCCAGGCAGATCGAGTCGGCGGCGTCCAGCCCTGTCGTCAGATGAGCAAAATCGGGACTAAGCGCGGCAAAGCTGCCAAATGCCCCATCTGCATGAAGCCAAAATGAGTAGCGTGCCTTGAGAGCAACGATTGCAGCGAGATCATCAAAATCGACGGTATTGACGGTGCCGATATTGGCAACAACGATGATGGCCTCGCCTGCACAGCTGCGTAAGGCGGCCTCTAGCGCCTGGACGTCGACCGCCTCGCGTCCGGGTAGCAAGGGGAGGGCGCTTAGGGCCGCGCGCCCGATACCCAACATAGACAAACTTTTGTAAATACTGGCGTGTGCGGCACCTGAAAACACGCGTATCGGTCCCAATGCGGCCAGCCCGTGCTCGGAGATCTGGATGCCGCGTTGTTCGCCCACCCATTCGCGGGCAATGGCCAGGCCCACCATATTGGACATGGTGGCGCCGGTGACAAATGTGCCCTCATGCGCGTCGCTCAGGCCAAACAGCGCGCGCAGCCAGGACAGGGTCTCGCGCTCTAGGTCGGGCGCAGTGGAGTCCAACGCGCTGGTGGGGTTCTGGTCAAAGGTGCTGGTGAGCCAGTCGCCCGCGAGCGCCGCGGGCGTCGCGCCGCCGGTGACAAATCCCAGGTAGCGTGGCCCTGCGCAGCCCGAAAACCCGGGTGCCCAGCGCGATTGAAAGTCCGCGAGCGCTGCGCTCAGGCCGTGTCCGGACTCGGGCAGGTGGACCCGCGTGGGCGATGTGGCGCGGCCCGTGACGGGGCGCTCGTCTATGCCTGTCAGGACCTCGGTCGCATAGCGGCAAGTGTCCTGAAGAAGTTGCTCGAGATCACTGCGATCCTGTTGGAGCGGGGGGTACATGGTCAGCGTCCAAAGCGGGTGAGTCTGAATTGTATCGCGCGCTGCCAGCGCTCATTTTTTGTGCCCAGACTGCAAGGGGGAGCGGCGGGGTTGGATTCCAGATCCGCCTCAGGGTGGGGGGGAGGGCCTCTAGTCCGCGTGTGGTGGGCCAGCGGGTCGGAACGACCGCTTCCCATTTCCCTTGTGCATCGCGCTGGGCCAGACGAAAGCGAAACGAGTAATAACCTGCCGCCAGCCCCATACGCAGGTCTGTGGCAATGAGCTGACCGTCGATCTCGTCGTAGCGCAGCCAGCCGCCTGTGAACCACTGTAGGCGAGCGGCCCAGGGCAGTGCTGAGGGGTCGGGGAGCAGTGCAGTATTCAAGGGCTGGCGCAGGGTTTCGGCTGCACGCCCATCAAAGACGCCTGTAATCGCCTCGATTGTGTGCACGTCATCAATGCGTGCCACCACGCGCCAGAGCAGGATGCTAAAGGGCTCAGGCGTGGAAAACATGGCTTGGGCGGTGATGCCCTGGTCTGCCAGCTGCGTTTGCACACGATCCTCGATGATAGCCTTGACGCCGATGGACACGGCCAGATAGGTCGCACTGATGCCCAGCGCCCACCGTGCCATGCGTAGGTTGCGCGGCGTCGCACCCCAAATCAAACCCACCACGCAGGCGATCAATAGAGGCAATGTGTAGAACGGGTCGATAATGAAAAGCGTGGACCAACTTGTGGGGACCGGATCGAGCGGCCACAATAACTGGGTGCCGTAGCTGGTGAATGCATCGAGCAGGGGGTGCGTAATCAGCGTGAGCCACAGCGCAAGGAATAATCGGCCCGGGTCATAATTGGGCGAGGGCCACCAGCGGCGCATCATCCATGCCAGCAGCGCCGCCAACATGGTGAGGACAAATAGCGAGTGTGAAAAACCGCGATGGTTCACGATGGTCGCGACAGGATTTGCGTAGCGAATAAATACATCCAGATCGGGTATTGTCGCCAGCGCAGCACCTGCCAGGTACGCCTTGCGCCCCTGAGCGCGGCCCATCAACGAGCCGAATAGGCTGGCGCCCATCACGGCATGGGTTATCGAATCCATGAGTCGGCTGCGGAATTGGTCATCATTGGGCTAGTCGGTACACTATCTATCTAATTAACATGGAGGCCAGGCGATTGAATTACAGTCCGCTTATTCAGCAAGGTATCGATATTTACAAGGAATGGGCAGACACCATCCTGGTGTTCGGTATTATCCTGCTTACGCTGATCGCAGGAATGGTTGTGGGGCGAATATTGGGCCGCCTCGCACGACACACAGATAGTGTACGGTATGTCTGGACACACGGCGTATTGGTCGGGGCGAGTACGCCAACCAAGGTGCTGATCTGGATCGTGGGCGTCTCGGCCGCTGCCACGGTACTGGTGCAAGGCGATGTCGAATCAATCTTGTTTGCCGTGCTGGTGCCGGCCCGCAATGTCGCAGTGATCGTGGTTGTTATGTGGGGGTTGTTGCGTATTACCGGCAGCATTCAACTCAATATACTGGCTCGCGCCCGGGCCCAAAACCGCGAACTCGATCCCACTGCAACCGATGCGATCGGTAAGCTCATCCGTGCCTCGATTGTCATCACGTCCATCCTCACTGTCATGCAAACCCTGGGCTTTTCGATTGCTGGGGTGCTGGCATTTGGCGGGGTGGGGGGGATTGCCATTGGCTTTGCCGCGCAAAGCCTCGTGGCGAATCTATTGGGCGGGCTGACTATTTTTGCCAGTCGTCCGTTTAAGGTAGGTGAATACATCATTATTCCCGGAACAGAGCTGATGGGTGGGGTTGAGCATATTGGCTGGCGCGCGACGCGTTTGATTGGTTTTGACTGCAAGCCCTTTTACGTGCCAAATGCCATGTTCAACACCCAGCCCATTATTAATCATTCGCGTATGACCAGTCGTCGCATCATGGAAACCCTCCATGTGCGCTATAGCGATATCGATGTGATCCACGCGATTGCCAACGAGTGCCGGCAGATGATAGGCAGCCATCCCGAGATCAAGCATGACTTTTTTGCCTTTAATTTTGATAGTTGTGGCGAGTCGTCTCTGAAACTGTTTTTGTATGCCTTTACCGTGAGTACAGACTACAACGACTACATGAACGTCAAGGAAGATGTCTTGTTGCGGGTGGCGCAGATCATCCGCAGCCACGGTGCACAGCTCGCCATGCCGATATCGAATGTCTATATGCCGGAGGGCTTACATATTCAACAAGGGTCCAGGCCGGTCGATCAGCCTTCATCCTCGCCAGAGCTGGCGGGAATGGGTTCCTGAGCCAACGATCTTGATATCCCTGCCCGTGCCCCCATATGCGATGCAGTCCCGCATGGCGGGTGGCACGGACCATCCACTTTGGATGGCGCTTTTTATAACCCGAGCGAATACACGATCATGAGTCAATCCGATACCACGAGTGCAACCTCTGAAACCCTGGGCTTTCAGGCCGAGGTCAAACAACTGTTGCACCTGATGATTCACTCCTTGTACAGCAACAAGGAAATTTTCCTGCGCGAGCTCGTCTCGAATGCGTCGGACGCCTGCGACAAGTTGCGTTTTGAGGCGATCGACCAGCCCGATCTGATGCAAGGCGATACCGACTTGCGTATTCGGGTTGAGTTTGACAAGGCGCGCCGCACGATTACGATTTCCGACAATGGAATTGGCCTGTCGCGCGATGAGGCGATCAGCCATCTGGGGACCATCGCCCGTTCCGGGACAAAGGAATTTTTCTCCCAACTTACTGGGGATAAGCAAAAGGACGCACAACTGATCGGTCAGTTCGGCGTCGGCTTTTACTCGTCCTTTATCGTGGCGAGTAATGTGTCGGTGCTCAGCCGGCGCGCGGGCGTGCCCGAGACCGAGGCGATTCTCTGGGAGTCCCAGGGCGAAGGTGAATTCTCGATCACAACCGTGGAAAAGGCTGATCGCGGTACATCGGTGACCCTGACGCTGCGCGAGGATGAGGATGAATTCCTCAGCGGCTGGAAGCTGCGCGAGATCCTCCGTCGCTATTCCGATCATATTTCGCTGCCGATCCGCATGCTCAAGGAAGAGTGGGACGCTGAAAAATCCGAGCAGGTCGTGACCACTGAGTGGGAGACGGTGAACCAGGCCAATGCACTGTGGGCCCGAGCCAAGGCCGATATCACCGACGAGCAGTATCAAGAGTTCTACAAGCACATCGCCCATGACTTCGAAAACCCGCTCGCCTGGACGCATAATCGCGTCGAGGGTCGTAGCGAATACACGCAACTGCTCTACATCCCGCAGCGCGCGCCCTTTGATATGTGGGATCGTGATGCCCGCCGTGGGGTCAAGCTCTACATCAAGCGCGTATTCATCATGGATGACGCCGAGCAACTACTCCCCGCCTATCTGCGTTTCGTGCGCGGTGTGGTGGACTCTGCCGACCTGCCCTTGAATGTCTCGCGTGAGATTCTCCAAGAGAGTCGTGATGTACGCGCCATCCGTGATGGTTCGGCCAAACGCATCCTGGGCCTGCTTGATGATCTGGCTGAAAACAAGCCCGAGCAGTACGCCACGTTCTGGGCCCAGTTCGGCCAGGTTCTTAAGGAAGGTATCGGCGAGGATACTGCCAATAAGGATCGTATCGCGGCCTTGGCGCGCTTTGCCTCAACGCAGGGCGCAGAAGCTGCGCAGACCGTCTCACTGGCAGATTACATCAGCCGCATGAAGGATGGTCAGGACAAGATCTACTACGTCAGCGCCGACTCGTATACGGCGGCTGCCAATAGCCCACACCTAGAGATCTTCCGCAAAAAAGGTCTTGAGGTTCTGCTGCTCTCGGATCGTGTGGACGAGTGGATGCTGTCCTTCTTGCGCGAGTTCGAGGGTAAGTCGCTGGTCTCCATCGCCAAGGGGGGGCTGGATCTCGAGGATCTGGCTGACGCAGAGGAAAAGAAACACCAGGCCGATGTTGCCCAGGCGTTTAAGCCCACGGTCGAACGCATTAAGGCCGCCTTGGGCGAGCAGGTCAAAGACGTGCGCGTGACGGCCCGTCTGGTCGATTCTCCCGCCTGCGTGGTGGTCGATGAGACCGAGCTGAGCCCGCATCTGGCACGTATGCTCCAGGCGGCAGGTCAGGCTGCACCAGAGGTTCGGCCTATCCTCGAAATCAACCCCGAGCATCCCTTGGTCCGGCGTCTGGAAACCGAGCCTGATCCGACCTTTGGCGAGTGGTCAAAGCTGTTGCTCGATCAGGCGATGTTGGCCGAAGGCGCCACCCTCAAGGATCCTGCCGCCTTTGTCAAACGCATGAATACCTTGTTGTTAAAGGCTTGATCTGCGCGTTTTCAGAGACAAATCGATTGAGGCTCAGTGCCGGGCAGCTGCCCGGCCTGCCAGCTGCCTTCACGGGCAAAGCGTGCCCAATCGAATGATGGCCCCGGATCGGTTTTGCGCCCGGGTGCAATGTGCTCATGGCCCCGCACCTGGGTGATGGGGTGGCGGCTACGTAGTGCCGCCGATAGTTTGCGCAGGCTTAGGTACTGGGCATCGGTATAGGGCAGCGTATCCGTGCCTTCGAGCTCGATACCCACCGAAAAATCATTACAGCGTACGCGCCCGGCAAAGCACGACACCCCTGCGTGCCAGGCGCGCAGCACGGTCGGCACGAACTGAATGATGGTGCCATCCCGCCGGATCAAAAAGTGCGCTGATACCTGCACGCCTCGGACATTTTCGAACCACGAGTGTGCCGTGATATCAAGTTGATTCAAAAACAGATCAATGATTGCATCGCCGTTAAAAACCCCTGGTGGCAGGCTGATATTGTGCAGGACCAACAGGCAGGGTGCCTCGTCCTGGGGGCGGCTGTCGTGGTTGGGTGATGGGTACCGTTCGATCCCGGCTTGTAAGCGCAGCCAACCGTCTGCGTCCAGAATCAGATTGGCGTGCTCAGGCGCGCCTGAGATCATTTGCGCAGACCGAGCTGGGCATGCTCTGCGCAGCACCAAGGCTTGCCTTGGCTCATGTAGGCCTCTGAGCGTGGCAGATAGATTTGACAGTGCGAGCAGCGCACCATGGATTCCGGCGGAGCCTTGGGTGCTGGCGGAGGCGGGCTACGGCGGATTTTTTGGGCGGCGTGACGATGCGTGAGAACGCGCGAGATCAACATCACGCCCAGAATGATAACGACCCATATCAGAACCTTGGTCAAGCTAACCTCGCTGCAAAATGACTTCAATGACGAAACGGCTACCTGTGTAGGACAGCAGCAGGAATGCAAACCCGGTCAATGTCCAGCGCAGCGCAATGCGCCCACGCCAGCCCTTGATGTGACGCCCTGCCAGGAGGATGCCAAAGGTGACCCATGACAGGAGCGTAAAGACGGTCTTGTGATCCATGGGGAGCGCGGCGCCGCCCAGATGCAGCGACACGATGATGCCCGTGATCACGGTTAAGGTCAGGACGCTAAAACCTATCCATATCAATCGGAACAGCAACAGCTCTAACACCAGCAATGCAGGCATGGAGTTCAAGGCGCGCTCTATAATGGAGTGACTGTCCTCGGGTTTGATGGGGCGGTGTAGCTGGCGGTCTAGTGCAGTCATCAGCATGGCATGCAATGCTGCCACAGTGATCAGGCCATACGCCATCATGGCGATTAGCAGGTGGATACGCAACCAGTCGCTATCGGGGTGGGCGATGGTATACCCGTGCGGAAATATCGCAGCCAGCAGACTGATCAGCGCAGCGGTGGGCAGAAGCAAAAGCAGCAGCCCATCGATGCGCAGTAAAAAGTTTTCAATCCAGAATACGATCATGCCTAACCAGACTGCGACAGACAGGGCGAGTGCCCAGCCCAGGTGCAGCCCTTGGGGTACCAGGACGGCCAGGGCCAAGGCGACCCCATGCAAGGCGATAGCGCCCAGCATGCAGAACCTGCCGATGGTACCGGCTGCCGTAGACGATGAGCCCTGGGCGATTGGACGCCATAGAGCGATCGCCAAGACGCCATACGCCAGCGCAGCGAGCAAGTGAAATACAATGCTTGCAGACATAGGTCCCTTTTTGCATCCATTGAGCGGGGGACGAACCCCCAAAGCATCTATTTTATGCTGAGCCCGGTGGATCAACCAATTTAGACGAATTTATAGCCATGTTTGATAATCTCACCAATCGTTTGTCGCGCATCGTCAAAACCATGCGCGGCGAAGCGCGCCTGACCGAGGCGAACACCCAAGAGATGCTGCGCGAGGTGCGTATGGCGCTGCTGGAGGCGGATGTATCCCTGCCAGTCGTGCGCGAGTTCATCGCCCAAGTCAAGGAAAAGTCTCTTGGCCAGGATGTCGTCAGCAGCTTGAACCCAGGCCAGGCCCTGGTGGGGATCGTCAGCCGCGAACTGACCGCCTTGATGGGGGGGGATCTGGGGCCAGAGGCCTCCGAGCTATCTTTGGCGGCGCAACCGCCTGCAGTGATT
Source organism: Alcaligenaceae bacterium CGII-47 (assembly GCA_019166125.1). Taxonomy (GTDB): domain Bacteria; phylum Pseudomonadota; class Gammaproteobacteria; order Burkholderiales; family Burkholderiaceae_B; genus Castellaniella. The sequence continues at coordinate 70,525 of JAHTBO010000004.1, forward strand.
CTTATGGCTGGCTTACAGGGCGCCGGTAAGACCACCACCAGCGGTAAGCTCGCCAAATGGTTAAGCGAGGGCGAACACCTCCAGCACAGCCGCAAGACCGGGCGCAAAAAAGTTCTGCTGGTAAGCGCCGACGTCTATCGACCTGCCGCGATCGATCAGCTCAAGGCCGTGGCTGCACAGATCGGTGTGGATTTCCTGCCATCAGACGCGTCTCAAAAACCTGAGGATATTGCACGTGCCGCGCTCGATCATGCGCGGCGCCATCATTATGATGTGCTAATCGTCGATACGGCGGGTCGTCTAGGGATCGACGAGGCCATGATGCACGAGATCCGTGCCTTGCATGATCTGCTCGATCCGGTTGAGACCTTGTTTGTCGTCGATGCCATGCAGGGTCAGGATGCGGTCAATGTCGCACGCGCCTTTGCTCAGGCGCTGCCCTTGACCGGGATCGTGATGACCAAGCTCGATGGCGATGCACGGGGGGGGGCCGCGCTATCAGTACGTCAGATTACAGGTAAGCCACTAAAATTTGTCGGCGTATCCGAAAAACTCGATGGCCTGGAACCCTTTTATCCCGAGCGCATGGCCCAGCGCATCCTGGGCATGGGGGATATTGTCTCGCTCGTTGAGCAGGCCCAGAAAAACATTGACGTTGCCGAGGCACAAAAGCTCGCCGCCAAGCTCAAGTCCGGCGATCGCTTTGATTTGAATGATTTTCGTGAACAATTGCAGCAGGTCAAAAAGCTCGGCGATATGGGTTCATTGCTGGAAAAACTCCCAGCGCAGTTCTCGCAGGCAGCCTCTCAGTTGCAAGGCGGCCAGGCGGACAAGCAATTGGGCCGCACCGAGGGCATCCTCAATTCCATGACTCCCCAAGAGCGTGCCAAGCCCGATTTGCTTAAGGCCTCCCGTAAGCGCCGCATTGCAGCAGGTGCCGGCGTACCGGTCCAGGAGGTCAATCGTCTGCTCAAACAATTCGAGCAGATGCAAGGCATGATGAAACAGATGAAAAAGGGCGGCATGGCCAAGGTCATGCGCGCCATGGGCGGGATGACAGGGATGGGTAAGGGCGGTGGGGGCGGTTTTGGCGGCTTTCGCCGTTAGGATTGCTGGGACGCAGCCCCTGAGCCCTGGCGCTTGGCCCGGCTCAGCCGCCACCCACGGCAATTACGATCTCGATCTGATCGCCCTCATCTAAGGTCGCGTAAGCATGCTGGCTCTTGGGGACGATGTCACCGTTACGTTCGACGGCAATGCGCTTATCCTGATAGCCCAAATGGGTGATCAGGTCCTGCACGGTATGCACCGCCTTGAGTGTTTGGGTTTGGCCGTTTAGTGTGATATTCAAGTCAGCTCCTGACCTGCCTGATCAGGCAGGACTTGATTTTTAATCCTGGGCGTAGCGATCTGTCGCCGCCAGGAGTTGTGTGAGGGTGCCCGGCTCGTCAAAGGCGTGTCCGGCATCGGGCACGATATGAAAGTCTGCGCGAGGCCAGGCCTGATGGAGATCCCAAGCACTGCGAGCAGGGGTACAGACGTCGTAGCGGCCCTGGATGATGACACCCGGGATCTGAGCGAGCCGATGGGCGTCACGTAGAATCTGGCCCTCGTCCATAAAGCCCTGATTAACAAAATAATGGTTTTCGATGCGGGCAAAAGCAAGCGCCGAGGTGTCATCGGTATGGGATTCCTGATGCTCGGGGTTGGGCAGCAAGGTAATCGTGTGGCTCTCCCACTGGACCCAGGCGTGTGCCGCCTCGATGCGCGCCTGCCTGTCCTCACCCGTGAGGCGTGCGCGGTAGGCGGCCATCAGATTATGGCGTTCCTGCGGTGGGATCGGTGCGAGGTATTTTTCCCAGAGGTCGGGAAACAGCCATGAAGCACCTTCCTGATAGAACCACTGCAGCTCCTCGCGGCGTAGCGTAAAGATCCCACGCAGGATGAGCGCACTCACGTGCTCAGGGTGGGTTTCGGCATAGACCAGTGCGAGGGTCGAGCCCCAGGAGCCGCCAAATATCAACATTTGTTCCGCACCCAGAATCTCGGTGCGTAGGCGCTCGATGTCGGCCACCAGATCCCAGGTGGTGTTGTGTTCGATACAGGCCGATGGGGTAGAGCGGCCACAGCCGCGTTGATCGAATAACAGGATCTGGTAGCGCGCAGGATCAAATAGGCGGCGATGCGTGGGTGAACAGCCTGCGCCAGGCCCGCCATGCAAAAAAATCGCGGCTTTGCCTTGGGGATTGCCGCAGAGCTCCCAATACACCTGATGGCCATTGCCGACATCCAGATGGCCCTGGGCGTAGGGTTCGATTTCGGGGTACATATGCACTACCTTATGCTGTGGGCGCAGCGTCTGTGTCCGCGTTACGCTCGAAAATTAGATCCCATACGCCGTGACCTAGACGCAAGCCTCGACCTTCGAACTTTGTCAGGGGGCGATAGTCCGGACGTGGGGCGTAGCGGTCACAGGTATTACGCAGGAGTGGTTGGGCGCTGAGGACCTCAAGCATCTGCTGAGCATAATGCTCCCAATCCGTCGCGCAATGGATATAGGCGCCTGGCGCCATACGGCTGACTAATGATGCAATGAAGGCAGGCTGGATCAGTCGACGCTTATGGTGGCGAGCCTTAGGCCAGGGATCAGGGAAATAAATGTGCACGCCGGCGAGCGAGCCTGGCGTCAGCATGTCACGGAGCACCTCCACCGCGTCATGCTGAACAATACGGATATTGGTCAGGCCGCAGGTGTCGATGCGTTTAAGCAGCGCGCCGACGCCGGCATTAAAGACCTCGACACCCAGGAAATTGTCCTCGGGGCGTGCCTGGGCAATCTGCTGCGTGGTCTCGCCCATACCAAAGCCGATCTCGAGAATGACCGGTGCGCTGCGCCCGAATGCCGCGACGAGGTCTAGGGGTGTGTTTTGATAGGCTACAGACCAAAGAGGCAGCAGGCGCTCTAGGGCGGCCTGCTGGCTAGGTGTGATGTGCGCGCGCCGATGAACAAAGCTGCGGATGTGATCGCTGCCTGACGGGGAGGATGCGGTGACAATAGGGGCGGGCATGGGGGATGTAAGAAATTAGGTTAGAATATCGGACTGCGAGATTCTCGCATCAGACTCTATTCTACCAAGGATTCCTTGCAGATCAGTCTATTGCGGGTGTAGTTCAATGGTAGAACGGCAGCTTCCCAAGCTGCATACGAGGGTTCGATTCCCTTCACCCGCTCCAGCAACACACGATGCTGACCCGTTAGCGGCACAAACGTCTGGGGTAGGACGCATGGCTGACTGAGCATGGGTTACGGGCGACGATGCCTGATCTTCTTATCCAGAAACTCTCTGTGCGCCCCGAATGCCGTCGCCGTCAACTCAACATCCGAGCGGGCAATACGCGTCTGACGTGCCACTGCATGCCAGTTGTCTACAACCGCAACAATCTCTGCCACAATTTTCCGTGCTCGCTCATCATCAAGCCCGTAAAAAGCGGCCGTACTCAGTACGGTTTCTAAACTAGGTCTATTATCGACATCGTCGATGTTCAAGACATGCTCCACCTTGTCGATGTTCGGATTGATATCAAAGGCTGGAGCAAGCCGCCACCCTGTTTTGCCCAACACAAATCCGTGATTCCGCAAGTGATCATCACGGTTGCCCATTGCGACATTGAACGCCACGCGACGGAATAGCTGCGCCAGATCCGCCTCTGCATGTTCGGCATCCCCCTGGGATCGGATGAACTGTGCCAGTTCCAGATAGCTGGTACCTTCGCTTTGCGTCTTGCGCAGCAGAGTCATTGCCGAGGCATAGAAGCGTCGCGCACCATTCACGCGATCGAACCGTTGCACACAGAAGGTGTGGAAGTCGTTATTGAGCTTGAACAGTTTCGCAGGCGGTACGTCTATATTGGCTTTTTGAGCAAGCTGGTGAGCAACATATTCCCAGGCGCCAACATCTCGGTCGTCATCTTGGGCGGGGAACTTGCCGATCCAAAGTGAGCCGTCGACTTCTGTGAAGTTGGCCTTCGGCCTTGCGCCGCCCAAAGACGCTCCAGGTGCTACGAGTACGGCAAGCCACTTTCGTAGAGCATCGAGGTCGTTGATCCGTCGGTTGCTGAGTTGATAGGCCACGGCCTCTAGTTCGCGTAGGGTCGTCACCGGCGGTGCAGCCATATTCTCGTCGCTGAGGAACGTTTCGGTACCTTGGCGGCGAAAGCGCAGGGCGCCTTGGCGGGTAAGGTCTTGTACACCGATGAGGAAATCCCAAGCATGGAGGGTGCGAGGCGCGCGTTTTTCGTCCTTGGCCTGCAACGCCTCTCGGCGCTTCATGAGCGTTTGGCCCCAGCGGTCGGGCGATGAGTCGAGAAAAACACCGAAGTTGCCTAGTTCCGGCTTTGGAAAGAAAGGGTGTTCGTCCAAGGACAAGTCGGGGTCAAGTGCGAAGGCACGGGGATTTTTTAGCCAGTCGCGCTCATAGTGAAAGCGGATCTGGCCGCGGTCGTGGGCGAGCGTGCCGACTTGGTGTGCAGAATCAAGCTCGTCTTCCAACCAGACTTCCAAAGTGTTGCTTGGCTCGTTCATGTCGACTCTTTGCGACGAGGCGTTGATGAAGTGTTGATGGTATTGATTCGGCTGCTTGTGCGGCGTTTCGGACTCACGGGTGGCTCCAGTGCCAAGTCCTGTAATTTGCGTCCAACTTTGTCGTCGTCGGCGAGCTGATTAATGTCGCTCTCGAGGCCGAGCGCAGCCAGGACCCGAACATAGGAGCCCAGCGTGGCACCGGGATTACCTGCCTCGACCTTGTACAAGGTGGTCCTTGATATCCCTGCCCGTTGCGCCACCGTGGCATTGCTCAACTTACGCCGTTTACGGGCAAGGCGTAGCCGCTCGCCTAAGTCAGAGAGCAGACGTTGTTCTTGCGGAAAGACAACCGGTGATTTGCGTGGCATGTCCGCTATTATAGTCAATACACATATATTTTGTCTATAATAGCGTAAGACAATGCTTCAGTCGCTGCGGATGGCTATACACCACGTGTCGACCGGGGCGGACAAACGCCGCCAGCGTCAGATTGCTGGCATGGGCGATCTGTACCGCGAGCGCTGTCGGCGCAGAGATCGCCGCCAGCAAGCCAACGCCAAGCCGGGCCGCCTTGGTGACCATTTCATAGCTTGCGCGACTCGTCACCAGCACAAAGCCGTGGCGTAAATCAACCTGATCGCGGCTCAATGCGCCCAGCAATTTGTCCAGTGCATTGTGGCGGCCGACGTCCTCGCGCACGTACTGGATTTCGCCTTCGGTGGTGGCCCAGGCGGCGGCATGCGCGGCGCCTGTGCTGTGGTTCAGTGGCTGGCGTTGTGCCAGCGTGGCCAGTGCGCGCTCCAGCGCATCGGAACCGAGTCGCGGGCCATCCGCCACGGGTGGGGCGGGCCGTAGGACGTCTTCCAGACGGCGGCTACCGCATACGCCACAACCACTGCGCCCCGGCATCAAGCGTTCTGATTCAGGACGTGTGGGCACCATTCCAGCGATACTGATATCCACGATGTATCCCTTGGGCTGCGCGTCTATCGCGACACTCAGAATATCAAAGGCGCGAGCAACGCAGCCTTCACTTAGAGAAAATCCGTATGCGAAGTCTTCGAGATCTGTCGGTGTGGACATCATCACGGCATAGGCCTTGCCGTTATAACGCAGCTCGACTGGCGTCTCTTCGATCAGCCAGTCCTCACGATGCTGCGCTTGTCCCGCCTGGTGGACCGTGACGGTTTGACGTATCAGTCCGTCTTGGTCAGCGGGCTTAGCGTGCACGATCAGTTTGCATGGACGAGGCTGACAAACGCACCGGGACCGATTTGTAGCCCGGTGTGCCTGAGTGGGGGTCGTGGTCATCCAGCGCAACCAGTCCATTGCCCTCGGGGTAATACATTGCCACAGAGCCGCGGGCGATATCAAAGGACACCGCAACGAAGCCACGCACCGCACGCCCATTTGGCGTGCCATCGGGCCGACTAGCCTCGATATCAATGCGATCACCTTCCCGGAGCTTGTGTTCAGCCAGATCCAGCGGGTTGATAAATACCACGTCGCGGCGACCCGTGATGCCGCGATAGCGGTCGTTAAAGCCGTAGATGCTTGTGTTGTATTGGTCGTGCGAACGGATCGTCGCAAGCTTGAGCAATGAATCGGTGGCGTGTCGGGGCTCGTCCAGGCGGCGTGCTGGCAAAAAATGTGCCTTGCCATCGGCGGTATTCCAGCGCCGTTGTGCCGCAGCGTTCTCTAGCCGGAATCCGCCCGCCCTCCGAATACGTGTGTTGAAGTCCGTGAAAATTGGGAATACCGCCTCAATACCGTCACGGATACGGTCATAGTCAGTGACCATGCCCTCCCAGTCCACCTTCGAATCAGGCAAGGTGGCACGTGCCAGCAGCGCGACAATCGCAGGTTCTGAGCGCAGGTGCTCAGAGGCAGGCTTGAGCCGGCCTTGTGATGCATGCACCATCGACATCGAGTCCTCGACCGTTACCGACTGTGGCACACCGTTTTGTATATCCAGCTCTGTGCGGCCCAGACAGGGGAGCAGGAAGGATTGCTGTGCCGGGATCAGGTGAGAGCGGTTCAGTTTGGTGGCGATATGCACCACGAGGTTCAGCTTGCGCATCGCAGGAAACGTGAGCTCGGGGTCGGACATGGCTACGGCAAGGTTGCCACCCAGGCAGATCAGCGCCTTGGAGCGGCCCGCTGCGATCGCCTGCACGGCAGCGACGGCGTCATGGCCATGCTCTGCAGACGGCTCGAAGCCATAGGTGCGGCGAATGCCATCCAGTAATGCGGCGTTGGGTTTTTCGGTGATGCCCACGGTGCGGTCGCCCTGCACATTGGAGTGCCCGCGTAATGGGCAGATGCCCGCACCCGGCTTGCCGATATTGCCGCGCAGCAGCAACAGATTGGCCAGTTGATGCACGTTCTCGGTGCCATGGCGGTGCTGGGTGATACCCATGCCGTAGCAGATGATCACGCGTTCGGCCTTGGCGTAGATCGTGGCAATGGACGCGATGTCAGCTTGGGTCAGGCCCGAGTGGGTCTCGATGCTGTCCCACGATGTCGCTTGCAGGTCCGCCGCCAGTGCCTCGAAGCCGCGTGTGTTTTCGGTGATGAAAGGGCGATCGAGCAGGCCGGCGCCGCCCGCAGCAAGGTTCGCTGCATCGGCATCCAACAGCCATTTCATGATGCCCTTGAGCATCGCGATGTCGCCGCCGATCTTCGGTTTGAAGTAGGTCGAGGCGATTGGCACCGAGCGGCCGGTGAGCATCTCGGTGGGGTGTTGGGGGGAGGTAAAGCGCTCTAGCCCACGCTCTGGCATGGGATTGAGCACCACGATCGGCACGCCACGCAAGGACACGTCGCGTAATGTGCCCAGCATGCGTGGATGGTTGGTGCCCGGGTTGTGGCCAATGCAGAACACCGCGTCGGCGTGCTCGAAATCCTCCAGCGTCACGGTCGCCTTGCCGACACCGATCGATTCGGACAGGCCAACGCTGGTGGCCTCATGGCACATGTTTGAGCAGTCGGGAAAGTTATTGCAGCCGTATTCGCGTACGAACAGCTGGTAGAGGAATGCGGCCTCGTTGGACGTGCGCCCGGAGGTATAGAACTCGGCCATCGTGGGGTGTGGGAGCTCGCGCAGCGCCGCGCCGATGCGTCTGGCCGCATCTTCCCAGGAGATCGGCAGGTATTTGTCTTGGGCGGCGTCGTAGACCATCGGATGGGTAAGACGGCCTTCGTCCTCTAGTGCGAAGTCATGCCAGTCCCAAAGCTCGGATAGGGTGTGCTGTGCGAAAAAGTCCGGGGTCGTGCGCTTGGATGTTGCCTCCCAGGACACCGCCTTGGCACCGTTCTCGCAGAATTCAAAGGATGAGGTATGTTCGGGATCTGGCCAAGCGCAGCCAGGGCAGTCAAAGCCCGTGGGCTGGTTGACCCGGTAGAGCGCTTCAACAGAACGCTTGACTGCCATCTGTCCCCGTATGGCCTTGGCGACCGCACCAAGCGCGCCCCAACCGCCGGCAGGGCCCTTGTAGGGGTGGATGGTCTTTTCGATAGGGGGGGCTTTGGGGGTGTGCTCATGAGATGCCTCGGCTGACACAAGTACGATTGATTATAGACATGAGCCGCACGTGGCCGCGTTGGTGTAATACCTGGCCTTGCAGTAATCCCTTCATTTCGTCATCTTATCCCAGTCCGCCTCGGTATTGCAGTCGACCATTTGCCTCGCCTCGGCGTGGCTGAGTGCAATGTCCTCACAATCCATCATCGCCTGCAATGTGCGCAGCGAGCGTTCGCGCGGCTCGTCATGTTGCAGCAATGCATGCAGTAAAGCACGGCTGCGCGCATCCAGCCGCCAGCGCATTGGCAGAATAGTGCCGTTAAAGCGTAGGCAGCGTGCGTGGGGTTGTTCCCGACGCAAACGTCTGAGCAAGGTCGCCTGCAGCAGGGGCATATCTACCGGAATCACCAGCAGATCGACACGGCTGGCTTGTATTTGGGCGATACCGGCCAATCCGCCCAAGGGCCCCGCTTCTGCCTGGTAATCGGTTACCCCGCCATAGCGCGGGCGATCACCGCTGACTTTTACCTCATCGACGCCAGCTTCGCGCAACACGGCGAGTTGGTGTTCGATGAGCGCTCGCCCGCGCCATTCAAGCAGCGCCTTGTCGCGGCCCATGCGCGTGGACCGGCCCCCAGCGAGTACAACGCCTAGGCACGGTGGCAGCTCGATGGGCATGGCAGCTCCGTGAATATATCGGCTTATCCCACTTCAACCGGATCAAAGTGGGTCATGACGTCAAGCACAGGTAACTCGGCCATCACGCGCGAACGCGCCTCGACAGCGATGGCGTGGCCCGCCTCGATGGTGAGCGTGCCGTCCATCTCTAGGTCGACCTCAACCCAGATCATGTCGCCCATTTTGCGGGTCTTGAGGTCATGGATGCCTTGTATGCCGGGTGTGCTCAGGATCAGTGCGCTGATTTGTCCTTCGGTGTGATCATCAACCGCCTTGTCCACCAGATCGTTGAAAGCGTGCAATGAGAATGTCCAGCCGATACGCATGATAATGAGGCCCACGATGAGTGCGGCCAAGGGGTCGGCTATCGGTAAACCACTGAGGTTGGCGATGATGCCCAGTGCGACCACGAGGGACGAGGCGGCATCCGATCGAGCGTGCCAGGCGTTGGCGATCAGCATGGTCGAACGTACTTTTTTTGCGGCACGCAGCATGTAGTGAAACAGCGCCTCCTTGCCTATCAGGGCAATCAGGGCGACGTAGAGTGCCGTGATATGGACCGTCGGGATGGTTGAGGGGTCCTGCAGCTTGGTGATGCTATTCCAGATCATGCCCACGCCTACCGTCAGGAGCAGGACGCCGATGGCCAGCGATGCGGCTGTCTCAAAGCGTAGATGCCCGTACGGGTGGTCCAGATCAGGCCCCTTGAGGCTGTGCTTGTTCGCGAGCAGAACGACGCCATCCGAGATCAGGTCGGACAGCGAGTGGATGGCGTCAGCGACCAATGCCTGCGACTGAGCAAAGATTCCGATCGTGAACTGCAGCGCCGTCAAAACGATGTTGACGGCGACGCTCACTAGGGTGCTGCGCTGCCCAACGCGCTGACGTTCGATGTTCTCTGTTTGTCGGGATGGATGCATAGTTGCAAGTATAGGCGAGCGCTGCGAGCCCGAGCGAATTGGCAGGAGAGCGCGTGTGGCCTTGTCCGGTTAGAATCGACGCTTGTCTAGCAGCCTTTTAACATAGCGAGCTGATGACGGTACACGTACGCGCTTTTCTCTTGCGGATTTTTCGCAATTTTCCCTACCATTGGCTCTTTGCGGTGTTGGTCGCCCTGGATGGCTATCTATTCCTGCAGCCTGGCTTGAATGCCTTGTCCGGGAGTCAACCCGAGACCTGGCTGGAGTGGTTTGATCGCGCACATCTAACGATATTCCTCCAGGCCGGTGGTGCGACCGAGCTCTCGCGGCTCGTGTTGGGGGTGGGGGTGCAGGTCATGGCGCTGGGCCTGTTATATCGGGCTCGAATCGCCTGGGTAATGAGCGTATGCATGCTCGCCTTGCTCGGCAGCTTTGTATTCTGGCAGGACGAAGGGCAGTTCGGGCTGGCGATCTACTCATTGGTCCTGGTCGTGTTGCTGGCCGGATATTGGCGGCAGTTCGATCGGTCCAGCCTGGCGGCTGGGGGTCTGTTTGCCCTGCTCAGTGTGGGGGGGTTGTTGGTTTATGCGGTATTTGGCGCCCTCTACCTGGGCGAGGAATTCCAGCCACAGATCGATGATGTCGTCACTGCCTTTTATTTTTCTATTGTCTCGATGTCGACGGTGGGGTATGGCGATATCACCCCTCAGACAGGAGCGTCGCGCCTATTTACTGCATCGATCATTATTCTTGGAATTACGGTTTTTGCCACCTCGATCAGCGCGATTGTCGGCCCCATGATTGGGGGTAATATTAAGCGTCTGATGAAGGGCCGGATCACTCATAATATGCGTAAAAATCACATTATTATTGCAGGGGTTACCCCGCTCGCGCAAAGCGTCTATACCGCCTTGCGCGAGCGGGGCCACGAGGTGGCGGTCATTGTGCCTGCTGATGTTGTCCATGCTTATCCGCCCGATGCCGATCTGATGGTTGGGGATGCGTCCAATACGGCTGTGCTAGAGCAGATGGGTGTGGCCCAGGCGCGCTACGTGCTGGCACTGCGCACCGATGATGCTGAAAATGCCTTTATCGTGATGGCCACCCGCGAGGTTGGTGGCCCCCAGACCCGGACTGTCGCCCTCGCCAACTCTAGCACACACTTGCCCAAGATCAAGCGCGTTGGCCCCGATATTGTGATTTCATTGCAGTTGCTGGGCAGCGAAATCCTGGCGCGCACGCTCAGTGGCGAGTCCATTGATGGCGACCTGATTACGCGCCTGTTATTTGGCGAAAACGGCGGCGGGCAGCCACCCTTGGGTGCCGCGCAAAGTCCGCCTGCGAACGCTAGCTGATGCGCATACCCGCCTGCGCACCTGGCCAGGGTTCCAGAATATAGAGTCCATCGTCGACCGATGCATCCGCGTGGCTGGCGGCCAGCACCATGCCCTCCGAGACGCCAAAGCGCATTTTGCGTGGCGCCAGGTTGGCGACCAGCACGGTGAACTTGCCCGTCAGATCCTCGGGACGATACGCGGCCTTAATGCCAGAAAAGACCTGTCGTAGACGACCTTCGCCCGCATCCAGAGATAGACGCAAAAGCTTGTCTGACCCTTCCACCTCGGTACACGCGACGATCCGGGCAATGCGCAGATCCAGTTTGGCGAAATCCTTGATATCGATGGTCTGGGCAATCGCCTCGCCACCCGGGAGGGTGGGCTCGGGCTCAGGGGGTTCGAATAGCTCGTCGAGCTGCTTGGGGTCCACACGCTGCATCAGATGCTTGAAGGCGGTAATGTGCGTGGGCAGCTGGGTTGCGTCGCGCCACCGATAGGAACGTGTCTCGCCAAATAATTCCAGGGCGACGCGTTCGGTCAGCGCCGGGAGAACGGGGGTAAGCATCACCGAGAGCGCTCTGAATCCGGCAATCGCGCGTGAACACACATCCTGCAAGGCGGCTTTTTGTGTAGCATCGGCACCGGCGATGCCCTTGGCAAGCACCCAGGGTTTGGCCGCATCAAAGGCTTGGTTGATGCGGTCGGCCTGAGCCATGATGCGGCGAATCGCCCGTCCATAGTCGCGCGCCTCGAAATCCGCCTCGACTTGCTCTACGACCTCGGCCAACTCGGCCTGTAGGCCGTCGGTCTCGCCCACGTAGGCCAGCGCGCCATCGAAATGGCGCGTAATGAAGGTCGCTGCGCGACTCGCGATATTGACGTATTTGCCGATCAGGTCGCTATTGACGCGTGCGACAAAATCATCGGGATTGAAGTCCAGATCCTCGACGTGGGCATTGAGCTTGGCGGCGATGTAATAACGCATCCACTCGGCGTCCATGCCAATGTCCAGGTAGCGCAGTGGTGAAATACCCGTACCGCGGCTCTTGGACATTTTTTCGCCACTCACGGTAATAAAACCGTGTACGTGCAGCATGTCGGGTGTCTTGCGGCCCGAAAACTTCAGTGTGGCGGGCCAGAACAGGGCGTGGAAATACACGATGTCCTTGCCAATAAAGTGAACCTGCTGTGTGTCGCCCTGGGGATCGACCAGGGCGTCAAAATCCAAGCCTTGCAGCGCACAATACGCCTGTAAGGACGCCAGGTAACCCACAGGTGCGTCCAGCCAGACGTAGAAGTATTTGCCGGGAGCATCCGGGATGGGAATGCCGAAATAGGGCGCATCGCGTGAGATATCCCAGTCTGCAAGATTGGCCTCGGCACCCTCGCTCGTGCCCAGCCATTCGCGCGTCTTGGCGAGAACCTCGGGTTGCAGGCGCTTTGCGCCATTAATCTGGGTGCCGTTGGTCCATTCCTGCAAAAAGCTCACACAGCGCGGGTCCGAGAGCTTAAAGAAAAAATGCTCGGAGCTGCGCAATACCGGCCGTGCGTGCGTGAGTGTTGAGTACGGGTCGATGAGCTCAGTGGGTGTGTAGACCGCGCCGCACACCTCGCAGGAGTCGCCGTACTGATCCTTGGCATGGCAGCGTGGACATTCACCCTTGATGTAGCGGTCAGGTAAAAACATGCCCTTGACCGGGTCGTAGAACTGCTCGACCTGACGGCTGTCGATAAAGCCCGCTGCCCGGAGTTTGCGATAGATGTCCTGGGATAATGCGATGTTCTCTGCGGAGTCGGTGCTGTGCCAGTGGTCAAAGCGGATGTGAAAGCCGTTCAGATATTTAGGTCGCTCGCTCGCGTAGCGTGCGACCAGCGCCTCGGGCGTAATGCCCTCAGCCTCGGCCTTAAGCATGATGGGGGCGCCGTGGGCATCGTCTGCACCCACAAAATGGACGGTGTGGCCTGCCATACGCATGCTGCGCACCCAGATATCAGCCTGGATGTACTCCATGATATGACCGATATGAAAAGAGCCGTTGGCGTAGGGGAGAGCGGTAGTGACAAAAATCGTGCGCGACATGAGTGATGCGTAAAAGGCCTAAAAGCTTGATTTTAGGGGATTTCGCGCATCTCGATATCGGTGACGTCCTGGCCTTTGAATGGGCCGGGCTGATCGTTGCTGTGTGAATTGCTTGTCGGGGCGCTTGAACGCTGCCTTTGGGCCCAGTAGGCCTTGATGCCAAAGGGCCGGCCCTGAATGCGTGCGACGACATAAAGCACCGCGACAGCAATGGCTGTGGACGCCATAAAGATAAATGCAACCGCCATGCCGAACAACGCCAGAAGGAGGAAAAGCGCGCCGCGAATGATTTGATTAATAGTGTTCATAATACTTTGAGTCCTTTCCCCGGCAAATGTTCCGCTATTTCTGGGCATGATGGTTGTTCTAAGGGTCAATCCGGCAAATTCAAGATCAATCCGCTATGCTTTGGTTTGACTGCTATTATTAATTGATTGAGCCCACAACATGAGTGCGAACATCCAGGACATCCGTACAGCCTTATCCCGGGTCATTGATCCCGATACCCGCAAAACCCTCGCGTTGACCGAACCAGAGCTACGTATCACGCCTGCAGGCGACGCCTTTGATATCACTGTAACCCTAGGCTATCCCTTATACAATGGGCAGCAGGGATTGCGCGAGCGAATCGAGGCGGCACTGCAAGGCTGCGGCGCCTTGCCGGGGCAAATAAATTTTGAGTCGCGCATCATCTCACATGCGGTGCAGCGTGGCCTGCGTACATCGCCCAATGTGCGTAATATTATCGCGGTCGCCTCGGGCAAGGGCGGTGTTGGCAAGAGCACGACATCCGTCAATATTGCCCTGGCCTTGCAGGCCCAAGGCGCGCGTGTTGGGCTGCTCGACGCGGATATCTATGGGCCGAGTGTCCCCATTATGCTGGGCCTCTCCGGTAAGCCCAAGAGCATTGACGGCAAGAGCATGGAGCCGATGATCGGCCACGGCCTGCAGACCAACTCCATCGGGTTTTTGATGGATGATGATGGCCCGGCGATTTGGCGCGGCCCGATGGTGACCCAGGCCTTGACGCAGTTACTCAGCCTTACCAACTGGAACGATCTGGATTATCTAATTGTGGACATGCCGCCCGGGACAGGCGATATTGCACTGACCATGGCCCAAAAGGTTCCTCTGACTGGCGCGATCATCGTGACGACGCCGCAGGACTTGGCCTTGGCAGATGCCCGTAAGGGTCTGATTATGTTCCAAAAGGTGGATGTACCTGTGTTGGGAATTGTGGAAAACATGTCTGTGCATATTTGTTCGAACTGCGGCCACAGCGAGCCGATATTCGGCCATGATGGGGGCCGTCATCTTGCCACCGAACACAGTCTGCCTTGGTTGGGTGCCTTGCCGCTGCAGCTTGATATTCGTGTCGAAACGGACTCTGGGCGACCCAGTGTGGTTGCTTCACCGGATGGCACCGCCTCGCGTCTGTACCACGAGATCGCGCATCAGCTCGCTGTTCATATTTCCACTCAGCCTGCTGATACGTCCGCTGCTCGGCCAGGCGTGGTCGTGCGCAAGTCCTGAGCGGAATGCTGCGTCGAGTCTGCCTGGGCGCATGCGTCGTCTTTTCGCTCGCTGGATCAGCGTTTGGCGCGCGCCCCGAGGTAGTGATCGATTCAGGGGGGGCGCCGCCTGAAGTGTTACAGTCCATTACCAAGGCAGTCGAGGCGATTACTCGTCTGGCCGAGGATCAGGATGTGCGTGAAGTCTCGCGTTTGCGCCGCAGAGCCCGAGAGGCAGCACACTCCGCCTTGCAGACCCAAGGTTATTTTTCACCTGTTGTCACGCTCGATGTGAGCGAGAACGCGACAGGCGAAATATGGGCGATCACGATTAAGCCGGGGGTGCAGTCACAGGTGCGCACAGCGGACCTGAGCTTTACCGGATCGATTGCCCAGCCACGCTATGCGGATCGGCGTCAGACCCTGAAGGCTGGCTGGCTACTCACCCCCGGCAAGCCCTTCATCAATGCGCACTGGGCCGAGGCCAAACGCGATCTGCTTGACCAAGCCAGCCGTAAGGATTTTTACTTTGCGCGTCTCGGGCAGACACGCGCGACGATTCATCCGGATACGGCACAGGCGGATCTGACGGTACCGCTCGATAGCGGCCCTCAGGTCACCATGGGCGAGATGCGCGTGTTGGGCCTCAAGCGCGTGCCAGCGTCCCTGATCGAACGTTATGTGCGTTACGCGCCCGGCGACCCTTACGACCAGGATAAGCTCGACGCCTGGCAAGAGGCGCTGCAGGCCACCACTTTTTTTCGTGGTGCCTTTGTGACGCTGGCCGAGGACGCCGATGCGTCCGTTGATCGTTCCGCCAATGCGGTGCAACTGCCCGTGCAGGTGCAGCTCACCGAAGCGCCAGCGCGTTATGCTAGCGCGTCTTTGGGTGCTGATAGTGATCATGGGGTGCGAATCGAGGGCCTGTACCGTCAAAACATCGTGTGGGGCCAACCAGTCTGGATCGAGACGGGCGCGGGGCTTGACCAGAAGCGCCAGCGTGCGTTCTTTGATGTGTATCTACCACCCTCCGAGGATGGCTACAAGAATAGTTTTGGGGTGCTGTACGATCATTCTGATATCGAGGGCGTCGAAACCAGCCGTACCGGTCTGGGCTGGAAGCGCTCGCAGACGCG
The DNA here is from genome assembly GCA_019166125.1 of Alcaligenaceae bacterium CGII-47. Taxonomy (GTDB): domain Bacteria; phylum Pseudomonadota; class Gammaproteobacteria; order Burkholderiales; family Burkholderiaceae_B; genus Castellaniella. The sequence continues at coordinate 86,292 of JAHTBO010000004.1, forward strand.
TCAGGCCGCAGGCGATAGTCGGGTCGAGTACGAGGTGCAATGGGGGATGCTCGTCGCCTATGACAAGACACGCGTGACGGGTGCCTATCGCTATGAGGTGCCGACATGGGCAGGGACTTGGCAATGGTTGCGGCGTGATGTCGACGCCAAGTACGAGCCGCGCGAGGGTAATCTGATCGACTTCGGTCTGGGGGTGGGGACGACCCTCGATGATGGTCAGCCGTTTTATCGCAGCAGCCTACGTGCTCAGCAATGGTGGCCGATCGGGGCACGTGATGTGTTGACCTTGCGTGGTGAAGTAGGTAAGGTTTGGTCCGACACAGATCGCTTGCCTCAAGACTTCTCGTTTCGTACGGGTGGGTCGCGCAGCATACGAGGCTACCGTTATCAAAGCATCGGTATCGAGCGTGGCGAGGCCACAATCGGAGCGCCCGCCTTGGCGCTTGCCAGCCTGCAATACACGCATTACTTCACTGAACTGCTCGGTGCCAGTGTGTTTGTAGATGTTGGGGACGCAGCGCCCTCGTTCAAAGACATGGACTGGCATCTGGGCTATGGTCTGGGTGTGGCCTTTCGTACCCCCGCGGGACCCTTTAATATCGACCTCGCCTGGGGGGAAAAAGACCGGCGCTTGAGGCTGCATTTCTCCCTGGGCATTGCATTTTGACCAAAACCTGGCGTGTGGGACGGTACTTGCTGATCTGGAGTCTGCCGACTCTGGTGAGTTTGCTCGTGCTGCTTATGGGCTTTGTGTACTGGAGCGTCAGTACACAAGTTGGCACGCGCTGGACGCTGCGTTTGGCAGCACAGCAATTTGATGGCTACGCACAAGGGATACACGGAACGCTGGCCAGCGGTTTGTATGTCGAGGGTCTATCGATCGCCTTGCCTGATCTGGATGTCCGTGTCGTCGGGCTGCACCTCAAGGCAGACTGGCGAGCCTTGCTACAACGCAAGCTGCAGATCAATGATTTGTCGGCGGTGCGTGTCGATGTGGATCAGCGACTCTCAGAGAGGGTCGAGGCGCCGTCATCACCCATACAGATCCCGGTCTTACCGATCGATATCGACATTGAACGTCTGGCTTTGAATGGACTGAGCTTTCAGCAAAACGGAGAGAATCAGCTTCCTGTTGATTTACTGGCTTTTTCTGCGGCGCTCTCTTTGGATGGGCAAAGTGCCCATGTGCGCATCCAGACGCTCGATGCCGCTTGGCAGGATATGTTGATCTCACTGGGTGGGACATTCGCCGCACATGATCTGGCTGACCCCTGGCCGCTGACGCTGGATTTACATGGCTTTGCACAGGAACGCGGTGCGGATTCGTCCTTGTGCGTGCGCCAATACGTCCGTCGCGCTGCCAATCAGCCAGGCGCGTCCAAACCGTGCCGAATTGATGCCCAGGCACGCCTTGCTGGCTCGTTCGATCACCTCACCTTGTCCGTTCAGGCGCGTGGTGAGGACCTTGATCTGGACGCTCAGGCAGACCTCTTTCCAAAACAACCTTTCCCCTTGGGACAGACACGATTGGCGCTTAGTCTGCCAGATAGCGCATCCCTGTCGCTGAGTGTGGACCCGGCGCCTGCGGACGCGACAGGTGGGCGTACCGTGCAAGCGCAACTCACCGCACATAATCTTGATCTCAAGGCCTGGTTGCCTGATGTGTTGGGCGCCAGTGTGCTCGGCGCCCAGGCCCAGGTGCGACTTGATCTGGATGCGCAGCAGCGCGTACAGAACCTGGGCCTGCAGTTCGCCTTTGATCCGGACAGCAGATGGAATGGACAGCGCTTATCCGGAGTGATCAAGGTCGATCGCTTAGGGGCAACCACAGGTGCCTTACTTGATCCGGGCAGTTCACAGGCTTTTGATCCGAGTGCACTGGTCCTCTCGGGCTTGGATATTGATCTGAGCTTGGGCGGCGAAAAAGTACGGGCAAAGGGGGAAGTCGCCGCGCGTCATGTGCAACTCGACCTGGACATTCAGACACCGCACCTGGCGGCCTGGTGGCCGGCACTGCCTGGTGGTCTGTCAGCGCATAGCGTGCTGACAGGGGCCTTGACGCAGCACACGCTGTCCCTTGACGCCCGCTATACCCCGGATCAGGCGCGTGAAGGGGTGCCAGGCGAGGCGCCGATGGCCGCAAAGCTTCGCCTGACCGGCGGATGGGACAGTCGTCCCGGCGAGGCCGGCTGGCGCGGTACGCTGGATGCGCTAGACCTGAGTCACGCGGGCTTAGCCGTTCATAGCGCCCACCCAATTTCGCTACAAACCCGGCTTGAACCGGATGCAGCGGGCCAGCAGTGGCGAGTGGGTGCGGCACAGTTGCAGATCATGCTGGGCGATGAACCCATGCTCAATGTGGATCACACCGCCTCGAGCGGAGGCGGCACGCACTGGAAGACCAGCGGCCAAATTGCATCGTTGGTGGTGAGTCCCGAGCGGATCGAGCGGGTCCAGGCGTGGATTGCGCCGACCACCAGCGACCGAGGCCGCGTCCAGACGCAGCGCTCCAAGCAGGCGCAGCGCAGTCGCCTGGTGTCCAGTGTGGACTGGTCCTTGTCGTTTGATGATGCGCTGGCTGGCGCGATTAGCATTCGCCGCACCGAAGGCGATCTGGTGATCCCGGGCGAGGAACCGATTAAGTTGGGGTTGCGCGACGCGGGTCTCGCTATCACCATTGTGCGCCGTGCAGCCGGGCTCAGTGCCGTGGATGCCGTGCTAGAGGTCAAGACTCTCGAGATGGGTGATATGCGTGCACAGTTCCAGACGCCCTTGCACGCCTTGCCCGCAGGGGGCTTGAGCGTACGCGAGCAAGACACCAAGACCGTACACGTTCGGGCTGACTCTGAGGATCTGGCCTGGGTGAACCTGTTTTTGCAAGGCGGGCTCGAGATCGGGGGCAAGGTACATGCGGATATACAGGGACGCAGCCTGCCAAATGGACGTTGGAGTTTGAGTGGGCCGCTCAACGGGGAAGGCATCCGTGTACTTAATCTGGACCAAGGGGTGCGTCTGCTCGATGGCACCTTGCAGGCGCACTTCGATGACGACCGCCTCGTGCTGGATAGCTTGCGTTTTCCGGCCCGGCCACGGGTGACACCTAAAGAATGGCGCACTGCCGAGTGGGTGGCTTCCAATCCAGAGGCTCAGGGTGGTTCATTGACCCTGAGCGGCCAGTGGAGCTTGTTTGATCAGGCTGGCAGTGTGGCGGTCGACTTGTTTCGTTATCCCGTCTTGCAGCGCGCGGATCGTTATGCCATGGTAAGCGGTAAGCTGGCTATCCAGAGCAAGCTCACGCAGATAATCGTCAGGGGCTCAATACAGGCCGATGCCGGTTGGTTTGATCTCGATATGCTCAATGACATCCCCGTACTCGATAGTGATGTCCATATCCTCACGCCAGGCGAGCAGTTCGAGGTAGAGGCGAGCGTGCCGCTGGACGTGGATGTAGAACTGAGCGTCGATCTAGGGCCGCGTTTTTACCTCACGGGTTTTGGTGTGAACTCTGGCCTGATTGGACAGCTGACAATTAGGATAAAGGACGGCAAACTGACGGGGATTGGTGCCTTGGATACACGGGGTGGGGCGATTGACGCATATGGACAGCATTTACAGCTACGTCGTGGGACGGTGACCTTTCAGGGCGACATCACTAATCCGGTCATCAGCATCGAGGCCTTGCGCACCGATGTCGCCATCCAGGCTGGGGTGCGGGTGGCGGGCACCGCACGTCGGCCGCGTATTGATCTTGTGTCGTACCCGGACGTCAGTGAATCGGAAAAGCTCACTTGGCTACTGCTGGGCCGTGGCCCGGATGATGGAGGCGGTGATATGGCCTTGCTGTTTTCCGTCGGCAGCTCATTTCTGACCGATGGCGAACCGTTCTATAAGCGATTTGGTATCGACGAATTCAGTATGCGCTCGGGTGAGTTGGGCAGCACGGGCAGTATCCTGCCGGTTGAAACCGTAGTGAGTGGATTGGCCAGTGGTACGAATGAGATGGAGAAGCGCTTTGTCCTCGCCAGCAAGACCTTATCCAAGGACCTCACGGCCAGTATCGAGCAGGCGCTCTCCGAGACGGGGACGGTGGGACGGCTAAGCTATCGACTGATGCGCGGGCTGCGTGCCGAAGTCACGGCCGGAACGGTCACCGGTCTCGCACTGGTCTATCGTTGGTTCTCGGCAGATTGATCCGCGCAACAACGATTGATATAAACGATAAAATACCGCAACGCGTATAGTGAGGTGAGTATGAGTATTAAGAACGATCGCTGGATCCGAGAGGCCTCGCAGGCCGGCATGATCGAGCCCTACGAACCCGGCCAGGTCCGTGAGGTCGCGGGTCAGCGTATCGTCAGCTATGGCACGAGCAGTTACGGCTATGATGTACGGTGTGCCGACGAGTTCAAGATTTTCACCAATATCAATTCGACGATTGTGGACCCTAAGGCGTTTGACGAAAAATCCTTCGTGGACTTCCGGGGGGATGTGTGTATCATTCCGCCCAACTCATTTGCCCTGGCGCGCACCGTCGAGCGCTTCAGGATTCCGCGCAGCGTGTTGACGATCTGCCTGGGTAAGAGCACCTACGCGCGCTGCGGCATTATTGTTAATGTCACGCCATTAGAGCCCGAGTGGGAAGGCTACGTCACGCTTGAATTCTCCAATACCACGCCTTTGCCTGCCAAGATCTACGCAGGCGAGGGATGCGCCCAGATGCTGTTCTTCGAGAGTGATGAGGTCTGCGAGGTCTCTTACGCTGATCGTGGCGGCAAATACCAAGGGCAACAAGGGGTAACCTTACCCCGCACATAGCGGTGACCGCATGAAATTTCGTTTTCCTATCGTCATTATTGACGAAGACTATCGCTCCGAGAATGCTTCGGGTTTTGGTATCCGGGCCATGGCGGCAGCGATTGAGGCCGAAGGGGTCGAGGTACTTGGGGTCACCAGTTATGGCGACCTCAGCTCTTTTGCGCAACAACAAAGCCGCGCAAGCGCGTTCATCCTGTCGATTGATGACGAGGAGTTCGATGAGGACTCCCCCGAGGATGTCGCCAACGCGATCAAGAACCTGCGCACCTTTATCGGTGAGCTGCGCTTTCGGAACGAGGATATTCCAATCTACCTCTATGGCGAGACCCGCACCTCGCAGCATATCCCCAACGATATCCTGCGCGAGTTGCATGGCTTCATCCATATGTTCGAGGACACGCCCGAGTTCGTTGCACGACATATTATCCGTGAGGCGCGGGCCTATCTTGATAGCTTGCCGCCACCGTTTTTTCGCGAACTGTTGGAGTACGCCTCGGATGGCTCCTATTCCTGGCACTGCCCGGGGCACTCGGGGGGCGTCGCCTTTTTGAAGAGTCCGGTCGGTCAGATGTTCCACCAGTTTTTTGGTGAAAATATGCTGCGTGCAGACGTCTGCAATGCCGTAGATGAATTAGGCCAGTTGCTCGACCATACCGGGCCGATCGGTGAGTCCGAGTTGAATGCTGCGCGTATTTTTCACGCAGATCATTGTTTCTTCGTCACCAACGGTACCTCGACCTCGAATAAGATCGTCTGGCATGCCCACGTGGCCTCCGGCGACGTGGTGGTGGTGGATCGCAACTGCCATAAGTCCATTCTGCATGCCATCACCATGACGGGTGCGATTCCGGTGTTCCTGCGCCCGACACGCAATCATTTGGGGATTATTGGTCCGATTCCACTCGAGGAATTCGACCCGGAAAACATACGCAAGAAAATCGAGGCGAATCCTTTTGCGCGTAATGCCGTGAATAAGCGTCCGCGTATCCTCACGCTCACACAAAGCACCTACGATGGCGTGATCTACAACGTCGAGATGATCAAGGAAAAGCTCGGCTCCTCCATCGATACGCTGCACTTTGACGAGGCATGGCTGCCGCATGCGGCGTTTCACGAGTTCTACGAGGATATGCATGCGATCGGGCCAAATCGTCCGCGCAGTCCGGACACGATGATCTTTGCCACGCACTCGACCCATAAATTGCTCGCTGGCCTGTCCCAGGCTTCGCAGATCGTGGTGCAGGACGCCCAGACGCGTACGCTGGATCGCAACATCTTTAATGAGGCCTACCTCATGCATATGTCCACCTCGCCGCAGTACGCGATTATTGCGTCTTGTGACGTGGCGGCAGCCATGATGGAGCCGCCCGGTGGCACCGCCTTGGTCGAGGAAAGTATCCGCGAGGCACTCGATTTCCGCCGCGCCATGCGCAAGGTCGAGTCCGAATTTGGCCGTAACGACTGGTGGTTCAAGGTCTGGGGGCCGAACCGCCTGGTGGCCGATGGGATCGGCAATCGCGAGGACTGGGTGCTCGGCTCAGGCGACGAATGGCACGGCTTCGGTGATCTGGCCGAGGGCTTTAATATGCTCGACCCCATCAAGGCGACGGTGGTGACTCCGGGCCTGGATATTTCGGGGACCTTTGCCGATACGGGGATTCCGGCGGCATTGGTCTCGCGCTATCTAGTCGAGCATGGTGTGGTGGTCGAGAAAACCGGCCTCTATTCGTTTTTTATTCTGTTTACCATTGGCATTACCAAGGGCCGCTGGAACACCTTGCTGACAGCCTTGCAGCAGTTCAAGGACGACTACGACCGCAACCAACCTGTTTGGCGGGTACTGCCAGAGTTCAGCAAAGCGCATAAGTGCTACCAGCGCCTAGGCTTGCGCGACTTGTGTCAGCAGATCCACGAAGCTTATCGCCAGTATGATTTCGCCCGTCTGACGACCAAAGTCTACCTAAGCGATATGGTGCCGGCGATGCGCCCGGCCGATGCTTATGCATGCATGACCCACCGAGAGATAGAACGGGTCAATATCGCAGACCTGGAAGGGCGGGTCACAGGCGTTTTGCTCACGCCCTATCCGCCGGGTATACCGCTATTGATTCCGGGTGAACGTTTTAACCGCGATATCGTGGATTACCTGGCATTCACCCAGATGTTCAATACCGAGTTCCCCGGGTTCGAGACGGATGTGCACGGCCTGGGTTACGAAGCTGATGAGCAGGGTAAGCGGCACTATTATGTCGATTGTGTTCGCGAGCAGGGGTGAGCCGACAGATCTTTGATGCGGCGGTCATCGGTGCGGGGGCCGCCGGGATGATGGCCGCCGCGCAGGCCGCGCAACGCGGCCTGCGTGTTGTTTTGATCGATCATGCGTCCAAGCTTGCTGAAAAAATCCGTATCTCGGGGGGCGGCCGTTGTAATTTCACCAATATCGGTACCACGCCCGCTAATTTCATATCGCAGAATCCGGATTTTTGTCGCTCGGCGCTGAAGGCCTACACGCCGCAGGATTTCATTGCGTTGATCGAGCGTCATGGGGTGCGCTGGCATGAAAAGCACCGCGGCCAGTTGTTTTGCGACGACTCGAGCGAGTCCGTCATCCGTGTGCTCAAGACAGAGTGCGATCAGGCGGGCGTCACGTGGCGTATGCCCTGTGCCGTGCAGCGTATCGCCCTAGAGAGCGGGGACTATGTCCTGACAACAGATTCAGGCGCGGTGCGTGCGCACCAGCTTGTCCTGGCAACGGGCGGCATGGCGATTCCCCAACTGGGTGCAACAGATTTCTCTCTACGCATTGCCCGTCAGTTCGGATTGCGGATCGTCGAGCCGCGCCCCGCGCTGGTGCCCCTGGTCTTTGATGCACAGACCTGGCAGCCTTTCGCTTTGCTGGCAGGCTTGGCGCTTGAGGTGCGTATCGAGGCTGCACCGTTTGGGCGCGCGTCACGCCGCACCCCAGCACCCGCTTTTTTAGAGGATGTGCTGTTTACCCATCGCGGCCTATCGGGTCCAGCGGTCTTGCAGATCTCCAGCTATTGGCAGCCGGGTACGCCAATACGCATCGACTTATCGCCGCACCAACCCATGGAAGCATTTTTGCTAGAGAACAAGTCGGGCAACCGTCAACAACTCGATTCCGTCCTCTCGCGAGCCTGGCCACGTCGTTTGGCAGAACAGTGGTTGAACCATCTGGGTGGCCAGGAACTTGCGAGCCGGCGCATCGCAGATGTACCCGACCGCGCCTTGCGCGATCTGGCACAGCGCATCCATCACTGGTCAGTCCAGCCCAGTGCGACGGTAGGCTACAAAAAGGCCGAGGTCATGCGTGGTGGGGTGGACACGCACGAGCTGGATCAAAAAACCATGCAGGCGCGCCGTGCGCCAGGCCTATACGTCATTGGTGAGGCGGTGGATGTCACCGGCTGGCTAGGGGGCTATAACTTTCAGTGGGCCTGGGCGTCAGGGTACGTGTGCGGGCGGGCATTAGTGGGTCAGTGAGCGGTGTGGCACTAAATTTTCTGATTGTTGCCAACCGAGTTTTCAGGGTATGCTTCTCGTTTGCTGTAATCCCACAGGGTGGGAGAGTGTTGACACCGTCGACCGCCGAAGGCGCAATTTGCCCAGAATCGCTCAGGCACCCCATACCACCCGTGTATTGTGACACTGCTGACCGTGCACATCGCAGCATTCTGGAGAGATTCGCACCGTTCAGGTCGCGGACGCCGAAGGTGAACCCCCCTGATGCGGGGCAACTCTCAGGCAAAAGGACAGAAGGGCGTTGCCGATATGTGTCGGTCGCGTCCTATTTTTTGGAGTCCTCATGCCGCAACACACCCCCCTCTACGATGCCCACCTTGCTCTGGGCGCAAAAATGGTCGATTTCGGCGGCTGGGACATGCCGCTGTCCTACGGCTCGCAACTCGAGGAACACCATGCCGTGCGTAAGCAGGCTGGCGTCTTTGATGTATCACACATGCTCAATATCGACGTACAGGGGCCAGGCGCCCAGGCGTTCCTGCAATACGCGCTGGCCAACGATGTGGCGCGAATTGTAGGCAGCCCGGGCAAGGCGCTGTACGCCTGCATGCTTAAACCCGATGGCGGTGTGGTGGACGATCTGATCGTTTATTTCCTGGGACCGGATAACTGGCGCATGGTGGTCAATGCCGGCACGGCCGATAAGGACGTCGCCTGGATGCAGGAACTGGTGCGCTCGGGTGGCTATGACCTGAAACTCACCCCGCGCCGTGATCTGGCCATGCTGGCCATTCAGGGGCCGCAGGCGCGCGAAAAGGTCTGGGCAGTGCGTCCAGAGTGGCAGCCTGCCAGTGCCGATCTCCAGCCCTTTACCGGCACGCGTATCAACGAAAATATCCTGGTGGCACGTACTGGATATACCGGTGAGGATGGGTTCGAAGTGGTGTTGCCCGCTGCTCAGGTACGTGCCTTTTGGGATGATTTGCTGGCGGTTGGCGTGCAGCCTTGCGGCTTGGGATCGCGCGATACCCTGCGCCTTGAAGCCGGGATGAATTTGTACGGCCAGGACATGGACGAGTCGGTGCATCCGCTCGAGTCCGGCTTGTCCTGGACGGTATCGTTTAAGGACGCGCAGCGTGCGTTTGTTGGCCGTGCCGCGCTCGAGTCGGCGCCTTCCGTACGCAATATCGTCGGTATCAAGCTATTAGAGCGTGGGGTAATGCGCGGCCATATGAAGGTGCGCACACCGCATGGCGAAGGCGAAATCACCAGCGGCACGATGTCGCCCACAATGGGCGTATCGATCGGCCTGGCACGCGTGCCGGTCGCCACCGCAGTGGGTGAGCGCGTTGAGGTCGAAATCCGGGGTAAATGGTTACCTGCCGAGGTGATTAAGCTGCCCTTTGTCCGTCATGGCCAGATATCGGCCTGAGCCTTTTTAATTTTTCAATTTCTACGAGGTTAATCATGTCCTTTCCTTCGGATCGCAAATATACAGCTTCGCACGAGTGGGTCAAGGCCGACGGCGATGTCTTTCAGGTTGGTATTACCGATGATGCCCAGGATCAGCTGGGCGACCTGGTCTACGTCGGTGACGTGACCGTAGGCGCCAAGCTCGCTGCCGGCGATACGGCTGCCGTGGTGGAGTCGGTCAAGGCGGCTTCGGATATCTATGCGCCGATCGCCGGCGAAGTGGTGGCCTTTAACGAGGCGTTAAACGATCAGCCAGCCTTGATCAATGACGCACCTTACGACAATTGGATTTTCAAGATCCGCCCCAATAATGCCGCTGACGTCGATGCATTGCTCGATGCCGCAGGCTACGAAGCTCAGGTATAAAGAGAGGCCTTCACATGTTGCGCGATTTAGACACGCATTCCGAGTTCATTCCCCGCCACATTGGCCCGTCTCTGGCTGATCAGGCAAAAATGCTGGCAGTGATTGGCGCCGCTGACCTGGACACCTTGATCAATGAGGTAGTCCCTCATAATATCCTGTCCGAGGCGCCCTATCTGGATCTGCCTGCCGCGCGCAGCGAGGTCGACACCCTCACCGAGCTGCGTGCCATTGCCGGACGCAATCAGGTGTTTCGCAGCTATATCGGCCAGGGCTATTACGGGACCCATGTGCCGCATGTCATTTTTCGTAATATTCTCGAAAATCCAGCCTGGTATACCGCCTATACGCCCTATCAGCCAGAAATTTCCCAGGGTCGACTCGAGGCACTGTTGACCTTCCAGACCATGGTCAGCGATCTGACGGGTCTGGATATCGCCAATGCCTCATTACTCGACGAGGGCACAGCAGCCGCTGAGGCCATGACGCTGGCCCGCCGGGTCTCGCGCGCCAAGACTCAGCAGTTTTTTGTCTCGGTGCATGTCCATCCCCAAACGCTCGAGGTCGTGCGCACTCGTGCCTCGGGCCTGGGAATTGAGCTGGTCGTGGGCGATGAAGCGGGCGGTTTGCCCGAGTGCTTTGGCGTGCTTTTGCAGTATCCGCACAGCTTAGGCGGGATCGCGGATTATCGAAGCTTGGCTGCCCAGGCGCACGAGCGCGGTGCGATTGTTGCAGTCGCCACAGATTTGCTGGCCTTAGCGGTGTTGGCGCCGCCAGGTGAATGGGGGGCGGATATTGCCCTCGGTTCATCGCAGCGTTTTGGCGTGCCGATGGGCTACGGTGGCCCCCATGCGGGATTCATGGCCTGCAAGGACGCGTACAAGCGCAATCTTGCCGGACGCCTCGTCGGTGTGTCGCAGGATCAGACGGGCCAACCTGCGCTGCGCCTGGCCTTGCAGACTCGCGAGCAGCATATACGCCGTGAGAAGGCGACCTCCAACATTTGTACGGCTCAGGTGCTGCTGGCGGTGATGGCGGGCATGTATGCAGTTTGGCATGGGCCAATTGGGGTGCACAAGATCGCCTTGCGGGTTGCAACCTACACCGCATGTTTGGCGGCTGCGCTGCGTCGCATGGGTGTCGTGGTTGTCAACGATACTTATTTTGATACGCTGTTACTCGATACGGGTCCGCGGACTCAGGCCATTGTCGATGCGGCGGTCGCAGGGGGTATTAACCTGCGTGTTGTCAGTACCTCGCAACTCGCGGTGTCGCTCGATGAGACAATTGGTCTGGATGATCTGGAAGTTCTGCTTGGTGTCTTTGCTGAGGGCTCGGGTCTGCCGCGGGTGGGCCTGGGTGAGGACGGTGCGACGACTGGGCTGCCCGCCGCGCTACGCCGACAATCCCCTATTCTGTCCCACCCGATCTTCTCGCGCATCCAGTCCGAGACGGATATGCTGCGTTACCTGCGCAGTCTGGCAGATAAGGATTTGGCGCTCGATCGGACAATGATTCCACTGGGCTCCTGCACAATGAAGCTCAACGCAACCGCCGAGATGATTCCAGTTACCTGGCCCGAGTTCGGTCAGATGCATCCACTCGCCCCTGCGGGCCAGGCTCAAGGCTATCAGGAGTTGATCGATCGTCTTAGCGCAGCGTTGTGCGAGATTACAGGTTACGACTCGATCAGCCTGCAACCCAACTCGGGCGCGCAGGGCGAGTATGCGGGCCTGCTCGCGATTCGTGGCTATCATCAGGCCAATGGCGAACATCAGCGTAATGTCTGCCTGATCCCGGCGTCGGCCCACGGTACCAACCCCGCCTCGGCGCACCTCGCGGGCATGGACGTGGTGGTGGTCGCGTCCGATGAGAATGGCAACGTCGATATGACGGACTTGCGTGCGTGTATTGAGCAGGTCGGCGACCGGTTGGCTGCACTCATGATTACTTATCCGTCCACGCACGGGGTGTTCGAGACGACAGTGACTGAAATTTGCGCCTTGATTCATGACGCAGGGGGTCAGGTTTACCTGGATGGCGCAAATATGAACGCCATGGTGGGTGTGGCCAAACCCGGTAGATTTGGTTCGGATGTGTCGCACCTGAATCTGCATAAGACGTTTTGTATCCCTCATGGCGGTGGCGGCCCAGGTGTTGGTCCTATTGCGGTGCGTGCCCATCTGGCGCCTTATTTGCCCGGCATGGTTGGCACAGATGGCTTTTTGCCTGCAGGCCAGTCGGGTCCGGTATCTGCGGCACCATACGGCTCAGCAAGCATTCTGCCGATCTCGTATATGTACATTGCGATGATGGGCGCCGAAGGCCTGCGTTCGGCCACCCAGATGGCAATTCTGAATGCCAACTACATTGCGCGTCGCCTCAGCCCGTACTATCCGATCCTATACGCAGCAGCCAATGGACGTGTGGCGCACGAGTGTATTTTGGATGTCCGCCCCATTAAGGACAGTAGTGGGATTTCCGCCGAGGATATCGCCAAACGCCTGATGGACTATGGTTTCCATGCGCCGACCATGAGCTTCCCGGTCGCCGGTACGCTGATGGTTGAGCCCACTGAATCCGAAGGTCTGGCCGAGCTGGATCGTTTTATTGATGCAATGATTGCGATTCGCGCAGAGATCGAGGCGATCGAGCGCGGTGAGCAGGATGCCGAGGACAATACCCTCAAAAATGCCCCACATACGGCACACAGTCTGCTTGTTGCCGACTGGACGCATCCGTATTCCCGTGAGCAGGCTGCCTATCCTGTACCAAGCCTGCGCGAGAGCAAATACTGGCCACCGGTCGCACGGGTGGATAATGCATGGGGGGATCGTAATCTGATGTGCGCATGCCCGCCTGTCTCGGACTATGTCCAAACACCAGAGCCCGAGACCCTATAACTACTACTTGGAGCCAATAGTTATGCCTTACATCAATATCAAAATCACACGTGAAGGGGCTACCACCGAGCAAAAGCGTCGTCTTATACAGGGGGCAACGCAGTTGGTCGTGGATGTATTGGGGAAGAATCCTCAAACGACCTTTGTCGTGATTGACGAAGTCGATACCGACAATTGGGGGCTCGCTGGCGTGCCGGTGACAGAGATCCGGGCGCATGGTAAGTAAAGCTAACAGGCCTTTATCCTTGAGCTCGCACGCATTTTCCACGCTGTCCCTTAGCCCCGTCCTGCTCGATAGCCTGGCGCAGATGGGGTATGTCGATATGACGCCTATCCAGGAGCAGAGCCTGCCCATCATCCTCGCGGGCCAGGATCTGATTGCTCAGGCCAAGACCGGTAGCGGTAAGACCGCTGCCTTTGGTTTGGGTATTGTGCATCGTCTGGATCCGGCGCGCTGGGTGGTGCAGGCACTGGTTGTCTGCCCGACGCGCGAGCTCTCGGAGCAGGTGGCTGTCGAGCTGCGCCGGCTGGCGCGCTCTGAGGGCAATATCAAGGTCTTGACGCTGACAGGCGGGGCGTCCTCACGTCCTCAGGTCGAGTCCTTAGCCCATGGTGCTCACATCGTTGTTGGTACGCCCGGCCGTTTGCTGGATCACCTGGCGCGCCAGACCCTGGATCTGTCTGCCGTTCATACGCTGGTGCTCGATGAGGCAGACCGCATGGTGGACATGGGGTTCTTCCCCGATGTAATGGACATTGTCGAGGCCTGCCCGACTGAGCGCCAGACCTTGCTGTTCTCTGCGACCTATCCGGACACTATTCGCGAGGATGTCGACCATCTGCTCAAGAATCCGGCAATGGTCAAGGTGGACGCGGTTCATAGCGACCTGCAGATCGAGCAGCATTTTTACGAGATCGATGCGGCCAGACGTTTTGAGGCAGCCGCATCGCTGCTACGCCACTTTCAACCAGAATTGGCACTGGCCTTTTGCAATACCAAGGCGGCATGTGCGGATCTGGCGGCCCACCTGCGGCATGAGGGGTTCAGCGCCCTGGCATTGCACGGCGATATGGATCAGCGCGACCGGGACGACGTTCTGGTGCAGTTCTCAAATCACAGCAGCACGATCCTCGTGGCGACTGACGTGGCCGCGCGGGGCTTGGATATACCGTCCCTATCCATGGTGATCAATGTCGAGCTCGCTCGGGATCCGCAGGTCCATATTCACCGGATCGGCCGCACAGGCCGCATGCACGAGAACGGCCTGGCCTTGAGCCTATGCGATCCCGAGGAACGCTATATCGCCTCTCGTATCGAACGATATCTATCGGAACCCCTGCATTGGGACGCATTGCCAAAGCCATCGGCATCGGTGGCTCGGCCAGCCAAAGCCCCGATGGTGACACTGCTGGTGCTGGGGGGCAAAAAGGCCAAGCTCAGAGCGGGGGACCTGCTCGGCGCCCTGACGGGTGATGGGGGGCTGACGCGCGAGCAGGTTGGTAAGATCAACATTACGGATCAGGTGTCCTATATCGCCCTGGATCGCGCCATTGCACGCAGCGCCTTCCCGCGCTTGAGCAATACGCTGATCAAGGGAAAAAAGCAGCGTATGAAGCTGCTTTGACATCTTGCGAATCAATCAACCGTTTTCAGCACGGCCTCTATCGTGCCAAATATCTGTTCGATCTGCGATTCCGTAATAATGAGTGGCGGCGAGATCGCGATCGTGTCACCCGTATAGCGCACCATCACACCCCGATCAAAGCATTTGGCAAAGACTTCTGCGGCGCGTGCGCCGGGGGCGCCTTCGCGTGGGCGCAGCTCGATCCCTGCAACCAGACCAAGATTGCGCACATCGATGACATGTTGGGCGCTTTCTAACCGGTGGGCAGTGTCCTCAAATAGCTTGGATAGGCCGCGCGCGCGCTCGAACAAACCCTCGCGCTCGTAGATGCCCAGCGTTGCGAGTATGGCGGCGGTTGCCATCGGGTGGGCCGAGTAGGTATAGCCATGGAAAAATTCGATGCC
Source organism: Alcaligenaceae bacterium CGII-47 (assembly GCA_019166125.1). Taxonomy (GTDB): domain Bacteria; phylum Pseudomonadota; class Gammaproteobacteria; order Burkholderiales; family Burkholderiaceae_B; genus Castellaniella. The sequence goes on from JAHTBO010000004.1 coordinate 101,358, forward strand.
GCTTGCACTCGCCCCCAGGATGGTGTCGTGGATGTCGCGTCGTACCGCCACGGCGCCTGCCGGGATGGCGGCATTGCTGATGCCCTTGGCCAGGGTAATCAGATCGGGCGTTACACCCAGGAAGGCACTGGCAGTGGATGCACCCAGGCGTCCGAATCCGGTAATCACCTCGTCAAAGATGAGGAGGATTCCATGCTGCTCAGTGATGGCGCGCAGCCGCTCTAGATAGCCTTTTGGTGGAACCAGCACACCCGTCGACCCGGCAAGCGGCTCCACAATCACCGCAGCAATCGTGGATGCATCGTGCAGCGCAATGATGTTTTCCAATTGATCGGCAAAGTGCTTGCCGCCCCAGGCTGGCTGACCGCGTGAGTGCGCGTTGTGCGCAAGATCGTGTGTGTGCGGCAGGTGATCGACGCCCGGTAGCAGCACGCCCGAGAAGGTCTTGCGATTAGGTGAAATGCCGCCTACCGAAATGCCGCCAAAGCCCACACCATGGTAGCCACGTTCTCGACCGATCAGGCGTGTGCGCTGACCTTCACCGCGTGCGCGGTGATAGGCCAGAGCGATTTTTAGCGACGTATCCACCGACTCTGAGCCGGAGTTGGTAAAAAATATTCTGTCCAGATTCTCGGGCATCAGTTTGGCGACGGCTGTCGCGGCACGAAAGGAGTCCTCATGACCGATCTGAAAGCTCGGTGCATAGTCAAGCTTGGTGGCCTGCTGCGTGAGGGCTTCGATGATTTCCTTGCGGCCATGCCCGGCGTTTACGCACCACAGGCCTGCGGTGCCATCAAGCACCTGATGCCCGTCGATGCTGGTGTAGGTCATGCCCTGTGCGCTGGCGAGTAGCCGTGGATGCGCCTTGAACTGGCGGTTGGCGGTAAAGGGCATCCAGAGATTCGACATGTCTGGAGGTAGGGGCGTGGTCATAGATGCCTCGTATTGGGTAAAAGTCACGTAGAAGGTCAGGAAGGACGGTTCAAGTTATTCTGAATCGAGCCAGACCTTAAATACATAATCAGTGATAGGATGAACCAATAACTGTATTGTTAAATTGTGCATAACTGTAGCGATCACCCGATACCATGATGCCGTCAAAACAAATAACCTTGTTCGAGCCCATCCGTGACCGCAAGCACGCCCCGTCCCTGGTGGATCAGGCAGCCGACGCGATCGAGCAGGCGATACGGGGTCGGGTTTTTCGCCCTGGCATGGCGCTGCCCTCGATTCGACAATTCGCACGCGATCATGGCCTAAGTACATTTACCGTTATGGCTGCGTATGGGCGTTTGGTGGCGCAAGGCCTGCTACAAGCGCGTCCCGGTGCGGATTACCGGGTGACGGTGCGACGCCGCGCCGAGGTACCTGCGGTCTCGACCTGGGTGGCGCCCCAGGTCGGTCCGTCCTGGTTGCTATCGGATGTGTTTGCCGATCATTCGATCTCTATCAAGGCGGGTTGCGGCTGGTTACCGCCCGACTGGCATAACGAGGCAGGTTTGCAGCAGTCTTTGCGCCAGCTCGCGCGGGTACCGGTTGGACAGATGACCTCTTATGGTCACCCCTTGGGGTATCACCCCTTGCGTGAGCATATCGTCGAGTGTCTGGGCGAGCAAGGCCTGGAGGCCCAGCCTGACCAGGTACTACTTACCCATGGCGCAACGCAGGCGCTCGATGTGGTGGTGCGCACCGTGCTGCGTCCGGGCGATGAGGTCGTGGTCGAGTCGCCTTGCTATGCCAATCTCTTGCAGATCCTGCATATGAACGGGGTGGTGGTGCATAGCGTGCCGCGCACGCGTGAAGGGGTGTGTATCGATACGCTGCAGCGTCTGGCACGGGCTCATTCGATCAAGGCCGTGTTCGTCACCACGGTACTGCACAACCCCACTGGGGCGAGCTTTTCTATGGCGGGGGCGTTTCAATTATTGCAGTTGGCCGAGCAATATGACTTGCTCGTCATCGAGGACGATGTGTCCCGCGAGATGCTGGGGTCGCCTGCACCACTCCTTGCAGCACTCGGGGGTACCGAGCGGGTGATCTATGTGTCGGGATTCTCTAAAAACGTCATGCCTTCGATGCGTGTTGGGTACCTGCTGTGTTCGGGGGATATTTTTCAGGCCTGCGCGCGCACCAAAATGTCCCTGGGCCTGACCTCGGCGCAGATGATGGAGCGTGCGGTCTATCAAGTCTTGCGTCAGGGGCGGCATGGTGCGTATATGCGTCGTGTGCGCGAACGGCTGGCGCTGGCCCATGATGCGGTCGCGGCTCGATTGCATGAGCACGGCTTCGAAATTCATACCGAACCGGGTGCAGGCCTGTTTTTATGGGCCCGCCCGGCACGTGTCACCGCGCGTCAGGGGGCGCTCGGTTTGGCCGCACGTGCCTTGCGAGACGGGATATGGCTCGCGCCTGGCGCCTATTTTGACCCACAGGGCGAGGATACCGCCTGGTTTCGTTTCAATGTGGCGTACTCGGGGCATCCACGTTTATGGCGGTTTTTTCGCGAAGCTCAGGCGATGCGGCGATAGGTCACAAAGTCATAGCGCAATCCGTTTTCCTCAGGCTGAGGCGCGCGCGTCACCTCTTGCCATTGGCTTGGATCCAGCGCCGGGAAAAAAACATCCCCGTCAATGTGCGCGTGTATTTCGGTCGCGACAATCTCGTCAGCGTGCGTGATGGCGTGGTCAAAGATCTGTGCGCCGCCAATAATACAGACGATCTCGACGCCCTCGCACTGCGCCAGGGCATCCTCAAGCGATGGCCAGACCTCGGCGCCTGGTGCGAGGAGTTCGGCGTTGCGGCTGATCACCAGGTTACGCCGCCCCGGCAGCGCCCGGCCCACTGAGTCCCAGGTATTGCGCCCCATGATGATGGGGGTTCCCAGCGTGGTGCGTTTGAAGTGTGCCAAGTCAGCGGGCAAATGCCACGGCATGCCATTATCGCGCCCAATGACGCGATTATCCGTATAAGCGACGACCAGGCGGATAAGGGGAGCAGGCATGTCTGGTGGGTTCCTCGTGATGGGTGTCAGACTGAAAATGGATAGGCAATTGGATCGTGATATTGGTAGCCTTCCAGCTCAAAGTCGTCGACCGTCACCCAGGTCTCTAGATCCTCAAGAGTCTGTATTTTTGGATTGATGATCAATTTGGGGGATGGAAAAGGCGTACGCTGCAACTGGACGTTCTGCATTAAATCAATCTGGTCTTCGTAGATATGGGCATTGACGATCTTGTGGTAAGCCATGCCCGCCTTGTGGCCGGTGATCTGGGCCATGATGGCAAGCAGAAAGTACACCTGAACCATATTGAAATTTAAGCCTAGCGGCACATCGCAGCTACGCTGCGTGCTGTTCAGATATAAGGTGTCGCCTAGCAGGGAAAAGTGATGGCTGTACAGGCATGGCCGTAAGCAGCCCAAGTGGAAAGCGCCGGGATGGTAGAACGTATAGATTTCACCGCGATCATCTTTGCCCGCGCGTAGGTCATCGTAGATTTTGCGTAGCAGGTCAACACTGCCACCATCGGGTTTGGGAAAGTTGCGTCCGACTTTGCCGTAGATAAACCCACAGTCGTCGGTGCCCGAGCGGTGAGGATTATTCAGCCATGCTTGGTTCTGGTTGGCATTGGCATCCCATGTCGTCGTCCCAATCTTTCTGAAATCTGCGGCGCTGTCGTAGCCGCGGATATAACCAATCATCTCTGCGATGGCTGATTTGTAGTAGCTCTTGCGGGTGGTGACCAGGGGGAAGGCGCCCTGCGCCACATCGTAGCAAAGATCAGCATTGATCACGGTCAGGCAGTCCTTGCCGGTTCGCTCGTTGGCAAGCCAGACGCCTTCGTCGATGATTCGTTGACATAGTTGTAGATATTGTTTCACTGCTGCTCACCTATGGCGCCGTGTTGCCCGCTGCATCCACAGGGGGTCATCGATGGATTATTGTCGGCTTAGTATAACTTTGGGCATAAGATAATAGGCAATGGCCCAACCCAGAAGCTGCGTGGCAGCCAAGGTGGCGACCGTCCCTGGCCAGCCCCCTAGGGTATAGGCGATGCCACACAGCCAGGCGCCAGCGAACCCGCCGAAATAGTAGGTGGCGTAGTACAGGCCGCTGGCGATTGATCGGCCACTCGTGATCCGATAGGCAATAAAGCCCATGGTCGCGGACTGCGTGATAAAGGTACCGCACGAAGCGAGGGTGAGCGCTGCGACAATCCCCCAGGCCGAGGGGACGAGCGTGAGGAGTACGCCCAGCATCGACATGGTCACCGCGAGCAAGATGGCACGCCTTAGGCCGATGCGCGGGATCACGCGCCCGGCCAGCGGCGTAACGACGACGCCGAGTAAATAAACGATAAAAATGTTCGCCAGCTGGCCGGGGCTAAAGTAATAGGGGGCTGCCGCCAAATGCAAATTCACAAATGTGAATACCCCGACCTGAGCAAAGAACATCATAAAGCCCAGCATGCTTGCCACGCGTAAGGACGGGTTGCGCAGTAACTGGCCCAGCATCGCCACGCTGCTCGCAAATCGGGTGTTCGCCACAAAATTGCGCGAAGCGGGAAGGCCGCGCCACACGGCGAATGCGCCAGCGATACTCAAGGTCGCCATGATCCCAAATGCCGTGCGCCAGTGCATGTACTCGGTGAGGTGCCCCATCAGGAATCGGCCCAGGAAGCCGCCCAGCACAGAGCCTGCAACATACATGGCCATCATGCGTATCATGGGCGGGCCGCGGAATTCCTCGCCAATATAGGCGACGGCCACCACAGAGACACCCGGCACGGCCAGACCTTGCAAAAAGCGCAGCAACAGCAGGCCATGCACGGTGTCGACCTGTGTCATCAGCGCAGTCGGAATGCCCAAACCAAGGATCGAGGCAACGATCAGCCACTTGCGTCCCAGAGCATCCGAGAGCATGCCTACAAAAGGGGAAATCAAGGCGACGGCCAGCAAGGTTACGCCCACGGAATTGCCGGTTTCCACAACCGAGGCGCGCAAGTCGTGCTGCAGCTGGGGCAGAATCGACTGCACTGAATACACTTGGATAAAGGCAAACACACCCACGAGCGCCACAGTAAGCCTGAGCAGCAGGCTTGGGCGCTCGTTGTTTGGTGCGGTGGCGGGCGAGGTTGGGGTCGGGGTGATAGTGAGGCCGTATGTATGTTGAGTCGTGTACCGCTCTGGTCGTACGTTGTGTGCGCTTAGGCCTCGGGCGCCTGCACCAGTTCGACCGAGCTCGTGATCACAGCAGTTTTTTCCAGCATCGCAATCGCCGAGCAATATTTGGTCTTGGACAGTTCCACGGCGCGCTCGACGGCAGCCAGGGGGAGCTTGTGGCCGGTAATGACGAAGGCATAGTGGATACTGGTAAAGACCTTGGGTTCAGTGTCTGCGCGCTCTGCGGTGAGCCGCACCTGGCAGCCGGTGACGGTATGCCGTCCGCGCTTGAGGATAAGGACAACATCATACGCCGCGCAGCCCCCTGCGCCCACGAGGACCATTTCCATGGGGCGTGCCGCCAGATTTTGACCCCCTCCGTCCGGTGCGCCGTCCATCGGCACGATGTGTCCGCTGCCTGTCCGGGAAATAAACAGCATGCCGTCGGGGCCACGCCAATCAATCGTACATTCCATCAGTTTTTCCTTTTGATTAACCGCAATCGACATAGGGTAATCGAGCATTGAAAAGGCCTTACGATTTATCATAGATCAATTCTAAGACTACAATTATGTCGCCCCGTCGGGAAAGTATCCCGCCTTGGGCGACTATTTTTGAGCCATCTATCGGGAAAATCGTGGATACCGTTACCGTACTCTTGCTCACATTCATTTTATCCGTGACCGGATTATGCGTCTTTATCTGGTCATTGCGTCGCCATATGTTCGATGAGAACCCCGAGGCGGCAAGCGTGATCTTCTCCACGGGCGAGATCGGCCACATCGAGGACCCGTCTGCAACGGCTGCACAGAAGGCCAGTCTGCAGCAGACGGTGACCGACAGTGGCAAGGTGCGAATCGATAAGTCCCTGGACAAGCAGCTCCAGACAGAGCTCGCCGAGCGTCTAGAGGCAGACCAGTCCACCGCGTTCGTGGCCTTTACCTTTTTGTCCTGTGCGGTCGTTTGGCTGGTGCTGGCCTCGGCAGCGGGCTTGATCAGTTCAATCAAACTGCATAATCCCGAGTTCTTGACGGACTATGCCTGGCTGACTTTTGGCCGGATTCGTACCTTGCATCTGAATATGGTGGCCTATGGCTGGTGCCCTATGGCGGCCTTTGGAATCGCGATCTGGACGCTGCCGCGTCTACTCAAAACCCATCTATATGGCGGGCGTTTCGCCATTCTCGGTTGCATGCTGTGGAACGCTGGGCTGATCGCCGGCTTGGGCAGTATTGCGGCAGGTATCAATGACGGTCTGGAGTGGCTCGAGATCCCCTGGCAGGTCAGCCTCCTCATTGTGCTGGGCGGCGCCTTGATTGCGCTCCCGCTGGTCTTTACCTTGCAAAACCGCAAGGTCGAGCACCTCTACGTGTCGATCTGGTACATGGGCGCAGCGTTGTTCTGGTTCCCCGTGCTCTATCTGGTCGGCAAGATCCCGGGCGTCCACTTTGGTGTCGAGCAGGCGACGATGAACTGGTGGTTTGGTCATAACGTGCTGGGCTTGTACTACACCCCGATTGCCTTGGCGTCGATTTATTATTTCCTCCCTAAAATCATCGGCCGCCCCATTCAGTCCTATAACCTGTCGCTGATTGGTTTCTGGGCATTGGCGTTCTTTTACGGTCAGGTCGGTGGCCACCACCTGGTGGGCGGGCCCGTGCCGCATTGGCTGATCACGCTCTCGATTGTGCAGAGCATGATGATGATTATCCCGGTCCTGGCCTTCTCTGTGAACCAACATCTGACCATGCGTGGCCACTTCAAGACCGTGTACTACTCGCCGACCCTGCGCTTTATCGTGCTGGGCGCCATGATGTACACCTTGAGTTCGCTAGAGGGCTCATTCGAGGCGCTGCGTAGTGTCAGCACGATTGCACACTTCACGCACTTTACGGTTGCCCACGCTCACCTGGGCTTATATGCCTTCTTTTCCCTGACGATGTTTGGTGCCATTTATTTTGTGATGCCACGCGTCATGTCCTGGGAATGGCCGCACCCAAAATTGATCGCCTTGCACTTTTGGTTGGTTGTGGTCGGTTTTGCTGTTTATTTCATCACGCTGTCGATCGGCGGCTGGCTCCAGGGCCTGCTGATGCTCGACGCCAGCAAGCCTTTCATGGACTCGGTACTGGTGACGATTCCTTATCTAGAGGGGCGTTCGATTGGCGGGGCCTTGATGACCCTCGGTCATCTGGTCTTTGCTGTCCACTTTGTACTCATGGCGCTACGCTATGGGACGAGTCGTGTGGGCCCCGCTTTGTTACACAATAGAGGTCGTCGGGCTGGCGCAACGACGATGGTAGGTGCCTGACATGGAAAGCGAATACAAACTTCTTAGTGGCGCAATGGTGACCCTTGCGCTGGCGACCGCAACCTTGGTCGTCGTGCCCTATATGCAGTTGTCGGATACGCCGCCCTCCGAGGGGCTCAAACCGTACACCGAGGCGCAGCTACGGGGCCGTCAGGTCTATATTGCAAATGGCTGCGTGTACTGCCACTCGCAGCAACCGCGTAGCCAATCCCAGGCACCAGACTTTCAGCGTGGCTGGGGCCGTGCGCCTGTAGCGGGTGATTATTATTATGATTATCCGCACTTGTTGGGCACGATGCGCACAGGCCCGGACTTATTCAATATTGGCGCACGCCAGCCCAGCGTGGATTGGAATCTGGGGCATTTATACAACCCCCGGGCCTATGTGGCGGGCAGTAATATGCCGTCGTTCCCGTTTTTCTTTAAGCTCAAGGACAAGGCCGAACCCGGTGATAAGGTCGTTCAGGTCCCGCCCGGGTATGCGCCGCTCGACAAGGTCGTTGTGGCCACGCCCCAGGCGCTCGATCTCGTCGAATATCTGATAGGCCTGGATCATACCTACCCGATCAACCCCCACGCCCTACTCAAGTAGCAGCTTGGCGAGTATTTGAGGCATCAAGGAGAAGATTATGGTTGATCAAAAAACCCCGCAGCAGCAACAGCGCGAAAAACCCGAGCCCTATGAGGGCAGTCGTCCCGTCCCCAAGCTGGTGCTGACGATCATCGGCGCGCTCTTTGCCTGGGCGCTGTTCTATATCTGGGATACTTACAACAATATGCCGCCAGAGCTTGGCGATGATCGTATTGCTGCGGATTTTGCCGTGCCCCTGACTGCGGATGGCGCGCAGCTCTATACCGCCAATTGTGTGGCGTGTCACCAGGCAAGCGGGGCGGGCATACCCGGGGTGTTCCCGCCGCTCAATGAGTCCGAGTGGGTCATTCACGACCCGGCGGTGACCGCACGGATTATTTTGCATGGTATCAAAGGGCCGCTGACGGTCAAAGGCGTCCAGTACAACGGTGAAATGCCCCACTTCAAAGAGAAATTCTCTGACGCGGAATTGACGGCTGTGATCAATCATATCCGCACCAGTTTTGGTAATACGGCAGGCGAGATCGATGCGAATCTGGTCAAGACCGAGCGCGAGGCTACCAAGGACCACCCGGATCACTGGAACGGCGATAAGGAGTTATTACCGATGCTCCAGAAATAGTACCCATCATGCGCTGGGTCGTGTCCTTGCTATTGGCCTTCCTGGCCGGAGGCGCGGCCCTATATTGGCAGACCGATGGGTTTACCGCCTTGACAGCCGAGGACGCGCGGCGCAACGAGATCGCTGCCAACCCTCGGCCGGTGCCAGCGGTGCAGGTATTCGATGAGCATGGGGCGAGCTTGTCTTTGCTCGATGATTTGCACACGGATGGTCGGGTGGCGATTGTCAATTTCTTTTATACGCGATGCATGTCGCTGTGTCTGGCCCAAGGCTCGCAGGCCCAGAGCCTGCAGCGTGCCATCGACGAGCGTGGCCTAAGCCACCGTGTGCGCCTGCTGAGCATCAGCTTTGATCCGCGTGAACGTGCGCAGGACCTGTCACGCTATGCGCAGCGTATGAATGCCCAGGCAAACGTGTGGGAATTCCTGTCACTGCCTGACGCGACACAGCGCGCACAGATGCTGTCCTTGTTCGGTATTATTGTTATCCCCGCGCCCTTGGGGGAATTCGAGCATAACGCGGCGTTTCACGTCGTGACGCCAGAGGGCAGGCTGGCCCGTGTGGTGAGTATGGATGAGCCCGGTCTGGCGCTCGAGGTGGCGCAAGCGCTCAGTGGTGCGCGATGAATAGATCGATGCTTATCAATGGCCTGCTCGCCATGGGTTCATTGGTCGGTGCGATCGTATTTCGCGCACCGCTCACCGCACTCATGAGTACGCATATGCTGGTGCAGATTCCGCTGCTCGTCCTGGCAGGGATCACGACCGAGCAGGCGTGGTGGGCCTGGAGAACCCGGATCCCCAGTGTGCCCAGGCCGCTGGGTGCACGAAGCTGGTCTTATAATGAATACGGCGTACCCGGTCTGCTATTGGCCAGCCTGATCGGTGCCTGCTGGATGTTGCCCAGGGCCTTGGACGAGGCCTTATTGGTTTGGCAGGTGGCTTTGTTCAAATATGCGGGGCTGTTTCTTGTGGGGATGGTGTTGCGTGCCTCGGTGCGTCGCTCGAATACAGTGATCAAGCTTTTCTTTTTGGGTAATTTTTGCTGGATGAGTGCGATCGTCGGGATGATCTATCTTGATCAGCCCGTGCGCTTGTGTAATGCCTATCTGCAAAGTGACCAAGAGTGGGCCGGGCGGGGCTTGATTGCGCTGGCGATTATCCTGCCCTCAAGCTGGCTGTTTGCCGAACTGCGGCCGGTCTGGCGTTTTTTGAATCGATGAGCATTTCTGGAGACTAAAGCGATGGCTGAATTGGCACCGCAGCGCACACCTTGGGCACGTCGTACGAGCCGGCTCGATTCTATTTTGATAGAGCTGGGACGGGCGATACAGGTATTAGATGGCTCGGTCAGGGCGGGGCGCCCCAATCCAGCCGGGCCCGCCCAAGCGGATGCAATAGACGACGCGGCGTCGCTGACCCCCACCGAGGTGCACCACGTTGCTGGACTGATGCGCGTCAACCATGTTGGCGAGATCTGCGCCCAGGCTTTGTACCGGGGCCAGGCGGTGTTTTGCCGCGATGCAGCAATCCATCAGGTGCTCGTTCACGCCGCGTCTGAGGAAGTCGATCATCTGGTCTGGTGCAGACAGCGGCTCGATACCTTGCATCATCGACCCAGTATTTTCAATCCGCTCTGGTATCTTGGCTCATTTTCTCTGGGGGTGATCGCCAGTCGCGCGGGCATCCCCTACAACCTGGGTTTTATGGCCGAGACCGAACGCCAGGTCGAGGAACATCTTGAGGGGCACTTGCGTGCCTTGCCAGCCCACGATACGCGCTCGCGCCAAATCATCACACAGATGCGTGACGACGAGATCGGCCACCGCACCACGGCGGAAAAGCATGGTGCGCGCCGCTTACCCGGCCCGATTCGACTAGCGATGCGTGCCATGTCACGCGTGATGACGGTGACTGCATATCGTATTTAAGCCAGCTTAGTGCTTACTTTGTAAGTGATTACATCAACAAGGGTTAATACTAGATGACAAATCCCTAGGTGCAGGATTTCTTTTGTGAAAAAAATACCACATTTATCCGATTCTGGGCTTTAAGCGCAAATTTATCTTGCAATGCACCATGTGTCTCTATACAATTTAGTTATCGGATGTCCAAACGTGATTGCAGCGGGAAAACCCTAAATCACACAGCGTCTCAGGTGATTCACCTTCGTAGACCGGACTTGCCAAGGTTGTCTCCTCCACCCTCCTCCTTTGGTGGATTTAGCCCAAGATTTTCGGATCTTGGGCTTTTTTTTGGCCAATTTTCAGGCGGGACACTTTGTCTATCTTGTGTTATTTGGGCCGCAGCGTAATATAGCTGCTCCTGCAGGAAAAGTGGGTTGCAGGTGTCCATTATCGCGAGACCATTTGGTTGCATCTGTATCACCGCTATCGCATGCGTTTGTTACATTTTCAGCCGATAATCCTGCTTACTCCTTATATCGTAGGATCGTCGTGAGTTTGCCCCATCTTTCGGAATCCCTGACTTGGCTCGTGATTGGCGTCGTCGCATTCATGGTTGGTGGGTTGATTGTGGCCTCCGAGCGGTGGCATGGCAAGATAACCGGTGATTATGACCTCACTAAGCCGCAGGCGACCCACTCGCGGGCCACGCCGCGTGTGGGGGGACTGGCAGTCGTCGCCGGAACCCTGGCGGGCTTGTTGGTGCTCGGGCCAAGCAATATGACCTTGGCCTGGTTGTGGCCGGTGCTGCTGATCGCCGCGATGCCCGTGTTTTTTGCGGGCTTGCTCGAGGACCTCACTAAGGATGTCGGCTCGGGTAAGCGCCTGATGGCGGCCTTTATTTCCGCGGCCATTGCATGGTGGCTCTTAGGAGGCGTCTCACGCGTGGGCCTATCCTGGGCGGACTGGATGCTGTCGTTTTGGCCAATTTCCCTCATATTTACCATGGTTGCGGTAGGCGGTTGCACGCATGCCCTGAACATCGTAGATGGCATGAACGGCTTGGCCGGGATGATTGCCACCCTAATGGCCACGTCCCTCGCGCTGGTTGCCTTGCAAGTGCAGGATGTCCCCATCTTTCTGATTGCGACCGCCTTGGCCGCCTCCACCTTAGGCTTTCTCGTGTGGAATTTCCCCTTCGGACGCGTGTTCCTGGGCGATGGCGGTGCTTATTTCCTCGGATTCATGTTGGCCGAGCTGGCCGTGCAGTTGGTCGTGCGAAATCCCGGCGTCTCTCCCTTTTATGCCTTGGCGGTATTGTTTTACCCGGTATTCGAGACCCTGTTTTCAATCTGGCGACGCCGATTCAAGCGCGGCGTGCCCGTGGACCAGCCCGATGCGCTGCACCTGCATCAACTCGTATTCAGACGCTTGGTGCGCGTCACGTTCAGCCGTGACAGACGTCATGCCGTGCCGGCGCTATGCAACGCCATGGCCTCGCCTTATCTGTGGGTGCTGGCCTTGATCGGCCTGGTGCCTGCGACAATCTGGTGGGATAACGCGTGGGCGCTGGGTATCAGCCTGATTGTGTTTGCTGGGGTATATATATGGCTGTATTCGCGGCTCGTGTCCTGGCGTCGTCCGCGTTGGTTGTTATTGCCCTCGCTTGGGCGTGGCGGTCGTCACAAGTAAAATTAATTCGTATGCTGGGTATGGGAGAACGTTTTGGAACTTCAGGATGTAAAGCTGGCCGTTGTCGGTCTGGGTTATGTAGGCTTGCCACTAGCGGTAGAGTTCGGCAAGCAGCGTAATGTGTTGGGTTTTGATGTGAATGTGCGTCGGATTACCGAGCTGCGCGCAGGGATGGATCGTACGCTTGAGGTCACGGCGGCCGAGCTGGCGCAAGCCCGGCATCTGGAATTTAGCCGCGACCCCGCGCAATTGGCCCAGGCCAATGTCTTTATCGTGACCGTGCCCACGCCCATCGATGAGTATAAGCAGCCCGATCTCAGTCCACTCGAGCGCGCAAGCGAGACGATTGGCAAGGTGCTCAAGCGCGGCGATATCGTGATTTATGAATCGACCGTCTATCCAGGCGCAACCGAGGAGGTCTGCGTACCGGTACTCGAGCGGGTCTCGGGCTTGCGCTTTAATGAGGACTTCTACGCAGGGTATAGCCCCGAGCGCATCAATCCAGGTGACAAGAACCACCGCGTGGCAACCATCCGTAAGGTGACCTCAGGCTCGACACCCGAGGTCGCTGAGCTGGTAGACGCGATTTATCGTCAGATCATCACGGCTGGCACGCACAAGGCTGCATCGATCAAGGTTGCCGAGGCGGCGAAGGTGATTGAAAACACGCAGCGTGACGTGAACATCGCCCTGATTAATGAGCTTGCCTTGATTTTCAATAAATTGGGGATTGACACACAGGATGTGCTTGAGGCGGCAGGCACGAAATGGAACTTTTTGCCGTTTCGCCCGGGTTTGGTGGGTGGCCACTGCATAGGCGTGGATCCGTACTACCTGACGCATAAGGCCCAGTCCATTGGCTATCACCCCGAGATCATTCTGGCAGGCCGGCGCCTGAACGATTCCATGGGCGGGTATGTGGTCTCGCAGTTGGTCAAGACGATGACCAAGCGCCGCATCCAGGTGCAGGGCTCCAATGTCCTGGTGATGGGCCTGACTTTTAAGGAAAACTGTCCCGATCTGCGTAATACGCGTATCGTGGATATTGTGCGCGAGCTGGGCGAGTACGATGTGCGCGTGGATGTCTACGATCCCTGGGTGGATCCGGCTGAGGCCATGCATGAATATGGCATCGAGCCGATCCATTCCCCCCAGCCGGGTGCCTACGATGGCATCGTGCTGGCGGTCGCGCATCATCAGTTCGTAGAGATGGGGGTTGCAGCGATCCGAGCGCTGGGTAAGCCCGAGCATGTGCTCTACGACCTCAAATACGTCCTGGCGTCGGCTGACTCGGACCTGCGCCTGTAATGAGTAGCCCTATGACAAATCGATACCAGGAAATCAAGGATACATTGCTGGCGGATCCGCGCAGATGGTTGGTGACCGGGTGTGCGGGCTTTATTGGTTCAAACTTGCTCGAGGCCCTGCTCCGGCTAAACCAGACCGTCGTCGGCCTGGATGATTTTTCTACTGGCTATCAGCATAATCTGGACGAAGTCCAGCGGCTGACAAGCCCCGAGCAGTGGGCGCGCTTTACCTTTATCGAGGGCGATATCCGCGACCCCCAGACCTGCGCGCGTGCGGTCGGTGGCGTGGATCACGTGCTGCACGAGGCGGCGCTCGGTTCAGTGCCGCGCTCGCTCAACGATCCGGCGACGACCAATGCCGTGAACGTGGGCGGTCAGTTGAATATGCTGATCGCCGCGCGTGACGCCCAGGTGCGCTCGTTTGTCTATGCGGCGTCCAGTTCGACTTATGGCGACCATCCGGACTTACCCAAGGTCGAGGATCATATCGGTAAACCGCTATCACCTTATGCCGTGACCAAGTACGTCAATGAGCTGTATGCAGATGTCTTTGCCCGCGCCTATGGATTCGGCAGCATTGGCCTGCGTTATTTCAACGTCTTCGGTCAGCGTCAGGATCCGGACGGGGCCTATGCTGCGGTGATCCCCAAGTGGGTGGCGGCAATGATTCGTGATGAAGAGCTGGTCATTAATGGCGATGGCCAGACAAGTCGCGATTTTTGCTTTGTCGAAAACGTAGTTCAGGCCAATCTGCTGGCTGCCTTGGCTCAGCCTGAGGGCATGAACCAGGTCTATAACGTTGCCTGCAATGCGCGCACCTCATTGAACGATTTATTCGAGCATCTGCGCGCGACCCTGGGTCAAAACGGCGTGACCTACGCAAAGGCGCCGGTCCATGGCGACTTTCGTGCCGGAGACGTGCGCCATTCTCAGGCTGACATCAGTAAGGCCCATAGCCTGTTGGGATACGAGCCCGCGTACAACATTCTGCAGGGCCTAGAGGTCTCCATGCCCTGGTATACGCAGTTTCTGCGCTAAGCTGCGTGCTGGCACGCCTGCATGCGGATCATCGTCGTATCGCCCTGGGTGCGGCCCGGGTGGCGATGTTCCTCCTGCTGGGCAAAGTGGTCGGCGCGTTCAAGGAAATGGCGGTCGCGTACCGCTATGGCGTCAGCGATGTGGTGGACGCCTATCAGTTCACCCTGACGATTGCCAATTGGCTGCCACTCACCTTGGTCGGCGCATTTTCGGTGGTGCTCATCCCGGTGCTGGTGCGCAGTCGTCATCAGGATAAGGGCCCGCATCAGCAGTTTTTACGTGAAATACAAGGCTGGGCGCTGCTGGTGGGGGCGACGCTGGGCATTGGTTTGTACTTTATTTGGCCCCTGGTGCTTGATGTGGTTGGCCGCAGTCTGCCTGCCTCGGTGCAGGGCATGAGCGGCCTGCTGATCATGGGGTTTGCGCCCGCCGCGCTGTTTACCATCTGGACCGGCTTGAGCGCGGCGCGTCTGCGTGCCCATGAACGCCATGTCAATACGCTGCTCGATAGCGTACCGGCGCTGGTGATCCTGGTCTGGGTGCTGCTCTCTCCGGCTGAAAGTGGTGTCTGGCCCTTGCTGTGGGGAACGCTCGTTGGCTACGCCTTGCAGTCGCTGATTTTGTATGGTTTTGCACAAGCCGTTGACCCGATGTGCGGCCCGCCGGCAATCAGCCGTCAGGCCGTGCAATGGTCGGCGTTGGCCAGTGCCGCAGGCATTATGCTGGTCGGACAACTTGCCATGAGCCTGGTGGGGCCGATTGATCAATATACGGCATCAGGCCTGGGGGCGAATGCCAATTCGACCTTGGGGTATGCCGCGCGCCTATTGGCGCTGATCATTGGGATCGGGGCCGCCTCGGTAGGGCGGGCAGCCTTGCCGGTGTTCGCTGATATTCAGAGTCGGGGGGATGCGGGGCATGCACGCAGGACCGCACTGAAGTGGTCAGGGGTGATGCTTGTAGGGGGCTTTGCCGTGATGCTGGTGGGCTGGGTGCTGGCGCCGTGGGGGGTGGCCTTCTTGTTCGAGCGTGGCGCCTTTAGCGCGCAGGATACGGCCTCGGTTGCGCATGTCTTGCGCTGGGGGCTGGTGCAGCTGCCTTTTTACTTCGGTGTGCTGATTCTGGTACAGCTGCTGGCAAGCCAGAACCGCTATTGGGTGATGGCCTGGATTGCCATTGCGAATTTTTTACTTAAGGCAGTCATGAACGAAATATTGGCGCCCAGCATGGGTGTTGCGGGGATTATGCTGGCAACAGGCATGATGTATGCCTTGTCCTATGCCTGTTATTTGTATGTGGCCCTACGACCGGTAGCAGACGTCAACGCGATGCCTGGAACGCGTGGTGGACAGGGTAAAGGGCGGGAATGACTGAGCGTCGGGCACATCTGATGATTGTGATCCACTCCCTGGGTGGTGGGGGGGCCGAACGGGTGGCCGTCGATCTGGCAACGGTTTGGCTCGAACATGGCTGTCGGGTGTCGCTGGTGACGCAAACCTCTGCGGCGCAGGATGCGTATGCCCTGCCGGAAGGCTTGCAGCGACATGCCTTGGATCTGGCTGCAGACAGCGGTGGTGGACTGCGCGCACTCTGGGCGAATGGGCGTCGCTTGTGGGCGCTGCGTCGTCTGATGCGCCGCGAGCGGCCCACCGTGGTGCTGGGTATGATGACCAAGGCTTCGATCCTTGCAGTGTTGGCCGCTCGCGGCCTGCCTTGTCGGGTGATTGCCGCTGAACACACCCATCCACCTGCGCAGCGTCTGCCCGCAGCATGGGTTCGCCTGCGCCGTTGGGCTTACCCGCGCGCCCAGGGCGTTGTGGCGCTCACCAAGGGTACCGCCGATTGGCTGGACCGTCATATTCCCGGCGTCCAGACCTGGGTGATTCCGAATGCAGTGCGCTGGCCTTTGCCTCAGAACGAACCCGTCGTGATGCCACCGGCGCGCGCAGGGCGCTTACGTCTTTTGGCGGTCGGACGCTTACACCCCATCAAGGGGTTTGATGTGCTGCTGCAGGCCTTTGCTGCGATCGCCGCGCTCTTTCCTGAGTGGGACCTGGTGATTCTGGGTGAGGGCGAGCAACGCGCCACGCTCGAGGCACAGATCCAGACCAGCGGCTTGTGCGACCGGGTAAGCCTGCCTGGGCGAGTCGGTAACATCGGTCAGTGGTACGAGCAATCGGATTTATATGTGCTCAGTTCTCGTGTCGAGGGTCTGTCCAATACCTTGCTCGAAGCCATGGCTAGTGGCTTGCCCTGTGTGGCCTTTGACTGTGAAACGGGCCCTCGAGAGATCATCCGCGAGGGGATCGATGGGGTGCTGGTGCGTCCGGCCGAAGACCCTGAGGCCCTGGCGGCCTGGCTCTCTAACCTCATGGCCCATCCCATAGAGCGTGCACGCTATGCCCGTAGAGCAACCGATGTACGCGACCGATTCAGTGTGACGCGTGTGATGAGCCTCTGGGAACAAGTCTTTCTGGATGCGCGGAGCAGGTCGCGATGAAGATTCTTTTTTTCGTCAGCTCCATGCATGCGGGCGGCGCCGAGCGCGTAGCCGCCACCTTGGCCTCAGCCTGGGCACAGCGTGGCGACGCCGTCACCTTGGTGTGCAGCTACTCTGGGCGGGGCACATGTTTTTATCCTCTACACGAGCGCGTACAGATACGGTGGCTTGCTGATTACCTGGCGCAATTGCGTTGGGCCGGGCCACTCAAAAAGCTCTGGGCGATGCGCAGACTCGTGCGTGAGACGCAGCCCGATGTGATTGTTTCCTTCCTCACAAATGTAAACGTGACGGTCTTGCTGGCGACGCGTGGCCTGGCCACCCCGGTGTTCGTGTGCGAGCGCACCGACCCGCTCTATGGGGATAATGTAGAACCCATTCTGGCGCATTTGCGACGTTGGACGTATCCATGGGCCGATCAGGTGGTGGTGCAAACCAGGCAGAGTGTGGATCACCTCAAACAGGTGGCCGCGCGCGTTCGGCGCGTGTCGGTTATTCCCAACCCCTTGCCCCCTGATCTGCCTGCCGCTCGCCAACGCGAACCTGTTCAGACCGGGCGTTTTATCCTGATGGCGATGGGGCGCCTGCATCCCGTCAAGCAGTTCAATGGCTTGATTGAGGTTTTTGGCAGCTTGGCAGATCGCTATCCCGACTGGGATCTGGAAATATGGGGAGAGGGCCCGATGCGTGAGGCCCTCGTTGCACAAACTGAGCGGCTCGGACTGAGTGCTCGGGTGCGCTTGCCTGGGCGCACCACCCAGCCCTGGATCGTCATGCAGCGTGCGCATGCGTTTGTCCTGAGCTCGCGCGTCGAAGGCTTTCCTAATACCTTGCTCGAGGCCATGGCGCTGGGTTTGCCATGTGTAGCGCTGGACTGCCCAAGCGGCCCCAGTGAGCTCGCTGATGAGGGCAGGGCGGCGCGATTGGTACCGATGGATGATGCCTGTGCCCTGGGTGCAGCGCTCGCGCAGCTTATGGGCGCACGCGCGGACTGGCGCGAGGCGCGTGGTGCCCAGGCTGCGGCCTCGGTACGGGGGCGTTACAGTCTGGATCAGGTCTTACAGCGTTGGGATGAGGTATTGTGTCAAAAGTAGGGAGTCGACAGGAGCAGGGCGGATCATGAATCATACAGAAGCCGCAAGGCCGCACGCCTTGCATATTGTGCACATTATCTCTGGCTTGTTGCATGGCGGGGCCGAGACCGTGTTGGTTCGCTTGCTTACGGCGCCGACCCAGACTGCGCGGCATACGGTGATCTCCATGGGGGGCGAGGGCGTTTTTGGGCCGCGTCTGCGCGAGCAGGGCGTGACCGTCATGACGCTAGAGATGCAAGGGGTTTGGGGGTCGCTACGCGGGCTGTGGCGCTTGGCTGGCCTGTTGCGCCAGCAACGCCCGGACGTCGTCCAGACCTGGATGTATCACGCCGATCTGGTGGGGGGGGTGATTGCGCGTCTGCTGGGAATACGGGCCATCGCATGGGGGGTACGTAATTCTGGCGTCAATCTAGGCGATAGCAGTCGACAGTCACGCATTCTTGCCTGGTTGTGCGCCCGGGTATCGTCCTGGGTGCCCGGTGTGATCGTGGCGTGTGCCCACAAGGCGGCAGATGTCCATATCGGCTGGGGCTACCGTGCTGATCGCCTGCTGGTTGCCCCGAATGGTTATGCGCTGGATCAATGGCATCCTGACGCAGCGGATCGCGCACAGGTGCGTGCCGAGTTGGGGCTGAGTGCGCAAACGCCGCTTGTCGGGTGCGTCGCCCGTTGGAATCCCCTAAAGGACCATGTGAGCTTGCTGGCGGCGCTTTCCCTGTCGGTACGTGCGCATCCCGAGCTGCGTTGTCTGTTGATTGGCCGAGGGATGACCCGCGATAATGCAGCGCTTATGGCACAGGTGCGTCAGTTTGGCCTGCTCGATCATCTGATCTTTATGGGACGCCGCGAAGATGTCCCACGCCTGATGCGTGCGCTTGACGTGCATGTGCTCTCTAGCTACGCCGAGGGCTTTCCGAACGTGGTGTCCGAGGCAATGGCCAGTGGCGTGGCATGTGTCGTGACGGATGTCGGGGATGCAGCAAGGATTGTCGGCGATCTGGGCTGGATCGCCCCCGCCCGCGACCCACTGGCCTTGTCCCTGGCCATCGATGCCGCGCTGGCTGATCTGGGATCCGCGACCTGGGCGGATCGTTTGGCTCAGGGCCGAGAGGCCGTGGCCCAACGCTATAGCCTAGAGACCATGGTCGAGCGCTATCGCGTGATCTGGGAACGCTTGGCGCAGGACTATCCACGGCCGTGGGCGCGCGCCCCAGCCGCCCGAGCTTGTACGACTGCGTCGACGCGGCCCGGGATATACGGCGGTATACCGTCTTCCCAGCCTGGTGTGTTGATGTTTTTCATCAATAATCCTGCATTTTTTATGTCGCACCGCCTCCCCCTCGCGCTGGCGGCGCAGGCATCAGGCATGACGGTGCATGTCGTCACCATGGATGGCCCGGCGGTCGCGCAGATTCTCGAGCACGGCCTCATCCACCACAGCCTGCCTTTATCACGCAGTGGCATGAATCCTTGGGCAGAGGTGCGTAGCCTCTATGCATTCTGGCGCATTGTGCGCCGGGTGCGCCCAGACTTGGTGCATGCCGTGACGATCAAGCCTGTGCTCTACGGCGGCATTGCCTGCCGCTTGGCGGGTGTGCCCGCGTTTGTGGCGGCAATCTCTGGGCTGGGCTATGTGTTTATCCGCTCGGGCGCGGGGTTCAATTGGCTACGTTGGCTCACGATACAGCTTTATCGGCGCGCGTTGGGGCATCGTAATAGCCGGGTGATTTTTCAGAATACAAGTGATCGTGATGTATTCATCGCCGCACGTGTGATCCATGCCAAGCAGGCGGTCATCATCCAAGGATCGGGCGTGGATCTGGAACGGTTTTCTGTCCACCCCCTGCCCACTGGACCCGTGGTTGCCGTCATGGCATCACGTTTGTTGCGTGATAAAGGCGTCCTAGAGTTTGTCCAGGCTGCCAGGCTGAGCGCGACACGGCAGTCGGGCGTGTGCTGGCGGCTGGCAGGCAGTCCTGATCCGGGCAATCCCGGTTCGATCACCGAAGAAGAGCTGGCAGATTGGCAGCGCGATGGTTTTATTGATTATGTCGGCGAGTGCGAAGATGTCGCAGCGCTCTACGCTCAGGCGCACATCGTGGTCTTGCCGTCTTATCGCGAGGGCCTGCCCAAGTCCCTGATCGAGGCCGCAGCCTGTGGCCGGCCCGTGGTGACGACCGATGTACCGGGTTGCCGCGATGCCATCGAGCCCGACACGACGGGGGTGCTGGTTCCCGCCCGTCAGGCACTGATGCTGGCTGATGCAGTATTGGGATTAGCGGCTGACGAGCCCAGACGCCTGGCCATGGGAGCAGCAGGCCGAGCGCTCGCCGAGCGTGCTTTTGGTCTGGATCACGTCGTCCAAGAGCACCTTCGTATCTACAAAGATCTAATTTGATTATCTAATGTATCTATATTGAAAATAGCGACCTGACGGCTTAGTGAATTTGCCAGGGACTTCAGACTGGTGGCGGCCGTGGCAGAGTCCTCGACCAAACTGGCATTCTGGTGGGTGACGACGTCCATCTGGGTGACGGCGATATTGATTTCCGCAATCCCATTGGCTTGCTCACGGCTGGCGACGCTGATCTCTCCCATGATGTCGGTGACGCGTGTGATGCCATCTACGATGTCTTGCATGGTGGCGCCTGCATGCGCCGCCTGCTCGTTGCCGCTGGTGATGGCATCCACGGTGGTATCGATCAATGTCTTGATTTCCTTGGCGGCGCCTGCGCTACGCTGGGCCAATGCACGCACCTCAGCGGCCACGACGGCAAAACTGCGTCCTTGCACGCCGGCGCGGGCAGCCTCAACCGCAGCGTTCAGGGCTAATAGGTTGGTCTGGAACGCAATGCTATCGATCACGCCGATGATGTCAGCAAC
The DNA here is from genome assembly GCA_019166125.1 of Alcaligenaceae bacterium CGII-47. GTDB lineage: Bacteria > Pseudomonadota > Gammaproteobacteria > Burkholderiales > Burkholderiaceae_B > Castellaniella. Next base: position 122,460 of record JAHTBO010000004.1, read on the forward strand.
CTGCCGCGAGCGGGTGGTGATCTCTCCCATTGTCTCGACCAGCCCAGTCACGATGGTACCGCCCGCTGTCGCGGTTCGGGTGGCCGTCGTGGCCAGTGTGTTGGCTTGTTGGGCACTGTCGGCGTTTTGCTGCACGGTAGCGTTGATCTGTGCCATGGTGGCGGCCGTCTGCGCCAATGAGCTGGCTTGATGCTCGGTGCGTGAGGACAGATCCAGATTGCTTGTGGAAATCTGGATGGAAGCCGAGGCGATCGAGTCGGCACTGCTGCGCACACTACCAACGATGGCTGCCAGGTAATCGCGCATTTGCAGCATGGCAAATAGCAGGCTAGAGCGATCATTGGGTTTAAGCTGAATCGGCACGGCCAGATTGCCAGTCGAGATCTGGTTGAGGATCGAGGTGGCATAGGCGGGCTCGCCCCCGAGTTGGCGCAATAAGGCACGGGTGATGAGGTAATTGGCCCAGGCAGCCAGCAGACTGAACAGAATAATAATGCCGGCGAGCAGATAGCGCGTATGTTTGAGGCGATCTGCACGAGCGACCAAGAGGGTTTCCAGTTGATCCATAACGACCGTGCTCAACTGATATTGCGTGTCTATGGATTCAGTGAGTCGGGCAAAGTATTCGGTGGCTGCAAACTGCAGGTCCTCAGCCATGATGACTTTTTCTCTTGCCAGGACGATGGCGGCGTCCGAGCCGGTGCTGGCAGCCAGGGTCGCCTTGGCCAGTGCCGCCTGGTTCAGCTGTGGAAAGTGTTTTGTCAAGCTGGCGACCGAGTCTTTCAGGCTCGTCAGATGATCCTCGGCCTGGTTGATCAGTATCCTCACCTGCATGCGTTCTTCGGTCGTGGCATCGTGGCGTTCCAGGATGCCAGCGCCAATAGCGCGTGCCCGGCCGAACATCTCGGTCAGTATCGGTACCCGGTTCAGGGCAATGTCTATCAGGTAAAAGCCTTGGGCTTCAGGATCAAAACTGAGGCCGTAGGCCTGCATAAGCAGGGACTTTAGGCGCAGCAACTGATCAATAACATGGATATGTGCGTTAAAACTTTCGGACGCTGTGATGGCATTCTGGTCGATACGGGTGATGAGCTGCTGCCACGCGGTAAGGGTGTCTTGCCAGAGGGCGACGATCGTTGCGTCGCTTATGCTGTCATGCAGCATCTGCTCTAGTTCAGCCAGGGTAGCGTTGGTTTGTGCGCGTTTCGTGTCGCGATCAGTGCGGGCGGCTGCATTGCCCCCCAGAACCATGGCTGACAGACCGCGATGCTGTTGCATGAGCTCCAGAGAATTCATGAGCTGGCGCAGTGGTGCCAGGCCATGGCGTTCATTCTGGGTGGCGTCGATACCTTTGCCTGTTTCCTGGATATACAAAAAGAACGGTGTGGCGACCAGCACTGAGCCGATTACGGCGAGCAGGGCAAATTTTTGCCACAGGCGTAGCCGGTTTAGAAAGATATCGACCTTGCTTAGGTCTGAAGCGGCAGCCTGATGGCTTTTGGCCTCAGCGTGTGGATTGTTGAGTTCTAAATGATGCATCCTGGGCTCTATGGATTCGATAATGGCGTCGAATCATAGGGCCCAGGGTAAATGCTTGTTTTGCCTTATATCAATAGAATGTCCTTAAGGGCGCTTTTATCAAAAAGGCAGCGCGGTATCAGGGATGAGGCGATGCAAGGCTTCTCGGAACTCGGCCTGGATGCGTTGCAAGGCGGCTTCGCTATCGCCCTCGAACCGAAGCACGATCACTGGCGTGGTGTTAGAGGCGCGGGCCAGACCAAATCCATCTGCGTATTCAGCGCGCACACCGTCGATGGTGATGAGGTGCTGGGCCAGGGGGAAGTGGCCCTCGCTTTGCAGGCGTTCAATCAGGGCATGGGATTCGCCCTCGCGCATCTCGAGTTTCAGTTCGGGGGTTGAGATGCCCTGAGGCAGGGCGGCCAGCACGCCGGATGGATCCAGGGTGCGTGACAGAATCTCTAGCAGGCGTGCACCGGCGTACAAACCGTCGTCAAAGCCGAACCAGCGCTCTTTAAAGAATATATGACCGCTCATCTCGCCAGCCAGTGGCGCACCGGTTTCGATGAGCTTGGCCTTGATCAGCGAATGGCCGGTCTGGCTCATGATGGGTTGGCCGCCCGCCTGCTCGATAGCGCGTCCCAGGTGGCGGCTGCATTTGACGTCAAAAATAATTGACGCCCCTGGCACGCGCGCCAGGACATCGCGGGCAAACAGAATCATCTGACGATCGGGCCAGATGATCTCGCCCGATTTGGTGACCACGCCCAGTCGATCCGCATCGCCATCAAAGGCCAAGCCAATTTCGCAGTCCGAATTCTGGACATGGGTGATCAGGTCCTGCAAGTTGCGCGGATCAGCGGGGTCGGGATGATGATTGGGAAAACGTCCATCAACCGTGCAATACAGCTCGTCAACCTCGCAGCCCAGCGCCCGGTACAGACGTGAGGCAATGACGGCCCCCACGCCATTGCCGCAGTCAAGCGCAATGCGCATGGGACGTGCAAGCGTGATGTGATTGCTGATGTGGCGAATGTAGATATCGCTGAGGTCCTGTGAAGAGCCTGTGCCCGGCACAGTCGCCTTGACGGGTTTGAGCATGGCGGCTTTGAGGGCTTGAATGTCGGCGCCATGCAGCGTGTGCCCGGCCATCATCATCTTGAAGCCGTTATAGTCCGGGGGATTGTGACTGCCCGTGATGGCAACCCCGGAGCCCGTGCGCTGCATATAGGCCGCAAAATAGACCAGGGGTGTGGGGACCATACCCAGGTTCAGCGTGTCGACCCCCCCCGCCTGAACGCCCTCACACAGCGCCTGGGCGAGCTCTGGGCTGCTGATGCGCCCGTCATAGCCCACGACCAGCGTGCTGACCTGCTGGCTGCGTGCGAGGGCTGCCAGTGCGAGCCCCAAGCGGCGCGCAAATTCGGTATTTAACTGCGCGGGAACAATGCCGCGTATATCGTAGGCTTTGAATACCGCATCAGCCAAGGGGGCGAGGGCTTGCACGTGATCTGTCTCCGGTAAGGGTTTGGGTGGATTATCGCCGATCCAGGCATCGACCAATCGAATCTCCACGTGATCGGCCGCTTGTCATGTTTAAAATAGACAAATCAATTCTCTGGTGTGCAGTCATAAGGGTAAGCAATGAGTCATTTGGATGCCTTGCAGGCAATCGTGGGCGAGCAGCATGTGTTGACGGGGCAGGACGCGCAGGCGAGCCTGACGGATTGGCGCGAGCGTTATAGCGGGCAGGCTTTGGCCCTTGTGCGCCCGGGTTCGACCGAGGAAGTTGCGGCGGTCGTACGTTTGTGTGCACAGCATCGTATCCCTATCGTGCCTCAGGGGGGGAATACCGGGCTATGTGGCGGGGCGACACCCGATCAATCCGGTAGCGCAATTGTGTTGTCGCTGCTGCGCCTGAACGCCGTGCGCAGCATGGATCTGGATAATGACACCATGGAGGTCGAGGCCGGGTGTGTGCTGCAAAGCATTCAACAGGCCGCACGTGATGCGGATCGCCTGTTTCCCCTCAGTCTGGCCGCCGAGGGAAGCTGCACCATAGGTGGAAACCTGGCTACGAATGCGGGGGGCACGCAGGTGTTGCGCTATGGCAATATGCGTGAGTTGACACTGGGCCTGGAGGTCGTGACGGCTGAGGGCGAGATCTGGCATGGCCTGCGTGGCCTGCGTAAGGACAACACGGGCTACGACTTGCGTGATCTGTATATTGGCAGCGAAGGGACGCTGGGCATCATCACAGCAGCGACCCTCAAGCTGTACCCCTTGCCTGTCGCGCAATGCACCGCCTTGCTGGCTTTTGCCTCGATAGAGGATGCCATCACCATGCTCACCCATGCGCGGCGCACGCTCGCCGCAGCATTGACCGGGTTTGAGTTAATGGCTGGGGACTGTCTGGCGGATGTGGTGCGCTGCTTTCCCCAACAACGCCTGCCTTTTGAGGGGGCGTCGGCGCAACTGCCCTGGTATGCCTTGCTAGAACTGTCCGACAGCGAGAGCGAGGCACATGCCCGTGAGCGATTCGAGGCAGTGGTCAGTGAGGCAATCGAGTCCGGTCACGTGCTGGACGCCGTGGTGGCGGAATCCATGGCACAGAGCAAGGCGCTGTGGCACCTACGCGAGAGCATCCCCCTGGCTGAAAAGGAATCCGGCAAGAGCATCAAGCACGACGTCTCGATTCCGGTCTCGCGCATGGCGGCCTTCGTCGAGGATACGAATGCGGCCTTGCAACAGGCGTTCCCAGGTATACGACATGTAATTTTTGGCCACCTGGGCGATGGCAATCTGCATTACAACGTGGCCCGCGGCGCCTTGGGCGAGGATGAGCTTCTGGCCTTGCAGGATGCGGTGTACGAGCTGGTACACCAGCATGTTCATGCGGTGGGTGGCTCGATCAGCGCCGAGCATGGTGTGGGCCAACTCAAGCGCGACGTGCTGCCGCGCTATAAGGACCCAGTCGAGATCGCCTTGATGCATCGCATCAAGGCAGCCCTGGATCCTGATGGCATCATGAATCCAGGTAAGGTATTGACGCTGCCTTAGCGTCGCGTTCAGGGCCTATCGGGATCAAAATGCTTGACCAGACCCAGCCAGGCCTGGTCGTAGTCTGCTTGCAGGGTCGAGGCAGCCAGCGCCGCGCCACTCGGTCGGATCACGTGTCGCGTCTCGAACATAAACGCCATCGTGTCACGGATATGGTGCGCCGTATGGGTATCGGCGGCGACTGCCTGTTCAAATGTCTGGGCATCGGGTCCGTGTGCGCTCATGCAGTTGTGCAGGCTGACCCCGCCCGGCGCAAAGCCTGCGGCCTTGGCGTCATACTGACCCTGGATCAATCCCATGAATTCGCTGGCGATATTGCGGTGAAACCAGGGCGGGCGGAAGGTGTCCTCCATCGCCAGGATGCGCGGCGGAAAGATCGCGAAATCCAGATTGGCCGTACCTGGCGAGTCCGAAGGCGATGTCAGCACGGTAAAGATGCACGGATCAGGATGGTCATAGCTGATCGAACCAATCGTATTGAAGCGGCGTAAATCGTATTTGTAGGGGGCATGGGTGCCGTGCCAGGCGACCACATCCAGCGGCGAATGATCAAGTTGCGTACGCCAAAACTGGCCACCAAAACGTGTCACCAATTCAACCTGGGCGTCGACGTCCTCGTACCAGGCCTGCGGGGTCATGAAGTCGCGGGCATGAGCCAGACCATTCGAACCGATGGGCCCAAGTTCAGGCAGACGCAGACTCGCGCCAAAGTTCTCTAGCAGATAGCCGCGTGCCGTGCCCTCGGGTAGCTGCACTTGAAAGCGTATGCCACGCGGGATGACCGCGATCTCGCAGGGCGCGACATCCATCAAGCCCAGTTCAGTCGCCAGGCGGATGGTGCCCTGTTGCGGGACGAACAGCATCTCTGCGTCTGCATTGTAAAAAAAGCGGTCTCGCATTGACTGATTGGCAGCGTATAGGTGAATGGCAATGCCGCTTTGTTGGTCCCAAGCACCATTGCCTGCCCAGGTCGTAACGCCTTCCAGGAAATCGGTCGGCGTCTGCGGCATGGCTTGGGGGTCCCAGCGTAGGCGATTCGGACTGACGGGGCCTCGCGCATAATCATTATTCCAGTTCGGATAAGCGGAACAGGGCGTAAAGGCGGGTTGCACCGCAGCGGGCCGAATGCGATAGAGCCAAGAGCGACGATTTTCTGCACGTGCGACCGTGAAGGCGGTGCCTGAAAGCTGCTCGGCATACAGGTTATAGGGGCAACGCTGGGGGGAATTGCGTCCCTGAGGGAGCGCGCCGGGGAGGGCCTCGGTCGCATGGTGATTGCCAAAACCACTCATATAATCTTGCTTATCGCGATTTGTTTGGTTATTCATATCGTAACAATGTCCTGTTTTGTGGAACGTGCCTGACAGTTTAATCGTCATTATTTGAATTGTGAAGGATTTACACTGCTGTGCGCGCTTTTTAGCGCTTTTGGCAGTATGGGCAAAAATAAGTGGCCCGTTGGCCTTGCACGATGCGTCGTATGGGCGTGGCGCAGCGTGGACAGGGTTCACCCGCCCGGTCATAGACGGCGGCATGCAGGGTGAAATAAGCGCCGGGCGTACCCTGGGCATTCACGTAGTCGCGCAGTGTGCTGCCGCCCGATTCCAGCGCCTGATTCAGGGTCTGCAGAATGGCGCCATGCAAGCGCACACTGCGCGCCCGAGAAAGCCTGCTTGCGGGCAGGCGTGGGTCTATCCCCGCAAGATAGAGGGACTCGGAGGCGTAAATATTACCCACGCCGACGACAGCGCGGCCGGCAAGCAGCACGGACTTGATCGCCTGAGTCTTGGTGTGTAACGCCTTGTACAGATACTCGGCCGTGAATTGTGGATCAAACGGTTCGATCCCGAGATGGGCCAATAAGGGATGCGCAAGCACGGGGCCTGCTGTGTCAGGATGCCAGAGCACAGCGCCAAAGCGGCGTGGATCGTGCAGTAGAAATCGTGCCTCATCAAATATCCACTCGGCGTGATCGTGCTTGCGTAAAGGCGCCTCAAGCGTGACCCGACGCAGCGATCCCGACATGCCCAGATGAATAATCTGCGTGCCGTGCTCAAAGCGAATCAGCAGGTATTTGCCCCGACGCTCGCAGGCCAGGACGCGGTGCGCCTGGAGCAGCGCAGGCAGCTCTTCAGGGATCGGCCAGCGCATACGTGACTCGTGCACGATGAACTGGCGCAGGATTTGGCCGGGCATGACCGTCGCAATTCCGCGACGGGTTGTTTCAACTTCTGGCAGTTCTGGCATAGTAGGGTGATAACATCCTCAATTCGATTATTGCAATTTTGCCACCAGACGCAGTTTTTTCCTGCGTACCGGCTATGGTCCCCGCAAATGAGATTTCCTGTATCAGTGTTTCCTGTCGTGCTGGCGTTGATGGCCTTGCACCAGGCGGCCCTGGCTGCGCCCTCGTCTATTTCACCTGTCATTGAGCCGGTCGAAACAATTCATTTGCGCAGTGGTGAGCTGCCCACCGTCAATTTGACGCCCGAGCTTCTGTATCGCATTCTCGTTGCCGAGATCGCCGCGCAGCGCGGCCTGTTCGATGATGCTAGCCAGACGCTGATCGAAGTCGGTCAGGATACCTCTGATCCGCGCATCTCCCAACGTGCCTTTCAGATGGCCATGGCAAGCCACAATATTCCCTTGGCCCTGCGCGCCGCCCGCCAGTGGGCCCTGCTCGACCCAGAGAACCCTGAGGCCGTCGCAGCGTCCCTGGCCTTGTCTGCCTCTAACGGCCAAACGCAAGGGCTTGCTCAGACCCTCGAGCGACGCATCGACAAGGCCGAGGATCGCGACCAGGCGATTGCCCAGGCTGCCGGGATTGTGAGCAAAATGACGGATAAGCGCCTTGCGCTCGATGTCCTTGAAAAGGCGCTGCACAGCGTAGTGAATACCTCTGCGATGGCCCACTTGGCCCTGTCCGATGCGGCCTGGGCATCTGGCGATGCGCCGCGTGCCCTTGACGAGGCCCGTCAGGCTCAGGCGCTGGACGCGAACTCCGAGGACGCCGCGCAGCGCGTGCTGGAGTACGGGCTGCGCGTGGCGCCCGCCCAGGCAATCCGGGACACGTATGTCTACCTGGATGCCCATCCCGGCAGTCGTGCGCTGCACCTTCTGTTTGCCAGTCGTCTGACCGCGCATGAGGACTATGACCAGGCATTGTCGCTGATCGCGTCAATGCGCCAGCGCGCCCCGGAGGATTTCGATCTGCTCTATACCCAGGCCCAGATCAATACGCGTGCCGGGCGCTACGACGCAGCCAAGGCGCTGCTTGCCGAATATATCTCGGTACAGAGTCAGCGGCGACAATCCATTGCCGATGGCGCCAGTAACGCGCAGGCTGATACCTCAGACGCACGGCTGTTGCTCGTACAGATTGCCGAAAAGGAAGACAAGCTAAGCGAAGCCATCCGCCAATTAAATCTGATTGATGAGCCATCCTTGCATTTTCAGCTGCGCATCCATCAAGCAATTCTTCAGGGCCGTATGGGGGATATCGCCAGCGCCCGCACCACGCTGGCGGCACTAAAGCCAGCAGACAGCCAAGAGCGCATTGTCCGTGAACTGACGCTCGCCACGATTTATCGCGATGCGGGGCGTAGCGACGAGGCAATCGAGGTGCTCACGCGGGCGGATCGCGACATTCCGGATACGGCAGAGATCAAATATGATTTGGCAATGCTGCTAGAGCGCCAAGGCAAGACCGAGGCCTTCGAGACCTTGATGAAACGCGTGATTGAACTCAACCCGGACGACGCCAATGCCTATAACTCGCTGGGCTATACCTATGCCGATCAAGGCCGCCACCTGGACAAGGCACAGGATCTGCTAGAGCGTGCGCTGGACCTGGAGCCGGATAATCCCTATATCCTCGATAGCGTGGGATGGTATCTCTACCGCATCCAGGACTATGAGGCGGCAATAGAGTATTTGCGCCGATCCTATGAGAAATTGCCTGCAGCGGATGTGGCCGCCCATCTGGGCGAGGTACTGTGGGTTTCGGGCAATCGGGACGAGGCACGTCGTATTTGGCGGGCCGGACTTCAACAAGACGCCCAGAGCGCCGTGCTGCGGGACACCTTGCGGCGTCTGGGCGTCGATCTGGATAAATAATGCGCGTACGACGCTGGATTGGTCTGCTGGCGATGGTCTTGATTCTGGCCGCCTGCGCCACGCCTCAACGTATCGGTGGGGCCGATATTGCATTCGAGCGTGTGGGACGTTTTGCCGTCACCGTTCGCGCGGTCAATGCACCCGCCCAAGCCGCGCAAGGTGGTTTTTCCTGGCGCGATACCGGCGAGCGCCTGAGCCTGGATCTGATGAGCCCGGTGGGCAATGTGCTGGCGCAGATTCAGGTTTCGGCGCAGCGTGCCGTGCTTGTGCGCAGTGATGGTGAGCGCACGTCCGCGACCGACCCCGATGCCCTGCTTGAACAGGTCTGGGGGCACGCCGTACCGGTCGCGGGCCTACGTGCCTGGATACAAGGCCAAATGCAGCCAGGTGCCACCCCACGCGCGATTGGGCGCGACCCGCAAGGACGCATCGTGGCCTTTAAGCAGGATGGCTGGCTGGTGGCGTTGTCAGATTATGATGCGCGCGGCCCGCTGCGTCTGCGCCTGTCGCGCGACGACACTGAAGGCGAGGTGCGCGTTCAGCTTATCGTGGATGGAGACTGAAGTGCGGCTATATGATGTGCCCGCGCCAGCGAAGTTGAACCTGTTTTTACATGTCGTGGGCCGCCGCGACGATGGGTATCATCTGCTGCAGACGGTCTTTCGGTTTATCGACCTGAACGATACCTTTGCGTTCGAGCGTCGTGAGGATGGACAGCTTGTGCGTGAAGGAGACGAGGGCGATTACCCGCCTGATGTGCCTGCGCACAACGACCTGGTTCTGCGGGCTGGACGCAGGCTGCAGCAGGCAACCGGGACGCGCTACGGCGCACAGATACGCTACACTAAGCACATCCCCACAGGGGGTGGGCTGGGCGGCGGCTCGAGCGATGCCGCCACGACCTTGATCGCCTTGAACCGCTTGTGGGGGACGGGGCTCACCCGCGCGGCCCTGATGCGCCTGGCACTTCCACTGGGTGCGGATGTGCCAGCGTTCGTTTTTGGTCAGTCGGCGTTTGCGCAGGGCGTGGGCGAGGATCTGACGGCAATTGATCTGCCTGAACGTGCTTATGTGGTTGTGCAACCACCACAACACATCTGCACGGCAGAGATATTTAGCGCACCTGATTTGACAAGGGACACCGCATCAGTCAAAATTTCGGTCTTTGCTGATTGGCAGACAGGACAACGTGGCTTATTTGGGCACAATGATCTGGCTGACGTGGTGTATCAGCGTTATCCGGGTGTTGCCCGGGCGGCGCAGATGCTCACCGAGTCTGGGCTGGCAGCGAGGTTAACGGGTTCGGGTTCGTGCCTATTTGCCGAGCTGGGGAACATATCCGAGGCCCGCGTGCACCAACAGAAAATTATCGGTAAAATACCCTGCTGCGATAATGGCAGGGCGGATATTAAGGCAGTCTGGGCATGTGCCGGATTGCACGAGCATCCACTGCGGTATTGGATAGATTGAAATGATTGGGGAATCGCCAAGCTGGTTAAGGCACTGGATTTTGATTCCAGCATGCGAAGGTTCGAATCCTTCTTCCCCAGCCACACCTAAGCCTGTAGGCGCCAGGCAAATCAAAAGCTGTTGAGTCGGCCCCCGAGGGGGCGCTGGTCAACGGCTTTTTTATTTAGACAACCCGACTCAATATCATGCCACACGACAGATTCATGATTTTTACCGGCACGGCTAATCCCCGTTTGGCCGTCGATGTTGTCAATCATCTGGATATGTCACTGGGCAAGATGACCGTAGGGCGGTTCTCTGACGGTGAGGTCATGGTCGAGATCAACGAAAATGTTCGAGGTAAGGACGTTTTTGTGTTGCAACCGACCTGCGCACCGACCAACGACAATCTGATGGAAATCATGGTGATGGTCGATGCCTTGCGCCGCGCATCGGCGGGGCGTATCACGGCTGCGATTCCATACTTCGGTTATGCGCGTCAGGATCGGCGCCCGCGCTCGGCACGGGTAGCGATCTCGGCCAAGGTCGTCGCGAATATGCTTCAGGTAGTGGGCGTGGATCGCGTCCTGACCATGGATCTGCACGCCGATCAAATCCAGGGGTTCTTCGATATCCCTGTCGACAATGTCTATGCGGGGCCGATTTTGCTGGGCGATATATGGCGTCGCAATTTTGAAAATCTGGTGGTGGTCTCTCCGGACATTGGCGGTGTGGTGCGCGCCCGTGCTCTGGCCAAACAACTTGAATCTGATCTGGCCATCATTGATAAGCGCCGCCCGCGCGCCAATGTGTCCGAGGTCATGAACATCATCGGCGAGGTCGATGGCCGCACCTGCCTGATTATGGATGACATGGTCGATACCGCAGGGACACTATGCAAGGCTGCGCAAGCCCTTAAAGAGCGCGGCGCAGGCGCGGTGCTGGCGTATTGCACCCACCCCGTGCTCTCGGGTGATGCGGTCACCCGCATTCAGGACTCAGAGTTGGATGAGGTGATTGTCACTGACACCATCCCCCTGTCCGAAGCCGCACGCCTAAGCCCCAAGATCCGCCAGCTGTCCTGCGCATCGCTATTGGGCGAGACCATGATGCGCATCTCTAATGCAGAGTCGGTCAGCTCTTTGTTTGCAGATTGATTTTTCCCCCATGGGCTGGTCGCGGCCCGTGGATTTATCGTAGCCCCTGAGGGCTGCGTTTTTGATCGGGACTGGACGACAGTCCCAGCATTTTGGAGTTTTCCATGAAATTTATCGCCACGTCGCGTAGCGTTCAGGGTACGAGTGCGAGCCGCCGCCTGCGCCGCGCCGGTCGCGTGCCAGCCATTGTATATGGCGGTACCGCCGCTGCTATCAGCATCGAGCTGGATCACAATGAGATCTACCACGCCTTGAACAAAGAAGCGTTCCACGCCTCTATCCTGGATATGATCCTGGATGGTGGCCAGGCTCAGCCCGTGCTGCTGCGCTCTGCACAATGGCACCCCTATAAGGCACAGGTCCTGCACGTTGATTTTCAGCGGGTGGATGCCTCCCAGGCGGTCAACACCAAGGTGCCTGTTCACTATCTGAATGCTGATATTTCGCCTGCCGTCAAGCTCGCTGGCCAGACCATTATTCACGGCCCCAGCGATCTGGATATTACCTGCCTGCCCGCCAGCCTGCCTAAGTTCATTGATGTGGATCTGGCGAACATGATCGGCGACGCCAAGCTGCACCTGTCCGACATTACCTTGCCCAAGGGTGTGAAATACGTACCCCGTGGTGAGGACGTGAACCCGCTGATGGCTGCAGCCACGCCATTACGCAAGAACGTCGAGGCGGATGACGCGGCGACCGACACACCTGCCGCACCGGCTGCACCCGCTGCAGAATAGAGCGGCAGCGCTTTGCGCAAAACCCCTGTCCAATGTGAGTTGGCAGGGGTTTTGTCTTATGATGAGACCTTTTCTGGATGAGATATGGCTGCGCCCGTGCGCCTGATTGTCGGCCTTGGCAATCCTGGCCCTGAATATGAGACCACGCGTCACAATGCCGGATTTTGGCTGGCTGATCATATTGCTGACGATCTAGGGGCGACGTTCAAGCTTGAAAAGTCCTTTTTTGCCTGGGTGGCGCGTGCACGGCTGGGGGCAGAGACGATCATTCTGGCTAAACCAATCACCTTTATGAACCGCTCTGGCCAGGCTGTTGGCGCCTTGGCACGCTTCTATAAATTCACCCCCGAAGAGGTCATGGCCATCCATGACGAGCTGGATTTTTTGCCTGGCATCGCCAAGCTCAAATTCGGTGGCGGGCACGCTGGCCATAACGGCCTGCGCGACATCCAGTCTGCTCTGTCCAGCCCCGGGTTCTGGCGCATGCGCATCGGCATCGGCCATCCCCGCACGCTGGGGCTGGCGCAACAGGTAGCAGGCTTCGTCTTGAATCAACCGCGTCGCGAGGAACTTAAGGAAATAGAAGGCGTCATTGATCGGTGCCGCGCTATTGTGCCCGCCCTGTTGCGCGGTGAGTTCGAGCAGGCCACCCAGCAATTGCACCAAGGTAATCTGTAGTGCCGATGATCGATACGCGTATGCACCACGCGGCCGTGCCCGACACGCGTTTTTGGCGGGAATTTACGGATTTTATGCGCTTTGTCTGGCGCCCGCGCCCAGGCCCACGGCTGCCCGGTCGTCATGCACGACCAGGCGTGCTAGAGGATTTTCTGCCTCGCCTGTCGGCCTGGCGCCTTCTGCAATGGGCGCTGCTGCTTTGGGTCATTAATTTATTTATATTCGGCCCGCTGGCGGTGAGCGTGGCGCAAGCGGGCGGCGCACAGCATCGTCTGAACCTGCACAGCCTTCCTTGGTTGCAGGCGCTAATCTGGGCACCAATCGTCGAGGAGATGGCCTTTCGGTTTTGTCTGCGCCGGGTGGCGATGCTGTGGTGGTTTGTACCACTGATGGTGATTATTCTTGTGTTTGGCCCGGGTGTGGCCACGATCTTGTTGCTGATGATTGCGCTCTATCTATGCTGGATGCCGCTGTGGGTGGCGTCAGCGTATCGCCTCACCTGGGCGCAGCGTGTGCGCGTGCGTCGCTATTATCCGTGGCTTTACCATCTCTCGGCGATCGCCTTTGCTGCCGTGCATTTGTATAATTTTCGTCTGCACGAAATGCCGTGGCTGCTTATGCCGTTCCTTGTCCTGCCGCAATGGGCCACCGGCCTTGTACTGGGCTGGATTCGTGTGCGTCGCGGCATTGGCGCCTCTATATTGCTACACAGTATATTTAACGCCGGACCGTTACTCGTTGTCCTGCTTATTCTGAACTTTGCGCCTTCGCTGACCGCTTTGGGCTGAACGGTACAATAGCGCCTTATTTTTAATCTTTTCTTCCTCAGGAATCACATGGCTCTGCAATGCGGCATCGTTGGTTTGCCCAACGTCGGTAAATCTACTCTGTTCAATGCGCTGACCAAGGCGGGAATCGCCGCCGAGAACTATCCCTTTTGCACGATTGAGCCCAACGTCGGCGTGGTCGAGGTCCCCGATGCCCGCTTAGCCGCCCTCGCCACCATCGTCAAGCCCGAGCGGGTTCTGCCTGCTGTCGTCGAGTTCGTGGACATCGCCGGGCTGGTTGCGGGAGCATCCAAAGGCGAGGGGTTGGGCAACCAGTTCCTTGCCAATATCCGCGAGACGAATGCCATTGTGCATGTCGTGCGTTGTTTTGAGGACGAGAACGTCATCCACGTCGCTGGCCGGATCGATCCGATCTCTGATATCGAGGTGATCAATACGGAATTGGCCTTAGCCGACCTTGCCGTGGCGGATAAGGTCCACCAAAAGAACCTCAAGCTCTCGCGCTCTGGGGACAAAGAGGCGGCCCGTCTGGTGAGCCTGCTAGAAAAAATCATCGCCACGCTGGATCAGGGCAAATCCATACGTGGTCTGGATCTGGACGAGGACGAATGGGCCGCCATCAAATCCTATTGCTTTATCACGGCCAAGCCCACCATGTATGTTGCCAACGTCAAGGATGATGGCTTTGGGGATAATCCGCTGCTGAAGCTGGTGCAGGACTATGCGCTCGCCGAAGGCGCCCCGGTTGTTGCCGTTTGCGCTGCGATTGAAGCCGAGATCGCAGATCTGGACGACGAGGACAAGACCGCGTTCCTGGAAGATATGGGCATGGACGAGCCGGGCCTGAATCGGGTCATTCGCGCAGGCTACGGCCTGTTGGGGCTTCAGACTTACTTTACCGCAGGGGTCAAGGAAGTCCGGGCGTGGACGATCCGCGTCGGCGATACGGCGCCTCAGGCTGCAGGGGTTATTCACACGGATTTTGAGCGCGGCTTTATCCGTGCGCAGACCATCGCCTACGAGGACTTTATTGCCTGCAAGGGCGAACAAGGCGCCAAGGAAGCCGGTAAGATGCGCGCCGAAGGCAAGGAATACGTGGTCAAGGACGGCGATGTGATGAATTTCCTGTTCAACGTCTAATGATTTTTGCTGGATCTCGGTGGCGCCCAGTAGCGCTTAGTGGACAGGTTGAACCGTTTCAAATCAATGGGTTGCGGAAACAATACGGTCTGCTGAGCGTTCCTATCGTTCATCGAGGTCCACAAAATTCGGGGGTAGCGTTGGGGGTGCTCGTGTTCAACCGTGGGGGTACTTTTCCCCGCAGTGGAGTCCAACGATGCCCGAGAATCTACTCACCGACGCCAAGATCAGGTCGGCCAAACTGACTGATCGAGACTGGAAACTTTCAGACGGCGGGGACTTGTTCCTGCTGGTCAAGCCCGCCGGCGGCAAGCTCTGGCGGTGGTTGCTATCTGTTCCCACACCGGAGCGGCCTTTTTCTTTTTCTGGATAGGGCCGTTGCCCCTTGAGTGCCATTCCCTTGCCGTTTGCCTTTGCCGAAGGGCTGGGCGCTAGGAATGGGGTAATCAATGAATTAAAGGGGGCAATTTTTATTTTATTACCTCTTTTAAGATTTGTGTCGCCCATTTCCTTCCTGGCCAGCCATGCCTGCCCCTCACGACCGGGCCTACATTCAGGAAATAGGGTAGTCAAATACGGGTAATGAGGTATTTTTAGAGACAATGCCCCATTTAATGGCTATGATTACCCCATTTAGATAGCCCAAGTTTACATTTCCATGCACTCGCTCACACCTGAGTACCTTGCCGCGCTTCGCTTCGATGGCACCCAGGCCGCCACATTGCGCACGCTGGGGGAGTACCAGGGTAAGCAGCAACTCTACGCCGCACAGTCGCCCGAAGCCCTCAAGGGCCTGTGCCAGATCGCGGTGGTGGAGTCCACCGAGTCGTCCAACCGGCTGGAAGGTGTTGTCGTAGCGCCTTCGCGACTGAAGTCTCTGGTCATCCGCAACGCAACACCAAAGAGCCGCTCCGAACAGGAGATCGCCGGCTACCGTGATGCCCTGGCGCTGATCCACGAGTCCGCCACGCACATGCCCTTCAGCGAGGGTGTTGTGCTGCAATTACATACCCTGCTGTACCGCTACATGCCGCAGGCGGGCGGACGCTGGAAGGCCACCAATAAGGACATCATCGAGCGTCACCCAGATGGCACTTCGCGTCTGCGTTTCCAGCCGGTGACTTCGCATCTTACGCCGATGGCCATGGCTGATCTGACAGGGCGCTACGCCACCGCACTGGACCAGCACCTGGCCGACCCGCTGGTGCTAGCACCGCTGGCGATGCTCGACTTCCTGTGCATCCATCCGTTTCCCGACGGCAACGGTCGCATGTCCCGCTTGCTGACCTTGCTGCTGCTCTACCGCTTCGACTATGCCGTGGGGCGTTACATCAGCTTGGAACGCATCTTCGAGGACACCAAGGAAGGCTATTACGAGGCGCTGGAAGCCAGTTCGCAGGGATGGCACCAGGGGCAGCACGACGTTAAGCCCTGGCTCGACTACTTCTGGGGTGCCTTGCTGCGGGCCTGCCGTGAGTTCGAGGAACGTGTCGGCAGCATCGAGCGTGGCCGTGGCAGTAAAGGCGACCGGGTGCGGACGGAAGTTCTGGGGCGCACCCTGCCGTTTTCGATTTTCGAAATCGAAGAAGCCTGCCCGGGCGTGAGCCGGGACATGGTTCGGCTGATGGCAAGAAAACTGACCTGGTGCAATTTATCGACTTCGCCAACACATTGTTGCCTTTCTGTGTAACACGCTGCGCATGGTGCCGCCAGTCAGAATATGTCCAACAGCGTGTTGGACAATTTGCATTCATGGCTATTATGTATGCAGACACAAAATATCCATTGATGGGGGCCTATTCATGCGTTCTGCAGCCCAGATAGAAGCCTTGCTGCCAGAGTTGGAGCTGTGCGTTGCTGATGACCTGGAAGACCAGGATCTCGACTTCAAACAATGGGATACGCAAAGCCGAGACAAGGCTGTGAAGACTTTGGTGCAAATGGCCGTGTGCATGGCTAATGGTGGCGGCGGCACAGTTGTGTTTGGTGTGGCTGATCGGGCGAAGGGGCGCGGTAGGGCGATTCTGGGTGTTCCACCGGAAATTGACACCAATATGCTCAAGGCGGCGGTCTACGATCAGACTGATCCGAAAATCATGCCTGTGTTTGAAGAGCTGCCGGTGTCGGAAGGCACCGGGCGCCTGTTGCTGATGCAGATTCATCCGGGCATGCCACCCTACACCGATAGCGCCGGTAAAGGCACCATCCGAATCGGTAAGGATTGCCAGCCTCTGACCGGCACACTGCGCCGCAAGATTGGCGTGGAAACAGGCGAGTCAGACTATACCGGCCAGCTTGTTGCTGAAGCCAATCCTCGGTTTCTGTCGGCGACCGCGCTGGAGGCCTTGCGGAATCAGGCGCGTCGGGAACGCGCACCCGATGAGCTGCTCCGGCTGGGTGATGTCGATATATTACGCACTCTGGGTCTGATTAAGGACGGCAGCTTGACCCGGGCAGCGCTGCTCTTGGCGGGAACGGAGGAAGTGATTCGCGAATATGTGCCTGGCCACGGATGGACCTTTCTGCACATGGCTTCCGACACTGATTACGCCAATCGCGAAGACCGTGTCAGTGCGTTGCCCCTGGCGGTGCAGCGGCTGGAAGAGCTACTGTTGCCGTTCAACCCGATCACGACTTACAAGCAGGGCCTGTTCCACTACGAATATCGCACCTGGCCGGAAATTGCCTTGCGCGAGGCGCTGATGAACGCATTTTGTCACGCGGATCTGCGGATTGCGGGGCCGGTGATGGTAAAGCTGTACCGTGACCGGCTGGAGATCAGCAACAACGGCGGGTTTATCGCAGGTATTACGCCTGAGAATATCCTGCACCATCAGCCTGCGGCCCGGAATCCCCTGTTGGTAGAAGCGCTCACCCGTTTGCGCTTGGTCAACCGCAGCAATCTTGGCATTAACCGTATGTTTTCATCGTTGCTAGTGGAAGGCAAGGAGCCACCGGTGATTCGCGAGATCGGCGATTCTGTGCTGGTCAGCTTCGCCAAGCGGGAGTTTGATGCCGCCATGCGCCTTTTTGTCGCCGAAGAAGCGGAGAAAGGCCATATTCTGGGCGTGGATGAACTGCTGTTATTGGGCCACTTGCGCCAGCATCCCGAGGTAGATACCGCAGCGGCTGCAGTTTTGTGCCAGCGTAGTGAAGCCGAAATCCGGGAACGTTTGTCCGGGATGGAGTCCAATGGCTATGTCGAGCATGGGGGCACGGGCAGGGGGACTTATTGGTGTCTGTCACCGGCGCTGTATCGCCGATTGACGGGCGATGGGCAGAGCGAAAAACGTCGTCGTATCGATTGGGACGCGGCCAAGGTTCGTGTGCTCAGCATCCTGATGGAGCGTGTCAAGCGGGGCGAGCCCGGTTTGAGCAACCAGGAAATCCGGCAGATCACGCACTATGATCGTAGTCAAGCGAGGCGGCTCATGCAGGAACTCCAGGAGGAACATCCGGATCTTCAGCAAGTGGGTGAGCGCCGCTGGACCCGCTATGAATATATCAATGCGCGTGAGCATTGATTCGCGCATAGAACTGGGTTCTATGCGATTTCTATGCGATTTTGCATACGGATGCTCATAGACGATCGCATGATTAGTGCTTGGCTTTATCTGCGTAAGGGTAGCGGCACTTAATCTGAGTACATAAACGAGTACAAATCGATAATGTGTGAAATAGATGTGTTGTTTATCAATTGGTTATCAATCGATTTTCCATTTAACGTCTGAAGTCAGCCCTGCGTAGGCGCGTGCAGCATAGTCGTCCTGAATGCCAGGCATAAAATTTGCTGTACAGTACATTGCCGATAGTGACTGCACCGGCGCAAGCGCTCACACCTTGATGCAGCCCCTTCTCGGGCGTCGTTATGACACAAGCTTTTGATTCTGAATATTTTTCCTGGGACACGCATAGCGATCCCAGCGTATTGAATTTGCGAGGCGATTGGACCCTTGATAACTATACCGTGCTGGGGGAGCAAATCGCGCGCTTTCATGCCGAGGACGTGGGTCCGGCGGCGCTGTCGGCTGACCGTGTCAACGGTGCGGGCGTCACGGCGTTGGATACGGCTGGCGCTTCGCGTTTGTTTGAATTGCTGGGATCAGACGAAACGCTCGCGCGTTCGCTCTCGACATTGCCCGCAGAGCGCGTTGCGCTATTGCAGGCCGTCGCGGTGGCTGTGGCACAGAACCGCAC
Source organism: Alcaligenaceae bacterium CGII-47 (assembly GCA_019166125.1). Lineage (GTDB taxonomy): Bacteria > Pseudomonadota > Gammaproteobacteria > Burkholderiales > Burkholderiaceae_B > Castellaniella. Next base: position 141,300 of record JAHTBO010000004.1, read on the forward strand.
CGCCCCCCAACGCTCAGGGGCTAAATCGTCCCGCTTTGTCGCACTGTTGGGGCGCATCGGACTGCGCATCGAGGAGGTTTGGCGACAAAGCAGGATGTTGCTGGGGTTCATGGGCCTGACGCTAGAGGCGCTTGTGCGCAATTTGGTGCGTCCCGGGCGCTGGCGGATCACCTCGGTGGTTGCTCAAATCCAGGAAACAGGATTGAACGCCGTGCCCATCGTGGCCTTACTAACCTTCATGGTGGGTGCCGTGGTTGCGTTTTTGGGCGCGACTGTTTTGGCTGATTTTGGTGCGACTGTCTATACAGTCAACCTTGTTGTTTTTTCGTTTTTGCGCGAATTTGCAGTATTGCTTACGGCGATCTTGATGGCAGGACGAACCGCCAGTGCCTTCACGGCCCAATTGGGATCCATGAAGGTCAATGAGGAGATCGACGCGATTCGCATGTTGGGGCTTAATCCGGTCGAGGTGCTGGTATTGCCACGCATCCTTGCCTTACTGGTATCGATGCCTCTGTTGACCTTCGTCGGGATGATTGCCGGCATATTGGGAGGCGTCGCGGTATGTGCTGTGGCGCTCAATATTTCGCCAACCATGTTTTTTGCGATTTTCAAAGAAGACATCGAGCTTCGACATTTTTTGCTTGGTATGGTCAAGGCGCCGATTTTTGCCTATGTTATTGCACTCATTGGTTGCCTGGAAGGCTTTAAGGTCTCGGGTAGTGCCCAGTCGGTCGGTGAGCACACGACCTCTGCTGTGGTGCAGACAATTTTTATCGTCATTTTGCTGGACGCGCTGGCAGCATTGTTTTTTATGGAGATGGGATGGTGACTCCCCCCACGACCGTGCGCGGCGAAGCAATTATTCAGGTAGACAATTTGACGAATCAGTTCGGTGCTCATGTGGTACACAAGGATCTGGATCTCGCGGTTTATCGCAAAGAGATCCTGGGTGTCGTGGGGGGCTCGGGTAGCGGGAAGTCCGTCCTGTTGCGTTCCATCGTTGGGCTACAAAAGCCGGCCCATGGCAGCGTGCGTGTTTTCGGGCAGGATGCACTTGGGTTGGCGCCCGAACAGCGCTCGCGACTAGAACGCCGGTTTGGCGTCCTGTTTCAGCGCGGGGCACTGTTTTCGTCGCTGACGGTGACAGAAAATATCGCCATGCCTCTGATCGAACATGCTGGACTTGGCCGACCCGAAGCAGAGCATCTGGCCGGCACAAAGATCGCGCTTGCAGGCTTGCCGGCTGCTGCGGGCGATCAGTATCCCGCGTCGCTGTCCGGTGGCATGATCAAACGCGCCGCGCTGGCACGTGCGCTGGCGCTAGACCCGGAAATTCTTTTTCTGGATGAACCCACTGCAGGGCTGGATCCCATTGGCGCCGGCGCATTTGATCAATTGATTCTTACCTTGCGCAATGCATTAGGACTGACCGTGTTCCTTGTCACCCATGATCTTGATACGCTCTATACCATTTGCGACCGGGTAGCGGTGCTTTCGGATAAGCGGGTCCTCGTTGCTGACACCCTGCCGATCGTCGAGGCCACCGAAGACGCCTGGGTGCATGAATATTTTCATGGGCCGCGTGGGCGCGCCGCCAGCAGGGCAAGTCAACAGGCTGCGGAGGTCAAATAATGGAACCGCGCGCGCATCATGTATTGATCGGTCTTTTCACCGTTATTGTCGCGGGCGCAGCCTTGTTGTTCGCCTTATGGCTTGGCAAGTCGTATAAGGATGTGGAGCTGCGGCATTACACCATCGTTTTCAACGAAACCGTGCGGGGCTTGTCCCGGGGCAGCGATGTCCAGTTCAGCGGCATAAAAATTGGTGATGTCATCGATCTGTCACTGGATCCACAAGACCCCCGCAAAGTACGGGCACGTATCCGTGTCGAGGGTGCTACGCCAATCCTGCAGGATACGCGGGCCAAACTGGTCTTGACAGGTATCACGGGCATCACGGTGATCGAGTTGAGTGGCGGAACGCCAGGCGGCCCACCGCTGCTTGGCCAGAACGGCGAAGACCCCATTATCGTGGCAACCCCTTCGGCCATTAACCAATTGCTTGCCAATAGCGATAACCTGATGGCAAACATTACTGAGCTGGTCATCAACGCCAAGGCGGTGCTGTCCCCAGAGACCGCGCGAAGTCTAAACAGAACTTTAGAATCGCTTGAAAAAGTAGCGGATGCAATGGTCGACGAAAAGGACAACGTTTCTGCTTTATTACAGTCCCTGGTGGTGGCAAGCAAGCACGCCACGACCGCCTTGCAAGAAGCCTCGGCGCTGCTGCGCAAGACGGATGCACTGGTACAGAATCAGGGGACCCACGCGCTTGATAGTGCACAGCGGGCGATGGCGTCGTTAGACAAAACGACGGCTAACATCAATGACATCGTGCGTCAAAATAAAGGGGCAATCAATGGTGGTTTACAAGGCCTGAGCGAAATTGGACCCGTCCTGCAGGAATTGCATCGTATGCTGGCCTCAATGCGCACGGTGATTCGCCGTTTAGAAGAAAACCCGACCAACTATTTGTTGGGCCGAGAAAAAATTCAGGAATTTCAACCATGAGTATTGCTGTGTCTCGTGCAAAAAAAGTTCGCCGTGCCGGGCTGCTGATGACCGTGCTCATATTGTCAGCATGCTCGATCCTGCCCAAGCCGGAAACATTAGTAATCTATCAGCTTCCGGCGACGCCGCTGTCTACACAAACAGATACCGTGACATCGCATGCGCTGCCTTGGTCGTTGCGCGTCACGACGCCTTACAGCAGTCAGGTAATTGATAGCCAACGTGTGTTGGTTGTGCCAGAGGGCAGCCAGGTCAGCGCCTACAGCGGCGTTCGCTGGAGCGACCCGGCACCGGTCTTGGTGCGCAATCGGCTTGCCAGTGCATTTCGTGCCAATGGCCAGCTGAGCTCAGTCAGTATCGACCATAGCGGCATGGATGCTGATTTTGAACTGGGGGGCGACTTGGTGGCGTTCCAGGCCGTGTACCAGAATGGGTTTCCTATTGTGCGTATTCACTATGATGCATCGCTCTCGCAACCTGGCGCCAATCGCACTGTCGCCACCCACCGCTTCGAAGCGACCGAGCCCGTTCAAGGCAAAGACGCGCCCGAGGTAATCGAAGCGTTTGGCCGCGCGGCTGACCGGCTGGCCGGCGCAATGGTCGACTGGACACTACAGCATCTAAAGAACGCTAAGTGAACACGCAACACCATTTCGTTGCACACATGGCACACATGGCACGCATCGCATGAACGACCAGATTAAACGCGGCTCGTTAGAACTATCGGCCGCGATGGTGATATCTGGAACGATAGGCTGGCTCGTTCTGATCTCGGGGCAGCCTGTTTTAGATGTGGTGTTCTGGCGCTGCGTATTTGGGGCGGCGACGTTGCTGCTGGTGTGTGCGGCGATGGGGTTTCTGCGCCCCGGCTTGCTCACATGGGCGACGTTTTTATTGGCCGTGGTGGGCGGCATCGCGATCGTCGGGAATTGGTTGTTGCTGTTTGCTGCGTATTCCCGGGCGTCCATCGGGATCGCGACGGCGGTCTATAACACGCAGCCCTTTATGCTGGTGGGCCTAGGTGCCTTGTTTTTGGGCGAGCGGATCACGCTGAATCAAATCATATGGTTGTTGCTGGCTTTTGTTGGCATGCTGGCCATTACGCAGTCGCACGCGACGCCAGTGTATGGCGAGCCGGGCAGCTATCTTATCGGGATTGCCTTGTCCCTGGGTGCGGCGCTGCTGTATGCGCTGGCCGCGCTATGGGTCAAACGCCTGACGGGAACCCCCCCACATCTGATTGCATTGATTCAGGTCAGCGTCGGTGTGCTGATGCTGGCGCCTTTTGCGGATACGACCAGTTTGTGGGGCCAACCGACCTCTGCCTGGTTAAGCCTGCTGACCTTGGGTGTTGTCAATACCGGTGTGATGTATGTGTTGCTCTATGGGGGGATTCAAAAGCTGCCAACAGCCTTGACGGGTGCTTTATCGTTTATCTACCCCATTGTCGCAATCTTGGTGGACTGGGTGGCGTTCGGGCATCGCCTGCAATGGCTGCAGTGGCTGGGCGTGGCGGCAATTTTGCTGGCGGCAGCGGGTATGCGCCAGGGTTGGTCCTGGCGCATGCGTCGCTAGTTGTTAGTCGACTAAAGGTTGAACCAGCTCGGGCTTGCCCGACCAGCCCCAGGCTAATGAGGTGCGCGACACGCCAATCAGAACACCATTAAGCGCAGAGGGATGAATCCACAGCCCGTCTCGCTCTACTGGCGTATCGGTGCGACGTGTCCAACGACATTTGTGCGTATCCAGTCGCGAAATAACATCCGCCAGATCGTTGGTTTGCACATAACACATGTACAGGCCATCCCCCTGTTTGGCTGAAAACCTGCCCATCGGATAGGCTGGGTCATGGGCTTCTGATAATTCAATGCGATCAAGATGCTCGTCATTGAACATGAGCAATGAGCCCTCGTAACCAAATCTGGGAAACGTAATGCCGACGCGCTTATCCGCATTCAGGCCAAACAGATCCGTATAATGATCCGCGACCTCATGCCAGCTGGATTTCAACACGACGGTTAGTTCATACAAAAATTCAATGGACGTCGGCTCGGTAGCAGCATGGGCCGGGTGGGGCGGGCTGACAACTAATGGCATCCCATACAATAAATCACCACCAATATAGATACGTTGGTCGGCAAAAGTATGTTTAATACCCTTTGTATTGAGGTGTTCGACGAATTGATTCAACGTGGCTGTCGAGGCCCCGCCAAATAATAGGCCTTCCCCGTTTTTCTGAAGGCGGTCCTCGGTGATTCCGGGCCCGGTAGCTTGGCACAGTTCCACCCAGCTGCTGCCGATGGCCATTACTCTGACCTGGGCATTCAGATAGGCGCTCTCGTAGTCATTGACCTTCGATGCGCCTAGAATGTTTTTATAATTAGCCTCTGCCTCATCCAGATTATTAACAGCCACCAATATACGATCTATAGTGTTAAGCATAACGATCAACCTTTGTTTAATTCAATGTAAATATTTAAGTACTCTTGGGGCTGCTTATTTTTCCTGTTGCCAGGATCGAGCCTTGGGTTTCCGCAGATGCCAGCTGCATGGCGAACATACGAACCTCGTTATCAAACGCGGTGTGGACGTGGGGCTGGGACCATTCCTCTAGCATTTGCTTGGTTGTGCGTACGCTGCTCTGGGGTAATTTGCTGATCAACTTTGCGGTCTCGCGTGCTTTATCCAGCGTGCTGTTGCTGGCCACGATTTCGGTGACAAGCCCCGCCTCATGCGCTTCTTTCCCATCAAAAAATCGCCCTGTAATTAACCAGTCGCGTGCTTTTCTGCGGCCTACAATGTGCTCTAGCAGATAGGTCGAACCGCCTTCCGGAGAGAGGCCCAAAGCAACAAAGGGCAGCCTAAAGCGGGTGTCTGCGGTGGTATAAACAAAATCACAATGCTGCAGGAGTGTTGCGCCGATGCCCACGGCAACGCCTTCGACTGCGGCAATAACGGGTACGGATGATCTGCTCAGGGCACGTAGAAATTTCACGCCAGGCGAATCACCGGGTTCGCGTTTCGTTTGAAAGTCCTTTAGGTCTGCACCAGCAGTAAAACAGCCGCCGGCACCATAGAGGATGATGCTGCTACAAGACGCCTGACTACCATATTGTTGGAATAGCGTCTCTAGCTCATGATACATATCATGGCTGAGCGCGTTCTTTTTGTCGGGTCGATTGATACAGATCTCTAGGATTCCATCGTGGAAGCTTTTTTCAATCATCAAAAACTCCTATACCTTAAAAATATTAATAAAATTCACAACTTATACATCGGCTGTCTGGAAGCAAATGAGGTCCAGGTACGTTTGTGCTTATTGGAACTGCTTGCTTAGGGTTAAGACGTGATCACTAGATCGGGTCAAGGTCGATGATTCGGCCGATACGAGCCGCCTCGGTTTTCAATATGGCAACGGCTTCGAGCTGCTGCTGCTCGGTTGTGAGGGCGTTTCGGATCGTCGAAATCCCAAGAGATAACGATCTGCCCCGGACACTGGGCATGGGCACCGCCAAAGAGAGTTGATTGGCGTGCTCGTATACCCGAGAGGTGTATTGCGTTGGCGCCTCGATGGATAAGGCTCGGCAAAGAGCGCTGTCTTGGGCCATTGTGCTGCCTATACGCAGGTTCTCTACCAGGAAATGCCGGATCTCTGAGCGCGCCACTGCGCGCCCGATGATGATGACCCGGTCCTCGAACCGTTCGCCGATGTTGGCAGTGCCAGCAAATCGGTCTGCCAGCGCAGAAACGCTGGATTGAACCAGCTCTGAAATATTCGCGCTCTCTAGGGCGGCAAAGCCGATCTCTAGAACTTTTGCGGTGAGTCGCCAGCGTTCATGCTCGCGCTTGACGTAGCCCTCACCCTCTAGTGTGAGCAAAAAGCGCATCACCGTTGCCCGGGGCAATTCCGTCAATCTGGCCAGCTCGCTTACCGTTGGGCAAGGGTTAACCCTGAATTTTTGGAAAAGAAGTAGACATCTTTCGATAGAGCGATTATTCTTCATTTGTGCTCTCTAGGTGGTTATAGTGTTCACTAGGTGGATAGTATATCACGAGATGCCTTGTTGTGGAAGCCATCATTGATGCGTTAGACACGATATAAATGAACCCATTTCGGCGTCCTCGGACGCCGTGTGAACATGAGTACGCAGACTTATACAAAGTCAGGAGATAAGGAATGAAGACAGTTTTAGACAATCTGATGCCAGGCAAATCCAAAAAGCTATCGCTTTTTGTTTTAGCTTTCATCTCGGCATTTCTGTTGGTGTCCACCGTCAACGCAGAGACACGCTTGAAAATCGTCACCGCATCACCAGGTGGCGTGTGGTATTCGCTTGGCGCTCGGTATGCCCAACTGCTCGAGCAAAACATGAGTGACGTGATCGTGACAAGCGCCCAAGGCGGCTCGGTGCCTAATGCACGACAGGTCGATGCAGGCGAGGCAGATGTGGGGATCATCTACGCTGATTTTGCACAGAAGGCACGTGCTGGCGAAGCTCCCTTCCGGGATAAGCTAGAGAATCTCAGAATTCTGGCGGCGATTGCCCCGGGGAAACTGCAGATTGCTGTCCCCGAAAAAAGCGACATCCACAACGTGCAGGATCTGAAAAACAAGCGTATCAACCCAACCAAGATCGGCTGGGGCACACGTGACGTTGCAGAGATGGTTCTTAAGGAAGGGCCAGGCATCACCTTTGATTCGATCAAGGCCAATGGCGGGAATGTTTTYTCTCTCGACCATAACGATGGCATGAGCATGATGGTCAATGGCCAGCTCGATGCACTGTTCTTTCTTGGCGGTGCGGCATCCATCATCATGAGTCTAGAGACGAATCCAGGTGTACGTCTGCTGCCCGTCGGCGGAGAACTGCGCGACAAGATCCTCAATTCACCTGCCAATAGCGACAAGATCTATTTTGCAGATGAAATCACCAACAAAATGTATCCCAGCCTGCAACAACCTATCCCTACTGTGAGCGTCATGCAGGTCTTTATTGTCAATAAAGATTTGCCAGAGGCTGTGGCCTATGAAATGACAAAATTGCTCTACGAAAAGGGTGATGGCCTGAAGGATTTGTTTAGTGGCCAACAAGACGAGACATTCAATGTCAAAGACGTTGCCAAGGGCGCTGTGATCCCCATGCATCCGGGTGCCAAGCGCTATGTCGAAGAGCAAGGGATCAAGGTCAACTGATTCCGTCTTGATGGATAGCCGAAAAATTGCTTTCGGCTATCCATCTTGCATTTCAATTATTAACGGTGCTATGTCAAGAAGATGAAGACATTTAATCACTTGAAGTCAGTACAGTTTATTATTCTGTTCCTGGCTGTGTTTTTCTCGCTGTACCACGTGTACTTCGGATACTACCCGGTACCTGGGGCGATGAGCCTGAGAATCACTCATGTCTGCCTCGCATTGATGCTGTGTTACCTCGTGATGCCAGCTAAAAAAGGCATCAGCAGTCTTATCGGGCAACGCCTGGATGTTGGTGTCAGAATAATCGCCACGATACTGAGTTTGGCTGTGCTTCTGTATGTTGTACGCGACACCGAAGCCTTCGAAATGCAAACGGGCTATCTGAATAGCGCCGATATCGTGATGGGAACAATACTCATCTTTTTGGTGCTAGAGGCCACCCGTCGATCCGTCGGCGCCGCCATGACGATCCTGGCAGTGTTGCTGATGCTGCATGCACTGTTCTCTGGCAATATGACGGGCCTCTTTGGGGGCACCAGCATTAGTTGGGCCGAGTTTATCGATACGAACTTTGTTCAAACCTCAGGCTTGCTCGGTATTCCCGTATCGGTGACTGCAGGCTATGTGGTGCTCTTTTTGTTTTTTGGGACCCTGCTTCTTAAGACTGGTGTCGGTGATCTGCTTATGGAAATCGCCACCGCTGCGACCGGCCGCTATGCGGGTGGTCCCGCCAAGGCGGCAGTGATCTCTAGTGCTGCGATGGGCACGATGAGCGGCAGCGTGATCGCCAATGTCGTGACCACCGGGACCATCACCATCCCGCTGATGAAGCGATGTGGCTATAAGCCCGAGATGGCAGCTGCAATTGAGGCGGCCGCCTCGACGGGCGGGGTCATCATGCCGCCTGTCATGGGGGCTGCTGCCTTTATTCTGGCGCTATTCGCCGGCGTTCCCTATCGTGACGTGATGCTGGCTGCGGCCATTCCATCCATATTGTATTTCTGGTCGATCTTTATGACCGTCCATCTCGAGGCTAAAAAAACAAACATCGGTACCTTCCCTGCTGATGAGGTTCCGCGCGCCTGGCCGATTATCAAGTCTCGTGGCTATATGCTATTGCCCATCGTCGTGATTACGACTTTGCTGCTGCTGGGATATACACCGATGATTGCGGCATTTTATGGCTGTATTACGGTCATCATCCTGTCGTACGTTCGGCGTGACACGCGACTCACCGCGCGCAAATTTATGGAGTGCCTGCAGGAAACCGCCCACGCCTCTGTGCCGGTGGTGATTGCGTGTGCCACGGCGGGGATCATCATTGGATCCGTTATGCTGTCGGGTCTGGGATTAAGAGTCAGTGGCCTTATTCTTGAACTCTCGCATGGCAGCCTGTTTTTTGCCCTGCTTTTGACAGCCGTGGCTGCGATCATCCTCGGGATGGGGATGACCACGACTGCTGTCTACGTAACGTTGGCAGCGCTGATTATTCCGGGTCTTGAGCGCACTGGGATTGAACCGCTAGCAGCCCATCTATTCGTGCTGTATTTTGGCGTGGTGTCCTATGTGACGCCGCCCGTTGCACTCGGTGCATTTGCTGCTGCCGGTGTTGCGCGGACAAAACCTGGAAAAACAGCCTTGGTGGCATTCCGGGTTTCGGCCGCAGCATTTATCGTTCCGTTCATGTTTGTTTACGGCCCCGAGCTGTTGCTGATCGGTAAGCCCATCGATATTGTCGCTGCATTTATTACGGCTTTGATTGGGGTCACCTGCCTATCGTCCGCCTTGTCTGGATGGTTGCTGTATCGCCTGAACTTTGTCGCTCAGATTCTTATGTTTTTGGCTGCGATATTCCTGATGTTTCCAGGCTGGACATCTGATGCTTTAGGGCTTGTCATACTTGTATTGATATTTGGTTTCCAAAAATATCGGATGCGTTCAATGAACCTGAGCGTTTAGGCAATACCCACGCACGCATATTAATTTTTGGAGGCCCATCATGAATTCAAAAGGTTTCTTTGTAGCACTGATCATTGGTCTATCACTGTTAGTCTATAGCGGACAAAGTTACTTGTTCTTCTCCGATTATCTGATGTTTATGATCGTGTTTGCCCTTGCCTCATTAATCGTATCGATTGCGGCAGTTCTATCCAAAACGATCGAACTATCACCGCCGGAAGAGTATTCCGCCGATGACAGAGCAAAACAGCAAGCGGGTGTGCAGCGCCGAGGATAAACCTCATTTACATATAGGATATCTGTAGTGTTTGATCGTAATTTCATAGACAGCCTTCCGGCCCACGACACAAGCAAGTCGGACGACGCGCCCTTGAATGGTATTTTGGTGTTAGACCTGACTCATTATCTGGCAGGCCCCTTGGCAAGTATGTTGTTGGCTGACATGGGCGCCACGGTCATCAAGATCGAATCCCCGGGGGGTGATCGCTTTCGCTCTTATCCTCCTCACGACGAAAGCGCCCCCGAGGAGGGCGCGGCATACCTATGGGCCAATAGAAATAAGCTCGGCATCGAGCTAGATCTTAAGCACCCCGCAGGGAAAAAAGCATTGTGGGACTTGGTGCGCAAGGCCGATGTGCTGATCGAAAACTTTGCGACCGGCGTGATGGATAGACTGAATTTTGGCTACGAGGCGGTGGCAGCGGCGCAACCATCGCTGGTCTATTGTTCCGTCTCGGCCTACGGAAGAAAGGGCGCCTTCGCCAGTCGCCCTGGGTTTGATTCGGTTGTTCAGGCCGAGAGCGGCTTTGTGTCCATGAATGGCTACGCCGACCGTGATGGGGTGCGCAGCGCCTCATCCGTCATGGATATTGGTACGGCGCTGCTGGCGTCAAACGGGATTCTGGCGGCCTTGAACCAGAGGCATACCACAGGAAAGGGACGTCACGTCGAGGTATCGCTCTACGGTAGCGCGCTATTGATGGCTGGCTATGGCGGGTTGCAAACGCTGTGTCGCGGTACGTCTGCGGGGCGCTTCGGTAATACCAGCCCGGATAGTTGCCCGACTGGTGTTTTCCAATGTGCGGATTCAAGCTTTTTCCTGCATTGTGGCAATACAGAGATATTCGTGCGTCTGATGCGCGATGTCGTGCAGCGTGAGGACGTGGCCCTGTCTGCGCAATACCAGAGCGCTCGAGGGCGCCTGGACAATAAAGATGTGCTATTCAAGATTTTGCAGGAACATTTTTCTCGCTATGCCTGGCATGAGCTCAATGCCAAGCTGGCGGCTGCAAAGGTGCCCGCCGGAGAGGTCCGCGATATGAAGGCGGCCTTGCTTAGCGAAGAGACCGCATCCCTTGGCTTGGTGGGCAAAATCCCCCACCCCACTCTGGGCTGGGTGCCTAATATTCAAACGCCTATCTTATTTGATGGGGTGCCTTCGGTAGCATCCAAGGCGGCACCGCTTAGGGGCGAGGACAGTAAACGTGTTTTGACTGATTTAGTTGGTTACTCTGAATCGGAAATGAATGAGGCCTTGCACAGCGGCGCTTTTTATATCAGGAATGACCTATAAGGCCTGTTAGTCGCTTTTTCAGTCATTCTTATCATTCAATTTTGGAATAAATCTATCATGGCTTTAGATGCTGAATCGTTTGGCTTGTTGCAATCGGCTGTTCAACGTTTTATTAATGAACGCTTGATTCCGGCAGAGGATATTGTTGAAGAAATGGATGAAGTTCCCGAAGATATCGTGTCAGATATCAAGGAACTTGGTCTGTTTGGACTCTCGTTGCCAGAGGAATACGGTGGCATCGGCTTGTCGATGGAGCAAGAGGCTGGTGTCATCTGTGATATAGGACATACTTCCTTTGCGTTCCGTTCCGTGTTTGGCACAAATGTCGGCATCGGATCCCAAGGTGTCCTGATGGATGGTACCGAGGAACAAAAGGCCTTTTGGTTGCCAAAATTTGCCTCAGGCGAAATCACCGTGTCATTTGCGCTGACCGAGCCCCAGACCGGTTCGGATGCGGCCTCATTGGTCACCCGCGCAGTCAAGGACGGCGATCATTATATTTTGAATGGCACCAAGCGATTCATTACCAACGCCAGTCGAGCAGGTGCCTTTACCCTCATGGCCAGGACGGGGGAGGCGGGCGCGCGCGGTATATCGGCTTTTATTGTTCCGGCAGAGTCCGAAGGCTTATCCATTGGTAAGCCGGATAAGAAAATGGGTCAAAAGGGCACACGTACGGCTGATGTGATCTTGGAGAACGTCCGGGTTCCCGCCGAAAACATCATCGGCGGGGTGCCAGGCAAGGGTTTTTATACCGCGATGAAAGTGCTCGACAGAGGACGATTGCATATTGCGGCCCAAGCCTGCGGGATGGCTGATCGGCTGATACGGGATGCGACCGTTTATGCCCGAGATCGGAAGCAGTTTGGCCAGTCAATTTCGCAGTTTCAGCTTATTCAGGGTATGTTGGCAGATAGCCAGGCCGAGTATTACGCATCCAGGGCGATGCTGATGGACGCAGCTCGAATTTATGACCGTGTTCCCTTGGGGGCGCGTAATGATGAATTGAGCATGGCTGCCGCATGCACCAAGATGTTTTGCACCGAAATGGTCGGCCGGGTGGCGGATAGGGCAGTGCAAATTCATGGGGGTTCTGGCTACATGAGGGAATACAAGGTCGAGCGCTTTTATCGGGATGTTCGACTGTTGCGCCTCTACGAGGGAACAACACAGATCCAACAGGTCATTATTGCCAAGCACTTATTGAATCGGGATAACGGGATTTTTGCCTAAGCAGGGATTCTAGCGGCGCGGTATGGTGGCCAGTAGCAGATTGATAAATTGAAAGAGGTGTGGCGATGACGGATTATCTTAAGTTTTATATTGATGGCAAGTGGGTAGATCCTGTCACGCCACGCGTCGGCAATATTATCGATCCCTATACCGAGCAGGCGGTCGCTCAGATCAGCTACGGCAGTGCCGAGGATGTCGAGGCAGCCGTTCAGGTGGCACGCCGTGCATTCGAGTCTTTTTCTCAAACGTCAGTGGCTGACCGGATCGCGCTCTTAGAGGCGGTGTTGGCTGAATATAAGCGGCGTGCGGCGGACATTGCGGGGGTTCTGCCGCAGGAAATGGGCGCACCACCCTGGCTCTGTGTGTCGGCGCAGGTCCCAGTGGGCATTGCCCATCTGAAGCAGACCATAGAGGTGTTGCGTGAATTCAGTTTTACACAGCTTAGGGGGTCGACGGCGATTTGCTTTGAGCCCATCGGCGTGGTTGGCATGATAACGCCCTGGAATTGGCCGCTTAACCAGATGATGTGCAAGATCGCCCCAGCGCTGGCTGCGGGCTGCACGATGATTTTAAAACCATCGGAAAGCGCACCGCTCAGCGCGATGCTACTTGCAGAGGTCTTGCATGCTGCAGGGGTTCCGCCCGGCGTATTCAACCTTGTGAACGGTACCGGTGCCGATGTTGGGGCCGCGTTGGCGGCGCACCCGGGCATCGACATGATAACGGTGACGGGTTCGACGCGTGCAGGTATTGCCGTGGCGCTGGCGGCAGCCGCTTCCGTTAAACGCGTGACGCAGGAACTCGGTGGGAAATCCGTCAATATCATATTGGATGACGCCGATTTGCAGAAATCCGTCAAGCAAGGTGTGTTAGCTTGCTTTCTGAACTCGGGCCAGAGCTGCAATGCACCCACGCGCATGTTGGTGCCGCGTCACCTGCAGTCAGAGGCGATCGAGATCGCGGCAGCGGTGGCAAACGGCGTCAGGTTTGCCTCAGCCGGATCTGAAGCCAAATATACCTTGGGTCCGCTCGCCAGCAAGGCACAATTTGTTCGGGTACAGGCATACATACAGACGGGTATGGATGAAGGGGCCACATTGGTCGCTGGGGGGCTTGGGCGCCCGGACGGATTAGAGCTCGGCTATTTCGTGAAGCCGACCATATTTGCCGACGTCAACAATGATATGGTGATCGCCCGCGAAGAAATCTTTGGTCCAGTTCTGTCGATTCTGCCCTATGACAGTGTGGATGAGGCCATTCGCATCGCCAATGATTCGCCATTCGGCTTATCCGCTTACGTACAGTCCGATAGCCTCGAGCGCGCCAAGCAGCTTGCCAGTCAGCTACGAACCGGCATGGTGCACCTGAATGGCGCGCCCCAGGATGTCTCTGCCCCATTTGGTGGCTATAAGCAGTCGGGCAATGGCCACGAATGGGGGGATTATGGCTTTAGAGAGTTTCTAGAGATAAAGTCCGTGATGGGGTATGCGCCAGTCGGCTAGCGCCAATATCCATTCGCTGCGGCAATGGTCTGGAAATTCGTTGCGACCACCTGCGACGAGGCAATCAATGCGTTGGCGTCCTCGCCGTAGACGGGGCGCAGCTTATCGCGTACTTCGGCAGACGGTTGCGTGTATTTAACACCCATGCGCGCCAGCTTTATCGCCAGCTCGAAGCCTTCTTGGGGGGTAGCGGTTGTGAGTGTGGTAAGCCAGATATCAGCCATGTAGCGTTCCTCCTGTGGATCGTGTAAATCCTGACAGGATGCCATAAAACTTGGCTGATTGACCGCATGGTCGGGTTATTCCTAGGGGTTTAGCGCTTGTTCGAGTAGGCGAGCATAATAATGCAGCCCAACACGATGGCCCCACCGACAAGCTGCGTGTCATTAAAGAACTGATTCAGAAGCAACGCCCCCAGAATCAGACTGGCGACGGGTTCGATATTCATTACGGGGGCATTGCGCGCCATGTCCAGCCTGGGTACGTAGACGAACAAAATAGAAAACCCGGTGGCATAGAGCAGCGATAGCGTGACAAGTGCCATCCAACCGGTACTGCTGGCGGGTAGTGCCATGCCCCCTGGAAGAACACCTGCCACACCCGCCACGACCATGCTGCAGAATACGACCAAAATGGTATACATGCTGCGCACGGGGCCAAGCAGGCCAGAGAGCCGATGTTCGGTAATCCATAGACCACAAGCAAAGAAAAATGCCCCGCTGAAGGCAAAAGCGATGCCGCTTAGCCACGTGGGTCCGACCTCAGTTGTCGAGGCCAGTCTGGCGGGCAGGTCAAGCACAAATATCAGGCCGATTAGAATCACGCCCATCAGCACGCTGGCGCGACGGGTAGGCGGGCGCCCACCCAGTGCCCACGTCAGCAAAGCCAGGATGATGGGAAATAAATTGCCGATCAACAAGGCCAAGGCGACCGGAATACGGGCGACGGCAGAATACAGGCATAGGCTTTGTACTGTGATCAATAGCCCCAGCGCCAGTTGCCAGAGCCCCAAGGAGGTGGGCAGGCGAAGGCTGTGTTGCTGCCAGAGGATAATACCTAGCAACGTCACGAGGCTCAGCCCAGAGCGGCACAGAATGGCAAGCAATAAACCCGCCTGGTCATCAAAGGCGATACGCGCAGCGATATGGTTGCTGGCAAAGACACAACCGATAAATAACAGAATGCCGACAGCGGCAAGACGGGGTAGGGGAGCGGGGCGGGCAGTAAGCGGCGTCAAGAAACCTTCCTAGGTGTTCAACCAGTTTATTCCCGTCTGTTCATGCTCGCGCAGCCACACATTTGCCTGCTCAAAATGGCCACAGCCGATAAAGGGGCAGGGGGGACGCCGTGCTGACAGCGGGGACGGGTGGTTGCATTTTAGGATAGTTACCGGCCCTTTTGGGGGATGACTGTGCAACAAAGCTTGCTTGGATTGGGCATGGTTGCCCCACAACATAAATACCTTGGGGCGCGCCTCGCCCAGTACGTGTATCAGGATCGCATCAGTGAGTGCTGACCAGCCGCACTTGGCATGTGAGGCGGGCTGGTGTGCGCGCACAGTCAATGTGGTGTTCAGCAGCAGTGTGCCCTGGCGCGCCCAGCGCGCGAGGTTGTTGCTTTGTGGCGTCTCGTTCCACGGGTATTCGCGCTGAAGCTCGGCGAACATATTGCGCAGGCTGGGCGGGGTGCGGCAGGTGTCCGGAACTGAGAACGCCAGGCCTTGTGCCTGATTGGGACCGTGATAGGGGTCCTGCCCAATCACGACGACTTGCACATCGTGGGGGGCGACTTCAAGTAGGGCACGTAGCGGGCGTGATGGGAAAATCTGCATCCCTTGTGTGAGTTCGTCCTGTAAAAAGTCATTCACGTCATGCAGGATGCGCTGAGTCGCGGGGGACGCGAATGCCCCTTGCCAAGCCGTGGGCAAGTCCCGAATATGCGCCATGAGATCGCCCTGGAAGGCGTTCTGTGCACGTGCTGGGTTGGGCTTGCTGGCTGCTTGCGAGGCGGGCGTCCGATTCATGGCCGGTAGGCGGGCTCGGCGATACCGCACACGCCCGGATGCAGTGCAAATACGCCGCCGTCCAAGGCATCCGGTGGCGTAGACGGACGTCGCAGCGACGTCACATACAGCGTATCGAGCTGGGCGCCGCCAAATGCACACATCGTGGGCTTAGGTACGGGTACATTCAGGCTGCGGTCCAGACGCCCATCGGGTGTATAGCGATGAATCTGCCCGCTATCCGTGGCGCATATCCAGTAGCAGCCCGCCTCGTCGATGGCTGCACCATCTGGGCGGCCACTGGCAAGTTTTTCAATAAAAATGCGGCGCTTACTTGGTAAGCCCGTATCGATATCGTAATCAAACGCCCAGACGGTTTGCCTAGACGGGGTGGTGTCCGCCAGGTACATGGTGCGCCCATCTGGGCTGAAGGCGATGCCGTTTGGCACGACCAGATCATCCAGAACCTGTACCAGCTGATGCGCGGTGCCTGCACCGCCCAGGCGATAAAGCGCACCCACGGGGGCGAGCTGGGCCATGTCCAGTAGCATCGTGCCTGACCACAGTCTGCCTTGTCGATCACAGCGCCCGTCGTTGAAACGCATGCCGGGGCGCGCGTGGGCCACCGCTGCCACCAATGAGGCCGCCAGGCGCCCATTTGCACCGGGCGTCAGCATGTATACGCCGCGCTCCATCCCCGCAATCCACTGGCCATTCGGGGCGGGCGCGATGCAGGCAATCTGTTCATCGGCATGCCAAATATCGTGCGCCTGATCGGCAGCGCGCCAGCGATGTAGTGCGCACGCAGGAATATCAACCCAGTACAGCGCCTGCTCGGCAACGTGCCAGACCGGGCTCTCGCCCGTGCGATTGCGGGCATCCAGAATCAATTCGGCCTGGGGGGCGACGTGGTGCGATTTCCTGGATGTGTTCATATTCCGCCCAAATAGCTATGTGGCTAATCCGTGCATTCCCATATCGTTGTTTCAGACAGGGTGTGCTGGAACTTGTGCTGCGTCTCGCGGATGACAAACGGCACCTTGATGGGGCCGCCCACCAGGCGGAAGTGCCTGCCTAGATGCTGCTTGAGGCCATCGAGCGTTGTGTAGCTTTCGCCGTCTTGTTTAAAGCCGCCAATCCACGCCTTGCGTGGCGTGTGCTCTTCTAGCCAAGTATAGGGGGAAGCAATCATCAATAGGCCGCCTGGGGCCATACGTGTGTGGATCGTATTCAAAAAGCGCGCTGGGCTATACAGACGATCAATCAGATTCGCGGCCAGAACGAAATCGTAGCCGGTGAACTGCGGCTTGAGGTTGCAGGCGTCCCCTTGATAGAACGCGACCTTGTCCTTGACGCCTGCCAGATCCAGCTCGGCCAGGCTGCGCGATTTGTATGAAACCAGCTCGCCTTCGTCAGTCAAGGTATAGCGCAGCGTGCCATCGTTGGCGAGTTGGATGCCCTGGCCGATGAAGCGTGCGGAAAAATCGACCCCGGTGACCTGATCGAAGTAACGCGCCAGCTCGAAGGCCGCACGACCCGAGGCGCACCCCAGATCCAGTGCGTTGGTACGGGGCCGATCAGCCAGATACTGCATGGCCAGCTCGACTAAGCTGCGCGGAAAATTCGGCACACCAAAATACTCGTCACCATAGTGGAACTCGGCGTATTCGGACAATAATTTATCCGTTTCGTAATAAGGGCTGCTTGGCACCTTGATGTCTCCGGAGACGACATAGCGAAAGCCCGCATGCTGGAAAAAATGACGACGAAAGGCGTAGCGTGAGGCGCGTACCGACTCGTTACCGCATGAAATCCACGAGCCGCCCTTAATCAAATTATGACGCCCATCAAAGGTCGGTGTGGTGAAGTCATCATAGATCGGGTGGACGTCAAACCCATCAAAGGGATAGGTTGGTGTCTCGGTCCATTGCCATACATTGCCGACAACGTCATACCATTGACCATGCCAAAATCGATTCACCGGGCAGGGCGAGGCCCAGTGATCGAGATGGATATTAGCGGCCGTGCGCTGCGCACCGATATCTTCCAGGCCTGCGGCATCGTACAGACGATACCACTCGTCCTCGGTCGGCAGGCGCACGTTCAGGCCAGTCTCGGACTTTTTCCAATTACAAAAGGCCTTGGCCTCGTGATAGTTCACCTCGGCAGGCCAATCCCACGGCATGGCGACCTCTTCGGTCATCAGGCGCAGAAACCAGCCCTGGGTTTTCTTAAGCCAGAAGCTCGGGTGCCGGGCCTCGCTGTAGGCCAACCAGCTTTTGCCTTCCTCTTCCCAGTTATGCGCATTCAGGTAGCCGCCCGCCTCGACGAAGGCGAGGAACTCTTGGTTGCTGACCAGGTAGCGGCTTGCTTCAAAACTGTCGATGTCGGCCTGGTGTTGGCCGTATTCATTGTCCCAACCATATTGGGACGAGGCGAAATCCTTACCAATATTGACCTGACCTGCAGGCACGGTGACCAGGGCGTTGGTGGGTGCTTCACCGCTTTCGGTCAGTGCTGGCCAACGTGTACTGGGCTGCACATAATGCAGGGCGTGCTGGCGGATCAGCACCGAGGAGGTTTCCAAATGGATGCGTTCGTGCTCGATACCCATGATGATCGCCCACCAGGGATTGCTCCAGTTGATCGGTGAGGTAAGTGGCGCGTGGTCGATCAGTTCGGTCACCAGCGCGCGGACCTTATTGCGGTAGGCCTGTACCTCGGCCACACTGGGCCACTCGTAGTGGGTGTCCTCGGTGTCATCCCAGCTCATCTCGTCCACACCCACTGCGAAAATCGATTCGATGCGCTGATCGATACGGGTATCGATCATGTGGGTGAGCAGCAGCTTATTGACAAAAAATGTTGCGGTGTGACCGTAATAGAAAATCAGGGGGTGGCGCAGCGCAATAGGCTTGACCAGATAGGCCTCGTCATTGGCCAGGCACTCGAACAGCGACTCGTAGCGCTCGAACGTATCCAGGAAATAGTGACGCAGGCTTGCCCGCAGTCTATCCGTATCGGGATCAGCTAGATTTGGGGTGCGTGAAAACAAAGGCAAGGCCGTTGTGACGGCGTCTGGTTGGACGGGCAATGGTTTGTTGGTCAAGGGCATAACAAGAATATCCGCTGAAAACGCGATGGAAATAACAATCTAGACTACCACGGTGAGGCCCAAGAGGGCAGATCAACCCTTGATCAGTATCCGTAGAATCCTTCGCTACGAATATCATCGTCATTCACACCGAGTCCGCGTAGCGCATCGGTCAGGGCTTCGACCATGCCGGGTGCGCCGACCAGATAATAAATCGGTTCATGCAGACTGCTCGTTGCATTTTTTATGGTGCTTGCATCTAGCGGTGCGGTCATACCCGACCAGGCAGCCCCTTGGAGCGCGGTCATCGTGGCCTGCATGTGGACATTCGGATTATGCGCGACGAGTGTCTGCAAAGTGTCCAGAAACGCGGCATCGTCGGGATTGCGGTTGCTATACAGCAACAGCAATTTGTGCTCGAGCTTTTCATGTGTCGTGTGCTGCAACATGCTCATGTAAGGGGTGATGCCGATTCCGCCCGCAATCAGGACGATGGGTCGCTGCGTCTGGGCGGGTAGGGTCAGCTTGCCGTACGGGCCACTGAATTGAAAGGCCGCACCAGGTTTCAGCGCGCCAAGTGCGCGCTTGAACTCGCTATCGCGCATGCGGGTGGCCACGCATAGATCATCCTGATAGGGCGCACTGACCAGCGAAAACGTATGCTTTTGGCTTGCGCCCTGGGCGTCATCGGCCTTGGGTAAAATCATCGATATCGTCTGGCCGGGCTCGTAGATAAAGCCCTCAGGCTTGCGAAAATGAAATGCGGTGGTGCCCCGTGCGACGGATGCGGTTTTTATCAGGCTGGTATCGTAGGTGGCCATCTTCAGTCCTTAGTGATCGGCATAGTGTAATAGACGTCGGTCCGCCCGCTAGCGTTCCCAATGTCCAGCACAACGATGATCCCAGACCGACCTCAGGTGCCTAGACCAGCACTATTTCATCGATACACGCGGCCAACTCCTCGAATCCCTCGCGGTGACTGGCATTGGTATTGCTGATCAGTACGTTGATCTCTTGTACCGGGCAATAGGTCTCGCGGCTGTGCGTGCCGATCTTGTTGTGATCAGCAAGAATCCAGGTCTGGTGGGCGCTCTCGGACATGGCACGGGCGATACTCGCCTCGTCATGGTGAAAACTGCTTGCGCCATGACGCGCGTCGATGCCCACAGGCGAGAGCAGGGCGATATCCGCATGAAAACGCTGAATATGCGCGATCGTCGACGAACCCGTCGTGGCTGCCAGGTGGCCGCTTAGCTCGCCACCCAGGATAATGATCTGGTTGTTCTGCGTAGGGGCCTGTTGCCGGAAGCTCTCTGCCGCATCCAGCGAATTCGTGATGATGGTCAGCTCCGAGAGCAGCGACAGTTCCTTGGCGAGCAGTGTCGTGGTGCTGCCCGCGTCCATGAATAGCGTCAGGGGGCGGTTAATGCGCTGCGCAGTGGCCTTGGCGATGGCCTGCTTGGCGGCGACACGCAGGGTACTGCGCTTATCGATAGGCGGCTCGTCACTGATATGGACGGCGCCGCCATGCACGCGCTTGAGCAGGCCAATGGCCTCCAGTTCAAGAAAGTCGCGGCGCACGGTCTCGCGCGAGACCTCTAGCGCCGCCATCACCTGGGTGGTGGTCACGCGCTCGTAGCGCTGCAGCATGAGTTGAATACGTTGGTGGCGGGCTTCAGACCACATCTACATCATTCCCTGTGCAAGATTCGGACGAAAGTGATGCACCAGGCCGCGCATCAGCAGCATGGCCACACTTACGACCAGGATGATGATTGTAGAGAAGGCCGCCGCCTGCGAGACAAAGCCAGCTTCGTTCAAGTGCATGACCGAGACCGCTGCGATATTAAGCTGCGGTGTGACCAAAAAGATCACGGCCGATAGGGTCACCATCGAACGCATGAACAGGAAAAAGAACACCGCAAGAACGGTCGAAGCGATAAAGGGCAGGATGGCATCGGTCAGAACATGGCGCGCGCCCCCGCCCAGGCAGCTTACCGCTTCTTCTAGCGCCTGGGGCACCGCGCGCATGCCTGTCGCCATCGTAAGGAAGCCCTGTGTGTGATAGTGATAGAAATTACACAAGGCAATTAGGATGGCCGTGCCATACAGCCAGTACAGCGGGGTGGACGGATCATTAAAGGCAAAGATATACGAGATGCCCAGCACCAGCCCAGGCACGCCCACGGGCAACACAGCCAGCAGATAGATGGCCTTGGCGATGGGCCCCTGGATGTGCCGCGAACCGTAGGCCAGGCAAAACAGCAGGAACACACCAAATACCGCGGCCAGAATCGAGACATACAGCGTCGTCCAGATGGGCGCATAGCCGCTACTGATATTGACATTGAAGTTCGCGAGTGTAAGCGTCATATTGTAGGGCCAGAGCTTGACGAAGCTTGCAAAGATCACCACCACGATGATGGCGAGGATGCAGAACACGCTTAGATACGTCACCGCGCCGAATATCGTATCGCGCCATCGTGCCCGGCCCGGTTGTAGCGGGATCTGGTTCTCGGAGGCGACGCCGAATTGCTTTTGCCGGGCGACACGCTCGATATAGACCGATATCAGTGCCGGTGTGAGAAGGATGATACCTACCACCGAGCCCATGCCGAAGTTCTGCTGGCCCGAGACCTGATTAAATATCTCGGTGGCCAGCACCCGGTAGTCGCCAGCAATCACTGCCGCGTTACCGAAATCCGTAATCGTGATGGTAAACACCACGAAGGCTGCACTTAGGACCCCGAACTTGCAGTTGGGCAGCGTGATATGAAAAAACTGCTGCACAGGATTGGCACCCATGACCGTTGCGGCATCGTAATAGCGCATATCGGCGTTGCGTAGGGTCGCCTGGATAATCATGACGGCCTGGGGCAGCGCATAAAACACATCCGACAGCAGCAAGCCCCAGAACCCATAAATATCCTGTTCGATACCCGTCCAGCGATAGATCAGGCCATTGCGTCCGAGGATGAACAGCAGCCCCAGGCCCTGTACCAGCGAGGGGGCAAGCAAGGGAAGCAACAGCCCAACCCGCACAATTGATTTGCCCGGGATGCAGGTGCGCTCGAGCGCATAGGCAATGGCAAAGCCCAGGACGATACATACCACCGTGGTGCTTACACTGATTGCCAGGCTATTGATGCCAGCCTGGATCAGGCCGGGCGTATCGGGAATCGCAGCATAGTTATCCAGGCCCAGCGAGCCGTCTAAAAGCGTAAAGCTCTGCCAGAAAATAGTCGTAAGGGGGAAGACAAAAAATATAAGTAACGCCAGCGTGGGAAACACCAGGCACGAGAACACCAGCCATTGCTCGGCGCTTTGTGGGATGAGTCGTGACACGCCGGTGCGTGGTGCGGGCAAAGAGAGGGTGGATGACATGGTGTGGCCCCTGAATATGGCGTGCGCTGGCTTAGCAGCTCACCCAGCAGCTATGGGTGGGGTCGATGTCCAGGCTCACACGTGCGCCCTCGTGTACGCCTTCTGCCGAGCGTCGTTCAACGATAAAGGGGCGCTCGGCCCACTGAACCCGAACGTGGCACAGATTGCCCAGGAACGTCACCGACTGGATGATTGCCGGGCCGTCTGCATCGTTACGAACCGCGATGTGCTCGGGGCGCACGCATAGTTCTAGCGCCTCGGGGGCGCCGGCGGGGCGTTGCGCCATCAGCCTGGGCTGATGGGCCTGCACCCAGTCGGTAGGCAGCAGATTGCTGATGCCCACGAAATCCGCCACATAGCGGGTCAGTGGTCGCAGGTACAGATCCTCGGGTGAGCCGACCTGCTCGATCGTGCCGTTGTTCATGCAAACAATGGTATCGGCCAGCATCAGGGCTTCCTCCTGATCATGGGTCACCATAATGGTTGGAATGCCCAGACGCCGCTGGACATCGTGAATCTCTTGGCGCATTTCATTGCGTACGCGCGCATCCAGGGCCGAGAGCGGCTCGTCGAGCAGAATCAGGCGTGGGTCCACAGCCAGGGCGCGAGCAAGCGCAACGCGTTGCTGCTGGCCGCCAGACAGTTGCCACGGATAGCGATCCATCAGATGCGACATCTTGATCAATGTCAGCAGCTCGGTGACGCGTTGATCGATGTGGGCCTTGGCCTCGTTGCGTATGCGCAGACCGTAGCCGATGTTTTGGGCGACCGTCATATTGGGAAATAGGGAATAGGACTGGAAAACAATGCCAAAATTGCGCTCGCGCGCAGGCGTCTGGCTTAGGTCGCGGCCTTCAAAGAGCAACTGTCCGGTGTCCGCCTCGAGCAGGCCGGCAATGACGCGCAGCAGCGTTGTCTTACCGCAACCGCTGGGGCCAAGCAGGCAGACGAACTCGTGTTCGCCCACGGTCAGGTTGATATCGTGGAGCGCCACGTAGTCGTCGAATGTCTTACTGATATTGGAGATTTCTAAAGCCATTGTGTCCCCGTGTGATGCGAGGGTGGGCGGGCATAATACGTGCCGGTGGACCAACCCACCGGTGAATCGTGCGCCCGCCCGATCCCGATTACTTAGCCGTGACTTGTTGCCAGGTCTTGATGATCTGGTCGCGTGCCTTGGCCGATTGCTCGAAGTTGATAGGGAACAGAACCTTAGAGACATCTGCTGGCAGGCCTGCCTTAATGGACTGCTCTGAGGGATCGAGGCCTGGGATGGTGATGATTTCCTTGTATTTCTTATACATATTGGCGGCGTCGGGTGACAAGGTCCAGTCCAGGAAACGCTTGGCGTCCTTCAGGTTCTTGGTCGTGGCCATGACGCCCGAGGCCTCTAGCTCATAGCCCTCCCAGTCCGAAGGGATCACCATTTTGACCGGAAAGCCCGCCTCAATGGATTGCATGGCAGGGAAGGCGAATGAGGCGCCGATCGTGTATTCGCCGGTGCGCGCCATCTTGCATGGCTTGGAGCCCGAGGACGTGTACTGCGCGATATTCTGATTCAGGCGTTTAATCAGATCCCAACCCTTATCGCCTTCCATGCCCTGCAGGATGGCGGCGATCTGCAGATAGCCTGTGCCCGAGGCCGCAGGGCTGGGCATGACGACCTCGCCCTTATAGACAGGATTAGTCAGGTCCTCCCAACTTGTGGGCATGGGTAGATTTTTGCTTTTTAGTCTTTCGGTATTCACGCAAAACGCGGCCATATAGCCCGTCGCGGCGAACCACCGGCCGTCCTTGGCCTTATACAGATCGGGAAGCTGGGCCGCCGCAGCGGGCAGGTAAGGCTGTAGGCTGTCGTGGATACGTGGATCAAGCATATTGGTGACGGCAAACCCCCAGATCACATCGTTACGCGGGTTCTTGCCTTCGGCCAGCATGCGTGCGGCCAGATCGCCCGTAGACAGGCGCAATACGTGGAACTCGACATCGGGCATGGCTTTCTTTGCCACGGTCATATAGTCGGATACTTCGTCATCCTCGAGTGCGGTGTAGATCGTCAAGGGGTCAGCGCTTGCGACGTGGGTGACCCCGATGCCCAGCGTAGTGATTGCTGCCGCCAGGATACTTCTGGTCAAGATATGCATGGTTGTCTCCTGCATTGTGGGGAAAATTGTGCGGGTCTATGCCTGCTATGTTGCTATTTTGTGTAAATTTGCATATTTATGCAAGCTCATTCACAATGATTCCGAAACTTCTCAGGAGTCCAGCGTGATGAAAAGTAGCGGCCTTGAACCACAGATTGCAGAAATGTTCGATTTTGCGCAGACAACGGTGACGCAGGCGCGTGAGGTCGCCTTGAAATGGTTCAGGCAGGCGCCCGAGATCATGACCAAGGATGACGAAAGCCCAGTCACGATTGCGGATCGCTCGGTCGAGCAGTTCCTGCGTGACGCCATTTTGCAGCGTTACCCCGATCACGGCATGCTGGGTGAGGAATTTGGCCTCAGCCATCTGGATGCCCAGTACATCTGGTCGATCGATCCGATTGATGGCACACGCAGCTTTATCTCGGGCAATCCCCTGTGGGGCTGCCTGGTCGCTCTATTGCGTGATGGCGTGCCGGTTTTCGGGATTATCGACATTCCATTTACGGGCGAGCGCTGGGTGGGCGCGCACGGGCAGGGTTGCCAGTATGGCGGCGTGGCGTGTCGTACCCGCCAGAGCACGCGCCTCGAGGACGCGATCCTGTATGCCACCTCGCCGGATATTTTTACGCAACAAGAGCAAGGGGTCTTTGATGCCCTGACGCAGGCGGTGTATTTGCGCCGGTTCGGCGGCGACTGCTATAGCTATGCCTTGCTGGCCTTGGGGCAGGTGGATCTGGTTGTTGAGGCGGGCTTGCAGCCCTACGATTACCTGGCCTTGCGTCCCGTCATCGAGGAGGCGGGTGGCGTCATTACGGATTGGACCGGGCAGCCCGTGACCATGCACTCGGACGGGCGGGTGATTGCCGCCGCCAATCTGGCCATCCATCGTGCCGCGCTTGAAATAATTGCTACAAAATAGTCACGCCGGGCCGTAGCCGACGATAGGTCAAGGCGTGCAGGTCGGCCGTGTTTTCCCCGGGTGCGGCAACAACCAGGATCTTGTCGGCCAAGGCAGCGAAATCCGCCCGGAAATGGACTGAACTCTTTAGGACCAGCACCCGATATTGCGTGGGCTCGGCCCCCAGGTGTCTGAACATCGCCTGATCGGCGGCCTGCTGCTTCTTGCTGGACACCAGGATTTCGATCGTGCCATAACGTACGCGGGCCATGCGCCCCAGCGCCATATGGCATCCCAGATAAAACGGCCCCGTGCCGGTAAAGTGTCCATCGCCCGTTGCCAGCACATGAAACTCACCAATGAGGGGGCCAGCGCCCATACCGCTATGTCCGCCCAAAGCGCCGTGCAGGCGGTGGCCCGTTCCCGCTTGATGGGCCGCCTGGGCGAAGGCTGGATCGCAGACGATGCCTGCGCAGACCCCATGCATGGCCTGCTGGGCCAGCGCGTGCAGAAGATCGGTGGTGTCCCCCGTGCCGCCGCCGCCCGGGTTGTCCTGGGTGTCTGCAAGCAGTATGCGCTGCTCGGGATGCGCCTGGATAAAGGCGATCGCCTCGGCGATGCTCAATAGCTGGCCCCGAAATGCCTGGCGTGAGGCCTGAACCCGAGCACAAAGCAGATCGGCGGCCTGATCGGCCTGCGCCTGGGTGCGGCCATACGCCAGAATAGTGGGCCCACTATCGTGAATATCTGCAAGCGGAAAGCCCGGGATGAATTGCACCTCGGGGGTATCCGGCCCTTCCAGTGCGCGCGCAACGCTCATGATCGAGCGTGCTGGCTCGGCCAGCGTGCTTTGCCAGGGCATAGGGATCAGGATATCGACCTGACGGGCGGCGTAATACAGCGGTTCAGCCGCAAGCAGGCGCAAGAGCATTTGTGCGGCGCGCTCGCCGGTCTGCGCGATGTCTACGTGCGGGTAGCTGCGGTAGGCAACCAGCCCATTGGCCTGACGCAGCATGGCCGTGCTTACATTGGCGTGAAAGTCCAGCGCTGCCACCATGGGAAGCGCTGCGCCCAGACGTGTACGCAGCCGGGTCAGCAGCTCGCCCTCGGCATCCTCGTACGAAACCGTGACCATTGCCCCATGCAGATCCAAAAACAAGGCATCCAAAGGGGGGGCCTGATCGATCAGCGTCAGAATCTGCTCGACCACCGCCTCGAAGGCGGCGTCTTCGACCGCAGCAGACGGGTTGGCCGAACACCAAAGCAAGGGCACCAGGGTATGACCATGACCTTGCATCGCGCTGACAAAGCCGCTGAACGCCAGATTCATCCCCTGCGTGGCGCGAAGAATTTCGTCACCCGTGATCAGACCCGGCCAGGCATCGGCCTCGACAAATTGCGCCAGGGTCGTGACCCCGGGCGCAAAGGTATTGGTTTCATGCAAAAAACCCAGCAGGCCAATATGTGCCATTACAGTTTTCCGGTCAAGGCGTGTTCCAGGATCTGACTGTATTGGGCAGGTGTGAATGGGATCGGGTTGGTCGCAGCCGAGCCGTCAGCCACCGCCATATGTCCAATATCCTCGGTGCGATCGTCGGGAATACCGATCTGGGCCAAGGTGTGGGGGATACCTACCGATTCACGCAAGTGCAGAACCCAGTCCAAAAAGCCCTCGAAACTGCATTTTGGCAGATTCAGGTAACGCGATAAGGTGGTGAGGCGATCTTCAATCGCAGCCTGGTTGGCGCGCAGTACATACGGCATCAAAATCGCATTAAGCATCCCGTGGTGCGCGTCGTACACCGCGCCCAGCGGGTGGGCCAGGGCGTGCATGGCGCCCAGTCCTTTTTGGAAGGCGGTGGCACCCATGCTGGAGGCCACCAGCATATGATGGCGTGCGTGGATATTGTGCCCGTCCGCCACGGCGTCAGGCAGGTGCTGCTGCACCAGGCGTATGCCCTCGAGTGCAATGCCCGCGGCCATCGGATGAAAGACCGGCGAACACAGGGCCTCTAGATTGTGCGATAAGGCATCCATACCGGTTGCTGCGGTCAGGCGCGCCGGCAGACCCACAGACAGTTCCGCATCCAGGATCACCACTGCGGGCAACATATTGGCGTGAAAGATAATCCGCTTGATGTGCTCGTGTTCGTCCGTGATCACCGAGGCGCGTCCGACCTCCGAGCCCGTGCCCGCCGTCGTGGGAACCGCGACCACCGGCGCCATGCCGGCGACATTGACCCGCAGGTAGTTATCGCCAACATCTTCAAAATCCCACAGGGGGCGATCCTGACCCACCATCAGCGCGATGGCTTTGGCCGCGTCCAGTGCCGAGCCGCCGCCAAAGGCGATCACGCCATCGTGCCTGGCGGCACGATAGGCCTTCACGCCGTTGTCGACATTGCTGCCTGTCGGATTGCCCTTGATGTCGGAAAAAATGTCGCATGCCAGTCCCGCCTGGGTGCAGGCGGCCACCGCCGCCGCGACCATCGGCAGCCCGGCCAAACCGGGATCAGTGATCAACAGGGGGCGTGTCATGCCAAGCTGGCGGCAATATTGTGGCAGCTCCTGGATGCGTCCAGGGCCAACTTTCATTGCAGTGGGGTAATTCCAGTTAACGTTCAGAGATTTCATGATGGGGTCACCGCTAGTGTTGGCGCAAGTGAAAGGATTTTGCCCGCGTGAGGGCCTGGTATCCCAGCGTCGAGAGGGAAATGCCATGTCCGGTATTTTTGACCCCTGTCCAGGCCAGAGCCGGGTCCAGGTAGTCACAGCGATTCATATAAAACGTGCCGGTTTGCACCTGGCTGCCTATGCGTACGGCTGCTTCGGTATCCTGGGTAAAGACCGCCGCAGTCAGCCCGTAGTTGCTATCGTTCATCAGCTCGATAGCGCGCGCCTCTGAGGGCACGGGCATGATGCCGACGACCGGGCCAAAGCACTCCTCATTCATGACCAGCATATCGTGGTCCACCTCGGTGAGCAGCGCGGGCGCAATATACGTGCTGCCGGGCTGGGCACGGGGGAATTTGGCCGAATCAATGCGGTTGCGTGCCCCGCGGTTCAGGGCCTGATCCAGCACCTGATGGATCTCGTTTGCAGCCTTGGCGCGTACCACTGGGCCCAGCGTGGTGTTGGGGTCCAGCGGGTCGTCAAGCACGTATTGCTCGGTCAGGGTGACCGCCCGATCGACAAATTCCTGGTAGACGCTCTGGTCGACATAGATACGCTGAATGCCGCAGCAGGATTGTCCTGAATTGAAAAAGGCGCCATCCACCAGCGTGTCCACGGCGTGTCCCAAATCCGCATCTGCGCGCACATAGGCCGGATCGTTGCCGCCTAGCTCCAGGCCCTTGCCGATGAATCGTCCCGTGGCGGCTTCCTCGATCGCGGTGCCGCCGCGTACCGATCCGGTAAACGAGACATAGTCGATATAGGGCGATTGAATAATCTGACGGATAGTGTCGTGCGTCGCGTGGATGTATTGAAACAAGCCGGCAGGCAGGCCCGCGCTGGCAAACGCCTCGACCAGTTGCTCGGCACACAAGGGGGTCTGGTCCGAGTGCTTGAGGATCACACTATTGCCGGCGACCAGGGCGGGCACGATACTGTTGACAGCCGTCAAAAGGGGGTAATTCCAGGGTGCCACCGTTAGCACCGTCCCCACCGGTTCGCGCAGGATATAGCGATCGAGCTTGTCCAGCGGGGCGGGGCGCACGGGTGCCAAGGCCTCGGGGGCAATCGCAATCATGTGGCGTGCGCGCTCTTCGAAGCCACGCAGCTCGCCTGGCGTGTAGCGGATCGGGCGGCCCATCTGCTGGGTAATAGACTGGGCCATGGCCTCGCTACGGGCCATGACGGCATCGACGCAAGCGCCGACCAAGGCACAACGTTGTGCCAGCGGTACGCGTGCCCAGTCGCGCTGCGCCTGGCGCGCGCTGCGCAAGACCCGTGCAATATCCGCCTCGCCGGTGTAGGGGCGACGCACGAGCTCACGCCCATCGATAGGGCTAATAGTGATCAGTTCATTCATTCAGATAATCTCGAAATAGCGCTGGAGTTCCCAGTCGGTCACGTATTCACGGAATTTACGCTCTTCCCACTCACGTGTCGCGACCATGTGTTCAACAAACGGTACGCCAAAGAGTGTGCGGGCGGCCTCGGAGGCGCGCAGCCGTTGGGCGGCCTCCCAGAGGGTGCCGGGGAATTTCAGGCGCTCGGGGAAGGTTTGAGTATAGGCGTTGCCAGATGTGAATTCCGGCTCTAGACCCTGCTCGATGCCCAGCAATCCCGCGCCCAGGCCTGCTGCCAACGCGATGTAGGGGTTGGCATCCGCCGATCCGATGCGGATCTCGACGCGTTGGGCCTTTTCCGAACCTGGAATGATGCGCAGCGCTGTGGTGCGGTTCTCGACCCCCAGACTGGCCTCTAGGGGCGCCCAATAGCCCGGCACCAGGCGCGTGTAGCTATTGATGGTCTGTGCGTACATCGCCATCATCTCGGGCATATAACGCTGCTGGCCGGCGACGAAATGGCGCTGCACATCACTCATGCAGTGATCCTTGGCGGCGTCATAGAATACATTCCGCCCCGATGTCAGATCGCACAGCGACATGTGGATATGGCCGCTTTGGCCCGCGTGCTTATGGGACCACTTGGCCATAAACGTTGCCATCAGGCCCTGCTGCTCGGCCAAGGCCTTGGTAAAGGTCTTGAACAAGAACCCCTTGTCAGCGGCCGCACTGATCCGGTCAACCGCGATGGCGGCCTCGAGTACGCCAGGCCCCGTCTCGGTATGCAGGCTCTCGATGGGGATGTCCATCTGTTCAGATAGATCGATCAGCTGGGTGTAAAAATCCGAGTTCACCGTGCTGCGCAGCACAGAATAGCCAAAATTGCCGGGCGTCCATGACTCCAGATTACGGTATTGCTTTTCGCGGATGGTCTTTGGGGTCTCGTTGAACATGAAAAATTCATATTCAAGTGCGGCGAACACATCAAACCCCATGCCGCTGGCCTTGTCCACCATCCGGTGCAGTAAGCGGCGCGGGCACACGCCTGCCGCCGGGCCGTCAAGCTCTGCAATAAAAAACAGCATGGCCTCGCCATTGGCCCCGTGCTCTAGCGGCAGGCGCCGACAGCTCGTCGGGTCGATGCGCACATGCGCATCCGGGTAGGCAGTGTGCCAGCCGGTGAATGCGGTGTTGTCGTAGAGCTCGTCATTCGAGTCCCAGCCCATCACCACATCACAGAATGCGAAACCGTCGCGCAGGGCACCGAGGAACTTGTCCTTGCGCATGTATTTACCACGTATCACCCCATCGATGTCGGACAAGCCTAGCTTGATGTGGGTCAGCCCACTGGCCTGGACGAACTGGATGGCGTCTTCGATTGTTTTGATGCAGCGTTCTTGCATGATGAGCCTTCGACTGTCTTAGTGAAGATGGTCCAGATCGGGCGTATTGCCCGATCTGTTTACTTTGGGTTATGAAAAACGGTAAGGGGGGCCAGCCTGTTCCATGATCTTGGCGTAGTCCTTGAGGATCTCCACGACCTTGGCGCTACGCGGGCTTTTCTTGGCGATCTCATCCCAGAAAACATGCGCCTCGGTCTCGACGGCCTTCCACTCGGCCTCGGGAATCGTCGTGAGCTTAAGCTTGCCACCCTGAGTGCGGTAGTGCGCCTCGCCCCACCAATACCAGTGTTGCCGGTAATAATGCGAACTATCCATGCACAGTTTGAACAGCGTCTGGAGGTGCTCGGGCACCGCATTCCACTTTTCAGTATTGGCGATATAAGAACCCGCCCAGGCGCCCGAGATATTGTTCGTCAAATAGTATTTGGTGACGTCCGCCCAGCCTACGGTATAGACCTCGGTAATCCCTGACCAAGCCACCCCATCGAGCTCGCCCGTCTGGATGGCAACCTGCACATCCTCGTAGGGCAGGGTGACGGGCACAACCCCCAGGCGTTGCAGGAAACGGCCGCCCGTGGGGAAGGTATAAAGCCTCAGCCCCTTAAGATCCGCCAGGCTATTGATAGGCTTGGTCGTGGCCAGGTTGCAAGGGTCCCAAGCACCCGTACTGAGCCAGGTAACGTTGGGGACCTCGTCATAGGCCTCTTTCCAGATTTTATCCAGGCCGTACCAGTTCCATAAGGCCGGCACGTCCAGGCTATAGCGTGAGGCAAGCGGAAAATAAGCTGCAAAAATGGCGGTATCGATGGGTGCGGCCATGGAATCGTCGTCGCTTTGGGCCGCATCGATCGTGCCTTTTTGCACGGCACGAAACAACTCCCCCTGCGGGACGAGCTGATCCGCCGTATATAGTTCGATCTCCATGGCGCCATTGGCTGCTTTGTTAAAGGCATCGATCGAAGGTTTGATGACGTGTTCGGCCAACGCCGGGCCGGCATAGGTCTGCAGACGCCATTTGATTGGGGCTTGCGCCCGGACGATGGCTGGCGCACTCAGGGTGGCCGCGCCTATCGCGGCGGTCCCTGCGTGCTTCAGAAAATCTCGTCTTTGTGTCATGGCTACATCTCCTCTAGTGTTGGCAAGGCTTGGGTACGCGCTGTCCGCCTTGCTGGGGAACAGGGTGCCGCTACCGAGCTCGGTTGGTATACAGATCTGGTAGCCACAACGCGATTTGTGGAAAGATCATGATGACGGCCAAGGTCACCATCATGATTAATGCAAAGGGGGTGATTGATCGGTAAATATCGGCCAAGGTGATCTCGGGCGGCGCCATGGCACGCATCAGGAACAGGTTGTAGCCGAAGGGCGGGATGATGTAGGCCAACTGGCAGGTAATGGTGTACAGAATGCCAAACCAGATTGGGCTAAATCCCAGTGTCTTAACTAATGGGATATACAAAGGCGCTACGATAACCAGCATTGCCGTATCGTCCAGGAACATGCCCAGCACGATAAAGGACAACATCATGATCGTCAGGATGGTCCAGCGGTTCAGCTCCAGGTCACTAAGCAGCAGCGTCTCGATCGCCTTGATCGCGCCCAGACCATCGTAGACCGCCCCAAAGCACAGGGCCGCCAGAATGATCCACATGAACATACAGCTCACGCTAAGCGTCTTGCGTACGGTCTCCTCCATGACGTGGCGTGTCAGCTTGCGCTTAAGTGCCGCCGCCAGCGTGGCCAGGCCCGCGCCCAAGCTGGAGGTCTCGGTCAGGTTGGTCACACCCGTCATGAAACTGCCCATCATCAAGACAAAGATCAACAAGGGCAGCAGGCCTTCGCCCAGTAGACGCCACCGATTTGGCCATTCGCGCGCGTGTTCCTCTGCCGAGATAGGCGGGCCCAGCTCGGGCTGTAGACGGCAGCGGATGTAGA
Organism: Alcaligenaceae bacterium CGII-47; assembly: GCA_019166125.1. Lineage (GTDB taxonomy): Bacteria > Pseudomonadota > Gammaproteobacteria > Burkholderiales > Burkholderiaceae_B > Castellaniella. Next base: position 174,213 of record JAHTBO010000004.1, read on the forward strand.
TATAGATGATGAACAGGGTGGCCATCAATAAGCCCGGCATGATCCCCGCCAGCCAAAGCTGCAACACCGGCTGGCGGGCGATCATGGCGTACAGCACCAACACGACGCTTGGGGGGATCAGTATCCCCAGCGAGCTGCCGCCCTGGATGACGCCGGTAATCATGATCTTGTCGTAGCCACGCGCCAGCATCTGCGGCAGCGCCACACTTGCCCCAATCGCCATTCCTGCCACGCTTAGCCCATTGATGGCCGAGATCAGCACCATCAAGCCGATGGTGCCAATCGCCAGGCCACCGCGCACCGGGCCCATCCAGACGTGGAACATCTTGTACAAATTGTCGGCCAGGCCCGACTCGGACAACATAAAGCCCATGTAGATAAACAACGGCAGGGTAAGCAGGGCATACCAGTTCAGCACGGTAAAGCTGGCATTGAAGGGCATCTCGATATCGTTGCCCCCCCACAGGAAATACGCCGCTGTGGCCCCAATGAATCCAATAATGCCGTAAACCCGTTGACCCAAGGTCATCAGCACCAGCAAGGACGAGAACATGAGGAGAGTAATCAGCTCGTGACTCATTCAATCGTCTCCCCGCGGGCCACGGCCAGGTCTCTGAAAAATGTCGCGATCGTCTGCAGCAACATCATAAAAATCCCGAACGTCATGATGGCCTTGATGGGGGCCATGGGCGGCGCCCACGCGGTGTAGTTGCGCTGGTCGTTGACAATGGCGTACTCCGTGCTCGAAATACCGCCCATCAACAAAATAAAGAGAAAAATGATCACCATCCAGATCGTGAACGCATCCACCGTCGCGCGCCGTTTGGGGCTCCAGCGTGAATAGAACAAGTCCATGCGTACGTGTGAATCCAGTTGCATGGAATAGCCCCCGCCCAGCAGGTAATAGGCCGAGAGCAGAAACTGAGCGGCCTCCATCAACCAATTGATATGGACATTGAATAAGGACCGCATGATCGCCGAGTAGAGAAAGCCTGCCATCATGATCAGGACGAAATACATGGCAAAGCGTCCGATGATGCGGTTGATCTTATCTACCCATCGGACGTAGGCTCTGATGGCTGTATGCACGATGTGTCTCCCTTTCTGGCGCCAATGGCCAAGGCCGCGCCTGCTATGACCTCATGGTCGCGCGTGGGGAGAATGCCTGCTATCGGAAAATGGCACACCACTATCGGATTTCGGCAATTACTGGCGCCGTTCAGGGCGTGCTGGCTTGGGTGACCGTGTGGGACGGCACCTCGCCGAACAGCTTGCGGTAGTCCGCCGAGAATTGACCCAGGTGATAAAAGCCCCAGGACAGGGCCGCCTGGGTGACCGGATTACGCTGCGTGCTGCCGGTACGCAGATCACGGCGTACCTGATTAAGCTTCAGAATGCGTAAATAATTCAGGGGCGCCATGCCCACGACATCCTGAAAGCAGTATTGCAGGGTGCGGCGGCTGACATGCAGCGCGCGGCATAGCTCGGGAATCGAAATGCTTTCTGTGGGCGCGCCCAGTACGATGTCGCGCGCCCGCTCGACGATACGGTGGCGGTTGACGTGCCGCGGGGTGCTGGCGGCGGGCGTGATGCCGGTATAAAGCAAGGGTGCCAGGTAAGAGAGGATGCGATCCTCGAACGAATGATAAGGGGGTGCGTGCATCGACGCGTGCCGGTGGACGCCATCGACCACCTGATTGGCCTTGAGCATGTGGATCAGGGCGCCGCAGACCTCGACCTTGGCCTGGGGGCTGACCGCCATCACACCCTGCTTACGAGTGATCTGACTGCTGTCGGTGTGCTCGACTTCCTGAAGGTAGCGCGCAAATACATCCTCGTCGATGACGATGCCGATAATGTCAAAATCAGCCGGGGTGAATAACTCGAACTGCGTACCGCCTTGTTTAAAGGCAATGCTGTGTTCAGGAATCTGAGTCGTCCCCATGCGTGCGCCGTCTGTGCGCGAGACCGGAATACCAAACCAGAGTGCCTTGGACCAGGCCGCACAGGATTGGTGGAGCACCTGATTGGTGGATTCCAGGAATAATTGTGTATGCGGCAGCCACAGTTCGGTAATTTGGCCCACAAACGTGCCTGCCGAAAATTGGTTGTACTCTTGTACCCAACGACTTAGATTATGTGCATGGTCGTCCGCGTCGCTAGACGTCGTCATACGCCACTGGGCATTGTGCCCGTGCTTTGCCTGCATAATAATGCTCCAGATCCTGGTGCAGGTTAACGCGTAAACCTTCACGACTGAATCAGGGTAAGTACGGTCAGACGCCCTGATTAGCCACGCTATCAACGTGGTTGACCATAGTTACATCAGGGATGACCCTGACTGCGGCGCGGAAATGCGTCACAATAGCTGTTTATTCTTGCTTGGGAAGCTTCATGACTCGGATAGTCCTGTTCGAAAACATACACGCTAGCGCCAAAGAAGTCTTTGTGGCGGCCGGCTTTGACGATATTGTCACCTACGCGGGCGCCTTGCCTGCGGATCAGTTGCTCGAGGCGATGCGCGGCGCCCAGGTCGTGGGTATCCGCTCCCGCACGCACCTGGACCCGGCAATATTCTCGGCGCTGCCAGACCTCCAGGCGGTGGGTTGTTTTTGCATCGGGACCAACCAGGTTGATCTCGAGGCCGCAGCCCTAAAGGGCGTACCCGTATTTAATGCGCCGTTCTCTAATACCCGTTCGGTCGCCGAGATGGTATTAGGCGAGGCAATTTTGCTATTGCGCCGCATCCCCGAGAAAAACGCCCGGGTGCACGAAGGCTTCTGGGACAAGACTGCCGACGGCGCCTACGAGGCACGCGGTAAGACGCTTGGGATCGTCGGCTACGGCAATATCGGTTCGCAGGTCGGGATTCTGGCCGAATCCGCCGGCATGCGCGTGCTCTACCACGACATCGAGGCAAAGTTGCCCCTGGGTAATGCCCACGCCACCAGCACCCTCAAAAAATTCCTCGCGCAGGTCGACGTTGTCACCTTGCACGTCCCAGGCGGTAGGGAAACCGAAAACCTGATGAATGCCGAGGCGATCGCCGCGATGAAGCCCGGCGCCATCCTCATCAACGCCTCACGCGGGACCGTGGTCGATATTGCAGCCTTGCATCGTGCCCTTAAATCCGGGCACCTGTCAGGTGCCGCCATCGATGTCTTTCCCACCGAACCCAAAAGCCGCGACGAGCCGCTCGATAGCCCGCTACGCGGCCTGCCCAACGTCATCCTCACACCACACATTGGCGGCAGCACACAGGAATCCCAAGAAAACATCGGTCGCGAGGTAGCCGAAAAGCTGCGCCGCTACCTCGGCAGTGGCACCACGAAAGGGGCAGTGAATTTCCCCGAGATCGCCTATCACGAGCAAATGGGTGCGGCCCGCATCGTGCATATCCACCACAACGTACCCGGTGCCATGGGCGCGCTGACAAACCTGATGGGCGAATACGGTCTGAATATCGTCAGCCAGCAGCTCCAGACACGCGGCAAGATCGGCTACGCCATCACCGATGTGGATGGCGAGGTCACCGATCAGTTTATCGAAGGCTTGCGCGCACATCCCGTCACGGTGCGCTGCGCTCGGGTGTGAGTTTAAGCATCGGCCGCTTCACGGATAGCATCAGCGACCCATTGGTTTAGGCTCTCTCCGCTGGCCGCTGCTGCAATAGCAGCGGCCTCATGGATTTTCGGAGCCAGCCGCAAAATAAATTTCCCTGAAAAATTTTTGCGAGGCTCAATTCCAAGCCTTGCGCACTCGGTCAAAAAAACGTTAAGGGAGATTTCTCCTTCGCGATGTAGTCCAGCTACGTCTGCAGCATAGAAGTCCGCGCCTCCGTTGAGACCGATAAATTCTCCCCGAAACATTTCAATATCCGGGTCGTAGGCAATAACAGCCTGCTGGCCGTCGATAATCATCGTGTTTCTCATGGTTTCACTCCGTTTTCTTCGAGCCATTTTCGAATAGAAGCTACGGCACCTTTATCTATTTCAGGCAGTGGATGAGGGCGGTGCATGACTTTCACTTGTCCAAAAAGGAATACGGCAACACGGGAGCCTTCCCGTTCGACAATTTCAGCGCCAAGTTCCGTGAAGAGACCTACTGCATCGCTCCATCTCACCCCTGCTGGGGTTGGACGGGAAAAAATCAGCTCCAATGTTTTTCGTGGTTTGGCTCTCATATCAAGCATGATACTAATATACAGTATCAAAAACAAGCGAGCCTCTAGCGTATTTACCCGCCTTCAGGCGCGGGCGCGCGCCACAATGCGTACGGGCGTATCCGAGACGATGGGGGGCAGGATATCGGCGAGGGTGTGCCGATCCAGATGGTCCATAAAGACCTGCAGCGCACCCTGGATGATATGGGTTAGGCCACAATGGCCGCTCAGTGTGCAGGTGTTGTGCGCGCCCAGGCACTCCACCAGCGCCAGGTCATTTTCCATATCGCGGATGACCGCCCCCAGAGGAATATCACTCGGGGCGTGAGCGAGTTCCATCCCGCCGTTCTTACCGCGCACGGTGCGGATCCAGCCGCTCAGTGCCAGACGGTGGGTGATTTTCATCAGGTGCGGCTCAGAGATCTCGTACGCCCGCGCCACCTCGGCTATCGTACACAAACGATCAGGATGCCTGCCCAAATACATGAGCAGGCGCATCGCATAATCGGTCATATTGGTCAGGCGCATGGCTCGGTGCCCTAATTGGCCTGGGTCTGGGCGGACGCAGAAGGGGCGGCCTTCGCGACGACGGGCTGGGGCTTATCGGCACGAGGCCGGATCAGCAGCGGTACAAAGCGCCACAGGTACAGGCCCATCGCTAGCACCCAGGCCAGGCCGGCTAAGTGCAGCAAATTCGCGCTGGCCGCGCTGGGCCACAGTGCCGCCAGCCGGAAAACGACGGCCGCAATCATCAGGTAATAGCTCGTGAGCATGCTGGTATCGAGTGCCAGCGGCAGACCGACGTGTCCCAAGGCCGTGCGGGTAAGCATGCCAATGATCAGGACGCAAAAGCCTGCCATGCCGATCAGGTGGACGTGGGTGGCGCTGCGCGCCCAGACGCCGGTGCCCAGGCCGCTAAGCTGGACGCTGGCGGCAAGCAGACCGATGCCGATAAAGGCATAGCCCAGATACAGAATCCACAGCATGGGTTTACGCAGCACCGCCAGGGGCCGCCAGTAGGCGATCTGGCCCAGGCTGATGACCCCAACAATGGCCAGCGCGACGGCCATGACAATATTTTGTTGTGCCAGCCCCGCCAGTAGGGCGATGACACTTACGACCATCTGTGCGTGACCTGAACGGGTCAGCATGGGTAGCTTTAAGCCCGGCACCATACGCATGGAAAAGAACGGAATGACGCGGCGCGCAATAAGTAGGGCGACGACTGCCATGCCGATCAAGCCCAGATCAAAACGCTGCATGAGCAATAGGTAATTACCGTCTAGGGCGGCAAGCAGGTACAGCGCGTTAGCAACGCCCAGACCCAATATCAGCAGCGGTATGCCGTAATTGCGGCGGCTGCGCCCCTTGACCATGACGCGTGCCAGGCTTGCGGCAGCGATCAGGAAAAACAGCCCCTCGGCGATGCTGGCAAGGGTGAACCCGGTCATCCCGCCAAACAAATAGCCGATACGGGCCACAATCCACAGCACGCACAGCCCACCCAATGCGCGACCATGTATGGGGTTAAAGCCCGTCCAGGTCGCACTTGCCGTCAGCAAAAAGCCCACCGCGATAGTGATGATGAAGCCCCAGAGCATTTCATGCGCATGCCAGAACACGCCCGATAAGGGGGCACCAATGAATTGCGGGGCAAACACCCATAGGGCAATCGAAATCAGCGCCCACGCGGCGCCTGCAATATAAAGCGGACGAAACCCGAGTGCGAGAAACGCCTTCATCGAGGGGGTGGGGGCAGACGCGCTGGGCGCCTCCTCAATGTGCATCAGTTTGGGCATGATCGGACTCCACGGGCGGTTGGTCGCAAGACTTGATGATGTTTATAAAGATGAATATTATAGTTATCTTATGTGTTTGAGGCAAAAGCTTCTCGTTTCGCATGGATTTGCAGGACGCAGTTCAGGTATTATGAAAGTTTTCCTGCGCGATGTATCTAATGCCCTCGGTTTGGGCGGGTACAGGAGCCCCATGCCGACGCTTATTTCCATATCCTGCATCATTCCCTGCTTAAACGAACAGGACAATCTCAACGCCTTGTTGCCCGAGCTGCTTGCCATGCTGCAGGCGCAGAATTGCGCGTACGAAATCCTGGTCGTCGACGATGGCAGCACCGACGCCACCCCCCAGACCATGCGCCACTGGACGAGTCTGCACCCGCAGATCATCTATCTGCGCTTGTCCCGTAATTTTGGTAAAGAGGCGGCGCTGACAGCCGGCCTGGAGGCCGCCCAAGGCCAGGTGGTGGTCTGTCTGGACGCGGATATGCAGCACCCGCCATCGCTGATACCCGCGATGCTTGATCGCTGGCGCGAAGGGGTGCAGATGATCTATGCCGTACGCGCCACGCGTGAGGACGAGACCCTCTTTAAGCGTGTCGGGACGCGGGTGTTCTATAAGCTTATGCGCACCTCCAATGGCTTGCATGTGCCTGAAAATGCGGGGGACTTTCGCCTGATGGATCGCGCTGTCGTGGACGCCTTGCTGCGCCTGCCCGAGCGGGATCGTTTTATGAAGGGTCTGTTTGCCTGGGTGGGATTCGAGGCCGAGGCGATATCCTATACCCCGCCCGAACGGCTGTATGGCAGTTCGCGCTTTAAGCCCATTAAGTTATTCCGATTTGCAGTCGATGGTCTGACGGCCTTTACCACCTGGCCTTTGCGCCTGCTAAGCATTATGGGTTTGGTGCTGTCGATGCTGTCGTTTGCCTATGGTCTGTACATTGTCCTGAGCTCGTGGATGTTTGGCGACCCGGTGCGCGGCTGGCCGACGCTGATCACCGTTGTTCTGTTTTTTGCTGGCGTAAACCTGATTTCGATTGGTGTGGTGGGCGAGTACGTCGCCCGCATTTTCACTGAGGTCAAGGGGCGCCCCGTCTATCTGCTGCGAGACCGGCAGGGCCGTGGCTTATCTGATTCGGAGGCTTCCTGATGTCTGTTCCTGGGCTTGGCCGCATCCGCTCGGGTATGGTCGTACTCTATGAATTCACCCGTCGAGGCCTGGCGCATCTGCTTGCCCTCCAGTCCGTCTGGTGGATAAGTATCCTGACCTTTGTGTGGCTGGCCGCGACGACCTGGGCCTATCCCTTGTTACTGCCCGATGAGGGCCGATATGTCGGCGTCGCCTGGCATATGCTGGGCACTGGGGATTACCTGACGCCCATGCTCAATGGCATGCCGTTTTTTCATAAACCGCCGCTGTTTTACTGGCTCACGGCAGCGTCTCTGTCGGTATTTGGCGTCAACGCCTGGGCGGCGCGTTTGTGCTCGGTCTTGATCGCCGCCTTGCTGGTGGGGCTGCTGTATCGATTTCTTCGGATCTATGCGAACCAACGTATCGCCATCCTAAGCGCGGTGATTCTGTCGGTTCAGCCATTTTTGTTTGGCGCAGCGCATTATGCCAATCTGGATATGCTTGTGGGCGGCATCATGAGCATGACGGTGATTGCAGGGGCGACGGCGGTCTTTCAGCGCGAGGCGATGCGCTCGGATCGGGTCGCCGTGCTGTGCATGATGGCCGCGGCGGCGCTGGGGTTTCTGGCCAAGGGGCTGATCGGTGTGGTGCTGCCGGGGGGCGTACTGTTTTTCTGGTTACTGGGGCGCAGGCGCTTTGCCGCCATGCGGCATCTGCTTTGGTGGCCGGGGATTGTGCTGTTTTTTGCGCTGTCCCTGCCCTGGATGGTCATCATGGAGGTTCGCTATGGCGGCTTTTTTGATTACTACATCGTCTACCAGCATTTCGAGCGTTTCCTCGAGACGGGCTTTAATAATCCGCATCCATTCTGGTTTTATATACCGGTCATCCTGGGCTTGACGCTGCCCTGGTCGGTGCAGCTGTGGCGCTGGGCCCGCGCAGACGGGCCGCGTGATACCTCGTTTGTGCCGCCCGCCGAACGCATCGAGCAGGTCGGGCGCGGGGTGATGCGCGGCCTGATGCTGTCGTGGTTGCTGGTCATCCTGGTGTTTTTCTCGATCCCAAGCTCCAAGCTCGTCGGCTATGTGATTGCCGCCTTACCCCCCTTGGCGTGGTTTATTGCCGAGGTCTTTGAAGCACGTTGGGTGCGCGATCCCCTGCGCGCCGAGCGTACGCTGGTGATCAGCATATTAATTGCAGTGGGAATATGCGGGCTCGCCGTCCTGGCGATGGTGTTTTTTCCGCAACCTTCAAATAGGCCACTTGCCCAATTGCTGGCGCAATCCGCGCGCCCCGGTGATCGCCTGGTGATGCTAGAGCGCTATGCCTACGACGTCCCGCTTTATGCCGGGCGCACAGAGCCCGCAATTGTGGTGACAAACTGGCAGGATCCTGACCTGCTGCATTCCGATGACTGGCGCCGGGAACTCTACGATGCCGGCACCTTTGTGCCCGCGCTTGCGCAGCGCATCCTCTGGCAGCCCGAGCGTCTGCGTGCCGCCCTATGCGAGGCCGATCGCCCGACCTACTGGATTCTGGGACGGCGCAGCGTCGTCGATCAATACCCGTTTTTGCAGCGTAGCGAAACCTTTGACACCGGCGGGCGGATGCTGCTTTGGCGCTTGTCCTCGGATACGCCCCTTAAGCTTTGTGCCGAAACGCCCAAAACCGACCCAGAATAAAGGTCATGCCCGCGATTCCAATCAGAATAAGTGCTAGCAAAAGATCATAGCGCAGCGGCGTGAGGCGCAGGAGCACGGCGTAGGCGGCCTCGTTTACGGCAAAGCCCAAGGCCGATACCGTAAAAAATCGCCAAGCTGCCTGCGCCAGTGGCGCGCGTTGATGGCGAAAGGTAAGCTGATAATGTCCCGTGAATGACACAAAAAAGGCAATGATCCAACCGATAAAATTGGCCCATAGCGGACTGAACCCAACGAAGGCAACACAGGCGACGGCAAACGCCCAGTGCGTGGCGGCGGCGGCGCAGCCAACGATCACGAACCAACCGATTTGCTCAGCAAGTTTTTTCAGCATGGTGCGAAGGCGACAGCATGATGGTAAGGAAGGTGCATGGTAGGTAAGGCGCGGCGCATTGTGGTGTGTGCGGATGATTTTGGCATGAATCGGGCAGTTGATGCCGGCATCCTCGCCTTAGGCGTGGCGGGCCGCGTCTCGGCGACAAGTTGCCTGGTGGACGGGCCAGCGTGCGAGGCGGACATATCAGCCTTGTTGGACACGCCCCTGCAAATCGGCCTGCACTTGAATTTTACCGAAAGGCTCGGCCAGCCCGATCTTTGTCTGGCGCTGCCCCGTCTGATCCTGGCGAGTTACGCCAGACGCCTTGCGCCAGCCGACTTGCGCCAGGCGATCGAGCGCCAGCTGGATCGCTTTGAGGCCCTAACGGGCCGCGCGCCACACTATATTGACGGCCATCAGCATGTTCATCAATTACCGCAAATCCGCGATGCCTTGCTGGCCGTCCTGGCGCGACGCTATACGCGCCAGCGGCCCTGGCTGCGTTATACGGGACGTGCGCGCATCGCTGGCCTGCCGTGGCGCTTACAAGCCAAGGCGCGGATCATTGCGGGGCTCGGTTCGACGGCATTGCGCCGCCAGGCGATGGCGCAGGGCATTCAGATGAATCCAGGTTTTATGGGGGTCTATGATTTCCAGGGCGGCGCGCCGGCTTATCTGCGCTGGATGGGCGTGTGGCTTGCCCAATGCCAGGATGGCGACGTATTGATGTGTCACCCCGCCCAGGGCCTGGATCCCGCCGAAGCGCTCGCCGCGCAGCGGCAGGCCGAGTTCAGCGTGCTAGGGGGGCCGGCATTGGCCGACTTGTTGAACCGCCAGCAGATTGTTATCCAGGGTGCCTGAAGGGCCACACTTGCGTGATGCCAAGCGCGGCCCTACTATTTTCAAAAGGAGAAAAGCATGACTTTTTCATATCATTCGCTTAGCGAGACCTTCGCGGTGGCACCGCAGCTTGCACCCGAGGATATGCGCGCCTTGGCCGATGCGGGCTTTAAGGCCGTCATCATCAACCGGCCCGATGGCGAAGGCGGGGCCGAACAGCCCACGTCCAAGGCCGTCATCGATGCCGCGCGCGCAGCGGGTCTGGAAGCGCGCTACCAGCCCGTGGTCAGCGGCTCGATCACACAGGCAGATGTTGCCACGTTCGCTGAACTGCTGCATGCGCTGCCCACACCCATCCTGGCCTATTGCCGCTCGGGTGCGCGGTGCTCTAATTTGTACCAAAGCGCGCAAGCGCTTGATGCGCCTCAAAACCCGGACTAATACCCACTGTATTTGTGCCGGTTTAGCGGTTATGCTGGCTTATTTACGTAGATCAATGGACGGCATTATGTTTAAGAAAATTCTGATACCCACTGACGGCTCTAAGCTCTCTGCCCAGTCCGCCAATAAAGGCGTCTGTTTTGCTCGCTCTATTGGTGCGGAAATCGTCGCCTTGCATGTAACCCAGCCTTTCGCGGCGACGGTTGGCTTCGATGGCATGGCGGCCGCCTACGCCATCACCGACGAGGATTACGATCGGACCGCTGCCGAACAGGCACAAAAATACATTCAGGCCGTGCTGGATCGGGCCGCCACCGCGGGCGTTAAGGCAACTGGCCGCTCTGTGTCCAACTTCAATGTGGCCGATGGCCTGGTGCAGGCCGCCCAGGACGAGGGCTGTGACCTGATCTTTATCGGCAGTCATGGGCGCAGCGGCCTGTCGCGCTTGCTCTTAGGCAGTGTGACGGTCAAGGTCCTGGGCCTGTCGCGCGTCGCAACCCTGGTCTATCGGGTGAAGGAATCCGACTGAACCGGCCATGAGCACTGTTATCTTTCACGACCCCCAGGATGATCTGGGGGGCAAACCGGTCACGGGCTTGCCTGAGGCCGGAATGCCGGTGCAGGATCGTCGTAACCGCCCCTTGCGCGACCTGCGCATCTCTGTGACGGATCGCTGTAACTTTCGCTGTACCTACTGCATGCCACGTGAGGTATTCGGTAAGGACCATGTTTTTTTGCCGCACTCGGCCCTACTGACCTTCGAAGAGATCGCGCAGGTCGCGCGCATTGCCGTCAGCCTGGGTGTCGAGAAAATCCGCCTGACGGGCGGCGAACCCCTGCTGCGTAAGCAGATCGAGGTGCTGGTCGGGATGCTCGCGCAGCTGCGCACGCCGCAGGATAAGCCGGTCGAGCTCACGCTGACGACAAACGGCACCTTGCTTGCCCGTAAGGCGCAGGCGCTCGCCGATGCGGGCCTGAGCCGCGTAACAGTAAGCCTGGATGCCCTGGACGAGGCCTTGTTCCAGCGCATGAGCGATAGCGATGTCACGGCGGCCACCGTGCTGGCCGGGATCGATGCAGCGGCGCGGGCGGGCCTTGCGCCCGTCAAGGTCAATATGGTGGTGCGTAAGGGCATGAACGAGCACGAGATCCTGCCCATGGCACGCCATTTCCGGGGCTCGGGGCATATTCTGCGGTTCATCGAGTTCATGGATGTGGGCAATACCAACGGCTGGCGTATGGACGAGGTGATGACCGGCGCCCAGATCATCGAGCAGATCGCGACAGAGTTTGCACTACAGCCGGTGCAGCCGCGCTACCGAGGCGAGGTCGCAGCACGCTGGACCTATGCGGATGGTGCGGGCGAGATCGGTGTCATCACAAGCGTGTCCCAGCCTTTTTGCGGAAACTGTACACGCTTGCGGGTGTCACCCGAGGGGCGCCTGTTTACGTGTTTATTCGCCGATCACGGCCATGATTTACGTGGCTTGCTGCGTACCGGGGCAAGCGACGAGGTGCTGCGCCAGCGCATGGGCGGGATCTGGACGCAGCGCGATGACCATTACTCCGAACAACGGGGCGAGGCGCATCGGCGTGAACATAAAATAGAGATGAGTTATATCGGGGGGTGAGTCGCCTGGTACGTTCGATCGGCTTGATCACCGTTGATATCGCTGGTCGCTATCGCTGGCGTGGCGTCGGGGCTGGCCGTGCCGGGCTAAGGTTGGGTGGGTCGGCCTTGCGGCCGACTTCCCGCGTGAATGCCGATCCGGCGGGGTGGGGCCAAACTCACCCCTTCGGGGTTCAAACAGTGGCCCCACTTTATCCCGCCTCCTCGTCATTCCCCCGGCCCCCCAAATACGCCCGTCCCCGCCAACCCCGACACCCCACCCGGTGCAGCGTATTGCGCAGATGGGCGGGAGACCTCTTCTGATATTCATCAGACGTTTCTTGGTGCCACGGGACCAGGCGCATTTGGGCGGCCGATTGAATCGTGGCGAGGCGAGATCAGGGGGACGCACTGTCTGAGCGGCGCAGCCGCGAGTTTTGCGTTCCCCCTCGCAGCGACATGATTCAGTCGGGAAGTCTGCCGCAGGCAGACCCGCCCGACTAAGCCTGGGTACGTGGCACCAAGCAACGGCGTGCTACCACCCCCTACCGTAACCAATCAGCCAGGGCGTACCAATCCAACGGCGTCCCATCAGATACCGGCTCTCCGCTAGGGACTCGGGCCAGTCCATGAGCCCAGGCGAGGCTGCTCATTGCCCCTGAGCTTTGTTGCACATGCGGGGTCAAAGCAGGCAGAGCATCGCCATACGCCACCTGGACCCGCAGAAAATCGTCCCGAGTGCCCCCTCCCCAGGGTTTTTCCGAGCGCAGGGTTCCGCGCTGTACGGGCGGGAATATATCGATACGGCCTTGTAGCGCACGGATCAGTGGCGTGACCAATAAGGTAAACACCACAAAGGCAGAGACCGGATTGCCCGGCAGGCAGACGATTGGGCGTCCACCGATATCCGCGAGGGCGACGGGTTTGCCGGGCTTCATGCTGACGCGCCATAGATCAAGCGCGCCGCCTAAGGCTTCGATCGCGGGTTTGATCAGGTCCTTTTCACCCACCGATGCGCCGCCGATGCTTAGCACCAGATCGCAGTCTGCAAGCAAGGTGCGTAAGGCGGCCTCGGTTTGGGCGGGTTGGTCGGGCACGTGCAGGACGTGGCACACCTCGGTGTTCATCTGTTGGCACAGGGCCGTCAGCATGGGGCCGTTAGAGTTATAGATGGCGGCAGGGGGCAGGGGCTCGCCCGGTGCGATCAGCTCGTCACCCGTGGTCAGCAGGCCCAGGCGCAGCCGTGGGTAGACTGCGGCATGGTCCAGCCCCTGGGCAGCCAGGATGGCGATGTGTGCTGGCCCGAGCAGCGTGCCGCGTGGCAGCACAATCGTGTTTCGCGCCATGTCCTCGCCGCGACGGCGGATATGTAAGCCTCGCTGGGGGGGCTGGAGGATCTGCACGGCCTCATCCGCCTCGTGGCAATCCTCCTGCATGACGACGGTATCGGCGCCCGCAGGGAGCAGGCTGCCGGTAAAAAGGCGGATTGCCTGACCGGGGCGCAAGGCCTCGGGCGTCTCGCCGGCATAGCAACGCTGCTGGATGGGCAGACTGCGGCCCGGCGCATAGTCCGCCAGGCGTAGCGCATAGCCGTCCATGGCACTGTTATCGGCTGGGGGCAGATCCAGCGTGGCAATCATGTCCTGGGCGAGCACGCGTCCGGCAAGTGCATCGAGCGGCGCGCTCAGCGTTGCGGTGGGTGCCTGCCCACGCGCAGCGATCTGTGCCTGGGCGGTATCAAAATCCAACATGGTTCAGTCCTCTGTGGCGTCCCATTGGGCGGTCTTATGGGCGTCGGCGTCGTGTTGTTGCACCCAGAACTGCTCGCCCGTACGCAGGGTCTCGCGCTTCCAGAAGGGGGCGCGGGTCTTAAGTGCGTCAATGATGTATTCGCAGGCGCGAAAGGCATCGCCTCGATGGGCACTGGCCACTGCGACAAACACGATCTGCTCCCCCCGATGCAGCTCACCCACGCGATGGACGACGCTGCACTCGAGGATGCGCCAGCGGCGCTGGGCGGTGGCGCATAGTGCCTCGATTTCGCGCTCGCACATGCCGGGGTAATGCTCTAAAAACAGGCTCTCGGTGGCCGTGCCCTCAGCGTAGTCACGCACTGTTCCGATGAAATTTACGACCGCACCCGCCTGGTCCGCGGTGCGCGCATGTAAGGCTGCCAGCAGTTGGGTGGCGTCAAAATCCTCGGTTTGAATCCGAACCATATTCACCCCCCGGTCACGGGCTCGAACACGGCCACCTCGTCGCCTGGCTGGATCATCGCCGCATGAGGGGTGTGCTCCTGGTTGATCGCGAGCTTCAGGCGTGTGATGGGGGCCAACGCCGGACAGCGGGCCTCGAGTGCCGCCAACCATTGTGTGGCAGGTATGGGGGCGTCAAGCGGCTGCGATTCCTCGCGGCAGCCCATGTGCTCGGCGACCTGGGCAAAGTACAGAACGCGAATCATGGCGTGGCCCGCCAGTCACCGCTCTTACCCCCTGATTTAGAGAGCAGGTGAATGTCCTCGATGACGATCCCCTTATCGGCGGCCTTACACATATCGTAAATCGTCAGGGCCGCGACGCTGCAGGCAGTCATGGCCTCCATCTCGACCCCGGTCTGATGGGCGGTACGGCAGGTAGCGACGATGGTGATGTGGTGCGCCGCGTCATTCAGGGTAAAATCCACGCCGACAAAGCTTAAGGGCAGACTGTGGCACAGCGGGATGAGTTCAGCACAGCGTTTGGCCGCCAGGATCGCCGCAATGCGTGCGGTATTCAGCACCTCGCCCTTCGCGTTAGCCTGGGCCGACAGAAGCTTATACGCGGCGGGGCTGAGGCGTACACGTGCCTGCGCCACTGCGCAGCGCGGCGTGCTGGGCTTAGCGCCCACATCGACCATGCGCACCTGTCCGGATTCGTCCAGGTGGGTCAGTGTAGGTGAAGTTTCAAGCATTTTAATTACCGTTGGAATAGGTACATCATCGACGGATAGATGACCTATGATATACGCAAACCCGCACACCTGGCAGGCCCATGTTCAAAACCCTAGGCTCGTTTTTTTCTCTGTACCTGGCGACGCTGATTCTGCTGCTTGGTGCGGGGCTGTTCAATACCTATATGGGTTTGCGCCTGACCGCGCTGTCGGTGGCCGAAACCTGGGTCGGGGGCCTGATCGCCATTTACTACCTGGGCCTGGTGTTTGGCGCACGCGTCGGGCACAAGCTTATCCTGCAGATTGGCCATATCCGCGCCTACGCCGCCAGTGCGGCACTTGTGACCATTACCGTCCTCGCCCAGGCGCTGATTGATAACCTGGGAATATGGCTGGGATTTCGTTTTATCGCTGGTGTAGCGATGGTCACGCAGTTCATCGCCATCGAGAGCTGGCTAAACGAGCAGACCGAGAATCAGTCACGCGGTACGGTATTCGCCTTTTATATGCTGTTTTCCGGGCTGGGGACGGTGCTCGGGCAGCTCGCCGTGGCCATGTTCCGCAACCTGAACTACGAACCGCTGATTTTTGTGGCAATTTGCTGTGTGCTTAGCCTCATGCCGATCGCGCTGACGCGCCGCCTGCACCCGGCCCTGCAGGTACCGGCACCGCTGGCCCCGCGCTACTATCTGGCGCGTGTGCCGCTATCCATGACGGTGCTGTTCATCGCCGGGATGCTGACCGGTGCCTTTTACGGTCTGGCGCCCGTCTATGGCTTACAGCATGGCTTGAGCAATAACCAGGTGGGTCTGTTCCTGGCGGCATCGGTGGCGGCCGGCCTGCTGTCCCAGTGGCCGCTGGGCTGGCTGGCGGATCGGATGAGTCGGGTTACCCTGATTCGCATTAATGCCGCAATCCTCGTGCTGCTGGTGGTGCCGCTGTGGGGCTGGTTCGAGTTTCCGTTCTGGGCGCTGGTGGTGTTTTCGGCCTGCCTCGGGATTCTACAATTCACGCTCTACCCCTTAGGCGCGGCATTTGCCAACGATAACGTCGATCCCGAGCGCCGCGTGGGCCTCAGCGCCATCCTGTATATGGTGTATGGCCTGGGTGCCTGTATCGGGCCGCTGCTCGCCGGGGTACTGATGCGCACCTGGGGTGGGGATGTGTATTTCATGTTTGTCTCGGCCTGTGCCGTGGTGCTGGTGCTGTTTATCCGCACGCAGCGCGTCAGTGGCACCCACCTGAGCGAGGATGCCCCCACGCAGTTCGTGCCCATGTATGACAGCCTGCAAAGCTCGAACGTGATGGCCGTGCTCGATCCCCGGGTGGACATTGAAAAGGATATTTCCCATGATCCGATCATCGAGGATCCCCTGGCGTCCCCAGCGGATCCAGTGGCGCCTACCCCGGATCCTTCAGTCGACCCCTTAGCGGGGCAAGAGCAGGACGATGGCGGACAGGGCGAGGGCGATGCCCAGGGCATTGATCCAACTGAGTCGTTCCCGGAACACCCCGGCCCCGATCAGCGTACCCAGTGAAATAACGCCGATATTCATCGCTGAGAACACCAGAGTCGGATTATCCGGGTAGGCCTGATGGGCGCGAATATAGAAATAGATATTGCCAAAATTCAATAGACCCAGCAGCAGGCCCGAGACCAGGCTGCGAGGGCTCCAGACTGTGCCCTTACGCCCAATCAGCCAGGCGAACATCAACACGGCAGCCAGCACAAAGCTGAGCAGCAGACTGCTAGAGAAGGCCGCGCCGCTCTTAGCCAGTTGCTTAAACAAAATATCGATCGTGCCATAGCCCAGCCATACGCCCAGCAGCAGCAGAAGCGGGCCCATGCCTGCATGAGCGGATGAATTCGCGTGGGCGCCCTCGGCGGCGCGGGGCTTCGCCAAGAGGCAGACCAGGGCGAGCAGCGCCACACCGATCCCAGCCAGCTTCATCTGCGAAAACACCTCGCCAAAGATCAGAAACGCCGCGAGCAGCGGAATGATGAGTGAGAGGCGTTGCGCCGTGTCGCTGAGCACAATCCCAGCCTGACGCACCGCGCCCGCCATGATCAGGAACACCGCCGGCAGCAGCACACCCAGCAGCCCGAGGATCCACCAGGCGGTGGGCGTGTTGTTCGGGATGGATTGCAGATTCGGTTGTAACAGCACCAGGCACAGCGTGGATGCCGTCAGATAGTTAACCGCGATCGCTTGTTCGACCTGGATCGCGTGTCGCCGCGCCAGTTTGAGGAAAACAGATACGGCGACGCTGCACGCGATGCTGAGGATAAGAATGATCATGGATGAGACCGCTTGAAGTGAAATAAACCGCCACATCGTATGGGCCGAGATCGCGTCCGTGCAAGCAGTATTTTCTGCTATTCAATCCGTACGATGCGTCATCGTCGGGCAATGTTCGCTAATGTTCTGCTAAAAAACGGCCCGACTGTATTTTGCGAGGTGAGTGATCCGCTCGGACAGGGTTGTTACAAAAAGTAATGATATGGCTGTCTGAGGGCGTTACAGGCGGGTATCTCTCGGAGGTGGCGTTAAAATGTCTAGATGGCCGGATGTTATGATGCAGGCCGGTAACACTACCTTGCATTTGAAATTATTTCGCTCACTTTGTGGGCGAATGCGCACGCCGATCGTGACACGGTGGGGCGGTAGCGTGCCTAGATGGTTCTATATTATGACTATCGTCGTTGAACTATAGTGACATCTCTTTTTCTGCCATACCTGAAACCTCTCCGGATCAAATAGACTATTCATAATGTGCGGATTTATATTCATATCTCAATCATCTTCGAACAGAGTTTCAATAAATAACTTCGTGCGTGCGCTAAAAAGTCAAGATTGGCGCGGTCCAGACGCAATACATCATATCGCTTTGAAAAATGAAAGAATTCTAATTGGTCATAATCGACTTTCAGTTCTCGATTTGAGGGCAAATGCTGACCAACCTATGATATCCAATAATGATCGCTATGTCATCGTCTTCAATGGGGAAATATATAATCACCAGTTACTTAGAAAGGAATTAAAGCTTCAGTGCAGAACATCATCAGATACCGAAACAATTTTAGAAGGCTATGCGCAGATAGGAGAAAAAATAATTGACTTGTTGGAAGGAATGTTTGCTTTTGTGATTTATGACAAGCTTGCTGATACGTGGGTTTGCGCTCGGGATAGTCTCGGAATAAAACCGCTATACATATATCAAACAAATAATCTGACTGTTATTGGATCAGAGCCCGGAATAATAGCAGATCTTTGCAAGTTATCGGTGGATCAGGTTGCTGTAGAAGAATGGAAAGTAGCGAGGAGGCCAACACCCGGAGCTTCTTACTTTCTCGGTCTAAAAGAGCATTTACCTGGAATGTTATCCCGAAGTGATACCTCTACAACAAGTTACTGGAAGTTGAAGCCTAGTGATAAATCATATAGTCAAGAGGAATTCGAATCGCTGTTGCAAGAAAGCATCACAACGCATGAGATCAGTGACGTGGTTAATGTGGCATTACTAAGCGGTGGGTTGGACAGTGCAGTTATCACCGGGCTATCTAATATCAAAAAGACGTACTGTATTGGTTTGTCCGAAAATAATGAGTTTGCAGGAGCTAAGGATACGGCAGATACGCTCGGTAGAGAGCTTGTCAAGGTGGTTGTAGATAATAATGATTTAGTGCAATCTTGGCGCTTGCTCACCTCTATGCGAAAAGAGCCGCTATCTGTTCCTAATGAGGGCTTGATCTATCTGGTATGCAAAAGCATGAATAAAGATGAAAAAGTGGTACTCACTGGAGAAGGTGCCGATGAGTTACTGTTTGGCTATGACGGAATATACCGTTGGGCTTGTGGAGATGTTTGGAATGGCGCGGAATCCTTTCTTCGTAGATATGGCTATTCGGACGAAATAAAGATTCCAATGCGTTTGCTGCAATTTGTTGATGATGAGAAAGAAGGAAAATCAGTTATTGAATTTGTAGAAGATTTTTTTTATAAATTTCATTTACCAGGATTGCTACGACGTATGGATTTCTCCTCTATGGCTGCCTCAAAGGAAGCTCGAGTTCCATTTGTTAATAGGAAGATAATTTCCTATATGTATCGCAGACCTCCTGAGTTGAAACTAAGTAGGTTAGAGTCGAAAATTCCTTTACGCCGTCTTTCAATGAAAATCGGTTTGATCGGTGCGTTAAATAGAAAAAAGGTCGGGTTTAGTGCTTCAATCAATACCAGTAATAATAAAACAATGGAATACAAATCATTTCAAAAAATCATTCTTGAGGAACTCGAATGGTAATAGGATATACCACAGGGGTTTATGATCTATTTCATATAGGTCATGTAAATATTCTTAGAAATGCTAAAGCTCTTTGTGATAAATTAATTGTAGGCGTGACCGTTGATGAATTAGTCGCTTATAAGAATAAGAAGGCTGTCGTGCCATTCGAGGAGCGTATAGAAATTATACGAGCTTGTCGTTATGTTGATCTCGCTGTGCCACAGACCACAATGGACAAGTTAGATGCATATAGACGCTATAAATATGATGTTATGTTCGTGGGAGACGATTGGTATAAAACTGATAAGTGGAAGGAAATCGATGATGAACTAAAAAGAAATTCCGTTAAGGTGATTTATTTTCCATATACAAAATCCACTTCATCGACATTAATTAATGAGACCTTGAGATTGTTGAGGATGGATGCCTTTAATTAATGATTAAACGTCTGGTTAAGAGTAGTATAGTCAAAAATACATTTTGGCTGACTTTATTACAAGTAGGCTCTTATGCTGCTCAAATCTTATTAATTCCGGTGCTGACAAGGCGACTGAGCATCGAGGAGTTTGGGGCAACGATGGCTGCTTTAGCTGTTAATCAGTTGGCTTTTGTGGTTACTGATTATGGATTCTCTTTATCTGGAACTTATGAAGTTTCAAAGTCGAAAGGGAATAGATCAGCAATTCAAGGTATCATCAACAGGATTCACAGTGCCAAATTTATTTTGGTTGTGTTGGCGATATCGTTAACAATCATCGTATCATATATTCCAACATATTATCCTTATCAGAGTATCTTTGTGATCTCGATAATCTCTATTATCGGTAGAGCATTTCAGCCAGTTTGGTTTTTTCAGGGTATCGAAGATATGCGGTTCTACGCTACCTATATGTCATTAGTGAAATTTATTTATGTCTTCGTTGCTATCTCAATCGTTCAGGGCCCAGGAGACGGATATTTGGTTTTATTATCCCTTGGAGTTGCAGATGTATTTGGTGCGAGTATCGGCTTGTGGGGTATTTATAAGCTGAGTTATGAAGTGCATAGACTATCTATTGCGGATTCGGTAGCTGGGTTAGCAAAATCTTTCGAGTATTTCTTATCGAGATTGGCTGTGGCTGTCTACACTTCTGCAAGCGCCATAATTGTAGGGCTTTCTGGTCTGACTCAAGTTGCGGTATATGCTTCCGCCGAACAGGTTTATAGAGCTGGGCAAAGCGTAACCGTACCAATTAATCAGGCGTTATATCCTTTTATGGCAAGAACTAAAGAATTTGATCTTTTGATAAAGATCATTCCTTATATAATAATCGTGCTGTTTATTGGCTCTCTTGTAATCGGGTATTTTGCGTATCCGATTGTAGAACTTGTTTTTGGTCCTAAATATGTTAATGCGGTGCCCGTATTGCGAGTTTTTCTGTTGACAGTTATCATAAATTATATTGGAATCAGTTTTGGATATCCAATGTTTGCAGCTTTAGGACGCCCTAATTTGGTAAATAAAACTGTACTTATTGGCTGTGCAACTCATTTTGTCTTTATTGTTTTTTTATTTATCACGAACTCTATTAGTGCGATAAATATTGTTATTTGTATGGCATTTACAGAATCTATTGTTGCTTGTTTGAGGGTTTCAATAGCATTCCGCTTGATAAATAAGTGTCCACCTGAATGAATATAAATTTTACCTTGAATCTTTTTGAATGAAATGAAACTCAAATCTATTAATCGGCTTTTCAAGGCATGCTTACTGATTTTACTCTGCCCGATCCTGTGGGCCTTGTGTTTTTGTTCGAGTTTCATATCGAGAAATACGAGGACGCATGTGTATGGCTCGTCTGGAGGGCGTTTTTCAGATAATGCAATGTACGCATTTTTAGAACATTGTCATGAAAATGCAACAGATGAAATTTATTGGATATCCAATAACAAACATCTAGTCTATAAATTAAGGAATTTAGGTTATAAAGCATTATATAAGTGGTCTATTGAAGGAGTGTTAACTTGTTTAATAGCGAGTGAATATCATTATTCGTCATATTTGAGTGATATAAATGAGTGGACAGCGAGAGGAGCGAGGAAAGTAAACTATTGGCATGGCTGTCCGTTCAAAATGATAGAGTATGACATCATATCTGGTTATCTACGGAAATACTATAACCCGATAGGGGTTTTGGAGCATTTAGCTTTTTTTGTCAAGTCTGTTATACACCCTGCGTCTAGGATCTCGCCGGATAAGATTTTTTCTCCTTATCCTTTTTTTGATAAATATATCAAAAGTGCTTTCCGAGTTTCAGATTCTCATCTTGTAAGAGAAGAACTTCCGAGAATTAAATATGTGAAGGGAAATCTTTGTTATGGAGGAAATGAGTATCTTGGGTCGGAAAGCTTACTCGATGATCCATTTCTCTCCGGTGGAAATAGAGTCGTTCTCTATGCTCCGACTTTCAGAGACGGAAATTCTAACTGGTTCGAGGAGCATATATTATCTGATATAGGCATTGCTCAGCCTTTATTAGCTGCATCTAATATATTATTAATAATCAAATTGCATCCAAATGAAAGCTTTAAGGAGAAATTAATCTCGGATAATATAAAAGTGATAGATTCATCTGTCGATATCCATTTGATTTTGTCAAAAATTGAATTTCTTATAACAGACTATTCGTCTATTGCAGTTGATGCTGCTATGTCTGGTATAGATGTCTATCTTATGTGGCCAGATCTTGGTGAATATACCTGTTCTTCTAGAGATTTTTATATCGATATAGATCAATTTTACGATGGAAGATCATATTCATCTATAAGTAATCTTATTTTTGATATTACAAACAACAATGCGTCTTACATGAGCGTCAAGGATATCATTTTGAATAATATCAAGCCTAATTGATGATATTGATCTCTATTTTAAGTAACTTCTTGTGATAACTTAATAAAAAGATACTTAGTTGACCCCGATTTATTGATTGTGTTAATAAATATAGCTGTTAGATGGCCACCGTACTGATCGACGAAGCTGTGGTTGGCCGGGGGCGGTAGATGTCAACAATGATGTCCGGTTTTTCATGCAACAAGCTTTACGATTTCAGGCGTTTCCTGGTGATCTCTATCTGGGGTAAGCCAGACGGCACCAATAGGAGCGCAGTTGTGTAATGACCCAGCAGTTTCTGCTCAGATTATGCGGCTAATGCAAATGCTTCAGCCGGGGTTTTCATCTTCAGCGCCTGATGGGGCCGTCGATGGTTATAAAAACGTATCCAGTCGCCAATCACACGGCTGGCATGCTGCAAGGTTTCGAATCGGTGCCGATGGGTACATTGCTCTTTAAGCGTCCTGATGACCCGCTCGACCATACCGTTCTGCTGCGGGCAATGCGGAGTGATGAACTCCTGGCGAGGGCCGTAGCTGCGCACCAATGCGGTATAGCTTCGCGAGGTAAAAACGAGCCCGTTGTCCGATCGTAGAAGGAAGGGTGCGGGAACTCGACCTAAGGTACCAAACCGGGCGATTAAAGCGTGCTCCAGAGCGCTGCTTGCTGTGGTGGACTTGCCGCTACGAGATAGGTGCCAGCCGAGCAGCTCACGGGTGTGGCAGTCGATCACCAGCGCCAACGTGGCCCAGTTGTCCCGCCCTGCCCAGATCCGGCATAGATCCGTGGACCAGCGCTCATTCGGGGCACTCGCCACTGACGGCAACGCCTGGATACGAGGCCTAAAGCCAATCGCCCGTTTCTTCACCTGCCAGCCCTTGAGTTGGAAGATTCGCTGCACGGTGTTCTTGTTAAAACTCAATAAATGCGCCACGGTTCAGTAGCCAAATGAGGGCGACTCCTCGATCATGGCCTTGATCGGTTCGACGAACCTCGGGTTGACCTTGGGAGCAGCCTTTATGGGCTTGTAGTACACCGTGCGCCGAGGGATATTGAACCACTGGGACAGTTTGGCGATCGAGACGGTATACCCGTCGGCATTAAGTCCCTGGCGGATCGTTTCGATCATCTCTCGTCCTCGCCCAACAGGGACTGCAATTTTTTTCTGGCACGTAGCTCCAACATCGCTTCGCCATAGGCATCTTGGAGATCCTTGAGCTGGCGTTCATATTGCTCTCGGATGTCTTCTGGCTTGGTCCTCAGTGCGTTTTCCATGCCTCGCTTGGCATCGTCCATCCAGTTCTCGATCTCTGAGGGAGGCAGATCGTACGATCTGCTCGCCTCAGCGACTGTCGTCTTGCCCTGGATGATGTCCAGCACCAGCGCACTTTTACGCTTGGCCGTCCAACGTTTAATCTCGTCTGTCATCTTCGTACTCATGGTGATTTCCTAAATTATCACCTGGGCAGGCTTTTACTGGGTCAGTACAGGCCGGCGCGTGGGTGCTGTACTTCGTACCTAGTACAACACCTAGCGTCGTCATAGCGGTATTCGATTCATCACGCAAGTGCAACTCCTCGCAGGTATTGACAGCGTGAGGTCTTGGTAGGCCACGTTGTTGTATAGAAGCCGCTAAGCAGGCGGAGCCTGCACGATGGTGTAGTCGGTTGATGAGAAACTGGACGGCTATCGATATGGCCTAAATCGAACGGAAAAACTACGAAACACTACCGAGAAAAACAGAGTGCG
Source organism: Alcaligenaceae bacterium CGII-47 (assembly GCA_019166125.1). Lineage (GTDB taxonomy): Bacteria > Pseudomonadota > Gammaproteobacteria > Burkholderiales > Burkholderiaceae_B > Castellaniella. The sequence goes on from JAHTBO010000004.1 coordinate 198,048, forward strand.
TTGTGTGGAAAATCGAGCACAATTGTTTACCGATTACTACAAGGAAGCGTCTACATTTAATACATAGATTAAACAAATGGCATTAGACTATTGTATTATAATGTGATGAGAATGAAAACCTGAGCGATAAAATATGAAATATTCTCTGATATTATGTACGATCAATCGAAAAAAAGAAGTTATAAATCTTCTAAACTCATTGGTTAATCAAACCTACAAAGATTTCGAGTTGATCATAGTGGACCAAAATGATCCAGATTACCTTAATGACGTAATAAGTATCTACAATAAGAAATTAAAAATAAAGAGGATATATAGTGAGATCGGCTTGTCTAGAGCAAGAAACACTGGTTTAAAGGCTTGTAACGTCAATACTGATGTAGTTTGTTTTCCTGATGATGATTGCGAGTATTTTACGAATGTATTGGAGATGGTTGAAAATGCATTTCTATCTAGTAATTCTAATATAGTAATTGGGAGATCAGTCGATAAAAATGGAGAGCCATCATGCATACCGTTTTCGGAAAATAATAAGATATTTAACGTTAATGATATAATAAGTCATGCGATATCATATACGATATTCATAAAAATAAGAGATAAATCGGATATAGTGTTTGATGAAGATCTAGGAGTAGGGTCGGGAAGCGGATTCGAATCAGGTGAAGAAACAGATTGTTTATTGAATTTATATTCAAGAAAATATATTATGATTCATAATGAAAATGTGTTGATATATCACCCTAATAAAACTTGGAAGAAGGAAAAGCCAACTCGTGCTCTAGAATATGGTCGTGGCTTCGGGTATGTTTTGAGAAAGAATAGAGTTAGCCATTTTATTCTTATAAGAGTTTTATTTCGACCATTAATTGGTATTGTGCTTTCACTAATATCTTTCAACTCAAAGAGAGCTAAATATTATTTAAATTCATTTGCAGGCAGATTAATAGGTATGTTTTCACGTGTACGATAAATTATTATGTATGTCATTTGTGTTTATCATGTTTTTTGAATACACGTTCTTTACTTATGGCGGAATAGATATATCTGTGCAAAAACTAGTCTTTATGTTGTTGCTTCCAATTATTATAGTTTATGAGAGGCGGAGCAAGTTTCCAATCAGTATATTGGTTATGTTTACTCTCTTTTGCTCACTATTTTTATATAGTAGCATAGTACATAATACCCTCTCTGGCTTTGCTTTGTTTATAAGTAGTGTGTTTTCATATTTTTTTTCAACAATATTGTTTGCAAAATTTAAAGAAAATCCACGTCTATTTAATTTTCTACTTGCTTCTTGGATTTCAGTTGCTGTTATTTGTGCCTTCCTGGCGGGGCTGCAGTTCTTTGATATTATAGGATATTATAATATTAGTGATAATATTATTTTTAGACGTGAAGGGATTTTGGGATTTTATAGAGGTGTTGGCTTTAAGAGAGATCCAAATTTCGCTGCACTTCTTTTGGTTTTGAGTTTACCTGCTCTTCTTTATTTGAAACTCAGAGTAAAGATAATAAATAGTGTTTATTATTTCAGTCATGCGATGTTGCTTTTTGGGGTAATTTTTACTCAATCTAGAATGGGGATCATTCTCTATTTATTAACTCTGTTTTTATGGCACTGCTCTTTCGATAAGGTTAATATTAAAAATATATTAAAGATATTATTACTCGGCATAATTGTGGTTTCCCCTGCTGTTTTTATTTCTTCCGGTCACTTTGTTGAAAAGCTCGATGAAAGATTTGTGGAGCTAGCGGATACATTAAAGAATGGGATTTATGCTGGTCTCAATGAAGATGGGAACATAACATCCACCACTGCTAGGTATATTCTTTTCACTTCCGGAATAGAAGTTGCAAACGAAAAGTTTTTCACTGGATGGGGGGTGGGGAACAGTGTTGAAGCAATCGAATCTGCTTCTCCTATTAGTATTAATAATGTGGCTCATAATACATACGTAGAGTTTTATATAATTTTTGGGTTTTCAGGTGCGTTATTTTTAATAATATATTTATTGTATACTTGGCCTAGGGCAATAAATGTAATGGATGTAGAGCTGCGCTTCGCACGAGTGTTTTATGTAATATATTTCCTGTCTTTTCTATTTTTGAGCAATGTCTTCACGATTGTATTTTGGATGCCTATTGTTTTTGTATTGGGTGCCATTCGAGCGGGTTCTATTCCTCCAGCTGGAAGAGTCACTAGATCATTTACGATAGGCAGTAATATTCCAACTTTTAGTGACAGTCAGAATGGATCGATGTCTGTCGGTAATCCTCTCCTTAAGTCGCAGTAGGCTTGAGTGGGATTTCGTCACAGAGGAAGTTTACAATGGGGGCATCAATATTTGTCGGTGACTACATTATTGACGGTGCAGCTATATGGAGATTTAGCTTGAACAGAGTTCTCTTTTATTTTATGGACGAGCATCTCATGATGATATCTTCTGTTCTTGAGGATTGGATCTTACACTTTAGCAGGAGTAGATGTGCCAACTATTTTGGTAGAAATGGAGGTGAATTTTGGTATCTGTCTTTCGGAAGGTGAGCTATTAATTTTATGTTAATTAATCTACAATAAACGTCATATTTATACTGAATTTTCTTGCGAAATATATTTTTTGATAATCGCTGGAACGGATCTCATGGGATAGGCCGTGTTTCTCGTATGCTTGAATCTAGACTGTTGTTGCGAAGATTAAATCTGTCAGGATCTCCAGTATCTCCATTTGACCCGATTAGGTTTGCTTGGCGAACATTGTTTTTACCGGCTGATTCATTGGTTTTTAGTCCTGGTTATAATTCGCCTTTATTTTGTCGGTTGCAGTTTATCTTTATTGTGCATGATTTAAATCATATAGATAGATTAGAAAATACAAGCTTTTTAAAACGTGCATATTACCGTTTCGTTCTCAGAAGAGCTTGTAAATTTGCGCAAATAGTTTTTACGGTATCTGAATTTTCGCGTAAGCGTATTATAGAATGGGCTGAAGTATCAGAGGATAAAGTAATAAATATTAGTAATGGAGTAGATGATATTTTTACTCCATTTGGTGAGTTATTTAGTCCTGGCTATCCCTATCTTCTGTGCGTAAGTAATCGAAAGCAACATAAAAATGAGATTAGGCTTATTCAGGCTTTCTCTGCTGCCAGTATAGACAATAGCATTCATTTGATTTTTACGGGGAAACCTAATGAAGAGCTAATTGAATTGATAAAAACATTAGATCTTTGCGCTAAGATAGGATTTACGGGAAATATATCTGACGAGGACTTACCGAAACTTTATCGTGGAGCGTTAGCGCTGGTCTTTCCGTCGCTTTACGAAGGATTTGGTTTGCCTGTAATTGAAGCGATGGCTAGTGGCACGCCAGTGCTGACCTCAAATACTAGTGCTTTGCCCGAGGTGGCTGGAGATATTTCGGTTTTAGTCGATCCTACCTCCGTATCTGCAATTGCTGGAGGAATTCAGAGCTTATGTAACGACTCCATATTGCGACAAGAACTTCGAGATAGAGGATTAGTGTGGGCGCAGAAATTTAGTTGGGATGTCGTGGCGTCGCGTGTGAAAGAAGCGATAGAAGCGTTGCCAGCAAAGAATTGAGGAATTCCTGTATATGAAACTTGCGATTGTACACGACTGGCTGATCACTTATTCCGGGGCTGAGCGTGTGTTAGCTGAAATGCTGCATATTTGGCCTGATGCAGATTTGTTTTCTGTAATTGATTTTCTGTGTAACTCTGATCGCGAAATTATAGGAGGGAAGAGTTCTACTACGACCTTTATTCAACGAATGCCTGGCGCGCGTAAGTATTATCAATTATATTTGCCATTGATGACTTTAGCCATCGAACAATTGGATCTATCTGGCTATGATGTGATTCTTAGTAGCAGTCACGCTGTTGCTAAGGGTGTTTTGGTCGGACCGGATCAGCTTCATATCTGTTATTGCCACTCGCCGATACGTTACGCTTGGGATATGCAACATCAGTATCTTTCGGAGTCGGGACTTAGTCAGGGGATAAAGAGCATTCTTGCGAGAATGATGTTATATAAGATTCGTAATTGGGATCATAGAACATCTAATGGGGTTGATTATTTTATATCAAATAGCAACTATATTGGACGACGAATTGCTAAAGCTTATCGGCGGAAATCTAAGACAATTTACCCGAATGTTGCAGTAGATGATTTCCCTCTACGCTCTGATAAGGATGATTTTTATCTGACTGCCTCCCGATTAGTTCCGTATAAAAAGGTGGATTTAATAGTGCGTGCTTTCGCAGGGATGCCGCAACGTCGATTGATAGTGATCGGGGATGGTCCGCAGGCTAAGCGAATCCGGGAATCGGCAACGTCTAACATCACGATGCTTGGCCATCGGCCATTTTCTGAGTTGTGCGATCACATGCAGCGTGCGCGAGCCTTTGTTTTTGCTGCAGAGGAAGACTTCGGTATTGTTTCGGTTGAAGCGCAGGCTTGCGGGACACCGGTTATAGCATTTGGGCGCGGGGGGTCTCGGGAAACCGTGATCGATGGCGTGACTGGAGTTCTGTTCGATGAGCAATCAGAGACATCAATCCGTAATGCAATTGAGAGCTTCGAAACGAATTTTAAGGGGGACGGTGAGGTGATTCGGAGACACGCTCAGCAGTTTTCAGCTACTCGATTTCGCAAAGAAATAGAGAGCTTTGTCGATGAAAAATATAAACTCTTTTTAACTGATAGTGGGCTATAAATGGATGTAATAATATCTCGGCCGATTATTTTAGCTGGAGGTTCCGGCACCCGCCTCTGGCCTTTATCGCGCGAGCATAAGCCCAAGCAGTTCCTGTCGTTGTTGGGCAGGGATTCTATGCTACAGCAGACTTTGCAGCGGCTGGAGGGTTTGGATGGCCAATCGCCCATCATTATCTGTAACGAGCAGCATCGCTTTCTAGCTGCTGAGCAGCTGCGGCAGAGCCTCGTTGAGGGTGCCAGTATCCTGTTGGAGCCTTGTGGTCGAAACACTGCGCCAGCAGTTGCTCTCGCAGCGCTGCATGCGATGCATGATGGTGACGATCCACTGCTACTGGTACTGGCAGCTGACCACATCATCCAGGATGTATCGGCGTTCCAGCATGCTGTGTCCCAGGCTGCTGTATTGGCTATGCAAGATAAGCTCGTGACCTTTGGTATTGTTCCGACCAGGGCTGAGACCGGTTACGGTTATATCGAGCAGGGTGATCCTATCGGAGGGTTCGGTGCGCACGTGAGTCGTTTCGTCGAAAAGCCCGATGCCGATCACGCTGCAGAATATCTCGCCTCAGGGCGGTATTTCTGGAATAGTGGGATGTTTGTATTTAGAGCCAGCGTTTATCTGCAGGAGCTGGAGCGTTATCAACCCGCCATATTGGCTGCATGCCGTCAGGCGCTGGAGGCGGGCGCTCGCGATATGGATTTCGTACGTATCGATAGATCCTCGTTTGAGGCTTGCCCTGCAGACTCCATCGATTATGCGGTCATGGAGCACACCGATGCGGCTGTCATGGTGACTCTGGGTGCTGGCTGGAATGATTTAGGCGCTTGGGACGCTCTGTACGATATCCTGGATAAGGATGACAGTGGCAACACACTGCGTGGTGATGTGCTAGCCGAGCAGACGCAGAATACCCTGGTGCGCGCTGATAGTAGGCTAGTCGCGACGGTCGGTGTACAGGACCTGGTGGTGGTCGAGACCAAGGACGCAGTGTTGGTCGCCCATAAGGACCACGTGCAGGATGTCCGACAGATCGTAGAGCGCCTGCGGGCCGCGAATCGCACCGAGCACATCGTTCACCGTGAGGTCTATCGGCCCTGGGGGCTCTACGATTCGATCGATAAGGGCCATCGTTATCAGGTAAAACGCATCACGGTTAAGCCAGGCGCGAAGCTATCCGTACAAATGCACCATCACCGGGCCGAGCATTGGGTGGTGGTCAGCGGTACCGCGAAGGTCACGAATGGGGATAAGACCTATATCGTCACTGAAAACCAGTCTACCTATATACCGATCGGTCAGGTCCATTCGCTCGAGAACCCCGGCATGATTCCGTTGGAACTGATCGAGGTGCAGTCGGGATCCTATCTGGGTGAGGATGATATCGTGCGTTTTGAGGATCAGTACGGTCGAGTGTAGGGGGGCTTTACCTCTAATACGCTCCATCCTTCCCCAACACCACCCTCACCGTCTTGAACAATATTGCAATATCATGCCAGAGAGACCAGTTTTTAACATACCAAGCATCAAAATAAACTCTGGTGTCGTAATCAACATCACTCCGCCCGCTAACCTGCCATAGGCCTGTCATGCCCGGCTTGATCATCAGATAGTAGTCGGCCTGCTCGCCGTATCGTTGCAATTCGTCTTCAACGACGGGGCGTGGGCCGACCAGACTCATGTCACCGCGCAGCACATTCCAAAGCTGCGGCAGTTCGTCCAGGCTGGTCCGTCGAAGGAATTGTCCAATTCGCGTGACGCGCGGGTCATCCTTGAGCTTATAGCTGGTTTCCCATTCTGCGCGTGCTGCTGGATCATTGGCGAGCAATGCTTGTAGCCGTTCCTGCGAATCCAGCACCATCGATCGGTACTTCAGACATTTGAATCGGCGAAAGTCACGACCAATACGCTCGTGCCCGTAGATCGGTTGGCCACCGTCCCGATATATGTGTAGCCACAGGTAGGCTAAAAGCGGAGACAGCACAATCATCAGACTTACTGATCCGACAATGTCGAAAGTGCGCTTGATTATCCGTGCGGATCGCTTGCGTAAATTTTCGTGAATACGAAGGATCAAGATGTCGTGGCTGAATATGAACGACATGTCCGTACTATTAAGCGGAACCCCACGGGTGGTTGGTATAACAGAGACTGCTCGGCAGTGCTGCAGCGTGGTCAACCTTATCCAGTCGTCGCGCTCCCGCGCCTGTTCATATTCGACGGCGATAAAGTAGTGCGTATCCTCAGGATCGGTGTGAGCCCATAGGGCATTCTCGGTATGGAGGGTGGGAATGCCTAGGGTGGCGGGAATATCATGTGCCGTACCTGACGCCACATGATAAAAATAGTGGACGTCGAGTCCCAATGAGCGTTCCTGGAGCAGTGCAGCGTGGGTATCCAGTGCGTTCTGACCTGAGCCAATAATGACACACTGCTTGCGCCATAGGTTTAGGCGGGTCAGCAGCCACTTCAGGCTGAATCGTGTCACCGGCAATAGGATTAGTACGGCGATCCACGTATAGACCCAGGCATGCCGCGAGATCTGCCATTTCAGCAGGGCGCTGATCGCCAGATCGATGAACGCGAACACGAAAATCGTTATCAGCATCTGACGGAGCTCGAACCAAAAGGGGCGACGGTAGTTATAGTGGCGTAGTTGCACCCAAAACCACGCAACGCAACCGACCGATAGAGCGAGATGTAGCTTTAACCGTGCCTGGAACGTATCCACTGGAAAATAGGCATCTGGGTCACCTCGTATTAGAACGGCTAACCCTAATGCGACCCACAATCCTAGGTTGAATGCTGCGAGATCAGCCATCACCTGTATCCATGGGACGGCAACGCGCAGACGGGCACTGCGTGCTCTTGCGGGCAGCATGATGCCTGGCATTGATACCGATTTCTCTAATTCCATGGCTCGTGGCAGTTCAGGTGTATTGGAAGTATGATGTGCAGTATTGTACCAATACATTTCAATCGTATCGTACACCGTTACGAGATTGACAGTTCAGGGCGATATGCGCTCTAATCTGTAATCAAATATCACAGCAGGCACAGGGGGCCATTCTAATGATTACCTTTAAGCAAATTTCGCTGCTCGTGGCCGCCTTGGCCTTTTCTGCTGTCGCGGCGGCTCAGGGTGCGGGTGAGGCCGGTGCCGCAGCAGGTGCCAGCGGTGGTGCGGGTGGTGGGGCGGGCGCCGCAGCAGGTGCTGCAGGCGCGGGCGCGGGCGGTGCCGCAGCGGGTGCGGGCGTCGCAGGGATTGCCGGTCTTTCCACTGGCATGGTCGTCGCAGGTGTTGCCGTCGCTGCTGGGGTGGCTGCTGCCGTGGCCAGTTCCTCAGGCGGCAGTGATACACCCTCCAGCCACACGCCGACCTCCCACCACTAATCGATATCGTTCTCCCCGACGCGCGGGCATCACCCGCGCGTTGTTTTGTCTTGTCGAGTTCCGGCTGAATTTACATGCATAGTGTGACAACGGGCGGGCAGATGTCCGCTCGGTGGATTGTTCTGTGCGCTTTTGGCTTTTTATTGGTCATCGGGGTAGTCGCGGGGTCGATTGCCCGGGCGGACGTGCCCACGAGCATCGGCCTCACGGGTCTGATCAATATGCCCTCTGGCCGCGCGGCGCCCGAAGGCACCTTATATGTGGGCTATAGCCGCGATGAACCCTATGGGGCGACCTACGGCGTGATGCAGCTGCTGCCGGGTCTGCAGCTTAGCGGCCGTTACACGCGTATTTCTGGGGTGCAGGGTTTTACCGATCCCAATACCGCCTATGGTTCGTTTAAGGATAAATCGGCAGGCTTTAAGTTGCGCCTGATCGAGGAAAATGCGTGGGGTCAGGGCTGGTTGCCAGAGGTCTCGGTAGGGATTGAGGACGTCCAGGGGACGTCTTTGTTCCGTAGCGAATTTATTGCTGCGACTAAACGTATCGAGGTAGGCAGTTTCGGCGCGATCGACGCGACGGTGGGCTATGGGCGTAAGCGTATCGATGGCCTATACGCAGGCGCGCGCTTCCGGCCGCGTGCGTGGCCCGCCTGGGCATTGGTGGCGGAATATGACCGCACGGATTATCGAGGTGATCTGTTCGCAGCGAGGACGGGTTTGAATCAGCGCAACACAGGTAGCCTAGGCCTGGGCCTCGAATACACCTGGGGGCCACTGACCCTTCAGGTGGCACGCCATCAGGATCGCTCTTCGTTTAACGTGTCGGTCGCGATTCCACTGCAAAGTCGTGAGTTCATTCCTAAGGTCGATGAGGTCGGTCCCTTTGCCGGGGGCGCCTGGGTGAGCGCTGCACCGCGTCCGACGGCGGCCATGTGGAGCGATGATCGCACCTATCGCCAGGGCTTGCTCTCGGATTTGCAGACCGAGGGCTTGCGTAGCGTACGCATGGCCTGGGTGCAGGGGGTGATGTCGCTGTCGGTGAGTAGTGGGCGCTATCGCTATCCCTCGCGCGGGGTGGGGCGCGTGGCGCGCCTGGCCATGGCCTATGCGCCGCTAGAAACCCATACGCTAGAGATCACCTGGGAGGCCTCGGGTGTCGCGGGCATGACCTGGACGTTCTTTGATACGGCCACGCTACAGCGCTATTTCGCGGGCACGGCCACGCGTGCCGATCTGGCACAGGCCGTGACGGTGAGCTACGCTAATCCCGATGGCCGGACGCTGGCCAGTCGTGCCAATGATCTCGATATGGCGTTAGATAGCATTGCGCTAGAACGTGCGGCGGGTGGCTCGGAGCTGCGTTGGGGGCTGGCGCGCTTTAGTATGGAGTCGCATCGCCAGACGTCATTTGGGGTGTCACCGACGCTCAGCACGATTCTGAACGATCCCAGCGGGATTTTTAAATATGATCTGGGGGTGGCCGCCTCCGCTAACGTCAATCTGGCGCGTGGCCTGTGGCTGCGCGGTACGGTGCAGGGCTCGGTGTTGGAGAACGTCAGTGATGTGACGCAGTTATCCAATTCGGCCTTGCCTCATGTACGCTCGGATCTGGCGCTGTATCGGCGCGCGGCTAAGGTTAAGGTCGGGCGGCTGTTGATCAATAAGTTCTGGCAGCCGGCCGAGCGGGTCTATGTGCGCGGCTCCGCCGGACTGTATGAGGAGATGTTTGCCGGGGCGGGCGCGCAGGTGCTGTATCTGGCGCCGGGCGGACGCTGGGCCTTTGACGGGGCGGTGGATGTGCTGCGTCAGCGCGATTATAAGGGCACGGGGTTCTTATCCTATCGTACGCATACCGCGATCGCGTCGGCCCATTACCGCCTGCCCTGGATCGAGGGCGCAACGGCCACGGTGCGCGCCGGGCGTTTCCTGGCCGGGGATCTGGGGGCGCGTCTGGAGTTGAAGCGCACCTTTAAGTCAGGCGTAGAGTTCGGCCTGTGGTACACGCGCACCAATGGCAATGATGTGACCTCGCCGGGTACGCCGGATTCCCCGTATTTTGATAAGGGGCTATTTGTGCGGATCCCCTTAGGGACGATTCTAACGCGTGATACGAGTTCGTCAGCGTTTTTCTCGCTGGCGCCGTGGAATCGCGACGTCGGCCAGATGGTGGCCTCGCCGACTGATCTCTATGATCTGGCCGAGCATAGCTGGCTGGATAATGCCTTGGATAACGACGGTTTGCGTGGCTTTGGTGACATACCGACAGAGGACACGCCATGATACGGTGCTGGATCGCGTGCATCGGTGCGTGGGCGGTGGTGTGGGCTCTGGCCGCGCCTGCAGCGGCGTCCCCGGCCTGTCGGGTCATCGATGCGGAGTTGCAGAATGAATATATCGGTGCCTGTCAGGATGGGCTGGCCCAGGGGCAGGGTATTGCGCGTGGGGGCGATGGCGCCTGGTATCGCGGCGGTTTTGATCAGGGCATGAAATCTGGCTACGGCGTGAAACTCTACGCCAATGGGGATGGCTATGCGGGTGATTGGCGTGAGGATCGACGCGAGGGGCAAGGGCGCTACGAGTATGGTGCGCGCTCACCCTGGCGCGGGGATGTCTATCAGGGCAGTTGGCGTAACGATCAGTTCAATGGCGAAGGGGTTTATATCTTTTTTCCTTCGGGGGATCGGTTTAAGGCCCAGTGGGTGGATGGCGGTACGCAGGATACCGGTACCACGACGGTGACGCGCCGTAAGCGCGCGCTCGAAACACTGGCACCTGTGCTGGGTCAACCCGGTCTGGCGGTATGCTCGGTGACAACGCAGGGTGCGGGACCGGATAATATTGCCCGCGGGCGGGTGGTCGATGCCTTGTCGGATCGTCTGCTTGTGGATATCGAGACCTCGGCAGTACTGGCGCGCTCGCCTGATCCTGCTTTGAACCCCCGCTGGGAGGTATTGACGGAATGGATGCAATGCCCGTAGATCCACCTTTGATTCTCGTGATGTGTACCGGCAATATATGCCGCAGCCCCATGGCCGAGGCGCTGATGCGTCATCGTCTGGCCGAGCGCGGGATCGATGCCCGCGTGCTGTCGCGCGGCCTGGGGGCGCCTGTCGGGCGTGCGCCGCACCCTTTTGCGCTAAGCACAGCACTGCATTTTGGGGTGCCGATCGCCGACGATAAGCGCGCCGCCCAGGTGAATCCGGTAGACTTGCGCGTGGCGAGCGTGGTGCTGGTGATGGATACCGGTCATCGCCGCGAGGTCCAGCAGCGCTATCCGGCGGCGGGCGGTAAGACCTTTTTACTGCGCCATTGGGTCGACGGTCAGGATATTCCTGATCCCGTACGTGAGCCCGAGGCGGTATTCAGACAACAATGGCCCCTGATTGACGAGGGCTGCAGCAGCTGGATTGACCAGTTGCTGCAGGCACGCATGCTCTCACTCGCCAGACCCTGAACCAGAATATTTCATAATACGATGATGGCCCTAATGATGAACTTACCTCACTCCGCCCCCATTCATATCCCGCCTGCTGGGCGCCGAACATCCGTGCGTCGTGCGCTGGGTGTGCTGCTGCTGGCACCGGCCCTGTTATTGGCCGGATGTACGGGCATGTACCTGGGCGCCCAAGGCGAGCGTCCGACCAGTAGTGGCGCCTTGGATGAGGACATCACCGCGCGTGCGGATATTTATACGATCACCCCCGAGGCGGTTTATCGTCTGCGCACGGAACGACAGGCGGCGACCGAGTTGGGCCAGGCGCGCCGGGAGGCCCGGGTTGCGCCTGCGCCCGAGGCCAATTATCAATATTTGGTGGCGCCTCAGGACATATTGAATATTACGGTGTGGAATCATCCTGAACTGAATAACCCGGCAGGTCAGCTATCCAGCGATCTGGCGGGACGCACGGTTGGGGCGGATGGGTATTTCTTTTACCCCTACGCAGGTCGGGTCCAGGCGGCGGGGCGCACCGTGGGGGCGATTCGTCAGGAACTGGCGGGTCGTCTGACCCAGTACCTGACCGAGCCGCAGGTGGATGTATCGGTGCTGCAGTATCGCGGACGCAAGGCGTTTGCGGTGGGTGAATTCCAAAAGCCCGGTCCGCAGCCGATCTCGGATGTGCCTTTGCGCATCACGGATCTGGTCACCCGCGCGGGCGGACTGACCGAGCGCGCCGATCAACGCGAGGTGGTCCTCACGCGTGAGGGACTGACCCGCAGGATCGATCTCTATGCGCTTTATCACGGTGGGGACCTGTCGCAGGACGTCTTGCTACAGGATGGCGATATTCTGAATGTGCCCGAGCAACGCTATAACAAGGTCTTTGTTCTGGGTGAGGTGGATAAGCCTCAATCCATTCTGTTGCCTTATGGCGACTATAGTCTGGCCGAAGCGCTCACCGATGCGGGAGGGCTGAATCCAGTCACGGCCAATGGCGGCCAGGTCTACGTGATGCGCGCCGCTGACAGCGGTCGGCCACAGATCTGGCACCTCAATGCCAATAGTCCCGATGCCTTGGTCCTCGCCGATGGTTTTGGTCTGCAGGCGCGTGATGTCGTGTTCGTCGATGCGGCGTCGGTGACACGCTGGTCGCGTGTGCTCAATCAGCTCTTGCCCTCGGTGAGTGGCGTGGGCAGCTTGCGTAGTATTACGCGCTAGGTCTGTCTGAAAAATATGTCTGAATATTCAAGGGTTTTGGTGTAAAGATGGAAGCACAACAAGCACAAGCCGCACAGCCGCTGCAATACAGCGCATCGGACCTGCAGGACGAGATCAATCTGGGTGAGTTGTTCAATATTATTGCCCAGCGCATCTGGCTGGTCACGGCAGTCTTTGTCGTGGTGCTGGTCGCGGGCTTGGCTTATGCCATCCTCGCCCGACCGATTTATCAGGCGGATGCCTTGATCCAGGTCGAGGACCAAAAAGGTGCGGCGCTGGGTGGTTTATCCATGCTTACCGAGTCGCTGGGCATGCAGCAAAGCTCTGCAGCGGGTGAGTTAGAAATCCTGCGCTCGCGCGAGGTCCTGATGAAGGCGATGGCCGTGACTCAGGCGAATGTTGAGGTCCAGGTTGATAACCATTTTCCGCTGATTGGTGCCTGGCTTGCACGCCGCAATGAGGCAGCCGGCCCGGGTCTGGCTGATCCACAGTGGGGGATGGACAGTTATGCCTGGGGGGGGGAGGCCTTGGTCTTTGCCGAGGTGAATCTACCGCGTCGTCAGTGGGGCGAGGACTTTTATCTGACCATCACCGATAACGGTTATGTCGTGCGCGATGATGATGGCGAGCAATTGGTCGAGGGTGTCGTGGGCCAGCGTGCCCCCTTTACCATCAATGGCGCGGATGCCTCGGTCGCGGTCAAGACCCTGACGGGGCGGCCCGGTACCCGTTTTCGTTTTGTCGAGCAGTCGTCGATTCAGGCGGTTGAGGATTTGCGTAAGGACCTGAACGTATCCGAGGCGGGTAAGCAGAGCAATATTATCCGCATGAGCTTCAAACACCCGGACGATATGTTCGCGACCGAGTTGGTCAATGCCATTGCCAGCGCCTATCTGGCACAGAATGTAGAGCGCCGTAGCGCCGAGGCGCGCAGCAGCCTGAAGTTCCTCGAGCAGCAGTTGCCCGAGATCCGGCGTAACGTGACCGTTGCCGAGGATGCGCTGTCGCAATACCGTTCGCGCAGCAGCACGATTGCGATCGATAAGGAGGCCGAGGGCCTGCTGCAGCAGGCGATCAAATTGGAAAACGGTCGCCTCGAGCTGCGTATGAAGCGTGACGAGATGCTGCAGCGATTCAAGCCCGAGCACCCAGAGATTAAGTCCCTGAATCAGCAGATGGCAGCGATCGATAAGGCCGTGGCTGAACTGAATAAAAACATCGACCATCTGCCCCAGGCTCAGCGCGATCTGCTGCCCTTTGAGCGCGATGTGCGCGTGAGCAACGCGCTCTATACCTCATTGCTGAATAATGCCCAGGAGTTCCGCGTGGCCGAGGCGGGGGCGATCGGCAATGTGCGCATCATTGACTATGCCGTGCATAATGACAAGCCCGTCGAGCCGCGCAAGGCGCTGGTGGTCGGTATCGCTGGCATGCTGGGTGTGCTGCTGGGGATTCTGTCGGCTTTCTTTGCCTATTTTCTACGACCCGCTGTTCAGCGTGCTGCGCAGATCGAGCAGGCGACCGGCCTCAATACCTATGTGACGGTGCCCGAATCCCCCAACCAGCGCCAGTTCCTGCGGGTAGGGCGCTTATCAAAACGCCAGCCCGCCGAACAAGGGGTATTGGCCTCGGCGCGCCCGGATGATCCGGCCATCGAGAGCCTGCGTTCGCTGCGCACCGGGCTGACCTTTGCCATGATGGGCGCGCCAGGGAAGGTGATTGTGATTACGGGCGCCACCAGCGGTATCGGAAAGAGCTTTATCGCCTCGAACTTCGCGGCGTTGCTGGCTTCGGGAGGGCAGCGTGTATTGCTGATCGATACGGATATGCGCCGCCCCCGCCTGGGTGAGTATTTTGACTACGATAAAAAGGCGCCGGGCCTGTCCAATATATTGGCGGGCACAGCGACGGCCGAGGCGGCCTTGCATCGCGAGGTGCTGCCCGGGCTTTCTATCCTGCCATCGGGGACGGTACCGCCCAATCCCGGTGAATTGCTGCTTAGCCCACGATTCGACGAACTGCTCGATTCGCTACAGCAATCCTATGATTTGATTGTGCTGGATACCCCGCCGATTCTGCCGGTGGCCGATGTGCTGGCCATCATGCGCCATGCCACGGTTGCCTTTATGGTGGCACGCTCTGAGCAGAGCACCGCCACCGAGCTGCGTGATGCCATGGCAAAGCTGCAGCATTCAGGTGTCGGCGCCGCCATGAAGGGCGTGATCTTTAATGGCGTGCGTCGCAACCGCCTCGGTTATGGCTCGTCCTACAATAATTATTATTCGTATAAATAGGACGGGGCCTAGGCCTGACGCGTGCTCAGCAGTCGCCTGAAGATCATCCAGGTTAGGCTACCGAGCACGATACCTGCAAGATTTGCCTGGATATCGCCCAGGCTGAATTCACGCGTAGGCTGGACGATGTGTTGCAGCCATTCCGTGAGCGGTGCCAAGACGACCAGCGCGGGCCACAGCAGCCAGGCGGGGGCACGGTCCAAGCCAAGCCTGGCGGAAAAGCTCAGGCCCGCAAAGGCCAGGATGTGCAGTGCCTTGTCCGAGTCCTGGAATAGATCAGGGGGGGGTTCGGGCCGAAAAACCCCATAGCAGAACACAAGCAGGCAGCCAAGGAACAGCGGCCGCCGAAATTGCCAGATGGTGGATGCGATATGGACGATCATCCGCTGATTTTAGCCCATGGACAGGGGGACCTCCCGTGTTTCGTGTGACAACCGTCATGCTATGGACGAGAGCCGTTGCTGCGATAAGCGCGTCTCGTTCAGCGCGGGGGTCAGGCACATGTAAACGAGCACATCGCACGGCCACCTGGGTATCGACTGCTAAGGTGCGCTCGGCAAATTCCGGCAGCCATTCTTGGGCTGTCTCCCACACCACATCAAGGTTGATATCGAAATAGCCGTGAGCCATGCGATTACGCATGCCGCGCATCGACTGCGGCTTGCTGTATATGGTCAAGGTAACCGGGCAGTCGGCCCTCGCTCATATCGGTTGCGCCTCCGCGAGTACCTTGGCTCGAAACTCATCGTAAGGGTAAGGGATCGAGAATAGCATTTCAAGAACTATTGAGCCCTTATCGCGCAGAAATACCTCAACTATTTATTCGTCAGATCTTCTCTAGATACCCATTTAGGATGGTACCCGTGTATATTAGAATAAAATTCCAATATACACGGTAATTATGTACGCTCGAACCCTCGCACAGACAATACACACGGTTAGCGCCAGCTTCCCGGTTTTGATGGTCACCGGCCCTCGGCAGGTGGGTAAGACAACGCTGCTGGAGCTGTGCGCCCAAGGCTCTCAGCGCAATTACGTCACGCTCGATGATCTGGATGCGCGTGCCCTGGCACAGTCTGACCCAGCTCTGTTTTTGCAGACTTGGCCACCTCCGGTCGTGATCGATGAGGTTCAGTATGCGCCGCAGTTGTTCTCAGCGATTAAGCTGCATGTGGATCGCGAGCAGATCAATGGCCAGTTTTGGCTGACTGGCTCACAAAAATTCCAGCTGATGCGTCATATCACCGAGAGCCTGGCAGGGCGCGTTGCAATTATTGATTTATTGGGCTTGTCTCAGGCTGAGTTGACGGGGCGGGCTGACGCCTCCAGGCCCTTCGTTCCGACCGCCCAATGGATTGACCATGCTCGGGGCACGTCGCAGCCTCAATCCCTCATGACTATTTTTGAGCGGATCTGGCTGGGTTCCTATCCGCGTTTGAATAGTCAGGGCGCGCAGGCGCGCGATGTATTTTACCGTTCCTATATTCAGACCTACATTCAGCGTGACGTGCAGGATGTATTGAGGGTATCCGATCAGACCGCATTCAACCGTTTCCTGATTGCGGTCGCGGCCCGGTCGGGGCAGCTGCTGAATGTCGCTGGCCTGGCGCGCGCTGCCGATGTCGATAACAAGACCGCTAAGGCTTGGCTCTCGGTACTGGAGACGTCCGGGCTGGTGTACCTCCTGCAACCGTATCATTCCAACCTGACCAAACGGCTGGTCAAGGCGCCTAAGCTCTATTTCCTGGATACCGGTCTGGCGGCCTACCTGACACGCTGGCCGAGTGCCGCCTCCTTAGAGGCCGGCGCGTTGTCTGGCGCATTGCTGGAGACTTGGGTCGTGAGCGAAATTCTTAAGACCTACTGGCACAACGGGTTGGAGGCGCCGCTGTATTTTTATCGGGATGCGGACCAGCAGGAGGTTGATCTGATTATTGAGGTGGCGGATACGCTATACCCGGTCGAGATCAAAAAAACTGCGTCGCCGTCTCATAACGCCAAGCGGCATTTTGCCGTGCTGGATAAGCTGAACAGGGTGGTAGGCCCAGGCGCGGTGATTTGCTTTGTCCCTCGGGACGTTCCGATATCCAGGACGGTGACGGCCGTTCCGGTAGGGTACTTGTAGAATGGCATGAGTCCCACAGGCGGGAGACCTCGGTAGTCTCCCAAAGTTATTTCTTGCCGTAAGCGCCATCGTGGTCTTTGTGTAAAGCCAGAAAACGTATTCCGCTGCCGTCTCGCGAAACAACGGCACGGCAGGACTGAGATAGTCGTACTGTGTATTTTCCTGAGATGGTTTCCACCCCTCATACAGAGGTACTCAGGCTGTCTTCCAAGTGCTCAAGATTTGTTTCTTTGAACGGGTGTTCTTGCCGCCATTTGTCTACCCGGGCAAGCCGCTGTTGCATAGCAGGCTCGTGTAACCAGCGTTCGTTGGTCGGAATGACGATGGCGCGTTTCAGAATGATGTCGCCGCCGGGCAACTCTTCCATAATGAAGTCCATACCAGCTAGCGCTTTGCCTAGCGAAATTTGACCACTCTTGCCGACTGTTTTGATGTTCATTTCTTCCCTTTCATGCCGCATGAATATACGATTACATGATACATTGCCTCCCAGTAGAAGAGAACACCTTGCCGGATCAATGAGGAGGTGACGGTATCCATGGGTTTATAAGCTGAGCCCCCGTTGCCCCGAAATCAGCCGTGTTTCGAGTGACAACCGTCATGCTATGGACGAGAGCCGTTGCTGCGATAAGCGCGTCTCGTTCAGCGCGGGGGTCAGGCACATGCAAACGAGCACATCGTACGGCCACCTGGGTATCGACTGCTAAGGTGCGCTCGGCAAATTCCGGCAGAACTTGGGCGCTAAACCACGTCCTAAGCCTTGCGCCTTGGGTTGGATCGCGCCGTTCAATCCGCAGGATTCCTATTTCAAGCTCCATCGTGGTGATGGCGGAAATGTAGAGATTCGCCGCATCCACACTGGATAACCACTTAATCACATGGGGATCTGCTCGTCCATCCCCGGCTTTGCGAAGCTCGGACAGTACGTTGGTATCGAGCAGGTACATTACGACAGGTCAACAGTTCGACTGTGGATGTTGGCCCGTTGCGGGTCGAACTCTATATCGGCAAGTCCTGGCATCGACAACGCCTCAACAATGCTACGGCGCTGGCCTGTGATACGTTGGTATTCAGTAATGCTTAGCAGGACATGGGCGGGCTTGCCACGGTCAGTGATGAACACAGGGCCTTTTAGTGCGGCCTTTTTTGCACGGCCAATGTCTTGATTCAGTTCTCTGCTAGATAGGGTGGTGACGCTCATGGTAGCCTCCATCATGCGTGTTTTTTAATGTGGCAATGTTACTACATTACGCATAATGAAGCAACATTTTTAACCGGGTGCGGGCATTTGGCACACCCAAGGGTGTCGTACCCTATGTGTGCTGGAGCAACCGCTACAAGGTCAGACGCAATTCGATCAGGGCTCCAGCGATAGATTTAAAGACATCGGGCAGGTCGCTGACGGTTTGTGCGTTATAAAAGAACCCCGCGCCGCTCGAGCAGTTGTTCATCCGTACTTCAGTCGAGGGACCGACGGTACCCAGGGTGACGGTGTAAATTTTGATGTCATTGCCGTCGGTTTTGACGTTTTCGCACAGAACCTCCAGATATTTATCCGTCGATGCGTTGGTGATTTGCCCCGTATCCCCCCAGCCGATGGCGGTGTTCGTGATATTGGCCGTCCCATCGAGGGAGCGCGGGTCGCGCATCTTGAGCGCATTCATGGGGCCTTGGCTAGGCCGACTCGATGCGACGGTGTAGCCGTTATTGGGCGTAAATGTTTCTTGGGTGATGACCGGCACCCCGGTGAATTTTTTGTTGTCGTATGTTTGTACGTTGTAGTGCAGCCGATAGGCCGCGTAGTTATTCGAGCTGCCTGCCGACTTGGAAGGCTCGTTTTTGCCGTCCGTTAATAGGACAATGACCTTGCGTAGTTTCTTGGGGTCCGTGGTGCGGGGGCGGTTTGTGCCGTCCCAGGCCCCCTGCCAGGCCGGGTGCAGCATGCGCCAAGCCCACAATAAGCCAGCAGGGATGATGGTGCTGCCTTTTGCGCTCATGTCGTCGATAGCCCCTTGAACGGTGTCAAGATCGGCATTCAGGAAGAGGCTCCTGCGCGAATCGAGGCAATTATCTGAATGGGCAGCTTGGTAGACGTAAACGGCTGGATCATCGTTGCTCTTGTCGTTCGTCGACCCCGCCAGCTCCGCCCAAACGCGTCGATCATATTTTTGAACATCGGTGTCCGTGGGCGCGAGCAAAAACGCGCCCAGTTCTTCGGGTGTAAGGAGCCCACGTGGTGGAGTTCCAATGCGTTGGTAAAGAGCGGGCTTGCCGTTCTTGGCGTCTTTGTTGCTCAGGCCGAGATCCTTGCGGGTGAGCATATGTTGATAGCTCAGATGCAGGGGCTGAAATCCCGCGCCGGGATTTAGAACGGCGGCAGGAAGGTTAGTCCCCCCCCATGTTGATGGCGGTGGCTCGACGATACAGCCCATCCAGCCGTGGGTCGGGTCATTGATATAGTTTTCCTGTACCGATGGATACTGCAGCCACTGCCGCGTATATTCGTTATTCCCGACATTCACCGTATCGGCAAAGGGCACCAGGCCGATATTGATTTCCCTGGGTTGGTCGGGATCGCCGCCTTCCTTTGCGGCAAATACGATGGTGGCCAGTGCCGAGGCAGAATCCTTAAGCACGCCGATCTTGCCCTCGCTACCCATGGACCCTGTGTTGTCCAGCGCCATGACCAGTTCGATGTCGGTGGGCACGCGGCGTACGGCACGGTTCTGTGCGTGGACGTCCAGCGACGACATATGCAGGAACCCGGTGCTGATAAGCGGCAGGGTGCCCTTGACTTCCATATTGATGAATTGGCCTGCGGCGTAGTTCTCGGTGGCCAGGGGGTCTTCGCTGTACGTGATCGTCAGATCTTCGGGCAGCACATCATTGCCTAAATAGTCGGCAGGCATATTGCTGCGAAAATACGCAAAGGCGTCCTCCATCCATTGTTGGGTTTTTTGCTCGCCCGGCTTGATTGTTAGATTCGCCAGGTTGCGGCCAGCCGATAGGGTGGCGGCGTCCAGGGAATTCTGTAGCCGCGACTGGACAACGTTATAGCGCACCAGGTCGATTCCGCCGAATGTGGTCCCCAGAATGGCGGTCATGGTTAGCAGAAATAGCGGGGTGACCGCGCCGCGCTGGTGGCGCAGTAGGCGTTTGATAAAGGGTGTTTGCCGCGTCATGGTGATCTCCTCGAGAGCAGGGTCGAGCCTTGCGTGCTCATTTCAATTCGCGTAGGTCGTCAAAGCGCGGCCGAAAGACGAATCGGCTGTACATTTGACGGGTGCCGCCTAGTGCTGCCCAGAATTTCGAGCTCATGATGTAGGGCTCGTGTGCATAGAACACTTCGGCGACGATCAGGGTGTCGCCAGCCTTGGGCGGTGGGAAAATATCGGTGTCGGTGAGTCTGGACGCGGGGTCGTTCGCAGTGGGTGAGCCCTTGTAGGACTTGAACCATTTGGGTGCATTTTGCCAGCTCACCGTGGAATTTCCGGCCTCGTCGATCACAATATCAGTGGTGACAAAGGCGCTGATGATCAGCCCGCCATGCGCAGCGTAGTCCAGGGGCTCAAACAGATCATTGGTGATCGTGTTGTAGATGCAGATATCGTCGGATTTGGTGCATTGGCTGCGATCGTAGAGCGTTTGCTGCATGGCCACCCCGTTGGCGACGGTGAAGGCGACACGGTTGATGAGCGCTTCGGCACGAAAATATTGATAGGTCTCGACGCAGCCAAGCACCAGAAATATGGCCACCGGCATCAGCAGTGCGGCTTCGATGGCGGCCACGCCGCGTTCGAGGCGGCGGTGGCGGCGGGGCCAGAGAGGCGGGATCGTGATCATGGTTCGTTTTGGATGATGACCGTACGCGCAAAACGCAGCACGGGTATGTCTAGCCAACTCATGATGCCGGTAAAGCTTGGTCGCTCGAACCCCAGGCGATAGATCACCATATCGCCACGCCCGCCTGCGTCACAAATGGGCACGTAATCCGCGTCGTTGAGATCCACTTCATTTAATTCGCCCGGCTCATACACGCGTACATCGGCATACAGGGCGGTTTTCTCGGGCACCCAGCCGCCCATGGTGTCCTCGAGGATTTTGATCACGGCATCCTTACAAGTCTGGTCGGCGGGGATGCCGATTTGCCCCAGGCGGGTCACCCGAGCGGCCGCGACCTCTAGGGTGGCGTCAGCCCACATGGAAATCCCCATCTCTAGCGCAAAGAAAATCACCAGAAACACCAGCGGTGAGACAATCGCGAATTCCAGGGCGGTGACACCACGGATGCGTAGGCGCCGCCTGCGAGCGAGGAGGGCGGAGCGCATGCTTAGGGCCTTGTAGCGGCCATGCGTTGCCGGACTTCGCGATAGAACACCAGGTTGTCCTGGACGTTGTCGCGTGGCATATCGCTAAGTAGAATGCTTTCGGCAGCGTCATCGCGCCCCATCATGGCATAGGCCAAGGCCAGGTTTTGGCGACCCTGGGGCAGCGCAGTAGGTACGCCCATGACGTCGAGCAGGACGTTTACCGCTTCGCGTGGCTTGCCGTCTAATGACAGAGACAGACCCAGGTTGCTACGTAGCGCCGGATCATCCGGGTGGGCGCTTAGACCGCGACGGTAGGTGGCCTGGGCCAGTTCGGCATTGCCCGAAAGATCGTAGGTGACCCCCAGGCCAGCCAAGGCCAGTGGATGGTCGGGGTGGATCTGCAGAATTGCCTGATAGCGCTTGGTCGCCTGGGGAAACTGGCGCTGGCGCACCGCCATGCGGGCTAGCCCCAGCATGGCGTCGATTTGCGCCGGGTCAAGCGCTAATGCTTCGTCATAGGCCCGGCGTGCCTGCGACATATCGCCAGCCAGATACAAGGCGTCGCCCAGCCCCAGCCATCCCGGTATCAGCGCTGGGTAGCCGACGGTGATGCGTTGATACAAAGAGACGGCGGTCTCGATATCGCCACTGGCCAGCGATGCCGCAGCGATCCGCAATTCGCCAGCGCGCATGGCGGCCTCGTCCATAGCGGTGGTCAGGGGTTGGACCTGGGTCTGGCGCATGGGTGAGCAGGCGGCCAGGAAGATGCAGCAGGCGATACTTAGGAAGGTTTTCATTTCATTTACGCTCATTTGGCAAAGGCTGCGATTAGGGTCAGCACGGCGGGCCCGGCCGCGACGATGAGGACGGTGGGCAGGATGAACAGCATCATGGGGATGGTGATCTTGACCGCGAGCTTGGCAGCGGCTGCTTCGGTACGCATCAGGCGTGCCGTGCGCTCGCTCTGCGAGAGCACACGTAGCGCCTGACCGATGGGGGTGCCGAACTGGCGGGACTGGATCAGGGTAGTGACCAGACTGCGTATCGAGGCCAGGCCGATGCGTTCTGCCATCTCGTGCAGCACGGCGGCGGGCTCGCCACTTAGTTGCAACTGCGCCGAGGTCAGGGCCAGCTCGTCGGCGAGGGCCGGCGCAAGGAATTCCAGCTCGTCGGCCACGCGCTGCAAGGCGGCGTTCAGGCCTAGCCCCGCATTGGTGCAGACCACCAGCAGATCCAGCGCGTCGGGGAAATGGTTTTCAATGGCCTTTTGGCGGTGAATAACCAGGCGATCGAGTATGAGGCGGGGCAACAACAAACCGATATAGGCACCCACCAGCAGGCTGCCGATGCGCAGGCTCAGTCCGTTGTCGGTGAGGGCTGGCCATAGTAGCGTCACGACGAGCACCAGGGTGAGGGTCACGCAGCCAACACCCACCCCCATTAACACCGCCAAGGCACCAGGGCGCCGGAAGCCGGCTGCCACCAGTTTGTGGCCCATTTCGCTACGCTGTGCGGCGCTAAAGAGCGGCAGCATTCGGCCTATTGTTTGCAGCCCGCGTCCCATCAGGGCCAGCGGGCCGCGCGGCGCCTGCGCGGCGCTATCGTAGGCGACGCCACTTGGCTGGGTTGACTGGTTCAGGCGCCTGCTTAACCGTGCCCGCCTGCCGTCGCGCCCAAGCAGATAAATAAATACCGCGACAAGCGCCAGGAGGACGGTTGCCACAGAGAGCCAGTCGACGGTCGCGTGCATCATCTTAGACTCCCAGCTTTGCAATTTTGCGCATCAGCAAGATGCCGATGAGCAGCATGGCGGCGGCGACCATGAGCAGCTTGCGTCCGCTCTCGGTATCAAAAAGCACAGAGATATATTCCGGGTTGGTCCATAGCATCAGTCCCAGGATCAGCGGCGGAATGGCGGCGATGACGGTGCCCGACATCCTGCCCTCGGCAGTCAAGGCACGGCTTTTCAAACGCAGGTCGCGACGCGCGCGCACCACGGCGGCCAGGTTCGATAGCGTCTCGGCGAGCGACCCCCCCGTCTCGCGCTGCAGCAGCAGGCAAACCGATAAAAAGGAAAAATCAGGCAGCTGGATACGCGCCTCGGCCTCGTCAAAGACCGTTGTCATATCGTTACCCAGGTACAGGCTATCGCCGATACGCTGGAATTCGGGTCCGCCTGGCCAGGCGAATTCCTCACCCACATTGCGTATCGATTGGGTCACGGGGATGCCCGCCTGACTGGCGCGGATAATCATGTCCAGAATATCGGGCAATTGCTCGAGAAAGGTCCGGCGGAATTTCTCGTTTAAGTGCTGGTAGATGGCGACGGCGCCCAGCGCTGGGATGCTGATAGCCGTCAGGATCTGGACGAACCAGGGCAGGGGCAGCAGCCAGGCAGTGAAGCTGCTCATGATGAACAGCATGATTGTGCCCCCCATCAACAGGTAGACCCCGCGCCGCCCAGCGACGGTCTCGGTGCGGCTAAGGGCGCGCCCTAGCCAACCCATGGCTTGACGTCTGAGGCGTTGCCGGGCCTCGCGCTCGGCGCGTGTCAGATCCGCGAGCGCTTCCTGGCGCGCGGGGTTGCGGGTGTGCTCGGTGATCGCATTCAGTCGGCGATGCACACGCCCGGCGGGCCGCTGGCGCAGCACGCCCTGTATTGCCATCAGTAACAAGCCCAGCAACAGCAGAGCAAAAAATGCGATCAGGGCAACGAGATCGGCGGTATTCATGTTCGTGTGGCCTCTACCAGTTGTCCTTCCAGGCCGTAATAGCGTGCCCGGTCGGCAAACACCGGGCGCAGCCCCGTGCTGTCGAACGAACCCTGCACACTCGAGCCATAGGACGTGGGATCAAAGTTGAAGCGGAACAGGTCCTGGGTGATGATGACGTCGCCCTCCATGCCCATCACCTCGACGATGCTGGTGATGCGTCGCGTCCCATCGCGCATGCGTTCAACCTGCACAATCATGTGGACCGCGCTGGATATCTGACGCCGGATGGAGTAGAGGGGCAAATTGCCGTTGGCCATCATGACCATGCTCTCGAGGCGGATGATGGCGTCACGCGGTGAGTTGGCGTGCAGGGTCGTCATCGAGCCATCGTGGCCGGTGTTCATGGCCTGGAGCACATCAAAGGCCTCTGCCCCGCGCGTTTCGCCCAGGATAATGCGGTCCGGACGCATGCGTAAGGCGTTGCGCACCAGATCGCCCTGCACCACGGCATTCAAGCCCTCGATATTCGGGGGGCGTGTTTCCATGCGCACCACGTGCGGCTGTTGTAGATGGAGTTCTGCAGCATCCTCAATCGTGACGATGCGTTCTGTGGCATCGATATAGTGCGATAGGGCGTTGAGCAGGGTGGTCTTGCCTGAGCCTGTGCCGCCAGAAATAACAATATTCAGGCGGCAGGCCGAGGCAATCTGCAAGGTTTTGGACATGGCAGGCGACAGACTGCCCTGGGCCGCCAGGCGCGGCAGGGTCAGGTTGCGCCGAGCGAATTTACGGATCGATACCATGACGCCATCTAGCGCCAGGGGGGGCATCACGATATTCACCCGGCTGCCGTCAGCCAGACGGGCGTCCACCATAGGGCTGCTCTCGTCTACCCGTCGGCCGATCGAGGCGGCGATGCGCTGGGCGACATTGGTCAGGTGGGCGTTATCGCGAAACTTCAGTGGGGTGAGTTCAAGTCGGCCGAGACGTTCGACGTAGACTTGATCGGGGCCGTTGACCATGATGTCGCTGACGCTATCGTCCTGGAGCAGCGGTTCGATCGGTCCGATCCCAAACATATCGTTGAGGATCTCGTCGGTCATTCGCGCTTGTTCACGCTGGGTGATGGGGAGGCGTTCGTGCTGGGCCAGCTCAGAGACCAGGCGCTCGATATCCCCTTTGACCTGCTCGCGTGAGCGCGTCAGCACCTCCGAGACATTAATGGTGGCGAACACGAATTGGCGCGCACGCGCATAGTGTTCAGAGCGCACGATGGGCTTGTTGGCGTCCCGCACACCCGATGCATGCGCCGCAGGGGCTGCAGCGACCACCGGGATCTGAGGCGTGACCAGGCTAAGCTCGTCCCCGGTGACCAGGATCGGCTGGTCGCTGGTGGTGCCAGAGGCGAGGGGCGCATTGGCCCGACGGCCGAACATTATGCGGTCCTCCTGAACCAGCGCGGCATGCTTGATGCCTTGCCCCGCGTGTGCTCGCCAGTCAGAGAGCGGGCGAGTTTGGCGACCGACTTGGCCAGTGCGCTGGATGCAGCCAGGGGTTCGCCCAGGTCCTCAGCCAGGCCAGGCAGCTTGCCGTCGTAGGGGATCTCTAGCGAAATGGGGTGGGTGATTGCCTGGGTGAAATCCTGCGTGCTGACCCGTCCATGCACCGGGGCGCGAGAGCGGTTGAGCACAATGTGCAAGGCGGGTGCATTGGGGCGTGCCTGGATGTGATGGATCAGATGTGCCAATACCTGTGCGGAATAGACCGAATGATCCGCCACCAGGCAGGCAATGTGGGTCTGGATGAGCACCTCATTGGCCACAGCGCCCCCTGATTGGTGCAGATCCACCACAACGTAGTGAAAGTGCTGGGCCAGCACTTCGAGCAACTGCGAGATCGCGCCCTGGTCAATCACAAAGGCGTCAGAATAGTTGTGGTTGGCCGCCAGCAGGAACAGCTTGCCGTCCTTGCTGGTCAGGGTGCGCTTAAGGAACTGGGGGTCGATTCGATCAATATTTTGCAGCATTTCGGCCAGCGCATGATTGGGTGAAGTCATGCCCAGCAGAATCGATCCAATACTGCCGTAAAAGTCCAGATCCAACAGCACCACACGCCGCATCCCGTTGCCTTCGGTCAATTGGCCGGCCAGGCGTGCGGCGATGGCGGTGGTGCCCACGCCCCCACGGGTGCCCGTCAGGGTAATGACTTTGCCGGTGCGTGCACGGCGCACGGGTTGGTCGTCCTGGTCCTCGACCCAGGCGTGCAAGGCCTCTACCGTCAGCGGCTTGTAGCGATAGTCGCGCACCCCATCCTGTAATAGGGCGCGGTACAACGTTACGTCATTCTTGTCACCGAGCACGTAGACCAGCACCGAGGGATCGCAGGCCTGGGCGAGGCGCTCGAGTTCGCGCAAGGGCTGATCCAGGCCGCTGATGTCAACGATCAGCCGCCGAGGCGGCGTATCAATGTGACTGAGATGGCGAATGACCGCATCGATGTTGCCGCGCGCAACGTAGGTGTTCGTCACGCCCAACTGATCAAGGGACTGTGCCATGTCGTGGGCACTGGCCTCGTCCACCGCGAAGGCAATCAGGCTGGCATTGCGTATGCCATCCTTGCCTTTGTTGACACCGGGGGCGCCGGCTGTATTCATGTGTCTTCCTTGGTGGTTGCGCCGATAGGCGGCGGTGCTTGTCTATTTCGAGTCGATGTTTGTGGATTGGGTTTCTTTCAGGGGCGTGACTTTATTTTCCCGGTAGCGGGTGGCAGCCTGGGCGGCGGCCTCGGCGGATTGCCCGCGATAGGTGGCTGGGTGGATCAGATCACGAGGTTGCGCCACTTGTTCGGCCAGATTAGTGTAGGTGGCACAACCAAAGGCGATCGACATACGCAGATCGTCAGCCTTGTTGTACTGCGAGGGCTGCAGCATGCCCGCACACTCTGGCGGGATCGCTTCGTACAAGGACCCCGTCTGGCGGACGGTGATTACGCTGGCATCGGGCACCGAAGAGAAATCCTTGCGTGGAAAGGCGCAAGCGCTCAGGGTGAGGCATAGCCCGAAGATAATGAGTGAGTGGGGGGTGCGCATAATCGTATCCGTCCTAGTAAACAAAGCCGGCCGTGCCTGTGAGGCGCGGCACGTCGCCCTTTAGTGGGTCCAGGCCGATCTTGTCGTGCAGGATGTACTCAATGTCGGTATTGGGACGCAGGCTCGCCAGGGGCGAGGTCAGTCGGCCGCTGCTGCCGGGCTTGACCAGGTAAGGGGTGACAATAACGACCAGTTCGCTTTTGTTGTTTTGATAGTCCGACGAAGAAAACAGCTTGCCCAGCACTGGGATCTTGCCCAGGCCCGGGATCTGCGAGCTGATGTCGCGGATATTGTTTTGTAGCAGGCCGCCAATGGCAAAGCTCTGGCCGCTGGCCATCTCGACAGTGGTTTCGACGCGACGCACCGATAGCCCAGGGATCACCAGGCCTTCCATCACAATGCTGTTATTGGGGTCGAGCTCGCTGATCTCGGGGCGCACTTTGATGCTGATGCGATCATTGGCCAATACGGTTGGGGTAAAGTCCAGCGCCACCCCAAAGGGCTTGAATTCGACCGTCATGCTGTCCTTGTCCTGCTTTACCGGAATGGGAAATTCACCGCCTGCCAGAAAGCTTGCCGTCTCACCCGAGACCGCGGTCAGATTCGGCTCGGCCAGGATGCTGATCATGCCTTCCTGATCCAGAACATCAAGCATGGCCTGTAAAGAGTGGCCGCCTTTGGCGTAGCCGCCCAAAAAGGAGTAGCCGCCCTCGCCCGCGTTGCTGCCTGCGATACCGAATGAGCCCGATGAGCGGCGTGTGGCTGGGGGACCAACGTTGCTATAGTTCGTGGTTAGACCGCCAAAGCCGCCGCCGCTGATGACCCCGGCAAAGAAATTACCGGCGGCACCCAGGGCCGACCAGTTGATGCCCAGTTGCTGCGTGACCGCGCGCGAGACCTCGGTGACCCGCACGCGCAAGTAAACCTGCGTTGGGCTACTGATGGCCAGGCGGTTGATAAGTGATTCTTTTTCGCCCATATACGAGCGTATCGTTCGCGTGATGGCATCGACCGTCTCGGTGTCGGGTACGGCGCCTTGCAACATCAGCGAGCCGGGAGAGGACTCGAGCGTGAGGCGCAGATCCGGAAAGCGTTGGCGCAGGACCTGGTTCATCTCGGTGACGTTGTGCCGGACGGTCACGGTTTGCTGCACCAGGGTCGCGCCGCTCTCATCCAGAACATAGAGCGTCGTCTGGCCAGTCTTTTTCCCCAGAACCAGCACGGCATTGTCTGAAGGGACCTGGATATCGGCGGTCTCGGGGTCGGCCACAAATACGGTTTTGGCGACGCCATCAAAGCGCACCAGCCGTCCTTCGCCTACCGACAGGCTTTGCGCCGCGACAGGCGCCACCGCGCCAGCCGCAAACAGTGCAAGGACTGCGATACCGTTCAGTGCAGGCACCCCCAATCGGCCTGCCCATCCTCGAATGCTCACGCTCATGTATCGTCCTTGTGTAGTGGGTGATGGATCTGCTGCGCCCGGATGTAAGGGACTCAGCCTGCGCTGCCGCCCAGCGTCTGCGTATCGCGCTTGGCGCCGCGCATAACTGTGATTTCGTAGGGCAAGGTCTGACTCGGTTCGGGGTCGGCCTCGGCTTTCTTGGGTGGCGAGCGTGTGGCCAGCGCGCGCGAGACGTCGCTGGCCCAGACGGGGGCGGACTTGGGTTGGGTGTTGTCCCAGGCCACAATGGACTGCACCGGCGTGTCTTGGGCAGGCGTGCGATCAGTGACCGCAAAACTGCGCAGTGCCATGGATAGGGTGCCCAGACGCGCGGCAACCGTCACGGCCTCGGCGGCACGGGGCATGACTTCGATGGTTACGGTGCGTGCAGGCTGACGTTTGCTCTTGGCATCCTCGGCCTCGCCCTGGGCCTGCAGGACAGAGCCCACGGCGATCACCCGCACCTTTTCGACGACGGTCTCGCTGACCACCGAGTGGGCGCGTCCACTATCCAGGTCGTCACGCGATCTGGATTCCTGCACCAAAATCATATCGACGTAGTCCCCAGGTTGAATCAGTCCGGCATTGCCCGATACATTGTCGACCGGCACCGAGACGGCACGCATGCCGGGCTTGAGTGCAGCGGCGAGGAAGCCGGGTGCATCAGAGCGGATAATGTCGTTGGCCAGAATGGGTGCGTCGGCGGCGGTATCGTGGCGGATGAGCGCGCCCGCCAGGGTTTCAGCCTCGCGACTGCCCTTGACGAGTGCATGCTGGGGCAGCTTGGTTTTGTCCACCGCGATCCAGCCTAGATCATCCGCGCGCAGCAACAGCCCGGCAGGTAAGGGGATCGCAGCGGCGCGGATCTGTACCATCTGGTCGGCGGGGACAGGCTGTTTGGCAATATTCGCGAACAAGGCGCGCGCTGCCAAAGCCAGGACGGCGGCACCGAACAGCAGCAAGGCGAACTTCACGGTGGTGGACATGGCAAGCCCCTGAATTCAATCGTTATCTATAGCGCCGTGGCCCACAGGGACTGCAGTCCGGCGATCGCCAGACCCACGCCATAGGGCACGCCGCGTGACGAACTGAGCATCCTGAATATGGGTGCGCAGCGTGGTCTGCGTCGATACTTGAGTACATAGTGCGAGACGATACCCAGCACCCCCAGCAACCCGCCCCCAATGGTAGCGATGACAAATGCGAGCACTGCCCCCTGGGGTCCCGCCCAGAGCATCAGTGCCGCCCAGAGCTTCACATCGCCCCCGCCCATTGCCCGAAAGGCAAAGAGCGGCGCCGCGATCAGCAGGGCGATCAGCCCCGTGATCACGTGCGCCTGCAATTGCGACCACCCCATGCCGCTGGCCGTGGCATAGGGAAGGAACAGTGCTGCATAAACACCCACCCAGACATTGGGCAGGCGTCGTTGAGCCAGGTCTCGATAGATCAAGGTCAGCAGCACACCGCCCGCAGTGAGCAGCACGGGGATGGTCAGAATAGCCGGAGGCCATGGGGAGGGCATGGTGGGGTGTGGGTAAGAGTTGAGGTGACTTAGGTGCCTCAGCTGCCAGCTCCAGAGGCATCATTTAAGCCAGTTGTTACCGCCGTCCATGCGTCAGTGAGCGCCGCTTTGAAACCAACAGAGGCAAGGCCAAGGACACCCACTACGATTGCAGCCAGAATCGCATACTCGACCGCCGTTACACCACTTTCATCCTGGACCAGGGATTGAATGAAATCACGCATAAGTTTTCTCCAAAAATGAATACCACAATATGTGTTTAGGTCAATATCGCCGTGCCTGAGCGTGGCGCGTTTCCCCGTATACAAAACTGGGTGAGATTAATAATATGCGTATTTCAAAGCGTTTTATGTCACATCAGACATAAATAGTTAAACTCTTATTACATTCTTAAGCAATAAGAATTTCTCTTACTCTTATCGGCCTGATTAGAGGAAAAAATGGAAGCTTGCCGCCGTCAGGCCCGAGGGGGTGGGGTGCTCTGGCGAGATGAAGCAGCGGAAAGTATCTCTTGATTAATAAGTTGGGCGATCGTGCTGATGCCCAGTTTGGCCAGGATATGGTGTTTGTGTGCGCTGATGGTTTTTTCACTTAGATAGAGCCTTTCGGCAATTTCCTTATTACGCAGACCATGGCGCAGCAGCATCAGCACGGCAAGCTCTTTTTGGCTAAGGGGGGCGCTACCTTCCGGTAGTTGTTCGGATAGCGGGTCCCTTGGAAAGCATCGCATGCCATTCAACATGCTGTGAATGGTCGAGGCAATGGTTGTTTCGTCACTGAATGCGGGCAGAAAGCCATCAGCGCCCAATCGAACGGCCAATGAAATCGCCACCGCGCTATCGGCGTAACTAAAAAACAATACGGGCACGGTGTTTTGATGCTGATGTAATGTGTGCATGAACTGGACCGGATCCAGATCCTGCATATTGGGATCGATGATAATGAGGCCCAGATCCTGCGTGTCGTGATGCTGAATCTGTATCGCGCTGCCTGCCTCGACGATGGGCGTTATTATTCCGGCATCGTGCATGATCTGGCGCAATCCTGCGCGTAAGGCAGGGTATGGGTTAAGGATTAATATCGGTTTGATGTAATCTCCTTGGGTTTCATTTGCATGTAGCTTGTGAAGAACCGTACGGATACTTAACGACCAGATACGTTTAATGTATTGCAGATATTTCGATATGTATAGACCCAGAGCGCATATTTTTATCAGATAGGCGGATTCAGGCGCAGCCGCACGGTTAGCGACGTAGTACAGGCCATCAATGAATACTAATATCATAGTATTTTGATTCATATCAAAACATTTCGAGATTGCCGTAATCAGCTTGGAACCGCTTGATACCAATCAATTTTTTAAAAGCGAAGGTCTTGGACAATACCCGCTCGGAATAACCTTTCAATGAGTGGGGAAAATATGAAACTACGACTACGCGCGGTAATGCTGACTTGCGCGATCGGTGCGGGTGCTTTGGCGGCAGTACCAGCAGGGGCGCACGAATCAGGTGATTGGTTGCTCAAGGGCGGGGTGACGAATATTCAGCCTAAATCCAATAATGGCACGGTCAACAGCGGCGCCATTAAGTTGGACGTGGGCAGCAGCGTGCGCCCAAGCTTCACCGTCACCTATATGGCAACACGCAATATCGGCGTTGAATTATTGGGCGCTTTTCCGTTTCAGCACGATATCGATGGCCGGGTGGTCGGTGGAGCAAACCTGGGCAGGATCGGTTCGACCAAACACCTACCACCCACACTTAGCCTGCAATGGCATTTCTTGCCGGATGCCCAGATCCAACCTTATGTGGGCGTGGGCTTGAACTACACCACGTTTTTCAGCACGAAGACCCATGGTGCGCTGGCTGGCTCTAGCCTCAGGCTCTCTGATTCCTGGGGGCTTGCGGCGCAGATCGGCGTGGATGTCAAACTATCCGAACGCTGGTTCCTGAACGCCGATATTCGCTATGTTGATATTTCGTCTGATGTGCGACTGAATGGCGCCTATATCGGCAAGGCGCGTATTGATCCCTGGGCGGCCACGGTGGGTGTCGGGTATCGATTCTGATGAGGTAACGTCTCTGATCTTTTGCGGAGCGAACGGGATTAGTCATTTTTTAGATTAGGAACGCTTCCTTCACCCATTCATCACTCGCCACAAAGAGGCCGTGGATAGACTTGAAGTAACCACGGCTTGGGACCTTACGATGCGGTTTTGCAGACTTTTATTCCAAAGTTTTTGACTCAAAACTCTGGACCCAACCCTAGGCAGATTCAAGTACGCGCATCTCAATGTGCAGTCCAGCGGCAGCGGCCATATTGACCAGTGCATCAAGACCAAAAACATTGATTTTTCCACGCATCAGGTCAGAGACGCGGGGCTGGGTCACGCCAAAAATCTTGGCGGCTTCGGCCTGGCTCATCTTGGTGTGGGCTATGTGGTGCCTAAGCGCCGTCATTAGGGTTGAACGAAGCTTCATGTTTTCCGCGACTTCCTGGGTGTCTTCGATGGCATCCCAGATGCTGGCAAATCGTTGGTTGCTCATTTGCTTAGTTCCTGCAATAGGTCTCGATAATGTTTCGAGGCCAGATCTATATCCGCCTTGTTGGTTTTCTGCGTCTTTTTCTGAAAATAGTGGATCACATAGACGGCATCGGCGAACTTGGCGATGTAGATGACCCTGAAAGCGCCGTCACTATCGCGAACGCGAATTTCTCTGACACCTTGGCCCACTGCTTTCATAGGCTTCCAGTCGTCCGGGTCCAAACCGTTCTGCACCTGATCGATCTGGTAACCCGCTTCGCGCTTGGCAGAGGGCGGGAAGGCACGAAGATCATCAAGTGAGGTTCCGAGGAACTCGACAGGCTTGAACAGTGACATGCGTAATTTATACAATATTTTGTATGTTCTGGCAAGCCCCATGCCATCACTTTAGTGGCGTATCGGCTGCTACGTTTCGAAGGCATGTACTAACCAAACGTCTAGGGCGGAGCGAAAACTACTCTCTACGGATGCTGCGAGAAGCGATTTGGTGAGGCAACAATTGGTTCCAGCGATTCGTTTGATCCCCCTGGCAAGTGGACGGGTAATCCACCCAGTCTTAATATCAACCGAAATGACAAAGCGCCCCGAAAGGCGCTCTATCATTGATTATTGGCTCTACATCATGAACGGGGGACAGCGGTATTCATTAGACTTGTTTTTACGAAGAACACGTTTAATGGAGGTAATACCGATGTCCCCAATTGATTCTATCCTAGGATTGAAGGGTTTGGTCGTTCAACGCGTCGAGCGTAGACACGACATTCATGTCTGGGCCCAGCCCCAAGAGAGGCCCGCCTGCGTGCACTGCTTGCAGGGGCCGGTACGCATTAAAGCCACGCACCAACGCACGCTTAAACACACCCGCCAGGGCAATCAGCTCATGGTGTTGCACCTGACCGTACCCAAGTATCACTGCACGCAATGCAATCGCTATTTCCGGCATCGATTCACTGGTATTCGCCCGCGTCTTCGGGCTACTGAAGCGTATCGGCTGGAGGTCTTTGAGGCCCATGATGGGGGTGTGAGCCAGCGTAAGCTCACCCTGACACACCGCATCGGCAGCGCCACGGTCGAACGCTGGTATCAATCGTTTATCAAGCAGCGGATCTCGGAGTTGTCCGGCAGAACCTGTCCGCAGGTACTCGGCATCGATGAGCACTTCTTCAGCCGCAAACGGGGCTACGCCACCACGCTGGTTGATCTGAAGAACCACAAGGTGTTCGATGTTGTGCTGGGGCGCTCGGAGGCGAGCCTGCGCAGCTATTTGAAGCGCTTGCCAGGCCGTGAGCAGGTGCGCGTTATTGTGATGGATCTGTCCGAGACCTATCGCCGGATCGCCCGACAGTACTTCCCTAATGCCATGATCGTGGCCGATCGTTTTCATGTCGTGCGCCTGGTCAATCAGCACTTTCTCAAACTCTGGCAACAGCACGATCCTGAGGGCCGCAAGAACCGCGGGCTACTGAGTCTGATGCGCCGCCATCATTGGAAACTGTCCGCCGTACAAAAGGAGCGTCTGCACCAGTATCTGGCGCAGTCTCCCGTGCTTGAGGCGCTGTACTTCGCCAAACAGCAACTCAACGGCTTTCTGGTGCTCAAGACAGTCAAGGCCAAACGGGCCAATAAATTGTTGCCCAAATTCATGGCGCTGATCCGCCAGTTCGAACAAAGCCCGGCCAAAGCACTGGCCGCCACGTTAACATCGTGGTTGGAGCCGATCGTACGAATGTGGCGCTTCTCTAAATCCAACGGGATCACCGAAGGTTTCCACACTAAAATGGAGATGCTCTCGCGCCGTGCGTATGGCTTCAGGAACTTTGAGAATTACCGCATGCGAGTCTTGGCTCAATGCGGTTGGAACGGTATGATTTACCGTGTCTGATGAATGCCCATCCCCCGAAAATGGGGAAGAGCCGAATTATTTGGCGGAGCGGACGGGACTCGAACCCGCGACCCCCGGCGTGACAGGCCGGTATTCTAACCAACTGAACTACCGCTCCGCAGCGGTGAACTACTGCCAGAAAAATCCTGGCGTCCCCTAGGGGATTCGAACCCCTGTACCCACCGTGAAAGGGTGGTGTCCTAGGCCTCTAGACGAAGGGGACAGGACATTCAATAACAGATTTTCTTGGTGGAGGTAAGCGGGATCGAACCGCTGACCTCTTGCATGCCATGCAAGCGCTCTCCCAGCTGAGCTATACCCCCGAACAAGGTCTTCGTTATGAAGAAGCGAGATTATGCACTAAATATACATGACGTGCAAGTTGGGGTTGGCCTATGTTGGCCCACGTGTTGGCCCATGCAGGGGGGTGTGGGCCAATCCAGAGTTGTGTATTGTGAAAATTTGGGTAACATTTGATAATCTGGTCTCGGGTCAGATGCTTGCTTATTGAATTAGGGTTGTATGGCACGTTTGCACACGTCGGCACAGATCCCGCGCATCCGCTGGGGCATCGCATTGGCTTCAGGGTTGTTTTTTGCCCTGATGCTGGTGTTTGCTTTGGGCAATGCAGCGACTGTCTATGTATTGGTAAGTCGCTTTGACAGCTCGCTGACCAAGCTCGATTCAGTGGATCGCATACGTGTCCTCAGCCAGCAAATCGCCATACAGGCGATGCGTCTGACTGATGGCGCGTATATCCAGACCGCGCAGCTTAGTCGCAACCTGGATACCTTTGAACGCACGGTCCAGGCCTTGAAATCGGGCGGTATCGTCGATGATCACGAGATCGAGCCTATCAAGGATCCGCCCTTGCAGGTGCGGCTTGCCGAGGTAGCGCTTCATTGGGAGTCCTATCGGGCGCGTGTCCGCTCTGTGCTGCTCAATAGTTATTCCCGTGAGTCGGTCAAAAGCCTTGATAGCACCTCGCGCCAGGCACTACTGCGCCAATGGGTCGCTGATGATGCGGCGACGCTGCACAGATCGATCGAGCGCCTAGGTAATGCGATGATCCCGGTCGTAAAGTTCCGTAGCGGACGCGTGCTGCGCTATGTGTCGATTGCATTGCTGCTGAATATCGCGGTGCTGATCCTGGCTTTTATCCTGGTGCGACAACACCTGATTTTGCCCTTACGGCGATTGCGTGGGGCTTGTGTGGACTTGATGGAGGGGAATTATTCGACGCACATTGAGTACTGGGGGCCGGGCGAATTGGGCGAGGTGGCGAGTGCCTTTAACATCGGCGCGCAACGCATTCACACGTTGTTGGATAGCGAGCGCTTGAATCGCATTCGGCTGGAACGCTCAGACACGGTTTTTCGAGGGCTGGCGGCTAATTCTTTGGTAGGCATTTACCTGGCGCAGGATGATCGTTTTAGTTTTGTCAGTCCTAAAATGTCCGAAATATTTGGCTATACCGTCCAGGAGATGATCGATACCGTGCCGGTGCTTGGTGTGATTGTGCCCAAAGAACGCTATTTGGTCGCTGAATCACTTAAGGCTAGCCTGCAGCGCAAGGACGGGACGATACGCTACGAGCGTCATGGTCGCAAAAAGGACGGCAGCGTCATCGATATCGAGGTCTTTAGCTCTAGCATCACGGTGGATGGGCAAGTATCGATCATTGGTATCGTGCAGGACATCACCGAGCGCAAGAAGGCCGAGGCGTCCGCCCAACTTGCCGAAATTGCCTACGAAAATAGTAGTGAGGCGATCGCGGTGACCGATGCGGCTGGGGTGGTGATCGATGTCAATCCTGCCTTCTCGCGCATGACTGGATACTGGAGCGATGAGGTCAAGGGCGAGGTGCTGGCTTTGTTAAAGCCCGGCCGTCACAATCGCGAATTCTTTGACACCATGTGGCATCAGATCAATACCACCGGGCGTTGGGCGGGTGATTACTGGAGCCGCCACAAATCCGGCGAAAAATACGCCGAGCGCGTTATCGTGGATACAGCGTGGAATCATGATGGTTCGGTTAATTGTCGTGTGGCCATGCTAAGCGATATCACCGAGAAAAAGCAGACCGAGGCCTTGATATGGCGTCAGGCGCATCATGATCCGCTCACGGGGCTGCCCAATCGTCAATATTTCACGCTGCGCCTCGAACAAGCCCTAGAGCAGGCTGATCGGGAATCAGCGCCGCTCGCCTTGTTGTTTCTGGATCTCGATATGTTCAAAGAGATCAATGATTCGATGGGGCACGGTATTGGTGATCAGTTACTGATCGAGGTCGCCAGGCGTTTGAATGCCTGCACCGAGAACATCGGTTTTGTGGCGCGTCTGGGCGGGGATGAGTTCATCATCATCGTCGAGCATATCGTGGATCGGGGACTGGTCGAAGATTTGTGTAGCCAGATTTTGGCGAGCCTCACCGAGCCGTATAGGCTGGCGGGTGAAGCGCTGCGCGTCTCGGTGAGTGTTGGGGTGGCGTTGTACCCCAATGATGCCGAGGACCAAGAGACCCTGATGCGCCACGTTGATCTGGCCATGTACGCGGCCAAGGACGCGGGGCGTAATCGTTGTTTTTATTTCGACCAGGATATGCGCGAGCGCGCCCGGATACAACATAATCTGGTGCGTGGGCTGTCTGAGGCCTTGGCCCAGGGGCAGTTCTTCCTGGAGTACCAGCCGATTTATTCCATGCACGCCAGGGTGATCACTAGGGCAGAGGCCTTATTGCGTTGGCGGCATCCAGAGTTCGGCGTGGTGCAGCCCATGGACTTCATCCCGTTTGCCGAGGATCGACAACTGATCAGCAGCCTGGGGGACTGGGTGTTTCAGCATGCCGCCAGCCAACTGGCCCAGTGGCGTGATCAGTACGAGACGGCGTTGCAGATGACCGTGAATATTTCACCATCGCAGTTGGTGGGCAGTGGCGTGAATTTGACCGAGTGGCTGCGCCAGCTCGATCGTCTGGGCTTGCCCGGCGACAGCATCGTGCTAGAGTTGGCCGAGCACATGCTTATGGGTATGGATACGGTCATGATAGGCAGGCTGGAACAATTACGCGCAGCGGGTATGCGTATCGGTCTGGATGACTTTGGTGTCGGCTCATCGTCGCTGTCGATCATGAGCACACTGCCTGTGGACTACATTAAGCTGGACCGGGTATTCACCGAGCATCTGGCCGTGGATTCAAGCTCGCTTATGGTTTGTGAGGCAATTATCTTATTGGCTCATCAACTTGGCTTTCAGGTGATTGCCGCAGGGGTGACGACGGCCGAGCAACACGAGTTGCTCCAGCGCGCGGGCTGTGATGCCGGTCAGGGTTATTGGTATGGCACCCCATTGGCGCCCGAGGACCTCGAGAGACGCTTACAGGCAGGCGAAGGCCTGCCGCTGGATTGTTAATGCATAAGGTTCATGAGGTCACCGACGTCCCGCGTGATACCCAAGAGGGCTTGGGCGGTCGCAGCCTGGGATATAAGGCTGCCTTGGTGGCCAGCTTGATATTTATCCTCGCGACAAGCAATATCGTGGTGGTCAATCGTATTTTTAGCTATTCGGATTATGTCGCAGCGACCGTGAACGTCGCCGGCAAGATTCGCATGCTTAGCCAAAAGCTTGCACATGACATTCTGGTGGCCGCGGCGGGCAATCCCGATATGCTCGAGGTGGCGCGCCAGGATATCCAGGACTTTGAGCGTGCCAGGGCGGCACTTCTGGAGGGGGGGGCGGTGTTCGGGCAGCAGGTGCGTCCCTTTGCGGCTCAGGCGCGCGAGCAGCTCGAGCAGATCGCAGCCCTATGGCAGGGATACTACCCGCGTGTATTGGCCTTGGACCCTGTCCTTCAAGGCACGGATGCGGCGCGCGGGTTTGTCCTTGATGCGGCCGCTGTGCGGATAATTGCTCAGCAATCGGCGGCATTATTAGCTGCTACCGAGCGTGTGCTGGGGACCCTGGTCGAGGATGAGTTGGCGCAGCGGCACCAGGCCTTGCTGCTCCTCTATGCGCTGTTCGCTCTGGATGCGCTGCTGTTGCTGGTGGCTTATGTGGCGTTTCGACGCCACGTGCTCAAGCCCTTGGTTATGCTTGCCGAGTACTGCCGAGAATTGGGGCGGGGTAATTATGCCGTGCGGATAAGCGATTCCAGGAGGGATGAGATCGGGGTGCTTACCCGCGCACTTAATGATTCGGCAATCGAGACGCATACCCTGATGCGGACGCTCGAGCAAGAGCACGAAAGCCTGCGTCGCGCCGAGTCCTTGTTTCAAGGGGTGGCCAATAATGCCGCAGTGGGCGTTTGTGTCGTGCTAGAGGATCTAAGCATTCGTTACGCCAACAAGGCTTATTCCGAGCTACTGGGCCATCGTACGGTGGATGCTGTCTACGCGACGCCTGTCGATATGAACTACAAGCAGGCGGACCGCGCCCCGCTGGTGCGCTTGCTGCGCGCTTATTTGAATGCGAGTCCATGTGCTGGCGAGCATGTCTTCACCATCCTGCGCGAGGATGGTGAGCGCGTGGTGGTAGAGATATTTGGCTCGGCGATGGATATTGGTGGCACACCGGCGGTCGTGCTGGTTGTCCTGGACATCACTTACCGACGGGAAGCCGAAGCAGCGGCGCGTCAGGCCACGCTGGTGTTTGAGTCGACCAGCGAGGCGATTGTGGTGACGGATGCGCAGGGTCGGATAATAAACATCAATCCGGCGTTCTCTGTGATCACGGGCTACACGCGTGAGGAGGTCGTGGGGCAGAACATGAGTATGCTCTCTTCAGGGCGTCAGGATCGGGATTTTTACCGAACCTTGTGGTCAGCGCTTAGTACAGCAGGGCATTGGCGCGGCGACCTATGGAACCGCCGTAAG
Organism: Alcaligenaceae bacterium CGII-47; assembly: GCA_019166125.1. GTDB lineage: Bacteria > Pseudomonadota > Gammaproteobacteria > Burkholderiales > Burkholderiaceae_B > Castellaniella. Next base: position 237,631 of record JAHTBO010000004.1, read on the forward strand.
AACGGTGAAGAGTATGCCGAGCATCTGACGATCAATGCAGTATTCGATGATAGCGGCACCGTGTATGGCTTTGTTGGCGTTTTCTCAGACATAACCAAGAAAAAACATTCCGAGGCGTTTATCTGGCGTCAGGCGCATTACGACAGCCTGACGGGTTTACCGAATCGGCAGCATTTTCAGGTTCGTCTCCAGGATGCGATTGCCCACGCCTCACAGGGCGCGACGGCGGCGGCTTTGCTGATGCTTGATCTGGACTTTTTCAAGACCATCAACGATACCCTGGGCCATGATATGGGTGATGAGCTACTCAGGCAGGTGGCGACGCGCCTGAGTCAATCAGTCCGCGAGGTCGATACCGTCGCGCGACTGGGTGGGGATGAATTTACGCTGATTATTGTGGATATTTCGGATGTTTCGGTCGTCGGGCGGATTGTCCGGGAAATCCTGCACAAGCTCTCCGCCCCTTACGCGTTGGGCGAGCATACGGCTGAAATCTCGGCCAGTATGGGAATCACCTTATATCCCGAGGATGGCCGAGATCCGGCCGAACTGCTTAAGAACGCCGATTTGGCGATGTATGCCGCCAAAGAGTCGGGTCGCAATCAGTACCGTAGATTTATACCGGCCATGAGGCAAGCCGCCTTGGTCCACCGTCAGATGCAGCGCGATTTGCTGGTGGCACTCAACGAGCAGCAGTTTTTCATGCTGTACCAGCCAATTATTCGCTTGTCTGATGGGTGTATCACACAGGTGGAGGCTTTGCTGCACTGGCATCATCCGACCCACGGCCCGCTGGATGCCCAGCACTTTATGCCTTATGCCGATGAAGTGGAACTGCTGCGCCATATCAGCGATTGGGTGTTTTTAGAGGCGACGACACAGTGGTCTGTCTGGCAGCGCTCGGTGGCTGCAGACATAGGGATCGGGATCGATTTGCCCCCCGCCAACCTATTTCAGGATGGCGCAGGGATCGAAGCGTGGCAGGCGCATCTGGATGAATTGGGTATGCCCTCGGATCGGCTGATCATAGAGATCACCGAGAGCGTGTTGAACGACATGAACGACAATGTCAGACAGGGTCTGGCGGCTTTGCGTGATATGGGTGTGCGGGTGACACTGGATAATTTCGGTACGGGCAACGCCTCGCTCATGTCTCTGAATCGAATCATGATCGATTTTTTCAAGATTGATGCGTCGCTGATTCGCCTTCTGGATGGGCAGGGGGACTCGGATGCGCTGGCGCTATGCCAGGTAATGATTGATATGGCCCATAAGTTCGGCCTTGAGGTGATTGCCGATGGCGTAGAAACAGCAGCGCAATCGGCGATTTTGCAAAGAGCCGGCTGTGACTACGGCCAGGGAAATTACTACGGTGAACCCTTGTGGGCATCGCAGTTGATGGCGATGTTGGCCTAAAACTGAGGGTGGCCTTAAGTTCCGGTGGGTGTGCGGCGGCGCCACAGCCCGAGCAGCAGCCACAGACCGATCCAGATGAGGATCGGCGTATTGCCCCAGCGGACATACGGGGTCAGGCCTTGGGTGCCCTGTACTTCGACATCCAGTACGCCGCGTGTGGCCGGGTCGAGGGTGGCGCGTACTTGGCCACGTGGGTCGATCGCCGCCGTCATGCCGGTGTTTGTTGCGCGCACGATGGGCCGCGCGGTCTCTAGCGCTCGCATACGCGAGATCTGTAGATGTTGGCGCAAGGCCCAGGTGTCCCCGAACCAGGCCAGATTGCTGATATTCACGAGGATGCTGGCCCCGTCCGTGCCGTTGATCCCTGGCCGTACGGACTGGATGATTTCCTCACCAAAGACGTCTTCATAGCAGATGTCCACGGCCAGGGCCTGCGTGCCTATGCGTAAGGGAGGCTGGCGTACGGCCCCGCGGTCAAAGTCCCCAAGGGGGATATGCATGGCGCGCACAAACCAGTGAAAACCGGGAGGGATAAATTCTCCGAAGGGCACGAGGTGATGCTTATCGTAGTGCCACGGTGTCTGAGCGCGGCTGAGCATCGTCAGCGGGGTCTGCGCATCGAAGGCGATGGCGCCGTTGGTATAACGCGCGCTGCCGCCTGTGGTGTGGTGCAGCGGTACACCCAAAAGCAGGCTGGTCTGCAGGCGGGCAGCGATCGCCTGCCAGCCGAGCCAGACGGTGGGCGCAATCTGATCCTGGAAGGCCGGGATGACGGTCTCGGGCAGGATGATCAGTTGGGGGGTGGCTTCGGCTGCCTTGGGCGCCAGGCCAGCCAACTGCATGGCGTCGATCAAGGATCGCTCGACATGAGCGGGGTCGAATTTTTGGGATTGAGGGGTATTCGTTTGCACCAGGCGCAGGACGATAGGCTGGCCCTGTGCTTGGGCCCAGTTGATATGCGTCCAGGCGATGCCCAGCAAACCAGTAATGAGGGCCACACCCAGCGTAAGCGCGGCGCGATGATCGTAGGGTGTGTCCTTGGCCTGCACCATCAGGGCGATGGCACCGCTGGTAAAGGCAGCCAGCCAGGCGACGCCATAGACACCGACGAACGGCGCCCAGGCGGCGAACATGCCCTCGACGTGGGCGTAGCCGATGTTCAGCCAGGGAAAGCCGGTAAATAAGGTGCCACGCAGCCACTCGGCCAGCGTCCAGCATGAGGCCCATAAGGCGGCGTTCAAGAGATAGCGGCCAATCGAAATATCCGGTCCGCGATGGCTACGACACAGCACCAGGAAGCCGACGGCAGCCAGCGCAGGATAGAGGGCGAGTGCTGCACACAGGAGGGCCAGGGCGGCAATCGCCAGCGGCATGGGCAGGCCGCCGTACTGATGCATGCTGATGGTCAGCCAGTAGATGCCAAGCATGAACTGCGCCAGGCCAAACACGAATCCGTACCAGGCGGCCTGTTTGGTGGATGCGGCCAGGATGACGTGACGTGCCAGCAGGGTGAGGGCGAGGATCTGGGTGAATGGCAGAATCCAGGCGGGCAGGGGGTCGGACGCGAAACTTAAGGCCTGCAGCAGGCCGGCGCACACGAGGAGGATTGATGTGCGCCAGGCCGCAATGCGGTGGCTAGTCGGCATGGGGGCTGGTCGATGGGCTGGTTTGATGTTGGATATGCAGCCAGCGTGCGCGCTTGGCATCGGCACCCACCACGGTGATGGTCAGGCCCTGGTGATCGAGGCGTTCGCCGCGTTTGGGAATATGACCCAGTTCCGCGCTAAGCCAGCCCCCCAAGGTATCGTAATCATCGTGAGGCAGATCCGTGTGGAAGGTTTCGTTGAATGCCACGATCTCGGTTGTGCCCATGGCGCGCCAGCTATTTTCGCCAGTACGGAAAATTGTTTTCTCTGCATCGTCGTCGAATTCATCCTCGATATCGCCGACGATCTGCTCGAGCACGTCCTCCATGGTCACAAGGCCGCAGACGCCACCATGCTCATCAATGACGATGGCGAGGTGGTTGCGGTTGCTGCGGAACTCATGCAGCAGGACGTTTAAGCGCTTGGTCTCGGGGATAAAAATCGCTGGGCGCACTAGCGCACGCACATCCATCTGTGCGCTGGCAAATGAGAGCAGCAGATCTTTGGCAAGCAGGATGCCCTGGATATTATCCCGATCTGAGTCATACACCGGAAAGCGCGAATGGCCGGTCTCGATGATCTCGGGCATGAGGTCCGAGAGCGGGCGACTGATGTCAAGCATATCCATGCGCGAGCGCGGCACCATGATATCCGAGACGGTCTTGTTCGCGACATCCAGGGCGCCGGCAATCATGGCGTAGGATTCGCCGTCGAGCACCATACGGTCGTGGGCAGCGTCCAGAACGGCTCGGATGTCGGCGCGGTCTGCGGGTTGAGACGGCCTCATGAAGGCGGTCAGTCGGTTAAAGAAACTTTTGCTGGTAGAGCGCGAAGCGCGAGGCTCTGCGTCGGTAGAGTGAGGGTCTGGCATTGTCCTGGGGACGGTTAGAAAGAGTGACTAGCATAACCGAAAAAGCGTGAAATGCTTAGTGCGGCATGATGAAGGGGGTGTAAGGGTCGGGAATTTTTTGGCTGGCGAGGATGGCGGTCTCTAGGGATTCCATGACGCTGGCCTCGTTTGGGTCAATATGATCGTAGCCCAAGGCATGCAGAACGCCGTGGCTGACCAAGTGTGCGGCATGGTGCAATAGCGGCTTGTGTTGGGCCTTGGCCTCGTGAACCAGGATGGGCAGACACAAGATAATATCACCGTGGATACAGCCTTCGGGGTCGGCGCCGTATTCGAAGGTGAGGACGTTGGTGGGCGCATCGCGGCCCCGGTAAGTATGATTGAGTGCGCGGCCCTCGGCCTCGTCGACCAGACGCAGCGTCAGGGACACCTGTTGCCCGTGGGTAGGCAGATGAGTACGTTCGCGCGCGGCAAAGGCATGAACCAGGGCGCGCTCGACCCAGCGGCGCAGGCGCCAACGCGGGAGCTGCGCTGCCTCGGTGCCATACTGAATAGCGAGGGACAGCTCAGGAGACATGGTCCCCTGCTCGCTCGTAAGCGTCGACGATGCGGGCCACGAGCGGGTGGCGCACTACGTCGCGGCTGGTAAAGCGTGTCGTGGCAATGCCGGGCACCCCATCGAGGACATCCAGGGCGTGGATCAGGCCGCTTTGGTGGCCGCGTGGCAGGTCAATCTGTGACGGGTCGCCATTGATGACGGCCTTACTGCCAAAGCCGATACGTGTAAGAAACATCTTCATCTGTTCGGGTGTGGTGTTTTGGGCCTCGTCCAGAATGATAAAAGAATGGTTCAGCGTGCGCCCGCGCATATACGCAAGTGGTGCGATTTCGATGGTTTGCTTGTCAAACATGCGCTGCGTGCGCTCGAGTCCCAGCAGATCATAGAGTGCGTCATAGAGTGGACGCAGGTAGGGATCGACTTTTTGTGTCAGATCGCCCGGCAGAAAACCCAGACGCTCGCCGGCCTCGACGGCGGGGCGCGTGAGCACCAGGCGGTGCACGGACTCGCGCTCGAGTGCGTCGATGGCGCAGGCGACGGCCAACCAGGTCTTGCCGGTGCCAGCGGGGCCTGCACCAAAGGTCACGTCGTGCTTCAGGATAGCGTTGATGTAATCACGCTGGCGGGGTGTGCGCGGCCGCAGGTCAGACTTCCGGGTGCGTAGGCTGAGGCTGCCATCGTCCACAGGGGGCAGGTCGGCAATCTGGGGCGCTTCGCTGGTCGCGCCCAGCTCGACCAAGCCCAGTTGTACGTCCTCGAGCGACAAGGGGCCATGGGCAGCGCGTAGATGAAACCAGCCCAGCGCATCGGCTGCGCGTTGCGCCTGGGGGCCGTGGAGGGTGACTTGACTGCCGCGGCGTGCCAGGGTGACGTCGTAGGCCAGTGCGATCTGCTTTAGATTTTCGTCGACGGGACCGCACAGATCGGCGAGTTGGGAATTACTGCCCTCGAGCTGGATGGACAAGGGTTTTTTAGGGGGACTCATGCGGGGGAGGCTCATGCGTGAACGGTATCCTGGGTCAGGATCTCGCCCTTTAGTGTATTGGCCATGGTCTGGGTGATGGTGACATCAACCATTTGGCCGATCAAGCGGGGATTCCCCACAAAATTGACGATACGGTTGTTTTCGGTACGACCCTTCATCTCGTTTGGATCGCGTTTGGATGGGCCTTCGACCAACAGGCGTTGGACCGAGCCCACCATGGCAGCGCTGATGGCGCCAGCCTGCTCATTGACCAGTGTCTGAAGCCGGTGCAGGCGATCAAGCTTGACTGCCTGAGGCGTGTCGTCATTCAGATCAGCAGCGGGTGTGCCGGGCCGGCGCGAGTAGACAAAGGAGAAGGACTGGTCAAAGCCGACCTGACGAATCAGGTCCAGGGTCTTTTGGAAATCGGCCTCGGTCTCGCCGGGAAAGCCGATGATGAAGTCCGAGGACAAGGTGATGTCGGGGCGCACCGCACGCAGCCGGCGGATAATGGATTTGTACTCGAGCGTGGTGTAGCCGCGCTTCATCGCGGCAAGCACCCGATCGCTGCCTGCCTGAACGGGTAGATGCAAAAATGGCACCAGTTTGTCCAGATTGCCGTGGGCATCGATCAGGCGTGCGGTCATCTCTTTGGGATGAGACGTGGTGTAGCGAATGCGTTCAATACCCGGAATATCATGGACATATTCCAAGAGCATGGCAAAGTCGGCAATCTCGGCGCTTTGACCGGTCGGGCCACGATAGGCATTGACGTTTTGCCCCAGCAGCGTGACCTCGCGCACCCCCTGGTCCGCCAGATCGGCAACCTCGGTGAGGACATCATCAAAGGGGCGCGAGACCTCGGGGCCACGTGTGTAGGGCACGACGCAAAAACTGCAATACTTGCTACAGCCTTCCATGATAGAGACGAAGGCCGTCGGCCCGTCGACCCGGGCAGGCGGCATAGCGTCGAATTTTTCGATTTCTGGAAACGAAATATCAACCTGAGCCTGACCGGTCTGGCGGCGCCGGGCAATCAGTTCTGGCAGGCGGTGCAGGGTCTGGGGGCCAAAGACCACATCCACATAGGGCGCGCGCCGCACGATTGCTGCGCCTTCCTGACTGGCGACGCAGCCGCCCACACCGATGACAAGGTTCGGGTTTTTTTGCTTGAGGCGTTGCACCCGCCCGAGGTCGGAAAAGACTTTTTCCTGCGCCTTTTCGCGCACTGAACAGGTATTGAAAATAATGATGTCCGCTTCCTCAGGGTCCTGAGTCAGCTCGGCCCCCTGTGTTGCGTGCAACACATCAGCCATCTTGTCGGAGTCATATTCGTTCATCTGGCAGCCGAAGGTGCGGATGAATAGCTTAGGGGTGTCTGGCATGCGTGAGGCCGTAACGGGTTGTTACCCCGGGGGCGCGAAATCAAAAAAAGCATTGTACTGTGAATGCAAGGAGGATGACACCGGCGCTTAGGCGGAATGCTGCAGTGCTCATTGCCCTCCTTAAGTGTTTAAGCTATAAACATATAACCCTAAAATATACGTGGTTGATCATGTTGGGTCTAATGCAGGGTGCTCGACGAGCTAGGATCAACCATGATTCGGAGGCTAGACATGACTGATCAACTCTCCAACCCGGGACGTCGTCGTGCGATGATGACCGGGGGCAGCTTAGTGGCCCTGACAGGCTGGTCAGGGTTAGCTGGTGCGGACGGCGTGCGCGTCGATCCGGCAGCTAAAAAAACCGCCTCAGGCGCCAAGGCGCTGCCTGACTATGCACAGTGGAAGGACGCAGATGCCATGATCGTGCATAGCGCCAATACCATTGAGCAAAAGCGCAGTGCCTTTGGCGCCAGCACCATTACGCCTAGCGATCGCCTGTATGTGCGCAATAACCTGAATCCACCAGACGCCAGTATCGTGCAGGATCCGGATGCCTGGATGCTTGAGGTGCAGGGCGTGGGTCAGCCACGCAGCCTGTCGCTTGCAGAGCTCAAAACGCTGGGCCTGCAGTCGGTCACTATGGTGTTGCAATGTTCGGGCAATGGTCGGGCCTGGTTTCCGCATGGCCCCAGCGGCACACAGTGGACGGTGGGTGCGGCCGGGTGTGTGGTGTTTACCGGTGTTCCGGTCAAGGCCGTGGTTCAGGCGCTGGGCGGTGTGGCGGATGGCATGGTGTACATGACCGGCACTGGCGGGGAAATCATCCCCGAGGGGCTGGACCCCAAGACCGTCATGATCGAGCGTTCCGTGCCGCTCGAGGCGCTGGACAATGCGATCCTCGCCTGGGAGCTTAACGGTGAGGCCTTGCCCCTGGCCCATGGTGGCCCCCTGCGCATGGTTGTGCCAGGTTATATGGGTGTCAATAATGTGAAGTACGTCAAACAACTGGCCTTCACCAAGGATCAGTCACCGGCCAAGATCCAGCAGACAAGCTATCGCTTTTCCCCGGTGGGGGTCAAGGGTACGCCTGAATTTCCATCCCTCTGGGAGATGCCGGTCAATTCCTGGATCACGCATCCGTTCGAGCCCGGTCAGTCTGCCAAGGCGGGCCGGGTTCAGATTAGTGGCGTGGCCTTGGGGGGAACCCATGAGGTCAAGCAGACCGAGGTCTCGGTCGATGGGGGCAAGACCTGGCTGCAGGCGTCCTATATTGGTCCGGATATGGGGCCATTTGCCTGGCGTACGTTTACCCTGGGTGTCGATTTGAAGCCGGGTAAGTATCAGCTGGTTAGTCGCACGACAAACGCAGCAGGCAAGGTTCAGCCCGAGCACAGAGAAGAAAACGAGCGCGGCTATAACAATAATAGCTGGTTGGATCATGGATTCGAGCTGGAGGTGGTGTAGTGCGAGGTTCGCGTTGGATAGCAGGGTGCAGTGCTTTACTGATGACGGGTGCTGCCCTGGCGTGTACCGCCTCGGCTGTGGCAGGTGAAGCACAGCCCGATGCGGCGCAACTAGAGGAGGGCAAGGTACTGTTTCAAAAAGGGGCGGTACCCGCCTGTGCCGTATGCCATACCCTGGTGGATGCCGGTGCGACCGGCCCCATTGGGCCGGACCTCGACGAGCTCAAGCCGACCCGAGAACAGCTATTAAGCATGATGCGCGATGGCAGCGGTGCCATGCCTTCGTTCGAAGACAGCCTCAGCACATCGCAACGCGAGGCTATTGCCGCGTACGTGGTGCATGTGACGCACGGGCAGTAGATTAGATCAAGCCCATTTAACCGAGTTCGACCTCCGGGCCGTCCTTTTTGATGGGTTTGATCAGATCCTCGCGCTTCAAGCCCATCCACATGGCCAGCGCTGCAGCGACGAATACGGATGAGTAAATCCCGAACCAGATGCCGATGGTCAGCGCCAGCGAAAAGTTGTGCAGGGACGGACCACCGAAAAAGAACATGGACAACACCATCATCTGGGTCGAGCCGTGTGTGATGATCGTACGAGAGATATTCTGCGTAATGGAGGCGTTGATGATCTCGCGCACCGAGGCCTTGCGCTGCTTACGGAAGTTCTCGCGGATACGGTCCATGACCACCACCGACTCGTTGACCGAATAGCCCAGCACGGCCAGCACCCCTGCAAGCACCGAGAGCGAGAACTCCCACTGGAAAAAGGCAAAGAAGCCGAGGATGATCACCACGTCATGCAAGTTCGCGATTGCGCAGGATGCCGCAAGCTTCCATTCAAAGCGGATGGCCAGGTAGACAATGATGCCGACCACCACAAAGAGCAGCGCCATCAGGCCGTTATGTACCAATTCCTGGCCGACTTGAGGCCCGACAAACTCGACGCGACGTAATTGCACCCCGGGGTGCTGGACCTGGAGTGCATTTAACACGGTCTGGCTCTGGGCGGCTGAATTCTGGTCGGGCTGGACGGGCAGCCTGATCAGCACATCCTGCGAGGTACCAAAGTTCTGTACCTGAAAATCCGTGTAGCCCAGCGCCTGCACGGCGGTGCGGATGTCGTTGACTGGGGCCGCCTGCTCGTAGTGGACCTCCATCACGGTGCCGCCGGTGAATTCCACCGATAGGTGAAAGCCATTAAAGACGATGAAGAATACCGCAGCCAGGAAGGTGAGCAGGCTGATGATATTCAATATCAACGCATGCCGCATAAAGGGAATGGTGCGATGGATTCGGAAAAATTCCATATCGGTGCCTGAATGGGTTGGGCTGCGCCAGCAATCGCCGGCGCCAGCGGGGCTTAATCTTTTTTGGGCTTCCAGATCTGTCCGATCGAGACGGTCTTGAGCTTGCGTTTGCGGCCATACCAGAGGTTGGCCAGGGCACGCACGCCGATGACGGACGAGAACATGGAGGTCAGAATCCCGATGCAATGCACCACGGCAAAACCGCGCACAGGTCCCGTGCCAAAGGCCAGCAGTGCCACCCCGACAATGAGACTGGTCAGGTTCGAGTCGAAAATCGTCGCCCAGGCGCGCTCGAAGCCCAGGTGGATGGCCTGCTGCGGGGGCAGGCCGGCACGTAGCTCTTCGCGTATTCGCTCGTTGATCAGCACGTTGGCGTCAATGGCCATGCCCAGGGTGAGCGCGATGGCGGCGATACCGGGTAGCGTCAGCGTGGCCTGAAGCATGGACAGCACCGCAAGCAAAAGCAGCACGTTAAAGCTTAGGCCCAGCGTCGAGAACATCCCGAACAGGTGGTAGTAAAGCATGATAAATACAGCGATCGCAGCGAACCCGTAGAGGGTGGAGTCAAAGCCCTGTTTAATGTTTTCAGCGCCCAGGCTTGGTCCAATGGTGCGCTCTTCGATGATGCTCATGGGCGCGGCAAGCGAGCCGGCACGCAGCAACAACGAGATATCGGCTGATTCCTGGGCGTTCATGCTGCCTGAAATCTGTACGTGGCCACCCGGAATTTCACTGCGAATCACGGGGGCGGTTACGACCTCGCCCTTGCCGTTTTCAAACAGCACGATGGCCATGCGTTTGCCGATATTGTTACGCGTCACATCGCGAAATATCCGTGCGCCCTTCGAGTCGAGCGTCAGGTTAACGGTGGGCTCTTGGGTCTGCTGATCACGACCTGGCTGGGCATCCTGCAGGTTTTCGCCCGTGAGGATGACCTGGCGGCGCAGCAATAAGGGCTGGCCGTTGCGATCGTCATAACGCACCAGGCCAAAGGGGACGGTGCCCGCGTTCAGGGCGGCCACCGAGGTTGGCGAGTCGTCCACCATGTGAATTTCAAGCGTTGCTGTGCGGCCGAGGATCTCCTTGGCCTTGGCGACGTCCTGCACGCCTGGCAACTGCACAATAATGCGGTCGGCGCCTTGTTGCTGAATGATGGGTTCGGCAACGCCCAGTTCGTTGATCCGGTTGTGCAGGGTGTTGATGTTTTGCTTTAGGGCGCTATTTTGGACCAAGGTGATGGCCGAGGCGCTGAGGCTGCCGTCCAGCGCGTACACAGCGCCCGACTGGCTGGAGGTGAACACCATGTCGTTCATGGTACGGCGCAACTCGCTGGCCGCCGCATCGCGGGCGTCAGACGAGGCGAATGTCGCACGGATCGAGAGTTGGTTGCGCTCGACATCGTCATATTTGATCTTGGCGTCGCGTAAGGTGGTGCGCGCCTCGCCAGCCAGCGAGTCGTAGCGGCCCGTGAGTGCGCCTTGCATATCGACCTGAAGCAGGAAATGGACGCCGCCACGCAGGTCCAGTCCCAGGTACATGGGGTTTGCACCGAGCGCGGTGAGCCAGTTTGGCGAGGCAGACATCAGATTCAGTGCCACGGTGTAATCCGGGTCCTGAGGATCTGGGTTGAGACTTTTTTCGATCAGATCCTTGGCCTTCAGCTGTATATCCGTCGACTCAAAGCGGATACGCACCATCCCCACCGGGCCGTTCATCTCGAACGCCGCGCTGGTGGGCTGGATGTTTGCCTGCTTCAGGATGTCCTCGGCGCGGGCCAGGACATTCTGATCGACCTTGACCGATGTTTTTGCGCCGGCAATCTGTACGGCTGGTGACTCGCCAAAGAAATTCGGCAAGGTATAGACGATGCCGATGATCAGTGCCGCCAAGACGGTCAGATACTTCCAGAGTGGGTAACGGTTCATGGTCAGTCAGCAGGCGTGGACAAAAGGACAGACGCTCTGTCGAGCGTCTGTGGTGAATCAGATGGACTTGATGGTGCCCTTGGGCAGGACGGCCGTCACAGAGCTGCGCTGTACAAGGGTCTCGATTGCCTTGTCACCCGCCTGGGCGATCTCGACACTTAGGTAGTTGTCGCCGACCTTGGTGACCTTGCCAAGCAAGCCGCCAGAGGTGATGACCTCGTCGCCTTTGGCCAGGGCGGCCACCATGGTGCGGTGGGCTTTTTGACGCTTCATCTGCGGGCGGATCATCAGGAAATACAGGATGACGAACATCAGGATGATGGGCAGCATGCCCATCAAAGCATTTTCTCCGCCAGCAGCGGCCTGTGCGGTGATCAAATTCAGGGTGTCGGCGAAGGACATGAAAACTCCTGTGGGTTTTTTTAAAGGTTAGCTTGCTATTGTAGCGAGAACTGAAAGTTGCACATGTTACTCGATGCCGCGTGCGCGGTCGCGGTGGAATTGTTCGCGCCAGGCACCGAAGCCCCCCTGCTCGATCGCGCTGCGTATCTCCTGCATCAGGTTCAGGTAGTAGTGCAGATTATGCAGGGTGTTCAGGCGCGAGCCGGTGATCTCGCCCGAACGCTGCAGGTGGTGCAGATACGAGCGCGAAAACTTCTGACAGGTATGGCAATGACAACTGGCGTCCAGCGGGCGGATGTCGTCGCGATAACGGGCATTGCGGATTTTAATGTCGCCATAGCGGGTAAACAGCCAGCCGTTGCGCGCGTTGCGCGTTGGCATGACGCAGTCGAACATATCCACACCCAGGTGTACGCCCTCGACCAGATCCTCGGGTGTGCCCACCCCCATCAGGTAACGCGGGGCATGCTCGGGCATGCGGGGGGCAATATGGGCGAGCACGCGCATCATCTGGGCTTTGGGCTCGCCCACCGATAGGCCACCGATCGCGTAACCCTCAAAACCGATTTCGGCCAGGCCCGCCAGGGATTCGTCACGCAGGTCTTCGTACATGCCACCCTGGATGATGCCAAACAAGGCGTTCGGGTTCTGCAATTCATGAAATGCCTGGCGCGAGCGCTGTGCCCAGCGCAGCGACATGCGCATGGATGTGGCGGCTTCCTCGTGCGTGGCAGGGCGACCCGCAATCGTATAGGGCGTGCATTCGTCAAACACCATGGCGATGTCGGAATTCAGCGCACGCTGAATACGCATGGATTCCTCAGGGGTGAGGAACAGGCGCGAGCCATCGATAGGCGAGGCGAACTTCACGCCTTCCTCGGTGATCTTGCGCAAGCCATCAAGGCTGAATACTTGGAATCCACCCGAGTCGGTAAGGATGGGGTGCGGCCACTGCATAAACTCATGTAGGCCGCCGTGCTTGTCCATGACCTCGGTACCTGGCCGCAGCCAGAGGTGAAAGGTATTGCCCAGCACGATTTGCGCGCCGACCTCTTCCAACTCGTGCGGCATCATGGCCTTGACGCTGCCATAGGTGCCGACAGGCATGAAAATCGGTGTCTGGACGGTGCCGTGGTTCAAGGTGAGCTGTCCACGGCGTGCGGCGCCCTCGGTCTGGAGGAGGGAGAAATGAAGTCCTGTCATGGTTCGGGGCTTTCAATAAACATGGCATCGCCGTAGCTGAAAAAGCGATAGCGGGATTGGACGGCGTGCGCATAGGCTCGCCGGATGGGCTCCATACCTGCCAGCGCGGATATCAGCATCAGCAATGTTGACTGGGGCAGGTGGAAGTTCGTGATGAGGGCATCCACGCAGGCAAACTGATAGCCGGGCGTGATGAACAGGCGGGTATCGCCTTCGATCGGGGCGGTCGGTTCGGCTGGCTGAGCGTTGCTGCCCTGTGCCATGGCTTGCTGTGCAGCAGCGGCTTCCAGGGCACGCACGCTGGTCGTCCCCACGGCGATTACCCGCCCACCGGCTGCCCGTGTGGCCTGCACCAGTTGCTGCGTTGTCGCTGGCACCACATAGTGCTCGGCGTGCATGATGTGATCACGCAATTTTTGTACCCGCACGGGCTGAAAGGTGCCCGCGCCCACATGCAGGGTGACAAATGTCTCGGCGATGCCTTGCTTGCTAAGTCGATCCAGCATGGCCTGATCAAAATGCAGCCCCGCAGTAGGTGCCGCGACCGCGCCCGGCTTGCTGGCATAGACGGTCTGGTAGCGCGACTCGTCTTGCTGGTTGGCGGTGTGCGTAATATAAGGGGGGAGGGGAACGCTACCAAATTGCGCGAGCGCATCGAGCACGCGCATCGGAAAGCGCAGCTCGAATAGTTCGTCCTGACGGCCCAGCACCTGAACCTGGAGGGCGCCATCGGCAAGCATAAGCTGGCCGCCCGCCTGAGGTGATTTGCTTGACCGAATATGAGCCAGCGCGCAATCTGGTGTCGTGATGCGCTCGATAAGGACCTCGACCTTGCCGCCACTGGCCTTGTGGCCACGCAGGCGTGCCTTGATCACCCGTGTGTCGTTAAATACCAGTAGATCGCCAGCACGCAGTAAGCTGGGCAAATCGGTGAAATGCCTATCGTGCAGGCCGCCCCGTGCATCCAGATGCAGCAGGCGGCTCGCGTCACGATGCGTGGCGGGCGTCTGGGCAATGAGTTCGGGCGGGAGCTCATAATTGAACTGCGTAATCGTTAGATCGTTTTCCACGTAGACAGCATCCTGGCCCGTGATGGGCGCGTATGGGGCCGTATTTTAAGCCCCAACTGCATACGGGCAGGTAGGGGGATCACGCGCTTTGGATTATGCTGATGTTTTTTGCATGGACGTGCATATGGTGATGGCCTGTTTCAGACGTGGTTTTGGGGCATGTATCCGGCGCATCGCGCTGGTACCCCTTGCGTTGGGCGCAACCTTTTACCTGGCGGGTGCGATGGCACAAAGTCTGCCGCCCGAGTTGCAAAAAGCCTGGGCGGCAGCGCGCATTCCGTCTGGTGACTTGTCCTTGCATGTGCAGGATGTTGACGGCCGGGTGCTGATCAGCCATCAGGCGATGACGCCACGCAATCCGGCGTCCGTCATGAAAATGGTGACAACCTGGGCGGCCTTATCGGGCCTGGGCCCGGACTACGTTTGGCGCACGACGCTCTCGGCCCAGAAGGGGGCAGTGATCGATCAGCAGGGGTCGCTTAAGGGGCCTTTGTATATCCAGGCAGCGGGCGATCCCATGTTTCCCATTGACGATTTATGGGATCTGCTGCGTCAGTTGCGCTTGCGCGGGATCAAAAACCTTAACGAAGTGGTGATCGATCGGAGCCTATTTGGGCCGGTAACGATTGATCCGGGTGATTTTGATGATTCGCCAGATCGACCCTATAACGCCAGCCCGGACGCCATGATGGTGAATTTTGGTGCTTCGCGTCTGCTATTTCAACCGGATGCCCAGGCAAAGAAATGGATAGCTATTGTAGATCCACCAACGAAAAATATCCGAATCGAGGGCCAGATCGGCTGGAGCGATGTGCGTTGCCCGGGTTCACCAGTGATTTCCACCCGTATTGAGCCACGCGGTACCCAGTCGATTGTGCATGTACAAGGCACGGCGGCTGGGTCTTGCGGGGAATTCAGTGTGTATCGCCTGGCGCTGGGGCAGTCCGAGTATTTTGCCTCGATGTTCCGCCTGCTTTGGAAGGAACTGGGTGGCACCCTGGCGCGGGATATTGTGTCGGGTACCGTGCCAGGGTCCGCGACGCCACTCGTCTGGCATGACTCGCCCGCGCTTGCTGATGTGATTCGTCAGATCAATAAGCGCAGCAATAATGTCATGGCCCGCATGCTGCTCCTGACGCTGGGCGCCGAGATGAACGGGCGCGGCGCCACGGCACAGAGTGCAGGCGGCAGTGTCTTGCAATTGCTGCACAACCAGGGGGTCGATACGACGGGTTGGACGCTGGATAATGGCTCCGGCCTCTCGCGTAGCGGACGTGTGACGGCCCAGGGGCTGGCAGGTATGCTGCAGGTCGCCTGGCGTTCGGCGCTGATGCCAGAGTTTGTTTCTTCCTTGGCGATCTCTGGGGTGGATGGTACCGTGCGCCGCCGTCTACGCGACGAGTCCACACGTGGACAGGCACACCTCAAGACCGGCACCTTACGCGATGCACGTGCCTTGGCCGGCTATGTGCGCGGGGCCAGCGGCAAGCGCTACATTCTCGTCAGCATGGTCAACGGCCCCAACTCAGCGGGCGTTCGCGCCTTTGATGATGCGCTGGTGCGCTGGTTGACGGCGCAGTAGGCGCCCCAGTCAGCCCGTACGCGAAACCTACTATCCATTTAAGGAAATTCAACCCGACATGCCTATCCATGAAATCCGTCATCCGCTGATCCGCCATAAGCTTGGCCTGATGCGCCGTGCCGATCTAAGCACAAAAAACTTTCGCGAAATGGCACAGGAAATTGCGTCCTTGCTGACATATGAGGCGACCAAGGACTTACCATTAGAGTCTGTACCGATCACCGGCTGGTCGGGCGAGCTGACGGTTGAAAAGCTTGCCGGCAAGAAAATCACCGTAGTGCCGATCCTGCGTGCCGGAATAGGGATGCTTGATGGGGTGCTTAGTCTGATCCCCGGTGCCAAGGTCAGTGCGGTCGGCATTGCGCGTAACGAGCAGACGCTCGCGGCCCAACCCTATCTGGAAAAGCTGGTCGGCCAGCTCGATCAGCGCCTGGCCCTGATTATTGATCCCATGCTCGCCACCGGCGGCTCGATGGTCGCGACGATCGATATGCTCAAGCATGCGGGGTGCCTGACCGTGCGTGCCCTGGTTCTGGTTGCTGCGCCCGAAGGTATTCGTGCCGTTGAACAAGCCCACCCTGATGTGGATATCTATACGGCGTCGATCGATAGTCACCTCAACGAGAGCGGCTATATCATTCCTGGCCTCGGGGATGCGGGGGACCGAATATTTGGCACACGTCAAAAGACTGACGATTAACAAGGTTTGGATACAACTTAGCGTGAGCCTTTCATGTAGTATCAAGGACTTGTAACAACACTTTGGAGCTTGACATGGCAACACGTAAACCCATTGCGACGCAGTCCACCGGTGATGCACTCATCGAAGACATCAAGGCCAGCCTGGATCAGGCTGAAAAGCTGCTGCGCGAAGCGGCGGCCACGACAGGGGAAAAAGCGGATGACCTGCGCGCACGTGCGCTTAGTGCCCTGGATCAGGGGCGTGCCGTGTTGTCCGAAACACAGGAAAACCTGATCGAACAAGGCCGCAAGGTCGTGCAGACCACAGACGAGTACGTCCAGGACAATCCCTGGAAGGCGGTCGGTGTGGCCGGGGTGGCGGGGCTACTGCTCGGTGCCTTGCTCTCGCGTCGCTGATTGACGATGTCCCTAAGCCAGGCACTCTCTGAGCTGGGCGGCAATGTACTGGCGATGGCGCATACGCGCCTAGCGCTTTTTTCCCTCGAGGCGGCCGAAGCCAGACAGGCCTTGTTCCAGATGGCCGCGCTGGCCACCGCAGCGGTGCTATGCCTGTTTTTGGCTGTCTTGGTCGCGACGCTGTCGATAGCGTTGTATTTCTGGCCCACAGAGTATCGATTTGTATCACTGGGCGTGCTGGCTGCGGGCTACGCCGTGATCGGCCTGGGTTTGTGCTGGCGGCTGCGTAGGCTTCTTGTACGGGGACCCATGCCGTTTGCCGCCACCGTCGCGGTGCTCGAAGACGACGCGCAGGTCTTGCGTCGTCCTGCACGCGGCCAGACCGCGCACGAGGCAGTCGAGGCCGCCTCAGACCAGGCAAGGGAGCCCTTATGACGACTGCACGCCTGAACGCACGTTCCAGCACCCATTCGAACGCACATCTGACAGAGCGGCAGCTGCAGATCCAGATGCTGCGTACGCGCGCTGAATTTGAGCGCCTGGCGCTACGGCGCAGTGCCTGCGCGGTGCTGGGTGCGGTCAGCCCAGATGCTTTGCTGTCGCATGCGGGCTCAAGCTTGCGTGCCTCGGGCCTGAGCTGGTTAGCCACGGGATGGGGTTTTGTACGCCGTTATCCGCTGATTTTGTCGGCGGCGTCTACGCTGCTCTCGGGGGCGCGGCGCGGCAATCCGTATGTCCGCGTGGGGATGGGGGCGTTGCTGGTGTGGCGTTTGTTGCGTCGGCGGGGGTAGCTTTGTTTCGTAACATTGCGATGGCTACTGCTGCCGTTGCCGTTGCCGTTGTTGTGCAGCCATTGTTCGCGGTTGTTGTTGTTGTTGCTGCTGCTGTTGCTGCTGTTGCKGTTGCKGTTGCSGTYGCTGTCGTGGYGTCGGGACTGGCCGTGCCGGGCTAGGCTCAATACTCTTCACTTAATGATTTGAATTGTGTCGGTGAGGATGATTGACTCCAGGGGTTTGGTGTGAGGTCGTCGAACCGGCCAGCCGCTCATTTTTCGCTTGATGGCGCGCAGGTTGCGCCGCCCGCATCTTTGGGCGACACGCTCCTGCAATATTTCATCGAGCACGTGCTCATGGAACATTTTCCGCTGCACAGGGGGGAATAGCGTTGAAGGCGGG
>JAHTBO010000031.1 GCA_019166125.1 Alcaligenaceae bacterium CGII-47
CCCCCTCTGTCACAATAGATGTCCGCTCGTTTTTCGTTAATATTTGAGGGAGCGATCGGAGTGAAGAAGTGCCCAGCTACAGCCCGGAATTCAAAGAACAGACAGTCAGGAAACTGATGCCGCCGCATAATCGGACGGTGGCCAGCCTAAGCCAGGAAATCGGGGTCTCAGAGGCGACTTTGTACAACTGGAAGAAGCAGTTTCGTGCCAAAGGATATGTCGTGCCCAAGAAGTCCACGATAGCCGATCAGTGGGATGCCAAAGCGAAGCTCGCGGCGGTCATTCAGACGGCGGCCATGAACGAGGCCGAGCGCTCGGAGTATTGCCGCAAGCATGGGCTGTATCCGGAACAGATCGATGCGTGGAAGGCTGCTTTTGAAGCGTCCGAGCCGGGAGAGGCCGCACCATCGAGCAAATCGGACTTGGCGGCCGAGCGCAAGAAAAGCCGTGCGCTGGAAAAGGAGCTTCGCAGAAAGGAGAAAGCGCTGGCCGAAGCGGCGGCGCTGCTGACCTTATCAAAAAAAGCCCAGGCCATCTGGGGCACGAACGAGGACGACTGATTCCTCTGGAGATGAAACAGATGGCCATGGTCTTGATCAATGAAGCTGTCCAGGCCGGAGCACGTCAATCCAAAGCCTGCGCGGTGCTGGGGCTGACGTGCAGGACGTTGCGTCGTTGGCGTGCAGCCGAAAGCCTGATTGATCGTCGCAAAGGCGCGCTGCGCAGGCCTTGCTACCATGCACTCGGTGTGGCTGAAAAGGAAGAAATTCTTGCCACCTGCAACAGCCCCGAATACCAGAGCCTGCCGCCTTCACAGATTGTGCCCCGCTTGGCTGACAAGGGGCTTTACCTGGCAAGCGAATCGACGTTTTATCGGGTCTTGCGCGAGCATGGGCAAGCTAATCGGCGCGGTCGTGCCCAACCGCCCAGAACAGTCCCCAAGCCGCATGCATGGTTGGCAAGTGCGCCGCTGAAAACCTGGAGCTGGGACATCACGTTTTTGCCCACCGCTGTTCGTGGCCAGTTCTACCGCCTGTACATGGTGATGGATGTGTACAGCCGCATGATTGTGGGCTGGGAAATCCACGAGGACGAACGCGCAGAACATGCTGCCATGCTCATCACCAAAGCATGCCTGCGTCACCGAGTGCGCCAAGACGCGCTGGTGCTACATGCCGACAACGGCTCGCCCATGAAAGGCGCCACCATGTTGGCGACCTTGCAGCGCTTGGGCATTGTGCCGTCGTTCAGCCGACCGGCGGTGAGTGACGACAACGCCTAATATGTTGCGGCTAAAGATATGTTGCGCGAAGCTATTGTCTAAGTCCTACGTAAGTAGGATTTGACGTTCTTGACGCCACATATTAATTGGCGTGTTCTGGTGATCCATCCATCAGTTGGAGGTTCACCATGTTCGAGAAACTATATTCGTCCGCGAAGGCCCTGCGACGTCATCAAGACGGGCCGTTCGCCGCCGAGCGCGAGCGCTATCTCCAGCATTGCTCCGATACGGGTGCCACGTACTGG
>JAHTBO010000032.1 GCA_019166125.1 Alcaligenaceae bacterium CGII-47
CCTAGCCCTAGCCCCAATACTCTTCACTTAGCGTTTAAATCGCAGTAACCTGTCTCTTTCGACGGCAGGGGAGATAGCGATGGCGCGTACGCAGGCAAGCCTTCCCGAAGGCATCCGTATTACCGATCACATCAGCTTGGGCGTGATCACCAAGACGTTCCCAATGCAGCGCGTCCGTTCCGTACTTGCTGCGACAGGCAAGGCGAGCGAGCGCGAGCGCGACCTCCCTGCGCATGTGGTCGTCTATTACACGATAGCCCTGGCCTTATACATGCAGTCCTCCTACCGCGAAGTATTGCGTTGTCTGCTTGAAGGGCTGCAGTGGCTGAAGGACCCCGCCCTCACGGTGCGAGTCGCCGGTAACTCGGGGATCTCGCAGGCGCGCACCCGCCTGGGGTGGGAGGCGCTGCGCCAACTTCACGATGAGGTGGTCAAGCCTATCGCGCAGCCCGTTACACGAGGCGCCTGGTATCGCCAGTGGCGACTGGTGAGCCTGGATGGCAGCACGCTGGATGTAGCTGACCAACAGGCCAACGAAGCGGCCTTTGGGCGCCCGACTGCGAGTCGCGGGCACAGTGCCTATCCACAGCTGCGTTTTGTATCCCTGGTAGAGAACGGTACCCATGTGTTATTCGGCACGCGCATGGGCAGCTTCGCCACAGGCGAGAACGCTTTGGCCAAGGAGGTGTTCAAAGCCTTGGATAGCACAATGCTGTGTATGGCTGACCGGGGGTTCTTCGGTGTTGAGATGTGGCGCCAGGCCCGAGCCACGCAGGCACACCTGCTGTGGAGAGTGCACAAGGGCCGGCTTCTTGCCTGCGAACAGCGACTCGCTGACGGTTCCTACCTGAGCCACATTTACCCGAGCAAGCGTGATCGTAGACACGGCACTAATCCAACTGTCGTACGGGTGATCGAGTACCGTCTGCAGGGCGTGGCCGCAGCCGAACCGGTCTATCGACTCGTCACGAGCCTGCTGGATACGCAACAGGCTCCGGCTGAGGAGTTGGCGGCGTTGTACCATGAACGCTGGGAGATTGAAACGGCGTTCGATGAGCTCAAAACTCATCTGCGTGGAGCCCGGATCGTCCTGCGCAGCAAGACCCCGGACCTGGTGCGCCAGGAGTTCTATGGACTGCTGATGGCCCACTTCGCGGTGCGCGCCCTCATGCATGAGGCGGCACTGAAGGCTGACATCGATTCAGACCAGATCTCGTTCGTCCACGCGGTGCGTGTCGTGCGGCGCAAACTACCCGCCTTCAACGCTATTCCCCCCTGTGCAGCGGAAAATGTTCCATGAGCACGTGCTCGATGAAATATTGCAGGAGCGTGTCGCCCAAAGATGCGGGCGGCGCAACCTGCGCGCCATCAAGCGAAAAATGAGCGGCTGGCCGGTTCGACGACCTCACACCAAACCCCTGGAGTCAATCATCCTCACCGACACAATTCAAATCATTAAGTGAAGAGTATTGAGCCTAGCCCGGCACGGCCAGTCCCGACACAAACTCGTAATCAACCGGTGTGATATACCCCAGCGTCAGCGTGGAGTGCAGGCGCATCGCGTTATAAAAGCCGACAATGTACTGCGTCACGTCCTTTTGGGCCTCGGCATGGTTGGCATAATCTCGCTGCCAGACGCGCTCCATTTTCAGATTCAGAAAGAAACGCTCCATCACGGCATTGTCCCAGCAGTTG
>JAHTBO010000033.1 GCA_019166125.1 Alcaligenaceae bacterium CGII-47
ATGAGAGCCCATCGACGACGCACATGTACGTCGAGGCAGACCTCGCCATGAAGGAACGAGCTCTTGCACGCTTGAAGCAACCCGAGATCAAGCAAACACGGTATCGGCCACCAAAGGGGCTGCTGGACTTCCTACAATCGCTGTAATTATGTGAAGTACTTCGGCTGCGCGTCGTTCCTGCAGCCGAGGGCAAGTAGATGTGTGACAGACAAAGAGTTCGCATAAACACCGAGTTCGCCTTATTTCTTTTATGCAAAGCTTCACATAAAAGAAAAAACTGGATGTTTGCTGACACTCCGGCCGGTGCGCACGCCAGTGCCTTGGTGTATTCGCTGATTGAAACGGCGAAGGCCTGCGCACGAGAGCCTTATGCGTGGCTCTGCTACGTGCTCGAGCGTCTGCCGCTGGCCCAGACCGTGGATGAAATAGAAGCGCTTTTGCCGTGGAATACCCATGACCAGGATTTAGCCATGAATCTGGTCGCCAGAGAAGAATGGGTTTAATGGATCGTTTACGATAATGGCTCGAATTTCATGGCCAGGCGCTAGAACATTGTAAACGGTCCATCTTCCTTCTAATTACCCATAATTTGTGCTCCGATAGTTGCGCCAAGAGAGATATCGGTCAGTCTCGATAGGCCGCGCCAGGCAGATCAAATAATCGCCAGCTTCTCGACGGCGTCGGCGCGCGAAGGACGGTGAGGTTCAAGGCCGGATAACGCTGTCGTTTGCTCACGGGGGCAGCACACGAAGACGACGGTACCGCAGTTCCAACACGGCATGCCGACTATTTCCCTTCTTATCTTGCACCTTCAGGCGATATAGCCCTTTACAACGGACCTCTTTCATTTCGTCCGCAATCGTGTGGGTGCCGTCGGTGCGCTGCTCAAGAAGAAGGCGAAATCGCTTGCCCAATTGTTCGTCGCAAAAACCACCATCAGATGATTCGTTGTAGACCCATGAATCAGGTTGTTGTTGGGCACCCCAACAGTCGAGATACTCTCTAGCCGGGTCATAATCGTGCCTCGCGAAAGGTGAACTCATCGAGACCGGCATATCAAATCTAAAGTTAATTATCAATATTATCGTGCAACTAACTGGTCGTCCATGATTTATTGTTAACGTATTGATTTCATTGTAAAATATAGGCATTAAAAGCCAACAAATCTCTCAAAAACACCCTTTTCCGGGGTATTTTCTGGGAGACATAGAAAATCACCATGAATCAAATCGACGACTTTTTCCGCAGCCGCCTGGATCAAATGATTGATCTCAGAAAACCGCTGGTTGTGCTTGCCACGCATATTCCGTGGCAGGAACTCGAGGCCGCCGTCGCGCATCGTTTTGC
>JAHTBO010000034.1 GCA_019166125.1 Alcaligenaceae bacterium CGII-47
TGTAGTGGTCTAATTTAAACAGACACCTCGATAGGTGGATAATCCACCTTAACGAGGACATATTGATGACAACACGCAGGAAATTTGACACCCAATTTAAATTGGAAGTCGTTCACATGGTCAAGGATCATGGTCTTGGTGTGAGCGAGGTCTCCAAGACGATGGGTGTGGGGGAAACGGCCATTCGTCGTTGGGTCGAGCAATACGAGGCCGAGTTAAACGGGCAAAGCGGCATCGGCAAGCCATTGACGCTTGAGCAACAACGCATTCGAACCTTGGAGGCGGAAAACCGGCAATTGCGCTCGGATAATGATTTGTTAAAAAAAGCATCGGCCTTCTTCGCCCGGGAACTGAAATGACCTATCAATTGGTTCAGCTGTGGCAGGAGAAGGCCGTGCCGGTGGCGCAAGCGTGTCGGGTATTGGGCGTGAGTCGCGCGGGCTATTATCAAAGCCGGCGCCGCGCGGCGCCGGCCAAGGATGTGCTGGCAAGCGTTCAGGTAAAGGCGGCATTCACCACGAGTGGCAAGAGCTACGGCAGTCGGCGCGTGCGCATGGCGCTGGCGCAGCGAGGCGTGCAGATGGGGCGGTTTCGTGTGCGTCGGCTCATGCGCGAGAACGGCTTGCGCCCTGTATGGAAGCGCAAGTTTGTGAACACGACCGATAGCAAGCACGACTACCCGGTGGCGCAAAACCTGCTTGACCGGCAGTTTACCGTTGCGCAGCCCAATCAGGCCTGGGTGTCGGACATCACCTATATCCGCACCCGCCAGGGTTGGCTTTATCTGGCCGCCGTCATGGATCTGTATTCACGCAAGATCGTGGGCTGGGCCATGGCCCCCACCATGCCCGCCGAGCTCGTGGCCGCAGCGCTGCGGATGGCGGTCCAGCAGCGCAGCCCAAAGCCCGGGCTGATTATGCATTCGGACCGTGGCAGCCAGTACGCCTCGGATACGTACCAGGCCCTGCTGACCGGATACGGTATGCGCTGCAGCATGAGCCGCAAAGGCAACTGCTGGGACAATGCCGTGATGGAGCGTTTCTTTCTGAATCTGAAAATGGAGCGCGTCTGGCAGCGAGATTATGCCAACCATGCCGAGGCCCAAAAGGACGTGACGCAGTACATTGTCGGCTTTTATAACGCGATGCGCCTGCACTCCACGCTGGGGTATATCACACCGGTTGATTACGAGTTACATGTTGTAGCAAAAGAACCTATCGTAGTGTCTGAAATTACTTGACCACTACAA
>JAHTBO010000035.1 GCA_019166125.1 Alcaligenaceae bacterium CGII-47
GGTGCATGTCGGACCCGCTTTTCTATGCGATACAACCTGGCAAAGAATTCCAGAGCAATACCCGCATGGCTGTCCTTCCCCTTGGGGCTGGCACGGCTGGCTTCGACGAACTTACGTCTGGCATGGGCTGCACACGCCAGGTGCGTGACGCCTTCTTTGGCTGCCACTGCGTTATAGCCCGAGTAATCATCGGTCATCAGGTACCCGTTCCAGCCCTCGAGCAGGCGCGTGGGCACAGCACCGGCGCGTGTAGGCTCGTAATCAAACATCACCACGGGTTTACCGGGAGGTCCACCGCGCTGCACCCACATGTACGACTTGGAGCTCGCCGCCTTGCCCGGTTCCTTAAGCACCTGTACGGTGGTCTCATCCATATGGATGAGGGTGCTATCGAGCAGGGCATCGCGCATCAGATTGGCAATAGGCTGCAGGGCTTGGGCCACCTGGATGGCGACACGCGCCAGGCTCTGGCGCGGGACATCGACGCCGTGGCGCGCCAGGACCTTGGCAAACCGGTACAAGGGCAGACCGTCTGCGTATTTGACCGTCAGCAACATGGCCAGAGCACCGGCGGTAAAGTTGCTGCGTGGCAGTATGCCTGGCGCCAGGCGTGCCACCACCGGCACACCATTGCCGTTGGCGGGTGCGTATTTAGGGCGGATCGTGCGGATCACCCGGATCTTCATCGGAATGATATCCAGTTGTTCGCTGACCTCCTCACCGATACGCACCATGGGGGTGCCGTTTGCATCCTGGCGCTGACTCTCGGGGAGGTCGATGATGAACTCGACTCGTGGCAGCTCAGGAGGCAACGCCCGACGGTGGCCACGGGGCTTGGGCTTACCTTTGTGTTTGCCACCAGGCTGAGCTTGCGCTACCTCATCGGCAGGTTCTGGCTGGTTTGCCAGCACCTCGGCTTCGTTAAACAACAACCCCTGGCCTGCCTCGCTACTGGGGCCGAACTGGCGGTGACGGGCTAGACGGTTCTGTTCAATAATCTGCTGAACCTTGAGGGCCACCTCATGGGCCACGCGCTGATCAAACTGGGCTTCGAGGCGTTCAGATATTTGTGCCTCAAGTCGCTCAGCGATCTGCGCTTCAAGTCGCTCAGCGATTTGCG
>JAHTBO010000036.1 GCA_019166125.1 Alcaligenaceae bacterium CGII-47
GTAAACGATCCATCTTCCCCATAATTGTCAGCTGATGACCTTCAGCCCATCATTTGCCTGTTGCTACTTTTGGGATACGGCAGATGACTTCAAAGAATCGAGACTGGTGGCGAGCGCACCTGCAGTGCATTGAGCGCGAGGGCTTGACCACCAAGGCTTATGCGGATCGGGAGGGTATCGCCCCCGCGTCACTGTATTACTGGCGCAAGGCTCTCAAAGCCGAGGCCGGCTCTGAGCCGCTGGGCCAAGAGCCCATCAAGAGCAAATTCACGACGGTGACACTGGYCGATACTCAGGCGGCTGGCCCACTGCCTGGTAAGACCGCCCACTGCTGCCTGATTCTGCCATCGGGCCTGCGCCTGGAGATGTCGAGCCTTCCGAGCGCTCGGTGGCTGATGGAACTGGGGCAGAACCTGGCACAGGCGAGTCGCTGATGCATCCGGGTCACCCCATCGGCACCATCCACCTGCATCGCGATCCAGTGGACTTTCGTAAGCAGATCAATGGCCTGGCAGCCATCGTGGAGGGCGAACTGGAGATGAGCCCTTTTGCCGATGCCTTATTCGTGTTTATCAACCGGGGGCGCACCAGCATCAAGGCCTTGTACTGGGATCGCAATGGCTTCTGCCTATGGCAGAAACGCTTGGAGGCCGACCGCTTTGCCTGGCCTCGGGGCGAGCGGTTTGCAGCCATCCATCAGGTCAGTCTGCGTGAGCTTCAGTGGCTATTTGAAGGCTTTGATCCATGGCATAAGAATGTGCATAAACCATTGAATTATATGATGATTTCATAGTTATCGTGGTATAATGCAGCATGTTTAAAGGTGCTGCAACAACCTCCGATTTCCAACCCGATATCTCGCTGTCTTCATTAATGGACAGTGGCATCGATCCCGTCTTGGTCGAGCGACTGCAAGGCCTGATCCAGGCGCTCGTGCAAACAGAAACCGAGCGACTCGAGACGCAAATCGCTGAGCGACTTGAAGCGCA
>JAHTBO010000037.1 GCA_019166125.1 Alcaligenaceae bacterium CGII-47
GTTAGGCCGCGAGTCGGGCAGATTGCCGCAACTCGAACAGGTTTGGGAGGTCAATCGTTCGCTCACCTGCGCAACCGTTGCCCCGTGCGTAATCGCTTTGAACTGGAGCATGTTGCGAAAGGACGACCAGGCCGCGTCATGGACGCTCTTTGCCAGCCTGGTTTTGGCAAGGCCCTTGGCATTCACGTTGCCAACAGCAATGTAGTCAAATTCGTTAACCAGCCTATGAGACAGCTTGTGGAGAAAATCGGATCGAGCGCATCTGACCTTCGTATGGATGCCGGYGGCCTGTCGCTTYTTTTTAGCCCGCTGCGCCTTCGCCAGCTTTTCCTCGAGTTGGCGAAAGTRGCGTGGGTTGTCAATCTTTTCACCCGTGGACAGGGCCGCAAATTCCTTCAAGCCCAGATCGATACCGACACCGTTACGAATGGGCCTGGCCGGGGCATCGGCGACTTCGATCACGATGTTCAGGAACCAATTGCCTTTGGCATCCCGCGCAAAGCAGGTTCCGTCTTTGATCTTGCCGYCAGGCAGCGCGCGGGAATTGAACACGCGAAAGGTATTGCCAGCGAATCGGAAGGCGCAGCCTTCGCGCTTCAACTCGCGCCCTTTGAGGGGTACCCAGCCCAGCGTCCGTTTGCCGCGATAGCGCAGATAGGGGCGGTTGAATTGCTTGCGCGATTTGGCGTATTGCTCGCAGACCGCGTTGACCGTGCCCGAGTGGATGCCCAGCTCTTTGCTACTGCCCGTGGTCAAGACGTTCAGGTCAAAGCCGGTTGGCCAGCGCTTGCGCCATTTGAGCGCGTGTTTTTGCGTGTCGTTGCAAAAATTCCAGACAAAGTTCACCGCTCGCGACTGCTTATTAAGCAGCCCGCTCAGAGATTTGACGCGGTAGCGGTAAACCTTTGTACTCATTGGCGTTCCAGATGTTCGTGTGCT
>JAHTBO010000038.1 GCA_019166125.1 Alcaligenaceae bacterium CGII-47
CGCGCCGGTGCTGTGCCCACGCGCCTGCTCGAGGGCTGGAACGGGTACCTGATGACCGATGATTACTCGGGCTATAACGCAGTGGCAGCCAAAGAAGGCGTCACGCACCTGGCGTGTGCAGCCCATGCCAGACGTAAGTTCGTCGAAGCCAGCCGTGCCAGCCCCAAGGGGAAGGACAGCCATGCGGGTATTGCTCTGGAATTCTTTGCCAGGTTGTATCGCATAGAAAAGCGGGTCCGACATGCACCTGACCCGTTGCGGTATCGTGTGCGCCAGAAGCTCGCCAAGCAAACACTCGACGAGCTGCATGCCTGGCTGGTGGACATGCTGCCCAAGGTCACCCCCAAGAGCAAGCTGGGCGAGGCATTGGCGTACCTGCATAATATCTGGGACAAGTTGGTGCGTTATATAGAGCGCGGCGACTTGCCCATTGACAATAACGCATGCGAGAACGCCATCCGTCCCTTTGTGATTGGAAGAAATAAGGCGAACTCGGCGATTATGCGAACCCGGGCTTGTGGCCTAGACCGATATACAGGAATCGCGGCTGTTTGAAGTGAGTGATTCTCGGCTGGACTTCGCATAAAAACTCGCATCTCCTAATGTGGTAACCCCACTTTAGGAGAACCTCATGAATGTTTTGATGCCTTAACACCGCTGGCCGCAAGTCGGTTACGCACAAGTGTCGTGAGCCCGTTCGCACAGGCGTACTGGGACCATTTCCCAGATCCGAGCCGATGCGCCGCTGTTACCGACACGGGATGGCCGAACGATGACACGGGCCAATGTAACCCGGCGGCTGGCCCATGCCGTCGATGCTGCAGCGATAGAGCATCCAGAGCTCAAAACTAAACAAATATCGCCGCATGTCATCCGCCACTCGACCGCGATGTGCTTGTTACAGTCCGGCTCGGATCCTTGTGAGATTGCGCTATGGCTCGGTCATGAGAGCCCATCGACGACGCACATGTACGTCGAGGCAGACCTCGCCATGAAGGAACGAGCTCTTGCACGCTTGAAGCAACCCGAGATCAAGCAAACACGGTATCGGCCACCAAAGGGGCTGCTGGACTTCCTACAATCGCTGTAATTATGTGAAGTACTTCGGCTGCGCGTCGTTCCTGCAGCCGAGGGCAAGTAGATGTGTGACAGACAAAGAGTTCGCATAAACACCGAGTTCGCCTTATTTCTT
>JAHTBO010000039.1 GCA_019166125.1 Alcaligenaceae bacterium CGII-47
CGCGCCGGTGCTGTGCCCACGCGCCTGCTCGAGGGCTGGAACGGGTACCTGATGACCGATGATTACTCGGGCTATAACGCAGTGGCAGCCAAAGAAGGCGTCACGCACCTGGCGTGTGCAGCCCATGCCAGACGTAAGTTCGTCGAAGCCAGCCGTGCCAGCCCCAAGGGGAAGGACAGCCATGCGGGTATTGCTCTGGAATTCTTTGCCAGGTTGTATCGCATAGAAAAGCGGGTCCGACATGCACCCGACCCGTTGCGGTATCGTGTGCGCCAGAAGCTCGCCAAGCAAACACTCGACGAGCTGCATGCCTGGCTGGTGGACATGCTGCCCAAGGTCACCCCCAAGAGCAAGCTGGGCGAGGCATTGGCGTACCTGCATAATATCTGGGACAAGTTGGTGCGTTATATAGAGCGCGGCGACTTGCCCATTGACAATAACGCATGCGAGAACGCCATCCGTCCCTTTGTGATTGGAAGAAATAAGGCGAACTCGGTGTTTATGCGAACTCTTTGTCTGTCACACATCTACTTGCCCTCGGCTGCAGGAACGACGCGCAGCCGAAGTACTTCACATAATTACAGCGATTGTAGGAAGTCCAGCAGCCCCTTTGGTGGCCGATACCGTGTTTGCTTGATCTCGGGTTGCTTCAAGCGTGCAAGAGCTCGTTCCTTCATGGCGAGGTCTGCCTCGACGTACATGTGCGTCGTCGATGGGCTCTCAT
>JAHTBO010000040.1 GCA_019166125.1 Alcaligenaceae bacterium CGII-47
TGCTCCATGCGCGCGATCGTCAGCTCGTTCAATAGCTTGTCGTGGTCACCCGAGGCCATGAGCTCCATGAACCACAGATCAAATTCCTTATCGATATACCAGTAGCGTGCGCCGCCCGGCTCGTGGCTCAAGCCCCCCGAGCCCAGCACCGCTACGCGCAGGCCAGCCGGCATATCCTGGGTAATGACGTCGGCCAGCGATTGGCCCAGTGCATAGCACTGACGCGTGTCAGGTAGCGGCGGTACCGTACAGTTTTGCAGGATGGGAACGACGGTGATGTCGGTATCCTCTAGCCCCAGGTGAATCGCTGGAATCGTGAGGTTGTCATCAAAGCGCAGATTCTCGCGCTGGGCATGCATCCGGTGCCCACGCTGATTCAGTCCGCGAAAAATCGCCTCGGCGACCTCGGGATTGCCCTTGACCTGATAGTTTGGACTACCCAACCACTCTTTGTACCACTCATAAGGTCCCGAATGCACCGGCGCCATGCCGATGAGGAAATCGGGGTAGGTGCGCG
>JAHTBO010000005.1 GCA_019166125.1 Alcaligenaceae bacterium CGII-47
TCGTCGTGTAATAGACGACCACATGCGCAGGGAGGTCGCGCTCGCGCTCGCTCGCCTTGCCTGTCGCAGCAAGTACGGAACGGACGCGCTGCATTGGGAACGTCTTGGTGATCACGCCCAAGCTGATGTGATCGGTAATACGGATGCCTTCGGGAAGGCTTGCCTGCGTACGCGCCATCGCTATCTCCCCTGCCGTCGAAAGAGACAGGTTACTGCGATTTAAACGCTAAGTGAAGAGTATTGGGGCTAGGCTTGGGTGGGTCGGCCTTGGGGCCGACTACCCGTGTGCCTGCCGATACGGCGGGGTGGGGCCAAACTCACCCCTTCGGGGTTCAGACAGTGGCCCCACTTTATCCCGCCTCCTCGTCATTCCCCCGGCCCCCCAAGATACGCCCGTCCCCGCCAGCCCCGTCGCCACGCCAGG
Organism: Alcaligenaceae bacterium CGII-47; assembly: GCA_019166125.1. Taxonomy (GTDB): domain Bacteria; phylum Pseudomonadota; class Gammaproteobacteria; order Burkholderiales; family Burkholderiaceae_B; genus Castellaniella. Next base: position 425 of record JAHTBO010000005.1, read on the forward strand.
GGCTGCAAGATGCGGGCGGATGGGGGGCAACTTCTATCGCGGCCGTCGGCGCCACGCCAGATTCAGCGAGATGTCGGGACCGTAGGCGGAGACCTCTTTCAAACTTCATCAGACGCTGGGGGGATAGGCCGGGACCAGGCGCCTTTGGGTGGCCGATTGAATCGTGGCGAGGCGAGACCAGGGGAACGCAGTGTCTGAGCGGCGCAGCCGCGAGTTTTGCGTTCCCCCTCGCAGCGACATGATTCAGTCGGGTAGGCCGCCGGGAGGCGGGCCCGCCCAACTAAGCCTGGGCTCGGCCTATCCCCCAGCGGCGTGCTGTAACCAATAGCCTATCCCCCAGCGGCGTGCTGTAACCAATAGCCTATCCCCCCATCGGCCCGCCGCCCCAATATCCTTAACGAAATACCACCGTGCGCCGTCCATTGAGCAAAATGCGGTGCTCCACGTGCCAGCGCACCGCGCGCGCCAGCACCTGGGACTCTATATCGCTCCCTGCGCGAGTCAAATCCTCCGCACGCATGGCGTGGTCCACACGCTCGATATCCTGTTCAATAATCGGGCCTTCATCCAGATCGGGCGTGACATAGTGTGCCGTGGCCCCGATGATCTTGACCCCGCGTGCATGCGCCTGGTGGTAGGGGCGTGCCCCTTTGAAACCCGGCAGAAAACTATGATGGATATTGATCGCTCGTCCCTCAAGCGCCCGACACATGTCAGCAGAAAGGATTTGCATATAGCGTGCAAGGACCACAAGATCGACCTCATTGGCTTTCACCAGATCCAGAATTCTTTTTTCTTGTTGTGCCTTGGTCTCGGGGGTGACCGGCAGATGATGAAAGGGGATGCCGTGAGCCTGGGCCATCGACTCGTAATCCATGTGGTTGGAGACAACGCCCGTCACCTCGACGGAAAGTTGGCCACTGTGCACTCTGAACAGCAGATCATTCAGGCAATGGCCTTGGCGGCTAACCAGAATCAGCAGGCGGGCCTTACGCTGGACATCATGGAATTGAACCTGCATATCAAACTTCGTGGCGATCCCTGCAAAGGACGCTTGTAGCGCATCGATAGGTGTCGCGATAGGCAATGAAAAATGTACGCGCAGAAAAAAGCGTTCGGTATCGATATCGCCGAATTGCTGCGCATGGACGATATTGCCGTGGTAAGTCAGCAGCCATCCCGATACAGTATGGACGATGCCCATGCGATCGGGGCAGGAGAGGGTCAGGATGTAATCATGCATGATAAACGTGAGTCAAAAAGAAGGATGGCTCTTAGTTGTGTGGCAGCGGCTCGCTCGCCGGTGTCAGATTGAAATCCCCAGCATGGTAGATCAGCGGCGCGTGTGTCGTGCGTTGACAGTGCTCGACCTGGCCGATCAGGATCGTATGGTCGCCCGCATCATGGCGTTGAAGGTTAAAGCATTCAAACCACGCGGCACAATTCGGATCATTAAGCATGAGCGTGCCGTTGGGCGCCCGGCCCAGCGCTATGCCCTCGAAGCGTGCCGCCTGCGGGCCGTGGGCAAAGCGTCGTGCCAGTCCCATTTGTGTCGCCGAGAGCACGTGTATGGTGTAGCGGTCCAGGCGCTGGAAATGTACGAGGGATAAGGCCGCGTGCGTGAGCGTCCAGAGCACCATCGGTGGGTCAAGCGAGACGGACGTAAAAGAGCTGATAGTCAGGCCGATGGGGGTTCCTGTATCAGGATTTTCGGCGGTCACAACTGTCACACCGGTCGGAAAGCGGCCAAGCGCAGAGCGAAAGTACAGCGATTGAAAATCGGCGGGTGTGGGATGTTGTGGCATCAGGCTCAGGGCGCCAGGCGCACGAGGGACCAAGCATCCTCTGCCTGCCGGGTAAAGACCAGCCTGTCGTGCAATCGTGAAGGCCGTCCTTGCCAGAATTCAATGGTCGAGGGAACCAGGCGATAGCCGCCCCAATGCGGTGGGCGTGCCGGGTCAGCGCCCAGCGTTGTAGACAGTTCGGCCATGCGGGCCTCTAGCTGGGCGCGACTCGTGGGCTGGCTCTGTGGCGAGACCCAGGCACCGACGCGCGAACCGAGTGGGCGGCTGTGAAAGTACGCATCCGATTCCTCGGCGCTTACCTGGGTGACGATCCCTTCAAGGCGTACCTGGCGCTCGAGCTGTGGCCAGAAAAACAGCAGGCTCGCCTGAGGGTTTGCCGTGAGCTCTTGACCCTTGCGCGAATCATAATTGGTGTAGAAGACAAAGCCGTGCTGATCGTAACCCTTGAGCAAGACAACCCGTGCAGAGGGCTTGCCCTCGCGCGTTGCGCTGGCCAGCGTCATCGCTGTGGGCTCGATGACCTCGCTGGCGAGGGCCTGTTCGAACCAGAGGTCGAATTGGGTGATCGGATCAGCCGCAACCGATGCCTCTACAAGCTCAAACTTCTGGTAATTCTGACGAATATCTGCAATAGACATGGTGACCTATGGAAAACAATAGAGGTGATCGGCGGGTTTCAGCTTTCAATATTCAGCGCACGGGCAATCGCGCGCAGCTTACGATCTACGATGCCAGCACGTTCGAGTGCTTCAGCGGTCTGCAAGACGTAGTCCGTGCAGGCACCGTAGCGTCCGTGGCCACGGTGCACGATGGGGACGATTTGGTCGATGGGTAGGCTGGGCACATAGCCGTCACGCTTGCGATCTGTAGTAAAGACAAGCCCCTGGATGGGACCCTGGCTGGTGTGGCAATTGAGCCAGCGCGGGATATAGGCGGCACTGGGCATTTCGCGCCGCCACAGGGCGATCAGGCTCTGTGCCGCATCGGTGGCGCTGACACGAAAGACCTTGCCCTGACATGAGCCACCCGTATCCAGGCCAAACACCAGTCCGGGTTGCTCGGGCGTGCCGCGATTGACGCGTGACCAGATGCACAACGAGCGGTGATAGCCATGAACCCGGGCCGAGCGTGACTCGATATAGTCAAACTCTGGGCGCCAGATGAGTGAGCCATAGCCGAATACCCAGATATCCCCTTGTGTTCGACGCTGTGCCATAGTGCGCTCGATCGATACCTGGTGCGCAGAATCGTCCAGCACCCTGAAGCTTTGGGTGACGGGAGGTGTTTGGGCGAAGGATAAGGGGTGGGCGCTCACCAGGTTGGCCTGTCTGGGTAAATATTAGGGGTCAAGCTCTATTGTAGAGGACTTAGGCCTTGGGTTTTTGTAAAATAGGCTATGCAACCCTATACCGATATCGATCCGAATCCTAAGAACATAGCCACCTTTGATCGACAGCGCCGTTTCGGTGGGCTGGATCGCTTGTATGGGCCGCAGAGTGTCGATAGGCTCGCCCAGGCCCAGGTGGTGGTGGCGGGGATTGGCGGGGGGGGAACGTGGTGTGTCGAGGCCTTGGCGCGCTCGGGGCTTGGCGCGCTGACGCTGATCGATCTGGATCATATCGCCGAGTCCAATATCAATCGGCAGGTCCATGCCTTGGGCAGCACACTGGGTCAGGCTAAGATCGTCGCCATGGCCCAGCGGGTACGCGACATTAATCCGCATTGCCAGGTTCGTTTAATCGATGACTTTGTCGAGCCGGACAATGTCGAGCAGATCTTTTCTGTCGGTGCGGGTGTGCTCGTGGATTGTACCGATCAGGTAAAGGCGAAGGTGGCGATGGTGCTTGCGGCCCGGGCACGGGCTTGGCCGATCATCGTTTGTGGTGGCGCGGGTGGCAAGACCGACCCCTTGTCCCTGCGTGCGGGGGATTTGTCTTTGGCCGTGCATGATGCCTTGCTCGGGCGGGTGCGTCAGGTTCTGCGCCAGACTCATGGCTACCCCAAGGGTGGTGCGCAGGGTGGCAAGGCCCATAAGCGTGTGCCGCGTATGGGGGTGCCCTGTCTCTGGTTCGAGCAGCCCGTTGTTCTGCCTGAGCTTTGGCAGCAAGGCCCAGAGGAAGGCACATTACAAGGCTTGTCCTGTGCGGGCTACGGCTCGGCGGTCACCGTGACCGCAAGTATGGGCTTGGCGGCTGCTCATCAGGCCATTCAGGCGATCCTCAAGGGCCACGCTGCGCACGCGCAGCCATAGAGGCAGCGCGGCGCATCCGCTGCTTAAATCAAATGATTAAATTGGCGTCCAGCCAGCCGCGTAGCGCATTGGAAACCCGGATGGCTGACGCGGTGCGCAGATCCTCGGCCGAGAGCCGGGCTTCGCGTACCAGGCCTGCATCCAGGAGTGCCTGACGCTGGACACCGGGCAGCAGCCCACTGTCTGGCGCTGGGGTGAGCCAGTGGCCCGCCCCATCGGACAGATAGATATTGCTACGGCTGCCCTCGCATAACTGAGCCTGTGGGTTGCTGTATATGACATCAAAAATATCAGGGTTTTGGGCAAGCCATGTCTGGGCGGCTGCATACCAGGGGCGATGCGTGGTCTTGTGGCGCAGCCACAAGGCCTCCGCAATTAGTGGTTCGGGTGCGAGGGCGATGCGCACGGGGCATGAGGTCGGGGGCAGCGGGCTGGCTTCGATCTGGCATTGCCCGTCACGCGCGAGGAGCAGGCGGATACGAAATACCTCTTGCTTATCCAGTCTGGCGCACTGCTGCGCGACTTGCGCCTGGACGTGGTGGGGCGCCCAGACATAGCCGAGCGCGGCGCTTGATGTCGCCAGACGCTGCAGATGACCCGGCCATAAGGCGATGTGCCCCTGGGCGAAGCGCATGGTTTCGATCAGACAGGGTTCAGAACGCGGGCTTTCCATAGACATTCCTCCCATTCCTCACTGGCATCGGAATCATAGGTGATGCCTCCTCCTACGCCGAATGTCATATTGCCCCGGTTGATTTCTATCGTGCGGATCGCCACGTTCAGGGAAAAATCGCCATCGGGTGCGAGCCATCCAACGCTGCCGCAGTAGATGCCGCGTGGCCGGGCTTCAAGTGTGCGGATCGCCTGCATTGCGGCGATCTTGGGGGCTCCGGTGACTGATCCGCAGGGGAATAGCGCGTTGAGGATATCGCGTAGCGATGCTTCGGGTGCCTGCGCCTGGATGGTCGAGGTAAGGGTCCAGACAGACGGGTATTTTTCTAGTGTAAAGAGCTCTTTTACCTCGACGGATCCGGGGGAGGCCAGCCGACCCAGGTCATTGCGCAGCAAATCGACGATCATTAGGTTTTCGGCGCGGTTCTTCGCGCTATGCAGCAGAGTCTGGCCAGCTTGTTCGTCCGCGTGTGGGTCGTCCAGGCGCGGGGCGGTGCCCTTCATGGGCCGTACCGTGAGGGTGTCGTCCTGGCGTGCGACGAATAGCTCGGGAGAGAAGGACAGGATCTGGCGTGTGCCGTCCTCGATGTAGGCCGCGTGGGCCACGGGGTGACGTGCGGCCAGCGTGCGGTACAGCGATGCCGCCGAGCCCGGTCCGGGCGGCGGCGGGGCGAAGGACAGATCAAGCGCCACGGTGTAGTTCACCTGATAGTACGCGCCCGCTGCGATGCCGGTGTGCAGGATCTGCAGGTCGCGCTGGTAGCGTTCGGGTTCGGTACGTGGCTGGACCTGAAGGACGCAGGACTGAGGGGAGACCGCCCAGGGTGTGCTGTGCTGCGCCCGGGCGTAGATCAGCGCGGTCAGGCGTGGTTGGGGATCGGCGATGTCTTGGCAGAGCTGGGGCTCGAGCCACTCGCCCAATTCGTAGTTCAGGATGAGGGCGACCCAGTGCCCCGCCTGTTGGGCGGCTTCGATGCGCCGGAAGGCCTCATCGAGTGCGTCACGGTGGGTGACGGCGATGCGCTCGACGAGCGACTCCAGCACAAGTGCGCGGCCTGCCAGACGATCTTCAAAGCGACAACTCATGCTTGACTTCTACCGAGAAATTCCGCGAGAACCCGGCCGGTATGGGTGGGCTGGGCGGCAAGATGTTCAGGGCTGCCTTGGGCGACCAATCTGCCGCCTGCGTCGCCGCCCTCGGGACCGAGATCCAGAATCCAGTCGGCCTCGGCAATGATGTCCAGATTGTGTTCGATAACGAGCACCGTGTGGCCAGCATCGACCAAGCGGTGCAGAACATGGATAAGTTTTTCCACATCCGCTGTGGATAGACCGACCGTCGGTTCATCCAGGACGTAGAAGGTGTGGGGCGCGCGCGAGGCGCGTCCGGTTTTGATCAGGCCTTCGTCCAGATGCGCCTTGGTGAGCTCGGTGACGAGCTTGATGCGTTGTGCCTCGCCGCCCGAGAGCGTGGGCGAGGGCTGGCCGAGGGTGAGGTAGCCCAGGCCCACATCCTGCATGAGTTGCAGCGCCCGAGAGATCTTGCGGTGTGCCGAGAAAAAGCCCACGGCCTCGTCGACTTCCATGCGCAGGATTTCGCCCGCACTTTTTTCGCGCCAGCGCACGCCCAGGGTTTCTTGGTTAAAGCGCGCGCCACGACAGCCATCGCACAACACTTTGATATCGGGCAAAAAGCTCATTTCGATGGTGCGCATGCCCTGGCCTTCGCATACCGGGCAGCGGCCATCCCCCGTATTGAAAGAGAATCGCGAACCTGTCCAGCCAAGCATGCGTGCCTCGCGCGTTTCGGCGAAAAGCTTACGCACGTCGTTCCAGAACCCCACGTAGGTTGCGGGGCAGGATCGGGGTGTTTTGCCGATGGGTGTCTGGTCGACTTCGAGGACGCGGTCGATGGCCTCCCAGCCGATGATGTCCCGGCAGCCACGCCATATTGGTGCTTTGCGTGCGCTGATTGCCCGCGCGAGATTGTTGAGCAGCACGTCGCGCGCCAGGGTGGATTTTCCCGATCCCGAAACGCCCGTCACGACACTCAGCCGCCCGATCGGGATGCCTGCGCGCATACGGTGCAGATTATGCAGATCTGCATCAATGACTTCGATCATCGGTGTTTGGGAATCGACGGGGCGGCGGCCCATCATGGGATGCGCCAGCGGGTGTTTCAGATAGTGTCCGGTCAGGGAGGCGGGGTTGTTGCAAATGTCTTCAACCGTGCCCTGAGCAACCACCATGCCGCCACGAGTGCCTGCGCCTGGGCCCATGTCGATCACGTGATCCGCGCGCCGGATGGTGTCCTCGTCATGTTCAACGACGACCAAGGTATTGCCGTTGCGCTCGAGGCGCGCGAGGGCGTCGAGCAGGATACGGTTGTCACGCGGATGCAGGCCGATAGTTGGCTCATCAAGGATATAGCACACCCCCTGCAGGTTTGAGCCCAGTTGCGCGGCCAGCCGGATGCGCTGTGCCTCTCCGCCAGAGAGGGTCGGCGCGGCGCGGTCCATGGCCAGATAGCCCAGGCCGACGGTTTCCATGAAATCCAGTCGGCTGCGAATCTCGGTCAGCACATCGCGGGCTATCTCTGCCTCGCGGCCTTGGGTACTCAGGCCGATGAAAAAGCGATTGGCGTCGCTGACAGGCATGGCGGTCAGTTCCGCTATCGAGCGCTCGCGCCAGCGAAATGCCAGGGCAACGCGGTTCAGGCGTTGGCCTTGGCATGCGGTGCAATCGACCAGTTCATCGTCCTTGGTCCACTCGTTCCAACTGGTTTCCTCGCCGCTTTGGTCCTCGGTGAATCCTTTGAGTTGCAAACCGGTACCGAAACAATGTGTACACCAGCCATGGCGCGAGTTATAAGAGAAAAGTCGAGGATCCGGCTCGGGGAAGCTGGTGCCGCAGCTCGGGCAGGCGCGCTTGATCGAGAATGTTAATCGCGCAGAGGACGGAGCAAGTCCCGCCGCGCGGCGCGCCTCGATGGTGTCGGGGCCGTCGGCCGTCAGACCCAGCATGACGCTAAAGGTGCCGTGGCCCAGTGCCAGCGCTGCCCGCACCGCCTCGCGCAGGCCAGCCTCATCGCCTGGGTCCACTAGCAGATCGCGTACTGGTAATTCAATCGTGTGTTCCTGGTAGCGGTTCAGGCGCGGCCAGGGGTCAAGCGGGATAAATTCGCCATCCACGCGCAGATGGGAATAACCCTTGGCAGCCGCCCATTTGGCCAGATCGGTGTAGTAGCCTTTGCGTGCACTCACCAAGGGCGCCAACAAGCCGATATGCGCACCGCGATGCTCGCTCATTAATTGGGCAACAATCTGTTCTGGCGTCTGGGGGGCGACGGGCACCAGGCAATCCGGGCAAATCTGGGTGCCGAGCTTGACGTAGAGCAGGCGCAGGAAATGGTGGATCTCGGTCATGGTGGCGACTGTGGACTTACGCCCGCCGCGGCTGGTGCGTTGCTCGATGGCCACGGTAGGGGGGATGCCATAGATCGCATCCACATCAGGTTTGCCTGCGGGCTGGACGATGGCCCGAGCATAGGCGTTCAGCGACTCCAGGTAGCGGCGCTGGCCTTCGTTAAACAAAATATCGAAGGCCAGGGTCGATTTGCCTGAGCCTGATACGCCCGTAATCACGGTGAAGGCATTGCGCGGGATGTGGACATCAATGCCCTTGAGGTTGTGTTCGCGCGCATTGACGATATGGATGTCCTGCGCCTCTGAGGCCGGTCTGCGCAGATGATATTGCGTGGCGGCCAGCGCGGGCTCGGCAAGCAATGAATGGTTCGTGTTCAGGGCATTCAGGTAACTGGCCAGTGCCTGGCCGGTGTAAGAGTCGGATTGCGTCATGAGGTGTTCAGGCGTGCCGGTGCCCATGACCCGACCGCCTTGATCCCCCCCCTCTGGACCGAGGTCAATCAGCCAGTCGGCCGCGCGGATGACATCCAGGTTGTGCTCGATGATCAGTAAAGAGTGTCCGGCCCCCAGGAGCTTGCGAAACGCGCGCATCAGCCGCGCAATGTCATCGAAGTGCAGGCCGGTTGTGGGCTCGTCGAACAGGAACAGGCTGCCTTTTTTGGCGAGCTGACGGGTCGAAATACCGCTGCGTGAGGCCTTGGCCAGATGACCCGCAAGCTTGAGGCGCTGGGCTTCGCCGCCCGAGAGCGTGGGGACTGGCTGGCCCAGGCGCAGGTATTCCAGACCAACGTCGGCCAGCGGCGTCAGCGCCCACTGTACGTCACGCAGTCCCTTAAAGAATTCCATGGCCTCATGCACGGTCATGTCCAGTACATCAGCGATGGATGCTCGGTGACCCAGGTGCTCGACTTGCACTTCCAGGATCTCGGGTCGAAAACGCTGACCATTGCAATCTGGGCAGCGCAGGTAGACGTCCGAGAGGAACTGCATCTCGACGTGCTCAAAGCCTGTCCCACTGCACCCGGGGCAGCGACCGTCGCCGCTATTGAAGCTAAAGGTGCCAGGGGTGTAGCCACGCTCCCGAGAGAGCGTGGCCTGAGCGAAGAGCTTGCGTATGGCGTCGAACGCGCCGACGTAGCTGGCTGGATTGGAACGTGCGGTCTTGCCGATGGGCGTCTGGTCGACCAGCACGATATCGGCGATCTGCTCGGCACCCAATAGCGCGTCATGCTCGCCCGGCGTTTCGGTGGGACGGCCCAGGTGCTTGAGTAGGGCGGGATACAGGACGTCTTGTATCAGCGTGGACTTGCCCGAGCCCGAGACACCCGTCACGCAGACCAGGCGCCCAAGTGGAATCGAAATTGCGATATTTTGCAGATTATTGGCGCGCACACCCTCTAGCAGCAGGCGTGGTGTGCCGTCTGTGACCGGAAGCGGGCGGGGCGCCTCGATATGCATTTGGCCGCTTAGGTAGCGCCCGGTGAGCGTGTCGGCATGCACGAGTTGGGCGGGTGTGCCATCGAACATAATGCGCCCGCCGCGCTCGCCGGGGCCTGGGCCGATGTCCAGTATGCGGTCGGCGGCCACCATCACCTGGGGATCGTGTTCGACGACGACCAGGGTGTTGCCGTGGGTGCGCAGACGGTGCATGACCTCGACCACCCGGTGGATATCGCGCGGATGCAGGCCGATAGAGGGTTCATCGAGCACAAACAAGGTGTTCACCAATGAGGTGCCCAGCGCGGTCGTGAGGTTGATGCGCTGTACCTCGCCGCCCGATAGGGTGCGGCTCTGGCGATCAAGTGATAGATAGCCCAGGCCCACATCGCAGAGGAATTTCAGGCGTGTGTGCACCTCGTCAATAAGCTGACGTAGTGCCTCATCCATGGTCTGGCCGAAATGGATCTCGTTAAAAAAAGCACGCACACGCTCGATGGGCAAGCGCATCAGATCATGTACGCTGAGTCCGGGCAGGGCGTTGAGCTGTTCGGTGCTCCACTGTGTTTGGGGCGGCATGAATCGGGGGTAATGCGCGTCAGTCTCTGTAGACTGGCCCAATCGCCATAGTGTTGACTCGGGCTTGAGGCGCGAGCTCTTGCAGCTTGGGCAGGGCGTGTAGCTGCGGTATTTAGAGAGCAAGACCCGTACATGCATTTTGTAGGCACGCGATTCCAGCCAGTCAAAAAACCGCTGTGCACCGTACCATTGGTGTTTCCAGGCTGATTTACCCCCCTTCCAGTCGGGCGTACCCTGGATGACCCAGTCCTGTTCGGTCTGGCTGAGCTGATTCCAAGGGATGTCCAGGCGGATACCGGCGCCAGGCGCGTAGCGCTCCATTTCCTCTTGGCATTCTTTATAGCTGGCGGTCTGCCAGGGCTTGATTGCGCCTTCGCGCAGCGTGCGGCGAGGGTCGGGGATCACCAAGCCGTAATCAATGCCGATGACCCGGCCAAAGCCGCGGCAGGTCTCGCATGCACCCAGGGGCGAGTTAAAGGAAAAAGAGCTGGGTAAGGGCGAGGCATAGCTGATATTGCAGTGTGCGCAGTGCAACTGTGAACTGAATCGCCAGGCCTGCTCGTTCTCGTCGTTCAGCGCGTACACCGTCAGGTGGCCATTGCCTTGCGCCAGGGCGATCTCGAGTGCCTCCATGATGCGCTCACGCTCAGTGCTGCGATAGCGAAAGCGATCCTGGACGACATGCAGGATTTTGCGTGGCCCCGGGGTGGATGCCTTGCTCTTTTTTGTGGTCGGCGCGGGGGCCGGCGCCTCATCCTGGTGGTGGATGCGCGTATAGCCTTGTTGATCAAGAAAGCCGCGCACTTCATCTTCAGTGAAGTTGGCAGGCACCGAGACGGGGAACGTGACGATCAGGCGCGGATCGTCGGCGGCGCAGCGCGCCTCGATCTGCTGCCCGATAGAGGTGACATTATCGCGTTGTACGGCTTGCGCGCATTGGGCGCAGTGCAGGTGCCCGACCCGGGCGTAGAGCAGCTTGAGGTGGTCGTTTAGCTCGGTCATCGTCCCCACGGTGCTGCGCGAATTGCGCACCGGATTAACCTGGTCGATGGCAATGGCGGGCAGGATGCCTTCGATGCGGTCAACCTGGGGCTTATCCATGCGATCGAGGAACTGGCGTGCATAAGGTGAAAACGTCTCGACGTAGCGGCGTTGACCTTCGGCATAGAGCGTGTCAAAAGCCAGAGAGCTTTTCCCTGATCCCGACACGCCGGTAATGACCAGCAGCTCGCCCGTATTGATATCGACGTCGAGGTTTTTGAGGTTGTTCTGGCGTGCGCCGAAGATACGGATTTGTGAGCTCATGTTGATATGATAATCGTTCTGCTACGGGGATTTTTAGATGCTAATCATACGACCGGCGTGATTGTTTGCTAAAATGGCGTGTTAAGTACAAACCACACGCGGGCGCTTGATGCGCATCCGTGACGGGCAGTCGGCCTGTCCCACTCAGGAGAACACCATGGCAGAAATCAAACGGACACGTCGCAACACCCTCGAGCGTCGTTGCCTCGGTAAGGCGTTCAAGCGCCTTTTTGTGCGCGCACCTAAGGGCGTCTTTAAAATGCTCGAAAAGGTCAAGCGCGTATAATTTCAATACAAAGTCGTATTAGGGTAAACCACGGAATTGACCTTCCGTGGTTTTTTTTGCGGCTATCATGGGTGCATTCTAGTCCAAGGGTTGGCTGGCATGCCCATTTGGCGCCACTTGTTCTCTGTTGTTACTCCTACATATAACCGCGCCCACACGCTTGAGCGTGTTTATGCGTCGCTGCGTGAGCAGTCCTATCAGGACTTCGAGTGGGTGGTGGTCGATGACGGCTCGACCGACGATACCCAAGAGCGGGTCGCCGCCTGGCAGTCCGAGGCGAGCTTTCCCATCCATTATGTCTGGCAGCCTAACCAGCACAAAAAAACCGCATTTAATACCGGCGTGCGTCAGGCGCGCGGCGAGTGGCTCGTGGCCCTCGACAGCGACGACAGCCTGGATACCAATGCTTTGTACAATATGGCGCGCGCCTGGGAGGATATTCCGCCCGCTGCGCGTTCGCGTTATGTGGCGATTACCGGGCTATGTGCTCGGCCCGATGGCCGTGTCGTCGGCGATATGTACCCCAAGGACGTGCTCGATGTCACCGCGCTGGATATGACGTTTCGCTACCATGTCCGAGGGGAAAAGTTCGGCTGTCTGCGTACGGATGTCCTGCGCCAGTTTCCGTTTCCCGAAAGCGTCGAGGGGTTTGTGCCCGAGAGCCTGGTCTGGCGCGCCATTGCGCGTGCGGGTTACCTGACGCGCTTTGTCAATCAGGTGTTCCGGGTCTATTACGTCAGCAGTGATAGCCTCTCGGGACAGGGGCGTGGCGCCGAGAGCGCGCGTCATGCCGTGGGCCTGTGGCTGTTGGCGCACGATACGGTGGATGGCTGTCTGGACTGGTTTCGCTACCAGCCAGCCTCATTTTTCATGGCGGCGGCGCGTTATACGCGTTTTGACATGCATCTGCGCGCAAGCGGCCAGCCGCGTCCTCTGGGGCGCAGTCTTACGCATCCAGGCGCCCGGGTGCTGGTTTGTCTGATGTGGCCGGTAGGCATGGGCTTATATCTGCGTGATCGCGTACGCGCCTGGCGGGCGTCCCTGGCCTAGTGACGCGTGGGCAGTAAGTCGTCTTCGTCGTCCTCATCCTCATCCTCGTAACTTGAGGCGTCGTCTTCAGACGATGGTCGCGTCAGCGCAAACGGCAGGACGTCCGCCAGCGTATCCGCCCAGGCGGCTTCCTCGCCATCGCTATCGACCTTGATGTACCGCGCCCCTTCAAGTGCCGAGAGCTGAATCGCCCAAAGCAGCTCGCACTCTAGCGGCTCGGAGGGGTCGGGCGTCAGGCCGCCCAGATTACCCAGAAAGCGCGCGCCTGGGCCCCCGACCTGGACCCGTTGTCGATCCTCAAGGGGTTCATCCGGTATGAGTGGAATCGCAAAGAGCGCCCATTCAAAACCCGCCTCCTGATCGTCGATCACTTCGGCGAGGACGGGTTTGCCCAGGTAAGCGCTCAGGGCATCAGCTGTCCGCGCGAGCAAATCGGTTTCGGTATCGGTAAATTTAAGGGGAGGGGTCATTAGGTGCGCTCTCGCAGAGAAATGGCATTCAATTGCTGAATTTTAATGCCGATGCCTTTAGTGTGCTGCTCGGCCTACAATCGTGGTTTTGCATGGCTGAATGGTTTGGCCTGAATTATTTTAATGGTTTTGCTATGGCACAGTATGTATATACGATGAACCGCGTCGGCAAGATCGTGCCGCCCAAGCGTCAGATCCTGCGTGATATCTCTTTATCGTTTTTTCCCGGCGCCAAGATCGGCGTGCTCGGTTTGAATGGCTCAGGCAAGTCCACCTTACTTAAGATCATGGCCGGGGTCGATCAGGATATCGAGGGTGAAGCCATCCCCATGCCTGGCCTGAAGATCGGCTATCTGCCCCAAGAACCAGTCCTCGACCCAGCGCATACCGTGCGCCAATCTGTTGAGGAAGGTTTGGGTGAGTTATTTTCCGCGCGTGCGCGCCTTGATGCGGTGTATGCCGCCTATGCGGACGAGGATGCGGATTTCGATGCCTTGGCTGCCGAGCAGGCCGAACTAGAGTCGATTATTGCAGCGGCGGCCTCCAGTGGCAGTGACGATATCGAGCACCAGATGGAGATTGCCGCAGACGCCTTGCGCCTGCCCCCCTGGGAGGCCATCATTGGTAATCTGTCCGGCGGAGAAAAGCGCCGTGTGGCGCTGTGCCGTTTGCTCTTGTCCAAGCCCGATATGCTCTTGCTTGATGAACCCACCAACCACCTTGATGCCGAGAGCGTCGAGTGGCTAGAGGTGTTTTTGCGCCAATTCCCCGGGACCGTCGTCGCCGTCACGCATGATCGCTATTTTCTTGATAATGCCGCCGAATGGATACTCGAGCTGGATCGCGGGCATGGTATCCCCTGGAAGGGTAATTACACGTCCTGGCTAGAACAAAAGGATGATCGCCTAAAGCACGAAGAGGCCTCCGAATCCGCGCGCCAGCGAACGATCAAAAAGGAGCTCGAATGGGTACGCCAAAACCCCAAGGGGCGCCAAGCCAAGGCCAAAGCCCGCCTGGCCCGCTTTGATGAATTGTCCTCGCACGAGTACCAGCGCCGCAATGAAACCCAAGAGATCTTTATTCCGGTTGCCGAGCGTCTGGGCAATGAGGTGATCGAATTCGAAAACGTTTCTAAGGGTTACGGTGATCGCCTGTTGATCGATGACCTGAGCTTCAAGGTGCCGCCAGGTGCGATTGTCGGCATCATTGGGCCCAATGGGGCGGGTAAGTCCACGCTGTTTCGCATGATCGCAGGCCTAGAGACGCCCGATGCCGGCACGGTGCGCATCGGTCAGACAGTGCAGATTGCCTATGTCGGCCAATCGCGCGAATCCCTGCCTGATAGCAAGACCGTTTTTGACGCAATCTCTGACGGCGCGGATATCTTGACCATCGGGCGCTTCGAGATGTCTTCGCGCGCCTACCTGGGGCGCTTTAACTTCAAGGGTGCGGACCAGAATAAAATCGTCGGTAAACTCTCGGGAGGCGAGCGCGGTCGCCTGCATCTGGCCAAGACCCTGGTCTCGGGCGGAAATGTGTTGCTCCTGGATGAGCCCTCCAATGATCTGGATGTCGAGACCTTGCGCGCCTTGGAGGATGCCTTGCTAGAGTATGCTGGATCCGTACTCGTCATCAGTCACGACCGTTGGTTTCTGGATCGTATCGCGACGCATATCCTGGCCTTTGAAGGCGAATCCAAAGTGGTGTTTTTCGATGGCAACTACCAAGAGTATGAGTCGGATAAGCGACGTCGCCTGGGCGAGGAAGGTGCCAAGCCACGTCGCTTGCGCTATAAGTCCCTTAAGTAGGAGCCAACCATGTTCGATGTGCGTGATTCAATGATCCTGATTGTCGATATGCAGGAAAAGCTTTTGCCTGCGATCGATGATCATGAGGCCCTGGTGGCACGTGTCGCGAGCCTGGCCCAGGCTGCGCGCCTACTGGGTGTGCCCGTTTGGGCGACCGAGCACTGGCCCGAGAAAATCGGGCCGACGCACGCCGACCTGGGTCCGTACGTCGAGCATTGCGTATCCAAAACGCATTTTGATGGCTGCAAAGAGACCGGGTTTACGGATTCCCTGCCGCGTGGGCACGGGCATGTGTTGTTGGCAGGCACCGAGGCCCACATCTGCGTGTTACAAACAGGTTTGGGGCTGGCTGAGGCGGGATATCGCCCGGCGCTGCTTACTGATTGCATCGGCTCGCGACGGACTGACGATAAGGTCGCTGCCCTCGAGCGCTGGCGCCATCATGGCCTGGAATCCATCAGCCTCGAGATGGCCCTGTTCGAATGGATGCAGACCCCTGCGCATCCCCGGTTTCGCGAGGTGTTGGCGCTGATCAAATAGCCTGCATATCTGGGGGCGGCAGATACAACTGTAGCGTCGCCTAACAAAGAATACCCGGCCTAGGGTTTATGGCCAGGGTACTTTACGTGTACCTTGTATGCAGCAGAAGTCTTGAAGGAGAATACGATGCGAATTAAAACCTTGGGTAAATTAAGTGCAGTCGCCTTATTGGCGATGACGATGGCAGGATGCTCGTCTTGGGACAACATGAGTCACCGGCAAAAGGCGGCGGTGACAGGCGCTGGAATCGGCGGCGTGGCCGGTGCAGTCGTCACGGGCGGTGGTGTGCTGGGTACAGTCGGCGGCGCGGCCATCGGCGGGGTAATCGGTGACCAGGTCGGCAAGAACAAATAGCCGCACGCTCTCTATAATAAAAAAGCGCCTCAACAGGCGCTTTTTTATTGGCCGATTTGGGGCGCTACATAAGGGTACACTGATTTACTTTTCAGCAGCCTCCCAA
Source organism: Alcaligenaceae bacterium CGII-47 (assembly GCA_019166125.1). Taxonomy (GTDB): domain Bacteria; phylum Pseudomonadota; class Gammaproteobacteria; order Burkholderiales; family Burkholderiaceae_B; genus Castellaniella. The sequence goes on from JAHTBO010000005.1 coordinate 16,513, forward strand.
GCGTATCGATGATTATCACCCTGCTCAATATTGTTCTGCCGGTCTTTGCCATCTCGGCGGTGGGCTTTGTCTTTGGTCGTCGGCAGTTGCGGGTGCCGCAGATGGATTTCATCAATCACGCGAATGTGGTGGTGTTTTGTCCGGCGCTGGTGTTTTCGGCCCTGCTGGATAATCCAGTTAATTTGCTCCAAGGCTGGCCACTTATCGCCGCTGGTGTGCTGGCGATTTTGCTGCCCGGTCTGCTCCTTGCCTTGATACCCGTCCGAGGTATTTCGCGGCGCGCTTTTTTAGTGCCCGGGATGTTTCGCAATGCCGGCAATATCGGTATCCCGTTGATGATGTTGGCCTACGGCAAGGGTCTGTTGGGCGATATTGTGATCTTGTTCGTTTTATCCAATCTCCTGCACTTTTCGCTGGGTATATTTTTACTCTCCAGGGGAACAGGGCGCTGGATGTGGCTTAAAAACCCCAATGTATGGGCGAGCGTGCTGGGCGTGACGCTGGCCGCCTACCAAGACTGGATCCCGATGTTTTTCCGCACCTCGGTCGAGCTGTTGGGGCAGATTGCAATTCCCTTGATGCTGTTTAGCCTTGGGGTGCGGCTATCACAGGATCGCGTGACCCAGGTTGGATTCGCGTTCAAGATCAATCTGCTGTATCTATTGGCCGGTGCGTTATGCTTTCCACTCGTGGTCTGGATGCTGCCGCTTACTGCAGACTGGATGCGTCTGCTGGCCTTGTCGGTGATGCTGCCTCCCGCCGTCCTCAATTATTTGCTGTGCGAGCAATACAAGGTCGAGCCCCAGACGGTCGCCAGCATCGTGCTGCTGGGCAACCTCATGTCCGTGGTGACAATTCCCTTGGTGGTCTATCTGACACTCATCTGGATATAGGGCCGCAGGCTAGGCGCGTGCGGCCGCCTGCTGCGGCATTTCTATCTTGACCTCCAGGACTTCGAGCGAGTTCTGGCGATCAAGGTTTACAGTGATGTCCTCGGGGTTGATGTGTACGTATTTAGAGATGACTTCAATGAGCTCTTTCTGTAACTGTGGCAGGAAGTCCGGCGAGGTCCGGCCGCTGCCTCGCTCGTTGATCAGGATGAGCTGCAAGCGGTCCTTGGCGACGCTGGCGGAGGTCTTTTTGGAGCCGCGTAGAAAGTCGAGAAATGACATATTATTTCCCCCCAAACATGCGCTTGAGAAAGCTTGGTTTTTCGTAATCCACAAAGCGTAGCGGCACCTCCTCGCCCAGGTAGCGTGAGACCACATCCTGGTAGGCCTGGGCGACATCGCTTTCGCGGATATGGATGGCAGGCACGCCCTGGTTAGAAGCCTGTAGCACCGTCTCGGACTCTGGGATCACACCAATCAGGCGGATACGTAGAATGTCTTCAATGTCCTGGAGGGATAGCATCTCGCCATCGGCGACGCGCTTGGCGTTGTAGCGGGTGAGTAGCAGGTGTTCTTTGATGGGGTCTTCCCCGCGTTCAGCCCGACGGGATTTTGCCGACAGAATCCCCAGAATACGATCCGAATCCCGAACCGAGGACACCTCAGGGTTGGTTACTACGAGCGCATCATCGGCAAAATAAGAGGCCATGAGCGCGCCGGTCTCGATCCCTGCGGGTGAATCGCAGACGATATATTCAAAATCCATGGCGGCCAGGTCATTCAAGACCTTTTCCACGCCCTCGCGCGTGAGTGCATCTTTATCGCGTGTCTGGGAGGCCGGCAGGATATAGAGGCTCTCGAGTTGCTTGTCGCGAATCAAGGCCTGGTTCAGCGTTGCCTCGCCCTGGATCACATTGACAAAGTCGTAGACGACACGTCGCTCGCAACCCATGATGAGATCCAGGTTGCGTAAGCCAACGTCGAAGTCAATGACAGCGGTCTTGTGGCCACGCATGGCCAGGCCTGCAGAAAAGCTCGCGCTGGTGGTCGTTTTGCCCACCCCGCCTTTGCCGGAGGTCACTACAACTATTCGCGCCATGACGGTGTATTTCCTTATTGTTTAAACTACGTAATCGTAAAGCAAAACGTCAGTCTACAAGGCTGACGGGGTGTATGTGTACGTATCGCCACGCTACAAATTGCTGGCATGACGTTGTAGGGGGCGGATTTTAAGGGTGCCCCCATCCAGCAAAACCTGCGCGGGCTGATTATGCACATTATCGGGTAGCGCGGTTTCGACGACGCGATAGACGCCGGCGATCGCCAAGAGTTCGGGATCCATTTGGGTGGTTAGAATCATGGCCTGTGTATCACCGCGTGCGCCCGCCATCGCCTTACCGCGCAGCGGTCCGTAGATGTGGATATTGCCGTCGGCGATGACTTCGGCGCCCTGGCTGACCATGCCGATGACGATCAGATCGGTCCCCTTGGCGTAAATGCGCTGGCCCGAGCGCAGCGGATGGCGAATCACCATGGCTGCAGGCGCTGGGCTGGGCTCGGCAGCGGGCTCTGGCGGACTGACTGCGCTTGGAGGAGTAGCGGTGCTGACGGCAGCGCTGGTGGCGGCAGTGGGCAAGGGGGGCGGGATATCCTGCGAGGGCGCGGGGGCTTTGCGCACAGGCGCAGCAGAGATATCCACGGCGGCCAGGCCGTGCGCCTGTGCGTCAGCAAGCACCGCACCCTGGGCGGTGACGCCGATCGGGTGCAGGTGATGGATGCGCAAGGTGTCGAGCAGCATCGCCCAGTCCGGAGACTGGGTAAGCGCCTGCGCGTCGATGACAATCGGTTCATGTTCATAGAACGCGCCGGCTTCGGTCATGCGGCGCGTGAGCGCGGCGAGCAGGGTGCTGGTGTCATGGGTATGCAGGACGACACGCAAGGCATAGAGTGTTGCGCTCTTGAAGTCCAGCGCGATGTCAGGAGTGGGGGTAGGGGATGAACTCACAATGGATCCAGTCAGCCGATGAGCCATCAGGCCCAGGAATCGCGCAGGGTGATGGCGCGGTTGATGATGGGCCGGTCAACGCGGGAGTCAATGCGGTCGGCAACGAAATAGCCAAGCCGTTCAAACTGCCAAGTGGCGCCTGGACTGGCCTGGGTGCCGGGCTCTAGCCAGCCCTGGACGGTGTGACACGAGTGCGGATTGATGGCGGCGAGAAAGTCCTGATCGCCTGCATCGGGATGAGCCACTGAAAACAGCCGATCATACAGGCGGATCTCGGCAGCAAGCGCATGGGCGGTACTGATCCAGGTAATCGTGCCCTTGACCTTGACCGCGTTGGCACCCGGCGTACCGCTCTTGGTGTCGGGCAGGTATTCAGCCTGGACTTCGATGATATTGCCCTGCTCATCCTTGGTGCAGCCCGTGCAGCGCACGATATAACCGTATTTCAGTCGTACCAGGTTGCCAGGGTAGAGACGGAAGTATTTCCGCTGTGGTTCTTCTTGGAAGTCTTCGCGCTCAATCCATAGCTCTCGGGTAAAGGGGAAATTGCGCTGGGCACCATCTGGCTCGTGCGGATTGACGGGAGCCACACATGGCTCGATTTGATCGTCAGGAAAATTGGTGATGACCAGGCGTAGCGGATCAAGGACGGCAACCGCACGCGGCGCACTTGGGTCCAGATCATCGCGCAAGGCTTGTTCGAGGATGCTGTAGTCAATGCGCGAGTCAGCCTTAGAGACCCCCAGGCGATCGCAAAACAGACGGATCGATGCCGGGGTATAGCCGCGTCGGCGCAGGCCTGCGAGCGTAGGCAGGCGCGGATCGTCCCAGCCTTGGACGTGGCCTTCGTCGACCAATTGACGCAGCTTGCGCTTGCTGGTGACGACATAGCTTAAGTTCAGGCGCGCAAACTCATACTGGCGAGGCAGGGGCGGCGCTAGTTGGCCAAGCTCCATGAGGCGCGCCAGGATCCAGTCATAGTACGGGCGCTGATCCTCGAACTCTAGTGTACAGATGCTGTGTGTGATGCCTTCGAGTGCATCCTCGACGGGGTGCGCCCAACTGTACATGGGATAGATGCACCAGTCATCGCCCGTGCGATGATGGGTTGCGTGGCGGATGCGATAGAGCACCGGATCGCGCATATTGATATTGGGTGAGGCCATATCGATGCGTGCACGCAACGCCATGCTGCCGTCAGGGTGTTCGCCCGCGCGCATGGCGCGCAATAAGCCGAGCGATTCATCGGCAGGGCGATCACGCCATGGTGAATTGCTGCCTGCCTGGGTCAGGGTGCCGCGCATTTGGCGCATTTCTTCGGCACTTTGCTCATCGACATACGCATAGCCGGCCGTGATCAATGCCTCGGCAAACTGGTACATGACCTCGAAATAATCGCTGGCGTAGTAGCAGTTCGTCTCTGTGCCATAGGTCCAGTCAAATCCCAGCCAATGCACCATCTCGATGATGGCTTGTACGTATTCATCTTCCTCTTTTTCCGGATTGGTGTCGTCAAAACGTAGATGACAGGCACCCTGGTAGTCGCGTGCCAGACCAAAGTTCAGGCAGATGCTCTTGGCGTGGCCGATATGCAAGTAGCCATTGGGTTCAGGCGGAAAACGTGTCCGTATGCGTGCCGGATCAAGCGTCCCCTGCTGTCGTACGGATGCGGGCCCTGGGCGGCCCGCCCATAGGCGCTGGGCATAGCGGCCTGACTTCAGGTCGTTATCGATGATCGTGCGCAGAAAGTTTGAAACGATGGGGGCGTCGGAATCGGTGCTCATACTTGGGGTGGGTGGCTCTGGCGTGTGGAAGTTAACATTTTGCCATGTTCCTTGGGCGCTGCTGACAGCAGATGGGCACAAATGATGAACTGGCTCTAAACTAGCGCTCATTATGACGCAATCAGCACTGTACTTGTCGCTGACCCAGTTTTTCATGAGCCTGGGCTTCTTGCTGGTTTTTCTGGCGACCGAGTTGGGTCTGGCCTGGGCATTGTTGTATTTCCGAATTCGTGCGCGTCGTGGCGCAAGCTTGCCATGGATGCTGGCATACCGATTCTGGGTGCGTGTGTTTGCACTTGCACTGACCCTCAGCTTTGCTTCCAGCATTCCTTTGGTGTTTCAGTTAGGAACACTGTGGCCGCAATTAATGGCAAAGATCGGTGAGGTGGCCGGGCCGTTGGTGGCAGCAGCGGTGCTGTCGGCGTTTGTCTTCAAGTCCTGTTTTCTGGGCGCGATGCTCTACGGCCAGCGCAAGTTCTCGGACGCCGTGCATACCCTGATCGTCTTGATGGTGGCGTTGGGCACCACGCTAACCTCTTTTTGGGTGATCGCGTTGATCGCTTGGGCGCAGACGCCGCAGGGCGCAATACTGGTCGATGGGCGCTATCGCGTACTGAGCTGGGCGTCGATCTTGTCTGCGCCGTCCTTGCCCTATTTGTTTGCTCTTTTTTTTACCGGCGGCTTATTGATGACTGCCGCGCTGATGCTAGGGGTGACGGTTGCGCGGACGGTAGCGCGCCCCAGCGACGCAGGAGACCGTTGCGTGTATGCGACAAGCCTGTGGTTGCTGCTGGCCGGTATCGTGGCACAAGGTGCGCTGGCGGCTGGCCTGGCGCAGCTTATCTTGCCCCTGCAGCCCGCCCGAGCGGCGGCGATTGCACCGCAGTGGCACAGCAGCACACAGGCCACGGTGACGCTACTGGCCTGGCCCGATAGCGCAACCCAGTCGAATCGCTGGGCCTGGGGCGGCGAGGGGCTGCAGCCAGACTGGCTGACTCGGGGTCCAGATGGGCAATATCAAGGTCTGGATCATTTCTCGGGCATGGCGCCGCCAATTGGGCCCACCTACCTGGCCCTGCGCGTCGTTCTGATAATAGGCGGCTTGCTCGTGGTCCTGGCCTTGTTCGCGCTATGGCACGGGCGGCGCCAGCGCTACGAGCCCGATGCCTTGTCTGCCGTGTGGCGCGCGATCTTGCGTTCGGCGTTTGGGCTGGTGTGTATCGTACAACTGGCTGGCCTCGCGCATGGCTTGTGGGGGGCGTTGCCCTATGCGGTGTATGGCACGATGACGCTGCGCGAACTGGGTACGACCGAAGACGCGGCTAAGCTTGCGGGGATGACGGTGGCCTATGGCTTGGTCTATGCCTTCTTGCTGATCGGGTTTTGGCGGCTTCTTAGAACCATTACACGCTACGGCGTTGTACCGGTGGCGCGACATAGGGGGCGGGCATGATTGACTCGCTGGCTGCGGCGATGGGGCTGGGTACTCAGGATCCATCATTCTGGATGCCTTTGGCCTTTGTTGGGGTATTTTTTGCCATTATGGTGGCGGGCGTGGTGCTGGATGGTTTTGATGTCGGCGTCGGGTGCTTGTCACTCGGTGCGCCAGCTGCATTACGTCCGCGCATGCTGGCCTTGCTGAGCCCTTGGCGGGACGCCAATGAGTTTTGGTTGTTTTTGGGTGTGGGCTTGTTTGCAGCCGCCTTCCCCTACGCATGGCCGCAAACACTTGGACAGCTTTATATACCGCTGTCGCTGCTTGCTCTGGGTGCGATGCTGCGCTCGGCATGCTTTGAGTTGCGCCTGCGCGCACCGCTCGAGCAGCAGGCGCATTGGCAACTGGGTTTTGCTGTAGGTGCCTGGCTGACGGCGTTTTCGCATGGCTTTATGGTCGCACGTATCGCTGTGGGCTACGAGGACGGGTCGGGCTACACCTGGTTTGCCATCTTGATGGGAGGCTGTGCGATTGCCGCGTATTGCCTGCTGGGTGCCGCCTGGCTGATGATGCGCGAGGCGGGCGAGTTGCGCGCACGTGCGGTGATGTGGGGGCGTCGCGCCATACGCTGGGCAGCGGTCGGTGCCGTTGGTGTGTCGGTGGTGTTGGATTTCTCTAATGCAGGCGTGTTCCTCAAGTGGGGGGATGGGTCGCACTGGACGGCGGTGATCCTGGTGTGGGGCGGCCTGCTGGCGTGTTTTGTATTGATCGAGATGTGCCTGCAGCGCATGATCAACAACAGCTATCGCACCGCAGCATTACCGTTTCTGCTGACCCTGGCGGTTTTTCTGATTGTGCTCGGGGGGCTGGCGTATAGCTTCTTTCCCTATCTGGTGCTCGATGATGTCACCCTATGGGATGCGGCGGCGCCGGTCGAGACGCTGCGTCTGGGCTTGTCCGCAACCGTGATTGCGCTGCCGGTCGCTTTGATCTTCAATATATGGGTGTATTGGCGCATGTTTGGCCGTTCCCGGCCCCTGGTGCCGCCAAAATACATGGGGTGAGGGCGACTATGATAGAGTCTTCGATGCCCCCCCTGACTACCAAGACATGAGTTTGACCCCACTGAAAACCCTGCAGCAGATATTTGGCTATGAATCCTTTCGGGGTGTTCAGGCAGATATTATCGAGCATGTTGTGGCGGGTGGCGACGCGCTGGTGCTGATGCCTACGGGGGGTGGCAAATCTCTGTGCTACCAGATTCCAGCCATTGTGCGCGCGGGGACGGGGATCGTGGTCTCGCCGCTGATTGCTTTGATGCAGGATCAGGTCGACGCCTTGCTCGAGCTAGGGGTGCGCGCCGCCTTTTTGAATTCGACACAGGATCGCGCCGAGTCGCTGCGTGTCGAGCAGGCCTACCAGGCGGGCGAGCTGGATCTGCTCTATGTCGCACCCGAGCGCCTGCTGACGCCGCGTTGTATGGAATTGATCTCGCGCGGCAAGATCGCGTTGTTTGCCATTGATGAGGCGCATTGTGTCTCGCAATGGGGACATGATTTTCGGCCTGAGTACCTGGGTTTGTCGGTGCTCTCCGAGCGCTGGCCGCAGGTGCCGCGTATCGCGCTGACGGCGACCGCCACGGCCGAAACCCGGGCCGAGATCGCAACGCGCCTGGCGCTCGACGCAGCGCCCCATTTTGTAGCGGGCTTTGATCGGCCCAATATCTGTTATCGCATCATCGAAAAAAACGAGGTGCGCCGCCAGCTCCTGGCATTTATCCGCGCTGAGCATACGGGTGATTGCGGCATCGTTTATGCCTTGTCGCGCTCCCGCGTCGAGGATACTGCCGCTTTCTTATCCAAGAACGGGATCGAGGCGCTGCCCTATCATGCCGGGCTGGATACGGCGACCCGGGCGAGGAATCAGTCGCGCTTTCTGCGCGAGGATGGCCTGGTGATGGTGGCGACAATCGCCTTTGGTATGGGGGTGAATAAGCCCGATGTGCGCTTTGTCGCGCATATCGATCTGCCCAAATCGGTCGAAGGCTATTACCAGGAGACGGGGCGTGCCGGACGTGATGGCCTGCCGGCGACAGCCTGGCTTGCCTATGGTTTGCAGGATGTCGTGCAGCAGCGCCGCATGATCGACGGCTCTGAGGGCGATCAGGTCTATCAGCGGCGGCTGCTCCAGCAGCTCGATGCCATGCTGGGTTTATGCGAGACCGTCTCATGTCGCCGTAAAAACCTCCTGGCCTATTTTGGTCAGACGATCGAGCCTTGCGGCAATTGCGATACCTGCCTAGAGCCTCCTGAAGCCTGGGATGGCACGGTGGCTGCCCAAAAGATTCTCTCTGCCATTTACAGGTTATGGCGTGAGCGCGGCCAACGCTTTGGGGCGGGGCATATTATCGATGTCCTGCGCGGCCAGAGCACCGAGCGCGTCCGTCAGTATGATCACCTGAGCCTGAGTGTGTTTGGGATCGGCGCAGATTTATCTGTTGCAGCATGGCGCGGGGTGCTGCGCCAATTGTTGGCGCTGGGCCTGGTGACGGTCGATCTGGAAGGTTACGGCACGCTGGCGCTGACGGAGTCCAGCCGTTCCGTACTGAAGGGCGAGCAGACCTTGATGTTTAAGCGTCACCGGGAGGCGCCGCCTCGCGCCGCAGGGCGTCGCAGTACCCAGGATCCAGCCATTACGCTGCCGCCCGACGTGCAGCAGCTCTTTGATGGCTTGCGTGGCTGGCGCTCGGGCGTGGCGCACAGTCATGGCGTGCCCGCTTATGTGATTTTTCATGATGCAACGCTGCGTGAAATCGCACGTATTCGGCCCCAAACCATGGATGAGCTAGCAGGGATAAGCGGTGTGGGTGTGCGCAAGCTTGAAGCCTACGGCGCAGATATTCTGGCTTGTGTGGGTGCCCAGACGTCTGTCGCTTAATGGCTGATCATGACGAGCAACAATCCTCGGCGCGGGCTCAGTCCAGCAGGTCTGGCGTTGTGCCTGAGCCAGGCGGTTTTAGGCCCAGGTGATGCCAGCTGCGCTGGGTGGCCGTGCGTCCGCGCGGCGTGCGCTGGAGGTAGCCGTGTTGGATCAGGTAGGGCTCGATGACATCCTCGATGGTGTCGCGCTCTTCGCCAATGGCGGCCGCCAAGCTATCAACGCCGACTGGCCCGCCGTCGAATTTGTGGATAATGGCTTCCAGGAGTTTGCGATCCATGAGGTCCAGACCCTGGGGGTCGACCTCTAGCATCGAGAGCGCGGCATGGGCGGTGGCAGCATCGATCTGCCCATCAGCCTTGACCTCGGCATAATCACGCACGCGGCGCAACAGCCGGTTAGCGATACGTGGTGTCCCGCGCGAGCGTTTTGCGATCTCGACGGCGCCCTCCTCGGTCGTATGTGCCTGGAGCAGGTCTGCGCTGCGACGGACGATATGGGTGAGGTCCTCGGCGTTGTAGAACTCTAGGCGTGAGACGATTCCGAACCGGTCGCGTAGCGGATTTGTCAGCATTCCTGCTCGAGTAGTTGCGCCGACTAACGTAAAGGGTTGCAGATCGATCTTGACGCTGCGTGCGGCAGGCCCGTCGCCAATCATGATGTCAATTTGAAAGTCTTCGAGCGCCGGGTAGAGGATTTCTTCGACGATAGGCGAGAGGCGGTGTATTTCGTCGATAAACAAGACGTCGTTGCGTTCGAGATTGGTGAGCATGGCGGCCAGGTCGCCTGGACGCTCTAGCACGGGTCCGGAGGTCTGGCGCATTTGTACGCCCATCTCGTGGGCAATAATGTGGGCGAGGGTGGTTTTGCCCAAGCCTGGCGGGCCAAATAACAGGACGTGATCAAGCGATTCGTGGCGGTTACGCGCAGCGGTGATGAAGATCTCTAGCTGCTCGCGCACGCGCGGCTGTCCGACGTAATCCTGGAGGGTGCGCGGACGTAGGGCGCGCTCGATAGAGTCCTCGTTCGGTGAGGCGACGTGAGGCGTGACAATGCGCGACTCGAGCTCGGGGCCGGATAGGGAATCGGGATGGATGGCCATAGGGGAGTGCTGGTTCAATATACAGTATCCGTATACTAACACTGGGGGCTGTGGCTTGCGTTTGTGGATTTGTGATCGGCGCTGAGTGTGGGTGCGTTATTTGTGCTGATCGTAGGCTTTTGATCTGCGCGGCGGCTGGGGGGTCTGGGCGCCACAGGCGCGCCGTTGTGGCCCCGGCTACGCCGGGGCTGCCCGTGCGGGGTGCCGCAGCCAGGGCGGCTGCAAAACTCGCAGGATGACCCGTCCCCCGGACGGGTCATAAGCGCCCTGCTCAAACAGTTGCAGCCTTGCATCCCCGTCCGCGACACCCCACACGGCACTGCCGGAAAGCGCCTGGAGCGCCCAGATCCCCCAGCCGCCGATCTCATGGCTGGCCACGTCTGTCAGGGCATCGCGGGTTTGCGGGTGTATTGCACTGTCGGGATAGACGTCGTGACGCTTGCCATGGCGCTGCGAATCGGTGCAATCAGTGATCCCGCCGTCGGGCCGTCAATACTGGGTCGGCGATTTTCGAGTGGCCGGTGGCGGTGCCGGATATCGAGATCAGGCGGGGCACTGTTTGAACGGCGTAGCCGTGAGTTTGCCCCGACCTCGATATCTGGTGCTGACGCCGGGAAGTCCCGCCAACGGCGGGACCCGCTCGACTTAGCCGACCCAGTATTGACGACCCGATGGTGCGTGCGCGGTTCAGACCCCCAGCCGCCCCGGTATTGGCTACCCGACAGCGCGAATAAAAGACGCCCCGCCTACCCCCGCGACAGCGACTTCAACGCATGTCGAATACCCTCGGACACATCCAGCCCCTCAGGCAGACCCTTCATCGCCTTCTGCGACTCTGCCGTTGAATACCCCAACGCCAGCAACGCATTCATCACATCATCCTGCGGCCGCGCCACCCGACCGATGACCGACATATCCAGATCTGCCCCCAGCTTGCCGCGCAACTCCAGCAAAAGCCGCTCGGCGGTTTTTTTACCAATACCCGGCACCTTGATCAGACGACTACTATCTTGCAGCGTAATGGCGCTCGAGAGCTCATCCACGCTCATGCCCGAGAGCAAGGACAGCGCGGTACGCGCGCCAATGCCCGTCACCTTGATCAGCGCGCGAAACGCCATGCGCTCGTGTGAACTGGAAAAGCCATACAGCACATGTGCATCCTCGCGGATCGCCAGGTGCGTGTACAAGCTTGCCTGCTGGCCAACCGGCGGCAGCTTATAAAGTGTGCTCATCGGTACATCAATTTCATATCCTAGCCCGCCCGTTTCGATGCATACGGTGGGGGGGGTGACTTCGAGTAGCGTGCCCGTGATACGACCGATCATGAGAAAACTCCTGGTAAGTGCTTAGGCCAGCAAGCGACCGCGCCGAATGCGCCGACCACGTGCGCCGGCAGGTGCCGCATGGGCACCGAGGCGTTCGGTCAGCGGGGAAAAATGAGCGTGACAAATTGCGCAAGCCAGTGCATCCGCTGCATCCGGCGAGGGCGTACCGCTTAAGGATAGCAGGTGCATCACCATGATTTGAACTTGTTCTTTTTGGGCATGGCCGTTGCCTACAACTGACTTCTTTATCTGCAAAGCGGTGTATTCGTGTACGTCCAGATCGCAGTCAGCCAGTGCGCACATCGCAGCGCCCCGAGCCTGGCCGAGCAATAGCGTCGAGGAGGGATTGGCGTTAACAAATACCTTTTCCAGGCCCGCCACATCCGGCTGGGTGTCGCGAACGACCTCGCGAATATTGTCCAGAATGACCTTCAGGCGCCTGGATAAGGGTTGCTCGGTGGGTACGACAATCGTGCCACTGGCGACATAGCGCAGGGTGGCGCCCTGGACGTCGATCACACCGAAGCCGGTGCGGCGTAAACCCGGATCGATGCCCAGGATACGCATTAGTGACGGAAGTGCCGCGTGTCGGTGAACACCATGGCTATTTTGCGCTCGTTGGCGGCGGCGATCACCTCATCGTCGCGGATACTGCCACCGGGCTGAATGACACAGCGTGCGCCCGCCTCGGCGACGACATCCAGGCCATCGCGAAACGGAAAGAATGCGTCCGAGGCGACGGCGCTGCCTTGCAGAGTCAAGCCTGCATTTTCTGCCTTGATTGATGCGATGCGTGCCGAATCGATACGACTCATCTGGCCTGCGCCCACGCCCAGTGTCATCCCATGCGCGGCAAAGACGATTGCATTGGACTTCACAAACTGGGCGACAGTCCAGGCAAAGCGCAAATCCTCCATCTGCTGCGCGGTGGGCGCCAGCGTGGTGACGACTTTGATCTCGGTCTGGATGTTGCGGTGCAGGTCGGGATCCTGAACCAGCCAGCCGCCGCCTACGCGTTTGACGTCATATTGATTATGGCCCTCACCCAGCGCGAGCTCCAGCACGCGTACGTTTTGTTTTGTCGCAAAGACGGCCAGTGCCTCAGGTGTATAGCTGGGTGCGAGCAGCACCTCGACAAACTGCTGGTTGATTGCCTGGGCGGCCGCTTCATCGACCGTGCAGTTCAGCGCAATAATCCCGCCGAATGCAGAGCTGGGGTCGGTCTTGAAGGCTTGCGAGTAGCTGCTCAGGGCATCGGTGCCCAGCGCCACGCCGCATGGGTTGGCGTGTTTCACGATCACGCAGGCGGGTGTCTCGAAGCTGCGCACACACTCCCACGCCGCGTCAGCGTCTGCGATATTGTTGTAGGACAGCGCCTTGCCCTGGCGTTGGTGATAGCCTGCCAATACGCCTGGCGGGCAATGTTGATCTCGGTAAAAGGCGGCGCTCTGATGGGGGTTTTCGCCGTAACGCAGTGTTTGCTCTCGGCGCATCTGTACGGTCAGGATGCGCGGCCAAGGCTCGCGCTCAGGGATCGCTTCAGGTGCGGGTTCGCGCGCTGTCAGACTATTGAGGTAGGTGGCAATGGCGCCGTCATAGGCGGCGGTATGGGCGTACACCTTGGCGGCGAGCTCTAGGCGTAGCCCATAGGATGGGCCACCTGCGGGGCTGTCCATGTCGGCGAGCACGCGTGGGTAGTCGGTGGGGTCGATAAGCACCGTCACGCCGCCACCCGATGCGCTGCCATGGTTCTTTGCCGCAGAGCGCAGCATGGCTGGGCCACCGATATCAATATTTTCAATGGCATCGGCAAGCACGCAATCCGAGCGGGCGATGGTCTGCTCAAACGGATACAAATTCACCACCAGCAAGTCGATGGGCGTGATGTGCTGCGTGTCTAGAGTGTGCATATGCTCGGCGCTGTCGCGTCGAGCGAGCAGTCCGGCGTGGATCTTGGGGTGTAAGGTTTTGACGCGGCCATCCAGGATCTCTGGAGAGCCCGTATGAGTCGCCACCTCGGTGACCGGGATATTGGCCTGAGCCAGTAGCCGAGCCGTCCCACCGGTCGACAAAATCGAGACACCGCGTGCGTGAAGTGCCTGGGCGAATTCAACAATACCGGATTTATCGGAAACCGAGATCAGTGCAGTCTGGATAGTCATGATAGGCAGAAAAAGTCAGAAAATCAGGAATCAACAAAATTGGCGATCAATTTGATAGCTTATGTGCGATGAGTTTTTTACGTAAGGTGCTGCGTGTGATGCCCAGCATCTCGGCGGCGCGCGACTGGTTGCCACCGGTACGCTCTAACGCGACTTCCAGCACTGGACGCTCGACGCACATCATCACCATCGAGAGCATGTCGCGGGCTTGCGACTCGCCCAGATCATCAAAATAGCGTTCAAGTTGAGCCCGCACGGCTTGTTCCAGTGGTGTGATGGTCATTGTATTGTTGATTTATAAATAGTTAGTGCAGCGGTGCCAGAGACCCGGTGATCAGGGCGTCATCCGCTTGTTCGTCGAACCAGTGCTCGAGTGCCTGGGTCTGCTGCTGCGTGGTCTCGAGGGTCATGATCCGGGCAAGGAGCGCGGCTGCGTCAGGTAGCGACGATAAATACCAGGTGATGTGCTTGCGAGCCGAGCGTACGCCGGTACGTTCGCCGTAAAACGTATAGTGATCCTCTAGGTGCGCCATCAGACAGTGGCGTAATTCCTGATAGCTCGGAGACGGTAGCGTTTCGCCACAATCCAGGTAATGAGCGATTTCACGAAAAATCCATGGGCGTCCTTGTGCCGCCCGACCGATCATGATCGCATCCGCACCAGTGTAGTCGAGAACGTAGCGTGCTTTTTCGGGACTGTCGATATCGCCATTGGCAATCAGCGGAATGCGGATTGCCTGACGGACCTCGCGCAGGGTGTCGTATTCGGCGTCGCCTTGGTACAAATCGCAGCGTGTGCGTCCGTGCAAAGTGAGCGCGGCAATGCCGCAGTCCTCGGCCAAACGGGCGATGCGTACGGCATTGCGACTTTGACGATCCCAGCCTGTGCGGGTCTTGAGGGTGACGGGGATGCCCAGCGGTTCGCAGCTGGCGACGACCCGCTCGAGTATCCGGGCGACCAGACCCTCGTCGCGCAATAAGGCAGATCCGGATGCCTGGTTACAGACTTTTTTGACTGGACAACCCATATTGATATCGATGATGCGCGCGCCCTTGCGTATATTGAATACGGCGGCTTCGGCCATCATGTCCGGATCGCTGCCTGCGATCTGTACCGAGATCGGATCGGGCTCGCCAGCATGATCCAGGCGTCGGGAGGTCTTGACGCTCTCCCAGAGGCGCGGGTTGCTGGCAGCCATCTCGGATACCGCATAAGCGGCGCCCAGCGCCTTACACAGTCGGCGGTAGGGCCGATCTGTGACGCCCGCCATCGGAGCGGCAAAAACAGGATGAGAGAAGGTCCAGGTGCCAATGCGCATGGCGGCATTTTAACCCCCGAATCCGAGCTTAGCTGCGTAATCCCTGGAGTAAGTGGCGTGCAAGAGGTTTACGTAGGCCGGGCAGCAGGTCCAGCGCCATCAGCGCCGTGCCGCAGGCGTGTCGAACCAGTGGGTTGGCGGTGGCAAATAGGCGCGGCAAGGTATCGGTAATCGCTAAAGTCAGGCTGCGGTCGGCGCGGCGTTGTTGGGCAAAGCGCGCGAGTTCAGGCGCGGCATCGCGTTGCGGTTGATGCAACCAGGGGGCAAGTGTCTGGGCGAGCTGTGCGGCATCGCGCAGACCCAGGTTCAGGCCTTGCCCGGCGACCGGGTGGAGTGTCTGGGCTGCGTTGCCCAAGGCAACAATATGGGGGTCGAGCAGCGATGCGCCCGCATGCATGACCAGGGGAAACACATGACGCTCGCCAATGCCATGCAAGGCACCCAGTCGTTGCCCAAAGGCTTGTTGCAAGGCGTTGTCGAAGGCGGGAGCGTCCATCGTGTGGAGCATTTGGGCGCGCGCGGGGGGTACACACCAGACGAGGCTGTAGAGGGCCTTGCCTTGGGGGTGGGGAAGTAGGGCCAGAGGCCCGTGGCGCGTGAATCGCTCGAACGCCCGACCCGTGATCGGCTGCGTTGCCTGGACGCTGGCAAGCACGGCGTGCTGGCCGTATTCCCGGTGCAAGCCTTGGGGGCGTTCACCGTTCGAGACAAGTGCAATATGCGCGTCCAGAGTCTGGTCGGGGGTCTGAATTCGTACGGAAGGTCCGGCAATGGGGCGCTGGGGGCGGGCGAGGATGCGGTGGATGCCGCTGTGCGCCAATGCCTGGTGGAGGGCCGTGAGCACGGCATCATAGGCGACGACACTGCCCAAACGAGGCACCCCCAATTCCACCTGGTCAATCAGCGTGCGGCCCAGGTGCTGTGCCTGGGAGACATGGACGCTGAGGATGTCGGCGCACTGTTGCGGCCAGGCGCCCAGAGATTCAAGCAGGCTGCGGCTACCATGGTTCAGGGCCAGCGTACGTGGGTCGATCTGCTGCTTATCAGGGCTGGGCACCGCATCGGGCCCGAGCAGCACAATACGTGAGGGCTCGGGTGCCTGTCGGGCCAGACACAAGGCCAGTGTGCAGCCAACTGGGCCGGTGCCAATAATGGCGATATCGAATTCGGGGCGGGTCATGCATTTTCCTGCTAGAACGGCACACACTCCATTCTAGTGGAGCGGGCAAGGGTGTGGAATGTTTTAAACTAGCCGTATTAACGATGAACGGATGGTCCTCATGGATGTACTCGCCTGGTTGCGACCCTGGGAGTTTTCGCCCACTTTGCTGTTGATGTTTTTTCTCGCAGGCCTGCTCTATCTGCGGGGGCGGCGTGTTCATCGGGTGAACCTGTCGCGTCAGATTCTATTTTGGACGGGCTTGGTACTTCTTTACCTGTCCTTGCATACGCGCGTGGATTATTACGCCGAGCGCATGTTTTTTATCCATCGTCTGCAGCACTTGGTGTTGCATCATTTAGGTCCGTTGCTAGTGATGGGCGCTTACCCTGGTCAGGTGCTGCGCGCGGGGCTGCCCTTGGCGTGGCGCACGCGCTTGGCGGGTGCACGGCGGCACGGATGGGTGCGCGCCCTCGAATATCTGGCGACCAATCGTTTTCTGATCCCGCTGCTGTTTGTTGTGTTTGTGCTGGTCTGGCTTGAGCCGACCGTGCAGTTCTATTCCATGCTGGACTGGCGTATCTATCGATTCATGAACTGGTCGGTGGTGGCAAGTGGCTTGCTGTATTGGAATTTGATCCTGGATCGTCGGCCTCGTCCGCCGGCAACCATGTCGCCGGGTGCGCGTATTTTCTCTCCGGTGATTACGATGGTGCCGCAGATGGTCGCCGGTGCGGTGATTGTGTTTACCGAATATGATCTGTATCCAGTATTTGACTTGTGTGGCCGTGCGTTGCCATGGATGGATGCCGTCGAGGATCAGATTCTGGGCGGCTTGATCATGTGGGTGCTGGCAGGCATGATCGAAACCTTTGGTTTGCTCTATGCCCTGGGAACACTGATGCGCCTCTCTGAAAAAGGGCGCTTGCCCCAACGCTCACGATCAGTCAAGGTAGCGCCTGCTGGGGTAGCATAATGGATCCCAAACACTTATTAAAAGGCTTGATCTGTACGGGCCTGAGTCTGGCCTTGGTGATGACGCCCGTAAGCGTGCTTGCCCAACCTGTCGGTCTGCCCAGCCTGGGTGCGAGCTCATCGTCCGAGCTCTCGCCTGCGCTGGAGCGCACCCTGGGCGATGCCATCATGGAACAAGGGCGCCATGATCCGGACTATATTGCTGATTTGGATATCAACCAGTATCTGACCCAATTGGGGCGCAGGTTGGCTGCACAAGCACCCCAGACGATCGATCAGCGCATTACGGTCTTTCCCGTGCGCGACCCGCGTATCAATGCGTTTGCCCTGCCGGGCGGCTATATCGGTATTAATAGCGGCATGATTGTCAGCTCGGGGACCGAGTCCGAGCTGGCAGGCGTTCTTGCTCACGAAATCGGCCATGTGATGCAACGCCACATTGCGCGCGGCATTGCACAGCAATCTCAAGGGACCGGCATTATGGTGGCGACCTTGGTGGGCGCCTTGCTGGCGGCTTTGGCTGGGCAGGGGGACCTTGCCATGGGCGTGGCGACCTTTGGGCAAGCGGCGGCGATAGACCGCCAGCTTGGATTCTCGCGCAGCGCCGAGCAGGAAGCGGATCGTGCCGGGTTTCAGATGGCGCGCAAGGCAGGGTTTGATGTGCGGGGCATGGTGACGATGTTTCAGCGTTTGAGTACTGCTTCGCGTTTGAACGAGGGCACGGGCGGGGGCGGCTATGCCTCGACCCACCCGCTGTCTATTCAGCGCATGTCGGATATCGAGAACCGGGTACGCGAAACCCCGGTTCAGGCGCATGAGGATAGTGCGGCGTACTGGTTTGCGCGCAGCCACCTCGCCATCATTCAGGCCAGGGATATGAATGATCGGCAACGGGTCAGGCTGAGCTTGCAGCGGGATGCGCAAAACGAGCGTGGTGTGCGACGGGCGGCGGCCTGGTATGGCTTGGCTCTACTGGCTTGGGAAAAAAAGGATTATGCGGGGGTGCGCACCGCCCTGGATGAGGCCGCTAAGGATGCGCAGGCGCCCCAACTCGATATGCTGGCAGTCAAACTTCAGCAGCGTACCCAGCCGGCTCAGGCGCAGGTCGCAGCACAAGCGGCCTGGGCACGCTGGCCCGATAGCCAGGGGATGGCCGTGACATTGGCGCAAGCCATGCAGGCGGTGCGCCAGGATAAGCAGGTCGTGGCGTTTCTGCAGGCGCGTATTAAGCAATGGCCTGAGGTTTCCGAATTTAAAAAGCTCCTGGCCGATAGCTACGAGCGCCTAGGCGAGCGTGTGCAGGCGCATCTGGCCATGGCCGATTATTACGAGCAGACTGGGGCCTTGCCAACCGCTGTCGAGCTTTTGCAGCAGGCCCGTCAGCTCGATGGCGACTTCTATACGCAGTCCGAGATCGATATGCGCGTACGCGCTTTGCGTGATCGCATGGACGATAAGCGCGCCCTGCTCGAGCAGTTCAAGTCCTGATCCTGAGGGCTAATGGCCGGTATCAAAAAAATGTGCCAGACGGGTCGGCAGCCACGCGAGGTGCCCCGGAAAAGGCCCTGTGGTGAATCCTGCGTGACCACCCAGGGCGGGTTGGTGCAGCAGGATATGGTCCGAGCAATCCTGAGAACCGGGCAGAGACGCCTGAGGCACGAAGGGATCGTTACGGGCGTTCAGGATCAGGGTCGGGACTTGGATGCTCGGCAACAGCGGCAGACTCGAGGCGCGCGTCCAGTAATCGAGCGCATTACGGTAGCCGTGCATGGGCGCCGTATAGAGATCGTCAAGTTCGCGGATGCTGCGCAGTTGATGGGTGCGCAGCACATCCACAGACCCCGGAAATTGCTGGGCCTTAAAAAAGATTTTTTTCTTGATGCTTTTGAGAAAAAGGCGCGAGTACAGGTGGCGCCCCAAAAAGGTATCCGAGAGACGTTTGCCGCAGGCGGGCAGATCCATTGGTACCGAGATGCCTGCCGCCGCCTGTAACCATGCGGCGGTCTCTTTTGCTTCGCCGAGATACTTGAGCAGCGCGTTGCCCCCTAACGAGACGCCTGCCGCGTGCCAGCGGGCGCTGGGCAGGCGCTGGCGGACATGCCCGAGCATAAACTCGATCTCTGCAGAGTCACCCGAGTAGTAGGCGCGTGCCATCTGGTTTGGAAAGCCCGAGCAGCCGCGAAAGTTCGCGACGACAACGACCCACCCTCTGGAGCGGAAGTGGTGTGCGATGGCTTGACTGTAGTGGCTTAGGCTGTTGCCCTCCAGGCCGTGAAAGACGATGAGTGCATCAGCATGTGCGGGTAGCCGCGCCCAGTCAGGCTCCAGCATCCAACGTTGCGCGGCGGTACCCGTAAGGCTTGGCTTGGGGGCGCCATCGCGCTCGTGGGCGAGACGGTCAGGCCGTAAGCCCGGTGCGCTCCAGTCGAGGTCTAAAAAATCGCCATCCGGGGTATCGACCCGTTCCCGGGTGAAACCAATATGGTGATGCTGTGCAAATCGGGCGCTATACAGCGTTTGTATGTGCCCGCCCGGTAACCAGGCGGGTACGGGACAGTTGGAGGTGTCGATTCGTGCACTCACGCGCCACCGCCCTTAATGTACGGTGCCCGAGTAGTTCTGATTGTCGATGTGCTCGGCTTGCTTTGGGGCGGGGGAGGCGTGATGGACCACCATGCGCCAGCCTCTGGGGCCTTTATGGTAGATATTGGTTGCATAAAAATTAATGGTGTCCTTGCCGCGAGGTGTGTCGATCATGACCTGTTCGATCAGAACGTGAACGGAGCTCATGACCCCAGCCATGGTGGAAACCTGAACAGGAAAGGCGGCCACGGGCCCATTATTCAGGATGTGTCGCCAGGCGTCGTGTACCGCGCTTACGCCTATGACACGTAGGCCACCAGGGTGGATGCAGACGATATCATCATCATCCCCCCAGACGTTCATCATCATGTCCAGATTGGCTAAGCGCAGCGCCTCATAGAAGGCATATTCGGCTTCTTGGGGGGTGGGAAACGTCATGGGCTGTAGACCGTTCAAGCACGGTGCGGATTAATGCGCATGAATTTTTTCGCCCTCGCGAAGCTGGTAAAGGGTGCTGCAGTACTGGCATTTGGCCGTACCGGTCTTGACAACTTCGATGTAGATGCGCGGATGCATGCACCACAGCGGCGCCTTGGGGCCAGGACAAAACAGCGGGAGGTCCTCGGCGCCTACATAGATCACATCAGTTTTGGCTTTTTTTTCAGGCGTGCTGCTCATGCTGATTCCTATAATAGGGGCTGTTGTTGGCTCGGCAAATCTTTGAACCCATTATTGTACCAACTTGCCTACAGTGAATAGGATAAAATGGACGAGTTATTGACGTTCGCATGCCCACACTGGGGTAGCGAGCATAAACTATTCTAAATGACAGACACTAGCCACCACACAGAAGAAACCACCTCGTTTTCCAGTTTTGGGCTTGCCCCTGGTATTTTGCAGGCCATCCAAGAGTCGGGCTATACCTCAGCGACGCCGATTCAGGCTGCAGCCATTCCGCTGGCGATTGCTGGGCGCGACGTGATGGGTGCTGCACAAACCGGAACAGGTAAAACCGCTGCGTTTGCTTTGCCTATTTTGCATCGCTTGATGCCCTTTGCCAATACCAGTGCCTCGCCAGCGCGTCATCCCGTGCGGGCCTTGATCCTCACCCCCACGCGCGAACTCGCCGATCAGGTCTACGAGAGCGTTGCGCTGTACAGCAGCAAGGTGCCCTTGCGTGCTGCGGTGGTGTTTGGGGGCGTGGATATCCGACCACAGCGTGATGCCTTGCGCCAGGGCTGCGAGATCCTCATTGCCACGCCGGGTCGTCTGCTGGATCACGTCGAGCAAAAAAACGTGAACCTCGGGCAGGTCAGCCTGCTGGTGCTCGATGAGGCGGATCGGATGCTGGATATGGGTTTCTTACCTGATCTGGATCGCATTATGCGGCTGCTGCCTGCGGGTCGGCAGGGTTTGCTTTTTTCCGCAACGTTTAGCAACGAGATCCGTAAGCTGGGCCGCACTTTTCTGCATAATCCCGTCGAGGTCGAGGTCGCGCGCCGCAATGCGACAGCCGACAACGTCACGCAGATTGCGTATGCGCTCTCGGGCGACGATAAGCGTCAGGCGGTGGTGCATCTGGTGAAGTCGCGTGGTCTGAATCAGGTCATTGTGTTCTCCAACACCAAGATCGGTGCCAGTCGGCTTGCGCGTGTGCTTGAACAAGACGGGATTAAGGCCGAGTCGATTCACGGTAACAAAACCCAGATGGAACGCATGAAGGCGCTTGAGGCCTTCAAGGCGGGCGAGCTGGAGGTCTTGGTGGCGACCGATGTGGCCGCGCGTGGCCTAGATGTCGCTGGGGTGCCGTGTGTCATCAATTTCGACTTGCCTCATAACGCCGAGGACTACGTCCACCGTATTGGGCGCACGGGTCGGGCAGGGGCCTCTGGTGAGGCCATCGCCTTTTATGCACCAGATGAGGAACGTTACCTGTTCGACATCGAAAAGCTGATTAAATTCCAGATCCCGCGCGAGCAACTTGAATTGCCGCGTGCGTCGCGTCGTCGCCCAGTGGGCAGTCATCGGGGCGTGCGCGATGTTGCGGGGGGGTCAACCGCAGCGCTGGATGATTTTTTCTCCAAGCCCTACGAGCCATCGCCCAGCGCCGTGGTGCCGCCCAGGCCCGCTGCCGCCGATGCGCCGTTGGCGCGCCGCTCGGTGGGTGTGTTGTTAGGGGGCGGTGCGCATAAGCGCGCGTAGGTCGCCCGGACCACCGGATATCGTGGTGCGCGCCGGATCCCGGATACTCTGAATCAGACGCTCCAAGTGTTGGATGTGGGGAAGCTGCGCGCCAAAAAACAAGGTTCCGCGATGATCTTGTAATAAAATTGTCGGGAAATTCTCGATATCCTCATCACCTAATAATTCGGGGCACTCCTCGATATCAATCCAGATGAATGTGCTGTCACCCAGACGCTCAGAGAGTGCCTCGAAGGGCTGCTGGTATTGCGTGCAGGTGTCGCACCAGGCAGCGCAGTAGCAGACAACGAGCAGGCCTGTGTGGGTGTCCAGGCGTTGGGCGAGTGCAGGGCGGTCAATATGAGGATTGAAGACAGACATACAGGCAAAGTTGTTGGGGTTTGATTATGATGATTGTATTGTGCGTTTAGGAAGATAGGGATGGCTCATACTGAACTGGCTGTGCGTGATGACCATCGCGTAACGGGGCTGTCTCTGGTTGGCTTGGCATTCCGGCGGGCGCTGGTCACCCAACTGCACCCCAAAATGCTGGCAGCGTTGTTGCTTCCTTTCTTTATTGCTTTGTTGGGCGCCGTGATCCTGCTTTGGTTTTTTTGGGATCCCTTGAACGCCTGGCTGGGCAGCGAGACCTCGGGGTGGGGCATCCTCAATACGATGGATCAGTGGATGCTTGCACTTGGCCTGTTTTCGCTCAAGCTCTACGTCATCCCATTGCTCGCCATGGGGATGCTGCTGCCTATGGCTGGGATATTGGGGCTGGTGATTGCAGCGGTGTTTGTCATGCCTATCGTGCTGCGTCACATTGAAAAGCGCGAGTACGCGGGCGTGGCGCGCCAGGGACAGCACGCGACAGCGGTCGGTGCCTGGAATGCGATTTGGGTTGGTATCTGGTTCTGTCTGGGGTGGCTGGTCACTATGCCGCTTTGGTTGATTCCACCGTTCGCTTTAATCCTGCCTGTATTTTGGTGGGCATTCGCCCTGAACCGCATGTTGCGTGTCGATGCGCTGGTCGAGCACGCGAGTCCCACCGAGCGGCGTTTGCTCTGGCGTCGTTATAACCGTCATTTCTGGTTAATGGGCGGCTGTCTGGCCTTGGTTAACCTGATTCCCCCGGCGTGGTTGGTCATTCCTGTTTTTTCCGCACTCGTTTTTGGGCATTTCTGCCTTGAGGCGCTTAGGCGGCTACGTGCCGAAACAGTCCTTAACCCTTGATTTTTCGTCCCTCGAGTAACGCTATGACGCTCCCCCCCAAAGTCCGTTTGATCGCGATTGGCGACGAGATTCTCTCTGGTCGTCGCCAAGACAAGCATTTCTCCAAATTGATTGAACTTTTGGCCAAGCGCGGCATGCAGCTCTCGGCGGCAGAATTCATCTCCGATGATCAGGACGAGATCGCCGCCTGTCTTGCGCGTAGTTTCGCCACCAGAGATATTGTGTTTTCCTGCGGTGGGATCGGCGCCACGCCGGATGATCGCACGCGCCAGGCGGTGGCCCAGGCACTCGGTGTCGGGTTGGTTCTGCATCCGCAAGCCGAGCGTTTGATCAGTGAGCGTTGCAGTGATATGGCACAGCGTGGGCAGGGCAGCGCGGACATGAGTGTGCCCGAGAACCAGCAACGTTTGCAGATGGGTGTGTTTCCAGCGGGTGCCGAGATCGTCCCCAACCCCTACAACAAGATCCCTGGATTCTTTATCCGAGACCACACCTTCATGCCTGGGTTTCCCGAGATGGCCTGGCCCATGATGGAGTGGACGCTGGATACGCGCTATGCCCAATGGCAACATCAGATCGATCGGATCGAGCATTCTTTTTTGGTGTTCTCGCTGCCCGAATCACGTATCACCCCCGCCTTGGAGGCCTTGGAGCAGCGTTGGCCAGGAGTTAAGGCATTCAGTTTGCCCAGTATTAGCGCGTCTAGTTATCCGCATATCGACCTGGGCGTCAAGGGGGAGCCGGTTGCCGCCGCGCAGGCACTCGAGTTTTTGCGTGCCGAGGTATTGCGCGTAGGCGGGCTGCTGGTTCCACCCGAAAGATAATGCTTGCAAGGTGTCTAAATATTTCATAGTATGGAAATGTTGCATTGCATCAAGTTGACATCATGGCCCGGCTTCCCACCTATTCTTCGCGTTCCGATACATATTCTGCCTACCCGGTCGTAAATGGCACGGGCGTACACAGCACGGTGACGATTCAGGTGCTGGATCGAGCGATGCGTATCCTGGATGTACTGGCCCGTCAGCAAGACCCGGTCCCGCTAAAGGATATTTCCGCTGCCACTGCCCTGCATACGTCCACCACGCATCGCATTCTTAACGATCTGGTGGTGGGACGTTATGTCGAGCGTGTGGATAGCGGGTTGTATCGCTTAGGCATGCGCTTGCTGGAATTGGGTTCGCTGGTCAAAGGGCGCCTCGATGTGCGTGAGGCAGCGATCGGACCCATGCGGGAACTGCATAAGCGCACGGGACAGACCGTCAATCTGTCGCTTCAGCAAGGCGATGAAATTGTTTATATTGAACGCGCCTGGAGCGAACGCTCAGGCATGCAGGTGGTTCGTGCCATTGGTGGACGTGCGCCGCTGCACCTGACATCCACCGGTAAATTATTCCTCTCGGTAGGGGATCCCCGCCATGTACGGACCTACGCCATGCGTACGGGTCTGGCAGGTACCACTCGCAATAGCATCACACAGGTCGATCAGCTCGAGCGCGAGCTCGCGTTGGTGCGTCGTCATGGTTATTCTCGTGACAATGAAGAGCTCGAGCTTGGGGTGCGCTGTATTGCGGCGGGTGTCTATGATGACAGTGGGCAATTAAAGGCGGGGCTATCGCTCTCGGCGCCAGCCGAGCGCATGCGTGATGACTGGATTCCTATCTTGCTCGATACGGCGGCACAGATATCAGAGTCGCTCGGTTACGAATCGCAACAATGATTTGTTGCATCGCAACAAATATCCTTGACCTGTGATGAAAATCAGGTAGAATTCTAATTGTGCGATGCAACAAAGAAGGTGCCATACGCAGCACGTGATGGATTTGCCTTCTTCTTATCGATCAACCCATGAACCCCACACGTTGGGTTTAGGACTAAAGGAATCATCATGAGCGCTATCCCCCAAAATGTATTAGTTAACCAAAAAGCAACGCTGGACAGCCTGCTGGCCATCCAAAGCACATTTTTCAACGGCTTCGAAAAGCTTGTTGATCTGAACCTGAAGGCTGCCAAGGCTGCGTTCGAAGGGGTTGCTGCCAAATCCCAGGAAGCGATTGAGCTTAAGGACGCCCAGGAAGCCCTGGCTTTTACTTCCGCTCTGGTACGCCCCGAGCAAGCCGTTACCTACAGCAAGGATGTATTCGACATTCTGTCTGGTGTGCAAGGCGACCTGAGCAAGCTAGCTGAATCCCAGTTGAATAACAGCCACCAACAAGCCGCTGAAGTCATCGAGCAAATCTCGCGTAACGCCCCCACGGGTTCCGAGAGCGCTGTTGCCCTGATGAAGTCCTCATTAGCCACTGCAACCAGTGCTTATGAGTCCGTTGCCAAGGCTGCGCGTCAGGCGACAGATGCTGCCGAGTCAAACATCAACGCTGCGACCAACGCAACGCTGAAGGCTGCTGCAGATGCTGCCCAAGCGACCAAGGCACCTCGCGCCAAGCGCGCTGCGGCCAACTAATCCATCTTGTATCCGGGCCCAGGTCCGGTAGATGGAGTAGTACAAAAAACCCCCGAGGCGTTTGCCTCGGGGTTTTTTTTGTGTCTGGTGTATGCTGTGACCCGAGCCCCTATGCGTACTGACTGAAAGCCCATGGTTACTGTATCCCCTATGCGACGAGGAATGTTGTTGGTCGGTTTGCCTGGCCTGATTATTTTGGGCGCGATGGTGTGGTTCCTGAGCCGCCACAGTGGCCAGGCACAGCCACAGGTTCTGGCCAGTGCGCCTGTACTGGCAAGCACTGTAATCGCCGAACTTCGCGATATGCCGATTTATCTGGATGGCGTGGGCACGGTTCAGGCTTGGGCGAGCGTCACCGTTCGTGCCCGCATCGATGGCCAGTTGGATCACGTCGGCTTTGAGGAAGGGCAGGATGTGCAGGCTGGGCAATTGATTGCCCAGCTCGATGCGCGCTCGCAGCAGGCTCAGCTGGATCAAGCTTTGGCGCAAAAGGCCAAAGATCAGGCAGAACTCAAAAATGCGCAACGTGATCTACGCCGTTATGTCGATCTTGCTAGTCGGAATGCTGTTCCAAGGCAGACGCTGGATGCCCAGCGCGCCCAGGTGGATCAGTTGGAGGCCGCCGTGCAGGTTGACGAGGCGCAGATCAACTATGCGCGCACGCAACTGAGCTTTACCCGCATCACGGCACCCATTGGGGGTCGAGTGGGCGCGCGCTTGGTCGATCCAGGCAATATCGTGCGCACGAGTGATCTGAATGGTTTGGTGGTGATCAATCAAATTGATCCGATCGCGGTGGTGTTTACCTTACCCGAGGATGCGTTTCAGGCAATCAATCAGGCCGTGCAAGGGGGCATCCGTCCACTTTCCGTGACGGCCTTTGCGCGTGATGGTATCGAGGTTCTGGGTGAGGGGAGCCTGGTGTTGCTGGATAATCAGATGGATACGCGCACGGGGACGGTGCGCCTCAAGGCGCGGTTTGCCAATGCGGCACATACGCTGTGGCCTGGCCAGTACGTCAATGCGCGCCTGGTACTCGGCGAGCGTGCGCAGGCGCTGACGGTGCCCGCGCAAGCGGTGCTGCGGGGTGCCGATGGGACATATACCTATGTTGTGGCAGAGGACGGCACCGTGCGGGTGCAGGCTGTTCGTGTGCTCACCATCCAGGACGGCATCGCCGTCGTGGATGAGGGCCTGAGTGCGGGGCAGCGCATCGTCGTGGATGGACAATATAAGCTCAGGTCGGGCTTGCGGATAACCGAAGCCCCTCATGAGGAAACCAAAGGGCGCGCCAATTGAATATTTCGGCGATCTTTATTCGGCGTCCGATTGGCACCTCGCTGCTTGCCATTGCGCTGTGTTTGTTGGGCTTGGCGGTTTTCCCGCTCTTGCCGGTCGCCCCCTTGCCTCAGGTGGATTTCCCGACGATTCAGGTAACGGCCAGGCTCGCGGGGGGAAATCCCGAGACCATGGCCTCTAGTGTGGCCCAGCCCCTAGAGCGGCAGTTCTCGCAGATTTCCGGTTTGACGCAGATGTCCTCCGAGAGCGCGTTGGGCTCGACGCGGATTACCTTGCAGTTCGATCTGGATCGCAATATTGATGGGGCCTCGCTCGATGTCCAGTCCGCGATCAATGCGGCGGCCAGGCAGTTACCGCCAAATATGACCAGCCCGCCGACGTTTCGCAAGGTCAATCCGGCTGACTTTTCCATCCTGCTGCTGTCGGTGCAATCGGATGTGTTGCCGATCACCGAGGTCAACGATTTTGCTGACAATATTCTTGCCCAGCAGATCTCACAGATCGAAGGCGTCGGTCTGGTCAGCGTATTCGGTCAGCAAAAACCCGCTGTTCGCATCCAGGTCGATCCGGTCAAGCTCGCTGCACTGGGGCTGGATCTGGAACAAATCCGCGGGGTGATTGCCAATATGACGGTGAGTCAGCCCAAAGGAACTCTGGATGGGCCCAAGCAGAGCTTTACGGTCTATACCAATGATCAGATATTGAGTGCCGAGCCCTGGAATGATG
Organism: Alcaligenaceae bacterium CGII-47; assembly: GCA_019166125.1. Lineage (GTDB taxonomy): Bacteria > Pseudomonadota > Gammaproteobacteria > Burkholderiales > Burkholderiaceae_B > Castellaniella. The sequence continues at coordinate 44,089 of JAHTBO010000005.1, forward strand.
TGGTGCTGGCGTATCGAGACGGCGCACCAATCAGGGTGCGGGATGTGGGGGTCGCAGTAAGCGGCCCCGAGGACACGAAACAAGCGGCCTGGACCTTTGCTGGCAAGGCAGCGCCCCCCGAGGATATGGCTCGGGATGGGCGCTCGCTTGTGGTGGGGGTGGCCAAGCAGCCAGGCGCCAATGTCATCGCCACGGTCGCACGCATCAATGCCGCGATGCCGCAGCTCACGGCGGCGTTACCCCCGACCGTACGGGTGAGCACGCTGATTGATCGCACACAGAATATACGTGCCTCGGTCCATGAGGTAGAGCTCACGCTCGTCCTCGCCATCGCCCTGGTCATCATGGTGATCTTCATGTTCCTGCGTAATGTGGCGGGGACCCTGATTGCCAGCACCGCCGTGCCCTTGTCGTTGCTGGGAACGATTGCCATGATGTATCTGGCAGGCTTTAGCTTGGATAATCTGTCTCTGATGGCTTTGACGATCTCGGTGGGGTTTGTGGTCGATGACGCCATCGTCATGTTGGAGAATATCTACCGGCATATCGAGGAAGGTATGTCGCCCATGGAGGCGGCCTATAAGGGCGCTGGCGAGATCGGCTTTACGATCATTTCAATCTCTGTATCACTGATTGCCGTTTTTATTCCCCTGCTTTTGATGGGGGGCATTGTTGGGCGTCTATTTCGCGAGTTTGCCCTGACGGTCACCATGACGATTCTGGTGTCTGTGGTGGTCTCGCTCACGCTCACGCCTATGCTGTGCTCACGCTATCTTAGAGGGCATCGCCGCGAGTCTCATGGCTGGCTCTATCGCGTGTTTGAACGTGGATTCGACTGGATGCTTGATTGGTATCGGCGCGGTCTGGATCTGGTCTTGCGGCATTCCTTTTTGACGCTGTGTAGTTTTATTCTGACGGTCGCGATCACGGCTGCGTTGTTCCTGGTCATCCCCAAGGGGTTTTTCCCTCAGCAGGACACAGGCTTTGTGTTTGGCTTTGCCGAGTCGTCGCAGGATACCTCCTTTGACGCCATGAATCAGCGCATGATGAAGCTGGCCGACATTGTGCGCGAGGATCCTGATGTGATGACCTTTGGGATGAGCAGCAATCGACCGACCTTCAATACCGGGAGTTTCTTCATTAGCCTGCGCCCCAAGGATCAAGGGCGCAAAGCCTCTGCGGACGAGGTGATTGGACGGTTGCGGCCCAAGCTGGCTAACGTCGAGGGTATCCGACTGTTTCTGCAGGCAGGCCAGGATATTAATGTCGGCGGGCGTTTGTCGCGCACACAGTATCAGTACACCGTCATGGACGCGGATCTGGATGAGCTCAATGTCTGGGCGCCTAAGCTCCTCGAGCGTTTCCGCCAGCTGCCTGAGCTCACTGATCTGGCGACTGATCAGCAGAACCAGGCCGCGACTGCGGTGGTGACCATTGATCGGGCGCGGGCGTCAAGCTTCGGTATTACGCCAGCGATGATCGACAACACCATTTATAACGCCATCGGACAACGTCAGGTGGCACAGTATTTCACGCAGATCAATAGCTATCAGGTGGTGCTCGAGGTCACGCCGAGCCTGCAGCAGGACCCCAGTTTGTTCTCAAAGCTGCACATTACCTCACCGTTGACAGGTGCCCAGGTGCCGCTATCGAGCTTTGTTCGAGTTGATACCAGCCGTACGGGTTATCTTTCGATCAATCACCAGGGCCAATTCCCCGCAGTGACCTTATCCTTCAATCTGGCGCCAGGCGTATCGTTAGGTGAGGCGGTGCTGGCGATTCAAAAGGCAGAGGCCGCCATGGATATCCCGCAGTCGGTATCGGGTTCATTCCAGGGAACGGCAAAGGTATTCGGAGAGTCGCTCGCGACCCAGCCCTATCTGATTGCCGCCGCATTGGTTGCCGTATATATCGTTCTGGGCTTGTTATACGAGAGCTATATTCATCCCTTGACGATTCTATCGACCTTACCGTCTGCGGGCGTCGGTGCTTTGCTGATCTTAATGGCCAATGGTTATGACTTCAGTGTCATTGCCCTGATTGGCATTATCCTGCTCATCGGTATTGTTAAGAAAAACGGCATTATGATGGTCGACTTTGCGCTGTCTGCCGAACGTCGACTGGGTCTGAGCCCTCGCGATGCGATCTACCAGGCCTGTTTATTACGCTTTCGTCCGATCATGATGACCACCATGTGCGCACTGCTGAGTGGTTTGCCCCTGATGTTGGGGTCTGGGGCAGGGTCTGAGCTGCGCCGGCCATTGGGCTTTGCAATTGTAGGGGGGTTGATTGTCTCGCAGGCATTGACCCTATTCACAACCCCCGTTATTTACCTCTATCTGGACCGTGCGCACTACTGGTATCTGCGTGGGCAGCGTGCCCGGCGCGCTAAAAAGCTCAGGCGCCTGCGTCTGGCCCGTCGGGTCTCAATTGGGTAAGATCTGGCGCTGTTCATCGAGCAGGTGTGTCAGTATCGCTTGTCCTGTCTGATCGACACGGAACGCCCCATAATGGGCTTGTGCGAAGTCCGCAGCCTGCCCCTCGGGGAAGAACCAGGCATTCGTTGCAATGCTTACCTGCCCGCCCCGATGCTGGAATTCCAGTGCGATCGTGTCGGACGATTCTGTGGCCGCTTTATCGTCAATACGGGCCTTGATGCCTGCCAGTTGATGGATCCCGTGATCGTCAGGTGCTAAGACCAGATAACCGCTATGCTGATCTTCGATTTTCTCTGCGACGGCTGCCGGGACGGACTGCAGTGCTACGGAGAGCTGATCGGTCACTGCAAAATTGAGCGCCATGTAATCGCCTTGAATTAAGGACCGTGGATCAACGGGCGCCAAGGCGAGCACGACCCGTTGCCCCGTAGCCAGAATCTGCTCGCGCTGGTAAATCCCTGTGTTTGCAACGATCAAAGTCAGCAGCAGACCCGCGATTAGGCCTGCCTCGCGCCACAGGTGTCGCACTGGCCGGACCTGCGCGACACCTGTGGCGGGCCGGTGGCGAGCCGAGCGTCGAATAAGGTATCGCAAACCAAACCATGCGGATAATAACCAGGCGCCCGTTAGACCCAATATCCAGGACTTTTGTAATAGGCTGGAATCCAGAAGGTAGTAGAAACGTGCGAGATAGGCGAGTAAAGCCAGCACACCGAACACCAGCAGACCGCGTCGTGCCAGTCCGTAACCCAGGATGATCCACAGCAGCGCCATAGCAATACCTGGTGCCCCCATCCAAGCCAGGCTAGCTACCGCCAGAACGACGGGTGCGCCCAAACGCAGGACATGCGAGCGATCCTGCTGTTGCGCGAGCAACACAGCCAACAGCACGACCGGCAGCATTGCGCAGGCGAGCCAGAGCACAATCAGTGCCGGCGCTGGCGTAACGGTCAGTTCGAACCAGCTCGGTGCGGGCGCTAACGCTGCAATCAGTTGCGTCAGGCACACCAAGCCCCACGCTAGGGGCGTCCAGAACATCGTGCTTTTGGATCGAATGCCCAGCGCTAGGGCCAAGACAGCCGCAACCGCAAGCCACCACAGGCGCAGGGTCAGAGGAATACTCATCGCGAGATGATTGGGGTCAAACGTGTCCAGCAGTCCAGAGCCATTTTGCGTGGGCCACGTGAGCACTAATACGATCCCCAGAACAAACGTCACACACAGAAAACGCAGTGCGGCACTGCGCACCCACAGGTACAGCAGCGTACCAACCAAGAGTATTGCGGCCACCCGAACCGTTGCGTCGGAGCCATCCGAAAAGAGGACTTCAATGCCAATCAGCAGCAGTCCTGCGACGATTAACGTCAACCCTAGCTCATGCCGTATGCCGCTGCGACATAAGCGAGATAGCCCTAGGCCCGCGGCACCGAATAGCGCACCCACGGTCCAGAGCGTACCCGTGTGGGGGTCCAGCATGGGAAAAATAAAGAACACGGTCAGGCTGGCGGTGATCATCACGATGGCGAGTCTGAGCAGGCTAAGGAACCAAGGCTCTTGCAGCATCGTGGGTTGTCGGGTCTGGATCAATGTGCCGAGTCGTCGTAATCCCCAGCCAGCTAAGCCAATCAGCAATGCGATGGTCAGCAGTAGGCCGTCCTCGCCTAGCCAATCGACGAAAAGGATCGCGATCAAGCTGAAGGCAGTCAGTGCTGCAAAGCACACCAAGGCGAGGTCGCGCAGTCTGCGGGTATAGAACCAAGCCATCAGGCTCATGGCGAGCACGCTTGGAATAGTGAGCATCCAGACGTCCGTTTCGGGGAGAGCGATGTTTGCAATCAGCAGCCAGGTCAGGCCTGCTGTACTCAGTGTGCGTGGTCCGATGCGCCAGCGATCATTTAGCCTGACGATGGCATGTTCCCAAAGGATTAATAGTGCGAGGTTCAATAGGGTCAATAGCAGCCCTGACTCTGCCCATCCTGACAGACCCCCCGTCCACCATCGTTGTGCAGGCATATCAACAAGATATAGCACAGCGGCCACATTGAGCAATGTGGCGCACAAGAGGGCCAAGACCACGGTGCGCACAGCAAGCAGCCATGGAATCAGCAGCACGGCCCACAAGAAAAACAGCTCCCAGGGATCCGCACGGGTCTGATATATCTGGCCAATGAGTGCGAATAAGGCGCCTACCGCGACGCCAGCGGCGCCCATCATGCTGGCAGCAATCGAAAATTGCCGCCCGCCCTGTGCGCCAGATACGGCAGTGATTCGCCACACCAATAAAACAAGTGTAATCAGCACAGCTTGGGTGCCAAACAGTTTTTGAAAGACGGTGGCATGAACCCAGTTGGCAGCGATCCAGCAGATAAGCGCACTTGCCAGTAATAGGAAACCCAGCGTAAGTGTCGATTTTTGCAGGAAATCTGGCCATCCGCTTCTGTGCAGGGGGGCCTGCACAAGGTGCTGGGCGCGCATTAGGGTGTTCGGGCGAGTGTCTGTACACACTCTGTAACGAGCTTGGGCCCCTGGTAGATCAGGCCTGTGTAGAGTTGTACTGCATCGGCGCCGGCCTGGATTTTTTCGATGGCCTGTTGGCCCGAGCTGATGCCCCCTACACCGATGATGGCAAGGTCCTGACCCAGATGGTGGCGCAAACGCTCGATTACCGCGAGCGATAAAGCGTGGACTGGTGGCCCGGACAAGCCGCCCGTCTCATCCTCGTAGGGCAGGCCGCGCACCGCATCGCGAGAGACCGTGGTGTTGGTTGCGATCACGCCATCAATGCCGTATCGGGGCAGGGCCTGAGCAATCGCATCGATCTCGTCGACGCCCAGGTCGGGCGCGATCTTGACGGCCAGCGGGACCCGGCGCCCGCTTTGATCGGCGATGGCGTCGCGGCACGCCTGCAAGGCACTGAGCAAGCGCGCCAGGGCATCATGGCTTTGGAGGCTGCGTAGTCCCTGCGTGTTGGGTGAGGAAATATTCACGGTCACATAGTCTGCGTGCGGTGCGACGGCTGTCAGACCAGCGAGATAGTCGTCAATTGCGCGTTCGATCGGTGTATCTGCATTTTTACCGATATTCAGCCCCAGAATGCCCCCCTGACGGCGCCATTCGCTGCGCTGGACGTTGGCAATAAATGCCTCCAGGCCGAGGTTGTTAAAGCCCATTCGGTTGATCAGCGCCTGGGCGCGAGGCAGGCGGAACATACGCGGTTTGGGGTTGCCTGCTTGGGCGCGCGGGGTGACCGTACCGACCTCAATAAAGCCGAATCCAAGTTGGCCCAGTGCGTCAATATGGGCACCGTTCTTGTCCAGCCCCGCCGCCAGGCCTACGGGGTTGCGCAGCGCTAATCCCATCAGAGTACGGGGCAAGGCTGGACGCTGCGTGAGCAGACGGCGCGAGAGCCTGCAGTCATAGGATTTTTGCAGCAGATCCAGGGTCAGCTCGTGGGCACGTTCCGCATCCATAGAGAATAGGGCGGCGCGTGCCAGGGGGTAGGCATGGAAAAAAGGGGACATGTATACGCAATGAATAGTGAGAGGGTCAGCCCGGAGCGGGTTCAATCCAGACCCCGCCGCGCAGGATCTGGTGTGGCCTAAATTGGGACTTATAGGTCATTTTACGGCTCTCTTGAATCCAGTAGCCCAGATACAGCCAGGGTAAACCAAGGCTCAAGCAGTGCTGGATCTGCCAGAGAACACCATAAGTCCCCAGGCTGCCATGCCAATCCGGATCATAAAAGGTATAGACCGCCGAGATACCAGTATCGATCTGGTCCATGATGGCGACCATTCGTAGCGTACCTTCGGCATCGCGGAACTCGGCCATGCTTGATTGGACGCGGCTGGTCAGCAAAAACTGGGTGTACTGCGCCTGGTCATCCTGATCCATTCCTGCACCGGGATGGCGCGCCTGCTGGTAGCGCTGGTAGAGCTCGAAATGATCCGGATCCCAATGCAAGGCGGTGACGCGCACCTGCAGGGTTTGCAGACGATTCCATATTTTTCTATGGGTGCGGTGTCGCACAAAGCGGCGTGCATCAATACGTATTGGGATACAAGCCTGGCATTGCTCGCAGTCGGGGCGGTAGGTGAACAAGCCGCTGCGTCGAAATCCCTGCTCGATCAAACGCGAATAGCTTGCGTCATCGATCAGATGGGCGGGTGCAGCCACCTGCGAGCGCGCCATCTGATCAGGCAGGTAACTGCAAGGGTAGCTGGCAGTCGTGTAAAACTGAAGTTTTCGAAAGATCGATTCGCTGGGATTGCTCATGGTGGCACCTGAATGCTATATCACCTATTGTGACACTGTGCCCGCATGAGGGAAAGCCCAGGCAACTATAGGATACCGCTGGCCTGGAGTTCGGCAATCCGCTTTGGGGTGTAGCCCAGCAATTCGCCCAGTACGACATGCGTATGCTCACCCAGGGCTGGACCACAATGGTGAATAGCACCGGGGGTCTCGGAGAGGCGCGGCGCGACATTTTGCATGGCGACCTCGCCCAGCTCGGGATGTGGGATGCGCACGATGGCCTCGCGGGCCTGAAAGTGCGGGTCAGCCAGCATCTCGGGTGCCCGATAGATACCGCCTGCCGGTACGCCGTGTTGCGCCATGCTCTGGAGCAGTGCCTCTGATTGGATGGTACGTGTCCAGTCGGCAATCAGTATGTCAAGTTCAGTCTGGTGTGCGCCGCGCGCCTCATGGCTGGCATAGCGCGGGTCCTGGGCGAGCTCTGGATGCCCCATCGCCTGGCAGAGCCTGGCAAAGACCGAGTCCTGGTTCGCCCCGATGACAATGTTCAAGCCATCGGCGGTGGGATAAACGTTGCTCGGGGCGATATTGGGCAGAATCGAGCCGCTGCGCTCGCGAATATATCCGGTCTGATCGTATTCGATGATAGTGCTCTCCATGATGTTCAATACCGACTCATAGATTGCACTGTCGACGACTTGCCCCTGCCCGATGCGTGCGCGTGCGAATAGCGCCATGACGGCGCCCAGCGCAGCATGCATGGCCGCTAATGTGTCGCCGATGGATATGCCCATGCGAGCCGGCGGCGTCGAAGGGTCGCCGCATACATAGCGCAGGCCACCCATGGCTTCGCCAATCGAGCCGAATCCCGCGCGTGCTGCGTAGGGGCCGCTTTGGCCATAGCCCGAGACACGCACAAAGACCAGCTCTGGCTTGATGGCGCGCAGTGTGTCCCAGCCCAGATTCCATTTTTCCATGGTGCCTGGCCGAAAATTCTCGATCAGTACATCGGCATGGGCGACCAGTTCTTTGAGGATGGCTTGACCTTGTGGTGTGCGCAGGTCACAGGTGACGGATTTCTTGTTGCGGGCGATCACCGACCACCACAATGTTTTGCCATTGACCTTTTCGTGCCCCCAGGTGCGCATCGGGTCGCCGACGCCTGGTGCTTCGATCTTGATGATTTCAGCGCCGAAATCCCCGAGCAATTGGCCACAAAATGGCCCGGCGATAAGCTGCCCGAGTTCGAGAACACGAATGCCGTGCAAAGGACCTGTCGGCGCGCAGGAAGGAGACATAAGGGGTTCCATGAGGGGGATGGTTATGAGAGCAGCCAGCATAGCATTGCCCTCGTACAAGGGGCTTCAGTGCGCGATGAGCTGGCCATTGCTGAGCAACTGACCCCTTCCCCAGGCAGGGCCAGGCTGCGCCTGGAGTGTGCTCAGAAGCGATAGGAATTGAGTTCGTGGTATGGGGGCGGCACCCATGCTCGCCATGTGGGCAGTGTCTTGTTGGCAATCGATATAGGGGACATGCCAGGCTTGCAGATAGCGCACGAGGTAAACCAGTGCGATTTTGCTGGTGTTCGCAACGTGACTAAACATGGACTCACCAAAGAAAAAGCGCTGCAGCCCAACGCCGTACAAGCCACCGGCCAGCTTATCGTCCACCCACGTCTCGATGCTATGAACATGGCCTTGGCGATGCCAATCCTCGTAGACTGCCATGATGTCCGGCGTAATCCAGGTCTGGGTACGGTGCGCACAAGCACGGATGACCGCCCCAAATGCCGTATTCAACGTAACGCGGATTGCCGGGTCAGGCAGGCGCTCGTTGCGTGCGATCTGACGCAGACGCTTGGCAAGAGAGTGGGAGAGCCGCAGCGCCGCACACGGCAAGACCATGCGCGGATCAGGGCTCCACCAGAGCACCGGATCGCCAGGGTTATACCAGGGGAACAGGCCTTTGGCATACGCCTCGGCCAGACGCGTGGTCGAGAGGTCCGCGCCGACTGCAACCAAGCCACCGGGCAGGGCCTGGCTGGCATCCGGTAAGGGGGTATCTGCATCGATCCAGGACAGGCTCATACAGGTAATCGGGCGCGCTTAATCGCGCAGACCGAAGTCGATGGCGTAATGATGGGTGGGGTAGATGCCGCCGCGCTGGCGATCCTGGATATAGTGCTCTAGGGTGGTTGCGACCGTGCGGAAGGACAATTCGTCCCAGGGGATCGCGTCCAGGTCAAAGAACGCAGCCTCGATGGTCTCGGGGCCGGGTGCGAGCAGATCGTTCTGAACCTCAGCCAAGTAATAAAAATGAACCTGGTTGACTGAAGGCACGTCGATGATGGTGAATAGCGACTGGATTTTAATTTGCGCGCCTGATTCCTCCTGATTTTCACGTGCAGCGCCTTGCTCGGTGGTTTCGCCCAATTCCATGAATCCTGCTGGAAGCGTCCATTTGCCTAGGCGGGGTTCGATTGCGCGCCGGCACAATAGAACCTGATCCCCCCAGATTGGCACGATGCCCACGACATTGCGTGGATTCTGATAATGCACGGCGCCACAATGCTCGCACAGGTCACGTATGCGGTTATCGTCGGGTGGAATCTGATGGCTGAGGGGATGAGCGCACTGCGAGCAGAAATTCTGGGTGCGTGGTGCAGGGAAATAAAAGGAGGGTTCGTGCGGGCTCATGCGTCGATTTTAGCGTTGAATTCGAGCCGGTGGAAACGGCACGCATTTCGCTTAGGGTTGTGGGCAGGTAACAAAGCCCAGCGCCGCAGGAAGTTGTGGGCTTGTGACATGGTGTAGCGCCACCGGCGAGCCCTTATCGGGTGCTGGCCAGGGCAGAATGTGTCGTGGCAAATCTGTGTCAGGCAGATTGGCCAGCGCCTCTGCGAGCGGGCCCTGTGGCGTGTGCAGGACGTCGATCACGGCGCTTAAGTCGCGCCCTGCGATCATGCCTGGGCCGATGGCCGTCCGCGCAAATACGCGGCCCTGATCATCCAGCCACCATTCACTGACCTGCCCGGCGGGCTCACCTGTATGCGTGCGTAGGTGCAGCCGCCCGTGCTCATCGAGATCGGTCTGCAGCAAATAAGGCGCAGCATCCAGGCGTATAAACACGCGCTGCGGACCGTTCTGAAAGAACCATCGTCCCGCCGTGTCGCACGTGTAGTTGCGTTTGATAAAGTTTGTGATCTGGGGGCTGGTAATAGCCTCGCCCAGAATGTCGTCGGCGGTCAGATCGGCCATTGGATCAGCCTGACAGCGCCACGCGGTGCCCCGGGGATGGAGGCGCCAGTGCCCGGTTGCGGAGAGCGAGAGCCAGCCATAAACCTCAGGGACATTTGGCCAGCGCTTCATGGCAGCAATGACCTGTGGATCCATGGCTGCCGCTTATTTGCGCGTGGGTTTGCGCCGCCGTAGGCGAGAGTCGGCGGGAGGGGGCAGGGGCGCCCCGACGTGAGGCGTTAACCAGTTTTTGGTGGCGGTATTATCCCGGGCATACCAGTCGGCGCCTATTTCCAGCACCACGGCATCCTTGATGTCATTGAAGTCACCGGGGACGCCTTCGAAGGCCGCCGACCGAATTTCCTGGGCCACCAGATCGGTAGAGATAAAGATGCCAATGCCTTTCGAGTCGATCCACAGCGGTGCGGCGTTCTTGTCAACCGTCGACTTTAGGTTTGCCAGTACTTTTTGGATTGCTTTGGCATTATCGCTGGATGCCGAGACGAGCATCAGATACTTCCTAGTCTCGCCACTTGGAATGATCTCGTCGCCGAATGGGTTTTCCATTTAAATCCTGGAGGCGCAAGCCGGAATCGAACCGACGTATACGGATTTGCAGTCCGCTGCATCACCACTCTGCCATTGCGCCGGTGTGCGTATGAAAAAGGGAAGTATGAAACCCCTCCCTAGATAGACCTAGTCTTGGGCGATCTAATCGCCTCGCCAAAGCTAAGCCCATTATTCTACACTAAATCCGTTTTAGTTGGGGGCTAAGCGCTTTCGGTGCTCACTGACTTTATGATTGCGTGTGGTGGCTTATGATTAGCCTACATAACAAAAGGTGGCTATGAACCGATTTTTTTTGGCATTGATGATGTTTGTGACGTTTTCCGTGTCGGCAGCACCGATTGACACGGTTACCTGCCGGATGGAAGGCGAGATATTCGAAAACATTGCGCGGGCTCGTGACCGTGGCATGGCGCCTGATGCAGCCTACAAGAACGTCTCTGGGTATTTGAGATCCGGCTACGAGGGCATAAACGAAGCATTCCTGAAAGGCGCGGTCAATATGATTTATTTTGATCCGGAATTTGCACAGGCGGGTGGCCCCTTGTTCAGGCGTCGCATGACCGAGCGCTGTATCGAGAACGCCCGGCAAAAATTCCAGCCGCTTCAATAGCCCGGACCGGTCTTGCTACGCCAAGCTGTCGATTTTGGCCTCGCGCCACTGCCCGGGTTGCAGTGCCTCCAGGCTCCAGGGCCCGATGCTCATTCGCACCAGACGCAGGGTCGGCAGTCCCACCGCGGCGGTCATGCGACGCACTTGGCGGTTGCGTCCTTCGTGGATGGTGACCTCTAGCCAGGTGGTGGGGATGCTCTGGCGAAAACGCACAGGGGGATTGCGCTCCCATAGCTGAGGTTCGCGCAGCACCTGGGCGAGGGCAGGCTGGGTGGGACCGTCCTTGAGTACGATCGAGGCGCGTAGGCGCTGGAGTTGCGTTGCGGTCGGCTCGCCTTCCACCTGCACCCAATAGGTTTTCGCCATTTTATAACGCGGGTCTGCGATGCGTGCCTGCAATCGGCCGTCATTGGTCAGCAGGAGCAGGCCTTCGCTATCGCGATCCAGGCGTCCTGCTGGATAGACATCGGGCACGTCAATGAAGTCCTTGAGCGTGGCGCGCCCCTGCTCATCGCTAAATTGAGTCAGCACACCAAAGGGCTTGTTTAGGATGAGCAGGCGAGGAAGGGTGGGCGGGGCTTTAGCGACGCGGCGCACCCCGGTGCTGATGGGGCGCCGCGGCCAGGCCTGATCGTTCATGCCAGGCGCTGCATCCAGCCGTGCTTGTCCTGGGCGCGACCGTATTGGATGTCAGTGAGCATTTTGTGCAAGGCGAGGGTGATCTTGCCCGCAGGTGCTTGCTCGTCGCCACAGGTAAAGCCCTTGCCCTTGAGCATGTTGACGGGTGCGACGACCGCTGCTGTGCCGCAGGCAAACACCTCGCTGATGTCGCCGCTGTTGACACCATCGCGCCATTCATCGATGGTGATGCGCCGCTCTTCGACCTTCATTCCCAAGCCATGAGCCAATTGGATGATGCTGTCGCGCGTGACGCCCCGCAAAATACTGCCTGAGAGCTGAGGCGTCAGCAGGGTGCCGTCCTTACGGACCAAAAAGATATTCATACCGCCGAGTTCTTCGAGGTATTTGTGCTCTTCAGCGTCCAGAAACAGGACCTGAGAGCAGCCGTTTGCAGTCGCCTCTTGTTGGGGGACGAGCGAGGAGGCATAGTTGCCCCCGCATTTGGCCTCGCCTGTACCCCCTCGGCCTGCACGGGAGTAGTCGGTGGATAGCCAAATGGATACGGGGGCCATGCCCTTGCCAAAGTACGAGCCTGCGGGGCTGAGAATGACGTAATAGGCGGCACGCTGTGCCGGTCGCACGCCAAGGAAGCTCTCGTTGGCAATCATAAAAGGGCGGATATAGCCGCAGGTATCGGGCTGACTTGGAATCCAGGCGGCATCGACCCCTATCAGTGCGCGGATCGATTCGATAAACAACTGCGTGGGTAGCTGCGGCAGGGCGAGCCGGTCGGCAGAGTGTTGAAAACGCGCCGCATTCATCTCGGGACGAAAGGTCCAGATGGATCCATCCTGATGTCGGTACGCCTTGAGGCCTTCGAAGATTTCCTGGGCATAGTGCAGCACCGAGGCTGCCGGGTCGAGTTGCAGGGGGCCGTAGGGCACGATGCGGGCATCATGCCAGCCCTCATCCCGGGTCCAGTCAATCGCCGCCATGTGGTCGCTGAAGTACTTGCCGAAACCCGGGTTGTTCAGGATCTCGGTGCGTTTCTCGGCAGATACGGGATGGGTAGAAGATATGATTTTGAACTGAGGCTGAGCGAAGGATGTCATGGCGTGCGGTCGGTGTGGTGGATGAGTGGGTGAGCAAAACGCTTTATATTGTACGGGGGTATTCGTCAATATTCGATTTCATTGAATAATGGCTAGCTTGATCGCCTAGCGGATATGGTGGCCGGTAGGGAAGGGTTCGGGGAATGTTCCGTGGCGCATGGCAGGTATAAGCTAAAGGTCGTGCCCGCTGCGATCTGGCTCTCTACCGTGACGTCGCCGCCAGACTGTTTTGCGAAACCATAAACCTGGCTCAGTCCCAGGCCTGTCCCCTCGTTGAGTGCCTTGGTTGTAAAGAACGGTTCGAATATTTTTTCGATTAGCGAAGGCTCAATACCACAGCCAGTGTCGCTGATTGTGATGCCGATAAATTCACCCGGGGGGGCGGCGGGTTCGTCATCCTCGCGCGGAAGCGGGCTACACGTTGCATCGCTCACGCCAATTCTAATTGTGCCGCCCTCAGGCATTGCATCGCGCGCGTTGATCACGAGATTGAGGACGGCGGTGTCAAATTGGGCTGCGTCGGCGTGTACAGCGGGTAGGTCCGTGGGCAATTGGATGTTGACCTGGATGCCGACACCGACGGTCATCTCGATGACGTGTCTAAGTCCGTGGATACGCGACGCGATGTCGAAGGCCTCCGGGCTAAGCGGCTGCTCTCGTGCGAACGCAAGCAATTGCCGTGTCAGCAGCGCTGCGCGCTCGGCCGTATTGCCGATGATTTCTATATACTGTGTTCGCTTATCTGCCGATAGGTTCGCCATGCCGAGTAACTCCGCAGCAGAGCGAATGACGGAGAGTAAATTATTAAAATCATGCGCCACGCCGCCCGTGATCCGACCGATGGCTTCGAGCTTCTTGGCGTGGCTAAGCCTTGCTCGTTGCTTGTCAATCTCTTCTTGGGCCCGTTTGCGTTCAGTAATGTCCCGAGTGATTTTGGCGAAACCTATCAGTTCTTCGGTTTCGCTGAAAATCGGGTCAATAACAATACTCGCCCAGAAGCGCGAACCGTCCTTGCGCACACGCCAGCCTTCGGACTCGTACACACCCTGTTCAGTTGCTGTGGCGAGTGCGCGCTCTGGTATGCCAATCCGACAATCCTCCTCGGTATAGAAGCGCGAAAAGTGCTGTCCGATGATTTCCTCGGCCGTATAGCCCTTGAAGTGCTCGGCGCCGGTATTCCAGCTAATAATATGACCCTCTACATCCAGGAGATATATGGCGTAGTCTTTGATCGCGTGAACCAATAGTTCAAATCGGCTGCTGCTTGTCAGGGCATCGGTGGCAGAGGTGTGAATAGTGGGATCTGGTTCGTTCAGGTCTTTTTGCATGGTCACACACGTCAAAAGCCAGCAGCAATCCGATCGGTTGCTCGCGTTCGCAGAATACCACTAAACACGACCCTCAAATGTCCTCTAGTTGACGCGACGCAGCTTCCGCTATCGGCCTAAAGCGATCAGGCTGTCGTAGGGTGGGGCACAACAAAAAACCCACAACGCCTTGGGCGATGTGGGTTTCTGAACCCTGAATCTGGAGCGGGAAACGAGGCTCGAACTCGCGACCTCAACCTTGGCAAGGTTGCGCTCTACCAACTGAGCTATTCCCGCTTGGTGTTACAACACTGGTGAGCCTTAAAAAGAATCGCTAGTGAAGTAAGCCATGCATTCTAATATCGTTGTTTTTTCTTGTCAACCGAGATCCGCGACGTAGCTTGAATTCGATCAACATATCCGCGATCCTGAACTGCAATCGCAACGATACCGTGCAAGGGTGCAGATTCTAGCACATTATTTTTCTATGTCGGAACACTGGGCCTGCGCGGTATGCTTACGGTTTTCTTGCCCCGAGGCCTAAGCGTGCTGGAGATTAGCGAACAGGACCTGCAGACCAGTAATACCCTGGGTCTGCCTGCGCGTGCGCGTGTGCTGCATATACGCGAGCGCAGTGCGTTAGCCGAGCTGTCAGCCTTGGTGCATACGGGTGAGCGCGTGTTTGTGTTGGGTGGGGGTAGTAATGTCGTCATGGCGGCCAGACCTCAGTGCGTGGTTGCCAAAGTTGAATTGCGCGGGGTGCGCCTGTTCGCACAGGAGCCCGATGCCTGGATCGTCGAAGCGCAAGCGGGCGAGCCCTGGCATGCGTTTGTTGCCTATTGTTTGGCGCAGGGCTGGCCCGGCCTAGAGAACCTGGCGCTCATTCCAGGAACAGTGGGTGCTGCACCCGTACAGAATATTGGGGCCTATGGTCTGGAGCTCGCACAATGTGTACACAGTGTGCTTGCTTGGGATCTGCATGCGGCGCGGCAGGTAGCGCTGAGCCCGGCGGAATGCAGCTTTGCCTATCGTGACAGTCTGTTTAAACGCAGCGCCGCGGGTCGGTGGCTGATTCTCGCCGTGCGTTTCCGGCTGCCTCGTGTGTGGCGAGCACAATTGGCGTATCCGGATTTGCAGCGCCATCCGCTATTACAAGGTTCAGAGGTATCGGCGCGCCAAGTATTTGATGCGGTATGCGATATCCGACGACGTAAGCTTCCCGACCCGGCTGTACTGGGCAATGCGGGGAGTTTTTTTAAAAACCCTTTGGTTCCTGTATTGGTGGCTCAGGCCTTACAGGCTCGTTATCCGGGCTTGGTCGGCTATGCCCAGGCTGAGGGGCAAGTCAAGCTTGCCGCAGGCTGGTTGATCGATCATGCGGGCTGGAGAGGGCGGCGCATCGGTCCGGTAGGTATGCATGCGCAGCAGGCCTTGGTGTTGGTCAATTATGGTGGGGCGAGCGCCGAGGATGTTGGGCATCTGGCCCGAGCCGTGCGTGAGGACATATCGGCGCGTTTTGGGCTTGTTCTAGAGCAGGAACCGGTTATTCTCGATTAAGTGCCTGAGGGCGCGCTACGAGGCTGCGAGCACATCCTGCATGTCAAATAAGCCGAATTCCTTGCGGGCGAGGTAGCGTGCCGCGCGCAGGCTGCCTTGGGCATAGGTGGCGCGGCTCGTCGAGCGATGGGTGATTTCGATGCGCTCTCCTTCGCCACAAAAATACACGGTATGGTCACCAACAATATCGCCGCCGCGCAGGACGGAAAAGCCGATATGTCCGGTTTTGCGTGCCCCGGTCTCGCCGTGGCGTGCCCAATCGGCGACCTCGTCGAGCGGGACGCCCCAGGCTTGAGCCACTGCCTGACCCATGGCCAGCGCCGTGCCCGAAGGGGCGTCGACCTTATGACGATGATGTGCCTCAAAAACCTCAACGTCGTAGCCGCTATTGAGCAAGCGTGCCGCCATATCCAAGAGCTTGAGGGTGGCGTTCACGCCGATGCTCATGTTGGGTGCAAAGACGATGGCGATCTGCTGACCGGCAGCGCGGATGGCTTGTTTGCCCGCCTCATCGAATCCGGTCGTACCAATGATGCATTTGATACCGTGACGCACGCAGGCGGCAAGATGCACAAGCGTGCCTTCAGGGCGGGTAAAGTCGATCAGGCAATCAGCTTGGGCGAGGACATCGAGATCGTCAGTAATCAGTATGTCTGTACGCCGTCCGAGAAAAGTCCCGGCATCTTGGCCCAGCACCGGGCTATCAGAGCGGCCCAGAGCGGCCGTGAGCACGAGATCGGGGCTATCCAGTACGGCCTCGATCAGCATGCGCCCCATCCGCCCATCCGCCCCCGCAATCGCAACACGCATTATTGCTCCTTGACAGGGGACGTGGTGTCCTGCTCGGTGGGAGCAGGGGGGGCGGCATCGCCGGTGTTGCTTGAACTGGACTGGATGTCTTCCTTGCCACTATCAGCCTTCTGGAAGGGTTGTCGGTCAGGCTGTTCGTCGCCCTCCCAGCGGACGAGTTGGTCATGATCAAACCACACCGTAAATTTACGTAACTCGTCCTCGCCGTAGCCAGGTTGGTTGTAAAATGGGTAATCCCAGCGATTTGAATGGAAGGCGTCCTGCAAGGCTGGGGTGCCGAGGATAAAGCGCACCTGATCGCGGGTCATGCCGACCTGTAATTTGGCGACCTCCTCGGTGGTGATCCAGTTGCCTTGCTGGATGGTTGCGCGATACGGAAAGCCCCAGTTCGTCGTACCACATGCAGACAGGCCGATTGCAAGCACACCTGCCATCAACGCTATCTTTGCTGTATGAATATATCGACTCGCTATATTTTGCACAAAACGCCCCTCGTTCGAGTGCGGGACCCATGAATCCAAGCCCCTAAAACCGTTATCATAAAGGTATTCGAATCCGCGCATCATAGCGCGAATGTCATTCGACTCGTGGTAGCTGGTTCTGACCAAGCTTGCCTTTACCTTCATTACCCAGGATACTTCAAGCATGAATGATCAAATTGAATTGAAAAATATGGGTTTGAAGGCGACCTTTCCACGCTTGAAAATCCTGGATGTATTTCGTCGTGCCGAGCAGCGCCACCATAGCGCCGAGGATGTCTATCGCGCCTTGATTACCGAAGAGGTCGATATTGGTCTGGCGACCGTCTACCGTGTCCTGACACAGTTCGAACAGGCGGGAATCTTGTTGCGTAGCCAGTTCGATGGCGGCAAGGCCGTGTTCGAATTGAATGACGGGGATCACCACGATCACCTGATCTGTACGAATTGTGGCAAGGTTGTCGAGTTCTTTGATCCTGAAATTGAAAAGCGTCAGCATCGCATTGCCAAGGACAAGGGCTTTGTACTAGAGAGCCATACCGTGATGCTGTATGGCGTTTGTCCCAAATGCACCGCGATCGGTAAATCTGCAGTGGCCAAGTCAATAAGCGGCAAATAATTCCAGCATTTCGCGCGCATGGGTGCGCGTTGTTTCGGTAATTGTCAGCCCACCGAGCATGCGTGCGATTTCATTGACCCGAGCAGGCGCATCCAGCCCCTGGATGGTCGAGAGCGTCGTGTCGGCATCGGTGGATTTACTCACCTGAAGGTGATGCACCGCACAGGCGGCAACCTGTGGCAGGTGCGTAACACACAGGACCTGGTGGCGCGTGCCGAGCTGGCGCAATAATCGGCCAACGACCTCGGCGACGCCGCCGCCTATGCCGGTATCCACTTCATCGAATATCAGCGTCGGTACGCGTGTCGCCTGGCTGGCAATCACAGACAGCGCAAGCGAGATGCGCGCCAGCTCGCCCCCGGATGCGACGCGCGTCAAGGGCCGGGGTGCGACCCCTGCGTGGCCGGCGACTAAAAATTCGATGCTCTCTAAGCCATGCGCCGAGGGCTTGGCTGTATGCAGTTTGACCTCGAAGACGCCGCCTGCCATGGACAAGGTTTGCATCGCCTTTGTGACCTCTTGGCCCAGATGGTTGGCGGTTGTGCGGCGCGCTTGGGTCAGCGCCTGGGCGCATTTCGTATAGGCGTGTTGGGCCTGGTCACGTGCGTGGCTAAGGTTCTGTAACGTATGCTCGTTGTCGCTGGCCGCAAGGCGCGCGCGTAGCTCGTCGTGCCAGTCGGGCAGTGCTGCAGGCTCTACCTTGAAGCGGCGCGCTGTCTCGAATATCGCCGTCATGCGTTGCTCGGCCTGGGCGAGCGCTGCCGGATCGGGCTCTAGGCGGTCCAGGTAGGCGTTGAGCCCGGAGATTGTCTCTGTGCAGGAGATCTGTGCTGATTCGAGCGTCTGATGTAAGGCCTCTAAACTAGGGTCATGCCGAATCAGGGGGTGCAGGGCATGGAGGGCGACGCCCAAGGCCGAGCTGGCCGATCCCTGGTCGCCCGCCAGCGCCTCGAGTGCCAGCGCGGCGCCTTCAAGCAGGGATTGGGCATGCGCCAGTCGCGTCTGGTGTGCGCATAGCTGCTCCCATTCCCCAGCCCGCAGGCCCAGGCTATCCAGAGCCGCTAATTGTTCGTCGAGTATGGCTTGTGCCTGAGCGTGTTGCGCCGCATTGCGTTGGGCATCGGCCAGTGCTGCCTCTGCCCGCTGCCAAACCTGCCAGGCCTCAGTCACCGATTGTGCCAGTGCGCGATGACCGCCATGTGTATCGAGAAGGTCGCGTTGCTTGGCGGTGTGCAGCAGACTTTGATGAGCATGTTGACCGTGGATGTCCACCAGGTGCTGACTGAGTTCGCGCAGTTGCGTGAGGGTGACGGGCGTCCCGTTAATGAAGGCCTTGCTGCGCCCTTGGCGGTCGATAATCCGTCGCAGGATGATTTCGGATCCCTCTAGTGCCTGTTCGGCGAGCCAGGGGCCGGCGGATTCGGGGGTATCAAAAACGGCACTGATATCTACTCGGGCGGCGCCTTCGCGTAGCAAGGCTGCGTCGGCACGCTCGCCTAGCGTAAGCGATAGGGCGTCGATCAGTATGGATTTACCCGCGCCGGTCTCACCTGAAAAAACAGTGAATCCCGCCTCGAAATGAATCTCGGCGTGCTCGACGATGACGAAATCATTGATGTGCAGGGCGCGTAACATGACTTACTCGGTGCCATCCGAAGGTTGGGGCATGCGGTTCCAGTTGAGCTTGCTGCGCAAGGTCGAAAAGTAACTATAGCCCGTCGGATGCAAAAACCGCACCTGATAGGGGCTGCGTCGTACATCGACGCGGTCCCCTGCCTGGCAATCCGACCAAGTCTGCATGTCAAAGTGCACGCTGGCGCCTGATTCGACCCGACCCAGGGCACTGATCGTGATGTTGAGTACACCGTCGTCGGGTAGAACGATCGGGCGATTCGAGAGGGTCTGCGGTGCCACGGGGACGAGCACTAAAGCTCGTGCCTGGGGGTGTAGGATTGGCCCATTGGCCGATAGGGCATAGGCGGTGGAACCAGTGGGTGTCGCAATGATCAGTCCGTCGGCCCGTTGGCTATGCATAAAAATGCCGTTGAATTCAACCCGTAGTTCGATCATGCTGCCGCGCCCGGCGCGGTTGATAATCACATCGTTGACGGCCAAGCCCGAATACATCTGCTCATCGCCGCGCATGACGCGCCCTTCGAGGAGATTGCGTTCATCCTGTTCGTATTGTCCGCTGAGCAGGCTGGCGATGGCATCGTCGGTACCGTCTAGCGGAATGTCGGTAATAAAGCCCAAGCGTCCGTGATTGATGCCGATCAGAGGCACGTTTGAAGTGGCTAGCCGACGCGCTGCCCCCAGCATGGTGCCGTCTCCTCCTAGTATGATGGCCAGATCTGCGCGGGCGCCGATGTCCTCGTAACTGGCCAGGGTGTGCTCCTGGATGTTCATGTTATGGCCAGTTTCAGCCTCAACGAGGACATCACAGCCTGCATTTTGCAAGGTGTTGGCCAGCCTGCGCAGAGGGGCATCCAGGCCACTATCCTGGTATCGGCCAACGATCGCCACGGTCTTGAAGTGCATTGCGCGGAATACCTTGTCGTTTAATGGAATAATAGGAAGTAATTATAGGGTGATGGCTGCCTGATCGCTGTAGGTATAAAACGCTATGCGCAATAGCCGGTATGGGACCCCACATGGATGAACGAGCCAAAATACTACTTAAGGCATTGATAGAACGCTACATCGCTGATGGCCAGCCGGTGGGCTCGCGCACGCTCTCCAAACTGTTCGATCTATCTGCCGCCACGATACGCAATGTCATGTCTGATCTAGAGGATCTGGGGCTGATCCACAGCCCGCACACCTCTGCAGGTCGAGTCCCTACGCCGCGTGGCTATCGTCTGTTTGTCGATACCTTGTTGACGGTGCAACCTTACGAAATCAGCCCGGCAACGCGTATCCAAGAGATGCTTCCGGCCGCCGAGCCGGGGCGTGCGGTGACAGCGGCTGCGACGCTGCTCTCCAATTTGTCGCAGTTCGCTGGTGTTGTTCTGACACCAAAGCGTGCCCAGGTATTTCGTCATATTGAATTTATCCGCCTCTCTGATAAGCGTGTTCTGCTGATCATTGTCACGCCCGATGGCGATGTGCAAAACCGTATTTTGTTCGTGTCGCGCGAATTCACTGAGGTAGAGCTACTCGAGGCCAGCAATTTTTTCAATCAGCATTTTGCAGGTAAATCCTTTCAGGCTGTGCGTCTGGCAATTGCTGACGAGCTGTCCTCGCTGCAGTCGGATATCTCGAGACTGATGCAGGCCGCCGTCGAGGCGGGGACCAATGCGGATAATGCCGAGGATGACGCGATGGTTATTTCCGGCGAGAACAAGTTGCTGGAGATCTCAGAGATGACAGCGGATATGGACCGCTTGCGTCGGCTTTTTGCTTTGTTCGAACAGAAGACCGATCTCTTGCATTTGCTGGACGTATCGAGCCGTGCTCAAGGCGTACAGATTTATATCGGGGGCGACTCCAAGCTGGTGCCGCTCGAGGACGTGACTGTGATTACGGCGCCTTATAGCGTGGACGGTACGGTGATCGGCACCCTTGGCGTGATCGGGCCGACACGCATGGCTTACGAGCGCGTGATCCCGATCGTGGATATTACGGCGCGCCTGCTCTCTAACGCCCTGGGCCACCAGATCTCCTGATGACAATACTGCAATCGAATCGATATCTTCCCGAGCAGCCTGATCCCCAGGCGCTTGATCCACAAGCTATTGCGCCCGAGCCCGGGCCGATCGGCGTGCTGATGGTTAATTTGGGGACGCCCGAGGCACCCACGCCGCGCGCCGTACGACGTTATCTGGCAGAGTTTTTATCCGATACCCGGGTCGTAGAGCTGCCTTCTTGGCTGTGGCAGATCATCTTGCGAGGCGTGATCCTGACGCGCCGTCCTAGCGCAATCGCGCCTAAGTATCGCGATATCTGGCTGCCACAGGGCTCGCCGCTTCTAGTCTGGAGTCAAGCCCAGGCGGATGCCGTGGCGCGTGAGTTCACCGCATCGGGTAAGGCGGTTCGCGTGCGCTTGGCAATGCGCTATGGGGCGCCTTCGATTGCGGATGGGCTGGCGGCCTTGCGCAGCGAGGGCTGTGAACGCATCCTCACGGTGCCCATGTATCCGCAGTATGCGGCCAGCACGACTGCGACGGCTGTCGATGCGGTGTGTCGTGTGGCGGCGCGACTGCGTAACCAGCCCGAGCTGCGCTTTATCAAGCGGTTCAGCAGTGATCCCGCTTATATCGAGGCCCTTTACGCCAGTGTGCAGGCACACTGGGCCCAAGAGGGGGAACCCGATCGCCTGTTACTGAGTTTCCACGGCTTGCCACAGCGCGTTGTGCGCCAGGGCGATCCGTATTTTCGCGACTGCATGCAGACAGTGCGCCTCTTGCGCGAACGCCTGGGCCAGTCGGGTGCACGTTTATATGTGACCTTCCAGAGCCGTTTTGGGACTGAGCCCTGGTTGCAGCCCTATACCCTGCCCACGCTGACGCAATGGGGCGAACAAGGGGTGGGGCGTGTCGATGTGCTGTGTCCGGGCTTTCTCGCTGATTGCCTGGAAACACTTGAGGAAATCAATATAGAGTGTCGCGAGGCGTTTTTGCATGCGGGTGGCCGGGCCTTTCATTACATTCCCTGTTTGAACGATGATCCAGTCTGGGGGCGCGCATTTGCCGGGATCATCGAGCGCCAGCTTTTGGGTTGGGATTGATGGCTTTGGCTTAAAAACCCCGAGGCTTGCTGTAATTGCAATACACTGAAAAGTTCTCTAGCCAGCTTAAGTGAACCTGTCATGCTTAGAAAAAATCCACGCGGTGATTTTCCAGTCGTCCATGAGACTGCTTTTGTTGACCCGACTGCGGTGTTGTGCGGTCTGATTACGGTCGGCGCGAATGTCTTTATCGGCCCCTATGCCGTGATCCGGGCTGATGAGGTAGACGAGCATGGACACATGGAGCCGATCATCATTCATGCCAATTCCAATATTCAGGATGGGGTGGTGATTCATTCCAAGGACGGTGCGGCGGTGACGATCGGTGAGCACACTTCGATTGCGCATCGCTCGATTGTGCATGGGCCGTGTGTGGTAGGCAATAACGTGTTCATCGGGTTCAACACGGTGCTGTTTAACTGTCGGGTGGGCGATAATGCCGTGGTGCGCCACAACTGCGTGGTCGACGGACACGACATTCCTGAGGGGTTTTATTTGACCTCGGCTGTTGTGGTCAAAAATGACGCAGATCTGGCGGCATTACAGGTTGTGCCACAGGATGCTCGTGATTTTTCCGAGTCGGTGATCGCTACCAATGTGTCTTTGGCGCAGCACTATCGCCGTATCCAAAACAGCTTTTGAGCGTTTTTGCGTAAACCGTGTGTGACGGCGGTCTTGAAATGAGGGCATACGCCCTCATTTTATTTATCATCCCATTTTCAGTTTTGGAGAGTTTCGTATGTCGGCACCCAAGGAACACCTTGATCCGAAGCAGACCGGCGCGCCGGTGGATACATCTGAGCATCTTGAGGTCAACCAGGATTTTGGGGCCGATACAAATGAAGGCCTTCCTGGCGAGCAGCAGGGCGAAGATCTGGCAGCCCAGCTGGGAGAGGCGCAGGAAAAAATTTCGCAATACCATGATCAGCTCTTGCGCGCGCATGCCGAGGTAGAGAACGTACGTCGTCGGGCCCAGGACGACATCGCCAAGGCGCGAAAATTTGGCACGGAGTCCTTTGCAGAGAGTCTGATTCCTGTGCGCGATAGCCTGGAAGCAGCACTCGCCCTGACTGGGCAGACCGCGCAGGCGTGGCAGGACGGCGTCGAGGCGACCCTGCGCCAGCTCACGGGGGCGTTCGAGCGCAATCAGATGCATGAGGTGGCGCCTGCGCCGGGCGATGCTTTTGACCCCCACAAGCATCAGGCGATCACAACCGTTGCCTCAGAGCTCGCGCAGGGAACGATTGTCCAGACTTTGCAAAAAGGCTACATGATCGCTGATCGCGTATTGCGTCCCGCATTGGTGACGGTGTCGGCAGGCAAGGCTTGAAATGGGCGGTCTGATCCCCATCTGACACATATCAACTGAATCATTTGAATTCACTTACATCTATTTATCGACAGGGTTCAATAACATGAGCAAAATTATCGGCATCGACCTGGGTACAACCAATAGCTGCGTGTCCGTGCTGGACGGTGGCAAGGTCAAGATCATCGAGAATTCCGAAGGCACGCGTACCACGCCTTCGATCGTCGCCTACGTGCAGGATGGTGAAATCCTGGTGGGCGCCCCGGCCAAGCGCCAAGCGGTGACCAACCCCAAAAATACGCTGTTTGCAGTCAAGCGCCTGATTGGACGCAAGTTCGACGAAAAGGCGGTGCAAAAAGACATCGACTTGATGCCTTACAAGATCATCAAGGCAGACAATGGTGATGCCTGGGTCGAGGCTCAGGACAAAAAGCTTGCACCTCAGCAGGTCTCTGCTGACATTCTTCGCAAGATGAAAAAGACCGCCGAGGATTACCTGGGCGAAGAAGTCACCGAGGCCGTGATTACGGTGCCGGCTTACTTTAACGACAGCCAGCGCCAGGCAACCAAGGACGCAGGCCGAATTGCGGGCCTGGATGTCAAGCGCATCATCAATGAGCCGACGGCAGCTGCTTTGGCATTTGGCCTGGATAAGGCAGATAAGGGCGACCGCAAGATCGTCGTCTATGACCTGGGCGGCGGGACGTTTGACGTCTCCATTATTGAAATTGCTGATGTCGATGGTGAAAAGCAATTCGAGGTTCTGTCCACCAATGGCGATACCTTCCTGGGTGGCGAGGATTTCGATCAGCACATCATTCAATACATCATTACCGAGTTCAAAAAGGAAAGCGGGGCGGATCTGTCCAAGGACATTCTTGCTCTGCAACGCCTGAAGGAGGCTGCTGAAAAGGCCAAGATCGAGCTGTCCTCGACGCAGCAAACCGAGATAAATCTGCCCTACATCACGGCAGATGCCTCTGGTCCCAAGCACCTGAACCTCAAGATCACGCGCTCCAAGCTCGAGGCCTTGGTCGAAGAGTTGATCGAACGCACGATCGAGCCCTGCCGCATCGCCATCAAGGATGCGGGCATCAAGGTCTCCGAGATCGATGACGTGATTCTTGTGGGCGGCATGACGCGGATGCCCAAGGTTCAGGAAAAGGTCAAAGAGTTTTTTGGTCGTGAGCCGCGCAAGGACGTGAACCCAGACGAAGCAGTTGCCGCAGGTGCTGCCATCCAGGGCTCAGTGCTCTCGGGTGACCGTAAGGACGTCTTGCTGCTTGACGTCACGCCGTTATCGCTGGGGATCGAGACCCTGGGCGGTGTGATGACCAAGATGATCCAGAAGAACACCACAATCCCGACGCGTTTCTCGCAGGTGTTTTCGACGGCAGATGATAATCAGCCCGCTGTGACGATCAAGGTCTATCAGGGCGAACGCGAAGTGGCAGTAGGCAATAAGGCGCTGGGCGAATTTAATCTTGAGGGCATTCCGCCCGCAGCTCGCGGTTTACCGCAGATCGAGGTGACCTTTGATATTGACGCCAACGGTATCTTGCATGTGTCGGCCAAGGACAAGGGCACGGGCAAGGAAAACAAGATCACCATCAAGGCGAGCTCTGGCCTGACCGAGGATGAGATCGAGCGCATGGTCAAGGACGCCGAGTTGAATGCGGAAGAAGATCACCGCATCGCCGAATTAGCGATGGCACGTAATCAGGCTGAAGGTCTGGTGCATTCAACACGCAAATCGCTTACCGAGTATGGCGATAAGCTCGAGGCTGCCGATAAGGAAGCCATCGAGGCGGCAATCAAGGAACTCGAGACAGCGATCACAGGCGAGGACAAGGCCGCGATCGATGCCAAGGTCGAGGCCCTGAACACGGCGGCCCAAAAGCTGGGCGAAAAGATGTACGCCGATATGCAGGCTGCTTCAGCGGCTGAAGGGGCTGGCGATGCGGCCCAGTCCGTGGACGATAATGTCGTCGATGCGGACTTCAAGGAAGTCAAGCGCGAGGACTGATATCGATCAGCTCTGAGGCGCTTTTAGCCCGGTTTCTGGCGTATTTGCCGGAAATCGGGCGTTCTTCTTTCATTGCAACGGAACAAGCAGGCAAGGTAAATGGCAAAACGCGATTTTTATGATGTCTTGGGTGTAGCCAAAAATGCATCCGGAGACGAGATCCGCAAGGCATATCGTAAGCTGGCTATGAAGTACCACCCGGATCGCAACCCTGACAGCAAGGAAGCCGAGGACAAATTCAAAGAGGCCAAGCAAGCCTATGAGATGCTGTCCGACGAGGAAAAACGTAGTGCATATGATCGTTTTGGTCATGCCGGTGTGGACCCTAACGCAGCTGGCGCGGGCGGGATGGGCGGTGCCGGGTTTGCCGATGCCTTTGGTGATATTTTTGGTGATATGTTCGGCGGCGGTAGTCGCCAGCGCGGCGGTGGACCGCAGGTCTATCGTGGTTCGGACCTTAAGTATGTGCTCGAGGTCAGCCTAGAGCAGGCGGCGAACGGCTTCGAGACCGAGATCCGCATCCCGAGTTGGGAGAACTGTGATACCTGTCATGGTAGTGGCGCAAAGCCCGGCACCTCACCACGTACCTGCCATACGTGTAATGGGAATGGCACGGTGCGTATGCAACAGGGCTTCTTCAGCGTCCAGCAGACCTGCCCAACCTGCCACGGTTCGGGTAAAGAGATCACCGATCCATGCGCTGCGTGCGATGGTGTGGGCCGCATCCGTAAAAACAAGACCTTGCAGGTCAAAATCCCGGCTGGTATCGACGATGGGATGCGCATCCGTTCCGCTGGGAATGGTGAGCCTGGCCTGAATGGCGGCCCATCGGGGGATCTGTTTGTCGAAATTCGCCTCAAGCCTCATGGAATATTCCAGCGCGATGGCGAGGATCTGCATTGCGAGCTGACCATCCCCTTCACCAAGGCAGCGTTGGGCGGCATGCTAGAGGTGCCGACCTTATCAGGTCGGGGCGAAATCACGATCCCCGAGGGTACCCAGACCGGCAAAACCTTCCGCCTGCGTGGCAAGGGCATACGCGGGGTGCGTTCCAGCTATCCCGGTGATCTATATTGCCATATTTCGGTCGAGACGCCGGTGCGTCTAAATGATGACCAAAAGGACTTGCTGCGCCAGTTCGAAGCCTCTTTGGCCGATGGAGGTAATAAGCACTCCCCAAAGAGCGAGTCCTGGACGGATAAGGTCAAGAACTTCTTTTCCTAAGGCGACTCAGGGTTGGGCCGCTGCGACGGCGATGACGAGTTGATCCGGGTCGAGCGTAGCGCGTAGTGCTGCGTTCACCTGGTCAGCGTCCAGCCCTGCGATCGTATCGAGCATTTTCTGTGTCCATGCGAAATCCCGGCCCGTGCGCAACTTTGAGATCCAGTTGGAAACCAGATAGCGATCATTAGAGCGCGCAAGCTTTTGGTATTCCAGGATCGAGCGGATGGCGCTGCGCACCTCATCTGCGGTAAAGCCCTCGCGCCGTACGGTTAGCAGCGCCTCTTTGATTGCCCGTGTGAGCGCCTGCGCGTTTTGTGGTGCCATGCTGGCATAGAACGTCCAACTTCCTGAAGGCTCGAATGATGAGGCCTGCAGCATGCTGCCTACATCGTAGGACAGGCCGTCCTGGACACGGATACGCTGCCATAGCCGAGAGTCCTCAGAACCCCCTAGCATGTAATTTGCCAGCAGTAAGGCGGGGTATTGTGGGTCAGTATCCTGGAGCTTGAGAGGTACGCTAGCCAGGTAACTGGCGTTGGCCTTGCCTGGCGTGGAGATCTCAAAGGTCTTGGGTGGTGTGGCGTACCAGGGGTCAGGCAGACGTGTATAAGCGGGTGCACGCTTCCAGCCCGCCAGGCCGCTGCGTAAGTGATCCTGAAGCACTTGCGGATCAAAATCCCCGACGACAGCCAGGGCGATATCGCCCGCACCGTAGAATCGATCGTAGAAATTTTGTAGATCCTGTCGTGTCAAGGCCTTGATGCGTTGCAGGGATTGTGCAAAGGTCGGCTTGTAGCGGATATCGTCGCCGGCCCAGGGTTGGTCGTAGCGTTGCAGTGTGCGCAATGCCAGTGCGCTGGGACTGGACATCGCGTTCTCGATCGAGGAGGCGATCTGGCGTTGGATTTTCTCTAGCTCGTCGCTCGGGAATGTCGGTGTACGCAGAAGCTGCAATACCAGATCGAGCACAGCGGGCAGATTCTGATGAATGGTCGTCATACTGATACGTACGGTGTTGTCCTCCCCATCGAAATCAACCTGAGCCTCGAGCTGTGTCAAGCGGTCTTCGATCTGCTGGCGGGTCAGGCCCTGTGCGCCGTGCGCCAGCATGGCAGCGGTAAGCGAGGGTGCACTGCCCACGCCCCGAAGTTGTTCGGCAGAACCGAAGTTTAGCTGCAAGATCGCCTGAACTTGATTGCCGCCTGTGGGCTTGGGCAGGAGGGCGAGTGCAATCGTCCCATTGGGGAGTTCGAGTTCGCTGCGTTGGGTCGCAGCGTCGATGGCAGCGGGTGAGGTGTCAAAGGCTGCTACCTCGGGGCGCGGGGTATTTTCCTGAAGCGTGGAGAGCAGGGTGGCCAGATCGGCAGCCTGGGGCTCGGGAGCGTAATGGGGCTGTTCGGTGGGCAGATAGCGCCCACTGGTGCGGTTGGTGGACACAAACCAGGTCTGCGCCTCGGTGCGGATGCGCTCGAGCGTCATTTGCTCGACCTGATCACGCTGAAGGAAAAATAGTCGCCAGTCCCCTAGCGCTGCAGCGGAGGACAAGGCGCTGGCCAGTGCACTTGAGTGCGTATAGACCTGTTTCCAGTTGGTCAGCCAGGCAGTGCGAGCGCGCTCCAGCCCTGCACTGTCCAGAGCATCCGGTGGGAGATTTTCCAGCTCGGCTTCCAGTGTCGTCAAGGCCTTGTCCGGGTCGGCGCCCGGTTCGAGCTGTGCGCCAAACAAGGCATAGCCTGGTTGCGCCAGGGCGGCTGCAAAGCCGAAGGCGCTGCTGACCAGACCGGTATCGACGAGTTTGCGGGTCAGAAGTCCGGACGGGGTATCGGTGAGCATATTGGCTGCCAGGTCCAACGCGGCGTAGTCAGCGCTGTTGCCTGCAGGGATATGGTATTGCGCGGCAATGATCGGACTGCCGCCCGGACGGCGCAGCGTGACAGCGCGCGCACCTTGCTGGACGGGTTCGACGGTATAGCCAGGCAGCAGAGCACGTGTGGGCCGTGGAATCCTGGCGAAGCTCTCCTGGATCCATTGCAGCGTCTGAGCGGGGTCAAATTGCCCCGTTACGATTAATACCGCGTTATCCGGCTGGTAGTACTGATGGTAGAAGGCGCGTAGCTGTGCGATATCCACATTTTCAACGTCCGAGCGCGCGCCAATCGTGCTGCGGCCATAGGGATGCCAGACATAGGCGGCGGCCGAGACCTGCTGGATCAAGACACCGAATGGGCTGTTTTCCCCGCGCTCCATCTCGTTTCGTACGACGGTCATCTCGGCATCCAGATCCTGACGGCTGATGCGCGAATGCGTCATGGCATCGGCCTGCCAACCAAGATACCAGCGCAGGGTCTCGGGTTCAGCGGAAAAGGTTGCGTAGTAGTTCGTGCGGTCTACGGTTGTGGAACCATTGGACGCGAGTCCTCGGCGCGAGAATTCCGCCATGGCATCGGGTAGCGTGTCTGTTCCCCGGAACATGAGATGCTCGAGCAGGTGCGCCATCCCTGTCTCGCCTGCGCCTTCCATGCGTGAGCCGACCAGATAGGTCATATTGACCGTCGTCTGCGGACGCGATGCGTCGGGCGCCAGCACAATACGCAGGCCATTGTCCATCTGATATTGACTTACGCCCTGTACGGAAGGGCCGGCCTGTATGCCTGCGGGCAGCTCGAACGCCCAGGCGCTGGGGATGAGAAAAATGAACCATGAAAATAGCACTATAAATGCCGAGTTCGACCATTTCTTGCTCGCCCGTAGAGGGTGAACAGGCGCGGCAATGTGGAGGCTCAATGGAGTCATGAAGTAGCAATCTCAGTGAAATGATTCAATACAGGGCATTACATCACATCACTGGGGAGTGGGGTCAGATTAGGCCACCGTTAGGCTGAATGATCTGCCCGAGTATCCAGGATGCTTTCTCTGATGCCAGGAAGCTCACAACCTCTGCGATCTCGTTGGGGGTGCCGATGCGGTTCAATGGGCTCATGGCGGCTGAGCGCTGCACAGCCTCTGGAGTTTTGCCTGCCCGGAACAGATCTGTGTCGACGGGGCCCGGTGCGACAGCGTTGACACGTATGCTGCGTGCCGCGAGCTCTTTGGACATAGATCGAACAAGGCATTCCACTGCAGCCTTGGTGGCGCTGTAAGGGCCAACGCCAGGAACGGCGTGGCGTACCAGTGAGGTCGTTAAGGCAATGATCGAGCCGCCATCGACGACATGTTGCGCGGCTTCATGCAAGACATTGAAGGCCCCCACGATGTTGACTTCGACGAGCTTGCGAAAGCTCTCGGGGCTGAACTGCGCGATGGGACTTGGTGGGACATTGATCGCTGCGTTGGCGATGACGCAGTGCGGCGCGTTGCCGAAATCACGCCTGACATCGGCGAAAACTTGAGCAACTTGTGCCAGCTCGCAGATATCCACTGCGTAGCCTGTGCAGTGCGTGTCACCGATATGTTGAGGCGCATCAGGCGGGTTGGCAACATAGGTGTAGGCCACATCGTATCCATCTCGAATTAGTGTCTGTACACAGGCGGCACCGATGCCGCGTGAGCCGCCAAAGACGAGCGCTATTTTGTTTTTCATGGATAAACCTTGGAGGAAATGAAAAGGTGAATAGGGACTCCGTATGCCATGTACAACCTCACAGCCAGAGAATTTCTTTGCGGTAATCCAGGTCGGTAAGCAGGGGCTCAGCCGGTCCTTGGTGGAATACTGCGCCGCGCTCTAGTGCGTAGACGCGATCAGCCAGAGCGAGTACGAGATCCAGGTTGTGCTCGACAATCACGATAGAGATATGTTGGCGTAGACGGTCAAACACGGTAAACAGATCTTGTACGATCGTCGGAGCGAGTCCCTCGAAGGGTTCGTCGAGCAATAGCAACCTGACGTTTCCAGACAGCGCGCGCGCTACAGCCACCATTTGCTGCTCTCCGCCGGATAGATAGTCAGCAGCGATATTGATGCGCTCTTTGAGGCGCGGGAAGTATTCAAAGACACGCTCTTCATCCCAGACGATGCCGGTACTGCCATCGGTTAATCGGGCTTGGCGACCTAGGGCTAGGTTCTCAGCCACCGTCATACCCGCAAATAGGCCTCGACCTTGTGGTACATAGCCTATCCCTAAACGTGCGATAGCGGGCGCAGCAAGACCTGCAATATTCTGTCCGGAAAAATCAATTTTGCCAGAAGCAGGAGGTACGAGACCGACCAATGTCTTGAGTAGGGTGGACTTGCCTGCGCCATTGCGACCAAGCAACGCGACGATTTCCCCTTCGTGGACATCCAGGCTGGCTTCGTTGAGGATATGGCTCTTGCCATAGAATGCGTCGACTTTTTCAAATCGCAGCAGCAGTGGCTGCTCGGTTTCAAGACTCTTGGTGCGTCCGGTCACTGCAGGCGTGCCTGTTCCAGTGTAGATTTCTTGTACGCCTTGGTCCTCGCGGATCTGATCAGGTGTACCACTCACTAGTACCTCCCCCTGGTTCATGACTGTGACGCGGTGCGAAAATGACAGAATGCGATCGATATCATGCTCAACGATGAGCACTGGGATGTTGTCTGCGATGGTTTTGATTAGGTTGGACACACGCTCGCGCTCAGCAGCGGCCAGTCCGGCCAGGGGCTCATCCAGTAGCAGGACCTGTGGCTTGGATCCCAGGGCTATGCCCAGATCAACCAGACGCTGGCCGCCATAGGATAGGTCTGCGCCGTTGACCTCTTCCATGCCTTGCAAGCCGAGGAATTTCATTAACTCGGCGGTCTCGGTATGCACGTCGCGATAGCTATCGGTATCGCGCCACATGTTGAAGCGTGAGGGGTGGCGTGCGTGCAGAGAAAGACGCAGGTTTTCATAAATCGACAAGCCTTTGAATAGATTGGTAATCTGAAAGGATCGCGCTAGGCCCTTTTGGCAGATTGCTTCCGGTGTCAGGTCCTGGATTTCGGCACCATGTAGAAATACTTTGCCTGAGTTTGGTCTGAGCATGCCAGAGATCAGGTTGAAGGTCGTGGTCTTGCCTGCGCCATTTGGACCTATCAGAGCGTGAATTTGCCCTGCCTCGATGCCCAGTTCTACATTGCGCACCGCCTGGATACCGCCAAAATGCACATTGATGCCATGCGCTTCAAGCACGGAGCCCTGGATACGATTTGGGCGTAGGAATGCAGGCAAAGGCAGGCCGTCATAAATCTTACGTTTGCTCATGGCGGCGCTGTCTTCAGGTAGTGGCTTGAGGCGTTGATACAGCTTGGTCCAGATGCCTGTAAGCCCTGAAGGTGAAAACAGGACGAACCCAACAAAGATCAGACCAAACCAGAGCTGCCAGTTCTCGGTGTAGATTGAGAATAGCTCGCGGAACAGAAGATAAAAAAGAGCGCCCAAGGCCGGGCCAAGGAAACTGTGCATGCCGCCGATGACTACCATTGCTAGCATCTCACCCGAAAATACGACTGCCGTCGACTCGGCTGCTGCCACATGGTGTAAGAACACGAGTAACGATCCCGCCAATGCGGTTACACACGCAGATAGAACGAAGGCCAGTAATTTGTAATATCTAACGCTATACCCTTGAAAGGTTGTACGCTGTTGATTTTCACGTATCGCAACAAGCACATGCCCAAACGGTGAGCGCACAATGCGCAATAGGGTAAATAATGTTAGAAAACCGATGACGGCGACAATAATATAGAAGCTCAGGTGCACTTCAAGGTCAAAGGGTCCCAATGAACCACGTTGTAGCCCCCCTAAGCCACCTTCTCCACCGGTCAGGCTAGTCCAGCGAAAGGCAATGGCGAACGTCAGTGCGCACAGTGCCAAGGTCAGCAAGGCAAAATAAACACCTTGTCGGCGTAAAATTAGATAGCCTGCAATTAATGATAGTACGGCCGTGAAAATAAGTGCAAATAGAATGGGTGCGAGTATCTGATTAGGAAACCAGTGCAATTGAGCAAGTGCTGCTGCGTAGCCGCCAATACCAAACCAAGCACTGTGGCCAAAGGATACCAGACCAGTGTATCCAACCAAAAGGTTCAGGCCCATTGTGGCGATTGCCAGAATTACGACTAAAGCAGCACTATCAAGGGTTAAGCCGATGCCTCGAAATATAACCGGTAATAGTATTAGGCTCAGGGCTCCAACCAATAGAGGTTGGTATTTATCACTTATGAATCTGCTCATTATTTAGAATCCGTTGCTCATTCAAATCGTTCAATGCGTTTACCTAGTAAACCTCTTGGGCGGAACATCAACACTAGAAACATCAGTACGTACATAGAAGCTTCTCCAGCAGCTGACTCGAAATAAATAGTTATTCCGCGCACCACGCCTACCAGCAAGGCTGCAAAAACCACTCCCCAAAAGCTTCCCAGGCCGCCGATGATAACTACGACAAAGGCTACCGTCATGATTTCAGTCCCCATCGCTGGTTGCACGACTGCTATCGGACCGAATAGCACGCCCCCAAGTGCCGCCGTCGCGACACCTAACATGACGATAGCGGTCATATAAGGTTGCAGGCGTATCCCAAGGACGGCGACCATATCGGGTTTTTGCACGCCAGCGCGTATCACGCGTCCAAATGGAGTTTTATTCAACAATAGCCAGATTCCGACCATGACGACGGCAACAACGACTAAGATAAGTAAGCGATACTTTGAAAAAAGGAATCCACCTACAATAAGTGACCCCTTGAATATTTGGGGCATCGTTGAGGCGAGTGGTGCTGCGCCCCAAATTATTCGAATGAGTTGTTCCATGACCATAGCGATGCCAAAGGTCACGAGGAGGCCCAGGATTGGATCTGCCGAGTAGAAACGTCGTAATAGGAATCGTTCGAACAGAATGCCTAGCATGGCGACAATCAGTGGAGTGACAATAAGACTGCCTCCGAACCCCACGTATTTCATGACTTCGAGCGATATGTACGCACCTATTGCATAGAATGCGCCATGCGCCAAGTTGACCACACCACCGACGCTAAATATTAGCGATAATCCCAGGGCAAGTAAGAGGTAATATCCTCCTAACACAAGCCCGTTAACAGCCTGCTCTAGCAGATAGACGAATTCCATAATAATCCAGATATATTAGGTGGGTGCTTATATATACGACTAACTACAGCTTAGTGACTCTCTTGGAGATCATCATTCTATAGCTAGCCGTACTACCCTCACATTACGCAAGTGTTTTCTGACTTCGGGGTTGCGAGAATTTCAAGTGGTTGATCCGCTGCCGGGACGGCGTCACCAAAAACGAGGAAGTCCTGCTTGTCTGTAACCTCTGCTTGTGGCTTAACCGTGAAAGGGTATGCTTCCTGCATAAGCTGATGATCCCAGGATCTAAAATAGCCTTTGCGGGCTTTTAGTAGATCAAATTCGGCTTCAGATTCAAGGTATGCAACCAGCTTTGCAGTATCTGTTGACTTCGTTTCATTTATTGCTTGTATTAAGATTTTTAAGCCGACGTATTCGGTCCAGGCGTGGTTTTCCGGAATCCTGTTGTATTTCTTTACAAAACGCTCAACAAATGCTTTGGAACCGGCGTTTTCCAGCTTGTGATGCCACACTGTAGGCCAGATTCCACTGAGGTTTCCCGGCCCTGCCGCCCAGGCATCGACAGTGTTCAGATTAAATCCTGCCATTGGGTAGGTCAGTCCGAATTCCGCATATTGCTTAACGAAGTTCGTGACTTGGGTGCCAGCTAGATTACAAGCAATGAAATCCGGCTGAGCTCGGCGGATCTTCAGTAGGTATGGACTAAAATCGGTGGCATCAGTTGCAACAAGTTCGTCAGCGATCAAGTTCCCACCATGTGCTGCAAAAAAGCGCTTTGCAGCACGTGATAGATCATGTCCAAAGAGATAATCTGCGGTCAATGCATAAATCTTCTTGTCTGTAATCATCCCGTCACGTAGCAACGCCTCACCAATGGCATTGACCTCTACGGTAACTGGAATATCTAGATGGAACATATACCGGTTACAGTCCTTGCCACGCAGGACGTCCGATCTTGAGCAATTTAGGAATAAGGTTTTATTGCGCGCAGCTACTTGAGAGATAACCAATGCAGATGCTGAGTTCGTTTCGCCTAGCAAGGCCACGACATGATCACGCTCTATCATGCGTTGGGCCTTCGAGGAAGCCACCTGAGGGCTGACTGAGTCCTCGGATATAACATCGATCTGACGTCCCAACACACCGCCATCGGCGTTAATTTCTTCAGTGGCAAGTCGTATTCCCATAACAGCATATTCACCTAAGGTGCCAAGGAACCCGGTGAGAGGGGTCAGATGCCCAATTTTTATGGCTTCTGTCTGGGCGTATGATGGCATGGGAATTCCCAGTGCAGCGCTACCTATGAGGGCTCCGCCGCTGAGTATGACAGAGCGTCGTCGGGTCGATATGTTGGTATTTGATTTGTTGTATTTCATTGTACTGTCTCCATCGGTTTTATAGATATATAAAGGTTATTGATTTTATGTTTTGATAATAGGTGCTGCTGGTTAAATTAAGTAATATATTTTTGGATGTGAGAGATAGGTAATTTTTATAGGTATTTACTCCATATTTAATAATATATAAAAATTTTCTTTATTCAGATAACTTTACTTTGGGCCAAGCATCAGTTTCTATAAGCCAGTGCACAGTCTTTCTAATTTTCACAGCAATCATGGCGATCGCAGCGCACAATATTTTATGGGATACGGTATAAATATAATTTTGGCAGCTGATACGTGCATCGGATATTGTCAGGATGCGCCACGCCGTGCCTCGCTCGCCGTCGAGCAAGACTGCTGACATCGCTTTTGTCATGGTTCTTATGCCGCTACAGACACAACGCATCGGTAGCGATCGGGAATGAATTCCTGCGATGATATGTACTGACAGGTTACGCATTTCGAGTTCTGTCTTGATGCGCTGCCGTAGCCCATGTTCGCTCGTAGGGTGGATCAAGGGTAGGCACGCTACTTCTGCTAAGTTAATTTTTTTTCGTCGGCGGGCAATCAGCTTGCATGATTTTGGCAAGATGACAGAAGATTCCTCTTCGAGGATAGGCAGCACGCAGAGTTCTGGGGCGACATTCAGGGGACACAAAAGAAGAGGTTTGCTTCCTTCATTCTTAAGCTTGCCCAATTTTTGACTCCAGGCTGTTTGTGTGATGAATAGCTGGTGCGACGCTTTGGCAACGCTATCGCTTTCTACCATCTGGACAAAATAGTGTAGCTGCCGAAGATTCATGCCTATGCTCGGTTTAGATATAAAAATCTATATCTTTTAGTTATGCCTTTGCCAAAGAAAGCGTTTTATATGATGGTCAAATAGTTTGTAACGGTGGGCTTTCTACCCGAGCGTTTTACCTTTGCAGTGGTTGTCTGTGTTTGGCATGTGTGGCGGCGATATAGGCGAATGTCATTGCCAGTCCTATTTGCGACCCACCCCCCGGGTACTGGCCTCCAAACGCTGAGTTCATATCGTTGCCGCATGCGTACAGGCCTTCGATCGGCTGACTCGATTCATCTAGAACATTTGCGTTTTCGTCTGTTTTTAGACCAAGACTCGTTGCCACGGGTAGTGGAAATACTCGAACGGAATAGTAGGGAGCGCTTGCGATCGGGCCAATGCAAGGGTTTGGTTGATGCAAGGGATCGCCATTGTTACGGTTATAGATATCCTCGCCTTTTCCAAACTCAGTATCTTTTCCTGTTTTCGAAAATTTGTTGTAGGTCTTGACCGTCTGGGCTAGGTTGTTCGCATCTACCCCGATTTTGGCTGCGAGTCCATTCAATGAGTGATCAGCCTGGAGATAACCATTTTGTATGTATCTCTTTACGGAAAGGCTATGAGGCCAGAT
Source organism: Alcaligenaceae bacterium CGII-47 (assembly GCA_019166125.1). Lineage (GTDB taxonomy): Bacteria > Pseudomonadota > Gammaproteobacteria > Burkholderiales > Burkholderiaceae_B > Castellaniella. Next base: position 80,832 of record JAHTBO010000005.1, read on the forward strand.
CATGCCAAGACCGTATTTCCATAGAAAGCGTCGATCACAGATCAAGGCGGCTGGAATGCTTTGTCCTTCCTGATTGGTGGCATACATCGCGTGTGCGAAATCGTGATATGACGCGGCTTCGTTGGTAAATCGCCGACCCATTGAATTGACGGCGATTAGTCCAGGTTTTGCTCGATCAAGAACAATGTGCGGATAAACGGCGGTGGATCCGTCTTTGCGTTGAGCGATAGAGCAGGGAAACCAGAGTGCATTATCGCTTGCGGCTGGTCCGATGATTCCGCCTGCGGCAAGCGCTAGCTTGATCGTCTCGCCGTTGCACCCGTCGTATGCGGGCGTGTATTGGGCAGTGGGCTTGGGGAGATAGTGCTCACGCCACTCTCTATTTGCCGCAAAACCACCCCCAGCCAGGATAACGCCTTGGCAAGCGAAGATGGATGTCTCGGTATTATTCTGCGCCAGCACAACACCGCGCACGGTCCCGCTTGTTTTTATTAGCCGGGTGATACGGCCGTTCAGGATGATAGTGACCTTTTGATCGAGCAAGCTCTTGTACAACCGGGCAGCCAGTGCGTTACCAAGAACGAGACGGGTGCCGCGTTTGTAGTGCAGACGATCGGATGCCAGGCGGCTTAGTAATGTTATCCCGAGCTTGATCGAGTCCCAGGATGTCAGGCCATTTAATAGACGTGCGGCCTCGCCGCGCGTAACCATCATCCCACCTGGCAGTGTTAGCTCTGGCATTGGCCAACGGATTACATCGAATTTATTGCCGAGCAAGCGCCCGTCAAAATGTAGGGGGTCCAGAGGCCTGCCGCCTGAAGCCGCACCAGGTAACTCTTGGCGATAATCGGGATGATATGAGTAAGCTTGAAATCGTACGCTTGTGTTCGCTTGTAGAAATGCGATCATCTTGGGCCCATTGGCGATGAATGCTTCTCGAAGCTTTCTGTCAGCGAGATCGCCGACGAGCGCGTCGAGGTAGCCAAGTGCCCTGGCTGCGTCTTCGGAGGCGTCGGGTTCCGCTTGATGTTGGCTGCCTGGAATCCAGGCTGTTCCCGATGAGTAAGCCATCGTTCCGCCAATCTTGTCGCTTCCTTCCACGAGCAGGACCTTCATGCCCAGGACTGCGGCAATCAAAGCTGCAGTCATGCCACCGGCACCGGCACCGATAACGATAAGATTGAACTCTGTTGATGGCCTCATGTCTTTAGCGGCTATCGACGGACGTTGAGCATTTCGAGGGTGTTGCCACGCTTTGATGCGTTATCCTCTTGCAAAGTCATATACGTATTCAATTTAGCCTACCTTCATAGCTATCGACGTTGTGGAAGTCACTACGATGATATGAAAGATTACCAGCCAATCGGTATTTAATGGTTAACATTATCATTTCATTTCATTTGTTACATTTAGAATTGATTTGATTCTTTAATATGTTCGATTGCAGGGTATTTCTGAAGGGCGTTCATGCTAGAGGTTGATTGCGTTCCTCTGCTGAAATCTCGCTATAGTGGCTTATTACAGGGCTTCTGCGTGTAGAGCTAGCTCAGCAGTCGTCCCTCAGGAAATAAATAAAATTTGTTGACACTAATGTGTGTTACTCCCTAGAATCTAATTGATGATGTCGTAGTGACTTTCATACAGACAAATACGAAAGGTTTCTTAGGCTGCCGATATTGTTCCTCGCTTTGTTCGCAGTTATTCATTGAAGGAAAGAATATTTTGTACTATAAGAGCTCGAAGAGATCGACTTTTCGGGGATCTAAATCGTTCCTGAGCAACTTAAGTTTGATCAGCATGTGTGGAAATGACAGGCTCACCGCGAGCTCAGTGCGACGATGTGGTGTAGAATTCGACATTATGAAAGAAAGATCAAAATCTGGCCGTCACAATGAAAATAACCTCTAATACGCTTCGCGGGCATGCCTCGAAAGAAGCCTCAGATCCGGTAATGGACGATGCTTCTTTTACTCCAAAGGCGCGGGGTGGGATCCAGTCACTGGAAAGGGCGTTTGCCATCTTGGAGCATGTGGTGCAATTTCCCGATGGCGTTGGATTGTCAGACTTGAGTCGAAGTGTTGGTATGCATTTGAGTACGACTTCGCACCTGGTCAAAACCTTGGTCAAGCTTGGGTACGTGACGCAAATAGCTGATTCACGTCGCTATCGCATCGGAATGCGCCTCTTTGCAATGGCATCGAGCAGCATGAGTGAAAACACGATTGTGCATGCAGCGACGCCAATTCTCGAGCAACTTGCCGCTGAGACGGGTGAATGCACGCATTTGGCCGTTTTGTCTGGATCTGACGTGATCATTATCGCGAAAGCCATGGGCGCCGGTATGCTGCAGCTATCAGAGGGTGCAAGTGGCGTACGCCCTGTTTATTGCACCGCGATTGGAAAAATATTGCTAAGTCACTTAGAAGAGCCTGAATTAAGGCGGATTTTGGATGGCAAGCCCATGCTGCGCCGTACGCCAAAAACGATTATCGAGTGGGATGCGTTGTTGGCCGAGCTCGAGACGACCCGGAAGCGGGGGCTGGCGATTGATGACGCTGAGTTCGATGGTGATGTGCGGTGTGCAGCGATGCTTGTTCATGATTTTACTGGTGGTCAAGTTGCTGCGATTGGATTTTCCGGCCCTATCTGGCGCCTATCGTTGTCAGAACTACAGGAAAAATCAGAAATGCTTGCCCACGCGGCGGCAGAATTATCTGAACAATTAGGGTTCCGAGGCGTTCCTGCATCAGCCCATTCTTAGAAGGACTTGTTAAACGATGAAAACATCTTTTCCGACAGACGCTTTTGTGCGCAACATTGCGGACATACCTTGGCAGGAGTTTCCAGGTCATTTCGGTGGGGCACTCTCCAAGGCGCTGGTGCGGCCAGAAACATGCGGGTCGGTACGGGTAGATCACCGGATTTCTTGTTATCAGCCCATGGCTTACGTTGGTGAGCACGTACACCAGACTCAGGAGCAGATTTATCATGTTTTAGAGGGAGAAGGAATGCTCACTCTGGATGATGAGTCGCGTGTCATGCGACGCCATGATTATGTCTATGTTCCCCCGGGGGTGCGCCATAGTTTTACCAACACGGGTCTAGTCCCCCTTGTGTTTCTTGTCGTTACGACGCCTCCGAACGATGGCGAGGAGCCAGTCTGATGAGTGACCTATCCATTTCGAACGCTACGTTGCCACAGTGCCGACTACTAATAAACGGAGATTGGGTGGACGGAGCGAGCCAAGTCGATGTGCTTGATAAATATTCTCTGCAGCGGTATCAGCGTGCACATATCCCGTCAGTCGAACAGATTAATGAAGCCTTGGCAGCTAGCGAAGCTGCTTTCCGTGCGAACAACCAACTGACAGGCTACGAGCGGGGGCTGATATTAGACCGCGCAGCCTCAAAGATTGAGGAGCGGATACCGTATATTGTTGATGTCCTTCAACACGAGGCAGGATTTACCGCGACGGATGCGGCGAACGAGGCGAGACGCTGTGCGGTAACTTTTCGCCTGTCTGCCGAGGAAGCGCGCAGATTACAGGGGGAGATGATCTCCATGCAAGGTGCCGAAAAGCAGAAAGGCAGGGTTGGATTTACGCTGCGCGTCCCTTTAGGCGTCGTATGCGCCATTACACCGTTTAATGCGCCACTCAATACAGTGGCCCATAAAATAGCACCAGCTTTGGCTGCAGGCAATGCTGTTGTGCTCAAACCCTCGCTTCATACGCCTATGGCGGGATGCTTTCTGGCCGAAGCGCTTATTGATGCGGGCTTACCCAAAGGGTTACTTACCGTTTTGCATGGTGAAGGCGAGGTTGCAGAGCATATTTTGTCTGATGATCATGTCCGGTTTTTTGCCTTTACTGGTAGCACCGCAATAGGCCGGAAGATCCAGCAGCTTGCGGGACTGCGTCGAACACAGATGGAGCTTGGCAGCATTGCGTTCACGATCCTCGCAGAGGATGCCGATCTTGACCAGGCGCTTCCAAAAATTGTCAATGCAGCATATCGCAAAGCGGGTCAAGTCTGCACATCGATCCAGATATTGCTGGTGCATCGATCGGTGCGAGCATCCGTAGAGCAGCGCTTGACTGAAATGGTTAATGCGCTGTCATATGGAGACCCAAAAGATCTAGATACATTCGTAGGCCCCGTTATAAGCGAAGCGTCAGCGCTTCGAATTCATCAATGGATAAACGAAGCGGTCTCCGCCGGTGCAACGCTCCTGGCAGGTGGCACGCGGGAGGGGGCAGTGATCGCGCCGACCCTTCTAACTCAGGTGTCTGATTCGATGCGGGTGGGTTGCGAGGAAATATTCGGACCAGTCATGTCGATTCGGGTCTTCGATACGCTTGAGGAGGCGATCGAGCGTGTGAATGCGACACCATATGGTCTTGCCGCTGGGCTATTTACCAATCGCTTGGGTGATGCTTTCCAGGCTGCTAGAGAGTTGAAGGTAGGTGGCGTGCATATCAATGAAACATCGAGCTCAAGAATTGACCTGATGCCTTATGGTGGTTCTAAGGATAGTGGTTTTGGTCGTGAGGGCCCATTTAATGCAATCAGGGAAATGACGGAAGAACGTCTTATTACGATTTCGGTTTAATTTTGTATACCTATGTGAGAGTGGCATGACGATAATGAAGGGTGGAGATCTCATCGCAGAGTATCTCATTGAACAAAAGGTTCCTTATGTATTCGGCATCTGTGGCCATGGTAATGTAGGATTGCTAGACGCCTTGCATGGTGTGAAGGACAAAATAAAGTTGGTATCGCCCCGTCATGAGCAATGTGCGGGTCATATGGCTGATGCTTATTTCCGGGTCAAACATCAACCCGTCGCGACGCTAACGTCCACTGGCCCTGGTTCAGCGAATATGGTAATGGCCCTGGCCACCGCTCAAGCAGACTCGTCCGCGCTACTTGCCATTACCGCTAATATCCCCACTTCACAGCACAACCGTGGGCCTTTTCAGGAAATCAACCAACATAATCAGGCTGACTTTACGTCCGTCTTAAAACCGGTCGTCAAGCGCAGCTTTCAGCCGTCGCGTGTTGATATGCTGCCTCTGGCGTTGAGGCAATCATTCAACACCATGGTCACGGGTCGACCAGGCCCAGTCAATCTTGATATTCCGTACAATTTATTCCAGGAAGAGGCTGAGGTGGAGATGCCACCAGCAGCACACATTATGGGCTCTCATCGGCCTGGTGCGTCACCTGACGATATTGCACGCGCAGTTTCGTTGTTGCTTGCGTCTCGTAGACCTGTGATCTTTATTGGACATGGTGCGACCCTTTCCGAGGCTGGGCCAGAAATTACCAAATTGTCGGCAACGCTTGGGATTCCCGTTATTACATCCCCCAATGGAATGGGGTGCGTGCCTGCAGATGAAAAGCTCACGCTAGGCTTTATTGGACGTAATGGAGCATACCCGGCGAATGAAGCGGGCCGCCGTGCGGACCTTGTAATAACCATAGGCGCGCGTTTTGATGATCGCTCTGCTTCGAGCTGGAAACCTGGTTACTCATGGAATTTTCCATCTACTAAGCTGGTGCATGTTGATCTTGACCCCCAAGAGATCGGACGCAACTATGCGCCCACTCTCGGGATAATTGCTGACGCAAAGGTATTTACAGCGCAGCTGAATAGAGCTCTCGCAGAGTCGGGCAAAGTCACTGCAAGTAATTTTGCCTCCTGGCGAAAGGATGTGCTGGGCTGGGTGGATCAATGGGAGCAGCATATACGACCCAACTTTTTGTTAGACACTTCCCCGCTTCGGCCCGAATATGTAGTGGGTGCCGTACAGGACGTATTGCCAGATGATGCAATACTCGCGCTGGATTCTGGTGCGCATCACAATTGGTTTATGCAGTTCTGGCGCCCAAAGCGGCCACAAAGCATGCTCAATTCATGGGGCTATTCGTCAATGGGCTTTGGGGTTTGCGGCGTTCTGGGGGCGCAATTGGCTGCGCCTGATCGACCTTGTATAGCTGTCGTCGGGGACGGCGGTTTTTCAATGGCCCCCTATGTTGTCTGCACTGCGGTCGAGTACCAGCTTCCTTGCATATGGGTTATTTGGAACAATTTCGCCTGGGGAGCAATTCGAGATCTGCAGTATGGCTTATTTGGAGGACGCGAGCTCGGCACTGCATTCTATGAAGGGCAGGGGAGTGGGAAGCCGTACAACCCTGATTTTGCAGCGTGGGCTCGCGCAGCGGGTGCGGATGGAATGACGGTAAACAAAAGCGAAGATCTGCGGGGCGCACTTGAGCTGGCGATTAAGAACAGGCGGCCTTGCGTCATCGATGTACATGTAGACGCGAATGTCAGGCCAATATCGACGGGGACTTGGCAACTGCCGCCGATTCCGTTCCCAGAGCCGCAGTACGGTGCTCGGTACCTTGCATAGGCGGTGAATAGGTGCTCGTTATCATGTTTTGAGTCCTATTTGGACAATAATCGCATGGCCTGCTCCAGGCCATCGATCGACACACCGTACATCCGGTCATGCATGATCTCGCGGATGATACTGATTGACTGGCGATAGGACCATAGGCCGCTGGGTTCCGGATTCAGCCAGACGGCGCTGGGCCATTGGGACAGCAGCCGTTGCAGCCAGGCGGCGCCTGTCTCGGCATTATGGTGCTCGACCGAGCCACCTGGGTAGAGGATTTCGTAGGGGCTCATGGTGGCGTCACCCACCAAAATGAGCCGCCAATCCTCATTATAGGTATGCAGTAGGTCGATGGTATCGATACGCTCTGCCTGGCGGCGTGCGTTGCTGCGCCAGACGGACTCGTAGGGGCAATTATGGAAATAGAACACTTCCAGATGACGGAATTCGCTGCGTGCCGCAGAAAACAAGGCTTCGATCTGGGCGATATGGTCGTCCATGCTGCCGCCTACATCCAGCAGCATCAGCACCTTAACCGTATTACGTCGTTCGGGTACCCACTGGATATCCAGCATGCCGGCGTTCTCGGCGGTATGTTGGATGGTGCCGGGCATATCGAGCTCTTGGGCAGCGCCCTCACGCGCAAATCGCCGCAGGCGACGCAGTGCGATTTTGAAGTTACGGGTACCGAGCTCTTGCTGGTCGTCGTAGTCACGGAATTCGCGCTTTTCCCAGACCTTGACTGCAGTGCGGTTGCCCGCCGACGGCCCGCCCAGGCGGATGCCCTCGGGGTGATAGCCGCCGTGGCCGAAGGCCGATGAGCCGCCCGTGCCGATCCACTTGCTGCCACCGGCGTGGCGCGACGTCTGTTCAGCCAGGCGTTGCTTGAACAGCTCCATGAGCGCGTCCCAGCCGTGCTTTTGTAGGGCGGCTTTTTCCTCAGGGGTGAGCGTGTTTTCGAGCGTCTTGGCGAGCCAGTCCAGTGGCACCTCGGGCGCGTCCGGCCCAGCGGCCTCGATACCCCGACAAAACGAGGCGAACGCCTGATCGTAGCGGTCATACAGGGTTTCATCCTTCACCAGCGTCATACGTGCGATCTGATAGAAATCGTCGAGTGTCGGAGGCATGACGCGGCTGCGCAACAACTCAAGCAGCGTCAGGTACTCCTGGATGGAGACGGGAATGGCTTGGGCGCGTAGTCGGTAGAAAAAGTCAATCAACATAGGGAAATTCAGCGTACACGCTGCAGTTGGTAGAGCAGGTGCTGCTTGACCTCAGGCCATTCACCCGCCAGTAGGCTGTACATGACGGTGTCACGCACGGTGCCATCGGCGCGCAGATTGTGATGGCGTATCACGCCATCGCGGTGTGCGCCGAGGCGTTCGATGGCGCGTTGGGAAGCGTAGTTGAAATTGTCCGTGCGCCAGCCCACGACGGCTGCGCCCAAGGTGTCAAAGGCATGACTAAGCAACAGAAGCTTGCTGGCGGTATTGACATGGCTACGCTGCCAGCTATGGCTATACCATGTATATCCGATTTCTAGGCGTGCAATCGGTGCATTGATATCATGATATCGGGTCGAGCCGATCATACGCCCGCTTGTCCCGTCGATGACGGCGAAGGGCAACATATGCCCCAGCGTCTGGCCTTCTAGGGCTTGCTCGATATAGCGGCCTGAGTTCTCTGGTGTGGGGACGGAAGTGATTCTTAAGGTCCAGAGCTCGCCGTCGGCAGCAGCCTGCGCGAGGGCAGTGCTGTGTGTCGCCACCAGAGGAACGAGCCTCACGCCATGGCCTTCGAGTGTGATGGGGGCAGGGGCCCGGATAAAACCTTGGGTGACTGGCATGATGGCCTCTGGTGTCAGCGTTGGCGCCGTGCCATGGCGCTTAGGCGCTGCAGCAGGCCGAGGTCTTGTTCGTTTTTAAGCAGCGCACCAGCCAGCGGCGGGACATCGACATGGGCGAGGGCGCTGGGGGGTACGGACTCTGCCAGCAGCAGGCGCAGCCAGTCGAGGAACTCTGAGGTAGAGGGTTTTTTCTTCAGCCCTGGCACCTCGCGTAGGGCGAAGAACGTATCCAGCGCGGCCGACAGGATCTCTGTGCGTATATCGGGGAAGTGTACGCCGACAATCTCGCGCAAGGTCTCGCGCTCCGGGAACTGAATGTAGTGGAAAAAACAGCGCCTTAGAAACGCATCAGGGAGGTCTTTTTCATTATTCGAGGTGATGATGATCAAAGGCCGATGACGCGCCTGGATGGTTTGCTGGGTCTCGTAGACATGAAACTCCATACGATCCAGTTCACGCAGTAGATCGTTGGGAAATTCGATATCCGCCTTGTCGATTTCATCGATGAGGACGACGACGGGCTCCTCGGATTCAAAGGCGTGCCACAGCTCGCCTTTGACGATGTAGTTGCGGATATCGCGCACTTTTTCATCGCCAAGCTGGGAATCGCGCAGTCTGGAGACGGCGTCGTATTCGTATAAACCCTGATTTGCTTTGGTCGTGGACTTGATGTGCCACTGTCGTAAGGGACGGTTCAGTGCGCGTGCAACCTCCTCGGCGAGTAGTGTCTTGCCAGTACCCGGTTCACCCTTGATCAATAGAGGGCGTTCAAGCGTTAAGGCAGCATTGACGGCCATCTTGAGGGCATCGGTGGCGATATAGCGGTCGGTGCCAGTGAAGCGTTGGGTGGGGGGAAAGTGAGGTGTTTTGTTCATGAGTAAGGGGTGTCCTACCGTGCAAATGAGAAGGGCGGCGTTGGTATAAGGTTAAAAGTTAGAGGTGTCTGCTTCAATCCAATTATCGTACAATCCATAGGCCTCATCGGCCACGTGGTTTACGGCTGATGCCTTTTTACCGCCCACTAAGAGACAATATGAAGTCGCGAAAAACTATCGAGCGCAGCCTCGGTGCCTTAGCTTTCATGGCATCCTGTCTGTTTGCCGGACAGGCCATAGCAGCCGATGCTGCGCTGATCGGTGACGCCCAGGCTGCCCAGTCCAAAATCTCTATGTGCATTGGTTGCCATGGCATCCTGGACTATAAGGCTGCCTATCCTGAGTTGTACCATGTGCCTATGATCGCTGGGCAAAACGCTCAGTATATCGTTGCTGCACTGAAAGAGTACGCCAGCGGTGCACGCACCTTCCCGACCATGGAGGCCATCGCGCGTGGCATGTCCGAGCAGGATATGGCAGATGTCGCGGCCTACTATTCCAGTTTCAAAAAATAATATCGGGGATGTCATGAATAAATTGTTGATTGCCCTGCTTGGTTCGCTCGCCATGGCAACGGGCGTGCAGGCTGCTGATCTGATCGCCGGTGAAGCTGCATACCAGAAGTTCACTTGTGCTTCCTGTCATGGTGCGGACGCCAAATCGCCCATCATGCCCGAGTATCCTATTCTGGCTGGCCAGTATGCGGATTACATTGCACATGCTCTGACCGCTTATCAGCGTGGTCAGGCAGGTGCACCGGCTACGGCCAATATCCGCAAGCACGCCATCATGGGTGCGATGGCGACGCAATTGTCAGCGACCGATATCGCAAACATCTCGGCCTGGATTGCTGCCCAGCCCTCTGATCTTGCCGTACGCAAGTAAGCTTGTCCTGCCTGCGTAAATAAGTCCGCTACAAGCGGTCTCGCGTTGCATGACGGCGGATCAGTTCCAGATAGTGCTCATTATCAAAGGGGGTGCCCAGGCGCTGGGCCTCCCAGACGACCTCCCCCAGTGCCTCCATCACGATATGTGCTGCTGCATGGGCATCATGTGTGCCCAATAAGGCGCGCCAGGCTGCCTGGATGCCGGGCGGATGATCGATAGAGAGTTGCTCGGCAATGGCCAGATGCATGGATAAGTGTAGAAAAGGGTTGGTGTGGCCGGCCTCAACGGAGTAGTCACGTTGCGAGGCCTCAGGGTGCTCTATATCGGCATGGTATTCAGGATGCAGCTCGATGAGCTCTACCGCCATGGATTCCAGCGGGCTTAGAATCTCGCCCGTGCGGTGCTTGTGCCAAGCGCCGGTAAAGAACTCTCGGACCTGTTCGCGTGTCGGGTTGTACATGGATGCGTCTGCCTGGCAATTCGTGTGGCTTGATTTTAGCCGTTTGGATGTTAGCCATTTAGGCCTGACGCGTTAGAATTGATCAGTCACAGGCGTCAAATGTATCGAGTTTACGCTACACTCTTATATAAGACTAAAATTCACCCTACAAAGCTATCCCTCCTCACAGAGTGCAACTGGAGCATCCATGTCCTATCAGCATATCAAGGTCCCGGCAGGCGGCCAAAAAATCACGGTTAATAGCGATTACTCGCTCAATATCCCCGATCAGCCCATCATTCCTTATATCGAAGGGGATGGTACTGGCCTGGACATTTCCCCCGTCATGCTCAAGGTTGTGGACGCTGCCGTGGCCAGTGCCTACGCCGGTAAGCGCAAGATCCACTGGATGGAGGTCTATGCAGGCGAGAAATCCACGACGATCTATGGTCCTGATGTCTGGCTGCCCGAGGAAACGCTTGAGGCGGTGCGCGATTACGTCGTGTCAATCAAGGGACCGTTGACCACGCCTGTAGGCGGTGGCATCCGCTCGCTGAACGTCGCCTTGCGCCAGCAACTTGACCTTTATGTTTGCCTGCGCCCGGTTCGTTACTTCAAGGGTGTGCCTTCACCCGTGCGCGAGCCGGAAAAGACCGACATGGTCATTTTCCGTGAAAACTCCGAGGATATCTACGCAGGGATCGAATTCGAGGCTGAATCCGACCAGGCTCGTCAGTTGATCGCGTTCCTCCAGGATAAGTTGGGCGTCACCAAGATCCGTTTCCCCCTAAGCTCTGGCATTGGCGTCAAGCCCGTGTCACGTGAGGGTACGCAGCGTCTGGTGCGCAAGGCCATCCAATATGCGATCGATAACGATCGCCCCAGTGTTACCCTGGTCCATAAGGGCAATATCATGAAGTTCACCGAAGGTGGCTTCCGTGATTGGGGTTATGAGCTGGCCCTGAAAGAGTTCGGTGCGCAGTTGATCGATGGCGGTCCATGGTGCAAATTCAAGAACCCCAAAACCGGTCGCGATATCGTGGTCAAGGATGTTATCGCTGACGCCTTCCTGCAACAGATTCTGTTGCGCCCGGCCGAGTATGGCGTGATCGCTACGCTGAACTTAAATGGCGACTATATCTCTGACGCACTGGCTGCACAGGTCGGCGGTATCGGTATTGCTCCGGGTGCGAACTTGTCGGACTCGATTGCCATGTTCGAAGCCACGCACGGTACCGCACCGAAGTACGCCGGCAAAGACTACGTGAACCCGGGTTCGCTGATTCTGTCGGCCGAAATGATGCTGCGCCACATGGGCTGGACCGAGGCTGCTGATCTGATCATCAGCAGCATGGAAAAATCTATTCTATCCAAAAAGGTCACCTACGATTTTGCGCGTCTGCTCGAAGGCGCAACTCAGGTATCATGCTCGGGATTTGGCCAGGTGATGATCGAAAATATGTAATCGGTTTTTGACTGATTCATTAAGATCTGGAAAGGCCCCGCTTTCATAACAGAACGGGGCCTTTCCATGTCCGGAGCAATCCGGTTAGGTCTAGATAGAACAAGTGAGATTGGGGCCATCGTTTGGGGCGATGGATGCTATCGTGGCCCCAAAATTTTTAATGATGGCCCCATGTCCATGTCTCGCTCGTGTTCCTACACTCTGCGCGTTGCTGCAATTGAAGCGGCAAAACCAAAAGAAAAAGCCTACGTCCTGACCGACGGTGGTGGTCTGCATTTGGAGGTCTTGACGGTACTCATTGATATGGCATTGCGCTGCATTGTGAAGGCCCCGTCCTGAAAGCGAGGTATTGATTCGGTGTGAACAAGTGATTACAATAATTCCATGTTCACTATCAAACAAACGCCCGAGTTCGAGCAGTGGATTAGCGGCCTCAAGGACGGCATTGCTCTGGCGAAGACAATGCAGGAGTAACGCACATGACCAAGACCACCAAGATTTCCGAGCTGCCTGAGTTCGATATGGCCGAAGTCCTCAAGACGGATGAAGACATTGCCAACTATCTGACGGCTGTTCTGGAAGAGAACGATCCCGCCGAACTTTCCCATGCCCTCGGTGTTATCGCCCGTGCGCGCGGTATGACCGAAGTAGCACGGGCCAGCGGCCTGACGCGCGAGGCGCTCTATAAAGCATTGCGCCCTGGCTCACATCCGCGTTTCGATACCATTGCCCGTGTGTGCGCCGCGCTGGGCGTACAACTGACCGCCCGGCCTGCGCATTTATAGATAGGCCTGCTCTAGTCGCTGGCGGGGGGTAGCTAGTCGACAGTGAGGTATTTGGCGAGGTATATTGCTTGGCGTATAACAAGACACCCGCATGGGTAAAGGATTTCCAGCAAAGTTACACAGAATGATCGAATCGGTCTTGAACTGATTCATTAAAGTCCGGGAAAGCCCTGCTCTCATAGAGAGACAGGGCTTTTTCTTGCCCGGAATACTTCATTGAAATATGGATGGGACGAGTCGTTTTGGGCCATCAATACTAATATGATCCCAGACGCTCACCAAGAGCCGTAAAGATCGTGCGTCTTACCTCGCCACTTCAAAGATGACGCCGATGTGTAGGCTACGCTGGGCGCTACATTGAAACTGGCGGAAGATAAAGCATCCATCGCCTTCTGTTGGATGAAATCCGTCGACACGATTCTTGCCAAGGCCCAGCGTGCCCGATCAGATCTGGCTCTTAATCAATAATCGAATTGATCAAACACGATACTAGATACTCATCTTGGAGCGGTCACGTCACGCCATACAGATGGGTGTAATATAAGATGACTGTGTTTTCCACATTCGATGCGATGCATAGCCAAAGTATTTACAAGATGAAAAGGCTTTGTATCGGAAAACAAGGAGACCAATGTGAGCGTGGCTGCACAACCGCTAACTGAAGATGATGGCCCACTGTCGGTGTGGTGGCTACGTACAATTCTAATCGTGATGGTGCTTGGATTTGTCGGCTTACTGGCGATTACCCAAAAGGCCTACACCAACGCGCCGCCAATTCCGGCACAAGTGCTTGATGCACAAGGTACAACACTGTTTACCGGTGCCGACATTAGTGACGGCCAGGCGGTCTTCCTAAAATATGGCTTGATGGCGAACGGCAGCATCTGGGGTCACGGTGCCTATTTAGGGCCAGATTACTCGGCTTCGGCACTGCATCGAATGGGCCAGGACACTGCCGACGCGATTGCGCTGCAACAGTATAAGAGACCGATGGCGGAATTGAGCTTGTCCCAGCAAGCAGCGGTGCGCGCGGAAACCGCAGTAACGTTGAAAACCAATCGCTATGACGCAGCAAGCGGCACGCTGCAATTAACCGCAGCAGAAACCGCTGCATATCGCCAACAAATTCCGTACTGGACGGACTACTTTCGCCACCCTGAGCGCAATGCTGGGTTGAAGAAAGATTTAATCGAGAGCCCAACTGAGCTGCACCAATTTGCTGCTTTTGTCACATGGACAGCATGGGCTTCGGTCGCGAACCGTCCGGGCGAAACATACTCCTACACGAACAATTTTCCATACGACCCTAGTGTAGGCAATCTGCCTACTGGGGATGCAGTGTTTTGGAGTGCAATGTCTTTGATTGTGCTGTTGGTGGGTATCGCCGCAGTCTTGCTCGCATTTGGCAAATTCGATTACCTTGGCTGGATTTCGCATGATAAGCATGTCCATCCACAGGTGTTGCCTGGACGCTCCAGCGCTGGCCAGAATGCGCTATTGAAATTTTTTGTTGTGGTCGCCTTGCTATTCTTGGCGCAGACGCTGGTAGGTGGTGCGGTTGCGCATTATCGGGCAGACCCGGGAAGTTTCTATGGCTTTCAGTTGGAGACCATTTTTCCCAGTAACCTGATGCGTACTTGGCATTTGCAACTGGCTATTTTCTGGATTGCCACTGCGTATGTCGCGGCGGCCTTGTTCCTGGCGCGCACGCTCAGCAAAGAAGAGCCGAGTTGGTTCGCGTGGGGCGTGCACACATTGTTCGCTGCGTTTGTGCTGGTGATCGGTGGCAGTCTGTTGGGTGAGTGGCTGGGGATATCGCAACTATTGGGTGATTGGTGGTTCTGGTTGGGCAACCAAGGCTGGGAATACCTCGAACTGGGGCGCATCTGGCAGTACTTGTTGGTTATCGGCTTATTTGGCTGGTTTGTGATGCTGTGGCGTTTACTGCGCACTGAAACCCTGGTCGAGCCAAGCGCGAAACCGCTGGTCAAGATGTTTATGCTGGCAGCGCTGGCGATTCCCGTGTTCTATATCCCCGCCTTATTTTTTGGGGCCAAAACGAATTTCACTGTCGTCGATACCTGGCGCTTCTGGATCGTGCATTTGTGGGTTGAGGGTTTCTTTGAGTTTTTCGCCACTACCGTGGTGGCACTGACCTTCTATCAACTTGGGTTGACCCGCCGTAACGTCGCATTGCGCGTTATTTACCTAGATGCCATTTTGTATTTTGGAGGTGGGCTGATTGGCACCGGCCATCACTGGTATTTCACCGGCCACACCAGCTTCAATATGGCGTTGGCGGCGATGATCTCGGTGCTGGAAGTGGTACCGTTGACACTGTTGACGCTGGATGCATGGGATTTTGTTCGTACCACCAAGGGGCAGTGCGATATCTGCGGTAAAAAGATAACCATACCGCACAAATGGACCTTCTATTTTCTGATGGCGGTTGGCTTCTGGAATTTCGTTGGGGCAGGGGTATTTGGTTTCCTGGTCAATTTGCCGATCGTCAGCTATTACGAAGTAGGTACGCAGATCACAGCGACCCATGCGCACTCAGCGCTGATGGGTGTGTTTGGCATGCTGGCAATCGCATTGATGGCCTTCGTGCTGCGTCAAACTAGTGATGATGCTCACTGGCCGGGTATTGAAAAATACATCAAGGTTGCGTTTTGGGGCACCAATGTCGGGCTAGCGATGATGATCTTGATGAGCCTGTTCCCAAGCGGCGTGTTCCAACTGTGGGATGTGATTCAGCATGGTTACTGGCATGCACGCAGCCTTGAGTTTATCGGTAGCGAACGCGCCCTGATCATTGAATGGCTGCGCCTGCCAGGCGACTTGGTCTTTATCTTTTTGGGTGCGATACCGCTGGTGATTGCCTCGATCAAGGGGTATTTGGGTATGCGAAATGGATAGCACCGGCCGTGTGCTGCGCCGACGGTATCGAATTGTTATCTCGTTGATAACGGGACGCAAAAATACGGTTTACAGGCTTTGATCAAAAACATGTAAAGCTGTCTGCTATCAGTCATGATGGTTTGTGAAGTCCGTGAGCGATAAGGTTCACGGGCTTTTTTGGCATTTTCTATGCTACATTCTGCCCCGCAGGACACGATGTAACCCATAAAACAATTAATTTTTATATGAGCAATCTATGTTTACAACACGTTC
The DNA here is from genome assembly GCA_019166125.1 of Alcaligenaceae bacterium CGII-47. Taxonomy (GTDB): domain Bacteria; phylum Pseudomonadota; class Gammaproteobacteria; order Burkholderiales; family Burkholderiaceae_B; genus Castellaniella. The sequence goes on from JAHTBO010000005.1 coordinate 96,708, forward strand.
GCTTGTGATTTCAATTGCTATCGGATATGCCGCGCTCGTCTCGGGCACGGCTTTGGCTGCGAACAAAACCGTGACAGTCGTTAACAAAACAAAATCAGTAATCACTGCGATTCATGCTTCCAATACCGGAACCAGCGACTGGGAGGAGGATATTCTCGGACGGGATACGCTTGCTCCGGGTGAATCGGTCGATATTGATATGACCGATGGGAGCGGAGCATGCCGCTTTGATCTGAAGGCGGAGTTCGAGGATGGAACGGACGTCGTCCAGGAAAACCTGGATGTGTGCAAGGTAGGTGAATTTACGTTCACTGAGTAGCGATAAAAAAGGTTGGTAGGGTGAACACCTTGCCAACCTGAAGCCGCTACAAATACCAACCTCGTCTTTTGTGGCATTAAATCAATTACTTACTGTTGATTCATTTCATGTATAATGATTTCTCTTGAATCAGTAATCTGGTTTAGATAACTAGTCAAACGCAGCGTACGCGGCAAAACTGTAGTTTTCAAAAGCATCTACGTACCCGGATAAGCGCATCGTTAATGATTTCGCATCAGGCGATTGATCGTTTGTGTTGTGGGTAACGCTAGACAGAGTAGCTCCATCCGATGTGTCTGAAATAAATCCGGCATTCTGAACCGTATGGTTTTACTGGGTTGGCGACAGCGTCGCCCACCCTTGCCTTTGGCATGGCTGGATTATTGATCAAAACCTTGAAATGAGCTGATTCTTTGCTCTTTCATAAACACAAGGGGAAGCCACCATTGAAAATTCTTAACCAACTTAGCGTTAGCATGCTGCTTACCGCCGCCGTAATCGGCGCGCCTGTTTATGCCGCTGTGCCGGAATCGAGCGATACGATCAAAATTGTTGACAACAATTGGTCGAGCCAAAAGGTTCTGGCCCGTGTTGCACAACAATTACTTGAGAAGGTCGGCTACGACACCAAAATCGTACCGTCGGATAGTCAGGGGCAATTTGCAGCGATGGGCTTGGGCGATCTGGATTTGCAGATGGAGGTCTGGGAGGGCACGATGCACGACAGCTTCATGAAAGAGGTCCAGGCCGGCCGTATGGTCGATCTGGGCAGCCACACGGCGACCACCCGTGAGGACTGGTGGTATCCGGATTATATGGAGGACATTTGCCCTGGCTTACCGAATTGGGAGGCGCTTAACGCCTGCGCTGCTAAATTCGCAGCACCAGAGACAGCGCCAAAAGGACGCTATCTGGCAGGCCCCATCGATTGGATCAAGCACGATAAGGAAAAGATCGAGGCCTTGGATTTGAACTTTACTGTGGTGAATGCTGGCTCTGCCGCCGCCCTGTTTGGCGAATTGAAATCAGCCTCTACGCGCAAGGAACCTATTGTGCTGTTTAACTGGGCACCTAATTGGGTGGCAGCAGCTTTTCCGGGGAAATTCGTTGAGTTTCCGGAACACGAAAAGGCGTGCACTGAGGATCCGAAGTGGGGCGTGAACCCAGACAAGACCTATGACTGCGGCTCACCCAAAGGTGGCTACCTCAAAAAAGCAGCATGGTCGGGTTTTGAAAAAAAGTGGACATGTGCTTATCAGTTGATCAAGAACATCGATTTTGCCGGGCCGATGATTGATCAGGCCGCCGCGTTGGTCGATGTGGACGGTTTGTCGCATGACGCTGCCGCCGCTGCGTGGATTGACAAGCACCCAGAGCAAGTCGCGGCATGGATGCCTGCTTGCGCGAGTTAGTACCCGATATCTCCACTCTATCCGACACTGCTTCGTCTATTGTTTTGCATCAGCTCTGATCAGCGGGACCTTATTGATACCGCTGATCCTGTCGGAGAGTGACCGCACTTGTGCACACTTATTCGACAGGCCAAATGATGAACGATTCGGTAAAAATTTCATGTAAGAACCTGTGGCAACTATTTGGTAAGGGCGCCTCTGGCTTTCTCGATGAACATCAGCATGCCCCCAGTGACGCCGCGCTTGCTTCTGCTGGCCTGATTGCGGCGGTACGCGATGTCAGCTTTGATGTCTATGGTGGCGAAATTTTGGTCATCATGGGCTTAAGCGGCTCGGGTAAATCGACCCTTGTGCGCTGCCTTACGCGATTGATTGAACCGGATGCCGGGCAGGTACTGTTTGACGGCGTTGATCTCTTGCAGACATCACGCAGGCGCTTGACGCAGATTCGTCGGCGCAAGATGGGTATGGTGTTCCAGAATTTTGGCCTGTTGCCGCATCGCACCGTATTGGACAATATTGCCTTCCCGCTAGAGATCCAGGATGTACCAAAGGTCGCCCGCTTAGCCAAAGCGCGCGAGTTGGTCGCAACGGTAGGCCTGGAAGGGCGCGAGCACAATTTTCCACGTGAACTGTCCGGCGGTCAGCAACAACGTGTGGGGATCGCGCGCAGCCTGATCGGTGAGTGCGATGTCTGGTTTCTGGATGAACCGTTTTCCGCGCTGGATCCGCTGATTCGTCGCGAGATGCAGGATGAGTTCGTCAGCTTGCAATCTAGATTGAACAAGACCATCGTATTTGTTACCCATGACTTTGATGAGGCGGTGCGCCTGGGTGACCGTATTGCAATCATGAAGGATGGTCGTTTGGCTCAGATCGGCACAGCCGAAGAGCTCCTTATGACCCCCGCTGATGATTATGTAAAAAAATTCGTGCAGCACGCACCTCGTGCCAAGCTGATTACGGCGCAAAAGATTATGGTGCCTGCCCGTCCCGATGATATTCGGCTACTTGAGGGCCAAAGTGTAATTAGAAATACGGATGTGCTGGAAAAAATAGCACGGCGTGTTATCGAGGCGGACCACGCCTTAGCTGTGGTCGATGCCGCAGGTGTACTGGTGGGACGAGTCGGTCGTGAGAATCTGGCGCGAGCACTATTCCAATGACGCAAACGATAAGCTTATCAGGCAAGGACTTAATCAAGACGGCTGCTGATGCACATCGATCGGGAACCAAGGCAAGGAGTCAGATCAGTAGTGCTGATGGGCATTTAACAGACAGGCGCTCTAGCGCTGCGCGGCGTCGGCTAATGTATTGGGCTGTCGCGCTGGCCATTATTGTGTTGGGCCAATTTTCAGCGAGTCGGTTTGACTGGGTGGCACAGTACCCCACCGATTGGATTTTTCCCCTTAAAGACTGGATCGATTCATTTTTTGAATGGTTGGTGTATGGAATTCGTTTCTTTGAAGGATCTTCGTTTGCGTTCACGCCACGTGATCTGACCCGTGGATTCTCGGCGTTGCTGGCCTATCCCTTGGGCTTGACCGAGTCGTTATTTGTAGATGGCTTTTCATGGGGTGCTCCAGCGCTGCCGTGGCTGACGGTGCTTGGTTTGGCGGCGTTATTAGGGCATTGGGTGGGGGGTTGGCGCAGCGCTTTGCTGGGCGCGGGCGCATTCGCCTACTTGGCTGTATTCGGTGTCTGGCAGTCTGCAATGCAGACATTTTCTCTTGTGCTTATTACGGTACCCCTGGTCTTTTTGATCGGCTTGGTTACTGGTGTTCTGATGAGTAAGCATGCGCATTTCAAGCGTGTCGTGACACCTATGCTGGATGTTCTGCAAAGCATGCCGCCGTTCGCGTACCTGGTACCTATTGTGGTGCTGTACGGTGTGGGTGATGTGCCCGCGATGATCGCGACTGCACTCTTTGCCGTGCCGCCGGTTGCACGCTGTATTGCGCTAGGCCTCGATGGCGTACGTGATGGGGTTGTAGAGGCGGGTCAAATGATGGGCTGCACACGTTGGCAATTATTGTGGCGTGTGCAGATGCCCGCCGCACGCTCGGCGCTGTTGCTTGGGCTGAATCAGGGCATTATGCAAACGCTGGCTATGATTGTGCTGGCTGCATTGATTGGCGCCTCTGGCCTGGGTAGCGAGTTACTGACGTCACTGCAGTCGCTGCGCCTGGGCGAGGCCCTCGAGCAAGGGATTGCGATTGTTGTTATTGCCGTGGTGTTGGATCGCCTAAGCCGTGCCTACGCCTTAAAAACACCGACCTATATGGATTCGAACCTGGTTTGGTGGCGACGTCACCCGTATGGGCTGTTTGCCTTGGGTTTTGTGCTGCTGAGCATGCTGCTCGCGCGAGCGCTACCCGAGCTGGCGTTACTGACGCACGCACACACCATCACCACCGCACCGTATTGGAATGCCGGTATTGATTGGGTCAACTTGAATCTGTACGAATCGGTTCAGGCATTTCGTAACTTTATGCTGCTGGGGGTTTTGATCCCGACCCGTAACTTTTTCCAGGTGATCCCGTGGGTGAGCTTTGTTGCGTTGGTAGCGCTGCTCGGCTATCGCCTGGGTGGTTGGACCGTTGCGCTAGTCTCGGGCTTACTGATTTTATTTCCTGCTGCCACCGGCCTATGGATTGAGGCAATGACCACGCTATACATGATCGGCACCGCCGCAGTGGTCTGTGTCAGTGTGGGCTTTGTGCTGGGGCTGGGTGCATCGCGTAGTGCTGGTTGGTCTCGTTTTGCTGCAAGTGTGTGTGATTTCCTGCAGACCTTCCCTTCGTTTATTTATCTGATTCCGGTCGTGATGTTATTTAAGGTGAGTGACTTATCTGCAATTATCGCCGTATTGCTATTCGCTGTGGTGCCGATGATCCGCTACACCATACTGGGCTTGCGTGGCGTCCCTAAGCAGATCATCGAGGCGGCGACCCAGCAGGGCGCAACGCGATGGCAGCGATTGGTGAAGATTGAGTTACCGATTGCCTTGCCGGAAATCATGCTGGGCGTGAATCAGGTGATCTTCATGGCGCTGTTCATGGTTGCGATCACCGCCTTGATCGGGACTCAGGATTTAGGGGCTGAAATTAATGCCGCGCGTTCAGGTAATGAGATTGGCAAGGCCTTGGTGGCCGGCTTGTGTATCGCGTTTCTGGGGATGGCCGCAGATCGCTTGATCGGTGCCTGGGTTCGGCGCAAAAAGATCGAGCTGGGCGGATAGCGCCCAGGTATTTGTCCTGGCATGATCAAGCCCGAAGCGAACGTTTGATAAAAAGCAGACACATCGCCACGAGCGATACCAAGCCAATATATTTCGCTGTCTCGGCGAATTCGGATCCGACCAGGGCAAGCGGTGCGTCACTGCCTCCGGTTCCTACCGATGCAACGATCACCATTGCCAGAACCACGCCGATCAAGCTTTCACCCACAATCAAGCCCGACGCAAATAGCGTGCCTTGGCGCTCGGAGTTTTCCAATAATTTTTTATAATCAGTATTCGAGCGTGCAGCGTTGGCGCGATTACGGCTTTTAATAAACCAGGAAATCAAAGCGCCCACAAAAATGGCGGTGGCGATCGATGGGGGCAGATATAGACCCATGGCGATCGCCAGCGGTGGCAAGCGCAAGTGGGTGGATCTGGCCAGTAAAGCATCAATGATAATGGCAATGATACCTGCTGCGACACCGATCAAAATGTATGACCACTCAAGCGTATGAGCGAATAAGCCCTGAGCAATGGTAATCATAAGCGTCGCTTGCGGGGCGACCAACGCTTGCGACGCATCCATATCAGCTCGCGGCATACTGCCAATGAAGCCATAAGCGTTATATAAAAGCTCAAGAACCGGCGGTATTACGATTGCCCCAATCAGGCAACCTATGATCAGCGCAACCTGCTGCTTCCATGGGGTTGCAGACACCAGCCACCCTGTTTTTAGGTCTTGCAAGTTGTCATTGGAAATAGCTGCAATCGCCACCACCACCGACGAACAAAAAATTGCTAAAGCAGTAAAAAATTTAACGTTTTGCTCGTTATCCAGCATGCCCTGAGCCTGACCGAGGCCGATAAAAACCAATGAAACGCTCAGGATGGAAATGACAGCAATACCTGATATGGGACTGGCAGATGAACCAACTAATCCAGCCATGTAACCGCACGCCGCTGCCACCATAAAACCAAGAAGAAATGATATTGCGGTACCGATCAGAACAAGGGTCCAAGCCGTTATGGGCGGCAATTCAGCCTGAGACACGAATGAATAGAAGGTCGCGATTAGCAAGATGACCGTGAGCAGCGTAATTCTTAGTATTGCCTTTGGAGAAAGATCGGTATCCGTGCGCGCCAAGCTTTGGGATCCTGACGCACCCTTGAGCACAGATAAGGAAACACGAATACCTTCCATCATGGGTTTTATAAGAGTGATCAAGGTCCAAAGCGCAGCAATGGCAATCATGCCTGCTCCGATTAGTCGAACCTGAGACACCCATATGGCGGTCGCAAAGCTGCTGATCGTGACGTCCTCAGGCCTGGGCTGCAGCATGGTTAGCCAGGGGACAGCCACCCCCCAAGATAGGAACACGCCTAATAGCATCGCGATCCCACCGGTGATGCCAACCAGATAACCGGCGCCAACCAAGGCAAACGAAAACCCCATGGGAAGCTGAAAAATCGCAGACCCCACGCTACGCCAGGTGCTGATGCCATCTGCAGCCAGCTTGAAGCCATTAGTCATCAAGCTGAACAAGCCGGCGACGCAGGCGCCTAATACGATATCTATAAAGCCCTGGCCCTTGCTGGAATTTGGCTCGTGCTCATCAGGATTTCCAGCCCGCAGGATTTCGGCTGCTGCAACGCCTTCCGGATAAGGCAATTCGCTTTTTACAACCAGTGCCTGACGGAGTGGTACGCTGAACATGACGCCCAATACGCCACCGCATGCACATATCATTGCCGTTTCGATTAAGGGAAAGCCTTGCCAATAGCCCATCATTAGCAATGCGGGCAATACAAAAATGATCGCCGAGAGCGCACCTGCCGAGGATGCCTGTGTCTGGATAATATTATTTTCCAGAATATTGGAGCCTTGAAAGGCACGCAATGCCGCCATGGAAATGACTGCAGCTGGTATGGACGAGGCAAAAGTCATCCCTACTTTAAGCCCCAGATAAACATTGGATGCAGTAAATACAACAGTAATAATTGCACCAAGAATTATTCCCCTTAAAGTGAGCTCTTTAAGGGGAGTTGCACTGTCACGCATCACAAGTTCGTCCAGTTATTAAATAATTAGATGGATGGAAGAGGACGAGTGTAACCAAAACCGCGCTCTAGAGGCGACTAGAGAGCTTAGCGGTAGCGCAACTGGGCACGAGTAAGCTGGCTTAGGCTTGTTACCCCCATAAGTTTCATGCCGCGTTCGACTTCATTTTTCAGGTTGAGCAAGGCTTTTTCCACCCCAGGCTGGCCACCGGCTGCAAGCGCATACAAATACATGTGTCCACCTGAACAAGCCGTGGCACCCGCGGCAATTGCCTTGAGAATATGGGTGCCGCGACGAATGCCACCATCGCAGATGATATCGATTTCACCACCTACCGCATCTGCAATCTCGGATATCTGGTCAAATGGCGAGCGCGAACCATCAAGCTGTCGACCAGCATGGTTTGAAACCATAATTGCCGTGGCACCGATATCGACTGCTCGGCGCGCATCATCGACACTCATGATGCCTTTAAGGCACAAATGCCCATTCCAATATTTTTTGATCTCTTCGATGTCCTGCCAATTCATTGATTGATCAAGCATCGTGGAAAAATAGTCACCGACAGAAATGGCTGTGCTCGTGCCCTGGCTGATATATTGGTCTAGCTGGGGCAGGTTGAATTTCTCTCGAAAAAGGTAATTAGCTGTCCAGTTGAGATGTGTGGCAAAGCTCAACAAACTGCGTAAGGTCAGCTTGGGTGGTGAGGTGAAGCCTGTGCGTAGATCTCGTTCACGGTTCCCCCCTGTGCTGGTATCCACCGTGATGGCAACCGCATCAAAGCCGGCAGCCTTACAGCGGTCGATCATGTTGTACGTTAAGCCGCGATCTTTGTGCACATAGAGTTGGAATAGCTTAGGTGTGGTGATTGTCTGTCCGATCTCTTCGACACTCACGGTGCCCAGCGATGAAATACCGAAGTACGTATTGAATTTTTCTGCTGCCCGTGCAACAGCGCGCTCACCATCATGATGGAATAGGCGCTGCAGCGCGGTGGGCGAGCAAAAAATCGGTAATGACAAGCGCTTGCCCATGACCTGCACCGACATATCGACGTTTTCGACGCCTACAAGCACGTTTGGCACCAAATCGCAGTCTGCAAACGCATCCGTATTACGTCGATAGGTGATCTCGTCGTCGGCAGCCCCATCTATATAGTGAAAGACTGGTGCCGGCAGCCGACGCTTAGCCAAGGCGCGGAAATCATCAACATTATGGCAGCGCTCGATAGAGGATTTCATGATGGATCCAAGTTAAGCGGTCAGGGGCTGTGACCAGAGGATACACAAAGCATAAAACAAAAACGCCACTCGTTTAAGAGTAGCGTAATTTATTGATGGGATTGGTGCCGATGAAAGGAGTCGAACCCTCGACCTTCTCATTACGAATGAGCTGCTCTACCAACTGAGCTACATCGGCCTGACCCGCCAAAGCCAGCTATTATACATGCATTGAATCGACTCAGGAGTAGGCTAATGGGCAACGTCGCATCCTTATTGTTGGTGGCAGCGATCCTGCCGTATTGTGCGGCGATCGCCGCCAAGGCGGGTGGGCAGGCCTTTGATAATAATTCCCCCAGAGGCTGGTTGGCAGCGCAGGCGGGTTGGCGTGGGCGGGCCAATGCGGCGCAGGCGAATTTGTTCGAGGGCTTGCCATTTTTCTATGCGGCGGTGCTGTTTGCGCTCTACGCCGGCGCCAGCCCAGAGCGCCTCGCCGCGCTGATGCTCGCCTGGGTATTAGTGCGCGTTTTATACATTATTGCCTATATATTGGGACGCGGGACGATTCGTTCCTTTATTTGGGGGGGTGCCTTGGTGCTGAATCTGATGATTCTATTTGCTGCTGCCTAGCGGTGCGCTCGGCCTCGATATTTGTCTGAATGGCCTCGGGAAACAGGTCCCAGCAGGCGATGAATAAGGCTGCGAATAGTGGCCCGATGACGAATCCATTCAGACCGAATACGGCCAGGCCACCGAGGGTAGAGATCAGGACCACAAAATCGGGTAACTTCGTGTCCTTACCCACTAGAATCGGTCGCAGAATGTTGTCGATGAGGCCGATCACTAGCACACCGAATAATGTCAAAATAATGCCATCCACGTAGGCACCAGTGACCAGGAAATAGATGGCAACCGGCACCCATATAAGTGATGCACCAACAGCCGGCAGTAGCGAAAGAAAAGCCATCGCCACGCCCCAGAATAGGGCGCCCTGAATGCCCAAAAAGACGAACATCAGGCCACCGAGCACACCTTGCGTCATGGCGATGACGATATTGCCTTTTACCGTAGCGCGCACCACGGTGGTGAATTTACGAAACAGATGGCGCCGATGCTCTTCGCTCAGGGGGATCAGTCGTCGCCCTTGCTGTGCTAACTGCGAGCCGTCGCGCAGTAGAAAAAACAGCAGGTACAGCATGATGCCCAGCCCGATGACAAACTGAAAGGTGTTCTGGCCGATATTGACGGCCTGTTTGGCCAGGTATTGGCTGCCCTGCAGAGCAGCCGCAGAGAGTTTTTCCTTGATGCTCAGCAAATCCCCCACGCCAAATGAATCTAGCGATTGATGGACTGATAGCGGCAGCGCAGCGACAATTTGCTCGTAGTAGGCACCCAGATTGAGTTGTCCTGTATTGATGCGCGTATAGAGTCCTGCGACTTCATTGGCCAGAGAGCCCGCAATAAAGATCACCGGAATGATCACGATCAGGGTGATGATGATGAGGGTGATGAATGCTGCCAAGTTCCTGCGCCGCCCCAGGATCGCGTAGATGTAATGGTGGAAGGGACCAAAAATTACTGCCAGGACGACCCCCCAGAATATGGCCGGATAAAAAGGTAGCAGCACGCTGATGAACGCTATCGACACCGCGGCCAGCAAGAGCAGGAAGCTGCGGAAGTGTAGGGTGGACGTTTGCATGTTTTCCTGATGAGACATGGTGGTTGGAGTCGTATTCAATATTGCCCGATAGTGCGGATAGGGTGCGCAATCGCCGTGCCTAGCACCAACACCCCTTCGCGGACCCGTTTGAGCAGGCTAAATGAATAATAGCTGATCGTGGTGATGGGCAGCCCCGCTTTGGCAGGCAGCGTCCGGTTAAAGCCAGTTGATCTTCTTAAAGCGCACGTACAATCCTGCGCATATCGCGGCCATGCAACCGAGAATGATGAAATAGCCGTATCGTATATGAAGCTCAGGCATGTACTCAAAGTTCATGCCGTAGATCCCTGCAATCGCTGTCGGGATAGCCAGGATGGCGGCCCAGGCCGCTAGTTGTTTGGTGATCTTGCCTTGCCGTTCGTTCTCGAATAATTGGCTCGCGTCAAAGACAGAGATCAATACATCGCGCAAGCTGCTCACGAGGCTCTCTACCCGACGGACATGGTCGAGCACGTCACTGAAGTAGGGTTGTGTCTCGCGGTCGATACAGGGCACATCAATATGCACTAATTTAGCGCAGACCTCGGACATGGGGCCAAGAACGCGCTGGAACAGAATCAACTCGCGGCGCAGTCTGAATATCCGTGTGATCTGGTCGCGCCCGAGAAATGAGTCGAGCATTGTTTGCTCCATGTTGAGCACGGCGTCCTCAATGGTCTCCATGATAGGTAGATAACCGTCGACAATAAAATCGAGAATGGCATGTAGAACATAATCCGAGCCTTGGCGTAGCAAAGACGGTGCCGCTTCGAGTTGTGTGCGCAGTGATGTATGGGCGCGAGCAGAACCGTGCCGGACGGTGATGATATGGCCTTTGCCCACGAAGGCCGACGTGCCTCCGTAAATGAGGTGATCACCCTCCAGATAAGCGGTTCTGGCCACGACAAAAATCTGCTCGCCATAGACATCAACCTTGGGGGCGTGATCGGCACTGAGCGCGTCCTCGACCGCCAGCGGGTGGAGGCCAAAATTCTGTTGCAGGAGCTCGAGCTCTTCAGGCGTGGGATCGTGAAGTCCGATCCACACAAATTCAGAACCGCCTATTTGGGGGCGTGCAGCCTCTAGGGTGACGCCGGCGACGCGGCATCCATCGCGATAGACATAGGCGGCTACAACGCTCATTGTGCTTCCCTTGGTGTGCGCTGATACGCTGAACCGTTGGCGTTTAGCGTGACGGTTCGGCGTATCAGCCGGGGTCTAGACTGATGATTTCACGGCATTGCCTATATTATCGGATCGCAAGCCCTTTGGTGACGATTGAAAGACACCAATGACGACTTGCCAAGCGATAGCGAGGCCGCCCACGATAAAGACAATATCACCAAAGGTCCGGATCCAGCGTAAGGTCTGCAAGAATTCCTGTTGCATGAATTCCTGACCGCGCGCATACCACATGCCCACGCCGACACTGGCTTCGAACTGATACAGGCCAACGGGTAGCAGACTGGTGAAAATCATTAGGACCAGTCCCGCATTCAGCCACCAAAACCCTGTGAACAACAGCTTGTCGTTGAACTGTAGATTAGGCCGGATGTAATGTAGGACGAGCAGAACGAAGCCAATCGACAGGAAGCCATATACCCCGAACAGCGCAGCGTGCGAATGGACAGCTGTGGTGTTGAGGCCCTGGAGGTAGAACAGCGCGATGGGAGTATTGATCATGAACCCGAAAACACCGGCGCCGAGCATATTCCAGAAGGCGACAGCAACAAAGCACATGATGGGCCATTTAACGGCTTGCATCCACGGTGCGCGATCCTTGAGTCGCCAGTGCTCCCATGCTTCGTAGCCCAGTAAAATCAAAGGCACGACTTCAAGGGCACTGAAGGCGGCGCCAATTGCCATGATGGGGGTTGTTGTACCTGAAAAGTAAATATGATGGAATGTTCCGGGCACCCCACCCACCATGAATAGCGAGGCGGCAACCAGGCTCGCTGCGGTTGCCATGCGTTTTGAAACCAGGCCCATGCTCGAGAAGACAAACGCCAGGGCAGTTGTTGCAAAGACTTCAAAAATGCCTTCTACCCACAGATGCACCACCCACCAACGCCAGTACTCCATGATTGTGATGTGTGTGCGTTCACCGTAGAACAGGCCCGCCCCATAAAACAGCCCAATTGCGATTGTTGACGTACATAGCAAGGCAAGCAGGTTCTTGTCGCCGCCGCGTTTCAACGCAGGGATGAAGGCGCGCAGCATCAGGCCCAGCCAGAACAAAATTCCGATATAGAGGACGATTTGCCAGGCTCGACCCAGATCCAGATATTCATACCCCTGATGTCCCAGCCAGAAACTTAAGTTGGCCGGCAGAATATGTTTGATCGCCAAGAAGTTGCCGATCAGTGAGCCGACGACAACAACGATCAGTGCCCAGAAAAGAATATCGACACCGAGCTTTTGAAATTTCGGATCCTTTCCCCCATTGATGACCGGGGCGAGGAACAAGCCAACGCTTAAAAAGGCGGTGGCAATCCAGAATATGGCAAGCTGCAGGTGCCAGGTGCGTGTCAGTGCATAGGGGAACCACTGCGACACATCGATACCATAGAACTGCTGCCCTTCGATGGTGTAGTGCGCGGTAAAACCGCCCAGCATAATTTGCGCAATAAATAGCGCCACGACAACGAACAGGTATTTACCTAGTGCCTTTTGTGAGGGAGTCAGACCCGTTAACGTCAGTGGATCGTGTTCGGGGGTAATGGGTTCAGGTTCGTGCCGACGTAAGAATGCCCAACCCAACACCAGCAGCCCGACACCAGCAATTAAAATGATAACGCAGGCAAGCGACCACAGAATATTCTCGGTCGTCGGGTGGTTCCCAATTAACGGTTCGGGGGGCCAATTATTGGTATAGGTTGCGACGGTACCGGGTCTCTCGGTTGAGGCAGCCCAAGCGGACCAAAAGAAAAATTTAGTTAGATCGTCGCGCCGGCTCGCATCGGGAAGCGTACCTTCCTTCATGGCGTAGTTAGCGCGTGTTTGCTGTAACTCTGGTGCATCGCCATAAAGGCGATGATAGTAGTCGGCAGTTTGCGCGATGGCTGCGGCCCGGCGCTCTGATACGGTAACCGTACCGGTATCTGCATTGAATGTGTTGGTGCGATATTCCGTCTTTAACTCATGATTCAGCGCTGCCTGCGCGTTGAAATCCAGTTCATCATAAGAAGTTTTACCGTATTGCTCTTGTGCAGCAAAGTTCAGCCAAGCGAGCAGCTCGCGGTGTAGCCAGTCTGCCGTCCAGTCTGGCGCCTGATAGGCGCCATGTCCCCAAATTGAACCAATTTGCATACCGCCCGTACTCTGCCAGGCTGTTTGGCCATCTAGAATCCCTTCATTGGTCATCAGGACCTTGTTAGAGGAAGTAACAACTTGCGTCGGGATCGGTGGCGCATTTTTGTATATTTCTACGCCTGAAAAACCTAAAATAAGAAACGTAATAATCAGAATTGAAATTAGCGTCCACCACAGCCTGCGGTACTCACCCATGCTTTTCTCCTCAGGATCGAATCGGTACTAAGAATTAAAACTAAGATCAGATGAGCAAAGTTTTATGCCTAATTTTGCCCCACAGTGTAACGTATCATCAGTGATTTGTGATTGAGGCTTCAAATTAAAGATTTGCCTGGTATTTCCATATTTTGCACTGCAACATTATCTATGTTAAAAGTGATCGGCACCTATAAGGAATATAGCGATGAAAGTACAAATAAATACAGATAGTAATATTTCGATATCCCAAGAGCTGGGCGCTGAAATCCAAGAGAAAATCGACAGAGCACTGAAACGCTTTTCAGATCGGATTACCCGAATTGAAGTTCATCTAAGTGATCTGGACAGCACAAAGGCTGGGCCAGATGACAAACGATGTGTGATTGAAGCACGTGTGGCGGGATTGAATCCCGTAACGGTTAGCCATTCAGCCCAGTCTTCTTCTTTGGCTGTGGACGGGGCATGCGAAAAGATAGTGAATGCTTTGAATACAGTCTTTGGTAGGCGGGATGCGGTGCAGCACGATAAAATAATCCCATCAGATTCATCTGACCCTGCTTAATGGGTTTTCGTGCTTGTAATGCCTATTTTTCAAATGAGAGGATCTATGCTGATACTTCGAAGCCTTAACGAGCTGTTGGACCCGATTGGTGGGGGCCCGTATATTTCTCTTTATCAACCCACACATCGACATCATCCAGATAATAAGCAGGATTTAATCCTATTTCGCAATCTCGTCAAGCAAATCGAGGATTCCTTAAGCACTCAGCACCCAAAAGCCAGCGTCGCGACGCTTCTTGCCCCCTTTCATGCATTGGCTGCCGATTCCGATTTCTGGAATCACACCACCGAGGGTATTGCTGTATTCGGTAGCGACAGTTTTTTTCGGGTAACGCGCCTCCAACGTCCCACCGCCGAGCTCGCGATCGCAGCAGACAGTTTCCACATTAAGCCTCTTTTACGTGTTTTGCAGTCGGCCGAGCGCTTTCATGTACTCAGTATTAACCGGCAGACCGTGCGTTTGTTTGAGGGGAATCGTGATCACCTTGACGAGGCGGATCTCGCGGCTGAGGTGCCCTCGACGGCGACCGATGTGGTAGGCGAGGATTCGTCTGCACCCGTGGGCACAGTCCGTTCTGTCGGCGGCCCGGGTGGCGCGGTTCCGGCAGGTGGTGCAGGTGCAGGTGGGATACGCTATAGCCACGGTACAAAGAGTGCAGTAATTGACCAACAGACTGAACGATTTTTCAGAGAGGTCGATCGGACAATCACCGAACATCACTCAAAGCCCACGGGTTTGCCGCTTGTGCTCGCCGCCTTGCCAGAGCATCATGCGATGTTTCGGGCGGTCAGTCATAATGCTCAGTTACTTGCCCAGGGCATCGAGGTCAATCCCGATACCTTGTCGCTCGATGAGCTACGTGTCCTGGCCTGGGCAGTCATCGAGCCCAATTATCTGCAGCGTCTTGCTGACTTTGTCGATCAATTCAGTGCGGCTCGCAACGCGGACCAAGGTAGCGCTGAGTTGGCTGAGGTGGCTGGCGCTGCTGTGGCAGGGCGTGTTCGGGTATTGCTCTTGGAGGCTGACCGGCAGATTCCAGGACGGATAGATATGAAGACCGGCGCTATACAGCCCGAGCAACAGCAGGATCCCCAGGTCGATGATATGTTGGACGATCTTGCCGAGCAGGTGATCAGGACGGGGGGCGAAGTCATCATGGTGCCGGCACTGCGTATGCCTGTCACAACGGGTCTGGCGGCAATTTATCGCTTTTAGATGCGTCCGCGCATGAACGCTATGAATTTAGGGTGGGTGGCATAGGCGATGTTCAGGCGCATGGCTTGGGTAGTCGCTTGATTGTGCCGTCCACATTGGGGTTAACGCCGCCGGACCTCATTCAACAGCATCAAGCCGCTTTGTAAAACAATCATTATCCCGCTGGCAACCACGATCCAGCGTGAAGGCCAGACCATCAGCGTCCCGGTGATGGTCTGCGTACTTTCGCTAATCATTGTGTTGCGCACGGCATCGATGCTACCGCGCCAGACCAGCAATACGCCAAAGCCGATGAATAGCAGTTGTGTCAGGCATTGGCACAGACAAGAGAAGCGAGCTGAGAAACCATCCGAGAAAATTTCTGCAACGATATGTTGATCCCGGCTTTGCACATAGGCCATGGACAAATACACGATAGCGATCATGTAATAGCGTGAGACCAATTCTATGGTTCCATCGATCGGGTAATCAAATAGATATGACGACAAGGCGTCTGCCGTCATGTGCAAGGCCATTAGGCCCAACAATACGCTAGAGCCAAATACCATAAAGCGATTTAAAGCTTTCATGCGAGACTATCCTATAAGCCCATGAATTCAGGTAGAAACAACACGATGCTGGGGAATGCGATCAAGGCTGCGATAATAAGTAGGTCGGCCACCATAAACCATGCTGCCCCTTTGAATATGACGCCTAGCGGCACCTCGGGCCTTAAGGTTTTAACGGCGAATACATTCATGCCAACCGGTGGACTAAGCAGGCCGATTTCAGTCAGTTTGACAATAATAATGCCGATAAAGACCAGATTAAACCCAAGGCTATCAAAAATGGGTATGAAGATGGGCAGCGTGAGCAGCACAATACCAACCGGATCCAGAAACATTCCCAACACTAGATACACACATATGGCGATCAGCATGACAACGTATTTCGATTGGATATGTTGGGACACCAGTTCCAGCAGCACGTCAGGCACGTTGCCAAAAATGAATAAGCGTGAAAGCAAAACTGCACCGATGACGATCAGGAAAATAGATATCGTGCTGGTCAACGTGTTTTGCAATGCATTGCGTAATCCAGTAAGGCTGGCTTGGCCACGAAGCAATGCCAGGGAAAGCGTCAGTGTTGCACCAATGGCACCGGCTTGTGTCGGTGTAACGATCCCCGCGTACAAGCTGCCGATCACCCCTAGAACCAAAAATGGCAAAGGCCAAATGCCCGATAGCGATCGGAAGCGCTCAGCCCACGTGGCCTTGACATCATCACGCGGTGCCAGGCTTGGGTTGATAATGCAGCGAATCACGATCAGCCCGGCAAAAACAATGGCGGTCAATATTCCCGGGATAATGGCTGCGATGAATAGTTTCAGGATGGATATTTGCGCGAATATCCCGATGATGATCATCTGGATACTTGGTGGGATGAGCGAACCTAATGTTCCGGCACTTGCAACCGAACCGCAGGCCAGACTGTCCTTGTAGCCGTACCGTTGCATCTCGGGCAGGGCGATACGCCCCATAGTGATGGTTGTTGCCAGGCTTGAACCGGATGCGGCAGCAAATCCGGCACAGGCAAAGTTGGTCGCCACGGCCAGACCGCCGGGTAACCACGAGACCCATAACCGAGCAGCCCGAAACAGATCTTTAGTCAGACCGGTATTGAACGCCAGCTCTCCCATAAGTAAAAACATGGGTATTGCCGACAATTCCCAGTTGGCGATGACGTCGTATGCGGTACTGCTAAACAGGTCAAACGCGGTGCTCCAGCTGGCGAGCACGCCGATGCCCACGACGGATATGGTTCCCAACGCCAGCCCCACCGGCACGCGTAGCCCGATCAGCACCAAGCCCACAGCCAGCGCAACCAGCGTGATATAAAATTCTTCCATCTGAAATTTCTCAGGTGACGTTACACTGCAAAGCTAGGCTTTATCTCAGTCCCGCATCGTATGCGGCACATTCCACGTGGCCTGCGCATTATTGCCCTAAATTCGGGGTTGGAAAAAAGTCTCTCGGCCAACCCCGAACATGAAGCGATGCTACCGTTACTTAAGCGCTGCGGTCGGGGCAAATACCTGGGTTTTCAGATCTTCGTTGAAACGATCGAAGTCAAAGTCCGCCGGTTTAGTGCGATCATCCCATTTTTTCAGGGTTTCGATGTGTTTGGCGATGATATCGGCTGACTGGCCAGAGCCGCCTATTTTGATTATATCCGCCGCAATATTGGCGGTTTYATTTTCAATATATTKGGCGATGGCCTTATTGAAGGCATCGTCCGGATTCCAGAAGACAATTTTCTTGCTTTCCTTGGCCCTTTTATAGTTTTCCTCGTGCTCGTTGACATAGCGCTGGGTAAGCTTGGCGGTGTATTTCACGGCCAGATCGTTGAATACGGCACGGTCTGCCTCACTGAGCTCGTCCAGTGAATTTTTGTTAAAAATAAATTGTCCTACCCCGTGATATACGCCAATGGGCGCATCCACAATACCGCGCACCATGTCCTCCAGCCCCATGGCTTTCAACCAGGTCAGGTTGCCCACGGCACAATCTATGACCCCTTGCTGTAGGGCAGATGGGATTTGATTGCCTGGCAAACGTACTGGGGAACTGCCTAGGGCTTGGACAAGTCGAGCCGAAGAGCCACTGGATACCCGAATTTTTTTGTTTTGGATGTCGGCGATCCCTTCAATGGGCTTTCCACACATCAAATACCAGGGTGACGTGGCGACACCGCCCAGCCATTGCACATTTATCTTGTCTAGCTCGGCGAGGCAATCCGGGCAATTGTGCATAATGGTTTCATTGGTGGCACCCGTTGCCGCCCATGGGTTTTCAGTATAGGCAAACAGCTCGGGCAAGATGTTGATAGTCGGTATTTCACTGACATGGGTGGTGGGGATAATGAAGCCACCATCCACAACGCCGTTCTGAATACCGCTAAGTGTGGAATTTGCGCTGACCAATTGCCCGCTGGAATAGACCTTCCCTTTAACGCGCTGGTCTGTCTTTTCCCCTAGCTCTTTAAAAAACTCCTGGGCGTTAATCGTGTCCACGGATAGGGGCGGCATGGGTGTGCTGTATCTTAATGTTTTTCCCATTGCCGATAGGGGCAGGCACAGGGCGGCCGCCAAAACGATCCATTTAAATGATTTTTTTCCTTGCACCATTGTATGTCTCCTTATTTATAATAGGTCCTTCAAACCGCGTCTGTCTTATCGGCCTGATAATTGTTATCAAAATCCCCGCGCAGCAATGCACCGTACGCCATCGGGCGTGTGGTGACTTGCAAGCGCTGCAGGCAGGCCCATAGCAATGCCTGATTGCTGGCCACCACGGGTCGGCCAAAATCATTCTCAATCGTTTGGATCACGTCAGCCAGCTGAATACCGGCACAACTGGCCAACAAGCCATCACACTCAATATCTTTGACGGAGTGCGCCAAATCCACCCAGGTCTGCCCCGGGATCAGCCCTTGTGAGACGGGATCCTCGCACGGTATCCCGATAGCTTTCACGACCTCGTGGCCGTGCGCCGACAGAAAACGAATTTCCGCTTGCACCACTTCACTGGGATAGGGCGTCATCAAGATCAGACGGCGCATCCGGGTGGCGCGGATGGCCTGCATGACGGCCTCGATCGTGGTCACAGAGGGGATGCCGGTCGCCTTATGGATTTGCCGGTTTATTTCATCAGGGCCGCTAATCATGCTACCTGAAGTGCAGTTAAAGGCGATCAGACTCACCTGAGCATCCGCGAGCAAGCCTGCATGATATCCAAGCTTATCGGACAGGCTTGCCCCACTGGCCAAATCGGTTTTTTTGAACGGTAGCCGCGTGGTGATGAAACGAATATCAGGCGGCGCCATTTTCCGCATTTCATCATCCCGTATCCCGCCAGACGGGTATAGCTGGCCGATCCGTATTTCTTGTTTGCCATTGCTCATCGGCCATCTCCGGGACCCATCTCCAGCTGCCGTGGCGCGTGCAAGGTGTATTCATGCACATCAAATGTCTTAAGGAAGCGGCGCAGGTAGGCGGGATCGGGCTCAGGACGCGATGTTCCGCGCAAGCGCGTGCGCAGGGCATCGGTCGCGGCGGTGTCAACCGTTGGCGCTTTACCCGCGTTGATGACCACGCCGTACACCTCTTCGATATAGCCTTTGCTGAACAACTCTTCGATATAGTCGGCCAGACACGCCTGTGGATCGCGGGTCAATGGATCACCATGGCCACCACCGCCTGCGCCCACGTGGCAAAATATGTCGCCTTGTTGCAGCACCACGGGGCCCATGGGCATGACCGGGACGAAGTGGCTGCTGCCATCAATGTGGGACGTGGTCATATTAATGGACGGGGTGCCAGGGTAGCCGCCTTCGAGGCCAAATGGCAGGTACCGGCGTCGGTCAGACCGCATGACCAACACGGTTTCATCAGCTAGCATTTGATATTCACGTATATAGGCTGGCGCACCGCGCATTTTCCCTGGACCGCCAGAGTTTTCCACAACACCATAGCGGTAGGCGCGCACAGGCAACTGCGCTTCCAGCATTTCGATTGGCACGTTGGTGATATTTCCGCCGGCATTCGGGATACCAAACACCCCGTCGCGCGTACGCATGGCACCCCAAGATCCGGCCAGCGATTCAGAATACACAAATCGCTCGCCCCGATCAAAGCCGCTCATACTTAGAAACGACACGCCGCCTTCGCCTGCTGCACAGCCCTTTTCGGGAATGATTTGGGAAAATACGCCCAGCAAAACGTCGATGGCACGCCAGCCAATAATCGCGCGTGCTGCACACGCCGCTGGGCTCACTGGATTGACGATCGTGCCTTCGGGCGTAATTTGCGTAATCGCACGGGTATAGCCCTCGAAGTTGGGAATGTCGCCATTGGAAAAACATTTGATCATGAGATTGCCAGCCGCTTTGACAAATGGCGAGGGGCAGTTGATGGCGCTATTGACCTGGGGGGCCGAGCCCGTCCAGTCGATTTCTATCTCGTCGCCACGAATTGTCACGGTGGCCTGCAATGGAATAGGCTCGGGGTGATCACCTGTTCCATCCAGGTAGTCCTTAAACGTCCATTGGCCATCGGGCATTGCGCGGATTTCATCGCGGCAAATCTTTTCGGCGTAATTGTGCAGCTCTTCCAAGAGACTGCGGAACGTATCCGAACCGTAATGGCGCACCAGCTTGCAGTAATCGCGCTCGGCAGCGGTGCACGCCGCCACCTGTGCCCGCATGTCGCCATGTAGCTTTTCCGGCATACGGGTATTCACCGTCATGATGCGCATGAACGTGGGATTGGGTTCGCCGCGCTCATACATTTTGATGATGGGTAGGCGCAAACCTTC
This sequence comes from Alcaligenaceae bacterium CGII-47, assembly GCA_019166125.1. Taxonomy (GTDB): domain Bacteria; phylum Pseudomonadota; class Gammaproteobacteria; order Burkholderiales; family Burkholderiaceae_B; genus Castellaniella. The sequence goes on from JAHTBO010000005.1 coordinate 117,281, forward strand.
CTGGAAAATTTCATTGGAATACACCGCTGCGCTGCCAGGCGCGATACCGCCCATGTCGATTTGGTGGACGACGGTGGTGGCGTAACCCTCAAGATTGTCATCGACAAAAATGGGTTTGACGATATACACGTCGGGCAAGTGCATGCCCCCAGAGGTGTATGGGTCATTGAATATGAAAATGTCCCCTTCGTTCATATCGTCGCTGTATTGCTCGGCCAGCTTGCGCATCGCATCGGGGAACGAGCCCAGGTGCAAAGCCATGGTTAGCCCATGAGCCACGATTTGTCCGTGACGATCGCACACACCCGTGGAATAATCCATGGAATCCCGCACAATGGCCGAGTACGCAGTGCGCATAATGACCAGGGCCATTTCATCAGCAATAGAGCCCAGCGCGTTGCGCACGACTTCCAGCGTAATGGCATCCGTTTTCGTTTTCATTTTCGTGGCTTCCTGCTCAACGGTTGGATTCTAAACAAATGGTACCCATGTCCTGCAAGCGGGCGCTCCAGCCCGGCGGCACGACCGTGGTGGAGTCATATTCCTCCACGATGAAGGGGCCTTCTTGCGCCACGCTCAGGTCGGCGCGCTTGAGTACGGGCACACTCATCAATCCGTGCTCGCGCCCAAAATACGCATCGCGCGTCCGGGGTGCCTGGCTTGCCTGGTAATCCTTTAGGCGAAGGACCTGCGCCCAAGACACCTCTTTGGGCTTGACGCTGCCAATAGCGCGCAATGTTACGCATTCAACAGCCTGATCATCGGCCCGATGACCGTAGGTACGATGATGTTCATTCGAAAATGCGTGCGCCAAGGCGTGCAGACTGACCAGTTTGCCGTCATCTTGCACCGGCACATGCACGGTGAGCTCGTGGGCTTGTCCGATGTACCGCATGTCTGCCAAAAACGAGTACTGTACTTCGCCAGCACTATAACCTTCAGCCTGCATTTGCTCGGCCAATTCGGCCTTTAATTGCTGTATCCGGGTATTAACCGTAGCCTCGCCCACTTCACTTAAATTGTGCATAAACCCGATCACGCTTTCGTGTTCCACCTTGGCCATCAGCAGGCCTAGGGCGCTAAACACACCAGGGTTGGGCGGGATGATCACACGACGCATCTCCAGCATATCGGCCAGGCGGGCGCCCACGACCGGACCGTTGCCGCCAAACGTAAAGAGGGAAAAATCGCGTGGATCGCGACCCCGATAAGTCGATATCGCTTTGACCGCACGGGTCATGGTTGTGCAGGCCACCTCGTAAATCCCGTAAGCCGCTTGCATCACGTCGGAGCCAATTGCATCTGCGATGCGCGTTTGCAATGCCTCACGCGCTTTGGCCGCGTTCAGTTTGAATTGCCCGCCCGCCAGGTATTCCGGATTGATATAGCCCAAGGTAATGACCGCGTCCGAAAACGTCGGCTCGGTTCCGCCTAAGTCGTAGGCTACCGGCCCGGGCATACTGCCCGCGCTTTTAGGGCCCACGCGCAGCAATCCCCCCTGGTCCACCACGGCCAAGCTGCCGCCACCCGCACCGATTTCGGAAATGTCGATGACAGGCAGTTTAAGCGCGTAGCCACCGCCCATAACCAATTTGCTGCTCAGGTTAATACCCGCGCCCACCTCGTAATCGGCGGTGCGCGCGACTTCTCCGGCCTCAACCATGGAAGATTTGGCGGTCGTGCCCCCCATGTCAAACGAAATGCTGTCGGGCTGGGCCATAAGATCACCCAAACGCGCCGCGCCAATTACCCCAGCAGCCGGCCCCGATTCGATAAGGTACGCTGGTTTTTTGGCTGCGATATCGATACTCATCAGCCCGCCGTCGGATTTCATCACTTGCACCGGCACGTGTACGCCGATATCGCGCAAGTGCCGCGCCAAAGACTCGAAATATCGGGTCAAGGTTGGCCCTAGAAACGCGTTGATGACCGTAGTGCTCGTGCGCTCATATTCACGGATGACGGGCAGTATTTCGTGGGAACTCGTGATGAATACATCGGCAGACAGCTGCTCGCGGACGATAGCGTGTATGCGTTTCTCGTGTTCTGGGTTGGCATACGAATGTAATAAGCTGATAGCCACCGCCTCGACGTCGGCTTGCTTTAGATGGGCCACCACGTCGTGCACCCCGTGCTCGTCCAGCGGCTCCCAGATCTCGCCCCTGGGGCCAATGCGTTCGGTGACTTCGTAGCGCAAATGGCGGGGCACCAACGGCTCGGGCCGCGCATAATTCAAGGTATACATTTCGGGTATGCGCAAGCGGCGCATTTCCAGCACGTCTCTAAAGCCCCTCGTGGTGATTAACCCAATTCGCGTTTGCTGGTTTTCCAAGATCGCATTGGTGGCCACGGTGGTGGCGTGCACCACACGGCGCACATTGCTCGCCTGTATGTTCTGGTCCACCAGCAGATTTTGAATGCCTTCAACAATGCCGCGGCCATAGTCATCCGGTGTGGACAAGACTTTCCTGGTGCAAATTGTGCCGTCATCTCCCAGCAAAACAATATCAGTGAATGTCCCGCCTATATCAACGCCGACTTGATACAAGACACCTTGTGTTGTGGTTTGCTCCATCGCATTCATTCCTGCTCAGAAAAGGTTGTAGGGTGCTGCAGTAACCCGCCCAAAAAGTGATGGCAGCATAACATGTGAATTTTCACATAACAATGTTTAATCCTTATAAATCAGGGTAAATACTGAATTCGTTATTCCCTACACCGAATATGGTATTTACCCGAATAGTGTTCTGATCGTGTTGATTAGTGAAAAATCACATGATATGCTCAATCGCGTGTTGGCTTGAACTCAAAGGTCGACATTCAAAAGATCAAAGCTTAGAGAAAAGGTCGGCAGCCATGTGCTCGTCGAACCATCCACAAACAGGAGACATTCATGATGAAGCTATTTAGCGGTATGGCCTTGGTCTTATTCGCCGCCTTTAGTCTGAACGCAAGCGCCACCACGACGGTCCCGGCTTCGGCCAACCAGGAAGAAATCCGCTTTGGGGTGGGGCTGGACCCCGCGTTTTCACCGATTTACTACGCCGCCCAGAACGGCCTGTTCGAGAAAGAAGGGCTTAACGTGAAACTGCAACTGCTGGCGCAGGCTGCAGATGCGGCCGATGCGATTGTGGCCGGACAAAATCAGGTGGGAGGTGGCTCGGAATCCACGATATTGACGCGCGCCACACGCGGTGATGTGCAGGCGTTTGCAATTTATGGAAAATCCGACCGTTACATTAAATTGGCGGTGCGCAAAGGTATAGAAAAGCCGCAAGACATCAAGAAATTTGGAGTAGTACCAGGCTCTTCGAGCGATTTCGTGTCACGCCAGCTTATTAAGCAATACGGTATGGACCCCAGCCAGATTGAGTGGGTGAAGGCCGCACCGCCAGAGTTCCCGGCACTCTTGGCGCGTGGTGACGTCGACGCTTATTTTCTTTGGGAGCCGTGGCCCACCCGAGCGCTCAGTGTCGGAGGCACGATACTGCTTAATAGTGGCGACGTGGGCTATACCTATAACATGTTGGCCGCATCGACCAAAGGCTGGCTGGATGCGAACCCCGATCAGGCGCGCGCGATCGTACGCGCTTTAAACCAAGCCTGTGTCGACATTCGCGCCGACCCGGAAAAAGCTGTGATCGCAACCCAGCAAGCTACAAAAATACCGCTTGATCAGGCCCGCAAACTATTACAGGACGTGGATTGCGTGGTGAGCGACTTCACCCCTGAAGCCTTAGCGATGTACGAAGAAGTGGCCGATTTTCAATATAACAACGGGGGCGTTAGCAAGCGGGCTGATGTGCCAGCGACCATGCGTTCGGGTTTTGTGCCAGACAATGTTGGAAAATAACCAGGACAGCACGATGGAAAGCATGGCTCGTCCACATCCGCGTAGCGCGAGCATTGATATCGAGGATTTGGGCATTACGCTGGGATCCGTCGAGATCGTACGTGGCGTTTCCCTGCACATCCGACCAGGCGAGTTCGTTTGCTTGCTTGGCCCCAGCGGATGTGGCAAATCTACGGTGATGAACGCAATTGCAGGGTTCACCCCTGCTAGCGTCGGGCGCATACGGCTAAATGGCCATGACATCAAGGGGCCGGGGGCTGACTGCGGGGTGGTCTTCCAAAGCACAGAGTGCCTGTTTCCCTGGTTGACTGTTCGCGAAAACGTCGAATACTCGCTGCGCATGCGCGGGATTCCCAGTGCCCGTCGGCGTGAATTGGCGATGCACAAAATCCGCATGGTGGCCTTAGAGCATGCCGTGGATCGATTTCCAGATGAGATTTCAGGCGGTATGCGCCAACGGGTCCAACTGGCCCGCGTACTGGTCAATGAGCCGCCGGTGATTTTAATGGACGAGCCGTTTGGTGCGCTTGATGCACAAACCCGTCGGGTCATGCAAGTCGAGCTCAACCAAATCTGGCGCAACACCGGGGCCACGGTCTTATTCATTACCCACGATATCGGGGAGTCCATTTTGTTGGCCGACAAAATTGCCATCATGACCGCCGGGCCCCTGGCCAGCATTCGCAGCGTGACTGACGTGCCGCTGGCACATCCACGCGACCTGTCCGAACCGCGGGAACTAGAGCTATACCGCAGCCTGCGCGCCGAAATTGAAGAAGAAGCGCGCAAGGCACTGGGCATGGAAGCGGCCGCTACCACGACAAAGACATCAGGAGCGCGGTGTGATTAGACGTCTATTTAGCACTTCGCGCTTGCTGAGCGCCTTTTCCATGGTAATGGGTTTGGTGATATGGGCCTTGGTAAGTCGCAACATGAACCCCTTGTTTTTGCCCACTCCGTGGGCAACCTGGGATGCTTTGGGTGAGCTGGCGCGCGACGGCACCTTGTGGGAATCGCTGCTGCTATCCAGTCGTCGCATTCTAATTGGCTGGAGCATGGGACTCATCATAGGCATCCCCCTGGGGCTGCTCATGGGGACATCACGCATCATCCGCACGCTGCTGGATCCCTACATTGAGTTTTTCCGCTTTATCCCGCCTATTGCGTTTGTCACCCTGGCCATTATCTGGCTTGGACCCGGTGAACTATCCAAGGTGGCGCTGATTTTCTACACTACGGTATTCATTGTCATCCTGAACATGATTGCCGGTGTGTTGGCGGTCAATCCCTTGCGCGTACGCGCGGCCGCTACATTAGGGGCTAGCCAGTGGCAAATCCTGAGCACCGTCATTTGGCCTTCCACGGTGCCCTATATGATTACCGGCGCACGCATTGCCATGAGCAACTCGTTTCTTACGATTGTGTCGGCCGAAATGGTCGCTGCTCAGCAGGGGCTAGGCGCCATGATCTGGCTGGCACGCAATTACGGACGCACCGAATGGGTGTTCATCGGTATTATTGCGCTGGGCCTCTTGGGCTTTTTGTTCGATCGTGTCTTGCGCCTAGTGTCCAATCGTTTTCTAAAGCGCTACGGCGTCAGTATTTAATTCCCTAAGAGAACTCCAATCCATGACTAAGAAGCAAATCATTGATGTACCCGGCTTATCTGCTGGCATGGAGGCGGCAGACATTCCTTTGTCGTCCGTCGTGCGTGCCAATGGCATGTTGTATTTGTCCGGTATGCCGCCCCTGGATCCATTAAGCGGGGCAATTCTGAAAGACCTGAGTATTGCAGCGCAAACGCGCGTGTGCCTGGAAAACATACGGCATGTACTGGAATCGGCAGATTCATCCATGGAGAAAATTGTGAGCGTACGCGTATATTGCAGCGACCCGACACAGTTTGCCACGGTGAATTCCGTATATCGCACGTTTTTCCCCAGCCATCCGCCGGCACGTACGTTTATCCCCGTGGCCTCATGGCAAATGGGCTTCGAGGTCGAGATCGAATGCATCGCGTTGGCGTAAGCAGTGCATCGTCCAACCAAGGGGCATCATATGGACGCTGAGCACAAGACCAAAGATCGCAACGCGCATGTCATCGTCGCGGGCGCAGGCATCATAGGCGTATGTACGGCGCTGGCTTTGCAGCGCGATGGGTTGCGCGTCACGCTCGTGGATCGCGAAGCGCCCGGCATGGGTTGCTCGTACGGTAACGCCGGATTGTTGCATGCGGGGGGGTGCATACCGCTGGCCACGCCCGATAGTTTGAAAAAGCTGCCTTCCATGCTGATGGATCCAGAAGGCGCGCTGCGCATTGCCTGGCGCCATTTGCCAGCCCTTTCGCCCTGGCTGCTACGCATGGCCGCACAGGCCCGCCCGGATCGCGTCGCCCACAATATTCGTGCGTTGCACGCTTTATTAAAGCCGGCACGCCACCTGTATGACAAGCTATTTCGCCAAACAGGGCTGCAACACCTGATACGAAGCGGTGGGGAATTGCACCTGTATCGCCATCAAGCCTCCATGCAAGCTGCCCAATGGGGAATGGGTGTGCTGCGCGAAAAAGGGATTACGGTCCAAGACCTGGATGCTGCGTCCATACGCGAGCTAGAGCCCGCCCTGGACAAGGCGTTTCAACACGCGCACTTCCTACCTGATAGCGACATGATTACCAGTCCGCATCAGCTCACCCAGGGTTTGGCGAATTATTTTGCCCAGCAAGGCGGCACCGTGTTGCGAGGCGAAATCCGATCCGTTCGCCCGAATCCTTCCGGTGGCACCGATTTGCAAGTCGATGGCCAGACTTTGCACGCCTCGAGCTTAGTGCTAAGTACGGGGGCCTGGTCGGGCCAACTAACGCAACAACTAGGGGTACGCGTACCTTTGCAAAGCTGGCGTGGCTACCACATCATGTTGCCGCGTGGCGATTTGTCTTTAAGACGTGTGGTGGTGGACAGTGATCACCACGTTGCGGTATCACCCATGGTGGATGGGTTACGGGTAATCGGCTATCTAGAATTCGCAGGCCTTAAGGCACCGGCAGATAGCCGGCGCAGCCACTCGTTGTTGAAATCAGCACAACGACTTATCCCCGACATATCGGGTCAAATCACCAGCGCCTGGATGGGACACCGCCCCGGCACGCCCGATTCTCTGCCGGTGATTGGCCCACTGCCTGGTCACCCCAGTGTGTATTGTGCTTTTGGTCATGGCCAGCTGGGTTTGACGCTGGGTGCAACGACTGGCCAAATGATCGCCGATCTCGTGGCGGGGCGTCAGGGTGCAATCGACCCTACGCCGTATCGCGTCAACCGTTTTTAATATGGGCGAGCGCCTCACAGAATATTACCGTGTCTCGCCCCACCTTGAGTTTAGATGAAAGCCATACGTTTCGATCAATTTGGTGGCCCCGAACAACTGGTCTTGCGCGACGTGCCCACACCACATTGTGGCCCTCACGATGTCCTGATTGATGTGCACGCGGCCAGCGTCACCCCGGGCGACTGGAAGTTGCGCGCGGGGTTATTGCAGTCCGTATTCCCCGTGAGCCTGCCGTGCATCCCCGGGCGTGATGGCGCCGGCATCATCATCCAGATCGGTGACCAAGTGGATTATGCTCAAGTTGGCGACGCAGTGTGCTTTGTCGCTGATCGGGTGCAACAAGGCAGTTACGCCTCACGCATTGTGCGTGCTGCTGATCACATCGCGCCCATGCCCACCGGGTTCAGCTACGCCGAGGCTGCAGCACTGGTGCATGCCGCCATGTGCGCATGGATCATGTTGGTGGAATACGCCCGGATTCGGCCCGGCCAACACGTGCTGGTCCAAGCAGGGTCGGGCGCCGTTGGTGGCATGGCCATACAACTCGCGCGTCACATTGGCGCGACGGTGACTACCACGTGCCGCGCCACCAACGCCGAGTACGTCCGTGAGCTGGGCGCCCACCATGTCATTGCGTACGATCAAGAGAATTTTGCAGAAGGTTTTGGTAACATGGACGTTGTGTTGGACTTGATCGGTGGTGAGGTGCGCGAGCAATCGCGCCGTGCCCTAAAGCCCGATGGCATCCTCGTTTGGCTGGTCGGCCTGCCTGTTGCGCCACGCGTAAGCAAAGACGGTGTCAATCAGCATGAGGTACAAGCCGTCATACACGATAGGGTCGAAGTATTACAAGCCGTCACGCAGTTAGCCAACCAAGGGGTATTACAGCCGCAAATCAGCGCGGTGCTGCCGCTGGACCAGGCAGCCAACGCGCATGCGCGGGTCCAAAGCGGACAGCACGGCCGCGGACGCATTATTCTGGATATCCACGGCTGCGCTCACGATATACCGTAACTACCTGCCGTTGATTAAGTTGAACAATAATATGAAAAACGCTACACACCCGGAACCGGATGAGTTCGACGTGATCGAAGGTCGCTCGTACCGATCCTCTGCCCTATACTGGATAGGTATTCTGGACAAGGCCATTAATGCTCAATTCACTGCGGAAATGGGCGCAGCGCGTTCCATCGTCGCGCGCTGGCGCACCTTGTCCATATTGGTAGAAAACAATGGCTTGTTCATTACCGATCTTGCCAACGAAACCTTTATAGAGCGCACGGCGCTTAGCCGTCTACTTGATTCCATGGAGCATGAAGGTTTGCTTGAACGCGTGCCCCGACCCAATGATCGGCGCAATATCGAGGTGCACATTACCGACAAGGGCCGCGAGGCCTTCGAAATCATGCTGCCCATACGCCGCGCAGTTTTTCAGCGCGCTGTCGCCGGAATGGACCAAGAAGAGCTGCGACAATTGCTCAAAAGCATACGACGGCTGGTGGATAATTTGATGGCTAATGAGTGAAGGCTTATTTTTCTATCTTCGGGGAATTTTTGCTTTTTTGGCAGGACGTGGGCTGCCAAAACCTACACGGTGGCTACACGAAGCCAGAAAACAAAAAAGCCAACTCCGAAGAATTGGCTTAGATGCTTGATATTCGTGGCTCCCCGAGCAGGGCTCGAACCTGCGACCTGCGGATTAACAGTCCGTCGCTCTACCAACTGAGCTATCAGGGAATTGAAGAAGCGAGAACTATAGCATAAATTCTTTGATCAGTGGGCGCCTGTCCCCCCCGATGCACTGTCTTGTGCGGGGAGGGTGCGACGAGCAACCCATATCAAGGCGATCAATCCCAAGAAAATCAGCGCAGAGGCGTAAAAAAAGTCCGTGGCTGACATGGTATAGGCTTGTTGATTGATGACCTGATCGAGTAGGGCAGCGCTGTGTTGCGTGTCTAGGCCATGGGCTTGCAGGCCACCCATGATCGCATCAAAGGCGGGTTCACCGGGCCGGGCGATCTCGGTCATATAGCTGTGATGCATCGCGGCGCGGTTATCCCAGATTGTTGTGGTGATTGACGTGCCAAATGCGCCGCATACCAGACGGGCGAAGTTCGACAGACCAGCTGCTGCGGGGATGCGGTCAGGGCTTAGGCCCGAGAGCGTGATGGTCGTAAGGGGGATAAAGAACGTCGCCATGGCGGCGCCCTGGATGAAGGTGGGTAACATTACGGCATACAGATCGACCTGGGTGTTGTACTCGGCTCGCATATAGCTGATCAGCGAAAAGATCAGAAATGCGATCGTGGCAATGATTCTTGGATCGTGATGGTTATTGAGTGCTTTCCCCACCAGCGGGGACAGCAGGATGGCAAGTATGCCCACGGGGGCAGCAGCGATACCTGCCCAGGTGGCGGTGTAGCCCATCGTGTTCTGTAGCCATAGTGGCAGCAGAACGAGTGTGCCAAAAAACACACCATAGGCGACCGAAAGCGACACCACGCCAGCGGTGAAATTTCGCCGCGCAAATAATGTCAGATCAACCACGGGGTGCGCGGCGGTCAACTCCCATATGACGAAGTAGACGAAGGTCACCACCGAGATGATGGCCAGCAGCCAGATCTGGGTGCTGGCAAACCATTCCAGATCCTTGCCCTTGTCCAGCATGATTTGCAGCGCGCCGACCCATACGACCAAGAGGAATAGGCCGATGCGATCGATTGGGATGTGACGGCGATCGGAATCCCGATTTTTATAGAGCTGCCAGGAGGCCCAGCCTGCGATGAGCCCGACCGGGACGTTGATATAGAAAATCCATGGCCACGTGTAGTTGTCCGAGATCCAGCCGCCCAGCAGGGGGCCGGCAATTGGGCCGATCAGGATCGTCATGGACCAGATGGCCAGTGCCATCCCTGCCTTGGATCTGGGGTAGCTGGCGAGCATCAGCGACTGCGAGAGCGGGATCATGGGGCCGGCCACAGCGCCTTGGACGACGCGGAAAAAAACCAGCGATTCGAGGGACCAGGCAAAGCCGCATAACCATGAGGCCAGAACAAACAGCAAGACGGACAGAACAAAGAGCCGGACCTGGCCGAAACGCTGGGTGAGCCAGCCGGTGAGCGGGACGGTAATCGCATTGGCGACGGCAAAAGAGGTAATGACCCAGGTTCCCTGGGAGGTGCTCACCCCCAAATTACCGGCGATGGTTGGGATGGAGACATTGGCAATAGAGGAGTCCAGCACGTTCATGAACACTGCAGCGGACAGCGCAATCGAGCCGAACACCAGGGCGCGGCCTTGTAAGGGAGCATGCGCGGCATCACTCATGATCCAAGATTATCCTGAATGATGCGCGCGATGAGCTGGTCGACTTCTGCAGGTTGGTGCGCGTAGGTCTGTGTCGACAGATTGGTCACGGTGGTCAACGAGGCGTCATTGCTTGGCGAAGATAGATCGATTTTGACTTGCATGGACAGGCCAACGCGTAGCGGATGGTCAGCCAACTCCTGGGGATCCAGCGCAATCCGCACGGGAACGCGCTGGATGACCTTGATCCAGTTTCCGCTGGCGTTCTGTGCGGGGAGCAGGGCGAATGCACCGCCTGTGCCCGCGGTAATGCCGATTACCGTGCCATGATAGGTGACGGCGTTGCCATACATATCCGAGACGAGAGTGGCGGTTTGCCCGGCCTCAATGTGCTGGATCTGGTTTTCCTTAAAATTGGCCTCAACCCACAGCTTGTCCAGCGGGATGATGGTCATGAGTGGGGCGCCCGGATTGATGCGCTGGCCTAATTGGACCGTCCGCTGGGCGACCATGCCGTTGACAGGGGCGAGGATATGGGTGCGCAGTTCGCTTAGCCAGGCATTGCGCACCTGATCGGCTGCCTGACGTACATCCGGGTGATGAGCGATGCTCGTGCCCGAGGTGAGGACCTGATTCGTGAGTAGCTTGGCCTGGCTTGCCGCGTGCGCGGCACGTGCCTGGGTGAGGCCCGCCTGGGCGGCCTTCAATGCTATCTGTGCATGCAGGATCTCTTCACCGCTCACGCCGCCCGAGGATTGCAGCGCATTGCGCCGCTTGAGGTCGCTCTCGGCCTTGTTCAGGACCGTTTGTGCCTGCTCGATATTGGCCTGGCTCATGTCCACGTCGGCGGCGAGTGCATCGTTTTGCACAAAAAGCGTACGGGTATGACGAACGGCTTGTGCGAGTGCGGCTTTGGCTTGCTCCAGGGTGATGAAGGTATCGCTATTATCCAGCGTCACCAGCGTTGAGCCTTGCTCGACGCGTTGCGTATCATCGGCGCCAATCGCGATGACGGTACCGGGAATCTGCGAAGTCACCTGCACCAGATTGCCGTGGACATAGGCGTCATCCGTCGATTCATAATGTGCTGCATACAGAAACCACCAGACCGCGTAGAGGATGCCGATCAGGATGAAAACAACAGTGGTGGCAAGAAGCAGGCGTTTACGCGTAGAGGTGGACGCGGGAGCTGGAACAGTCATGGGGATCTCGTGAATCAGTGTTGAGTAGGAAATCAGTGTTGGGCGGGAGGCTCGGGTGCACGATAGCCACCCCCCAGCGCCGTAGCCAGTTGGGCGTCGAGTATGTAGGCGCGGGCATGGAGGTCAGTCGTCAGCACCGCTTGCTTGAGGACTTCATTTTGTGCGAGCAGAACCTGGACAAAATTCCCCAGACCCGCCTTATAGCGCTTCAGTGCAATGTCATAGGCGGAGGAGATCGCCTCCAGGCCTGCTTTTTGATCCTGAAGCTGCTGGCCCAGACTGCGGATTGAAGTATTGGCATCAGCGACTTCGCGCACCGCATTGAGTAGGGTCTGGTTATATTGTGCGATGGCCAGATCCCGTGCGCTGCGCCGCCCCTCGAGTTGGGCGTTCAGTGCGCCCCCGTGCAGGATCGGCAGGCTGATGGCGGGTCCCACCCCATAGTCTTGACTCGTGCCACGCATCAGCTTGTCCATGCCCAGCGACATGAATCCTGCGAATGCAGATAGATTGATGTTCGGATAGAAATCCGCCTTGGCAGCCGAGACCTCGCTGCCTGCTGCCTGTGCTTGTAGGCCGGCAGCCACGATGTCTGGGCGTCGGCCCAGTAAATCCATAGGGAGGCTCTCGGGTACCCCTTCAGGTAATGGACCACCTGCCTTGAGTTGAATGTCTGGGCCCTGGGTCGGACCCACGGCAATGAGCATGGCAAGTTGATGGCGTAGCAGTTGTGCGTTGTTACGCGCCTGACTGAGCTGGACTTGTGCTGATGAAACGGCCGAGGCTGCCTGGTCTACGTCGACTTGGGTACCCAAGCCGTTGTTGAAGCGACCGTTGGTAATATCCAGAACCTCGCGTAGTTTGGTAACGATGGTTTCAATAGCGGCAGCCTGGGCGAGTGCGCCCTGAAGCTGGAAGTAACTCTGCGTCGTGGCCGCAATCAGGGTATTACGGGCTTGCTGCTGCTCGGCAGCGGCGGCGCGGGCACGAGACTGAGCCGCGGCCTGCAGGCTGCGATTTTTACCCCACAGGTCCAGGTCCAGATCGAGTTGTAGTTGCAGGCTGTTGTCGGTGTTCATCGCGCCACCCAACGGCGCCGGATAGATGTAATTTTCGCTATAACGTTGGCGTGTCATCTGATATTGCGCATTGATCTGGGGCCACTGCACGGCGCGGGCGCTGCGTACGGCGGCATTGGCCAACAGCACACGTGCCTGCGCGATGTCCAGACTCGGGCTATCTTCGAGGGCGTGTGCGATCAAGGCATTGAGTTGCGGATCCTGATAGCGAAGCCACCACTGCGTCGTGGGCCACTGAACCGAAGCGCTTCGTAGATCGAGTGTCGGGGCGTCCAGTGCCAGGACGGTTGGGGCGCCGGGGTTGATCTGCGCGCATGCCGCTAACGTGAAGATAAGTACGGCAGGTAAGTATGGCTTCATGCTGACAAAAGACTGAATGTGGTTGATGAGGGCTGTATCTGACTAGGCAATTATATGGAGCTTAGTGTCATGTCGTGATCTGGCGGGGCTAACGCTGGGGATGGGTGTCTTGCTCGGGGGTGGGCAGGCTGTCGAAATAGCGCTCGCCATTGCGGGTCAGGCGCTGGAGTAAGCCAAATAACATCTGTATTTCGTCCCGGGAAAAGCCTTGTAAGTGCAGGTTCAAGGTGTCGGCGATTAAGGGCAGGATTTGTTCAATGACCGCTGTGCCTGCTGGTGTGAGTGTCACTTTGACGACCCGACGATCATCCAGGCAACGTTGGCGAGCCAAAAAACCCTTGGCCTCCAGGCGATCCAGCGTACGCGTCATCGCGCCCGTATCGACTTGCATGAAACGTGCCAGCTCGGCGGGCGTATCGATCCCTTTGTGACCAATCAGCAGCAGGGGGCGCCATTGCATGGCGGTCAGGTCTAGCGGCATGACCTTGTGGTCGATCACCCGGTGCATCAACGCATGCACGCGCTTGATCAGCAGGCCCAGGTTATTATCCTGGCGCAGCGAGTCGGCACAGGCTTGGTAATAGGGGCTGTCTGACTCTTCTACGGGCGAAGGCTGAGGCGCTGGCGTTTTGTTTGACATGATAAAATAATACATCGCCAATAGCTGACTAGGCAAATACTTCATACTGTCTGCCAAAATAGTCACGCATCGTTTTTAATGAACCCTATGCACTGTACAAAAGACGCCGAATCGGCATCTGCAAGCCGCTCAGCGCGTCATGTTTTTTGGACGGGGTTCATTCTTGCCGGCTTGGGCGCGGTGTTGTTTTCCGCCAAGGCGATTGTCGCCAAGCTTATGTACCGGTATGGCGTCGACGCACTGGATGTTATTGGCTTTCGTATGATGCTGGCCTTGCCTTTTTTTGCTGTGGTGGCTTGGTTTCAGGCGCAGCGTGCCCGGCGTGGCGAGCTCGAGCGGCTGGGGATACGCGATGGCCTACATATCGTCGTACTGGGTTTTATCGGTTATTACCTGTCGAGCTTTCTCGATTTTTTGGGCTTGCAGACGATCTCGGCAGGCCTAGAGCGTTTAATCCTGTTCCTTGCCCCAACCTTTGTCCTCCTGTTTTCAGCCTATTTTCTTAAACGCGCTATTTCTACCAAACAATGGGTTGCCATGGGTTTGGCTTATTTTGGCGTGGCGCTGGTGTTTTGGGATGATTTGTCCCTGAGCGGCGAGGGTGTAATTCTGGGTTCGATGTTTGTGCTGGGTGCCGCCTTATCGTATTCAATTTATCTGATTGGCTCGGGTGAGCTCATCGAGCGTGTCACCGCGACGCGGCTCGTGGCCTATGCCATGTCTGTCTCTGCGCTGATCACGATGGTGCATTTCTTTCTGGTTAAGGGGATAGGGGGGCTAGACCAGGGGATGCCTGTGTATGAACTGTCGATGATTCACGCCGTGGTCAATACCGTCCTCCCGACCTTTATGATTATGTGGTCGGTGGCGCGTATCGGCGCGCCGATGACGGCCCAACTGGGCCTGATCGGGCCGGTATCGATCCTGTTTCTTGCCTATTGGTTCCTGGGTGAGCCCATTACGTCCCTGCAAATCCTTGGGACGCTATTTGTCGCTGCAGGCGCCACGGTTCTCGGTAAACGTTAGGTGCCGAGCTGATCCTTGGCGGCTGCCTCGTATCCAGGCCCTTGTATCGAGTGTATAAAGGCGTCGATCAATGTGCCCCGATATCGGCTGCGATGCAGCACGATAGACAGGCGCCGATCCAGGTTTAAAAATGGCGTATGCAGCACCGTCAGTCGTCCTGTTGCGACGACGTCCAGCGTGGCGGCGTAGGGGAGGCAGGCAATGCCCAGGCCTGCGACGACAGCCTGCTTGATCGCTTCAATCTGACCGAGCTCCAGCAGAATTCGACCACTGGGTAACGCCGTCAATGCTTGTTCAGTCAGCGTACGTGTCGCCGATCCGCGCTCACGCAGAATCCATTGTGCACCCGCAAAATGCTCTGGACGTAGGGCCGCCTCGTGCGCCAGCGGGTGCGAAGGCGAGGCGCAGACCACGAGCGCGTCGTTGCGCCAGGTGAACGCTTCGAGCTGTGGATGGTTGACTGGGCCTTCGACGCAGGCCAGATCAACCGTGTATTCAAGGAGCTTATCGGTGATTTCGCGGGTGTTGCCCACATCGAGTTGTAAAGAGACCATAGGATATTGACGCACGAATGGCCCCAGTAGTTCCCCCACCAGGTAATTTCCAACGGTGTTGCTGGCGCCGATACGCAGCTCACCAGTGAGCGCTGTCGAGGTGCCGTGGCGCAGCATGTCTCGCATACGTTCGATGATTTCCTGCGCCTGGGGCAAGAGCTCGCGTCCGCGCGCGTTCAGTGCGATGCGACCTCGTTCGCGATCAAATAGTGGCGCGCCCAACTGCCGCTCGAGTTCGGCGAGGGCCATGCTGACGGCAGGTTGGGTGAGATGGATCTGTTCGGCCGCCCCACGCACGCTGCCGCAGGCTGCAATCGTGACAAAGACTTCGATTTGCCGAGTGCTGAGTTTGATCATGAGAAATTATATTGTTCTGTCATAAATAAATTTTATATCATCATTAAGAATTAATGAATTTTCTTATTGTATAAGCATCCATAAAATGACATTTGCTTATGAATTTATGATCTAACGGTTCTTTCAATATGCCTCATGCTTCGTCTATTGCTCGCCCTGCCGTCGCCCCTGCGGGCGGGCGCTGGTCCAGATTGTTCCGGGACGCTGCGCAGACTGGGGGACGTACGCCCTCTCGGCTGTATGGGGTGGGTTTAGTCGCTGCTCTGGCGGTCTTGGCCTGGCGATTCGGCATATGGATGCCATTGGTGGGAGGGCCGGTCTTCGGGATTCTGTTGGGCATGTTGGTGCGCAACACCGTGGGTGTATCACTGGTTTTCGCCCCTGGCGTAGCGTTCAGTGCGCGTCAGGTGCTGCAGTGGTCGATCGTAGGCCTGGGTTTCGGTTTGAGCCTGCAGCAGGTTGTGCAGACCGGCTCCTCGTCACTGATGGTCACGGGTGTGACGCTCACCGTGGCCTTTGTCTCAGCCTGGTGGATGGGTCGCTGCTTAGGCCTGTCGGGCCACCTAAAAACCTTGATTGGTGTTGGGACGGCTATTTGTGGCGGCTCAGCGATCGCGGCCGTCGCGCCGATCATCAAGCCTGATGATCACGATACAGCACTCGCGATTTCAACGATTTTTTTGTTTAATGTCGTGGCAGTATTATTGTTCCCACTGCTCGGGCATATGTTCGGCATGAGTGATCTGGGTTTTGGCTTATGGGCCGGCACGGCGATCAATGACACCTCGTCGGTGGTCGCAGCCGGCTATAGCTACAGCACAGCGGCGGGCGATTACGCTACGATTGTCAAGCTCACACGTGCCACCATGATCATCCCTGTGTGTCTGGTTCTGGCGGTATGGGTTGCCTGGCGTGCGCGCAACGGCGCTGGTGGTGTATCGCTTGGGCGAATATTCCCCTGGTTCATCCTGTGGTTTTTGGTCGCCTCAGGCATTCAGTCCATGGGTTGGGTGCCGGCTCTCTTGGCTGCGCCCTTACATACTCTCGCTCAGTTCCTCATCGTTATGGCATTGACCGCTATCGGTCTGTCATCCGATCTGCGGCGGATGGCCCGTGCGGGCGCGCGACCCCTGCTGCTCGGGCTAGGGGTCTGGATGGCGGTCTCGCTGAGCAGTCTGGCGATGCAGGCCATCACGGGCACCTGGTAATCAGGCGAACCTGATCAGGCAAACCACGACAATGAGTCGTGGTTGATCGCCACACCCACGATATAAGCGAACACGGCCACGGCGATGAGGGCGGCGGTGGCACGTGTGCCTCGCGTCTTGCCGCGCTTGATTGCAATGGTACCGACACCGATATAGACAATCAGCAAGACAATCTTGGTGAGAATCCAGGGCTGCTCGGGTCCGATCATGATCGCCAGGATGACACCACACACCAGCAATACGGTATCGATAATATGCGGCAGGATCTTGACGACCCGCTTGTGCAGCAGGCCGTTCTCAGTCACCGACCAAATGGCTCGCGTGATAAATAGAATAATGCTTAGCGTGGCCGCGCTCATATGGAGTTGCTTGACCAGAAAATAATCCATCTCGTACCTCATAACGAATCAGCCAGCAGTGTACCGTGTGCGGTCCATGGCCTTAAAGTCAGCATCAGGAAATGGGCTCAAGGGTCCAGGTACCCGTGCCCCCGCCCGTGAGTGTGAGTCGCATGGTGTGATAGCGTTGGAGCGTGCTGCGATGCCCGACGCTGACTAGTCTCATGTCAGGCAGTTCTTGGCGGATCAGACTGTACATGGCGTCTTCCAACCCTTCATCCATGGCTGAAGTCGCCTCATCGAGAAAGGCGACGGCAGGCCGAGCCAGAAGCAGGCGACCGAATGCCAGTCGTTGCTGTTCACCCAGGGATAGGATATTGCCCCAATGATCGGTCTCGTCGAGCCGCTCGCAGAGATGACCGAGCTGGACCTGGCGCAGGATGTCCTGATCGTGCTGCGTGTCATAGGGGGTAACGCCCGCTGCATCGGCCGCCACCATATGGGGGTAGTGCAAGGCATCGCGCAGGCTGCCTAAGGGCAGATAAGGTTTTTGGGATAGAAATAGTGTGTCCTCGGCCGGGCGCACGATTTGTCCTTCACCATAGGGCCAGATGCCTGCGATCATACGCAGCAAGGTGGTCTTGCCGGCGCCTGACGGCCCGCGTATCAGAAGCGGTTCGCCCGGCTCGACCTCCAGACTGAGGTCGTGCAATAGCGGGGCATTGTTGGGTGTACGGATGCTGACGCTCTCTACGGCGAGCCTGGGTCCATCCTCTCGGGCCTTGGGTAGGGATAGGCCGTGCGAGATATCGATGACGTCGTTAAATCCGGTTAAACGGTCTAGCGTGGCACGATACGTGGCAAAGTTGTCATAGGCGTTACGAAAGAATGATAGATTGTCCTGTAGCCGCCCAAATGCCTGAGCGGTCTGGATCAGGTCGCCCAGACTGATTTGCTTGGAAAAAAACCGGCTTGCCTGGATGATGAAGGGAAACACGACCGCAGTCTGGGTGATGGCGAAGTTAAACCCCAGAAATTTCAATGAACGATAGATGATGTCCCAGGCATTGTTTATGACGCGTGCAAACCACTTGCGCAGCGCACTTCCTTCAACTTTTTCGCCAGCATAAAAAGCAATGCTCTCGGCGTATTCGCGCACACGCACCAAGGCATAACGATAGTCGGCGTTGTATTGCTCATTGAGAAAGTTCAGGCGGATCAGTGGCCGTCCGATCCAGATAGCCAGAATCGTGGCGATGAACACATAAATAAACACCAGAAATACCATGCCACGTGGAATTTCCAGGCCAAATACTGACATCGGGCCAGACAGACCCCATAAGATCGCGGTAAACGCGATGGTCGAGACCAGTGCATTGATGACGCCCACCGCAAGCGTCATGGAGTCCTGGGCAAAGCTCGTGATGTCTTGCTGAATTCGTTGGTCCGGGTTATCTGCCAGGTGACTGAGTTGTTGTGTGCGGTAATACGCCTGGCGGTCCATCCAGCGGGTCAGCAGCGTTTCGTTCAGCCAGTTGCGCCAGTGGATGGTGAATGCCTGCTGAACATAAAAATCGAATAAGGATCGCAGGACGTGGATGCTTGCCAGAATCGCAAATAGCAGCATCGCGAACCAAAATTGCGGTGCATCCAATTCCTGTAACGCCGTATACATGGTGTTGTACCAGTTTGAAAACAGTACATCCAGCCTCACCGCACCCAACGTCAGCAGCAGAATGAGTGCAAGCCCGGCAAGAGGTCGCCAACTGCGCCGTGGCGAAAAATAGCCTGCGCTAAGGTTCCAGAACTGCCGTCCCCAACGTGTAAAGCGCACCAGACACCAGATCGTGGCAGCGGCAAGAATTAGGGTCAGGGCGTAGGCTTTAACCAGCCATAAGCCGCTCTCGATGAGGACGTGGTTCCAATCCATGGTGTCTTGTTATCCTTATTAGATGGGGGGTTACCGCCAGGCATTTTAAGGGGGATCGCTAAACACCGATATCCTCATTCCAGAGTTCTGGGTGCTCGGCGATAAAACGACGCATCATTGCCAGGCATTCCGCATCCTGTAAAACCTCGATCTGGACGCCACGCGCACGCAATAAGTCCTCTGCACCCATAAAGCTTTGATTCTCGCCAACGACCACACGCGGGATACCGTATAGCAGAATTGTGCCGCTGCACATGACGCAGGGCGACAGGGTGGTGTAGAGCACCGATTCGCGATAGACCTGGGCGGGCTGTCGGCCAGCGTTCTCGAGCGCGTCCATTTCGCCGTGCAGGATCGCACTGCCTTTTTGTACACGTTGATTGTGGCCTCGGCCAATAATTTTTCCCTGGTGCTCAATGACCGAACCGATAGGGATTCCGCCCTCGGCCAATCCTTTGCGTGCTTCTTCGATCGCTGCTTGCATCAATGCATTCATGATTTGTCTCCTTGATTGTGTTTTCCTAGCGCCCAGCTCTGCCGGCTTAGTCGAAATGTACGATCTCGAAGGTCAGGCGGTTCTGTTCGTCGCGGCCCACAGCGTAGCCCAGGCGTTCCTGGATTGAGTTATCAGGATTAAAGGTGAGGATGATGGGCTTGAGTGCTTCGAGTTCCTGCTCGGTGATATACACCGCGTTGCAGATGATGACCTCATCACCGCGCTGGCACGTACGCGCCGCAGCGCCATTCAGGATGCAACAGCGCGAGCCGCGTTCACCATAAATCACGTAGGTGCTCAGGCGTGCGCCTGAATTCTTGTTCCAGATGTCTACAAACTCCATCGGCAAAATACCAGCGGCCTCACAGTGATCCGGATCCAGCGTGATCGAGCCGTGATAATCCAGATCAGCACCCGTCACACGGATGCCATGCAGCTTTGCACATACAACTTTTCTCACGATAATCCTAGGTTAGCGTTAAATGCGCGCTATTTTAGCCTTGCCACTGTCTATAATGTTCGATCTTATTAGACGGTGAAATCATGTTTGTTATGCGTGAGGCCTGGCGGGCCGGCTTGTTGGCCCCACAGCACTGGTTATCCAATATTATTGCGGGTGTCATCGTTGGTGTCGTCGCCTTGCCCTTGGCCATGGCATTTGCCATCGCCTCGGGTGTCAAGCCCGAGCAGGGGATCTACACGGCCATCATAGCGGGCCTGGCTGTATCAGTGTTGGGCGGCAGTCGCGTGCAGATTGCTGGTCCGACCGGGGCATTTATCGTTATTCTCTCGGGTATCGTCGCCCAGCACGGTGTCGATGGCCTGCAGATTGCCACGCTGATGGCGGGCATCATTTTGTTTTTTTTTGGTGTGGCGCGTATGGGGGCGGTTATCCGCTACATTCCCGCACCCGTCATCATAGGATTCACAGCGGGGATCGGGGTCATTATCTGGGTGGGGCAGTGGCAGGATTTCTTTGGCTTGCCGGTCGCTTCCGGGCAGTACTTTCATCAAAAATTCTGGGCCTTGCTCCAGGTCTTCCCCCAGCTCGATCCGGCAACGACCTTGCTCGGTTTGCTTTCGCTGGCCTTAGTCGTGGGCGTGCATCACATCCCGTATTGCCAACGTGTGCCAGGCCCCTTGCTCGCGCTTATCGTGGTGACGCTGATTCAGGGCGTATTCCAGTTTGAGCATGTGGCCACCATAGGCAGCACATTTGGCGAGATCCCGCGTGGGCTCCCCAGCTTTGTCTGGCCGCAAATGAGCCTGGACCGGGTACTGAGTCTGGTTGGTCCCGCATTTGCGATTGCCATGCTCGGCGCAATTGAATCGCTCTTGTCGGCCGTGGTGGCCGATAGCATGGCGGGTACGCGTCATGACTCTAATCAGGAGTTAATCGGCCAGGGGATCGCTAATGTGCTCTCGCCTTTGTTTGGTGGTATTGCGGCGACCGGGGCGATTGCGCGTACGGCGACTAATATCCGCAATGGCGGCACCAGCCCGCTTGCGGGTATTGTTCATGTTCTGACGCTTGTTCTGGTTCTGATTCTACTGGCTCCCTTAGCCAAAAACATTCCATTGGCCACCCTGGCTGCGGTGCTCTTCGTTGTTGCCTGGAACATGAGTGAGGCACCGAGGTTTATCCGTCTGGTGCGTCGTGCGCCGCGCGCCGATGTGGTGATTCTGCTGGTGACCTTTGGGCTGACTGTCTTTGCTGATTTGGTGGTTGCCGTCAATATCGGTGTTGTGCTGGCCGTCTTGCATTTTCTGCGGCGCACCGCTGATAGCGTAGAAGTGCATGCCGAAACCGAGGCGCAGTTGCAGCGTGAATTCATGTATGCCGGATTCACGAATTTACCCACGGGTGTCGAGGTCTATCGCTTGGATGGACCGTTCTTTTTTGCCGCAATCGAGCGGTTTCGCCATTCACTTGAGGGCTCGCGCGCACCCGTGCTTATTTTGCGTATGGATCATGTTCCATTTGTTGATGCGACCGCCTTACAGAGTCTTGATGAGGCCGCGCAGGTGCTGCAGGCGCGTGGCGTGCGGGTGATGATCACCGGCGCCAATGCGCTGGTCACGCGTAAGCTCGATCGCATGGGGCTGCGTGAACGTCTGGGGCGGGATAATCTGCAGCATGAGTTCATGCAGGCCATCGCCGTGCTCAGGGATGCAGCACCCAGTCAGCCTGTAGCGCCGTAATCAGCGCGCTGTAAAGTTGGACAGAGAAGTCCTGCGCGCCGTTTGCCAGGGCAAGGGTGTCGAGTGAGGCAATGCGCGAGGCCAGATAGCGTCTAGGGTTGCCCAGCGCTGCCTCCAGGCGATTCGCCTGCTCGGTCAACAGATCGGGGTTGACGTGTGCCAGGATCAAAGCATGGACCAACCCCACTTGGGCGCTTGCTGGGCCGGCTGGAATTTGCCGCCACACCTGGGCGGTGCCTGCAACCTTGCGCGCGGGCTCGTCCACCGCCAGATTGAATCGCCCATCACAAAATGAACCCTCGACCGCTTGGGCGTGCGTCTCGATCCCAAAAGTCATGAGTGCTGTCTGGATGATCCGACATATCAGCAGATAGGCGGCTTCTGAATGATCCATGGGGCGTCCCTGCGCGGGAAAGGCCAGGCTCAGATTCAGGATGCCGGGACCCTGTGGCACGACACCGCCGCCTGATAGGCGTACGGTAATGGGCCAACCGTTTTTGGCGAATGCCGCGCAGACGTCCTCGAAATGAGGCCAGCGCGTGTAAGTGCGTGGCACAATCAGGCCGGTATTCGTCATCCAGATGCGGGCGACAGGCCCATGGCGCGCCGCGAGCGGGATCAGGTCTGAGTCATCGCCAATGTGCAGCGGCGTGGTGCCAGAGATCAGTTTGAAACGCATCGCCGTATCTATGCGGCCCTATAGAATGGTCGAGGAAAAGGTCTCGTCATCCATGAATAGGTAACGCACAGCGTCGATCAGGGCAAGGATAAGGGCCAGGGGTGTAAAAACATAAAAGAGGATCAGGTAGCCCACCCCCCAGCCGATTTGCCCAAGGTAGAAGCGATGGGCGCCCAGCCAGCCAAGGAACACGGCCAGCACGATGGCGATCTTGCGCTGGCTTGAGGGGGTGCTAAGCGTCTCGCGCCTGGATTTGAGTATCCAGATACTGATCGGAATGGTCAGCACCAAGGCAAGCAGGACCTTGGTGGTGTGCAGTTGCAGATAGGTCAATAGCGCAGCGAACAGATCGCCGAAATTGCGGATCAGCAGGCCCGAGAGCGCGGATATCCAGGCAAATATCTCTTGGGCGACGGTCTCACCAAAGGTGAGGGCGAGCAGGATAATAATGAAAATTGCGACGATCAGAATGATGTGCTTGAGCATATGGGCTCCCGAGATGGCCCTATTGTACGCATGCCTGGCGTACCGCTCGCTCCCAGCGGGCCAGACATTCAGTCGCTTGGTCGCGTGGCATGCGTGGCATGAATGTACGTTCGATCTGCCAAAGCGCAGAGAGCTCGTCTTTGCTCTGGTAAACGCCCGCCTGTAAGCCAGCAAGAAAGGCCGCCCCCAACGCGGTTGTCTCGATCATCGTGGGGCGCACCACCGGGATACCGAGCAGGTCGGCCTGAAATTGCATCAGCAAATCGTTTACACAGGCCCCGCCATCCACGCGCAGCTCAGCCAGTGGGGCTGCCCCTGCGGCCAGGGCGTCGCGGCTCATGGCCTGAAGGAGCGCTGCACTTTGATAGGCGATGCTCTCGAGGGCGGCCCGGGCGATATGTGCCATGGTCGTGCCGCGTGTCAGGCCGACGATTGTGCCGCGCGCCTGGGCGTCCCAATACGGTGCGCCCAGGCCTGTGAAGGCGGGCACAAACATCACCTCACCCGAATCCGGCACACTTAGCGCAAGCGCCTCGACGTCGCTGCTGCGCTTAAAGGCACCTAAGCCATCCCGCAACCATTGCACCACCGCGCCGCCCACAAAAACGCTGCCCTCCAGGGCGAATTCCGTCTGCGCGCTGCTTTGTGCGGCGCTCGTAGTCACGAGGCCATTGGCGGATACTTGAAAATTAGACCCAGTGTGCATCAGCATAAAGCAGCCCGTGCCGTAGGTGTTTTTAGCCATGCCGGGTGTAAAACATGCCTGACCGAACAGTGCGCTTTGCTGATCGCCGGCCACCCCACATATCGGCAGGGCGCGTCCGAAAAAATCCGCATCAGTCTGCCCAAAGTCTGCCGCTGAGGGCAAGATTTCGGGCATCATCGCCAGCGGAATATCCAATACGGCCAGCAGCTCGGCATCCCATTGATTTGTATGTACGTTCATCAGCATGGTGCGCGAGGCATTGCTCACATCGGTCAGATGGCAACGCCCGTGGGTAAGTTGCCAGATCAGCCAGCTATCCACTGTGCCGAAGGCCAGTTCACCGTTGTGCGCCTGGGCGCGCGCGCCTGGCACGTGGTCGAGAATCCATTTGAGCTTGGTGGCAGAGAAATAAGCGTCAATACGCAGACCGGTTTTTTGCAGGATCTGTGCCTCTAGACCGCGTTCGCGCAGTGCCGTGCAGCTTGGCTCGGCACGGCGATCCTGCCAGACGATCGCAGGGTAGAGCGGTACGCCGCTTGTGCGATTCCAGACGATTGTGGTTTCGCGCTGATTGGTAATGCCGATGGCACGGATAGCCTCAATGGGTACCGCCGCTTGCGCCAAGGCTTCGCCCATGGTGTCGTGCTGTGTCTGCCAGATCTCGAGTGGGTCATGTTCGACCCAGCCCGGTTGCGGATAGTGTTGGGTGAATTCGCGTTGCGCCTGGGCGATGATGCGTCCCTGGCGGTCAAATACAATGCTGCGACTGCTAGAGGTGCCTTGGTCGAGCGCGAGCAGATAATCCATAAGTTTGGGTCCGTTTAGTCGGTGACGTTCAAGGGGCAATGACACACTCTACCTGAGCCGCGTGGAGCAGCTCTGGATAGGGGTCAGGCGGGTTGCCATCAGTGTATAGCCGGTCGATCTGATCAAGTTGTCCAACCTGTACCATCGCAGGGCGGTTGAATTTGCTGATGTCGGCAGCAAGCCATGTCTCGCGTGCCTGGGCAATGATGGTCTGCGAGACCTTGACCTCTCGGAAGTCATAGTCACGCAAGGTCCCATCGGGTTCGATCCCCGAGATACCAATCAAGGCGATATCGACCCGGAATTGTCGAATGAATTCGACGGTCGCCTCGCCGACGATGCCGTGGTCACGCGGGCGAACGCTGCCCCCAGCGAGGATGACTTCGCAATCGGTTTGGCGAGCCATAAGATACGCAACATGCATATTGTTGGTGATCACGCGCAGGCCTGTGTGATTCACCAAGGCACGCGCGATAGCCTCGGTCGTCGTGCCGATATTGATGAGTAGCGAGCAATCGTTGGGGATGGCTTGAGCAATACACTTTGCTATGCGTTGCTTGGCCGGGGCATGCAAGTTGGCGCGCTCCTGGTAGGCGATGTTCTCGATCGTGGAATTGGGTAAGCGTACGCCGCCATGAAACCGAATGAGCAAGTTTGATTCGTGCAGTCGCTGGACGTCACGTCTGACGGTTTGTACGGTCACGTTTAGATGTTGAGCCAGCGCGTCGAGCGAACAGGGGCCTGACTCGTGGACGTGTTTGAGCAACTTGATCTGGCGTGGATTCGGATTCATGACGCTTGCTGACTATTTTGATGCTTGAACTGTACAACGAAAAGGAAGGAAGGGTTCTGAGGGTTATCATTAGGGGAAATATTCTTGAAAACGAACAATAATGCTCAAAATGGAACATCACCTAAGAGTAGGCCTATGCGTCTGAGGCTGGAAGGCATCCATAAGACAGTCGGTCCGCAGACTTGGCTGTATCCCCTGAATCTATCGCTAGAAGAGTCGGCAGTGACCGTATTGCTGGGGGCGACGCGTTCAGGTAAGACCAGTCTGATGCGGATCATGGCTGGTCTGGACGCGCCGACTCGGGGACGGGTCATGGTGGATGACACGGATGTCACCGGCATTCCTGTGCGCCAGCGCAATGTCGCCATGGTCTATCAGCAGTTCATCAATTACCCCTCGATGACTGTCGCACAGAACATTGCCTCACCCCTCAAGCTGCGCAAAGAGCGTGATATCCGTGCCAAGGTTCGCGCGCTGGCTCAGAAACTCCACATCGAGGACTATCTCGAGCGCCTGCCGGCCGAGTTGTCGGGGGGACAGCAGCAGCGCGTGGCGCTTGCCCGTGCGCTGGCCAAGAACCCGCCGCTGATGTTGCTCGATGAGCCGCTGGTCAATCTTGATTACAAGCTGCGTGAGGGGCTGCGTGAGGAACTGGGACTTATGTTTGACCAAGGTCAGTCTACGGTTGTCTACGCGACGACTGAGCCGGGCGAGGCCTTGCTATTAGGTGGTTACACCGCCGTACTGGATCAAGGCGAGCTCCTGCAATACGGGCCGACCATCGATGTGTTTCGTTATCCTGCCTCGATCCGTGTGGCGCGCGCCTTTAGTGATCCACCCATGAATCTCATCGAGGCACAGGTAAGCGAGGGCATCATCCAGTTTTCAAATGGCTTGCGCTTTGCGCTCGCGCCTGAGCGCGCCGTGCCGTCCGGGGCGATCACGGTGGGGCTGCGGGCAAGTGACCTGGCCTTGGATACCCAACAGAATGACCAGGCCATTAGGGGGCAAGTCCAGCTCGCCGAGATCTCCGGTTCGGCAACCTTCGTTCATCTCGATAGCCCAGTCGGGAACCTGGTCGCGCAGATGACTGGCGTGCACCACGTCCAGATCGGCAGTGTGGTGGCGCTGTATTTTTCACCGGCAGACGCGTATTTATTTGGACCCGATGGCGCTTTGCTCAGGGCTCCGCACGATGATCGGGAGCGGGCGCATGGCCACGATTGAACTGGATCTGGCGCATGCCTATCTGCCCAACCCCCAATCCGAAGCGGATTATGCCCTGCTGCCCTTACAGGCTCGATTCGATGATGGGGGGGCCTACGCCTTGCTCGGTCCGTCGGGCTGTGGCAAGACGACGATGCTAAATATCATCTCTGGCCTGGTGGCGCCATCGCAGGGTACCGTGCGCTTTGATGGGGTGGCGGTCACGCATGCGACCCCTCAGGAACGCAATATCGCGCAGGTATTTCAGTTTCCTGTGGTCTACGACACCATGACAGTAGGCCAAAACCTGGCTTTTCCGCTGCGTAACCGCAAGGTGCCCGAGGAACAGATTCGTGAACGGGTGGGGCGCATCGCCGAAATGCTCGAAATGAGCCATCAACTCGATCAGCGTGCCGCGAACCTGTCTGCCGATGCCAAACAGAAAATATCACTTGGACGCGGTCTGGTGCGTTCGGATGTCTCGGCGGTGCTGTTCGATGAGCCGCTGACGGTGATTGATCCACACCTTAAGTGGACCCTGCGGCGCAAGCTCAAGCAAATCCACCGAGAGCTGGGCCTGACGCTGATTTATGTCACACATGATCAGGTCGAGGCGTTGACCTTTGCCGAGCAAGTGATGGTGATGTCGCGTGGGCGCATTGTGCAAAAAGGCACGCCCGAGGCCTTGTTCGAGCGCCCTGCCCATCCCTTTGTCGGCCATTTTATCGGCTCGCCGGGCATGAACTTCCTACCGATCACGGTAGATCAAGGGGTGTTGCTCGTCGCCGATCAGCGTCTACCCGCACCCCTGCTCAAGGCCTTGCCTCAGGGGACATTACAACTGGGTATCCGGCCAGAGTATGTGGCGCTCGTAGAGACCGCACGCCCTGGGGCGCTGAGTGCGGTGGTCACACAGATCCAGCATATCGGCACGAGTCAGTTACTTAGCGCACGTGTGGGGGATATCCCGATCAAGGCGCATGTGCCGCTTTATCGAACGCTGCCCCAGCCAGGTGAGCCGGTCTATCTGAATGTGCTGGGCAAGCACACCTGCTTTTACTGCAACGAGGAGCTCGTGGCATGAGTCAAGTCATCAAACCTGTGAATCAAAAGGCCTGGCTGCTGATCCTGCCAGTGATCATATGTGTCGCATTTTCAGCCATTATCCCGTTGATGACGGTCGTGAATTACTCTGTCCAGGACGTGATCTCTCCCACGCGTTCGGTGTTCGTCGGTACAGAGTGGTTCTCTAGCGTGATGCGCGACGCTGATCTGCACGCAGCCCTGTGGCGCCAGCTCATCTTTTCCTTCTCTGTACTGGCGATCGAGATTCCCTTAGGTGTGCTGCTGGCGCTCTCCATGCCGACCAGGGGGTGGAGGGCTTCGATCGTATTGGTGATCGTGGCCTTGTCCTTGCTTATTCCCTGGAATGTGGTGGGTACGATCTGGCAAATTTTCGGACGCACGGATATCGGTTTGCTGGGACGTGCCCTGGTCGCACTGGGCATTGATTACAGTTATTCCAGTAACCCCCTGCAGGCGTGGCTGACGGTATTGCTTATGGATGTATGGCACTGGACACCTCTGGTGGCCTTGCTCGCCTATGCCGGGCTGCAATCCATCCCCGAGGCGTACTATCAGGCCGCCAGTATTGATGGGGCAAGCAAATTCGCGATTTTTCGCTATATTCAGCTTCCCAAGATGCGTGGCGTACTCATGATTGCCGTCTTGCTGCGCTTTATGGACAGCTTCATGATCTATACCGAACCTTTTGTGCTCACGGGAGGCGGTCCAGGCGATGCCACGACTTTTCTTAGTCAGTACCTGACGCAAAAGGCAGTGGGTCAGTTCGACCTTGGCCCGGCCGCTGCCTTTTCCTTGATCTATTTTTTAATTATTCTGATGCTGTGCTTCATCCTTTATAACTGGATGCTGCGTGTCGGAACCCAGGACAAGGGGGGGCAGTCATGACTAAGCCCCGGCGCATGCGCAAGCGCACGATATTTCTGGTGTGTTATCTGGTTTTTGCCTTATTGCCTATCTACTGGATGGTCAACATGAGCTTCAAGACCAATCAGGGCATTGTTTCGGCGTTCTCTCTCTTGCCTCGTAACCCGACGCTCGCTAACTACATCCTGATTTTTACCGATCCGTCCTGGTACAACGGCTATATCAATAGCCTGATCTACGTCTGCTTGAATATGGTGATGGCACTGGCGGTCGCCCTGCCTGCCGCCTATGCATTTTCACGCTATTCATTTTTAGGCGACAAACACGTGTTTTTCTGGCTGCTCACGAATCGCATGACGCCGCCTGCCGTGTTTCTTTTACCCTTCTTTCAGCTCTATACCACCTTGGGTCTGATGGATACATATTGGGCTGTTGCGCTTGCCCATCTACTCTTTAACGTGCCGCTTGCGGTATGGATCCTCGAAGGCTTCATGAGCGGTATCCCCCGAGAGATCGACGAGACGGCCTATATAGATGGGTATAGTTTTCCGCGTTTCTTTTTAACGATTTTTCTGCCTCTCGTGAAATCCGGCGTCGGCGTTGCGGCGTTCTTTTGCTTTATGTTCAGTTGGGTCGAGTTATTGCTCGCCCGGACCTTGACCAGCGTAAACGCCAAGCCCATTGTCGCCACCATGACGCGTACCGTCTCGGCCTCGGGCATGGACTGGGCGACGCTGGCTGCGGCGGGCACGCTAACGATTATTCCAGGGGCGATCGTCATTTGGTTTGTCCGTCACTACATTGCAAAGGGCTTTGCAATGGGACGCGTTTGAGGGGGGGCGACGATGTTTAGCTGGATGGTCTGGACAACCCCGACAGCGGTGTTCTTTATTGGTATTGGCTGCTTGCTTGTCGGCATGACGGTGTGGGAGATCAAGTCCCCAACGGTCTTGCGCAAGGGCTTTTTGCCGATGGCGACCACGCGTGGCGATCGCTTGTTTATCGGTCTGCTGATTGCCGCCTATATCAATCTCGGATTTTTAGGGCTAAGCGGCTTGTTCGAGCAATGGTTTGCGCTCGAGCACGAGCCCTCGGTCTGGATCAGTTTCATCATATCGATTGCAGCAGTAGGAATTGTGATGCGTAAGGGTTGACAAACTTTATCCATTCCGGCGTTTCGATCCGCCCCAGGAACGCTCGGGCCTTATTTATAGGGACGGATAGTTTTTCCACGAGGAGACAAACATGAAATTTCGCCGCACTGCGATGGCTGTCGCCATTGCCTGTCTGCTAAGCAGCCCAGCTTGGGCCGGCGAGGCCGAAGCCCAGAAATGGATTAATGACGAATTCCAGCCGTCCACGCTAAACAAGGACCAGCAGATGGACGAGATGAAGTGGTTTATCGCCGCCGCTGACAAGCTCAAGGCCCAAGGCGTCAACGAGATCGCTGTGGTATCAGAGACCATTACCACCCATGAGTATGAATCCAAGGTCCTCGCCAAGGCCTTCGAAGAGATTACAGGCATCAAGGTTCATCACGATCTGCTGCAGGAAGGGGATGTCGTCGAAAAGCTGCAGACCTCCATGCAGTCGGGCAGCTCTATCTATGACGGCTGGATATCGGACTCGGATCTGATCGGTATGCACTACCGGTATGGTGAGGTGATCCCGCTTACCGACTATATGGTTGGCGACGGTAAGGAATACACCAATCCGGGTCTGGACCTTAAGGACTTTATCGGCACCTCATTTACCACCGCGCCGGATGGCAAGATGTACCAACTGCCTGATCAACAGTTTGCCAATCTGTATTGGTTCCGTGCAGATTTATTTGCTCGGCCCGACCTCAAGGAAAAATTCAAGGCTAAATACGGCTACGAGCTGGGCGTGCCCGTGACCTGGACCGCTTATGAGGATATTGCCAATTTCTTTACCAATGACATCAAGACGCTTGATGGCAAGCCGATCTATGGTCATATGGATTATGGCAAAAAAGATCCCTCGCTTGGCTGGCGCTTTACCGATGCATGGCTATCGATGGCCGGGGCCGCTGATAAGGGCACCCCGAACGGGATGCCCGTCGACGAGTGGGGCATTCGTGTGGCTGACGATAAATGCACGCCAGTGGGTGCGTCCGTGTCGCGTGGCGGAGCAACCAACTCTCCGGCCGCTGTCTATGCCTTGACGAAGTACATAGACTGGATGAAGAACTACGCCCCCAAGGTCGCTCAGGGCATGACGTTCTCTGAGTCGGGCCCAGTGCCTGCTCAGGGCCAGATTGCCCAGCAGATCTTCTGGTACACGGCGTTTACCGCTGACATGATCAAAAAAGGTCTGCCCGTGGTCAACGAGGATGGCACCCCAAAATGGCGGATGGCGCCTGCCCCACATGGCCCATACTGGAAGGATGGCATGCAAAATGGCTATCAGGATGTGGGGTCTTGGGTATTCTTTAAGGGGCATGACGCCAAAAAGGTTGCTGCCGCCTGGCTCTACGCCCAGTTTGTAACGGCTAAAACGACCTCCCTCAAGAAATCCATAGAGGGCCTAACCTTCATTCGCGACAGTGATATACATAGCGACTACTTTACCCAGAATGCCAAAAACTATGGCGGTCTGATCGAGTTCTATCGCAGTCCAGCCCGGATTGCCTGGACACCGACGGGTACCAATGTTCCGGACTACCCTAAACTCGCTCAGCTCTGGTGGAAGAACGTTGCACAGGCCATTACCGCCGAAAAAACCCCACAGCAAGCCATGGACAACCTGGCCGCCGAGATGGATGCGGTGATGGCCCGCCTTGAACGAGCTGGCATGAACCATTGCGCACCAAAACTCAACCCCAAGAGCGATCCAGCCAAGTGGTTGAGTGATGATCATGCGCCGTGGAAAAAGCTGGCAAACGAGAACCCCAAGGGTGAAACAGTCGCGTACGATTCGTTGCTGCAAGCCTGGAAAGAAGGACGCGTGCGTTAATTGTATGAATAAATCTGTTGACCCCCTGGCATCCGATCGGATGCAGCTGATTGCGACCCTGTCCAACACCCGTGAGGTGGACATGATTGTAATCGGCGGGGGAGCGACAGGCCTGGGCGTGGCGCTGGATGCGACCTTGCGTGGCCTGTCGGTTCTCTTGCTTGAATCCAATGATTTTTCAGGTGGTACCTCGTCGCGGGCCACCAAGCTCGTGCATGGTGGGGTGCGCTACCTGGCGCAGGGCAACATCCACCTGGTGCGTGAAGCGCTGCGCGAGCGTTCGGCCTTGCTGCACAACGCGCCGCATCTGGCTCGACCCTTGTCCTTTGTCATGCCTGGCTATAAGTTCTGGGAGCTTCCATTCTACGGTCTGGGCCTCAAGACCTATGACGCCTTGGCAGGCTCAGCCAGCCTGGGCGCCACGCAGTGCCTGGGTCGTCAGCGGACGATCGAGGCCTTACCCGGCGTACGTACCCAGGGCTTGAAGGGCAGCATCCAGTATTGGGATGGTCAATTCGATGATGCGCGCTTAGCCATCGCGCTGGCGCGTACGGCGGCCGCTCAGGGGGCCTTGCTTGTGAACTATTGCCCAGTCGTTGGTCTGTTGCACGAGCAGGGGAGACTGGCAGGTGTACGCTGCCAGGATGCGTTT
Source organism: Alcaligenaceae bacterium CGII-47 (assembly GCA_019166125.1). Lineage (GTDB taxonomy): Bacteria > Pseudomonadota > Gammaproteobacteria > Burkholderiales > Burkholderiaceae_B > Castellaniella. The sequence continues at coordinate 149,411 of JAHTBO010000005.1, forward strand.
GGGGGCTCATGCCACGAGGTGCGCGCGCGCTGTGTTGTGAATGCGACCGGCGTTTGGGTGGATGAGATACGCCAGCAGGATGGCGCGGCGCATGGGCGCCAGTCTGCGCCCATGGTCGCCCCCAGCCAGGGGGTTCATGTGGTCGTCGATCAGGATTTTCTGCCTGGTGATCATGCCCTGCTGGTGCCGCGCACTCAGGATGGGCGGATTCTATTTGCTGTGCCTTGGCTAGGTAAGGTTATTCTCGGGACGACCGATACGCCACGTCATGATCTCGCACGCGAGCCCAGGCCTTTTGCGCATGAGCTCGCGTTTATTCTGGACGAATCCGCCAAGGTATTGCGTCGCGCGCCACAACGCAGCGATATACGTAGTATCTGGGTAGGCTTGCGTCCCCTCGTGCGACCGCCCGAGGATGAGGGCGGGAATACCAAGGCGATCAGCCGCGAGCATACGGTGCTGGTAAGCCCCAGTGGCCTGGTGACCGTGACCGGTGGAAAGTGGACCACTTATCGCGCCATGGCTGAAGATGTCCTGAACCAGTGTGTCGCATCGGCCTTGCTCGAGCCCTTGCCAAGATGCCGGACCGTGGACTTCAAGCTGGTCGGTGCGCCCGAGGAGGGCGCCACCGTGCGTGCCAGTCTGACCCGACCATCGGATATCCAGACTTACGGCGCCGAGGCGCCTTGGGTCGCCTCACTGCCCGGTGCCGAGGTTTCGCTTGCCCCGGGCCTGACCGAGGCCATGGTGCGTTTTGCAGCGCGATACGAGTATGCGCGCACCGTTGAGGATGTGCTGGCCCGGCGTCATCGTATGTTGTTTCTGGATGCAGCGCTTGCTGCCCATCTGGCACCGCGCGTAGCTGATATCTTGCGTGAGGAACTTGGCGTTGATCCGCACGAGGACGAGTTTGTGACTTTGGCGCAACAGTACACATCACTTCCAGAATAAAGCAAACCGACACCTTTTTGATTGCTGTTGCACATCAGTGCAGCCGTCCGATCGCCCGAAGAGCGACGCACCGTAGCAATATTCAATATTTCAAGGTTCAATAAGTACGACTTGTATCATTCGATATATGTGGTTACCTAAAACCTATCAAGTTACATCAGGTATGTAGAAATATACGGCTAATTCTGTTGATTAACTTAAATTTTGATACTATATCTATCAATGCATACCTGATTTACATGAAATTGCATTTAATATGCGATAAAGTAATTGTTATGTCACGGGTCTCGTGATTTTTTGCATCATTTAGAATCATATCTCGTGACACGCTTGTAAGCGCTTGGTGACGCGAATACCTTGAAAACCTGTTGAAGGCGGAACTATGTCTACTGTTGATGCTTCGTTGCTGAATGATATCCAGGAAGTGAATTTATCCTACCTGATGCTGGCCCAGCGTCTATTGCGTGCTAATTTGGCGGCGGGCATGTTTCGACTGGGATTTGACGCAGACGTCGCCGAAACAGTTCTTAAACTCTCTCCTGCGCAGATCGTTAAGCTTGCTAGCTCCAATTCGGTGATTTGCGCGTTCCGTCTGAATGATGGTCAGCTACTTTCGTCGCTGACCCATGATGTGCTCGGTGGTGTATTACAGCAGGCGCATTCGACGATCTTGCTCGCGCAGCGCGATATCGCTATCGCTTGATCGTGGCTACCCAAAAAAGCGTCGCGCGCGAGGCAGATGAAATCCTGCTCGCCACAGAAATGATTCGTCTGGGCGCGCGTCTACAGGTGCTTCAGGCCGAGACATCCCTGAGTTACGACCGGCTCGCGCGTCTGTACCGGGAGGTCAGGGGGGCCTCCCCTCCTAAGGGCATGTTGCCTTTTTCTGTGGACTGGTTCATGACCTGGTTGCCGAATATCCATTCGAGCATGTTCTATAGCATCTATCACTACATGGATCGCGTCACGCCCGCCAAAAAATCTTACGCGCTGGTCGAGTCTTATAAGCTCTACCTAGAGCAATCTGCCGCGGGCAGCCAGCCTGGCGAGGAACAGACCGAGCCGGTGCTCAGCTTTACCCGGGCCTGGATGCTGATTCGCTTCTTTGATAGCGGCATGGTGCAACAGTCGCGCTGCGAGCGTTGCACGGGGGCCTTTATCGCCCACGCACATGATCCGCAGACGGGTTTTGTCTGCGCAATCTGTAAGCCTCCCCCTCGCGCAGGTAAGACCCGGGCACGTCGCAAGGCGGTTGCTGCGCACCAGATATCGTGATCTGGCAGATTCGCTCCTCGGACTTTGCGGAACGATAGAGCGGATTTGACGACAAAAATCCCTATTGAAGGATGTTTTTGAGCGCCTTGAATCAGGCGATGATTAAGATCACCTACACCATCAAGGCGTACACGTGTTTATTCTGTTTGGTTATTTGATCGTCTTTTTCTCCGTATTCGGAAGCTTTGTGATGCTGGGCGGTCACCTTGGTGCGCTGTATCAGCCCTTCGAGTTTGTGTTGATTGCCGGGGCAGCCGTGGGCTCTTACATCGCGGCAAGTAACGGGACATCGGTGCGGCTGCTGATGCATGCCATTCCTAAGGCCATCCGCCGCAATCCCTATGGCAAACCCTTGTATATGGAGCTGATGGCTTTGCTCTACACCTTGCTCAACAAGGCGCGTAGAGACGGGCTCATGGCAATCGAGTCAGATATCGAGGAGCCCAAGGACAGTCCGATTTTTTCTCAATACCCGCAGATTGCGCGCGACCCCAGAATCATGGAGTTTCTGACCGATTACCTGCGCATCATGATCAGCGGCAATATGAACTCGTTCGAGATCGAGACGCTGATGGATCAAGAGATCGAGGCGTCGCACGCAGAGCATCACAGCCCGGTTAATGCGGTACGCGCCGTGGCTGATGCCTTGCCTGCCTTCGGTATTGTGGCAGCCGTATTAGGCGTGGTGAAGGCCTTGGCCTCTGTGGACCAACCGCCAGCGATTCTTGCAGATCTGATCTCCAAGGCCATGGTCGGGACGTTTCTGGGTATTTTGCTTTCTTATGGTTTTGTCGGCCCGTTTGCCGAAGCCGTCGAGCGTCAGTCGGTGGCCTCCATCAAGGTGCTAGAGTGCATTAAGGTCACGTTGCTGGCCAGTATGAATGGCTATCCGCCGCCGCTCGCGGTCGAGTTTGGCCGTAAGGTGTTGTTTTCGTCGGTGCGGCCGTCATTTGCCGAGCTCGAGGCTCATGTGCGCCAGTCCAAGAACCAGGCTGCTCGGTAATGTTGGGGGGCGCCTGAGATGGCCACTTCCAACACCGGTCGCGTCGTCGTCAGGCGTAAGCGCGCATATAGCGAGAGCCACCACGGCGGCAGCTGGAAGATCGCTTACGCGGACTTCGTGACGGCCATGATGGCTTTTTTCCTGGTGATGTGGCTGATCTCGCTCGTCCCTTCTAATGATCTCAAGGCGATCGCTGAGTATTTCCGTATGCCCTTGATGACCGCCATTACGGGCGGGCCCAATATGGACGTCAGTAAATCAGTCATCCCCGGGGGCTCGCCGAGTATCATTCCGAATAAATTTCCCATGCCAGGCATTGATCTAAGCCAGGATCGGGACGACCGTTTGGACATGGAGCGTTTAGAGGATCTTAAAACCGAGCTTGAAAATCTGATCGAGAGCAATCCCGTCTTGAAGGAGTTTCGGCCGCAGTTATTGCTGGATATGACGCCTGATGGCTTGCGTATCCAGATTCTTGATAAGCAGAGCCGTCCGATGTTTGCCACGGGGAGCGCCGTGATTCAGCCCTATATGCGCGATATCTTGCGCGAATTGGCGCCCATGCTCAGCAAGATGCCCAATTCACTGACAATTTCCGGGCATACGGATGCCATACGCTATGCGTCGGGCGATCGTGACTACAGTAACTGGGAGCTCTCTGCGGACCGAGCCAATGCTGCGCGCAAGGCGCTGGTTGCTGGCAGCCTGGTCGAGAACAAGGTCAAGCGCGTGCTAGGCCTTGCCGATACCGTCAACCTCATTAAAGACAACCCCGTAGCGGCCGTTAACCGACGGATCAGCCTATTAGTGTTAAATCGTCGTGCAGAACGCCGGATTGATGAGCAAAATGCGTCGGGCCAGGACGAACTACGCATTCGCACGCGTTCGACGCTATTGGGCGAGAACGCAACCCTAGAACAGGTGCCTTCACCTGCGCCGCTCACGACGGATCTACCCATCATGCCCACCACACCCAGCACGGCCTCCGCCGCACCCACGACATCGGAACCAACCGCAGTCGAAAACGCGCAGGCCAATTAGGTAAGGATCGATGTTATGAGTACAGGTGTTGACCTTAGTGAATTTTTTGATACATTCTTTGATGAGGCTGATGAGTTGCTCAATGATATGGAGCAACTGCTGTTGGGCCTGGATATCGATAATCCCAACCAAGAAGACCTGAGCGGGATTTTTCGTGCGGCGCATTCAATCAAGGGTGGGGCCGGCACATTTGGATGTTTTGAGCGTTTGGCCGAAACCACGCACATACTCGAAAACCTGCTCGATCTGATTCGGCGCGGCGAGATGCCGCTGCATAAGGACATGATCGATATTTTTTTGGAAACCAAGGATGTGTTAACAGAACAAGTCGCAGCATATCGTGGCGGTGGTCAGCCCGATCAAGACGCCTACGAGCGTATTTGCGCGCAGTTGCGCGCCCTGGCACTAGAGCAGACGTCTGCGGCGCCAGAACCTGCCGCCGCCCCCGTTGCGGCGCCTATCGTGCAGGCGCCAGCGCCAGTCGCTGACGCGGCATCGGTCGATGCGCTGCCTCTATGTGTGCGGATATCGAATATTGATGACAAGGATATCGAGCCGCTGGTCAATGAAATGGCCTTGATGGGCGAAATTCTGCATCGCGAGCATGCCGCGCGTGTTTTGTCACTATGGCTTAAAACGACAACTTCGGCGGATGATCTGGAAGCCGTATGTTGCTTTATTGTTAACGCGGATCAGATCCAGATCACGCACGCCATGCCGCCTGGCACCAAGCCTGTGCCGCTTGCCAGCGCGCCTGAGGATGTCGCGGATGATCACCCTCAGCGCGAACATGAACAACACGCTGAAAGCGTCAAGCAAGCGCCCAGCAAACCATCTGCCGCAGATAAAGCAAGCGATAAAGCGGCAAACAAGCCCGCAGCCAAGCCCAAAGAAACCGGCACTATCCGCGTAGGGGTCGAAAAAGTCGACCAGATTATTAATCTTGTCGGCGAGTTGGTCATTACGCAGGCGATGCTCGTCCAGACCGCCCAGTCGCTCGATCCGGTCCTGCATGATCGACTGCTTAGTGGGATTGAGCAGCTCGAGCGCAATGCGCGCGATTTGCAGGAATCCGTGATGTCCATACGTATGATGCCGATGGATTACGTGTTTAGCCGCTTTCCCAGGGTCGTACGCGAGAACGCCGTCAAAATGGGTAAGCAGATTCGTCTGGTCACCAAGGGCCAGGCAACCGAACTGGACAAGAGCTTAATTGAACGCATTATCGACCCCTTGACCCATTTGGTGCGCAACAGCCTGGATCATGGCCTGGAAATGCCTGAAGCCCGTATGGCCCAAGGTAAGGCACCCGAAGGTGTGTTGACCTTATCAGCACAACACAATGGCGGACAAATCGTCATTGAGGTGTCCGATGATGGCGCCGGGCTCAGTCGGCCACGTATTCTTAAAAAGGCAATGGCTCAGGGCTTTCCTGTCTCTGATAGCACACCCGACGATGAGCTTTGGCAGCTGATTTTTGCGCCTGGCTTCTCGACGGCCGAACAGGTCACGGATATCTCGGGACGCGGGGTGGGGATGGATGTGGTGCGTCGTAATATCCAGGCCATGGGGGGGCATGTCCAGCTGTCCTCGCGCGAAGGCTTGGGCACGACGACACGTATTGTGCTGCCACTTACCTTGGCAATTCTGGACGGTATGTCGGTCCAGGTGGGCGCCGAGACCTTCATCCTGCCCCTGAGCCATGTGACTGAATCCATGCAGGCGACGGCCGAGCAGATACACCGTATCTCGGACACCGAGCATATGTTGCATGTGCGCGGCGAGTATCTGCCGATTGTCGCCTTGCATGAGGTCTTTAATGTGGCCGAAGCCGAGACTGACCTTACTCGTGCGATTGCTGTGATTCTTCAGGCCGAGGACATGCGTTTTGCGCTGATGGTCGATCATCTGATTGGCCAGCATCAGGTTGTTGTCAAAAACCTCGAAGCCAATTACCGCAAGGTACCGTGTATTTCCGCTGCGACGATTCTGGGCGACGGAAGTGTGGCGCTGATCGTGGATGTATTTGCGCTACGTCGCACCACGCAGACGCGCGCGGTTGCCGCCTGAGATTATCAATTTAAGTATTTCGGAGAACGAAATGAACCTAGACAGCACACAAAATCAGACTGATGGTCAGGGCAAAGAATTTTTGATTTTCACCTTGGCCGAGCAGGAATACGGGATTGATATCCTCAAGGTCCAAGAAATTCGAGGCTATGACGCACAGACGGTTACGCGCATTGCAAATGTCCCTTCATTTATAAAAGGGGTGACAAATCTGCGTGGTGTCATTGTGCCGATTGTCGATCTGCGCATGAAGTTCAATATGGATAACGTGGAATACAACCATCAGACCGTCGTGGTGATCTTGAATGTGCGCTCGCGCGTGATGGGGGTCGTGGTGGACGGTGTGTCGGATGTGTTGATTCTGCAATCCGCGCAGATCAGCCCGGCCCCGCAGTTCGGCTCGGCTTTTTCCACCGAGCATCTGACGGGTATTGGCACGGTCGGCGAGCGCATGCTGATCCTGGTGGACATCGAAAAGCTTATGACTAGCGACGAGATGGCCTTAGTCGAGAGTGCTGCAATCGCCTGATCACCTGCCACGACACTTACCGCCCAAGGTCTAATTGAAGGAATCATGGCATATGCATACGCGCAAAAAATCATTTTTAGGCGCTCTTAAAGTCCGCACCAGTTTGATTCTGGTGCTTGTTTTTTTCTTTGTGATGCTTGTTTCGGGGGCCGCATTAGGTGTCTTGTCACTAAAGATAAATAACGAGGCACAAAGGTCTATTGTCGCCAGCCAGCAGGTCATAAGCAGCCTTGATACGGCGCTCGGCGAGTACCAGGACGTCCAGGTTGTGATGGGTCGGGTCATGGCCAGCTTCGTCATCAATAGCGACTTGTTGAATAATAATATTGCCCAGACTTGGGGCAGCACAGGCGACGCAGGCGATGCCTTGACCGGGCTAAGCGATGCGAGCCGCGAACTGTTGGCGCAGACAGATCAGCAGATCATGGACTCCAAGAAAGCCTTCGACCTATTCAAGCAGCAGGCGCGCGAGGCGCTCGACCCCGCTAGCGGTTACGAGCAGATCATTACCTTCTACGATGAGCTGATCGCTACAGGGCTCGTGCCGCTCATGGGTTCGCTCAAGGCCGCAAAAATGGAGGAGTTCGATGCGATGCTGGCTGATCGGGTCATCCCGATGGAAGCGAAGCTGCATCAGGCCTACCACACGCTGCGCGAGTTTCAGCAGACACGTACCCAGGCGGCGATCGCCCGCGAAGAATCGCATTATCAGATCGTGCTGTGGGTCGTCGGGGTGTCGATGGTGTTTGCACTATTGTTTGCGATTGCCGCGTACATCTTTTTGCGGAACGTCGTGCTGCGCCCCCTGGTGCAGGCAGGGGCTCACTTTGATCGGATTGCAGGGGGGGATCTCACCGAATCGGTTGAGGTCTGGTCACGCAACGAGATCGGTCGCTTGTTCGAGTCCTTGCGGCGCATGCAGGATAGCTTGGTCCAGACTGTCTCGTCCGTGCGTCGAGGCGTTGCCGAGATTCGCTTGGGTTCCAAGGAAATCTATATGGGCAATACCGACCTAAGCAGCCGTACCGAGCAGCAGGCTGCCTCCTTGCAGCAGACGGCAGCAAGTATGGAAGAGTTGGCGAGCACGGTGCGTCAGAACTCGGATAACGCCGAGCAGGCCGATCGCCTGGCCAAGAGCACCGCCGAGGTGGCGCAGCGCGGCGGTGCGGCAGTCGCAGTGGTCGCCGAGACGATGCAGGAGATCACCACGAGTTCAAGCAAAATGTCCGAGATCGTCAGCGTGATTGATGGCATTGCCTTCCAGACAAATATTCTGGCCTTGAACGCTGCGGTTGAGGCCGCCCGGGCGGGCGAGCAGGGCAAGGGCTTTGCCGTCGTCGCGGGGGAAGTGCGCTCGCTTGCTCAGCGCAGCGCCCAGGCCGCCAGAGAGATCAAGGGCCTGATTGACGAGTCCCTGAATAAGGTTCAGGCGGGCTCGTCTCGGGTGCGTGACGCTGGCCAGATCATGGACGAGGTGGTGCAGTCTGTGCACGGTGTAACAGCCATTATGGACGAAATTTTTTCTGCCTCACGAGAGCAATCCGAGGGAATCCTGCAAATTAATCTTGCGGTGACAGAGATGGATGGGGTGGTGCAGCAGAACGCCGCGCTGGTTGAACAGGCCGCCGCTGCAGCAGGCTCTTTACAAGAGCAGGCCGAGCGCCTGAACGATGCCGTCTCGGTCTTTAGGGTACAAGAGCACGGCGCGGTGATCGATGAGGCCGCCGATCGGCTGCCCTATCAGGGCGCGGCCCTCGCGCTTGCGGGGGGTTGAACCCATATGTTGTACGGCATCAGCCCTCATGAATGACGCAGTCGCGAATTCCTTCTTTTCTCAGCCGGTCTTGCCCAAGGCAGAGGGCGAGGATCTCACGCGGGCCGTGCAGACCTTGCGCCGACGCACCGGTATTGTCCTGGGCGAGCATAAGCTTGATATGGCAGCGCGTACCCTGGGCCTGCATACCCATCGTCTCGGGCTCAATACCGTACGTGAATATCTTTCCATGCTCGAGCAGAACCCCTCATCTGCAGAGTGGGATCGGTTCGTTAGCGCGTTCACGATCAATCACACCGCGTTTTTTCGGGAACAGCATCATTTCAAAACGCTGGCACAGTTTGCCCGCGGGCGTGATAAACCCTTTTCCGTATGGTGTTGTGCCTCCTCGACAGGCGAGGAACCGTATACCATTGCGATGACAATACATGATGCCTGTGGGCCCTCAGAAAGTGGCCTATCGGTGATTGCGACAGATATTGATACGCAGGCGATCGCTCTGGCGCGCAAGGGCGTTTATACGCTGGACCGGGTCAAGCCCATCCCGGCCGAGTTCCTCAAGAAATATTTTCTGCGCGGAACCGGCAAACAAGCCGGCATGGCCATGGTCAAGCCCCTCATCCGCAATATGGTTGAGTTTCAGGAGCTCAATCTAGTGGCCCCAACCTGGCCGCTGAATCAGAAATTCGATGCGATATTTTGTCGAAATACCATGATCTATTTCGATAAGCCCACACAAACCCAGATACTAGAGCGCTTTGTTCCTTTGCTCAAACCAGGCGGCTTGCTGTTTGCAGGTCACTCAGAGAACTTCACCTATATCACCAAGGCATTGCGCCTTCAGGGTCAGACGGTCTACACCGTTGCTTGATGATATCGGCAATATTTTGTTGATGCGGTAATTATGAAGAAAATTCGTGTGTTATGTGTGGATGATTCCGCTCTGGTGCGTAGCCTCATGAGCGAGATCATCAATGGGCAGCCTGATATGGAAGTGGTCGCGACCGCGCCGGATCCGCTGATTGCCCGCGACCTGGTCAAGCAACACAATCCAGACGTTCTGACGCTCGATGTAGAGATGCCACGCATGGATGGCCTGGATTTTCTCGAGCGCTTGATGCGACTCAGGCCCATGCCTGTCGTGATGGTGTCCTCGCTTACCGAGCGTAACTCGGACGTCACCATGCGTGCCCTGGAATTGGGGGCTGTGGATTTTGTCACCAAGCCCAAGCTCGGCCTACGCGATGGGCTGCTCGAGTACAGTGACATGATCGCCGACAAGATCCGGGCAGCCGCCCATTCGCGCCCCCGGCGGCGCCCGACGGACCAGGCCGGACCACGTCAGCGCCTGTCCCATACGACGTTCTCGACAACCGAAAAGCTCATCATGATCGGCTCGTCGACGGGGGGCACAGAAGCGATTCGTCAGGTGCTTGAACCTTTGCCGGCGAACAGTCCGGCCATCATGATTACGCAACATATGCCTGCGGGCTTTACGCGTTCGTTCGTCCAGCGCCTTGATGGCTTATGTGCCGTAGAGGTGCATGAGGCCGAGGATGGTCAGCGTGTACTGCCTGGGCATGTGTATCTGGCGCCCGGCGGGGTGGCACACATGAAGCTCGCCCGGTCAGGCGCCAATTACGTCGTTAAACTCGACTATAGTGAGCCCGTCAACCGCCATCGTCCATCCGTTGATGTATTGTTTCATTCGGCCGCACAGGTCGCGGGAAAGAACGCAATTGGTGTGATCCTCACGGGGATGGGCAAGGACGGCGCCCAAGGCATGCTGGCGATGCGCCAGGCTGGCGCGCTGACCTTTGCCCAGGATGAGGCCAGTTGCGTGGTGTTTGGTATGCCGCGCGAGGCCTTGCTTATTGGTGCAGCCGAGCAAGCTGTGCCTCTGGATGAGATGAGCGAACGAATTTTAAAAAGTGCTGGTGCCTATGGGCATCGTGTCTGACCTGGCAAACGAAACCGCTGCCGTTTATATTTTGGAGAGTGATCAGTGGTACAAAAAACCATGAAGATTCTGATCGTCGATGATTTTCCGACGATGCGCCGGATCATTAAGAACCTACTCAAGGACCTGGGCTTTGAGAACGTCGACGAGGCAGAGGATGGTCTGATGGGTCTAGAGAAATTACGTAACGGTAATTTCGACTTTGTTGTGTCTGACTGGAATATGCCCAATATGGATGGCTTGGTGATGTTGCAGAACATCCGTGCTGATCCAAACCTCGCCAAGCTGCCCGTGCTGATGGTGACGGCGGAGGCTAAAAAAGACAACATCATCGCCGCTGCTCAGGCGGGCGCCAATGGCTACGTTGTCAAACCCTTTACAGCTGCGACCCTAGAGGAAAAGCTCAACAAGATTTTTGAAAAGCTCTGATCGGAGAAAAACATGAGTAAAGATGACCATCAGGGTGCGGCGATCATGCCAGATGTGCCTATCGATCTGATTCAGCGGATTGCCCAATTAACGCGCACACTTCGCGAGAGCATGCGCGAGCTCGGTTTGGATCAGGCCATCAAGGATGCTGCGCACGCTATCCCTGACGCGCGCGACCGCTTACACTATGTAGCACAAATGACTGAGCAGGCCGCTAACCGGGTGTTGAACGCCGCCGAACAAATACAGCCGTGGCAGGACCAGATGCAATCCTCGGCGCGTGCGCTGGATGCGCGCTGGCAGGATTGGTTCGAGCATCCGGTGGCCTTGGATCAGGCGCGCAGCCTTGTTGACGATACGCGCGCTCTACTTAAGGAAATTCCCGAAAAGACACAAGCTTCACAGAATAACTTGATGGAAATCATCATGGCCCAGGATTTTCAGGATCTGACTGGGCAGGTGATCATGAAGATGCTGGGTGTTGTGGGGGTGATCGAGACCGAGTTGGTACAGGTCTTGATTGATAATGTCCCGCTCGAGCGGCGCGACGAAACGCGCACGCTGCTCAACGGCCCCGAAGTCAGCCCGGCGGGTAAGGTAGATGTCGTGACGGATCAGGACCAGGTTGACGATCTGTTGGCGAGCTTGGGGTTCTAGGCCTGAACACTGGCCCACCAAGCCCGGCGACAGAATATAAAAACTGATGCACGAGGAGAGGTGACATGAGCTTAGCACTGAATAGGACAGTTGGACTGGGGCGCTTGTTAAAGCGATTAAGTTCGGGACGTGCGACGCTGGCGGACCGTGCCTGGACCGTGAATCCCCTGGCTTTTCCATTGCGACGTTTTCTCGCCTCGCTGCGCTCGCGCTTTGTGGTGATGCGCCACTCCAGCATCAGTATTTCCATTAATACCGCACGCTTGCAGGCCCACACCAATGAATGCAAGGGATTGGCCCAAGAGCAGGCGCGCGAGGCGGATGGTCTGGCAGCCCGCGGTGATCAGATCGCCGGCCTATCCGAGCAGACTAATGGGGTTGTTGACGAGCTTGCTCAGACCTTTCGCCAACAGCTCCAGGTGCTGCATGGGACACGCGCACAACTAAAAGAGCTCCAAGAGCGTGTGGGACGCGTCGCCTCACAGATGGAGGTGTTCTCGGGCGTGGTAGCGCAGCTAAATGAACGTGCCATGTCTGTCGAGGACACCAGCCGATTAATTAAGGATATTGCCTTGCAGACGCATTTGTTGGCGCTGAATGCGGGCGTCGAGGCCGCGCGGGCAGGGGAAGCGGGCAAGGGTTTTGCTGTGGTGGCCAGCGAGGTGGGCAAGCTCGCAGAACGGGTGAATGCAGCAACAGGCGATATCGTCCAGCATACGGGTGAAATTCTGGACCTAGTGACAAGTACGCGCGAGCAGACGGGTCGAATTTGTACCGACATGAACGCCTCGGATGACGTGGTTGGGCATTTTGCCAGTCAGTATCAGAGCCTGCTTCAGGATATGGAGCGCATGGGTAGCCAGGTTGATGAGGTCGCCATGACGGTGTCTCAGGTCAATCACACGAATCATGAGATGAACGATGCGATCTCGCGTATCGCAGCGCATAGCGCTCAGATACAGGATCGCATGGGCACGATCGATGAGCAGGTTCAGGGCGTTCGTGTGCAAACCGAAAGCCTCCAAGAGATGCTCGCCGCGTTGCGTACCGGCCAGACGCCTTTTGATACGCTGGTTAATGTCTTGCATTCCTTGCGGGACGCCTGCGAAAAGCTTCTGTTGCAGGCTGCCGGGCAGGGGCTGGATATATTTGATCATAATTACCGCCAGATCCCCCAGAGCAATCCCCCGCGCTATCACACGGGCTATGACCGTCAGATCGATGGGGCGCTGCAAAAAATCATTGATTTCGTCATCGAAAAGCTCCCTGGCGGCTATTACGCCATCCTTATCGATAATAAGGGCTATAGCCCGACCCACAATGCGCGTTATTCGCGCGAACCGACAGGTGATGTTGAATACGATACGCTGCATGTGCGTGACAAGCGCATATTCGATGATCAGATCAGTCGGGGCGCCATTGCCAACAAGGGGAGCGTAATGTGCCAGACGTATATGCGCGACACGGGCGAGATCATTACCGATGTCTCGTTACCGGTGGATTTACAAGGTACGCGTTGGGGGGCGGTGCGAATTGGTTTGGATTACAGCCGTTTCGAGGAAACCATCGAACAGCCACGCCGCGAGCAGTTGGCAACTACTTGAATTACCTCGCTTAACAGGCCTTGATTTGGGGATCGTCAGGGGCCTGGACACGCTAGAATCCAGGCTTTCCCCCCAAATTTTGCGTGCATGGCCGAGGACAGCGACCTAGAGAAAACCGAACCCGCCTCACCCCGGCGCCTGGATAAGGCGCGTGAGGAAGGGCAGGTTGCGCGCTCACGCGAGCTGGGGACGTTTCTGGCGATTGTGGCGGGCGTCGGTGGCCTCTGGTATAGCGGCGGTCATATGTATCAGACCCTCAATGGTGTGTTGCGCGGTGGTTTGTGGTTTGACCCACGCATTGTCAGCGATACCCACGTCATGCTCGAGACCGCCGTCAATTCGGCAGGTCGGGCACTGCTGCTCGTGTTGCCGATCTTTGGGCTATTGATGGTAGTCGGCATATTTTCCTCTGTGGCGCTGGGTGGCTTTCTGATATCAGCCAAGGCACTAGAGCCCAAATTCGAGCGCATGAGCCCTCTTAAGGGCATTAAGCGCATGTTTGGCGCACAGACACTCATTGAACTGATCAAGACCCTTTCTAAGGCCGTGTTGATCGGTGTGGTGGGGGTCATGGTGATTTGGAATTACCGGGGGGAAATGCTCTCGCTGTCTCAGGCGGCGCCAACCGAGGCATTGTCCCGGGGGCTGGAGCTGGTGGCCTTGTGCTGCATGCTGATTGCCGCCTCACTGGTGATTATTGTGCTGATCGATGTGCCCTGGCAGCTCTGGAACCATCATAAGCAGTTGCGGATGTCTTTGCAGGACGTCAAGCAGGAAAACAAAGAGAGCGACGGCGACCCCTATATCAAGAGCCGCATGCGCCAGCAGCAGCGCGCCATGGCGCGTCGACGCATGATGAGTGCCGTACCCGAAGCCGATGTGATCGTCACGAATCCGACCCACTACGCCGTCGCCCTGAAATACCATGAGGGTCGCGGCGGGGCGCCTACGGTCGTCGCCAAGGGTGCCGATTTGATCGCCAAGCAGATCCGCACACTCGCCGCTGAACATCGTGTGCCCACATTAGAGGCGCCGCCACTGGCGCGGGCCCTCTACCATAACGTTGATCTTGATCACGAAATTCCCGCAGAACTCTATTCAGCGGTGGCCGAGGTCCTCGCCTGGGTGTTTCAACTGCGTAGTTGGCACGAGGGGACGGGGACCCTGCCGACCCTGCCACAACACTTGGCTGTGCCGCGCGCACTTGACCCCGAGGGTCAGGCTCACCCTAGCGCGCGACACGCATCATGAACAATTTTCTGGCCTTGCTTAAGTTAAACGGCTCTGCCCACGCGCGCCTGATGGCTGGGCCTGTGCTGATCCTCATGGTCCTGGCCATGATGATCCTGCCGCTACCGCCCTTTGTCCTCGATCTGCTCTTTACCTTCAACATTGCCTTGTCGGTGATGATTTTGCTGGTGGCGATGTTTACCCGCAAGCCTCTGGATTTCGCCGCATTTCCGTCGGTGCTCTTATTTGCCACCTTGCTGCGCCTATCGTTGAACGTGGCGTCGACCCGGGTCGTATTGATGAATGGCCACAAGGGGCCTAACGCGGCGGGGCAGGTAATCGAGGCGTTCAGTCATTTCCTGGTTGGCGGGAATTTTGCGGTCGGGATTGTGGTCTTTGTGATCCTGGTTATCATCAACTTTGTGGTGATCACCAAGGGTGCGGGCCGCATCGCCGAGGTCGGGGCGCGCTTCACCCTGGATGCGATGCCTGGCAAACAGATGGCCATCGACGCTGACCTGAATGCCGGCCTGATTGGCGAGGACGAGGCACGTAGTCGTCGCGCCGAGGTCTCTTAAGAGGCGGAGTTCTACGGCGCCATGGATGGGGCGAGCAAATTCGTGCGCGGGGACGCGGTGGCGGGTTTGCTTATCATGGTGATCAATATTCTGGGTGGTCTCATTGTTGGGGTGGCCCAGCATGATCTGGCAGTTAGCGAGGCGGGGCACATCTACACCCTGCTCACGATTGGTGATGGGCTGGTCGCGCAGATCCCGGCTTTGGTGATTTCCACCGCGGCGGGGGTGGTGGTCTCGCGCGTTGCGACGGATCAGGACGTTGGCCAGCAGATAATGAGCCAACTGTTCTCCAATCCCAATGTGCTATTTATCACGGCTGGTATTCTGACCCTGATGGGCTTGATCCCCAATATGCCGCATTTGGCATTCCTGACGTTCGCGGCAATCCTCGGTGCATCGGGATGGGGTCTGTATAAACGTCAGCAGCTCGATCTGGCGACTAAGGCCGAAGCGCCCGTACGTGAGCAGGCGGCGGTCGCGGCCGCTGCGGCGGAGGCGAGTTGGGATGATGTCTCGCTCGTTGATCCGCTCGGCCTAGAGGTGGGCTACCGTTTGATTTCCTTGGTCGACCATGAGCAGAATGGCGAGTTGCTGCATCGGATCCGTAGCCTGCGCAAGAAATTTGCCCAAGAGATGGGGTTCTTGCCACCGGTGGTGCATATTCGGGACAACCTGGAACTCAAGCCCACGGATTACCGGATATTGCTCTATGGCGTAGAGGTCGGCCGCGGCGTTGCGCTGCCCGGTCAATGGCTGGCGATCGATCCCGGCGAGGTCACGATGCAATTACCAGGGACGCCGACGACCGACCCGGCCTTTGGCTTGCCTGCTGTGTGGATTGACGTGGCGATGCGCGAGCAGGCGCAAATTGCAGGGTATACCGTTGTGGATGCCGCAACGGTGGCTGCGACGCATCTGAATCACCTCATGCACCGCCATGCGGCCAAACTCCTTGGGCGCCAAGAGACCCAGCAATTGCTCGATCATATTGGGCGCGATATGCCCAAACTCATCGAGGATTTGGTCCCCAAGACGCTCAGCCTCACCGCCCTGCAGAATTTGCTACGTGGCCTGCTTGATGAAGAAGTGCCGATTCGTGATGTGCGCAGCATTATCGAGACGATCGCCGATCATGCGCCCCGTCTGGCCGCCCTCAACCCGGCGGGCAGTGGGCCGGATATGACGGAATTGCTGGCACAGGTACGGGCGAGCCTGGGTCGGGCGATTACGCAGCATTGGTTCCCGGGCGAGGATGAGCTGCGCGTCATCGGTCTGGACGCACGCCTAGAGCGCGTACTGACACAAGCCATGACCAGTAGCGGTGCGTTAGAGCCTGGGCTCGCCGACACATTACTCGCGGATACGTTACGTGTCGTCCAAGAGCAAGAGAATAGCGGCGAGGCGCCCGTGCTGGTCGTGCCGCCCGCCTTACGCCCATCATTATCACGGTTTCTCAGGCATCATATTCCTCAAATGGGTGTGCTCTCTAGCGTCGAGATTCCTGAAGAGCGTATGATGCGCATCACATCGATTATTGGCGGGAGTCCTGCGTGAACATCAGTCGTTTTTTCGGCGCCACAAACCGTGAGGTCATGCGCCAGGTCCGCCTGGCCTTGGGTCCTGAGGCACTGATTATCTCAAATAAGCGCGTCAATGGTGGGGTTGAAATTCTGGCAACGGATCAGACATCGATGCCCAGTGAGGCGAGTGCGACGGCTCCGGCCAATCCCGAGAGGCCAGCCCCCGCACCTTCGCGCCCCGTAGCCAGGCCGATGAGCCGACCCGCAGCCCCGCCCCCCGAGAGCCCAGATGTTGTGGGCGCGATTGGCGAGTTGCGTGGCTCGCTCGAGAGTCGCATCGATGAATTGCTTTGGGGGACACAGTTACGCCGAGCACCGCAGGCTGTCTCCTTATTCCAGAGCCTATTGCGTTTCGGATTCAGTACGGCCTTGCTGCGCGCCATGCTCAAACGCTTACCCGAGCAGCATGCAACCCGAGCGGCCTTCCAGTGGGCGCGTAACGAACTGATCAAACACCTGCCGGTATTGGCCACCGAAGATGAACTCTGGCAGCCAGGCCTGGCGCTCGCTTTGGTCGGCCCGACCGGTGTGGGTAAAACCACCACCATCGCCAAGCTCGCGGCGCGTTGCGTACGCCGCTCGGGTCCAGATAGTCTGGTGTTGCTGACCACGGATACCTATCGGATTGGTGCGCATGAGCAGCTCAAGATCTACGGTCAGATGTTGCGCGTGCCGGTGCATATTGTGCAGGACGTCACTGAGTTGCGGCGCATTGTCCAGGGCATACGTCCGGATCAGACGATCCTGATTGATAATGTGGGGATCAGCCAACGCGACCGCTATATCGCTGATCAGGCAGCCTTGTTGGCCAATGCCGGTCGCCGGGTAAGTCGTCTGCTGGTGCTCAATGCCTCCAGCCATGGCGATACCCTCGACGAGGTGGCGCGCTCGTATACGGGTGACGGGGGGACGCCACTGAGGGGCTGCATCATCACAAAAATCGATGAGGCCAGCCGCCTGGGTGCGGCACTGGATACGGCGATACGCTATCAATTGCCGATCCACTATGTGTCTAACGGGCAAAAAGTCCCCGAAAATCTCTTGTTCCTGTCTGCCCTTGAACTCATCGATCAGGCTTTGGTGCATCTTCAGAATAGCAGCACCTTGTATGCGCCTACCGAGGCTGATATGGCAGCGCTCTTGTCCATGGCGAAAACCTCGGGTGATGAACGGGATGCTCAGGCGACCGAGCACCAGAGAGCCCTATTGCCAGGTTTGCTCTCGGTATCGACCCGCGCGGGGGATGTGGCCCTAAGCATGCAGGACCTTCAAGCGGCCGTGGGGGTCATGGACGAGAATCTTGCGCTCTCTGAGGGTTATGACTTGTGGCGTAGTCATGCGGCTGGCAGCTTGCCGGGCGTGGCCGAGGCCGTCGATCATCTGGCGCGTGTTGCCTCTAATGAGCTCGCCGACACCCAGGCGGCTTATGGCTTGTTGGTACATGGGCGCAGTACCGTACAGTTGGGGGCGCGCCGCGGTTCGTGGGCCATGAGCGCCTGGCTTGATCCCCAGGGCCGTGCCTTGGCTGCCTCGACGCAGCAGTTGGGATTTTCAGATGGCTGGCACAGTTCGACGGGCAAGGATCAGTTGCAGTCGCCTGCCGCAACGGACGCGCTGGCGCTCCAGATCCAGGCGGTGATGCCGAATGATGTGGCGCCGCCCCTCTTGCATATCGTCGATGGTGGTGGGCAGGCGCTATGGCGCACACTGGCTGCGCAAGGCCGTTATTGGCTGGCTCAGTGCGGCGCCAAGTCCCGGGTATTTCAGATGGATGGCGCAGCGACCCTGTCTGCTGTTTGCCAGAGCATGGATTTTCGTCCTCTGGCGCGGGATGCCTATCCGATGCTGGTAAATTTTGCTGGCGTGGATCGGGCACATGCCGTGCTTTGGGTGGGCAGTGCCTCGGTACAATTGTGTGCGCGCCTGCACGAGCCACTAAATGTCACGGCAGTCTGCCTGCGCGTCATCGACGCACGGGACGGTCGGCTGGTGCGTACCTTTTATGGCCTGGGTCAGGCACCGGATGCAATCAGTCATGCCGGATTGGCCAGCGCATTGTTGATTCGTGCGGAATGCCACGGGGCATTGCGCCAGGCTGCAGCGATTTTGCCAACACTGGTGGCGGGTTCGCGGAATTATCCTGGGTTGGACCAGGCACTGTATGCAACGCAACTGAGTCTGGCTGCCTGGCATTTGCGCCAGGAAACCGGGCTGGCACAGGCGGCCGATGTCGCGGCGAGGATGTTGGGGGCGCGTAGTCTATCGGCTAACCAAGCCTATGCGGGCTTAGTCAAGCTCTATACGCTTAAGGAGTTGCTGGCTTAGAGAGGCGGCCACGGGCGTTATAGAGATTTTCGCCCATCAGGCTGCGCAGCGCGTCGACGGCGCGTTGATTGCTTGCTAGAAACATCGTAATGATCTGCCCATTTTGGGCATTCAGTGTGCTTGCCTCACGGGCGAGTGCGAACAGTGCATCAAACGGTGCCTGAAGTTCAGGGTGGGCGGCACAAGCTGCCTCGATCCCCGCCAGATCAGCGTCAAAGCCCAGGCCACCAAGACACTCGGTGCGCTGCACCTCGAGCTCGGCCAATTGCATGGCAAAGGCATTTTTGTGTTGGGTCAGATCAATCAATTGTTCGTTTGAGCTTGCTTCGAGCAGATTGTGTGCCTCATCCTCTAGCGCCTGGACAAACTTTTCCAGAACAGCGGACTGCTCGGCGAGGCACTGCAGAAGCGGCGCGAGTGCTGCACTCATTTAAGTAGATCACGTACGCTGGCGAGCAAGCCATCGGCAATACGGCCCGGATCGATTTGTAGCTCGCCGGAGGCGAGCGCATCGCGGATCTGCTGGACTTTTTGAGCCTGTATATCGCCGCTGCCATCCTGGGAGGCGGCGAGGTGACGGGCTGCTGCGCTGAGGTCGACCGAGGATTTGCCTGCTGCGGCTTGCTGGGCGGGATGGGCGTTACCCCCCGAGTCCGTACGCACGCCACCAGCCACGCCGCCGAGGGGGTTGTTGGACGAGGTAGAGCTGATTTTCAAAGTCGTCTCCGGGCTGGTGATGGGTCTGGAAATTCTGGTGCCCTCATGATTACGGCAGCGCCAGGGCATTCTTTAGGGTAATCACCGGGTAATTCTCTGTGTCTTACATCATAACCTGAACAGTCTGCGCATCGATGACCGTTCCGGTAATGATTTGCCCCGAACTGGAACGCACCTGAATTTGCGTGCCGGGCGCACCGGAACCCAGCGCCTGCCCCTCACCACTGGCGACAAATCCGGCACCGCGCGCGATCGTTCGTACCGCCTGGCCGCGCAGGATGGATTGTGGGTCACGCAGGGCATTGCTGTGGATCCCTGCGCCCGGAGGAATGCGTCGGGTGGTGATGTAGCCAACAATATGTGAGGGATCGGTGATGGCTTGGCGCTCGCGCAGCAGGTCGCCCTCGCGCATGTCCAGATCGTCCAGAGACATGACCTGACCCGCCGGAATTGCGCGGTTTGAGACATAAAAATGCCCGATCAGGCGAACGTTCGCTGTGACATACAGGCTCCAGGCCTGTGGCGCCAGACAACGCACACCGACAGACATGCGCGAGCGCAGGGCGGTATTGCCGGATAGGAAGGCTTCCAATTGCGAGCAGCTTGTCTGGTTGCTCAGGCGCGGGGGCTCGACTGTGATCTCGGCCTCGCCGGGGTAAGCCTGGGCGCGGGCGTGCAGCAGGGACTCCACCTGCGTGATAATCGGTACGGGGTCTTGGGGGGGCGGGGCAGGTGCGGCCCAGGCCACGCCGGCGCAGCCCACGACCCATAGCGCGATACAGCTTCTGAGCATGTGTGTATTGTAGGGTGACAAGCCCGCATGCGCATCAGTTGAATTGGGCGTCAAACAGTGGCTTGTTTTGATGTTTATCCCCTCGCTGCCCGTTCTACTATGGTGACGTGCGAAAAAGCCGCAAAAGGGTCTCAGGACATTTTGGTGCAACGGCGAGTTCGTGAAATTTAATTATTTTTTACGGTTAGCCATGATTGATCGCATCGGCGAGGATTTTGACTTCTACCAAAAGGCACTCGGCTTGCGCCAGCAGCGCCAGGAAGTTCTCGCGACTAATATTGCCAATTCGGACACGCCCAACTTCAAGGCCCGCGACGTCGATTTCGCGGCGTCGCTGCGCGAAGCCATGGGGGATCGGCTGCGTCTGCCTGACACGCAGTTGTCGCTGACCTCGGCGCGCCATATTCCTGCTCAGGCATTGACCAGCGGCCCCGGTACCGAGCTGTATCGGGTACCGACACAACCCAGCCTGGATGGCAATACCGTCGATATGAATGTCGAGCGCATACAGTTCGCCGATAACACCATGCGCTATCAGTCTGATCTGTCGATTCTCTCGCAGCGAATCAAAACCCTGATGATGGCGATGCAGAACTGATCGTCTCATCGCAGATCGTCTCGTACCTAGGATTTTCCGATGTCCACCATGAGTATCTTTCAGATTGCCGGATCAGCCTTGACTGCGCAGTCTCAACGCATGAACGTGTCAGCCAGCAATATTGCCAATGCCAATAGTGCGGTGGGCCCGGATGGTCAGCCATACCGTGCACGTCATGTTGTATTTCAGATGACCCCCTCGGCGAATACGGATGCCATAGGCGGGGTCAAGGTCGCCTCGGTGATCCAGAGCAACGCACCCGCACGGATGCAGTATGACCCGGGCAATCCGCTAGCCAATGATCAGGGTTACGTTGCCATGCCAAACGTGGATGTGGTCGCCGAGACCGTGAATATGATCTCGGCCTCACGCTCTTATCAGGCCAATGTCGAAGTCGTGAATACGGCCAAGGCGCTGATGGCCAAGACCCTCATGCTTGGTCAATAAGGAATGCCCTCATGACAACAGCGATTACCGATACGAATAGCGCAGTACAGGCCCGGGCCATGGCTGCTGCCCAATCCAAGACCAATAGTCTGATGGGGGACACGCAGGATCGTTTTTTGACCCTGCTGGTGACGCAATTGCAGAATCAGGATCCCCTGAACCCCATGGATAACGCTCAGGTGACCTCGCAGATCGCGCAACTCTCTACGGTCAATGGCATCCAGCAATTAAATGACACCTTGCTTGCCTTATCAGGCCAGATGGATATGTCGCAGTCCCTGCAAGCCGCCGCCTTGATTGGTAAGGACGTCCTCGTGCCGGGTGCCAAGGTATCTCTGGGCAGCAACCCTGCAGATCCCACCCTTAAGACCGCCACCTCTTTTGGGATGGATCTGTTTTCAGGGTCTGCCAAGACGATCGTCTCGATTCTGGACGCCAGCGGGGCGGTGGTACGCAAGATGGATCTGGGCGCCATGGGCGCAGGTGTCTATCCGGTGACCTGGGATGGTAAGAACGATCTGGGCGATGCCGCCCCCGATGGTGCCTACACCGTACAAGTTGCAGCCAGCGACGCCGAAGGGCAGCCGGTCTCGGCCCAGGCGCTGACCTCTGGCAAGGTCGGCAGCGTCGCCTACACCTCTGAGGGTCTGAAGCTTGACCTGGGGCTGGCGGGCCGATATTCCCTGCTCGATATCCGACAAATCATGTAATTCGTGCGCCGCCACCACGCGTCACACTAAATCGAACATCAAATTTATTCACGAGGTTTATCATGGGTTTTGGTCAAGGTCTTAGCGGTTTGAACGCCGCTGCACAGAATCTGGATGTGATTGGCAACAATATCGCCAACTCTGGCACCGTCGGCTTCAAGACCGGTACCGCCACGTTTGCCGATGTCTACGCGAATTCACGGGTGGGTCTGGGCGTGCAGGTTGCCTCGGTCAATCAGCGCTTTACCACGGGAATCGTGTCCTCGACCGGCAATCAGTTCGATATGGCGATCGACGGGTCCAAGGGGATGTTCGTCCTGCAGAACTCGAATGGGGCGCAGCTCTATAGCCGCAACGGTCAGTTTTTTGCCGACAAGGAAAACAAGATCGTCAATGCGCAGGGCCAACAGCTAATGGGCTATGCCGCTGGCGGCACCAACCTGATCGGCATGACTGTCCCGGTGGGGAATATTGACCCGGTAGCCACCGCCAACCTCGCCAATATGGTCAATCTGGATGCAAACGCTAAGGTGGCGGCAACCCCCGAAACGCTGGGCACCCTATCCTTGACCACGCCTGCTGGCGAGACATCGAACTATTATTACCGGGTAGCGGGGGGCAGCAATTATATTTGGACGAACTCTAGCGGCGTTGCCTCGCCTGCGCTGGCGCCATCGGCAGGTTCGTATAACTCCTGGGATACGCCGCCGACTCAATTCACCTTGTCTGCAGGTGCCCCCACGCCCGCAACCTTTCCAGCCACGGGTGGAAATATCCCGGGCGATGCAGCGACTGTAGGAACCGTTCAACTGGCCGATGCTGCAGGGACCCCAACCTCGTATTTCTACACGGTTGATGCAGCGGGCATTTACACCTGGTATACCGATGTTGGCGGCGGTACCGTTGCGAACCCTGGTGATGCCGAGTTTCCCGCGGATGCCACATATTCCACCGGTGGGGTAACTGCCGCAGCCGTGGTCATTAATCCGACCAATCAGCCTACGGCAGTGCCACCGGTAAATTCCCAGAATGTGGCCTATGCGGCTTCAGTCGTTATCCCGTTTTCGCCGACCGACCCAGACTCATTCTCCAACGCCACCCCAATCACGGTCTACGACTCCCTGGGCAACGAGCATCGCCTGACGCAGTACTACACCAAGCGTCCGGCCGTCGCGGGTAATAGCGTGTGGGAGGTCAACTTCCGTATTGACGGGCAGGTGCCAAGCGCCGGGGGCAGCATGCAGCTGACCTTTGATCCGGCCGGGCGTTTGCTCGCCGGTGCCCCGAGCAGTCAAACGGTGACCCTCACGGCGCCTGGTGGAGGCGCCTCGCCGGCGTCACCCATGAATATTCTCGTCAACTACGCCAACTCTACACAGTTTGGTGGCGGCTTTACGCAGAACTTTGTGCCGGATGGCTACGCGACAGGCGAATACGCCAGTACGTCCGTAGGTACAAATGGCGAACTGATTGCCAACTACACCAACGGCGCAAAAAAAGTCATGGGCACCCTGGCGCTGGCAGACTTTAACAATCTGCAAGGTCTGCAATCCGTAGGGGGGAATGCCTGGATCGAGACCGCGTCCTCGGGTCAGCCTATCCTGGGTCAGCCCGGCAGCAACGGTCTGGCCGTCATCAAGGGCCAATCGGTCGAGGAATCGAACGTCGACATGAGCCAGGAACTCGTCAATATGATCATTGCCCAGCGTACCTACCAGGCCAATGCCCAGACGATCAAGACTCAGGATCAGATCCTGCAGACCTTGATCACGATGCGCTAAGGGTAAGGGCAGATGGATCGCATTCTCTATACAGCTGCCAATGGCGCGGCGCGCGTGCTCGAGCAGCAGGCCATCATCACCAATAATATGGCGAACGTCTCGACGACGGGCTTTCGCGAACAGTTGGCGATGTACCGTTCCGTGCCGGTAATGGGGCAGGCCGGTGAGCTGGCTACCCGTGTGAGCACCTTGGCTTCAAGCCCAGGCAGTCAGTTTCGCCAGGGCATCATGGCCGAGACCGGGCATTCGCTGGATGCGGCAATTGCGGGGGAGGGCTGGTTTGCCGTGCGCAGCGCCGACGGGGGCGAGGCGTATACACGAGCCGGTGCCTTTGCGGTGAATAGCCAGAATCAACTCGTGACCTCGACGGGCTTGCCGGTATTGTCTGCCGATGGCCAAGGTATCGAGTTGCCAGAACGCGGCAGCATCACGTTTTCAACCGATGGCCAGATCTCGGCCCTGGGCGCGGGGGATAATCCCAGCGATATCCAGGTAGTGGGGCAGATCAAGCTTGTGAATCCACCCGTCGAGCAGCTCGAGCGGGGGGGGGATGGCTTGTTTCGTCTGGTGGGGGGGCAACCTGCGCAGGCGGATCCGGCCTTGCGCATCGTTCCCGGTTTTGTCGAAAAAAGCAATGTCAGCCCTGCCGAGGCGATGGTCGCGATGATCGCCAACGCGCGTCAGTTCGAGATGCAGATGAAAGTAATCCAGAATGCCAGCACGAACGAAGAGCGCGGCAACTCTATTCTGTCAGCCAGTTAAGGAAGCACAATGATACGTTCACTATGGATCGCCAAGACCGGTCTGGAAACCCAGCAGACCAGCATGGATGTGATATCCAACAACCTGGCTAACGTCAATACGACGGGATTCAAGCGCAGTCGCGCGGTTTTTGAGGATTTGATGTACCAGACGATGCGCCAGCCAGGCGCTCAGGTCGGTGCCGCAAACCAGCTTCCCTCGGGCTTGCAGATCGGTACCGGTGCCCGGACCGCTGCCACCGAACGGATACACACTCAGGGCAACCTCAAGGAAACCGGTAACAGCATGGATGTTGCCATCCAGGGTAAGGGGTTTTTACAGGTCGAGATGCCCGATGGCTCGTTTAGCTACACGCGTGATGGCAGCCTTCAGGTGGATTCCAACGGCATGTTGGTCACTGCGGGCGGCTACCCGGTGCAGCCAGGGATCAATATTCCCGACAATGCCCTGACAATAACGATTGGACGCGATGGCACGGTCGGGGTCACCCAGCCTGGCGCCACCGGCACAAGTGTGCAAGTCGGCCAATTGCAGTTGTCGACTTTTATCAATCCGACCGGTTTGCAAAGCCTCGGCGAGAACCTCTACGCCGAGACGGATGCATCGGGTCCCGCCAATCAAGTGCAGCCCGGTCTGGACGGCGCAGGAATTCTGCTAGAAAAATATGTCGAGACCTCCAACGTCAACGTCGCTGAAGAACTGGTGAATATGATCACGACGCAACGCGCCTTCGAGATGAACAGCAAGGCGGTGCAGACTTCGGATCAAATGCTGGCACGCCTGACGCAGCTCTGATGATGGCTGATCGTTCTGGGTTCCTGCTTGTGGTCTTGGTGCTGGGCTTGTCCCTGTCGGGGTGTGCCTTGATCCCGCCCGAGCCCGTGGTGACCGGACCGCTGACCGCCGAGCCACCCATGCCGCCTACCAGCACAATGGTCCAGGCCAATGGTTCGATCTATCAGCCGACAGCCTATGGGAATTACCCCTTGTTTGAGGACAGGCGCCCACGTAACGTTGGCGATATCGTCACCATTATCATCCAGGAGCGCACCAACGCTGCCAAGAACGTCGCTACCGCGACCAATCGATCAGGTAGCGCCTCGATGGGTATCGGTATTGCGCCAGCGATCCTGCCTACGGATCTGGGTCCAAAGCAGGATTTCGATGCGACCGGGGGTAACCAGGCCCAAGGCAAGGGCTCGAGCAGTGCCGATAATTTGTTTAATGGCACGCTCACCACCACCGTGATTGGGGTGTTGCCCAATGGCAATCTGCAGATCGCTGGGGAAAAGCAGATCGCAATCAATCGCGGCAGTGAATACATCCGCTTTTCGGGCGTCGTCGATCCGCGCTCGATTACGGGCTCGAATACCGTGTCCTCCACCCAGGTGGCTGATGCACGCATCGAATATCGCAGCAAGGGCACCATGGATGAGGTCCAGACCATGGGTTGGCTACAGCGATTTTTCCTGAATATTTCTCCCTTCTGAGCCATGATGATCCGTTTATTTTCTCGCCACTGCCTAGCGTTGATCCTGTGTATGGTGATGCTGCCCTGGACGAGTGCACAGGCCGAACGCCTGAAGGATCTTGCCTCATTTCAGGGGGTGCGCGCCAATCAGTTGATCGGTTATGGCCTTGTCGTGGGCTTGGATGGCAGTGGTGACCAGGTACGTCAGACACCATTTACCCAGCAGAGCTTGACTAATATGCTCTCGCAGCTTGGTGTCACCGTGCCCCAAGGCACCAATATGCAGATCAAAAACGTTGCTGCAGTCATGGTGACGACACGCCTGCCCGCCTTTACTCAGCCGGGACAGACCCTGGATGTGGTGGTGTCCTCGATGGGCAATGCCAAGAGCCTGCGCGGGGGGACGCTGCTTATGACGCCTCTGAAGGGCGCAAACGGACAGGTCTATGCGCTGGCGCAAGGCAATCTGCTTGTGGGCGGGGCGGGTGCATCACAAGGCGGATCCAGCGTTCAGGTCAATCAATTGAACGGCGGCATTATCCCTGATGGCGCAATTGTCGAGCGCGATGTGCCCACAAGCTATGTCCAGGGCGGCACGGTCAGCCTCGAGCTCAATACCAATGATTTCGGGATTGCACAGAGCGTCGTGGCGGCCTTGAATCGCAAATTCGGCGCGGGCACAGCGCTGGCTTTGAATGCGCGTAGCATCCAGCTTCAGGCGCCGACTGATCCGATGCGCCAGACCGCGTTTCTCTCGCAGGTCGAGAATCTGCAGGTGAATCTGCCCCCCGCACGCGCCAGAGTGGTGATCAATGCGCGCACCGGATCGGTAGTGATGAACCGTACAGTGACGATTGATGAGGCGGCGATTGCCTATGGCAACCTGTCGGTGGTCATCAGTCCGCAACAGGCGGTCAGCCAGCCCACGACGCCGTTTGGTGGCGGACAGACGGTGGTGACCGAGAACACGCAGATCGAAATGCGCTCAGAGAGCGGGTCGATTCAGCGTGTCACCACCAGCGCCAATTTGGCGGATGTCGTCAAGGCGCTGAACGCCCTGGGCGCCACACCCCAGGATCTTTTGTCTATTTTGCAGAACCTCAAGAGTGCCGGCGCCTTGCGTGCCGACCTCGATGTGATCTAGGACGCACGCGCCATGATGGATTTTATAGCCAGCACGCCCCGCCCGACAGGCGAGATGAATGCGATGGACTTCAGCAGTCTGAACAGCCTCAAGCACGGCGTTCAGGCGGGGGCGAATGCTTCACTGGCCGACCAAAAGGCGGTGGCCCAGCAGTTCGAAGCCATGTTTATTCAGATGATGCTCAAACAGGCGCGTCAGAGCTCCGATATGGAACCCACGCTGTTTGATTCTTCGGCCACGCGCATGGCACGCAGCCTGCAAGACGAGCAGTCTGCCTTGCAGTTGGCTGATCCTGGCTTGGGCCTGGCGCGGGCCTTGCTTGATCAGATCCGCGGGGGCCGCACCGATCAATTGGATTCGACCGCCCAGCCGCCAGAGCTGGCGGCCTCGCGCCTGCCAGGGCTGCGCTCGCGCATCGGAGAAGGACGCCGTGAGGTGGCGGACTCCATCACCGCCTTGATCGGCATGCTAAGCCAGAGGAATGTTGCCGAAAAGGTCAGTTCTGCTATTCGCGGTGCGCCAAGCCACATCCATGATTTTGTCAGCAAAATGTCGGCAGCCGCTGATTTTGCGTCTCAGCAAAGCGGCGTGCCCGCGAAATTGATTCTTAGTCAGGCGGCACTGGAGTCTGGTTGGGGACAGCGTGAACTGATGCGCGAGGATGGCCGCACCAGTCATAATTTATTTGGGATCAAGGCGACAGGCGGCTGGAAGGGCGAGGTCGTCTACGCCATGACGACTGAATTCGAGGGGGGCGTCGCCCACAAGGTGCAGCAGCCCTTCCGTGCCTATGATTCCTACGCGGACTCGTTTGCTGACTATGCGCGGCTGATCGGACGCAACGAACGCTATAGCGAGGTCTTGACCGCGCCCTCGGCTGAGGTGGCCGCACAACGCATCCAGGAGGCGGGCTATGCGACGGATCCGTCCTATGCAGATAAGCTGATCTCTATCATGGGATATTTCAATGCGCGCGCCACGCAATAGCCGGTAGCGGGCCTAAATTATCAGGCTCAAATGCCGTTAAGGGACGTGATAGGTTAATTGACGTGCGGAACACAAAGCCCACGTATCGAATGGTGAAACGCTCATGAATTTGGCTAATTTGGGAAAGGCGGCATTGCTGGCTGCGCAGAACCGCCTGCAGACTGCGGGGCATAATATCAATAATGCCGCCACCGAAGGCTATAACCGCCAGAGCGTCTTAGTGCAGACGGCCAGCCCCAGCGCGACGGGCGCAGGTTGGATTGGGCGTGGTGTGCAGGCGGTAAGCGTGCAGCGTGCCTACGATAATTTTTTATCGCGTCAGATGATGGATTCCCAGGTCAAGGGCGCCGCCTTGCAGACCTATGGTAATCAGATCAGCCAGGTGAATAATCTGTTTGCGGACCGCACCGTGGGGATCGCGCCAGCCATACAGAAATTCTTTGATGGGATCGACGCGGTCGCGACTGCACCGGCCGATAGTGCAGCCCGCCAGGAACTGCTGGGTCGCTCCTCGGGTCTTGCGACCCAGATCCGCAACGCCAATGCGTTCCTGGATGAACAGCGTAATAATATTAATACCCAGATCACCACAACGATCACACAGGTCAATAGCTACCTGGATCGCATCAATGATCTGAACCAGCAAATCACCACCGCTAAGGCCACGCAGCCCGGGCAACCACCCAATGACCTGCTCGATATGCGCGATCAGGCAGTGTCAGAGCTGGGTCAGATGATCGACGTCAAGGCCTTCTATCAGGATGACCGCGTCAGTATTGCGATCGGTAACGGGCAGGTGGTGCTCAGCGGCAATACGGTTTTCCCATTGACTGCGCGTCCCGCCGAGGCAGATCCATCGCGTATGGCGGTGAACTTCACGATCCTCGATGGCAGTGGTCAGCTTATTCCGGTCGAGATGCCCGAATCCCTGATCACGGGCGGTAAGCTCGGTGGTCTGCTGACCTTTCGTGCCGATTCGCTGGACGTCGTCCAAAATGATTTGGGTCGTATCGCCATGGGTCTGGCGCTGGCAATGAACGAGGCACACCAGGCAGGTGCCGATCTGGGCGGCCTCCAGGGTGGTGCATTTTTTAAATTTGGCCCGCCTAATGTCCTGAACCATGAGTCCAACACCGGTACGGTCGCGCCGACCGTGGGCTATGTGTCATCGGCGCGGGATACGAATATTCCGCCCGACCCGACGACGACCTGGCGACCGATGGACCCGACCCAGCCCTATAATCCGACGAGCAATCCATGGGATCCTAAAACGAGCCCCAGCAATACGCTTACCAATCAGGATTACCGCGTCGAGTTCAGCGGTGGCCAGTACAGCGTCACCACGATACCGGGCGGGACAAAGACAGCGCTGGGCAGTACCTTCCCCGTGCGCTTCGGTGGTGTGACCTTTGATCCCGGTGCTGGGGTACCCGTCGAGGGCGATAGCTGGATGATTCAGCCCACGCGCAACGCCGCAGCCAATCTGGATGTTGCCATCACGGATCCGGCCAAGATCGCCGCCGCAAGCTATGACGCCACAATCGGCACGGCATCCGGGGTGGCCAATGGGGACAATGCACTCATCATGGCCAAATTGCGCACGGATAAAACCCTGGGCAATGGTTCGGCCAGCCTGAATGAGGCGTTCTCGCAGATCATCAGTAATGTGGGGGTGCAAACCCAGCAGAACACGACTTCGCAAAAGGCCCAAAATGCCTTGATCCAGCAGAATTATTCGGCTCAGCAGGCCGTCTCTGGGGTCAACCTGAACGAAGAGTCCATGAATCTGGACCGCTACCAAGAGCAGTTCCGAGCCGCCTCGCGCATGATTGACGTCAGCTCGACCTTGTTTGATACGCTGCTTGGTCTGCGTAATTGACCCAGCGTGTAATGCTCTATCAGGATAAATACCATGCGTATCAGTACAAGTTTATTATTTAATACCGGCCTGACCACGATCAATAATCAACAGGCGGATCTGATGCATGTGATGCAACAGATGGGCGAGAATCGGCGGATGACCTCACCCGCAGACGATCCCTTGGCCGCTGCTCAGTCGATCAATATTGCCCAGTCCCAGGCGCTGAACCAGCGCTTTGCCGATAACCGTGCCGTGGCAATGCGTGACTTGGGTGCCGAGGAAAATACCCTTGAATCCCTCGTGCTGTTGATGCAGGATGTACAGACGCGTGTGGTTGAGGCCGGGAATGGCACCTTGTCGGATGCGGATCGGGCGACACTCTCGGGTGTGCTCGCCAGCGCCAGGGAAACCATGTTGGGCCTGGCCAACGCGACCGATGGAAACGGGCAGTATCTGTTTTCGGGTTCTCAGGGGCAAACTTCACCGTATCAATTGGTGGGGGGGCGTTATGTCTATCAGGGTGATACGCAGCAACGCAATATTCAGGCAGACCAGACGCGCCAGATCGCTGGTGGCGATGTCGGCTCGGATATCTTTAATCGCGCGCAGCCCGGCACACGTGGGTACACGACCTCAGCCGGCCCGAACGCCACGACGCCAGGCCCCAATCTGGGCACGGGCGTTGTCAGTAAGGCCTCTGTCACGGACAGTAGCCTCGCCAATATCAACTACGCATATAAGGTCGAGTTCACCTCCGAGACCAGTTACACCGTCACGGTCACCGACGTATCGACCGATCCGGCGACACCGGTGTCGCCGGCAGACCCGCTCGACCCACTCGATTTGCCCGTCAGCTATACCTTGGCGCCGGGTGCCAAAACATTAGAGCTGGGCTATGGCATGCAGGTGCAGTTCGAAGGCACACCACAAATCGGCGATACCTTTGGCGTGGATCCGCTTGTGCATACGGATGTCAATGTGTTTGACACGCTCGGCGACCTGATCACGGCCTTGAATTCCCCGTCTTCGGTGGATGCAACAGGAACGGCGGCCCTGCGTAATGTGCTGAATAGTTCGATCCAGCGTTTGACCACAAGCTACGACAATATCCTTACCGTGCGCGCCTCGGTGGGGGCACGTATGAACGAGCTCGAATCGCTCGATACGAATGGTACCCAGCGTAACCTGGGCTATACGACGGCGCTCGAGGATCTCGAAGGTCTGGATTTTTATGATGCAACGATGAAGCTTAATCTACGCAAGATGGCGCTCGAGGGCGCTGCCCTGGCGTTCAAGACCATACAGAACATGAGTTTATTCAATATGGGTGGTCGATAGCAGAATGCGTATCGGCATCGCGATGCTGTGTCTGGCTGTCGCGGGTCTGACGGCCTGCTCGACGACCGGCAACTCCTTTGACCCGGCTGGGTTGAATCATATCGTTGAAGGCAGGACGACACTGGCACAGGCAAGTCAGTACCTTGGTACGCCACCCGTAGATACCTGGCGGCGCAATGACGGTTCGGTTTTGGCGCGCTGGGCCTATAAAGGGACCATTGTGACCGATGCCCTCTATGTGCGTCAGGAGGCCTGGTTGCTATTTGGTGCCGACGGGTCATTCGAGCGCACCGATAAGACCATCAACACGCCACCCATGAATCACACCCGTACCTTGGCAGAGGTTCAGCGTGAGGAGGCCGAGCAGGCCGCCCGTGACGCTGCGAATCGGGCGAGGCTCGAAGCTAAGGCCGATGCGAAGGCACAGGCGGCCATGCAGGATGATACGGGCGCATTATCTTCGGCGACCGGCCATATAGATGACATCGATGCGGCCCAGACAAGCCCGGTCGCGCCCCTGTCTGAACCGACGATCAGCTCGGGGAATGCGCTATTGCCGACGGGCACCACCTACACACCAGGTGTGAGCTACCCGATCCCGCCGCATAAATAATTACATCCCCGAGAAAGCCTGCGCCACCCGGGCCATGGCCTGGTAGCCTTCACTGAATAAGCGGGTCATGAAATCTGAAGACTGGGGAATGACGATTGATAGCACGACCAGTCCGGTCGTCAGTGAGATCGGAAAGCCCACCGCAAAAACCGAGAGCTGTTGGGCGGTGCGATTCAGGATGCCCAGAGACAGATTAATGGTCAACAGCACGATGATCAATGGAAGCGCCAGCAGCATGCCAGAGATCCACAACTGAGCGCTCCATTCAAGCAATGTCCCCCATCCGTTAACGTGAAGCGAGGCACCCACGGGTAAAAACTCGAACGTGTGGATCAGGCCACTGAGCATCAGTAGATGTCCGTTGACCGCCAAAAACAGCAGCATCATCACCAGATTGAGGATGCGTGATAGCACCGCAGTATTGGCGCCCGTAGCTGGATCAAAGAATGAAGCAAAAGCCAGCCCCATCTGCAAGCCAATGAACTCACCGGCCATGAGGGCTGCGGTAAATACCATACGCATCGTCAAGCCCAGTGCGATGCCAATCAGCACCTGTTGCACCGCAATCAGGAGGCCGGCATACGAGCCGGTGGGCACATCGGGCATGGGGCCGAGCAGCGGCGCGGCAACCAGGGTACACAGGACCGCTAAGCCGATGCGCAGCCGCACGGGAATCGATGACTCGCTGAGGATGGGGGCGGTGCTGATCAGACCGGCAATACGAAAGAACGGCCATAAAAAGCCGTTCATCCATTGGTAGAGCTGATCGATATCGACAGAAACCATGGCCGCCTCACTTGCCCTACACGGCCAGGCTGGGGATCGAGGTAAGCAGGACTCTGATGTACTCAACCATTGTGTTGATGAGCCAGGGGCCCAGCAAGACGATCGTGATTGCCACCGCCAGAAGCTTGGGGATAAATGACAGCGTCATCTCGTTGATCTGCGTGGCGGCCTGGAAAATACTAATGATCAGACCAACCAGCAAGGTGACCAGCAAGAGCGGACCCGCCAAAGAGAGCGCCACGCGTAGCGCCTGGTATGTCATGGACATTACGGCTTCGGGTGTCATGCCTGTCTCCTATAGGTAGAAGCTGCGGGCGAGCGAACCCAATAACAGATGCCAGCCGTCAGCCAAAACGAACAGCATCAATTTAAAGGGCAGGGATATCGTGACTGGTGGCACCATCATCATGCCCAAGGCCATCAGCAGACTTGCGACCACCAGATCGATAATCAGAAAAGGGATAAAGATCGTAAAGCCAATTTGAAACGCGGTTTTAAGCTCGCTGGTGACGAATGCCGGTACCAGTACGCGCAAGGGCACGGCATCGGGACTTTCAATCTCGGCGATCCCCGCCATTTCGGCAAACATGGTGAGATCTGCCACGCGCGTCTGATGCATCATAAAGGACTGCAGCGGTTTGGCGCCACGCTGTATCGCCTCCTCAAACGAGATGACATTTTCACTTAGAGGCTGATAGGCCTCGGCATAGATTTGATCAAAGACCGGGGACATCGTGAAAAAAGTGAGGAATAAGGCCAGGCCGACCAGGACTGAATTAGGGGGCGATACCCCGGTGCCCAGGGCATTACGTAGCAGGCCCAATACAATGATGATACGTGTAAAGCCAGTCATCATAAGCAGGACGGCCGGCAGGAACGACAGCATGGTCAGCATCGCCAGCGTCTGGATGCTGAGTGACCAGGTTTCGCTGCCATTGGGGCCAGGGGTGGCAGTCAAGGCGGGTAAGGTGGCTTGTGCCAAGGTGCTGGCAGGCCAGAGCAGCATGCATAACAGGATCAGAATAGCCAAGGCGCTTGTGCCTGCTGATGCCCGCTGCCAGCTATCGGTGACGGTGGCGTGTGTTCGCGTCATCAACGCCTCTTGAGGGCGTTGCCCAGCCGGGCGCCAAAGCTCGTCCCGCTGGTCTCTGGGGGGGTGTCTGGTGCGCCAGGCTGGGCAGGTAGGGTGTGCAGCAGATTGATCTGCTGGGCGGTAATGCCCAGCACCAGCCGCGCATCCTGGACCTCGACGATCGCCAGCGCGCCGCGCGAGCCCAGACTTTGCATGGCCAGGACCTTGAGCCCCGATTGACTGGTACCACGCAACCATTTGCTGCGCCGCGCGACCCAGGCCAAGGCCAACAGGAGCAAAACAATCAGAACCAGGCTGAATGCCAGGCGCAGCAAAGCGGCTTCAGTCATGGCAAATCAACGCCGGTTATTGAGCCGTGCAATGCGATCCGAGGGGGTAATGATATCGGTCACGCGGATGCCGTACTTGTCCTCAACGACGACCACCTCGCCTTGGGCGATCAGGTAGCCATTGACATAGATGTCCATGGGTTCACCCGCCAGGCCATCGAGCTCGACGACCGAGCCTTGGCCCAGTTGCAGGATGTTCTTGATCGTCAGACGGGTCCGGCCCAGTTCAACCGAGAGCTGGACGGGGATGTCCATGATCATGTCGATGTCGCTCTCGCCGTCGGCATTCTGCCCCATCAAAGGCTGGAATACGTGATCGGCGGCGGTCGCTGTTTCGCTGGCGCTTGTGTACTGCGATGCGGTCTGCTCGGCCAGTGCGCTGGCCCAGTCGTCCTCCTGGGCCAGGCCAGCGGCCTGCGTGGACTGATTATGCGCAGTCTGCTCGGCCAAGGCGCTTGCCCAGTCGTCCTCTGCGCCAGGCGGTGTGGCGCCTGGGTCTTGGGGCTGAATCGGGTCTTTAAGATCGTCGTTGCTGGAATCAGTCATTTTTTTGTGCGAGCTTGCGAGGTTTCATGGACAGAGGGGGCGGACAGAACCTTGTGTACGCGCAGCGCATAGTGGCTGTTAAAGGTGCCATAGCCGCATTCGAGTACCGGTACCCCCCCCACTCGGGCGATAATCTTGGGGTGAATGTCAACAGGCAGGATGTCATTGACGCGCAGGTCCGTGAGCTTGGCAATGGATGTCTCGATCTGTGCGAACTCGGCGATCAGCTCGACCTCGGCGCTGCGCACCTCGCGTGAGAGCTGGTGTGACCAGCGCTGGTCGATATCGTCCGCCGCGTTTTGCTGCAGCGGTCGTGTGAGCAGATCGCGCAAGGGCTCGATCATGGAGTAGGGCAGGCAGATATTGAGCTTGCCCCCGGCCGCACCCAGTTCGATATTGAATGACGACACCACAACGATATCGTTGCCGCTACTGATGCTGGCGAACTTGGTGTGCATTTCCGATCGGATATATTCGAACTCGATGGCGTGGACGGTGTGCCAGGCCTCGCCATAGCACTCTAGGGTCAGATTAAGCAGGCGCTGGATGATGCGCTGCTCGGTCGTTGTGAAGTCTCGCCCCTCGATGCGTGTGCTGTAGCGTCCATGCCCGCCAAACAGGCTGTCGATGACCAAAAACACCAGATTGGGGTCAAAGGTGAACAAGGACGCACCGCGTAGCGGCTTCATGGCAACCATATTGAGGTTGCTGGGGACTGGGAGGTTGCGTTCGAATTCCGAGTATTTCTGAATGCGGATCGCGTTGACGGTGATGTCGGCATTGCGGCGCATAAAGCTAAAAAATGACGAGCGTAGGCGCCGCGCAAAGCGTTCGTTGATGAGCTCGAGCGTCTGCATCCTGTGACGCACGATACGATCGGGCGAGCTCAGGTCGTAAGGACGGACGCTAGCATTGGGGTCTGGCGCGGCTGGCTTGGTGGCTTCCTCGCCGGTCACCCCCGCCAATAGGGCGTCGACTTCATCCTGAGAAAGTACGCTTTGATAAGGCATTACTGCACCACAAAGGCAGTGAACAGGACATCAGCGACACGCGGTCCGGTCGGTTGCGGGGTAAAGGGTGCCTCCAGGACTGATTTAAGCTGCCTGACGAGTGCTGCCCGGCCTTCGGGGGTCTGGACCTGCTCGGTGCTTTGGGCAGCCAGAACTTTGAGGATCCGGTCACGAACTTCCGGCATATAGTCGATCACGATCTGGCGCGAGGGGATATCAACCAGGCGTAACGTGACAGCCACATACAGAATTCGGCTGCGCGCCTCGCCGTGTATGGTCACCGTAAACGGTTCGAGCTCGGCAAAGATTGGCGTGGCCAGGGGTTCGGTGGGTTCGTCGGCCTTGGCCTCGGTCGTGAGTGACGCGATCGAGGTACCGGAGTTCGATAGAAAAAACATCGTTCCACCGACGCTTGCGCCGATGACGATGACTAACATAAGGATAATTTTAAGCAGCCGTAGCATAGGTCCGGATCAATACGTGACAAATAGCGATGGGGGAAGATCCCGCCATCGCCTTCTTTGCAATTGTAACGCCTTGCACCATTGGGTGAAGCGTTGCAAGATTATTGGATTATGCAAAGGTATCTACCAGAGCGTCCAGGGACCGAGGGGATAGCCGTGGTGCGGAGGATAGAGGCTCGGTGCCCGAGGCGGTGCCGCCATCCAGCGTAAAGACCGCTTGTCGGCCCGACCCTTGGGAAGCGGGTTGCTGATCGCCTGACTGGCCGCTTGCTTGGTCGTTGACGCTGGCTTGGCCCAACGAGATGCCTGCCTGCGCGAGTTGCTGCTCGAGCTGAGGCAAGGCGTTTTCGATGGCTTGGCGAACGACGGCGTGGGGGGATACGAATGCTGCCTGCGCGACCGCGTCGCTGATATGCATGGTGATGCGTACGGGGCCGAGTGATGGGGGGTCCAGACGCAATTCGATGGTGTGGGGTGTAGACATGTCACGCCCCTGCGTCATGGACACAAATTGACGGCTAAAGGCATCCGCCCAGGCGGGGTTCGAAAGTGGGGTGGCCACCATGGGCGAGCCCGGCTGCGTGGCCAGAAGCGTGGTGCTGGCTGTCGTGCTGATCCCCTGGCCCATGCTTGTCATGGCCTGCGCGGCATCCTGCACCGATTGGCTGTCGATGGTCGAGGCCGCGGCGATCGTCACGGGCTGCGTATTGAGCCCAATCGTGGCGGCAATCTGGGCAAAGGCGGCCTGTGCGGATTCGGATTTCGGGTTGACGCGCGCGCTGTGCAATGCGGCGTTAGCGGGCATGTTGGCCGTCGTGTGTGCCGCGTGCGGACGTGCTGCCAAGGCTGCTTGGGCTTGGCGCTGCTCGGCGGGTGTCAGCGCGGTGGATGCGGCGAGGCGCGCCCAAGCGGGGAGCGTCGATTGATCGGTGCCCGGTATCACGCCTGTTGTCTTGCCGCCTTGGTCTGCCGCCGTGTTCATGATCGCCTGGGCGTCTGCCAGCATGGATTGGGCTGCGTCGATTGTCGCGTGACGGGCGTGTGCCACAGATCCCAGCGCGTCGGTGCCACCGGGCCGTGGCCCTTGCGCGGACAAACTTCCGGGTTCATGTGTCAAGGCCGTGCGCGGCATCATCATCGGTAGGGTCGCGCCCGCGGCGAGTAGCGCCAGGGTCTCGTCAGGGGCCGCAGCGTCCTGCTCGGTGGCGGCTGCCTGGGCGGATTTGGGTGCGGTGGGACTGGCCGCGCGCTCGTGCAGCTGGCCTTGTTGTTGCGACAATACGCTAGAGAACTCGCCGACTTGCGTTGACTCGTCGCTGCGTGATCCCTCGGCAGGAGGGGGAGCAGGGCTGGTGACGACGACGGGAGACAAATTCATGAAACTACCTTAGTCAATGGGGCTGTCTGGAGCGACGATACAAGCCGGCTGATATCTCATCGCTGGCACGCTGTTCGCGACGTGTTTCGCGATACCGCATCTGCTGGTCCTGCCGGGACTTTAGGGTCTCGTATGAATTAAGTCGACGCTTTTCGACGTACCAGTGTTGCTGCCCGATTTGGATTTTGGTGTCAATCTGGGCAAGGATTCTATTTTGCTGTGAAATCGCGTCATCCAATGTAGCGATAAACCGCCTAAAGTTGTGGTAATTCGAGGCGGACACGCCGCCTTCGGTGGCTTGTTGGAGGCGCACAGCGTAGTCCGCCCGGTAGGTATCGAGCGTATCGAGCTGGCTTTTGGCGTGGCGCTGCTGTGCAATGGCCTCGCTTAGGGCCCGGCCCGCTTCGTCCAACTTGCCCTGGGCAAGCTCGATCAGCATGGACAAAGGAAGGTGATCAGCCATGCTGGATGCCCTGATTCAGTACGGCCGCCAGGCCGTTTGCGGCGCTTGGATAGTCGACCTGCGTATCAATCCCTTGTTGCAGATAGCCTTCAAGCCACGGATAGCGCTCAATCGCCTGGTCGATCTCTGGGTCGTTGCCCGGGCTGTAGGCGCCCACTGCGATCAGGTCACGATTGCGCTGATAGCGCGAGAGCATGCGTTTGAATTGATGGACCTGGGTAAACTGGGATTGGGGCACAATCGCCGACATCACGCGCGAGATCGATGCCTCGATGTCGATAGCGGGGTAATGCCCCGATTCCGCCAGACTGCGTGACAGCACAATATGACCATCGAGGATGGCGCGTGCGGCATCAGCGATCGGGTCTTGCTGATCGTCGCCCTCGGTGAGTACGGTGTAGAACGCGGTAATCGAGCCCGCCGCCTGGGCGCCGATCGGGGCACCGTTGCCCGCGCGCTCGACAAGCGCGGGTAGCTTGGCAAAGACAGAGGGCGGGTAGCCCTTGGTGGCCGGCGGCTCGCCAATGGCCAAGGCGATCTCGCGCTGGGCCATGGCATAGCGGGTGAGGGAATCCATGATGAGCAGGACATGCTTGCCCTGGTCACGGAAATATTCGGCCAGACGGGTGGCGTAGACCGCGCCTTGCATGCGTAGCAAGGGCGAGACATCGGCGGGTGCGGCCACGACCACAGACCGCGCCAGGCCCTCGGGCCCCAGGTTGTGCTCGATGAACTCTTTGACCTCGCGGCCCCGCTCTCCGATCAGGCCAACCACAATGATGTCAGCCTGCGTGTAGCGGGCCATCATGCCAAGCAGAACGCTCTTGCCCACACCAGAGCCGGCGAATAAGCCCATGCGTTGGCCCCGTCCCACCGTCAGCAAGCCGTTGATCGCGCGTACACCGACATCCAGTACCGTATCGACGGGCGCGCGGGTCAGCGGGTTAATGTGCCGTGCCGTGAGCGTGGCATGTTCCAGCTGATCGGGCAGGGGCATGGCGTCCAGGGGGCGACCAGCGCCGTCCAGGACGCGCCCGAGTAGGGCGCCTCCCAGGGGGAGTTGTCGGGTTTGGACAGCGGGCGTCTGGGTGTCTACCCAAGCGTGGGTGGGTAAGGGGACAGGCGGCTGCATAAGCTCTTCGGTCGGGACCACGCGCGCGCCTGGGGGCAGTCCCGTGATATCGGCCTGCGGCATCAGGTAGAGCGTCTGCCCGTGAAAGCCTACGACCTCGGCGTCTGCCCAGATATCCTGACCTGCCGAGAGCTGTATTTTGCAGGCGGCACCCACCGCCAGTTGCAGACCTGTCGCCTCTAGCACCAAGCCGGTTGCCCGTGTGATCCGGCCACTGACCCGCCAGGACTGGCGTGCCTGGACGCGGCGTTCGCCAGCACCGAGCTGGGCCTGCCAGCGTGTGCCAGGGGAGGTAAGCGACGCGTCAATCGTATCGGGCGTCATGGGGTGTGGCCCAGTGTGGCCAGCACGCGCTTCCAGCGCGTCTCGATCGTGGCATCGATCGAGCCCAGCCCAGTGTCCGCGATACAGCCGCCCCGGGTGATGCGTTCGTCGGCGATGAGCCGGTAGCGCGGCGCCTCGGGGTCTTGTTTGAGGAACTGCTGGACTAAAAGCAGATCATCCGGGTTCAGGCGCAGGCGCAAGGTCGCGTCCTCGAGCGGGCTGACATTGATGATCTCACTCACCAAATCCAAAAGGTGCTCGGCTTGCGTATCCAGGCTAGTGCGCAGCACCTGCTCTGCAATGCGTACCGCCAAAGCGATCAGCGATTGGCCGACTGTTTGCTCGATCGTGTCCAGGGCCTGGCCCACGGAATCGGCCAGGGCGTTCAGGCGCGCGGTCTCGGTTCGTGCGGCCTCGGCGCCCTCGGCGTAGCCTGCGGCATGACCTTGGGCGTGGCCCGCCGATAATCCCTGTGCATGACCCTGCTCGTAGCCTTCGGTGCGCCCCTGTATCAGCCCTTGGGCATGACCTTGGGCACGGCCCTGCTCGTGCCCAGCCTGAAAGCCCTTGTTCAGGCCTTGCTCGCGGGCCTCGGCCAAGGCGGCCGCACGCAAGCGTAGAAGCTCGCTCTTGCCCTTGGGGTCCTGGTCACTGGCGCGACGGCTTTGCCGTGACTTGAGCGTCTCTAGGGAATCCATCTCCCACCGCTGCCATGCGGCACGGGTAGCGAGGTCGCGGGCGAGGGGCGAGCGATCATCGTCAGACATACTCATCATTGCCCGCTGTCAGCGTAATCTGGCCGGATTCGGCCAGCGTGCGCGCAACCAGCAGAATGGCTTTTTGCTCTTGTTCGACGCGCGACATGCGTACCGGCCCTTGTGCGTCCAGATCGTCGCGCAGGATCTCTGCCGCGCGGTTGGACATGTTCTGAAAGAACTTTTCGCGCAACTCGTCAGCGGCACCTTTCAGGGCGATCGTGAGCGAAGAGGTATCGATTTCCTTGAGGATGAGCTGGATCGCGGTATTTTCGACGTCGACCAGATTATCAAAGACGAACATCTCGTCGACAATACGCTGGGCCAAGTCGGCGTCAAGTTCACGCAGGCTATGGACGACGGCTTCTTCTTCGGTGGTGTTCATGAAGTTCAGGATCTCGGCGGCGGTTCGCACACCGCCCATCTTGGAGCGCTTGGCGCCCTGGCCCGAGAGCACATCGTTCAGCACATCGGTGAGCTCGTGCAGGGCAGCGGGCTGGACGCCACCAAAGGTCGCAATACGCATCATCACGTCATTGCGCAGGCGCTCATTAAGTAGGGCCAGCACGGCCGAGGCGCGATCGCGCTCGAGGTGAACCAGAATGGTCGCAATGATCTGGGGGTGCTCGTCGGCGATCAGTTCTGCCACATTGGCGGGATCGAGCCAGTTCAGCGCATCGATACCTGATCCAGACCCCTCGCCCGCCTCTAGGATATCCTCAATCAGGCCTGCTGCACGGTCTGTTCCAAGCGCCTTGGTCAGCACAGATCGGATGTAATCGTCAGACCCCAGCGTCACGGCCAGGAACTGGTCGGCTTCGTTGCGGAATTCCTCGAGCACCCCATCCACGTCTGCGCGAGTGATTTGCTTGAGGTTGGCCATGGCTGCGCCGATCTGCTGGACTTCGCGCGCCGAGAGGAATTTAAAGACTTCGCCGGCCGCATCCTCGCCAATCGACATCATAAGGATCGCGCAACGCGTCAGATCAAGGTCAGGGCGTGCCATTTTTCTCCATCCAGGATCGCAGCACCATCGCAACGGCGCGCGGATCCTTCGTCGCCATATTGCGTGCTGTATTCAGGTTGTCCTCGTAGCGGCTGATCTCGGAGGCGCGGAGCTCATCCTGTCGACGCTGCTCGGTGAGGACCTGCTTGTGGGTGTCTTGTTTGGCGCGCTCGAGCTGGACGTTGGCAAAGCCTTGAATAACGGGCCGGACGATCGAGCGCCACACAAAGAACAGCGCCACCAGGATCAACAGGTATTTGCCCAAGAGCATGGCATAAGCCTGATATTCAGGGTCCTTCCAGATAGGTAGATTGCCTTCCAGATTACTGTCGGTAAATGCCGAATTCACGACGCTTAGGGTATCGCCCCGATCAGCCGAGTAGGCCATTGCCTGCCTGACCAGCTCATTGATTTTGTCGAGATCAGCGGGTTCTAGCGGGACGGGCTCACCGTCCTTGTGCTGGTAATTGACCACCACCGCCACGGATAGGCGTTGCAGGGTACCTAACTCGTGCTTGATATGGTTGATGGTGCGGTCAACCTCGTAGTTGATCGTTGCATCATTGCGGGTCGAACCCTTGTCTGTGCCCGCCATCGCTGCCGGGCTTGGCGCACCGGTCACGGCTGCGCCAGCCGCCGGGGCAGCCGCTGCATTGGCGGCATTCGGGGCCTGGGGATTGGCGGCGGGGGGTACCTGAATAGGCGCCGTGGCATTGGCGGGGGGCTCGTTACTGAGTGCGCCGGGCACGCCCTGGGCACTCAGGATGCCGTTTTGGATGGCGTCGCTGGTCTGCTTGCTGCGAATGGCGGCGGCACCCGGGGTCTCGTTGGGCCGATAGGTCTCTGAGGTCTGTTCGCGCTGGGAAAAATCCACCGTGGCGCTGACCTGCGCGCGCACATTGCCGATTCCGACGATGGGGTTGAGCAAAGTGAGGATGCGCTGCACGGTGCGCTGTTCGATATCGCTGACAAAATTGCGCCGAGAGCTGTCCATGCCTGCCTCGCCGCCCGGTGAAGACAGCATGTGGCCATCCTGATCGACGATCGAGACGCTCTCGGCGTTCAGTTTGGGTACGCTGGAGGACACAAGCCAGGAAATCGCCGAGACCTGCGATTCGCTTAAGGTGCGTCCGGGCAGCATGGTGAGTAATACCGAAGCGGTGGGCGCCTCACGGTCGCGCACAAACAAAGTCTGGCGGGGGATGGCGAGGTGGACGCGCGCGGTCTTGACCGCGTGCAGCGCTTCGATCGAACGGGCCAGCTCGCCTTCAAGCGCGCGCTGGTAGGTCACCTGCTCGGTGAATTGGCTTGCACCGAACCGGGGTTGATCCAGCAGCTCGAAGCCGGTGTTGCCACCACGCGGCAGGCCTTGCTCGGCCAATTGCAGGCGCAAGGCATACACCTGATCGGCAGGCACCAGAATAGAGGCCCCGTTATCAGCAAATTTATAGGGAATATTGCGCTGGGTCAGGGCCGAGACGATCGCGCCGCCATCACGCCCTTCGACGTTGGAGAACAAGGTCTGGTAGTTAGGTTCGCGTGCCCACATGGACAGGACGACAACAAGCGCAACGGCTGCCGCCGCGCCCACCAAGAGAACGGGCCGTGGAAGCTGCACAAGTCGAGCGAGAACCGGATAGCGGTCCATCCATTCAGCTGTCGGACTCATTGATAGTTCTTAAAACTCAGGGGAAGAGTATGCATACGTGAGGTAAAGGCCGGAATCAAGGCAATATTGAATTATTGCTTTGAATGCCCTGGCGGCAAGCGCTGAAAAACCGTAGTTTTGGGGTGCATTTATAGTGAATCAATAGTGTTCT
Organism: Alcaligenaceae bacterium CGII-47; assembly: GCA_019166125.1. Taxonomy (GTDB): domain Bacteria; phylum Pseudomonadota; class Gammaproteobacteria; order Burkholderiales; family Burkholderiaceae_B; genus Castellaniella. Next base: position 192,745 of record JAHTBO010000005.1, read on the forward strand.
GCTCTAAAACACTAAGCTATCGCGGGATTTGGTCGCTGTTGCTGGACTTATCGGTGTTGAGCGGATCGTATAGTAACAGTCTGATGCACCGCGCTTGGGATTCGTGCATCCTCCCGGAATATTTATGATCAGTGCTCAGTCCTTATCCAGTATCGAAAACATGCTCGCCCAGATGCGTGCGGTGTCGCGTGCGGCGCAGGGTCTGCCCGCTCAGAACGCGACACCTTCGGCCAAGGTGCCGGGCGGGTTTGCTGCCGAGCTGGCCCGCTCGTTGAACCGTGTCTCGGAGGCGCAAAACGCTGCCGCCGGGCAGGCGCGTGCGTTCGAGCTGGGGGACCCGGGTGTGTCCCTGAATAACGTCATGATCGATCTGCAAAAGGCGAATCTTGCCTTTCAGGGAACCGTTCAGGTGCGCAATCGCCTGGTCGATGCCTATAAGGAAATCGCCAATATGGCGGTATAAGGTCGCATCAGGCCCCTGGGTCCGGCGCCCTCAGATCGGCCGGCAGGCGACGCATCACATCCTCCCCCGTGTTATCCAGCGCGTAGAGCCAAGCCAGCAGCTCGGCAATGGCGACGTAGAGCTGCGGGGGAATATTCGCATCCAGATCAACCTGCATCAGCAGCCCGACCAGCTCGGGTGACTCGTGGACGTACAGACCGTGTTCACGGGCGGTGCGCACAATTGTGTCGGCCAGGGTGCCGTAGCCTTTGGCCACGACACGCGGGGCCTGGTCGTGTTGGTCATAGGTGAGGGCAACGGCGCTAGTGCGTCCGGGCTCAGGATTGGGGGGCGGGGTACGCATGCGTATCGGGCTCGTCGTTAGGGGGATCTGCACGCGCCAGGACGGATAGCTGGCTGGGCTGCAGGCCGTGCGCCAGCAGTCTGCCACGCAGGCTTTCTATATGTGCATTCAGGCGCTCGGCGGACTGCGGCGCAACCAGACGCATGACCAACTGATCACCCGCCAGCGTGAGGCGGGCCTGGACTTCGCCTAATAAGGGCAACTGCAGATTCAGGCGGGTCGCCCAGTGCTCGGGTGCGTTGTCCTGGCCGCCATCCTGCTCGCGGCGTTCGACCTTCCAGTCCATCGCAGCACCTGGCCATGCCTCGCCTTGCCAGGCAAAGCTCTGATGCGCGAGAACCTCGAGCTGTTGGCGCACCAAAAGCTGTGTTTGCGGGTCGATGCCAGGGATGGCTGCTTGCGGTGTGCCTGCGCCAGGCGGTGTGCCTGCGGCGCTCGTCGTACTGGTGGAGGTGGATGCTTGAGACGTCGCGCCCGGATCCAGTGCCGAGGGGGGTGGCGCGGAGGCGGAGGCGGCAGAGGGCGCGGGTGCATTGGCCTGGCCTGGTGTGCCGCCTGGTTTGATCTGCCCTTGCGGTTCCTGCTGAAGGGCCGCCAGGCTGGTTTGCCCAAAAGTCAGCTTGGCCAGATGGGATTCGTAAAAGAGTCCGCTTGTTTGCAGGGTCTGGGCGAGGGACTGGGCAAACTGCGCGGGCAGGGCGCCGGGCTCACCGAGCGAGGTCGCCAGACTGGCCCAGGTGCTAAAGAGGCTTGCGCTGCCCGTGCCTGGCGGGGCCACCGGTGCGGCGTTGCCTGCGGGTGATCCGGCTAATGCCGCACTGCCGGCTGCCGTGCCTGACGGTGGCGCACCGGCCAATACGCTGCTGTGGACAGCTGCACCCGCACCTGCGCCTGCGCCTCGGCCCGCCACCAAGGGTGCCTGGCCGCGTGCGAGTTGGCCGGAATCGGGATACTCAGCCAGCAAGGCAAGAATCGTTCGTGCGGCAAAGCCCAGGGTGGTTGGCGCGGAAGAGGTAGTGCCGGTCTGGACCGCCCCGCGGCCCGCGCGCATCGCGCCCGCCTCGGCCTGATTGGCCTTGCCGATTGCCCCGCGTCCTTGCTCGTGTGCACTTGCTTTGTCGACCGCCTCGCGTGGATGACGTTGCATCGCGTTTTGCGGGGCGTGCGGGTCTTCGGCACTGCCCGGTTGTGCGATGGCGCCGGGGCGCGCACCAGAGGCAAGATTGGCTTGTTGGCTTAAAGTAGTGCCAAGCACAGCGTCCAGGCGCTGGATAAGCAGCGTGCCCAGCGTGGACGGCGCGCCAATGCTCATGGCTCAGAGGAGGAGTAGGCTTGGAGGACGGTTTGCTGACGCTTAATCATGCCTAGCAGGTGGCTGAGGCGATGTAGTTCGGGGGCGGCCAGGTTACGAATGCAGGCATCATCCGTGAGGATCTGTGTAAGCAATCGGCGCCGCGCATTACGATCCTCATCGCTGAGGGTGCCGATGGCGCGTAACCGTTCGACGGCATCATGATATTGCGCGCCAAGCACAACGACGTCATCCCATTGTTGCGCCTGCGCCTTGGCCAGCATCTGACGCGATAATCCCGCGATGGTCTCGTAATGCTGGAGCGTAGAGGGGGGGGCTTTCATGCGGTGTGAATCGCCTTATTGCGCGCAGGTCTGACCGAAGCTGGGGTCGGCTGCCGTGCGCCAGGCATCCGCCAGATCACTAAGAAGCCGTTCCGCCGAGCTGAGCTTGGTTTCGTCGCTATGCAGATTGGCCTGCAATAGGTCACGTATCACCAATTCGTAGGCAGCGGTCAGGTGGCGGGCGACGTCCCCGCCTTGTTCGATGTTAATACTGGCTTTGAGGCCTGAATCCACAATGTCGATGGCCTTGGATAAGGCCGCGCCGCGCTCGGCAATGCGCTGGGCCTGCATGTGAAACCGTGCTTGGGCGATTGCCGTCAAGGCGCCGCGAAATAGTAATGAGATCAGGCGCTCGGGTGGGGCGCTCATGACCTCGGTTTCCAGGCCGACATTGGCGTAGGCTTTGACCGAGCGCGTGCCTCGGGTACTGCGTGGCGTAGAGGGTGTCATGACTATTTTTTGGACGAGGATAAGTTCTCTAGCATACCAAGCTGCTGGGTGAGGTAGCTACTGATCGAGTTCATCTGTACCACCATGGTGTCGAGCCGAACGAACTGCTGGCGGTAGGTCTCCATGCGCTGGTCGATACGATCAGCGGTGGCGTTGTATTGCTTGGTGATCGAGTCAAGCGTGCGTCCCAGGCCGTCTCGGGCGATGCTGAATTGACCGCCGCTACGCGTGTAGCGCTCGGCGGTTTCGCTCATGAGCTTACCCGCGCCGCTGGTGCCGGTAAAAATGCTTGCAACATCGTCGGGGTGATTGGTCAGCGCGGTGTTGAGCTTCGCATTATCGACAGAAAGCTTACCGGTCTTGGGGTCGGTGGTGACGCCGATCTGGGATAAAGAGCGCAACGTCGTGCCGCTGCCCGCCGCGTTATTCACTGCATTACGCATCTCGGACTGGACCTTGCGTGATAGCGCATCGCCGGTCAGGGCACTGCTGGCCTGGGCGCTGGTGTCGTACTGGGTGAGGGTCTTAATCGTGTCCTGTAAGCTATTGTAGGCATTGACAAAGTCATTCACAGCTTTGGTGGCGGCCGCATTGTCGCGCGTAACCGACAGGGTCTCGGGCGCGGTGGTGACCTTTGTGAGGGTAAGCTCGATCCCATCGATCGCGTCCTTAATCGTATTGGTCTGGCTGGTGATTCCGATACCGTTAATCGACAGCGTCGCATCGGTCGCAGCCTGCTCCGAGAAATTGCTGGTCGTGCCGCCGACCTGATCAAAGCCGATAAAATCCTGTAAATCGGTATTGCCGGTGACCTCGATGGTAGCGACCGAGGCCTCGGTGCCGGTGTCGCGGGCCGTGAGCAGCAGCCGATGGGGCGTGCCTGTTCCGTCATTGACCAGGGTGGCATTGACGCCAATATCCGGGTCGGCGTTGATGGCCTCGACCAGGCCGTTAAGCGAGGTGTTTTTGTCGGCCATGTCCAGCGTGTGGGTCGTGCCGTTGGCCAGCGTGATCGCGATTGAGCCGCCGACCCCGATTGCCGTTGTGCGGTCCGCCTGACCCGCTGCGACCAAGGTCTGGGAGCTGGCCAGCGTATCAATCTGAACATTGTATTGGCCAGGGATGGCCGTCGTGCTGGCCGAGGCGGTAAAGGCGTCGGAGCCGGTCGTGGCCTTTAGGGCACCAAAGGCATTGGATTGACCAGCGACCACCTCAGAGGCTGCCTGTAACGCGGTGACGGAGGCCTGAAGCTTGCCGTAGGCAGAGAGTTTGGACTCGGTAATGACCTTGCGATTCTGGATCAGCGTGAGGGCGTTATTTTCGTTTTTGCGCAGGTTATTGAGCAAGTCCTCTAGCGGCAGGCCAGACATGCCAATCGATGAAACGGTAGCCATAAATTATCTCCAGTAATGCATTGTCGCCTGTCCTGCCTGGGGGCAATCAATCTGACAAGGGGAATAAACAATCGTAGTTTGTCGGATATATTCGGTACGGAAAATCAGCGTGGTGCGGCTAGGCCTTGGTGTCGACCAGCGTGCCCTGTAGCTGGACAATCATTTTGGCGACGCGCAGCACCGCATCCGATGGGACGGTGCGCAGGACCTTACCGGTGCTGCTATCGACGATAGAAATCACGACGCGCTGCGCATCCTCGTCGATATCAAAACGCATGTCCGTCGACCAGGCCTTGAGGTTGTTATTCACCAGCTCTAGCGCCTTTTCCAGTGCCGTTTGCTGGTCACCGGCCTGCTTGGACTCGCCCGGTAATCTCGTCTGCGACTGGGAGGTAGAGGAACCGTTGGCATGAGATTCCTCGGTGCTTGTGACCCGTACGGCGGGCTGCGCCTGCTGGATCGCACGTTCAGACGCCAGGGGCATGGGGTTGCCCGTGAGCGCGGATAGGTGATTACCAATCGGGTCAATCATGAAAAGGGCTCCTCGGGTATGCGGTCGTGATGTGTGTGGGTTGCCGTGTACGCGATGGATCCATGCGCCCAGAGCAAAACCTCTCCTTGGTCGAACCTTATAACGACTTGATCGATGAAAACTTTAGGGGGTTGGGGGAATTAGCAATGAATTGGTCGGCTTATTTCAAGAACACTCAAAATGTTATGGTCCATACTGTTATTATTTTTCTCCTTTTTGGGTGAACTGCCCCGCAATGTCCAGTTCCGAAAACTCCTTGGTTGGGCAGTATGCCCCGCTCGTGCGACGTCAGGCCCTGCAGCTTATTTCTCGGCTGCCGGCCAGTGTCGAGCTGGACGATTTGATGCAGGCGGGCATGATGGGCTTGCTCGATGCCATTCGTCGCTATCAGCAGCAGGCGGATGCACAGTTCGAGACCTATGCGGTGACACGGATTCGCGGCGCAATGCTCGACGAGCTGCGTAGCCAGGACTGGCTGCCGCGCAGCGCGCGCAGCAAGGCGCGCAGTATCGAGAGCGCAATCCATGCCCTGAACCAGCGCCTGATGCGCCCGGCGACAGAGTTGGAGATTGCTGAAGAGATGGGGCTGGATATTCAGGCCTATCAAAACCTGCTAGAGGATGCGCGGGGCGTTCAGGTTCTGATGTACGAGGATCTGGTGCGTCATCGTGAGGGGGCGGGCGAGGGCTCGGCCGTGGATCAGATCGCAGACGATCCGGGGAATAACCCGCTTAGCTGGCTGACGAGTCAGCATTTGCGCCAAGCCTTGGTTGAAGCGATTCGTGCTCTGCCTGAGCGCGAGCAATTGCTGTTGTCCTTGCAGTTTGAGCAGGACCTGAACCAAAAAGAAATCGCGGTGGTGATGGAGGTGACCGAAGGGCGGGTGTCGCAGCTACGGTCCCAGGCGATTGCGCGTATCCGCGCCTGGCTGGCGTCCCATTCGTGGGAGGGGCAACCCGAAGACGGTGACTATCAGAATTTATTATGAGGGCGGTTCAGCGAGGCTGGACATACTGATCCGAGGGTAGGGGAATGCTTGCGTTCTATAAAGATACCTTTAATATATATCTTTATTGCAACTGAATGTATTGAGGGAAACCCTATGGACATCGATCGGTTCAAACATCAACACGTAGACATCCTCAGCGGCATCGCCGCCCTGCGTAAGCTTACCCATCAGGGGGTCGAGGACTACGCTGTGGACATTGCCCACGAGCTCAAAGCCTTAAGCGCTGTCGTGACCTCACATCTGGCGATCGAGGATCGTATCCTGTATCCATCGATTCGCCGCAATGGTGATGCCCGGATGGCGGATATGGCCGAGAGCTACCAGGACGATATGAAGGGCATTGCCAACGCCTTTATTAATTTTGCGCGCCGCTGGAGCAGTGCCTCGACATTGACCAAGCGTCCTGAGGATTTTCGTAACGAGGCGAATACCGTCCTGAAGGATGTGTATGATCGGATGCTGCGCGAAAACCGTGAATTCTATCCGGCGATCGAGGCGCTATAGGCTAGATATAAAATAGCCGTTAGCACCCTTGTGCGATCAGCGCCGTCAATCCTGGATGCTGCTGGTCGCGCGTCGAGAGCAGAGGATGTGCGGTCGGCCATACGATGCCGAGGTCTGGACAATTCCAAGCCAAGCCGCCTTCATCGGCGGCGTCGTAGTAGTCCGTACACTTATAACTCAGATCCGCAACGTCACTCGTGACACAGAAGCCGTGGGCGTAACCTGGGGGAATCCAGAGTTGCCGGTGGTTTGTCGCACTCAGTTCAACAGCAATATGCTGGCCAAAGGTCGCTGAATTGGGGTTGATATCGACCGTGACGTCGTAGACCGCGCCTGCGGTCACACTGATGAGCTTACCTTGGGGATGTCTGCGCTGAAAATGCAGCCCGCGCAGAACGTTTCTATATGAGCGCGATTGGTTGTCCTGCACGAAGGGCAGCGTAATGCCTGCGATATCCCGGTAGCGCTGGGCGCTGAACGACTCCTTAAAAAACCCGCGTTCATCACAGAATACCCGAGGTTCAATGATCAGTACGCCGGGCAGAGCAGTCTTAATCACATTCAATGGGTGTTCTCCGGTTCTTCTGTTGATCGTGTCCGTGCATCGACTATTGCATCAACGCCATATACGCAATATACCCGGACCGGCTCTCTCCGGCGGCGCGCGCCTGGGCATCGATGCGAGCGAGAATGCGGCGCGGCAGAGTGATATTGACTCGTTCAATGGTATCGTCGATCAATGCAGGATCGACCTCGGCGATCGCCCAGATCCAGCCATCATATTCACCAGACTTTTGTATATCTGTAATGCTGGATGGCTGGGGAATAGCTTCGTTATGGCTAATAGCGTCCTCTATCCAGAGTGCAATCGCCTCTTTGGTGTTCTCAATCGCTTCATCAATCCCTTCGTCCGCCGCTGAAAAACAGCCGGGTAGATCAGGTACGACAACGCCCCAGGCTTGAATCTCGTTGCCCGGCTCAATGGCGATGGGGTATTTCATTGTGAGCTCCTTATTTTAGCCCGGCCTGTTTAAGTAGCTTGGCAACTAGTCCCACGCCCAAGTCTTTCTTTGGGTGTGGGATGCTGATATGGCCTAGTCGGGTCGGGTGGCGGTAGATATGGTGAGAGCCCTTGACGCCGCGTAGTTGCCAGCCAGCTTGCTTAAGCACTGCGATGAGGTCCTTGCTATGCATAATTAACAGTGTGTATTGTACACATTAAAGAATGAAAAGGATATTTGAGTTCATCCGTAGTGTTGGTTAGATACGCATCCTGGTCTATGCGTACTTCCCGTTAACGGCTACTGACAAGCCGGCATCAGACCTTAATTCCTTGAATTAGCCCACCTCGTCTCCTGCTACGCTTAGCGTTATTCCATTTTCAGCCATCAGGAGCATCGCTTGAATACGACCGATACCGCGAATCAGCAGATTGCCGAGCAATACGATGCGAGGCCTTATGCGTCGAACGCCTTTTACTATTCCTCACCAGGGCACCTGCGTGCGATGGCGCATTTATACGGTGCCGAGACCGTACCGCTCGCGCAGGCGAGGGTGCTGGAGTTGGGTTGCGCTGCGGGCGGCAATCTGCTGCCGTTTGTGTTGGCGTATCCAGAGGCGCACGCAGTAGGGGTTGATCTGTCACCCGTACAGGTTCAGCATGGCCAGAAAGTCGTAGTGGATCTGGGTATTCAGAATCTGGATCTACGCGCGATGAGCCTAACCGACATCGATAAGGATTTCGGTGAGTTTGACTATATTGTTGTGCATGGGGTGTTTAGCTGGGTGCCGCCGGAGGTGCGTCAGGCGATCCTGCGCATTTGTCGCGAGAACCTGTCGCCGCTGGGTATTGCCTATATCAGTTACAACACCTACCCGGGCTGGAAGGCGGGCGACATCGTGCGCGATGCGATGTTGTTGCATAGCCATTCGGCGACGGATGATGATGAAAAGCTCGCCAGCGCCAAGGCCATGCTGACGCTGCTATCGGAGGGACTGTCTGCCAGCAATCCGTTGGCGCCATCCCTGAGAGGCGCGGTAGCGCAGTTGCGCAAGCAGTCTGATTACTACGTCACGCACGAGTATCTGGAAACCTTCAATGCGCCGTGTTATTTCCTGGAGTTTACCGAAGCGGTGCAGCAGGCTGGCCTAGCGTATATGGGTGATGCGGAGGCGCACTCCGAACTCTCTGTGATCTATGGCCAAAATGTACAGCTCAACCATAGTCTGGTTGCGTTGGGTCAGCCCAAGGTGTTGCGTCAGCAGTATCTGGACTTTGCAATCGGTAGGAATTTTCGCAAAAGCATGGTGGTGCATCATGAGCGTGAAGGGGAGATTGACATCAATCCTGAGCTGGGGCGCGTGCCTGATTTGCGCTGGGCAGGCTTTTTCGTTCTGCAGGACTCTCCGGCGAACGCCCCGGCAGGCAGTCAGACCTACATCAATCATAAGGGCCAGAACCTCACCACATCGGAGGCAAAAGTCGTTGCCGTGCTCAAGACGCTCTCCGAGGCCTGGCCATCTGCAATTGGGTTCAGCGACCTGCTCGCCCAAGTACAGGCCCAGGAACTGCTCAGGGGCGACCCCGAGGCCGTCAAACAAGGGGTAGAGGAGGCGTTACAGATCCTGTTCAAATTGAATCAGGTACGCATGAGTCTGGAACAGGGACCTTACGACAGTCGGCATGGTACGTCGCCTATGCTCGTCCCAGGCTTTGCTTATTTGCAGGTGGCTGGCCAGGATCCGGCGTTCGACGTGGGTCGCGCCAATCTATGGCATGAAGTTGTGAATATTCAGCTCAAGGATGCCGAGGCGTTTATCCTACCGTGGATCGATGGTACGAATACTGAGACGCAACTCAGAACCCGTCTACGCGATGCGCTGCAGCAGGGCAAGGTACCGAGTACGGACGGACAAATGCTCACCGGTCAGAGAAATCTGGATGCGACGGCGGGAGGAATTCTCAATAAATTGTTTGATTTGCTGCGGCGTAATGGCTTGTTGCTCGGCTAGGCGCCACAAAAATCTTCGCCCCAGTACCCTAAACTTCTCTTCCCACACTCCGTTAACTTGGCTGTACAGGAAGCACAAGGTCTGTTTAAGAGCTGCGACCTCTTTCACAGGGAGCAAATTCAGCCTCTGTCATCCTGGGCAAAATTGGCGAAATTTTTCGCCAAATGACATTAACAGGAGTTATCCATGTCTGTTATCAACACTAACAGACATTGAGGATCTAACCTGTTGATTTATAACAATAAAAATTCTCAGGATAGGCGTTTATATACACTCCAATATACACAAATATTGTGGCTTTCCATGGCCGTTCTTGGCCGTTAGTGGAACGAACCTGAAAAATGCGTGCCGCGTTCGCATTGTTGCGTTGATGCGACGCTCTGCTTTTTAGGCGTCCAAAAACTCTGTCGCGTCTGGTTGATCCACGGCCAAAGCAGCACCCCACCCATGCTTGAATAGTCGAAAAATGTGCATATAATGTGCTTAATGCTATCAATGTTCGTGGGAGAGTTGCCATGAGTGCTGTCATCGCCTTTACCGATGTACTGGAGTCTGCGCGAGAGGCTGGGACGTCCCATCTTTCTGCCGCCAATCTCGCCGGTATGCTGGGTCTGCAGCAGCAGGACTTGGCTGCTTTGGCGGGTGTTCATCGCAATACAATGCGAACCCACCCCGAATCTCCAAGGCTCCAGGCCGCGCTGCGGGATTTGATGCGTGTGCTATCGGCGACCATGGAAGTGCAACCGGACGCCGAGCGGGCCTTCTTTCTCATCAAAAATCAGCCCATTCCAGAGTTTCGTCATAAGACTATCTGGCAATTGATTCAAGAAGGACGCACCGAGGATGCAATCAGCTATCTTGAGTCGATTGCTTCAGGATTCGTTGGATGATACTGACTCATCTACCTGCTGGAACCACGCTTTATCGCGCACACACGCCCCGGTGGGCCAGCAGACCGGCGAGTGGCGCGGGGGCTGCCATCAGAGGGGGCCGCTTTAATCGCGAAGGTGTTGAAGCGCTATATTTGTCCCTGGAAGAACTGACGGCTTTGCGAGAGTATCAACAGACTTCTCCGTTCCTGCCGCCTTGCACACTCTGTTCTTATACTGCCACCCTTGAGAATCTAGTCGATCTACGGCAACTTCATCATGGTGATCCCTGGGACGATCTTTGGCATGATTGGCGTGAAAACTGGCGTCATCTGAAATTTGAATTACATATTGAGCCGCCAAGTTGGGTGCTGAGCGATCTGGTTCGCAATAAAGGTTATACGGGCATCCTCTTTCCCAGTCTGACGAACGAAGGTGGAACGAATATCGTTGTGTTCCTAGATCGTATTAAGAACGCCAATAAAATCGAGGTGAATGACCCGCTTGGGCAGCTTCCTCGCGATCAAGCTAGTTGGCTTCGTTGAATAACCGTCGCCATATGGTTTTATAGCCTGGGGTAATAAATCATTGTTGTGCATGCGGAGGCTCCGTCGCATGCACAACCTCACCTCACACCCGCAACCTTTCAGGCTCCATCCCATAAGACGGCTGCGTCAGCGGAATGTCAGCGATATTCTGCGGGCATTCCATCTCGTCATCGCCGCACCCGTCCCCCTCGTCGTATTCGTAACCCTGCTGGTCGCGCATGCGTTCGATGAAGTCGGTTGCTGCGGCTGAGTTCAGGGATTCGTGCTGTAGCAGGTAGGTCATCAATAATGGCCGTTTGGCGTCGAGTGGACGCACAACAATCTCATCGTGATTGCAAGCGGCCAGGCGGGATGCGCTGGCAATGGCCACGCCATGCCCGGCGCTGATAAGGGTGATGAGCATGTCGATGGACTTTGCCCATTCATTGATTCTTGGCGGGATATTGCCGGTGCGCAGCACTCTGTCGATCTGGTGGTGATAGCCGCCGTAGGCGTCGGGGTCGCTGCCGATCATGGGGTACTTCAGGAGTTCGTCCAGGGGGATACGCTGGTGGCGCAAGATCGGATGGTTTTTCGGCACGACGGCGACCAACGTGTCTTGCCATAGGGGAGTCGTTATGATTTCCCGTCTTGGGACATTGCTGCGGGCCAGCCCTAATTCCAGTAGGCCGTGACGAAGGCCGTGGATTTGTTCGCTAAGCGTAATATCGAACAGTCGAATGCTGTAGCCCCCTTGTTCGGCTTTTAGTTCGGATAACAAGGACGCCAGCCTGGGTTGGAGAGCGCCCTCAGAGACTCCGATACGCAGAATTTGGTGGTGGCCGCTGGAGATGGCTTGCACGTTGACGGTGGCATGTTCGAGCATGGTGAATAAATACTTGGCATAAGGCACCAAGGCTTCACCGGCCTGGGTCAGACGGATTTTCCGCCGATCACGCTCGAATAATTGCGAATTCAGGCGTTCTTCGAGTTCTTTGATATTGCGTGAGAACGGCGATTGTTCGATGAACATGCGTTCGGCGGCACGGGTGAAATGCTGTTCTTCGACCAGTGCGAGAAAGCAGCGCAGATGGCGTATTTCCATGAGTTCCTCTCTCTGTAAACCAAAATGCAGCTTCGATATCAATCGAAACCTGAATACAGGTGCCGGGGGTATGGGGGCAAACCGTACTGAAATGCGTGGGGCTCATGGCAACCATCCATTTTCTACGACGTAGCACAACGGCGGTGGTATTACCTGCTACAGCTTATGCTTTGATGGTAATGGTCTTTTACGTATCTGTTTCCGTCATTTGGTGAAATCGAATGAATGTCAGTTACTTTTATGGAAGACTTTGATTAATTAATTGCGTCAAATATATCTGTTTATTACTCGATTTATTTATAATGTTACTTGTCTTTTACTGAAAGAAATGGGTTGTTTGGAATTGACTCGTCCATAACGGTGGCTATGGTTTGCAGTAGGTAGCCATGCAGGCGTCGGCTCTTGCGGGGGCCGCTGACTTCGCATGTCCAGATATTCAAGCCATCCGGCTGTTTGCGATGTAACCGTGACTTTTCAAATTGTTTTTGTACCCACTGCCAATCGGGCATTTCTTGCGCTTTAGCCTGGGCTGCGAGGTGTGGGTGCTCCTGGGCGTAACGCATGAAAATGCCGGGGCTGACGAGGAAAATGGTGTCGTCAACGGTATGGACGAGTGCCTTGGCGTCGTTCAACAGGATTTTCCGGGTAAGAATGGCGTGACGTAGCCAGGTGATGAAAGCGAGTCCGGGCGAGTCGGCGCTATCGCTTGTCGTTGTCTGTTCCGTCGTTTGGATGCCTGTCGTATTTTCTGACGCAGCCGTGGATGGCTGGTTTATTGTGGCAGCGGCCATGGGCGACAGGTTTTCTTCCTCAGCATCAGAAGAAGCCCCCATACCCGGATTATTTCGGTCTGCCTGGATGGGCTGATTGTCGTTGGGCGTCATGAGTTCAAGCGATGCGGAAACTGAAGCCGGTGCTGCTGCTGGTTCGCCCGCGTCCGACCGGTTCGGCATAGAAGACGTATCCGATGAAGCCTGAATACCTGAGACGTTCACAGAACCAGCGTCTTCGGCGTTTGGCTCGCTCCCTGACTGGCCAGCCCCAGCGTCGCCGGAAGCATCTGCCCCTATCATTTGCATCAGGCTTTGCATGACATCATCGCCGGGCGAAGCCGTGTCTTTGATCTGGCTCCTGTCGGTACTAACCGGCGCAGTTGGATTCCCGTGCGAGTCGATGCCGGTGAAGCCGGAAGCCCGAGCCAGGCCGTCGCTCTCAGCACTAGCCTGCACCGGCCCAACCGACTTTACTGCCCCTGCAGTCCCAGCCGCTTCGCCGCCGTCAGCACTATCCCCCACGACCTCATCCACCACCACTGTTCCCGCGAATGCCGTCGGTCTTTCGTCCCGCCCCCATATCAGTGCAGGCGCCAGGCGCAGCAGTGTGAAGTCATGCGACCAGCCGGTGTCGCTGGTGATGGTGGCTTTCCAGATGGCTTTTCCGTCGGGTGTGGGCTGTGCGATGCCGTGTTCCTGCAGGACGTTGAAAACAGCAGTGTTGCTGGAGGGAATGCCGTCCATGCCCTGGGACAGCAGGTGCGCCCGTAGTTTGTCGGAGACGGTTTTGCTCACCAGCCAGAGGGTGTCCTGGGTCAGCCATCCGTCCGATGCCTGAGGCTGGTTCAGCTTCAGTTCCTTGTTCAGCAGGAAGCGAAGCCCATCGAGCAGCTTGCGTTGCAAGGCGTGTCGCGGTGCGGCCAAGGCTTTGGCCGGGTCGCCGCCCAGGGCGTTGGCGACGGATGCCTGGTCGGCCTGGATGACGAGTTCGCCCAGCAGGCCCGCGTGTTCGTACTGACCGGCCAGGGCATGCAGCAGCGCGCCCCAGAGTTCGGGGTAGCCGCTCAACCAATCCAGAATATCAGTGTCCAGCAGGCGGTGGTATAGCAGCCCGGCGGCGGCTTCGTGCAGGCGGTGTTCGCGCCCGACGCGATAACGAAAGCGGTATGGCTGTGCCAGCGGCCCATGCCAGGGGTGCCAGAGCTGGCCGTCAGCGGTTTCCACTTCCAGATCGACGGCGATCTTGCCGATGTCATGCGTGAGCGCCGCATAGGCAATGGCCGCTGTCCAGGCTTCGGATTGCGCGGCCTGTTCTTCGGGTGGCACGCCGACCGGCAGCAGGTGCGACTGGCGCAACTTCAGCGCGTACAGCACGATTTCCAGGCCGTGATCGAGCATGCCGCCGTGGCTGGCGTGGTGGTGTGCTTCGGAAGCCGGGAACTGCTGCACCAGCGCGGCGTAGCGTTCAATGGGAGCCTGGTACAGCAATTCAAATTGCGGTCGGGATACTGCCGTGTGCTGCCATATCTGAGCCAGCAGTCTTTGGCGCTGCGGTGTGGCCAGCAGAACGTCGGGCGCTGCCGGCAGCAGCAGGCCATTTTGCAGTGCGCCTTTTGGGGTGAAAGCCGGTGCTGTCGCAGCGTCAGTCGTGGGCGGTGTGTGGGCCGGTGCGGCTTTGCGTCGGAAGAATGCCAGCATGGAGTCAAGTACCGTAGTTGCCGTTAGAGAGCCTTTTCCGGGTAGCCCCATTCCCCTTGGTTCCATTCCCTTGCCCCTTCACCGCCTTTTGACCCTTTGCGGGGCGTTTTCCCTTTTGGAACGAAACCTTGCATTCATCACCGCTGTCTCTACAATGAAGTCGTCAACAAGGATTCGCCATGAGCACCACTTTTCGTCAACGATTCAGCAAGGCAGAACGCTTCGGCCAAGGGCTGGGGCGGGTGTGGCGTTGGCTGGTGCGCGCTGACGGAAAAATGACGGCCTGGCTGATGCGGCAAGGTTTCCCGCAAAGCGCTGCTATCGCAATCCTGTGGCTGGCTCGACTGGCCGCGCTGGGGGTGCTGATGTATGCGGCGCTTTGGCTGGCGTTGCTGGTGGTATTTGCGCTGGCTGCCGCTTGGGCTGGTGGGCATAAACCGGTGGCTCAGGACGATGACACTGGCGAATGGCGAGATGGCATGCAAGGCTATGGCCGCTACCAAAACGGTGTCCGGGTCGATTCGACTATGGTGTTTGAAGATCACGATTGAATCGACCTCATCGGCTGACCGCTGAGGTCATTGTCCCGCCGCCTGTTCGACCCGCAGACTTCGCATCAGCCGTACCTTCAGACAGACCGCGAACGGCGTTCCCCACCCGCACTCCCGCCCATCCCATCCCTGCAATCCAAAACCCCGGCAACACAATAAACATCGTCGCCATGACGAAGTTCAGCAACATGTCGGCAAAGGAATTGTTCAGCCCCATCAGCGGATTGAAATTGCTGTGCGGGGCATGCCAGCCATACAGGGCATCCAGTATGGTGCTGTCCAGCCAACGGGCCAGTTGGAACCAGAAATCCACAAAGAACAGCGCGAACTGAACGCAGCTAAGGGTCATCAACACCTTCAGGTCGTAGGTGCCGATCAGCAGCACCAGCGGCAGGCTGATGGTCAGAGCCAGCTTCAGGAAGGACAGCACCATGGGCAGTGCCTGACGCACTACGTCCATGGCTGGGAAGAAGCCTATCGCACCCAGCGACTGCCCCAGGTTCGCCGCGACATCGGCCACGGTGTTGGGAACACTGCCGCCAATCTGGCCGCCGTAATCGGTGTAGACCTGGCCCCGGTTCATGTTCTGCTGACGCGGCGCGGCAATGGCGCGAATCAGGCTGTCTTCCAAGTCGCTGCGGCTCATAAAGCCCGCCCACCCGGCCATGCGATCCAGTAGACCAGGCTTCACTTGCTGCAACAGGCGCTGGCGCAAGCCGTGGCCGCTGTCTGTCCACCACTGGATGCAGGTTGGGTAGCCGCCGCCGCTGGGAACTTGAGCCAGCCCGGCATCGCGGGTGTCGTCATAGGGCCAGTCATCACGCGGGGAGCTGGAACGGTAGCTGTTGTAGTAGCCCGGCACGCCCACAAAGGTGTGGGAACCTATCCAGGTCACGTCGGCCATCTGGTCTCCTGTCAGCGCCGGGCGGTTCATAAACAGCTTTGCCCGGGCCGGGCCGTAGCAGTCGTGGGTGAAGTCGGCCACTTCCTGAGCCAGCAGCGGGTCGTCCATGCGCGTGGCGTCGATCTCCATACGCATCTGCCGCAGGTCGGTTCCGCAAGGAATGGCGGCGACGGCCGCGCCGGTCACCGCCTTGGATAGCCCGTGCATGAAGAACCACCAGACCGGCACCTTGGCGCTCTGGTCGTTGATCGTGGTGAAGGACTGGCCCCAACCGGTGTCGGCGGGTTCCGGCACGTTCACCTGGCATTGCTGGGAACGGGTGCGGTCGAACTGGATGGTGGACAGATCCACGTTGATGAACGGAATGCCCGCAAACATGATGACTACGATGGCTGCCCAAACACGGTTTTCAATGCGCAGGGCCGACAACACGCCCTTATTGCCTTCGTCGGCCCCTTCGGTGCGCGCCCGCAGCCATTCTTGCAGAATGATGGCCGCGAACGGCAAGGCAAATACGCCCGATGTCACCAGCACCTGCCAGATGCCGTTGTTGACCACCCAGGCCACCAGGGTCAAGTAGTATTCCAGATAGTCGGAAGTAAACAGCTTCATGGCTGCGCTCCCCAGGAAACCTGCCCCAGCAGCAGGCTGCCTTCCAGAAACAACAGAGCCAGCAGCGCCGCCCATAGGGTGCGTCGCAGGCGCTTGTGGGTGTCAGAAGAAACCTCCGGGTTTTGAAGCAGGCGTTCGCGCAGCCGCCACCCGCCCCAGGCAATGCCGCCGTACAGCAGCAGACGCCAGACCAGAAACGCAAAAGCGTGGCGTTGTACCCAGGGTTGCCAGTGCGCCGCCTGTTCGATCAGACGCGGGCTGACGGCCTGCAAGCCTGCCAACACCACAACCAGCAAGGCCAGCCTGGCGATAGCCAACAATAACCACTTCCACCAGCCAGAAGACAGGAACCGTTGCCCCGCATTCATGGCGAAACTCCTTCCGCATCACCATTCTGCTGTATCTGCCACAGCCGATCTCGTGTCGGGTCGCCTTGATACACCCCGCGTGAACCCGCCGAACGTGCCTGGTGTCGTTCGATAATCGCCATAGGCGAATTGGCGGCCAGCTCGCGGCGCAGTTCCAGTTCTGTCTTGAGGTTGTCGATCTCTCGGGACAGCGCATCGCTTTCCGCATCCACCGCTGTCTGAGCCAGTTGATTCGCCGCGACGTTGGGTTCCTTCTTGCCTGTCAGCAAGGTGCGCTGCAACAGCAAGGCTTTTTCCAGTACGCTGGCCAGCGCCACTTCGGACGCCAGACGCCGGGCCAGTACATCCTGGTCGGGTTCATCGCGCAGGGCTTCGATCACACCCCGCGTCACCGGCAAGGACGCGCTGCCTGCCGCCTGCAGGTTCTCAAAGGTGGTCGGTTCGGTGCCTCGCAACAAGTCTTGCAGGATTTGCAGCTTGGCGTCGTACTCTTCCTGAATCAGCGGGGAAAGCCCTACGCCGGGCGTCGTCTGGGTCTTGGTGCAGTGTTCGCAGGTGCGCTGTTCCTGTTCGCCCAGCACCCGTGTCGCCCAGGCGGCGGCTTCATCGGGCGATGCCCAGGTCTGGCAGCTCAGGCTGCCGCAGTCCGATGGGGCAATAGCGGCGTTGTCGCTGACATCGCGCCCGTTGACCAGGTTGTAGCCCGCCCGCGTCACGTCGCTCACAACCTTGACCGGCGGCTGGCCGGAACCGCCCGCGTTGTCGCCGCCCACCCAGGGGACGCCTTCATTGCCTTTGCTGGATTCGGCCTGTTCCACCGCCGCCACGGCGTCCTGGCTGCCCACGGCGGTCTTGAGCGCCATGCCTTCGGCCAGTTGATCCCAGCCCAATTGCCCACCGGCCATGTCGGCCATGCGGTTGGCCATGGCCCGGCAAGTCAGCTTGGAGCGGTCAAAATCCAGCCGTGCCTGAAGCACACCGTTGGTCAGCAGGTTGTAAAGCCCAGGGTCGGCCCGCTGGATAATCAGCGCAGGCAAAGACGCGACCGCGCTGGTGGCGTTCTGGATGACGTTGCTCATGATGGACTTAAAGCCATTGGTCACGCCGTTCAACTGATTCTGCAAAGTGGTGGTCAGGTTCATGTCGCCGCAGATCAGGTTGCTGTTCCAGCCCATACCCACGCCCAGCGAGCGCATGCCCGATGCATTGCCCATGGATACGGCATTGCCGCCGCCGATGCTGTAAAGCACGTCGTCGCCAATGACGCTGCCGGAATACTCCATGCCGCCGCCCAGGAGTTGGGTTTGTGCGGCTGCCAGTGCGGGCCAGCTTGCCGCCGTCACGCACAGGCACAGTGCGTACTGTCGAAGATGTCGCATGGTGTGTGTCTTCCTCATCAGAATTCTGTGCTGCCCAGAAAGGTCTGGCCGCGCTGTTGGCAGCAGCTATAGGGTCGCCACAAAGCCCAGGCGTAATCGCCTTGCTGTGCTTGCGGTAAAGCGCCGCCGTGCGGGAACACGGTGCATTGGTTGGATGCCACGGGTGCCAGGGACTGCCACTTGCCAGTGCTGGCATCGCCTTCGATCAGCGCACCGGCAGGCCAGTAACCCTTGCGGCTGTTGGCGACCAGCGCCTGATAAACGTGTGGCTGGCCGCGACGGGTCACGACATCGCCCGCACGTTGCGCCACGACTGCCGCCGCTTTGTAGTCGTCGGTCTGATGCAGGAAACCGCTGCGGGGGTAGACGCTGCCCCAGAGATCGCCGGATGCGCGGGAGCCGACTTCTCTCATGCCGGGAGTCAGGGCTTCGGGGTAGAGAGATTCGGGTGTGCCATAGCGCCACGCCACGGTGTCCAGGGTGCTCAACAGATACGGCGTGAAGGCTGTGCCAGCGCCTTGGCAGAAGTAGCCGAACTGCCCAGCCAGTTGTTGAAACGCCGCCGTTCCGGGGTGGCCGATAGCGTCAGCATTTTTGAACTTGAGCAGATTGTTTTCGTGGGGCTGGTTGGTGGTGCCGTCATTGCCGCCCTGGGCCGTGGGGTTGGGCAGGCTCATGGCCCGCACTTCCAGCCATGGGTTCTCGCCGGTATTGGCGTAGCTGGATACAACGGCATCCGGCACGTAGTGGCTAACCTTCACCGAGGTGCGGATACGGCAGCCGGAACGCGAGCAATACAGCCAGTAGCAGATGCCGACGACACGGTATTCCAGGCAGTCGGGCGACAAGGTGGACGCCACGATCTCGGCTGTAGTGAGCGCGAAACCGGGTGTGGCGGTGGAAAGCAGAATCAGGGCTGGAAACCGCTGGGGGCGATAGCGAGAGGACATGATGGACTACCTGCAAGGTTGGCATAGCAGGTAGTCCACAGGAAATGGAGATGGCAAGCGAGGAACAAACTGAAACGCGGCAGATCGGGTTGTGGGATTTTGTTACGATTGCTCACTGAACTGCTGGAGTCAGCAGCTTAGAAGTTCCAAGTCAATCTTGGTTAAACGTTCCGCGTAGCTAAACTAGGACGCGGTTCAGAGAGCCATGCCCCAAAAACGATTGTGTTCTTCATCGCTTTCAGGCAACGCAGAGAGACTGAGACTTATGCTGAAAACGAGCATTCTGATTAGCGCTGACTCTGCCATATTAACTAGCTCCCTATTCAATTTCTTATGCGAAGCAATAAACGCAGTTTTCTTACACCCGTTGATCCTATTTTTATTCCTGACGCCAAATCTTATTGGGCTACGCACTTCTACAGCGCATTGAAGTGCATTGACTCGCATAAGAACCTAATTCACTCCCCGCGAAATTTTAAGAATTTTCCACAGTGGAGCATGAGCCTGCTAAGAGGCAATCTTCCACAGGGTTTTTTCGAAGCAATGGAGTCGTACCTCATGAATTGGGGGGTGCAATATTTTCTTGCTAGTTTTTTCAATCAAAAGCTAGGTGGGCATTTGATAGAAGAGCTTCTGGAACGACTAGAAGACATGTATGGTGTTTGCTTCAATATGAGCTTAGACTCCTTCGCTTTCCATATATCGGGGAGGGATTCAGCCCTGAGTTATCGACTGAGCGATAGGTTTACCGACATATTTCCTTTTAAAGATTTGAAGGGTGATGTGCAGAGTCTCATCGCCTTTTCTGATCTGTGCTTAGTGGTCGATAGCAGTTTAACTGGTGATTCGGTTGCCATATTTGGTGAGGTGGAGGGGATTTATGGAAATAAGTTCAGGTCTGAACGCTACTGGTTAAAGAAGCAGGAGTTCTGTGTTTTTGGAATAGGAACCGTGGCGGGACAGCATAAGCAGATTTGGTTCGAGGAAACCCGAATTAATGGTATCGACAGAGTTATGATTATGATCGAAAAATCTCACTTCATCATAGAGGATTTTTCTCAGACTATCCGTTGTTTTAAATGGCTTTTCTCTAACGGCCCTGCGTTTCAGGATTTTATTGGTGATGAAGAATTCAAGTGGTTCGCCAATCAAATGAGGATAAGATGGTCTGATCCCATTGAGACGGTTTTTCTGTTCCTTGAAGATTTCATTGACGGTGGTGACCTCGTTGGTTTCAACGAAAATGAAATTAGGATCATAACTGACATCCAGGCAAATTAAGGCAGAACGAAATCTATAGTGCAAGCACTCTTCGCTGGCAGATACATACCCACGCCGAGCATCACCTGCCCATCAAGCGTTGTACACAGAATTAGGCTGATTTTGTGCGTTAGATATCTTCTGTGAAGGACAACTTTGACTCGAAACCACTCCCCCGCGAAGCTCACGCTTCACGGGTTCCGACAAATTCCACCTCACATCAACCCATTCTCCGCAAAGGAGAACGGTTGTCCTTTGCCAATGATGAAGTGGTCGAGTAGACGAATATCCAGCAGTTGCAAGGCTTTTTCCAGGGACTTGGTGAGTGCCTGGTCGGCTTGGCTGGGGTCGGTGCGGCCCGAGGGGTGATTGTGGGCGACGATGATGGCGCTGGCGTGAAGCTCCAGACATCTGGCTGCGACAACTCGGGGGTAAACGGCGGTGCTATTGACTGTGCCGTTGAACATATGTTCGTAGGCGATGACCTGAAAAGCAGCATCAAGGAAGACGACGGCGAAGACTTCGTTGGGTTCGTCGGTGAGCTTCATTTGCAGGTAGTTGCGAACGGTTGTTGGGCTGGAAAGCTGGGGGCCGCGTGAGTACATGCGTTCCTCCAGGATATGGATGGCCTGGGAAATGATGGTGTCTTCGTCGGCGTAGTGCGCTGCGGAAGGTGGGACGATTTTGGTGGCGCGTTTGCGGGCGCGGGGTTGGGCGGTGGCTGCCATGGGGTTTCCTCCAGAGAATAAAAGACGGAGGAATCCCCCGAAGGGTGAAACCCTCCGGGTGAGATAAAGCGGTGCATCCGTCTGCCGGGGTGTGTTCTGGTGAACGTCGGCAGGTGTTCGCGGTATGGATGCGGGGCGAACGGGTGTTGGTCAGCGCGTAGAACCGCGCTCGTAGCCTTGATGACCGTGGCTACCTGGGCATGTCGCTGACTTCGTCAGCAGGCATTTTTAGACGGTTCGATGCTGTTCTTGATGGGCGGCACGACATCAAAAATCACGATTCTCCGGGCGCGGCGACAGGCTGCACCAGATTTCCCGGTGCGGCTGGTGTCTACCGTGTACCGGGGCCATCCTCCACGGCCCCCGCACCTTTCAAGAAGGCATCCATTGTCATCGGTTCTATCCCGCGCTTACGATCAATCTCCTCAGCCACTTTCAGCGCAGCGTCCAGTTCGCTGATGCCGTGGGCCTGCATCAGTCTGAAGCGTTCGGCTTTTTCTTCGGGTTCGGTCATGGCCAAGGCCAGGTACAGGCTGGGTGGGACGGCGCGAAACAGGACTTCCATGGTTTTAGACAGCACCACGCCTTCGGTGAATTTCCCGGCTTCTTTGCGGGCCGACAGCATGAGTGCTTTTTGCGCGGGCGAGAGTTCGCGGAATCGGGCGATCTTTTCCACTTCGTCGGGCGGCATGGACAGGCAGATCCACCATTCGATCATGTTGAGCATGGGTTCGGCGGCTTTGGGCAGGTCGTCCAGGTTTTGGGTGGCCAGCCAGAACCATGCGCCCAGCTTGCGCCACATCTTGGTGATCTTGACGATGTACGGGGCCAGCAGCGGGTTCTTGGTGATGATATGACCCTCATCGGTGACGTTGATGATGGGTCGGCCCAGGAATTGGTCGCGCTCGGCGATGTTGTTGACGGTGTTTATCAGCGAGATATAGGCGATGGATAGCTGGGCGTTGTAGCCTTCGCGGGCGAAGGTCGCCAGGTCAACGATGGTGATGTCGGCTTCCGGCCAAGGGGTGCCGGGCCGGTCGAACATTTCGCCGTCTACGCCTTGGCAGAACAGTTCCATGGCCTCGGCCATTTCCTGCAGGCGGGTGCGGCGCGATTCGGGCAGGCTGGTGTCTGCGCCACGCGCACGTAAGGCGTCGCGTACATCGCGGGTCAAGACGGTGCGTTGGTCGGCAGCGCACCGTTGCGCCGCATCCAAAATACTCTGCCGTATCAAACTGCGGTCGGCGCGGGTCATGCGGGCTTCTTCGCGGTCTTCGCCGCCGGTAATCATCAGGCGGGCCGTGATTTCCAGTTCACCCAGCACGTCGCGCTGTTCGTCTGCGGCGCTGTCATCTACACCGGCCATTACCTCCAGGTCTTCATCCAGCGCATCCACATCCAGGGTCTGCACTTGCCCAGGCTGTTCCACTAGGCGGCGGGCGTCGGCAAACGGTGCCAGGCTGACGCCGGAACCAGGGGAAAGCCGCACCCGATGCACGCTCAGGCCCAGGCGTTCGGCAAATTCTCCATACAACCCGAAGCTGTTGCCTGCTTCCACAATGAACAGGCGGGGCCGGTAGATGGCCGTGACTTGGTTGAGGATGTTGTTCAGCGTGGCCGATTTACCGGAGCCTGTCGGGCCGAACAGAAACAGGTGGGCGTTCATCTGCCGGTCGAGCCGGTTCAGGAGGTCGAAGGTGATGGTGCCGCCGCCCCGGTTGAAGAAGGTGATGCCGGGGTGGCCGGTTCCCAGGCTGCGCCCCCACACCGGGGCCAGGTTGGCGGCATGCTGGGCGAACATCAGTTGGGTGTACCACTGGCGGCTGTCTTTGGCCGGGTCGAACACGCATGGCAGCCGGCGCAGGTAGCTGTTCAGGGGTGCGACTTCGTCTTCTTCGCGCACGGGCTGCAAACCGGCGTTCAGCATGACGTTGGCCAGTTGCAGGCCACGGTGGTCGATGTCCTCGATGTCGCGCCCGCGCAGGTAGAACACCAGGCTGCCCCGGTACAGTTTGTGGGCGCTGCCGATCAGGGAACGCGCCTGCTGTACATCTTTGCGGGTCTGTTCGGATGCCAGGGTTTCACCCACGGATTTACGCGCCAGGTGGTTCAGGTGGGCTTCCAATACATCTTGCGGGGTGGCAACCAGGGTCAGGCACAGAATGGTGTCTTCCGGCATCTGGTCGAACAAGGTATTGATGGCGTCGCCCTTGCGCGTTTCGCCGGTCAGGTGGCCGGTGGCAGGCGGGCTGCGCAGCCTGTCCACGCTCATGACCCGATGCGGCAGGCCGTCAAAGTACCAGCAGCCGTTGCCGGTGTCGGAACGCGGCTGGCCGAAAAACAGGCGCTGGCTGAAGTCGCTGCCATCGGCCAATGGCAGCGTATCTGGCAGGCCGACCGTATCGCTCAACTCAAGATCAGACTCCGCTTCCATGGCTGAGGGATCAACTGAATCAACAGCACCACCCACCGCTCCAGCCAGCCGATAAAACCGTTCCCGGTCTTCCGCGCCATCACCCAGCAAGCTCGGTTGCGGGTTGAACCAGCGTAGCAGCCAGGTGTGTATCTGCGCTTCGTTCATGCGCAGCGCCTGCACACCGGCATTGGTCAGCCCGCCGATCAGGCGTTCGCAGGTGATAGCCAGCGTATGTTCGGGCGACTGGCCACGCCGTGCCGCCTGCCCGCCGGGAACGCGCCGGTAGACCACCATGCGAACGCGCCGGGTCTGGCCGCGCCAGGGCAAACGAGTGACGGCGTTGTCCTGAAACAGCCCGCCGGGTTTGGCGATGGCCTGCACATGGCGGGCGAAGAAACTCAGGTAGTGTGCGCTGAAAGCGGTGTCGCGGGCGCGGGGCTGGATATAGCCTTGCAAGGTATCCAGATAATCCGCGAAGCTGGCGTCGTCCTGGGCGTATAGCTGCACCACCCAGGGGTGTTCGTCCAGTTCGTCGAAACTGTCCTGCAAGGCGTTTTCCAGGGCATCGCGGGTCTGGGTCAACCAGACGGCTTCGCGGCCTTCCGTGCCTACCGGCAGCAGTTCAAAGAACGCCGCCACCGAACGCCCGTCATCCAGCAGTATGCAGCCGGATTCGGGCAGGTACTCCACCCAAGGCAGCATGTCCGCAAAGGATGGCGCGGCCTGATACAGCGCCTGTTCATCGGCCAGCGTGGCGGGCCTGGCGGGCCGCTGGGCGGGAGCCGCGCCGCGCATCAGTACGCCTCCAGCCGTTCACCCGGCATGGCGTACTGCACCTTGGAGTGCAAAGGAAAGACAGTGCTGTAACCCGGCACCGGCACTTGTTCCGTCCCGGCCAGATGGGGAAAGACGTACATCACAATGTCCGGGTTGGGCAGGCGGTGAAATTGCTGCAGGATCTCGTTGTGGCTGGTGCGGGCGTAGCTGGCGGCATCCAGGGCAGCGGCCTGGGCTTCGTGTTCCGTCAGGGGGCGGCGCAAGGTCAGGCGGGCATCCAGCAATTGCCGGTTGGCGACACTGGCCGTTGTTGCACCACTGCCCGGCACCGCACCGCCCATGCCGCCATCGGCCTGCTGCCAGATGTCCATCATGGTCTGGCTGCCGTGGGTCAGCATGTCTTCCGAGCTGGTGGCGCAGCCTGCCAACGTGGTCAGCACGGCCAGCCCGACGCAGGCTCTGGCCCAGCGACGTTCTTCAATCCAGTTCCATTGCATCGTGTCCTCCGATTTCGTGATTCACCCGCCGCCCATCGGGCGCGTAGTCGATGGCAACCGCCTGTTCCAGATGAATGGCGACTTGGGCGCCGGGCTGCACATACACTGCTGCGAATGCCTGGCCGTACAGGCGGTTTACCCACTGCGACATTTCCTGAACGCCACCGGCCAGCACCCGGCCCATGGCTTCGTTGCCGGAAATCCCTACGGAACCCATCGAACCATCCCGGTTGTTGATGTAGGACACATTGCCGCCTTCGGATGGAATCAGCGCCGCCGCGCCTGCACCGGCTGCGGTAATCAGCGCCTGAGTCCCCAGGTACTGCTGGGCGTTGCTGCGCCGTTCGCCGCCCACGCAGGGAATGCCGTAGGGGTCGCTGATCCAGCCCAGGCCGTCCTGCCCGGATGCCTGCCCCTGTCGTTGGCGCTGGCCGTCTTCCGGTACGGTGCGGATGGTGCCGTCCTGAAACACAAAGGTCAGGCTGCGAATCTGCCCGCGCACGCAAGACAGCGTCCAGTCGCCGGTCGCCGTGCCGCTGACCACGGCACCGGCCACACCGGGCAGGTCGATGCCGTTGGCTGTCAGGTTGTCGGGGCCGATCAGCACTTTGAAGGGGTATGGGTCGTTGACCGTGCCGTCGATAGGCACCCGCCCGATCAGGGCCGTCATGGAAATGGAACCCATCAGGGTGGCGTTGGCCGGTAAGGTGTAGACCGGCGTAGCGGCTGCGGCCGTACTGAAACTGGCCGGGGCAGAAACATCAAATTCTCCGGTTTGCAACGGTTGCTGCGCTGGCCCGAAACGATTAGGAAAACCCATGGCCGTGCCAGCCTGCCGCCCATCGGCGCTGGGCGCGTCGCCTGGTTCCACCCACTGCAGGGTGTCACGTTCAGCGGCCAGCATCTCGTCATCGCGCAGCCCCAGGCCCACTGGCAGTTCGGTGGCGTCAGCCGCTTGCGACAAGGTTTCCATCTGGCGCTGCACCTGCTGAAGCAGTTCCTGAGACTGCCGGCGTTCCTGTTCCAGCCGCTGCTGTTCGGCCTTCAGCTTGCGCTGTTCGCCGTCCACGGCGTTACGAATCCGCTGCTCGATCTGGTTGTCGCGCTGGCGCAGACGTTCGTTTTCAGTTTTATGGACTTTGTTGTCGGCCACCGCGCCTTGCAGTTCGGTGCGCAGTTGCTTGACCTGGCCGATGAGCGTGGCAACTGTATCGTGGGGGCTGTCGCCCTCGATGCCCAGCGCCCGCATTTCCTCGGGCGTCAGGCGCGGGGTACGGTCGCCCGTGGCCGCGCCGCCGTCGCCCCCGGAAAACACCCGTATCATCACCCACAGCACCAGCAGTGCTACGGGAATCATCAACCACTTCAACAGGCCGCTACTTTTCATGGTTGACCTCAAAGGTGATGGCAGGCGTAAACGCAGGCGCGACAACAGGCTGTACAGCGGCGGGCCGCGCTGTCCGCGCATCAAAGCGGCTAACGGCAGGCGACAGAAAGCGCGACAGCGGCCCGCGCGTCACTAGATACAAGGTGGTGGTGTCCGTCGCCAAGCCTGTCGGCCCCAGCGTTGCATGCTGAAAACTCGCCGCCACAAAATCCCCCTGCAGGTCGCGGGCATCCAGCATCAGGCGGTCTTTGCCGGTATTGCGCAGGCGAACGGCAGTGACCCAGGTGCCGTCCAGCCGCCATGCGCCCAGCGCCTGATAGGCCAGCGGCAAGTTGGGCAACAAGGTTTTCAAAGGCAGTTTGCGCGGCAGCGTCATGGGCATCAGCCCTGGAATGGCATCCACGGTGCGTAGCGGCGCATACAGGCTTTGCGCCGCATGGCGCGTCAGCACCACGGCAACCGGCGTATGCCGTGGCCGGGGCGGCGCGGGCGCAACAGCGGCTGGGCCAGCCGCCGCAGCTTGCGAAGCATCCACAATCCGCACCGGCTCCAGCGGCGGCGCATCCGCTTCAGCCGCTTCAGCCGCTTCAGCGGCGATGTCCAGCAAAATCAACGAACCCGTTTCTACATCCTGCAATTGCAAACGGCTGGGCGCAATGGCTTCGCTGGCTTTCAGATAAATGGCCCCGCCCGCGCTTTGCACCCGTAGCGTATCTTGCACCCTGGCCGGTACGCCCACGCGCACATTGCGGTCAATAAACACCACCCGTTCCTGACCCACCACCAAAGGCACGGCCAGCGGTAGCCGGTTCCAATGCAGAATTTCCACGGCGTGTACGGCGGGTACACAACACAGCATGGCAATACCCGCCCATAGCGCCTTGATGCAATAAAAGCTCTTCATCGTGCAGCTCCCTGTAAAGCCCCCAGGCCGCCACCCAGATCAGCGGCGGCACTCTCATCCACCGGCACGGTGATACGTTCCGGCGCCTGGCTGTAGCAGTCCAGCACCAGGCCAAAGGGGTTGCGTTCCGGGTCGTGATCCTGGCGGGCCACCTTGATGCGGTAGCGCACCAGAGCGCGTTTAACCTGTTCCGAGCCGTGGTATTCATCGGCGCTCACATCCAGCGTCACAATCCAGTCGCGGTCAGACAGCGCCTGCACCCGGCTAGCCGGGTCGTCGCCATAGCCGCGACCGGGGATTTCATACAGGCCGCGCACCCGCTCACGCAGTTCGCCCGTGCTGCGGCGGTACTCGTAATCCTGTCGCAGCGACACCCGGCAGGCAGGCGTCAAGTAGGCCGACAACGCATGCAGGTTGCGGGCATAGTCATGTTCGCCATTGGTCGGCCAGCGGTTCAACTGCTGAAAAATGTAGAAGGTGAAGGCGTAGACCGATTCCGGCGGGACTTCCCACCACTTGCGCACGCTGCCGGAACGCAAGTCGGGCGGCACATGGATGGTGAGGTCGCGGGGCGACTGCCACCAGCCCACGCCCAGCAATAAGGCCAGAACCAGTAACCCGGCCAGGCCCAGCCGTAAGGTGCGGATATGCGCTTGCAGGTGAGTGATTTCATTTTTGAAGCGGCTCATGAGCGGCTCCGGCGAACAGACCACCAACCGCTACGCATCACCAGCGCTTGCCCGCCTACCCAGGGTGCCAGCGCGGGCAATTGGCGGCTGATCCACCATTGAACTTGCCTGTACAACCAGGTTTCCGGGCGGTTGCGCTTCTGGCGGCGCATGACGGCCCCGCCCACAAACACCCCCAGCGCAATGCCCACTACAACCAGGGTTGGCACCAGGGCGATGGTAGATAGCAGCAGTGCCAAAGGGATGCCCACCAGCAAGCCAGCAGCGGCAGACAAGCCAGTGCAAATCCATAGCTCATCAGCCGTCAGCCCCCGCACCACCACCGGCTGGCGGTTCAGCCGATGCGGAAGGAAGGCCACGGTGCCGTCAGAACGTGATTCGTAGGGAAGCGCCATAGCCGCCTCGCTTATAGAATCTCAGTGGCCTGGGTCAGCAGCCAGATGCCGATCACCAGCAGTACTGCGCCCACAGCGACCGTCAGCCCGAACTGGCCCCAGGTCTTGCGGCCAGTATGGATTTCCGCATAAGTACCGTAGGCGTGGTAGCAGACCCCAATGAACATGGCCGCGACCACCAGCAGCGCTACCAGCATCACCATGTCATAGCCGTAGTTCTGTATCGTCTGAATAATGCCGCTGCCCGTGCCACGCGAAGGGTTTTCCATGGTGGGCAGACCCTGAGCCAGAGCCATGCCGGGCAGCGCTATCAGGCTCAATGCCAGCACAGGCCGGGCGGGACGAATGGTATGAAGTGAACGAATAGAAAGCTGAGGCAGCATGCCAGTCTCCTTGGGGTGAAACCTGCGATCAGGACAAAAGGAAAAAGCTCAGCACCACGTACATGACGGCCACGCGCACCAGCACGCCCATGAACTGACGCGATGACAGGCGGTTTTCTGCCCAGCCGCTATAAGCCGTGCGAATTGCCCACACGCCCCATAGCAGCACCAGAGCGAACACCAGCCCCACCAAGGCGGTAGCCAGCACAGACGGCGTAAAGCCGCCATTGGCCTGGAAGGCGGTCAGTTGGGCGGCATTCATGGCTGCAACAGCCAGAGAAGAAAGGAAGCGAGAAAGAAACGCATAGCGTCATGCCGTAGTGGTCATGACGCTATGGTGGTCAGGAATGGGGGGAAAGGCTGCGGGAAATGCGGATTTGGCTTGACCGGATTAGGGGCGAGGGACTGCTGGAGTCTGTACCGAGGATGGTAGCTCAAGCCATATTATTTCTGTTACAGTTTGTGCGGTTAATGGCTGAAATCGGCCAGAAGCGGACACAGTCCTTCCACCCGGAGATATTTAGGTTTGACTAAAAGACAGCAGAAGGTTTTGTGCCAATGAGTTCGACTAAATTCAATCTGTTTAGGCGATCAATCGTCTCCAGCGGCTTGTCGTCTATTTTCAGTTATGCAATACGAAACTGGAGTTGGCATTGAGTCTACCGGAATTACTTAATCAATATTGGGATGTAATTGCCAAGAATCCTGTTTTCTTTATTACTACGGCCTTCGTTTTTTCTGGAATTGGATTTTATTTTGCAAAACTGGTTTATGGGGCCATCGCTAACATCGCGAGGGAGCGTCTGGAGGCAGCTCGCGATGATGCAGCTCGTCTAGAGAGGGCCAAGAGAGAAGAGTCGGAGACCGTTTCGAAGCTGCGAGAAGAGCTAGAAAAGCGCTCGCAAGGGGGTAGCCATTCGCGTCAGGTTCCAATCGAGCAGCGTAAGTCAGCAGCGGAAAAGCCGAACTCTATAGGTCTCAAAGTTGCTGATGGAGGTTCGGCAAAAGCAAGCGTTGTTGATTCATTTTTTCTATCCATTCCTCACCGTAGCTTAGAAGACGCTTTGGATGAAGCCCGAAAGGTACATAAACTTGTGTTTGCTGTAATATATGATGAGTCTCATCCGAGACAGAGCAAGCTTACATATTCTCTTGGTTACTTTATGGAGTACCACACTACTAAGAAGCTCGTAGATGAGTACTTTATTCCGGCTGTCGTGAAAGCCTCAAATGAGAAAGCTGCGGAATTAGTACCGAGCGATGATCCACTGGAGAACTGCTTGTGGGTGGTAATGACTTCGGCAGGCGAGGTGCTTAGGCGGGAAGGTGTCTATGCAAACCCTGACGAAGGGTTGAAAAGGGTGAGAGCTGTGATAGCAAGTGCAGGGAAAATATAAATGCATAACAAAGTCCTCCAGACGGACAAAAGTATAGTGTCATGCTTTTTGCAGAGGGCGCAAAAGCCACGCCACTATGCTTTTTCCGCTGAGGAACGACGTTATATTTCGATGTGTCTTTTCGGGAAAACTACTGGTCTGACCGCTTTGGGTCGAAACCAGCCCTTGATAATAAGAAACAGCCCGCTTATGACTCAAGTCCTAAGGGGCTGTTTCCGACAGCTTCTACAGCCGCAGCACTCCCCTAAACCAACAACCCCTGCCGCTTCAACAAATCCAGCAGCTTCCCAACGATCTTATCCGCCGTAGCATCCAGATTCCGCTGGCCCTTGAGCGACTTCCCATCGGTAGACACGACATCACCCCGGCTGAGGGCATCGCGCAGCATGGTCGCCAGCTGCTTACGGCTGCGCTGGCCGTCGATGTTTTTCAACACTAGGGCTTCGGCTTCGTGCAGGCGGATATTGATTGAGTCGTGCCACAGGTTGAACGTGCCTACGCCGAACTCAAGGTCGGCCCGGCGTTCGCGGATATATGCGAAACCCGGAATCAATGCGGGTGCATCGTTAACGACCGTATCAGCAGCATCATACGGCGCAGGTTCCAGCGTGTAGCGCAGGCTGTTCAGGCGGAACAAGGTCTGCAAGGTGTCCAGCAGTTTCTTGCGGGCGGCGGCATCGTCTTCCGCTCCGGGCAGTTCCGGGCGCACACGTTCCAACAGGGTGTCAAAACTCAGGCTGGCAGGCCAGACTGCCGTCAAGGCGCGAACCACGGCCAGAACGGCTGCATCGCTGGTGTGCAAGGGGCGGTTTTTATAGCTGCGGAACGAAATCCGGCCCTTGGGGGCATTCGCTTCGGGTTCGACTTCCGTGAACTGACCGGCCCAGCGCAGGTCGGCCAGGCGTTCCATATCAGGTACCACCAATACGTCATCGGCCCGCGACTGATGCACAACGAGGCTCTTGCGGAAGTTGCGGCCTACGGCAAAATCCAGATACTGCTGCCGCATTTCGCGGGGTTGGCCCAGGGCCACCAGGCTGTGGTTTAACTGCACGTTCTGGCCATAAGTGGCCGACATTTCTGCGTGCGGTTCAGCATCACCCACCTGGGTCAGCGCGTACTGGTCGGCCAGGTTCACAAATTCCAGCAGGTAGCAGGGGTTGTTGAAAGTTTCGAGGTATTCGTGAGCAATGTAGTAGTCGGATTGCTTGCGCAGCTGTGCGACGGCTGCACGCAAGGAAGGTGCCAGCGGGTTGCTGGACGCAATGCCTTCCGACAGCAGATTCAGCATGGCCTTGGCACGGGCCAGCTTTTTGTCGTCGGTTTCAGCGCCGTGGCTGTGCAGCAGCATGGCGTCGCGCACAATGTCGCCCGCCTTCCAGCCGGGGTAGGTGTTGTAGCTGATATAGCCAATACCGTTGGGCGACAGGTTGTCGCGCAGAATGCGCATCATGGCTTCGCGCACTTCGGGCGGCACCCAGCTGAACACGCCATGCGCAATGATGTAATCGAACTGCCCAAATTCTGGCGTGATGTCCGTCAGGCTCATGGCATGCAGATGCAGGTTCTGCACCCCCAGCGCCTGCACCACTTCCTGGCCCTGGTTGACTTGCACGGAAGACAGGTCTACCCCCACGACATGAGCTTGCGGGTAAGCCAGCGCAAAGGGCAGCAGGTTGCCGCCCCCGGCGCAGCCCAACTCCAGCACGCGGGCGTTTTCCAGCGGCACGGATTCCAGGCCGTACAAATGGGCTGCAGCGCGCAGATGGCCCGGCGACGAAAACGGGAAGGCGTTGGAGGTGTAGACCCGCTTGTCGTAGGCTTCGGTGATTTCCTGATTCGCCCGCTGGGTGGCGTCGTCAAGGTCCAGAGCGGCGGTGTTTTCAGTGTTCAACTGTGGCTCCTGCGGGCGTAAAAAATATCAATGGCGAATACCGCCGAACCTATAGAGTAACGGCTTTCTACACGATCAAAAAAGGAAATAGAAAGCTTTTTCCTGGGCAGACTAGGCAAGATTAAATAAAGACATTCCAGGGGAGGAATCAAGCCATCACGTCTCGATTGCACGAGCGTGGGCAAGGTGCATTTCAGTGATTCGCTGTTCCAGATCATGCAAGGCCACATAGTCATCTTTTAGAATGGCAGCGAAGCCGGTGGCTTCAAATTTCTGAATAGTGCTGGCAACCTGCTGCTTCAGTACATCGAGTTCGGCCATGACAAGACGGTGGTCGTTTTCATTCATCGTTATTCCCCACGAATGCTCCAGATACTGAAAACCGCCCACCCCGTTGTCAGGATGGGCGGTTTGTCTTGCCAGACCTGCTTCCCGTAAAGACTACCGGGAAGCTTTGACGAGTCTGCGAATTAACGCAGCAGCGACAGCACAGTCTGCGGAACCTGGTTGGCTTGTGCCAGAACCGAGGTGCCGGCCTGTTGCAGGATCTGCGCGCGGGTCATGTTGGAGACTTCGACGGCGTAGTCGGCGTCTTCAATACGCGAGCGGGCTGCGGACAGGTTGTTAACAGTGTTGCTCAGGTTGGCGATCGTGGACTGGAAGCGGTTTTGTACAGCACCCAGCTCGGAACGCAGGCTGTCTACTTCTTGCAGTGCAGCGTCCAAAGCCTTCAGCGGGTCAACACTACGCGTGTGCAGAACGGCATCGTCGCCAGTTGCTTTGATGAGTGCGCGGTTACCTGTGGCGGCGTCGGCATCACCCAAAGTGGCTTTGGTGTACACAGCGTCGTTACCTGTGCCGGTTTGTACGACATAGGCCAGGTTGCCGCTGGAGTCTTCGTAGCTAAGCAATTGCTCGCCCGCTGCCAAGCCTGTGATATTACCGGTTACGGTGATATCGCCGGTGGTCGCTTTGGTACTGCTGATGATTGCGGTATCCAGTTTGGCTGTGCTGGAGTCCCAAGAAAAGGCACCCGTGGAGTCAGCCGTACCGGCATAGTAATTACCATTGCTGGCTTTTACCGCATAGCCGCCGCTACCATCTGTTAACGCATAGACATCATCAGCAGCTGCTGTAGGCAGGTTCGTGGTGTCGAGGTTGAACAAGTCGGTTTGAGGGTTGAAAACACCTGTTTCAGTGAAGGTCAACTGGTTGCCAACGGTGCCATCAATCTTGGCCCCAACGTTGTTCACACTAACCTGTGTCGTGGCGGACGAGGCGTCAATATTGAACTTGACGGTGTAGTTGTTGATATCAGTTGCGTCGCCAGCAGTATAGGTAAACGTGGCTTCAACGCTGTAGTATTTGCCATCATGCCCTTCAACAGCAAACAACTGGCTGCCGCCGTTGCTAGAACCATCCGGGACAAATCCAGCAGTATCGTTACGGCTGAACAAGCCTTCGCTGTAGTTGATGTTAACAGCGGTAAATTGGTTAGCACCAATTACGTCAGAAGAGCCTGCAGTAGGGGTTGTGGCATCAACATTAGCAGCATTTAGCGTAATTGCGGCTACTTTACCGTCATTACCAATAGTGATTTCGTAAACGCCGTTTTCGGGAGCATTACCACTGTTCTCAATGGTGACGTAATATTGTCCAGTGTTGTTGTCACGAACGATATCACCGAAGGTGGCAGCGCCATCCAAGTTGCTTTTGTCAATGGCACTCGTATCTACGCTTACACCGCCCGTCACATTAAACCAGGCGCCGGCACCACCGGTTGCGCTGATCCAATCGGTATTAGCTGCATTGGTTGTGTCAAAATTGGTGAATTCAGGTGTGGCTGTAGCTTCGCCCTTGATATTGGCTGCGGCAACTACTGTGCCGGAATCAGAAGAGTCCCAGACCCACTTACTCGTTACGGGGTTTTGTTCGACTTTGAAGTAAGTATCGGTGCCATTGACGTCGGCTTTGACGGCATATTCGCCAGCCGTTGTAGTGGCGTAAACCTTACCGTCCGACTCGATCCCTGAACCCGCAGGCAGGTTGGTTGGGTCTACCGTATTGGCACCTGCTGACAGGGCCACACCTTTGATGTTGCCTTCGCCGCCGCCACCAGTGGTCTTAACAGCGCTCAAGTCGTTGGTGGTTGCACCATTAACGTTGAAGGTACCCAGTTTGAGCGTGTCAGCGTTGATTTGACGCAGGTTAACGCTAATTGTCTGGTCGTCGTGTGCACCGACTTGCACGGTCAGGTTGTTTTTCTGAGCCAGTACATGTACGCCGTTGAACTGAGTCTGTGTCGAGACACGGTCAATTTCATCCAGACGCTGTTGGATTTCAGCCTGGATCGAATCCAGGTCGGAACCCGAGTTGGAACCGTTGGCGGCCTGCACCGACAGTTCACGAATACGCTGCAGGTTGTTGTTGATTTCGTTCAGCGCGCCTTCGGTAGTCTGCGCGATGGAGATACCGTCGTTGGCGTTACGAGCAGCCTGGGTCAGACCCTTGATGTTGGCGGTGAAGCGGTTGGCGATAGCCTGACCAGCAGCGTCGTCTTTGGCGCTGTTGATACGCAGACCGGAGGACAGGCGCTCGATGGCGGTGCCCAGGGCGTTCTGCGATTTGACCAGGTTGTTCTGAGAAACCAGAGCCAAATAATTCGTGTTAATTACGGACATTTTGAAATGCTCCTGTAGGGAAATGGCAGCGGCGTACTACTGCCGGTTAACCAGGAAAGCCCGTTTCCGGGTGGAATCCTGGCCCTTCACCGGGGTGTTGGGCAGGCCCTGTATTTCCTGTACATGCTGGTTTACGGCAAGGTGTATGGGAGGTTTAGGGCTTGCTACTAAAAATCTCTTGCTTGTTACGTTTGGCCGACGCTGCTGGCCTTCTCATGCATCTACGGCAGTGGGCGGTGATTCTTTAGGTTTCTCGGGCAGGATTTTCTTCGAGAAATCGTTACAGCGATTTCTTGAAACGGCTGGCAGTCAGGCTCAAGGCAATGCCCTGCAGAACGGCGGCAGGCAGCATGAATGCAAGGGTGGGCAGGCTGACAGGCACTGCCAGCCATAGCAGCCAGGGCCATACAAGCAGCGGCCCCAGGCTGGCTTTGGCGCGGTGGTAGATAAAGCCGGATTCCTGCCCCGCCCCAAAGCGGCGCTGGTCGCGGCGCACCAGGCCGTCTACCAGGCCCAGCATGGCGGTTGCCAGGAACAGCGGTAGGCAGAGGGCCAGCGCCAGCAGGCGTAAGGCGTAGGTTCTGGCGGTGTGGGCAGCGGCCAGCCTGGCGTTGCTGAGCCAGTGGCGAGCTTGGTTCAGGTGCTGCTTGAAGCCTTGCTGTGTATATGAGCGTGCCGATGCTGTGTGTATATGGGCCGGGATTTTGTGTATATCGACCAGTTTTTTGTGTGTTTGAGCCTCTTTTGCTGCCGTGATCTGCTGCGTGTTCAGCCGTGTGTGCAGACCGCTGCGCTGGAGCAGCCAGTATTGCAGGCTGTCGTCCAGGCGCTGGGCGGTGTGGGCCGGTTCAGGGATCAGCAGGCTGCGTGGGAATGTAGTTTGGATACGGGCCAGTTCCTGCTGGGCCAGGGTGTCGGCATGACGCCAGCCCTGTTCCGGCCAGAACAGCATCATGCCTACGCCCTGCAGGGTCAGGGCCAGTAGCAATGCGCCGCATAGCAGGCCGAACAGGTGCAGGGGCGACAGCAGCAAACGGGCTATCAGCCCAGGGCGGCGTGGCGGTGGTGCCTGGGTGGTGGTTTGGTTGCTCATGGGGTGTCGGGCTGCCTGCTGGTGTCCTGCCACCAGTCAGGTTCAGTGGTGTGATTCAGGCGCATGTCTTTTGCCATGGCCTGCA
Organism: Alcaligenaceae bacterium CGII-47; assembly: GCA_019166125.1. GTDB lineage: Bacteria > Pseudomonadota > Gammaproteobacteria > Burkholderiales > Burkholderiaceae_B > Castellaniella. The sequence continues at coordinate 228,409 of JAHTBO010000005.1, forward strand.
GGTTGGCGGGCATGGCTTCATCCGGGTCGGGTTCCGGCAACGGCATGCGTATCTTCCACAGCTTGCCGCCTTCCACCAGGGCAAAGCACTGGCCTTTGGGCAGGCTGACAATATGCGCCGGTTCTATCATGGGGACACTGGTGGCGGTGACCCGTTCCTGGGTGGTGGAACTGAAATCGGTGCCGCTGTCCAGGCTGGAACTGTCGGCAGCGGTGCTGATCTGGCTGCTGGCGTAGACCTCGACCTTTGGTAGTTGCTGGGTCAGCAGTTCTGCCGTGGCGGTTTCGCGCACGCGCAGCATGAACAGGTTGTTGAAGTTGCCCACCACTTGCCCCGCCTTGGCGCGGTTGCCGATACGGGCTTCGATGTCGGACAGGGTTTGTGTGTAGGCCGTAACCTGTATGCCCGCACCGCCGCCCTTGTTCACCAGGGGGATGAACTCATCGCCCATCAGTTCGTTGAATTCGTCGGCATGCAGGTTGATGGGAACTTTGGCGGCGGGGTCGGCGCTAGGCGGCAGGCCGTCGTCGATGCCGAATTTGTAAATATGCCCGGCGACCGATACCAGGTCGCTGAACATGGCATTGCCCACGGCGCTGGCGACTTCGGTGTCGGAAAGCGCATCCAGCCCTACGTAAACCACGGCGCGTTGGCGCACGATCTGCATCCAGTCGAAGATGGGGCGCGGGTCGTTCAGTTCGCTGTAGCTGGGTGCCAGTAGTTGGGCGATCTTGCCGGTGGTCAGTTTTTCCAGCAGCGGCAGCAGGCTGGCGACAATCTTGTCAAAGTAGCTGCGGTCGTAGCGCACGGCGCTACGCAGGCCGTCCAGCACCGGGTCATACACACGCACTTGCGATAGATACTGTTCAATCGCCACCACCCGTTTTTCCCGGCCTGTCATGTGGCGGGGAATGGTTTTGTCGTTCAGCTTGGCTTCCAGTTGCACGATGATGTCCCAGGCTTTGGGCTGGGTGCGGGCCAGGAAATGGGCGGCGTATTCCATGAATAGCGCGTCGATATTGACGACATGGCGCAGAATCAACTGGTAATCGGGCCGTTGGCCGAGTTCCACCAGGGCGCGGGCGATGATGTTCACAAAGCGCCAGGCAAATTCCCTGAAGGCAGCGCTATTGCCTTCGCCCGATAGCTGCCCGGCCACGCGGGTCGCCACTTCGGAAATGCGCCCAAAGCGGCCCACGGCGTTATAGCGGGCTGAAATATCGGGCCAGCCCAGGTGGAAGACATAGAAGGCGTTTTCCCGCCCGGCACGGCGGGCTTCTACTGCCATACGCTTGAGCAGGTCGGCGTCACCCTTGGGGTCAAAGACGATCACCACTTCATGTTCGCCCTGGGCATTGGTGCGGCGTATGTCCTGGGTAATCAGCAGTTCGGCCAGGCGGGTTTTGCCTACGCGGGTGGTTCCCAGCACCAGGGTGTGGCCGACACGTTCGCCCAAGGGCAGCGTGGCATCGGTTTCGTCGGGTTCGATGCCGTGCAGGCGCGGCAGCCCACCTACGGGTGGCAGCGGCCGGGCTGGGTTCAGGGGGGAATCCCAGCGGGTCAACCGGGCCAAAGGTTGCACGGGGCGCGGCGCAAATTCCAGGCGGGCTTCCAGGCGTCTGGCCCACTGGTACAGCGGTGTGGGGTCTACATAGGCGCGAAACTCGGGGCGGTAGGTTTGCATCAGCCGATGGGTATGGCGCTGATCCCACTGAAAGCCCTTGCCCAAGAACAGGTGCTGGCGGCTGACGGGTATGCGGCGACTGGTCATGCTGTAGTGCGGCAAGCGCCGGATATTGCGGCGGTAACGCAGTACCCGCCAGGCCTGGCGCATTCTTTGCGCGGCCAGCAGCATCAGTGCCAGGCCACAGGCCAACCCGGCGGCGGGTGTCAGCGCCAGCGTCCAGGGTGCTGCCAGACATAGCGTAGCGGTGGCGGCGCATAGTGCCACGGTGTATAGCTCCACCGCTGGGCGCAGCAGGACTTCAATCGGCTGTTGGGACATGGCGGGCGGCTCATTGCTGCGGCGTGGTGCTGGCGTGGTCGGGCCGGGGCTGGAGATTCAGCGCCTCGTAGTACGGCAGCGCGGAAGTGCCGCCCAGGTCTTCGACCACGATCAGGGTGTTGGGAGATGCGGATGGCGGTTTGGGGCTTGGTGGTGCTTTGGCGGCAATGGGCTTGATGGGTGGCTTGCTGGGCGTGGTGTGGGCGACCGTTTGCAGGCGTTCCAGATGCTGGCTGACCCCGGCCCGATACCGCGCAGCGGGTTCCCCGCCCGCCGGGCGATGGTAGCGGCCAGCAGTGGTCAGCCAGTCTTGGCCGGGCTGGTGCTGTTCAAGCAGGATCTGCGCGGCGATACGCAGGTTGCGGTAAGGGTTCAGCAGCTCGCAGGGTTCCTGATAGCGATGCTGCTGATAACCGACGTTGACCTGTGCCAGCCCGGCATCGACCTGTGTCGGCTTGAACTGCTGCAACGCCCGCTTCAGGGCCGTGCAGGCGGCGGCGCGGTTGGGAAAACGCTGGGTCTGCCCGGCCACGTTCAGCGACCAGGGCCAGGGAACGTGGCGGCCTTGAAGGTTCATGCCGCTTTCCTGCAAGGCGATGGCGTACAGCATGGTGACGGGGACGCCTGCCTGCTGTGCGGCCAGTTGGTAGGCGGGGGGCGGCGTGGTGTGGGCGTGGGTTGTTGAGGTGAGTACCAGCGCGATGCCCAGGCCGATGGTGTGAGTGATGCGGGCTGAGTGGCGTGTGCGGCGGGCGGGTTTGGGTTTTCTGTTTGTCCGCGTTCGCGGCTGCGGGGTCATTGACGTTGCCATGAGCCATTCACCTCGCGCACGATGGCGGGCAAGCTGCCGGATAGCCCCAGCGTCTGCCAGCGGCCACTGTCATGGTTCAGGGTGATATGCCCGGCACGTACCTTGTCGGGTTGAATGCCCGATTGTCTGGCCCAGGCACGGATACGGCTGTCTTCGGCTTCGCTACCCACCATGTAAAGATCGAAGGCTTGGCCTTCAGCCTGCAGCGTTTGAATGGCGGTTTCGCAAGCTGGGCAGTCGTCTTCGATGAAGACGGCAAGGCGCGATGAGGCTGGCTGACTGAGCAACAGGCGGTTGGTTCCGCTGGCCGGTGCCGGGTTCAGGCCGCGCAGCGTGGCAGATAGCATATCGCTGGCCTGGGTTTCATCCAACAGCACCGGCAAGCCGGGAAACTGCTGCTGCCAGGCGGCGTCATAGGCCCGTTGGTAAGCCAGCAGCTTTTCTACCCGCTGCGCTTCGGCCTGCACTTGCAGGCGGGCATAACGGAGTCTTTCCTCATCGCTACGGGCTTCAATGCCCAGGGCGGTGAGCGGGTCAATATTCGGGGAGTAAATGCCCAGCGGGCCGTCCATCAACTGCTCAAAGCGCTGCCATTCTTCAGTGGTGAGATTCCAGGCTTGATGAGGACTGGTGTGCGGGGTGTGGCGTTCTGCTGTATGCGTGAAGGATGGCGGCGTAGTGGCGACTGCTGGGCCAGCCAGGGCTTGCAGGCTCAGAATCAAGATGCAGACTGACCCGCTGCGGCGTAATGACAGGTACGGTGGCATGGAATGGTCTTCAGAGTGAGTGACATTCCCGTACCATCGCAGCGGTCGTGCGTGTTGTCAGTGCAGAATCCGTGCGCTTCCATGCCCGGATTGTGAGAAAAATGCAGCCCCCAAAGGGGCTGCGAGGAACAACAGAGTTTACTTCACCAACTGCCTTGCCAGGGCCACTTCTACCGAATCGCCGTCTTGGTTCAGGACATCCAGCCCGGATTCGGGTACGTCGCCTGAGGTTGACTGCGATACGGCGATTTTCTTGGCCATGAGCGACAAGCACGTCATCTGCGACGTGGCGGCGTAGCCCAGGTAGATCACTTTGACCGGCTGCTTCTGTCCGATTCTCCATGAACGCCTTGCGGCCTGCTGCAAGGTGTAGACGTTGAAGCCAGTTTGGGCGAAGACGATGGTTGGGAATTCCAGCAAGTCCAGGCCGGTTTTCACCAGTTCAGGGTTTGTAAGCAAAACGTCAATGCCGCGATCAAGCTGTTCGGCTATCCAGTCTTCCCGGCGCGATGCTTCCACGCTGGCGCGCAGCACCGATACCTTCAGACCTTCCTGCTCCAGCAACACCTTCAAACGCGATGTGGTGTCGCGTGTGCCGGTGTAGACGGTGTAGGCCAGCACCTTGCGGCCCTGGGCTTTTTCCGCTTTGCAGATGTCGATCAGTTCCCGTTCCTTGGGCATCACCTGCAACTCGTTGAACTGAGCCGGGGTGAATGCCAAGGTGTGGCGGGTACGTGGATGCAGCACGGTTTCCGCTCGAAAGCAGCAGTCGGGCCATGCCAGCAGCACGTTCAGAACAACGCCAAGCAAAGTGGTGTCACGCTTGGCCAGCGCCTGCTTCAGCTCTGCGGTGAGGCGTCCTGCCAGGTCGCGGTAGGCATCGGCTTGCGCCGTGTCCATGGCGACTTCGCGGAACTCCTCGTCATACGGCGGCAAGACATTGCCGCCGATGTCCTTGAGCTTCAGAAAGACGGTGAACGGCAGTACGCAACGCAAAACACCCTTGGGGCCAAAGCCGGGAGCCTTGACTGTGCGTACCGTGACCTTGCTGCCACGGGCTGTCTTGTGCGCCACGCCGGTACTCTCGGAATAGATGTCCTTGAGTACGCCGTGGTCGCGCATGAAAGCCATGGCGGCCGCTGTCATGCTGCCTGATTTGCTGGGACGATAACCGTCTTCGATCATGCGTCCGGGCAAGGCCCGGAACAGCAGGTGGAAAATGTCATCGCCATAGCCGCCCATCAGGGTGCCAGTCAGCAACAGCGTTTTGCGCGCCTTTGCCGCCAATACCCCCATGGCCTGGCCCTGTGCCGAACCGCCATTCTTGTACTCATGAGCCTCGTCGGCGATGAGCAGGTCGAATGCGCCCTGGGGCAGATAGCGTTTGATGAACTCCGAGGGCTGGTAACCGCCTTCACCAAAGCCAAACTCCATATTGGCCATGGCACGTTCCATGCGGTTTGCCTGTCGGTCGGAAAACACCAGTTCACCCTTGCCGTCCATCAGGTTGATGAACTCATGGATGTTGTCGCCCAGGATGTTGGCCAGAAAAAACTCGCCGAACTTTTGCATCAAGCGCTTGGCTGTGACTTCGCCAATGGTGGGAATACGCCGTAAGGCTTTCAGAACGGCTTGGGACTGGTCGCTGGCCGATAAGCCTTTGGGGCGCATCAGTGTCCAGAGCGTGGCATGGCAACACTGGCATTTGCGTCGGGATTCCTCGGCTTCCAGTGCTACCGGGCTGATGGGCTCGCCATCTACGTCGGTGACGATGCTCCCGCAATGCGGGCATGACGCCAGTTCGCCCTGCAGGCTGCGGGAACGATGAAAAGCGGGTTTCCAGTGAAAGCCCATACGCATGCGTACACGGCCCAGCACATAGAATTCCTGCCCTTGTTGCGGCAGGCCCAACTGTTCGCGCAGCTTCAGCAGCTTGACCAGGGTGTCCGGGCCGTTCAGCACCCAGACCTTGGCCCCAGCAATGGTTTCCTGAATCTCGCGCCGCCATTTGTAGACCAGATGAGGAGGCGACAGCACCAGGGTACGGCGATAGCCTACCGCGTTCAGGACAGCAGCGGTGGCAATCCCCACGGTGGTTTTACCGCAGCCCATCTCGCCATTGACGATGGCGGCGCGTTCGCCACGATTGACCAGGAGTTCCGACACGGCATGCACCACGTCGGCCTGGGCCGGGAACAGCTTGCGCTTCAGCCCGGCCAGCAGAAGCTGCCGGTTGGCGCGCTGCCATCCCGTATAAACAGGTGGGTTGGCCCGGTTGAGAGAATCCAGCAATTCATCACCAAACTCGGTGACAAAGTCGTTCAGGCTGATTTGAAGCGGGTCGGCGTCAATTGCCAGTTCAGCCTGAGAGTCGGTTTCAGCTTGGGTGGAAAGGTCGAGGGACATGGCGATGCTCCAGAAAAAGCAGGCATGCACCGTCCCTGTCGGGGCGATGACATGCCCCGTGGTGGGATGAAAGAAACGAAGAACCGTTGAAGAAGATGAATCAGCGTATGGTCAGTACCTGGCCCTGGGTGTAAGAGCCAGGGGTCATGTCCCAGGCGCGGATAATGGGAACGAACTTGTCGGTGAGGATGCGGGTTTCAGAAATGCTGCCGTCATCCCTTTCGGTGTATTCGACCGCACTGGTCTTTTCCTTGTGGGTATCGCCCTTGACGACCAGCACCTTGCCGGTGGTTGGTGAGCGCACCACGCCGGAAATTGCGCCCGCCGCCAAGGCCAGCGCCAGATGCCAATGCGACAAAGCGCGTGCCGGCGGCCGCAATGACTGCTGCCCGGCACCCAGGTGGGTATCCCACTGCGGCCACAGCCCTTGCAAGCGGCTGACTTCCTCGGCGAATTGCTCCGGTTCCAGCGACACGCGAAAGAACTGCTCGGGGCCGTTCACAGAGGAAGGCACGGTGTAAGGAAGAAACGGCCATTCCTGCGGCAAGGCATCAGCCGGTGTCAGACCCTGGCCGATCTGCAGCAGCAGCGCCCGGATGGACTTGTTGGCATCGGGAGCCTGATCGCGTTGCCGCGTTCGGGTACCCAGAATGACAACCTGCTTGAATTGCTCATCGACCGCCTGAAAAACGCGCAGCCCGCTGTAATGCCGGGTCAGCCAGCCAACCAGTTCATCATCCAGCACGTAGTGCGGAATGATGAAAACCAGAACGCCGCCGTACTGCAGCAGCGGCAGGGTTTTCTGATAGAACAGCTTTTCCAGCCGGGGGCGGCCCTGGCCTTGGTAGCCGATATTGCCGTTGGCATCCTTGCTTAGATCGCCATAAGGCGGGTTCAGCCACAGCAGCCCGAAACTCTGGCGGCTGATAAGGGTGTCCATCAGGTCGCCCTGGATGCACTGGTTCACCAGACGCTTGGCGTGTCGGGCGCGTTCGAGGTCGTATTCGACCGCATAGACTTGGCTTTGACGGCGGCCCAGCGCATGCGCGGCTTCCGCAATGGCGACGCCTTCACCTGCGCACGGGTCGATGATGTGCATCTGGCCCTGCGAAGGAGCCAGCGCCGACAGCACCCGTTCCAGCGTGGGTTCATCGGTGGGAAAATAGCCGTTCTTGATGAAGTTCCGGGCAAGCCGGGGGAACATGAGCGCCATGTGAAGTCTCCTTGAAAGGTTCAGGCCACCCGTTGCAGGGCTTCCTGGGGCATCCGCTCAAACGGTTCGACATTCAGGGTGTTGTCCTGAATCAGTGCGCCCAGCGCCGTGGTCAGCTTGCTGACATCCATTGCCAGCCGATAGCCCTGCAAGGGGCCGACGGCAAAGCTCAGGCGAGTCAGCATGCGGGTATCACGCAGCAGGGTCAGCACCGTGTCGCGCCAGTGATCGAGCAAAGGCAAGGGGCAGGTTTGCTGCACCAAGGCCCATAGCCGCTGGGTGTCGTCTGCGGCATTGATGGGAAGTACGGCCAGTGCGCTGGCGTTGGCCTGGTCGGGCTTGGCGCAGCGCTTGTCGAAAAGCCACAGATTGGTGAGCGAACCGAACAAAGTGCGCCGGTAAGCGCGGGTCAGGCGCTTTTCCAGGCGGTCGGTATTGCCGACGAAGACGGGAACGGCGCTTCCCTGGTCAGTGACCAGATGGAATTGCTGCAGGCCGTCTTCCGACGTACCCAGCGTCAGCCGGGCCAGAAATTGTTGAATGGCAGTGTCCCGCGCCCAGACGGACAGGAACACCAGTTCACCGTGTTCATCACTGATGCAGGCATCGGTCATGAGATCGGCGCATTCATCTATGCGGTATAGCGTGGAGGTTGAAGGCAGCGTGGACATGGCGGCTCCAGAAGAAAACGGCGCAACCCCGCCCACAGGGGCGAAGGTTGCCCCGTGTAGAGGAAGTGAAGAAAGAAGCCCGAACGGTCAGACCGTGACGGGTATTTGCCACTCTTGAGAAAGCGGCTGGAAGGTATAGCCAAGCGCATTCAGACGGTCACGCTGCTGACGCAGTGTGAGCCTATCCACCGTGGCATCGAGTCGAACGACATCGCCCAGCGGCCAGAGTGTGCCGAACAAGGCAGCGTCTGCTTCGATGGCATCGGCTTTTGCGGCAGCCGTTGCGGGTGTTTCCACCCCGAAAGGCGTGGTGTCCACCAGCGGGTCAGCCTTGGGCCGAGATGGCTTGGGCTTGGCTGATGCTTTGGGTGCCGGTGTGGTGGGAACCACAGCCTGTGATTCCTCATCCGCTGGGTCAACTTCCTGGGGGCTTAGACGGCGGGCGTCATCACCGCTCAGGGCGTCAATCGCGGATAAGGTCATGCCGCCCAGGTGGGCGCGGATTTCAATGACCATGCGGCCATTGGTGGAGTACGTGGAAGGACGGATTTCCGTGATGACGAAATCGCCTTCGTAGCGGCCTTCGTCGTATTGATCGAGTTCAGCGTTTTTGACGACGAACTCACCGATGGCAGTTGCCAGGCGCCCTACATTGAAAGCGCCGTTTCTGCCGTGAATGGTTTTGATGGCCAGATGGCCGGGGATGGTAATCATGGTCGATGCCCCCGGTCAGAAGGAATCGTCCACGGTTTCCGTGGGAGAAGTGACATGGGCTGAGGTTTCGGCGGCTGAGTCAGAATCGTCAGATGCCGGTTCCCTGTCGGTGGCTGCTTCAGTGTCGTCAGCTTGGGGGGCTTGGGATTCCAGGGCCGAGTCTTGCGAAAGCGGGCCTGCGGCGGTATTGCCGGTGTCGGCGGCAGTTTGATCTACGGGCCGTGGGTCGGCCTTGTAAACCTGCTGACCATCGACCTTGATCCAGGTGATGAACAACAAGCGGGCTTTCAGGCTGACGCCTTGTTCACCGGCTCGTTTGCCTTTGCTGTAGGTGAAAATATCAGCCCACAGATCGCCCAGACGAAAGCCGATCATGACTTTCTTCTCGGCTTCGACGGCAGCCATGCAGCGGCGCACCAGATGCTGGGCTTCAGTACCGGAAACGCGGGTATCGAAGCGCACGTAAGAAACATCATCGCTTGGCCCGTTCAGAGCGGCGATGTCGCAAGCCAGAAAGGTGTCGCCCTTGCGGGGTTTTACTTCCCGGATGCGGCTCAGGTAACCCAGGCCGTTGATGTGAAGATCGAAGAAGGATTTTTCTTTGGTGACAGACATGGTGAATCTCCAGTAGATACAGCGGAGACACACCATTCCCACGGAAGGTGTGTGAACCCCCGCGTGGGTCGATGAAAAGTGATCCAGAATGGATCAGGTGCATCCTTCACCAGAGGGCTGGTGAGCGTTCGCAAATCGGATGCGCAAGCGAACTGGTCGGGTCGGACGCGGACGGAACCGCGCTGCAGCCATGAAGACCCTGGCTGCGGGTGAAACCGTTTACCAGCCGTGGTAGTACAGCGTCAGCTTGGAAATCACCTGACGGCGTTGCAGATCCAGTGTGTCAAGATCGGCAAGGCCACGGAACCCGCTGCGCTTGAGCAGGCTGCTGGCGTTGTCGGCGTTGTAGAAGCTGGCCATGGCAGACAGAAACAGCTTTTCGCCGCTGCTGAGCACGCCCAGCGATTGCCGGATGAGCTGCATGCGCGGGCATAAATCCCACTTGCTGGTGGCGACTTCCAGGTTTTCCTGGGTGCCGTCGCCAAACCATCTGGGGCCCGCAATGACGACGCCTTTCTTCCATGCCTGGAAGAAAGCATGGGGCGATATTTTGTAATGCTGCTGTTCACTGATAACCTGGTACATCAGGTCTTGGGGCATGACGAGACTCATGAGGAAGCTCCTTGTTGATGGCCGTGTGGATGGCACGGCGCGACTAAGACAGGCAGGCATCGACGCCTGGGGAAAGGCGTGTGTCCGGGATTCGATGCTGACGGACTGGCCGGGTCACGCGGACGGAACCGCGTTGCAGTCATGAAGACCCTGACTGCTGGCAAGGGGCTAAAAACGTCAGCCATGCACAGCCGTAGTGTTGGGCCAGGTAAGCCGCGTGTCGCGCAACAAGGTGGACGGGGGCGTGTCCGGGTTTTTTCAGCGAATGTCGTGGGTTCGTTGTCGATTATTGCTTTATCTATAAACCCCATCTAAGGTAGCTGCAGGCTGCTGCAATTCCGCCGCAACCTATTGTTTTTAAGGGTATATATGACAAAAAAGTATAAAGATTCCTTTTGTACGCCGGCAGAACTTCCTGATGGCAGAGTGATCGCTGGTGGCGCTGCACGTAATTACAGGATCGGCCAGTACGAACACGGTCTTGATGACATCATTCAGGAAGTAACACGAGACGCTGCAGAACGGGCATTTGCACGAGCTGAGGCATTGCGGGAAACAACTGCGGTGTTGAACCGAGTGAGCCGTAAGAAAGTTCAGAAAGTTCGACAGACTACGGTGTGCGATGACGAAGAGGATGAAATCCTCTAGTCGATAATCCGCGTATACATGTGCTGTGAGTAATACAGTGGCAAGGATCAGCCAGTGATCCAACTGAAATTTTTTGTCTGGTTATAAACCAGAGTCTTCTGTCTCTTGACGGCAGCCCATGAAATATGGAACACCACCAAACCCCTATCTCGCATAGGGGTTTTTAGTTTCTATCCTGCTGGTCGAAAAAAAACCCTGCGGCGCAGGGCTGTGAGGATGGATTGCCACCCGTGGTCTGTGATCTGCCTGGGCTGTCGGTTGGGCCGCTGGCAGTAAACATTCGCACCCGATTCGTATCGTGGCTGGAATCGGCATTTTCTGGCACACATCCGCGCACAAAGGGAACCCGTTGGTTCACCGGCGGGTACCGGCACTGAATACTGTCATCCCAAAGGATTTCCTGATGGTTGCGGGCGCTTGCTGTTGCACAGCCATCAGGGAACCCTTCGGTCATGACATGGGCGGGATTAGCAGCCGCATCGCATGGCGGCAGAAAAAATGGCCTTCCAGGCGGGACTCCAAGTTCGGAAAGTCACGCTTCGTTCCAGTTCACGAGTCAACCCGCGCTGCGCTTGAGCGCTATGCACGGGAACGTGACAGGATTTGTTCACGGCGTGCAACCGAAGCGTTTCTTGTGAGCGAACGCGGCAGGCGACTCGAACCTTGCTCTGCCCGATCCATGTTTGTAAGACTGTCTCGAGCGATCGGGTTACGACCAACTTGGCCCGATGGACGTTCAGGATGTGGCCCTCGTTTGCAGGACTTCCGACATACGTTTGCAACCAGCAGAATGCTTCAGTGGTACCGCGAAGGGAGAGATGTGGCGCAAGAACTGCCCAAACTGGCCACCTACCTGGGCCATGTCGATGTCAGTCTGACCTACTGGTACGTGCAAGCGGTTCCTGAATTGCTTGAGCTGGCCGCACGATACCTGAACAACCGCAGTAGTGTCGGAGGCCGCTCATGAACACCTCGCATTTACCCGCGTTGGTTCAGCGATTTTTCACCCAGCGGCTGCTTGAACAACAGGGTGTCAGTCCGCACACGGTGGCCAGCTATCGTGACACCTTCCGGTTGCTACTGGCCTTTGCCACGAAAGAAACCGGGCGAACGCCCGCGAAACTGATGCTCGAAGACCTCGACATGCTTCTGATCGAGAGGTTTCTCCGGTATCTCGAGCGCGAGCGAGGAAACTCGATTCGTACACGTAACACGCGACTAGCCGGCGTGCATGCCTTCTTTCAGTTCGTCGCCGTTCAGGAACCTGCCCTGGGATTGCAGTGCCAACGCATTCTGGCTATTCCGGCCAAACGCTGTGAGCATGGGTCGGTTGAGTTCTTGACGGAGGAAGAAGCATCGGCCTTAATTGCGTCACCCGATACTCGCACGTGGATTGGCAATCGGGATCGGACCTTACTGCTGGTTGCGATTCAAACGGGTCTGCGTAGCAGCGAACTGAGAGCCCTTCGTCGTCATGATGTGGTGCTCGGTACCGGTGCGCACGTACGCTGCTTCGGCAAAGGCAGAAAGATGCGTTGTACGCCACTACGACCTGATGTCGTGGCGATCCTCAACGACTGGCTACGTCGTCATTCGGGACAACCTGATGATCCGCTGTTCCCCAGTTCACGAGGTAGTTTGATGAGCGCCGATGCCTTGCAGAAACTTGTTTCGAAGCACGTCGCAACCGCCAGTATCGTCTGTCCGACATTAAAGGAGAAGACTGTCACGCCCCATACCCTTCGGCATGCTGCTGCCATGAATTTACTCATGCACGGCGTGGACCTGAGTGTGATTGCCCTCTGGCTTGGACACGAGTCCACTGAAACAACCCAAATCTACCTCCATGCTGACATGGGACTCAAAGAACGGGCGCTCGCCCATACCAACCCGAGTGGTGCCATACCAGCCCGATACAAGCCCTCGGATCCGTTGCTCACCTTCTTGGAGAGCCTCTGATTATGCCGCCAGCCGATCCTGATACATACTGCAGGAGTGCGGGCTGGCGGCTTCAAGTCGGCATAATCCGGTACGCGGCATAACCCGTGTGAGAACGCCATCCGTCCCTTTGTGATTGGAAGGAATAAGGCGAACTCGGTGTTTATGCGAACTCTTTGTCTGTCACACATCTACTTGCCCTCGGCTGCAGGAACGACGCGCAGCCGAAGTACTTCACATAATTACAGCGATTGCAGGAAGTCCAGCAGCCCCTTTGGTGGCCGATACCGTGTTTGCTTGATCTCGGGTTGCTTCAAGCGTGCAAGAGCTCGTTCCTTCATGGCGAGGTCTGCCTCGACGTACATGTGCGTCGTCGATGGGCTCT
>JAHTBO010000041.1 GCA_019166125.1 Alcaligenaceae bacterium CGII-47
CACGCAGATTGCATAACGCCGCCACGCTGGCTCTTGGCTCGCTAAGCGCCATGGCAGAACACACGGCGTGATCGAGCATCCACGCCGCTATCATCATGACTACGCCAGGATCGGCTTCAATATGCACAACACAGCCGCCGCTGCGTTGTTCGACGTCGCGAATCTTGACTCGGCGGCCATAGAACGGATGCCAACGATAATAGACTTCAACTTCTTGCCCGATATGGGCAGAATGAACACGAACTTGCAATCGGAAGAAATAAGGCGAACTCGGCGATTATGCGAACCCGGGCTTGTGGCCTAGACCGATATACAGGAATCGCGGCTGTTTGAAGTGAGTGATTCTCGGCTGGACTTCGCATAAAAACTCGCATCTCCTAATGTGGTAACCCCACTTTAGGAGAACCTCATGAATGTTTTGATGCCTTAACACCGCTGGCCGCAAGTCGGTTACGCACAAGTGTCGTGAGCCCGTTCGCACAGGCGTACTGGGACCATTT
>JAHTBO010000006.1 GCA_019166125.1 Alcaligenaceae bacterium CGII-47
TGAGGTGCACTCGCCCGAGCGGGCTCTGTCCGTGCTGCAGCGTATCCAGACGCACCGTGTCACGCTTGCCGGGCGACGAACCCCCGTGGCGGGGATCTCAGTGATTGGTGACGAACAGGCTGCCGTGCTGGCGAGCCTCAAGGTCACGCGACCCTCATCAAATGCGACGTATGTGAACCTGTAGTGGAACGTTTAAAAAATAAATCCAAATAAATCAAATGTTTGGAACTTGAACTGTCGAACTCGGGTGGTCGCCGAAGAACTCCCGGGCGTGAGCGCTCGCGCGTGATACAGTAAAGTCGTAGATCACGGCCTGCAGTCCATCGAAGACGCCTGGGGTATGGCCTATTGGTAGGCTCGATGTGTTGTGGCATCCCCATCGGGATGGCCTCGCCGCCGCCTCCTCTGATTAATGAAAACGGAAGCGAGTAGTGCGCGGCAGTGCCAGAGGTTTCATCTTGGGCTACGTGGGCGCATCCTTGTATTGATAGCGCTCATCAATAAGACTGGCCACAAAATGTACCATCTGCAAAATGGCCATCGCGATGGAGCTGATTCCTAGCCCGCAAAGCTATTGTTTCGGCAAGCATATCAGCGACTGGTGGGATCACACGACCTGCACGGGTGCGCCGTAACGCAGGGTGTCACGCTATCAATGGGGGCTTATAGGCGAAAAAGGCTGCGGATGCGTGTCAATATCGCGTCCTGCCTGTGTGTGCTTTGGGTGTGCTGCATTTGTTCCTGTAATGTGCTGCGTTGCTCGCTACGTTCGGCGAGTAATTGGGCAAAGGAATCAGCAAGCTCTGGACGATTTTGCAACATGACCTGAAACGCCTCCTTGCTTAAGGCATAGCATTCCACATCGCTTCGCGCACTAAGCGTCGCGCTGCGTGGTTCGCCCGTCAGAACGCTCATTTCACCCATGACCTGCACGGGCTCAAGCACTGCCAAAGGGTGGCGTATGCCTTTGTCCTCTAGCCAGACGTCCACCTGCCCGTATACCAGGATGAATAAACAATCCCCGATCTCACCTTGCCGGGTAATGGTAGAGCCTGGGGCATAAGGCTTTGGCTGCAATTGTTCCGCCAATTGCTCACGTTCGTCCTGGGTCAGTACGCTAAATAAGGGCAGGCCATCAAGCACCGCCTTGCGCCTATCGCTATTTTGCTGGTACGGGTCGCCCGCCGCAGTGGCCGCCCCCGCTTCCAGCCGAATATCCCGATTGGGGGCAGCCATGCGCCAACCCTGGCGGCGAAACAAAGCATGCAGATGCTGGCGAATCAAGGCGTCGCAGGTGCCGGGGGACTCGGGATCGGTCAGTGAATACCGCACGGCGTATTGCAAAACCCCATCGACAAAATCAGTAATGACACAGGTCGGGGCGGGGCTGCTGGCAATGCCTGGCAGATCCGTCTGCCCAAGTGCCCGCTGGACCTCGTCGATGACACGACCCGAAGGCATGTCAAAGTCACAGTAAAATTTGACGATACGCAGACGCATGGGCGTCGAAGGCCCGCCGGTGAGCATGATCCTGGACTTCATGAGCTGGCTATTGGGGATCAGCACCAGTTCCCCGAACAAAGTACGCACAGCGGTATGCCGCCATTGCACTTCAATGACGCGTCCACCTATGGTATCGAGCTGGATCCAGTCCCCAATATGAACGGAATGATCCAACTGTAAGGCTAGCCCGGATAGAATATTCCCCAGGGTATCTTGCATGGCAAACGCCAGAACCGCCGTCAGCACCGCCGTGCTGGCCACCAGGCTACCCAGATCCAAGCCGCCGGCAGACAAGCGCAACAGCAACCAGATGACGTAGGCCAAGAGTATCAGGAGCTCCTCCAGGATACGAGGAGGACGCATGCCAAGCCTGGGCACCAATAGTCGAAACAGCGTTAGGCCAACCTGACGAATCAATGTCATGCCCAACACCAGAATGGCTAATTGCGAGAAACCGTTGGCCAGACCCACCGAGCCAACGGTGGCAGTTGCCGCACCAGCTAGCACCAACACGGTGAAGGACAACAGCATTTGCAGTGCAAACACCAAGGCTCGGCGGGTGACCCGGCTGAGGATCACACCTAACACCAGCACGCAGGTCATCGCCAGGAAATAATAGGGCAGCCAGGCCTGAACCAGGTGTTCAAAGAAAATCGCCCAATATGCAGTCATGACTTGCTCTCGTGATCGTAAATCGCCTGCCATTGCGTCGGCAGCGAATCCAGGTCAGTGCCGACCATCCTGGATAAATAGATTGAGTACAGGGTATTGCGCGCGGGATCCTCGACCAGCAATGACGCCAGCAATGCCTGCGCGGCTGGCCACCGGCGCGCGCGATAATGGTCGATTGCGCGGGTAAAGCTTGCTACCTGCGCTTTTAAAACACTGTCGGCTTCATGCAGTAGGCAGATTGGCTGAAATATTTCCACGGGCTCGGCCTTTCCCTTGACACGAATGCGATCAACCGGGCGATACAGAAAGCCATCTGCCTGGCGGCATGTCGCCTCAGGGACCAGCACGGGCAAGCCATAGTAGCGGGTCAAGCTTTCGATGCGAGACCCCAGATTCACGGCATCCCCCAGCACCGTGTACGCACGCCGGTAGCTCGAACCCATATCACCTACGCTCATTGACCCAGTGCTAAGGCCTAGCCCGATTTCAAAGAGCGGCAGCCCCTGTTGTTGAAACGCATCGCGTAAGGCTACCATGCGCTGTTGCATCGCCAAAGCAGCACTGACCGCATGCTGGGCATGATATGGATCATCCAGCGGTGCATTCCAAAACGCCATCACCATATCGCCGACATACTTGTCTATCGTGCCATGATTGTCAAAGATCACCTGGGTGACGGCAGATAAGTAGATATTCAGCAAATGCTTAAGCTCTGCCGCCGATAGCAATTCTGAAATTGCGGTGAAGCCTTGTATGTCGGCAAACAATACGGTCATTTCGCGCTGTTCGCTTTCCAGGGATACCAGATCCGGGTGCATTACCATACGTTCGACATAGGCGGGTGGCACGTACTCGCCAAACAGATCCTGTATTGCGCGTTTTTGCCGGTTTGTTTTCAGATAACCGGCAATCACATTGAAGGCCGTCAGGCTAAACACCATCAACAGCGCCATGGCCAAAGGCAATGCAATATGCGCATAGCGCCACAGCAGCAGATTAAATCCGACGACCACGCTTAGCCACACCGACGACACAATCAGCATCCAGAACGGCGTTCTGCCTGGCAAGGCAAGCGTCAGCAGCAGTCCCGAGAGAAAAATGATCAGGAATGTGGCGCCTCGTTCCCAGTCAGGTCGGTAATAAAAGGTGTTTTCCCCCATCGCCGCCTGCAAAATCGTGTCAAGGACATTGGCATGCGCCTCGACACCTGGATAGGCTGTCTGTAAGGGGATGGTGCGTAAATCGCTTAGGCCCAGGGCCGAGGTTCCCACCAGGACCAGCGCACCGTCCAGCCGTTGTAACTGTTCGGAGGGCGCGTCCGCGCGCAGCACATCCGTTGCGGAAATGACTGGATAAGAGCCCGCGCCGCCGCGATAGGGGACCAGCAACTGTGCCTGGGCGTCGACTGGCACTTGCACTTCATGGCCGATCTGTATGCCGACCACACGCTGACGCGTATCCGCATCGGCAAACAAAAGTTTCAGCCATGGCGCCCCCAATGCCACGCGCGCCATCTCTAAAGCCAGCGAGGCATAGACACCCGTTCCATGTCGTATTGCCAGGGGCAGGCGGCGCACAATACCATCTGCATCGGGAATGGCCACGATAAAACCGGCACTCAGGGCATTATTCGTCAATTGCTCTAGGTTGCTGGTGTAATCCGGCATATTAAAGAGCGTAGAGGCTGCCGCGTCCTGGGCGCTTAGCTCTAGAAACGGAAACGGTAAGGCACCCGTCTTGCCGCCATCGGCATGAAAAAAATAGCCCAGCATGACATTACTGCCCAGCGCCGCCGCCAGGGTCGAGTCCCCATCGAATACGGGTAATAGCTCACGCAAGACCTGGCGCGTGTCGTGGGCCAAATTGGCGGCTGATAATACGGTTTGCGCCGGATTCACACCAGGTTCGGAAAATACGGCATCGAAACCGATCAGGGCGGCCTGCTGATCCTGCAAGGCCAGGACCAGCTCGGCAACCTTGGCACGATCCCATGGCCAGCGGCCCTCCCGTTGCAGCGTGCGTTCGTCAATATCGACGATGACAATCGGGATCTGCGCCGGCCGTTGTGGTGGCAAGGCCTGGAATCGCCAGTCATATAGCAGGGAATCCAGGCGGTTGATGCCGGTACCATGCGCTGGATCATAAGACGTTAAAAGATGAATGGTCAGCACCGCTACGGTCAGCAGCGCACTGGCAAATACTTGCCAGCGACGCCACAACCACAGCCAGGGGATCTTCACACTCAACGCGCTACTGGGTGAGGCCCGCTGTGCCGATCGCCCCTTGTGAATTCCCATCGTCGATCATATAACCGACGCCAGCCTGCTCTGCATTTGGGCCGGCCAGAAACCCGTTGATAGTTGCCGAACATATCGAGCCGCATGGGTTGCCATTAATCGTCACATCAGGTGAGATAAATGAGAAGGCGTCCTGGGTGCTTGTCGAGTTCAGCACAGAACCGGGTAGGGAGCTTGCCCCGTAGGTGGTACTGTTGCTCATGCTCACCCCCATATCAAAGCCATAGGTCAGACTTGTCAAATCAATCTGCAGATTGAAAAAGTCCAGAACACCAGTATCGGCTAAATTCATTGAATTCCCCCGCACGGTTGATCCACCAGCCAAATGGTAGTTCAGCGTACCGATTGGCAGGGTCTGCACAGGGGCCACACCAATTACATACGGCATGTATTGTCCAGGCCCTGGCGACACGGTTGTGCCCCCTAGTGTGCCCGTGCCATTGGTGAACTCGCCCCAACTGATATTACCTAAGGTGCCGACCATGCCGGGTTCCACCTGCAGGCTGCCGATATTAAAGCCGGCTATTCCGCCAACACTAGTCACCGCGCCAGTGCCTGGGTCAAATTGCGCGGAAAAGTCATTGGGATCGGTAGAGGCGTAATACGTCGGGGCCGTCGTAAATCCAGACAAGAGATACCCCCCCCCATCAGGCAGAAAGGAGGGCGCAGGGGGTGGCGGCGGGCCAGATGGCGTAGACGGACCGGATGGAGTGGATGGACCAGATGGGGCGGACGGCCCTGCTGGTGTGGACGGCCCCGACCCCAGGGCGAAGCTTTCCATGATTTTATACGGCAGGGGAAGGTCTTGCCTCGTGTCTGAAGGATAGGAATCCTGGTTAATCAGGCCTTGCACACCCGCCACATCGCCCCCAATGCCGGCTGCCAGATACTGCGGCCCTTGCTCGGTGGACTGAGGCGCAGAGCCCAGCGTCACCACTGCATTTCCGCCTGCGGGCACCTCCAGCGTTCCCTGGTCATTCGTGATGACGACCTTGCCCTTGCCAACGTGCACGCGCAAGGTATTGGGTGGGTTCAGGACGGCAATATATTCCGTTCCCCGTATGCCCAGTGTTGCGACGGGTGTTTTCAACTGATAGCGATCATGCTTGACTCGACCGATCGACCCTGTGATCGTACGCATACCGCCGCGCAGCATGCCAAAAACCAGTGAGCCGTCCTCCTGGGCCTGGCCTTCATGCTGATACTCATCGACGGAAAAGGTGGTGCGCGGCATCAACGAGACCAGCCCCCCATCCGTAAAGCGCATTTGTATACGTCCGTTCTCGGCGGTGTCTATCGTATCCCCACCAAATATCTCCGCATCTTTTTGCAAGGAACGGGGTGCCGAGCCAGTGGCTGTGGCAGTGACAACACCGCTGACAAAGTTGACGTTGGCGGCGAGTTCGGCAGACGCTGGCGCCTGCAGCATGAACAGGCCAGCCAAAACCACCAGCCAATAAAAGGACCATCGCCGCCTCACATGGGGGGGGCTCCCAAGGCCGCCGAGGTAGGTATGAGCTCGGCATCCAGCGTTTTCCCGGAAATTAGAAAAGTTCATAGCGCAAGTTAATAGTGACGGTATGCCGTTGATAGTCAAACAGCGGAATGGATGAATCGCTGACGGCAAAGCGATACTGGGGGCGCAAGGATAGTTTCCGATTCAGCGCATAATTGAACCCAAGGTACCCCTCGTAGTAGGTGTCGGTGCGACGCTCGAGAAACAGGATCTCTTGTCCATCGTAACGGCGGTGCTCTGCGCTGGCACCTGCCTCTATCTGTGTGCGTGGTGTGACCATATACATGCCGCCAACCCGCACACCCTGAAACGTGTGCTGAAAGCTATTGGGGGCATTATTGTGTTTATTGTCCTCCCGCCCCAGATAGCCACTACCGTACACGACGGCACGATTCCCCGCCAGCCCCTGCGCCCAGGAGACGCCGCCGACATAGCGATAGGCGTCACGCAAACGCATATTCGGGTAGCGCAGCTCGCTGACCTGGCCGAAGGCGCTAAATTCTGCATCGTCTGACACCGTGTACGCGTATTGGCCCAGCAGGCCAAGCAGGTTACGGTAGTCGCGGCCGTCCAGATTGTAGTGCTGGCCTTGTATCTTGCCTGTGAACTGGTGTCGATAGGCCTTATAGCTCAGGCCCATCCCCGCATCGGCCACCGCGTTGTTGTAGTCTTGTGTTGCCCAATATCCCGTGCCGGCCAGGTTGCCATCGGCCACAAAGCGCCAATTGCCATTCAGGGGTGTCGAATATCGGATATTGAATGCGGCCTGGTTGAATCCGCTATCACGTTCACGATTCTCTGGGCTAAGCTGCATGCGTAGATTTCCAAGAAACGGTACGGCAATACTGTCCTTTGAGGTCGCATTATTGATATTGCTGTCGTAGCCCATCCCCAGCTGTACATAAGCACGCAGGCGCGTGTCGTCGTGGCCGGACTCAGTGCCGGTGAGTTCATCCAGATAATCAGTAATGGCGTTCGCAAGCTGTGTGGGCGGTGCTGATTGGGCTAGCGTATGCAGCTCGAGGCGGGCGCTCTCGGTTTCGCTCAGTGCCATATGGGCACGCGCCATACCCAGACGACATAGACCATTCTGGGGCTGTACAGACAAACAGCGCTCGAAGGCGAACGCCGCATGGGTTGCCTCGCCCGAGCCCAAGGCGGCCTGCCCCAACAGGTAGTCGTAGGACGGTTGACCAGCAAGCTCGCCCAGCAAAGGCAACAAGATCCCGTATGCCGTCCTGGCCTGCCCAGAATTCAGCCAATCCTGGGCTTTACCCAGTGTATCGTGGTGGTCTAGCGCCCCAACGGGGTGGGGGAGTCGTTCTGCCATCACCTGGGCCGGCGTCACCAGGGCAAGGCCTGCACATAAAAAAACAGCGCATACGCACTGCTGCACCCATCCATCACGACTGATCATCCGCTACTCTACCTTAGCTGCTACGACTCAAATAGAGCCCTATTCTCTATTAACTTATGTCAACTTGCAATCTTTTCGGTATTATCTACGGTCTTTTGTAATTAAACAGTCAATTCTTTATGATTAGAATGTGTGGAATGAATGAATGACACCCGGCCGCCTGATCGACCTATCACCATCGTTCAGGTCACAGACCCCCACCTGTATGGCGATCCCGCCTGCCGCTTGCTAGGTGTCCAAACCGACGCCAGCCTGCGTGGGGTGTTGCAGCATATCATCGCGCACCAACTGGATATCGACCTACTCTTGGCCACGGGGGACATCACCCAGGACAATAGCGTCGCCGCCCACAAACGCTTTCTGCGGCTCGCGGCGGGCGTCCCCGCCCCCTTGCGCGGTCTACCTGGAAATCATGACGCGGGCCCAAGTTTTCATCAAATCTGGCGCGGGCATGCCGACCCGATCATGGATATCGGCAATTGGCGGCTCATTTTGCTCGATACCCGGGTTCCTGGTTCTAACGCCGGCAGACTGGGGGATGATCAGCTCGAACTGCTATTTTCAGCAGCCAAGCAAGCTAAGCACAAACATCTATTGATCGCCATGCACCACAATCCCGTACCCATGGGCAGCGCCTGGCTGGACGCTATGATGCTCGCGAATCCTGACGCACTGTTCGATACTTTGCGGCAACTTCCCCAAGCCCGGGCGATCCTCTGGGGCCACGTCCACCAGGAATACGATGGCACCTACGACCTCAATGCCGCGCCCGACCCGCAAAAGCCCGAAGACGCCACATACACGCCGCATCGGCTGCGGCTCTTCTCTACACCATCGACTTGCGTGCAGTTCACGCCTGGCGGACAGACATTCAGCCTGGATAGCGTCGCCCCTGCCTACCGCTGGCTCGTCCTGCAGCCCGATGGTAGCCTGGACACAGGCGTGACTCGGGTAGAAGGACTGGGCTTGAAGCCCAGCATGGACAGCAGCGGATACTAATAGGCGTTGACCGCCTTTGCCGATAAGAATTCTATAATCAAGCCCACCAGCCGTCGCAACATAGCGTATTTTGGATAGTGCTTCCGCGATGCCCCAATCAATATGTTTCACGGAGAAGCAATGAATATATCGAATTTTTCGCGTATCTTGCCGGCAATTGCACTGTCCCTCATGGCAGGGGCGGCTGCTTCGCAAACACTCACGCCCCGCGAGCCTGGGTTGTGGGAGATCCGCATAGACAAAGGTTCCCAAATGGCCAACGCGATGAAAGGCATGGCCGACATGCTGCAAAATATACCCGCTGCCCAACGCAAGCAGATGGAACAAATGATGAAAGACTCGGGCGTGTCGCTTAGCAATCCGACGGTCATCAAGCAGTGTGTAACGCCAGAAATGGCCGCTCGCGGGTTTGAGCCTCAAATGGATGACGCGGACATGAAGTGCACAAGCAAAATGAAAGATGTGTCGAAAACCGAGAGCCAATTTAGCTTTTCGTGCCAAGGCCCCGAGGGAAAACTGGAGGGTGAGGGTCGTGTGCTGGACGCCACGGCCAAAAGTTACAAAACCGAGATGAAAATGTCCGGTGACATCGAGGGCCAGCCCGTGTCTATGGACATGGCACATGAAGGGCGCTGGTTAGGCAAGGATTGCCAAGGCATCAAGCCGCTGGGCTGAAAACTTCATAATCGTTGCCGCAGGTGCCAATGCTTCCCTACGTGTATTACGACAACATAGATACAGAAGGGATCGGGGAGGCTGTTGAATGCAGTCCCCCTCACACCGTTCGGTTGATCAATAGTTGTTTGATCTCGGCGATGGCCTTGGCGGGATTGAGGCCCTTGGGGCAGGTATTGGTGCAATTCATGATGGTGTGGCAGCGATAGAGCTTGAAGGGATCATCCAGATCATCCAGACGTTCGCCGGTTGCCTCGTCGCGTGAATCGGCGATCCAGCGGTACGCCTGCAGCAATACCATGGGGCCAAGGAAACGATCCGGATTCCACCAAGAGCTTGGACAGGCCGTGGTGCAGCACGCGCATAGAATGCATTCGTACAGGCCATCCAATTTCTTTCTGTCCTCGGGCGATTGCAGACGTTCGCGCGTACCAGGCACGCTCTGGGTTTGCATCCATGGCTTGATCGACGCATATTGCGCGTAGAGATGGGTAAGGTCAGACACCAGGTCCTTTACCACCGGCATGTGCGGCAGGGGGTAGACGCTAACAACGCCCGGTGGAAGTTCATCCAGGCCCTTGGTACACGCCAGCGTATTTTCACCGTCGATATTCATCGAGCACGAACCACATACCCCTTCGCGACATGAGCGGCGCAGTGTGAGCGTGGGGTCGATCTCGTTTTTGATCTTGAGCAGTACATCCAGAACCATCGCAGAACCGGTGACATCGACTTCGTAGGTGTCCACGCGCGGGTTGCCCCCCGCATCGGGGTCCCAGCGATAGACGCGGAAACTTCGAGTGTTTTTCGCGCCCGGCGTGGCAGCGTGGTGCTTGCCCTCTTGCACCTTGGATATTTTCGGCAATGTAAATTCAGCCATGTTTCTTCCTCAGGTTCGATAAGCCCTATGCATCCATGCGCGTATGTTGATCCCCGGCATGGGCGGTTTAATAGACGCGCTTGGCGGGCGGGATGCTTTCTACCTCGTCACTTAGTGGGTTTGAGTGCACTGGTCGATGGTCGAAGGAACAGACGCCTTTGTCGTCCACGTTGACCAGCGTGTGTTTCATCCAATTGACGTCATCGCGTTCGGGAAAATCCTCGCGTGCATGCCCGCCGCGAGACTCGGTACGCTGCGCGGCCGAATGCATGGTGCCCACCGCTTGTCCCAGCAAGTTGGCCAGCTCGAAGGTCTCGATCAGGTCGGTGTTCCAGATCAGCGACCGGTCGCTCACGCGGATGTCGGCGAGTTGGGCATTGATCTTGTCGATCTTCCTGCAACCTTGCTCAAGCGTCTCGGCGGTACGAAACACTGCTGCGTCGGCCTGCATCGTTCTTTGCATCTGCAGGCGTAATTCTGCCGTGGGTGTGTCGCCGTTAGCGTGTCGCAAGCGATCAAGACGGGTCAATGCCGGCTCTAGCACATCAGAGGGCAGGTCACGGTGTGATGTGTGGGGCTTGACCACTTCGGCGCAGCGGATGGCGGCCGCCCGACCGAATACGACGATGTCCAGCAGCGAGTTGGTGCCCAGACGATTGGCGCCGTGCACCGACACACACGCACTTTCGCCAATCGCGAATAGTCCGGGCACCACCGCATCGGGATCATTGCCGACCTTTTGCACCACTTCGCCATGGTAATTGGTGGGGATGCCGCCCATGTTGTAATGCGCAGTTGGCAGCACCGGGATCGGTTCCTTTGTGACATCTACGCCAGCAAAGATGCGCGCCGTCTCGGAGATGCCCGGCAGGCGCTCGTGCAGCGTGTCGGCGCCAAGGTGCGCAAGGTTCAGGTTAATGTAATCTGCGTGTTCTCCCAGGCCGCGCCCTTCACGAATTTCCATGGTCATCGCGCGACTGACCACGTCGCGCGAGGCCAGATCCTTCACATGCGGCGCATAGCGTTCCATGAAGCGCTCGCCCATGGAATTGGTGAGGAAGCCGCCTTCGCCACGTACGCCCTCGGTGATCAGGCAGCCGGCGCCATAGATACCGGTCGGGTGGAACTGCACAAACTCAAGGTCCTGCAGCGCCAGGCCAGCACGCAGCGCCATGCCGCCGCCATCGCCCGTTTGAGTATGTGCACCCGTACAGGAAAAATACGCCCGTCCGTATCCCCCGGTGGCCAGCATGATGGCGTGGCCGCGAAAAAAATGCAGGCTGCCCTCGTTGAGGTCAATCGCAAGTACCCCCACAATGCGGCCGTCGGCAGGGTTTCTTATCAGATCCGTGGTGAAATATTCGACAAAGAACTTGGCATCGTGCTTGAGTGCCTGGGTGTATAGCGTGTGTAGGATCGCGTGGCCGGTACGATCGGCCGCAGCGCAACTGCGTTGTGCGATACCTTCGCCGTACCGAGTTGTCATGCCGCCGAACGGGCGCTGGTAGATCTTGCCGTCTTTCGTGCGCGAAAACGGTACGCCGAAATGTTCCAGTTCGATGACTGCCGGGACCGCCTCGCGGCACATGTACTCGATTGCATCCTGGTCGCCCAGCCAGTCACCACCTTTGACGGTGTCATAAAAGTGATAGCGCCAGTGATCCTCGCCCATATTGCCCAGTGCTGCGGCGATTCCACCCTGTGCGGCAACGGTATGCGAAC
The DNA here is from genome assembly GCA_019166125.1 of Alcaligenaceae bacterium CGII-47. Classification (GTDB taxonomy): domain Bacteria; phylum Pseudomonadota; class Gammaproteobacteria; order Burkholderiales; family Burkholderiaceae_B; genus Castellaniella. The sequence continues at coordinate 11,682 of JAHTBO010000006.1, forward strand.
GCGTTGGAAACACCTTGGTCACGCAAGCGGCCGACAAGCCCTTGGCAGCGAGCCCCAAGGTCGCACGCAAGCCCGCGCCGCCAGCGCCGACCACCACCACGTCGTATTCATGTGTATGGACTTTATAGCTTTGTGCAGGCATGGACTCCCTTTTTGACGGAATTTAATCTCAGTGTTATAGGTCTACGCCCAGCCAGATCGCCAGTACCGCAAGTACGCATGCCAGCGCAGCGAGGAGGGCGCCAAAACGCAAGGCGATTTGCAGCGTGAGCTCCAGCCAGCGCGTGTGCACGTAGTCTTCGATAATGACCTGCAGGCCAAGTGCGCCATGCCAGAAGAGACTCAGGCTCAGTACGATCAGCAGAGTCGCGTGCACCGGTTGCGCGATCGCGGCCAGTACCATTGGGTAGCTGGCATGTATCAGCGTCCCCATAAAGAACAGAACCCAGATCGAGAGTGGAATCAGCGCGATAGCGGTGACTCGTTGCAGCCACCAATGATGCACGCCCGACTTGGAGGAACCCAATCTGCGCGCGACCTTGAGCGGCGTGCGAAGCGAATCCTGGCCTGGATAAGCGCTCATATTGATCCCCCAATTCGCAAAGCCAGAAGCATCCACACCAGTACCGTGAGTACGATGCTCAGGCCGATCACGAGCCAGCCTGTGGACCAGTAGACGGGGTTGTGCGCGCGGTCACGCGTGGGCGGGCCGAAGTTCATCCCCATGTCGCGAACCAGGTGCTGTATACCGTTGCACAAGTGAAACAACAGCGACCACGTCCACAAGACCAGTAGCAACACACCGAACCAGCTACCGCAAAACCCCGCGAACACGCGCCAAGTGACTTCCCCGGTCGCTGCGGCGATCAGTCCCCAAGCCACCAGTAACGCACCCAAGCACAGGAACAGTCCTGTGAGCCGGTGCAGCGTCGACTGCAGCATGTTGACGCGCCAACGATAAACGCTAAGGTGAGGGGATAGTGGTCGAGTATTGGCCATGCTTAAGCTCCTGCTCAGTGCCCACGTCAACTTCAAAAATCGATGCAGCGCCCGTTTTTTTCCCAATCGCCGTAGCGCGTCGGGTCGAGTCCATCACCTTCGGGTGTTGCTCGCTCGCGTGCCGCTGTGCCCGGCATAGCCACGGAAGCAGACGTAGATTCGGGTGCGGCCGTATCAGTCGATTTTTCGTCCATGGTCTGTAATCCTTAGACACCGCTTCTCGCAACGTTTGACCAGGTTTACTATACGCTGATGACAGTTGATGTGTCCATCGGCGTGAACGCATGGATATCTTGCTTATCCTTTGATCGCAGTCGTCACGCACAGCGCCCATAATTGGGGCACACATGAATGGCGCTACTTACGCTTCCGGAGGAGCATTCCATGACGAGCAACAGCTTTGGCACAGACGATAAACTTACCGTTGACGACATCACCTATCATATTCATCGGCTCGATCGAATCAAAACTGCGCACCGATTGCCATACAGTCTCAAGGTCTTACTCGAGAATTTGCTGCGCAACGAGGACGGCCGTCTAGTCACCGCCGAGCATATTCAATCCTTGGCCGACTGGCAGCCGCAGGCCACACAGCAAAGTGAAATTCAATTCACGCCAGCGCGCGTGCTGATGCAGGATTTCACCGGTGTGCCGTGCGTGGTCGACCTAGTGGCGATGCGTGATGCAATCATCGGGCTGGGCGGCGATCCACGACGCATCAACCCACTGATTCCCGGCGAACTGGTGATCGATCACTCGGTGATCGTCGATGTATTCGGTCGTGCTGATGCCTTTGCGACGAACGCCTCGCTCGAGTTCCAACGCAACGTCGAGCGCTACCAGGTGTTGCGTTGGGCGCAGCACGCGTTCACCAACTTCAAGGTGGTTCCACCAGACACCGGGATCTGTCATCAGGTGAACCTAGAGCACCTGGCACGCGTGGTGTTCACGCGCGAAGGCCCGGATGGCATGCAGGCGTATCCGGATACGCTGATTGGTACTGACTCGCACACGCCGATGGTCAACGGGCTTGGCGTACTGGGCTGGGGGGTGGGTGGCATTGAGGCCGAAGCCGCGATGCTGGGTCAGCCGATGAGCATGCTGATTCCACAGGTGGTCGGCATCAAGCTGACCGGCGATTTCCCGCCTGGCACCACCGCTACTGACCTGGTGCTCACCGTGGCTGAGCTGCTTCGACGCACCGGTGTCGTCGGCAAGTTTGTCGAATTCTACGGTCCCGGTGTCGCCCGTATTCCCCTGGCTAACCGCGCTACGCTGGGCAACATGAGTCCAGAATACGGTGCGACGTGCGCGATCTTCCCAGTCGATGATGAAACGCTTGCCTACCTACGTCTGACCGGGCGTCCCGAGCATCAGTTGCGCCTGGTCGAGGCCTATGCCAAGGCACAGGGCTTATGGCACGACCCCGATCACGAAGCTGAGTACTCCCAGACCATCGAGCTGGATCTAGGTGTGCTAGAGCCTTCCATTGCCGGACCCAAACGCCCACAAGATCGCATCCCGGTTCGGTTGGCTCCCGCTGCCGTCGGCGCGCTACTCGTGGGTCAACCCTACGAAGAGGCGATCCTGGGCTGTCTGGACGAGGCCATAGACGAATCGTTTCCAGCCAGCGACCCAGTGTCGATCGTAGCCGACTGTGACAACGATGGGCCTCGTGCCCCCGGCTACTGCGACATCAGGCACGATTGGCCGCACGCGCCAGTCGAGGTGGCCATGGCCAGCGGCGGCAGCGTCCAACTGGATAACGGGCACGTGGTCATCGCCGCCATTACCTCGTGCACTAACACCTCCAATCCATCTGTAATGATCGGCGCGGGTCTGCTGGCCAAGCGCGCGGTCGAGAAAGGCTTGACGCGCAAACCATGGGTGAAGACCTCACTGGCGCCGGGCTCGCGCGTCGTGACGGATTACTACAACCGCGCCGGCCTCACGCCATACCTGGACGAGCTCGGTTTTAACCTGGTCGGTTACGGGTGTACTACCTGTATTGGCAATTCCGGCCCGCTGATTCCCGAAGTTGCAGCGGCGGTAGCCGAACACGATCTCAACGTGTGTTCGGTGCTCTCGGGCAACCGCAATTTCGAGGGCCGCATTCATCCACAGACGCAGATGAACTTCCTGGCTTCGCCGCTGCTTGTAGTGGCCTATGCGCTAGCGGGCACCATGCACACCAATCTGCTTGAGGATTCACTTGGTACCGGCACCGACGGTAAGCCGGTATACCTGCGTGATATCTGGCCTTCGGCACGCGAAATCCAGGATGTCATTGATCGCTGTGTGCAAGTCGACCTGTTTGCCAAGGGCTATGCCGATGTGTACCTGGGTGACGACAACTGGCGCAGTCTACAGGTGCCAGAAGGGAATGCATTCAAGTGGGATGCTGACTCAACCTACGTGCGCCAACCACCATATTTCGATGGCGTAACCCGCGAACCGGCACCGCTGACAGACATCATCGGAGCGCGCGTATTGGCCCGGTTGGGTGATTCGGTCACCACCGACCACATCAGCCCAGCTGGCGCAATAAAACTCGACTCGCCCGCCGGCAAGTACCTCGCCGAGCACGGCGTGGAGCACAAGGATTTCAACTCGTACGGCTCGAGGCGCGGCAATCATGAGGTGATGATCCGTGGCACCTTTGCCAATATCCGCCTGCGTAACCAGCTTGCGCCGGGCACCGAGGGCGGCTTCACCCGAGACTTCACCCGCAACGATGCGCCAGTGGCCACCATCTACGATGCGTCGGTAAACTACCTGCGCGCCAATATACCGCTGGTGATTCTGGCCGGCAAAGAGTACGGATCGGGTTCCTCGCGCGACTGGGCCGCCAAAGGCACTGCCCTGCTCGGCGTACGCGTGGTGATTGCCGAATCTTATGAACGCATCCACCGCTCTAACCTGATCGGTATGGGTGTGCTGCCGTTGCAGTTCGTTGCTGGCCAAACCTCCGATTCGCTTGGGCTGTCAGGTGAAGAGAGCTTCGAGATCACCGGTCTGGCTGGCGTTGAAACTCTGGCGCACAGTGTGCGCGTGCGAGTCACTGATCCCCAAGGTCGGGTTCGCGAGTTCGACGCTGATGTGCGCATCGATACACCCGCCGAGGCGGGCTATTACCGGCACGGGGGTATCCTGCCCTATGTGTTGCGGCAACTCCTTATTACTGACCGTGTGTGAATCCGGCCTCGCGCAGCAGGCGCTGCGCCCGTGCTCCGTCAGGCTTCAGACGCCGCGCTTGGATGAACCCAGCAGCCCCTCTTTGGTCAGGTAGAACCGGGCCCAAGCCACTTGATTTTTGAAGCGTGGTTGGCCGGACGACGTGAGCTCATTCTGGATGTCGTCAGAGACCCCCTGGTCGGCGGCGATTTGCTCAACCACCTCGTCGGGTGACCCAGAGCCGCCCAGCTTGCGAAGTGCATCCAGTAATGGGCCAAACCAGTTGACGAACTGAGCGCCTTCGTTTTTGTTGTGGCCCCCCATGCCTCGATCCCTTTACTGTTCTTTGATCAAGGTATGGTATCACTGGAGTTGTGCCTCGGTCGCCTCTGCAGCAGCAGTTACCAACTCCAACCCAGAGCCCCAAAACCCGCAAGAACTCTGGCCCGCGCCTCGCGCGCACTCGCGAGGCAAACCCGCAAACCCGCGCCAGCACTGGCGTTCCAGCCAACAAAAAACCCAACCGATATGGGTTGGGTTCGTTGCAACTGGTGGCCCGGGGCGGAATCGAACCACCGACACAAGGATTTTCAATCCTCTGCTCTACCGACTGAGCTACCGGGCCAAGACGCAGAATAATACACGAAAAACCCGAGCGTTGCAGCGCGAGTCCTCGCATTGTGCCCCTTATCGGGGCAGCAAGTCTATAATAGCAAATGTTATTAAGTACGTGATCCAGGTATGTCTGTTGACGTTCTCACTTTTGGCTTGAACCATGTTTCTGCACCGGTAGCGGTGCGGGAGCGCGTGTCGTTTCCGCTGGAAGTGCTCAAGCCCGCTTTGGCGGGCCTACGTTCAGCGTTTGGCAGCGCCGTGCGCGAGGCCGCCATTCTGTCTACCTGTAATCGTACCGAGGTGTATTGCGCAGCGGATCCGGGCATAGGCGAAAAGCTGCCAGCGTGGCTCGCCGAGTTCAACCGCCTAGAGACGGGGGCGCTGACGCCTCACCTTTATCAATACGAACAAAACAACGCGGTGCGTCATGCGTTTCGGGTCGCCAGCGGCCTGGATTCCATGGTATTGGGCGAGCCCCAGATCCTCGGCCAGATGAAAACCGCGGTACGCGCGGCGGCGGAGGCGGGGACGCTGGGCACCTTGTTGCATCAGTTGTTCCAGCGGACGTTTTCGGTGGCTAAGGAGGTCCGTACACAGACGGCGATTGGCGCTCAGTCGGTGTCGATGGCGGCAGCGGGGGTGAGACTGGCCGAGCGCGTGCTGGGTGACTTGTCTCAGGCCAACGTGCTGTTTATTGGCGCAGGCGAGATGATTGAACTCTGTGCGACACACTTTGCCGCGGTGCGACCCCGCCAGATGGCGGTGGCGAATCGCACGCTGACGCGTGCGCAGGTGCTGGCTGGGCGCTTTGACGCCCAGACGATTAAGCTCTCCGATCTGCCTGATCATCTGCATGATTACGATGTGGTTGTCTCCTGTACGGCCAGCTCCTTGCCCATCCTTGGATTAGGGATGGTAGAGCGCGCTGCGCGGGCGCGCCGTCATCGGCCCATCGTCATGGTGGATCTGGCCGTGCCGCGCGATATCGAAACCGAGGTTGGGCGCTTGGCGGATGTCTACCTGTATACCGTGGATGATCTGGGCCGGATGGTCCAAAGCGGCACAGATGCGCGCCGCGCGGCGGTGGTGCAGGCCGAGACCATCATCGAGACTCGCGTGCAGAATTTCATGCATTGGATGAGTAATCGCGCAATTGTGCCGACAATCATCGACTATCAGCACAGTGCCGACCAGCTTCGCATGGCTGAGCTGGCGCGTGCGCGACGCATGCTGGCGCGTGGCATGGCGCCCGAGCAGGTCATCGAGCAACTCGCTTATGGTTTGAGCCAAAAATACATGCATGGGCCCTTGTCTGCGCTCAATCACAGCGATGGCGCCGAACGGCAGCAACTACTGGATTTACTGCCGCGTCTCATGCCTGAGGCGGGCGCTCGCCGCCGCTAGCGGCGCTCTCCCGGTATTTGTCTTGTCGGGTCATCGCGTGGCCCAGAATTTCCCCACTCCCCTTTTAAATTGAATTCTCGATGAAAAGCTCAATGCGCAGCCGCTTGGAGCGACTGGCCCACCGTCTGATTGAAATTGATGCATTGCTCGCCGAGCCCGATAGCGCAAACGACATGAACCGTTTTCGTAAGCTCTCGCGTGAGCGCTCGGAACTCGAGCCGGTCGTCGAAGCGTTCAACGCCTATGTGGCGGCCGAGGCTGATCAAACGGCGGCGCGCGCGATGCTGGACGATCCAGAGATGCGCGAAATGGCTGAGGACGAAATCGAGCTTGTACAGACCAGAATACAGGCGCTGGAAGGTGCACTGCAAATCTTGTTATTGCCGCAGGACCCGGATGATGATCGTAGTGTGTTTTTAGAAATTCGTGCAGGAACGGGCGGGGACGAGAGTGCCTTGTTTGCCGGTGATCTATTGCGTATGTACAGTCGCTACGCCGAGACGCGGGGTTGGCGAGTGGATGTCATGTCCGAGAACGCTTCGGAGGTCGGCGGCTACAAAGAGGTGATCGTACACATCGAAGGGGACGGCGTGTATGGCCGATTGAAGTTTGAATCAGGTGCTCACCGCGTGCAGCGTGTACCCGAGACCGAGGCACAAGGTCGGGTGCATACCTCGGCGTGTACGGTGGCCGTTCTGCCCGAGGCCGACGCCCAGGAGAGCATTCAGATTAATGCGAACGATCTGCGCATTGATACCTTTCGTGCGAGCGGTGCGGGCGGGCAGCACATCAACAAGACCGATTCGGCGGTGCGCATCACCCACCTGCCTACGGGCTTGGTTGTAGAGTGTCAGGACGACCGCTCACAGCACCGCAATAAGGACAAGGCCATGCAGGTACTGGCGGCACGCCTCAAGGACAAGCAACAGCAAGAGGTTCACGCAAAAGAGGCTGCCCAGCGCAAGAGCCTTGTGGGCTCTGGCGATCGTTCTGAACGCATCCGTACTTATAACTTCCCGCAAGGGCGCCTCACTGACCATCGCATTAATCTGACGCTATATAAGCTTGCCCATATTATGGACGGCGATCTGGATGACGTGACGAGCGCATTGTTGGCGGAGCATCAGGCCGAGCAGTTGGCCGCACTCGCGCTGGACTGATCGAGGGGCTGGCCATGAACCTGCGTACCAGCTTGCATACCAGTGCCTTGCCACGTCTGGAAGCTTCAATGCTCTGGCAGCATGTGTTGGGGGTATCGCGCAGTTGGCTGATTGCCCATGATACAGACCCCTTGTCTTTGGAACATATTGCTGCCTATCAGGCGCTGTCGGCGCGACGTCTGGCCGGTGAGCCCATGGCCTATATTCTGGGTGAGCGTGAGTTCATGGGGCACCGGTTTGAGGTGAGTCCGGCAGTGCTGATTCCGCGTCCTGATACAGAGCTATTGGTCGAGCGGGCCTTGGACGTATTGGCCGGACAGCCGGCACCGCGCGTGTTGGATATGGGAACCGGTAGTGGTATCGTCGCGATATCGATTGCGTTGGCGCGTCCTGATGCTCAGGTTTATGCGATGGATGTCAGTGCCGCAGCGCTTGCGGTGGCGGCCAATAACGCGAGCACATTAGGGGCTTTAGTGCAGTTTTGCAGTGGAAATTGGTACGATAGTCCGTTTGGGTCGCAGCATTACGATTTGATTGTCTCTAATCCGCCCTATATCCATACGCATGATGACCACCTACAGCAGGGGGATCTGCGCTTTGAGCCTCGGGATGCCTTGACGGATCGCTTGGATGGCTTGTCCGCCTTGCGTGAAATTATTGAGGGGGCGCGGGCGTGTCTGACTGGGCCGCTGGCTGCGCTCTATGTTGAGCACGGCTGGGATCAGGCCGAGGCGGTACGCGGTATGTTGCGGCATAATGGTTTTGCAGGAATTGCCAGTTTTCGCGATCTGGCAGACATCGAGCGGGTGAGCGGCGGGCACCTGTAGTTATTATCTTTTTTGGTATCGAGAACACCATGAGCGAAGCAGTCCAAACCGAAGTCCAGGAATTTATCCGTGAGACGGTCACAACAAATCCCGTCGTGCTGTTTATGAAGGGCACAGCACAATTTCCCCAGTGCGGCTTTTCCGGCCGCATGATCCAGATCCTTAAGGAATCTGGCGTGACTAAGCTCGTCACGGTCAATGTCCTAGAGGATGATCTGGTACGCCAGGGCATCAAGGATTACTCTAACTGGCCAACAATCCCCCAGCTTTATGTTTCGGGCGAGTTCATCGGCGGCACCGATATTATCTCCGAGATGCACGAAAAAGCTGAGCTGGTTGGCGTGCTGAAGGCCGCCGGGGCGCTTGAGTGACATCCAGACAGCGCCTGGTCGTCGGGATTAGTGGGGCGACCGGCGCACAGTATGCAATCCGTTTGCTAGAGTGCGTACGCGAGCTCGGTTCAGTCGAGACCCATCTGGTGGTCTCGCCTGCCGGCTTGCTCAATATCCATCACGAATTGGCGCTGTCGCGTCAGGCCGTGCATGCCTTGGCGGATCACGTCTATAGCCATCGGGATGTGGGTGCGACGCTGGCCAGCGGCAGTTTTGTCACCGCTGGCATGGTGATTGTGCCCTGCTCGATGCGCACGCTGGCGGCGGTGGCCCATGGCCTGTCGGATAATTTGCTGACGCGGGCGGCCGACGTCACCCTTAAAGAGCGTCGGCGCCTGGTCATGATGGTGCGTGAAACACCGTTCAATCTGGCACATTTACGCAATATGACGGCAGTAACTGAAATGGGTGGTGTGATCTTTCCCCCGCTGCCCGCCTTTTATATGCATCCCCAGAGCATCACCGAGATGGTCGATCACACCGTCTACCGCGTGCTGGATCTGTTAGGGATCGAAGTCACCAACCCGCGCTGGAGCGGTATGACACCCCCGTGCACATCCTGACATCCTGCGGTGCACAGTTAGACAATACCTCGTCTCTATAGCTTGATATGCTCTCCTGAAATAACCTATCAGGAGACCCTTCATGTCGCAATCCCAGACGCCGGATCGCCCGGAACTCGCTGCGATCCGCGAGCATATGATCATTGATGGCAAGCCCTGCACAGAGGGCTCGGGCCAAACCGTACCGGTCTACGATCCAGCAACAGGTGCCGTGATTGCTCATCAGATCGAGGCGGGCCCCGCTCAGGTTGATCAGGCAGTGCAGGCAGCTCGTCGGGCATTCACAGGTTCAGCCTGGGGTGATATGGTGCCGGCAGGTCGTGAGCGCCTATTATTGAACTTGGCCGATCTGCTTGAACAGCATGGTGACGAGCTGGCGCGCCTCGAGACACTTAATAATGGCAAGCTCCTGCCGCTCTCGCACGGTCTCGAGGTCGCTGCGGGCGCACAGTGGCTACGCTATATGGCTGGCTGGGCAACGAAGTTGTCTGGCGATACGCTCAGCCTCTCGATCCCTTTTCCCCCTGGTGTGAAATACAACGCTTATACGCGGCTCGAACCCGTCGGTGTTGTTGCGGCGATTGTTCCGTGGAATTTTCCCTTGCTGATGGCGATCTGGAAAATTGCACCGGCTGTTGCCACAGGCTGCACAATTGTGCTCAAGCCCGCCGAGGAAACGCCACTGACCGCAATTCGACTGGCTGAATTGGCACTAGAGGCCGGCTTTCCCCCCGGTGTAATCAATGTGATTACTGGGCGCGGTGAGGTAACTGGTGCAGCACTCGTCGCGCACCCTGGCGTCAATAAAATATCCTTCACCGGATCGACCGAGGTTGGGCGTCTCATTGGCCGCCAGGCGATGGATGATATGAAGCGCGTATCGCTAGAGCTAGGCGGTAAGTCGCCCGTCATCATCATGGATGATTGTGATGTCGAATTGGCGGTGCAGGGTGCGGCTGGTGCGATTTTCTTTAATCAGGGCCAGGTCTGCACGGCGGGTTCGCGCCTGTTTGTGCAGCGCGGTATCTATGACAAGGTTGTCGCTGGTCTTGCCAAGGTGGCAGAAAGCCTAACTATCGGTTCGGGCTTTGACCCGGCGACGCAGATCGGTCCTATGGTGTCCGCCCGTCATCGCGAGCGGGTAATGAGCTATATCGATCTGGGCCGCGCCGAAGGTGGGCGGGTATTGGCTGGTGGGCAGGCCTACGAAGGCGACGGCTTCTTTGTGCGTCCGACGGTATTTGCCGAGCTCGCGCCCGACGCCCGCGTCGTGCGGGAAGAAATTTTTGGACCAGTCGTGGTTGCCGCCAGCTTCGATACCGAGGATCAGGCGGTGGCGATGGCCAACGATACACGTTTTGGCTTGGGCGCCAGCATCTGGAGCAATGATTTAAATCGGGTCAATCGGCTTGTACCCCGCATCCAGGCAGGCACTGTCTGGGTCAATACGCACAATATGCTGGATCCACATATGCCGTTTGGCGGTGTCAAGCAATCCGGTATTGGTCGTGAGCACGGGCGTGCTGCTGTCGAGGCCTACCTAGAGAGTAAGTCGGTCTGCATTGCTTATCCCGCCACCTAAGCGATAAAACCATTTTTATTTAACTAATCGATCCGACAATACAGTCGGACTTACGGAGACATGCAAATGCTTAAATCGCGCACACTGCGCAGCGTGGCTATGGTAGCCGCCTTGAGTGCTACAGGTATGGCGCATGCGGGGGACCCGAGTGCCCGTGATTGGATACCGGCGCCTCCGGGCACCAATTTGATCGCCGCTTATGGGCTTGCGTTGCAATCCGATGGCTTTTATGACCGTGGCAAAGAATTGAAGGGTGGGCCCAAGGTGAATGTCGAGGGGCTGGTGTATCGACAGATGCACTTTCGTGAGCTCTTTGGTATGACCGTGCAGTATGAGCTTATTGTGCCGGCTTTTCGCACCACGATTGGGGTGCCAGGCATGCCCGATGACCGCAAAACCGGGATTGGCGATATTCAGGCCGGTGCTGCTTTGTGGCTCTACAACAATGAGCAGACCAAGACCTGGTTTGCCTGGGAGCCGTTCATCACCATTCCGACGGGCCACTACCAGGGCTCCCATGCGGATGCGTCTCCTGGTAAGCACCGCTGGACCACGATTCAGGACTTTGCCGTGGTGCAGGGGATCGGGGAATCGACCTTTCTGGAGGGCGTGGCCGAGTTCGAATTCTATGGTGATAACAACAACTATTACGGCGATACGCTCAAAAAGGACACCTCCATACGCTTGACGGCGCTGGCGTCCACCAACCTGACCCCCGATACATATGTTGGGGTGCGCTACCGCTACGAGACCGGTGGGCGCGAAAAGGTGAACGGTACCGAGGTGGTTACCGCCGCAAATAACCATCAGCTTGCATTTGAGGTCACCCATCAGATCAATGATGCCAATCAGGTGCAGTTGCAATATATCCACGATCTCAAAGTCGAGAACGGCCCGCTCTTTCGTGGCGTGCAATTACGCTACGTCTACGCATTCTAATAACTCTGAGGAGACATAATCTATGTTGACTAAATCCTGGAGGCAATCAGGTAAGGCTGGGCTGATTGCCGGTGTCTTATTGTGGTCGTGCCTTGGCCTGGCTCAGGCGCAAAATCTACCTGTCGAGAAATTGACAGGCGGGCATTCACTCCCCGCCGATGCATCCCAGCGCATATATGTCATGGATGCGGTGTTTGGCCACCTCACCGATAGCCGACTGAATGTATTCGATGGTGCCAACGGCAAGTTTCTAGGTATGATTCCGACGTCTTTTAACGGACATGCCCAAATATCCAAAGACGGCAAGGATATTTACGTCACCACAACCTATTTTGAACGCGTGACCCGAGGCAAACGCAGCGACGTCATCGAGGTTTGGGATGGTTCAACCCTTGCGTTCAAAAAGGAAATTGCTATTCCACCCAAGCGCGCAGGCGCACTCAACTACGATAGCTTGTTCCGTCAGACTACAGACGGGCAGTTCATACTGTTGCAAAACGCCTCCCCAGCGGCATCGATCAGCGTTGTGGATATGAAAAAAAGCGAATTCACAACAGAGATCACAGCAAGTGCCGGGTGCTGGAGCATCATCCCCTTGCCCAATAAGCCCCGCAGTTTTGCAACGATCTGTGGCGACGGCGCGCTGCTCACCATGAACCTGGGCGAGGATGGCAAGCTGGCCAGCCAGCATCGCACCAAGGCTTTGTTCTCGGTGCCCGACGATCCGATCTTTATCACGCCAGGCATCCTGCCGGACTCGCTGCGCTTCATCTCCTTTTACGGCAATGTTTATACCGTTGACCTGAAGGGGGCAGAGATGTCCTTCGAGCCGGTCTGGTCCTTGCTTGATGAAGCTGACAAAAAGGGTGGCTGGGTACCAGGCGGTTATAACCTGATGACGGTTGAGCCCAAGAGCCAGCGCATGTATGTGCTCATGCATCCAGAGGGTAAGGAAGGATCACACAAAAATCCTGCGGCCGAGATGTGGGTCTATGACCTACAAACCAAAAAGCGTGTCGCGCGTGTCCCCGGTCGGGATGTCTTGTCCATGGCTGTTGCGCCGGGTAAAACACCGCGTTTGCTCACACTCGATGGGGGTAATGTGAATATCTATGATATTTCCGCCGCCGAGCCCAAGTTGCTGCGTACGATTGAAGGCGCAGGCGAGTCTGCTCTCCAGGTCTTTGCGCAGCCCTACACAGGAGCCAAATAATGACTGACCCAGTTCTCGTGTACGTGGCGGTAGGTTGCCTGGCGGGAATTTTTCTACTGGGCGCTATCGATAAGCTACGTCACTTCACATCATTCGAGGCGGCAGCCGCAGCCTATGCCTTAATGCCGAGCTGGCTACTTAGGCCATTCACGGTCGCATTTGTACTGGCCGAAGGTCTGGCAGCCGTTCTACTGCTGGTGCCCGGCAACCGAGCGCTCGGCGCGATCTGTGCGTTAGGTGTCTTGTTGCTTGCCAGTGCGGGAATTGCCATCAATCTGCTCAGGGGGCGTCGCAATATCGATTGCGGCTGTGGGGGCCTGTCTGGACCTCCCTCGGAACTGTCGGGCTGGCTGGTGTTGCGTAATGCCGGGCTCATGCTGTTGGCCGTGCTAGTACTGATCCCCGTAGGGGGGCCGCAACGCAGCCTGGGATGGGTGGACGCCGTGACGTTTTTTGGTGCGACCTTGGCCTTGTTGGGGCTGTATTTCGCGCTGAGTCAGTTGATTGAGTCCCATGTCCGGCTACAAAAAATCTAGGAGATATCGATGACTGCATTAATGATTTCGAATGTTGCCTTATGGGCGGTGGTGCTGGGATTGCTGTTGGTGGTCCTTGCCCTATCGCGCCAAATTGGCGTCCTGTACGAGCGTGTCGCCCCCATGGGAGCACTCACGATCGACAAGGGGCCAGCCGTGGGCGAGGCCTCGCCACAATTTGAGCTGAATGATCTGTTGGGTCGCGCTCAACGGGTCGGCTATGCCGGTGCGCGCAGCCAGTTGTTGTTTTTCTTATCGCCCACCTGCCCTGTATGCAAAAAACTCCTGCCTATTCTTAAATCGGTCGCTGGAACCGAGCGAGCCTGGCTGGATATTGTCTTGGCCAGTGATGGTGAAATGCCCGAGCACCTGGCGTTTTATCGTAAGGCTGGGCTGGAAATGTTCCCCTACCTGCTCTCTACAGAGCTGGGGATGCGCTTCCAGATCAGCAAGCTTCCCTATGCGGTGCTTATTGACGAAAATGGTCTGGTCAGAGCTAAGGGCTTGATCAATTCTCGCGAGCAGCTAGAGAGCTTATTTACCGCCAAAGAGCTCGGCGTGGCCTCCGCCCAAGAATGGCTGGGTCGTAACGAACTCGTAGAAAATCAGATTTCACGCAAGGAGAATGTCAATGCGCTGGTTGGATAAACTCGGGGAAGACTTCACCCGCAAAGTCGCACACACCGCTTCACGACGCAGTGTGCTGTGCTCGATCAGCAAGGTGCTGGTGGGCTCTGCTTTTATCATGCCGGTACTGCCGATTGCGCGTAATGCGCGTGCGGCGACCGATCTGGATACCGCAACCGAAGAAGAGCTGACGTCTTGTGATTACTGGCGCTATTGTGCTGTCGATGGCTTCCTGTGCACATGCTGCGGCGGATCGGCGACGACCTGCCCGCCAGGTAGCGAGCCCTCACCGATTTCATGGGTCGGGACGTGTCACAACCCGAACGATGGTAAGGACTATCTCGTAAGTTATCATGATTGCTGCGGCAAAACCGCGTGCGGACGTTGTTACTGCGGTGGTCAGGTGCGCGAGCGTCCGGGTTACGAGTTCTTTTTGCATAACGATGTCAACTGGTGTATGGCTAACGTCAACACGGTCTACCATTGCACGGTTTCCATCATTGTCGGGCTTGGTAAAAACTAAGTCAGGGAGTCGTTATGGTTCAGCTCAAGCATTGGTTTGCCTGGGCAGGTTTGATATCCGGCCTCTCGCTGGCGGTGCCAGCGGGGGCCGAAATCACACCCATGCCAAAAGAGCAGATCAAGGTGATGCAGGCCAGTACATCGGCCTATAAGGATTACATGCTCAATTGCGGCGGATGCCACCGTTTTGATGGGGAAGGCATCGGTCGCAGTTCAGTGCCGAGCTTTAAAAACTCGGTCGGCTTATTCACCTACCTACAAGAAGGAAGGGAGTACATGATCCGCGTGCCGGGCTCATCCCAATCCCAACTAGGTAATGCGGAATTGGCAGAGGTTTTGAACTGGATGGTCGCCATGTATAGCCCCGACCAGTTAAAGGCTGACTTCAAGCCCTTTACCGCGAACGAAGTGGGGGCTTCACGACCTTATCGTTTTGATGATGTCGTCGTAGAACGCCGTCGGGTTGGTGAGCTATTGGGACGTCAGGGCTTCCACCTTTCGCCCTATTTGTATGGTGCTAATTGATGCAGATCAAACTTATACCGGCATAGAACGGAATGCGCGGGTATGTACGGATTGGCCTGAACGGCTCAAATGGCGTATTAAGTAATTATCATGTTAGTAATTATAGCCAGCCATGCCTAAGCTATTGCTCCATACCTCACCTAAGCAATTCGATAGCCTGACAAGTTGGTCGGATAGCGTCTGCCAGCATTTTGTACCTCTGGAAGTCGAACCGCGCCAAAATGGCGCGTTTCATAACCGGGCCACGATACAGACACTGGGCTGCCTGCAGGTGTCCGAGTTGGTGGTGTCAGCCCAGCGGGTTCGCCGCACGCATGCTCTGGCGAATCGCTCTGAGGACAGGCAGTTCAAGTTTAGTATTCAGCTCTCTGGGCAGACCGAAATCATTCAGGCTAAGCGCACTGCTTTGCTCGGGCCTGGCGATTGGGGCTTGTACGATACGTCCCAGCCGTACGAGCTATCGGTCAATCAGAGCGCACATTTCCTGGTTTTGCAGGTCGAAGCAGCGCAGATGGCCGTCTGGATGCCTTACCTGCAGCAGTCGGTTGCGCTTTGCTTTAGCTCGAATAAGGGCAGTGCCCGAGTAGCGCTGGATACCTTGCTCTCGCTCGCACGACAAAGTCCCAGTTTGTCTGCTGCAGCGACCAGGGATATTTCCATGACGGTGCTGCAATTGATTGGTCTGAATTTGTGTGAACAATCCGGGCGAGGCGGAATGTCTGACCTGGATGAAGTGCGACAGGGCCAGCTGCGGGTGATTTTGCAGTACATCCACGACAATCTGCATGAATCGGATCTGTCGGTGAATACGCTGGCGCAGCGCTTTCGCATGTCACGTCGTTACCTATACAATCTTTTTGCCAGCCGGGACCTGAGCCCTGCTGACTATGTCCTCAGTGCACGACTCGAACGCTGCCGAGACATGCTCGCCGATCCGGCATGCTCGCGTTCTATGGGCGAACTGGCCTATCTGCACGGCTTTGCTGATGCGTCGGCCTTCAGCCACGCTTTTCGGCGTCGCTATGCCTTATCGCCTACCGAGTGGCGGCGTCAGCATACCTGAATTTGCTGCTTAGTTACGCTGCCGGGAACGGCCAATCTGCAAGACCATCAAAATCCCTAGCAGGCCATAGCTACCGGTAGCTACCCAGGTCCACTCCCAGCCACCCGAGATATTGACCACCCATGCCACCAGCGGCGGGCCAGCGAATTGGCCAAACGATGAACATTGCTGGACACAGCCAACGGTCGATGAGGTCGTCTGTGGCGTCGGCGCATAGTCGATTGCCAGCACGAACAGGGTCGCCGGGATTAGCCCGCCCACAATCGAAAATACAAGAATCGCAAAGAACTGTACCGTGATGCCCTGACCGGCCCCGAAAGCGACAAAAGCGCAAATCATCATGGTGCCAAATCCGATAAGCAGCAGCATGCGTGCGCTGATGCCTTGGTGCAAGAGCCTGCCTGCCCCCAGGTTGCCAATGATATTAGAGCCAGCGATCAACGCCGTCAGTAGGCCCGCAGTCGTCCCGGATACCTCTGCCAACGCGTATATGGTGGGTAAAAATCCAATAATAGCCACCCACTGTGCGGTGTAGGCGCCAAATGTCAGGGCGATCATCCAGACGTCGCGTGAGGCAAGGGTTGTGCGAACCATGGACCAGGCGGGAGGGTGCGCAGCGCCAGCCGAGCCAGACGTGCCATGCGAGTGCAATGAGGGCGGGTCAGCCGGTATGATGCGCCAAGTCAGCCACAGCATGAGTAAAGTGAGGCCGGCGAGTACCAGCCACAGCATACGCCAGGAACTTACACTCAATAACCAGGAGCCTGCCAATAGAATGATGACGGTGCCGATGGGCATGTATGAGCTCCACAGGCCCATGATACGACTCAGTGTGTGGGGCGGTACGAGGCGCTTGATCAGGGCCGGGACAGGCATGACGACCATGAGAAAACCGCAGCCCTCAATCGTCCGAAATATCAGAATCATGGCCTTGGTCTGAGACAGCGTCCCCGCAGCAGAGGCGAATACCAAAATGCCCAGCCCGATCAGGATGCACCGACGTAGGCCGATACGTTCGGCAAACAATCCAGTGGCCAAGCCTAGAATCATTCCTGCGAATTGCACGAGCGAGAGCAGAAAACCGGATTCCACCAAATCCAGGCCCAGCTCATGTTGGAGCTCGGGGAGCGCAGGCGGCAGCTTCCAGATGTGCAAGGCGGCACAGATGCCAATCAGAACGAGAAAGAGCGCAGCGTGGATGGGTCGGATAGCGGGGGTGACGGTCTGTGTCATGTATCGGTGCTAGGACTGAGCGCGGCTTGGCAGCCACCGCCAGAACATGCCTGCTGCAACCAAACCCAATACGCCAATAGAGGCAATGCCTGCGCTTAGGCTGATGATTGCAGTGACGGCTGAGAGCAGTAAAGGGCCGCCGCCGGTGCCCAGATCGGCAATGAAACGCCAGATGCCTAGAAACTGTGTGCGACCGCGGTTGGGAGAGGCGTCGGCGCCGACCGTCATAACCAGACCCGAACCGATACCGTTGCCCAGCCCCAGCACCATGCTGATGATGAGCAAAGAGGCAACGCCGACCGTCCAGGGCATAAGCATCAACGAGACGCCCATGATGAGCATAGAGGGAATGGCAATCCAGCGGCGGCCGTAGGTATCCATTACCCGACCTGCCGGATAGAACAACAGCATGTCTACGCCACCCATGATGCCGTAGATGATGGCGGTCGTGGTGGCATCCAGTCCGATCTGATCTGCCCAGAGGGGGATGACAATCTGGCGGCAGGCGCGCAGCGCCTGTACCAGGGCGACGGCGATGCCCAATGTTATATAAACATGGGCATGATCCTTGATAAGGCTGGCCATGCCGACGCGGACGCTTGATGCGCCCCGTTGACGAGGGGCGGCCTCGAGGTCGGGAACAAAATAGGACAACACCCCAGCGCCGAATATGGCGATGACGGCTACCCAATAAGCACCAACCAGGCCCATTACGTGCATGACGGCAGCCGCGATGAATGGGCCGGCAAACATGCCAATACGCATGGTGCCGCCCAGGGTCGAGAGGGCGCGCGCCCGCATGACGAGTGGAATCGCTTCGATCAGATAGGTCTGGCGCGCCAGCATGAACACAGAGGTTGCCATGCCGATCATAAACGTACCCACCCCCAGGACCCAGGGGCGATGCGCCACGATACATAGGGCGAGGGCTGCCAGACTAAAGGTTGCCGCACCGATCATTGCGCGCCGTTCACCAAAGCGGTCGGTCAGGATGGCGGCTGGAATGTTGCTGAGCAGTGAGCCGATGCCGATGAGTGCGACGATCAGGCCTGCCCAGGCTTCTGACGCACCCAATGCCGTCGCATTCAAGGCAAGAATGGGGAAAATAGCGCCTTCACCCAGACCAAACAGAAGTGACGGGCCAAAAATAGCCAGTGCAATCTGCCGCATATTGAAATCTGAGTTTGGCTCGGTCATGGTTGCTGCTTAGGGTTTGATGCGAGGTGTTGTGCGCTTATTGGGCCGGTGAGGTACGGGCGGTAGCGAAATGGCGGGTACCTCGTTTAAGGCGGTGGCCAGGAGCCGGTCGAGCTGGGCGTAGGTGTCGTTCAGGAGAGTGCGGCCAACGGTTTTTTCGATCAGTGCATATTGGGTCTCTATCAGGGGGGCCATGCGCCTGCACAGATCCTTGCTCAGGGGCGTGAGGCTGATCAGGATACGCCGTTGATCTGTCGAGACACGGCGCCGGTCCACCAGATCCAGGGCCTTCATCCTGGCCAGCACACCGGTCATGCTTGGGCTCAGGATCTGACAGGCGTCGCACAATTGATTGGGCTCCATGTCTCCGTATTCATCCAGCGTCCGAATGATACGCCACTGCTGCTCGGTCAGACCAAAGTGGTTGATGATGAGTCGAAAATGTCCCAGTAGGGCTTCTCGGGTTTTCAGCAAGAGTTGAGGTAAGTTGCGATGGGTAATGGGACGAGTCATGGCAGCATCCGAACGGGGGGCTGGAAGGTTCATACGACACCCATAGTAATGTTTTCCGAGCTTGCTTTGTTTAAATGATAGCATTATAGCTACTAACATGTTAACGTTATTGGGCGTTCAACTCAATATTGGTGGAGGTCTCGCATGGTCTGGTTAAAGCCAGGGGCGGCAGTCTACGGGGTAGTGCTGAATGATAGGCGCTCTCTGGATAAGTTCGGGGAGGCGGTCGATCAGCCCCCCTACGGCGCGGCGCCGCGCGCGCCCGTACTGTATCTCAAGCCCGAAAACACTTGGGCAAAATCAGGCGCGCACGTCGTGGTGCCGCAAGGTGTCCCAGAGCTCGAAATCGGCGCGACGATTGGCTTGGTCCTGGGCGAGGATGTTGCGCGTCTGACCGAGGCGCGTGCCATGAATGTGATTGCCGGCGTGCTGCTTGCCGCCGATCTAAGCGTGCCACACGCAAGCTATTATCGACCTGCAATTGCCCAGAAATGTTTTGACGGTGCCTTGCCGGTTACTGCGCTGAATTTTCCGGCGCAGGACATGGCGGCTTATACAGCGCTTTCGCTCTCGACCTTTGTGAATGACGCACCGGTCGCACAACGTAATCTGGGTGATCTGATTCGGACGGTGCCTCAGTTATTGGTCGCCGTGACCGAGTTCATGGCGCTGCGCGCTGGTGATGTATTGCTCGTAGGGGTTGAGTACGAGGCGGTTCGCGCACCAGCAGGGGCCGCAGTGAGGGTCGAGGCGCACGGTCATGGGGCGCTTGAATTCACGTTGGAGCACGCATGAAATACGCACGCATTGCCTGGCAGGGTGGGTGTCACACCGTGACCCCCCATGGCGAGGGTCAGCTCAGGCTCGCCGATGGACGAATCGTCAATGAGGCTGAGGTGATCTGGTTGCCGCCGTTTGAGTTGCGTACGGCATTCGCCCTGGGTCTGAATTATGCCGACCATGCCGCCGAACTCGCCTTCAAGGCACCCGAGACACCGTTGGTTTTTCTTAAGGGCCCCAATACCTTTGTTGGGCATCGCGCCCAGACACGCCGACCCGCTGATGTGACCTATATGCACTATGAGTGCGAGTTGGCAGTCGTGATTGGTCGCACTGGACGCAATATCCAGCGTGCTCAGGCCTATCAATACGTTGCTGGCTACACAGTGGCGAATGATTACGCCATCCGTGATTATCTAGAGAATTGGTATCGGCCCAACTTGCGCGTTAAAAATCGTGATGGTTGCACGCCGATCGGGCCTTGGTTGGTCGACGCGGCAGATGTGCCTGACCCCATGGCTCTGCGCCTGTGCACGCGTGTCAATGGTGAGCTCAAGCAACAAGGCACCACGGCGGACATGATCTTCGATATTCCAGCGTTGATCGAGTATCTATCATCATTTATGACCCTCTCGCCAGGCGATGTGATCCTGACTGGCACGCCAGAGGGGCTGGCTGATGTGGTGCCAGGGGATGTGGTCGAGACCGAGATCGAGGGCATCGGATGCCTGGTCAACACCATCGTCGATGAGCAGACCTACTTTGCCGTCCGATAGACGGCTGGAGACGAATATGATCAAGCATCTGATTAACGGCCGTCAAGTTGATAGCGCCGAGACCTTCGAGACCCGTAACCCGGCGAATAATGAGGTATTGGCTGAGGTCGCCAGCGGCGGTGAAGCCGAGGTCGCCGCAGCCGTACAGGCTGCGCGCGATGCGTTCCCTGGCTGGGCTGGCCGGCCTGCTGCTGAGCGTGCGCGTTTGATGCATGCGCTTGGTGATTTGATTACCAAGCATGTGCCCGAGCTCTCCGAGCTCGAGACACGCGATACCGGCCAGGTGATTGGCCAGACAGGCAAGGCCTTGGTACCGCGCTCGGCGCATAACTTTCATTATTTCGCCGAGATGGCTTTGCGCATGGATGGGCAGAGTTTCCCCTCTGATACCGGTCATCTGAATTACACCTTGTGGCATCCCGTGGGCGTTTGCGCATTGATCTCGCCTTGGAATGTACCGTTTATGACGGCCACCTGGAAGACCGCACCTTGTTTGGCCTTTGGTAATACAGCGGTGATGAAGATGAGCGAGCTCTCACCGCTGACGGTAGACCGTCTTGGGCAATTGGTACTTGAGGCCGGCATACCTCCTGGGGTATTCAATATCGTCCATGGCTATGGACATACCGCAGGTCAGGCGCTGGTCTCGCATCCGGATGTACGCGCGATTTCATTCACCGGCTCAACGATCACCGGAAATCGGATCGTCCGTGCCGCGGGTCTGAAGAAATTCTCCATGGAGTTAGGCGGTAAGTCGCCTTTTGTCATATTCGATGATGCCGATTACGAGCGGGCGCTGGATGCCGCCGTATTCATGATTTTCTCCAACAACGGTGAGCGCTGCACCGCGGGTAGCCGTATTTTGATCCAGGATGGCCTGTACGATCGCTTTGTCGAGGATTTCACACAGCGTGCCAGCCAACTGACTGTGGGGAACCCAATGGACCCCAAGACCATCATTGGCCCGATGATCTCACCCGAGCATCTGGCCAAGGTCAGGCACTATATCGACCTCGGGCAGCAAGAAGGTGCCAGGCTGGCTTTTGGTGGCGGTACGCCGCAGGTGTCTTCAGAGTTCGTGACAGGCAACTGGGTCGAGCCGACGGTGTTTGCGGATGTGGACAATCGTATGGGCATCGCTCAGGACGAGATCTTCGGTCCGGTCGCCTGCTTGATACGTTTTCGTGATGAGGCCCAGGCACTGGCGATTGCCAATGACACCCCCTATGGCTTGTCTTCATATATTTGGACCGAGAGCACAGGTCGCGCCCTACGTATGGCACGCGGTGTCGAGGCGGGCATGGTGTTCGTCAATAGCCAGAACGTGCGCGACCTGCGTCAGCCCTTTGGTGGGGTGAAGGCCTCAGGCACCGGGCGCGAGGGGGGGCAATACAGTTTCGAGGTCTTTTGCGAAGCAAAAAATGTGTGCATCTCTTATGGCGAGCACACCATCCCACGCTGGGGCGTTTGACCTAGCATTCAAATCAAGAAATCGCCCAGAGCGATATAGAAGGAGAAGGATATGGGTAAGGTCGCATTGGCAGCAAAAATTACACACGTGCCGTCCATGTATCTGTCTGAACTGGACGGCCCGCATAAGGGCTGCCGTCAGGCGGCGATTGATGGTCATATCGAGATCGGTCGACGGTGCCGCGAGCTGGGTGTGGATACCGTCGTGGTGTTTGACACCCACTGGCTCGTGAACTCTGGTTATCACATTAATGCGGCTGAGCATTTCAGTGGCACCTACACAAGTAACGAGCTGCCGCATTTTATTAAAAACATGCCTTATGCGTGCCCAGGCAATCCCGAGCTCGCTCAGATGCTCGCCCAAGGCTGCACCGAGGACGGTGTATTGGTGCGCGCGCATGGCGATACGACACTTGCCCTGGAATACGGCACGCTGGTCCCCATGCGGTATATGAATGCGGATGAGCATTTCCGGGTGGTTTCGGTCTCTGCCCTGTGTACAGTGCACAGCCTAGAGGACTCCGAGCGACTGGGTGCATCCATGCGCCGCGTCGTCGAGGAGCAGTATGACGGGACGGTAGCGTTTCTAGCGAGTGGCTCGCTGTCGCATCGTTTTGCTCAGAATGGCGTGGCTGACGAGTTTCGATTCAAGGTCTGGAGCCCGTTCCTAGAGACCATGGACCACTCGGTGGTACGGATGTGGGAGCAAGGTGACTGGGCGACTTTCTGCGAAATGCTGCCCGAGTATGCGGACAAGTGCCATGGCGAGGGTTTCATGCACGATACCGCGATGCTTATGGGGGTGCTGGGCGGGGCCCAGTACACCGGGCGGGGTGAGGTCATCACGCCGTACTTCGGTAGTTCCGGAACCGGCCAGATCAACGTCGTGTTTCCGGTCTGAGCGTAGTAGCCACCACAGGAGAAAAATATGGCGCACTTGATTTTCGAATGTACAGATAATCTGGAGGCTGACGGTGATATACCCGGCCTGCTTAAAAAGGCAAATCTGGCCATGCTCGAACAGGGGGTGTTTCCACCCGGCGGTATTCGTTCGCGTGCGATCATGCTGCGTCATTATTGCGTTGCAGAGGGTGAGCACGACGATGCGTTCGTGCATGCGAGCGTCAAAATTGGCGCAGGTCGTAGCCCCGAGGCGGTGCGTGGGACCGCAAATGCAGTATTTGAGGTGATGAAGGCGCATTTTGCGACGCTCTATGCGCGCCGCACGCTGGCGCTGTCGCTAGAGATCTCCGAGTTCTCTGAGTCCGGTACGCTGAAACACAATAATATCCATGCGCGCTACCGCAAGGACTGAGACGATCAACGGGGCTGCGGCCACCATAAGGAATTAGCATGTTGTCATCAGAAGTCATCAGCGAGATTGCGCAAAAGCTCTATCATGCGCAATCCACGCGCACGCCCACGCGCGCGCCCTCGTTCGATTATCCGTCCATTACGATTGCGGATGCGTATGCAATCCAGCGCGCCGGTATCGAGCTGCAACTGGCGCAGGGCCACACAATCAAGGGGCATAAAATTGGTCTGACATCGCGTGCGATGCAGCAGTCCTCGCAGATCACCGAGCCTGATTATGGTGTCTTGCTCGATAATATGATTTTTGATTCCGGCGGCGATATTTCTCTATCGCACTTCGTCTCGCCCAGGGTTGAGGTCGAGCTGGCCTTTTATCTTAAGGACAGGATCGAGGGGGCCAATGTAACCTTGTTTGATGTTTTGTCGGCGACGGATTACGTGATTCCAGCGATCGAGATCATTGATGCGCGCTGTCATCGTATTGATCCCGAGACCAAGCAGCCCCGTCGGGTCATGGATACAATCTCTGACAATGCCGCCAGCGCAGGCGTGATGACTGGTGGGCGTGCGATTCGCCCGCTGGATGTTGACCTACGCTGGATCTCGGCACTGCTTTATCGCAACGGTGTGATCGAAGAGACAGGGGTGGCGGCGGGGGTCTTGGATCATCCGGCAAACGGTATTGTATGGTTGGCGCGTAAGCTCGCGGCCTACGGGGTTGCGCTAGAGCCAGGTCACCTTATCTTGGCGGGCTCATTTACGCGTCCGGTTGCCGTGCATCCAGGCGATACTTTTCATGTTGATTATGGGACGATGGGTAGCATTGCCTGTCGTTTTGTCTGAGGGGCAAGGATGGAGTTTCCACAAAACGTCTTTAAGCGCAGACTCATCGAGAACGATGGCCTCTTGTTGGGTTTGTTTGTTGGGCTAGGCGGGGCGACGAGCGCCGAGCTGCTGGCAGGCACGGGGTATGACTGGCTTTTAATTGATGGTGAGCACGGTCCCAATGATTTGCGCAGCATACTGGATCAATTACGCGCCGTGGCTGCTCAGCCGGTCAGTCCGGTGGTGCGTGTGGTCGATCACGACCCCGCCAAGATCAAACAACTGCTCGATATTGGTGCGCAGACCCTATTGGTGCCCATGGTGGAGTCAGCCGAACAGGCGCGCGCCTTGGTGCGCGCTACGCGTTACCCGCCCGAGGGCATCCGCGGGGTGGGTAGCGCCCTGGCGCGGGCGGCACAATGGAATGGCATCCCTAATTATTTGCAACAGGCCAATGCGCAGATTTGCCTGATTCTGCAGGTTGAGTCGCAGGCAGGTGTCGATGCGCTGGATGATATTTTGGCAGTAGACGGTGTGGACGCGGTATTTATTGGCCCGTCTGATCTGGCCGCATCGATGGGTTATTTGGGACAGTCGGGGCATCCAGAGGTGAAGGCGGCGGTCGATGCTGCGCTTGCGCGGATTACACATCATGGCGTCGCGGCAGGCGTGTTTGCGCTGGATCCGAACACCGCGCGTGCGTATTGCGCGCATGGTGTTCGGTTCGCTGCGATTGGTGTAGACACCGTGCTTTTGCGCCAAGGTGCGGTGCGTCTGTTGGCACAATTCAAGGTGGCGCAGGACGATCAGACATAGAGTGTCTATGGGTTTGTAGGGCAGATGGAAAATAAGATGACATTGCGCCAAGGTACGAGTTAATACTTATTGCCAAAGGTATCCGAAGAGGTTCATCATTCACAGCGCTCTCATCCGTTTACAAGACGGATACAACTCAAAGGTTTACAAACCCAAATAGGGGCTCTCTCTTATGCAACGTCGTTCCTTCCTCAAAAAGGCAGCACTTGGTGCGGCCGCCGGTAGCGCTACACTAGCCGCGCCCGTTTTCGCTCAGGATGCACCCACATTCACGTGGCGCCTTGCTTCCAGCTTTCCGCGTAGTGCGGATGCCATCTATTCGGGCGGTGAAAACGTCGCGAAATTCGTCTCTGAGGCGACCGGTGGTAAGTTCCAGATCCGTGCGTTCCCTGGTGGCGAGCTATTGCCTGCCTTATCGGTGCTCGACGGTGTACAAAACGGTACGGTCGAATGTGGGCATACCGCGTCTTACTATTATTTTGGTAAGGATCCCGCCTTGTGCTTTGACGCCGCAGTGCCATTTGGCCTGAATACGCGTCAGTACAATGCCTGGGTGCGTCACGGCGGTGGCCTGGCCATGTTGCGTGAGTTGTTCGCCAAATTCAATGTGGTGAATTTCCCCTGCGGCTACACGGGCACGCAAATGGGTGGTTGGTTCCGTAAGGAAATCAAGTCCGTAGACGATCTGAAGGGTCTGAAATTCCGCACCGCCGCCATGGCAGGTAACGTCCTGACTCGTCTGGGTGTTGTGCCGCAGCAGATCGCTGGCGGCGACATCTATCCTTCGCTGGAAAAGGGCACGATTGACGCCGCCGAGTGGATTGGCCCTTACGACGACGAAAAGATGGGCTTTCACCGTGTCGCCCCTTATTACTACTTTCCGGGCTGGTGGGAAGGCACGCTTCAGGTGTCACTCTACGTCAATAAGGACAAGTACGAGGCCCTACCAAAGCATTATCAGGCCGTTCTGGATCAGGCAAGCGCGCTGGCGACCAATACCATGATCGCCACCTACGACGCTGAAAACCCCAACTCGCTCAAGCGCCTGATTGGCGAAGGCGCTAAGCTGCGCGCATTCCCTAAGCCTGTCATGGACGCCAGCTACAAGGCCGCTCAGGATATGTACACCGAGCTTTCAGCCAAGGATCCTGAATTCAAAAAGCTGCATGATCACTACATGGGCTTCCGCGACCACGAAATCCCCTGGTTCCGTGTGGCTGAGGGCAGCTTTGACCAGTATATGGCCTCCGCAACCAAGGGCTGATCTGCCCGATCAATTCAGGCTACTTTACCAGCCTGAACTCATGTGACACGCGCCAGCCCCCCATCGAGGGGGCTGGCGCGTGTCTCGGCTATCTGCTTTTTCGAGATCTAACCAATGAAAGCTCTCCTTGCTTTGTCGCGCGCGATTGATGCAATCAATCGACGCGTCGGCCGGGCTGTGACCTGGTTGATCCTGCTTGCCGTTGTCGTCAGCGCAACCAATGCGACGATCCGTAAGCTATTCAACGTCAGCTCCAACGCCTGGCTGGAACTTCAGTGGTATTTGTTTGGCGCCGTTTTTCTACTCGCCGCCGGCTATACCTTGTTAAAAAATGAACACGTCCGCGTGGATGTCCTGGCTTCGCGGTTTTCGCGCCGCACGCAGATCAAGATGGAAATATTCGGCGTGATATTTTTTCTGCTGCCCATCAGTTTTATCATCATGTGGCTGTCCTGGCCTGTATTCATGGATGCACTCGTCAATAACGAGCAGTCCTCAAATGCAGGTGGTCTTGTGCGCTGGCCCGCCAAGCTGCTCATACCCGTCGGTTTTGCCTTGTTATTGGCTGCGGGGGTGTCACACCTGATCAAGTGCGTAGGCTATTTACGAGGTGCTTGCCCAGACCCGACAAACGTGTCCACGGGCAAGTCAGCCGAAGAGCTGCTGGCCGAGGAAATTGCGCGTCAGGCCGCTGAACGCGAGGCCGCAATGCGCCTTAAGGCGAGGCACTAATTATGGAACTGTTTTTAGTTAATATCGCGCCGATTATGTTCGGCACCCTGGTTATTCTATTGTTACTGGGTTTTCCGGTTGCTTTCGCCCTCGCGGCTAACGGCATTCTTTATGGTTTGATCGGTATTGAGGCGGGCTTGCTCACGCCTGCCTTGTTTCAGGCACTACCCCAGCGAGTATTCGGGATTATGTCCAATGAGTCCCTATTGGCGGTCCCGTTCTTTACCTTTATGGGTTTGATCCTGGAGCGATCCGGGATGGCTGAGGATCTGCTCGAAACCATTGGCCAGCTATTCGGCCCGCTACGTGGTGGTCTGGCAATTGCCGTGATTGTTGTGGGCGCCATGCTTGCTGCGACCACGGGGGTCGTTTCGGCCTCGGTAATCTCCATGGGTTTGATCTCCTTGCCCATCATGCTGCGCTATGGGTATGACAGACGACTGGCGGCTGGGGTGATTGCTGCATCCGGGACCTTGTCCCAGATCATTCCGCCCTCACTTGTGCTGATCGTTTTAGCTGACCAATTGGGCCGCTCTATCGGCGATATGTACAAGGGTGCTTTTATCCCTGGCTTCGCCTTGACCTCCATGTACATCCTCTATGTTGTGGGTCTGTCCTTTTTCAAGCCTAAGCTGGCACCGGCCATCCCGCCTGAAGCACGTACGTTTATCGAGCCCAATGGGGGCCACGGCATTCCGTCGCTTCTTGTGCTGATGGGGCTGGCTGTAACGATGTCGATCATTGGTGTGCATTACCTATTACCCGATAACGCGCACGTCGATGAGCTGATCGTCACCAGTATTCTGATCTGGGGCGGTGCAGCATTCCTGATGGCTCTGATCAATAAAGCCCTGCATTTAGGCCTGCTCTCGCTCATTGCGGAACGGGTGACTTTCGTCATGATCCCGCCCTTAGCTTTGATATTTCTGGTGCTTGGGACGATCTTTATTGGGGTGGCAACCCCAACCGAAGGGGGGGCCATGGGTGCCGTGGGCGCGTTGATCATGGCACTGGTGAATCGGCGCTTTTCCTGGTCTTTGTTGCGACAGGCGATGGACACGACGACGACCCTGACTTGTTTTGTGGTCTTCATCCTGATTGGTTCGTCTGTGTTCAGCCTGACATTCCGTGCGGTCAGTGGCGACTTGTGGGTAGAGAGCCTGCTGATTGGTCTGCCCGGTGGCCAGATGGGCTTTTTGATCGTA
The DNA here is from genome assembly GCA_019166125.1 of Alcaligenaceae bacterium CGII-47. Taxonomy (GTDB): domain Bacteria; phylum Pseudomonadota; class Gammaproteobacteria; order Burkholderiales; family Burkholderiaceae_B; genus Castellaniella. The sequence goes on from JAHTBO010000006.1 coordinate 39,948, forward strand.
GTCAGTATCCTGACGTTTTTCCTCGCCTTCTTTTTGGACTTCTTCGAGCTGGCCTTTATTATCGTGCCGCTGCTCGGGCCCGTTGCAGATAAGATGGGCATCGATCTGATTTGGTTGGGTGTGCTGCTGGCAGTGAATATGCAGACCTCGTTTATGCATCCGCCGTTCGGCTTCGCCTTGTTCTATCTGCGTTCAGTGGCCCCAAAAGAGGACTATATCGATAAGCTGACCGGCAAGACGATCGCCAAGGTCACCACGGGTCAGATCTATTGGGGCTCGATTCCATTTATCGTGATCCAGTTGATTATGGTGGTGCTGGTCTTGACCTATCCGCAGATGGTGACGCACTATAAGGCGGATCGACCCGATGTGGACATCAGCAAGGTCGAGATCAATATTGACGCCTTCCAGGGCTATGGGGATAGCAACAGCGGCTATGGCTATGGCGCGGACGCTGAGGGCGGCGCTGCGACAGCAAGTCCGGGTGACAGCACTGAGGGGGCTGCAGGCCCAGAGAGCTCGGATGATGAATACAACAATATGTTTAAGTAAACGCTGATACAGTAAACGCTGACACGCATTTGAACGTGGCCCTCTGCCTTGATTGGCAGAGGGTTTTTTAATCGATTGGGCCACTGCAAGAGAGCCGCTGCGGCCTCAGCGCAAAGTTTCAAGCCAGGTGGGGATAGCCATGGGGCGTGCCAAGAGGTATCCCTGAAGCGCGTGACAGTCGTTTCCGAATAGAAAATCAGCCTGAGCCTGAGTTTCGACGCCTTCGGCCACGACGCGCAGGTCCAATTGGGAGGCCATGGCCAGGATAAGCTTTGCAATCGCCGAGCTATCCAGGTCGTCAGGAATATCCTGAACCAGGCTTTTATCAATTTTCAGCTCGTAGAGCGGTAGCCGTTTGAGGTAGGCCAAATTAGAGTAGCCGGTGCCAAAGTCATCAATGGAAAAGCGGATACCCAGTAAGTTAAGCGCCTTCATGCATCGAGCGGTATTGTGAATATCGTGGATCAATACACCTTCGGTTACCTCGAAGATCAGGCGATTGCCTGGCGCCCCAGTCCGAGTCAGGGTGTCACTGACATATTCTAGAAAACCAGGTTCCATCAGGCGGTTGGGGCTGATGTTAATCGATAGTGGATAAGTCTCACCTGTACTTTGTAGGCGCAGCAGCAAGCTGCATGCCTCATCAAGCGCCCACTCATCCAGATGACTGATTAGTCCGGTTTCTTCGGCGATGGGAATGAACAGGCTCGGTGATACCGCGCCGCGTGTTGGGTGTGACCAGCGAGCCAGGAGCTCGGCGCCTGTCACGTGGCCATCGACGCCATACTGTGGCTGTATGTGCATCGTGAGCTGTGGGGTGCGTAGCGCCTGCACTAAATCGTGCTCAAGCCATAAGCGCTGTTCGACATCACTTTGCATGGCTTGTTCATAGAAGGTAACGCGGTTGCGTCCGCCTTGCTTGGCACGGTACATCGCCATATCCGCTTCGCGCATCACGTCGTCGACCGTGCCGCTGTGTCGGTGTAGCAAAGTCAGACCGATACTCACGGTCACGACGCAGGACTTGTCCTCGAGGATAAACGGCTCTTGCATGCCAATGCGGATTTTCTCCGCGATATTCATGGCGTTTTTGGCGCCTTCGTCGGTGCTCGAGCCAAGTTGATTGAGCAAGAGCACAAACTCATCGCCACTGACGCGTGAGACCGTATCCCGATCGCGTGTCAGGCTCAGTAGGCGATCTGCTGTCGCCCGCAACAGGCCGTCGCCGATATTATGGCCTCGGATATCATTGATTTTTTTGAAATGATCCAGATCCAGGATAAACAATGCACCCGTGGCGTGACCTTGGCGCGCGCTATCCAGGGTATGCGCCAAGCGGTCAAGCAATAAGCGCCGATTAGGCAGATTGGTGAGACCATCGTAGAACTTGAGGCGGTGCGTGGTCTCTTCTGCTTCGGCACGCCCCGTAATATCGGTCGAGATGGCGCATATCGCCTCGACGATGCCCGCTGCGTTGCGTAGCGGGGTCCTGATGGTTAAAAAAGTCTGTGCGGTGTCGCTCAGGCACGGTTTGAGCGACTCTTCGATCATGATACGTTGCTCAGTGTCGAGGACTTGGTGATCGGCGCGCTCGATCGTCGCGAGGGTCTGCTCATCGGTCACGAAGTCGGCGTCCTGACGACCAATTAAATCCGTGCTGGACAGGCCAAAGAACTGGCACACCATTTGATTGCCGTATATGTAGCGCAGCTCGCGATCCTTGATGCTGATCATCGCATCAATACTGCCCAGAATGGTGTTGAGCCGGTTGTCGCTCGAGCGCATATGGCGCTCTCGACGGGTGATCTGGATTTTGAGGAAAACGACGATAATGACTGCTAGCATCAGCAGAACAGCCAGTGTGGTAACGGCCCATTTTGCCTGCTCTGGAAAGACGGCCTTGTTTGCTGGGTTGTCCCAATGCTCGATTATTTTGAAGTAGACAGAGTCCGGCTCGGCTTGCCAGCGTGATAAGTGTTTGTCGATGATTGCGAGCAGCCAGGCGTTATTGCCCTTTTGTGTCGCGTAAAAAAGATCAGTGGGCTGAAAAATAATTGGCGTTGATACAAGCTGATAGATGTCCGAGGTCACTTCGCCGTATAAGTGGTCAGCGGCAACGGCATCGACCTCATTCGCCCGGACTTGCTTGAACCCCTCGACCAGCGTTGAAACCGTGCGAAGCTCGGTGCCGATATTCGAGGTGTTGAACAGTTTGCTTAGATAGTCATGCTGGGTCGAACCGGCCAGCACCGCCAGGCGTTTGCCGTTCAGGTCTTGAATGGACTGAATTTTGCTACCAGGGCGTGCGTAGATCTGAGACCAGCTATGTAAGGCGGCGACATGGTGAAAATCGAATATCTCGGTCCGCTCTGGCGTGTACACCACATCAGGCAGAAGATCAATCTGACCAGCTTCGAGCTGATCGAGACAATCCAGCCATGAGCAAGGCGTGATCAAAAGGTTCAAATTTTCTTCGAGGGCAATCTGATTGAGTAATTCGCCTAAAATGCCGCCCGCCTTGCCATCAGAGGTGATATATGTGCTAGGAAGCTGATCATAGATGCCCACTCGAACGATTTGGCTTTGCCCAAACGCCGCCGTGCTGAGCAAAAGCATAGCAAGGATGACGCCCCGTACAAAATGGTGGTGGCGTAACATGATTAGAAGCGCACGTGGATTAACTATCAAATTTGATGTACAAAAAATGTCTACAAGCTGCCATTGATCACAGTGCCGTCCAATCATAATGGTTTACAGTCGAATGTAAAGCATTACACGATCCAGGGTAACCACCGCTGTTTCGTGGTTTGCGCCAGTACTTCATGGCTCCTGGGCCCCTGGCTTAAGGCGTTAGAATAGTGTTTTCACATCGTGCGTGACCCTACAAAGGTTAGACAATGGCGAAGGCTTTTTTGGCGGATGTGCATGCCCGGATCGGGCAGTTGCACAACAAGGGATTCTACAAGGCCGAGCGGGTGATCGATAGCCCGCAATCGACCCAAATCCGTCTGGTTGATGGCGCCCAGGTATTGAATTTTTGTGCTAATAACTATCTCGGCCTGGCCAATGATATCCGTCTGATCGAGGCCGCCCAGGCAGGGCTTGCGCGCGATGGCTTTGGCATGGCATCGGTGCGTTTTATTTGCGGTACGCAGGCTGGCCACAAGACGCTGGAACGTGCCTTGGCCGATTGGCTGGGGCTGGGCGATGCGATTTTGTATTCCAGTTGCTTTGATGCAAATACAGGTTTATTCGAGGCACTGCTCGATGAGCAGGACGCTATTGTCAGCGACGCACTGAATCATGCCAGCATCATTGATGGCGTGCGTCTGTGCAAGGCGCAACGCTACCGCTACGCGAATAACGATATGGCAGATCTGCGTGCGCAGTTGCTGGCCGCCGATGCCGCTGGCGCGCGCCATAAGCTGATTGCCACAGATGGTGTGTTCTCGATGGATGGCGTCATTGCCAATCTGCCGGCCATCTGTGATCTGGCCGAAGAGTTCGACGCGCTGGTCATGGTCGACGATTCTCATGCTGTGGGGTTTATGGGCGCAGGCGGGCGGGGTACCCCTGAGTATTGTGGCGTACAGGGCCGCGTGCATATCCTGACCGGTACGCTTGGCAAGGCGCTGGGCGGTGCCTCAGGAGGCTATGTGGCGGCGGATGCTGCGGTAATCGACCTATTGCGCCAAAGCTCTCGCCCCTACCTGTTTTCCAATACATTGGCGCCAGCCATCGTCGCGGCGTCATTGCGTGTGCTGGACTTGCTCCAGAGCGCAGAGGGCGAGTCCTTGCGCCAGCGGGTTCACGAAAACGGTAAGCAGTTTCGCTCTGGGATGCAGGCGCTGGGTTTTGACTTGGTACCTGGCGAGCACCCCATTATTCCAGTCATGCTGGGGGATGCCGCCTTAGCAGGCCAAATGGCGGATGCCTTGCTCGCCGAAGGCATTTATGTGATTGGTTTCTCCTTTCCAGTCGTGCCTAAGGGGCGCGCTCGTATCCGTACACAAATGAGTGCCGCGCATACGCGCACCCAAATCGATCAGGCGGTAGCCGCGTTCGGTCGGGTTGGGCGTCGGTTGGGCGTGATCGCCCAGTAATAGACTCAGGGATTCAATAATGCGCGCACTAGCCAAGCTCCAGCCGGCCATTGGCCTGGAGATGATCGAAGTAGACCGCCCCGTCATGGGGCACAACGATATCCTGATTCGCATTCACAAGACCGCGATTTGCGGGACAGATATTCATATCTGGAAGTGGGACGATTGGGCAGCACGCACGATCCCGGTGCCGATGCATGTCGGGCATGAGTATGTTGGCGAGATCGTCGAGATGGGCCAGGAGGTTGCCGGCTTCAAGGTCGGTGATCGCGTCTCCGGCGAGGGGCATATTACGTGCGGCCATTGTCGCAATTGCCGTGCGGGTCGTCGCCATTTATGCCGCAACACCTCGGGCGTAGGTGTTAATCGTCCTGGTGCGTTTGCAGATTATCTGGTGATCCCCGCCTTTAATGCTTTTCGTATTCCTGATGAGGTCTGCGATGATCTGGCGGCGATTTTTGATCCATTTGGTAACGCCACCCATACCGCACTTGCCTTTGACCTGGTCGGTGAGGATGTGCTGATTACCGGGGCCGGGCCGATTGGTGCGATGGCGGCGGCGATTGCCCGGCACGTTGGCGCGCGCAACGTCGTGATCACTGATGTCAATGACTATCGCCTGGGGTTGGCTGCGCGTATGGGTGCGAGCCGGACCGTGAATGTGATGCGCGAAGATCTGGCCGAAGTCATGCATGAATTAGGTATGCATGAGGGGTTTGACGTCGGCTTGGAGATGTCAGGTGTGCCTAGCGCCTTTACTGCGATGCTCGAGCAGATGAACCATGGCGGGAAGATCGCCATGTTGGGCATTCTGCCCGATGGCGTAGGGGTGGACTGGAGCCAGGTGATTTTTAAGGGCTTGCAGATTAAGGGGATCTACGGCCGAGAAATGTTCGAGACCTGGTACAAGATGGTCGCCATGCTTCAGAGTGGTCTGGATATTTCCCCTATTATTACTCATCACTACCCGGTTGCCGAATTCCGCGAGGGCTTTCAGACCATGCTCTCTGGCCACAGTGGCAAGGTCATTTTGGACTGGATGGCCTGAATCTGAACGCCTGCGCAGGCTGCTTTAGAGGCCTTAGCAGGCCTTGAATCTGGCCTGAATGGCGGCCTGATCCAGGTCATTTGCCAGGGCCAGCATCAACAGGATTCTGGACTGCTGTGGATTTAACCCATGGCTGCAAATCAGGCCTGTGCGCGCGTCAGTATCGCGTGCGCCCACCTCACCATAGGGGACGCGACTCGAACGTACACACATTAGACCTTTGCGCCGTGCTAGCGCGCCCCCCTTATGTGCGCCAGGGCTCAGGCTGCCGTTGCCGGTGCCCGCGATCACAATGCCCCGGGCACCGGCTGCGATACTGGCCTCGTAGAGGTGGGCGCCAGCGCCTTGGTGATCATAGATGATGTCGACGCGGGGTGCTTTGCTCATGCCTTTGAGGGTAAAGGCCGGCAGGGTTGCATGCGTGAGGCCTTGGACGATATGCGGGACGCCCTGGCTGATCCAGCCCAGCGCGCCTGGGCCAATCGCATTGAAGGCGTCCACCCGTGTAGTGTGCGATTTGGTCGCGTAGCGGGCGGCCAGGATCTGATCATTCATCATCAATAAAATACCGCAACCCCGGCTGTCGGGATGGGCTGCCAGCGATAGTGCGTTATAGAGGTTGAGGGGGCCGTCTGCGCTGAGCGCTGAAGCGGGCCGCATGGCGCCAACCAGAACAATGGCCTTAGGGCTGTGAATAGTCAGGTGAAGCAGAAAGGCGGTCTCTTCGAGGGTATCCGTACCGTGTGTGACGACAATGCCATCCACCATTGGGTCACGCGTCAGGGCTTCGATACGTCGAGCCAGCCGCAACACCATGGCCCCAGTCAGCTCACTGCTGTCCACATTAAACACCTGTTCGCACTGGATATCGGCCAGCTCGTGCGCACCAGGCACGGCATCAAGCATAGCGGTGATGTCTTCGGTGACGGAGTAATCCGTGAGCGCGCTGGCGCGTCCGGCAGTGGCGGCAATGGTGCCGCCCGTACCGAGCAGGACGATGCGAGCTTGAGGGCTGGGCGGATGCATCAGGGGTACAGGCCGCGCACCTGGCGTGCTTCGAGGATACGCGTGCAAGCGACGATGAACGCGGCCGTACGTAACGAGACCTTATGCTCGCGTGCGACGGCAGACATGGACGCGTAAGCCGCGCGCATCATCGCCTCCAGGCGGTGATTGATTTCTTGTTCGGTCCAGAAAAAACTGGAGAAATCCTGCACCCATTCGAAATAGCTGACGGTCACGCCGCCGGCATTGGCGACCACGTCAGGCACGATGACGGTGCCCTTGGACGAGATAATGTCGTCGGCCTCGGGCGTCGTTGGGCCGTTAGCACCTTCGACCAGAATACGGGTGTGGATCAGATCGGCGTTGTCATGATTGATCTGGCCTTCAAGCGCGGCAGGGATCAGGATGTCTGTCTCGAGTGACCAAAATGATCGGGCGTCCAGCGTCTCGGTCAACGGGGCGCCCGCGACGCCGCCGTGCTGTTCGACGTGCTCTAATAAAGCCAGGACATTTAGACCCTTGGGGTTGTAGACGATACCGGTATGGTCGTAGACAGCGACGACCAGAGCGCCCGCCTCATAGAATAGGCGGGCAGCCGTCCCGCCAACGTTACCAAAGCCCTGGATGGCAATGCGTGCACCTTTAATAGGGATTTGACTCTCGCGTGCGGCCTCGCATGCGACGACGTACACCCCCCGGCCGGTGGCTTCGACGCGCCCCAGGCTGCCGCCCAAAGAAACAGGCTTACCTGTGACGACACCCGTGGCAGATGTGCCCTCGTTCATGGCGTACGTGTCCATCATCCAGGCCATGGTCTGTGCGTTGGTATTCACGTCGGGTGCGGGAATATCTTTATTGGGTCCAATAATGACGCCGATCTCGCTGGTGTAACGACGTGTGATGCGTTCAATTTCGGCCTGAGAATAATTATGCGGATCGAAACGGATGCCGCCCTTGGCGCCCCCGAAAGGCAGATTCACTGCGGCGGATTTGACCGACATCCAGGCCGATAGCGCCATGACCTCGGACAGCGTCACGTCCTGATGGTAGCGTACGCCGCCCTTGCCTGGCCCACGTGAAAGGTTGTGCTGGACACGATAGCCTTCAAAGTGCGCGACGGTGCCGTTGTCGAGTTCGACAGGGATATCGACGATAAGGATGCGTTTGGGGCGCTTGAGGGTCTCGACCCATTTTGCCAGCTTACCCAGATAGGGTGTCACACGCTCTACCTGCTCTAGGTAGATCCCCCACGGGCCTGGGTGCTCGGGGTCCAGGTATGAAGGGACTGGACGTGGACTGGGTTCTGACATGACAAATAACCTCGTTGCGAAAATTGAATGGCAAAGTATCGCCTATTTTAGTGCGCTGACCAAAAGTTGTCCCGATCGTCGGGGCCGCGGCACCTTATATCCCGTACTCTTTTAGCCCCTCTAGATCCAGTACCTGCACCGCGCCGTACTCGACCCTCAGCAGGCCTGCCGTCTCGAGTGCGCCCAAAGCCTGATTCGTACGCTGGCGGGATATGCGCGCCAGATAACCGATCTCCTCCTGGGTGATTTCCAGGCGTGTCGATTTACTTGGGTAGAGCAGCGGGTTGAACAGTTCTGCCAGACAGCGCGCGACGCGTGCATCCGGCGCCAGCAGGCGGTCGTACTCGGCCTTACCGATGAACTGTGCGACCCGCTCATTCAACTGGTGAAGCAGATAGCGGTTAAACGGGATACTGTTATCAAGCAACCAGTCGAATGTATCGCCGCGCAAGCGCGCAATCACGCTTTGGCGCAGCGCCACTACATCGTATTTACGGTGCTCGCGTTTGAGCAACGATCCCTCGCCGATCCAGCCGCCAGTGGGAACACCGGTAAGCGAGGCCATCTTGCCGTCGGCATTGCCCACCGAGACCTTGACCAGGCCGCTCAGTACACCAATCCAGGCAGAGGCCATCCCCCCTTTGTGTTCGATGATCGAGCCGGCCTCGACCACGGCAATCTTTGTGTCGCGCACGACACGCTCTTGCTGTACTGGGTCCAGCAGATCAAACCACGCCGCGCCTTCTTGGAGCGATGTATGCAAATTCATGGGTGATTACCCTTGGAATAACGTGAATGTCATATCTGTGACAGTTGAGCGGCACGCATGCTTGTACCTTGTATTTTATAGACCTGACCATATCAGGCGCATCAACTCTCGTATCCCTTTGATATAGGGGGCCGAGTAGGCTGAAGGAGATATCATGGCACACGTTGCCTCGCGACCCAATACCTTTCCCGCTCTGGTTCGACACCATGCGCAGGTGCGAGGCCAGCGCCCGGCGATCCGCGAAAAGGATCTGGGTATCTGGCAGACGCTGACCTGGGCGCAGCTTGCCGCCCAGGCGCATGAGCTGGCTGCCGGCCTCGCTGCCTTGGGTGTGCAGGCAGGTCAGCACGTTGCGGTAATCGGTGAGAACCGTCCTCGTCTGTACCTGGCCATGATTGCAACACAATTCCTTGGTGCCATCCCGGTTCCCTTATACCAGGACGCCGTCGCAGAGGAAATGCTCTATGTCCTACAGGATGCCGAGATCAGCGTCATCGTGGTCGAAGACCAAGAACAAGTCGACAAGATGCTCGAGGTCGCGGATCGCTGTCCGGCCATGCGCCACGTGATCTACGACGATCCGCGCGGCCTGCGTCATTATTCCGATCCCATGCTGCTGTCCTGGGAGCAACTTCAGGAACAAGGCCGGGCGTATGAGCAGGCTCACCCAACTGAGGTGGATGCTCGCGTTGCTGCCGTCGATCCCGATGCGCCCGCAGCCATGTTTTATACCTCGGGTACGACAGGCAAACCCAAAGGCGTTGTACTCACACATCGTGCCCTGATTGGCCGTGCCGAAGTGGCCGAGCGATTCGAGGGCCTGACCGACCATGAGGATGTGCTGGCGTATTTGCCGCCTGCCTGGATCGGGCAAAATATGTTCTCTTATACCCAGTTTCTGGTGACCGGATTTACGGTCAATCATCCCGAGTCGCCCGAGACGGTTGCCATCGACATGCACGCGATCGGCCCCACCTACTACTTTGCCCCCCCACGTGTGCTCGAGGCGTTGCTCACGCACGTTATGATCCGCATGGAGGACGCCAGTGCAGCAAAACGCTGGCTCTTTCATCGTTGTATGGCCCTCGCGCGCCGGGTTGGTGTGCGTATTCTGGATGGCGATCCCTCGGTCAAACCTTGGGATCGTCTTAAATACGCCCTAGGCAACTTTTTGATCTATGCGCCGCTGCGCAATACCTTGGGGATGGGGCGCGTGAGGGTGGCCTATACCGCGGGTGAGGCCATCGGCCCGGACTTGTTCATGTTCTACCGTTCGATCGGCATCAACCTCAAACAACTCTATGGTTCGACCGAGACATCTGTGTTCGTATGCGTGCAGGCGGATGGGCGTGTGCGCGACGATACCGTGGGCCCACCATGTGAAGATGTCGAGATCCGCGTAGCAGAAAATGGGGAAATTCAGTTGCGTAGCCCCGGAATGTTCCAGGGTTATTACCGCAATCCAGAGGCAACGGCCGAGTCCTATACCGAGGACGGCTGGTACCACACTGGGGATGCAGGATATCTGGATACCGATGGCCAACTAAAGATCATCGATCGGGCCAAGGACGTCGGTAAGCTCACCGATGGCAACCTGTTTGCCCCGAAATATATTGAAAATAAACTGAAATTTTTCCCTTTTATCAAAGAAGTTGTGGCGTTTGGTGCCGATCGCCCAGAAGTGTGTGTATTTATCAATATCGATCTCGAGGCTGTAGGCAACTGGGCAGAGCGCCGCGGCTTGCCTTATGCCGGCTATACCGATCTGGCAGCCAAGCCCGAGGTCTACGACTTGATCCGTGACTGCATCAATCAAGTTAATCAGGATCTGTCCACAGATCCTAAACTTGCGGCCTCACAGGTGGCACGCTTTCTCATTTTGCACAAAGAGCTCGACCCGGATGACGATGAGCTGACGCGTACGCGCAAGGTTCGCCGCGCGTTCATCGCCCAGAAATATGCGGTGCTGGTTGATGCTTTGTTCGCAGGACGGGATCGCCAGCATATCGAGACCGAGGTGAAGTTCGAGGATGGGCGCAGTGGCATGATCGCTGCCGACTTACGCATCGAGCACGCTGAGCGTGTCCCGGTGACCCCTTTGAAAAAGGCAGCCTGATCATGAGTAATCCCTCACGCGAACAACGTATTGGCCCCTCTATATTGGATCTACAAAATATATCTTTGTCATTTGGTGGTGTGAAAGCGCTGACGGATATTTCCTTTGATGTGCGCGAGCATGAGATCCGTGCCATCATCGGGCCCAACGGCGCGGGCAAGAGCTCCATGCTCAACGTCATCAATGGCGTCTACACGGCGCAGCATGGCCAGATCACACTCGACGGTGTGAAATTTACCAAAATGAATTCACGACGCGCCGCCGAGATGGGCATTGCCCGCACGTTTCAGAATCTGGCCTTGTTCAAGGGCATGAGCGTGCTGGATAACATCATGACAGGGCGCAATCTGCGCATGAATAGTGGTGTGCTCGCTCAGGCATTCAGATTGGGTTCGGCGGTTCGCGAAGAAATCTCTAACCGCGAATTTGTCGAAAATATCATTGATTTTCTGGAAATTCAGGCACACCGCAAGACCCCGGTGGGGCGTTTGCCTTATGGCCTTCAAAAACGCGTTGATCTGGGGCGCGCACTTGCCATGGAGCCGCGCATTCTGCTGCTCGACGAGCCCATGGCGGGTATGAATATCGAGGAAAAGCAGGATATGAGCCGTTTTATCCTCGATGTGAATGACGAGTATGGCACCACCATTGTGCTCATCGAGCACGATATGGGGGTGGTGATGGATATATCAGATCGGGTTGTCGTGCTGGATTATGGGCAGAAAATCGGCGATGGCATACCTGAGGTGGTGCGTGATGATCCAGAGGTCATTCGGGCTTATCTGGGTGCGGGTCACTAGGCGAGGGGTGGGGTGATGGGTTCTTTCCTGGAAACAGTGATTGGTGGCTTGATGAGTGGCATGCTTTATGCGCTAGTCGCTCTGGGCTTTGTGCTGATCTTCAAAGCATCAGGCGTCTTCAATTTCGCACAGGGTGCGATGGTGTTGATCGCGGCACTGGCGATGGCGCGTTTCTCTGAGTGGTTTGGCACTTGGTTGGGGGGCGATCAGCTCTGGCTGGCCAACGTGTTGGCGTTTATTGTTAGTGCGCTATTCATGTGGCTGATCGCAGTGCTGGTAGAGCGCTACGTATTGCGCCATCTCGTCAACCAAGAGGCGACGACCTTATTGATGGCGACTATCGGGATTACCTATTTCCTCGATGGTATCGGGCAAATCATGTTTGGTAGCTCGGTCTACTCTATTGATGTCGGCATGCCTAAGGATCCCGTCTTTCTCATGGAATCGCTGTTTGACGGCGGGGTGCTGGTGAGCCTAGAGGATTTGACCGCAGCGGGGGTTGCTGCCGTGCTGGTGGCCTTGCTGGCGTTCTTCTTTCAGTACACCTCGGTGGGCCGGGCACTACGTGCCGTGGCGGATGACCATCAGGCGGCGCAGTCGGTGGGGATTCCCTTGAACCGGATATGGATCGTGGTCTGGACCGTGGCGGGGCTCGTGGCGCTGGTGACCGGGATCATCTGGGGCTCAAAGTTCGGTGTGCAATTTACGCTCTCGACCGCAGCGCTGCGCGCGCTACCCGTTGTGATCCTCGGTGGACTGACCTCGATTCCGGGCGCCATTGTAGGGGGGCTCATCATTGGTGTGGGCGAAAAACTCTCCGAGGTGTATCTGGGGCCGTTTGTGGGCGGTGGAATAGAAATCTGGTTTGCCTATATGTTGGCCCTGGTGTTTTTGTTGTTCCGTCCCCAGGGATTGTTTGGCGAAAAGATCATCGACCGCGTCTGAGCGCGCTGACCACCACAGATTAGCAGGGACCAAGCATGTTTTATCGTGAAAATGGACAGTTTAAAAGCACCTACCGCTCCGATCAGCAGATCCTGCCGATTCGTCAGGACCGGATCTTTATGTTTGCCTTGCTCGGTGTTGCGTTTATTCTGATTCCGCTGGGCGCATCCGATTATTTTTTACAGGCGATCTTTGTTCCATTCCTGATTCTGTCGCTCGCCGCGATCGGCTTGAATGTGTTGGTCGGCTATTGCGGGCAGATATCGATTGGCTCGGGCGCATTCATGGCAGTGGGTGCCTACGCAGCCTGGAATTTTGGTGTACGCCTTGATCTGCCGCTGATTGTGCAGATACTGCTCGGTGGGGTCTTTGCCACGTTGGCGGGGGTCGTATTTGGGGTGCCCAGCTTGCGTATTCGGGGCCTATACCTCGCTGTGACGACACTGGCCGCACAGTTTTTCATGGACTGGGCGTTCTTGCGTATTCCGTATTTTACGAATTACTCGTCCTCCGGGAATGTGTCGGTGCCGCCGCTGCAGACCTTTGGCCTGCCCATCGAGACGCCTGCCCAGAAATATGTATTCGTATTGTGCTTTGTTGTGGTGATTGCCCTATTGACCAAGAACCTCGTGCGCGGTGCCATTGGACGTCAGTGGATGGCAATCCGCGATATGGACGTGGCCGCTGCCGTGATTGGGATTCGGCCGGTCTACGCCAAGCTCACGGCTTTTGCCGTGAGCTCGTTCATCATTGGTGTGGCCGGCGCCCTCTGGGCTTATATCCATCTGGGTTCCTGGGAGCCGCTGGCCTTCGATCTGAACCGCTCATTGCAGTTGCTGTTCATCGTCATCATTGGCGGCCTGGGCTCGATCATTGGCAGTTTTTTCGGTGCCGCCTTTATGGTCCTGGTGCCGGTGCTGCTCACTTATGTCCCGCGCTGGTTCGGCCTCGAGATGCCGGTGGATATTGCTTCGCACATTGAACACATGATTTTTGGCTTCCTGATCATTTTTTTCTTGATCGTGGAGCCACACGGCCTGGCCAGGCTGTGGAGCATAGGCAAGGAAAAATTGCGCATCTGGCCATTTCCACATTAATGATGTCAATCGGGGCAAGGTCCATTTCGGGCGGCGTCCGCAACACTATGGTGGCTTTAGACACCAGGAGGAGCAAAAGATGAAATACCCCTTGAAAATAACCGCGGCGGTGGCGATTGCCGCTGCAGCTTTGACCAGCATACCGACGGTCGCTTCGGCAGCCGAAGAGTTCGTACCCCTGCTGGTCTATCGCACAGGCTCCTTTGCCCCCTTAGGCATACCCTGGGCCGATGGTAAGCTTGACTACCTCAAGCTTGTCAACGAGCGCGATGGCGGCGTCAATGGCGTCAAGATCGTCTACGAAGAGTGCGAGACAGCGTACTCGACGGATAAGGGCGTGGAATGCTACGAGCGCCTTAAGGATAAGTTCGGCGGTGCGACAGGCTTTGATACCCAATCCACAGGCATTACCTTTGCTGTAACCGATCGTGCCATGGTCGATGGCCATGCAGTGGTAACCATGGGTTATGGCTTGTCCCAATCCGCAAATGGTGCCGTGTTCAAGTGGAATTTTCCGCTATTGGGTACCTATTGGACCGCCGCTGATGTCATGATTCAGGATATCGCCAAAAAGGTCGGTGGCGAGGATAAGCTCAAAGACAAAAAAATTGCGCTGGTCTATCACGACTCACCCTTTGGCAAAGAGCCGATTGCACTATTGGAAGAGCGCGCCAAGGCAAATGGCTTTGAACTTCAGCTCTATCCTGTCACAGCGCCCGGTGTCGAACAAAAGTCCACCTGGCTGCAAATCCGCAAGAGCAAACCGGACTTCGTCCTGCTCTGGAGCGCCGGGATCATGACCCCGACTGCGATTCGCGAAGCACAGGGTATCGGCTACCCGCGTGATCAGATGTATGGTATTTGGTGGGCCAGCTCCGAGACCGATGTCCAGGATCTGGGTGATGCGGCCAAGGGCTACAACGGCATCACTATCCACAATAGCGCCGAGCATGGCCGCGTCCATGACGATGCCAAGAAATACCTCTACGACAAGGGTTTAGGCTCGGACACCACAGGCAAGTCTTTTGGCTCTCTGGCCTACACCCGCGGCATGATGATCTCTATGCTGCAGGTCGAGGCCATCCGTACTGCACAAGAGAAGTATGGCAAGGGTAAGCACATGACGCCTGAGCAGGTGCGTTGGGGCTATGAGAATCTGAACGTTGATCAGGCTCGCCTAGAGACGCTTGGCTTTGCTCAGCTCATGCGCCCGGTCAAGACCACGTGCGAGGACCACATGGGTGATGACTGGGCACGCATCATTCAGTGGAACGGTAAAAAGTTCGATGTGGTCTCTGACTGGTATCAGTCCAATCCCAAGTACGTGAACCCTTTGATCAAGACATTGGGTGATAAGTACGCTGCCGAGAAAAAACTCCAGGTGCGTGACTGCACCAAAGAGTAAGCCGTAGCTTGCCGGGCAGCCTTCGGGTTGTCCGGCACCAAGGAGCACTTATGGATAAACCATTATCCCCTGAACCCGCGGTGCTATTGAGCGTCAATGGTATTGAGGTGATCTATAACCACGTCATCCTCGTCTTGAAGGGGGTGTCGCTAAGCGTGCCTGAGGGAAATATCGTCGCCCTGCTTGGGGCGAACGGCGCGGGTAAGACAACGACGTTGCGCGCCATCTCGAACCTGCTGCGTGGCGAACGGGGTGAGGTGACCAAGGGCAATATCGAATATCGCGGTGAACGCATCGAACGGCTCACGCCCTCTGATCTGGTGCAGCGCGGTGTGATACAGGTCATGGAGGGGCGCCATTGCTTCGCACACCTGACAATCGAGGAAAATCTCCTGACTGGTGCCTATACGCGTAAGCTCTCACGTGCCGAGTTGAATGGGGCACTGGATCGTGTTTACCAATATTTTCCCCGACTCAAGCATCGTCGGGGGACGCAAGCAGGCTACACCTCAGGGGGCGAGCAGCAGATGACGGCGATTGGCCGTGCGCTGATGGCGGATCCGCGCATGATTCTGCTCGATGAGCCCTCAATGGGCTTGGCGCCACAGATTGTCGAAGAGATCTTCGAGATTGTGCGTGACCTGAATCAGCGCGAGGGGGTGAGCTTTTTGCTGGCCGAGCAGAATACGAATATCGCCTTGCGTTATGCCGACTACGGCTACATCCTTGAGAACGGCCGCGTCATGATGGATGGCGCAGCCCGCAACCTGGCAGAGAACGAAGACGTCAAGGAATTTTATCTGGGTGTCTCGGGTGGCGGGCGGCAAAATTTTCGCGATACCAAGTTCTATCGTCGGCGCAAGCGCTGGCTGGCCTGAGACCAGAGAGGTAGTAGTCATGGATCAGTATTACGACACGCGCGAGACACAAGCCGATGCGGTACGCGAGCAGGCGCTGTTCGCCCGCTTGACTGATGCCCTCGTTCACGCTCGCGAGCACGCCCCCGCCATTGCCCGGCAGCTACAGGGGGTGGATATCCAGGGGGTGCGCCAGCGTGCGGATCTCGCGCGGATCCCGGTGGTGCGCAAAGGCGAGTTGCTACAACTGCAACTCGAATCCAGAATGCGGGGCACGCAGGCCGAGCCCGATACCGCCCGACGTGTATTTGGTGGCTTTGCAGCAATCGGGTGGGGGCAGGCCCGTCGAGTATTCGCCTCGCCGGGGCCGATCTATGAACCAGAGAGCGCTCGGCCGGATTACTGGCGCTTTGCGCGTGCCTTGTATGCTGCAGGCTTGCGTAAAGGGGAGCTGGTCTATAACTGTTTCTCCTATCATTTCACGCCCGCCGGCTCCATGATGGAGACCGCGGCACATGCCTTGGGATGTACTGTTTTCCCAGGTGGGGTGGGGCAGACCGAGCAGCAGGTCCGGGCGATGGCGGATCTGGCCCCCAGCGCCTATACGGGCACCCCAAGTTTTTTGCGCATCATCCTCGAGAAGGCCGATGAGATGGGAGTGGTCCTGCCCTCGCTGCGCCATGCCTTGTTTTCAGGTGAGGCATTTCCCCCTTCACTGTACGAGTGGTTCTGCGCGCGGGGTATCCAAGGTTTTCAAGCCTACGGTAGTGCGGATCTGGGTATGGTGGCCTACGAGACCTCGGCGCGTGATGGCCTGGTGGTCGATGAGGATGTGATCCTCGAGATCGTGCAGCCAGGAACCAGCCAGGCCTTGGCTGATGGCGAGGTGGGTGAGGTCGTGGTGACGACGCTCAACCCGGACTATCCACTGCTGCGTTTTGGGACCGGCGATCTGTCGGTTGTCATGGCAGGCACCTCGCCTTGTGGACGAACCAATGTTCGCATCAAAGGCTGGATGGGACGTGCGGATCAGACCACTAAAGTACGCGGTATGTTTGTGCATCCAGAGCAGGTCGCGCGTGTCTTGGGGCATCACCCTGAGGTTTTGCGCGCGCGGATGGTGGTGTCGGGCGCGACGGGTCGCGACGAGCTGGTCTTTAAGGTCGAGCTTGCTCCGGGTGCGGCACAGATCGAGCCTATCGCCCAGAGCGTACGTGAATTTACAAAGCTGCGCGCACGCATCGAGTCGGTCGCCCCCGGGAGCCTGCCTAACGACGGGAAGGTCATCGAGGATATTCGCAGTTACGATTAAACCCGCATGCGGTACTATTTCCGTTCTGTACCACTCTGAATCTGAGGAGATGTTTATGCGTGGATTTAAATATGCTGCCGGAGCGCTGGCAATGCTGGCCGGCCTGTCTTGGGCGCACGCCGATACCTTATCTACCGTCAAGGGTCAGGGTGTTGTGCGTTGCGGTGTGACGACGGGTTTTGCGGGCTTCTCCGCGCCCGATGACAAAGGGGTCTGGAAAGGTCTGGATGTTGATATGTGTCGCGCCGTGGCAGCCGCAACCTTAGGCGATGCATCCAAGATCAAGATCGTGCCCTTAAGCGCCCAACAACGTTTCACCGCTTTGCAATCGGGTGAAATTGACGTGCTGACGCGCAATACGACCGTTACGCAAACGCGTGATACCGCACTCGGGGTTATTCATGCCGGGGTTAATTTCTATGACGGCCAGGGTTTCCTCGTGCCCAAGTCACTGGGGGTGACCAGTGCCAAGCAGATTAATGGCGCGACGGTTTGTATGCAGACCGGTACCTCAAACGAAAATACGATGGCGGACTGGGCGCGTGCCAACGAGGTCAAATACCAGCCAGTTGTAATCGAGCAATTCAACGAAGTCGTCAATGCCTTTGCTGCGGGACGGTGCGACGTCTTTACCACCGATGCCTCGGGCCTGGCGTCCATCCGTATCTCTAAGCTCACGAATCCCGATGACTACGTGATCTTGCCCGAGATCATCTCTAAGGAGCCCCTGGGACCCTTTGTGCGCCAGGGTGACGATACCTGGTTGAACGTTGTTAAGTGGTCCTTGCAGGCCATGATCGGCGCTGAAGAGCTGGGTTTGACTGCAGCGAACGTTGACGAGCACCTTCTTAGTGCCAGTCCCAACATTCGACGTATGCTTGGTGTGACCCCCGGCACAGGCAAGAACATGGGGCTGGATGAAAAATGGGCCTACAACATCATCAAGCAGGTCGGCAATTACGGCGAATCGTTCGAGCGTAATGTTGGGATGGGCAGTTCTTTGCAGATCCAGCGCGGCTTAAATGCGCAATGGACGCAAGGCGGGCTGATGTATGCGTTGCCGATGTGACGTCGCTTATCGATTGCGACGGCTGTAGACCAGACTAATGCGGGCAAAAGCAGCCTGCAGTTCGGGTGTCCCGGCCTGAAATACGACGGGACGCCCTTTTTGCATGAAGCACAGCAGTTTTTTTGACGACATTAGCGGAATAAAGCGTGTGGACTGGATGTCGTTCCAGTTCACTTCGCGACGTGTGATCCAGCTCTGGCGTATGCCTTGTTCGGTGATCTCAGTCTCGGACACCCACATGTACCAAGCCATCACGATGAGCGCAACAAAGCACACCATAATGCTGCCCGCGATTGCGGCGCTGACGTGCTGGCCCACTGGGCTGCTGGCGGTATAGACCAAGCGCACCGCGATGGTTGCCAGAATCAACCAGGCTAATACCCCGATCCAGCGCGGCCACGCGCGGCCGCGCAAGGGCAACTGGCCGATCTGCGCGAGTAACGCTGCATGTTCGTCAGGGGTGGGGGGCATAAACAAGCTCATGATTTCTTTGCTGCGAGCGCGTTGCCTGCACGGCTGGCGGCCTTGATTCCCAGATTTCCTGCCATCCATTGACCGATATCGACGACGGCATCCAGATCGATACCGCTTGTGAGGCCTTGGCCACGCAATAGATACAGGACGTCTTCGGTCGCGACATTGCCGGTTGCACCCTTGGCATAGGGGCAGCCGCCCAGGCCCGCAACCGAGCTGTGGAAAATACGGACGCCTGCGTCCAGTGCCGCAATAATATTGGCGATCGCCTGGCCGTACGTATCATGAAAATGGCCCGAGACCCGCGTGGATAAATCAGTCACTTCGCCGACCGCATGCATGACACGTGTCACCTGTGCTGCGGTACCGACCCCGATCGTGTCAGCGATGTCAATTTCGTCGCACCCAAGGCGCAGCATGCGCTCGGCCACATCCACCACCGCAGCAATTGGCGTTTCGCCCTGGTAGGGGCAGCCTAGCGCGCAACTGATGCTGCCGCGCAGGCGTAGCCCTGCTGCCTTGGCGGCTGCAGCGACGGGCTCAAAACGTGCGATGGACTCGGCGATCGAGCAGTTGATGTTGCGCATGGAGAACGCCTCACTGGCTGCCCCGAAGATGACGACCTCATCGGCGTGTGCGGCAAGCGCATCTTCAAAACCGCGCAAGTTTGGCGTCAGCACGGAATAAATCGTGCCCGGACGGCGCTGGATTGTGGCCATGACTTGGGCACCATCGGCCATCTGAGGAACCCATTTTGGCGATACAAAGGACGCGGCTTCGATGTTTTGAAAGCCTGCGGCGGCAAGGCGTTCAATCAGCTCGACCTTGATTGCGGTCTCGACGAACTGCGCTTCGTTTTGTAGACCGTCGCGAGGGGCGACTTCAATGATTTTGATGTGATCGGACATGATGGCTTGGACCAGGTTGACTGTCTAATCCTCAATAATAGCTCAGCCCAGTCGCTGAAAACGGCTGTCGGCCTGACGCGCGATCCGGCCCTGTAATTCCAGCAAGGCGAGGGTGCTGTGTAGGCGTGCCATATCCCATTGCGTACGGGCATGTAGCACTTCGGTGCTCTGAGGATCGTGCCCCAGTGCCTGCAGCAGGGTGTGCTCGTCTGCGCTGAGGCTTTCAGTGGTTTGCGTTGGCGTATCGACACGGTTGGGCTGGTGTGCAGATTGAGGTATCAGCCCGGATTGACGTAACTCTTCCATAATATCTTCACCCGATTCAACGAGTTTCGCGCCCTGACGGATCAGAGCGTGGCATCCGCGCGATAAGGGGGAATGGATGGAACCGGGGATGGCAAAGATTTCGCGCCCGATCTCGCTGGCTTGTTGGGCGGTGATGAGTGAGCCGCTGCGTTGTGCTGCCTCGACAACCAGCACGCCACGGCCTAGCGCCGCAACCACCCGGTTGCGTTGCGGGAAATGGAAGGGTTGGGCGTGCGCACCCAGCGGGAACTCGGACACGAGCAGACCTGACGAGGCAATACGATGAGCCAGCTGCCTATGCCGAGCCGGGTAGACGAGGTCGATGCCGGTGCCAAGCACGGCGATCGTGCCGCCTGCCTCTGGCCCGGCTTGCAACGCGCCTTCATGCGCTGCACCGTCTATGCCGCTTGCCAAGCCACTGGCGATACACCAGCCCTGCCCTGCCAGGTAGCGTGCGAAGGCCTGTGCGTTTTCCCGGCCACCTGTCGTGGCGCTACGTGCGCCGACAATAGACAGGATAGGCCGGTGCAGGCAATCCGGATTACCGTTCAGGTAGAGCAGTGCTGGAGGATCATGCAAAGCCAGCAGGTTCGTCGGATAGTGCTTATCGGCCAGCGTGAGTAGATGGTGGGCCGGCTCGTTTAGCCAGGCCATGGTGGCCTCGATGGTGGCTGCCATTGAATCGTCGGGTGCTTGGCGTAGTTGCGCGGCGAGCTCGGGGCCCAGGAGCTTGGACAATGCCGAGGTGGATTGGGCGTAGATATCCTGCGGTAAGCCAATGGTGGCCAGTAGCGTGCGGATACGTACGGGCCCCAAGCGTGGCTCCAGGCCCAGGCGTATCCAGGCCCGGTATTCATTTTCATCGGCAATTTCATTGGAGTTTGCAGGCATGACTTAGTGTGCCATGAATGGGCCCGAGGCATCGCGCCGGAGTGTGATAGGAACGTCCTGATTTTTACTTTACCCGATCGATAGCCTCCGAATCGGCCTCATACTCAAAAACTTGTTTTATGATAGAGGTTTGATGCATTTTTAAGTTGCTAGATTATGGCACTACTTCCTATTCTCCAATATCCCGATCCTCGGCTGCATAAGGTCGCGGCACCCGTACAGCAGGTGGATGAACGTATTCGCCAACTTGTGCGTGATATGGCCCAAACCATGTACGAAGCGCCTGGCGTAGGGTTGGCTGCCACGCAGGTTGATGTACACGAGCGCGTTGTCGTCATCGATATCTCGGATGAGGGCAATGATCTGCATGTGCTGATCAATCCGGAAATCACCTGGAAGAGCGAGGACAAGCAGGTCTACGAGGAAGGCTGCCTATCTGTGCCCGGCGTCTATGACGAGGTAGAGCGTGCGGCAAAGATTCACGTGCGTGCATTGAATGAGCAAGGCGAGCCCTTTGAGTTTGATGCCGAAGGCCTGCTGGCCGTGTGCGTGCAGCATGAACTCGATCATCTGCTGGGTAAGGTGTTTGTCGAGTACCTGTCGGGACTAAAACAAAACCGCATTCGCACGCGCCTGCGTAAGCAACAGCGCGAGGCCGAGCGCGAACTCGATCAGGTCTGAGGTGCGGATTGTCTATGCGGGGACGCCCGAGTTTGCATGTTGGGGATTGCGGGCTTTGCTCGATGCCGGGCATGAGGTGGTCGGTGTCCTTACCCAGCCTGACCGTCCGTCCGGGCGGGGGATGAAAACCCAGCCCAGCGCAGTCAAACAGGTCGCGCTTGATGCCGGCATTCCTGTGTTTCAACCGCTTGGCCTGCGTCTGGATGGCAAGTTCTCGGCGGATGCTGCGGCGGCGCGTCACGCCTTGCTGGACCTGCAGCCAGCGCTCATGGTGGTGGCGGCGTATGGTTTGATTCTGCCACAGTGGGTGCTGGATCTGCCTGCACATGGTTGCCTGAATATTCACGCGAGTCTATTACCACGTTGGCGCGGTGCGGCGCCGATTCAACGCGCTATTGAGGCCGGCGATACACGCACCGGGGTCACTATCATGCAGATGGATGCGGGGTTGGATACCGGTGATATGCTGGGCGTGCGCGAGGTGCCGATTGGCCCGGACGATACGGCCGCGACGCTGCATGATGCACTGGCTCGTGTGGGTGGCGAAGCGATCGTGGCCGTGGTGGCGCATCTGATAAAGGGGGAACTGCACCCTCAGCCGCAGCCTTTAGCGGGTGTGACCTACGCCGTAAAGCTTCAGAAATCCGAGGCAGCGCTGGATTTCACCCAAAGTGCGGCTGTGCTAGAGCGACGGATCCGTGCGTTTGATCCCTTTCCTGGTACCACGATGCAACTGCCGGGCATGGCGTCGGTACTCAAAGTCTGGCGCGCTCAGGTGCTTGCCAATGAGCCGGCCACTGAGGCGGTGGGCGCTGTTCATCCTGCTGTCGGGACGATTTTGCGTGCGGATGGGCAGGGAATCGATGTCGTGACCGCTGACGGCGTATTACGGATTCTGGTGGTGCAAAAAGCCGGAAGCAAACGTCAGACTGTCGCGCAATTCATGCAGAACTGGACCTTGCCCTAGGTTCAGTCGGTCGAGACTTAGCCCGTATTTTTCTTGCGTGAAGTATCAATACCGAGTTGCTTGAGCTTGCGGTATAGATGGGTACGTTCGAGGCCGGTGCGCTCGGATACACGCGTCATGCTGTGGTTTTCCCGTCCTAAATGATATTCAAAATAGAGGCGTTCAAATTCGTCGCGCGCCTCACGCAATGGCTGCTCTAGCGAGATGCTGCCAAGTCGTGAGTGGTCGATGGGAGGCGGGGTCGGTGCCGGTGCGGCAGTCTGTGCAGACGATGAGAGCACCGGCTGTTGGGTGAATACGGGATCAATAGGCCGTTCGGTGCGGCTACGCATGGATGCAGGGATGACCGGATGCGCCAAGCCTGAGGCAACCGACTTGAGCAGCCTTTGGAGCGTGATGGGCTTTTCGAGAAAATCAACTGCCCCGATGCGTGTTGCCTCGACTGCCGTGTCGACAGTAGCGTGGCCGCTCATCATGATGACTGGCATATTGAGCAGGCCCTGACTGCTCCATTCCTTAAGTAGCGTGACGCCGTCCAGATCGGGCATCCAGATATCCAGTAGGACGAGGTCGGGGCGACTGCGTAGACGCGATTCACGAGCCTGGGCTGCGTTCTCGGCAAGTTCGACCGTATGGCCTTCGTCGTAGAGAATTTCTGAAAGTAATTCGCGGATGCCTATTTCATCATCGACAACCAGGACTCTGGCCATAAAACCTCACTGTATATTTTACGTATTATCGTGTGCTTGATCCGTTGCGTCCAGTGAACGCACGGGATTGTTCAGCCGGGTAAATAAAATCGAGATACGAGCACCCCCTTCAGTCTGGTTTGAAATGTCTACGCGTCCGCCGTGCTCTTCGATGATCTTTTTGACAATCGCCAAGCCCAGTCCTGTGCCTGTTGCCTTGGTGGTGACGTAGGGCTCGAATACGCGGGCCAGGACTTGTGCTGCAAACCCAGGGCCATTGTCAGAGACGCTTAGACATACATTGTGATCAGCGTTCTTAGTCTGCACCGTGATGCGCGCCTGTGCAAGTGACTGGTGTTGACACGCCGCATCCCGGGCGTTGGCCAACAGGTTATGGATGACCTGGCGCAGTTGATCGGGGTCTCCCTCTATATAGGGCAAATTCGACGCAAACTCAACGTCAATATGTACCGAGCGCCCGTCGTCGCGGCTCATGCCGTCTGCGGGATCCCAGCCGTAGAGTACAAGGACTTCGGTGACGAGTTCGTTGAGGTCAATGGATTGGATCTGTGCAGGTGGCGTGCGAGCATATTCACGAAAGTCATCAACCATCTGCTTGAGTGCCGCGACCTGCTTGACGATGGTGTTGGTGGAACGTATCAACATGGCTGCATCCGTCTCGTTTAAGCGGTCGGCGAGTTTCATTGCCAGACGTTCGGCGGATAACTGGATGGGGGTGAGTGGGTTTTTTATTTCGTGAGCCAAGCGGCGCGCGACTTCGCCCCAGGCGACCGTGCGGCTGGCAGAGATGACCTCGCTGATATCGTCAAAAACCACCAGATAGCCATTGCTATGGTTGTTTATGTGCAAACGGGTGCCCCGTGCGAGCAAGGTGATGATGTGCTTTTTACGCTCGTTATCCGTAGCGTCCTCGAGCTCGATCTCGAATTGTTGCTGCCAGTAGGGGCGTGATGAACCCACGGCCTCATGCGAGGAAAAAGCCTGTCGAATGTATTGCGCCAGGGGTAGGGCACCTTCGATAACTTCCAAGGGGCGTCCGATCGCGGTGCGTAGATCCAGATGCAGAATGTTTTGTGCGCCTTGGTTTAGTTGAGTAACCCGAAAGCGCTCATCAAATACAAGCACACCCGAGGAGAGGTTGCTTAGGATGGATTCGAGGTAGAGATTGCTTTGCTCGAGTTGGCGCCGGTTGCGATCAACCATCTGCCGAGCATCTTCCAACTGGCGCGTCATCGCATTGAATGAGCGCGTGAGTTGGCCGATTTCGTCCTTTGCCGGGGGCTCGGGTAAGGCTCGGTAGTCACCGACACCGACCGCCTGGGTCCCCGAGGCCAGCGTCAGCAGGGGGCGTACCAGTCGTTTGGAGACCGCCAGCGCCGCGACGATGGCGGCAAACACCGCCAGGATCAGGGCGAGCGTCAGGGTGATGCCATAGAGCTTACGTAGGCCCAGGCGCGAGAGCGCGAGTTCCTGGTAGTCGCGAAAGCCCTGTTGGACTTGATTGGCATTATGCGCAATGCGCTCTGGCACAGGTTGCACGACCTGGAGCCAACGCGAATCAGTGCTCACCCCCAGTGTCGAGCTGAAGCGATCAGTGGTGTTGATGGGGGTGACGATTCGTATATGCAGATCATTGGCCAGGTCAGCAGCGCCTGTCGGGGTATCCGCTTCGGCGGCAGCATAGCCTTGCGAGATACGTAGCTGATTCATCACATTGGTGGGGGGCATATCGGGCAGGAGCTGTCCGTACGCAGAGGAGGAAAAAGCGATGAGCCGCCCAGTGCCGGTAAACACCATGGCTTCAGCGATATTGTTGTTCTCTCGTAAGGGGGTAATGAGTAATGTGATCTCGGCTTCGTTCAGGTTGCCTAGCCGGGCTGCGATGAGGTGTGCCCGGGCTTCGAGCTCGGCCTGCTGGGTATCGAGCGCTGCGCGTCCTAAATTCAGGCCTGCCTCCAGCGCACTGTCAACCCGGACGTTGAACCAGGATTCGATTGAGCGCGACATGAACTGGACAGACAGTACGTAGATCAAAGCGCCAGGGAGGATGCCGATCAAGGTAAAAAACAGGGCGAAACGTGCAGTAAGGCGGGCGCCAAACGTGTGTCGCCGGATTTGGCGCAGCAGCCGAACCGTCAGGATCAGTACCCATGACACCAGTGCAACAGCCAGAATGCCGTTGAGCAGGAGCAGTACGTCGTATTGCTGGGCGTAGCGTGAGGCATTGCCCGTAGACCATACCAATAGCCCGAGCAAGGCCAACGCGCTGGTGGCTGCGATGGCAAGTGTGGCGCGCAGCCCCCAGCGGATCAAGGCTGGGAGTCGACGTCGGAGATTGAAAACGTGAAGTTTTTCCATGGTGTCGTCAAGGACCAGGCGGCGCTATTGAGGGCATCGACCTGAAAGGGCCGGGCGAGTCGTGACGTATCCAGTCGCATGCGCATGCGCCCCGAGTATTGCGTATCAGCAGCCAGATCGCTGGCTGCTGCGACATCCCAGCCACGTACGTGGCGCACCAGTGCCAGCGCCTCGTCCAACGTCGAAGCAGGCAAGGATAGCGTACCGGTACCCACGCGCCACTGCCGCGTGAGTGCATTGTATTGGATGCGCCAGGTCAGCTCGGTGCTGGCGATGGTTTTATCGAACCACCACCAACGGCTGTGCGATATATTGAGGTCGACAGTGAGGTACAGGGGCAGTCCTTTTTGAGCGGCGTCGCGTAACTCTGGGCTCAGTTCGAACTCGATATCTGCGTCGATGTAGAGCTGGCCGTTATTTAGGACTGGGTCAACTCGCTCGATATAGTCGGCAGCCATGGCGGGCACACCCTGCATCAGGGTAAACAGGCACAAGGCAATCGAGAGCAGGGTGCGTAGCATGCGCTGCCTATGGTTGCGAACAGAAATGCTCAATGCCCTATTGTTAATGACTCACCCCCGCTTGGCAATCAAGGCATAGAAAAACCCATCAGTCTGGTCCGCGGCTGAAGACTCAGCGTGGGGCAAGATATAACCGGGTGCGGCTAGACGCAGCGCATCGGCGTGGCGGGCGAGAAAGGCCAGGATCTGTTGCTCACCTTCTATGGGAAAAATCGAGCAGGTGACATAGAGCAGATGGCCGCCTGGGCGCAGCACGCGCCACAGGGCGTCGATAATGCGTTGCTGCAACGCGGCAGTTCGGGGTAGATCCTCGGCGCGGCGCAGCCAGCGGATATCAGGGTGGCGGCGCACGACTCCCGATGCCGTGCAGGGGACATCGGCGAGAATGGCGTCGAAGGGCTCGCCATCCCACCATGATGCGGTATGTGCTGCGTCGCCCGCACACAGGCGGATGCTGGGGCTGGTTAGGCGCAGCCGATCCAGATTCTGCGCGACACGCTCCAGGCGCTGTGGGTCGCTATCCAGAGCGGTCAATGCCAGGCTATGGCGTTCGAGTAGATGAGCGGTTTTGCCGCCTGGCGCAGCGCATGCATCCAGCACCCGCATCCCATCGGCCACAGGCAGCAGTCTGCCAGCAAGCTGTGCGGCCAAATCCTGCACTGACCAACGTCCCTGGGCAAAGCCCGGTATAGCCTGCACGGGCTGCGGCGTACTCAGGATTACGCCATCCTGGCCTGCAAGGGTGGCATGAATACCGGCAGCGTCCAGGAAGTTTTGGAGCTGCTCAGGGGTATTCTGACGTCGATTCGCGCGCAGGGTCATCGGTCCCGGTGTATTGGCCGCCTGGAGTAAAACCTGCCAGTATTGTGGCCATGCTGTCTGTAGCGTGTCGATCCACCACTGGGGGTGGTTCCATTGCGCTACCGGATCCCCCTCCAGTGTGCGTAATAAGGGGTCGCGTTCGCGGCCGAATCGGCGCAAAACAGCGTTGATCAGCCCCTTGTAAGCACGGCTCTTGGGATGGTGCATCGCCGCTTCTACGGCTTGGTTGACGAGCGTGTGGGGTGCGTACACGGGGATGGCGTGTGACGTATCTGCACCATCTTGAGCATGCCCTAGGCTGCTATCCATCAGGCATAGGCTGAGCAAGAGGAGCGCATCAGTAAGTGGATCCGGTGGTGTGCGCGAGACAAGCATGTCCCGCAGCCCATGTGCCAGGCCCAGATGGCGCATCGCATAAAAAGAGAGCGCTTGTGCTGCGGCGCGCAGTTCTGTCGGGGTGTGTGCCAGGCTCTCCGAGAGTGATTGGCCAGACAGGACGTCCTGGATATTGTGGGCGGCGGCCAGAAGTTGTCTAGAGAGGGCGATAGAGGGTGCCTTGGGCGGCATTGGGGCCACCTTATTCCTCTGGGGTGCGTGGACGCACGCGGGGTGGCGGGGCGTTGGGGTCTAGTGCCTTGCTGCGTTTGAACGTCGTGACGGGCAGATCGCCTAAGGGGCCACGGCGCACGGTTGCGCGCCATGCGTGGCCATAGGCGACTTCAAGGCTCAAGTGGATCGTACCGTCTGCGTGACGCTGGCGCTCGAGTGCCTGGATCAGCCGTGCACGCCAGGCGCGCCCAGACAGCCCGGCCTTGCGATCACTGCGTGGGTTGCCACCTAGATCGCGCAGGTCTTCGAGCAATTTTTCGGCAGTTCGGTACGTTAGAGTGATGATCTCCTGATCCATGACCGGGTCGGAAAAGCCAGTGCGTAGCATCAGGTCGCCGAAGTCGTGCATATCCACGAATTCCATGGTGTTGGTCGTCAGGCCCGCTGCCTCGATGGCGGTGCGCAGTTCCTTGAAGGTGCCAGGCCCCAGGCTCGAGAACATCACCAATGCATCGGACTTAAGTATGCGCCGCCACTCTGATAGAACCACGTGTGGCTCTGGGTGCCAGTGCAAAGCCAGATTGGACCAAACCAGATCCATGCTCTGGTCGGGCAGGCTGCTGTCGGCCAGATCCGCCTGAATAAAATGCAGAGCAGGTGTGGGCTTGTTACGCAGCTTATGCCAAAAACCAGGCTTGGAAACATAACGTGTTTGAGCCACCTTTAGCAATGCATCGCAGGCATCCAGCCCGGTGTAATTAAGCTCTGGGTAGCGAGCGCGCAGCGGATCAAGCGCATGCCCCGCGCCACATCCCGCATCCAGAATATCCTTGGGTGCAATACGTATGTAGCTTAGGCGCTGGAGCATGCGTTGTGCGATTTCTCCGTACAGGAACTGCGCGGCATCCAGCGGACTGCGCCGGGTGAATTGCTGGACGACATGGGCCTGATTGATGGGCAGGCGGGGAAGCTGTGACATATTTGCGCAAAAGGGCTGGAAGAGAGCAGGGTCGTATGCTCAGATAAGCGGATTAAGAACCATAAGGTGACATTATGCTGGATATGTCCAGGTGGTGCGAATGGAGCGCTGACACTTGGAGGGGCTTTGTTCGGCGCGTGCCTGCGGATTGCCCACGATGCATGACGCGTGCGCGAGGCGGGCGCCTTTGCCCGGGGTGTGCATCGGGCCTGATCGATTCAATGGGGACAGGGCGTTGTCTCGTGTGTCGGCATCCTCAGGTGGCTGGAAACTGCCCGGATTGTGCGGCTCAAGCGCCTGCTTTTGATCGTTTAATTGCTGTTTTCGATTATGTTGGAGTAGGCGCGGAGCTGATTCGTCTGTACAAAGTACAGCGGCGCTTGCATCTGTCTGCGATATTGGCCGATGCGCTCGCAACGGCAGTCAAGCACTGCGATCCACCTATTTCGCCGTCTACAATCTTAGTGCCGGTTCCAGCGCGGCATGAGGGGATTATTCAGCGTGGATTCAGCCCGGCTGCTGAAGTGGCCCGAGGCTTGTCGGCACGTCTGCGTTTGCCGTGCCGACCGGATCTGCTACATCGGTCGCTAGCGGGCACCAAACAGGCTGCGCTAGGCCGTAGAGCACGTTTAGGCGCACTCGAGGGGGTGTATCGTTGTGGTCCGGTGCCACGGGGCGCGCATATCGCTGTGGTGGATGATGTGTTGACGACAGGCAGTACGCTGCACCATATTGCACGGTTGCTTAAGGCACAGGGTGCCGCAACCGTAACGGGGATGGTGTTGGCGCGTGCACTGTCTCGGGTGGGTCAGACCGATGAACTGGCCCGACGTTTTGATTAACGATTAATCGTATGTGAGTTCATGTTCCATATTGTGCTGGTTGAGCCCGAGATCCCCCCCAATACGGGTAATGTCATTCGTCTGGCGGCGAACACAGGTGCGTTTTTACATTTGGTGCGACCGCTGGGGTTTCCACTGGAGGATAAAAAGCTCAAGCGGGCCGGGCTGGACTATCACGAATGGGCGCGGATGCAGGTGCATGATTCCTTATCGCTGGCATTTGATGTGATAGGGGGAGACCCCGTGCGGCGTTTTGCGATCACAACGCATGGTTCATCGCTGATTGGTGGGCATACGTTTCGTGCAGGGGATATATTTGTGTTTGGCCGAGAGACGGCGGGTTTGTCTGCCGAGCAGATGGGTTTTTTCCCTGCCGCACAGCGCATACGGTTGCCGATGCAGCGCGGTCAGCGCAGTTTGAATCTGTCAAATGCCGTGGCGGTAACGGTGTTCGAGGCTTGGCGGCAGGTGGGGTATGTAGGGGGGGTGTGATCTGGCTGGGCAGAAACTGAAACGCCCCAGAGAGGACGGTGCTACTCTGGCCGGGGGTCGCGCGACAGTAGATCAGCGACGGCTTGTCGGGGCGCCAGCCCATCGAACAGCACCTTGCAGACGGCCGCCGTGATTGGCAGGTCGACTTGGTGTTGCTGGCCCAGCGCCAGGGCGGCGCGGGCGCAGTGGACGCCTTCGGCGGTCATGCCGCCGGCCAGGATATGGGTGAGGGTCTGGCCCTCGCCAATGGCGATGCCGACCTGACGATTGCGTGAGAGCCCGCCTGTGGCGGTGAGGACGAGGTCGCCCAGGCCTGCCAGGCCTGAAAAAGTATCTGCCTGGCCACCCAGGGCGACGCCCAGGCGTTGCATCTCGGCTAGGCCGCGCGTGATGAGTGCGGCCCGGGCGTTTGTGCCCAGGTGCAGGCCATCAGCAATCCCGCAGGCGATTGCTATGACGTTTTTGAGTGCGCCGCCCACCTCGACACCAATCACGTCATTCGTCGTGTAGATGCGTGCCTGATGGCCGTGGAAAACGGATTGGGTGACGTGTCCTGTGCTGGGCTGATAGCTGGCCAATGTAAGGGCGACCGGCAGACCCTGGGCGACCTCGTGTGCGAATGACGGCCCTGACAGGACCCCGATGCGCAGCCAGGACGCGTCTGGCAGGATTTGTTGGATGATCTGGTGGGGCAGGTGCTGCGTAGTCGGCTGGATGCCCTTGCAGGTCCACAGTAGGTGTAGGGGCGTGTGTCGGGTAACAGGCAGCGCGCCTGCAATGCGCTGGCAGATATCCGCCAGCCCAGCGACAGGCACGCCCAGGATGATGAGCTTGTCTGCTGGTGTGTCGTCCTGCACATGCGCCATGGCCTGATCAAAATCAGCCGTCGCCTGCAGACTCGGGGGCAAGGTGATGTCCGAGAGATGACGTGGGTTGAGGTGCTCGTGCGAGATCGCGGCGGCAACCTCGGGGCTGCGCGCCCAGATGAGCGTGTTGGCGCGCGCGCAGGCCAAGGCAGCCAGGGCAGTGCCCCAGCTCCCGGCCCCTAGTACACTGACCTGGACGGGACGCATCCGGGCTTAGCGTGCGCCCGGCGGAATAATCAGGCCGGAGTCTTGCTTTTGCTCTTTGCCGTCAGCTTGCGATGTCCGCTGTTCGTACAGCGCCTGAAAATTCATTTCAGTCAAATGCAGCGGGGGCAGGGAACTGCGTGTGATCGCGTCAGCGACATTGGCGCGTAAATACGGATACAGCATGGTCGGGCAGACGATACCCAGCAACGGATCAAGCTGCTCGGCCGGAATATTGGACGCCTCAAAGATCCCGGCTTGGCTGAGCTCGACCAGGTACAGCACTTTGTCGTTGATGCGGGTGGTCACGGTGGCAGTCACCACGGACTCAAATACGCTCTCGGCGAGTTGCTGGCCACCAACCTGGATTGAAACCTCGACGCTCGGTGCCTCTTGGTCAAGAAAAATAGCGGGTGCGTTAGGCATCTCGAGCGACATATCCTTAACATAGGTGCGCTGCAGGCCAAAGCTTGGTTCTTGGGTGTCTGGGGTCTGGTTTTGTTCGGGCATGGGGTCTCCTGGGTAGGGGTGAGGTGGGGCTGGGGGCGTCAGGCTTGGAGCAGCGGCGCCAGGCCGCCTGCGCGGTCTAATGCAGCCAGATCGTCATAGCCGCCAATATGCTGGTCGTCGATGTAGATTTGCGGTACCGTGCGCCGTCCAGTGCGTTCCATCATAATGGAGCGTAGTGCAGGGTCACGGTCAATGTGAATCTTGGTGATCTCGGTGACGCCGCGCTGCTTGAGCAGCATTTCGGCGCGCACGCAATAGGGGCATGTTACGGTGCAATACATGGTGATGAGTGCCATTGATTCCTCGGGCTAGCTATGGGTCAGGATTTGCGCGATAGCGGCATACCAGCCTGGACCCAGCTATCGAGTCCGCCGCTTAGGCAGGATACCCGATCAAAGCCGTGTTTGCGCAGGCTGGCGGCAACGCGTTGCGACTCGCGTCCGTGGGCACAGACCAGAATCAGTGGCTTGTCCTTGGGCAGGGTGCCATGCTGGGCTTCGATATCTGCGGCAGGGAGGTTACGTGATTGGGGGATGTTGCCCGCCTTGAATTGCTCGGTAGCGCGGATATCGACAAAGACACCATGCTCTTTGTTGACTTGCCGGATGGCGTCATCCAGTTCAATACGCCCGCCCGGACGGCCTCGTGAGACACTGGGCCATAGCAGCATACCGCCGGCAGCGACGGCAATAAGCAGGATCCAGAGGTTGTTCTGGCTAAGTAAAAAGTCCACGGTATGTCCTGTAGAAGGTTCTAAATAAGGTGTCTAGAAGGCGATTAAAAGAATTGTATGTTGGGGGATTATAAAATGGACGGCAGTTTTCAATTTAAGGGCTTGTTTTACCATGCATAAACTCGTATTGATGCGCCACGGCGAGAGTCAGTGGAATCGGGAAAATCGCTTTACAGGCTGGACAGACGTGGATCTGACCGAGACTGGGCGCGAGCAGGCGCGCCAGGCGGGCCTACTTCTTAAGGAAAATGGCTTTGAGTTCGATCTGGCGTTTACGTCGGTCCTCAAGCGTGCAATCCGCACGCTATGGATCGCACTGGATGCGATGGATGCCATGCATACGCCGATAGGTCTGAATTGGCGCTTGAACGAGCGCCACTATGGTGCGCTCCAGGGGCTGGATAAGGCCGAGACGGCAGCACGCTATGGCGAGGAACAGGTTTTGCTATGGCGCCGTGCCTATGCCATCGCGCCCGAACCACTCAGTCTGGATGATCCGCGGCACCCTCGTTTTGATCGTCGTTATCGCAACATCCCTGTAGAGCAGTTACCCGCGAGCGAGTGCCTGCAGGATACGGTGGCGCGCGTTGTTCCTTTCTGGAATGACTCGGTGGCGACTGCACTGCGCTCGGGGCGGCGTGTGATCATCTCTGCGCACGGCAATAGCCTGCGTGCACTGATTAAGCACCTGGATGGGGTGTCAGACGAGGACATCGTCAAGGTCAACGTTCCGACCGGCCAGCCGCTGGTGTATGAACTGGATGATGATCTGCGTCCCTTGCGAAATTATTACCTCGGGGATCGTGCACAGATCCAGGCTGCCATGCAGGCTGTGGCCGACCAAGGCAAGGCACGCAAGGACTGATATGACGCCTCGGTGTCTGGGTCTGGGGCTGATTTTGTGCGTTGTCTTCGGCCTTGCTCAGGGCGCGCCTTCGTTGGAGGCGCGCCAGTCCGAGGCGCGTGAACAGCGCAGCGCCTTGCGCACTCAAATCGGCGAACTACAGAGCCGAATTGAGGACACAGAGTCTTCGCGTCATGACGCGAGCGTCAAGCTACGTGCCTCTGAACAGGCAATCTCGGATATCAGTCGCCGGCTCGATGAGTTAAGCCGGCAGCGCAAGGCGTTGCAGACATCGCTAAGTGAGCTGGAGGGTGCCATTAAGGACCATAGCCAGCAGATGCGGCGCCAACAAGACGCCCTGGCCCAGCAGCTACGCGCTCAGTATGCCAGTGGCTTATCGCCCTGGACTGCATTGCTCTCGGGCGAGGACCCGCAAAGCATTGGCCGGGAATTGGCGTACCTGTCTTATATCTCGCGTGCGCGCACAGAGGCATTGCAGGCCTTGCGTGTGACGATCGATAAGCTCTCGGCCTTACAAGAGCGGGTAAGCGCCCAGCGCACAGAGCTGGAGGGCGTGCAGGCAGAAGTGCTAGCGCAAAAAAAAGATCTGGAGATTCAGCAGGATAAGCGTCGCAAGGTCCTCGATACCATCAAGGTCCAGTTGCAGGCACAGCGTGGTCAGGCTCAGCAGCTAGAGACGCGTGAACAACGTTTGGGTAATTTGATCGATGGCTTGGCTGTCGAGATCGCTCGGGCGCAGGCGCGGGCTCGTGCCGAGGCCGAACGCCGTGCCAAGGCTGAAGCGAAAGCGCGCGCAGCGGCTAAGGCGCGCGAGGATCAGGAAGTGGCCGCGGCGCGTGCGGCCGCGGCACAGGTGGCTGCTGCCCGTAGTGCTGAAGAGGATCAGATGTCTGGTGCGTCGCCTTCCTCAGCGCGGGTCGCTGACGAGGAGCCTGCCGGCGGGTTCAAGGGCTTGAAAAAGGGTCTGCCTCACCCCGTGGCAGGAGAGATGCTGGGCCGTTTCGGGGCTGAACGTCCGGATGGGAGTGGCCTGTGGCGAGGAATTGTGCTGCGCGCTGCACCGGGTGCACCCGTCCATGCGGTGGCGCCAGGCCGGGTGGTTTATGCGAGCTGGTTAAGTGGTTTCGGTAATATTCTGATTATTGATCATGGCGAGAAATATTTGAGCGTTTATGCGTATAACCAGAGCCTGTTACGCCAAGTGGGTGATATTGTGGCGCGTGGTGACGAGGTGGCTCGTGTGGGTGCGACGGGCGGGCAGGTCGAGCCGGGCTTGTATTTCGAGATTCGTCATGCGGGCGCACCAGTCAATCCACAGCTATGGTTGAAGCCGTAATTTCGTTACTATCTACTCTTCGTTTGACCGTTTTTCGGTGACTTTTAAAAATATTTCAGGAATGTGCATGAGCACTCGCAGATTTAGGGCTTTTGGTTGGATCCTTATTGGGTTTGCAGGCGGCATTCTGATTAGCCTGGGTATCAGTGCGACCGCTCAGCGCAGCGAACCGCTGCCATTGAAGGACTTGCAGCAATTTGCCAATGTATATGGCGCGATTAAAAGCAGCTATGTCGAGCCGGTCTCCGATAAGGTGTTGATCAATGATGCGATCAAGGGTTTATTCAGCGACCTGGACCCGCACTCCGCCTACCTGGACGAGGAAGCCTACAAGCAGATGCAGGACATCACGCGTGGCGGTTTCGGGGGCTTGGGGATCGAGATCGGTACCCAGGATGGCATGCCTAAGGTCATTGCGCCGATCGAGGATACGCCAGCAGCGCGTGCCGGCATTTTGACGGGTGACCTCATTACTCATATTAATGACAAGCCGACCAAGGGCATGACCCTGAACGATGCGGTCAAAAAGATGCGTGGTGAGCCAAATACATCTATTGATCTGACCATACAGCGCACGGGTAGCCCCAAACCCCTTAAATTTCATATCGTACGCGAGATGATCAAGACCCGCAGTGTGCGAGGGAAAATGCTTGACGATCAGATTGTCTATGTCCGCGTCAGCCAGTTTCAGGATCGTACGACCGGCGATCTGGTACGCATGCTCGATAGTCTGGCTGGCAAGACCACGCCCAAGGCCTTGATCCTTGACTTGCGCAATGATCCGGGCGGCCTGCTCGATGGCGCAATTGGCGTGTCTTCGATTTTCCTGGAGCCCGGTAAGCTGGTCGTCTCAACGAAGGGCCGTATTCCGTCTTCGAATGAGGAGTTCTACGCACGCCGCGTCGCGTCTCACTATACGTCACCGGCAAATGATGTGGCACCGCCACCGGCCTGGACGCAGACCGTGCCGATGGTGGTGCTGGTGAATGTGGGCTCGGCCTCGGCCTCCGAGATCGTGGCTGGTGCATTGCAGGATCACAAACGTGCGCAAATCGTCGGTAATCGTACCTTCGGCAAGGGCTCGGTACAGTCTGTGTTGCAACTAAGCGCTGACACGGGCATCAAGATCACCACTGCGCGTTACTACACACCGAGCGGGGCTTCGATTCAGGTGACAGGTGTGCTGCCCGATTACTTGGTTGATGATAGTGCGGCGGGAAACTTGTTTCACCTGCAGCGCGAGGTTGATCTGGATCACCATCTGGATAACAAGGCACAGGCTGAGCTGGCAGCACAGGCTGAGGCTGAGGATGATTTCGTCCAAGGCGAGATCAAGATGTTCGAGATGGGGGGTAGTGATGATTGGCAATTGCGTCAGGCAATCAATCTGCTCCAGGGGCGTGCTGTGCAGAAGTCTGATCCGGTGCTGGTGGCTCAGTCCAAGGCGGCTGCTGGGGCCGATTTAAAAATAGGCCCGACGGCTGTGGCGGAACCAGGCAGCACACCGGCTGAGGCTGAAAAAAAAACACTAAGTAATCCGGAATTGCAGATTGAACGTTACCGCGTCACGCCAAATGGTCTGATTAAGGTGCCGTGATGGATGATGCGCAATTGATGCGCTATGCCCGCCATGTTCTGTTGGATGAATTTGGCATCGAGGGGCAGGATCGCCTGCTGGCGGCGCGGGTGTTGATTGTTGGTGTGGGCGGCTTGGGTTCACCGGCTGCTGCCTATCTGGCTGCCGCCGGTGTGGGCCACATCGTGCTGGTCGATGATGATGTCGTGGAGCTAAGCAATTTGCAGCGCCAGATTCTGCATACAAGCGCGCGAATTGGCCAGCCCAAGGCAGATTCTGGCCGCTTCGCGCTGGCGCAGATCAATCCGGATATCCAGATCGATGCCTTGGTCGAGCGCCTTGATACGTCGCGTCTGACCGAGCTCGCCTCGGGTGTTGACCTGGTTTTGGATTGCTGTGATAACTTTGCGACACGTCATGCGATCAACCGCGCCTGCGTTGCTGCACGCAAGCCCCTGGTGTCGGGCGCGGCAATTAAGTTCTCGGGGCAGATCAGTGTGTATGACCTGCGCTCTGATGCGGCGCCTTGCTACCATTGTCTGTTTCCAGAGGCGAATGATGTCGAAGAGCTACGGTGTGCCACGACAGGTGTGCTAGGGCCGCTGGTGGGTATCGTAGGCAGCGTTCAGGCTGCAGAGGCAATCAAGCTGCTGGCTGGGTTTGGAGAGCCCTTGGTGGGACGTTTGCTGTGCGTGGACGCGCTCACGATGCAGTGGAATACGATACGCTTTAAGCGCGATCCAGCTTGCCCCGTTTGCCAACACCGCGTGCCTGCATGAGCAGCGGGCCTATGGCGTTGACACGAATATCGACATAGAGATCACGCCCCTGGCCTTGGGTAGAGAAGGGCGTGCCATGGTGGTAGATATAGGCCGTACGTAGGCCAGCCCGGCGCGCGCTTTTTAGGTTGTGCAGTGTATCTTCGACGAGGATGACTTGGCGCGCCGGCACCCGTAGATGTGCCAGCACTTGGCGCATCAGTGCTTGCGAGGGTTTGGGACGGATGCGGCCTTGCAAGTTCATGTGATCGATCGCCCACAGGCCATCAAAGTAATGCAAAATATTGAGGGCCTGGAGCACATCGCGGGCGTACTGTGCCGGTGCGTTCGTCAGCAGGACCTTATATCCGGGGAGCTGACGTATCCTGGCGGCTAAGCCCGTTTCGCCACGCACGAGCGGTGCAACCTCAAAGTCATGACTAAGTGCGAGAAACTCATCGGCCTTGACACCGTGGTGACGGACCATGCCGATGACTGTCGCACCGTAGCGCTTCCAGTAGCGGGCGCGTAGCGTATTGGCCGTGTCTTGGTCGACCCCAAGCGTGGTGGCGACGGCATTGCCCATACGTTCGTTGATGGCACAAAAAATGGCGTGCGAGGCATCGTGCAAGGTATTGTCCAGATCGAATAGCCAGACCGTCTCGTCAGTTCGGGGCCGACGAAATCGGGTCATTGCACTGGGCGCACGTAAGGGCAACACGGTTCAGTGCCCGTTTTGGCTAATCAGACCAGGAACCCTGGACACTAATGCGAGCTGATCATGGTGCCGACGCCTCGATCAGTCAGAATTTCGAGTAATAGGCAGTGAGGCACACGCCCGTCGATGATATGTACGGCATTGACGCCGAACCGCGCTGCATCCAGTGCGGAGGAGATCTTGGGCAGCATGCCGCCCGAGATGGTGCCGTCCTGAAATAATTCGTCGATGGTCTGGGCCGATAGCCGACGGAGAAGCTCGCCGTTCTTGTCCAGAACGCCAGGAGTATTGGTGAGCATGACGAGCTTTTCGGCGCCCAATACCTCGGCCATCTTGCCGGCGACGACGTCGGCATTGATGTTGTAGGCCTGGCCGTCCTCGCCATAGCCGATAGACGAGATGACAGGAATGAATTGATCGTCTTGTAGCGCTTTGACGACAGCCGGCTCGATGCGTGTGATATCGCCAACAAAGCCGATATCCAGCCATTGCCCTGGGTGTTTGGGGTCAGCGATGAGCTTTTTGTGGGCTTCTATCATGCAACCGTCCTTGCCAGTCAGGCCAACGGCCTTGCCACCCGCTTCGTTGATCATCATGACGATGTCTTGTTGGACCTGGCCACCAAGCACCCACTCGACGACTTCCATGGTCTCGGCGTCTGTGACACGCATGCCCTGGACAAAGGTGCCTTCTTTGCCTACGCGCTTCAGGGCACTATTGATTTGTGGGCCGCCACCGTGGACGACCACAGGGTTCAAGCCTACGAGCTTGAGCAGGACAACGTCGTGCGCAAAGCTGCGTTGCAGGTGATCTTCGGTCATGGCGTTACCGCCGTATTTGATCACGACGGTCTTGCCATGAAAACGACGGATGTAGGGCAAGGCTTCAGAGAGAACCTCGGCCTTGACTTCAGCGGGATAATTGCTGGCGTCCTGTTGACTCATGATGCCAGCGCCTTTTCAACTGTCGTGAGAAAGGCCTGTTCGTCGTAATTACCCAAGTAGCGTTTAATGATGTGGCCTTGTTTGTCGATAAGAAATGAGGTGGGGGTCAGTTGTACGTCTCCGAAGGCTTTGGCAAGCTTGCCTTGGGCATCGATCACGACCGAAAAGGGAAGCTCGCGAGTCTCGGCATACGTTTTGACGTAGTTGGGTGGGTCATACTGCATCGCTACTGCGATGGTCTCGAAACCGCGTGGCGAGAGCGCCTGCTGGTGTTTGATCGTGTCAGGCATCTGTGCGATGCACGTGACGCAACTGGTGGCCCAGAACTTTACCAACACGACCTTGCCTCGCAGGTCCTGCATCGTGACGGATTTACCTTGCAGGTCGGTGAACGTGACATCCGGGGCATTTTGCGTGGATGTGGAGAACTGCCACACGCCGACCAAGGCAATGGCGATAACGGCAATCAGGCTAAGTAGCGCTTTTTTCATTTGACTGGCATGGTTTGAATATTATCGTCGGCTGGCGTAGGCGTGCTCGATGCATCCGTAACTGGGGCTGGCTCAGTCCCCGTTGTGGCGCCTGGCTCGGCCATGATGCTGGCCTCGGACACGATCTTGAATAGCTTGACGACCTTGTTGACGCCATCGATACCGGACGCCACAATTGCGGCGCGCTCACCTTCTTTGTCGGTGACCTTGCCCATCAGATAGACCACGCCCCGCTCGGTGGTGATGATGATGGTGCGTGAAGGCACATCTTTGGTTTGCACAAGCTGGGCCTTGACCTTGGAGGTGATCCAGGTGTCGTTGGTGCGCACGCTAAGGGGGGTGAGATCACCCACTCGGATATAGTTGTCGATTATTTGGACCTTGGGGATAGTCTGGACAATCGTCTGGGCGCGCTCTCGGTCTGCTTCGGTGGGGACGTCGCCGACAAGTAGGACGCGCCCCGCATAGGAATCGCCGTGGATACGCGCCGTATCACCGAAGGCTTTGTTCATCTCGCTGGAGATCCGCAGACTGATCGTCTGGTCGTCGACCTGTTCGCCTGCGGTGCGACGGTCTGTGGCGATGATCGCCGTCGTTGCGGCTGTGCCACCCACGAGGAGCAGGCCACAGCCTGCCAGAGAGCCCAGGCCAGCGAGCGCCAGGCTGAATTGGATGAAGCGTCGGCTAAGTCTTGAGGGAGTGTTCATAGCGTATCTCCGAGGAGCAGGGCGTCTATTCCGTCGCATAGTGCATGCAGCAACATAATGTGGACTTCCTGGATGCGCATCGTTCGATCGTGCGGCACGCATAGGTGAATGTCGGTCTCGTAGAGCAGCGCGTTGATCTGTCCGCCACCCTTTCCGGTGATGGCGATGATTTGCATCTCGCGCTCGTGTGCGGCCTCGATCGCCCGTACGATATTGGCTGAGTTTCCGCTGGTGGAGATCGCGACCAATACGTCCCCAGGCTGGCCTAAGGCATTGATCTGACGCTCGAATATGGTGTTGAAGCCGTAGTCGTTGCCCACGGCGGTCATGATCGAGGTGTCAGTATTCAGTGCAATGCCAGCCAGTGGCAGGCGGTCACGCTCGAAGCGACCGACGAGCTCGGCAATAAAGTGCTGTGCATCAGCGGCGGAGCCGCCATTGCCGCAGGCGAGGATGCGTGCGTTATTGGTCAGCGCCCCAAACAGCAGATCGACTGCGCTGGACAGGGTAGGCGCGAGTTCACGTGCGCTGGCCCTGAACGCATCGATTGCATCATCAAAGTGCGAGGTCATTCTGGAGGTCATATCCATAGCTATGATTATCGCATGAGTCTGAGCCACTGGTCGCGGATGGCTTTGACGATTTCAGGCAGCGAATGCATTTTTAATCCAGGTGAGACCGTCAGCCTCAAGGCATACGACATCAAAACGACAGGCGGGCGGGTGGCCGGAAAAATGACGTTCTGTGAGTTGGGATAAAAAATACTGTGCAGCGCGGATAAGTTTTTTTTGTTTCTCACGGTTTACACTGGCGGCGGCACCCCCGAAACGCGCGTTGTGACGCGCGCGCACCTCGACAAAGACCAAAACTGACCCATCGCGGGCGATGAGGTCAATCTCGCCTGCTTTGCAGCGCAGATTGCGTGCCAGGAGCTGCAGGCCTTGGCCCGTCAGATAGTCACCCGCTTGGGCCTCGGCAGCATAGCCTTGGCGTTGACGCGGGGAACCTACGCTAGGTGGCGGTTCGTGAGGGGGCGCTGCGGCACGATTTCGGGCGCGCAGGCGTTGGGTGCGTCGTCGCACTGCCACGCCCTGGGCACGCTGTACGGCGTCGAACGGATCGGTATTCATTGATAATGGCTGTGATTGCAGGAGTAATTGAGTATGACCGAAGTGCCGGTGCTTGCGCAGCCCTCAGAGGCATGGAAACGTCTCGCTGATCGGGTGGCGGGACAGTCCTGGCCCCAGGCCTGTCTGTATGTGGTGGCCACGCCGATAGGCAATCTGGGTGATCTGGGCATGCGTGCCTGGCTGACGCTGCAGCGCTGCGACGTCATTGCAGCCGAGGACACCCGGTCGAGCCGCACGCTGCTCGATGCCTGGGGGATTGACACACCCATGATGGCGGCTCATCGACATAACGAGCAAGCGGCGGCGCAGCGTATTGTCGAGCGCCTGGCGCGTGGCGAACGGGTCGCTCTGATATCGGATGCGGGGGCGCCGGCAGTGAGTGATCCAGGGGCGCGGATTGTACGGACTGTGCGTGCAGCGGGATTTCGCGTGATCCCCCTGCCTGGCGCCAGTGCCTTGATTGCTGCCCTGATGGCCAGTGGCGCGACGACCGATGAGGAGCCGGGCTTTGCCTTCGCTGGGTTTGCCCCATCTAAGACCCAGGCCCGGCGTAAGTGGCTACAACGTTGGGGGGCACTGGATATCCCGGTGCTGTTGTTTGAGTCCCCGCATCGCTTGTTGGCGTGCATCCAGGACATGGTAGCGGTGTGTGGTGCCGAGCGTGCGATCACCATTGCGCGAGAACTGACCAAGCGCTTTGAGCAGATCCAGACGATGGCGCTATCGCAGGCGCTGGCGTGGCTGGAGGCGGATAGTCATCGTAGCCAAGGCGAATTTGTGTTGATTTTGCATGCCCCCGAGGACACTGGCGAATCGGATGAGGCCTTGGCGCCCGAGCATGTGCGCCTGCTCGACGCATTGCTTGATGAACTGTC
Source organism: Alcaligenaceae bacterium CGII-47 (assembly GCA_019166125.1). Lineage (GTDB taxonomy): Bacteria > Pseudomonadota > Gammaproteobacteria > Burkholderiales > Burkholderiaceae_B > Castellaniella. The sequence goes on from JAHTBO010000006.1 coordinate 81,549, forward strand.
TGTGCGGGACGCCGCACGGGTCGGGGCAAAGGTGACTGGCCTGTCGCGTGACACCCTGTATGCCTGGGCGCTACGCCGCGAGCGCCATTGATCGGTTCCCGAACTCAGTCCACAGCGATTGCGGCGGAGAGTCCTGTGGCGGCCTGCAGTGCAAACGCGGCATTGACCGCCTCAGTTCGCGAGTTGAATGGGCCGATGCGAACTTTGTAGAGATTGTCTCGGTTGTGGACGCTCGCGCTTGTCGTTATGCCGTCAGATTGTTGATTGATACGCTGAGCCAGCGCTTGTGCATTGTCTAAAGATGAAAATGCCCCAAATTGTAAAAACACACCATCGGAGTTTGGCGTAAACCGTACATTTTGTGTGGGGGGTGGCGACGTAGTTAGGGGGCTGGGCGCTGTCGCCGTACGGGGGATGCGGCCATTGCGGATATCGTCGTTAGTGATTGCCTCGACAATGACTTGACCGCTACCGGGTCCGATCAGGCCGAGCTTGGCTGCGGCAACGTAGGACAGATCGATGATGCGCGAGCTATGAAAGGGTCCCCGGTCATTGACGCGTACGATGACTGCTTTGCCTGTGGCGGCACCGGTGACGCGCACATAGCTCGGGATCGGCAAGGTGGGGTGAGCGGCCGTCATGGCGTACATATCGTAGGTCTCGCCGTTTGCGGTCTTTTGTCCGTGGAATTTGCGGCCGTACCACGAGGCAACACCGACCTGGCGGTAAGGCTGATTTTCCTGAACGGGCACATAACGCTGGCCAAATACGACATAGGGTCGGAAGTTGGCGTATGCGTGATTTTCGATTCTGGGGACTGCGTCGGGGATGGATTCGATATCTGCCGGGATATTGCTACCTGGGCCATCATCCTTATAGTAGCCGCCACCGCTTGGGCCCGAGGCGCAGCCCGCCAAAATGGCGAACATGATGGATATCGGCAGGTATCTCAGGAGGCGGGTACAAGGCATGGATGATCGTCAGGATGGCGGGAGGTTACGGTGACGGATCAACAGCGGTGAATGATCAGCAAAGCGCTGCGCCAATTGCTCGGTCACATAAACAGAACGATGCTGGCCACCCGTACACCCGATGGCCACCGTCAGGTAGTTGCGTGTATCTTGCATGTAGAGCGGTAGCCATTTGCGAATAAAGCTCGCAATATCCACGATCATTGCCTCGACGCTACCGAATTGAGTAAGCCAGTTCGCCACCGGCTCATCACGTCCCGTCAGCGGGCGAAGCAAGCGGTCGTAATGAGGGTTGGGCAGGCAGCGCACATCAAAGACGAGGTCAGCGTCGTGGGGAACGCCGCGTTTATAGGCAAAGGATTCAAAGGTCAGGATCACTGATGCGCGATCCGCTTGGATCAGATCGCGGACCCAGGCTCGTAGTTGACCTGGGGTCAAGTCCGAGGTGTCGATCACGTGTTCCTGGTCGCGCAATGAGGCCAGCATGTCGCGTTCTGTCGTGATGCACTCGAGCAGTGACGGGTTTAGGCCCTCGCGTTGCAATCGATCGGTCAGGGGGTGGCGACGCCGAGACTCGGAATAGCGCTGTTGCAAGGTGTGGTCATTAGCGTCCAGAAAAATGACGTGCAGGGCGGTCCCCATGGCGCGCAGACTGGTGAGTACGCCAGGCAGTTCATCCAGATCACCGGGTGTGCGCACATCGATAGCGACCGCGACCCGTTCGAGCTGGCTCTCGCGCGTGCTGGCGATGAACTCATGCAAAAAGCGTACGGGCAGATTGTCCACGCAGGTGTAGCCAGTATCCTCGAGCAGGCGTAGTGCCACGGATTTGCCCGAGCCCGAGATGCCGGTGATCAAGACGATATTCAGCATGATGAATGAAATTTAAATGTCATGATTTGGCCTCGCGGCTGCTCTCCATGATGGCCAAGGCTTGGCGCTCGATGAAGTCCCCCATTGTGTCGATACCGCGCAAGGCCAGGATGGTGTTGCGTACGGCGGCCTCTACGAGTACGGCCAGGTTGCGGCCGGCCGCAACCTGGAGCATGACGCGACGGATCGGGATCCCAAGTACGTCCTGGTATTCATCCTTCGTAGGCAGGCGCTCGAACGAGTCCGGCGTCATGCGTAGTAAATTGACGATCAGCTTGATTTTCATTTTGCGACGTACTGAGGTCTCGCCAAAAATTGTACGGATATCCAGCAAGCCCAGTCCGCGCACCTCGAGCAGGTTTTGTAGCAGGGCGGGACATTGACCTTCGACAAAGTTTGGCGCGGTGCGCGAGAGCTCTACGGCGTCATCAGCCACGAGGCCGTGGCCTCGAGAAATAAGTTCGAGTGCGAGCTCGCTCTTGCCGAGGCCCGATTCACCCGTAATCAGCACGCCCAGTCCCAGCACGTCCATAAACACCCCGTGTACAGTTGTTTTGGGTGCCAGGCGTTTGCCCAGATAGATGCGTAACAGATCGATGAGGTGGGATGCGTCAATGGGTGTGGCCAGGAGCGGGATGTCGTGGGTCACACAGAACTCACGCAGGTCCTCAGGCGCCTGGGTGCCAGCCGCCAGGACAATAGCAGGGACACCCCCAGCCACCAGCTCGTCGAGGTGATGCCGACGCCGCTTGGCCTCGAAGCGGCAATAGTAGGAGAGCTCTTCGTTGCCGAATACCTGAATACGCGACGGGTGGATAAGGTTCAGGTGACCGATCAGGTCGGCGGCTGAACTGGCTGTGTTGGGCACCAGATGGTCGGCCGCTGCGTCCTGACCTGCGATCCAGGTGAAGGCGATCTTGTCGGCGTTATCACGAATCAGATCTTGAATGGTCAGCATGTTCGGCGGCTTGGGCAATCTGCCCGGTCAGGAGCAGATGGTGGACGGTCTCGACGTCCTGGGACTGAGAAAGTGCCAGGCGTAAAGCGGGGTCTGACATAAGCCGTGCGATCTCAGCGAGTAGGTCCAGATGCAATTGGGTGGCGGTCTCGGGGATAAGCAGGAAGAACAGCAGGCTTGCGGTGCGCCCGTCGCTTGTGTCAAACCGTACGGCCTCGCTTAGGCGGATAAAAGCGGCGTGTGGCTCACGCAGATCCTTCAGGCGCCCATGCGGGATCGCGACGTCATGGCCCAGGGCGGTGGAGCCCAGGCGCTCGCGTGCAATCAGACTGTGGAACACCGCAGTGCGGGCGACACCGTGATTGTTCTCAAATAGCAAGCCAGCTTGCTCGAAGGCCCGCTTTTTGCTGGTTGCCGCGAGATCCAGGATGATATTCGATTGAGGCAGAATGCGTGACGTCAGGTTCATGGCGACATTATAGGAGGCATCGTTTGAAGTGTGTATGGAAGGAGTCCATTCATAATTATGGCCCCAATACGAATGATTGAGGCCACGATTGTGCAAGCCGGAAATATCGGCTGCGAGGTGAACTACTCTACCGTAATTTCCTGACGCTTAGGCGGCTCGTGGGTGTAAGTTTGCGCCTTGGTCTTGTATTTGATCACCTGACGATCGATTTTGTCAGCCAGTAGATCAATGGCAGCGTATAGGTTTTCGTCGTCCGCAGTGCAGTGAATATCTTTACCGCGCAGTCGTACGGTAACTTCTGCAGTGTGCTTGAGACGTTCTATGGAGAGAGTGACCTGGGTGTCGATGACGCTATCGAAATGCCTTGTTGTCCTGGATAGCTTGGTCAGGACGTACTCACGAATGGCAGGGGTAACTTCCAGATGACGACCGGTGATGCTCAGGTTCATATTCGAGACTCCTTGCAAGGAAAAGATTGCGCGCAAGGCGCATGAGGAACTTGGCTGATATTCTCCTGGTTAAAGTGGTTCGCAGTGAGTCCAGTGTACCGCTTGTAATAGGTAAATCAAGTGCGCTGGATCAAGCTTTCATCCGAGTCATTACATCTTGAAGTTTTTGCCCAGATAGACCTGTCTGACGGCTTCATTATCAATGATCTCGTTGGGGTGGCCATTAGTGAGGACCTTGCCTTCGCTGATGATATAGGCTCGATCACAGATGCCCAGCGTCTCGCGCACGTTGTGATCGGTAATCAGTACGCCGATATTGCGGCCTTTTAGAAACTGCACGATGCGCTGAATTTCGATGACGGCAATAGGGTCGACCCCTGCGAAGGGTTCATCGAGCAGGATGAACCGTGGGTTTGTCGCCAGGGCGCGGGCGATCTCGACCCGGCGGCGCTCGCCTCCCGACAATGAGATCGCCATGCTGCGGCGAATGTGATCGATCTGCAACTCATCAATGAGGGATTCCAGGCGGGTATTGATGGCCGAGTTTGAGAGCCCGTGTCCGGCGTCATCGAGCTGTAGCTCGAGCACTGCGCGGATGTTCTCCTCGACGGTCAATCGACGAAATACCGAAGCATCCTGTGGCAGGTACGACAGCCCGAGGCGCGCGCGCTTATGCATCGGAATGCCGGTGATGTCGTGGCCATCGATTTCGATGCGCCCAGTATCTGTGGGAATCAGGCCTACAATCATGTAGAAGCTTGTGGTTTTGCCTGCGCCATTGGGGCCTAGCAGGCCCACGACCTCGCCGCTCTCGACGTATAAAGAAACATCCTGGACGACAGCGCGTTTGCCATAGGTCTTGCCTAGGCCTGTGGCGCGCAGACTGCCTGGCCGTGCGCGCGTATCGGTTTTCTCGGTCAGGCGTTCCGTGGCGGGCATGGCAGGACTGCTTTTCTGAAGAACAGGCATCAGGGACGTGCCGCCTTGCATTCGGCGCTTGCCTGATCCGCCTTGGATCGGGGCTGTGCGAGCGAGCGTACACGCCCGTCTGGTGCGGCAGAGCCCGCGCCACCAAATGCTTCATAGGTGCTGGATTTTTCGTGGTAGATGACCCGTTGACCGCGAATATTATCCAGGGCCTTGCCGCAGATTGTGCGGGTGATAATCGCCTGGCCGATAACCTCAACATCGCCGGTTTGGCCGTTGTACTTGGCGAGTAAGCCGCTGGCTGTGATCACCTCGAATTTTTCTGGATTATCCTGGCGGATGTGGACCAGTTTGCCCGCGTCAGCGGTGGCCGTGCCATATTGAAATCCCTGGGCGTCCTCGTTGGTGACAAGCGTGTCGGCGCGTAAGGTCATGGCGCCACGCGTGAGGATGACATTACCCGTGAAGGTGCTTTCTTTTTTAATGTCATCGTAGTGCAGCGTGTCCGACAGGATCAAGGTGTCGGGTTCGGCTGTGGCCGTACTGGGGGGGGGCGTAACTGCTGCAGATGTTTGCGCCCATGTGGGCGCGATGAGCAGGCTCGTCAGAACAGCCAGGATAGCAAGGGTGATTTTTGTCATGGTTTAGCCTTGGGTGCGGAGCCTGGCGAAGCTGTGCCCTGATCCTCGCCGGATATTTTGACATCACTGGCAGAGTAGACCGTGAGTTGTCGTGTGTGGTTATCGTAGCGCATACCGGTGCCTCGCATGGTCGACTGGCCATTGATAACCAGAGCAGGCTGGTCAGTGTAGACCAGGTCTTCGTTGGGTTTGAGGGTGAGGACTTCGCTGCGAACATCAAGCGCCTTGCGCTCGGCATCGGCCAAGCGGTGCAGGTGTGCGTGACCTGTCATGACAATACGCTCACCATTCTGATCCAGGACGGCTTTGTCCGATGTCCCGATCGTGATTGGGTTGCCTGGCTGCTGGCCAATTGCTCGCGCGTGCGTGACTTCGTATGCGTCCGTATCCGGGTAGTGCTCCATATAGTTGCCCTCGAGGCGGTTGATTGCAATCCCGGTGGGGTCCGTACGGATCATGACAAAGTGCTCGGACCAGGAGTCACGTTCGTGCGTGATCCTGCGGGGTGGGTCGATGGTGACCGAACGCAGGGTGTAATCAGCCGCCCACCAAGTCCCAATGACCAAAAGGGCCAGCAGAAAAACGGCAACCAGACTGGGGATGCGATCTTTCATGGATGATCTACTGTAGAGCGCCGTCCAGGCCCGATGGGCTGGTGTTAAAGCATGCGGCCAAGCGTCCCTGCGCGGCCAGGATCAGGTCGCAACACTCGCGTACGGCACCAGCGCCGCCTTCACGTGTAGAGACCCAATGGGCGACCTGGCTGATATAGAACGGTGCATTGGGAACGCTTGCGGCAAAGGCGACGCGCTGCAAGGCCGCCAGATCAATATTGTCGTCGCCCATATAGCCCAGCTCGCTAAGTGTGAGGCCAGCGCCCTGAGCGAGGGTCTCGAGCGCCTGGGCCTTGTCGCGGACCCCTTGCATGATGGGGGCAACGCCTAGTTCGGCGGCGCGGCGCGCCGTAATTGTGCTCTCGCGGCCGGTCACCCATGCCACCCGGATACCCTGCTCGCGCATCAACCTTAAGCCATGACCATCCAGCGCATTAAAACGCTTCAGGGATTCGCCGTGCTCACCATACCAAAGGCTGCCGTCGGTCAGGACACCGTCTACATCAAATACCATCATCTTCACCGCACGAGCACGCTCTTGGATAGCTGGTGCGATACGAGCCAGAATTTGTGCTTCGGCGGGATGCGAAAAGCCGGGGTGTTCATTCATCAGATTACCTTTGCGGCAAGGAGGTCGTGCATGTGCAGGGCACCCAATAGTAGTCCGTCTGCGTCGAGCACCAGCATTTGGTTGAGCTTATGTGCATCCATGAGCGTTGCCGCCTCAATGGCAGAGGCGTCCGGGTGAATGGATTTTGGATGATGGCTCATGCCTTGGGCAACATGCAGGGTGCGGATGTCGCCGTAGCGGGCGATGACGCGGCGTAAGTCACCGTCGGTAAAAATTCCGGTGGGACGACGCTGGGCATCGAGAACAATGGTCATGCCCATGCCTTTGGAGGTCATTTCAGTGAGTGCATCGGGGATCAGGGACTGTTCAGTCACCACGGGCAGCGCCACACCCTGGCGCATAATGTCACGCACGGTGGTGAGCAGGCGGCGGCCCAGTGCACCGCCCGGGTGAGAGCGCGCGAAGTCCTCCTGGCTGAAACCGCGCGCCTCCAGACAGGCGACAGCAATGGCGTCGCCCAGGACCAAGGCAGCGGTTGTGCTGGTGGTGGGGGCGAGGTTTAACGGGCAGGCTTCCTGTGCCACCGCCGCGTCCAGCGCCAGATCAGCGTTGCGCGCCAGTTCTGAGTCTGCATTGCCCGTCATGGCAATAATACGTGTGCCCATGCGTTTGGCCACCGAGAGGATGGTGATGAGCTCTTGGGCGGAGCCCGAGTAGGACACCGCCAGCAGGATATCCTCGCCCGTGAGCATGCCCAGATCGCCGTGTATGGCTTCAGCGGCATGCATAAAAAACGCAGGGGTGCCTGTCGAGGCAAACGTGGCAGCGATCTTGCGCGCGATATGACCGGATTTGCCCAGTCCGGTGACAACGACTCGGCCCTGGCAGCTTAGGACGAGCTGCACAGCCTGAACGAATGTGTCATCCAGGCGGCCTTGCAGCGCCTGCAGCGCGGCGATTTCGATATCAAAGCTGCGTTGGGCCGAGGCGCGTATGCTTTCAGGGGTAGCGTGGGGTGTAGGTGTCATGCCTTGATTTTAAGCGTATATGTGCAGAGGCTGTCGGCTTGAATATCGCTTGCCCTTATGCATTAGGAATCGACGCCTGAGGCCTCAGTTTAGTAAATAACGCAAACAGGCGCGCGCGCCGACATGGGGCTTGTTAAACTCAGTGCTGCCCTTTTTCGTCTTGTGGACAATTTTCATGCATACCGATCCGGCTCAGTATATTCGCGACACGATTCGTACCGTGCCCGATTGGCCAAAACCTGGCGTGATGTTTCGCGATATTACGCCCGTCTTGCAGGACCCGCGCTCGTTTCGGGTGCTGATTGATTTATTTGTCTACCGCTATATGCGTCAGCGCCTGGACCTAGTGGCAGGCGTGGATGCGCGGGGCTTTATTGTGGGCTCGGTGCTGGCTTATGAACTGAACCTGGGCTTTGTGCCGGTACGCAAAAAAGGCAAGCTGCCATTTCGCACGGTAGCCGAGGAATATTCCCTGGAATATGGCAACGCCACGGTGGAAATGCATACCGATTCGGTACGCCCGGGCCAGCGCGTCCTATTGATCGATGATCTGATTGCAACAGGCGGTACGATGATGGCGGCAGCACGCTTATTGCAGCGCCTGGGTGCCAATGTCGCCGAGGCCGCCGCGATTATCGACCTGCCGGACCTGGGTGGATCCAAGGCAGTGAGCGCTACGGGCTTGCCTGTCTATACGGTCTGTACGTTTGCCGAGGGCGACCGGCCTGACTTACCGGACATCATAGGCGACGCTTAGCGTTCATCTACTTATACCAACACGCGCTCGATTCCCCCGGCGTTTGCATCGCGTACATAGTCGGGCATCCAGCTCTCACCCAGTAGGTGGCGCGCCATCTCAATCACAATGTAGTCGGCCTGCATGCCCGTGTCAGCCTCGTAGCGTACGAGCCCTTGGAGGCAGGATGGGCACGAGGTGAGCAGTTTGACCTCGCCGTTAAAGCCATCAGCGCGGATGGCTGCGGTATTGCGTGCCAATTCCTCTTGCTTGCGAAAGCGCACCTGGGTTGATATATCTGGGCGCGAGACAGCAAGCGTGCCGGATTCACCACAGCAATGATCGGTTTTGATGGCCTTGTCCTCGCCCAGTAGCGACTTGACGGTTTTCATTGGGTCTTGCAGCTTCATGGGTGTATGGCAGGGGTCATGATAGATATAGCGCACGCCCTCGACGCCCTGTATATCCAGGCCCTTTTCCAGCAGGAACTCATGGATGTCGATGAGTCGAGAGCCGGGGAAAATTTTGTCGAATTCATAGCTCTGGAGCTGGTCATAGCAGGTGCCACAACTTACCACCACGGTTTTGATATCAAGGTAATTCAGCGTGGTCGCCATACGGTGAAACAGCACGCGGTTGTCGGTGATGATCTTGTCTGCTTTTTCGGTCAAGCCATTGCCACGTTGCGGATAGCCGCAACATAGATAGCCTGGGGGAAGCACGGTCTGTACCCCGACATGCCAGAGCATGGCCTGAGTTGCCAGCCCGACTTGGGAAAACAGGCGCTCGGAGCCGCAGCCTGGGAAGTAGAACACCGCTTCGGTATGGGACGAGGTGGTGACTGGATTGCGGATAATCGGCACATAATTGGCATCCTCAATGTCCAGCAGCTTGCGCGCTGTTTGCTTGGGCAGATTACCAGGCATTTTTTTGTTGACGAAGTGGATAATTTGCTCGCGTACGGGCGCCTTGCCCAGCGTGGCGGGCGGATGTGCCGTCTGTTTTTTGACGATCGGGGCAAATAAATCATGGGCGATGCGCTGGGCCTTATAGCCCATGCCAATCATGGCCGTGCGTGTGGCCTTGATGACGCGAGGATCCTTGGCATTGAGGAAAAACATCGACGCTGTCGTGCCGGGATTAAATGACTTTTTCCCCATTCGTCGCAGCAATGCGCGCATTTCCATGGATACGTCGCCAAAGTCAATGTCCACCGGACAAGGGTTGTAGCACTTGTGGCACAGCGTACAGTGGTCGCCCACATCCTCGAATTCCTCCCAGTGGCGCAGGCTCACTCCTCGGCGGGTCTGTTCCTCGTAGAGGAAGGCCTCGATCAGGAGTGAGGTGGCGAGGATCTTGTTGCGTGGCGAGTAAAGGAGGTTCGCGCGGGGCACATGCGTGGCGCACACAGGTTTGCACTTGCCGCATCGCAGGCAGTCCTTGATGGCATGTGCAATCGAGCCGATTTCGCTGCGCTGCATGATAAGCGATTCATAGCCCAACAGGTTAAAGCTCGGCGTCCAGGCATTGCGTAGATCGGCTCCCGGCATAAGCTTGCCTGCGTTAAAGTGATCTTGCGGGTCGATACGCTGCTTGTAGGCCTGAAAGGGGGCCAGTTCCTCTGCGCTCAGGTATTCGTACTTGGTCAGGCCAATGCCGTGTTCGCCCGAGATCACGCCATCCAGGCTGCGGGCGATTCCCATGATGCGGGCGACGGTGGCATTGGCCTCATGCAGCATCTCGTAATCGTCCGAGTTGACGGGAATATTGGTATGGACATTACCGTCGCCCGCATGCATGTGCAGGGCGACAAAAACACGCCGCTTGAGGACACGATCATGGATGGCTTGTAGTTCGGCCAGCACAGCGGCGCAGTCAGCACCGGCAAAATAGCGCTCCATCGCGCTGCGGATGTCGTTTTTCCAAGAGATACGCAGGGTGTGGTCCTGGACCACATCGAAAACCCGGATATCGGGCTGTGTCAGCAGGCGCATGTGCAGGGCAGGCACATGCTCGTCCAGGCCATGCCCAGCGATGATATCCAGGTTCGCAGCCAGTGGAGCATCCAGATTGTTCAATAGCCAGGACCAGCGCTCGCGCACGGACTGTAAGGTTGCGATCGCGTCGTGCGTGCGCCCGGCCAGGATTTCCTCGCGGGTGTGCTCGGCTTCGTCGTGATCTTCGGTCTTGCCTATTGGTAGTTCACCCCCCAGAAAACCTTCCAAAGCGTCGATGAGACGCAGCTTATTGCGTGTGGATAGTTCGATATTGATACGCTCGATGGCATCGGTATACTCGCCCATGCGATCAAGGGGAATCACCACGTCTTCGTTGATTTTGAAGGCGTTGGTGTGGCGGGCAATCGCGGCGGTACGGGCACGATCCAGCCAGAATTTCTTACGGGCCTCGGCACTGACCGCGATAAAGCCCTCGCCATGCCGAGAGTTGGCGATGCGCACGACTTCGCTTGCGGCACGCGCGACGGCTGCATCATCGTCACCCACGATGTCGCCGATCAACACCATCTTGGGCAGGGCGCCACGCTTGCTTTTTGTTGCATAGCCCACCGCGCGCAGATAGCGCTCGTCCAGGTGTTCAAGTCCCGCCAGGAGGGCGCCGCTCGCACGACCTGCCGTATCCAGATAGTGCTTGACCTCGACGATCGAGGGTACGGCGTCGCGCGCCTGGCCGAAAAACTCCATACAAACCGTACGCGTATGGCTGGGCATCCGGTGCAAAATCCAGCGTGCTGCGGTGATCAGGCCGTCGCAGCCTTCCTTTTGCACGCCTGGCAGGCCGGAGAGGAACTTGTCGGTGACATCCTTGCCCAGACCCGCTTTGCGAAAGCACGGCCCTGCAATGGTGAGGACCTCTGTGCGCAACAATACCTTACCGGGTGGTTGTGCGCCATCGAACCACTTCAGCTCGAAGCGCGCCTGCTCAGTCTCATGGATTTTGCCTAGATTGTGCGCCAGCCGTGTGATTTCCAGCCAGTTGCCGTCGGGATCCACCATACGCCACCAGGCCAGATTATCAAGTGCGGTGCCCCAGAGCACCGCTTTTTTACCCCCCGCGTTCATTGACACATTACCGCCTACACAGGATGCATCGGCAGAGGTTGGGTCGACAGCGAATACCTGTCCCGCCGCCTCGGCAGCCTCGGCAACGCGACGCGTGACGACGCCTGCGCCCGTGAGGATGGTGCTTACCGGCTCGGGGATGCCGGGCAGTTCAACGCGTTCAACTGGGCCGATGGCATCGAGTTTTTCAGTATTGATTACTGCCGAGCGCCAGGTCAACGGGATGGCGCCGCCCGTGTACCCTGTGCCGCCCCCGCGCGGGATGATGGTGAGGTTAAGCTCGATACACGCACGGACCAACGCTGCTATTTCGTTTTCGTTATCGGGCGTAAGGACTAAAAACGGATACTCTACGCGCCAGTCTGTCGCGTCGGTGACATGTGAGACACGCGACAGGCCATCAAATCGGATATTGTCCCTCGCGGTAAGGCGTGAGAGCTTGCGTAGCGCCGTGCGGCGCAGCACGGCAGTCTGGATGAACGAACCCTCGAATGTTGCAACAGCCTGACGGGCTGCTGCCAATAGGCGCTGTACCTGATTGTCTCGCTCTTGGTGATCGCCATCGCGGCGCTGGTCGATCTCGTTCAGACGGTGGTTCAACGCCTCGATCAATTGGTGGCGGCGTTTGGGATTGTCCTGCAAGTCATCCTGTAGATAGGGATTGCGCTGTACGACCCAGATGTCACCCAGCACCTCGAACAGCATGCGCGCTGAACGGCCCGTGCGTCGTTGTGTGCGTAGTGCACAGAGCAGTGTCCAGGCTTGCTCGCCCAGCAGACGCAAGACAATCTCACGATCCGAGTAGGAAGTATAGTTGTAAGGGATTTCACGCAGACGAGGCGTGAGTGTCGTGGTGAGCAACGGGCCGGCAGCAAGGACGTTCATGACATGGCCTAGGATAAACCCTATATATTATAGGGGTATACCTAGTGTAACGGGAAATAGCGTCGTATCAGCTGAGTAGGTTTGGGCGCCTTAGCCCAGCGTCGGAAAGGCATAAAGCAAAAAAGAGGTCATCAGGGCATAGCGGATGAATTTGCCAATCGCCATATAAGCCACGCTGGGCCAGAAGGCCAAACGTAGCCAGCCTGCAACAGCACACAGCGGATCACCGATCACGGGTAACCAGGATAGTAGCAAGGCGGGTGGTCCAAGTCGGTGAATCCAGCGCGTTGTGGAGGCGTGCCAGCGGCCGCCTGCTTTTTTTCCAGATTTACCGGGGTGTTCCAGGCGCCATTTTTCGTAGGCGCGTTCGGCACCGCGTCCCATGGCATAGCTGATGGTGCCGCCGATCGTATTGCCGAGGGTGGCGACCAGGACGGCAGGCCAAAACATCTCGGGTGCGAGCTTGACGTAGCCAAAAACAGCGGGCTCAGAGCCCAGCGGCAGGAGGGTTGCCGAGACAAGGCTAATGATAAAGATGGCGCTTAGGCCGACACGTGGCAGGGCCAAGGTCAGCAGCAGTGCATGTATAGTGGTTTGTAGCCAGGCTTCCATGAGAGACCGGTTATGCGGTGATAGGTCACCCTATTGTGTCCATTCTACTGGAGTCTGGTGTCGCGAGTTTCCGACGGGTTTTCTGCCGTAGTGTGCAGTCTAGTGCGCAGCAATGCTGAGAATTCATCCGCAACCAATGGCTTACTCAGATAATTTCCCTGTCCTTCAAGGCATAGATGATCGACTAAAAATTTTAGTTGTTCCGGCGTTTCTATGCCTTCTGCAATCACGCGATGGCCCAGACTGTGGCCGAGGCCGACGACTGAATTAATCAAAATATTGTCGTCAGCGCCATCGGCCAGGATGCCTGCGACAAATGATTGGTCGATCTTCAAGGTATCAACCGGGAAACGCTGTAAATAACTGAGGCTGGAGTAGCCAGTACCAAAATCATCAATTGCAATTTTGATGCCCATTCGTTTGAGTTCCTGCAGTACGTTCATGGTGGCTTGGGCGTTCTTCATCAGTACTGACTCAGTGACCTCGAACGCTAAATGCTGTGGCTCCAATCCGGTATCCAGCAGAATGGCACGAACATTTTCCATGAAATTAGACCGCATAAACTCGATCGCGGAAATATTCACGGCGATGACGGGTACCGCCAAGCCGGCGTTTAGCCAGGTGATGGTTTGTTGACACGCCTGGCGCAACACCCAGCGCCCGATCGGCACGATTGCACCGCAGTCCTCGGCGATCGAGATAAACGCATCGGGCAGCAAGAACCCAAGCTCTGGGTGGTGCCAGCGGATCAATGCCTCTACGCCGACGATACGGCCAGTCAGCAACTCGACTTGGGCTTGGTAATGCAACTCGAATTCCTGGTGTGCCAGCGCGCGGTATAACTCTGCTTCTATCCGCTGTCGCTCTATCGCACGCAAGGTCATTTCGGGTTCAAAAAACGAGTAATTGGAGCCGGTGGTTTTCTTGCCGTGGTACATCGCGACATCGGCATTGCGGATGAGTGCTTCAGCATCGATACCGTCCTCTGGGTACATGCTGATACCGATCGTGGCGCCGATGCGAAGTTCCTGACCAGCCAGCAGGTAGTTGGCGCTGACTGTCTTGCATATTTTGTCGGCCAGCAACGCGACGGCGTTTTCATCGGCGACTTCGGGTAGCAGTGCCACGAACTCGTCGCCGCCCTGGCGGCTGATTGTGTCGCTCTCGCGGACGGATCCTAGCAGGCGTTGCGCGACGGACTGCAGTAATGCGTCACCGGTCGCGTGTCCCAATGAATCGTTGATGATTTTAAAGCGATCGAGGTCAATGAATAGCACCGCCAGCCGGGTGTTGTGACGCTTGGCGTGTGCAATCGCCTGCGTTAGGCGTTCTTCGAGGAGTTTTCGATTTGGTAGGCCAGTCAAAAAGTCATGATGGGCCATATGGCTCATCTGGTCACGGACTTCCTTTACCTGGTCAGCCATGGTCTGGGTATTGAGCGTGGCAATTACCAGATTTTCATTTGCCTGGCGTAACTTGCTAATATGGGATTCGAGCGACGCCTGCATCTTTTGGGTGGCAAGAATGATGTCCTCACGCGAGGCGATGTCGTTCTCGCGCAACTGTAGTAGTTGCTCTCGCATCTTCACAAGATTATCACGCAGATCGGCCTCGTGCTCGCGCTGCGCGGCGCCTCGCAGATCGTTGTCCTTGGCGCCTGGTCGGCTATGGCTCGGCATTATCTCAGCCCGTCAAGTTGCGTCAATACTTCACCGATCTTGAAACTATCATGTCCGATTTCGTAGGACCGGATTTCTTTGCTATGCTGACTGCTGCGGATCTTTACCACTGAAATTACGCGCTGAAAGCAACCTTTTATGATGACGTAGCGTTGCATGATGATGGCGTCCACCAAAAACGCACTGCCGTACGAGCTAAAGCGCAAATCAGTATACCGGTCTTCCAGCTCGGCTGTCATTAGCACCGTCACGCCCATTGAGGTCAGGATCGCCACCATCCGATACAGCGCGTCGCGAAAGTTTTCCCGGAAAGCGGGCGCCAATGCCAGCTCGAAGCCGGATAGAGAGTCGATCACTACCCGTTTTGCCTGCCTCTGGTTGATGGCCTGGATCAGGTTGTGCACGGTTTCGTCTATCGACATATCCAGGCTTCGGGTGTTGATCAGCCCGATTTCGCCAGCCTTGATCATTTTGTTAAGTTTGTGGCTTAGCAACTGGTTTGGACTCTTTTCAAACGCTGCAATCACGCCCGGCTCACCAACCCGCACGCCCTCTGCTAGAAACTCGGTGGCGAGAACGGTCTTGCCCGACCCGGACGGGCCAACCACCAGCATTGAATACGCAATCGGTAGGCCGCCGCCCAGCATTCGGTCCAACTCGGGAATGCCCATCGACAGGCGTCGGTCACCAGCGGGGATGACTTGGTCGGTGCTGCGGTGGGGCCGGATCGTGCGCGGAAATATTTCAACGCCATCGTCGGTGATGCGAAACGTATGCAAACCAGCGTGTGTTGCCTGCCCACGCATTTTCACCACCTGAATTTTGCGCACCATCGAGTCGCGATACATTGATTGCGAGAGCCATAGAATGCCGTCGGCAACGGTGCAAATCGGACTGGATTCCGTGTCTGGGCTTGGGTATCCGCCGATCAGGAAGGTTGTTGCCTGCCAACTGGCCATCCGTACGCCTAGGCGCTGGATAAAGTGTTGTAGGTGCAGGTCTTCGTTCTGGGCGCCGCTGCCTGAGCGCACCACCGAGCGAAATGAATCAACGAAAACCAGACTAGGGGAAAAACCCTCGACTTCCTTTGTGATGCGCGCCAGAATCAGGTCAAAATTACCTGCCAATAAATCCGCAGATAAATTGACGAACCGAATGGAGTTATTGATTTTTCTAAAATCAAAAAAGGAAAATTGCTGTTGATAACGCAGCATTTTCAGGGGTGGTTCACCCAGTACTGTGAAAAATAGCGCGCGGCGCTCTGGATTTGCCAGCGAAAACATGATTGCATGCGCCAGCGTGGTCTTACCACTGCCGGGCGCCCCGGCCACCAGGTTAAAGGAAAACTCTGGCAGACCGCCACCGAGCAATGCATCCAATCCGGGTACCCCGGTGTGCAGCCGTCGTATGGTTACTTTGCGTGTCATGTTCAAGTTTCCTGTTTACTGTCCAGAGCAGTGTCGTTCCAGACCGAGCTGATGATGGCGTCGGTCATCGCCTCGCCGATGAGTGTTGCGAGTATGCTGAGGAATGTGGTTAGCAGGCAGATACTCGCCTCACTGGCCTCAGCGGCACTTTGTTGTTCCAAATGCGTTGATAAATGGATAAACAAGAGATCGGCGGTTGGTGGCGGTTGCTCGTTCGGTAGCCATGGAAAATCGTTGCGGGTCAGGTGAATGGTTCTGGCGTAGAGCGAGTTAAAGCCACCGCTACCAATAATCGGAACCAACTCAAGTGCCAGCTGCCCCCACAGTTTGACCGTGATTGTCAACATCGCTTCGGGTTGCTTTGTCAGCGTCGTTCTAATTTTTGTGTGCCACTGGGGGCCGGGCGCAGTCATGATCAAGACTTAAGGGGAACGCATCGTGACAGCTGGGTTTTCTCGTTACTGACCAACGTAATCATATGGCAGTCCCCTATAGCCAGAAACTCAAAGAATAGAGCCCCAAGCGAATGATGCTGCTACACCGGGCAGGATGGAAACAGCTCAGGCTTGCTGACACGCTCAGAGAGCAGGATGAAGCATGCATGCTCAGTATAAGATGTTGCTTGCGTGCTGGGCGATTGACATTACTGCCAAAAGGGTTAAATGGGATTTAAGGGATACTCAACTCTTTCCTCGTACCAGATCGATTAGCCGTCGATCTCGCTTGGTTGGGCGCCCCACGATGTCATGAGACGGTTCGGGTGCGAGGCGGCGCATCTCTGCCGCATGTTCACGTGCCGCGATGCTCTCGGGGGTTTCCTCATAAAGTAGGCGCGCAACCGGCGCGGGGCCACGCACATTGCTGACCGCGCGTACGCGGACGTGAATGGCCGGGTCTTCCTTACGTATACTGATGAGGTCGTCGAGCGCGATCTCACGCGCAGGCTTGACGGGTTGGCCATTGACGAGCACTCGTCCTTTGCCGATCTCCTGCACCGCCAGGCTGCGGGTTTTATAAAAACGAGCGGCCCAGAGCCATTTGTCCAGCCGGATCTTATCTGCCATGCGAACCTCTCCTGTGCTGTGATATTCTTTTCAGTTTGTTGCCATCACTATTTTCGGACCTTTAATGTCTATCGACTATCTCAAGCGCATCCTGACGTCCAAGGTTTATGACGTCGCTCACGAAACATCTCTTGATATTGCGCCCCGAATTTCAGCACGAATTGGCAATACTGTCCTGCTTAAGCGCGAAGACACCCAGCCCGTGTTCAGCTTCAAGTTGCGCGGCGCCTATAACAAGATGGCGCACCTGACTGCGGCAGAGCTCAAGCGTGGCGTGATCGCTGCCTCCGCAGGTAACCATGCCCAGGGCGTGGCGCTGTCTGCCCAGCGACTGGGCTGCCGAGCGGTCATCGTCATGCCAGTGACGACGCCTGACGTCAAAATCGATGCCGTGCGCGCGTTGGGTGCTGAAGTCGTGCTGTTTGGCGATAGTTTTACGGATGCCGCCGAGCACGCGGCAGAGCTACAAGATCGTGACAAACTCACCTTTGTCCACCCCTTTGATGACCCCGAAGTGATTGCCGGGCAGGGAACAGTGGGGATGGAGATTCTGCGCCAGCATCCCGGGCCGATCGACGCGATTTTTGTGGCAATCGGCGGGGGGGGCTTGATCTCGGGGATTGCAGCCTACGTTAAGCAATTGCGCCCGGAAATCAAGATCATTGGTGTGCAGACAGAGGATTCGGACGCGATGATTCGCAGCGTCAAGGCGGGGCGTCGCCTCAAATTGACGGATGTGGGTCTGTTCTCGGACGGTACGGCGGTCAAGCAGGTGGGTGTCGAGACCTTCAGGCTGGTACGCGAGTATGTCGATGACTTTGTTCAGGTGGATACGGATGCGATCTGCGCCGGGATTAAAGATGTTTTTCAGGATACGCGCAGCGTGCTCGAGCCTGCGGGGGCGCTCGCCCTGGCGGGTGCCAAGCGCTATGTCGCACTGAATAAGTGGAAGAACAAAACCATCGTCGTCGTGACGTGTGGCGCAAATATGAATTTCGATCGACTGCGGTTTGTCGCGGAACGCGCGGATGTGGGCGAGGCGCGTGAGGCCTTGTTGGCGATTACGCTGCCCGAGAAGCGCGGCAGTTTTATGCGCTTGTGCGAGGCGGTGGGCAATCGCGCCGTGACCGAGTTCAATTATCGGATATCAGACGCAGAGACCGCGCATGTTTATGTGGGCTTGCAGATTCACTCCGAACCAGAGATTGAAAAGCTCATCGCGCATTTCCGCAAAAAGGACTTCCCTACGCTCGACCTCACGAGCAACGAGATGGCTAAAACGCACCTGCGTTATATGGTGGGGGGGCGCTCTGCGCTGGCCGAGCACGAAGTCTTGTACCGATTTGAGTTTCCCGAGCGACCAGGTGCACTGATGAAGTTTCTTGGCGCCATGAACCCGAACTGGAACATCAGCTTGTTTCATTATCGAAACCAGGGCGATGATTATGCGCGAGTACTGGTGGGCCTGCAGGTGCCACCGGTCGATAAAAAGGCGTTTAAGGAATTCCTGGCGGCTTTGGGCTACCCATACTGGAATGAGACCGAAAACCCGGCATTCCGCTTGTTTCTATAACAGGGCTGGCGGGCTCAGGATGCCCGACTAGGCCGCGTGCTGTTGCGCGCTGGCCTCGCACAGGCGATTTTTGGGGAATACGATCGTGAACGTACTGCCTCGCCCTGGCTCACTGGTGATCTCTAGCTCGGCCTGGTGGCGCATGGCGACATGTTTGGCGATCGCCAGGCCCAGCCCCGTGCCGCCTGTCTGGCGTGAGCGACCCCGGTCCACTCGAAAGAACCGTTCGGTCAGTCTGGGGATGTTTTGTTTGGCGATGCCAATTCCGGTGTCCTGCACCCAGTAACGCGGGCGACCGTCAGCATGACGTTGCCAGTTAACGGTGATGGTGCCGCCCGGCGCCGTGTAGCGCACTGCGTTGCTGAGGAGGTTGCTGATTGCCGAGGCCAGTTCCGTGGCACAACCCGAGATGTTGAGCTTGGCATCAATGTGCGCGACAAAGCGATGCTGCCCGGCCGAGAGCGCTTGGCTTTGGGTGAGTGCGGTTTGGATGAGTTCATTCATGGGCACTGGCTGGCTATCCAGGCTTGGTGAGGATTCCAGCGCCGAGAGCGTGAGCAGATCTGCAACCAGTGCCTGCATGTTATCCGCTTGTTCCATCATCAATGTGAGGTAGTGCTGACGCTGCTCGGTGTTCAGCGCTGTCTCGGGCATATCGTGCAGCGTCTCTAGAAATCCCGTCAGCACGGTAAGTGGGGTGCGCAGTTCGTGTGAAACGTTGGCAACGAAGTCCTTACGCGTGTTCTCGAGGCGCTCTATTAGTGTGACATCACGTGTCACCATCAGATATTGACCCGCGCCATACGGAGCCAGATGCAGCTGGAGCAGCCGCTCGCGGCCCAGATGCTTCAGGTGCAGCAGCAGTGGTTTGTCCCAGGATGTCTGCTGCGTGTAGTGAGCGAATTCGGGTGCCCGTACGATATGCAAAATACTATGGCCGCGATCCATTTCCAGATTCAGACTGAGATGCTCGGCTGCGACCTGATTGCACCACTGCAAGGTCATGTCTTGGTCGAGTGTCATCGCACCATCCGGGAGGGCCTCGGCGGCGAGGATGGCGCGGTGCAGGCTGCGTTGACGCTCTTGGAGATCAATGCGGTTTTGCTTAAGCTTGCGATAGATCGGTGCGAGTATTTCGTCCCAGGGACCGACCGAAGGCGGGGGCGGTTTATCGATATCCTGTGTCCAGCGGACAATGCGCGAGAGTTGTCGGCCACTGACCAACACCATGATCAGCAAGCCCATGGCGAACACGGCCCAGCCGGTAGCGGCACCCAGCCATGTGCCTAGCAACCAGCCTGAGAACGCCCATAAGGCGACGGAAACGAAAGTTTTACTCATGTTGTCAGGAAGGGGCGAATCGATATCCTGACCCGCGTACTGTATGGATATAGCCATCTAGTCCCGCAGGTTCAAGCGCTTTTCGCAGGCGTCGGATATGGACGTCCACAGTGCGTTCCTCGATGAACACGTGATCGCCCCAAACCCGATCCAAAACCTGGCTGCGCGAGAACACGCGTTCGGCGTGCGTCATAAAGAAGTGTAGCAGGCGAAACTCGGTGGGTCCTAAAGTCAGGATCTGATCGCTGCCGATAACTTGGTGAGTTTCGGGATTCAGACATAGGGCACCCACCTCGATCGCGTCTTGGGTGAGCTGGGGCGCGCGCCGTCGCAGTACCGCCTTGATCCGTGCGAGTAGCTCGCGGGGTGAAAATGGCTTGGTGATGTAATCGTCTGCGCCCGCTTCGAGGCCATCGACCTTGTCTTGTTCTGCGCCTTTTGCGGTCAGCATGATGAGCGGGATCGAGCGTGTGCGTGCGTCGCTGCGTAGCGCGCGAGCGAGTTTCAGGCCCGAGGTGCTGCCAGGTAGCATCCAGTCGAGCAGGATCAGGTCGGGCAGGACGGCGCGCAACTGGTCGTTGGCTTGTGCCGCATCGCTCGCACGCAAAACCACGTACCCAGCATGGGTTAGATTGATGGCGATTAGTTCCTGGATAGCGGGTTCGTCTTCGATGATCAGCACAGTGGGTGACATGGCAGCTCCAGACTAGAATTCAGTGGAATGCGGTACGATACACACATCATGCAAAACGATCCTCACGATACTCCGACACGCGCCGATCAGGGCGCGCAAACGCATTTTGGTTTCCAGACGGTACCCGAGTCGGATAAGGCAGGGCGTGTGGCCGAGGTTTTTCATTCTGTGGCCGCGCGCTACGACGTGATGAATGATCTGATGTCCATGGGGCTGCATCGGGCCTGGAAGGCATTTACCATCGGCCGCGCCCAGATTCGTCCTGGTATGCGGGTGCTGGATATTGCGGGCGGGACGGGCGATTTGGCCGGTGCGTTTGCACGTAAGGCTGGTCCGACAGGTGAGGTCTGGCTGACTGATATTAACGATTCCATGCTGCGTGTGGGACGTGACCGTTTGATGGATCGTGGCATTGTAACGCCCTTGGCTGTGTGCGATGCCGAGCACCTCCCCTTTCCTGATGCCTATTTTGATCGGGTGTCGGTCGCTTTTGGTCTGCGTAATATGACGCATAAGGATCAGGCGCTCGCTCAGATGCGACGGGTCCTTAAGCCTGGCGGTAAGCTTCTGGTGCTCGAGTTTTCGCAGGTTGCGCCCGCCCTGAGCCGCGTTTATGACTGGTATTCGTTCAATATCCTGCCTCGCCTGGGCAAGTTGATTGCCCATGATGAGGACAGCTATCGTTACCTGGCTGAATCCATACGGATGCACCCCGACCAGGCCACCCTTGTGGGCATGATGCAGGCGGCTGGGCTATCTCGTGTGCAGTATTTCAATCTCGCCGCCGGGGTGGTTGCGCTGCATGAGGGCGTGCGGCTGGATTAAGTCACATCGTATTTCGATTCAAGGCGGCGCGCCATATCAGCATGCCGCCTTTTTTGGGTTCTTTTGTGGTAATGTTCAGCTTATAGTCAGGTTGGCACTCGACCGATGCGGGGCGGGCTGCTGGACCACACAACAGGAGCACTAAATGAATTTACGACTTTCCCGATGGATGGGTTCCGTCCTGCTCATCTTGTCTGCGATGGCGATGTTTGCCGTCGCAAGCGACGCTGAGGCGCGCCGATTTGGCGGGGGGATGCGTTTTGGTAAGCAGTCCTCTAATGTCACGCAGCAGCGCCAGGCGGTCAAACCGCCAACTACTGCTCAGAATGCTCAGCGCACAGCAACGGCCGGGGCCGCGGGCACGGCTGCGGCAGCGAAATCAGGCATGTCACGCTGGATGGGTCCCTTAGTCGGGATTGCAGCTGGCCTGGGTATTGCCGCCTTGCTCTCCAGCCTGGGCTTATCCGGCGCCTTCCTGGAACTGATGTCCAGTCTGGCCTTGATTGCCTTAGTGGCGTTTGCCGTGCTGTATTTGGTAAGACGACTGCGGGGCGCCTCACGCCCGATGGCGCCAGCCGGGCATAGTTATCGCCAGGGCGAGCCGCCTGTCGCATCCTGGCCTCAATCCGGGGCGACGCCGACACCCTCCGTATCGGCCGCCTCCGCATCGAGCCCAGTGATCGAAGCCGCAGCATCACCCGTGCAGGATCCGTCCTGGTTCATTCCGGCCGATTTTGATGTGCCAGGCTTCATCGAGCAGGCCAAGCAACGCTTCACGCAGATTCAGGCGCTCTGGGATGCGGGTAATCGCGAAACACTGCGCGACTATCTGACCGATGATCTGCTGACCGAGATCACGCCTCAACTTCCTCAGTTGGACGAAGGCAATCGTACCGAGGTGGTATTGCTGAACGCCGAAATGCTGGGAATCGAGACCGTAGCGGGCGGACATCTGGCCAGCGTGCGTTACTCGGGCATGCTGCGCGAGGCGGTCGGTGCTGAGGCCTTCCGTTTTGAGGAAGTATGGAACCTCTACAAGCCCGATGGCGAGGGTTGGCTTTTGGCGGGTATCCAGCAGATCAACGACAATTAATCCACTGCAGTCTACGCCGGGCGCAAAACCGTTAAACTTAACAGGTTTCTTGCCCGGCGTTTTTGCGTCGGGCGGCTTTTGCGTTTGTGGTTGACCATGCCTCCCATCCCTTCTTTTTTGCACCCTGCCACGCTGGCTCTGCGCGCTTTCAATGCGCTCCTGAGCCGTGAGGACTGGGCGCGCGATCGTTTGAGTCCCCACGCGGGCAAATCCCTGTGTTTTTCCCTGGGTGCCTGGTCGTTCAGCGTAACAATTGGGTCACAGGGTGAGCTGGACCGAACGGATGCAGCCATTGTGCCGGATGTAACGATTCAGCTGCCCGCCGAGCGACGCGCGCAGCTTTGGACCTTATGGCGTGAAGGGCGCTTGTCGGATATCGGCTCGATGATGCATCTACAAGGTGATGCGGGCCTCGCACAACTGGTGTCGGATCTGGCGCGGGATCTACGCTGGGATATTGAAGACGATCTGTCACGTATCGTGGGCGATATGGCCACGTTGCGTCTGTTGGGGGGGCTACGCACCTTGGGCAATGGCGCCCGCACGGCAGCGCAGAGAGCTCAGGAGAACATGGCAGAGTATCTGGGCGAAGAGAGTGGCCTGCTGGTGCAGCGCCAAGAGTTCGATGCATGGTGCAAAGACGTTGAGGCCCTATCGCGGCGGCTGGATGCGCTTGGTCGACAGCTCGACACGCAGGCGATCGGGGCAGCTAAGCCATGCTGATATTTTTTCGCTTGATCTATATTATTTTTATCGCCCTGCGCTATCGGCTGGACGAACTGATTCTATCGGGTATTCGGCACCCGGTCGCTCATGGCTTGCTGGTGGTGGTGCGTCTGGGTAGGCGCCCACGCGGGGCACGTGGCGAGCGTTTGCGTCTGGCGCTCGAATCGCTAGGCCCGATATTCGTCAAATTCGGCCAGGTACTCTCGACACGGCGCGATCTGGTCCCGCTGGATATTGCCGAGGAGCTCGCCCGCTTGCAGGATCGCGTGCCTCCCTTCCCGTCGGCGCAGGCGGCCGCCATCATAGAGACCGCGCTCGGATCCTCCCCGCACACGCTGTTCAAGCATTTTGAGACGGATCCCGTCGCCTCTGCCTCGATTGCCCAGGTGCATTTTGCGGTATTGCACGATGGCAGAGACGTGGCCGTCAAGGTCCTGCGCCCCGGTATGCGTGAGGCGATCGAGAAGGACCTGACGCTGATGCGGGCGATCGCCGGCTTGGTAGAGCGCGTCGCGCATGATGGCCGTCGGCTCAAGCCCCGTGAGGTGGTCGCCGAGTTCGATAAATATCTGCATGATGAGCTCGATCTGATCCGCGAGGCATCCAACTGCAGCCAGCTACGTCGTAATTTTGGGCCTGGCACGGGGCGTGAGGATCTATTGCAGGTGCCCGAAGTCGTCTGGGAATATTGCGCGAGTTCAGTATTTACGATGGAGCGCATGTATGGCATACCGGTCAGCCAGGTCGAGCGCCTGCGCGCGGCTGGCGTAGATATTCGGCAATTGGCACGTACGGGCGTCGAAATCTTCTTTATGCAAGTGTTCACAGACGGCTTCTTTCACGCCGATATGCACCCGGGCAATATCTATGTCTCAGAGGCGCCAGCAACGCTGGGGCGCTATATTGCCCTGGATTTCGGCATTGTTGGCTCCTTGTCGGAGTTTGACAAAAACTATCTTGCACAGAATTTTTTGGCGTTTTTCCAACGAGATTATCGCCGCGTGGCGCAACTGCATATTGAGTCGGGCTGGGTGCCACCGAACACGCGCGAGGAAGAGCTGGAAGGCGCCGTGCGAGCGGTCTGCGAACCGTACTTTGATCGGCCCTTATCCGAGATATCCTTGGGCCAGGTGTTGCTGCGTCTGTTCCAGACCTCGCGCCGCTTTAATGTCGAGATACAGCCGCAGTTGGTGCTTCTGCAAAAGACATTGTTGAATGTAGAGGGGATGGGACGAGACCTTGATCCTGCCCTGGATCTATGGCAGACGGCTAAGCCCTATCTTGAAAAATGGATGCATCAGCGTGTGGGTTTCAGAGGCTTGCGCCAGCGTCTGGATCAGGAGGCTGGCCAGTGGGCTCAGATCCTGCCGCAATTGCCCAGACTCGTCTATACGCAATTGAGCCGTCCGGATTCGGGGCCTGTGATGCGCCACGAGCTCGAACGCCTTAGACGCGCCCAAGAGCAGAGTAATCGTTTGCTAGCCGTTGTATGCGGTGTGCTGGCGGTGGCGCTGGGCGTGGCAATCTGGGCGCTTACGCGGGCCTAAGAGGAACAGAACATGAGCACACCGCGCTTTGAAGCGAAGATCCTCACGCGTGAGGCCTGTATTCAAGCGGTGCGTGTCCTGCCCAGGCCCGTGGTGTTTACGAACGGGGTGTTCGATATCCTGCATCGTGGGCATGTGACCTATCTGGACCAAGCTGCTCAGTTGGGTAAAAGCCTGATTGTGGGTGTGAACACTGATGCGTCGGTGCGTCGTCTGGGCAAGGGGGCAGATCGTCCCTTAAACAGCCAGGATGATCGTGCCGCCTTATTGGCCGCGTTGGCGTGTGTCACGCTCGTGACTGTATTCGATGAGGATACGCCACAGGCCTTGATCGAGGCCCTGCGTCCCGATGTGATCGTCAAGGGTGGCGATTACGATATGCGCAGCTTGCCTGAGACGGCGAGCGTCCAGAGCTGGGGCGGGCGGGCCGTGGCTATTCCATTCGAATATCAGCGTTCAACCACGGCCTTATTAAATAAAATCAGAACTTGAAGCGTGACTTGGCGGTGCCGCGCAAGGGCTTGATGTAGGTGTCGAACAAGCCGACGGTATCAAATCCGGCTGCGCTGGTACGGGTAATCCGGTAAGCCGTCATGATGGGGCTGTGCCCCACGACCACCACCAAACGTCCACCGATGGCGAGTTGGTATTTTAGTGCGTCAGGGACCACCGGCACTGAGCCCGTAATCAGGATGGCGTCATATTCGGTGGTGCCCCAGCCCGCATGGGCATCACCGGTCTCTACCTGGACGTTGGCGATCTGGTTGGACTGTAGATTGTGCTGGGCAAATGCAGCCAAGCGGCTCTCGATCTCGATGCTGACGACCTGCTGGGCGAGCTGGGCGAGCAATGCCGCCTGGTATCCCGAGCCGGTGCCGATCTCGAGGATGCAGTCGCTGGGTTGTAGCAGGAGTTCCTGGGCGAGCTTGGCTTCGATCTTTGGCGTGAGCATATGTTCGCGCGTATCGACGCCGTCGATCACCAATGGTAGCTCGACATCTGCGAAGGCGAGTGCACGCAGGTGAGGCGGTACGAAGCGTTCCCGGGGGACATGGTATAGCGCAGCCAGAACCGGTTTGTCGGACACGCCCCAGGGACGAGCTTGTTGCTCGACCATGTTGAAGCGAGCACGTTCTGTCTCTGGAATGTCGTTTATATTCATGGCTCTGGGAAAACTAAGGGTTTTCGATAACTTGATTATAGGCCAGTTCGCTACGATGCGGACCCCGTGTCTGGGCTGGGCCACCAAGCGTGAAAATGTTGTACCGGGCCGTGGCCGTGGCCGACGTCCAGCTCATCGGCGCGCGCGATGGCACGCACCAGATAGTCCTTGGCGCGCTGGGCCGCCTCGGGCACGTCAGGGTGGCGTGGCAGTAGGGCAGCCAGCGCGGCGGACAGGGTGCAGCCTGTGCCATGTGTATTGGGGGTTTGGATCCGCCGCCCGGGCAATTCGATCAGGCGATCACCATTGTGCAGCACATCGACGGTTTCCTGACCAGGTAGATGCCCCCCCTTTAAAAATACCCAGCAGTCCTCGTGATCATTAAGCAAACGGCGCAGGCGCTCTGCCATCCGGCGCATTTCCTTTAGCGTATCGGGTGCTGTCTGCCCGAGCAGCATGCCCGCCTCAGGTAGGTTGGGTGTGATCATTGTTGCGATGGGCAGCAGGGTTTCGCGCAGGGCATAAATGGCTTTTTTTTCCAATAGATGATCCCCGCTCTTGGCTACCATCACAGGGTCCAGAATAATGTGTGCGGGGTGCCAATGCGCCAGGCGCTCGGCCACCACGCGCGTGACGCCCTCTTGGCCGAGCATGCCGATTTTGACCGCATCCACGCGTACGTCGGCAAAGAGCGTATCGATCTGCGCTGCGACAAATTCAGGATGCACGGGCGATATCTGCGTGACCGCCTGGGTGTTTTGCGCGGTGAGGGCGGCAATGACTGCCATACCATAAGCACCCAGTGCGCTCATGGTTTTGATGTCGGCGAGAACCCCTGCGCCACCCGAAGGGTCAACGCCGGCAATCGTCAGGGTATTTGGGATCATGTCAATCAGAGAAGATTAGGAATGGGTCGAAGGGAGCAGCCCTTCGGTGGGGGAGCTTGGGTCGGCGTCATAGTATTTGCGTGCAATGCGGCCAGCCAGATAGGCTTCGCGTCCAGCCTGTACGGCGAGCCGCATGGCGCGCGCCATGCGTATCGGATCGCGTGCGCCAGCGATGGCCGTATTCATCAGAATGGCGTCGCAGCCCAGCTCTAGCGCGATTGCTGCATCTGAGGCAGTGCCCACACCCGCATCCACCAGAACCGGAATATGAGACTGATCGATGATCAAACGCAGATTCCAGGGGTTGATGATTCCCATGCCCGAGCCGATCAAAGAGGCCAGCGGCATCACGGCAACCACACCAATATCCTCGAGCATGCGGCATTGGATCGGATCATCGCTGCAATAGACCATGACATCAAAGCCGTCCTTGACCAGTGTGCGTGCGGCGGCCAGGGTTTCGGGCATATTGGGAAACAGGTTGCCCGCATCGCCCAGAACCTCGAGCTTGACCAGGTTGTGGCCGTCCAGTAGCTCACGACCCAGGCGCAGTGTGCGCACGGCATCCTCGGCGGTATAGCAGCCCGCCGTATTGGGTAAAATCGTGAACCGATCCGCAGGGAGGTAGTCCAGCAGGTTGGGCTCGCCGGCGTTCTGTCCAATATTGGTCCGCCGGATAGCGACCGTGACGATCTCAGTGCCGCTGGTATCAATCGCCTGACGGGTTTGCTCGAAGTCCTTGTATTTTCCGGTGCCCACCAACAGGCGGGAAGTAAAAGTGCGGTTAGCAATAATGAGAGGATCTGCGGTGGTCATGGTATTTGGAAGTGGACGGTAAGGTAAAAGAATAGTCCATTTATCCCTAGACGTGGGCGGGCTGTCATGTATTAAGGATGTGTCGCGCGCGCCTGAGCAAGGTCTGCGCATAGGGCCTCAGCGGCATCGACCATACGCGGCCCCGGACGGTGCAGCCAGTCCGGATCGATGGCATAGATGTGGCCAGCTTGCGCCGCGGGCAAGCGAAGCGAGGACCAGAATTTTTGGCGACTGCCGAGCGTCTCTCGCCCAAAGGGCGAGACGATCAGGGCGTCAGGATGACGATGCAGGACACTCTCGATGCTGACTTGGGGGGCGGCGATGGGGCTTTGAGCGTATACGTTGACGCCGCCGCAGTGTGCCAACAGGTCGTTGATGAGTGGGTCATTGCCCAGGGTATAGAGCGGCTCGGTGCTGATTTCCAGAAAGACTGTCAGCGCCTTGGTGCCGGGATTCAGCGCGTCGATTCTGCTTTGTAATGCAGTAGCCGTCTGATTAGCGATGGCCGCTGTGCCCAGGCGCGTACCAAGCTGCTGCACGGCATGGGGGATATCCGCAAGAGACTGCGGATCAACGTAGATCAGCGGGATGTTCAGGGATGCCAGAACGGTGGCCAGCGCTTGTGCTGCGCCTGAGGCTTGCCAGCCTACGACAATATCCGGGTTTAGCGTGAGGATGGTTTCCGTGTCCAGCTGTATGCCGTCGCCCACGCGAGGGATCGCGCGTGCGACGGGCGGGTAGTCGCTGGCGAGGACCGTGCCGACAATCTGCTGGCCGGCACCCGCGGCAAACACCAGCTCGGTCGTGCTGGGGGCAAGGGTAATGATGCGTAGCGGGTGCGTGGCGGCCCCCATTGCCGTGGCAGCGCTTGGCATGTCGGGGACCGGTGTGGCTGCGGGTGCAAGCGTGCTCGTCAATGCCAGGACGGCGGCGCCTAGCCTGGCGGCCAGAGGCGTGCGCCAGGGATAGCGGTTCGCCGTAATCTTGCCATGCACGGTTTACATTTTCCAGGACAGGTTAACGAAGACGTTTGATCCAGGCGTGTTGTAGGCTGAAATACTGTTATCTATCAATACGTAGTCCTTGTCCAGCACGTTGTTCCAGCGCACTTGTACGCCCAGATTCTTATTGATGTCGTAGGCGGCGGTAAGGTTAAACAAAGAGAAACCACCGAGGGTGACGTCATTTTTTAGTGAGGTATAGCGTTGGCCGGTGTACTGGTACTCGGCGCCCAGCTTGACTGCCTGGATGCGGTGCTCGGCGCTCAGTTGAAATACCTGGCGAGCGCGTAGTGGAAGCTGGGATCCGGTCTCGCCTGCGACGGGCCGATCATTGCGTGGATCTAGAAAGTCCGCGCTGGCGCGTAGCTTTGTGTCGCCGAAATCATGCTCTGCGCTCAGGGTCAGGCCGCGGATAGTGGCTTGGTTGATGTTCTCGGAGGTGCAGTCGTATGTCGGGCCGCATACATAGCCGTCGATCAGATCTTCGATCCTGTTTTGATAAGCGGTGAGGCTTAGCTGCGTTGTGGAAGTCTGATAGCGGATATGGGCTTCAATATTGCGGGATCGTTCAGGCTTCAGGTTTGGGTTGCCTTGATATGATCCGCTCGGCAGGCCGTTCCAATAGTATTGCTCGAATGGGTAGTACATATCATTGAACGTTGGTGCGTGAAAACCGGTGCTGCTGGCGATGCCGATCTGCCAGTCGTCATTGAGGTCGATATCGAACCCCAGGCTTCCGGTCGCCTGGTTACCGTAGCCGGAAATATTGTCATTGCGAACGCTGGCCTGGGTATGCAGCCGATCGAGGTGCCCGTTATAGATGAGGGCAGCTGCATTCGTGTTCCTGGCCGTCTGATCATAGGGTGTCGACGCCTGCAAGCGTTCTTCCAGACGCTCGAATAAAACGGATACCCGGTGGTCGGGGTGCAGCTGTAGGTTATTTTGCCAACTGAAGTCACGCTTTAGCGAATTTGTAATGGATTGATAGGATCGATCCTCGTAGCTGTCCTTGCTCAGCCCAAAGCGCAGCACGCTCTCCCATCGCTTGGTGATCTGATTGGTACTGCTTAGGCTGTACGACTGCTGGCGCGTTAGGTTATAGGCATTGGGCAGGGTCGTGCCGGTGTCTTGGTCCCCATGGGTGTAGCCGTTATAAGCGGTCAAGCCGATATGTTGGCCAGTGGCCCACTGATAGCCCAGCGTGCCCGATAGTGTATGTTGACGATATCCATCGCGATCTGGGTAGTGTGTCGAGTTGGGCTGGTTGGCTGCGGTGAGGCGGCGTGACGCGTCGAACCCTTTGCTGCTTGCGGCACTGGTCGATAAGCTGTAATCCCAGCCATTATTTGCCCCCGATAGGCCCATGCTGGATTTTGCGGTCTCGTAGGTGCCGTAGCCGAAATTGGCCCACGCGGACAGTGGCTGATCCTGTTCGCCTTTTTTGGTGATGATATTGATGACCCCGCCAATTGCGTCCGAACCGTACAGGCTGCTGGCGGCTCCGCGCAGAATTTCTATGCGTTCGACGGCGGCCGGATCAATGGCTGGAAAATGTACGCCACCGTTGGTGGAACCGTTCACACGTATCCCGTCTATCAGCACCAAAGTATGCTGGGAGTTGGTGCCGCGTAGAAAAATAGTGGTAACTGTTTGCGGCCCGCCTGTCGAAGCGAACTGTACGCCGGGCTGGCGCGACAAGATCTCTGCCAGACTGTCCTTGCCAGCCGCTTGTAGTGTCTGTTGGTCGATGACGGTGACGTCCCCCACCACATCGCGTAGTGTTTCTGGTGTGCGGCTGGCGGTGACAACGATGTCGTCGAGTTTTTGAATGGTGTTGGCGGGGGGCTGGGCCGTAGCGGCCAGGGGGGAAATAAAGAGGGCAACGACGAGCACACGTCGCGTGAGGATAGGAAGCATGAATGAACCCTGTGAGGCATGCGTCCCCGCACACCGTGAGCAATAAGCCATTTTGATAATGGACCGGGTGTGAAGCAGGCTGGTGTCGGGCTGGCATGCGCGGCATGCGTACCGTTGCGGGGGCAGCACAGTTTGGCCATATCACGACTGCAACGATGCAGACGTGTGGCCGCTGTTTCCCATTTGTCTTGTGCATCCGAGGTGCGCGAACGCACCTCGGTCAAAAGCACCTGTTTCGTTGGAAAATATATCACAGGCGGGGTGTGAGGGCTCGATCCCCTATGGGCGATACAATACGGAGTCATCTTTCCCGAGGTCATCTTTGTGTCTTATCCTGCTCTGCCGTATCCCATCGAGTCATACACCCATGGTGCTGAGTTCGTACGTCTGCTGACTCAACGGATCGTCGTGCTCGATGGCGCCATGGGCACCATGATCCAGCAGCATAAGCTGACCGAGGCGGATTTCCGCGGCACACGCTTTGCCGATCATCCCAAAGACCTGCGCGGTAATAACGAAATTCTCTCGCTGGTTCGTCCGGATGTTATCCGTCAGACCCATCGTGAATATCTGGAGGCGGGCGCCGATGTGATCGAGACAAACACCTTCGGCGCGACGCGTATTGCCCAGGGTGACTATGGTCTGCATGATCTCGGTTACGAGCTCAATGTCACCTCGGCGCGCCTGGCGCGTGAGGCTTGTGAGGCGTTTAGTACACCGGATCACCCGCGTTTTGTCGCGGGTGCGCTGGGCCCTCAGCCCAAGACCGCATCGCTCTCGCCTGACGTGAATGATCCGGGCGCGCGCAATGTGACCTTTGAGGAGCTGCGTGTCGCCTACACCGAACAATTGAATGGCTTGCTCGATGGTGGCATTGATATTGTGCTGATCGAGACGGTGTTTGACACGCTGAACGCCAAGGCCGCCATTTTTGCAGTCGAGACAGTATTTGATGAGCGCGGTATCCGCCTGCCGGTCATGATTTCAGGCACAGTGACCGATGCCTCGGGACGAATCCTCTCGGGCCAGACGGTCGAGGCTTTTTGGAACTCGATGCGCCACGCGCGCCCCGTGACGATCGGGCTGAACTGCGCGCTGGGTGCGGCGCTCATGCGCCCGTATGTCGCGGAGCTGTCCAAAATTTGTGACACGTACATCAGTGTGTATCCCAATGCGGGCCTGCCGAACCCCATGGCCGAGACCGGCTTTGACGAGACGCCTGCGGATACATCGGGCATGCTCGAGGAGTTCGCGCGCTCGGGCCTGGTGAATGTGGTGGGTGGCTGTTGTGGCACGACACCTGAGCATATCCGTGCCATCGTACAAAAGGTTCAGGGCCTGCCCATGCGCCAGCCCCCGGTCATCCCGATCAAAACACGTCTGTCGGGACTCGAAGCGCTGAACTTCGATCACGATACCTTGTTTATCAATGTGGGTGAGCGCACCAATGTGACAGGCAGCAAGATGTTCCTGCGCCTGGTGAGAGAGGAAAAATTTGATGAGGCCTTGACCGTTGCCCGTCAACAGGTCGAGAACGGTGCACAGATTATCGATATCAATATGGACGAGGGTATGCTCGACGCCTTGTCCTTGATGCCGCGTTTCTTGAACCTGCTTGCCTCAGAGCCCGATATCTCGCGCGTGCCGGTCATGATCGATAGTTCCAAATGGCCGGTCATCGAGGCCGGACTGCGCTGTGTGCAGGGCAAGGCGGTGGTGAACTCAATTTCGATGAAGGAGGGCGAAGGCCCCTTTATCGAGCAGGCCAGACTGTGTCGCAAATACGGCGCGGCGGTGGTGGTGATGGCCTTTGACACAGAAGGCCAGGCCGATACGCTGGAGCGGCGCAAAACGATCTGCGCGCGCGCCTATGACATCTTGGTCAATCAGGTGGGCTTTCCTCCCGAGGATATTATTTTCGATCCCAATGTCTTTGCGATTGCCACGGGCATTGACGAGCATAACCACTACGCCATGGATTTTATCGATTCATGTCGCTGGATTAGAGACACGTTGCCCCATGCGCGTATCTCGGGCGGGATATCCAACGTCAGCTTCTCTTTCCGTGGCAATGAAGCCATGCGTGAGGCCATCCACGCCGTGTTCCTGTATTACGCAGTACAAAACGGCCTGACGATGGGCATTGTGAATGCGGGCCAGCTTGGGGTGTACTCCGATCTGTCCAAGTCAGTGCGCGATATGGTTGAAGATGTCGTGCTCGATCGCCCCGAGCCACTCGCCAGCTCGGGGCCGGATGACGAGCGCACATCGACCGAACGCTTGGTCGAGCTCGCCGATACGTTCCGGGGGTCGGGGGCTAAAAAAGTAGAGGACCTCACCTGGCGTGAGGGGACAGTGCGCGAGCGTCTGACGCATTCTCTGGTACATGGCATTACGACCTTTATCATCGAGGATACCGAGGAGGTCCGTCAGGAGATCTTTGCTGCAGGCGGGCGCCCGATCGAGGTGATCGAAGGCCCCCTGATGGACGGCATGAATGTTGTCGGCGACCTATTTGGTGCGGGCAAAATGTTCTTGCCGCAGGTGGTGAAGTCCGCGCGCGTCATGAAGCAGGCTGTCGGCCATCTCCTCCCTTTTATCGAAGAGGAAAAACGGTTGATCGCGGACGCGGGCGGGGATGTGCGCTCTAAGGGGCGCATCGTGATCGCTACGGTCAAGGGGGATGTCCACGACATCGGCAAGAACATTGTTACGGTCGTTTTGCAATGTAATAACTTCGAGGTCATGAATATGGGCGTGATGGTGCCCTGTTCGCAGATCCTCGATAAGGCCAAAGAGATGAATGCCGATATGGTGGGCCTGTCGGGGCTGATCACGCCAAGCCTGGAAGAGATGGCCTATGTCGCCTCAGAGATGCAACGCGATGAGTATTTCCTGAGCCGTAAGCTGCCCCTATTGGTGGGGGGGGCCACGACCAGCCGTGTCCATACGGCCGTCAAGATTGCGCCCAATTATGATGGCCCCGTGATCTATGTGCCCGATGCCAGCCGTTCGGTGGGCGTGGCGACCAGTCTGATGTCCGAGCGCGCGGATGAATACCTCCAGGAGGTAGCCGCCGAGTACGAATTGGTGCGCACGCGCCATGCCAATCGCAAATCCACACCTATTTTGCCGCTGGCTGAGGCCCGCGCAGCGCGTCCGGTCATAGACTGGAGCCAATACACGCCACCGCGTCCAAAGTTCATCGGTCGGCGTACCTTTAAAAACTATGATCTGAATGAAATTCTGACCTTTCTCGATTGGACGCCATTTTTCCAGACTTGGAGTTTGTTTGGACAGTACCCGGCTATTTTGAACGATAAGGTGGTGGGCGAGCAGGCGCGAGAGCTCTTTAAGGAAGGTCAGGCGATGATGAAGCGCGTGATCGATGGGCGCTGGCTCACCGCCAACGGCGTGGTGGCGTTTTACCCGGCAAACTCGGTCAACGACGACGATATCGAGATCTATCGCGACGAGACACGTAGCGAGATCCTGTTGACCTGGCGCAACGTCCGCCAGCAAACGGCGAAGCGTGAGGGCGTCGATAATAAGTGCCTGGCTGATTACATCGCACCTAAATCCAGCGGGGTGATGGACTATATCGGCATGTTTGCCGTGACGGGCGGTATTGGGATCGAGAAATACGAAAAAATGTTCCAGGACGACGGCGATGATTATTCGGTGATCATGTTGAAGGCGGTGGCAGACCGCCTGGCTGAGGGCTTTGCCGAGACGCTGCATGCACGGGTGCGGCGCGATATATGGGGCTATGTGCCCGACGAGGCACTAAGTAATGAGGACATCATCGCCGAGAAGTATCAGGGTATCCGGCCGGCCCCGGGCTACCCGGCCTGTCCAGAGCATACGGTCAAGCGCGAAATGTTCAGAATATTGGAGGCCGAGGATATCAATATGCAGCTCACTGACGGCTTTGCCATGTATCCGGCCTCAAGCGTGAGCGGTTTTTATATCAGCCACCCCATGTCCCAGTACTTTAATGTGGGAAGCATCGGCGCCGATCAGGTTGCTGACTATGTGCAGCGCAGTGGGCGCGACGAGGATGATGTGCGTCGTGCGCTGGCGAGCACCCTGCGCTAGGGGGCGTAATGGCAGACGCCATTGGTCACGACCCAAGTGCCAGGCGTCGGGCGCTGGGGGCGTTTCTGCGTAGTGCCCGTGCGCGCACCCAGCCCGCCGACCATGGTCTGCCAGCAGGGGTGCGGCGACGTACACCGGGTCTGCGCCGGGAGGAGCTCGCGCAGCTCTGTGGCATTAGCGCGACCTGGTATACCTGGATTGAGCAGGGACGCGAAGTCTCGGTGTCTGTTGCCGTCTGGCAACGCTTGGCTGATGTGCTGGGGCTTGCGCGTGCCGAGCGGCATTATCTGTTTGACCTGGCTGAATGCGCGGATCCGCAGGGCAGGCGCAATGATTGCGTGGCGCTGCCTGAAGGCTTGGCTGGGTGTGTGGATAGCATCCGCTGCCCGGCTTATATTCTGGATCGCTGCTGGAATGTGCTCGCGTGGAATGAGGCGTTATTGCATCTGTTTGATGGCTGGCCCGGCCGCGCTGAGCATCCAAATCTGCTCGCGTACATTTTTCTTGATCCGGCCGCCCGCGAGCTGGTGGTTGATTGGGAGCGTCGGGCGAGCCGTGTTGTAGCAGAGTTCCGTGCGGATGTGGGCGTCCATGCTGATGCCGCAGATATTCAAATGTTATTGGGGGATTTGCTACCGGCCAGTCCCCTTTTTGCGCACTGGTGGACGCGCCAGGCGGTGGTGGATCGTGAAGGCGGGGTGCGCGAGTTTCAGCATCCTCACGAAGGTATTTTGCGGTTTCGTCAGTTCACATTCAGACTGGCGACCCGCGAGGACTGTAAGCTTGTGATGCTGCTGGATGAAAATGCTGCGCCGATTGGCGGGTTGGATTAAGTGGATTACATAAGATATCGGTATGGGTGAAGTAAACTGGGTGCATTCTTTAAATTGACCCGGTATAGCGATATCATGGCAAATAACTACGAATCCGAACTGACGCAGTTCCTCAAGCAGTACAAAACCGATCGCCCCGACACCGAGGCGCGCCAGCGCGCAGGCCGGGGTCGTCTGTGGGACAAGACCATTGATGCCGAGCTCCATGAAGGCTTTAAGGCAGCACGCGTCCCGCAAGACCCTTACGTGTATTACCAAAACGACTAACCCTTCAATGAAGGGGGGGGCTGTCCTGAGTGCGCTGGTCGATCCCTTGATCGACAGCACGCCTGACGTCATTGATAGCGTGGCTTTGGCACGTCTGTACGGCGAGCCGCTTTTTGCCATGCCCCAGGATCTGTATATCCCGCCCGATGCGTTAGAGATCTTTCTAGAGGCTTTCGAAGGGCCGTTGGACCTGCTGCTCTATCTGATCCGCAAGCAGAACTTCAATGTGCTGGATATCCCGATGGCAGAGGTCACCGCCCAGTATCTGTCCTATGTCGAGCAGGTGCGTGAGGGTAATCTAGAACTGGCTGGCGAGTATCTGCTTATGGCGGCGATGCTCATCGAGATCAAGTCCCGCATGCTGCTGCCTGTACGCAAATCTGATACAGGCGAGGAAGCGGAGGATCCGCGCGCCGAGTTGGTGCGCCGCCTGCTTGAATACGAGCGTATGAAGCTTGCCGCCCAAAAACTCGACGCCTTGCCCCAGTTAGGGCGGGATTTCTACACGAGCCATCCCTTCGCTGATCTGATTACCGAGCGCGCGCTGCCTGACGTGCATGCCGATGATCTGCGCCGCGCCTGGTCAGAGATCATGCGGCGTGCCCGATTGAACGCCAATCATCGCATTACCCGTGAGCAGCTCTCGGTGCGCGACCATATGAGTCGTATACTACGTCGCCTGAGTGATGTGCGCTTTATAGAGTTCACAGAGCTTTTCATCGAACGTGTCCACGAGGGCGATACGGCAGCGATTATTGTTGTGTATTTTCTGGCCTTGCTGGAATTGTCACGAGAGTCATTGCTCGACATTACCCAGGTTGAGCCCTACGCCCCCATTTATATCCGCCTGTCTTACACGCCTTCGGCGTGAACCAGGTGCCATGAACGGAGATACGCTGTGAAAGTTGTTCACACTGTCGAAGCCTTGCGTGATCAGTTGCGCGGCCAGTTGCGCGTCGCATTTGTCCCGACAATGGGTAATCTGCATGCGGCCCACCTCTCTTTGATGCGCATGGCGCGCCAGCATGGTGATCCGGTTGTGGCGAGTATTTTTGTCAATCGTCTGCAGTTTGGCCCAAATGAGGATTTCGACCAGTATCCGCGCACCCTGGATGCCGATATTGAAAAGCTCGAACGTGCACGTGACGTCTATGCCTTGTTCGCGCCCAACGAGCGCGAGATGTACCCCGAACCGCAGAATTTCAAGATTCAACCTGCACAGGCGCTGGGAAGCATCCTCGAGGGCGAGTTCAGGCCGGGATTCTTTATGGGGGTGAGCACGGTGGTGCTCAAGCTATTTTCCTGTGTCCAGCCGCGCGTCGCCGTATTCGGCAAAAAGGACTATCAGCAATTGATGGTCGTGCGCTCAATGTGTCGCCAGTTTCAACTGCCTGTTGAAATTCTGGCTCACGAGACAGTGCGTGATGAGGATGGTCTGGCGCTCTCCTCGCGTAATCGCTTTTTGACTGCTGACGAGCGCGCCGAGGCCCCGCATCTGTACGCCAGCTTACAGCGTCTGCGTGATGAGGTACTGAGCGGGCAAACCAATCTGGCGGCGATGGAGGCGCGTGCGGCTGAGCATTTGCGCGGGCGAGGCTGGGATGTGGATTATGTCGCGCTGCGTCGCCAGCGTGATCTGCTCGAGCCTGCGGCACAAGAGCTGTGTGAGGGTGAGCCCCTGGTGGTGTTGGCCGCGGCGCGCCTGGGTACGACACGACTGATTGATAACCTAGAGTTACAGCGTACACCCTGAGGTGTAGCGGGTGGTTTTATCGCCTGCTAGTTCTAGCAGCAGACGGGGTAGATCCCCCATGACAGAATCCTCTCCATAAATATTAGATAGAGGGGAGAAAATCATGACGCTTGTATTTGAAATTCACGATTGCGCGCGTTCACCTTTTAATGTCCTGACACGCCGCGAACGCGATGTGCTCGCCCATGTCGTCATGGGTAAGCAAAATAAGGTGATCGCCGCCGAGCTGGATGTGACCCAGCGCACAGTCGAGGCGCATCGGGCGCGCATCTTTGAAAAAATGAAGGTGCGTAATGCGGTAGAGCTGACACACAGGTATCTAGGGTGGCAGCAGAACGCCTCTCGGGACGAGGCCGCCGCCCAGTAATTCCCGATCCCGATCAGCGGCGCAGGCCCTGCTTTTAGCCTTCAATCCCCGTGCACGGCTGGGCAGGATGCGAGGCCAGCTCATTGATGGGATCAGTATCGGGCTGGCGCGTCAGACGGTAATCGAGGCTGGCGCGCTGCCCGTCCAGGGTATGGATGCGCAGCACGTTATCCCCCACAAATTCAAGCAAAGCCTTGGTTTGTTGATCTGTCGTGCGTAGCGCAATGCGCAGGGGCTGTTCGCCGACCCTGACCCAACACCCAAGCTGGGTCAGGGTGGTTTGCGCGTCGTTGAGCAGGGTGCTGCGCGCGCGCCACTGACCGTCGGGGGCAAGTGTCAGGGTAATGCGGGTGGCGGCACAGGGCTGGGTGCTCAGGCACGGGACGGTTCCCAAAAAGGTATGAGGCTGAGCGAGTTGACGCGGTAGTGCATCCGCCTGTGTGGCTGGGTTGGCAGAGGCCTGTGCTGTTGGCTTTTGGGTGTCCTCGCCAAAGCCGAGCTGGATTTGTGAAGGGGCGGTCGGGGCAGCATTGCCTTGCGCGCGGTGTAATGCGTCGGACTGGGTGGACTCGCGCGGGGTGTCGTAGTAGCCAGCCTGTCGCTGCTGGGCGCAGGCGCCCAACAGCATCACAAGGAGCACGGGGGCTACACCAGTGGTGAGCAGGCGGCGAAGGGGTGAGGCAGGGAGGCGCATGGCGGAATTCCATCAGTTTGTGCAGTCAGCATTCTACGCATTTACACAGGGCTTGGCGAAGGCTTCAGTGTATATCTGGCTTGCCTGGCTTGTCGCGTTGTGTGTGGGCATGCTCAGCGGTGCCTTGGCGCGCCAGATCGCACTGAACTACGAGGCGGCACTGCGCGCGCATGCCCCAATAAATACATTCACGTGTCTGAGGGTTCTGTTGCGCAGCGCATCAGGGATGCGGTGGGGATGGCGCGATGCGCTGGGTGCCGGTTTGATGTTTGGCGTCACAGTGCTGTGTCTGCATATTCAAGGCGGCGTCGCTGGTTTGGCTGCCAGCTTGGCTTGCGCGGTGTTGTTTTGCCTGGCTTATATCGATATTCGTACCGGGCTGTTGCCTGATGCCTTGACGCTGCCATTGCTGGGTCTAGGGGTGTGGATCGGTCCCCTCAACGGTTTGGCTGCGCTATCGGCGGCGATGCTCACGTATTTAAGTGCCCGGCTGCTGGATGCTGCGTATCGCCGTGTGCGTGGGCAAGCAGGCATGGGCGGTGGAGACATTAAACTCATGGCCGCACTGGCGGCCTGGACGGGCGGCTACACGCTGATCTGGATCGTGTTGGGTGCATGCCTGGGTGGTCTGCTGTATGCGATGGGTGCGCAGCGCCGCCTTATGCCATACGGTGCCTACCCTTTTGGGCCATTCCTTGCGCTGTCGGCTGCTCCGGTGCTTGTGGCTGGGGTACAGTCATGGTTTTAGCCATGCATGAGGGTGTCGCGGATGTTTTCAGTGGGTTTGACCGGGGGCATCGGCTCGGGCAAAACGCAGGTTGCGGATTTACTCGCGGCTTGGGGGGCAAGTGTTATTGATACGGATAAGATTGCTCATGCACTCACCGCTGCGCGCGGTGCGGCACTTCCTGCAATCTGCGCCGAGTTTGGTGCGCAATCGATCGCCCAGGATGGCGCGATGGATCGCGAAGTCATGCGCCGTCTTGTGTTCGAACAACCTAAGCGCCGCGCCGCGTTAGAGGCGATCCTTCATCCGCTGATCGATGACCAGGTGCGTGCGCAGGCACAGCGTGCCCGGGGCACCTATCTGGTCTATGTGGTGCCGCTTTTGGTCGAGTCGGGGCGCTGGCGATCACGCGTGGAT
Organism: Alcaligenaceae bacterium CGII-47; assembly: GCA_019166125.1. Taxonomy (GTDB): domain Bacteria; phylum Pseudomonadota; class Gammaproteobacteria; order Burkholderiales; family Burkholderiaceae_B; genus Castellaniella. The sequence continues at coordinate 121,271 of JAHTBO010000006.1, forward strand.
CGTATCTGCGTGGTGGACTGTGATCCTGTAACACAGATTGCCCGCGTGCAGGCGCGTAGTGGGCTGACGTCAGACGCCATTACGCGTATCATGTCAGCACAAGCCTCACGAGCGGTACGGCTGGCCGCAGCGGATGACGTTGTGCTCAATGATGGCGGCACTGATAGGGACGAGTTGACGCGCCGCACGCGCCTTGTCCATGACCGATGGTGTGCTATGGCTGCGGGGGCGAGGCTCGATTCCAGTCAGGAATAGGATTAAATATCGCGTGATTCTGTACGAATATCCCTGTAACGAACGTATCCGATCCTTTCTCAGGGTCGAGCATCTCTTTGACCGATTGTTTTTCTTTGCGCGCGGCGAGGATGCGCACTGCCATCAGATCGCTATGGCGACGCTGTTCGATCTGCTGGATATCTGTGACCGTGCCGATCTGCGCACCTCGGTTTTGCAGGATATGGATCGTCATCGTGCGGCGATGGCGGGACTGCGTGAGCATCCCGGCGTCGATAGCGCGATGGTCGATCAGCTCCTGGCCGAGATCAAGGTGGCAGCCGCAAACCTGGCCGGCCAAGGCCGAATTGGCCAGGGCTTGCGTGACAACGAATGGCTGGCAAGCCTGCGTGGCCGGGTGTCTGTGCCGGGGGGCTCATCCCAGGTGGATATGCCTTCCTACTATTCATGGCAGATCAAGCCCGCCGCGGTACGCAACCATGATTTACAGCAGTGGATCGAACCCTTTATGCCGCTGTGCCAGGGCTTAGCCCTGAATTTGCGCTTGCTGCGCGAGTCGGGTGACGTGGTGGATCAGATGGCCACTCAGGGTGCCTACCAGGAAATGCTGGGTGGCAAGACCTTTCAGCTGCTGCGTGTCTGGGTAGACGATGCGCTGCGGGTATTTCCCGAGGTCAGCGCTAATAAATACGTGATCTGGGTGCGTTTTGCCACTCAGGATAACGAGCTCAAGCCCCAGCCGGTGACCCGCGATGTCGGATTTCGACTGGCGCGCTGTAATATCTAGGCTATTTAGCGGGCACCCGGTATTTTCGCCGTACCGGTGGCGGCTTGCTGGTCGGAGACTCATTCATGGAAGGTTCTAAAGATCAGGCCACGCGCCGGCGGTGGGTGCGCTGGCTGTGGTTTGCGTTGCTGCTTGCGGTGTTGCTGGCCATGTATATGATGCTTGGGCGGCAGACGGCCCCCGTTCGTGGCGGCTTGGGTGGCTACGAGGCCAAGGTGCCCGTGAATGTCGTTACGGTGCAGCCTGGTGAGGTAAGCAAATCACTCAAGGCAATCGGCACGGTGACCGCGACGGGGACCGTCGTCGTGCAGGCCCGTGTGGATGGCGAGCTGAAATCCATTGACTTTGTGGACGGCCAGACCGTGCAGGCAGGCGATGTACTCGCACAGATCGATCCACGCTCTTACCAGATCGCGCTGGATCAGGCGCTGGGCCAACAGATGCAAAATGCGGCCCAACTTGCCAATGCCTTGCGCGACCTTAAGCGCTATGAAACATTGTTCAAACAAGACTCTATTGCGCAGCAGCAGGTGGCTGCACAGCGCGCACAGGTCGCCCAATTGCAAGGCCAGGCCAAGACCGATCAGGCTGCCGTTGACAATGCGCGATTGCAACTGAGTTACACACGCATCACTGCACCGATAGATGGTCGACTGGGTCTGCGCAAAGTCGATGTGGGCAATATCGTGCATGCCTCGGATACGGCGGGTCTGATCACCATTACGCGCAGTCATCCCATTGATGTGGTATTTGCCATCCCGCAGGCCGCCTTGTTGGCGGTTCTGACGCGGCAAAAAGACACTCCATCCTTACCCGTGAAGGTGAGCGGGCGCGATGGCGTGCAGCCGCTGGCCTTGGGAACCTTGATTGCCGTGGACAATCAGATTGATGTGGCAACCGGCACCGTACAGCTAAAGGCGCGGTTCGAAAATCTGGATGATGCCTTGTTCCCCAACCAGTTTGTAAATGTTGAGCTTGGTCTGGGTAAGGCGCAAGGCCTGCTCGCGCCCGTGCGCGCATTACAGCGTGGTTCGGTCGGCGAGTTCGTTTATCGTGTCGATGAACAACAGCGCGTGCACATTGTAACGGTGAGCACCGGTGACTCGGATGGTGAGCAGACGGTGGTGTTGAGTGGCCTGGAGGCGGGTCAGCGCGTGGTGACCGAAGGGACGGATCGCCTGCGCGAAGGCAGTCAGGTCGAGGTGATGAACCAGGAATCGCCTTCGTGAATCTGTCGCGTCCGTTTATCCTGCGGCCCGTGGCGACGACGCTGGCCATGGTGGCGCTGCTTATTGCCGGCTTGTTGAGCTATCGGATGTTGCCGGTCTCTGCTCTGCCGCAGGTGGATTTTCCAACCATACAGGTAACGACGCTCTATCCGGGTGCAGGGCCCGATGTCATGGCGGCCTTGGTCACCTCGCCGCTGGAGCGACAGTTCGGCCAGATGCCGGGCCTCTCGCAGATGCTTTCCACGAGTTCGGGGGGCTCGTCGCTTATTACCTTGCGTTTTGATTTGGATTTGCCGCTGGATGTTGCCGAGCAGCAGGTCCAGGCGGCCATCAACGCGGCATCCAACCTCTTGCCCTTGGACATGCCCTCGCCACCGATCTACAACAAGGTCAATCCTGCTGATACGCCCGTGATCACGCTGGCGGTGACTTCACCCGCCTTGCCCTTGCATGAGGTGCGTGATCTGATCGATGTGCGGGTGGCCCAAAAGCTCTCGCAGATTACCGGTGTCGGTCTGGTGAGCGTGACAGGTGGGCAGCGGCCTGCCGTGCGGATACAGGCCAATCCCCAGGCGCTGGCGGCGCATGGACTGACGCTTGCGAGCTTGCGCAGCGCTGTGGTCCAGGCCAATGTGAATCAGCCCAAGGGCAATCTGGACGGCCCGCAGCGCTCGATTACCATCAGCATGAACGATCAACTGCGTACGACACAAGGCTATGAGCAGTTGATTCTGGCCTACGAGCAGGGGGCGCCGCTACGCCTGAAGGACGTGGCCAGTGTGCAGCGTGATGCTGAAAACATTCATCAGGCGGCGTGGTTTGGGCAGACGCCAGCGATTCTGCTCAATATTCGGCGCCAGCCTGGTGCTAATGTGATCGAGGTGGTCAACCGCGTCCAGGCCTTGTTGCCCGCGTTGCGCCAGAGCTTGCCGATGGGCGTGGATGTGGTGGTTGCGGCGGATCGTACGCATACGATTCGTGACTCGGTCACGCATGTTGAAATCGAGATGCTGCTGGCAATCCTCTTGGTGGTTGCGGTGACATTCGCCTTTTTGCGGACCTGGAAGGCGACCTTTATTCCCAGTGTGGTGGTGCCACTGTCTTTGGTGGGGACGTTTAGCCTGATGCTGCTGATGGGCTTTAGCATCAATAATCTGACGCTTATGGCGCTGACGATTGCAACGGGGTTTGTGGTCGATGATGCGATTGTGATGATCGAGAACATCGCCCGGCATATCGAGCAAGGGGAGGGGGCGATGTCCGCAGCGCTTAAAGGGGCCAAGCAAATCGGCTTTACCCTGGTGTCGCTGACGTTGTCGCTGATTGCAGTGCTGATACCGCTGCTATTTATGAGCGATGTGGCGGGGCGCCTGTTCCGTGAGTTTGCCGTGACGCTGGCGGTGGCGATTTTACTTTCCTTGCTGATCTCGCTTACCCTCACCCCGATGATGTGTGCGCGTCTGCTGCGTCCGGTTCGCGAGGAACGTCTGGGTCGATTCCAGCAGTGGCTGGGTCGCCAGCTCGATCGTTTGATTGCCTGGTACGACCGAGGATTGGGTTGGGTGCTGGCGCACCAGGTATTGACACTGTGGGTGGCGTTGGCCACGTTTTTTGTGACGGCAGGTTTATACCTGGCCATCCCTAAGGGCTTTTTCCCGCAGCAGGACACAGGGATGATCCAGGCGGTCAGCGAGGGGCCGCAGTCGGCGTCCTTTGCCGCGATGTCGGCCTTGCAGCAGCAGGCTGTCGGGCAGATTTTGAAGGATCCTGATGTTCAGGCCGTGTCCTCCTTTATCGGGATTGACGGGGATAACGCAACCCTTAATACGGGACGGATGCAAATTGCCTTGAAGCCGCTGGGGGTGCGCTCGGCGCGCGCACCGCAGATTATGGCGCGGCTTGACGAGCAGTTGAGCTCTGTGGCTGGCCTGCGCGTCTATATGCAGCCTGTACAAGAGCTCTCTGTCGAGGGCCAAGTAAGTCGTACGCAATTCCAAATGACGGTCTCCAACCCCGATCAGGCAGTGCTTGATGACTGGACGCCCAGGCTCGTGGCGGCCATGCAGATGCTGCCTGAGTTGCGGGATGTGGTGGATGATTTGCAGAATCGCGGCCTACAGATTGCCGTGCAGGTCGATCGGGATGCCGCCTCGCGCCTGGGGGTGACGCAGGCGTCGATTGACGATGCGCTGTACGACGCGTTTGGCCAGCGCCTGATCTCGACGATCTATACGCAATCCGCACAATATCGTGTTGTCCTGGAAGCGGGCGGGCCTTATCGGCTGGGCCCAGAGGCTTTGGCGCACATTTATGTGGCGACGGGTTCGGGCGGCGTGACGCCGCTCTCGGGCATCGCACGGTTTGAGCCGCGCACAGCACTGCTGTCTGTGCAGCGCCTGGGGCAGTTTCCTGCAGTGACCTTGTCCTTCAATTTGGCACCTGGCGTGGCCTTGTCTGATGCGGTGTCAGCGATTCAAGGTGTTCAGACGGAGTTGGCCGTGCCGGCGTCGCTGGAGCTTCAGTTCCAGGGGGCGGCGCAGGCATTTCAGGCGTCCTTGGCCAGTACGCTGTGGCTTTTGCTGGCGGCGGTAGCCACAATGTATATCGTTTTGGGGGTTCTGTACGAGAGCTACATTCATCCGATCACGATTCTGTCTACCTTGCCTTCGGCGGCCATCGGTGCACTGCTCGCCTTGCTGCTGGCAGGCATGGAGCTGGACATGATCGGTGTTATCGGCATTATTTTGCTGATCGGGATCGTCAAGAAGAACGCCATTCTGATGATCGACTTTGCCCTGGAGGCCCAGCGCGAGCGGGGCTTAGCCCCGGTGGATGCCATCCGCGAGGCAGCCTTGCTGCGGTTTCGTCCAATTCTGATGACCACGCTGGCAGCATTCTTCAGTGCCATCCCCCTGGTGTTCGCCTCGGGCTCGGGGGCAGAGTTGCGCCAGCCCCTGGGGCTGGTGATGGTGGGTGGGCTGCTATGCAGTCAGGTGCTGACCTTGTTCACAACTCCTGTTATTTTCCTCATGTTTGACCGACTGTCCAGGCATCGCGCGGGCTTGAGCAGGGTGGCGACGACGGATTCGTCGCCATGAGGATATTCGGCCTGTGCCTGATGCGCCCGATTGGCACGACGCTGCTGTGTGTGGCGATGGTGCTGGCGGGCGCCCTGGCGTTGCGCCTGCTCTCGGTGGCGCCCTTGCCGCAGGTCGATTTCCCCGTGATCTCGGTGCAGGCTAATCTGCCGGGAGCGAGCCCAGAGACCATGGCCTCGAGCGTGGCGATGCCGCTGGAGCAGTCTTTGGGGGCGATCTCGGGCTTGAGCGATATGAGTTCGCGCAGTAGCGAGGGCTCGACACGGATCTCGCTTACGTTTGAGCTGGATCGTGATTTGAATAATGCGGCCCGAGACGTCCAGGCAGCGATCAATATTGCGCGCCCCATGTTGCCCTCCAGCCTTCGAGAAAACCCGACCTACCGCAAGGTGAATTCCTCGTCCTCGCCCATCATGGTGCTGGCGCTAACCTCGGGCACCGCTACCCGAGGCGAAATGTACGACCTGGCATCCACCGTGCTGGCGCAAAAGCTCTCTCAGGTCAACGGGGTCGGCGATGTGACGGTCGGTGGCAGTTCCCTGCCTGCCGTGCGGGTCGCTTTGAATCCGCGCGCTTTGGAAGCCGCAGACATTTCGCTTGATGAAGTGCGCCAAAAAATTCGTGATGTGAACACCCTACGGCCTGTGGGGTTCGTCGAGCGCGGGCATTTCAATTGGCAAATCGATACGGGCAGTCAGTTGACTCGTGCCGTGCAATATCGGGATCTGATTGTCGCCTGGCGTGATGGACGTGCGCTGCGCCTGTCCGATGTCGCCGAGGTGGTGGATTCGGTCGAGGATACCAATCAGGTTGGCTACTTTAACGATAAATCTGCCGTTTTATTGATTATTCGACGCCAGACCGATGCCAATATTATCGAGACAGTAGACGCTATACGAGAGCGCCTGCCTGCCTTTCAGGCAATGTTGCCGGCCCAGGTCGATTTATCCATTGCCCAGGATCGCACCCCCAGTATCCGTGCATCGCTGCATGAAGCCGAGATAACCTTGTTGGTCGCCGTCATCCTGGTTGTATTGGTGGTATTCGCCTTTTTGGGCAATGTGCGTGCTGCGCTGATACCAGCGATTGCCGTGCCAGCTTCCCTATTGAGCACGTTTAGCCTGATGTGGTGGTTCGATTTCACCCTGAATACGATTTCGCTGATGGCCTTGATCGTCGCGACGGGCTTTGTTGTAGACGATGCGATTGTCGTGCTCGAGAACATCATGCGCCATATGGAGCGTGGGATGAAACCCTTCCGGGCGGCGTTACGGGGTGTGAATGAGGTCGGTTTTACCGTGCTTGCCATGAGCCTGTCACTGGTCGCGGTGTTTATCCCCTTATGGTTGATTGGTGGTCTGGTGGGGCGGCTATTTAAGGAGTTTGCGGTCACACTCTCGGCAGCGATCATGGTGTCGCTGGTGATTTCCGTCACGCTCACGCCTGTGATGGCAGCGCGCTTGCTGCGCACACCCCGTGCGGCGCCGCGTGCGCGCGGCGTCCTGGCGCGCGCGGCCGATCGTTTTGGCGGCATGTGCTGGCATGGGTATCGGCGGTCTCTGCGCTGGTCGCTGGATCATGGGCGTTTGATTCTTCTGCTCTTGCTCTCGACGATTGCCCTGAATGTCTATCTCTATATTGATGCGCCCAAGGGGTTTTTTCCGCAGCAGGATACGGGGCAGCTGATGGGATTTTTTCGGGCGGATCAGGGGACGTCTTTTGAGATCACCCAGGGGCGACTGGATCATTTTCGCCAGATTTTGATCGCGGATCCGGATATCGACAGCGTGACGGTATTTGCCGGTGGGCGCGGCGGTAGTAACTCTAGCTTTATTATGATCCAGCTCACGCCTCTGGAGGGGGGGCGAGCAAGCGCTGCACAGATCGTCAACCGCTTGCGCGGTAAATTACAGAATGCGCCGGGCGCCCGCCTGTTTTTGGTACCGCAGCAAGATATTTTTGTGGGGGGACACAGCTCACAATCGGGCTCGTATAGCTACGAGCTAAAGGGCAGTGATCTGGATCTGCTCAAGGCCTGGGTCCCGCGGGTGCGGGATGCCATGGCCAGCCTACCCGAACTGGTCGATGTGGATTCCGATGTCGAGGACAAGGGGCGACGGGTGGAACTGAGCGTAGATCGGGACGCAGCCAAGCGTCTGGGTGTGGATATGTCAACACTCGCCTCGACACTGAATAACGCGTTCAGCCAGCGCCAGATTGCGGTAATTTACGGCGCCTTGAATCAATACCATGTGGTGATGGGGGTGGCGCCACGCTATTCGGAGGATGTGCGAGCACTAGAGCAGTTGCGGGTGCTCAATAGTCGTGGTGAACAGGTGCCCTTTACTGCATTTACGACGATCTCTGAGGGAAACACACCCTTGTCGGTGAGCCATTCCGGTCTTTTCGCATCGGACGCGATATCCTTCAGCCCGGCGCCGGGCGTCACACTAGAGCAGGCGCTGGCCGCGATTGATGGCGCCGTCGCGCGCCTGAGCCTGCCCACCCAGGCGCTGCAGGTGGGCCTGGATGACTCTTCAGGGTTTATACGTGATTCAGTGACGCAGCAACCGTGGATGTTTTTGGCTGCACTGGTCGCCATGTATATCGTCCTGGGTATGCTCTACGAGAGCGCCATCCATCCGATTACGATACTCTCGACCCTGCCTTCGGCTGGGATCGGTGCCCTGCTGGCACTTAGGCTTGCAGGTATGGAGTTCACATTGATCGCTATGATCGGTGTGTTTTTGTTGATTGGGATTGTTAAGAAAAACGCCATCATTATGGTGGATTTTGCCTTGCTCACACAGCGTCGTGATGGTCTGGCGCCGCGCGAGGCGATCTATCAGGCCTGTTTGGTGCGGTTTCGTCCGATTATGATGACCACGCTATCAGCCATGCTGGGTGCCTTGCCGCTGGTGCTGGCTTCAGGCGCAGGGGTAGAGATGCGTCGGCCTTTGGGGCTGACGATTTTAGGGGGCTTGCTGGTGAGCCAGGTACTGACGCTCTATACAACGCCGGTTGTATATCTATATATGGACCGTTTGAGCAGACGCAAATCTCGTCCTGCACATAAGGAGCTCGGTCATGCCTTGCCATAGAGCATTTCGACGTTGCGTCGCGGGTGTTGTGGCCTGCATCGTGCTGGCGGGATGTGCGGTGGGCCCGAATTATCAGCGCCCGACCCTGGATATCGGCGAGACGTACAAGGAAGCGACTGATGCGCCGCCTGGCTGGAAGCCTGTGCAGCGACTGGATGCGAGTACCCAGGCACAGTGGTGGTTGCCTTTTTCCGATCCTGAGTTGAATCGGCTGATGGCTGCCTTGCCACAAGGCAATATGGATCTTGCGCAGGCGCAGGCGCAGTATCGTCAGGCGCAGGCAGCACTCGCGTCAACGCGGGCGGGCTTTTTCCCGGTGGTTGGCGCCTCCACAGGCCTGAGCCGCTCAGGGCAGGGCGCACGCATTGATGCCGGGGATAACCCCTCGAATACCTATAGCCTGAGTGGTACGGTGAGCTGGGAGCCTGACTTATGGGGCAAGATCAGTCGGGCGGCCGAGTCTGACCGAGCGGGCGTCCAGGCGAGTGCTGCCGATGTGGCCGGCGTGCGCCTGAGCATGCAATCTGCGCTTGCGCAGACTTATTTTGCGGTGCGGGTTGCCGATGCCGAGATTGAATTATTGAGGCGTACTGTCCAGGAATACGAACGGGCGTTCACCATGACACAGAATCGGTATGCTGCGGGGGTTGCGGCCCCCTCAGATGTGGCGGCGGCGACGGTGCAGCTTGAAAATGCCCGAACACAATTGATCCGCCAAGGCTGGCAACGTGCGCAACAGGAGCATGCCCTTGCTGTGCTGGTGGGTCGGGTGCCTAGCGCGTTTGCGCTGGCGGCCAATGCCCAGGTGCCGCAGGTGCCTGAAATACCGGTGGGCGTGCCCTCGGCACTGCTTGAGCGCCGTCCGGATGTGGCCGCCGCCGAGCGACGTGTGGCCCAGGCGAATGCTCGAATCGGGGTGGCCCAGGCCGCGTGGTTCCCTGATCTGACACTGAGTGCCCAGGGTGGATACCGCGCAGGGGTTTGGACGCAATGGCTGTCAGCGCCCGCCCTATTCTGGTCGTTGGGCCCCACGTTGGCGCTGACCCTTTTTGATGGCGGGGCGCGCCAGGCAGGGATGGACGCTGCGCGTGCCGCCCATGATGCCCAGACGGCAAGTTACCGCCAGACCGTGCTGAATGCGATGCGAGAGGTCGAAGACTATCTGGTACAAACGCATTCGATGGTGCGCGAGCAGCAGACCCAGGCGCGCGCGCTGGCAGCAGCGCGCGAGACCTTGCGTCAGGTCAATGACCAGTATGCAGCGGGTATTGTCGACTATCTGAGCGTTGTGCAGGCACAGACCAGCGCATTCAATGCCGAACAATCCGCCCTGAGTCTGCAGGCGCAGCGGCTGGCTGCAACGGTTCAACTGATTGCTGCGCTGGGCGGTGGTTGGGGTGGATTGGATATCCTATAGAATGGGCCCGCGTATGGCTGCGATGCCATGTGCACCGTGCTGGCGCGCGGTCTGCGCGGTGTCTACTGATTGTCCGCCAAGTGCAAACACCGGTCGTCCCGCCAGCGCTGCCCATTGTTCGAATTGATCCCACCCGATTGCAGCGTCCTCGGCATGACTGGGCGTATCCAGAACGTGTCCTAGCACGATGAAATCCGCATTCAAGGTTCGTGCGACTTGAATTTCCTCGGGATTGTGGGCAGATACCCCGAGCAGACCGTTGGGGTGCTGCCTGGCGCCCTTAGCGGCGAGTCGCTGCGCGTCTACAGCACGCAAATGCACCCCATCGGCCTGAGCCCACCAGGTTGCCGGGTGGGCGCTGTTGATCAGGCATTGTGCGCCGTGGCCATGGCAAAGCGCCACGATGTCCCGAAAAATCTCGTAGAGCGCATCGGGCGCACCTGTCCAATTGGGTTCGCGAAACTGTACCAAACGCAGGCCTGTTGTTAATGCAGCCTTAAGGCGCACCATGAATGGCTGGACACCCTCGGGGGTGACGATATGGCTGATGAGGTAGCGTGTTGGCAGTTGCAGCCAGCGCAAGGGGGGCTCGGTTGCCGGCAGTAGGGGTCCAACATCGATGGGGTCTTGAGGATCAACCCAGGCCAGATCCTGGTTTTCCAGGCCTTGGGGTGTGCCCTCCCAGGCGGTGACCTGACAAAACGCCAACTCGACGATGTTTTTTGGATATTCATGGATATGCGTGACCCAGGGATAGATTTGCGTCGCCCGTATGCCGAGTTCCTCGTGCAGCTCGCGCACCAGCGCCTGCTTGATGCTTTCTCCGGCCTCGATTTTGCCCCCAGGTAGTTCCCACCAGCCGGCCCAAGGCTTGCCCGCGGGGCGCTGGCCGAGCAGCAGGTGGCCACGCTCGTCAAGGATCAACCCGGCGGCGACCCGGATATAAGGTTTAGACATGGCGTGCTGCCCAATCTCGTGCAAACTGACGTGCGACGCGTCCCGAGCGCGAGCCGCGCTCGAGTGCCCATTGGAGCGCCTCAGTACGCGAATCGCTAATCGATTGAGCGTCGCAGCCGTGCTCGGCCAGCCAGTGGTTGACGATGTCCAAATAATCATCCTGTCGAAAGGGGTAGAACGACAGCCACAGGCCAAAGCGCTCGGAGAGTGAGATCTTTTCCTCGACGGTCTCGCCGGGATGGATCTCGCCATCGGGCTGATGCCGGGCGCTGAGGTTCTCGCTCATGTACTCAGGCATCAGGTGACGCCGATTCGAGGTGGCGTAGATCAGAACGTTATCACCAGGCGCGGCAACCGAGCCATCCAGCACGGATTTCAGTGCCTTGTAGCCAGGTTCGCCTTCGTCAAAGGACAAATCATCGCAGAAAATGATGTAGCGCTCGTTGCGCGCCTGTATCAGATCGATGATCTCGCCCAGATCAGCCATGTCAGCCTTATCCACCTCGATTAAGCGCAAGCCGTCTGCGCCATAGGTATCCAGCATGGCGCGCACCAGCGAGCTCTTGCCCGTGCCGCGCGCGCCCGTCATCAGGACGTTATTGGCTGGCTTGCCGTGCAGAAAAGCCAGTGTATTGCGCTGGATGATGGTTTTTTGGCGATCGACATGCTGTAGATCGCTTAAGTGCATGGGTGCAATGCGCGTCACCGCTTCCAGCCAGCCACGCAGGCCGTGCTTGCGCCAGCGATAGGCGTATGCAGACCAGTCTATGGCGGGCGGAGTAGGGGGTAGCCAGGCTTCTAGCTGAATGAGGACATTGTGGGCACGCTCGATTAATGGGCGCAGTTCAGGGTCGATCAAGGATATCTCCGGTATTTTTGAGGCATCAAGAGCTTGTGGGGTTTGGCGTTCGGCGCCGCCGTAAACACGTATTGGTCGAGAAAGTATAATCTGGGTCTTGGCGACCGTCTGGTCGACACCAACCTTGAGCTGGGTCCGTTTTGAATCTCTCCGAAATATTCGCTCCCATTGTTGATGATATGCATGCGGTTGACGCGGTCATCCGCGCACGCCTGAACTCTGAGGTCGTATTAATACGCACAATCGGCGACTATATCGTCGGCGCGGGCGGCAAGCGTATGCGCCCGGCCATGGTGCTACTGGTGGCCAATGCCCTAGGGTATCAGGGGGACAGGCATCACCTTTTGGCAGCGGTGGTCGAATTCATCCATACGGCCACACTATTGCATGATGATGTTGTCGATGAGTCCGATCTGCGTCGTGGCCGAGGCACGGCCAACGCCGTATTCGGTAATGCCGCCAGCGTGCTGGTCGGAGACTACCTCTATTCGCGCTCGTTCGAGATGATGGTCGAGACCGATTCCATGGCGACGATGGCGGTGCTATCGAGTGCGACGACAATCATCGCGGAGGGCGAGGTCCTGCAACTGCTTAACGTGCATGATCCGGACGTATCATTGGATCGTTATCTGCAGGTTGTGCGTTACAAGACCGCCAAGCTCTTCGAGGCTGCCGCCCAGGTGGGAGCCATCATATCCGGGGCCTCGCCCGAGCTCGAACAGGCTGCAGCGACCTATGGTCGCCATATCGGTACGGCTTTTCAGTTGGTCGATGATGTGCTGGATTACAGTGGGGATGCCCAGGCCTTGGGTAAAAATGTGGGGGATGATCTGCGCGAGGGTAAACCCACGCTGCCGCTTATTCGTGTATTAGAGATCGGGACACCCGCACAACAAGCACTTATTCGCTCGGCGATCGAGACCGGGTCGGCGGACTTTGAGGCCGTCGCCCGGGCGATTCAGGATACCGAGGCACTTACCTATACCCGAGACGCCGCGCGCGTCGAAGCAGCACTGGCGCTACAGGCACTGGAGGCCTTTTCAGACTCCACGCACCAGCAAACTCTGGTAAAATTCTGCTCTTTCGCGGTCGATCGAGATCGTTGAAAATTCAATCCCGAGGCTGACCAGGTATTTGCCTGGGCAGCACGATGCACCGTCGGGGTGTAGCTCAGCCTGGTAGAGTACTGCGTTCGGGACGCAGGAGTCGCATGTTCGAATCATGTCACCCCGACCATATTCCATGACAAAAAGCCCTGAATTATTCGGGGCTTTTTGTTTTCCTGCTGCCGGGGGGTGTGTATCCGAGGCAAAGATCTCCTTGGAGCGAACAGCGCTCAATCACAAAGCAATTGACAGAAAATTCACGCCTATGTATCATTTGTTCATAACTATGAATAAAGGAGACAGTGTTGGCTGCTACTTCCAACGAATTACCTATCGTCGGCCTAGGCATACCCTTTGAGGAATGGACGATAGGTCGAAGGTTCCGTACCGTCGGCCGCACGGTTACCGAAGCAGATATAACGAATTTCGTCTGTGTGACCGGCATGCTCGAAGTGCTCTTCACCAACATTGACTACCTCGAAAAGGAATCCCTCATCAAGGGCAGGCTGGCACCTGGCGCCTTGGTTTATAGCTTTGCCGAAGGCTTGCTCATGCAGTCAGTCATGCAGCACACCGGCTTGGCGTTCCTCGGTATGGAACTGAAGGTGATCAAGCCTGTTTTTGCAGGCGACACTATCCATGTGCAGTGCGAAGTCACAGAGGCCAGGTCAACGTCCAAACCCGGTCGGGGCATTGTCACTGCCCTGAATAACGTCGTAAACCAGCACGATGACATCGTCTTGGCCTACACCGCAACGCGAATGGTCAAGCGATTCGATAATAAGTAGAGACGCTACACGCGCAAATAGTTTTCATACATCCTAAATGAGGAGTAGACATGAAGCACATGATGCTAGCCGTTGCCAGCTTAGGCTTGGTCGCCGCTTTAAGTTCCGGGACCGCCCGCAGCGAAACCGTTATTCCGCTGGCCACATGGGGCGGTACCAACCACGTAAATATTCGTCACTTTGTGCCCGCGTTAGAGGAAGCCATCAAGGCCACCAAGCCCAATGAGCTAGTATTGCAGCACTTCCCCGGTGGGCAGCTGGGTCAGGACAAGGACATGCCGGTGGCCATCCCCACCGGCCAGGTGAAGCTGGCATGGATTACTGTCAATGGCTGGACCGGCACCGTCCAGGATACGCGGATCATGGATGCCCCGACCGGGCTGACCATGTCGCAGCTAGACGAGTTGATCGATCGTCCTGACGGTTTGATGTCTGTTCTGCAGAAGAAATTCGAAGAAAAAAACACCGTGTTGATGGGTCTTGCCGACCTTGGACCTCCGGCTATCGTATCCAAAACCTCCATCAAATCACCGGCCGACTTCAAGGGAAAAAAGGTCCGGGTGTTTTCAGAGGGGTTAGCGGAAGCTGTCCGGGCATTCGGCGGCTCACCGGTCAGTCTTCCATTCTCGGATATTTACTCGGCCATGCAGTACGGCACGGTTGATGCCGCTATCGTCGGCTTTCAGGGCGTCAACAGCCAGCGCATGTACGAAGTGGCCGAGCATGTGTTGGTACCTGCCTCATTCTTGGGCACCACCATGATGGGCTGGGCTGCCAATAAGCAATGGCTTGCCAGCTTGCCTGACCAGGACCGTAATGCTTTCATAAAAGCCATGGATATAGCGTCGCATGAGAACCGCAAGGCTGTCGTTTCCGAAATTGACGAGCTGGCCAAGGACTACGAAAAGCGCGGCATGACCGTCACCTTCCTCGCGCCCGATCAGCCTGAATACGCTCAGTGGAAGGAGGCGACACAACCCTTGCTCCAGGCCATCCTTGACAAGCTCAGCCCAGACGTAGCGGCATTGTTCAAAAAATAGGGGTCCTCAATGGCGTCCATGCAACAACGGCACGTTCTGATCAGTATGGTCCGCGCTCTCGACAAACTGGGAAGCGCGGGCGGTGTTGTTGCCACTCTGACTATCTGGCTATTGGCCATCACCGTCACCTACGACGTGGTTCTACGTAGCATAGGCGCTCCAACGCTGTGGGCCTCGGAAGTCAGCATTTATCTTATGGTCGCCATGGCCTTTTTGGGCATCGGTGCGACCCAGAGCGTGGACGGCCATTTTCGGGTGACTTTCGTGCGCGACCTCTGTCCGCCCGTAGTGAGAACGGCATTTGACCTGCTCAGCCTGGCCGCCAATCTCGTCTTTGCAGCAGGATTCACGTATGGCGCCTGGAAGCTGGTTTCTTTTTCCATCCTGCTTGGCTTTAAAACGCCCACCATACTGGAAGTCCCCATGTGGCTACTACAAGGTTTGCTTCTGGTGGGGGGCGTACTGCTTATATTGGCCAATACCCGGGATGTTCTCCGGTTCATCATGGAAGGCCACAAGGCCCGTGATGGAAAAAGCTCCAGCGAAGTGATCTGACCATGGAACTTATCGCGATCGGTGTCATCGGATTTTTCGTTCTGTCCTTGATCCTCAGCATTCCAGTCTTTGTCGCTATGGGCCTGAGCGCGGTGGTGGGCAGCTACTTTCTGGGCGACATCAATATCTTTCAGGACGCCGCCTTAAACGCATACAACTCCTTGAACAGCTTCGTACTGCTGGCGGTCCCGCTTTACATACTGGCAGGGGCGCTGCTTGAGCAAACCGGTCTGTCCAATCGACTGTTCACCTTTGCCGCATCGCTGGTGTCTTCTATTCGAGGCGGTTTGGGCGTCGCCACGGTCATTGCTTCGGCTATTTTTGCCGCCATTTCGGGCTCGAGTGTCGCGACGGCCGCGACGATAGGTCTGGTGGCCATACCGATACTCACCGCTAACGGCTACCCTGGCGGGCGCTCTGGAGCCTTGGTTGCGGCGGGCGGAACGCTGGGTATTCTTATTCCGCCCTCTATCGCGCTGCTGCTCTATGGCGTACTCACCGACCAGTCCATTGGTGCACTGTTTGTGGCCGGCGTGGTGCCGGGCATTGCGCTGGCCACAGTGATGGCTCTCTACACGATAGTCGTCAATCCTAGGGACCCAGGCGCAAAGCAAGCGAGCGTCAAGGAGATCCTCAAAGCGTCCGTCGACGCGGGCGCGATCTTGCTGCTTCCGATACTCATTTTCTATGGGATCTATTCCGGGCTCGCAACCGCCACCGAAGTCGCGGCGCTCGCCGTTCTCTATACGGTGATAGTGGGCCTGCTGTCACGCACGCTGACCCTTAAAAAGTTTTATCAAGCCGGCCTGACGGCCACGCATGCCTCCGTCATGATCTTTATGCTCGTGGCGTTTGGCGCTTTGATGACGCACTTTTTAACTGTCACACGGGTACCCCAGGCCCTGACGGAACTGATCTCCGGTTCAGGGCTGGGCTACTTCGGCACCATCTCGCTGATGATCGCTTTTTATATTGTGTTGGGGATGTTCCTCGAAGCCCTCTCCATGATGTTGATCACCATACCAATATTGTTCCCGGTTGCGATGGCCATAGGCATGGACCCCCTGGCGTTCGGGATCTTTGTTGTGCTGGCCATTGAAATCGCTCAGATCACCCCTCCAGTCGGCATTAACCTTTTCACCGTCTCCCAAATCGCGAAGATCCCGTTCGAGGACATCATCAAATCCATTGTTCCCTACGTGGTGATGGCGATCCTGATGATATATGCCGTCGCCTATTGGCAGGAGATCGCAACGTGGCTGCCCCGAACTATGGAGTACAAACAATGACCGCAGATATTTTGACCATGGATCGCGAAGCGCTATGGCCCGCTTGTGTGAATGCGCAGTATGTCCATAGACTTCGCGCCTATGCGGACCACAATATTGCCCCCTTTGCCGACCAGATAGACCGCGACGATGTCTATCCCGTCGCCATTCTGAAGGATATGGCCCAACAGGGATACAACACGGCGGCACTGTCTGCGACCATGGGGGGCCAAGGGCTGGGCTACCCACACGTAGCTGCCATATTCGAAGAAGTCGGTGCGGCGAGCGCAGCCGTCGGTATCTCGCTGATCACCATCTATCAAGCTCAGACCATGATCAACCTGTTCGGACAAGACAGCTTGCGCCAACGCTACTTGCCCGCTTTCGCACAGGGATTGCTATCGTCCTACGCACTGACCGAGGCAAGTCACGGTAGTGATATCCGAACCTTGGAAACCAAAGCGCATCGACAAGGAGATGAGTGGATCGTCCACGGCGAAAAGCACTTTATTACCTCGGCTACGGCGGCAGAGCTTTTCGTCATCCTGGCAGAAACGGAAGTTGGCGTATCGGTTTTCGCTGTTCCGCGGGACGCGGCAGGGCTATCGATGTACGAGGGGCCGAACTCCGCCACATTTGGATTGCGCAACGGCCCTCACATGAACGTCAAACTGGATAACGTGCGCTTGCCCCTGGACCACATGATAGGCCAGGAAGGGAAAGGCGTGCGGCAGGCCGTAACTGTGCTGAACTATTCACGCACCATGGCCGGAGCAATTAGTTTGGGCGTTGCGCGCGCCGCCTTTGAGGGCGCATTGACGTTTGCGCGTGACCGCAAGGCTTTCGATCAGCGCGTCTTGGATTTCCAGGGCATCCAGTGGTATTTCGCCGACATGCTGACAGAAATCGACGCCGCAAGGCTGCTGATTTACCGCGCAGCAACGGCGCTTGATTCGAACGACCAAATTTCGCGTTGGGGCAGTGAAGCGAAGCTAAAGGCCTGCGCCATAGCCACCCAGATAGCGTCGCAAGCGGCTCAGATTTGCGGGGCGTACGGCATTATGGTCAACGCTCCCTTTGGCCGCTATCTTCGGGATGCGAAAGCGTACGAGATTGCAGGTGGTTCGAGCGAAATTCTCAAAAACACCATAGGCAAAGCGTTGATGCCCATTATTGGTATCAGTCGGTCGACCAAGACGGTTAAATGAGTACCATTAGCTCCAAGCTTCATGAGCAGGCCCAGCGCAATGGTGCCACGACGGCCATTGTGTTTGACGAAGCGACGTTCACATGGTCGGAACTACGCGATCTATCTCTCAAGACATCTTCGATGCTGCGTGAGCGCGGGGTCAAACAAGGTGATCGTGTCGCGCTGCTCTGCGGCAACCGCCCCGCGTTCCTCATTGCCTGGTTTGCCATCGCCAATATCGGGGCCATCACGGTCTCGATCAATACTGGTTTGGTCGGCGACGGCCTGCGTTATCCGATCGTTCAGAGTGAAGCAACGACTATCGTCATCGAGGGCGCTCTGCTTCGCGACAAGGCCAACGATCTGGGCGATCTTCTGACGACGCGTCAGGTGATAGGATTCGACGATGAAGACGAACTGATATCCATCGTCGCGCCGTTTGATGCGGACGCTGTCTATGACGGCAAAGGGTCTGATCCGGTCAGTATCATTTATACCTCTGGCACGACGGGACGCCCGAAGGGGGTTCTGAACTGCCACGAAGCGTTTTTGGCTAGCGGTTACTGGATGGTGGACCGGTTGGCGATTACCGCCGATGATCGAATTATGGTCTTTTTGCCGCTCTTTCATACCAACCCGCAGATGTATGCCGTGATGTCAGCGTTGGAGACTGGCTGCACCATCATACTTAGGCCCCGGTTTTCCGTTAGCAAGTTCTTCGACGAAGCCCGCCGCTTTCAGTGCACCATGTTCACCTATGTGGGTACGGTATTGTCCATGTTGACCAGCCGCTTGAGGGAGCCTTGCCACAACCACAGCATCACGCGTTGTATGGGCGGGGGTTGCCCATCCGGTGTGTGGAGCATCGTGCAGGAGCGCTTTGGAATCCAGCCCTACGAGCTCTATGGTATGACCGAGATTGGGGGTTGGGTAACAAGCAACAGTACAAAAGACTATCGCTTTGGCTCTTGCGGCAAGGCGCGCCCCGATGTTGCCGTGCGTATCGTCGACGATCAGGACGAGCTCGTGCCACCTGGATCGACGGGAGAAATTGTTGTTCGACCTGAACGCCCCTTCGTCCTCCTGCTGGGCTACTGGAACGATCCAAAAACTACCTGGGAATCGTCTCAAAACCTGTGGTTCCACACGGGTGATGTGGGCCTGATGGACGAGGATGGCTACTTGTACTTTAAAGGGCGGCTCAAAGAGATCATTCGACGCGGCGGCGAGAATATCTCACCCTTTGAACTTGAAATTGCCCTGCTGGATTATCCGGATATTAAGGACGCCGCAGTCGTTGGCGTGCCTGATGCAATTTACGGTGAGGAAATTAAGGCGGTCATTGTTCCCAAGCGGCCCTTTGCCCCTGCCTCGCTCGTTGATTTCCTAAAGACCCGAGTCGCCGTCTATATGATTCCCCGTTACGTCCAATTCGCGCAGACCATACCCAGGACGGAAACGCAGAAAATACAGCGACACCTCCTCCAGCAGGACAACGCTGGGGTCATCGACCTGAACAGGGAGGTTAGCGATGCCTAAGACAGCTCGCGGTTTGCATTACAGAGTGGATGACGTCCGGGCACCGTGGTGCCAGGCAGGAGCACCCGTGCTGTTTCATCATGGGATCGGTACTAGCTTGGGCATCTGGAGCGACTGGATTCCCATTGTTGCCGCGCGGCATCCCGCTCTACGTTTTGATATGCGGGGTTTTGGGCGGTCAGTTATTCCACCTCGAGATCACGTGTGGTCATTAGAAGAAATGACGAATGATGTTTGGGAGGTCATCGACAATGCGGGCTACGACGCGGTGCATCTCGTTGGCGAATCGTTCGGTGCTACAGTCGTTATCGCTGCCGCGATCACTCGTCCCGAGCGAGTCCTGTCGCTACGCATACTAAACGGCACCTATAAAGGCAAGGGCTTAGGGGAACTCGCGTACTGGGTCGACCAGTTTGCGGCGGGAGACTCCCTCGCCTGGGGCAAGCGAATGATGGAGAATCGCTTTGCGCCCGACGTAGCACCGTCGGCAGCACTGACGTGGTTCGAACGTGAACAAGAATACACCTTGCCCCACGTGGCTATGGGTTTGGGGATGGTCCTGGCCGAAACAGACCTCAGCGCCGGCCTAAAAACCTTGAATGCGCCCTTATCGATAGTGTTGCCGGATGCAAGCCCTTTTGTCCCCGTTGAACATGGCCGGGAAATGGTTCGCTTGGCCAATCGCGCTACCCTGCGGATCGTGGCGGGAGTCAAGCACGGCCTGCCGTTTTCGCATGCACACCAGGAGGCGCAGGATCTCCTGGTCGCCTTAAGTGCGTTTGAGTAGCCGCAGACTCGCCAAGCCTATAATCCGTCGCGTGGATAATCGAACCAATACTCTCCTACGTATTTATGGACGTCTATGATTGTCAAGCAAGTCCAGTACGCATTCCAGATTCTGGAGTTCTTTGCAGAACGCCGAAGCCCGACGACCTTATCGGAGATTTCCAATCATTTTGGCTGGCCTCGTTCGAGTACCTTCAACTTGATCGAGACTTTGAGCCACGGCGGTTATCTATACGAGCCAAAGTATCGAGCGGGCTACTATCCGTCCCGAAAACTGTTCAAGCTGGCTCACCAAACTATTGTTGATGGCCCCATTTCCGAACGGCTACGCGCTTCGGTAGTCAATGTTGCTGCGCGGTCCGATGAAACCGCAGGGCTTTGCGCGTTATCGGGGCCGCATACCATATTTGTTGAAGTTGTCGAATCAAGTTCGCCGATACGGTACTTTGCCCAGGTCGGGCAGCGCGTTCCGACCCAAGCGACCTCCGCGGGTCGGGCGTTGCTGACCATGCTGCCGAGGAGGGAGCGCACCGCCATACTGCGCAAGTGTGAGTTGACGCGTTACGCACCGGACACCTTGATGAGTATCGACGAAATAGACGCTGAAGTAGAAGCCTCCAAAGCACGCGGTTGGGCGCAAAACGTCAACGGATTCGAACCCGAACTCGTGGGCTTGGCCGTACCCATGCCCCTTGGTGAAAGGCAGTTCTCCCTTTTGGTCGCCGGCCCATCCTACCGCATGCTGGATCGCATCCCTGAGTTGGTGAAAGTCCTGTTGGACGAAGTTGCCTGCTACATGCAAGAGCGTGGGGAACACGAGTGAGGGCGTACCGCGGACGCCCAAGTCCTGCAACGGGTCAGTGCTTAGGTCCTGCGAAATGGACTTGTTGGCCTTCGTTTTGGGACGGGCCTCTGGTAGTGGTGAGGGTCAAAGGTTCGGCGCTGGTTTAGCAGTTCGTCGCCGTCGATGCGCTCGGCCAAGCTGTTCAAATCGTTTCGGGTCACCCCAACGCTTTCAAAGTGCGCACGCCAGGTGTCGACAACACGGATGACCTGGACCACCATCTGCACGGCTTCGGTCGGCGTTAGCCCAAATGCCTCGCACTCTGACATGGCGTTGCGCAAGGTTGACTCGTGTCCATCCGCTCCACAGATGAATTCTTGAAAGCCCTGGCCGGAATTGCTTGGCAGTACGTCATACGCCGGCGCTAACCGCAACTTCCCATTGTCGCTTGGATTGACGACCAACAACGAGTGGTTCTTTTCATGGTCATCGGTGTTGTCCACGAGGATGTTGAATACCATTCTTCGGAACAGCTCCCGCGCATCCGCCAGATACGCATCGTCTTGGCTAACTCCGATTCGGCGCAGGACTCGCGCCAGCTGGGGATATCCCATCTCGGGTTCAACACCGGCTGGCGTTGCGGCCCGAATAGCGGTACCAGCCGAAATGCTGTGAATCCGATGTTTGCCTTCACGATCGAACCGTCGAATCGCAATCGCGTGCGCACCTTGCAGCGCAATGACCTGGGTTCGCGCCACAGTGATACCTGCTTTGGCGGCCAGCGTCATGGCCGCATGCTCAATGAGCGGAACGTCTACATACTCGTTGTTGAAAAACTTGATGACCCATTGCTCACCGTCGATGTTGATGAGCGCCTTGGGCTTAGCCCCCCCCAAAGGACTACCGCCACCTTGGATGATTTTGGCCTCAAGCGCCGTCAAGGCCTCACCGGCCTCTACCTTGGCTACCACTTCGCTAAGGGCTTGAGCCTGTTCCAGCCGGGGCAACGGCCCACCCGTTCGTGGAAGGTATTTGCTGGCTGAGGTGGACACGCCGAGGGCCCCGAAGCGATCATCACCCGCGTAATAGAGCAACTCCATTAGCGAAACACGTTTTGGTTTGTCGACAAAGCGGATAACTTTTTCGCCCCAACGGTCCGGACGGGCATCATCAACGGCACCGACCGCACGTGGGCCATTGGCGCTCAGTCGGCCGGCCGGCAAGAACTCGATGTCCACTAGGGGAAGGTCTTCGCTTAGCGCAAAACCATTGGCTAACCACCTGACGTCGTAGCGCAGGGATACTCCTTTGCCTGCCGCCACCAGCTTCAAGGCTCCGACGTAGCGGGGTTCGTCATTACCTAGATACCAAAGGAACAAGTCATCCAAGCGCATGTCAGTCTTTCGGTGGGTTTGTTGCTGCAGCGCGCCGGGCATCCGCGGAAGCTTGCGCTCGAGCTTGACCCAGTTGCACAGCCTCGCGCACGTCCATCTCCAAAGCACCTCGGTCGTGCTCCGGGGCTGCCAATTGGCCCAATTCTCCATCCCGGTTGATCAGCCATAAGGCACTGGCCAGTATGCCTATGCTCACGCCCGGGTCCCCGGCTTCCAGACGCTGCAAGGTTGAAACTGAGACTCCCAGGCGCTTAGCCCAGCTACGAAGGGATTCCTTTCTACGCAGGCGAGCCACCGCGAGGTCGGCACCAAGCTTTTGGATGGCACCGAGCGTGGCCGGCGGCAGTTGCTGCAGGGCTTTTATGGGCTTTGACATATCCATATATTAGTACAAAGCAGGTATTTTTGTACTTTTATACAGGTATATATTGAGCAGGATACATCGTATGGCGGCGATGCTGCGATGAAACTGGCCTATACCAGCGTCGGCTGTGCCTCGCTTCGTCTGATCGAGCGCACGATGGCGTTCAGGGCGATGCCATACAGGGGCACGAACAGCAGCAGGCTGACGGACAGCTTGATCACGTAGTCCACCATGGCGATCTCGACCCAGTGTTCGGCCATGTAGGGATTGGTGCTGCGCCAGAAGGCAATGCCAAAGAACGCGGCGGTGTCCAGCAATTGCCCGAGCACGGACGAGGCCGCCGGCGCGACCCACCACTGTATGTGGTCGCGGCGCATGCGGTCGAATACCTGCACGTCCAGCAACTGGCCCAGGACGTAGGCGGCAAAGCTGGCGAAGGCGATACGGAACACGAAGGTGTTGAATTCGCTCAGTGTGCCCAAGCCGCTGAAGGCGCCCTCGTGAAATAGGACCGAAATGATGTAGGAGGCGATCAGCGCAGGAATCATGGCGCGCATGATCACCCGGCGCGCCTCGGTCTTGCCGATCAGGCGCACGGTGAGGTCGGTCGCCAGAAAAATGAAGGGAAAGCTGAAAGCGCCCCAGGTGCTGTGAAAGCCCCACAGGTCGATGGGCAGTTGCACCAGATAGTTGCTGGCGATGATGATGAGGATATGAAATGCCACCAGCAGGGCGAGGTGGAACGAGATCCGCGATGGCGGCAGGGCGATGGAGGTCATAGGAGCCTTTTTTTGATGAATGGGGTGAGGGAACCCATGAGAAAGTGCTGCATATTATACGCGGGAGCCGCGCCCTGAAGGCTCGGCTGTTATTTGCCGCGCATCCACTGCAGGTAGGCCGAGCGCGTGCCGTGGGACACGGATTCCAGGACCTTCTGGTGTTTGACCTGGTGGCGCACCGCCAACCGCGCATCAGCCACACCACGCGATTTGCAGAACCAGTGGCAGCTGTGCTGCAACAGATAGAGTTCCGCCGATAGGTGAAAGGCGCGATCCGTTGTGCTGCATTGGGCTTCGTTGTCCACGACGTGGCGCAGGCCGGCCGCATGAATGCGCAGCAGTTCGCGAAAATCCCGCGTCATCGAAGGCATCAGCTTCTCGATGTAGGGCAGGCAGAACGGCAGAGTGCCTATGCTGGTCGCCTGGGCGCTTTCTTTTTGCATCGCCTCGACCAGCGAGCCGGCCTGGGCCGCCGCCGTGTCCTCGGACTGGGCAAAGGAACTCAGCACTTGGAGCCGGCGTGCCTCGTCCTTTTCATGGATGGCGCGGGCGTAGCCCTGCGTCAGCGTTTCCATGAGGCGTTCGAGCTGCAAGCTGGCCAGATGGCCGCCCAGCAAGGCAATGTGCGTGCGCTGGTAGCGCAGGCACAGCACCCTCCATGTCATCGCCGTCGCCAGGAGGGTAAATAGGATATCCATTGTTCGCGTTCCCCTTTTGTATCCAGCCGAGATACTGGCACAAAAGCGGGCGTCTCGCGAATCGTCGCGCGACGGTTTCGCGTGGCGCGGCCATAGGAGCACTTCACTGGCGGCCGATGCGCCCGCGACCTACTGTAGCGGATTAAGTACCCTCGACGATAAGTTTGCTAAAATTGCATGCTTCTCTATATGCTCTTGGTAGAGAATTGAACGTGGCACGACACACCAACACGTCGCAGCAGTATGACAGCGGGGCCCAGCGCGACGCCAACGTCGACGTGCAGGTCCAGCGCACTATCGAAGCCCTCGAAGAAGATATCGTCCTCGGATATTTATACCCCAGAGAACGTTTGATCGAAGATGATCTGCGCGCGCGATTCAATCTAAAGAGACACGTGGTCAGACAGGTGCTGAAGGGTCTCGAACAGATGGGGCTGGTCGAACGCAAGAAAAACATCGGAGCACTCGTCAGATCCTATACCGAAGAAGAAGTTCGAGATCTGTACCAGACACGAGAGATTCTTGAAACCAGTTGCGCGAGCTTGATTCCCACCCCGGTTTCCAGCGAGACGCTCGATGAGTTAAAGAGAATACAACGGACGCACGACGAAGCGGTCAAGCTTACCGATCTAAAAGCTGTTTTCCGCAGCAATCTAGTGTTGTGTTTCATTAATCGGGTTATTTATCTCATGCCATCGCTGATTTTGCACGCTCAACCTTGGCAAGGATTGCATCAGCAGACTTGGTCCAGCGAAACGGCTTGGCGCTGTAGGCATTATGAGCATCGATAAACTGGCGGATCGCCTCGCGCTGTTCCTGCACACTACCAAAGACTCCCCGGTAGAGGGCACGGCGCTCGAGGCTTGCAAACCAGCGCTCGACAGCCCTACGCGATTGGCCCAATTCTCCATTCCGGTTGATGAGCCACAAGGCGCTGGCCAGAATACCAATACTTACGCCGGGATCTCCCGCTTCCAGTCGCTGTAGGGTGGAGACCGTGGGTCACTGAGCGTCGAATGTAACGCTATCTGGAAGGTTGCCGCCCCGACGTTGCCTGGGCGAACGCAGCACGTCGAAAAATCGCTAGTGCTTTGCGCCAGGTGGTATTGCCAAAGTGTCGTAGAGCCTATATCGTTGAATAAATGTGGTTTTTATTAACAGAAGCTTTGCTGCGTGTGGCCGCGGCGTGTGTGCTATGTGCTCTCGGCGCGGCGTCAGCTCAGGCCCAATATCGAACGGGGGCCGACTCGCTCATAGACCTCTCGCCGCAAGTCTATGCGATCCCCGAGGTGCCCGCGTTAACGGAGTCGGTTGGGCCGGACGCGACGGACGTCCAATTTGGCAACCGTGCTTTGTCTCGTCTCGTGCCTGATGATTATGTGGTGGATTACCGCGACGGTCTGGACGGGCCTATCGTGGCGGGTGCCTCCGGTTTGGCACCCGCCGGTTTCGAACTGGCGATGCCGAGCGGTGTGGATGCCTGGTCTCTGGGGGCGAGAAACTGGCGCTATGTCAGTTCGTCCGGCTACGGTGTAACGCTGGGAAATGCCTCATCGCGCGCGCCTGCCTGGAGTCAGTCCGTACGTCTCGCGGGTGTCGGAGTCCATAGGGTGCCCGGGCTGGGCCGCGCGCCAGGCGATGGGTGGGCTTATGCCATAGCAGTTGGAGCCCTGGATGACTCGGGCGACACGCTGTCGAGCAGCGACTTGACCTACGGACCTGCGGCGTACGATGCGTCCGCAAAGCATGCGGTCAACTCCAATTTGACCTTGGCCTCACAGGTGCAAGGGACATCAGACTTGTTTGCTCTTGGGCTGGGGGGGGAATACGCTATGAACGACTGGGGATCCTGGGCGCTAGGGATCTCGAGGGCGCAGCGCCCCACGGAGGATGGCTGGCGTTATCAGCTGGGCTACAAGGTCGATATATTCACGGACTGGAGGCTATCATGGCTCAATGAGCAGCGTGGCCAGGGCTATTCCGACCTGTCCTCGTATCGCGAGAATGCGCTCGCATGCGGGTGCGTACGCAACCAGTGGCAACTGAGCATGCCCATGGGCCGTTGGGGAAAGCTGAGCGGCACCTACGAACAACTGGATCGTGCGGTGCAAGAGCCCGAGCGGTCGTTCGGCCTGGCGCAGCAATTCTGGTATAGCCCTCATCTGAGCGTGCGCCTGGAGGCACATCGTAATATCGTCATGGGCACTTATGGTCTTGGGGCCAAATTCTCCGTGCCACTTGATTAAGACTGTGGTTTGGCTTGCCCGTTAGGCTTAGCCAGGCTAGACTAACCATAGTGCCTTTGGAGAATGCCATGAACACCGTTAACATGCTGGAAGCCAAGTCCTCATTATCCCGTTTGGTGGAGGCTATTGAGCAAGGGCGAAAGCGTGAAATCATAATCGCCCGCAATGGCCGTCCGGCAGCCAAGCTGGTTCCAATTGGCAAGGTGTCGGTGGGTAAGCGCATTGGTGTCGCTAAGGGCAAGTTCGAGGTGCCTGATAGCATTGATGGCCATAACAAAGATGTTGCGCGCTTATTTGTAGCTGGAGAGCTGTCTTGAATCTTTTGCTG
The DNA here is from genome assembly GCA_019166125.1 of Alcaligenaceae bacterium CGII-47. Classification (GTDB taxonomy): domain Bacteria; phylum Pseudomonadota; class Gammaproteobacteria; order Burkholderiales; family Burkholderiaceae_B; genus Castellaniella. The sequence goes on from JAHTBO010000006.1 coordinate 147,817, forward strand.
GATACGCATGTCGCCCTGTGGGCGATTACAGATAGCCTGCGGTTGTCACAGACGGCCAGAGATTTAATTCAATCGCCCAAAACAACGGTTTGGGTCAGCGTTGCGAGCATATGGGAAATAGCTATCAAACACTCCCTTGAGCGCGGAGATATGCCGGTATCGAGTCGGGATGCGGCGCGCTACTTCCACGAGTCCGGCTACCGCTTGGTGGCGATTGAGGCTGAGCATGTTGTGGCGGTAGAAGGCCTGCCGACGCACCACCAAGACCCATTTGATCGTATCCTCGTTGCGCAGGCGCTCATCGAGCCGATGCGATTGATGACCCATGACCCCTTGGTCGCGCTGTACAGCGACACCATTATCAAAATCTAAGTAGCAGCGACGCCTATCCCGTCCGAACCACCTTTTACTGCGGCTTATACTGTAACCCTCCCTTACGGTTTCCTTTAAGACGGCAGATGCTCAACGACATCAAGAAAACACTCTGGGCTACTGCAGACGAGCTGCGGGCCAATATGGACGCTGCCGAGTACAAGCACCTCGTGCTTGGCCTGATTTTCATCAAATACATCTCTGATACCTTTGCCGCCCACCGTGACGAGCTCACCCGGCGCTATGCTCGAGCACGACTGCCTGATGGCAAGCTCGGGGAGTTGGTTGATCTCGTATCCACCATTGGTTTCGGTGACGACGCAAACACGGCCCGCGATGTGCTCGGCCAGGTCTATGACCCCTGCTGTGGCTCAGGTGGGATATTTGTTCAGTCAGAGAAATTCATTGAGGCGCACGGCGGCACGATAGGCGACGTGTCTATCTATGGGCAGGAGTCCAACCCCACCACCTGGCGCCTGGCCGCCAGGAATCTGGCCATTCGTGGTATTGATTTCAACCTGGGGCGTGAACCTGGCGATATACTTGCCGATTTGGCATTTTTAAATCCTGAGTTGTGGACTACTAAGGAACATCCAGAGACGGTACTTTACATTGACTTGGCTAATGCAAAAAACGACGAGATAACCACGGTTTCAGAGATCGCCTTCGACGAAGCGCCGAGCCGTGCTAGACGAGTGCTGCGAAGTGGTGACACAATTGTCGGCACTGTTCGTCCTGGGAGCCGCTCATTTGCTTTCATCCATAATGCACCATTAAACCTAACTGGCAGCACAGGCTTTGCCGTTTTTAGGCTCCTTGTAAAAGAAAATACAGAGTTTGTTTATCTGTCTGCAACACGAGATGCCAGTATTGAGCACCTGACTCATATTGCTGATGGCGAAGCTTATCCGGCAGTTAGGCCAGATGTTGTGGCTGGGTTGATAGTAGCCATACCAACAAGCGAGATTCTTTCCGCCTTTCATCAGATAGCCGCAACGCTGCTAATAGCTGTGGCAGAGAACTTAAAGCAGGCTCAAACCCTTGCTGTCCTTCGCGATACTCTCCTCCCGCGTCTGATCTCCGGCAAACTTCGCCGACCTGAAGTCGAATCGCTTATTACGGAGCTAGCCTCATGAAAACCACTCACGCACTAACAGTATTGACCGCGCTGGCATGTTTGTCGTTCTCGACCCAGGCCCAGGAAAATAATCTGAATAAACAGTACTCTGCCTGCATGGATAGGTCTGGTGGTGTGACAGAAGACATGATTGATTGCATGACGGCTGAGCATCAGCGCCAGGATGGTCGGCTCAATAAGGCGTATAAGGCTTTGATGGACGATCTGGATGCCGAGCGCAAAAATCAGCTAAAAACTGCACAACGTGCCTGGATTAAATTTCGCGACGCCAACTGCGACTTTTATTATGATCCGGATGGTGGCAGCATGGCTCGTGTCAGCGCGAATGACTGCATGATTTCCATGACCGCTAATCGGGCTCATGAGTTGGAAAATTTGCGCCAATAATTTCTTCTCGTCTACCTGAGATAATAGGATCAACCCATGCCAGCACCAGGTACCCAATACTCACTATTTGAATCCGTCGAGGCTATTCCGGTAGAGGGCAAGGCGCCTGAGTCATTAGGCCGTCGATTCAGTGACTATGTGGTGTACGTGGACGAGAGCGGTGATCACTCGCTCACGAGCATCGATAAGGATTATCCCATTTTTGTACTTGCTTTCTGCATTTTCCATAAACGACACTATGCAGAAAAAGTCATCCCTGCCATCGAGAAGCTGAAGTTCAACTACTTTGGCCATGACAGTGTTGTGCTGCATGAAAATGAGATCTGTAAACAGAAGGGAGACTTCGCCTTCCTAACGCATCTCCCGACTCGCAATGCTTTTATGGCAAGCCTCACTTCGATCATGGAGGCGAGCAACTTCATCTTCATTTCTTGTGTGGTGGATAAGGCTCGCTTGAGTAGAGGGGCGGGAGGGCCTCCCAATCCGTATCACATTGCACTAGGTATTTGTCTGGAAGCTTTGCACGGATTTCTGGTAGAGAAGGTGCAGGAGCACGTCAAAACCCATGTGGTCGTTGAGTGCCGGGGGAGAAAGGAGGATGAAGTTGCGCGCCCCGTAGGCTTGAGCTATCTCCGACCGCAGCAACCGAATCAGGCTTTTGATATCCTGAAGAAAAAATTGTTCTGTGACGGAGGGCGGGCGTGTGTTGGGCAGGGGTATGAGAACGTGGGACTGATGATTCATCCGCCCAGAAAAGCGAAAAGCCCCGATGAACCCACCGAGGCCTAGACGCCGACCGGGAACCCCCAATGCACTTAAGCCTAGTTTAGCTCAAAGCGCTATGAAGTGTTATAGAAAATACGACTAGGGAGCCGCATGACCGAACACCAACTCGAACAAGACGTCCTGGGCTGGTTGGCTGAGACGAAGGCTATACACCTCACTACGGCCCGGATATCGCCTTCGATGGCCCCGACACGCAGCGCGCTGATTACCGCCAGGTCATACTCCCATTTCGCCTGTGTGAGACCATTGGACGACTGAATTCCGATGTTCCGACGGTTGCCCGTGAGAACGCACTAGCCCAGGTTATCAGCCTTGGTATCCCAGCCTTGCTTTCCGCCAATCATGCCTTCCATAGGTTGTTGGTAGGCGGGGTACCCGTTGAGTATCAAAAGGACGGTGAGACTCGGGGTGACCTAGTGCGTCTCATTGATTAGTCCGATATTTCTAAAAATGAATTCTGGACGGTCAATCAGTTCACCATTAAGGGGGCGCATCATACACGCCGTCCTGACATCATCCTGTTTATCAATGGCTTGCCACTGGTTCTCATCGAGCTTAAAAACCCTGCCGATGAGGCTGCGGATATCTGGAAGGCCTACGAGCAGATCCAGACCTATAAGGAACAGATTGCTGACGTCTTTCAGTACAACGAGGTGCTGGTTATCTCCGATGGCTCAGAGGCCCTTGACTCATCTGGAAGAAGGTCGCGCTGCTCCGTGCCTACTGCATAGCGGAGCTTCCCTTGAGTGACATAGACGATTTCTTCGTTGTTCGCATGGCTGTGTGGTGGCGGGACATTCGCACCCGGCATAAACGCAGCTAAGAAAATGTCGGCGCTACCGATCCGTACGCTCGATTTTTCCACAAGCAATAGGTAGCGTAACCTGGGCTGGGATGGGCCCGAGCGACTGTACTGTAGGGGGCAGATTGGTCTCGGCAGCGACGCCGTGGATCAATAGAACGCGCTTGTCCAGATCTAGCGCCTGACCATCAAAGGCTTTGGTAAACGCCGCGGATAATGCTTTGACAGACACGACTTGGTGGTAATGATACGTGCCACTCGTTGATGCCATGGGATATTTCCCGTGGGCGACATCCATCGCTGCCGGCATCTTGTCAAAAGGCACCATCGTGACACCTGAGGCAGGCTCCGTCTCGATGAGGTCGACGTAACCATCAGCATTGATATCTGCTGCCGGCGTTGCACAATCTGCCGCCATGCGCCCCTGTAATCCGTGAAAATGCTGCCAATGTGTAATGTTGGGCGGGGCGCCTTCGACCTTAATATCGATGGTGAGTTGGTCGCCCTGGATGTCGAAGGTGGCATTGCCGCTCGTTGAAAAATCGATCGCGGCGGCGTTCATCGATTGCAAGGCTGCTGTATAAGAATGGTTGGGGGCGGTTTCTGTGGCGGCTTGGGCCCAGATTGGAGCGCCCAAAGGCCCCACGGCTAATATTGCAGCCATAAGTAGTGATGGTTTAAGTTTCATGGCGTGAGTCCTTATTTAAGTTCTCCAGCCGCTCAAAATGCTGTTGGAGGAGATCCTAGGTCGAAGTAGGTATGGATCGCTTCAATCTTAAAGCTTAGGGCGTCTTCAATCAGTTTTACTTATGTTGATGTTGTGGGTATAGGGCGTGGATAGTGATCGCTAGTCCGCAGTGCGCAATATCCGTAACCGATCGCCATGAGAAAAATATGGCATGCTATGCGGTTAGCGCCAATTGCCATAGTGCTTGTGTTTGATCGGCGGTGTGCCAGCATTTTGTCCGCCGACGGACGCGCAACGGCCGTTTTGCGTACAGCATATTGCGGGCTTCGATGATGGGTCAAAGTCCATGGGGCAACAGTCCGATCTGGTGGCCGCAATCTAGAAGGCTGGATGGATGCTTAGCGCAAGCATGGCCGATAATTGGCATAGTGGCCTGCCGCTGCACTGGTGCAAGGCATTGAAAGCGTCTTGCACGGTTTGCAGGTCGCGTTGGCTTGAGGGTTCTTTGGTAATGATGCCTGCCGTCACCAGGCGCGCGACCACATGACTGGTCAATAAGAAGGTGTCCTTACCGACCAGGCGCAGGAATCCGGCCCCCGAGCGTCCACCCAGGTGGGCACCATCTTTGGCGAGGACGCGCCACAAGCCGACAATATCGACGACCGGCCAAGCGGCAATGAATGCACCGAAACTGTCGCCTTGCGTCTGGCTGACATTTAAAATGAACTGGGCATTTTTGGGGATGGTTCGCAATTTGGCGAGGTGGCGGATAATACGTTCATTTTGCATGTGGCCCGCCAGGTCTGCGTCACTGAGCAAGGCCATGGCCTCGGGCACAAAACCCGAAAACGCTTCCTCGAAAGCAGGCCATTTGGCGTCAATCACGGAATGCCGCATGCCGGCTTGAAATATCCGCTGCGTCATGGCAGAGAGGTAGCGGTCATTGCCCTTGTGCTTCAATTCATCAGGTGCCAATGCCTGAGGCAGGAAGGCCTCCATCGCTTCGTCAGAATCAAAGCGCTTGCGTACTGTGTCGTGAAGCCACTGATACGTTAAATTCACTGTTATTCCTTTCGATCATCAATTGGTCAGACCCGTTGGATCCGCTTGTCGACCACTAGCGGAATAGTGATCAGCACAAGCGTCGCCCCAACGCCTATGGCGGAAGTCAGCCACAAAGATTTTATTCCGAACTCATCAAGGCACATCCCAAAGAGCCACGGTGCGAGTGCCTGGGCGATCCGTGCTGGAACCATGAGCACGCCTTGAAGGTGCCCATATCCGTTGGGTCCGAATATCACCAAAGGCAGCGTTCCCTTGGCGATGGTCAGAATGCCGTTTCCCGCACCATGCAGGATCCCAAAAGCTGCGGCCGCTGGAGCGCCGATGATGCCAAATAGCAGTGCGCCGATCGGATGCAGTGAGGCGGCAATGCGTGCAGATACAATTGGATGGATTTTACGCAGCAGGCTGAACTCTAATAGCCGCGCCGCCACTTGGGCGGGCCCAATCAGCGCACCGACCATAACGGCAGTAGCCAATGTTGCTCCGCCAGCCTGTAGCAATCTTGGCAGATGCGCAGCCATTGCGGTGCTGATGAACCACGTGGCGGCAAACACAAAAGCCAGTGCGTACGATGCCCGACGGTGGAGATTTCCGGTATCAGAGGCTGGCTTTTCAATCGGATATTGTGGCAGAGGCGTCGCTTCAGCCGTCTGCGCTGCCAGTCGCGTGGGCAGGCTCAGGTTCAATGCAAGTCCGAGCGTCAAATGAAGTGCCGACCACGTAAAGCACGCCCCGCGCCAGCCAATCTGCGCCTCTAGCAGAGTTGTAAGCGGCCAGCCAACCGTGCTGGCAAATCCCGCAATCAAGGTGATGCCTGTTATGGCACTGCGTGCGCGGTTTCCGTAAAGAGCGACCAGCGCTGAAAACGCGGCTTCATACAAGCCGCTACCCATCCCGATGCCAATTATCAGCCACGCCAGAAATAGTCCGATCGGGCCTTGAACAAGTCCCAATGCCGCCAGCCCGAGTGCAAAGATAATACTGGTAAAAACCAGTACCAGTCGCCCACCTGTATGATCGATCAAGCGCCCTGCATGCGGTCCGATCAGAGCAGAAACCATCAGCGCTGCGCTAAATGCGGCGAAGACTGTGGGGGTGGGTACGCCAAGGTCCTTCGCCATCGGCTCGGCGAGCATCGCGGGCAGGTAATACGTTGATCCCCAAGCTAGAGTTTGAGCAATGCCTAATCTAGAGATAACGGCTACATTCGGCTCGGCGGCCATTCCTGCCTCGTGACGCTTGATGAACGGAAGGATGCTGTCAAGTCGCGACTTCTACGCGATTGCGTCCATTGCTTTTGGCGCGATAGAGCGCCTCATCGGCGCGTGCATGCAATGCCTTGGCGGTGTCGCCGCTTTGCGTGGCCGCCGCGCCCAGGCTGACCGTCAAGCGTAAGCACTGCTTGTTATGTTTGACTTCTAGAAGGGCGATAGTTTGGCGAATTCTCTCGGCAACAATGGCCGCATCCTCTGCGTCGGCATCCTCGAGGACAATCAGAAACTCTTCTCCGCCGTATCGGCCAAGCTGGTCGTTGCCGCGTAAGATTTTCTGGATGGCCTGCGCTGCAGCATGTAGTACGGCGTCGCCAGCTTGGTGTCCATAGGTATCGTTGATCGCCTTGAAATGATCCAGGTCAGCCATGATGATCGCCAGTGATCGGTGCTCTTGTCGTGCTCGATATAGGCTGGCCCCCATCCAGGTTGTGATCGCACCATGGTTCATCACCCCTGTGAGGCTGTCATGGTCGGATTTTTTCTGTAGCTTTTGATTGCTGTCCTGGAGCTTTTGATAGAGCAGACTTTTTTCTACAACCAGCGATACCAGACCTGCGGTCTGGATATATATATTCTGATGCTGGTTGCTATAGGCATCCTTTTGGCAGCTGGAAAAGAATAGAAATCCAATCGCCTTACCATTTACGACCAGTGGGCAGGTGAGGCTAGAGCGAATCCCCTCGGCCACGATAAGCTGTGTCGCCACGGATCGAGGGTTTTCAAAAAGGTATTGTTCCAAGTCGTTAAGAATGCGTGGCTCGTTGGTCTCGATGATCTGCACGAGACTGCTGTTGGCCATGGTTGCCGAGAACCCACTATGTATCTTGATGCCTGGGTAGTTGGCCCGCGCCCAGCATGAACGTAACATCAGGCCTGCATCGTCGAGCAGGGCACAGCCAATGCGATCATAGGGGATCAATCGGGTGTAGGACTCATAAATGGAATTCAGGACCTGCTCGACAGACAGGCCTTGGCCGATGCGGGCCATTACGGTTTGTAGCTTGTCCAGTTCAGCAAAGCGTGACGTTATCCACTTAGCCATGCGTGAGACTTCAATACCCAGCTCACGGGTTGCGGGCGGCATGTCGACAACAGCTATTGAAGGCCCAGCGTAATTTCCCGTACGAATTGCCTTTATTTCCTGCACGCAGGCATCCAGGCTGTCTTGCACCGCTTGCTTCATATCTAACCTCAAAAATAGCCCACTCCCAACGGGGATTTACGACTATATCGGATTTCTGACGAAACGTGTCTGATTAAGATTAAGGGATAGCGGATCAGAATACTGAAATGCTGCCTGAGGCAGCAAGCCACAGGAACAAATTAAATAGGTAAAATAGCGCTCATTTCATCTATTTATAGGCAATATATTACTCAATATTATTGGCTTCAGAATGATGGATGTACGATAATTGCAATCCGCCCAATAAGTGAACAAGATCATGCCTATTCCATCCCCTGTGCCCTATGAGGTCAGCCGAGCCTTGCTTACGCTCGGCGAGCGGATTCAGGTCGCACGCCTGAGGCGAAACCTTACCCAGGCCGAGCTCGCCGCAGCTTGCGGTATCTCGCGTCGAACGCTGTACGGGATCGAGAACGGCCAGGCCGGTATTGCAGTGGGCCATGTTTATGCCGCGCTGTGGGCCCTTGGGCTGCTCGGCTCAGTTGCGGGCGTAGCCGATCCGGACGCCGATGGTCATGGCAAGATTCTGGAGGCAGGTCGGCGGGCCAAGCGTGCCCGCCGACCCAGGGTGCCCCTTGATAGCAATGATTTTTAGGGGAAAACTGCTGTGAAGACCGCTGATCAGTTTTGCTATGTCTATATTCAGTTGCCGGGGACATCCGAGTGGGTGACCTGCGCATCCCTTCGGGTGCGTGAGCTGGCCTCAGGCATGTTTGAGGGGACATTTACCTATGGCAAGCGCTACCTCGCACGTCACAACGTCGTGGCCTTGGATCCCTTTCGCTTGCCCCTAAGCGAGCACCCACACAAAATCACCAAGCTCAAGGGCATCCCGGGCGCGGTGCGTGATGCCGGCCCCGATTACTGGGGACGACGCGTCATCCAGGCAAAGCTCGAGCGCCCGGAGGCTACACTACAGGAGGTGGATTACTTGCTGAATGGCCCGGATGATGGTGCTGGCAATCTGCGCTTTGGCCTGACGGTAGAGCCGCCAGGCCCACCTCGACCCTTTAACCGCACGTATCAGCTAGAAGCGCTTATCGAGGCGGCTCAGACGCTGGAGGCGGATGGTCGCCTGCCTCATGAGGTGTTGGAGGGGCTGGATCCGGGGACGAGCATGGGCGGGGCACGACCCAAGGTTGCGATTGAGGATGACAATAAAATCTGGTTGGCGAAGCTGCCCGAGCGGCAAGATCGCCACAATATGCAGCGCATTGAATATGCGACGCTGGAATTAGCCCGTGCGGCGGGTTTGCAGGTTTGTCATACACGCCTGGAAAAGGTCTCTGGGCGCGATGTCCTGATGCTACAGCGCTTTGATCGGGAATGGAATCCTGATACCCAGTCCTATGACCGCTACGGTATTGTTTCGGCGCTTACTGTGCTGGATGCCGAGGATGGCCACTATGGACGTGATAAATGGTCGTATCTTCTGTTCGCTGATGAGCTCAGGCGTTGGTCGGTCAGGCCCAACGAGGACCGCCAGGAGTTGTTTCGCCGTATGGCCTTCAACGCGATGGTGACGAACAATGATGACCATCTGCGTAATCATGCCTTGCTGCGTACGTCGATGGGATGGCGGCTGTCGCCTGCCTACGATATTGTGCCCGTAGCGCTGGTGTCACAAGAGCGGCGTGACTTGTCGCTTGATGTGGGCCGTTACGGACGCACGGCGAGTATCTATAACTTATTGTCCGCATGTGGCGTTTTTGGCTTGTCACGTGAACAAGCCAGGGCGCAGATCGACGCCATGCTGCAGGTGGTGCAGCATTGGCGGGCGCATTTTGCCACGCTTGCACTCGAGCCGCGTAGCCTGGATATGCTCGAAGGGGCGATTCTTTCGCCAAGTTTTTTTCGCGAAGACCCGCCCGAACGGGTCTAGCCAAGCGCGGCGCGGGCGACCTCAGACGTTGGGGATCAGGCCGCCGTCCACACGAATTACTGATCCGGTCAGGTAGGATGCCTGCTGACTGGCCAGGAACGTGGCGACGGCACCGTATTCCTCGGGTTTCCCATAGCGCTTCAGAGGAATCGTTCCGACACTTTCCTGTACGACGCTCTCGTAGCTGCGGCTTTCGCGGCCGGCCTTGGCCTCATCCAGCGCGACAATGCGTTGTGTCGCAATACGACCGGGGATGATCACATTGCTGGTGACGCCGTGCTCTCCTACCTCGCGCGACAGGGTTTTGGACCACCCCACCAAGGTGCTACGCAGCGCATTGGACAGGCCCAGGTTGGGAATAGGGATCACGACACCGGATGAGGCACTGGTAATAATACGTCCCCAGCCCTGTGTCTTCATGTGGCCCAATACCAGATCGGTCATCGTGACTACCGATAGCACCATGGCGGAAAAGTGGTGCTCCCAGACACTTCGGTCAATGTTCTGTATGAGGCTAGGTGGTGGACCACCTGTGTTATTGAACAAGATATCAACTGGCCCAACCGTTGATACGAGTGCCTCGTGCCATTGGGTAAACGAATCGATATCTGCCAGATCCCAAACCTGGGCGATGGCTTTTCCACCCGCCTGTTCAATGGCCTCACATGTCTGTTGTACCGAGTCCGGATTGACATCGCAGGCGATAACCGTCGCGCCTTCGGCTGCCAGGGCACGGGCAACGGCACCGCCCAGCCCCCCGCCTGCACCATGCACCAGGGCAATGCGCTTCTTTAAACCTAAATCCATGACGCCACCTCCTTACTTGAACGAATTAAGTGCCCACGCACAAGGGCGCGCGTAGTTTACGCAATAATGCAATCACGCTTTGTGCCGTGATACGGCCGGTCTTTGGGTTTTCTGATGGAATATTCTGGATTTCCATCGACAGTAGCGCTGAGTCGGAAATGACCTCGATATGATGAGTATTGCGCACCAGCGTCGGGTCTGCCCATACTTCCAGTTGTGTGCGATCAGGTCCAATCCCAGCTAATGACACGCTGACTGCCACGTTCAGATTTGCGGGGAACCCAGCCGCCGCCTCACGTGCCGACCCTGAAAAAATCAGGGTGGGCTTAGTCAGACCCAGCACATCAATATTCTGCTGTTCAAGGAATGGTGCGCCGACAAATCCCTTGATAGGCTTGCGCGATGTCATCTTGACCGACTGGATTTCCCCCTCGGCCGCCCCGAGCAATGCATCCAGACCAAGGATCGCTCCCGATGGGACCAGGATCTGGCCGTGATGTTCGCGTGCGAGATCAATAAGCTCTGGGTGATCCAATAGCGCGCCGCTGCTGAGTACAACGGCTTTTTTACCCACGCGCAAAACGGGCGTGATGATCGAGCTGAGGTGCTGTGCTGGTGCGCACTCGATGACTACGTCACAGTGCGGCTCGAGATCCCCGAGGCGCGTGAACACCGGTGGGCCCTGATCGCCCCACTCAAATGCTGGCGGTACTGCAGGTTCGCGCACCCCAACCGCCGTCAGTCGCAGGCCATCGACACCACGAATGATCTGGCGAGCGATCGCTCGACCAATTGAACCAAAGCCGGCTACTCCTACCCGTATCTCCTCCATCTCTACAATCCCCGAATACAAAGTTATGACGCCCGACAGGACGAAGAACTTCATTCTAGGAGAGGCGGCAGGGCACAAACAAACGATTTGTTATCGTGAGTCGGATTAGCACAGCTAATGAGTTACTGTTTCTGCTGCTTCATTTAACACCCAGGCTCTGAACTTTTGGATGGCTGTTTGTTTGTGTGATATTGCCTGCGTGAGCAGATAGTAATCACCGGCGCTTCTGACACGTTGTAGATCCGGGAGAAGGATTTCGAGTTCATTATTGCCGGGATAGCCCTGTAGTAAAACACTGGGGACAAGTGCAATACCCCGTTGATCTTGTGCCGCACGCAGCGAAATATAAAAGTGACCGTATTCGGGATCCTCGTCCCTGCGTCGGTAATCCACGCCATGGGCCTTAAGCCATTCGGGCCAGGCATTGGGGCGGCTGGCGGTATGCACGAGCGGCGCAGTTTTAAGGTCTTCGACGCACCGGATAGGCGGCTGATTGGCATACCATTGTCGAGATGCAATGGGCACCATCGTATCGTGGAACAATAGGTCGGCCTCGATATTGGTCCATTTCTCTAGCATGACGAGATTGACAGCGGGGAAATGAGCCGGGTAACGTTTCCCAGGGAGCTTCCCCACTCGTAAGGCGACATCAATATTGGCAGCCTGCATGTCGACCGGCCTGATGTCAGACACCACGCGCACCTCAATGTCGGGATGTAGCGCGGCGAATGAGGCCAAACGGGGCATGAGCCATAGTGTTCCTATCGTGGGGATTGTGCTGACCGTTAGTATTTCATGTTGCTCGGGGGCCGCCAGGCTGCGGGTGACCTTCTCCAGGCCATCGAGTAGCGCTTGGCATGCCTCCTGGAATTGCAGCCCTTCACGGGTCAGCTCTACCTTGCGTGCATGCCGGATGAATAGCGGCATACCCAGAAATTCTTCGAGCTTGCGAATCTGCAAGCTGATGGCCCCCTGTGATACGTGCAGTTCTTGGGCAGCCAGGGTGAATGATAAATGGCGGGCTGCGGCTTCAAAATATCGGGTGGCCAGTAATGGTGGGAGGTATCTACCCATAAGGCGGCTCGCAATCGTTATTCAAAGACTTTATTCGTCATTAGCAAAGCTAATAGCATCACATACTTTAAATCGTTTGTCTGGTCTTTGACACCCCACTAAGATAAAAACATGTTTAACCAGCGGCTGTCGGCGACTAACGCGGCGGCACACCTATCAGTGAGGGTCCGGATCATGTCCGAACAGCAACACAAAAACGCTATCCGTGAACGCTATTTAAAGGTTGATACCTCAAACGTCGCGGATGTCCTGGACGAAATGGGGCTCCCGGATCAATGCCTTGCCGCCGGTTTCCAGCGACAAACAGGTCAAGAGCGGCTTGCGGGCTGGGCTTACACCATACGCGGCCAGATGACGCCGTACGAGCTTGGTGGCGACGCCGAAAAGATGAAAGCCTGCGCAGCGATATCAGAAGGTGATGTATCCGTATGGTCGGGTGATGGTGACGGCATTTGCTATTTCGGCGAGCTGATCTCTATCGGCATGAAGGAAAAGGGCTGTGTAGGCGCAATCGTCGATGGTGGTCTGCGCGATACGCGCTGGATCAATGCGCTGGGCTTTACGGTCTTTGGCCGTTTTCGTACGCCAGTGCAATCCATTTCACGCTGGAAGGTCAACGCCTGGAATGTGCCCGTATTCATGGCGGGTGCCACCGGTCGGCGTGTGGCCGTCCATCCCGGTGACTTCATACTGGGCGACGATGATGGTGCGCTGGTTATTCCACAGGCGATCGTCGAAAAAGTCCTGGTCGAGTCCGAGCGTTTGACGCAACAGGAAATCAACATTCGCGAAAGCCTCAGCCAGGGGATGTCGCTGGCTGAGGCGCTCGAGAAATACGGTCACGTCTAGTTCGATAAATAGAGCCATTAAATTAAACAGGCAAAGGGGACAATATGAAAACTATTCTTGGTGCGGCGATACTCGCCCTATCCTTCATCGGCGGTCATGCCGTCGCACAAAAGCCAGTCGTCGCAAACTTTGGACACGGCTTTCCGGCTGGGTCGATTCATCACCAGGCGGCCACAGAATTCCAACAGGAAATTGATAAGCTCAGCGATGGCGCGATCAAGGTCAATGTCTTTCACTCGGGTCAGCTAGGCAGCGCGCGTGAGATGTTTGAAGGCCTGCAATTGGGGACCTTGCAGATGACCTGGGTGCCCACAGCGCGCATCAGTGGCTTTGCACCGCAGTTGCAGTTGTTCGATCTGCCTTTCTTGTTCAAGAATATGGATTTCCTCGAGCAGGTGCTCGACGGCGACGTGGGTACGCAGTTGCTCGACTCCTTATCCTCGCAGCAGGTCACCGGGATCGGGTTCTATATCGATGGTTTCAAGGCGATGACAGCCAACAAGCCCTTGCGTACGCTCGATGACTTTAAAGGGGTGAAGTTCCGCACGATGGAAAGCGAAATCGTGATGTCCTTCTATCGTTCGCTCGGTGCAGACCCGGTGCCGATGGATTATGCAGAGGTTTATAACGGCCTGCAGATGGGCGTGATCGACGGCCAGGAAAATCCAATCGTTCTGATCCACGATATGAAGTTCCACGAAGTCCAAAAGAACCTGATGATCTCCGAGCATGCGGTGCTGGCTGGTGTCTTGGTATATGGCACGCAGTGGTTCAACAGCCTGCCGGCCGAGCAGCAGAACATCCTGCGTGAGGCGGGCCAGAACTTGGTTAAGCGCCAGCGCGCAATGGCCCGGGATATCGAGCAAAAGGATCTGGCGGCCATCGAGGCGTCAGGGACTGAAGTCATTCGCTTGACCAGCGAGGAAAAAATGCCTTTGCGAGAGGCGACACAAAATGTCCGTGCGCAATATGTGAAGCAATACGGCGATCAGCTCTTGACGGCGATCGATGCGGCGAGGGGTGAATGAGTCGACGCAAACTGTGGGCATCCCGGCTGAAGTCCCTCGAAGAGGGCTTCATCGGGATCCTGCTGCTCGTGATCACCTTTGTCATTTTTGCCAATGTTGTGTTGCGATACGTGTTTCAGGCCAGCCTGAGTTGGGCAGAAGAGTTCGCACGCTACGGGGTGATTTGGGTGACCTTTATCGGCGGCAGCGTATGCGTCTATCGCGGCCTGCATATTACTGTGGATATATGGGCACATAAGCTCTCACCGCGGATTGATCGGTGGTGGCTGATCTGTGCCAATACGGTCAGTGCATTATCGTGTGGTGCCTTTTTTTGGTATTCCTTATCGCTCGTTGAAAAATCGATTCATACCGGGCAAAAAACGGTTGCGCTGGGTTTGCCGATGTGGCTCGTATATGGCGCGCTCTCGGTAGGGGGGCCTTGATGAGTCTGCGCTTTCTTATGCTGGCCTGGAATGGGCTGATGCGCCACGGCCCTCCAGATGCCGTGGCTTCTGCGGTGACTGAGATAGATGGAGATAATCGGTAATGCTGGTGCTCTGTGCGTCGATTGTCGGCTTGATGTTGCTGCGAATACCGCTATTCGTTGTCTTCTTGTTATCGGCCTTGGTGTATATCGGGATGCTGACGTCTATTCCCGTCAATATCGTGATTCAAAGGACGTTTTCAGGGCTGGATAAGTTCCCCTTGATGGCCGTCCCAATGTTTATCCTGGCTGCCTACACCATGGCGCAAGGCGGGATGTCCTCTCGCATCATCGACTTTGCCAAATCTTTGGTCAGCCCACTGCCTGGTGGGCTCGCGCTGGCAACCGTCTTTGCCTGCATGCTCTTTGGGGCGGTCTCCGGCTCCAGCCCGGCGACCGTGATTGCCATTGGCAGCATCATGTACCCCGCACTGGTCAAAAGCGGCTATAACTCGGGGTTTTCGGTAGGTTTGATTAGTTCGAGTGCATCGGTCTCGGCGATTATTCCGCCCAGCATCGGCATGATCGTCTATGGCACCGTGGCGAATGTTTCAATCGGGCAGCTGTTTATTGCGGGTGTGGTGCCCGGCATACTGTATGGGCTGATGTTTATGCTCTATTCGCTGGTGTACTGTCTGTGGTTTGATCATCGCAGCAATGACAGTTATCACTGGGACGAAATAAAGCGCACCTTTAAACAAGCCATCTGGGCGCTGGGTGTGCCGATTATTATCATCGGGGGCATTTACGGTGGCATCATGACGCCTACCGAGGCTGCTGCGGTGGCAGCAGTATATGCAATACTGGTCGCCTTGTTTGTCTACCGAGACATTGATTTAAAAAAACTGCTTTCCATTTCGGTCGATTCAGCGGCGATCACCGCACAAATCATGATTCTTATTGGTACCGCTTCCGCGTTGTCGTGGCTGCTGACAATCGAGCAGGTGCCAGGTGAGGTGACCCAGTGGCTGACGAACACCATCAGCTCTAAGATAGGCATGCTGCTGATGATTAACCTGATCCTGATTGTCGCAGGGATGTTCCTGGATCCGACTTCGGTGACAGTGATTTTTGCGCCACTCTTTTTGCCGATTGCTCAGACCATGGGCATCGACCCGATCCATCTGGGCATCATCATGCTGGTAAACGGTGCGTTGGGTATGTTTACGCCACCCTTCGGATTTAATCTGTTTGTGGCGTCGTCACTCTTTGGCGTCTCTATTGTCCGCCTGGCATCCGCAGTGGTCCCCTTCATGATCATGGCGCTAGTGGTTGTGTTGTTGGTGACGTTTATTCCCCCTGTGTCGCTGTGGTTGCCCGCAGCACTTAATATGAGATAGGTCATGTCAAATTTGTTATCCGACACGGTTCGCCCGTCGGACATGCCCCAGAGCCCAAAAAGCAAGCAAGGGCCGGCGCTCACGTTGCAGCAACAGTTGACACAGCAGCGCTGCGCGCTATTGGTCATCGATATGCAAAATGACTTTGTGGCCGATGATGGACGACTGGCCAAGTGGGGGCGTGATCCCGTTCTGGTGCGCGGCATCATCGATCAGGTCAATCAGTTGGTCGAGCAGGCCAGGGCCGCCGGCCAACTGATTATCTGGGTGGCAACCAGCCACAGTTTTGAGGAAGCCTTGCCCAATTACCTGTCTGTGTATCTGCGCGATGTGCTCGAGGACCAGTGGACCGAAGACCAGTTGCTTGTGCGCACGGGAAGCGCAGGGGCTCAGTGGCATAAGGACATGACCCACCCGCTGCCTGATGAGGTGCAGATTACCAAAAATATGTACTCGGCCTTCAGAGGGACGCGCCTGAAGCAAATTCTGGACGCGCACGGCGTGCGCACCCTGGTATTGGCGGGGTGCAATACGAATGTTTGTCTACATAGTACCGCCACAGATGCCTTTTTTGATGGCTACTATCCGATTCTGTGCGAAGATGCGTGTGCCACCTCGAGCGCAGAGATCCACGAAGCCATCATCGCTACGCATCGGAATTTCTACGGCCTGACCGCCACGCTTGGGCAGATTAAAGCGCTCTGGTGAGTGGGGGGGTCGCGATTACAATAGCGCCTCCTAGTATTGACGTAGATTCAGGATAAGCTATTGGTCAACAATATTCTTAAGCAATGGGTGATCAGCATCCTTGCGCTTATCATTGCGTGCCTCACGGTGCCCGCAATGGCCCAAGACCTCATTGTTTCGCGTGCCATGCTAGAGGATGCGTCGGGCAGCCTGACGATTGCGGATGTTGCCGATAGTAAATTCGCGCCGATAGGTTCTACCCTCTACGAGGGCTACTCCGATTCTGCATACTGGCTGCGCCTGCGGGTTCAAGCGCCTGCCCAAGGCAGCGAGGTGGTTCTGCGTATTGGCCCGACCCTGCTCGATGATGTTCGGCTCTACGAGGCCGGTCAGGGCGATCCAAAAGAATGGATTACGCGTGTGACAGGCGATCGCCATGCCTACCAGGATCGCGACCGTGCCGATATCGCTTTGGGTTTTGTGGTCAATATCACCGCGCCCGAGCAGACCTTTTATCTGCGCATTCAGACGACAAGCGCATCGGTGCTGACCGTAGAGGGCATAGAGCCGCAGCATGCGCAACGTCATGCCGCACAGAAAAGTCTGCTGCATTATGTCTTTATCGGTCTGATGCTGTGGGCACTGATTTGGGCGATTGACCATTATATTGTCGGGCGCCAGTTGGCTATTGGGCTCTTTGCCCTGTACCAAGGGGTTTATATCCTCTATGGCCTGAGTGCAACGGGCAATCTTGCACCGTATGTCCCCTCTGCTATTCCCCAGTTGGCTGACTGGCTGACCAATGTATTGACTTGCGCTGCGCCTTTTTTCTTTGTGCTATTTAGCAAAGAGTTATTCAAGCGCTATTCGCCCCCGTGGATGCGAGGGTTTACTGCATTACTTTTGATCTTTCCCATTCAACTCGCACTGATGGCGTTTGATTACACGCGTCTGGCCTTGAATATCGGTGCCGTCATATACCTTGTTGCCGCCTGGTACTACGTGGCATTGGCGCTGGCAGCCACGCAGGAACACGTGCCTAGCCGCCGGGTTTTGTTAACGACCTATATTGTGCTGGCGCTTTCTGTGACATTCACTAGTTTGACCGATCTGGGCTGGTCAACGCTTATCGGCACGAGCTCAAAAAGTGCATGGATCATCCTTACCGATGGGATCGTGACCAGCGGCCTGCTTTGCTCGATGATGTATAGGTATCTACGTTGGTCACGTTTGGACGCTCAACGTGTCAATGTGCGCCTGGCACGCTCACAAAACGCGCTGGCCCGAGAGCGCGCACACAAAGAGTTGGCACAAACCCACGCCCGAACCGATTATCTGACCGGCCTGTTCAATCGACGTTATTTTGTCGAGCTGGTGAAGCACGAAATCGCGCGTGCGCTGGACACCCAAGCGCCCCTATCGCTGCTCATGATAGATATCGATTATTTTAAGCAGGTCAACGACACCTGGGGTCATGGTGCCGGAGACGTGGTGCTGCAACAAGTCTCTGGTCTGATCCGTGACGCATTACGTGAGGATGATATTCTCGGTAGGATCGGTGGCGAGGAGTTCGCGGTGGCCCTGATCGGCACTGATCACGAACAGGCTCTAGAGGTTGCGCAACGAATCCGAATGACGGTTGCCGATGCGGTGGTGCTGCTCTCAGATGGCCAGCAAGTGCAGGTCACCTTATCATTAGGGCTTACTCGGGTGCAGGGCCAGGATATTGGTTTTGAAGAATTGCTGGATAAGGCCGATAAGGCGCTGTATCGCGCCAAGGGGGCGGGGCGCAATATCGTTATAGCGATGGATTGATGTGTGTCTCAGGGGCCAGCCTGCGCCTTGAGGGTACGATAGCGAAAGCCGACCCGGCGTCAACTTTTTACCGGATGCAGTCATGACAATACAGGATTTTAAGGACGCAGCATGCTCGACGATTCATGAGCGCTTCGATGAGCAGGTGAGGATGCTCGCGCAGCTTGTGCAATGTCCGTCAGATAATCCTCCCGGGGATTGTGCGGCCCATGCCGAACTTGCTGCTGGGCTGCTCGAGGCACTGGGGTTTGTGGTCGAGCGCCATACAGTCGATCAGGAATTGGTTCGTGCCGCGGGGATGCGCAGCGTGACCAATTTGATTATTCGCGAGACATTTGGGCCAGGTCCCACGATTGCCATGAATGCGCATGGCGATGTGGTGCCGCCAGGCGAGGGCTGGACAACGGATCCGTATGGGGCAGAAATTCGGGATGGTTGGCTCTACGGGCGTGGTGCAGCGGTTTCAAAATCAGACTTCACGACTTATGCCTACGCATTGCTGGCACTAAAGGAATTACGGGATCGTGGCGCAACGTTGCGCGGTTCGGTTGAACTCCATTTCACGTACGATGAGGAAACGGGCGGGGTGCTTGGCCCAGGTTGGATTCTTGAACAAAAGCTAAGTGCGCCGGACTATGTGATTTCTGCCGCGTTTACCCATCATGTCGTCGTCGCCCATAATGGTTGCCTGCACCTGGAGATCATTGTCAAGGGGCGTTCAGCCCATGCCGCGCGACCCGATACGGGCGTTGATGCGATCGAAGCGACGTCGACTTTGCTGACCGCACTTTACGCCTATCGGGATCGTCTGGCCGAGCGCGTGTCGGATACAGTCGGGATTGAGTCGCCAACAATGGTGGTGGGCCTCATCGAAGGAGGAATCAATACCAATGTGGTCGCTGACACGGTGTCGCTGCGCATTGACCGTCGTATCATCCCCGAAGAGGTGGCCGAGCAGGTCGAGGACGAGCTGCGCGCCGTGGTGAATGACACCATCAGTCGTTTGCCTGGTGTGACCGCAGACATCCATCGTCTGCTGTTGGCGCTTCCCTTCAAACCCTCTGCCGCGTCAACCGAATTTGCACAACTGATGTGCAAAGAGGCCAGTGCCGTCATGGGCAAACCCGTAACCCCTATCGGGGTGCCGCTGTACACGGATGCACGCTTGTATAGTGAGGCGGGCATTCCCACTGTGATGTTTGGTGCCGGACCGGTTGATCTGCTGGCTGCCAATGGCCATCGTGCAGACGAGCGTGTGCCGCTGGACGAGTTGCGTCGGGCGACCTGCGCGGTCGCCAATACATTGCTTGAACTGATGCACTGATTTAATTTTCAGTTGGGGTGGGCTCGCGTTATGCGTAATTTTGATGACTCACACGGCAACACGTGGCAGGCTGTACTGCTGGATGCTTCGTACGGCAATATCACGCTGCTTTTCACCGCTGTGCAGGGCGATGATATCCGGCATCAATTGATGTCGGCAGACAATATGGCTGAAGCGGTAGAGCAACTGGCCGACATGGATGACGAAGACTTGCGCACCATACTGGCCCAGGCCCAACCCTGGGGGCCGGGTGTTGGTGGTTCCTGAATTCGCCTACAAAGGATCCGTCGATGGCCCGGGGCAACGTGCGGCCGGATCAGTGGCATTATTGAGTATCTTTAGTATAGACATGGTTTCTACATCCGGCCAACCGTCATAACGCTCGGGACGATAATGCATCTGAAAAGCCGCCACGACATTTCGGGTGGCCGGGTCGAGTATCCCGGTATTGGGGGTGGCATAGCCTGCCATCGCCAGTTGAGTCTGTACCCACCGTGCGTCAGGCAGTGTTGTCTGTAGGAGCTCACGTTGTACATCGGCAAGGGCGGACTCATCGTACCAGCGCCCGATACCCGCCTGTGCCAGTTGTTTCCAGGGGAAACGCGGACCCGGATCGATTTTGCGTTGTGCAGCGATGTCGCTGTGACCCACCACGTTGACCGACTTGATCTGATGGCGCGCGCTCACCTCATGCAGCAAGGTGATCAGGGTGTCGATTTGGTCCGCAGGGTAAGGCGCCCAGCGCCCGTTGCGTTGCCCGGTGTTGACCAGTTCAATCCCAATTGAGGCGGCATTCAGCCAGGTGCGCCCGCACCATTGGCTGGCTCCGGCATGCCAAGCTCGGCGATTTTCGTCTACCAGCTGATAAATATAGGTGGGCGTATCATCCGTCACGAGATAATGGCTGCTGACGTTTTGTCGGCTCAGTGTGTTGAGCGCAATGGGTGTGTTGGATGAGGTGTAGTGCAGCACAATGAAGGCCACCCGACTGCTCTGGCTGCGCGCCTGTACGCTGCGATCGATGTGCAAAGCGCCGCTAGTACTGCATGCGCCAAGGGCTACGATCAGTCCGATGATCAGTGCGCCACGCCACAGAGCGCGCGCCATGCTTTCTACAATCGGATGGGGGCTGCCTGCAATATTGCCTTGAGCAAGGGTGGCTCGAACCGGCGTGGCACCGTGACCGCAAAAAAGCTTTCTTTGATCCCGGAAAATCGCATCAGCTCGCATAAGACTCCCTGTTGTATTTCGTCTTGGACGACGATGGCGGGCAGGACCGCCAAGGCACCCGAGTCGCGTGCCAACAAACGGAGCATTGCCATATCGTCCACCTCGGCAAAGATTGCGGGCTTAATCCCGTGCTCATCACACAGCGCATCGAACTGTGTGCGGATCTCGCTGCTCAGCCCAGGCAGCACAAGTTTGTGGCCTTGTAGATCATGTGGGAAATTGAACTTGCTGATCCCCATATCGGGCGGCCCGATCAGGCTGACCGCCTGGCGCGCAATGCGTGTGCAGCGCCAGTCATTGGCCTCGTCCTTGGCGACCGCATGATTCGATAGTACGACATCGAGCTTATGCATACTCAGTTTGCCCAGGAGCTCTTTGAAGCTACCCGACTCAAGCGTCAACTGTACATTTTCGCGCGACAGAAGGGGGCTAAATAAATTGTCCTGAAAATTACGTGACAGGGTGGCGACACTACCGACACGCAGGTGCTGGATCAAGGATTGCCCGGAGCCATCGAGCGTCGCCAGCATTTCAGCACCCAGATCAAAAATCGCCTGCGCATAATCGTAGACGATCCGACCCTCTTCAGTGATTTCCAGTTTACGCCCCGTGCGCAGGAATAAACGACGGCCCAGCCTGTCCTCGAGCTCGCGAATTTGGGAGGATAGCGCCGATTGCGATACGTGCAGATGTTCTGCCGCCTGGGTGAGGTGACCTTGTCGTGCCACCGCCCAGAATGCGTGCAAGTGCCGATAATTAATTCGGTTAAGCGGGGTAGGTTCTGTTTTCATGAACGTTTCATTCTAAAAGATCTATTTTACAGAATGACAGTGTAAGTTGAAACTGTAGGCTGATCAAAATGATGAGAAAGGACTTTTCATGGAAACAAGCGATGTCGTCTACGCGCTGCCATTATTGATTCTAAGCCTGGGGTCCGCGAGCTGCCTCGTCCCTGGTTTGTCGTCGCGCGGACTCTGGCGGGTGGCGCAGGGCACGGCTTTTGCCGCATTAGGCGCCGCCATCGGCGCGAGTATATTTTTTATCCTGGATTCGAAGCCAGTTATCGAGCCGATATTCCGTCTAAATTCGGCGGCGTGTTTTATGCTGCTGTTGGTGAGCTTTCTCGGTCTGGTTGTTGTGCGCTTCTCGATGCGCTATCTAGATGGTGAGGCGCGCCAGCGTACCTATGCCAGCGCCCTGCTCGCGACCTTGGCGTCCGTTATGACGATTATCGTCAGCAATGAATTTGCCGTGCTGATCATCGCCTGGATCGCCAGCAGTGTGGCATTGAACCGGCTTTTGGTTTTTTACCCCGAGCGGGCGGCCGCACATATTGCCGCACATAAAGAGTTTCTGGTCAGCCGCACCGCGGATGCATTGTTCATCCTATCCGCTCTATTACTCTATTCACAGTTTGCGACGTTGCGCATTGACGCCATGGCCGTGCAATTGGGAGCGATGGGGGGGGAGTATCCGTGGGAGGTCTCTGTTGCGGCATGTTTGTTCGTATTGGGCGTGACCCTTAAATCCGCCCAATTGCCTGCACATGGATGGCTTATCCAGGTGATGGAGGCGCCCACGCCGGTCTCTGCGCTGCTTCATGCCGGGGTGGTCAATCTGGGCGGCTTTATCCTGATTGGCTTTGGTTTTTTATTGGACGCCATCCCTGCCGCCCAATGGTTGCTTGTGGGCATCGGGAGCGTCACGACCTTGCTGGCGGCCTTATCCATGCTCACCCGTGCCAGCATCAAGGTCAGGCTTGCCTGGTCTACCATCGCCCAGATGGGTTTCATGATGATGGAATGCGGGCTGGGGCTCTATACCTTAGCCTTGGCTCACTTAATCGGTCATTCGCTCTACAAGGCCCATGCGTTTCTTGGTTCAGGCTCCGTCGTGCAGGATACGAGCATTGCGCAATTAATCCGGGCGCCGATCTGCGGTGCATCTGCGCTGCGGTGGATCTCGCCCATCGCCGCCTTGCTGGTCTGCGCGGGCCTGGCCTGGCTGAGCAGCGAGCTGGTGGTGCAAGGGTTCGCCGCGCACCCCATACCACTGCTCTGGTTGAGCGTGCTGGCATTGGCGTTTGCACCAGGCCTGTGGCTGGCCAGGTTCACGGACTGGCGTGAACTGCCCGGGGCGCTACTGGGCGTCGTCGGACTATTCCTGGCTTTGCAAGCCGGCCATTTCTTGTTGGGACAGGCCGGATTACAGGCTGGCGCTGCTCGTGGCGTGTCACTGCAGGGAATGGCGGTGGTGGCTTTGCTGGGGCTCTATGTGATGCAGGCCATGTTGGTGCATGGTGTACGGCCACATTGGGTGGCGTCGTTTGGCGCGAAGGCCTTTGCAGGCTTTGATATGGATAATTGGATGAGCCCTTTTGTGCTGCGCGGGCAGCGGACAAGCCGGTCTGGATTCTCGGGTTTACCTGCGTTGCGGACCTTTACGCACACCGAGGGTGAACAAGTATGAGTGCCGTTCCAGCCCGTGCGCACGCTATTTCGGATGCGGACTTATGGTCGAAAGTAGAGAGGGTATGTAATCGAATCACTGCGAGTTGGCCTCTGGATGAGTTCATCGCCGTGAATCCGCATTGGGGACGAATCGATTTGCCCATCGAGCATGCAGCGGCACGCATTGAAGTGCTGGGGGGGATGCGCCTCACACCACTGAGGAGCGATCTGCGAGGGCAGTGGCAGGGCAACCCTATCTCCTCTGATGCCTTGCGGCAAGCCGCCCGAGAGCTGGGTTGCGACGCGACGCCAGAGGCGCTGACGGCTGCCCTGAGCCAAGAACCCCTTATCGCGCGCTTACCTATTCTGTGCGAAGTGACGCTGCGCGGAAAGGGCCCGGCGGATCCGTCCTCGGGGCTTGACATGGCGCAGGCTCAGATCAGCCAATTCTGCGCGAGCTATTTCGACGATGTCCAGGCTGAATGGCGCATGAGGGGTGCCCAGACGATGTATGAAGCCTGGCGCCTGGCCTTGGAGCGTGATGCAAGCGTGCGGCGAGCCTTGGGGCGTAATCGCATCGCGCAATTCCTGTGTGAGCTCCCGCAATCCGCAGATGAATTAATACCGTGGGCCTGCGCTCGTCTGGATGGCTGCCACGAGCATTGGGACGACTACCTCGAAGCCATGCTCCTGCGCCTGCCCGGATGGGCGTCATGGTGTGCCTTTTTACGCTTGCGTGCGGGCTTATGTGATGAGCAGGATGCGCATATCGAGCACTATTTGGCGATCTGGCTGGCCTGGGAGTGTCTGCTTGACGATGGGCACCGCGAGGCGGATAGCCGCCATGGCATCTGGTTGCGTGAATGGACCCACGCTGCCGCCTATTATGCGCGCGCCGAACAGGAACGCATCGTCGACTGGGTGTGGCTACGAGCGCTCGAGATTGACTATGCTGCGCATTTGCGCACCCGACTGATGTCGGGAATCACGCCACGTAGCACTCAGCTTGAACTGCAGGCGGTGTTTTGTATCGATGTGCGCTCGGAAGTCATACGCCGCGCGCTGGAGGCCTGCGATACCCGGATCCAGACGATTGGCTATGCGGGCTTTTTTGGGTTGCCGATGGCCTTTCAACCATTAGGGGGTGACTCAAAGCATTCTCGCATGCCCGGTCAGCTCCCCACATCCGTTCTTGGCACGCAGACAATGGGTGATCAGGCGCAGGACGCCGTCGTCGCGGTGTTGCGCCGAAAAAATCTGCAACGACAAGCCCGCACGTCGCGCTTGTTGAGCCTGCCTGGTTCAGCCTTTGGCACGGTCGAAGCCGTTGGGGTGCTATCGGGGCTCAGTTTGCTCGGGCACTTGACCGGTTTCTCGGGGGGCGTGTCCTCACTTGAGGGTCAAGGCTTACCGGCCCCTCTCGCGACAAAACTTAAGTATCAACTTACGGGCGTCGAACTGGAGACGCGCGTTCAGTTGGCCGCAGGCGCATTACGCGGCATGGGCCTGACCGAGCAGTTTGCCGCCACGGTCTTGATCGTTGGGCATACGGGTCAAAGCGCCAACAATCCCCATGCCGCGTCGCTGAATTGTGGTGCTTGCAGTGGGCACAGCGGCCAAGCCAATGCCCGTACATTGGCCAGCCTGCTTAATGAACCGGCGGTACGTGCCGGCCTGAGTGCGCAGGGGATCCCTATTCCTGAAGCCACGACATTCATCCCGGCGTTGCACAATACCAGCACAGATGAAATCTGCATGTTCGATGTCCCAAGGACATCGCCCGGCGAACGCAAGCGCCAGGAACAGATCGTCGCCTGGCTGGACGCGGCCGGTGCGGCGACGCGTCGAGAGCGCGCCCCCTTGCTGGATCTGGATGTCAACGATAAAAAGCCGGGAGATTTGCTGCGAGCCCTGCGTAAGCGTGCCACGGACTGGTCCCAGACGCGGGTAGAGTGGGGGCTGGCAAACAACGCCGCAATGATTATCGGTCCGCGTGATCGGACGCGTGGCATCGACCTGGAAGGACGGGTGTTTCTGCACGATTACGACTGGCACCAGGATGCCGCTGGCCAGACGCTGGCGATGCTGATGGGGGCGCCGATGATTGTTGCGCAATGGATCAATTTCCAATATTTTGCCTCGACTGTAGATCCCCACCATTACGGCAGCGGGAATAAGTTGCTGCACAACGTCATCGGCGGGCATATTGGTGTGTTCGAGGGCAATGGCGGTGATTTACGTATCGGCCTGCCCCTGCAGTCGGTGCATAACGGCCAGCGCTGGATGCATGAGCCGCTGCGCATGCTTGTTGTTATCGACGCACCGGCGGCACTGATAGACAGTGTGTTGGCAGCAAACCCCCAGGTTCGGCAACTCATCGAGAATCGCTGGTTGTGGCTGTTACGGTTCGACGACTTTCTGCCTGAGGTGATTGTGTAAAATAATCGATATCTAAACGATCTGAAGGAACAGGATCAATATGGCAACTGCAGGGATTGAATCAACATCAGATTATTCCTCGCTCCAAGACATCTTTGACCTGCTCGGGCTCAAACGAAATTTAAAGCACCGGGCAGAGACCGAATCAGAACTTAAATTCCGCCACCGCCGATTTCAAACGGGTGAGTTTATCTATCACATGGGGCAGGCCTTTAGCGTTTTGTATATTGTGCGATTTGGCTTTTTAAAAACGGTTTTACGTAATGCTCAGGGCGATGAACGCGTCCTCTCCTTTCCAATGAAGAGCGATCTGCTTGGCTTTGACGGGGTTTATCGCAACCGGTGTACCAGCGATACGGTTGCCCTGACCGAAGTCGAGCTGATCACGATTCCTGTCAAGCAGCTGTTTACGCCGGGACATGTCAATAGTGAGCTGGATCGAATTATCTATGTGAACGCCAGTCGGGAAATTGCACTGGAACGTTGCGGCATGGGCTTGTCAATTACCGTCGAAGCAAAAGCGCGGGTGGCTCGGTTCCTGGCCATGCAGGCAAAACGTTATGCGAACCTCGGCTATTCGTCCCGCAGTTTTGTGCTGCCGATGACCCGGCATGACCTGGGGAGCTATCTGGGGCTCTCGCTTGAAACCATTAGCCGTTCGCTATCCGCCCTGGCTGCTGCGGGCGTTATCGCAGTGAACCGACGTGACATTCAGATATTAAAACCGGAGCAGTTGATATTGCCCCCGAATTTTCCGCTCTTGCCCAAGCGAGCAGCAAGTTATCCCGCCGAATGATCGCGATAAGCAGGTGTTTATTCGGGCTGGGCAAGGACACCTTCCACGGTGATCTGATCAAAATCATCTACCCGAATATCCAGACCTATTTGCCAGCGACCTGTCTTGGGGAGTGGCGGTATCGCAGCCTGCCATGTACCATCCGCCAGCCGATGGGCCTCGCGGTGCAGGGCCTCAATCCCCAGTTGCGGATTGGATAGATTCACGGTAATCGCCTGTGCGGTTATGGTTGACCCGGCAGCGCGGGTGCTTAGCGTGATACGCAGGTCGCCAGGCTGGTGGGGTGTGCCCGGTTGGTAGTGCAGCATTGCGTGCGCTTTGGGGTTCATGAGTATGACTTCGGTCGGCGCGGATGGGATCGCCGAAGTTGTCCTGCTGGTATCAGTAGCATGTAGGCTGCGCGGCGGGGGCGTGAAGCGCCATAGTGAGACCAGGCCCAGGATGCAGGCAGCGACGATGATTTCGATGCCAATCATGCGCCGCAGCCCCCGGCGTGCCGTGGGTTCCCCACCAAGGGCACCCTGGGTATATCGGTAGCGATTTACGGCCGCGAGTGCCAGCAGCAGGGCGACTAACGACAGCTTGGCCATCAGCACACGGCCATAGTCCGTGCGCCACAGGTCACTTGGGGCATCGAGCTGTAGCCAGATCAAGGTGGCGCCAGAGAGCAATAGCAGGCCGACGACCGGCGTAATCCAGCGTGAAAAGCGTGCCAGGGCGCCAGAGAGCGTTTGGGCATTGGCGTGCAACAGACGAGCCAATGGGATCAGGGCGCCTAGCCAGGCCGCGATGGCAATGATGTGCAGGGCGACGGCCGCGCGCGCTAAGCTCTGCGGGGGGGCGGTGCTGGCATGCCCGCTATTGGCAAGCGCTACGCCCAGCAATAAGGTGCTGGCGATGGTGGCCAGCAGGAGCACGCCGCGCCGGTTTGTATCCTGCGCCCGATAGGCTGCCGCCAGCGCCATCGCGGCAAAGCCCAGCGTGCCGGCGTAGCGCGTATCAAAGGCGGCGCGCCAGGTGTCGGCATGGACAAGACCTCGCCACGGCGCATCCAGGACATCGAGGCCTTGGAGGGCCAAGCTGATCAGGAGCAAAACCAGCCCGACAGAGATCACGCGCCGTACCCAGTCCTGGCGCGGTGCACCAGGACTGGACGCACGGAATATGGCGGCACCGGTGCTGGTGATCAGGCAAAGATAGAGCAGCAGGCGGCTTAGCCAGATTGCGACATCACGTAGTGCATGCACTTGCTGCACCTGGGTGTGTGGTGTGGAACTGCTGGCGCCCAGCGCATAGCTCAGTGCGCCGCCGATGGGGTGCCCATCTGCAGAGACCACGCGCCAGCTCAGCAGATAGCTGCCTTGGGCGGTGAGGGGGGGCAGGGTGATGATGATGTTTTTATCGGTGCTGTGTACGGGACCGGGCGTGAGGCGCTCGCCCGTAGGGGGGATAAGCGTGAAGGCAATCGGGCCAACCGGCTCGTTAAACGACAAGGATACGACAGCGGGCGCGCGGCTTAGCGTGGCGCCCTCGACGGGGTCGGATGCCACAAAGGCAGCGTGTCCATAGGCCATCTGTGCGCAGACCAGCAGCCATCCACATAGCAGAATCCCCATGGCCGAGCGCATGAATTGCGAGCGAGCGTGTAGGGATGCGGTGGCGAGGAGCATGCGGTGGCCTAATGGCTGTGTGCGTGTTGGGCTTTTGGCGCCAGCAGTTTAAGGCCGGGAGCCGGGTTGCTCACGTCTGGCTTGCCCGAGATGTCGATCCACCGCTCGACCCCTTGCGCGCACGCCTGCACGATGGGGAAATATAAGGTCTCACCGGCCTTCAGTGCGGTAGTGAGGTAGGCGCGAAACACAAACTCGTCATAGTAGGCGTCCGGCAGAGTACCCGCCCAGCTTATTTCCGTCACGCCGGTGGTGATTTTTGCACCATGTAGGGTATAGGTCGCTGCATAGTCGCCTTCGGTGGTGTCCAGTGTCCACTGCGCCTTGGGCTGGGGCTTGACCGCTACAACGCCTTCGGGGATACGCACGCGGACTTGAGTGGTGGCTGAGCCGTTGCAGCCATGGGGCACCCGCACAACCGCCTTGTAGTAGCTGCCGATGGTTGCCTCGCCGGTCTCTAGGGTAATGTGTGCCAGGGCGGGCGTTGCCGCTGACAGGGCAAGAGCGAGCGAGCTGATAAGCAAAAATGACTTCATGGTGTCCTCTGTGAAGGGATTGGGCAGGCGTCCTACTCCGATTGGATGGCTCTTAGGCATCGAGCGTTTCTGGGGTTAAATCAGAACGGGCATAAACGGGCGCTATTAACCTGAGTTACGTAGGCCGGCGGCGATGCCATTGATCGTCATATGAATGGCACGCTGGCTGCTGGTTTCCGTTTCATTGCTCTGGCGGCTGCCCGGTTGGCTTGCCCGGTGACGGCGCAGCAGCTCGACTTGCAAGTGATTAAGGGGATCGATATAGGCAAAGCGCTCGCTTAAGGCGGCGCGCAATTGCTCGTCCTGATCCAGCAGATCATGTCCAGTCACCTTGCGAAATGCATTCAGGGTGCATAAGTACTCGGCCTCAATCAGGCTAAAAACACGGTTGCGTAAGGCCTTGTCTGGCACCAGTTCAGCGTAGGTGCGACCAATCGCCAGGTCGGTTTTGGCGAGCACCTGTTCCATATTAGAGAGCAGGGTGCGGAAAAAGGGCCAGTCGCGCGCCATGGTCTGTAGCTCGGCCAGTCGCGCGTCGGTCGATTCAGGGCTGCCGGGACAGCCTGTCTCGATATAGCGCGATAGCGCTGTCCCCATGCCGTACCAACCGGGCAGGGGCAGGCGGCATTGCGCCCAGGAAAAGCTCCAGGGGATCGCCCGCAGATCTTCAATGCGCTGGTTGGCCTTGCGCGAGGCGGGGCGCGAGCCAATATTCAGACCGGCGATCTCGCGGATGGGCGTCGAGGTGAAAAAATAATCGTTAAAGCCCTCTGTGCCATAGACCAAATCGCGGTAGGTGCTGCGCGCCACCGTTGACATCCACGCCATGGCCTGGCCAAAACGTGTCGTGTTTTTATCCTCAGTCTGTGTGGCGGACCCTGCAGGCGTCAAGCTTGACTCTAAGGTCGCTGCGACAAATAGTTCCAAATGCCAGCGCCCGACCTCGGCATCCTTATAGCGTCCCTGGATAATCTCACCCTGTTCGGTCAGCCGAATCTGGCCACTGACGGTGCCTGGTGGTTGCGCGAGGATGGCATCAAAGCTAGAGCCGCCCCCCCGGCCCACCGAACCGCCTCGGCCGTGAAATAGCCGCAGACGTGTGCGGTGTTTTTTAAAGACCTGAACCAGTTGGCGTTCAGTCTGGTAGAGCGACCAGTTGGAGGTCAGGTAGCCGCCGTCCTTATTGCTGTCGGAGTAACCGAGCATGACCTCCTGGATACCGTTCTGAACCTGCCGGACCCGTGCGCCCACCTCGGGCAGACTCAACCATGCGTCCATGATCTCTGGGCCACGCTCCAAGTCAGGAATTGTCTCGAATAGCGGCACCACCATCAGGCCGGTCTGATGCGTCTGGCTATCGACGGTCGGTGTGGCGAGGCCGGTCTCTTGTTGCAAGACAAGAACCTCGAGTAAGTCGCTGAGCGTCTCGGTATGTGAGACGATGGATTGGCGGATAGCCGCCTCACCAAAGCGCGAGCGGCAGGAGGCCGCCATGCGCAGGATGGCGAGCTCTTTTTCTGTCTCGGCAGAATATCCGGTCCAGGGTGAGACCAGGGGACGCAGTTCACGTAACTCTTGGCGCAGAATCCGGATACGGGCGGCCTCGTCCAGCTGGGCATAGTTCACGGCCTTGCCATCGAGCGTCACCCGCGCGGTGTGCATCAACTCGCTGAGGACCCGCTCGTGCACGTCCGAACTCTGACGCAAATCAACGGTCGCCAAATGAAAGCCAAAAATGCCGATCGCCTGGATCAGGTGAGTCAGGCGCAAACGCGCAATCAGGCTGCCATGATGGGTGTCGAGTGAATCGGCAATGATGCGTAGATCCTGCTCAAAGGCCCGAGCAGATTCATAGGGTGTCGCGTCGTAGACCTGACGCCGCGCGAGTTTGCGGCCCGTCAGGCTCAGTCCAGTGGCCGCCAGACGCGCATAGATATGGATAAAGACCCGACGATAGGGCTCATCCTCGCGGTGGACAGAGGGGTCCTTGCTTGCCTGTGCGAGCGCGGCGAGTTCGGGGGTGATCTGCATTAATGATTGCGAGACCGAGAGCTCGGTGGCCAGCGCGTGAACCTCCAGCAAATAATGGCGCAGCGCGTGGGCGCATTGGCGCAGCAGGGCTTGTTCCAGGGTCGTCGCATCTACATTTGGATTGCCGTCGCGATCCCCGCCGATCCAGCTTCCCATGGACAGAAAGGGGGGCAGCGCCGTGTTGTCCACGTCAAAGACATTGCGTGCGGGCTTGCGTAGCAAAGCCGCCATATCCAGATGGAGCTGGGGGATCGTGCTGAAAAATGTGCTGGTGTAGTAGGTGAGCGCGTTGTCGATTTCATCGAGCACGGTCAGCTTTCGTTGACGCAGCATCCGGGTCTGCCAGAGTGCGGCGATCAGCCCCGTTAGACGTTGCTCGATGTGGGCGGACTCTGTCGGGGTCAGGGTCGCATCCAGTTGCCGTAGGTGCCGTGCGATCTCCTGGTGCAGATCCAGCGTGCTCTTGCGCTGAACCTCGGTCGGGTGTGCGGTGAGGACCGGCACGATGCAAGTCTGTGCCAGATACCGGCTGATCTGCCCGCTACGTATGCCGCGTTCCTTGAGCAGATCAATGGCATGCTGCAGACTGCCTGCAGAGGCTGCCGTGCGCGTAAGCACTTGGTTGCGCTGGCGCCTGGTCTGGTCGCGATCTTCGGCGATATTCGAGAGGTGTAGAAAATAGCTGAAGGCACGCGCTACCGAATTGGACTCCCGGTCGGCTAAGCGTCGGATCTGTCGTGCCAGAATCTGACCATCGCGATCCTCGCCTTCCCGACGGAATTTGACCGCTGTACGGCGTAATTTTTCAATCACGTCATAGGTCGGTTTACCCTCGCATTCGCGTATTACCTCGCCCAGTGTTTTGCCCAGTAATCGTATGTCTTGGCGCAGTAGGGATGAGGGGTCGGACAGCGGGACGGGGGCGAGGCTCACATTGGCTCCATCTATTGCTTGAGGCGTGCAGCATTCAGAAACGCTTATGATAAGCGCTTTTGTCTGCACGCCTTAGATGAAACGGGAATATAGGTTTAAAACTTATAGCTTATCCCCGCCGTGATACTGCGGCCATTTCCAGGAAGAAATGTCGGCGCGCCAGCAGTGGCTGCCTTGCGGATGACAAAGGCACTGGCATAGGTTTCATCGCTCAGATTATCTGCCTGAATATAGGCATTCCAGTGTTTGTCATGCTGATAATCCAGCTTAAAGCCCAGGATCGCGTAGGCGTCCTGTTGTGTGCCGGCAATATTGGCATGGTTGGTTTCGGTAGCTGACGGCATCCAGCGCACATTGGGCCCAAAGCGCAAGCCACCGATACGATACAGCAGCTCGGCGCTGACCAGATCGCGTGGTACGCCGGCGATACGATTGCCTGCGTATTCACCGCCCTTGAATCGAAAATCGCTAAAGGTGTAGGCCATGCGATACTCGAATGCACCGGTGCCCGGCGCAGGCAGCGTGCCGTTCAAGCCTAGCTCGATGCCTTGGTGGCGGGTGCCGCCGTCATAGTTGAATACATCGCCCCCGCCACCGAAGGCGTTGCTCACTGCCATCAGCTCATCGCTGACCTCGCTGCGGTAATAGGTGAGCGACCAATTGGCGGCATAGCGGCCCGTGCCCAAGATGCCATCGCCGCCGATCTCGAAGGTGGTGGCGCGCTGCACGTCTAGCGTATTGAGCTTGGTCTCGGTTAAGTTGGGGTTCATGGGGCTCTTGACCCCACCGTAGACGATCTCCCAATAGGTCGGTGCCTCGTTGCTGCGGCTGATATTGGCAAAGAATCGCTGCGTAGCGACGGGTTGCCAGATCAGGCCGATCTTTGGGCTGGCATAGCTCCAGTCCTGGTTAAGCGTGTCGCCGGTCATATGTTCGCGGGCGTTGCGGATCGCCTGGCTGAATTTGAGATCGCCCGCCAGCGTCCATTGCGGTGCCAAATGCCAGGCCAGGCCCAATAAGGCATTGCGATTTTCAGCCTGTAGATCATAGTTGCCAAAGTGCTTTTGGTGGCGACCGTTATCGATATTCACCGAGTAGAAGTCCCGATCCATATCCGTACGCGCCCAGTCCAGTGCGAAGCGATAGTCCAGTGCATTGAGCTTGCCCGCAAGTTGCCATTGCGCGCCATAAGTCATGCCATCGCTTATCGTAGCGACCTGAGGGTCCTGGAATGTATCATCGATATTTTGCGTATAGACGCCAAAGGTCTGATTCAGTGCCTCGGATCCCCAGTAGGTCCGGTTGGCGAGTCGAAACTGCTTTGAGGTGCGGTGCGGATTGCGCTTGTAGACGTTGACGGGGCCGGGTGGGGTCGCGTCGCCTTGAACCTGGCGGGGGTCTTGTTCCATCATCGAACGGGAGACGACCGTGGGGATGGTGACATCCAGATCGACATAGGATAAATACGTACGATTTTCAAAGCTATCCCCCTGTACACCAAAATTGCCTTGCAAGTTGGTGCGCTCGGAGCCCGAGTGATGGCGATATCCGTCGTATTTGTCGTGGGTGACGCTTAGGCGCCCATCCAGATTATCGGACTGAAAGCCTTTGGCAGCTTGTAGACCCAGCCGTCCAAAGCTGCCGCCCTCCAGGCGCAGCACATCGCTGGCGGTACCGGTCAAAGACTGGAAATCCATTTCTCCACCCAGTGTCGTGGCTGCTGCAGACCAGGCATTGGCGCCACGGCGGGTGCTGATCAGGCTGCTGTTTCGAGGCTCTAAAAAGCCAATAATGAATGAGCCATCGGCCTCGTTCAGGGGCAAGTCGTCCTGGAGCAACAGCACGCCGCGGTTGACCGGGTTGCTCTGGATGCCTGAGCCGCGAATATTCAGGCGTGGTTGATCCAGGCCGCCAAAAAACTCCTGCACGACAAGGCCCGGTTGATAGTTCAACGCATCGTTTAGGGTGGCGAGTCGGCTCTCGTTTTGCGGCTCAATCAGATTGGTACCGCCCGGGACATTGTTCAAGCGGGCTTGCTCTGTGGCGATACTCGGCTGAAGGGGGCTGTTGTCGGGCTCGCCGCTGACGGTGATGGTGGGCAGGCTGCTGACGCTCTGGGCGAGGCTTGAGCCCAGGCCCGCGGCGATGAGCGCAAGGGTCAGGCCTAAGGGTTTGAGGACGAGTGTAGCGGGCATGAGGATCCTTAGATGATAGAAGGTGAATGAAAACAGGGCTGTAGCAGGCTCGCATTCAACATGTCGGCGGTCGCTGTGCGTGCCGCTGGGTCTGGATCAATCGCCACGCTGCGTACCTGCTGCGCAC
The DNA here is from genome assembly GCA_019166125.1 of Alcaligenaceae bacterium CGII-47. Taxonomy (GTDB): domain Bacteria; phylum Pseudomonadota; class Gammaproteobacteria; order Burkholderiales; family Burkholderiaceae_B; genus Castellaniella. Next base: position 182,023 of record JAHTBO010000006.1, read on the forward strand.
CCACCACCAGGCAGCGGTCCACCATGCGCACCAATTCGTGTGGGTGATGGCTGATGCACAGCAGCGCTGCACCCGTGGCGCAGGCATGGTCGACGCACAATTGGCTGAGGCTCGCGCGCAGGGCAGGATCCAAGGCGCTGAACGGTTCATCGAGCAGCAGCAGGTCAGGTTCGAGGGCGAAGGCGCGGGCGATCGAGGCGCGTTGCGCCATGCCACCTGATAGCTCGGCGGGCCAGGCATGTGCTGCCTCGGTAAGCCCCACATGCGTCAGCCAGCGATCACGGCGCACACGGATCTCGGCCGGGGCCAGGCCGGCAGCTTGTAGCGCAATATCGATGTTTTGCGCGACGCTACGCCAGGGCAGCAGTCTGGGCTCTTGAAAAACCATGCGCACGCAACGGAAGGTATTGCGGTAGTGTCCGGCGCTGGGGCGTAGCAGACCGGCTGCAAGTTTAAGCAGCGTGCTCTTGCCTGCACCGCTTGCGCCAATAATGCCCGTGCGTTCGCCTGGCATGATGCGCAGATCCAGGTTGCGTAATACGACGTGCCGCCCAAAACGTAGTTCGACTTTGTTCAGTTCAAGCATGCTTGGCTGGGCTCCTTCCACTGGGTCAGATGTCGCTGGATCGGTTGCAGCAACAGAAATTCGAGCAGTGCAACCAGACCGAGGATGAGCAGCACCCAGGCGTAGAGCTGAGCGCTGTCAAAGGTGCTGCGCGCGTTGGCCAAGGCGTAGCCCACGCCGCTCTCGGCGCCCAGTACCTCGGCCATGACAACCAGACGCACGCCGCCGCATGTGGCAATCAGTAGCGCGGCGGTCAAGGGCGCGGCGAGCGCTGGCAGGTAGATATGACGCAGGCGCAGCCACGGGCTAAAGCGATAGACATGGCCCATTTCGATCAGTGAGGTATCGATCAATTGCATACCCTTGACGGTGTTGACGTACATGCCGGGTGCCATCATCAGGACGGTAATAAAGATCACCATGGATGACCCCAGTCCGAACCACAGCATGGCCAGAACAACCACGACGACAGGTGGAATCGCCATCAGCAGCCAGCGCAGGGGCTCTAGCAGGCCGCGCAGTCTGGCGTTCTGTCCGGCCAACACGCCCAGGACAAAGCCGATGGCACACCCCATGCCCACGCCTGCAGCGATACGTAGCAGGCTGGCGCGGGCATGGAGCCAGAACTCAGGGTCTTGCACCAGCGTTGTGATTGCGCGCAACGCCTCCATCGGGGTGGCCATGAGCATGGGCCCCATCTGGCGTGCGCTGATTTCCCATCCGCCAAGAATGAGCACAACGCCCAGGATGGACCAGCGCCAGGCGGTGCGGGCTGGGAGGGCAAGCTCAGGGGTGGTCATGATCCGTAGAAATCCGTATTAGGAAGGTGTCCGCCTATCGCGTCGGGGTCGTGTTGCTGAATGAGGCGATATAACGATTCAAGGGCGGGGCGTACGGCGCTGGCTGGACGGCTGTCCAGGCGGGTGACGCGGATTGAGGCCTCGATCGCGTCCGCGGGCAGAAAATTCAGATGTTTGTGTACGATGGCTGCACATTCCGCGGGGTGGGCCGAGCACCATTGAGCCGAACGCGTATAGGCCTCGTCTACGGCGCGGCTGAGTGCCCGGTCATCGGCCAGATGTGCGTTCACCATAATGCCTGCCTGGGGCAGATCCGGACTGTCTGGAAAGGTCTCGCTCCAGGCGGCCTCCAGGCTCTGTACGCGATACAGCGGCGCGCCGCCTTGCTTGATATTTTGAGCCAGCAGCATAGAGACTGCTGGCTCAACCAACAAGGCGTTCTCGGCCTGGCCTGTGAGGATCAGCGCCATTGCGTCCTGGGCATCGCGGGTGTGGCGTCGTTGCACGGCACGTGTCCCAGTAAGACCGCGCGCTTCGGTGAGCCGGTCGAGCAAAATAGAGGGCAGGTCGCGCTGGAAGGTGCTGACCAGGGTACGGCCTGCCAGGTCCGAGACGCTGCGCACCTCCGGATTGCGGCTGATAAACCACAAAATTCCCCATACCGAGACATTTAGCAGGCGCACGGGTGAGCCGCGATTAGCCATGATCGCGGGGAGATTGACGGGCGTTGCGCTGAAGTCGATTTCCTTTTTAGCTAAAAGGACACGTAACTGATCCGGATTTTTCCAGTGGCGGAACTCCAGTGTGCCCACCAGACCGTGCAAAGCCTGGGTCTCTACCATATGGATCAAAGGGAAGCTTACCGCCGCGCTGGGCCCCGCCAGGATGATCTTGTCGTAGGTGCTGCTTGCCTGGGCGGGCAATAGAATTAGGGTGGCGGCCAGACTGGCAATGAAGCACAAGAGCCGGTGGCGGTATGATGGCGTGATGAGTGTGGTCATTTTCGTAATGAGAATAGTTATCAGTCGCATATGCTCTCACCAGTATACCTAGGTAGACAATGACAAATATCAAGTTTCCATCAATTTCGACACCATCCGTCCTGGAACACGGCTTGTTTCGCGGGATTCCTGCCGATGTTGGAGCCATGCTGCTGCGCGATAGTGCAACTTTGCACGTGCAGGCACGCGATGTTTTATTTCGTGAAGGTGATTCGGCTGATGAGTATTTATTCGTGCAGACTGGCAGCGTCGAGGTGTTGCGTCACACGCAGGAAGGGCAGGAGCGGGTCTTTCAGATCTTTGAGGCGCGGCGCCTGCTCGCCGAGACGGCGATGTTCATGAAACATGGGCGTTACCCCATGTGCGCGCGGGCGCGCAGCGATACCATCGTCCTGTGTCTGAAGCGTACGGCCCTGCATGCCGCCTGCCAGGCCTATCCCGAGCTGGCCATGCGTATGTTGCAGCGCTTGAGTGATCGTATTTATGAACGTGTCAATGATATTGAGTGGTTCAGTGACAGTACGTCGGCCCAACGTCTGGCCGCCTATTTGCTGGAATTACGCAGCCGCGTGGCGCAGCCCCAGGCACAGGACTTAATGCGGCTGCCTTTGACACAACGCCAACTGGCCACGCATCTGGGCGTGCGTGCCGAGACCCTGAGTCGCTTGTTGGCCGAGTGGTCCGCCCAGGGGATTGTGAAAGGGCAGCGGCGCGACTGGGCCGTGTGCAATGAGGTGTTTCTGCGTGAGCTTGCTCAGTCGGCACAACGTGATTTCTAGGGTCGATCACGTGTTAAATCCCGGGTAGAATGTGCTCGCAATTGCCGCAAGCTGTGCGGTAGGTCTTACACTACAGGATTATCCTGTGGCCTGTAGCCCGATTCGACATAAGAGAGTTCACCATGAGTTCACCCAAGCGCCTGCGTTCCGCCAACATCACCGAGGGCGTAGCCCGCGCGCCGAACCGTTCCATGTATTACGCCCTGGGTTATACCGACGCGGATTTCAAGAACCCCATGGTAGGTATCGCCAACGGCCAAAGCACGATTACCCCATGCAATAGTGGGCTACAGCCCTTGGCGGACGCCGCAGCAAAGGCAATTAAAGAGGCCGGTGGCAATCCGCAGATGTTCGGTACGCCGACGATCTCGGACGGCATGGCGATGGGCACCGAAGGCATGAAATACTCGCTCATCTCGCGCGAGGTCATCGCCGACTGCGTCGAGACCTGTGTGCAGGGACAATGGATGGACGGCGTGTTGGTGATCGGCGGCTGCGACAAGAACATGCCCGGCGGCATGATGGGCATGCTGCGCGCCAACGTACCCTCGATCTACGTCTACGGTGGCACGATCCTGCCCGGACACTACAAGGGCCAGGATCTGAATATCGTCAGTGTATTTGAGGCGGTGGGTGAAAACGCTGCAGGTCGTATGTCGGATGAGGATCTACGCGAGATCGAGATGCGCGCGATCCCCTGTAGCGGCGCGTGCGGCGGCATGTACACCGCCAACACGATGAGTTCGGCCTTCGAGGCCCTGGGCATGAGCCTGCCGTATTCCTCGACCATGGCGAATGTCCATGAGGAAAAACTGGAGTCCGCAGCTGAGTCGGGCCGTGTGCTGCTCAAGGCTATCGCACTGGATCTCAAGCCACGCGATATCGTTACACGCCGCTCGATCGAAAACGCCGTAGCGGTCATCATGGCCACCGGCGGCTCAACCAATGCCGTGTTGCATATCCTGGCGATTGCGCATGCTGCAGAAGTCGAATGGACGATCGACGATTTCGAGCGCGTGCGCCTGCGCGTCCCCGTCATCTGTAATCTCAAGCCCAGCGGCGAGTACCTGGCCGTGGATATTCACAAGGCTGGGGGTATCCCGCAGGTTATGAAACTGCTGCTCAATGCGGGCCTGATCGATGGCAGTTGTATCACCATTACCGGCCAGACGATTGCTGAGGTGCTGGCAGACGTGCCCGACGTGCCTCCCGCCGGCCAGGACATCATCCGCACCTTGGATAAGGCGCTTTACCCACAAGGCCACCTCGCAATTCTTAAGGGCAATCTGGCTGTTGACGGTGCAGTGGCCAAGATCACTGGCCTTAAAAACCCCTCCATGACTGGCCCGGCACGCGTGTTCGACGACGAGCAGTCGGCGCTACAGGCGATCCTGGACGGCCAGATCCATGCGGGCGACGTGATGGTGCTGCGCTACCTTGGCCCCAAGGGCGGTCCGGGTATGCCGGAAATGCTGGCGCCCACCAGTGCCTTGATCGGCGAGGGTCTGGGGGACTCCGTCGGCCTTATCACCGATGGTCGATTCTCGGGCGGTACCTGGGGGATGGTTGTCGGTCATGTCGCACCTGAGGCGGCGATGGGCGGGACGATCGCCCTGGTACAGGAAGGCGACTCTATCACCATCGATGCCCACAAGCACCTGCTGCAGGTCAATCTGGACGATACGGTATTGGCGGCGCGACGTGCGGCCTGGACGGCGCCCGAGCCCCGCTATTTCCGTGGGGTGCAGGCCAAGTTCGCCTTTAATTGTTCCGACGCGAGTACCGGTGCTGTGCTGGATCTCTTTGAAGGCCGAGAAGTCCGACGCGTCTAACGGCAGGGTGTGCCTGTCTGGTTATTTGGAGTAGTGTGTGTTGAGGACTGAGCAGCGCGTTGTACAGCACGCGATCCGTACTGCGCTGGGCGTGGCCGAGTCTTTTGATGTGCAGGCCGAGATCGAACGGCGCGTGGCCTTTTTGGCTGAACAGCTGCGCGCCAATAATCTGGCTGCCCTGGTGCTGGGCATTAGCGGTGGCGTCGATTCACTCGTGGCCGGATGCCTTGCACAGCGCGCCGTCCGGGCCCTGCGCGCACAGGGGCATGAGGGCAGCTTTATCGCTATGCGCCTGCCCTACGGCGTACAGCTTGATGAGGCGGACGCACAGCATTGCCTGCGTGTCATGCAGGCCGACGAGCTCCTGACCGTGGATATTCAAGCCGCCGCAGATGTCATGTTGGCAAGCGTCCAGCAATCTGGCGTCATATTTCAGGATGCGGCGCAGCAAGATTTCCTGCATGGCAATATCAAGGCGCGCCAGCGCATGATCGCGCAGTATGCCGTGGCGGGCGCGCGTCGTGGGTTGGTGATTGGCACCGACCATGCTGCAGAGGCCCTCATGGGGTTTTTCACTAAATTTGGCGATGGTGCGGCAGATATCACGCCGCTGGCCGGCCTGAACAAGCGTCGCGTGCGCGCGCTTGCGCTGGCTCTGGGGGCGCCGTACGAGCTGGCCTATAAAACCCCCACCGCCGACCTAGAGCTCCTGGCCCCCCTTAAGCCCGACGAGGATTCGTTCGGCGTAAGCTACGAGCAGATTGATGACTTTCTCGAGGGCAAAGAGGTGTCAAACGAGATATTTGACATCATCGTGTCAGTCTATCGGCGCTCGGCGCATAAGCGCGCACTGCCAGTCAGTCCGCCTCGGTGAGCCCCCGGCCACCATTATTTCCTTACATCTTCTAGTAGAAACCCTTGCTTTGATTTCAACAAGCTTTGTTGACGTGCAACTGATGTACACGTAATATTCTTTTAATAAATTAATTGCCAATGCGTGAAAAAATGGCGGGCTTGTCCCACAAATCAGGAGAGAACATGTACACACAGATTACTTATGCAGTGGATGCCGCCGTTGCGACCATTACTTTGAATCGTCCGGACCGGATGAACGCCTTGACCAAGGTGCTGGAAGGCGAGTTGTATGCCGCCATGCAGAGCGCACATCAGGACGACCAGGTACGTGCCGTTATTTTGACGGGCGCGGGCCGGGCGTTTTGTGCAGGTATGGATATGGATGAGCTGGAGGTCTTGCCTCCGGGGGATATCGGTGCGCGGGAATGGATGCGGCCCTACGATATGAATCGTCGTAGTGACTATCAGGCGCGCTATACCTATTTTCCTGGTGTCGCCAAGCCCATTATCTCGGCGATTAATGGTGCCGCGGCAGGTCTGGGGCTGATCTTTGCCTTATATAGCGATTTTCGAATTGCTTCGACCAACGCTGCCTTTGTCACGGCATTTGCCAAACGCGGCTTGATCGCCGAGCACGGAATCAGTTGGATCTTGCCGCGTGTGGTGGGCCACGCGCACGCCATGGATCTGATGCTGAGTTCACGTAAGGTCACGGCAGCAGAGGCCTTGTCCATGAACCTGGTGCATCGTGTGGTTGAGCCCGATGCTTTGCTGGACGAGGCCCGCAAGCTTGCCGCCATGTTGTCTGAGGATGTATCGCCGCGCTCGGTCCGGGTCATGAAACGCCAACTCTGGGAAGCCCCCTACCAAACTCTGGGTGAGGCAACGGCCATGGCCAATCACGAGATGTATCACAGCATACTTAGTGATGATTTCAAGGAAGGCGTTGCGCATTTCCAGGAAAAACGTAAGGCGAAATTCACTGGCGCTTAATCGCCCGCATTTAACCCAAGCATTATAAAAATTAGTGAATTAAGGAGACGATATGCCTGGCATTGCAGAAGTGCTCAGTCAATTGACCAATGGCATTATTCTGGGACTGATTCTGGCGCTCGTAGCGACCGGCTTCACGATGGTCCTCGGTGTGATGGGCATTCTCAATTTTTCCCATGGCCTGCTATTCGCTTTAGGGGCCTATCTGGCGTTGACGCTATACAAAGTCACGGGGTATTGGGTGGCCTTGTTGCTTGCCCCAATCCTCGTCGGTGTGCTGGGGATTCTCCTGGAAAATATATTTATACGACGACTATATGGCAAGGATCCCTTATTGGTCCTATTGCTGACCTTTGGGATAGCGATGGCGGGCGAGGATGTTATTCAAATGCTTTGGGGCAAGCTCGCCTACTCGATTGACCCACCGGCAATGGTTCAGGGTGCGATCGATCTGGGCTTCATGATCTATTCCAAATATCGGGTCTTTATGGGCTTGTTTGCGCTGGTCGCGATTTTTGCGATTTGGCTGTTCATGTCCAAGACACCTTACGGGGCCATTATTCGAGCCGGCGCACATGATAGTGAAATGGTCGGCGTACTGGGTAAAAATCTGCCGCGCGTTCGTTCGCTGGTGTTTGGTCTGGCCGCAGCCATGGCTGCATTAGCCGGCATTATCGCTGCGCCGCTGTGGAGCATTCGCCCTCAAATGGGCATGGATGCCCTACTGCCCGCGTTCCTGATCGTGGTCATCGGCGGCATGGGCAGCTTTTGGGGCAGTGTGCTGGGCGGGCTCTTGGTGGGTATCTCGAACTCGGTTGCCGTCATGTTCATCCCCAGGTTCGCTGATCTGATGATGTATGTCCTGGCGGTGGTTGTCCTTCTTTATCGTCCTCGTGGCCTGATGGGCACACGCAGCGTGCTGGAGTAAACCATGCAAAAAAACGCTTCTCACGTTCGTTCTGCAGCCAGCATGCTACCAGTGCGCAGCTTTTTGATCCTGTTCCTGGGCTTTGCTGTTCTGCCTTATGTGCTTCAGTTGCTTGGCTTGAGCCTGAATCTGGGCACTGAAGTATTGATTATTGCGCTGTTTGCAATGGGCTATAACCTGCTGCTGGGCACAACTGGCCTGCCGTCCTTTGGCCATGCGGCATTTTTTGGTGTCGGTGCTTACGCGGTTGGCGTGCTGGGCGAGCACGGTTTTGGCGGATTTTTTCCCAGCCTCGTCGGGGCGGCAGTGGCGGGCACCGTGGCGGCGTTCCTGGTCGGACTGCTCGTCATGAAAAAGCGCGGCATTTACTTTGGGCTACTGACGCTGGCCTTCGGTCAGATGTTCTATATCGTCGCCTTGCGCTGGGATGAGGTGACAGGCGGCGAAACCGGTCTGACGGGCATTAAACGGCCTGATTTATTTTGGCTGAATCTGAGTGACCCCATGACGTTTTACTGGATTACTTTGCTGATCTTTGTCGTATCCGTCATTCTGCTCTGGAAGATCACCCAGTCGCCTTTTGGCAGCCTGCTGACAGCAATAAAAGGCAATGAAATTCGTACGCAATATCTTGGATATAACACCATCTACTTCAAGTTACTGGCGTTCATGATTTCTGGGACATTTGCCGGATTGGCGGGTGGGCTATTTGCCTGGCATCAATATGCTGCGTATCCCGAGACGCTCTTTTGGGTCCAGTCGGGCAATATCGTCATTATGACCTTGCTAGGCGGGGGCTTGACGAGTTTCTTGGGCCCAGTGTTGGGGGCAGCGGTGTTTGTCGGCGCCCAGGATCTTATCAGCAGCTATACCGAACACTGGATGTTCTTCTTTGGTCTGCTGTTCATTCTGGTTGTCACGGCCTTTCCTAATGGATTGCCCGAGGCCTTTTCGCAGCTCTATTCCAAATGCAGGGGGCGCAATAAGCCGCCCGCTGCCCAAGCCAAGGCTGGAGGCTGATATGGAAATTCTTCGTACTGAAAATCTTTCGGTCCAGTTTGGCATGATTAAGCCTGTGGACGATGTATCGATCAGCATCGAGCAGGGTAAGTTGACCTCGATCATTGGCCCGAATGGCGCCGGAAAAACGTCCTTCTTTAATTTATTGACCGGCTTGTACTCGCCCACCCGTGGACGGGTCTACTTTGATGGGCAGGACATCACCGATTTGCCCATTTATCAAAAGGTCAGGCTTGGTCTGACCCGCACATTTCAGATACTGAATGTCTATGACGCGTTGACGGTTGCGCAAAATATTCGGATTGCCGTGCAACGACGTTTTGGTCGTCAGTGGAAGCTCTTTGAGCGGGCGGACGTCAATGGCGAGGTCGAGGATACCGTCACGCAAATTATCGAACAGGTTCGGCTAACGGATATGCGCGATATTGTCGCAGGAGACCTGTCGCATGGCCATCGACGCCACCTCGAGATCGGCCTGTCGCTCGCCTCCCAGCCGCGAGTGCTGTTGCTCGATGAGCCGATGAGCGGCTTGGGTATGTACGAGAGTTCAGTCATGGCTGAGTTCATCCGTGGTCTGTCTACCCAACTGACGGTTGTGCTGGTTGAACACCATATGCCTGTCGTTCTGTCGATATCGGACACCATCGTGGTGTTGAGCCGGGGTAGTGTGATCGCGCAGGGAACACCTGCCGAAATTCAGGCCAGCGTCCAGGTACAGGAAGCGTATCTGGGAACCCGTCGTTTCGATATTCAGGCTGAGGAGGCCTCCCATGCTTGAGGTTCAGGGTATCAATACGTTTTATGGCAATGCACATGTGTTGTTCGATGTCAGCTTACAGGTGCATGAGGGCGAGTGTGTATCACTCCTGGGGCGCAACGGTGCAGGCAAGACCACGACCTTGCGCAGCATCATGAACCTCAACCCGGCCCGCACGGGCAAGGTTTCGCTAAGCTCACGCTCGCTTGCTGGGTTGATGCCTTACCAGGTGGCACAGGCCGGTATTGCCTTTGTGCCCGAGGATCGGCGTATTTTTCCGACGCTTTCCGTAGAGGAAAACCTGGTCTTGGGCACCAAGAAAAGCAGTCACGGGCAGATGGCTTGGACGCTAGAGCGGATCTACGAAACCTTTCCAAAGTTATACGAATTACGGGAACGCAGCGGCGGCAATCTGAGCGGCGGCGAGCAGCAAATCCTGTCTATCGGCCGCGCGATTATGGGTAACCCCGGTCTGCTTCTGCTGGACGAACCCACTGAAGGGCTGGCACCGATTGTGGTCGAGGAGCTGGTTGCCGCGATTCACACGCTCAAGCGCGAGCAGATGACAGTACTGCTGGTTGAACAGAATCTTAATGTTGCGCTGGAGCTGGCTGATCGTTGTTACGTGCTGGATCACGGCAGTGTTGTCATGGAGGGCAGCGCCGAGAGTATCCGCACAAATGATCAACTTAGACACGATCTGCTTGGTGTCTGATCTTTTATCAAGGAATGCATGATGAGTGACAAAACGACAGCCGCGTTGACCAGAGACGATTGGCAGGCACGTAGCCAGGCTTTAGAGATTCGCACCGGGGCGTATATCGATGGGGCGTTTTGCGCAGCGGTCTCTGGAGCGACCTTCGCCTGCGTGAGCCCGATCGATGGGCGTCATCTGGCGGATATTGCGGCCGGGGATCAGGCGGATATTGATCGGGCGGTTCTTGCTGCACGTACGGCCTTTGAGAGCGGTGTGTGGTCAGCGCTGGCACCGGCCAAGCGCAAGCGCGTCATGCTGAAGTTTGCCGAGCTGCTACGGCGTAACCTCGATGAGCTGGCCTTGCTCGAGACTCTGGATGTGGGCAAACCGATTCGTTTTACGCGGATTGTGGATATTCCGCTATCGGCGGACTGCGTGGCATGGAATGCCGAGTTAATTGACAAGCTGTACGACGAAGTCGCTCCCACCGACCCCAGCGTCCAGGCGACGATACGACGCGAGCCTGTGGGGGTGGTGGGGATGGTGGTGCCGTGGAATTTCCCATTGCTTATGGCGTCGTGGAAGTTCGCCCCCGCTCTGGCGGCGGGTAATAGTGTGGTGCTCAAACCTGCCGAGCAGTCACCCCTGACGGCATTGCGTGTGGCCGAGCTCGCGAGCGAGGCGGGCATCCCCGCAGGTGTGTTCAATGTGGTGCCCGGCTTTGGCCATACGGCGGGCAAGGCCTTGGGGCTGCATCCCGATGTCGACATGCTGGCGTTTACGGGCTCTACCGAGGTGGGTAAATACTTTTTGACCTATGCGGGTCAATCCAATATGAAGCAGGTGTGGCTCGAGTGTGGCGGCAAGAGCCCGCACATTGTGTTCGCTGATGCCTATGATCTGGATGCAGCGGTCAAGGCCGTGGGGATGGGGATCTTCTTTAACTCGGGACAGGTCTGCAACGCAGGCTCTCGTTTGCTCGTGCAGCGTGCGGTGCATGATGAATTTGTCGAGAAGCTTAAAGTATTTGCTGCCAAGATGATTCCGGGTGACCCACTGGAACCCAAGACCGTATTGGGTTCGGTGGTCAGTCAGGCGCACCTAGAGACCATCATGTCGCATGTTCAGGCGGCACAGGCACAGGGGCTGAAGCTAGAGGCGGGTGGCGCACCAGTGACACCGGTGGCGGGGGGAAGCTATATGGCCCCCACCCTGTTCTCTGGCGTTGAAAATCATATGCGTCTGGCCCAGGAGGAGGTATTCGGCCCCGTGCTGGCAATCATCCCCTTTGATGACGAAGCGGACGCAGTGCGCATTGCCAATGACTCGATGTATGGACTGGCGGCAGGCCTTTGGACAAGTGATCTGTCGCGCGCGCATCGGTTATCGCGCCGACTCCGTGCCGGGGTGGTCTGGGTCAACACCTACGATGCGGGCGATATGACGATTCCCTTTGGTGGCGTCAAGCAGACTGGTTTTGGTCGAGACCGGTCACACCATGCATTCGATAAATATACGCAACTCAAAACCGTGTGGATCAATGTCGGTTGAGATTTTGTATGTAGCACCGGCTCCTCGAGAGCTATTTCATCATCACCAAAAGAGGTAGACATGAAACATCTTAAATTATTGGGACAGCTTGCCGTCGTTAGCAGCATGCTGGTCTCGGTGGGCGTTCAGGCCCAAACATCCGATACGCTAAAGATTGGTGCCTTGCTGCCCTTATCCGGCAATTACGGATTTTTGGGTATCACTGAGCGCATGGGTATTGATATGGCGGTCGAGGAGGTCAATGCGGCCGGCGGTATTCTCGGTCGCAAGGTCGAGGTCCTCTATGAGGATGCAGGCGCCCCTGCACAGGCCGTTCGTAAAGCCACGCAGCTTATGGAGTCCAGCAAGCCTGCGTTCTTTGTCAATGGCGGGGGCAGCGCAGTCAGTTCCGCCATGTTCGAATTTGCTCAACGCAATAAGGTCGTCAACCTGGCCCTCGATCCGAACTCAGAGGAACTTGTGACCTCGAAGGCGAATCATTATTCATTTCTGGTTCCCCCTCCCAGCAGCATGATCGCCAATGCGATCGTGCCCGAGATGGCAAAAATAGCCAAAAGCGTGTTTTTCCTGACCCATGACTACTCGTTTGGTCATACGCAGACCTCTGAACAACGCCGTGTGTTGGCCAAGTTTCCCGACGTCAAGGATTTAGGCGAAATCAAGATTCCGTTGAACACGCGTGATTTCAGTTCACAGATCATTGCCATACGTAATGCCAAGCCTGAAATGTTGGTTGTCAACGTCGCCGGTGTTGATTCGACAGCGCTTCTACAGCAGATCTGGGAATTCAACCTCTATAAAGAAACCAAGGTTGTGATTCCATTGCTCGACTTCGAAGACAGTTGGGCAATTGGTGCGGAAAAGAACACCTTGATCGCTTTGGGTGGTGTCGAATGGCATTACAACGTGCCCAATGAAGCAGCTCAGGCATTCAAAAAGCGTTATCAGGAAAAGTACCCGGATGCCCAATATCCGGTGCCGACAACCAATGTGGTGAACGCTTATCTGGGCGTGCGTGAAACCTTGCGGGCGATCACCCGTGCCGGTAGCGTTGATAGCGACAAGATTGTTGCGGCACTCGAAGGCTACACGATCGAGGATTCGCTCAAGACAACTCCGGCAGTCATCCGTGCTTCGGACCATCAATGGGTGCAGGACTTCTTTGTTTACAAGACCAAGGCACCGTCGGCTGGCACCGAGCCAGGCGACATCTATGACCTGGTTGCGGTCGCAAAGGGTGCTGATATCGTCGTCCCGGATAGTGCGCGTCAAGGCGTCCTTTCTGGCGAAAAGAAATAAACCTCAGCTCAGTTAATCAGGATTCGGGATAGGTCAAGCGCCTGTCTCGGATCCCTTCCGAGCAACACGCACATCAAAACTCATTATGTCAGATATCAGGATATATGACTGGATTGCTTCGCATGCTCGCAGCCATCCAGAGAAAGCCGCCCTCGTCGATGATTATTCATCACGGACGTTCACCTATGCGGACCTTGATCGGCGCATAGACGCGCTCGCCGGTGCGCTGAGTGCTCGTTATGGCCTGGTCGCCGGTGACAGTGTCGTGACGCTTGCGCATAACTCTACGAACATTTTAGAAGTGCAGTTCGCCTGTCAGCGACTGGGCGCGATCTTTGTTCCCTTGAATGTGCGCCTCGCTTTGGACGAGTTAAAGGATATCCTGCGGGACTGTGGCGCAAAAATATTGCTCTATGACACCGAGTTCTCAGAGACTGCCGCCCAAGTTGCGCAACAGCTTGGGTTGCAGATCATGCTGATGCACGAGCGCGGTGAGGATTGCGAATACGAAGCCGCCATTGCCCAGGGCCAGCGGGTGTTGGCCCCCCATGAAAACCTCCAAGGAGACACCTGGTCGCTGATCTATACATCAGGCACGACCGGTCTACCTAAGGGGGTCATGATTTCGTATCGGATGGTGCTGTTCCATGCCATCAACTATGGGTTCGAGACTGGCGTTGCCTCAGATAGCCACGGCTTGACGTTTCTGCCCATGTTCCATACCAGTGGTTTGAATCTCGCCGCTAACCCGTGCCTGCTGGCAGGGGGCTGTGTAACGATTATGCGACGCTTCGACCCGGCGCGCGCCCTGGATTTATTGACGCACAGCACACACGTTTTTGGCGTTCCGGCTAATTATCAGTTCATGCAACAATTGCCCGCCTTTGCCACGGCCGACCTGTCCGCGATTCGCAGCATGGGGGTGGGTGGCGCACCGATGCCCATTCCGCTATTGCAAGCGTATGCGGACAAGGGGGCGGCAATGCAACAGACATTTGGCATGACCGAGACCGGCCCCACCGTCACCATCCTGAGCACCGAGCGTGCTTTCGATAAATTGGGTTCGGCTGGCTTGCCTGTCGCCCAAATAGAGGTTCGAGTGGCTGATGAGCACGGTGAGCCTGTCGTGCAAGGCGAGATTGGCGAGTTATGGGTACGTGGTCCATCCATTACCAAGGGCTATTGGAACCGACCTGAGGAGACGCACAAGGTTTTTGTGGATGGCTGGCTTCGAACCGGGGATATGGTGCGCCAGGATCAGGATGGCTACTACTATGTTGTGGATCGTTGCAAGAATATGTATATCTCGGGTGGCGAGAATGTCTATCCGGCAGAGGTCGAACGCATGATCGAAAAAATCCCGGGGATCAAAGAAGTGGTGGTGATTGCCGAGCCAGACGACAAATGGGGCGAAGTGGGTCATGCAGCCATCGTGCCGATGGTGTCGGGTGGTCTGCGTTCCGAGGAAGTTTTGGAATATTGTCGTCAGCATATCGCAGGATATAAGGTCCCCAAATACATTAGCTACCTTGATAGCCTGCCGCGCAATGCAACGGGCAAAGTCGATCGCCGCGCCGTCGCGTCGTGGGTGGCGACTGCAAATCGTGATGTTGGGCAATAATTCATATCGTACGTATTTCGATTGAAGCTTTTCTAATTCGGGACATTATTGATATGACAGCATCTGCATCACAAGAACAGCAAGCGGCGCTCGTGGCTGATCAGTCTACGACTTCCAGCACGGCATTGGATGCTGGAAATGCCGCCGATCACGCTTATCATGTCATCGAAGCGCGCATTGTGCAGATCAAGTACCCGCCCAACTATTTGCTCTCCGAGCAGCAGCTTAGCAAAGAACTCGAAATCAGCCGTACGCCCATTCGCGAAGCATTGCGTCGACTGGCTGACGATAAGTTGATTCAAATTTTGCCGCGCAAGGGCGCCTTTGTCACCAATATCGAGATCAAGCAATATCTGCACCTGCTGGACTTACGGCACCAGATCGAGCGTTTTGCTGCCGTTCGAGCGGCCAAGCGGCGCACCGAAAAGCAAAGCCAACGCATGCAGGAACTCGTCATCGAGCTGCGGGCTGGCATCATGGCGCCGGATCAAGCAGTGTTCGTTTATGCGGATAAGGCCTATAAGGATTTGATTGTCGAAGCGACAGGCAACCCCTTTATCAGCGGCGTCATTGCGCCCATGCACGCGCATTCTCGTCGATTCTGGTATTACCACAGAAGCCGATGGAGCCAGAATGAGGCGCAGAAAGCCATCAATTGTCACCTAAAGGTGATGGAGGCGGTGGCAGCTGGGGACGAGGCCAGCGCTGATCAGGCAGTCCAGGACTTGTTTGAATATCTGGAAGGCTTCGCAATGCGTGTATTGAAGAATGAATACACGATTTAACGTGTTATTTGAAGTCATAGGAATCTGATCATGCCGCATATCGTTATGACGCAACCGCAACCCCATATGGCCTTGCTTAAGCTACAAGGCGCGGGCCGCTATAACCTGATGTCTTATGCCATGCTGCACGAGCTATGGGCGGCGGCCAATGCGGTGCAAGGCGATCGGGACATCCGCGTTGTCGTCGTTGCGGGAGGGGATTCAGATTTTTCAGCTGGGATGAATCTGAAGCAGCCCGAAGTTCGGGATTACGAAGGGCTTTCAACAGAGGACCGCCTGGCGATTCATGCTATTGGGGCGCGAGCCTGCGCAACATGGGAGAACCTGGACGCCGTCACGGTATGCGCAATTGAAGGCTATTGTTTGGGTGGCGGTCTCGCTTTTTCGCTGGCCTGCGATTTCCGGCTTGCCTCATCAGCGTCTACATTTGGCGCGCCTGAACTGCTTAACGGCATGAACATGAGCTGGCAGAGTCTGCCGCGCTTGGTCACATTGATTGGCCCGGCGCGCACACGCAAACTTGTCATGCTTGCCGACAATATCGACGCGGCCACGGCAGAGCAGTGGGGGTTGATTGACCTTGTGACCGACCCCGGGAGTGCTCTGGATGAGGCGCAGCGCCTGGCCGAGCGTTTGTTGGCCGTGTCGCCCGCGCCCCTGCGCATGACCAAGCAGGCCATTAATGTTGCGGCGAATGCGCTTAATCATGCGGTCAGCTATATGGACCTTGAGCAATACGTGACCTGCCAATCCACTGATGCACACAAGCAGGCGCTTGATGCCTTCTTCCATCGCTCCTGACGTGCCGGTTCGTTCGCGTGGCGCAGCCCGGCTGCGCAGATCCTATGAATGTGAAACCTGATATGTCTCATCAATATCTATATTGTCGACACCTTGCCCAGCTTGCGCAGCGCACGCCCGAGCAGATATTCCTCAGAGAGGGCGCTCGGACACTAAGCTTCGCCCAGGCGCATGCGCAGGTCCAACGCCTGGCTCATCGCCTGCATCAGTACGGTGTCCAGCCCGGGACGCGCGCAATCCTGTGGATGGAAAATGGCTTGGATTATGCACTGATCTGGTTGGCACTATCCCGTATCGGTGCGGTATCAGTACCACTGAATCAGGCCTATCATGGCCCGATTCTGGCGCATCAGATTAACGACGTGAACGCAGAGGTGCTGATTACCGATTCCGCACATTGGCCACGCATTGCCGAACTGGCAGACCAAATTCCAGCGTTCTCCATGATTTTCCAGAGCGGCGGCGATCGTTCCGGTGAGGTGGCTCCCGGTGCGATTCGCCTGGAGGACGAGAGCGGCCCGAGCGCGCTAGAAGGCTCGGGGAGCGCCCAGGCCGATACCGATCTGCCTTATCCTCATGCATCGGAGTGCATGTCTATTTTCTATACCTCAGGCACCACCGGCCCATCCAAAGGGGTGCTCTATACCCATATGCAGGCTTGGTGTACGGCCCAGAGCGTGTCCCCCTACCTGACCTGCGACGATGTGTTCTACATGACCAATCCCATGTGCCATGTGGGTTTGCCCCATTGCCTGGGCGCGACCCTATTGGCGGGTGCAAGCCTGGTCGTACGTCCGCGCTTTTCGGCCCGTGCCTTTTGGTCGGAAGTGCGCCAGTACGGCGTCACGAGCACCATGATGCTCGGTTCAGTCGCCACCTTTTTGAATGCGGCACCCCCGCTTGCTGATGATCGTGAACACTCCTTACGTAAGGTCCTGATGGTGCCCGTCCTGAAGGATTCCAAGGCGTTTTGCCAGCGTTTTGGCGTCGCGGTCATGAGTTGGTTCAATATGACCGAGCTGAGCGTGCCCCTGGATACCGGCGGGTTTTCCGTCGAGCCAGACGGGAGCTGTGGTCGAGTGCGTGAGGGCGTTTCCGCCAAGATCGTCGATGAATATGACCAGGAGGTGGCCAGAGGTACACCCGGCGAGTTGCTCGTGCGTGATGAGCAGCCTTGGACGATCAGTCCCGGCTATTTCAATCAGAGCGATGCAACGGTGTCGGCATGGCGCAATCTGTGGTTCCACACGGGGGACCTCTGTATTCAGGATGAGTCGGGGGCGTTTTTCTTTGTTGATCGCCTTAAGGACTGTATCCGACGCCGGGGCGAAAATATTTCCTCGCATGAGGTCGAATCGCAGATTCAGCTGCATCCTGCAGTGGTTGAGGCGGCGGTGATCGGGGTATCGGCCCAGGAGGGCGAACAGGAGGTGCAGGCGATTGTCGTGGTGCAGCCTGGGATGTCCCTGTCCCTGAGCGAACTGCTGGATTTCCTCCAGCCCCGCTTACCGCATTTCTGCCTGCCACGCTATGTGGATTTCAGCGCGAGCCCGCTGCCCCGAACCGAGACCGGCAAGATTCGTAAAAACATTCTCCGTACCCAATATCCCGAGGGTCGTGGGGACCGTGAGGCCATTAACTATATTGTGAGGAGATAGACAATATGTCTACTCTACTACCTGCGCACGCAGTGGGCGTCGAACTGCCTGCCGTGGAGGTTGAATTCACCACACGGCGCCTCATGAGCTACGCAGCGGCGCTAGGCGCGACGGAGGACGTCTATCTGAATGACATGCATCCGGGCGGAATCATCGGTCTACCGACTTTTATTGTCTCGCCAGAGTGGCAAGTCATGAACGGCGAACCTTATCGCGCGTTGCTGGGTGCTGACGATGCCTGCATGTGGCGTTGCATCCACGTGCAGCAGGATTCACGCGTGTTCCAGCCGATCAGACCAGGGCAAAGTGCTCGCACGCAGGGCACGGTCTGTGCCTTGCGACAGACGCGTATTGGTGTTTATGTCGCCGTTAGGCTGGACACGACCCTGCGCGATACTGGCACCCTGATTGCCCAGAGCTGGTTCTGCGGGATATTTTTAGGTGATCAGACCGATGGGCCGGAACATGCTTCAATCGCTGAACCGCCAGCGTTAGCTGTTGATGAAAGTACGGCAGGATTTTCGATGATAACCAAGCCCGTGCTGGTGGTCACCAGAGCGCTGCCGCACCTATATACGGAAGCCGCAGCCATCTGGAACCCCATTCACACCGAGCGCAGCGCTGCACGCCAGGCGGGGCTTAATGACACCTTATTGCATGGTACATGTACCTGGGGTGCGGCAGGACTGCAGATCATTCGCCATTTTGGCCAAGGCGACCCGGCTCGGCTGCTGCGGCTTGGGGCGCGCATGACGGGCAAGGCGCTGGTGGGTGCAAGCCTTTATCTACGGTACAAGGTCATGCCAACGGATACATCAAACGCGGAATGTATTTCTTTTCAGATTGTTGATGAGGCGGGCTCGCCGATTCTGTCCAACGGTATCGCCGAGATCGCGCCCGTGGCTTCAGGCGGTCGGGTGTTGTGAACGAAAACCTATCGCCAGACGGTTCCATGCGTTGATGGTCGTGATCAGCAGCGTCAGTGCGACGATGTCATGCTCGGAAAAATGTTCCTTTAGTGCCTCAAAGTCTGCGTCTGGCGCACCGGTCTGTGAGACAAGCGTCAGCGATTCTGTCCAGGCCAGCGCCGCGCGTTCGCTGGGTGTATAGAGGCTGGATTCGCGCCAGGCGTTCAGCAGGTACAGACGCATCTCGGATTCGCCCGCCTTGCGCGCATCGGTCGTGTGCATATGCAGGCAGTAGGCGCAGCCATTGATCTGGGAAGCACGGGTCTTGACCAGTTCGTACAGGCGATGGTCAAGCCCCGAGGCCTTGCAGGCATTTTCCATGCCCAGCATGGCTTGCATAAGTTCCGGCGCGGCTTTGAAATAATCGAGTCTGGCTGTGGTCATGGTTCGTCCTGGTGTATCGGTTTGTGCGGCTTGGAATAAGAGCCGTAAACATCGTTAACGATAAGGTATTTTTATCGGATAGGGGTGAATACCTGTGATGACGACGTAGTTTGTGTCAGGAGGGTCCTTTTCAAATCTGCTCGCGCACCTTGGCCGTGATTTCGTACGAACGCAGGCGGGCGGCATGATCGTACATATTGGATGTGATCATCAGTTCATCCGCACGCGTTTGGGCAATGAAGGCCTGGAGTTGGGCCGCAACCGTGTCGGGAGCACCGATAGCCGAGCAGGACAACACATGATCGAGCAGATGTGTTGCCTGGGACCCCAGCGAGTCGATATAGCCCTTAACGGGAGGCGGCAGGCGGGTAGGGCGGCCGCTACGTAGATTCACAAATGATTGCTGCCAGGAGGTAGCGAGGAATTGCGCCTCATCGTCCGTATCCGCTGCAAAGACATTAAAGCCCAGCATCACATACGGACGGGCCAGGTGCTCGGAGGGCTTGAAGGTTGCACGATATAGTTCGATGGCCTGCATCATCTGGGCTGGGGCAAAGTGCGATGCAAAGGCATAGGGGCGACCCAGCATGGCGGCGAGCTGCGCACCAAACAGGCTAGAGCCCAGGATCCAGATCGGGACATTCAGGCCCGCCCCGGGTACCGCCTGAATCGGGGCCTCATCTGCGAAGTAGCGCATGAGCTCTAGAACATCGCGTGGGAACTCGTTCGGGTCAGTCGCCAGGTTGCGCCGCAAGGCACGCGCGGTGACCTGGTCAGAGCCGGGGGCACGGCCCAAGCCCAGCTCAATACGCCCTGGAAACAGCGACTCTAGTGTGCCGAACTGCTCGGCAATCACCAAAGGCGAGTGGTTGGGCAGCATAATACCCCCCGCACCCACGCGAATGGTCGAGGTGCCACCGGCCACATGTGCAATCAGTACGGCGGTTGCTGCGCTGGCAATGCCGGGCATACCGTGGTGTTCTGCCATCCAGTAGCGCTGGTACCCCCAGCGTTCGCCATGCTGGGCAATATCCAGCGTATGGGCAAAAGACTGGGCAGCGGTACCGCCTTCGATAATGGGGGCGAGGTCAAGAATGGAAAATGGGATCATGATATCTATACGGTCCATGCGCCAGGTGATGCGATTTAGTGGCAGAATTCTGGCTTGTCTTAAAAAATCAGTAGCCAGTGTACCCGCGTGACGCTGTGCGGAGGATCCTTGACCCGTTCACCTATTGCCCAACGACGATCCGTGTGGCTCGCACTGCTTATGACGCTCGTCGCGATCATGAGTGTACAGACCGGCGTGTCATTGTCTTTGCCCGTCATCCAGGAGTTTGGGGTGCTGAGCACATCAAGCTTGCGTCTATGCTGGGCGGCACTGGTGCTGGCCTTGTTTGTGCGGCCGCCCATCCATCGATACAGCCGCGACCAGTATCGCGCAGCGCTTCTTCTGGGGGCTGGGATGGCGGTCATGACGATGGCGTTTTTTGTTGCGCTTCAAACCCTACCGCAGTATCTGACCGTGGCAATCGAATTCTGCGGCCCACTGATGGTCGCCGCCTGGGGCGCCCGCCGTGTCTGGGCATTGGCCTGGCCGTTGCTTGCTGCGGCAGGGATCGGCCTGCTGCTGTCTGGGAATATAGCGCAGACCGGTTCGATCAGCCTGTACGGCATCGCATTCGCCTTGCTGGCTGCTACCGGGTGGGCTACCTACATCGTCATGATGAAACGTGTGGGCACCGCTTTTCGCGGGTTGGAGGGGCTGGCAACTTCGCTTATCGTTGCGGCATTATTGACTCTGCCGCTGGGGCTGATCGAGACCGGGGGCCGAATCCCGCCGCTGCAACTCGGGTATACCGCCGGTCTCGCGTTGCTCGTGCCGCTGGCCCCCTATATTCTTGAAATCAATGCACTACGCCGTTTACCGGCCTCAGCATTCGGCATACTGATGAGCCTGGAACCCGCCGCAGGCGCGCTGACAGGTTGGTTGATTTTGAGTCAGCGCATGACCTTCTTGCAAGTGCTGGGAATCGGCCTGGTGGTGCTCGCGAGTCTGGGCGTCATCCACCAGCAAAGTCGCCGCCAGGGCGGCTGAGCGGGGTGGAAAGCTGGTGGTATTCGACGCGGTTCATGGCAAAGCGGATGCCTGCATAGCAATGTGGATGCAAGAGGGGGCTTTTCCGCCTATAATGTCGCTCTTTTCCGCTGTAGTGTTTTGGCTGCGGCGCACCCTGCCCGGGTGGTGAAATTGGTAGACGCAGGGGACTCAAAATCCCCCGCCGCAAGGCGTGCCGGTTCGATTCCGGCCCCGGGCACCAGCTTAAAATACGCAGTGTTTACAAGCGTTTATCTGGATTCAGACCTCTACCCCAAGACTGGGGGATTTTCCAAGATTGCGAGTTAGGTACAGTTTCGGTACAGTGGTGAAGCGTTGAGCATCATCCGGAGCCCGAATGGCCACTATCGTCAAGACTCCTTCCGGCACCTGGAAGGCACTAATCCGCAAAACTGGCTGGCCCGCTACCGCCAAAACTTTCCGCACTAAAAGAGACGCCGAAGACTGGGCGCGCCGTACTGAAGATGAAATGGTACGCGGAATGTACATACATCGTGCGCCGGCGGAACGGATGACCGTTGAGGCGGCGTTGAAGCGGTATCTGCGAGAAGTTACCCCGACCAAGCGCGAATCCACACAAATCGGCGAACATAAGAAAGCCCAGGCGCTAATTAAGCATTTGGGTAAATATTCGCTGGCTGCGCTTAGCGCTGACATTGTTGCTCAGTACCGAGACGCTCGTCTGGCTGGCGATGAGGATGAGAACGGCAAACGCGTTCCGCGTAGCAACAATACTGTGCGTCTGGAACTGGCGTTGCTGGGCCATCTGTTTACCGTCGCTATCAAGGAATGGGGTATTGGGCTGCCGTTCAATCCCGTGGCTAATATTCGCCGCCCTGCTCCAGGTGCTGGACGGAACCGGCGACTGACGCCTACAGAGAACAAGCGGCTGCTGGCTGCCGTGGATGCCTATTCGAACCCAATGTTTAGCTGGATAGTGCGAATTGCCCTGGAGACGGGAATGCGACTGTCGGAGATTGCTGGAGTGCGGGTTGGCCAGATTGATATGCACAAGCGTGTCGTGAGGCTGGAACATACCAAGAATTCATCGCCGCGTACTGTGCCGCTGACGAAAGCAGCAACGATTGGGTTTCGGGCAGCGCTTGATAATCCGTTACGGCCGCCCGAGACTGACTTGGTGTTTTTTGGTGAGCCAGGCAGGGACGGTCAGCGTCGGCCTTACCTGTTCGATAAGGCATGGACTGACGCCAAGAAGGCGGCTGGGCTGACGGATTTTCGGTTTCATGATCTGCGGCATGAGGCGGTTAGCCGGCTGGTAGAGGCCGGGTTGTCAGACCAGGAGGTGGCGGCCATCAGTGGACATAAATCTATGCAGATGCTGAAACGATACACCCATTTGCGGGCTGAGGACTTGGTGGGAAAACTGGATAAGCTACATGGCTGAACGCCTGTTTTCGACCCGAAGCGGACTGTCGCCATAATGCTACTGCGATGACAAGTCAGGGATTAAATGGACGGCTCATCCATGACGCTCGACGATGGGAGAAAGGCAACATCCCAAATATTAAAAAAGTAGCCCGTCTGGTAGCCTATGGTCATTCAGCAAAGGAGGCACACATTGGCCACGTTACTTGAGCAACGATTAGATGAGTGTTGCGTAAAAGATCTCGCTGTCGGGCCACTAGTGGCACAGTGGCGGTTCGACAAAATATTAATAGGTAAAGCGCTGCAAAACGTGGGAAATCTCTTTCCTCATTACAGTCGCCATGATGAATCGCACTCAACACAAATTCTTGTCAACATCGAAAGAATCCTAGGGGCATCGCGAATTTCCCAGCTGAGCGGTAGCGATGTCTGGCTTTTACTAGAAGCTGCATACCTCCATGACATCGGCATGGTTGTAACCCAACAGGAAAAGGAGTTGGATTGGAAAAGCGACGATTTCCGAACATTCGTGGCTTCCCAACAAAAACGGACGAATGAAAAATACTCGCTCAACGAGCTATTAGGCGACATTGCCGATCCTATCGAGGCGATTGCGAAGAATGGTAATCCTCTTGAGAAAATCACAAGCATCAGTCAAATACTCGCCGAATATTACCGCCAGAAACATGCTGATCGGGCCGCTCGTATTGTCAGTCAACCCGTCACCACAATCGGACTCAACTCTCCCCGGAACGAACTAATACCCCAAAGGCTATTTTATTTGCTCGGTGACATATGCGCGATGCATGGCAAAGGCCATGCGGAGCTAATGCAATTGCCCGCTGTCGCTTCTGGACTGGGCAAGGACAAGATTCATCCTCGCTTTGTCGCCTGCATGTTACGTCTCGGCGACTTGCTTGATCTCGACGATAATAGATTTTGCCCAGTGATGCTTGAAGTCGCAGGACAGCTGCCGGCATCTACCCATGCACATATCGATAAGCACCTAGCGATACGACATCTTCGGATTGATGCGGAGCGGATCGAGGCCCATGCGGTTTGTTCAACGTACGATGGCTATGTAGAATCTGAGAAGTGGTTCGATTATCTGAGGAAAGAAATAGCGTGGCAGATGGCTCATTGGGCTGATATTTCCCCTGATAATCGTTTTGGCTTACTGCCGACAATCGGTAAAATCACAACAGAGCTTAAAGGCTACGAGCTTATTGATAATGCCAGCCGTCCGCAATTTGAATTGGATCATCCAAGGGTGATGGAGTTACTTCAAGGCGCGGGACTGTACACCTCGCATCGCGATGTGCTACGGGAGCTTTTGCAAAACGCAATCGACGCGACCCTTTTATACGCGTGGCTCAGGCACGGCGAAGGCGAAGTAGATGACTTGCCAGACGAAATGACAATCCGGCGGCAGGATAGCCCGTACGACCAAAAAGTCATTAAAATCCTGAATGAATATCCGATTGAAATAACAATAACCAGACCCATCTCCGAGAGCACATCAGTTCCGAGTGCGGTGACAATTAAGATTCGGGATAATGGTGTTGGTATCAGCCGGGACGATCTTAAAGGGATGTCTAAGATTGGCAGATCGTCTCGAGGAAGCTGGAAGAATGCAGTCTTCGAACGCATGCCTACATGGATGCGACCGTCTGGCGCTTTTGGTATTGGCTTGCAAAGCGGGTTCACGTTAACAGATGAAATTTTATATGTTACGAAAAGCGTGATAAGCGGCGAGCAATTGCTTATCCGTATGTCGAACCCAGTCGGGCCTGAAGAGGGTTCGATTTACGTCCAGCGGCAAAAGTCGTGCGCGGTGGCGAAGCCATGCGGGACGATACTTGAGCTCAATATTCCGTTGGAGAAAGAACGTGAGTTCGGCATTCAAAGGGGAGCTTATGAATTCTTTGACCCGATAATCGGCAAGCAGCCGTTGTATTTCGAAGGCATTCTGGACAATGCGCCCATACCTGTTGCCATCAATGGAATTCCTCAACCTCGAATTTACTCGGAATTGGATTGGGAGTATCACCCCGACGTGAGCGTTGCGGTCGCATTCAATTTTAAATCTCCGAGCGATGGCTTGCGTCTCTATTTTAAAGGACAGAGGGTGGGGTACCAGGAGAGAATGGAATATTTCCCTTGCGAAGTCCATGTGAATATTTTCGGCCAGGCACGTTCACTACTAAAAATAAATAGAAATGAACTTCGGGCCTCAAGCGTCGTCGATAAACTGGTTCCGTCGATAGTTTCCACTGCAAAAAATTTGCTTGCCAAGTGTGAGGAAAGTGCGGAGAAAGCCATGCTATCAGCAACGTTGCTGGCCTTAGCAAAGCCGTGCTCTGATGATTACTTAGAAATGATGTGGGAGACCGTCGGCGACTACGGCCGACGACGGCTAATTTTCGCTGCCGAACAAGACAAGCCTCAGTCCCCAACTATGAGGTCTATGATTAAAGGCGGAATGGACTTATACCAAGCTTTTGGCGATTATAGTCCGCGATACGTATTCTTTGACGGATCATATCGTTCGTGTACGCACGATTCGATATCCATTTTCTTTCAAGCGATTGTTCATCAAGGATTGAAGGGATATATTAAATCCGTTACGAAAAAGGGGGTGATTGTTGGGATATCGACAAGTAAGGATGCATGGGATGCAGCGTCATTGGTAGACCTGCTTTTGGCAAATCTTACGCCGGGGCTAAGGTTGGCGCTTCCCGTAACATCACGGTTCAAAAAATTGGGCTCTGTCACATGGTCCAAATGGGTTGGCGAACTTTCTTGCGGTATTTTGTGCCCTGGAAGAGACTATATGTATTCGCCTTTTTTCGTCGAGAACGAATCTATAACCACTAGAAATCTTGAGAAACTGATCGAATGGACGTTTAAGAATCGAAATGATCCAACGGTCAGTCTAGAGGATGTGAGGAACTCATATCGCGACTTCATCCGGTATGTGGACGAAGCGATGCAAGGTCGTCCAGAGTGGACACGGGCACGGTTGGCGTAGTCTGCGCAATGGCCAACCCCGGCTCAGCTCACAGCTTATTATTTATTCTGTGTGAGTAAAGAGGACCGCTCTGCTGGGGACCAATCCAATGTTCATCTGATTGCGAATGTGAACGTCCGTTTCTGGCCGATTGCGGACTAGGTCTTAGAATTAAAGCCAATGTGGGTCGCGATAAGAATCCATTCGACGCGATGTACCTGGGAATGCTCTTATCATCCCTCCGCTTCTTCGGCCGTCGCTCGCTGGCGACGCGGACGTATGAAGCATGTGGTTGCCGACCTCACTCCCCTAAGGTACCGTCGTCCGTTCTATACATCCGTTCTATGCGCCTCCTGCCTACACTCGTGAGGAAAAGTGCACGAAAACTACCACCCACTGCACCTTCGGGAGCTATGGAAGACGGAGCAAGCTCAGCACTAAGCAGTCGGCCCTGAAATATACATAACCAATTGATTTCATGAGATAATATAGGCATTTAAATCTTATGAATCTCCCAATATAGCCCCTGTGGGCAGCATTATCTGGGAGAAACACCAAGCCGCCCATGAGCCAAATCGACGATTTCTTTCGCAGCCGCCTCGATCAAATGATTGATCTTAAAAAGCCACTGGCCATACTCACCACGCATATTCCATGGCAGGAGCTTGAGGCGGCAGTCGCCCATCGATTT
>JAHTBO010000007.1 GCA_019166125.1 Alcaligenaceae bacterium CGII-47
AAATCGATGGGCGACTGCCGCCTCAAGCTCCTGCCATGGAATATGCGTGGTGAGTATGGCCAGTGGCTTTTTAAGATCAATCATTTGATCGAGGCGGCTGCGAAAGAAATCGTCGATTTGGCTCATGGGCGGCTTGGTGTTTCTCCCAGATAATGCTGCCCACAGGGGCTATATTGGGAGATTCATAAGATTTAAATGCCTATATTATCTCATGAAATCAATTGGTTATGTATATTTCAGGGCCGACTACGTATAACGATGCTCAACGAGCATATTCGTCCCCATCATCGCACCCAAGCCAAGCAAGCCCAAAGCCAACAGAGCCCATTGCACTAAAAAGCGTTTGCGCGTGGAGGCATCCGTATCAATTAGCATGTTTTAGAGTTTTATATCATCAGTCATCGGTATAGTATCCCAACATATGGATAGCTGTTCAAAATTTGCTTACACTCCACGCCGCAATCAGGTATCTCGTTACAGCTCGGTCACTATCAGCGCCAACGTCCATACATAATAATGACCTGCTCATAATCTACGTGATAAGGTTGGTGTTGCCAGTCTAATGTCCTCACAAGCCTGTCCTTAACTTATTATCCATGATGCCATGAGCAAAACTATGACTACCCCTGAAAACATGCTTACCAAAGAACAAATCGAAAATTTCTCGCAGCGTATCGATGTACGCAAGAACCTTTTGCTTGATGAAATCCGGCAAGTGCTCGCGCGCTCCAAACATGAACACCAAGTCGATCTTATCGGCGGGGCCGGGGATTCCGGCGATGTTGCGGCAGCCTCGGTCATGCGCGACATCACTCAGGCTGAGGTCGTCCGCGATGTAGAGGAAGTGCGTGATATCGTCGCTGCAAAACAGCGCATCGAAACTGGGCGATACGGTTTGTGTATCGACTGCGAGGATGCTATCCGGTTCAAACGTCTGGATGCGTATCCGACTGCTAAACGCTGCTACACCTGCCAGGTCAGCCACGAAAAACGGCAGGGCCACACCCAGCCCTAGTTTTATAGCCGGTTGATCCTGCGTCCATCGCATAGCGATAATAAAAAATACCATAGGTGGTGTGAAAGCCGCGCGTTACCTGCACGGGCCACCTGCTATCTTGCATTGAATTTTGCTTTATGTAATGCCAAGTGTTAGACGTTTCTTGCCAAGACAAGCAGACCATGCGCGAATTCGACAAAACCTGGCGGCTCAATCTGCGCCGATGTATCTGGGCTACTTCGCACTTGCTCTGACCATCGCGTTGACATCCTCCCCTCTCAAAAGTGAGGGGATTCCTACCGTGTTCAGCCCGGATGGACTGACTCACCTCGGCGAGTTCCTGCTGCTGGCGGCCTTGCTGCACCACTCACTTCACAGGCGAACTGCGCTTGTGTCTGGCGGTTGTCCTTTGACGCATAAGCGCAAGCCGGACAGGTGCGGCTGGTGTCCTGTGGCGGCACCGCAATAAGATAGCCCCCGTTCCACGCCAGCTTATAGTCCAGTTGGCGACGAAACTCGAACCAGCCTTGATCGAGGATGGCTTTGTTCAGGCCGGACTTGGCCCGAACGTTTCTGCCGGGCACTTCGGTTGTGCCCGCCGCCGTCGTGGACTGCGGTAGGGGTTGATCGACCTCGCGCGCAGTCTGGATCGAAACGAACCACTTACCGCCTGATAGGCTCACTGTGACGTTTTTCACCGTGCCGAGCACTTCTCGGCTATTGCGATAGCGTAGCCAGCCGAGTTTGGGCAGGAAGATTCGAGCATTGCCCTGATCGAGCTTGATTTGCTTGGGGTCGGGATAACGAAAGCTATCGGACTGGCGTTTCAGGCCCATTGCGCCACGCGGTGAGTTCCTTGCACAACCCGGCATAGCCGAGCTTTTTCTCACCTTGCTCGTAACGCGCCTTCTGCAACGCCAGCGCCTTGTTGAATACAAAACGGCAGGAACCCGCGAAGCGGCGCATCTGGCGCTGCTGCTGGCCATCGGGCCGAAGTTCGTACTTGAAGGCTTGAAGGGTGTGTCCAGTCGCATGATCCGAAAGAAGAACTACCCAAGCATCAGCAAGAAACTATGGGCGGGTGCCCTGTGGTCACCTTCCTACTTTGCTGGTAGTTGCGGTGGTGCGCCCATCGAGATCATCCACCAGTACATCGAACGACAGCAAACGCCACACTGATCACCAAAAGGACGGCTACGCCGTCCGCGCTATCCTTCCTCCGCCTGAAGGCCGAGGCTTGCCGCGCACTCGGTCAAAGCCGGCATGCAAAACACGACGCAGTGGCCCTTAGGCGAAGGCCAACATGCGGGGCGTGAGCATGGACGTTCGCCTAAGGGCCACTGCGAATATGCGTAAAGGCGGATGTCTGTACTGATATATCAAAAAGTCTGCGGGATTATTGGACTAGGGTAGAGCCGATTTTTGTACCATACAAAAACTAAACCCCTTGATATTCCAAAATACTCTGGGATATCAAGGGGTTCAGCATAGTCTGGCGGAGACGGAGGGAAACTGGCCGTAAAAATAAAAACCGTTTAAAAACAATTGCTTAATAAGCCGCCCAAGCACCCCTTTGTACCCAGGCTTAGTCGCAATTTTGTACTAAATATGGGATCAACGCAACCACACCACCCTGCCTACCGAAAAATTCTCTGACAAGCTGAAAGCCCCGTACCGCGTTGAATGAAATCTTGCAATAGGCCACATTTTATGTAATACTAAGTGTTATATCAATCTTGCCAAGGCAGCTATATGAAGGTTTTCAAGAATGCCTGGTTTGAGCGTTTTGCCCGAAAACAGGGCATCACTAACAAGGCGCTCTTGGAAGCCATTACTCGCGCCGAACGGGGTCTGATCGACGCCGATCTAGGTGGTGGCGTCATCAAGCAACGTGTCGCACGTCCTGGGCAGGGTAAATCGGGCGGTTTTCGCACCATTATTCTATACCGCACGGCAGAACGCGCTTTCTTCGTGTATGGGTTCTCTAAGAACGACCGCGACAATATTGACGATAACGAGGAAGCCGCATTCAAGAAAGCGGCCGGGTATGTGCTGGGGCTTTCAGACACGCACCTGGCCGAGCTGATCGACCAAAATCAATTTACGGAGGTACACGATCATGACGAAGAAATACCGGAGTGAAGCCTACGCGGCCATCCACGAAACAATGGAGGCGCTGCACGAAGTCAGCGCCATCAACAAGCAGACCATGCGCGAGTTCGACGAAACCTGCCTGACGCCAGCGCTGCCCATGGCGCCTGAAAGCATCCGCGCCCTACGCGAACGCGAGCACTTGTCGCAGCCCATCTTTGCCCTTTACCTCAATGTCAGCAAGAATCTTGTCTCTGATTGGGAGCGTGGCGTCAAGAAACCGGGCGGCCCTGCCTTGCGCCTATTGACCGTAGTAGAAAAGCACGGCATCCAGGCCATCGCCTAACGCCCGTACCATCTTCGAACTATGTACAGTTGAAGGGCCACTTATTGACTTTGCCTGAGTTTTCGCCAACGTCCAGGCGTAGTAAGCTTTTTGCTACGTAACGTCCGTCCAGAAGACGGCGTGATACCTTCGTAGGTACTGAGAGATAAGGTTTCACCCCACTGTTGATTGGCCAACTGCCGTATGCTTTTCTTCTCTTTCCGGCGTATATCGGACCAGCGCGGCGGGAGCTTCTGAGCCGTGAGCAGGAAATCCTTTACGTGTGTTTGCCGCAGTTCCCCTATCCGCATATCTCCAACAACTTCAAGGAAAGCCGGGAGTACGAAACCATGTTTCTCGTTCGCTGCTCGCTTCTCGGCTGGGAGGTGTTCAAGGTAGTCTTTGATAGCCGCAGACAGTTGCATCTCGCCAGGAGAAGGCGCAGGCTGTGATGCTGAACCCTTAAGAGGCATACCAGAAAATTTACTAGGTGATGGCTTACCTAAGTACTCAGCTTCCAGCATATCCAGGCCATCGCGAAGCGGAAGCGAACTCAATTAATAGCACGCGCTCCTCTTGTGAGCCGCGTAGTTGATCAGCAAGTCGATACCCACTGCGCTTGAGGGTGCCGGATAACATATCCGACCAACCCTTAACCGCCATATCGTCACCATTACGCGCCATCACAGCCCAGTTTCGGACTCTTTCTATCTCCCCTAGCTTCTCAGTAACGTTTATCGCTTCACGGCCACGATAGCGCTGTTCGCGATCCCCACGCTGCACTTGCTCGATAACAGTCGCGTGCAATCTCCTTACGAAGTCGGGACTGATCTCGGAAATTTCGATCAGTGGTAAGGCACTCTGCGCAATCTCGTGTGCTAATTCGCCGCTGGGAGCTAGCTGAGCATTGCTGCTGGCACGGGCCGCCGCTATCTGCTTGTCGGTCTCGACAGCGAGCTCACGGCAACGTTCACAAGCGGTTTGATAGTTTCCGCCAAGAGTGAGCTTGAATTCTCGTTTGCCAATGATCGCGCGAACATCGGTGGGCACACCGCGCCGAAATAGATAGCCGGTCCCGCGCGGGCTCTTGAACATGAACTGTGGCATGGTATTTTCGTCCATGGCCGCATCCCTGCCCTTCTTCGCTATCTGTACCGATTTTTGTACCTGCTTTTGTACCATACAAAAAATAAACCCCTTGAAGTCCCAGCATATTCTGGCAATTCAAGGGGTTTAGCACAATCTGGCGGAGACGGAGGGATTCGAACCCTCGATGCGGGTATAAGCCGCATGCTCCCTTAGCAGGGGAGTACCTTCAACCACTCGGCCACGTCTCCGGACAAGACCAGAATTCTATCACAGGAACGGGCAGCTTTTCGGTGAACACTACACGATTACCACCCGCTTCTGTGACTTAGTCCTCGGGCTGGATCGATGCCTGGTCCAGCTCGAACGCCTTATGCAGTGCACGCACCGCGAGTTCCATGTACTTATCATTGATAAGCACCGAGGTTTTGATCTCGCTCGTGCTGATCATCTGAATATTGATACCTTCCTCGGACAAGGTGCGAAACATCAGGCTGGCAACACCCACATGACTACGCATCCCGATGCCCACGATGGAGACCTTGGCAACCTTGTCGTCCGACACGATTTCACCCGCGCCCACGGCAGGACCAATCTGGTTTTTAAGCAGATCCAGGGTGCGAACATAGTCGTTGCGATTAACGGTAAAAGAAAAGTCGGTCATGCCCTGCAGGGAAATATTCTGCAAAATCATATCAACATCGATATTTGCAGCGGCCACAGGCCCCAGGATCGAATAGGCGACGCCCGGGGTGTCGGGCACATTACGCAGGGTAACCTTGGCCTCGTCGCGGCTAAAGGCGATACCCGAGACAACGGCTGCTTCCATTTTCTTATCTTCCTCAAAAGTAATGAGCGTACCCGAAACCATCTCTATTTCAACCGGAATCATGGGATCGGTCAGCGAGGACAGCACACGCACGGGCACGTGGTATTTGCCGGCAAATTCTACAGAGCGGATTTGCAGGACCTTGGAGCCTAGCGAGGCCATTTCCAGCATTTCCTCAAAGGAAATGACGTTCATGCGACGTGCCTCAGGCACGACACGCGGATCAGTCGTGTAGACCCCATCCACGTCAGTAAAAATCAGACATTCGTCAGCGCCCAGGGCTGCCGCCACAGCGACCGCCGAGGTATCCGAGCCGCCCCGACCCAGCGTCGTGACATTACCATCCTCGTCGACCCCCTGAAAGCCGGTGATGATGACCACGCGTCCCGAATCGAGATCCGCGCGAATGCGGACGTCGTCAATCGAGCGGATCCGGGCTCTGGTGTGTGCACCGTCAGTCAGAACAGGAATCTGCCAACCGGCATAGCTGCGCGCAGGGGTGCCCTGCTTGATCAAGGCCATTGCCAGTAAGGCGCTGCTCGCCTGCTCGCCTGTCGAAACAAGCATATCCTGCTCGCGCAGATCTGGCTGAGGAGAGAGTTCCTTGGCGAGCGCCAAGAGGCGATTGGTCTCGCCAGACATGGCAGAGGGGACGACAACGACCTGATGGCCTGCCGCATGCCATTTGGCGACGCGACGGGCAACGTTCTGGATACGTTCGACGGAGCCCATCGAGGTGCCACCGTACTTATGAACGATGATAGACATGTTTTTACCGATATTAAATGAGGCTTGTGCTGAAAAAAGGAGTAGGGCGAAACATTCTACTGTTTTTTCGGGATCAGCATGATGCGTCCGCGCACGCAAACGATCCAGGCCCGCTCATGATGGAGTTTCATTTGACGATCATGGCCCAGGGCATGCAGGCCCCGCATCTGACGCATAAGTTCGCTCAGGCGCGCATCCGTGGGTGCCCGCAAGCCTTGCCCGGAGAGCCAATAGCGCAGCACCTGCGCCTGACGAGCATGAGACAATGTGCGCCAGGCCGCGAGAGAAAAGCTTAGGCCATCAGCGGCTGGATCGAGCTTTTGCCAATCCTCAGCTGCGATCTCGGCCACGAGGCCCATCATCTCGCGGCTCTGACGGGCATGCCGCGCAAGCACCCCCTGCCAACCCCGCCAGCGCTCATTCAGAATGGGCGTGAGTTGGCGGCGCAGCGCCGCGCGTGTGTAGGCCGGATCGAGATTGGTAGGGTCCTGCACCGGCATCCACCCTGTCGCCTGGGTAAAGGCCTGCGCAGCAGCCAGGATGCGCGCACGCGGCATATCGAGCCAAGGACGTGTATAGGTGATGCCATCACGTATCGAGGTGGGCGCCATCGCCGACAGGCCCAGAGGGCCTGCACCCCGCAGCAGACGCAACAGCACCGTTTCAGCCTGGTCCTCGCCATGATGCGCGAGCCAGACTCGGTTCACACCAGTCTGCTTCGCCAGTTTTGCCAGCCCTTCGTAGCGGGCAGCGCGAGCAGCGGACTCCATGCCATCGCCCTGCCCCAGATCCACCTGGACGCGCAGGCTATGGCAAGAAACCCCAAGGATGGCGGCGAGGCGATGAACATGCGCCTGCCAGGGATCAGCGAGCGCTTGCAAGCCGTGATGAATATGAAAACAATGGAGTGTCTGGCCGCTATGCTCGGCCAGATGTGCTGCATACACCGCCAGCATTGCAGAGTCGGCGCCACCACTAAGCGCCACGGCAAATGAACGATTGTGCGCCTCAGAGGGATTGCTTGCGGCCAGCGCTTCGCGCACCATCCGTAGCAGTTCCGGGTCACAGGGCCACGCCACAGCGATCAGTTACGCACTTCTTGGAAACGACCGTAGGCAGCGATACGCGCATGCCGCTGACGCAGTAATTCCTCGGTGCTCAAGCCCGATAGCTGACGCAGCGCATCCGCAAGCGCACGGTGCAACTGACGTGCCATGGTGGCCGGGTCGCGGTGCGCGCCACCGACTGGCTCATTGATGACCCGATCAATCAAACCCAAATCCTTTAAGCGCGGCGCAGTAATCGCGAGCGCTTCAGCCGCGATGGCGGTCTTATCTGAACTACGCCATAGAATCGATGCGCAACCCTCAGGCGAAATCACGGCGTAGGTTGCGTATTGCAACATCATCACCACGTCGCCCACAGCAATAGCCAGGGCGCCGCCCGACCCCCCCTCGCCGATAATTGTCACGATGATAGGGACCTTGAGGCCGGCCATGGCAAATAAATTATGCCCAATCGCCTCAGACTGCCCGCGCTCTTCGGCACCCACACCCGGATAGGCACCCGGGGTATCGACGAAGGTAAACACGGGCAACTGAAATTTCTCGGCCAGACGCATCAAGCGCAGGGCCTTGCGATAGCCCTCGGGCAGGGGCATACCAAAGTTACGCATGGCACGCTCTTTGGTGTCGCGCCCCTTTTGGTGACCAATGACCATGCACGGTGTGCCATTAAAGCGTGCCAGCCCCCCCACAATCGATAGATCATCGGCATACATCCGATCCCCATGCAGCTCGTGAAAATCAGTAAACAGCTCACGTACGTAATCCAGCGTGTAGGGCCGTTGGGGGTGGCGTGCGACCAACGCGGTCTGCCAGGGTGTGAGCTTGGCATAGATGCTTTTGGCCAAGGACTGGCTTTTTTGCTGAAGACGCGCCACCTCGTCCGAAATATCTACGGCAGAATCCGTCTGGACGTAGCGCAATTCCTCGATCTTGTTATCGAGCTCGGCCAAGGGTTGTTCAAATTCGAGAAAGGTGTTTCGCATAAGAGCAGCGTATTCCGGATGAAATTAGGGTCAATATTCTACGGCGGCAGCATCCATGCTGCGCCATAAGTACCAGCTGGCGACAGTACGCCACGGCGCCCAGGCCTGAGCGACCTCGCGGGCCTCGAATCGCGACACCGGTTCGCCGCTGAAATAATGATGGGAAATAGCCCGCAGCAAGGCGGCATCATCCAAAGGCAGGATATTTGGGCGGCGCAAATTAAAGATCAGGAACATCTCGGCCGTCCAACGTCCGACACCCCGTATGGCACATAGCTCGGCCACGATGGCCGCATCCTCCATGTGTGCCCAACGCGAAGCGTCAATGCCCGGCCCCGCGCAGTGGCGCGCGAGCTCTAGAATGTACTGCGCCTTGCGTCGAGACAGCCCAAGCTCACGCAATGTGTCCTCATCGTAACTCAACATGCAGTGTGCTGTCGGTACGCCGCCGCAGGCATCCGTCAGACGCATCCATAGACTACGGCCCAGAGCCAGCGAAATCTGCTGACCAACAATGATCCGTGACAAGGTCGCAAAAGGAGTGTGGCAGGGCTGGATGCATTCGTCCCCATAAGCGGGGATCAGCTTACGCAGGATTCGATCGCGCTTGATCAAGTGCTCACACGCTTCGTTCCAATAATCCGGTCGAACAGGCGAAATTGATGAGGTGCTTAGCATATCCATGGCCTATACCCGACGCCATTGCGTCACACCACCCGCCTTGTCTTCCAACTCTATTCCCTGCTCGCGTAGCGTAGTGCGAATCTGATCGGCACGCACAAAATCACGTGCAGCCTTGGCCTGGATACGCTCGGCCACAAACTGATCGATCTGCGCCTGACTCAGCGACCCGACGCTAGGCACACTGCCCAGATACCGCGTCGGAGACTTAAGGTATAGCTCGGGGTCGCATTGCAATAATCCCAGCACACCCCCCAAGGCACGCATCAAGCCGCTGGCGGTGTCTGAACCCTCACGGTTCGCCTGGCTGGCCAGATCGAACAACACGGCTACCGCGCCCGATGTATTGAAATCATCATCCATGGCCACTTTGAATGCAGCAGCGCTGTCGTGCGTCCAATCAATCGCCACCTGGGCGGGCGGGACGTTTAGCAAGGTCTGGTAGAGGCGATCAAGTGCATGTTGGGCATCCAGCAAATTATCAGGCGCGTAATTCTGGATACTGCGGTAGTGATTACGCACGATAAAAAATCGCAGCATTTCAGCTTCGCGCGGATTGGCAACATAATCAGCCGACTCGTCTGCCGGATCCCCAACAGCCAGGGTCTCTCGAATCGTACGAAAATTGCCTAAGGACTTAGACATTTTTTCAGTATCGACCATCATGGGCCCGCAATGCATCCAAGTGCGCGCGAGCGTCCCGCCGAACGCGCCTTCACTCTGGGCGATTTCGTTCTCGTGGTGCGGAAACTTAAGATCGGGTCCGCCACCATGAATATCCATGGGCATACCCAACAGGCTACGGCTCATTGCCGAGCATTCAATATGCCAACCCGGACGGCCCAAGCCGTAGGATGAAGGCCAGCGGGATTCCTCGGGCTCATCGGGCTTCGCTGCCTTCCACAATACAAAATCCAGGGGATCTTGTTTGGTGCTCGCCACCGCCACGCGCTCGCCGGCTCGCAAATCGTCCAGCGATTTGCCAGAGAGCTTACCGTAGCCCGGGAACTTACGTACGGAGAAGTTCACGTCGCCTTCGTCGGTACGATACGCGAGCCCCTTACCCTCTAGCACACCAATAATATTGAGCATTTCTCCTACGTATTGCGTCGCGCGCGGCTCGATGCTGGGCGGCTCGACCCCCAGCGCACGCTCATCAGCATGCATGGCATCGATGAAGAACTCAGTTACCTCGTGCATTCGGCGATTGCTCTGTACGGCGCGACGTATGATCTTGTCGTCAATATCGGTGATATTGCGTACATAGTTGACCTGATAACCGCTGGCACGCAGCCAGCGCTGCACCACATCAAAGCCCACCAGCATGCGCGCATGACCCAAATGACAAAAATCATAGACAGTCATCCCGCAGACATACATACGAACTACGCCAGGGTCAGCCGTGCGCAGAGGCTCCTTGCCGCGTGAAAGGGTGTTATAAATGTGCAGCATGACGGGTCACTAAAATGATAGCCGACAAGTATACCTTCCTCGAAAAAATTTCCAATATAGGCTCCGCCCACGTGTCTCGAATCAACTTCTCTTTGCTCGTCCTGGCCATCGTAGCCAGCACGGGCCCCCTGCTCCCAAGCGTCCAGGCAGCGACTGCGCTTGACCATGTTAGCGCGCCCAGCCAAGGCGGACTAGCCCCCATCTACGATCCAAAAACCCAAACATTTTCCAATGCCCCCGCGCCGGATCGTGGCTGGCAGGCTTTGGTTCAAGCCCTAGAGTACGTCACACCAGGGGTGAATACCGCACTCCCGCTCTCAGCGTCGCAAATTACCAATCGCATCAGCGCCCTGCTCGATGCGGGACAAAATCAGGCGGCACTGGATACGATCCTCACTCGCCAAGCACAGCTCGACGATCCAGAGCAAATCGGCACCGATGTTCAGTTAATGTTTTTGCATGCGCGCGCACTGAATGCGCTGGAACGCTACGACGAAGCGAGCACGATTTGGCGTGATATGACGATCACCTACCCCGAGCTACCCGAGCCTTGGAATAATCTGGCCGTCGAATACGCACGACGCGGACAGTTCGACCGCGCCCGCGAAGCACTGGACATGGCCCTGGTATCAGACCCCAATTTCGCGCCCGCGCTCGCCAATCTCGGGCATATCCAGATGAAGCTCGCCGAGATCTCCCTAGAGAAGGCCCGCAAACTACGCGCAGGCGAACCTATCGAATCTGTCGAACCTATCGAACCTGTCGAACCTGTCGTGCCCGCCGACAATGCGGCACAATAGCGATCCCGGAGCCCTTAAGATGCACAATATGCTGTCAACACTTTCTCTCTCACGCATTCTATCCCTCAGAATGCGACTTTTTAGTCTTGCTTGTGTCGCCACGCTGGCTATGAGCCTGGGCGGGCCCGTACAAGCTTCTTCAACTTCTGACCAAGGCAAGCCAATGAGCACCCACCCCCAAGTCAAATTACACACCAATATGGGCGATATGCTCATCGAACTTGATGCTGAAAAAGCCCCCAAGACCGTAGAGAGCTTCCTCAGCTACGTCAAGGAAGGGTTTTATGACGGCACCGTTTTTCACCGCGTGATTAATAACTTTATGGTCCAGGGCGGTGGCTTTGAGGTCGGCATGAAGCAAAAGCAGACTCACGCGCCTGTTGAAAACGAAGCCGATAACGGGCTGAAAAATAACCGTTATACCCTGGCTATGGCACGCACAGCAGATCCACATTCAGCGACTGCTCAGTTTTTTATTAACGTTGCAGATAACGATTTTCTGAATTTTACGGCCCCCACGCCTAATGGCTGGGGCTATACCGTATTTGGCAAAATCATTGAGGGTACCGAGGTCGCCGACGAGATCAAAAAGGTCAAGACCGGCACCAAGGGCTTCCATCAAGACGTTCCGGTCGATGACGTCATCATCGAAACCGCTACACTGGTTGAATAAGCTCAGCTTACCAGGCACGGTCTGGATCGCTTCGGATATCCATCTGGGGGACGAGTCTCCCGCGACTGCCCGTGCCTTTTATCGCTTTCTCGCACTGGCCCGTGATCAGGCAGACGCGGTGATTCTATGTGGCGATATTTTCAACGCCTGGATTGGCGACGATTATGCGCGCGAGGATCCACCACAGTGGCTAGCTGAAGCTCTGACCCATTTTCGCCAGACTGCCGCCCATATTCCACTATGGATGGGTCGGGGTAATCGCGACTTTTTAATGAGCCGCGCACTGACCGACATGCTGGGCGCTGAACTGCTGCCCGACACAGTGAAATTGCACACTTTGGCAGGCACAATGCTGCTCAGCCATGGCGATGAGTACTGCACCGACGACCACGCCTATCAGCGGCTGCGTAAGATCCTGCGTTCGACTTGGTTCCGAAAGATATTCCTTATGCAGGGATTACCGCTGAGGCGGCGTATCGCCGACTGGGGGCGCCAACGCAGCAAGCGTTCCAGAGGGCATAAAACCATGCAAATCATGGATGTCAATCCACTCGCCATTACCCACGCGATAGAGCAATCCGGGTGTGACACATTAATCCATGGTCATACGCACCGCCCCGCCATCCACCACATTCAGGTACAGGGCCGTTCCTGCACGCGCATCGTATTACCCGATTGGGATTATGAGCACCAGCCGCCACGCGCAGGCTGGCTTATCCTCGATGCCCAAGGCCCCCATCTGGTCCAGGATACGAACTTCTAATCAGGACTTAGGCAAATAGCCACAGCGCGACGACAATCGCCAAAGCAATCCGATACCAAGCGAATGGGCGGTAGGTCCGGTGCGAGACGAAATTCAGCACGATTCGAACCAGAAATAGCGCACTGACAAATGCACCCAAAAATCCAATAATGATCGCCAACGACTGTGAAGAATCCAACCCCGCACCATGTCGATACAGGTCATAGACACTTGCGGCCAGCATCGTTGGCATCGCCAGAAAAAACGAAAACTCTGTAGCCGTACGCCGATCAATTCCCGCTAGCATGCCGCCGATAATTGTGGCCCCCGAGCGCGAAGTCCCCGGCACCATCGCCAACACCTGGGCACATCCCACCGCCAGGGCCTGCTTCCAGCTGATTTGTTCCAGGGCATGCGCGCTAGCGTGCTGCGAGACCTCTGTCTCGCCCTGATCCGCGGCGTGCTTGGCATAGCGAGGCTTGCGCTCTACCCAGAGCATAATAAACCCACCAAGCGCCAGCATGGCCGCAAATACGGCCGGATGGCCGAACAGCGCCTTGACATAGCCAATCGCCAGCGCGCCGATCACCGCAGCG
This sequence comes from Alcaligenaceae bacterium CGII-47, assembly GCA_019166125.1. Lineage (GTDB taxonomy): Bacteria > Pseudomonadota > Gammaproteobacteria > Burkholderiales > Burkholderiaceae_B > Castellaniella. The sequence goes on from JAHTBO010000007.1 coordinate 13,091, forward strand.
GGTAAAAAAGCGATCACCAGATTATGCACAAAGCCACGCTCTTGTGGGTCGCCCGTGAAATAGCCGCGCACCAACTGCACAATTCGAGCGCGAAATATCCACATGACGGCCATGATCGAGCCTAGCTGGATCACGACCTCAAAGACCTTGTCGTCACCCGATGAAAATCCGATCCAATCACCAACCAACAACAAATGTGCGGTGCTAGAGACCGGAATGAATTCCGTAAACCCTTCGACGAGGCCCAGAAACAAGGCCTTACAGAGATACCACACACTATCAGTCATACACCACCATATTTTGACTCAATCCATCATTTCGAGATCAGTATCCGGATCGGGCGGCATCTGCTGCGTAATCTGCACCGTCGCGATGCGCCGCCCATCCATCTGCACAACCGTAAAGCGGAACGTTGCGTAATCATGGACGAGCTCGCAGGTATCCCCCACAGCGGGCAATTGCCCAAAACGCTCGAGCAGATAACCTGCAATCGTTGAATATTCCTCGTCCTCGTCGACCAGGCCTTCCGTATGAAGGAGTTGCTCTAGATGATGCAAATCTGCGGCGCCATCCACACGCCATCGACCATGTCCTTGATCGATGATGTCCGGCGTCTCATCCTCGTCAGGAAACTCGCCCGCAATGGCCTCAAAGATATCAATCGGCGTCACAACGCCAACAATCGAACCGAACTCATCGGCGACCAAAACCAACTGACCACGTGAACGTTTAAGCGTATCCATCAATTGCAAAATTTCGATGGACTCATGCACGATGATGGGCTCGCGCAGACGCGTCTCGCGGATGTTGCCATGCACGATCAGATCCGTAATCAGTTCTTTAGCGCGTCCTATCCCCACGACCTCATCGAGCGAACCACGACATACCGGGAAAAAACTATGCGGCTCTTTGGTGATCTTTTCACGTAAATCCTGGGGATCATCTTCTAGGTTGATCCAGGACACGTCCGTGCGCGGCGTCATGACAGAATGCACGTTACGATCGCTCAGGGTCAGCACACCACTTACCATATTGCGCTCTTCGTCCCCAAAACCCATGATTTGCGTCTGCTCTGTCGGTTCAGCTTCGTTCTCGACCCGCGCCAGCGGGCGCTTGCCCAGCATAAGCAGAACCGCCTCAGCCGTGCGCTCGCGCATCGGACGTCGGGCCTCGACCTTGCGCATATTGCGCCGTGCCACCTGATTGAGCGTCTCGATCAGCACAGAGAATGCGATGGCAGCATATAAGTAACCCTTGGGTACAGCAAAACCAAAGCCCTCGGCGACCAAGGAAAAGCCGATAGTCAACAAGAATCCCAGGCAGAGAATAACAACGGTCTGGTGCGCATTGACGAACTGGGTCAGGGGTTTGGACGCCAGCAGCATAATGCCCATGGCGATGATGACGGCGATCATCATGATCGCCAGATGGTCCACCATGCCCACAGCGGTAATCACGGAGTCCGTTGAAAAAACCGCGTCCAGAATAACGATCTGTGTGACGATCACCCCAAAGCTCGCATGCATACGCGAGCCCGACGCGTGGGTGGTGCGCCCTTCGATACGTTCGTGCAACTCGAACGTCCCCTTGAACAGCAAAAAGAAACCACCAACAATCAGAATCAGATCACGCCCCGAGAAATCCAGCTCACCCAGGCTCACCAGAGGCGCTGTGAGCTTAATCAGCCAGGACATCAGTGTGAGCAGCAGCAAACGCATGACCAGGGCCAGGGATAGGCCCAGAATACGCGCACGATCACGCTCTTTGGGTGGAAGCTTGTCGACCAGGATCGCAATAAATACGAGGTTATCGATCCCCAGGACAATTTCAAGAACAATCAGGGTGAACAGGCCCACCCAGGCAGACGGGTCAAACAGCCATTCCATCAGGTTTTCCTATCAACCCTGTAAATGAGCCATCATTTGGCCAAAGACCTTGGGGGTTGCGGTAAGCACATTGCCAGTCTCCAGCCAGGTCTGCTCGCCATCAAAGTCCGATAACAAGCCCCCAGCCTCGACCACCAAGAGGCTGGATGCCGCCATATCCCAGGGCTTAAGGTTGACGCCACAAAAGCCATCCAGACGCCCACACGCCACATACGCCAAATCCAGCACCGTAGAGCCCGTGCGCCGAGCTGCCAAGCACTCGGTCAGAAGGCTCAAGAATGGAGAGCCAACGGGCAACCCGGTAGACTGAGGCACATGCGAGGCGATCAGAGCCTCGTGGTAGCGTATGCAACCCGACACCCGCACCCGACGGTCATTCAAGAAAGCGCCACTGCCCCGACTTGCTGTAAACAGCTCGTTGCGTGATGGGTCGTACACCACGGCGTGCGTCGCCTGACCGCGCTGCAATAGGGCAATCGATACGGCATAGTTGGGAAAACCATGGATAAAATTAGTCGTGCCATCGAGCGGATCGATCACCCACTGAAACGCTGGTTTGCCCTCCCCCGTATGGCCCGCAGCGCGGTGCTCACCGGTCTCCTCACCTAAAAAAGAGTGATCCGGGTAGGCTGTGCGTAAAATATCGATGATGGCGTCCTCTGCAGCTCGATCGACTTCCGTGACATAATCCTTAGGTCCCTTGCGCGCCACATTCAGGCGCTCGAGATCCAGACTGGCTCGGTTGATAATCGAGCCAGCACGGCGGGCCGCCTTGATGGCGGTATTCAGCATCGGGTGCATAAGATTCCAAAAAACAAAACTGCTCTGCCAAGCGTACAAGCCATAGCGGCTGTTTGCAACGAAAAACCCCGGCAAAGCATGGGAAGTACTCTATTTTAAATGACTCAGCCAATTTCCTCTGAACCGCTAGATATTTTTGACCGCGTACGCTTCATCATGGTACGCCCCAGCCATCCGGGTAACGTCGGTTCAGCTGCTCGGGCGATCAAGACCATGGGCTTTCATGAGCTCTGTCTGGTGAATCCTTACCTGTCTCAGGTGCAGTCCCATCCCGAGGCGATCGCACTGGCAAGCGGCGCAGACGATGTGCTGCAACAAGCGACGATCCACACGAGCCTGGCAGACGCGCTGGGGCCCACTACCCTGGCTTTTGCTCTGACTGCTCGTGCCCGCGTGCTCGGCCCACCTCCTTGTGACATCCGTGAGGCTGCAACCCAATCCGCGACCCATCTGCAAACAACACGGGGACGTATTGCGATTGTACTGGGGACAGAGAGCTCGGGCCTCTCTAACGAAGACATCACCCTGTGCCAGAATGTCTGCCACATCCCGGCCAACCCGGCGTATAGTTCGCTGAATGTCTCTCAGGCTTTGCAGTTGGCTGCCTGGGAGATGCGCTACGCGTTGATTCCGCTCGCCGCGATCGATCGCCTACCGGACACCCACGGCAAGCATGACGCGGGCACCGACCCGGCAACTAGCGAAAATATTCAGGCGATGCTCGACCATCTAGAGCAAGCGTTGGTGGAGGTTGGTTTTCTGGATCCTCTTCATCCTAAAAAACTTGTCCCCCGGATGCGGCATCTGCTCACACGCAACCATCTCAGTATCGACGAGGTGGATATGTTGCGTGGCATGTGTACGGCTATGATCAAGACCGCTCGCCACCCAAGCTCTGCATAATCCTCTGCACAACCTCAGCCTCACCCTGACAACATGTTTAAACAACTTCGCGAAGACATCACCTGCATCCACCAACGCGACCCAGCGGCCCGCAGTCGTTTTGAAATTCTGACGTGCTATCCCGGCCTGCACGCGATCATGATCCATAGGTTGGCCCATGCGCTATGGCAGCACCAATGGCTCTGGGCGGGGCGCTTCATCTCGCATATAGGCCGTATTTTTACCGGGATTGAAATTCACCCTGGTGCGCAGATCGGTAAACGTGTATTTATCGATCATGGCTTTGGCGTGGTGATTGGCGAGACGGCGGTCGTCGGCAATGACTGCACTATTTACCAAGGGGTCACCCTGGGTGGCACACGCCTGTACAAGGGGGAAAAACGTCACCCCACGCTGGAGGACGGGGTCGTAGTGGGCGCCGGCGCGCAAATTCTGGGCGGATTTACCGTTGGCGCGCATGCTCGTATCGGCTCGAACGCGGTGGTCGTCAAACCCGTGCCCGCAGGGGCCACTGCCGTCGGCAACCCAGCCCGCATTTTGGTCAAAGAAGACGCCGAACAACATCACGGCGAGGACATTCCATCAACCCAGGCTGACAAAACGCGACCGACGGCATCCCCACTGCCCTGCGAGACAGACTGGAGCGGCAAGCCGCTCCAGGAGTTGCTGCGCCGTGGCAAGTCCGAACCCCAAGCAAAGGCGGATACCAGCGACACCCCCAACGAAGGTACAGAAAACTTTGCCGCCTACGCTGTGGATCGTGATGATGACGACCCGTTGGTCAAGGTATTGCACGAACTCATCAACCATGCTGCCAGTCAGGAAAAGCGCATCACGCATCTATGCAAAGCCATGGAAGACCTGGGACAGCGCATCGAGAACGGCCAGACGCCACTTGATGTGGAGCGTCTGAACCGGATGGTGGACTGACTAGTTACCGCCTACCGCGGGCGCCTGCTGTACAGATTGGACTTCACGCAAGGGAATAGGTGCTTTAAGCCCCGCCTGCTGCAAGGTCTTGATCGCATCACGATACAGATCAAAGCGGGCATCCCAGTATTGATCAGCGGGCGTCCAGACACGAATATTGACCATGACCGCACTATCACGGTACTCGGCAGCCATCACGCGCGGCGCGGGATCCGACAAGACATTCGGATAACCGTCGACCAGCGTCTGCAAGGCAGCCATGGCCTGATCGAGGTCATCACCATAGCGCACACCCACTGCAATATCCAGGCGCCGCGTCGCATTACGACTGTAGTTGATCAGCGGATTGCCCCAGACCAGACTATTGGGCAACAAGGTATGAACACCGTCGAACTGAATCAAACGCGTCATGAACAGGCCCACCTCATCGACCGTACCATCACCCTTGCCAACCACTGACACGTATTCCCCCGCCCTGATCGGACGCAGAATAAGCAACATGATGCCCGCAGCAATATTTTGCAAGGTCCCTTGCAAGGCCAGGCCAATGGCCAACCCTGCGGCACCTAACAAGGTAATGATGCTTGCCGTCTGAATGCCCAGACGCGCCAGCACCGCCACAATCACAAGCACCCGGATTGTCCAGACCGTCACACTGATCAGCATGGGAACGATGGTGGGGTCGATACGCCTGGAATGCAGGGTCAGTCTGCGTACACCACGCCCCGTCAGCGAAGAAACGACCCACCCCGCAATAAAGATAATCAAGGTCAGGACAAGATCAATTGCCAATTGCCCGGCACCCGGAAACGCGGTGAGGTAACTGTCCAAAAAAGCCATTTGTGTTTTCCTATAGAAAATACAATAAAGACGTTATTTTACAGGGCGGTATCGAACCGGAAGCGTTACAGGTTTTCATGTGCATATACTGTATATTATTACAGTATTAACGAGAACCAAAATGACCAAAGAACCGCTTCCTAGCCTTGAACAAATCCATCCTGCACTCTGGCGAGCCTCTCAGCTATCGCGGGGGACGGGTCACTTTGCAAGTACCGGCTATCCGGCAGTCGACGCCCAACTACCAGGCGGCGGCTGGCCACTGGGCCAGCTCATCGATCTGCTTATTCCACGATCGGGTATCGGCGAGATCCAGATGCTGCGCACCGCATTCGCAAATGGCGACACGCGCCCTATTGCCATGGTGCAGCCACCCTATCGCCCTATGGCCTGTGCCTGGGCACACGGGGACAATCAGGCCTCCCGGCTGATCTGGATACGCGCGCCCCACCGTGCCGACGCGCTGTGGGCCGCCGAACACATCCTCAAGAGCGGCACCTTTGCCGGCTTGCTGCTATGGCAGGACACCATGCGTGCCGCGACCGCACGCCGCTTGCACCTGGCCGCCCAGGCAGGCGACACGCTTTGTGTGCTGTTCCGGCCCCTGGGCGCGGCACAGCAGGCAAGCCCTGCACCGCTGCGTATCCTGTTGCGTCCCAGCGCGCAGGGCTTAAGCCTGTTAATCCTTAAGCGACGCGGCCAGCCCAGCACACACCTTATACCGATCACGCTCTACCCATCCACCCGTTTTGTCGAGCCTCATCATGCGAGTATGGATCGCCGCGCACCTAGCGTGCCCCAATCCGGACACGCGCTGCCTCAACTGGCGTACTGAGGCAGCAATCACGCTGCTGCAGTACACGCCAGAGCTTGCACAATCCTCTCAGGACACCCTGCTCATGAACGTGTCTGCCAGCCTCAGTCTGTTTAAGGGGGTGCGCGAGTTATCCCGACGTATTCAGCTGTCGCTCGAAAACCTGGGCCTAGATGTGCGCCTGGGCATTGCTCCCACCGCTGGAGGCGCCCAGCTACTGGCCACCGGATCCACACATATGCGACGCGTCCTCAAGCAGGTCACGCTTACTCGACGGCTCGACGCCCTACCCTGCGCCTGTCTACCTGCCGCCATACCTTATCTAAGTTGGTTGGACGCGATAGGCTGCACACACCTGGGCCAACTCAGAACGCTACCGCGCGCAGGCCTGCAACGCCGCACGCATATCCAGCTTATCCATGCATTGGATACTGCTTATGGGCGAACACCAGAACGATTGGAATGGTTTATCCCCCCTTCAGCGTTTCACGCTCGGATCGAACTGTCTGAGCACATCGAATACGTCCAGGCACTCCAATTCGTCGCCCGCCGCTTGGTCGAGCAGTTGTGCGGGTGGCTCAGCGCTCACCACTTAGCGATAAACCGGCTGGGTTTTTTGCTGGAGCACGAGCATGGGCGCCACGCTCGCCCCCCCACGCAGGTAGATGTCATGACGGGCACGCCTACCTGGCTAGCCGAGCCATTGATGTGCTTGCTCTACGAACGGCTCCAGCGTACGACGCTATCCGCACCTGTCATTGCGGTGGCGCTGGCCGTACACGACACCGAACCCATGGCACCCGTTTCAGACTCACTATTTCCGGAGCCTGGTGGCAGCCCCGCCGATCGCCAATACACGCTCGATCTACTCACCGCCCGCCTGGGTCGCGAAAATATCCTGCGCGCCAGTCCCCTGGCTGACCATCGGCCTGAGATCGCCAACCATTGGGTGCCTTTTGATGAAAAACCCTCGCCAGCGCACTATGCCCCAGGGGCGGAACGTCCTCTCTGGCTGCTGGCCTCACCGATCGCCTTATCGATCCAACAGCATCGCCCTGTCTACGGCTCACCGTTACGCATCCTGCGTGGGCCTGAGCGCATCGAGGACGGATGGTGGGGTGGGTTGACGGTGCGCGACTACTTCATCGCCCAGGACGAGGATGGCGCGCGCTATTGGCTGTTTCAGGAACGAGGCCAGGACAGTGGCTGGTTCCTGCATGGCTTGTTCGCTTAAGGTCATGGCGCGCTCATGAAACCGAACCACTTACCCGCCTACGCCGAGTTGCACTGCATCACGAACCACACCTTTCTGCAAGGCGCGTCCCATCCTGAAGAGCTGGTCGAGCGTGCAGTGCAATTGGGCTATACGGCTTTGGCCATCACCGACGAGTGCTCTGTAGCAGGCGTCGTACGCGCTCACACCGCAGCAAAAAAATGCGGACTCCCCTTGCTGATCGGCACGAGCCTTGGCTTACACAACACTGACCGCAGCCTGGCTATCCGCCTGGTGCTGCTCGCCCAAACCCGCAATGGCTACGGCAACCTGTGTGAGCTTATTACCTTAGGAAGACGGCGGGCACCCAAGGGCGAATATTGGCTAAACCTTACAGACCTCGCACAGCCCGATCCTTCTGCATCTACACCACCTCTGGCCCATCTGCACAGCATGCCCGAGTGTCTGGCCCTACTTGTACCCGAATATGGCGTTGCCTACGAACGCCTGCTCGCCCAGGCACATTGGCTGTACACGACCTTTCCCGGGCGTTGCTGGATGTCGTTGACCCTATTGCATCGCGCCCAGGACGAGCCGCACAAGGCGACGGTCCTTGCTGCGGCCCATCATGCAGGCCTGCCGGTCGTCGCGACCGGCCAGGTTCAGATGCATCTGCGCTCACGCAAGCCCTTGCACGACACGCTGACCGCCATCAGGCTAGGGACGAGCGTCATGGCCAGCGGCTTTAACCGGGCCTCCAATGCCGAACAGCACCTGCGTTCGCGCCTGCGCCTGGCTAATCTGTATTCCCCCGAAGCACTAGAACAGACCGTAGGCATCGCCGCACAATGCACATTCAATCTGGACGAGCTAAGGTACGAATACCCCAACGAGATCTGCCCTGACGGTCAATCGCCTGCCACCTATTTGCGGCAGGAAACCTATCGCGGCGCCCACCAACGATTCAAAAACGGTATTCCAGCCAATGTACAGACACAACTGGCGCACGAGCTGGATCTGATCGGACAACTCAAATACGAGCCTTACTTCCTCACTGTCTACGACATTGTCAGGTTTGCCCGCAGCCAGGGCATTCTGTGCCAAGGGCGAGGTTCCGCTGCAAATAGCGCTGTGTGCTACTGCTTAGGGATTACCGAAGTCGATCCGGCGCGTGGCAACTGCCTGTTTGAACGGTTCATCAGCAAAGAGCGCAACGAGCCGCCGGACATCGATGTGGACTTCGAGCATCAAAGACGCGAGGAGGTCATTCAATACATCTACAAGAAATACGGTCGGGACCGGGCGGCCTTGACGGCGGTCGTCATCAGTTACCGGGTCAAGAGCACCTTGCGCGATACGGGCAAGGCCCTGGGACTAAGCCCTGCAATCATAGACGCCGTCGCTCAGGCCTACCATCACTGGGACGGACGCGCGAACCTGGCGGCACGCATGATCGAAGCTGGCCTGGATGCCGACACGCCGATCACCAAACAATGGCTCATCCTGGCCGAGCAGCTACTGGGATTCCCGCGCCACCTGTCTCAGCATCCAGGCGGCTTTGTGATCTCACAGGGCCCGCTATGCCGACTCGTGCCTATTGAAAATGCCGCGATGGCCCATCGCAGCGTAGTGCAATGGGACAAGGACGATCTTGATGCGCTCGGTCTACTGAAGGTAGATGTGCTGGCGCTAGGCATGCTAAGCGCACTGCGCCGGGCACTGGCATTTGTCTCCGAGCGGCGAGGGATTCCTTTTAGACTCCAGGATATTCCACCCGAGGACTCGGACACCTATGACATGATCTGCCGGGCCGATACGATTGGCACCTTTCAGATCGAATCACGCGCCCAGATGAGCATGCTGCCGCGCCTGCGCCCCAGGAACTTCTACGATCTGGTGATCGAAGTCGCCATTGTGCGCCCAGGTCCCGTTCAAGGCGATATGGTTCACCCCTACTTACGTCGCCGCCAGGGCCTCGAACCCATCACCTACCCAAGCGCAGAGATACGGCAGGCACTCGAGCGCACCTTGGGCATTCCTATCTTTCAAGAGCAGGTCATGCGGGTCGCCATGCTCGCTGCCGGCTTTACCGCTGGCGAGGCAGATGAGCTCAGGCGTTCCATGGCTGCCTGGAAACGCAAAGGCGGACTGAGCCGGTTTTACGACAAAATCATCGATGGCATGCATGAGCGTGGATACGAACGCGCCTTTGCCGAACAAATTTTTAAGCAGATTCAGGGTTTTGGAGAATATGGTTTTCCAGAGAGCCATGCCGCAAGTTTTGCCCTGCTGACCTACGCCAGTTGCTGGCTCAAGCAGCACGAACCAGAGGCCTTCCTCGCCGCTCTGCTCAATAGCCAACCCATGGGGTTCTACTCGGTAGCTATCCTGGTCCAGGATGCGCGCCGTCACGGCGTGCGCATCCTGCCTGCTGATGTCATGACCAGCAACTGGACAGCTCGCTTGGAATTTACGCAGGATCCCCGCCCCGCCGTGCGCTTGGGGCTGAACCAGATCAAAGGCCTGGGGCAGGACGCAGCGCAGCGCATCGAATATGCGCGCACCCATGCCCCCTTTGTCTCGATGAGCGATCTCGCGCGGCGTGCGAATATGAATCGCCATGATCTGAACGCCCTGGCAGATGCCAATGCCTTGCATGCACTAAGCGCAGAGCGCCGAACGGCGCTGTGGGAAGCCGTAGTCAGCATCCCTGAGCAAGGCCTGCTACGAGAGGCCGACATCTATGAAACGGATGCACCCATCCTCGCGCCATTACGCGAAGGTCAGGCGCTAGCTGCTGACTACCGTAGCCTGGGCCTCACGCTTGGGCGCCACCCCATGGCGTTGCTGCGCGACAAGCTCACCGCGCTGCGCTTCAGCGCCTCATCCAGCCTGCACGAGCAGCCCGATCGTCGTCTGGTCCGCGCAGCAGGTATCGTCGTCGGCCGGCAGCGCCCCAGAACCGCCCGTGGCATCGTCTTTGTCACGCTGGAGGATGAAGACGGCCAGATCAACCTCATCATTCGCCCTGATCTCGTGGATCGACAACGCCAGGAACTCCTCCATGCCCGCCTGATGGGCGTCTACGGCTCCTGGCAGTCCAAGGAGGGCGTGCAGCACCTCATCGCCGGCCGGCTGGTGGACCTCACGCATCTGTTAGGCAACCTGATGACGCGCAGCCGAGACTTTCATTGATGTAAAAAACCCAACGATACGCGTCATGAGCGTGAATGATGGCGGGCTATACTTTTCAAGATAAAAATCAGCGAGGACGACACGATGCGCATATTGCTGGTCGAAGACAATCCGGATCTGGGTGATGCCATCGATACCAAACTGCGCACGGCAGGCCACAGTGTCGAATGGGCACGAGACGGTGAGCAGGCCTTGGCCTGGGACAGCCACGACACCTGGGACGCTGTTGTTCTGGACATCATGCTGCCCGGCCAGGACGGCTTTGCCGTGATCCGCGCCCTACGCGGCGCAGGCTGCGAAGCGCCCGTGCTGGTTATCACTGCACGCTCCGAAATCGAGGACAAAATCGACATGCTTGATCTGGGCGCAGACGACTATATGGTCAAGCCCTTTGATCTGCGCGAACTCGAGGCACGTCTGCGCGCGCTCATGCGCCGACCCTCAGGCCTGACCACCAGCGTGGCACACTACGGCAACCTCAGCCTGGACCTGGCCAGTACCAGCGCCAGCATCGCGGGTGTGCCTATAGAGCTGGGGCGGCGCGAATTCAGGCTGCTCGAAATTCTGCTCGCGCATCTGGGCAAGACCATCGTCAAGGAACGATTGATGAACCAGATGTTCAGCCAAAGCGACGATGTTTCTCCCAATGCGCTGGAACTCCAAGTATCGCGTCTACGCAAAAAACTCACTGATTCATCCGTCGAAATCGTGACGATACGCGGTGTCGGATACCAGGCCCGCAACCATGACAGCATCTAACACGTTTTCCATCCGGCGTCGGGTATTTACCGTGGCTATCGCCTTGCTGCTGGGCGTGACCGTCATGCTTGTCGTGTTCCTGCACGATTACGCCCAACGCGCCTCAGACCGCGCCTTTGACCGCCTGTTGGCCGCCTCGGCGCTCAGCATCGCCGGCTCCGTACAAATCGAGGACAATAAAGTCACGACCGAGCTGCCCTTCGCAGCACTGGCCATGCTCTCGAGTGGTGAACGGGTTTTTTACACCGTACGCAACGCTCAAGGGTCATTGATCACCGGCTACGATGACCTCGATCCATCGCTGCCCCTGGCGAGCTCCGCCCAAGCCGTCTTCAACAACGCCACTTACCACAACGATGCGATACGCATCAGCACGATGGGACATCTGGTATCCGCCAACCAGCAGGCCGGCTGGATCACCATCCGGGTGGCCGAAACCCGTGGCGCTCGCGAAGCCCTCGCCACCGAGATATTTAACCGCAGCGCACTCCCGCTCATCCTGATTGTTGCCATGGCGCTGGGTATGCTGTGGTTCGGCATTCAACACGCCTTCGCACCCCTCGGCCTGCTGGAGCGCGAACTGCATCGCCGCACACCCGATAATCTGGAGCCACTCGCCAGCCCTGTACCCAGCGAGGTCCGACGCCTGGTTGACGCGCTCAACGCTTTCATGCAACGCCTGCAATCAATGATGAACACGCTCAACAGCCTGGTCGCCGACGCCGCCCACCAGATCCGCACACCTCTCGCTTCCCTACGCGCACAGGCCGAGGTCGCCCTCGAGGAAGATGATCCGCAGCGTCTGCACGAGCGCCTCACGCGCATTCATCTGAATGCATCCCACGCCAGCCAGCTCGTTAACCAGTTCCTGATGGATGCCACCATTACCCACAGACTGGGTATACACAGCAATGCGACGGTGGGCGTGGCCGAGATCATCAATGAAACCCGCCGACGCATCGGGCCGCTCGATCAGTCGCGCTTGCAGATCATGATCGCCCCCGATACGCGCCGCGCACGCATCCAGGGTGACCGCATCGCCCTGCGCGAGATGCTACGCAACCTAGTGGATAATGCCTTGCGCTATGCGCCAGACGGCGACGTAGAGATCAACATTGAGCTCCTGCCCCGACAGCGTTTGGCTCTGACGATTTCTGACCGCGGGCCGGGCATCCCTGAGCAGGACAAAAAAAACGCGCTCGAACGTTTCTGGCGTGGCAGCAGCGCCCAATCCCAGTCGGGCTCAGGGCTCGGGCTGACCATCGTGAAATCTGTCGTGCAGGCGCACAATGGGTCGCTATCACTGCGCGACCGCGCAGGCGGTGGCCTATCGGTGTATATCACCCTCCCGCTCGCACCCACTCCACCGCTCACCGCGTCCCTCGCCGTGCTGTGCATGATCGGCCTGCTCACGGCTCTGGGCCTGAATTCGCTACAGCCCGTCCATGCCCAGACGCGACAGGCCAGCCCCGAGATCGTCACTCAATTCCCGGCGCCCCAGAACACAGAAAAAACGCTGACTCTGGCCGGGCCTACCGATACCCCCGCATTTACCGCCTTAGCGCTTGGCTTTCAACGAGCGCACCCCGATATCACCCTGATCTACCGCGAGATGGGCAGCCGTGAACTATACGAACAAGCTGTTGCCAAAAAGCTCGGTGAGGTCGATATATTGATCAACTCGGCCGTTGACCTACAAGTCAAACTCGCCAATGATGGCTACGCCATGCATTACGCCTCACCTTATGCTGCGCAATTGCCACGATGGGCGGTGTGGCGTTCAGAGGTCTTTGGCTTTACCTTTGAACCCGCCGTCATCGTCTATAACCCCGAGCGCTTTACCGCCGAAACCGTACCGCGCTCACGTCAGGCCTTACTGCACCTGCTCGAGCAAAAGTCCGCAAACCTATATGACCGGGTAGGAACCTACGATATCGCGGCCAGCAGCGTCGGCTACCTGCTCGCTGCCCAGGACGAACTGGTGTCCTCGAACTTCTGGGGACTGGCCAACGCCATGGGTGAAGTCAGCACGCAGCTCTACAGCACGAGCGCAGGCATACTGGACGATATCGAACAGGGCCACCTGGACCTAGGCTATAACGTACTGGGATCCTATGCCTTTGCACGACAGGCCTCAGGTCATCGCATCGGCATTGTCATCCCCCAGGACTATGTATTGGTGCTGGCACGTTCAGCACTGATTGCACGTCACACCACCCACCCTGACGAAGCCCGCAGCTTTATCGACTGGATTCTGTCGCCCACCGGCCAGGCTGTTACAGCCAGTCAGGCGGGCCTGGGTTCAATCACAGGTGACCTGCCCAGCCCCTGGTCCCAGAGCACATTGCTCAATCTGCCCCAAGGCATCATCCAGCCAATTGCGCTGACACCAGCCCTGCTCGTGGGCCTGGACCAGCAACGGCATGCACGTTTTACCCGGAACTGGATGCGCTTGATTACCGACGTCGGCGCCCAACGCATGACAGGACGCTGACAGCTTACGTCACTAAGATACTCCCAAGAGGGAGGCCATCTAAGCGCTCCCTGTAAAACCATTTCAAGGAGAAGACGACATGCTACGCACCACTCGCCTCGTCATTGCTTGCGCTGCCGCGTTTACGGTCGCAGGTGTGGCCTCGGCCGCTGTTCCCCAAGGCTACCCCAGCGACTACCAGACCATCATCGATGCCGCCACCAAGGAAGGCAAGGTTGTGGTGTATTCGACCACCGACACCAAGGCCGCCACGCCGCTGATCAAGGACTTCGAATCGCTCTACCCAGGCGTCAAGGTCGAGTACAACGACCTGAATAGCACCGAACTTTATAGCCGGTTCATCAGCGAGCAGGCCGCCAACGCCAGCGGCACTGACGTGATCTGGAGCTCGGCCATGGATTCGACCATGAAGATGGCGACGACCTTCGCGCTCACCTATCAGACCCCCGAAATCTCCAAACTACCCAAATGGGCCGTCTGGAAGGACGCGGCCTACGGCACCACTTATGAGCCAGCCGTCTTCATCTACAACAAGCGTCTGCTCGCCCAGGATGAGATACCCACTTCACACAAAGATCTCGCCAAGCTAGTGGCTGCACACCCAGACAAGTTCAAAAACAAGGTCACGACCTACGATATCGAAAAGTCCGCAGTCGGCTTCATGCTGGCTGTGCAGGATAGCCGCAATGATCCCCAATACTTTGAGGACATGAAACACATCGGTGCCGGTGGCCTGGTTCTGCAATCATCGACCGGCACCATGATGGAGCGCGTCTCCTCGGGCGAAAACCTGATCGGCTACAACATCCTCGGTGGCTATGCCGAATCACGCGCCAAGACCGATCCTTCCATTGGCGTGGCCTACCCCACCGATTATGCTCTGGTTCTCTCGCGCGTCGCCTTCATCAGCAAATCCGCCAAGAACTCCAACTCGGCCAAGCTCTGGCTCGACTACCTGCTCTCCAATCGCGGCCAGAACATATTGGCCAACCAGTCCGGATTGGCATCCGTGCGCGATGATATCGATGGCGACAATGATGTGGATGGCATGACCAAAAAGCTCGGCACTGCGCTCAAGCCCATCCCGGTTGACGAGTCCCTGCTCGATTACCTCGAGCAAAACAAGCGCCTGGAATTCATTAAGCAATGGCGTAGCGCAACCGGTAAGTAAATCACCTCACCACCGCACGCCCTTATCGGCACCTAAGCCGACGAGGGTGTGCGTCTCGACCGGATCACACCATGCACTCCTTGCGCACGAAATGGCAGTCGCTGCCACGCGGCATCGTGGTCGCGCTCACAGCACTGGCGATTTATCTGCCGCTATCGCTGATCGTCATCCAGAGCTTTTTGTCGGCACCATTCTTTATGCCCGACAAGGTTTTCGGCCTGGATGCGTTTCGATTTATTTACAACGACCCGGATTTCCCTAAGGCCCTTAAGAGCGGCCTGATTCTCGCCGCTGGCCTGTTTGTCATTGCGGTGCCGCTAGGCAGCATATTGGCGTTTCTGATGACTCGCACGGATCTGCCTGGACGCCGCTGGATTGAACCCCTGATTCTCGTGCCGGTATTCGTCTCCCCCATGGTGCTGGGGTTCGGCTATGTGGTGGCCGCTGGGCCCGTCGGGTTTTTCTCGATGTGGACCCAGGAACTGCTGGGCTTTGTGCCCTGGAACATTTATTCGCTCACCAGCATTGTCATCATTGCGGGCTTGACGCATGTCCCTTATGCCTATCTCTACATGTCCTCAGCGCTGCACAGTATGGGCTCGGATGTCGAAGAAGCCGCCCGTGTAGCGGGTGCGACGCCTCTGCAAGTCATGATGTCGGTGAGCCTACCCATGGTGCGCCCAGCGATCCTCTACGCCTCGGTACTATTATTTTTTCTAGGACTTGAGGTGTTCGGTCTAATGCTGGTGCTGGGCGACCCCGAAGGCCACCTCGTCATGTCCACCTACCTATATAAGCTCACCAACAAGCTGGGCATTCCCTCTTACCACCTGATGGCTGCCGTGGCCATGGTGCTGATTGCCATCACCATCCCGCTCGTCATGCTGCAACGGCGGCTGATGCGTACCGCCAGCCGCTACGTCACGATGAAAGGCAAGGCCGGGCGCTCGCGACCTTTGCCGCTGGGAAAATGGCGCTGGCTGGCCGGTTCGGTCGTGATCCTTTGGCTATTTGTTTCGATTGTCGTGCCCCTGATGGGCGTTGTCCTGAGATCATTCGTCTCTCACTGGGGGATGGGGGTGTCCTTGCTCGATGTGCTCTCCGTGCAGGCATTTCGCACTATCCTCTCGCAAGCCACGCTTATGCGCGCTATCGTCAATTCAGTAGCGATTGGCGTAATTGGTGGTGCCATTGCGGTCGCCTGCTATACCGCGATTGCGCTGGCCATGCACCGCAAACGTGACCGGACCACACGCTTTTTGGATTACAGCGTACTGATTCCACGCGCTGTACCAGGATTGCTGGCGGGTCTGGCTTTTTTATGGATATTCCTATTCGTTCCTATGTGGATCGACAACTCGCTCACCGATGGCTGGTTATCTGTACTACCCATGGCCGTCTGGCTGCACGAGAATTTCATCCCACCTCTACGCGCCCTGCGCTCCACGATCTTTAGCGTCTGGCTGGCCTACTCCGTGGTTTGGATGGCCTACGGTCTAAGGCTGATTTCGACCACTTTGCTACAAGTCGCGCCAGAGCTCGAGGAGAGCGCACGCAGCGTGGGCGCCACGCAAGCACAGGTGACACGCCACGTCACCGTCCCTTTGGCACGCTACGGGCTGATCGGCTCGTGGTTGTTGATGTTCCTGATTTTCGAGCGTGAATACTCTACTGGCGTGTACTTACTGTCCCCCGGAACCGAGACGATCGGTTCAATGCTCGTCTCACTGTGGGCTGCGGGCGCCATTGACATCGTTGCCGCGTTGTCGTTCATCAATATCCTGCTTGTGGTGCTCGGCCTGGGCATCGCATTGCGATTTGGAGTCAAGCTTCATGATTGAGCTGTCCGTTGAAAACCTGCACCTCGATTACGGCACCAACCCAGTTCTCAAAGGCGTATCCATGCAGCTGCGCCGCGGCGAGGTGGTGTCGCTGCTCGGCCCATCCGGCAGTGGCAAGACCACCCTGCTGCGTGCCGTCGCTGGCCTGGAGCTCGCCAAGCAGGGCCGTATTTCCATCAATGAGCGGATAATATTTGATAGCGCCACCGCCACCGAAGTACCCGCCGAAGCCCGCGACCTGGGCCTGGTGTTTCAGTCATACGCTTTATGGCCCCACAAGACCGTATTCGAGAACGTCGCCTATCCGCTCAAGCTACGTAGGGTCCCAAAGGCAGAACTACAAAAACGCGTTCAAGACGTCCTTGATCAGCTCGGGCTGGGCGAACTTGGTCAGCGCCACCCCGACCAACTGTCAGGCGGGCAGCAGCAACGTGTTGCCATCGGTCGCGCGCTGATCTACAACCCGCCTGTGCTGCTACTGGATGAACCCCTATCCAATCTGGACGCCAAGCTACGCGAAGAAGCACGCGCATTCTTACGTGAACTCATCATCCGCCTTGGCCTCTCGGCCCTTATGGTCACGCACGACCAAGCCGAGGCCATGGCGATCTCCGACCGCATCCTTCTGCTGAACAACGGCAAAATAGAGCAGCAGGGCACCCCTCAGGAAATGTACGGTGCGCCCACCACGCTATTTTGTGCGGAATTCATGGGGAGCAATAATAAACTGACAGGTCGCGTGACCGAGATCCGTGGCAACAGAGCCCGCATCGAAGGCTCAGGATGGGTCCTGTGGGGCAAGGCAGGCGCCGGGCTTGAGGTGGGCAAAGACGCCACTGCCATCATTCGGGTCGAACAGGTGCAACTGGCTGAAAAAGCAGGTGACAACAGCCTGGACATGCCCCTGCTGACCTGCATGTACCTAGGCGACCGCTGGGAATACCTGTTCCGTGCCAAGGGCCAGGATCCCATCCATGCCCTGGCCTTGCGTGCGTATGGCGCCACCAACCGCATGCCTGGCCCGTACCATCTGGTCTTGCCAGCGGAACATGTATGGATTTTTCCAGCCTGACCTATGCACGCTGGATTTATCCACGTTGATTGTGGATAAGTTCATGGACAAGTCCCTGCTCTTCTAAAAATCTGTTGTGCTGACAGGCACTTGCCCGCTGCGGTTAACGATTACCCAAATTACCTGGGTTCGCGTTGCACCGCTGTGGAAACTATTCCCTATCCAACGCGACAACGACATCGTACGTTATGATCAAGCGACGAAAAATTATAAAATCGACGCATGACAGAACCCACGCAAGCACCCGACCTCTCCGGCCACACGCCCATGATGCAGCAGTACCTACGGCTCAAGGCCCAGGCAGGCTCGCACCTGTTGTTCTATCGCATGGGGGATTTTTATGAGATGTTTTATGAGGATGCTGAACACGTCGCCCGCCTGCTTAACCTGACCTTGACCAAGCGGGGCAGCTCCAACGGCGTACCCATCCCCATGGCGGGCGTGCCGTATCATTCGATGGAGGGTTATCTGGCCCGGCTGGTGGCACTGGGCGAGTCCATTGCAATCTGCGAACAGATCGGCGACCCGGCGACCAGCAAGGGGCCGGTCGAACGCCAGATCGTACGCATTGTGACCCCGGGCACACTGACTGATGATGCCCTCCTGCCCGCCAAATCCGACCGCATCATCGCAGCCTTGATTAGCGGGCGCAACCAGCGCCGTGAACAGGTGGGGCTCGCCTGGATGAATCTGGCCAATGGCGAATTCAAAACCTGCGAATGCACGCCCGAGCTCCTCGACACAGAGCTTGGCCGCATTGCACCGGCCGAGCTCGTGTGTGCCGAGCAATCTGATGACCCACCCGAGACTTGTGACGCAGCGATTAGCCGTGTGCCTGCCTGGCATTTCGAGGCGGATGGCGCACGCGATACGCTGCTCAAGCATTTCGGGGTGGACAACCTGGGAAGCTTTGGCCTGGATCATTTGCCTCTGGCAGCCCGTGCAGCAGGCGCACTGCTGCGCTATGTGGGCAATACCCAGTCACAGACCCTCTCGCACGTACAAAACCTACAGGTCGATGCTGGCGGTGATTATGTTGTGCTCGACCCAGCCACGCGACGCAATCTGGAACTCACCGAGACACTGAACAACACAGAGGGCCCGACATTATTCTCGACGCTGGACCACTGCTGCACCCCCATGGGCAGTCGTCAGTTGCGTCGCTGGTTGCATGCGCCGCTACGCCATAACCCACCCGCCCAGGCGCGCCAGGATGTGATCACCCAATTCCTGCATCCACAGGACGTTGCCGCACAACCACTCAAGGCACTGCGCCAAGGCCTTAAGGATTTGCCTGATCTGGAGCGCATCGCCACGCGCCTGGCACTGCGTTCGATCCGCCCGCGCGAACTCGCGAGCCTTCGCGATGCGTTACAGCTTCTGCCCGGACTGAGCACGCAGATCACACAGTATTTCGAGTCAAGAGGTGATTTAGAAAAATATATACAATGGATATATATAGACGAAGTATTTACTCAAGAACTGCATGCAGCAATTGCGCCTGAGCCCGCGCTAATGGTTCGTGATGGCGGTGTTATGGCGGATGGCTATGACAATGAACTCGACGCGTTACGCCGCTTGGCGGGCGACAACGGCGAGTTCCTGCTAGAGATCGAGGCGCGCGAGCGAGAACGCACCGGCATCACCACATTGCGCGTCGAGTTCAATCGCGTACATGGTTTTTATATCGAGGTCTCTCGGGGGCAGACCGACAAAGTACCCGATGATTACCGCCGCCGCCAGACCCTAAAGAACACTGAACGATACATCACGCCCGAGCTCAAGGAGTGGGAAGACAAGGTGCTCTCGGCACGCGAACGCAGCCTCGCACGCGAGAAATTTCTGTTCGAGCAATTCCTTGACAAGGTAAGCGTCCACGCACCCGCCCTGTCGCGTTGTGCTGCCGCCCTGGCCCATATCGATGCCCTCGCCTCACTGGCCCATCACGCCATGATCGGCCACTGGATTGCCCCGATTCTGAGTGAAGAAAGCGAAATCCTGATTCAGGCGGGTCGCCACCCTGTCGTTGAGCATAGTATCGAATCCTTCACGCCAAACGATTGCACGATCACGGCAGATCTGCGCATGCTGATGATTACAGGCCCAAATATGGGCGGTAAATCCACCTATATGCGCCAGATTGCCTTGATTACCCTTTTGGCACGTATCGGCAGTTATGTCCCGGCTCGCTCGGCACAGATCGGCCCCATCGACCGTATCTTTACCCGTATTGGCGCCGCCGATGATCTGGCCGGCGGTCGATCCACCTTTATGATGGAGATGATGGAGGCCGGTGTCATTCTCTCGGCCAGTACGCCGCACAGCCTTGTGTTGATGGATGAAATTGGACGCGGCACCTCGACCTATGATGGGCTGGCTCTCGCCTGGGCGATCGGCCATCGTCTACTCACCCATAATCGTGCCATGACGCTGTTTGCCACTCATTACTTCGAGATGACGCGTTTACCCGAAAAATCTCATGGCGCGGCCAATGTACACTTGGCTGCCGCTGATACCGATACAGGGGTGGTGTTCCTGCACGAAGTGCGTAAAGGTCCAGCCAGCCAGAGCTACGGCTTACATGTCGCACAGCGCGCAGGCATTCCGCAAGTCGTCATCCGCCATGCGCGCCGAGAATTGATTGAGCTCGAGACGCGCAACCGCGCCGAGTCCCAGCTCGCCTTGTTTATCGAAGGTGTCGAGAACGAGACCAATGACCCGGATGCCCCACTGAGGGAAGCCCTCAGGGCACTGGAGCCCGATACCCTCGCGCCACGTGAAGCCCTGGAATTACTCTACCAGTTACGCCGGGACTTTCTCTAACCCCTGGAGGACACTTGAACATCGAAGACCCGACACCCCTACTAGGGAACTTGAGCCCGCGCGAATTCATGCGGGATATCTGGCAGCGTCAGCCCTTGTTGATCCGCCAGGCAATCCCTGGGTTTGAACCCACCATAACGCTCGCCGACATCAAGGCGCTTGCACGACGCGAAGAAGCAGAGTCAAGGCTGATCTGGCACAACGACAAGGGCTGGAAGATGAAAGCCGGCCCATTCCCGCGCCTGTCTCTACCCCGGCAGGCCGCCTGGACGCTATTGGTGCAGAGTGTGGACTTGCACGATGATGCGATTGCTGCCCTGATGCGTCGTTTTCGATTTATCGCCGATGCCCGCCTGGACGACGCGATGATCAGCATCGCCAATGATGGCGGCGGTGTGGGGCCACACTATGACAGCTATGACGTTTTTCTTCTGCAAGCCCACGGCCAGCGACGCTGGCGCATCAGCACCCAGACCGACCTGAGCCTGGAGCCCGGTCTGCCCCTCAAGATTCTCAGTAATTTTGAAGCGGAACACGAATACTTACTTAACCCAGGAGATATGCTGTATCTACCACCGCATATCTGTCACGATGGTGTCGCCGTCGGTGACTGCATGACAATCTCTATTGGCTTTCGTGTACCCAGCCAGGCCGCCCTGGCGCGCGGCATGCTGGAGGCCGCTGCCGATCAGATATCCGCCCAATACTGGGGTGAACCGGGACTCTATGGCGAGCCTGCTTTGCCCGGTGCTGATCTCAGCAGCCTCTACACGGACGCCGGCACCGATGCAACCGCCACGCCAGCCGCCCTACCAGAACAACTTGTCCAAGCGACGCTGGAAACCTTGAAGAAGGTCCGTTTAGATCAAGCCGTCGCGGCACGATTCCTGGGACAATGGCTCAGTAATCGACCTGAAAACGCCTGGTTTGAACCGATGCAGAATCCACCCACCCTGGCCCAGACACTGCCTGAAACAGGACGTTTGGTACTGGATCGCTGCACCCGACTCATGTATTTTGAAGACCAACTATTCATTAATGGTGAGCTTGCGCCGGTTATCAACGATAGCGTATTGCGCCAGCTTGCTGACGAGCGAGAGCTGACTTATCACGCCATGCAATCGCTTGGTATGGCGGCACGCACCATGCTCGATGAGTGGCTGGACGAAGGCTGGCTGCATTACGAAGCGTAGCCAAGCATTTTTGCTTGGCTACACGCGCCCTCGCCTACCCTCGCCTACTGAGCACTAGCCTCGTTCAGGTGGCCCGACATCACACTGATCACGCGACGTGCAGTGTCATCCGTCAGGGTCACACCTTGCTCATCTTGCACGGTCACGACAGAGCTGGCGCCCTGGTCCGCAACGTGGACGCGGAACTTCAGTGGTTCTGCCATATTGCGCGATCCAAACATACGGCCAAATATCGTCTGTTGCTCGATCTTTTCGCCGGTATCGGTATCCAGATAACGAATGAAGTAGTCACCATTAGCCCGATTACGGTCCTCGACAGTGAAGCGCGCAGAATCTAGCGCCACACCGACTCGGCGCCAAGCACGATCAAAGGGTTCGTTCAGCGTAATAGAGGCTTGGCCACCCGAGAGCTGCGGCGCGGCAGCCACCCCCGTGGGGTCTGCCTCGGCACGCGAAATCTGTTCCTGAGCCTGCTGGATATCCGTACCGAGTGACACCATGAGACGTGCCAGCATGGCTGCATTCACACCCGGATCTTCCTTGCCATAGACCCATTTAAAGCCGGTGCCGTCACTGGTGGGTGTCTCTTCCATATGCTGGTGGCTGATATAAATTTCAGTCTTGCCGCTGACGCGCTCCATGCGGGTCGTGAAACGATCCCGCTCTCCACTGTCAAAGACCTGGTCCAGAACCTTACCTAAGGCACTACGCAGCCAACCCTCGGGGATCTTGGCGCGGTTCTCGGCCCAGTCGGTCTGAATCAATCCAGACAGCGGATCCTGGGACTGGATGGTGAAACCCTGATCACCCCAAAACTCAATCACACGTGGATAGATTTTTTCTGCAGGCTGATCAACCACCAACCAACGCAATGTGCCATCGCGCATCACCTGGATACCATCGGATTTGGGAAGAACCCGATCAGCAGGATTAGCAATACGTTGAGCCTGCTGTCCCGCAGCATAATCACTGAATCTCGCAGTACCCTCTGATGCTTGGTAGTGCGGATTCTGGTTCGCCTTGGTCAAATCTGGCGGGATGGTTAAAGGATCACCCGATACCGTGCTTTTGTACTCGATAGAATCGGTTTGTCCGGTGAGCTCTCCGATGGTGGAGCAGCCGGCCAATGCAACCAGGCTAAGCGCCAAAGCTGCCTTGGCCCAAGGAGTAGGTGTGTAGTGTGTCGTCATTCAGATTGAACCTGCTTCGATCAAGGCATTACGCACGGTGGCGTGGAATTGAGTATCCAGGGGCGTCAAAGGCAAACGATAGCCAAGCGGGGCCAAGCCCATCTCGGCCACGGCCCATTTGACGGGAATCGGGTTGGCTTCCAGGAACAACACCCGGTTCAGCTCGGACAAACGTGCATTTAACTGGCGCACCAGCGGTACATCCCCATGCACGGCAGCCATGCATAATTCATGCATCAGGCGCGGTGCGACATTCGCTGTAACGGAAATATTGCCACGCCCGCCCAACAAAATCAGCGCGGCAGCCGTGGCATCATCGCCACTGAACACTTGGAATTCAGCTGGCGCGAGGGCAAGCAGCTGCGCGCCACGACCAATCTGGCCTGTCGCATCCTTGACGCCGATGATGCCAGGCACCTGTGCAAGACGCAGAATCGTCTCGTTGGAGAGGTCGGCCACCGTGCGGCCCGGGACATTGTAGAGAACGCAAGGTAGATCAACCGCCTCGGCAATCGCACGAAAATGTTGATACAAACCTTCTTGGGTGGGCTTGTTGTAGTAGGGAACGACCGACAGGCCAGCTGCCGCGCCTGAGGATTTGGCATGCCGGGATAACTCGATCGCCTCGGCTGTCGAGTTGCCGCCCGTGCCAGCGATGACAGGAATCCGATTCGCAGCATGGCGCACCGCCAGTTCAATCAGTTCGGCCTGCTCTTGGACGGTGACCGTGGGCGATTCACCCGAGGTCCCGACGATAACCAAGCCGTCCGTCCCCTGCTCGACGTGCCAGTCGATCAGTTTTCGGAAAGCGTCCAGGTCCAGACGTCCATCGGGATGCATGGGCGTCACGAGGGCAACCATACTGCCCTCAAACACGGGAATTGCGGAATCCGAACTAGCCATGATGAAAACGATCTCCTGAACGCATTCTGGCGCACTGCCGGAATGACATAAAGCGATAAGTTTACCGGATATAAGGCCGAATTTATAAGAATGAATTGACAATTAGCTGCCCGAAGGCAAGCAAAGGGCGCACAATCACCCATAAGGCTCCGGTAAACATCAACACAATGAGAATTATCAGCCCATACGGTTCGATGCGTGAGTACTGCCAGGCGAGGCGTGATGGCAGCAAACTAAAGACCACACGCCCCCCATCGAGCGGGGGTAGGGGCACCAAATTTAGCGCCATCAAAATCAGATTAACCTGGACGCCCGCAATCGCCATACGCATCCAGAAATCCCCAGGATCGCTCACTACGCCCATCTCGACGATCAAGCGTAGCGACAGTGCCCAGACGATTGCCATCACCAGATTCGAAGCAGGGCCGGCCAAAGCCACCCAAAGCATATCCCGCTTAGGGTGACGCAGGCGGCTCCAATCTACTGGCACGGGCTTGGCCCAACCGAACAAAAGTCCCCCGCCACCCAGGAGCTTCGTGCTGAACAAGAGCACCAGTGGCACGATGATCGTGCCAACGGGGTCGATATGCTTAATTGGGTTCAGCGTAATACGGCCCGCCTGCCAGGCCGTCGGGTCCCCAAACATCCGCGCCACATATCCGTGCGCAGCCTCGTGCAAAGTGATACCAAAGAGTACCGGTAAAGCGTATACCGCTATGGTTTGAATCAGCGAATCCATATATATCCGTGCAAAACTGCCGCGGGGAACTACTCCGCCGACTGCGCCAGAGTAGCCTACTAAACCAGACCCAGTGTAGCCGGATCACCACGTCCACGACGCACGACCACCGCTGGCTCGGACGTCAGGTCAATCACTGTCGTAGGCTCGAACGGGCAAGGGCCACCATCGACGATCGCGGCGAGATCATGCTCGTAGCGGGCAAAGATCTCTTGTGCATCGTTCAGGGGATGCGTCTCGCCCTCGGGAATTAATGTCGTGGACATCAATGGAGAGCCCGCCGCCTCGATCAGCGCAAGCGTCACCCGATTATCAGGCACACGAATGCCTATGGACTTGCGCGACGGGTGCGACACCCGGCGCGGCACCTCGCGTGTGGCTTCTAGGATAAAGGTCCAGGGGCCAGGTGTCGCCGCCTTAAGCAGCCGGTACTGACGGTTATCGACACGCGCAAAGTGACTGATTTCCCCTAAATCCCGGCACAATAGTGTCAGATGATGGCGATCATCGAGGCCGCGCAGCCGTCGCAAAGAATCTGCCGCCGCCTTGTCGTCGAGCCGCGCGACGACCGCATAGCTAGAATCGGTTGGGACGGCCACCAAACCACCCTGTTCAAGTAACTCGCCAGCCTGCTGGAGCAGGCGGGACTGTGGGTTATCCGGGTGTACTACAAATATCTGAGCCATAAGAGAGTTCCTGTATTCGGGTGATCCGGGCATATCCTGTCAGGCGCAACGCCAACCCATAACATGACGGAAAATACGTCATTGATCAAGGGGCAGACAACAATAGCCGGTTTCGGCGTACGGCACAGCACTGCAAATCCACCCCGGTTCATGCTAGAATCGCTTTTCTCTGGGTTGATACAGGGCAATACCTTGTCTTCTCAGTGCAGTGGTGGCCGTAGCTCAGTTGGTAGAGTCCCGGATTGTGATTCCGGTTGTCGTGGGTTCGAGCCCCATCGGCCACCCCAAGTTTTCCTTGTTATTCAAGTCATTACGCCGCTACCGCTAGCGGCGTTTTTTGTGCTTGCGTTGAGCTTGACCAAAATTTGACCGTGTTGGCCTGCACATGCCATAAGGCCCAGGTGTGCCGCAGGTCGTGCCATGTGAAATCCGATACCCCCGCCGCCTTGCACGCTCGCTGAAACGCGCTGCGATCATGCATCTTGATCCGCCTGCCGTCTCCTGTATCCCGCGTGAAAACAAACTGCCTGGCAGCTCCTAAGCGGCGCTTGATCACATCGACAGCATCGTCGTTCAGCGGCACTGCCCTAGGCCGCCTGCTATCGCCGTCGTCCAGATAGGCGGAAACCATCCAGCGTTGCGGCCGGCGGCCCTTCAACAATTAAACTTTACATCACCAGGGAAACTCAGATCCCCCTCCGGCGCGAATACTCTCAAAGCCTCAAGTAACGAGAATCTTGCGCAAGGTTTGTAAACGTACGGTGAACGCATCTTGAGACTCCAGGCCTTCCCTACGATGATGTCCACTATTTATGGTGGACATCATCGTGGAAGAAGATATCAAGCCGGGCGCCTCCATCGCAGGCGTTGCCCTGTCGCATGGCATCAACCCGAACATTGTTCATAAGTGGCGGATGAACGTGCGACGCGGGGAACTGGTGGTGCCCGACACGCAGGGCTTTATTCCCGTCAATGTGCAAGCACAGCCGGTCGTGCGCGGCGAGCAGATGGCGAGCCCATGGACATGCGTGCTGGCCTGGATACGACACTCGCTCGGGTGGTACGCGTGTTCGGTGCCGCACATCCTCACCATGCCTACCCGCCTAATATCGCGATGATAACCACTCATATCTACAGATAAGATAGGTTAAAATGTGTAATCACGCGGGTATTCAGACGTTTGCCATGGGAGCTCATCAATGCCGGGTACGCCACACCCCTCTGATTCGTATACGCCTGACTGGTCTGACGCCCCCTCAGGCTGGAACTGGACAGCGCAGGATGAGGATGGCCGCTGGTACTGGTATAAGACCGAGCCTGTGCTGGGTATAGGCGGGGGGATCTGGCGTTCCAATTCCCGCTCTCAGCGCCTGGCAGGCCAAGGCACACCCAACCCACTCTGGTACGAATCCATGCATACTCGGCCAAACAACGGTCAGGCCGCGGAATCTGATCTCGCAAGGCCTGATTCTGCATGACGGCGCTGACCGAGTTTATCAACCACTACTGGCCGCATCTGATCGCTGCACTCAGCCTCACCGTCGGGGCACTGGCGGCGACGCATGCCGCTATGAACAAAAACGACGTACGCGCCGCGATCGCATGGGTTGGGGTGATCCTGATGTCACCTTTGCTGGGGCCGTTTTTATACCTGGTCGCGGGGGTCAACCGCATCCGCCATAATCAGATCTCGGTACAGCGTAGCAAAACCATCAAGGATTACGTCAACCATACCCAGACGCCCTACCCCGACGTATCCAAAATCGCCGGACCGCAATTCGCATCGCTACGTGTACTGTGCGACCGCGTCAGCCGCTTCCCGCTACACGACGGCAATCATATTCGCTTGCTCGATAGCGGCGATGAAGCCTACCCGGCGATGCTGGCAGCAATCGAAGCCGCAAGCCAGACGATTGCCTTGCAGACCTATATCTTTGATCATGACCGTATTGGCCTGCAGTTTGCCGATGCACTGGCCCGGGCAAGCGAGCGTGGCGTCGAGATCCGCGTACTGATAGATGCCATTGGCGCCAAATACTCACGCCCGCCCATCCACAACTTATTACAGCGTCATGGCATACGCACTGCCCGATTCATGACCAATACGTTGGGCGTGCGCATGCCCTACGCAAACTTGCGCAGTCACCGCAAGATCCTTGTCGTGGATGGTCATATCGGCTTTACCGGCGGCATGAATATTCGCGAAGGCTTCATGGAATCCCTGGCTGGCGCCCATGCAGCCTCGGATACGCACTTCAGTATCCAAGGTCCCGTTGTCATGCAGCTCTTTGCCGTATTTGCCAATGACTGGGAGTTCACCACGCGCGAGCGCCTGCCAATCGAGACTTGGTGCCAGAGCGCCTGGGATACGATAGAACCGCATGTCCCGGCGCGCTGCATTCGTTCCAGTCCCGACCGATTTATCGCCGCGACCCATAATGTTCTACTGGGCGCGCTGGCAATCGCTCAGCGCCATATTCGCATCCAGTCACCTTATTTTTTGCCTGACCAAACACTTCTGGGCGCATTGAATACCGCGGCACGACGTGGCATCCAGGTAGATATCGTTATTCCAGGGCGTAATAATTTGCGACTGGTCAACTACGCCATGACAGCCCAGCTCAACCAGGTGCTTGAAGGGGGGTGTCGGGTCTGGCGCTGTAAGTCGAACTTCAGTCATTCCAAGCTGATCACCATTGACGGCAGCTGGTCCTATGTCGGTTCCTCAAACATGGACCCACGTAGCCTGCGCTTAAACTTCGAGCTGGACATAGAGATCTACAGCGCCCAGATGGCGCAACAAATCGAGGCGCGCATCGACCGAGATATCCAGGCCTCAGAGTGTGTGACCCAAGCATCTCTTGCCGCGATCCCGTTTTTTAAACAATTACGCAATCGCATCATCTGGCTGGCCAGCCCTTACCTCTAGAGACGCTCTGGTTCAGCTTGCCTGGCCGACACGCTGTATTATTAAAGCTTCCACCTTTTTCAATCGTCCTCAGGAGCAACCCAATGAGCTCGACCCAGCGCCCTGTCATCCGCCACACTGGTTGGCGCGAGCAGACGGCCGTATTGCACGGCGATTCGGGCCTGAGCACAGACGCGGCAGTGGTCGCGCCCATTCATTACAGCGCAACCTTTCGGGCAGACACGCCAGAGCAGTTTGCACAAATGGCCACCACCCCGCGCTCAGCAGGGTTCTACACCCGCTATGGTAATCCGGTCAATAAGCGCGTCGAGGCTATTCTGGCAGAGCTCGAAGGCACCGAGACGGCCTTACTCACTGGCTCAGGCATGGGCGCGATCAGCACGACCATCCTCGCCTTGGTGAGTGCGGGCGATCATGTCATCGCCCAAAAGCGCCACTACATGAGCACATCCAAGCTCTTTGCCGAAGTCCTGCCACGCTACGGCGTTGAGGTCAGCTTTTTTGATCAGACCGACCTGCACGAACTCGAGACGTTGATCCGCCCCAACACCCGCCTGGTCATGCTAGAGACCCCCGTCAACCCCACGCTCACGATCACCGATCTACGCGGGGTAGCCGCTCTGGCTCAGGCGCACGGCATCCTGACTCTGGCAGACAATACCTTTGCCTCACCCCTGAATCAAACGCCTCACGCACTGGGCATCGATATCGTCTTACACAGCGCGACGAAATATCTCGGTGGTCACTCCGACATCATGGCGGGCGCTATTTGTTGCAGTACCGTGCTGGCCGAAAAAATATGGGCGATGCATGTCACCTTGGGTGCGGTGCTCTCTCCCATGGATGCCTGGCTATTGTTGCGCGGACTGCGCACGCTATCGCTGCGTGTAGAGCGAATCAACAGCAATGCCCTAGCGCTCGCCACCTGGCTCGAGCAGCACCCGGACATCGAGGCAGTGTTTTATCCAGGCCTGCCCAGCCATCCTCAACACGCACTCGCCTGCCAGCAAATGAGCGGTTTTGGCGCGGTCATTGCCTATTCGATACGCGGGGGCTATGCTGCCACGAGCCGATTCATTTCGGCACTGCAATTGGCAACGCACGCAGTCAGCCTGGGTGGCGTCGAGACTTTGGTGGTGCACACGGCGGCGATGTGGTCAGGCAGCATGGATGAGGCACAGATGCAGGCTGCCGGAATCGAGCCAAATTTTGTACGCATGTCCGTTGGCGTTGAACACCTTGAAGACCTCAAGGCAGATCTGGCGCAGGCCCTCAAAGCACTAAAGACTTAAGGCATGGTCCGTGTATGGTCCGCCCTGCTGGATTCGAACCAGCGACCTACGGCTTAGAAGGCCGTTGCTCTATCCAACTGAGCTAAGGGCGGGATGAATGATTTCACGTGCCGCAATGCTTTAACGCACCGCATTTTAACTGCATTTTGATGCGAACCCGAACTGTGACACCTTACCTGAAACGCAGCTTGAATATCATGGTCCTGTTAATCAGCGCAGCGGTCACACCGAATGCGCCAGCAGGCACGGTCTATCAGTTCCTGCAAAACCAGGCTGAGGCCGGTGCATCGATCACCCTTCAGGGCATCGTATTCAACGATAGCGGCTCAGCCTTACGGATAGATACGCCGAACACACTCGCTTTGCAGTGGCGCGGCGCGCAAGCTCAGCTCCAGACGGCTATATTTACCTTAAGTTCATCAGGCAACTCTATTGACTTGCCTGTCAATAATTTCGTCAAACTGGAGTGGACAGGCACCGCCCCAATCACTGCACACGGCCTACAATCGGTGACTGTCGCTGACAGTCCAACCAAACTCGCCATCACCGTCACACCGACGTTGGTCACGGTACCGGCCATCCCCCCTTCCTCTGACTCGAACAGCGAAAGCCAGGCACCCGCAACCCAACGGGTTGCAGCGACAGCACAAGGTTCACCCTTCGAGAACTTCCGCAATGCGATCTCGGGGTACGAGCCAATCTATTTTGTCGCAGGCGGGCATGACGGCGCCAATGCGCGCTTTCAATTAAGCCTTAAATATCGCCTGCATAGTCCTCAGGATCCAGCGCAGCCCGGTTTTTTTGATAACTTCTACGTAGGATATACCCAGACCTCGCTATGGGATCTGCATTCCGACTCCCTTCCCTTTGTCGATACAACTTACAACCCGAGTGTATTCTGGAACAAGGACGCGATATGGCAAACAGCGGATCAGAAATGGTTCATCGGTCTGAATGCCGGCCTCGAACACCGATCCAATGGCAAAGAGGGCGACGATTCACGCTCGCTTAACGATTTTTATCTACAACCCGCCCTCAATTACCGCCTGGATGGAGGGAGTACGCTGAGCTTTATGCCGCGCGTTAAAGCCTACGTACAAACCCAACGGGACATGCACTACCCCGATTATCTGGGCTACGTAGACTGGAAAGCGCGCTGGGCGCAGGATAACGGTCTGGCAGTCAGCGGCCTGTACCGTCAGGGCACCGCCGGACGCAACGCCACCCAACTCGATATTTCGTGGCCACTGCGCCGCACCTTCCTGAACATGAATGGCTACCTATACCTACAGTTTTTCCAAGGCTATGGTGAGACCTTACTAGGCTATAAGGAAAGAAGCGCCTCGCAGGTGCGCCTTGGTATTGCGTTTGTGCCCTGAGCCACTACACTGCATGCACACCTGTCACCTCCGCGCCTCATGATCACGCAACTCCTGACTTTTGTCGTCGCCGCATTCGCCTTGCTTACCCTAAGCCGCCTGCTACTGATTGCTTGGCTGTGGCCCCGCGTGCAGGCAGCAGGCGGGCCGTGGATGATCCTGCGCGGCGGACTACGCATCGATACCAACCAAATTGCCATCTGGGCAGGCATCCCCGCCTTGTTCGCCCCTTGGGTGGGTGACAGTGCGCTTGCCATCACACTCACCGGCATTTGGCTGCAGGCCGCCTGGCTGTTGCTGGCGTTGTTAGAGCTCTCGACGCCGCAATTCATTCAGGAATATGACGCACGTCCTAATCGCCTCTACATCGAATACCTCAAGCACCCCAAGGAAGTATTCGGCATGCTCTGGAAAGGCTACAAGCTTGTCCTGCTGGGCGCCACGGCCGGCCTGGGACTCGCCGCCTGGGCCGGATATGCCTGGTTCGCCCAGGCGACGCCCGATACGCTCGCCGCCATCGGATGGCGTCCACTCAGCACACTCGTGATTGCTGCGCTTATCGTGCTGGCCGTGCGGGGCACACTCGGGCATCGACCAATGAACCCGGCAACCGTCGCCTGGTGCGGCGACAGCCTGCTCAACACGCTCCCCCTGAATTCGCTCTACAGCGTGCTCTATGCCATATACAGCATCAAAAACGAACGATCCGCAGAGGACGTCTACGGGTCGATGCCCGACGAACTCATGCTAAAGATTGTCTGTGAGCAGGCAGGGTTCGACCCCTCTGGCACAGATATTCCCACCCTACACGCTCAGCACCCGACACGTCCCCTTACCCGCCCCTTGAATCTCGTCCTCATTGTCGAAGAGAGCCTGGGCGCACAATATGTCGGTAACCTGGGTGGCGCGCTCCTGACACCCTGTCTTGACCGGCTGGCGACCCAAGGCTGGAATTTCACCCAAGCCTATGCGACGGGGACGCGGTCGGTACGTGGGCTCGAGGCAGTCGTCGCTGGCTTTCCACCAACCGTCTCGGATGCTGCGTTACGTCTGACCGACGCACAGAGCCGGTTCTTTACCCTCGCACAGCTCTTGCGCCAGCACAACTACCGTTCGCATTTCATCTACGGTGGCGAAGCGCACTTTGACAACATGAAGAGCTTTTTCCTGGGTAATGGTTTTGACGAGCTGCATGACCTACCCAGTTTCAAGAATCCTGCCTTTGTCGGTACGTGGGGGGCGAGCGATGAGGATATGTTTAACAAGCTCGATCACCTTCTATCCGAACCGAGTGAACAGCCCAAATTAGCCCTCGCATTTTCTGTCAGCAATCATACGCCGTGGGAATATCCGAGCGGACGCATCCACGTTGACGGCAATCCTGCAACTGTCGAGAATACCGTGCGCTATGCCGATTGGGCGATCGGACAGTTTTTCGATAAGGCACAGCGCTCAGACTATTGGTCTAACACCGTATTCTTGATCGTCGCGGATCACGACTCACGCGTGGGCGGCGCCAGCCTTGTGCCGCTGCGCCACTTTCATATCCCCGCACTCATCCTGGGTGCAGGCATCCAAGCTCGTACCGATAAGCGCCTGATAAGCCAGATCGACCTCCCCCCCACCCTGCTATCACTGATCGGTCTACAGGACAGCCACCCCATGATTGGCCACGATCTTACGCAGGGCGGGGGCGGACGGGCCATGATGCAATATGGCGATAACTACGGCTACCTGCGAGGCGACACCTTGACCGTATTAGAGCCCCATCAGGCGGCGCATCACTACCAATACCAGGCACCTGATCGCTACCTCCCGCTGCCGGCTGACCCGACACTCGAGCGCGAGGCGCTCGCGCACGCCCTATGGCCGAACTGGGCTTATCGACATCAGGCCTATACCCTGCCTCACCTCAAACTACGCACATAAAGGCGGGCGCCAATTCATGTTAGAATTCTTGGCTTATGTCGGGGCGTAGCGCAGCCTGGTAGCGCATCTGCTTTGGGAGCAGAGGGTCGCATGTTCGAATCATGTCGCCCCGACCATAACCACGGAGTAGAGTAATGTCTTTGACCGCCAGTGACGATCTAGGAAAATTGGCTCTACGCCTAAGCATAGGTGTGCTGCTATTGGCGCACGGCCTGGCCAAAGTAAACAGCGATCTGGGCTTTATCAGCGGCAGCCTTGTCTCACACGGCCTACCGTCTGTGCTGGCCTATGGCGTATATATCGGTGAGCTAATCGCTCCTATCCTGATCATTCTCGGCCTATACACCCGCATAGCAGGCATGTTGGTCGTCGTTAATATGTTATTTGTATTTGGCCTGGTTCATATGAATGATCTGTTCAGCCTGGGCCGCTCGGGTGGCTGGGCGTTAGAGCTTCAGGGATTATTTCTGTTTGGCGGCTTGGCTATTGCCCTGCTAGGTGCTGGCAGCCTTAGCCTGGGTGGACGCAGCGGGCGCTGGAACTAGCCCAGCTGGATGCACGGCGCCATAGGCGCCATAAGGTGCACACGCTTTATAGGCGCTTGCGCGCCAGGGCCATGGCCTCATTCAAAACACCCAGATCACCGATATGATTAGCGAGCAATAAAATCAGACGCGCATTGACTTGCGCGCTCTGCTCATCATTCAGGTCTCGGTGCATATTGATGAGTGCCTCATAAAAATCGTCCCCCGGCGTATAGGCCCGCACGTAGTGCTCACCGGACTCGCCAAAGTTAGGCTTGAGATTAAGCGGCATAATAGAATTCTCCTTAGGTGTTACAGGTTGCGCGTGCCAGGGCCCCACGGATACGCGTTACATCCACATTGCGCCAGCGTCCTGCCACGTGCTGGTCAGGACGAATGAGATAGGTCGTACCAGGATGCGCATCAAAGCGCTCGGCAAACCGTCCGGTGTAATCTTCGAATACACGTAGACCGTCGGTTGAGCGTCCACCGCGTGGCGATATCAGAATCACCTCAAGCGGAATATCACCTGACATCAACGACTGCAAAGCCTGCGCGTCCTGAACATCAGCGGGGTTCTCGATATAGGCCAGTAGCTGAAAATTATTGCCCAGCTTATCAAGCAACCAGAAGTTCTCGACATTGGCTCGCATCGGCGCATCATCACAGGGTGCGCCCGGAATCATTTCGCCCATAAACGTCGCCGTATCGGCCGTATTAAGTCGCGAACTCTCGAGGAATGATGGGACAGACAAGCGCCCCGAATTCACCAGCGCGCGGGCAAACGGGTAATCACGCGCAAGCGCGAGCACGGCGTTGCGAAAGGTCAGTGATACCCGGCTTTTGGGAGAGATGAAATCGGCCGACCGCGTGGAATTTAGAATATTTTCATCCGCAGCATAGATACGCTCTTCGGAATACGTATCGAGCAGCATCTCGGGCGCCTTGCCGTCGATGACCAGGCTAAGCTTCCAGGCCAAGTTATCCGTGTCCTGGATACCGGAATTGGAACCACGCGCGCCATAAGGCGACATCTGATGGGCGGCGTCCCCCACAAACAGCACCCGACCATGACGGAAATTATTCATACGACGGCACTGATAGGTATAGACATTCACCCGTTCCAGGTCGAACTCCCGATCATCGCCAAGTAAGGCCTTGATACGCGGGATGACCTTTTCAGGACGCTTTTCCTCCTCGGGATCGGCATCCCAGCCAAGCTGGAAATCGACACGCCAGACGTTGTCCGCCTGGTGGTGCAACAAGACCGACTGTCCGGGATGGAAAGGAGGATCAAACCAAAACCAGCGCTCGGCAGGAAAATCCGCTTTCATGGTTACGTCGGCAATCAGAAAGCGATCCATGACGATCTTGCCATCTGTATCCAGACCCATCATATTGCGGATAGAACTACGCGCCCCATCAGCGACCACCAACCAGTCGGTATTGACCGTATAGATCCCATCTGGCGTATCGACCTGCAAGGCGACCCCACCGCCATCCCGACTTACTGAGACGACTTTATTAGAAAAGCGCAGGTCCAACTCGGGCAACTCGCGGGCACGCGCAACAAGGTGTTCCTCGAGGTAATACTGCTGTAAATTGATCATCCCCGGGCGCTTATGGTCCGCCTGAGGGAGCAGATTGAAGTTATAGACCTCCTCCTCACGGAAAAAAGTCCGCCCCACATTCCAACTGACGCCTTTGTCCACACAGGCTTCACCCACACCGATACGGTCCAGGATCTCGAGCGTACGCTTGGCGTAGCACACACCACGCGAACCTGCCGAGACGGTATTATCCTCATCAAGCAGCACAACGGGTATCCCCTGCTGTGCCAAATCGATGGCTGCTGCCAAACCAATCGGGCCAGCGCCCACGACCACAACTGGATATTGGGTACTGATACGATCACGCAGCTCGGGCGGCATAACGTAATCGAACTTTGGGTATACATAGGTACTGAGCACGGTTATCTCCTCCTGTTGCTCTGAACTGACTCACATCCCCAGGTAGGCGGCACGCACCTGCTCATTGCTGCTCATCTCGCGCCCTGTTCCGGATAGGGTCACCGAACCCGTCTCCAATACATAGGCTCGATCAGCAATACCCAATGCAGCAAACGCATTCTGCTCGACCAATAATATCGTTATACCCTGGGCCTTGAGCGTCTTGATTACGTTGAACACCTCTTCGACGAGCAAGGGCGCCAAGCCCATCGAGGGCTCATCGAGCAAGAGTAATTTGGGGCGCCCCATTAACGCACGACTGATCGCCAACATCTGCTGCTGGCCACCGGACAGCGTGCCTGCTGGCAGAGAGCGCTTTTCCTTGAGGATCGGAAACATAGCGTAGACACGTTCCAGATCCTCATCCAATTGATCCCGAGGCCGTGTATAAGCACCTAAGCGTAGATTGTCCTCAATTGCCATGGGCCCAAATACCTGACGCCCTTCTGGGCTATGACAAATCCCGCGACGCACACGCAAATCTGCGCGTAGATTCGAAATATTCACGCCAGCAAATTCAATCTGGCCGGCACTCATGGGCTGTACGCCCGAAAGCGTGCGCAGGAATGTGGTCTTACCCGCGCCATTGGCACCAATCAAGGCGACGAGCTCGCCCTTTTTGACCTCCAGGTCGATCCCCTTTAGGGCCTTGATCCGTCCGTAGCAGCTCTCTAGGCCTGTGACCTTGAGCAAGGCTTCATGCGGATCCGCAGCCAGATGGCGAAAGCCGCCTGCGCTCTGCCCGCCCAGACCAATGGATTCCGGCGCAAGCATGGCGATGCGGTGGTACAGCTCACGATATTCCGCCCGAGCCAGCTCGCCAAACAGGGGATCGGTATTATCACTAAAGGCCACATCGATATCGATCCAATCCTCTTCGGTCAGTACCTCACGGGCCAGCGGTATCGCTTCTTTTTCCTCGGCACGGACGTGCGCCTTCAGGTTGCTTGCGTACTCTCGCAAGGCGGCAATAAACACCGTATCGTGCGTCAAGGCGCCCGGGGCCTGTCCCAGATGCGTACGCATTTCCGCCAGTATCTGTGGTCCGTTACGGTGTTCGGCCTCGAGGCGGTCCAGGACTTTGGCGGCGGCCTCTGGGCTGCGTCGACGCATTGCCGCAAAAAGATAATCATCCTCTTTGGAGTGATGACACCCATCCATAAACTCTCGGATATAGTCGAATAAGGCTTCAAAAAAGCCTTCGTCTACGGTCCCGCCCTGCTCCATCTCGTCAGCGATCAACACCATAGTCGTCGCAATCCGCCAGAGGTTGCGGTGTTCATCCTGGATAATATCAAGTGCTCGCATCATAGGTCCTCGTCAGGCGTAACCGCCCAGATAAGCGGCGATGACCTCTGGGCTCTGGCGCACCTCGGCACCCGTCCCCTCGGCCAAGCGTTTGCCGTAGTCCAATACCAAAATCCGGTCCGACAGGTTCATCACCATTTTCATGTCATGCTCGACGAGCACCACCGTAACGCCGGACTCAGCGATCTTGCGCACCAAGCCACCTACGTTCTGTGTTTCCTTGGGGTTCAAGCCTGCTGCGGGCTCGTCCAAAAAAATTATCCGCGGTTTCATCGCCAGCGCACGTGCGATCTCTAGGCGCTTCAGGGCACCATAGGGCATGCTATCCGCGCGCGAATGGATGTAATCATCCAGGCCGACAAAGCGCATCAGCTCTGCTGAATCCTCACGTAGCTGCTTATCGCGCCGCCTGAGTTCAGGCAGACGCAGCATGGCCTTGAATAGACTGCGATCCAAGCGCAGATGGGCACCCACCATGACATTTTCGATGGCGCTCATATTCATCCACACCTGCAGGTTCTGGAACGTACGTGCAATCCCGCGTTCAGCCAATACATTCGGCGTACAGCCCTGAATCTCTTTACCGTCGAGCGCAATGGTGCCCGAGGTCGGCGTATAGATGCCGGTAATGAGATTAAACAGCGTGGTCTTGCCCGCACCATTGGGGCCGATCACCGAATACACAATGCCTGCATCAACCGAAAAGCTTACGTGCTGCACGGCCTTGACATTACCAAACTGGATCGACAGGTCATTAACCTCTAGCAACGCCATGCTCAATCCCCTTTACCAAAACGTGCTGCCAGGGAAGGCACAATCCCTTTAGGCAGAAAAATCATGCACACGATCAATATGGCGCCAAATACAACCGTCTCCCAACCCTCAAAAGTCGCGAGCATCTGCGGCAGGGCCGTCAATAGCACCGCCCCTAAAATTGAGCCGAATACGGACCCCATCCCCCCCACCACCACCATCGTGATCAATTCAATAGAGTGGAAAAAGTCTGCAATATCGGGGCTCACGAAACCAATGTAGTGCGCCATAACGCTACCCATCACACTTGCTGCAACAGCTGATACGACGAAAATTGCAGCCTTGTAGCGGGGCACGTCCACACCAACCACCTGTGAGGCAACCTCAGAGCCATGCAAGCCACGTAGCGCACGCCCAAAAGGCGAATCAATTAAATTGATCGCACCCCAGATGCTAAGCACCAACATGACGGCAACCACCCAGTACCATTGCTGATCACGCACGAGCTCGAAACCAAACAGCCCCATCGTCGGAACGGGCATGCCATCGGGCCCACCCGTCCAGGTTGCCTCGTTGCGAATCACAATATTGATGATGATCCCCAGGCCCAGCGTCGCCATGGCCAGGTAGTGTCCCTTAAGCCTTAGGATGGGACGCGCCACAATCAGCGCCAGCAAACCCGTGCCCAGCGCACCGACGACCAGCGCGACCAAAGGGTGCCAACCGAAATGTGTGGGGAGTACGGCCGAGGCATAGGCACCCAAGCCCACGAACCCCGCATGTCCTAAACTGATCTGGCCAGCATAGCCGACGAGCAGATTCAAGCTGAGCACAATGATTGCATTGATACCCATGCGAATGACAATATCCAGGTAATAACTATTGGGCACCAGAAACGGTATGGCCAGTAGGGCCAGACCCAGAATAAGCATTCCAATATAAGCGTTCTTGCGCATACTCATACCCGATCCGTAGATTGGCCGCCAAACAGACCGCGTGGCATAAAGAAGAGAATCAGCAGAATCAATACAAACGGAATTGCATCCTTATACGCTGAAGAAATATAGCCCGCGCCCATGGCCTCCAGAACGCCGACCAACAGCCCGCCGACCACCGCCCCCAGGCCACTGCCCAATCCTCCGACAACGGCAGCAACAAACCCCTTCAGGCCTAGCATGATGCCCACGTCATACGAGGTCAGCGTAATCGGTGCAATCAAAATGCCGCCTAACGCCCCGGTTGCAGCTGCCAGCGCAAAACTCATGAGCAGCACCCAGTTGGTATTGATCCCAGCGAGCTCGGCCGCCACTCGGTTATACGAAGTTGCAAGCATCGCCTTACCTGCGAGTGTGCGGCTAAAGAAATACCAGAGCGCCACCACCACCAGCGCGGTCACGCCAAATACCCACAGACTTTGAGGCAGGAGCATCGCCCCCGACAAAAACATAGGCTTGCCAGCCGAGAATGGCGGCAGACTATGTGCACCTTTGCCTAGCCATACCTGAACCAGGCCTCGAATTACCAGCGATACGCCAATGGTAATAATGATGAGTGTGACCGTCTCTGCGTTCTTAACCGGCTCAATCGTGAGTTTTTCCACCAACACACCCACCACTGCGGGCAGGATAACGGCCAGAGCGAAGGCAAGCGGCCACGGCAGCCCCGTCTGCATGAAAAAGACGGCCAGCATGCCGCCCAGCATCATGAACTCACCCTGAGCGAAGTTAATAACATTGCTCGCGTTATAGATTAATGTAAAGCCCAACGCCGCCAAAGCGTAAGTCGCCCCGACTGTCAAGCCAGAAAAAAGAAACTGCAGGAATTCAGCCCACATCCGTCCCACTCCCACGCCATTGTTGCTTAGCGTAAAACAATACAAGATTGCACATGAAAAACATTAATTGTGTATCAATAGAAAAATAGAAGATTTTTGGCATACTGCGCAAGTCATCTGATCAAAATTTACTCACATGTTAGGGAAAACGTTGATCTGAATTTTAAAAAGTAGAGGGCATCACACCACATTACAACAACAATCAATCGCTAGATAAAACACCCCAAGTCGCCTAGAGAGATATCTCTGATAACGGATCGTCGCTCGGGAAGCGTTCCATCGTTGTCGCCTGGAGCGCCGGCACTGTCCCATCAGCCAGCCGTATGTGCTCGTCAAGATGGCGCTCAGAAGGCTCAAGCAGGCGGCGGTAGAGCTCACGACACACCATCCTGGCAGTCTGACCAGGCCAATCCAACGGTAATAGCACATCCGGTAATTCTGGATCGCGCAGCAACAGGCGGCGATAATCATGGATCAGCAAAATGCGCAGCATAAA
This sequence comes from Alcaligenaceae bacterium CGII-47, assembly GCA_019166125.1. Taxonomy (GTDB): domain Bacteria; phylum Pseudomonadota; class Gammaproteobacteria; order Burkholderiales; family Burkholderiaceae_B; genus Castellaniella. The sequence continues at coordinate 52,997 of JAHTBO010000007.1, forward strand.
AGCAGTCTGCGGATCAATCTGGGCAAAGCGATCGCGGCGTAACTCTGCAAGAATGGGTAAATAGCTGGCGACAAAATCGCTATAGGCCTGCGCCAGCGTATCCAGATTCCATGCCCGACTGACCAGATCTATATCACTTGCTGATAAGGCGGAACGCGAATCCGCCGCAAGTAAAGGCATCAGACTCTCGAGCAGCGTAGAGAGGCCATCGGCCACCATCGTATCGAAGGCAGCCACCAGATCTGCTGACGGATGTACAAAACAATCATTATTCAATATGCCAAAGCCCTGCCACGACAGCGCCTGACGCAAGCGCTCCCGATCACGCACGCCCAGCTCTCCTACTACGAGCACCAAACGCCAGCGGCGATCCCACAGCGGCGCATAAGAAGCATAAATATGGCGCGAGGCCTCCTCGAAGCGCAAGCGACCAGAATGCGTCAGGACATAGTCCGCACGCCGTCCTTGTGTCTCTGCCTGTACCCACTCGCCCTTGGCCAAGCGAAATATGGACGTACGCACCAGCCGCTCGTTCAGATCCAGAGGCTCGAGCAAACCGATCAAACTTCCCAGCCAGATCCGGCCTCCACGAGGCAATACGGCATCACCAAATACGGAAATAATCAGAGAGCTCGCATGGACACGACGCTGTTGTCGGAATGCCTCTAGACGACGTTGGATGGACTGCATTAAATTTGTTACCCCGCGACACGATGTCGCGCCCATTATGGTTTAGGATCGATGGCCATCAGTCGCCATTGCTTGTTGTTGTTGGAAAAACCCTTCCTTATGGATCAATTCATCCTGTGCGCCAAGCGCCTTGGCTGCAGCGACACATGCATCTACAAATTCCGGGCTGCCCGCGATAAACAAACTATGTTGGGATAAATCGGGATATAGCGACGGCAACAAGGTATCAATGCGTCCATGCAGATAGCCTTCACGCTCCTCGCGTGTCAAGGTAATTTTGTAGTCGAAATTGCGATGCTTTGCACGCCACCAGGCCATTATTCCCTGACTATAGACATCCTCTGCGGTTCTGGCCGAAAACACCAGATCAACACGTTTTTTATAGCCTCGTCGCAAGGCTGCCTCAGCCAGATCCAGTATGGGTGCTAAACCAGTCCCGGCAGCAAGGCACAGCACCGGCGTCTCGGCCGAAGGATCACCAATAAACGTGCCATAGGCGCCGTTGACCTTAACACTATCGCCGATATGCAGGCTTTCATGTACCCAACGGCTGGTCACCCCATCCTCTGCGAGTGCCACCTGCAACACGATCTCGCCGTCGGGACGCGGTGCATTGGAAATGGAATAGGCACGGGGTGGAATATCAGCGCGCTCGTCACCCAGCGTCACGTACTGGCCTGGCCAGTAGCGGATAGGTTGACCGACAGGCCGTAGACTTAGCTCGACGACGCGGGCGGCTAGTTCACGCCGGTCCACGACAACAAACAAGGCCCCCTCGCGCGGCGGGAATAGCTTGGGACGCGCATCGGCAGTCCCCCACTCGATCACCATCTCGTCAGAGATGGGCTTGGCCATGCACATCAGGCCACATCCCTCACGCCGCTCTTCAGCCGTCAAGGCCATATCGAGCACCATCCCCTGATCGTACTGACCAGAGAGAACCTTAACTTTACACTCGCCACAAGCGCCCGCCCGGCAATTATTAGGGAGTGCATATCCCGCCTTCTCGAGTGCCATCAAAACCGTATCATTACCCTTGCACTCGACCTCTTTGCCAGAGGGCTGAATCACTATGCGAGCCATTTTCTGATCCTGAAATTATGTTTAACCTGGCCACCCTCCTGGTTCAGAAGCGTGGCCAGACCCAGCATTAACCATTCACCGTCAATTAAAAGACGGGAATGATGTCCTCCATTGCCACATCCGAGATTTCCTCGCCTGTGATTTCCAACTCGGGAATCGCTGGAAATGGAATATTGTAATGATCCAGAACGCCCTTCAGGTTAATAATGGCGCTCTTCCAGTTTTCGCGCTTGGCCTCATACGACGGAATACCGAAGCCAGCATTGCGAGCGACTTCCTCGCCCTCACGCTGATTAGCAATAAAGTCCTCGGGCAGATCCCAGAAGTCACCTGGCGGCTCAAACAGCACGGCCGAAAGGAAAAGGTAACCGGCACGAATCTGCTTGGTCACGATGGTCTTGTGCTCATCGCTCAAGCCCGGGTAGTCACGCTCCATGACCGCCATACAGATCGCCATGTGACGACCCTCATCACGACCGATGTTCTTGAAGGCTTCCTTGAACAGGGGCTCGCGTGTATTTTCGTGCATCTGTTTGAAAATCGTCGCAGCGGCGATTTCACCCATCAGGAACGAGCTGAACAATACCGCAAGATCGTACTTGGGTACCGCTAGTTTATAACCCGTCCAATAGCGTGCACCGTTGAAATACAGCCATTTGGCATTTTTTTGCAGGCGGCGACCGATATCGGTCTTGGGCTCATAGGTGAGGGGATCCGGATGCTCGAGCAGCTTGGTGATCGCCAGACCGCACATGATTTCGTGATTTTGCTCGTCGCTCGTCACCGAAAAGAAGCACTTACGTACGGGGTCTTCTTCGTGAACCTCATAGGTCTTGATCAGCGCCTCGGCAAACACCGGAGGGGCGGAGCCGTCAAATACTGACAATAGCGTCCACCAGTAGGCGATCGACTCACGCTCCTCCCAGGAATAGCTCTCGACATCGAGCGTATCCCAGGGCAGCTTTTCGGGTTGCCAGTATTCACGTAAGGAAGCCTCCCAGATTTCCTGCAACTTACCGCTTTCGCGATGCCAGGACAGGGGATAAATATTGGGCTGCTCGATCTCGGGCGGAAACTCCATTTTGTCCGCAAAACGTTCTTTATTAGAAGCCATAACTCCTCCTAGAAGGGGGTCAAAATTATTGATAAACCGCGAGGGCTGTCCCGCTATAGCGGATGACGAAGCCATGATGTTACATAAAACAGTCTTGTGTCAAGTTTTTTGTATCGCTTTCGACTTCGGGTTTTCCTTAATATCGAAGTAGAGTTTAGTCTGATCAAGCACGTTATGCTTAATAGCATCACTCAAGACGTTGTTATATATGGCTTTTCATAATCTTGATATATGAAGTAAGGATATATGACCCTTCAAGTTTTGCGTCTATAAAGCGATACATTCTATTGACATTAATATGATTTATTCGTAATGTAATGCCTATTCCACGCCTTAACCCGGAGAAAAACATGTCCCACCCCTTGCTGGATAAGCACCGCGCCACCCTTGATGCAGCGTTGCATACTATCCAGACCCGAGGCTACTGGTCCGCCTACAACGAAATGCCCAGCCCCAAAGCCTACGGCGAGACAGCCGCCCAAGATGGATTGGCAGCATTCAAGGCGCATCTGGGCAGTCAATTCGAGTTAAATCAGCCAGGGCAGATCGGCTGGCACAGCGACGAATTCTCCCCTTACGGCGCCGAACTCAATGTGCAATACCCTGAATGCGAAACTCAGGCACTGATCGATGCGGCGCTGGCTGCCATGCCTGAATGGCAGGCACTCGGCACGGATGGACGCACAGGCGTCTGCCTCGAGATTCTCGCTCGCCTGAACGCACAGAGCTTTGAAATTGCCCACTCAGTCATGATGACAAGCGGCCAAGGCTGGATGATGGCCTTCCAGGCAGGCGGCCCGCACGCCCAGGATCGCGGGCTAGAAGCCGTGGCCTATGCTTATCGCGAGATGTCATTCATCCCCGAGACGAGCCGATGGGAAAAGCCACAGGGCAAGCACCCCGCTCTTGTCATGGACAAGCACTATCAGGTTGTCGGCCGCGGCGTGGGCGTCATCATCGGCTGCGCAACCTTCCCGACCTGGAATACCTATCCTGGGCTCTTTGCCACGCTTGCCACCGGTAACCCTGTCATCGTCAAGCCTCACAGCAATGTCATTCTTCCGGCTGCGATTACCGTGCGTACGATCCGCCAGGTACTAGCCGAGAACGGAATCAGTCCTGATCTGGTGTCGCTATGCGTGCCCGCCAACCGCGACGTTACGCAAGCCCTGGTCACCCATCCTGATGTGCGCTCTATCGATTACACCGGTAGCAATCGCTTCGGACAATGGCTGGTCGATCACTGTCGTCAGGCACAGGTCTATGCCGAATTGGCGGGCGTCAACACCATCGTGATCGATTCCACAGACGCCTATCAGGCGATGTTGCGCAACCTCGCGTTCACGCTCTCGCTGTATTCCGGACAGATGTGCACCACCTCTCAGGCCGTACTCATTCCGGCGGCTGGCATTCAGACTGACGATGGCCACAAATCCTTCGAGCAGGTATGCCAGGATCTGGCTGGTGCCGTGACGGGTTTTCTTGCCAAGCCTGAGGTCGCTCTGGCCGTGCTGGGCGCCATCCAGTCCGACGATACTCTCCAGCGCATCGAACAGGCCTCTGCGGGCGCGATGGGCGAAGTTGTTCTCGCCTCCCGCGCGCTCGAAAACCCCGAGTTTCCCAAGGCGCGGGTACGCACACCTGTGCTCATCGCTTGCGAGGCACAGGATGAGTCCCATTACATGCACGAACAGTTCGGGCCCATCAGTTTTTTGATCAAGGTCGCAGACACGACGGCAGCCATTGCGCTGACCGAGCGAATCGTACGCACCCATGGCGCGCTCACCGTCGGGATCTATAGCCAGAATGAAGCGGTATTAGACGCAATGACCCAAGCCAGCTGGAACGCCCAGGTTGCCTTGTCGATTAATCTGACAGGCGGTGTCTTTATCAATCAATCCGCTGCCTTTTCAGACTTTCACGGAACGGGCGGCAATCCGGCAGCCAACGCCTCCTACGCCGATTCCGCGTTCGTCGCCAATCGCTTTCGCGTCGTCCAACGTCGCGCTCACCCCGCATCCTGAGCCCACACAGCAGAAATATTTCTATGACATTCAAGCACATCCTATTTGAGCAGGCCGACGGCATTGCCCGCATCACCCTGAACCGCCCCGATAAGCTCAATAGCTTTAACGAAGCCATGCATGGCGAACTCAGACAGGCACTCGACACGATTCAAGAGGATACTGGCATACGCGTCCTGGTACTGACCGGCGCCGGGCGCGGTTTCTGCGCAGGCCAGGACCTGGGGGATCGCGCCATGCAAATGCAGTCTGGTCGCATGCCCGACATCGGCAATACGGTCGAGCGCTTTTACAAGCCGCTTGTGCTGCGATTGCAGAATCTACGCGTGCCAACCATCGCTGCCGTCAATGGCATCGCTGCCGGTGCGGGGGCATCCATAGCGTTGGCCTGCGACATCGTCATCGCCCACCAGTCCGCTTCATTCCTTCAGGCCTTCAGCAAGATCGGACTCATCCCGGACACTGGTGGCACTTGGTTCCTGCCCCAGCGCGTCGGTATGGCACGTGCAATGGGCCTGGCCTTATTGGCCGAGAAGCTCTCGGCCCAGGACGCTGCCGACTGGGGCCTGATCTGGCAATGTGTCGATGATGACGCCTTTACCGGACGCGTCCAGCAGATCGCCACCCAACTTGCCGCCGGGCCAACCAAGGCGCTCGTGCGCACCCGCCAGGCCATGCACGCCGCACCGACTCATACGCTAGAGCAGCAGCTGTCGATGGAGGCTGGTTTTATGCGCGAACTGGGCTGGAGTCCCGACTATGCCGAAGGCGTCGCCGCGTTCTCCGAAAAGCGTGCCCCACGCTTTACCGGGGAATAAACCTGTGGCTGCTCTAACCCCTAACGCAGTCATCGGCATCATTGGCGCCGGCACCATGGGTGCCGGTATCGCCCAGGTAGCGGCGCTCGCTGGCCACCCGGTCAAGCTCTACGACGCCCGCACGCAAGCCGCTGCCCAGGCGATCGAGGACATCTGCACGCAACTGGATCGACTCGTCGCAAAAGGCAAACTAGAGGCCTCAGTCGTACAGACCGCCAAGCAAAACCTGTCTGCCATCGCGCACCTAAAAGAATTGAGTGACGCCGCGCTCGTCATCGAGGCGATTATCGAGCGCCTGGAAGATAAGCAGACGCTCTACCGCACGCTCGAGGGCATCGTCCCATCAGACTGCCTATTTGGCACGAATACATCATCCATTTCCATCACTGCTATCGGCTCGGCGCTGCAGCACCCAGAGCGCCTGGCGGGCCTGCATTTCTTTAACCCGGCTCCACGCATGAAGCTTGTAGAGGTCGTATCAGGGTTGGACACTACACCCGCCACGGCCCAAACCCTCTACGACACCGCCATCGCCTGGAACAAATCACCTGTCCTGACTCGATCAACACCTGGCTTTATCGTCAATCGTGTCGCGCGCCCCTATTACGCAGAAAGCCTGCGTATATTCCAAGAAGGGGCCGCCAGTGTCGTCACGCTAGACACCCTGATGCGTGCGTGCGGCGGCTTTCGCATGGGACCATTCGAGCTCATGGATCTGATCGGCCACGATGTTAATCTGGCGGTGACCCGTTCAGTCTGGACAGCGTTCTATCATGATCCGCGCTTTCTTCCCTCACTGGTCCAACAGGAGTTGGTTGATGCGGGTCGCTACGGACGCAAGACCGGGCGTGGATTCTACGACTATCGTGAGGCCGCGGTCGCGCAGCAGGCAGACATCGAACCAGTGCGGGCCCGCCCCGGCACTCTGGCGATTCATGGCGCCACCCCAGCAGCGCACGCCTTGGCCGCACGTCTGCACGCCGCCGGAATCCCGTTTATGCGCCAACCGACAGCAGATGATCGAATCGCCACAGCAGGTCAGGCAGCAATCTATGTCACAGACGGACGCACCGCCAGCCGCCGGGCCTTCGATACGCGATGCGCCAACACTGTTTTGGTCGATTTAGCCCTGGATTACACCCGCGCCACCCACATGGCGATCGCCATAGCCAGCCAATGCAGTCCGCTGGCGGCTGCCGACGCTACTGGCCTGCTTCAGGCAGCAGGTTTTGCGGTCTCTCGATTGGGCGATGTACCAGGCCTAGTAGTGATGCGCACCGTCGCCATGCTCGCTAACGAGGCAGCCGACGCGGTGAACCAAGGCGTCTGCAGTGTCTCGGATACCGATACTGCGATGCGTCTGGGGCTGAACTATCCACTCGGACCGCTCGAGTGGGCAAACCGTATCGGTGTCGCCACCATTGGCACCGTCCTCAATCACATTAGTCAGGCCTACGGAGAGGATCGCTATCGGCTCTCTCCTTACATTCAGCATGCCATTTTTTCAGGAACCACCTTTCATGACTGACACCGTCATTCACGACACCCCAGATGCCGCAGCCCTGGCCCAGGCGACGGCTACAGCCATGTGGAGCCGGGACCGCACCGCACACGCACTTGGCATGCAGATCGCCCACATTGCCAGCGGCACAGCCACGCTACGCATGTCCGTACGCCAAGACATGCTCAACGGTCACAACATTTGTCACGGTGGCATGATCTTTACGCTGGCTGACACGGCATTCGCCTATGCCTGCAATAGCTATAACCACAACACCGTTGCCTCTGCCTGTCATATCGACTTCCTCGCACCAGCCAGAGAAGGTGATACGCTGGAAGCTCATGCGGTCGAGCAGTCTTTATCCGGACGCACAGGTGTCTACGACATTACAGTGCGCCACGCTGACTCGCAAAAAGTCATTGCTCTATTTCGAGGCAAATCTTATCGAATTCAGGGCGCTGTCATCGATACCCTACAGAATACTGAACCCTCATCACAAGCCTGAAAAACAATCGTTAGGAGAAACGAATGCCAGTCAAGACCCCCAGCCCTGGAGACCTGGAACCCATTGAGCGCGCCAGCCGCGACGAAATCACGGCACTGCAGATCGAGCGCCTCAAGTGGACGCTCAAGCACGCTTATGAAAACGTTGCACACTACAAAAAGGCATTCGATGAGCGAGGCGTTCACCCTGATGATCTCCACACCCTAAGTGATTTGGCCAAATTCCCATTCACCACAAAAGCCGCCCTGCGCGATAACTATCCCTTTGGTCTGTTTGCGGTGCCGCGCGCACAAATCGCGCGCCTGCATGCCTCATCAGGCACGACGGGCAAGCCCACAGTGGTCGGCTACACCCTGCGGGATATCGATAACTGGGCCAACCTGGTCGCACGCTCGATTCGCGCAGCGGGCGGGCGTCCGGGCGACACCTGTCATGTCGCCTATGGATATGGTTTATTCACCGGGGGCCTGGGTGCACACTATGGCGCAGAGCGCGCGGGCTGTACCGTCATTCCCATGTCTGGCGGCCAAACCGAAAAGCAGGTTCAACTTATTGTAGATCTGCGTCCTGACATCATCATGGTCACCCCCTCATACTCCTTAGTGATCGCCGAGGAATTTGAACGCCGGGGTGTCTCACCCGAAGAAATCTCCCTTAAGGTCGGCATTTTTGGTGCCGAGCCCTGGGGTGAAGGTATGCGTAACGAAATCGAACATCAACTCGGCCTGGATGCGGTTGATATCTATGGTTTATCCGAAATCATGGGCCCGGGTGTTGCGTCGGAATGTATCGAAACCAAGGATGGTCCCGTCATCTGGGAGGATCATTTCTACCCGGAAATCATCAACCCTATCACGGGGGAGCCTGTGCCTGATGGAGAGGAAGGTGAGCTGGTCTTTACCTCACTCACCAAGGAAGCCTTGCCCATGATCCGCTACCGCACACGCGACCTCACGCGTCTGCTCCCGCCCACAGCACGCAGTTTTCGCCGCATGGGCCGGATCACAGGACGCTCGGACGACATGATGATCATTCGTGGCGTCAATGTCTTTCCAACGCAGATCGAAGAACAAATTCTGCGCCATCCGCAACTGGCCGGTACATACCAGATTGTGCTCACACGCGACACACACCTGGATAATGTCGAGATCAAGTGCGAGCTGCAGCACCAGTGCTCGGATACGGTTACCAGCGCCGAGGTCGCGCAGATTGCCAAGACACTCCAACAACACATCAAGACCAATGTCGGGATCTCGACACGTGTCACTGTCATGAAATATGGCACACTGCCACGCTCCCAGACCGGCAAGGCACGCCGAGTCTTTGATGAACGTCCCAAACAGAACTAAAAGGACCACAGATGAACAACGCCTTTATTTGCGATGCCATACGCACCCCTATAGGGCGATATGGCGGCGCACTCTCGGGCATCCGTACGGATGATCTGGGCGCTTTGCCGCTACGCGCCTTGATGGCGCGCACGCCAGGCCTGGACTGGTCAGCCGTCGATGACATTATCTATGGCTGCGCCAATCAGGCCGGTGAGGACAACCGCAATGTCGCACGCATGTCAGGCCTGCTTGCGGGTTTACCCATTGAGGTCCCAGGCACGACCATCAACCGCTTGTGCGGCTCGGGCATGGATGCGATTGGTCTGGCGGCGCGCTCGATCAAGGCCGGCGAGACGGACCTGATGATTGCGGGTGGGGTCGAGAACATGTCGCGTGCACCGTTTGTCATGGGCAAGGCTGAACAGGCCTTTTCGCGGCAGGCGGCAATCTATGACACAACGATCGGCTGGCGCTTTGTCAATCCCGCTTTCCATGCCATATACAGCACCCATTCCATGCCCGAGACCGCAGACAACGTGGCCGAGGACTTTGGCATTTCACGTCGCGACCAGGATGCGTTTGCCTTACGCAGTCAACAACGCTGGGCGGCCGCCCAGGCGGCAGGCCGATTTGCAGATGAAATCATCCCGGTATCAATACCTCGCAGAAAAGCCGATCCCCTGATCTTTGATACGGACGAGCACCCGCGCCCAGAGACCAGCCTCGAAGCCCTTACCCGCCTCAAAGGCATTAATGGCCCAGACAGCACAGTGACGGCGGGCAATGCCTCAGGTGTCAACGACGGCGCTTGTGCCTTGCTCATTGCATCTGACGCCGCAGTACACCAATACGGACTCACACCACGCGCACGCATCGTTGGCATGGCCACTGCAGGCGTGGCGCCACGCATCATGGGCTTTGGGCCTGCGCCCGCTGTGGGTAAGGTGCTTGCCCGCACAGGCCTCACCCTGGAACAAATGGACGTCATCGAGCTCAATGAGGCCTTTGCCGCACAATCCCTGGCCGTGCTACGCGACCTGGGTTTGCCTGATGATGCCTCACATGTCAACCCAAACGGCGGGGCAATCGCGATCGGCCACCCGCTGGGCATGAGTGGTGCACGTCTGGTCACCACCGCCCTATACGAACTTACCCGCCGCGACGGGCGATATGCTTTATGCACAATGTGCATCGGAGTCGGTCAGGGGATTGCCCTGATCATTGAACGCACCAAGTAGTCCAATCCAGAGGAGACCAACCATGAAGTTCAAACTGAAAAACTGGGTCGTCGGCGCCGCACTGGCCACACTCAGCATGAGCACGTTCGCTGCTGACACCATCAAGATCGGCTCTGTACTGTCCGCCACGGGCCCAGCTGCCTTTCTCGGGGACCCCGAGGTCAAAACGTTGCAAATGTATGTCGAAGCCATCAATAAGGAAGGTGGCGTATTGGGCCGCCAGCTCGAGCTCGTCTATTACGACGATGGCAGCGACGCCAACAAGGCCAATGGCTTTGCCAAGCGTTTGATTCACGACGATAAGGTCGATGTCATCATTGGCGGCACCACAACAGGCGCCACCATGTCCATGGTGCCACTGGTTGAAAAGGCTGAAATTCCTTTCATTTCGCTAGCGGGTGCAGTCGTTATTATCGATCCTGTTAACAAATGGGTCTTTAAGATGCCTCACACGGATCGTATGGCGGCTGAAAAAGTCTTCGAAGACATGAAAAAGAAAGGCATTTCGAAGATCGCTCTGATGAGCGAAACGAGTGGCTATGGCCAATCGGGCAAAAAGGAATCCGAACACGTCGCATCAAAATACGGTATTGATATTGTGGCCCAGGAAGTCTATGGCCCCAAGGATACCGACATGAGCCCCCAGCTCACAAAGATCAAAAACAATCCCGAAGTCCAGGCAGTATTCATTTTTGGCCTGGGCCAGGGACCCGCACTGGTCCAGCGCAATTACAAGCAACTGGATATCAAACTACCCGTGTACGAGTCGCACGGCGTCTGTTCGGACGAGTTCATCAAGCTCGCTCGTGATGCAGCCGAAGGCACACGTCTACCGTGCGCAGCGCTGATCGTCGCCAATGATCTGCCAGACAACGACGCTCAAAAGCCGGTGGTCACCGCCTATGAGCAGGCCTACAAGGCGCGTTGGAAGTCCGACGTATCAACGTTTGGTGGTCACGCCTATGATGGCCTGATGATCTACGTCGATGCGGTCAAGCGTGCCAACTCGGTCGACAAGGCCAAGGTGCGCGACGCTATCGAACAGACTAAAGGTTTCATTGGCACGGGAGGTGAGTTCAATATGTCGCCAACCGATCACATGGGGCTGAACCTGTCGGCTTTCCGCATGTTGGTCATCAAAAACGGCAAGTGGACACTCGCCGACTAAACGCCTAAGCAATACAACGCAGCACCCGTCGCTGCGCTTTTAGCCCACATCGCCCCATCATCGGGCACTGTGGGCTTTTTTCATGCCATCCGAAATGCCAACGCAGTACGATAAGGGAGGATGATAAAAAAGGAGACGCCTGATGTTGCAAGCTCAGTCCGACTATACGAAAACGCGCGATGCCTTCGAGTGGGTGATACCGCTGCACTACAACATGGGGGTGGATGCATGCGATAAGTGGGCCGATGGCAGTGGGCGTCTCGCATTGATCTACCAGACGGCTCAAGGGGCGGTAGAACGCTACAGCTTTGACCAACTCAAGGACTGGTCCGATCGCTTTGCTCAAGCCCTGCGTGCGCAGGGGGTTGAACGTGGCGACCGTGTGGGCATTTTTCTGCCCCAAGCCCCCGAAACAGCGATCGCTCATCTTGCGCTCTATAAGCTGGGCGCTATTGCCGTGCCGCTGTTTACGCTATTTGGCACCGAAGCCTTGCAGTTCAGGCTGAAGGACTCGGGTGCACGCGCACTGATCACCCATAACGAGGGAATGGCCAAACTTGCCGAAATCCGCATGGATCTGCCTGCACTGAACAGTGTATTCAATATCGAGGCGACAACACACGGGGCCGATCAGCACTCATTCTGGGAGGCTATCAAAGTTCAGGACGGCTCATTCACACCCGTCGATACCGGGGCCGAAGACCCGGCCATCATTATTTATACCTCGGGCACCACAGGCAAGCCCAAAGGCGCACTCCACGCACAGCGCATCCTGCTCGGGCACCTGCCCGGTGTCGAGATGTCACATAATTTCTTTCCCCAAAACGCCGAGCTTATGTGGACGCCTGCAGACTGGGCCTGGATCGGTGGCCTACTGGATGTATTGCTCCCCGCCTGGCACCATGGTGTGCCGGTCCTCGCTTGCCGCTTCCCAAAATTTGAGCCCGCAGCCGCCTGGAGGCTGATGTCCCGCCACGGCGTGACACATACGTTTCTGCCCCCTACCGCACTAAAAATGCTGCGCACCATCACAAACCCTGCAGAATATGGACCGCTCAAGCTCGTGTCAGTCGCCAGCGGCGGTGAATCCCTGGGGTTGGAGCTAATCGAGTGGGGACGCAAGGCACTGGGCCTCACAATCAACGAATTCTACGGACAGACCGAGTGCAATATGATCGTCTCGTCCTGTGCCGTCCTGTTCGAGCCGCTGATCGGATCAATCGGCAAACCTGTACCGGGGCATGATCTGCGCATCATCGACGACGCGGGCAATATCCTGCCAGACGGCACCGAGGGTCATATTGCAGTACGCCGTCCCGACCCCGTCATGTTTTTGGGCTACTGGAATAACCCTAAGGCAAGCGAGGAGAAATTCGTCGGAGATTTTTTAGTCACAGGTGATCAGGGTGTCTATGATGCACAGGGCTTTATTCGCTTTGTGGGGCGTGGTGACGATGTGATCACCAGCGCGGGCTACCGCGTCGGACCCGGGCCTATCGAGGATGGCTTGCTTGGCCACCCGGCGGTACGACTGGCGGCCGTCATTGGGGTGCCTGACGCACAGCGCACAGAAATCATCAAGGCGGTGATCGTACTCAATGATGGATTTGAAGGCAGTCCCGCCCTTATTGCTCAGATCCAAGACCATGTACGCCACAAGGTCGCCGCGCACGAATACCCGCGTCTGATCGAATTCGTCGAGTCCCTACCCATGACGACCACCGGCAAAGTCATGCGCAAGGTGCTACGCGAGCAGCATATCAGCGGTTTATCCACGTAGTCGCTAGATTGGTCTCAGAACCTGCCTTGGTTGATGTGACACGCTACGGGGGACAGGCTCTGTCCAGACAGAACAAAAAACGACCCTAGCCAAAGCGTCCAGTAATGTAGTCCTCAGTTTCCTTGCGCGAGGGTTTGACAAACACTTGGTCTGTCGGCCCGAACTCCATAAGTTCGCCCAGGTACATATAGGCGGTGTAATCCGAGCAACGTGCCGCCTGCTGCATATTGTGCGTGACAATCACGACGGTGTAATCGGATTTCAACTCGGCAATCAGCTCCTCGATCTTGGCAGTGGAGATCGGATCGAGTGCAGAGCATGGTTCATCGAGCAGCAGCACCTCGGGCTTGATCGCCACACCACGTGCGATACACAGACGCTGCTGTTGGCCGCCTGATAAGCCATTACCGTTCTGGTTGAGCTTATCCTTGACCTCCGTCCACAGCGCTGCCTTGGTGAGAGCCCATTCGACACGCTCATCCATCTCACCCTTGGAGAGGCGCTCGAACAGGCGCACGCCAAAGGCAATATTGTCATAAATACTCATCGGAAATGGCGTGGGCTTTTGGAACACCATGCCAACCTTGGCACGAATGAGGGAAATATCCACCCGGGTACTGAGCAGATCCTCGCCATCGAGCTCGATCACGCCTTCGGCACGCTGACCAGGATATAGCTCGAACATGCGATTAAAGGTACGTAGCAGTGTGGATTTACCGCAACCCGATGGCCCGATAAAGGCGGTGACCTTGTTCTCCTCGATAGACATATTGATGTCGTGGAGCGCCTGGTAGGTACCGTAGTAAAAATTCAGGTTTCGCACGGCAATTTTGGTGCGCGATGCAATAGGGGTCGAAGGCATAGTCTCGGGTAAACCAGAAAAGTTCACAGGATCACTTTTTGAAAAGGCTGCGTGCAGCGATGTTGATACCCAATACCAGTAGGGTAATCAGAACAGCACCCGCCCAGGCCAGACGATTCCAGTCCTCGAAGGGGCTGGCGGCATACTGGAAAATTACCACAGGCAGGTTGGCTATCGGCGCATTCATGTTCAGCGACATAAATTGATTATTCAGGGCGGTAAAGAGCAAGGGGGCGGTCTCTCCGGCGATACGCGCGACCGCCAGCAGCACACCCGTAATGATTCCTGAGCGCGCCGCGCGATAACTGATAAACACCACGATACGCCATTGTGGGCAGCCCAGTGCTGCGGCTGCCTCACGCAGGGTATTGGGCACGAGCGCAAGCATATTATCCGTCGCGCGCACCACGACAGGAATCACCAGAATCGCCAAAGCAAAGGAGCCTGCCCATCCTGAATAATGGCCAACCTGCGCCACGTACACCGAATAGATAAACAGGCCGATCACAATCGAAGGTGCCGAGAGCAACACATCGTTTAAAAAGCGGGTGACCGGTGCGAGCCAGCCGCGCTGACCATACTCGGCCAAATAGGTGCCCGCCAGAATGCCTATCGGTGTGCCGATCAGGGTGCCAACCCCAGACATCATAAAGCTGCCGATAATTGCATTGAGCAGGCCCCCATCCTGACCGGGCGGTGGCGTGCTCTCGAAGAGCAACTGAAACGACAGTGCATCCGCGCCCTTGACCAGCAGGGTGACAATGATCCAGGCAAGCCAGAACAACCCTGAGCCCAGAGCCAGCCCCGAGAGCCCGAGCATCAGCCGGTTAAAACGCTGACGCCGCCGGTAGACCGGGTTGGACACGCTGACAACAGAATCTGTTTGGAACATGACAGTTGGCCTTATTTAACGCTTGGTGCCTTCTTTGCGGGACAAACGCAACAGCATCAGTTTGGACAGGATCAGCACAACAGTCGTAATCAAGAACAAAATAAGTCCCAACTCTAACAAGGCGGACTTTTGCATGCCGCCGGCCTCGTTGAATTCATTGGCTAAAGCCGAGGCGATCGAGTTGGAAGGGGAAAAGATTGAGCTAGGCATATTAAAAGCATTACCAATCACGAACGTCACCGCCATCGTTTCACCTAAGGCTCGTCCCAGACCCAACATCACACCCCCGATCACACCATGTTTGGTGTAAGGCAGCATGATCTTCCATACCACCTCCCAGGTCGTGCTGCCCAGACCATAGGCTGATTCCTTCAGGAGCGGGGGGACCTGTTCGAATACATCACGCATGACTGCCGTAATGAATGGAATCACCATGATCGACAGGATCAGGCCTGCCGTAAACAGACCAATACCAAAGGGGGGGCCGCTAAACACATGTTCCAGTACCGGTACACCCTCAAAGAAATCGATAACGTACGGTTGAACATATTCCTGAAAAAACGGGACGAAAACAAAAAGCCCCCACATACCATAAATAATCGACGGGATTGCTGCGAGCATCTCGATGGCCGTACCCAAGGGGCGACGCAGCCAGACCGGCGAGAGCTCAGTAAGAAACATCGCGATCCCGAAGGACACCGGGATGGCGATCAAGAGTGCCAGGAACGAACTGATCACCGTGCCTGCAATCGTAACCAAAGCGCCGTAATGATTGCGCACAGGGTCCCAATCATCAGTCCATAAAAACGCGATTCCATGCGCCATGATGGATTCGCGACTGCCATAGATAAGCGACACCATAATGCCGCCCAAAAGCAGAAAAACGAAGAACGCAAATAAACGCGTCAGATGCTTGAACGAGGCATCCACCAGCGCATTGCGATTTGTCTTGATCATGTCCCCATCCGCAAGCAAACATGCGCAACCCAATCCCTCAGGTTGCCCGAATGCACCAAAACCGCTATTTTCACATAATTAGGCGGACACCCTTCGGCGCCGCCCACTAACCCACAGGGATCGCCTACGCCTTACTTCCAGACCGCTGCGCCGTCTCGGCCCTGCATACGCGCCGTCCAAAGGGCGCGAACCTGAGCAGTAACGGTGTCAGGCAAGGGGACATAGTCCAGTTGTGCTGCCGCCTCACCACCCTTGATAAAGGCCCAGTCGAAAAACGCCAAGACCTCTCGCGCATGCGCCGTATCGTCCTGCTTGGCATGCACCAGGATAAAAGACGCTGCGGTCACCGGCCAGGACTGTGCACCGGGCTCATTGTTCAGGATCACACCCATGCCTGGTGCATCCGCCCAGTTCGCGCTGGCGGCGGCAGCTGCAAAGGCGTCTTGTGAGGGCTGCACGAACACGCCGTCACGATTTTGCAGCTGCGTCCAAGACAGTCCATTTTGCTTGGCATAGGCATATTCGACATAGCCGATAGAGTTTTTAAGCTGACGCACATAGGCTGCCACACCCTCGTTGCCCTTGCCACCCTGCCCCACCGGCCATTTTATTGCCTTGCCCTCCCCGACCTGAGCCTTCCAGTCAGCCGAGACCTGAGACAGGTAATTAGTCCAGCCAAAGGTGGTGCCTGAACCATCTGCGCGGTGGACCACAACGATAGAGCGGGCGGGCAAGGCCAGCTCGGGATTCAAGATTTTAATCGCCGGGTCATCCCATTGCTTGATCTTACCCAAGAAAATATCGGCCAATATGGTGCCGGTCAGCCTGAGTTCGCCGGGTTTGATGCCTGCCAAATTGACCACTGGCACCGTGCCGCCGATCACGGCGGGAAACTGAACCAGGTCGTTTTTCTCTAGCACATCTGCCTTCATTGGATCATCCGAGGCGCCAAAATCAACGGTCTTGGCAATGATCTGCTGCTGACCGCCCCCCGAGCCAATTGACTGATAATTTATACGATGACCGGTTTCCTGATGATATTGAGCCGCCCATTTGGCATAGATCGGATACGGAAAAGACGCGCCCGCGCCGGTGATATCAACCGCCTGCACCGATGCCGCGACCGCGCACCCAGCCAGGACAATAAAAAAACGTGGCAAAAGATCTCTGAGCATTATTTGATCCTCGTAGGTCATTCATAAATGACGGAACAATCCGTCATGATCGTATGCTAACGGCCCAGGATGACAACTTGATGACAAAACGATTACCCACCCAAACGCGCCATAAGATGCTGATGCAGGTTCATCGGCGCACGGCGATTTTTCGCACGCACATACCGACCATCAGGCAACACCTGCCACGCAAGCTGATTATCATGAAGCGCGAACGTAAACGCCTCATCGATCACACGCCGCTTGAGTTTTTTGTCGAGCACCGGAAAGCCCAGCTCAACACGGCGGAAGAAATTTCTATCCATCCAATCGGCCGAAGATAAATACACCGCCTCTAGACCTTCTTGGTAAAAATAGAATACGCGGGAATGCTCTAGGAATCGCCCAATAATCGAACGCACACGGATATTTTCGGACTGCCCCGGTACGCCAGGCTGCAGCGCACAAGCGCCACGCACAATCAGATCAATCCGCACCCCGGCGCGGCTCGCCTCGTACAGCGCCTGGATCGTACCAGGCTCCTGGAGAGCGTTCATTTTCGCCATAATACGCGCACGCTTGCCCGCACGGGCATTTTCGGTCTCGCCCCAGATCAAGGCCTGAATGGTCTCATGCAAGGTAAAGGGGGATTGCAATAGCAGCTTAAGGGCGCGCCGTGCGCCTAATCCCGTTAGTAACGAGAAAATCTGATCCATATCCTCACACATCTGCTGATTCGCCGTGAGCAGGCCAAAATCGGTATAGACGCGTGCCGTACGTGGATGATAGTTACCTGTGCCCAGGTGTCCATAACGTCGTATGCGCCCGTCCTCGCGGCGCAGAACCAATGCCATTTTGGCATGTGTTTTATGGCCAACCACCCCGTAACTTACGTGCGCGCCAACCTCCTCGAGGCGCGCTGCCCAGTTGATATTGGTCTGCTCATCAAAGCGTGCCATCAGCTCGACGACGACCGTCACCTCTTTACCGGCACGCGCGGCCGAGAGCAGCAGACCCATGAGCTCAGAGTCCTCACCTGTACGATAGATCGTCTGCTTGATCGCCACCACCAGCGGATCCGTCGCCGCCGCTGTCAGAAACTGCAATACTGGCTGAAACGACTGATAGGGATGATGCAGCAGATGATCGCCCGCTGTAATAGCCGCAAATAAATCGGCAGGCTTATCCAGATCCCCATCGAACGGCGCTGGTACCTTAGGTCGGTAAACGGGATATTCGAGCTCAGGACGGTTCACGCGATTGCACAACTGCATGAGACGAGCGAGATTGACCGGGCCGTTGACACGATACGTATCGGCTTTGCCCAGGCCAAATTCACGTTGTAGGAATACCTCTAGATCCGGCGGCATGGCGTGCGCGATCTCTAAGCGCACGCTCGCGCCAAAATTACGCTGTGACAGCTCGCCCTGAAGCGCTTGGCGCAGGTTAGTGATTTCTTCTTCGTCTACAAACAAATCGCTATTACGCGTTACCCGCCACTGGTAACAGCCCTGCACATCCATGCCCGGAAATAGCTCCCCGACAAAGGCACTGATCAAAGTTGTGAGCAGCATAAAGCCGTCTGGAATACCGGCGATACCCTCAGGAACCTTGATCATTCTGGGCAAGGCCCGAGGTGCCTGAACAATCGCAATATTTCCCTCACGACCAAACGCGTCCTGTCCTGTCAAGGCGACAATGAAATTCAGGCTTTTGTTATAGACGCGCGGGAAAGGGTGCGCCGGATCCAGCCCAATTGGCGTGAGCATAGGGATCACATCGCGATGAAATAGCTCGTAAGCCCAGCTACGCTGTGTCTCATTCCAGCTCGATGCATACAATAGGCCGACCCCCACTGCGAGCAATTGCGGCATGACCTCGGCCGTCAAAAGGCGGTTCTCGCGCTCGACCAACAGGTGCGCAGCACGCTGGACACGCTCAAATGCTTCCTCGGGGCTCAGGCCATCCACCCCGATCAAGCCAGGCGTCTGGCGTTGCTGCTCTTTGAGGCTTGCAATACGAATTTCAAAGAACTCATCCAGGTTGGAACTAACGATACACAGATAGCGCAGACGCTCGAGCAAAGGCGTGTCTGCCCGCTCAGCCATAGACAAAACACGCTCATTGAATTTCAAGATCGATAATTCCCGGTTCAACAACGCCGGTGCCTCCACACTCGCCTCCATGCCTCACCCACAGTAAAAGGTTTTAACCGACTACTATAATCGCACAGTATTGCACTCTCGGGCACATCCATGGATTACCATCTTGCGGCCATCGATCTGGGCTCAAACAGCTTTCGACTATCAATCGGACGTGTCGTCCAGCAACACGGCACAGCACAGATTTATGCCGTTGACAAATTACGTGAATCCGTCCGCCTCGCTGACGGATTGAATGATGAAAAACACATCAGCCAAGAAGCGATCGATCGCGCCATCACGGCACTGAAGCGTTTTGGCGAGCGCCTGACTGGATTCCACCCCAACAGCGTACGCGCGGTTGCGACCAACGCCTTCAGGATTGCCCGAAATGCCCAAGACATCTTGCCTCTGGCCGAAGCCGCTCTGGGTTTTCCAATCGAAATCATCTCAGGCCAAGAAGAAGCCCGACTGATTTTCTCTGGCGTCGCCAACGAATTGCCACCTTCAGAGGATCGGCGCCTGGTCATCGATATTGGCGGTGGCTCGACCGAGTTCATCATTGGACGTGGGTTTAAACCTATCCATATGGCATCCCTTTATATCGGTTGCACCAGCTTCAGCAAGCGATATTTTCCGGACGGAAAAATTACTGATGCCCGAATGCAACAGGCCCAGCTCGCGGCTCGCCACGAGATCGAGGCGATCGCCAAACTATTCAAACGCACCGGATGGCAGCAGGCCTATGGCTCATCAGGCACGGCAAAGGGTCTGCTCGCTATTCTGCTCGAAAACAATTTCAGCACCCAAGGCCTGACATTGGCTGGTCTGGAAAAATTACGCGCAGCGCTCATCGTGGCTGGAAAAGTTCGTCTGCGCGACTGGAAGGGGCTCAAGGCGGACCGTGTACCCGTTCTGGCGGGTGGCCTGGCCATCATGTTGGCGGCATTTCAAGAGCTCAAGATCCGGCGCATGCAGCCAGGTGACGGGGCGCTACGCACTGGCGTACTCTACGATCTGCTGGGCCGCGACGCCAATCACGACAAACGCGACGAAACCGTGCGCCAGTTCATCAAACGTTACCAGATCGATGTGGCGCAAGCCGAGCGCGTCACCCAATTGGCGTTGGCGCTGTTTGCCCAGACTGGCCTGGACGACGATCCCGAACATGAAGAGCTCACCCGGGCGCTTGCCTGGGCGGCGAAGCTACATGAGGCGGGCCTATCCATCGCCCATGCGGATTACCACAAGCACACCGCCTATATTCTCGAGCATGCGGATATGCCTGGATTTTCGCGCGATGACCAGAGCCTATTAGCTTTTCTTGCCCTGGGTCACCAGGGTAAGCTGGGCAAGCTACGTAACGCACAGCCCAGTCGTGCTCGCTGGTTGGCTCTGGCGTGTCTGCGCTTGGCCGTCCTGCTACTGCGCCGACGCGAGGACATCTCGCCGCACCCTTTGCGTCTACACGCCGCATCAGGCACGATTACCATCCACGCCGACCCCGATTGGCTTGCTCACCACCCTTTAAGCGAATTTTCACTTAAATCCGAACTCGATGTATGGCGCAAGATGAATGTTGGTTTGCGCCTGGACGAGACACTCTGAGACCACAGCGGGCGATGCCCGCCCAGGGCCGCTAGGGCGTCAGCTTGACCGCCACCAAGTGGCGCACACCGTCCTCAGCCAACTCAGCCTGCTCGGCCTCGACCATGAGGCGCAGCTTGGGTTCGGTGCCCGATGCGCGAATCAATACACGCCCGCGTCCTGCGAGGCGTTGCTCCACCTCTTGGGTGGCCTGCTGTAGCCCCGCATGTGCACGCCAATCCAAGCCAGGTGCCAGGGGGACATTGACCATTTTTTGCGGATACATATGGAGGTCTGCCACCAGCTCATCCAGACGCGCCGCACCATGGCGCATCGCCGTGAGCACCTGTAGCGCCGCAATGATCCCGTCGCCTGTCGTATGGCGATCCAGGCACAATAGATGTCCTGAGCTCTCGCCACCGTAGAGCCAACCATGACGCAGCAAGCCTTCGAGCACATAGCGGTCACCTACATTCGCCCGCTCAAAGGCAATCCCCATGGCTTGCATGCGCTTTTCAAAACCAAAATTCGTCATCAAGGTGCCCACCACACCCTGCACTGTCTCGGACTGTGCACGATCACGCACAATGGCATACAACAGCTCGTCACCGTTATACAGACGCCCTTGAGCATCCACCATTTGCAGGCGGTCCGCATCGCCATCCAGCGCAATACCCAGATCTGCCTGATGCTCATGCATCGCCGCCACCAGGGCTTCAGGGTGCATCGCGCCCACGCCTTCGTTGATATTGAAGCCATCGGGCTCGCAACCAATGGCGATCACCTCTGCGCCCAGCTCACGGAAGACATGTGGCGCAATATGATAGGCCGCGCCGTGCGCCGCATCCACCACGATCTTCATTCCAGCAAGATCCAGATCATTGGGGAAGGTGCTCTTGCAAAACTCGATATAGCGTCCTGCGGCATCATCGATGCGGCGCGCACGACCCAAATCTGCAGAGCCCGCGCAACCCAAGGGCTCATCCAGAGCGGCTTCGATTGCCGCCTCGGTCTCATCGGGGAGTTTCATCCCCTTGGCGGAAAAAAACTTGATGCCGTTATCGTGATGGGGATTGTGCGAAGCGCTGATCACAATACCTGCCGCCAGGCGCCATGCGCGCGTCAGATACGCCACGGCCGGCGTGGGAATCGGCCCAGCCAGCATCACGTCCACCCCGGCGGCTGACAGCCCCGCCTCCAGCGCGGACTCTAGCATATAGCCGGAAATGCGCGTGTCCTTGCCAATCACAACGGTCGGGCGTCCTGGACCGCTCATCGTGCGCGTCAGGACACGGCCAGCCGCATAGCCAAGCCGCAGCGCGAACGCCGCATTGATCACCTCACCGCCCACCACGCCACGCACCCCATCGGTACCGAAATATTTACGCGTGCTCATGCACGAACTCCTTGCTCGATAATTGACCATATCTTGAGGGCATCCACCGTGTCTGCCACATCATGGACCCGGATGATCTGCGCGCCGCGCACGACGCCAGCCAAGGCCGCAGCCACACTGCCACCCAGACGCTGATCGGTCGCACGCCCGGTAATCTTCCCAATCATGGATTTACGTGATACACCCAGTAGAATCGGATAGTCGTCCACCCGCAACGCCTGCAGATCATGCAGCAAGCGATAATTATGTTCCAGTGTTTTGCCAAAACCAAAGCCCGGGTCCAGCACAATACGCCCAAGCGTTACGCCCCCGCCTCGCAGCGCCTGGGCGCGATCCGCCAAAAATGCTTTGACTTCGCTCACGACGT
Source organism: Alcaligenaceae bacterium CGII-47 (assembly GCA_019166125.1). GTDB lineage: Bacteria > Pseudomonadota > Gammaproteobacteria > Burkholderiales > Burkholderiaceae_B > Castellaniella. The sequence continues at coordinate 75,605 of JAHTBO010000007.1, forward strand.
CGCGATACACCGGGTGCGCCTGCATCGTACGCGGCTCGCCTTGCATGTGCATGACACACACGCCACATGTCGACGAGGCCGCTACGGCCTTGACGGCACCGTCCGCCCGAAAACCATTGATGTCGTTAATCATGTCAGCCCCTGCAGCGAGCACTGTCGCCATGACAGCAGGTTTGCATGTATCGATGGAAATCGGTACACCCCAGTCCTTCACGCCTTCGAGCACAGGCATAATACGTGCCAATTCCTCGTCGGCACTGACTGCCTGCGCACCGGGTCGGGTTGACTCGCCGCCGATATCCAGAATGTCAGCACCCTGCGTTACCAAGCGGCGTGCGTGCTCGATGGCCTCACGTGCACCGAAATGTTGCGCACCATCGGAAAAGGAGTCTGGCGTGACATTCACGATCCCCATCACTAATGGGCGCTCAAGCGATAGCTTGAAACGCCCACAAGTTAGGACTGCACTCATTGATTCAGCAGAAAAGATTAAATAGGGGTTGTGGCGGTATCGCCGCCTTGGTCACCCGCCGAAGGGGCCTGCCCAGCCGAGGGTGGCGGCGTCGAACTATCATTGGTCGGAGCGGGAGGCTCGGGCGCACGCGGCGGACGGCCTTCAATAATATCCTCGATCTGCTTGGCGTCAATGGTCTCCCATTCGAGCAAGGCATTCGCCATGGCGTGCATTTTTTCCTGATTGGCCTCAATCAGACGCCGCGCCACTGCATATTGCTCGTCGATGATCTTGCGGATCTCATGGTCGACCTTTTGCATGGTCGCCTCGGACATATGCGTCGTCTGGGTCACACTACGGCCCAGGAACACCTCACCCTCATTTTCCGCATAAACGACCGGACCGAGGGAATCCGTCATCCCATATCGCGTCACCATATCGCGAGCGATCGCCGTCGCACGCTCAAAGTCATTGGACGCACCCGTGGTCATCTGATTCATGAAAATCTCTTCGGCGATCCGCCCACCAAACAACACCGCGATCATATTGAGCAGACGTTCTTTATCCATGCTGTAGCGATCGCCATCGGGCAACTGCATCGTCACACCCAGGGCACGGCCACGCGGAATAATTGTGACTTTGTGAACAGGATCAGTTTTCGGAAGCAGGCGCGCGACCAGCGCGTGACCCGACTCGTGATAGGCAGTGTTGCGACGCTCTTCCTCGGGCATGATCACTGAACGACGCTCGGCGCCCATGATGATCTTGTCCTTGGCCTTTTCGAGGTCAGCCATATCAACAGTGCGCCCGTTACGCCGTGCAGCAAACAAAGCCGCCTCATTGATGAGATTAGCCAAATCCGCGCCAGAGAAGCCCGGCGTGCCACGCGCCAGTACATTAGGATCGACGTTAGTCGAAATAGGGACCTTGCGCATGTGGACCTTGAGGATCTGCTCGCGCCCGCGTATATCAGGCAAGGACACCACCACCTGGCGGTCAAAGCGCCCGGGACGCAACAAAGCGGGATCCAGCACATCAGGGCGGTTGGTCGCAGCCACCACCAGGACACCCACACCGGTCTCGAACCCGTCCATCTCAACGAGCAGTTGATTCAGCGTTTGCTCGCGTTCGTCGTTCCCCCCGCCCAGGCCTGCACCACGCTGACGGCCGACCGCGTCGATTTCGTCGATAAAGATAATGCAAGGCGATTGCTTTTTGGCGTTCTCGAACATGTCACGCACGCGAGCCGCGCCCACGCCAACGAACATTTCAACGAAATCCGAACCTGAAATACTGAAAAAGGGAACCTTGGCCTCGCCTGCAATGGCCTTGGCGAGCAAGGTTTTGCCGGTACCCGGAGGGCCGACCATCAGCACGCCACGCGGAATCCGTCCACCCAAGCGCTGGAATTTAGTCGGGTCGCGTAGAAAATCGACCATCTCCTGGACATCTTCCTTGGCTTCGTCACACCCGGCAACGTCGGCGAAGGTGATGGTGTTGTTGTTTTCGTCGAGCATACGCGCACGCGACTTACCAAAGCTAAACGCCCCGCCCTTGCCGCCGCCTTGCATCTGACGCATGAAAAATATCCACACGCCGATCAACAAAAGCATCGGGAACCATGAGATGAACAGGCTGGTGAGGAAAGAAGGTTCCTCGCGAGCCTTACCAGAGACCTGAACGCCGGACTTAACCAGCTCGGGCACCATCCACAAGTCACCTGGTGAGGTCAGACTATAGGTGCGACCGGACTCGGGCGTGACATAAATCGTATCGCCCTGGATATCGACCTTATCGATGCGTCCGGCACGGGCATCGGTCATGAACTGCGTGTAGCTGACTGTGTCGGCGCTAACCGGGCGCCCATCGAACTGCTTAAACACAGTGAAGAGCACGAGCGCAATCACCATCCAGACTGCAACCTTGGAAAACGAGTTATTCAAAGCAAATCTCCTGCGTATGTGCCGTCGTCTGCCAATTGTGCGCGATTACAACAAGCTGACAAATTCGTCAATCTTTCATTCTACCTGAATCTGTCCAACTTACTGGGTCGGCATATCAGGGCTGTGTGGGTTTGATCCCACGCGCCACGAGAAATGTCTCGGAGGATTTATCCCGCGACGCCTTAGGCTTACGTTCGACCACCCGTACAAAGTGGCGTTTGAACATCTCTACGATCTGCGAAAAACCGCTGCCGTGAAAAGCTTTGACGATCAGTGCACCATCTGGCTTAAGATGCGTAAGAGAAAACTCCATCGCTAACTCACATACATGCGCAATACGCGCAGAGTCCGCTGAGGCTACTCCTGTTAAATTGGGGGCCATATCTGAAATAACAAGGTCAACCGACCGCCCTGCCAGGCGTGCGTGCAAATCAGCCAGTACGGCGTCCTCACGAAAATCGCCCAGGATGAACTCTACCTCGGCAACGGGCTCCATAGGCAGCATATCAAGTGCGATCACACGCCCGTCTATCACGCCCCCCGCACCGACCAGACGCTCTCGGACCACCTGCGACCAACTGCCGGGGGTCGAGCCCAGATCCACCACAACATTACCCGCGCGCAGCAAGCGCTCTGTATCCAAAATCTCGATCAACTTGAAGGCCGCGCGTGCGCGATACCCTTTTTGTTGCGCCATTTTGACGTATGGATCGTTTATATGTTGCTGAACCCAGGCTTTTGAGAATTTTTTCTTAGCCATTCCCGTACAATTCCATTATGTCCAAACTTGAACTGACTTCCCAAGAGCGTAGCGCTCTACGCGCTGCGGCCCACCCCCTGCATCCGATCGTGCTGATCGGCGACCGTGGCCTCACTGAATCTGTCCTAAGCGAAATTGACCGCAGCCTGGACGCCCACGAATTGATCAAGGTCCGCGTCTCGGGCGCCGAACGCGAGGCACGCGAAGCGATGCTGGCGACGATCTGCGAGACCTTGTCTTGTGCCGCAGTGCATCATCTGGGCAAAACGCTGATTATCTACCGCCCTGACCTGATAGCGCAACAGACCCGTACGGATGCGCGTAACGCCACACGAGCATTGCGCAAGCCCTCAGAGCCCTATATTTCAAAAAAACAGGCGGCCCAATCGCGTGACCCCAAGCCTCGTGACCCCAAGCCACAAAAATCCGGCTCATCTGCCTCGCAAACACGGCGTAGCGCTGCCCGAAGCGCCCCCACCCATACCATTCCGCGCCGCAGTAGTGGGGCGGGCAGCGCCCTGTCCCTGCGGGCTGGACGTCGGGGTCGGACTACACGTAGCTGACAGCACAGACCTCATATTCACGTATGCCCGCTGGCGCCCGAACCTCAACCACATCGCCCTCGCTCTTGCCGATCAGGGCACGCGCCACGGGGCTGGATACAGAGATCATATTCAGGCGGACATCCGCCTCTAGATCCCCAACGATTTGATAGGTCAGGCGTTCGCCTGACTCTAGATCCTCGATCTCGACGGTGGCGCCAAATACGGCTTGCCCCTGAACCTCGAGTTCGGCAGGATCAATGATCTGGGCGTTGGATAACGACCCTTCGAGGTCACGGATACGGGCCTCGACGAAAGCCTGACGCTCACGAGCGGCATCATATTCGGCATTCTCGGACAAATCACCCTGCGCCCGCGCCTCGGCGATGGCATTGATGATCTCGGGACGTTCAACGGTCTTGAGGCGTTTCAGTTCGGCTTGCAAACGCTCTGCGCCGCGAGCTGTCAAAGGGATCGCAGACATACTATTTCCTGACTCAAAAGTAAAAAGACGCCCCACGCATTGGAGCGTCCAAGACAAACCCCCGGCCTCACGAGAACCGGGGGTGTTGTGTCTATTGTGGTCAAAACGCCGGCAAAAAGCAAGTGCCCGTTGCCTAAGGGGTATCCCTATTTGAACACGTCGGCCTCTGCAGGCAAGCCATCGAGCGGGTTGCCAGAGCTTGGGCTGGGCGAACGCAGTATCGCATAAAGAATAATCGCGCCAAAAGTCGCGGTGCCGATTCCATCGAGCTTGAATGAGCCCATCTCGATCGAGAAATTACCCGCACCAAGAATCAGCGTCACTGCCGCCACAATGAGATTACGGTTATCGCTGAAATCAACCTGATTGACCACCCATATCCGTGCGCCGGCAATCGTGATCAGACCAAATACCACCACCGACATCCCCCCTAGAACCGGTGCCGGAATCGCCTGAATCACCGCGCCAAACTTAGGCGAAAAGCCCAACAGGATCGCAATCACCCCGGCAATGACGAACACCAAGGTCGAGTAGATACGGGTCACCGTCATCACCCCGATGTTCTCGGCATACGTGGTCACGCCTGTACCGCCAACCGCCCCCGAGAGCATCGTCGCCACACCATCACCGACAAACGCCCGACCCAGATAGACATCCAGATTCTGGCCGGTCATGGCACTTACCGCCTTAATGTGGCCCAGGTTTTCAGCGACCAGAATAATGGCGACCGGCGCAATAATGCTAATCGCCCCGACCTGAAATACCGGAGCGGTAAATGTCGGCAGCCCAAGCCACGGCGCCGCCACGATCGCAGAGAAATCGATCGCCAGACCCCAACCCAGACCATTGGCAAGCACGCCATAGATCAGACAGGCCAGCAGCAGCCCAATGAGGATTAGCAGGCGCTGCACCATGCCGCGCGTGTAGACGGCCACGCCCCCCACACACAGGATGGTCATCAGCGCCATTGCGGCATCGAACGTCGAGCCGCCCATGGCCCCTTTGGCAGCAATCGGCGCAAGGTTCAGACCGATCACCGCAACCACGGCGCCGGTCACGACCGGTGGCATCCAGGCATCAATCCAGTCTGCGCCATCACCCGATCGGGCATTTAGCCACCAGGTCAAAAGCCCGATCAGCATGTAGATAAAACCGCACACGATAATTGCGCCCAGCGCCACACCAATATTCAGATTCGGGCCACTGCCCGCATAGCCGGTCACCGCAATGACGCCTCCGATAAAGGCAAAACTGGAACCCAGATAACTGGGTACCCGTCCACCGACAAAGAGGAAAAATATCAGGGTGCCGATCCCCGACATAAGGATGGCGGTATTGGGATCAAAGCCCATGATGAGCGGGGCAAGAATGGTGGAGCCGAACATGGCTACCACGTGCTGTGCCCCCATGGCTGTCATCTGCGGCCAGGGCATGAGCTCATCGGGTTGCACGACCGCACCATCGGCGAGGCCCTGGACGCGACGCCAGCGTGGGAAATAGGAATTGGTCATGGAATGGGCCCCGTCGATGAAGTTAGTCCACCGCCACCAGCGATGCATGCAGATCCTGCAAGGCATAGACCTTGAGGCCGCCGCCGTGGCGCAGATACTGCAGACCTTCGACCGCAGCAAGTGCCCCGGCGATTGTGGTGAAGAACGTCACACGATTAGCCAGAGACTGAATGCGAATAATCCGCGAATCGGCAATGGCATTGCGGCGCTCTTCGACGGTATTGATTACCAGCGCAATATCGCCGTTTTTGAGCATATCGACGATATTCGGACGCCCTTCGGTGACCTTGTTGACAACCGCTACGGGCAGGCCTGCGGCAGCAATGACGGCTGCCGTGCCACGCGTGGCAATGATCTGAAACCCCATCTCGACCAAACCGCGCACCGCCTCAATAGCGCAGGGCTTGTCCTGATCGCGCACACTGACGAACACACGCCCGGACTCAGGGAGCCAGGCACTGGCAGCGATTTGGGACTTCACGAAAGCCTCACCAAAGCTTTCTCCGACGCCCATGACCTCGCCCGTGGACTTCATCTCGGGGCCCAGGATAGTGTCCACGCCCGGGAACTTGACGAAAGGAAAGACGGCTTCCTTGACGCAATAATAGTGCGGGGTGACCTCGTTGCGTACGCCCTGACTGGCCAGGGTCTGCCCAGCCATGGCGCGTGCGGCGATCTTGGCCAATTGCAAACCTGTCGCCTTAGAGACGAAGGGCACCGTGCGTGAAGCGCGCGGATTGACCTCCAGCACGTATACATCCCCATCCTGAATTGCAAATTGAACATTCATCAGGCCCTTGACGTTCAAGGCCTTGGCCATCAAAGCAGTCTGACGCTTGATCTCTGTGACGATTTCAGCAGAGAGCGAATACGGGGGCAGACTACACGCCGAGTCACCAGAATGGACGCCAGCCTGTTCAATGTGCTCCATCACGCCCCCGATGAACACCTGCTCACCATCGGATAGACAATCGACATCGACTTCAGTCGCATTATTCAAAAAATGATCAAGCAAAACCGGCGAATCGTTGCTGACCTTGACCGCCTCACGCATATAACGCTCGAGATCCTGCGGCTCATGCACGATTTCCATGGCACGTCCGCCCAAGACATAGCTCGGGCGCACCACCAGCGGATAACCGATCTCGGCCGCCAGGACCAGCGCCTCGCTCTCGGCACGGGCGGTACGATTGGCGGGCTGGCGCAAACCAAGCTTAGTCAACAATTTCTGGAAACGCTCGCGATCCTCGGCCACATCGATGGAGTCGGGGCTGGTGCCAATGATAGGCACGCCATTGGCCTCTAGCGCACGCGCAAGCTTAAGCGGGGTCTGGCCACCATACTGCACAATCACACCAACGGGCTTTTCCTTGTGGACGATCTCTAGGACATCCTCAAGCGTCACTGGCTCGAAATACAGGCGATCTGAGGTGTCGTAATCCGTGGAGACAGTCTCGGGATTGCAATTGATCATGATGGTCTCGTACCCGTCCTCGCGCAAAGCGAGCGATGCATGTACGCAGCAATAATCGAACTCAATCCCCTGACCGATGCGGTTGGGACCACCGCCCAGCACAATGATCTTGGGCCGATCAGTGGGTGCTGCCTCGCACTCCTCCTCGTAGGTGGAATACATATAGGCCGTATTCGTCGCAAACTCGGCCGCGCAGGTATCGACGCGCTTATAGACGGGACGCACGTTCAACTGATGGCGCAGCTTACGCACCTCGGCCTCGGTGGTGTCCAGCAAAAACGCCAGACGCCGATCAGAGAACCCACGGCGCTTAAGCTCGCGCAGCGTGCTGTCATCGAGCTCGGTCAAAGTGCGTTGTTCGAGCGCCAGCTCAACGTCGACGATTTCCTTGATCTGTGCGAGGAACCACGGATCGATACTGGTGAGCGCATGCACCTCATCCAGGGTGAAGCCCTGAGCAAAGGCATCACCGACGTACCAAATGCGCTCAGGGCCAGGCTCACCCAGCTCGATCTGAAGCTTTTCACGATCCGTAGTCTTTTGATTGAGACCATCCACGCCGACCTCTAAGCCACGCAGGGCTTTTTGGAAGGATTCCTGGAAGGTACGGCCAATCGCCATGACCTCACCCACAGATTTCATCTGCGTCGTCAGACGCGAATCCGCCTGGGGGAATTTTTCGAATGCAAAGCGCGGTACCTTGGTGACGACATAGTCGATTGACGGCTCGAATGAAGCAGGGGTCGCACCGCCCGTAATTTCGTTACGCAGCTCATCCAGTGTGTAGCCGACTGCCAAGCGTGCGGCCACCTTGGCAATGGGAAATCCGGTCGCTTTGGAAGCCAGCGCCGAAGAGCGCGAGACACGTGGATTCATCTCGATCACGATCATGCGACCGTCGACCGGATTGACCGCGAACTGGACGTTCGAGCCGCCAGTATCCACACCGATCTCGCGCAGCACCGCAATCGAGGCATTGCGCATGATCTGGTATTCCTTGTCCGTCAGCGTTTGCGCCGGGGCCACGGTAATCGAGTCACCCGTGTGGACACCCATGGGGTCCAGATTCTCGATCGAGCAGACGATGATGCAGTTATCGGCGCTATCGCGCACGACTTCCATCTCGAATTCTTTCCAACCCAGCAACGATTCCTCGATAAGCAGTTCGTTAGTGGGCGACGCCTCGAGGCCTCGGCGACAGATGGTTTCGAACTCTTCACTGTTATAAGCAATCCCGCCCCCTGTGCCCCCCAGGGTAAAGCTCGGGCGGATCACCACGGGAAACCCGGAGGCGCCGATCTCGGTTGCAATCCGTCGCTGAACTTCCCAGGCTTCATCCAAGGTGTGGGCAACACCCGACTTAGCGGACTCCAAGCCAATATCGTTCATCGCCATCTTGAATTTTTGGCGATCCTCAGCCTTTTCAATGGCATGCTCGTTGGCACCAATCAGCTCGACGCCATAGCGCTCGAGCACACCGTGATGCGCCAGATCCAGTGCGCAGTTCAGCGCGGTCTGACCACCCATCGTCGGCAGCAATGCGTCGGGCCGTTCCCGTTCGATTATTTTTTCAACTGCCTGCCAGGTCACGGGCTCGATATAGGTGACATCTGCTGTCTCGGGATCGGTCATGATGGTGGCTGGATTGCTATTGACCAGGATGGTACGGAAACCATCTGCCTTCAGCGCCTTGCAGGCCTGGGCACCAGAGTAGTCGAACTCGCAGGCCTGACCGATAACAATCGGGCCTGCGCCAATGATGAGTATGCTTTTTATGTCTAGACGCTTGGGCATGGGATATCAGTATTATTAATGTGTCGCAGGAGCTTTGTGTTGGGCCATCAGGGTGATGAACTTATCGAACAACACGAGAATATCGTGTGGACCGGGACTGGCCTCGGGGTGTCCTTGAAAGCAAAATGCCGGCCGATCGGTCAGCTCAAATCCTTGGACGGACCCATCAAACAGAGACAGATGGGTCACCCGGGCATTGGCCGGCAAGCTATCGCGATCGACGGTAAAGCCATGGTTCTGGCTCGTGATGAATACGCGGCCGGTATCGAGGTCCTGAACAGGATGATTTGCGCCATGATGGCCGGTTTTCAGCTTAATCGTGCGTCCACCCAGCGCCAGCGCAAGCACCTGCTGCCCCAGACAAATCCCGAATAGCGGAATACGTCGATCCAGGACGGTTTTGCAGGTCTCGATCGCATAATCGCAGGCTGCTGGGTCACCTGGGCCATTGGATATAAATACGCCGTCAGGGTTAAGAGCCAGCATCTCGTCCAGTGAGGTAGTCGCCGGCACCAGCGTGACGCGGCAATCACGATCTGCCATAAGGCGCAGAATATTGGTCTTGACGCCGTAGTCATAGGCCACAACATGGTATTGACCACCGGGTCGGTGACTGAATCCACGTCCCAAGGCCCAAGAGCCCTGTTGCCACGGCACCACTGTGGTTGTAGACACCGTCTGCGCCAGATCCTGGCCGGCCATCCCCGCAAACCCACGTGCCAGCTCTACTGCACGTTCAATATCGTCGCCCACCAGGATGCAGGCCCCCTGCGCACCATATTCGCGCAAAATGCGCGTAAGTTTACGCGTATCGATGCCAGCGATGGCGACCACCCCTTCGGACTTAAGGTAGTCAGGGAGTGACTGCGTGGAGCGAAAGCTTGACACCCTAGCCGGACAGTCACGCACCACCAGCCCTGCGGCATGGATGCGCGAGGACTCGAGATCCTCGGTATTGATGCCGGTATTGCCGATATGAGGGTAGGTCAAGGTCACAATCTGACCGCTATAGCTGGGGTCGGTCAGGATTTCTTGATAACCTGTCATAGAGGTATTGAAGACAATCTCGGCGACACGATGACCTTCGGCGCCTATGGACACACCCTTGAAAATGGTACCGTCAGCCAAGGCGAGAATTGCAGGAGCATGGCCAGTGGCCCCCTGTGGAAAGATTGACGGCAGCAAGATTTACCCCGGATATAAAGTCAATATTCAAACTTTCGTATTATACAGTGTCGGGCCACGCCACCTGCCCACGCGAAATGCACTACAGTAAAGATTCCTTACCTGAATGTTCTCAGAGCCTGACTATGCCCAACCAACTCGAAGCCCTTCGCCGCTACACCACGGTCGTCGCCGACACGGGTGATTTCGAAGCAATGCGGGCTTACCAACCCACCGATGCCACAACCAATCCTTCACTCATCCTCAAGGCCGTTCAGCAGGATGCCTACCGTCCCTTGCTCGAGCGCGTCGTGAATGATGATCGTGATGCCTCCAATAGCGAGCTGGCCGATCGGCTGCTGGTGGCTTTCGGTACCGAGATTCTCCAGATCATCCCAGGGCGGGTCTCGACCGAGGTCGACGCCCGCCTGGCCTTTGACGCCCAGGCCAGTACCGAGCGCGCGCGCACAATCATTAAGCTATATGCCCAGCACGGCATCGAGCGCGAGCGCATTTTGATCAAGCTCGCTGCCACCTGGGAGGGTATCCAGGCCGCCCGCACACTAGAGGCCGAAGGGATACGCACCAATCTGACCTTAATGTTTTCCCTGCCCCAGGCGCTCGCCTGCGCCCAGGCCAAGGTCACCTTGATTTCCCCTTTTGTCGGGCGCATCTATGATTGGTACAAACAGGCAGCAGGCGAGGCTTGGGATGAAGCCGCCCACCAAGGCGCGAATGACCCCGGCGTGCAATCCGTCGAGCGCATCTATGATTACTACAAGACCTACGATATCCAGACTGAAATAATGGGGGCGAGTTTTCGCAATATAGGCCAGATTCAGGCCCTGGCAGGCTGCGACCTCCTCACCATCAGCCCTGAGCTACTCGGTGAGCTCGCAGCCAACACACAGCCTCTGGAAGCGCGCCTGAGCCCTGAATCTGCCAAGGCGCACGCGCCAGAGTGGCTCGCCAGCAACGAGGTGGCCTTTCGCAGTGAACTGAATCAGGATGCGATGGCGACTGAAAAACTCGCTCAAGGCATCCGGGTATTCGCCGCCGACGCAGTCAAGCTCGACGCCCTGATCACCCAACAGCGCGCTGGCTAACGGCTTAGTACTTGCCGCTGTTACTTATCTTGGGACGCCAGGCAAGCATATGTTGCTCGACTACCGTAACCAGGCCATCGAGCAATAGGGCAAAAACCGTCAGCACCACAATCCCGGCAAAGACCGTATTCACATCCAGCGTGCCTTCGGCTTGAAGAATCAAATAGCCCACACCCGCTGCCGATCCGAGGTATTCGCCGACTACCGCCCCAACAAAGGCCAGTCCGACCGAGGTGTGCAGGCTGGAGAACACCCAGCTCGTGGCGGATGGAATGTAGACGTGGCGCAGGAGTTGCTTACGATTGGCGCCCAGCATACGGGCATTATCGAGCAGCGTTGGGCTGACCTCGCGCACGCCCTGATAGACGTTGAAAAATACGATGAAGAACACCAAAGTCACCGCCAGGGCGACCTTGGACCAGATTCCCAGACCGAACCACATCCCAAAAATCGGTGCCAAAATGACCCGCGGCATCGAGTTGGCAGCGGTAATGTAGGGGTCGAGCAAGGCACTCGCCCCACGCGATAGGCCCAGCCACAATCCCACGCCCAGTCCGCCAAGCGTGCCAATTACAAAGGCCAGCAGGGTCTCGATCAGGGTAATGCCCAGGTGATGGTAGATATTGGCATCTGTGACAAACCAGGCCCAGATCGTCATTGCAACGTCCAATGGCCGCCCAAAAAAGAAGGCGAAATCCCGACTGGCTGACGCCATATGCCAGGCAAGCAGGATGATGACCAGCAACAACACCTGCAAAGTCCGTAATACCAGCGGAGAGGTTCGAGTCATCATATCAAGCCTGCTTTTGGCGGTTATAGCCTTTGAGGACCTCATCGCGCAGTACTGCCCAGATCGCCTGGTGCAAGGCGATGAAACGCGGATCGGTCCGCACCTCGGCGACATCACGGGGGCGAGGAATATCAATCACAAAGTCCCCGATCGGATGCGTACCTGGGCCAGCGGATAACACCACAACGCGATCGCTCATGGCAATCGCCTCATCCAGGTCATGGGTGATAAACAAGACCGCCTTGCGCTCGGCCATCCAGATATCCAGCACCTCGTTTTCCATCAACTGACGAGTCTGCACATCCAGAGCCGAAAACGGCTCGTCCATGAGAATGATATCGGGATTGCGTATCAGAGTCTGCGCGAGCATGGCGCGCTTGCGCATGCCGCCCGACATCTCGTGCGGGTAGCGATTCTCGAAACCACCCAAGCCGACGCGTCGCAACCAAGCCATACCTTGTTCTCGGGCCTGCGCCGGCGCAACGTGGGCAAACTCAAGGCTGGCGGTCACATTGGACAAGGCATTACGCCAAGGCAACAAGGCCTCTCCCTGGAACATATAACCTGCCCGCGCATTCACCCCGTGCAGGGCCTCACCAAACACACGCACCTCGCCTGTCGTCGGGCGCAACAGGCCAGCCGCCATATTGAGCAAGGTAGACTTGCCGCAACCGGTCGGCCCGACAACCGAGACGAATTCACCCGCCGCAACGTTCAGTGTCGTATCCTGCACCGCCACATACCGGCTGCCCTCGCCTTGCTCGGCGCTAAAGACACAGCTGACCTGATCCAGACACAGCGCCGCCTCACCCATGAGGATAGGTCTGATTTGCCTTGATGACGAAATCATTCGTCCAGATCTTGGAGATATCGATTTCGTCTTTTTTGAAGTTTGGCACGTATTCCGCCAACGCGTTCAAGGCCGTCTGAGGCCCGTCCTCGGCCACCATGCCATCGGGTGACAACGCGGGCTTATTGCCGGTGAGGGCAAGCTTGTACAGTTCGGGATCGCCCAGCAGATAGGACTTGGGAACCAGGTTCGCAATATCATCAAGACTTGCAGACTGTATCCAGCGATCTGCGCGCACCATCGCATTGGCCAGGGCCTGCGTCGTATTGGGATTCTGATCAATGAATTTCTGCGAGGTATACAGACATCCCGAGGGCATATTGCCGCCGAAAATCTGTTGCGTGTCTTTTAGGGTGCGTGTATCGGCGATCACTTGAATCGCATCCTCGTGCATGAGCGTACTGATGACGGGATCCAGGTTGGACATGGCGTCGATCTGCCCGGAACGAATCGCGGTGATCGCCCCGGCGCCTGCACCCACACCGACGAAAGACACCTCGGAGGGCTTGACACCATGTTGTGCCAGGAAAAAGCTCGCCATCATGTTTGTTGACGATCCCGGTGCGGTCACACCGATCTTTTTACCCTTCAGATCAGCCGGAGATTGATAGCCAGGCATCGTTTTTTTGGAGATCGCCAGCACGATCATCGGTGCCTGTCCCTGCTGGGCAAACGCACGATAGAACTGCCCCTTGGACTGAAGGTTAATTGTGTGTTCAAAGGCGCCCGACACCACATCGGCACTGCCACCCACCACCGCCTGCAAGGCCTTGGAGCCCCCGGCAAAATCCACAACCTGAGCGTCTAACCCCTCATCTTTGAAATAGCCTCGCAGATGCGCGACGGTCAGCGGCAGATAGTAAATCAGAGATTGCCCACCGACAGCGATGGTGAGCGCGGGTTTTTCCAGCCCCTGCGCCCAGGCGCGCCCAGGCATAGCGCCCGCTACGCCAAGCAAGCTGGCGGCCTTGAGCAGTTCACGACGAGAGATGGCCATTTTGTGTCTCCAATTGTTTATTCCTGGCGTCAATCATAATACCAGTGGCGTCCTGACTGAAGAACATCCCTAAACGGCCATCTACCATTTAACCTGGACGGCGCTCTAGCATGGCCCAGGCAATCGTGCCGGCATCCACATATTCGAGCTCACTGCCACTGGGGACGCCACGCGCAATGCGCGTCACGGACAAGCCGCGTGTGCGCAACATATCAGCCAAGTAATGAGCCGTGGTCTCGCCCTCTGCAGTGAAGTTGGTCGCCAGAATGACCTCGGTGACGACCCCGTCCTCGGCGCGCTGTAGTAGACGCGAAAACTGCAGTTGCTCGGGCCCTACGCCCTCGAGCGGTGCCAAACGCCCCATCAAGACGTAATACAGTCCGTGATAGCCGTGACTGGCTTCGATCATATTCTGGTCGGCTGGCGTCTCGACCACGCACAATAAGGCGGCATTACGCTCGGGATTTTCACAGGTCGCGCACAGCCTGGTCTCGGAGAACGAATTACAGCGCTCGCAATGCTGTAGATGGGCCACCGCTGACTCTAGGGCGAGCCCCAGTTGGCGTGCGCCCTGGGGGTCATGCTGGAGCAGGTGATAGGCCATGCGACGCGCCGAGCGTATCCCAACACTGGGGAGGCAACGTAAGGCCTGAACCAAAGCACGTAGCGGTTCAGGTTCGGGCAGGCTCGGTTCCATCAGAAGGGCAACTTCATCCCGGGCGGCAAAGACATACCCGCCGTCGCTGCGGACATCTTTTCCTGGGATGCAGCCTCGACCTTACGCAAGGTATCGTTAAAGGCCGCCGCCACCAGATCCTCGAGCATGTCTTTGTCATCAGCCAGCAGACTCGGGTCAATCGTGATGCGCTTGACATCATGCTTGCAGCTCATGGTCACCTTGACCAGGCCACCGCCTGACGCACCCTCAACAATGATCTCTGCCAAGGCATCCTGCGCCTTTTTCATATTTTCCTGCATCTGCTGAGCTTGACGCATCAAGCCTGCAATCTGACCTTTCATCATGGAGAACTCATCCTGAAAACAAAAATAGATGGAGGCAACTATACCGCAGGTGGCCGGATCGATCCCGGCAGCACTCGGGCATCGAAATCCTGTAATAGGCGCTGTACCACAACATCGCCAGACACCGCCTGCTCGGCCGCCTGCTGACGTGCAGCCAGCACCGTCTGCTCGACTGCATAGGCAGTGTCCTCGCCTGTACCACCGCACTCGACCACTAAATGAATCACCTGCCCGAAGTACTCGGACAACACGGTACACAGACGATCTCGTCCGCCCCCTTCGGCAAAGGAGCGAATCGCCACCCGTATCCGTACCTCATTGCCACGCCCCGATATCCATTCACTATTCAAAGCCAGCTCGGCTGCGGTCCCGCTCAGGGGCAGGCTAGCAGCTAAACTTGGCCAGTCTTGGGAACGAATTGCCTCTGGGCGAGGCAGTGCAGCAGCCACTGGTGGTGGGCGTCGCACAGCGCTCGCGACCAACGCCTCGTCCAGCTCATCGACCGCGACCATTTCAGGCTCTGGCTCGTCCAAGGACTCGGTGCCCTCGTCCTCCCAGGCAGGTGGCCCATCATCAAACGCCGAGGCTGCGACCGGCGGACTTGGCTCGGGCGCAGGCTGTGGCGCAGGCTCTTGTGTCTTTGTTGTAGCCACTGACGGCACCAAGGTCTCGAATTGCGCATCAGATTCTGCGGGAGCGGGAGCCCGCGCCTGAGAGGGGAGCGCGGGCGGCACGATGCGATCTGCAGGCAATAAAGCCAGCATACGCAAGCAAGCCATAACAAAGCCGGCGTATTCATCAGGCGCCAGGGAGAGCTCGTGGCGACTATGGACGGCAACCGAATAGAACAACTGTAACTCGTCGGGCTGCAAGGTCTGTGCGAGCGCCTCGATATCACTGGACATCGGATCGTCGGCCTGAGCCGCACCCAAACGCTGTGCAATCGCAATGCGCGAGAGCAGTACAGCCAGGTCAGCGAGCGCCGCCTGATAAGACAGCCCGCGTGCGGCCAGGTCGTCGGCTACCGCCAAGACAGCCCCAGCATCGCCCGCAGTGAGTGCGCGCAACAGATTCAGTAGATGATGCTGATCCAGCGTTCCCAGCATCTCTTGGACAGCCTGCGCAGTGAGATTCCCCGCGCTATAGGAGATCGCCTGATCAGTTAACGACAGCGCATCGCGCATCGAACCCGAGGCAGCCTGCGCAATCAGACGCAAGGCATGCGACTCGCAAGCGAAGGACTCCTGGGCGAGGACGTGCTCGAGGTGAGCAACCATGGCAGCGACGGTCATCTGCTTCAGGTTGAATTGCAGACAACGCGAGAGCACCGTGACCGGGATTTTTTGTGGATCGGTTGTGGCGAGGATAAATTTGACGTGTGCCGGGGGCTCTTCGAGCGTCTTGAGCATGGCGTTGAAGGCATGCCCGGTAAGCATGTGGACTTCGTCGATCATATAGACCTTGTAGCGCCCCGAGGATGGCGCGTACACGGCCTGCTCCAGGAGCTGGGTCATCTCGTCCACGCCGCGGTTCGAGGCGGCATCCAGCTCGATGTAGTCCACAAAGCGACCAGCATCGATTTCGGTGCAAGCACTGCAATGACCGCACGGCGAGGCAGTCACGCCCTGCTCACAATTGAGGGACTTGGCAAGAATCCGTGACAAGGTGGTCTTACCGACGCCACGCGTGCCCGTAAAGAGCCAGGCGTGATGCAGCCGACCTGTCGATAACGCATGCGTGAGCGCCCTGACCACATGGTCCTGGCCGATCAGCGTTTCGAAGGAACGTGGCCGCCATTTGCGCGCCAAGACTAGATAGCTCATGAATACGCCGCAATCAGGGTAAAAAGAAGAGGCGAGCCTGACTTCGGCACTGACTCTGCACGGCTGTGGCTGCTTCGTTCCCGACCTGACCAAGTTCACCGCCGAGCCATGCGAAGGGGCCCGCCAAAGGAAATTCTAACAGGACTTGGAGATGGCTGCCGTATTACACTTTGCAGCATGACCTCCAAGCCCGCCTTCTCGCCGGTTCGACCCGAGCTGACCAGCTCGATTACCCTGCGTAGCCAGGATCAAAACTGGGGGACGCAGCGACGGTTGGCCTTGCTGGAAGCCATTGGCACTGAGGGCTCCATTACCGCCGCCGCCAAAAAAATCGGCCTAAGCTACAAGGCTGCCTGGGATGCCATCGACACGATGAATAATTTGGCGGACAGCCCGCTTGTGCTGCGCACCACAGGGGGCAAGCGCGGAGGCGGCGCTTCGCTTACGCCGCGTGCCCAAGAACTCATCACCTGGTATAACGCCATTCGCCACGAACACCAGCGATTCCTGGATCTCCTTACTCGATTGGACCCCAACACCCCAAAAAACCTGGAGTTGTTACAGCACATGATGGTACAGACTTCTGCACGCAACCGGCTGATGGGCACGATCAGCCACATTGTCACCGGTGCAGTCAACGACGAGATCACGTTACAGACCGCCGAAGGTGTGACCATCGTCGCAACTATTACGCAAGCCAGCACACTCAAGCTGAACCTGGTCATTGGTCGACGCATCCTGGCATTCATCAAGGCCCCATCGGTCATCATCGGTTTGCCCGGCTGCGGCATGACTTTATCCGCCCGCAATCAGCTCCCCGGCACCATTGCACATATCGCCCAGGGCGCAGTTCAAGCCGAGGTCGGTATAGATCTGGGTGTCAGCACGCGCATCACGGCCCTTCTCAGCCTAGAGAGCCTGCGCGTGATGAAGCTTACGCTTGGCCAGCCTGCCTACGCGATCTTTAAATCATCCAGTGTATTGCTGGGTACGCTGGACTAATCCCCCTGCGACAGTTCGCGCAGGGCCGAGGCAGGCCCATGGCGCACAATACGCCCATGTGCGATCTCAAACACCTCGTCAGCGAGATCGAGCACGTCACCCGGATCATGGGTGATCAACACGGTAGGGATGCCGATCTGTGCCTGCAACTCGGCCAACTCATGGCGCATCTCGCGACGCAGCCCAGCATCCAAAGCAGAAAGCGGCTCATCAAGCAGCAGAATCCGGGGGTCTGTAGACAAGGCGCGCGCCAGCGCAACACGCTGACGCTGTCCCCCCGAAATCTGCGCGGGGCGGCGATCCAGGAGGGTATTGAGGTGAAATGCCTCAATCCAACGGGCGGCCGCATCGGGAACTGTTTTCCCATGTAAATTAAGCCAGCCTTGTTTCAGACCAAAACAGATGTTCTGACGCACATTCAGGTGTGGGAATAGCGCATAGTCCTGAAATAGATACGCCAGACGCCGTTGTCTGGGCGCAAGATCAATACCCTGCTCGGAATCAAACAACACGTTCCCGTTAATCTCGATGCGCCCACGAGTGGGCCGCAATAGGCCGGCAATTGCCTGCATGGTCAGGCTTTTGCCCGCGCCCGAAGGCCCGAACAAGGCAACCCGGCGCGCCTCGGTGACCACACTCACATCCAGCACAAATTCATCCACACCTGAGGTGATCGCCCGGTAGATATGAACATCCAGACTCATCCCCGCAGCCCTCCAGCGCGTCGCCGCGTCCCCGGCACGAGCCAAGCCGCCAGACACAGCACCACGACGCAAGTCACAGACGTGACGAGCACCAGCACATTGGCATAGCCATCATCACCGGCTTGAACCGCTTCATAAATTGAAATGGACAGTGTTTGCGTGCGCCCTGGTATGCTGCCCGCCACCATGAGCGTCGCCCCGAATTCTCCGAGGGCACGCGCAAAGGCCAGCAACACACCCGCCAAAATGCCACGCGCGGCCAGCGGCAGCGTCACACGAAAAAATACGGCACTACGGGCAACACCCAGCACCGCCGCCGCATCCTCCAGCTTATGGTCTACATCGAGAAACGCCGCGCGCGCCGCCTTGAGCACCATGGGAAATGCCACGACTGTCGCCGCGATCACTGCGCCTTGCCAGGTAAATACCAGCTCAATATTCCATTGAGCAAGCCAGGCCCCAAGCCAACCTCGTCGGCCCAGCAGAACCAGCAGGTAATAGCCCACCACCGTTGGCGGCAGCACCATGGGCAAGGTTAACAGGGCGTCGACCAGATCACACCAACGCGACTGCCAGCGAGACAAACCATAGGCGCAGGCCACGCCCAAACCCGTGGCCAGCACAGTTGCCCACCCTGCGACCTTGAGTGACAACAGCAACGGAACCCAGATACTCCCCATGTACGCGCCCCGCTCCTTGATTTACCCTGTCCTCAGGGTCTGGAAAAGCCGTATTTCGCGAGCACGACCTGGCCTTCTTCAGACAAGACATAGTCCAAGAACGCCTGAGCGCTGGCGCGACGCCCTTCGCGTTTGACCAGCGCAATAGGATAAAGCACGGGCGTCGGTGTCGGAAGCGTCTGCACGACCTTGACCTTATCGTGCATGATCGCGGCATCCGTGGCAAAGACGAATCCCGCCTCGACCTCGCCACGCTCGACGTAACTCAAGACCTGGCGCACGTTTTGACCCAGTACTTCACGTTGGTGCACCCCAGCCCAATCGCCTGACGCCCGAAGCGCCGCCTGCGTGTAACGACCAACCGGCACTGAGGCTGGATTGCCAAACGCGATTCGCTTGACGGCGGCGCCCTGCAAATCCTTAGTAGATAGGATGCCCCCAGGATTGTCTCGCGGCACAATCAGCACGAGCTCATTGCGGACAAAATTTTTGCGTGTGGTGGGGTCAACCACCCGAGCCTCGACGGCCTTATCCATGGCCAGTTGATCAGCCGAGGCAAACACATCCGCGGGCGCGCCATAAATAATTTGGCGCAACACAAGATCCGACGCCCCGAAGGTGGTCAACACCGTCGTACCCGGGCGCTGTGCCTCGAACTGCGTCGCCAGATCTCTAAAGGCATTTGTCAGGCTGGCGGCGGCAGAGACCAGCAACTCATCGGCTAGAGTGGGGGATATCACTGCCATCAATAAACATGCTGTGATCAGGCGTCGGAACACCATCGCTTTTCTCTGTGAGTAAATTAAGTTATGCGTATCGTAATATACATAACTATATACCGATATTCTTGGTCGGTGATGCCCGCTATTCAGAGCAATAATGAGGATCACATCTGCACGCGCGCAGCGCACTCGTTAGAATAGGAATATGGCACCTAAGCGCTCCGACCCCCCCCGCTCAGCCGCACAGCCGTCGACCACCATCGACGCGTTCCTGGATGCACTCTGGCTCGAAGACGGTCTGGCAGACAATACCTTGGCGGCCTATCGGCGCGACCTGAACGCCTTCGCAAAGTGGTTGCACACTGAGCAGCACCTACCGCCCGAGCAGGCACAGGCAGCAGATATCCAGGCCTGGTTCGCGGGCCTTTACGCCAGCAGCAAGGCCTCTACGGCCAATCGACGCCTGGCGGCATTACGACGATTCTATCTGTGGGCCATGCGTCGCGGCCTGTGCACACAGGATCCCTGCCTGGGTATGCGTACTGCTCGTCAGCCCGCACGCTTTCCCCACACCCTCTCTGAGGCCCAGGTTGAAGCCTTACTCGAGGCGCCAGATACCGACAGCACTCTGGGTTTGCGCGATCGAGCCATGATCGAGACGCTCTATGCCACGGGCCTGCGCGTAAGCGAGCTCGTTAATCTGAGGGTTCAGGATATGAGCCTGAGCGAGGGCGTGCTGCGCGTCATCATGGGCAAGGGCGGCAAGGATCGCCTCGTGCCTTTAGGCGAAGAGGCCTTACACTGGATCGAGCAATACTCGAACCGTGCACGCCCCACATTGCTGGGGGCCAAGCCGTGCGACGCCTTGTTCGTTACGGCGCGTTGCGCCGCAATGACACGTCAGTCTTTTTGGTTGCTCATCAAAAAATACGCCTCCGCGGCGCAGATTAACGTCCCGCTCTCGCCGCACGTCCTGCGCCACGCCTTTGCTACCCATCTGCTCAACCACGGTGCCGACCTGCGTGTGGTGCAGATGCTGCTTGGCCACGCCGATATCTCGACCACCCAGATCTACACGCACGTGGCGCGCGAGCGCCTCAAGACCCTACACGCGCAGCATCATCCCCGCGCCTGACACCATGAAAGCCAAACACACCTCAGAGACCCCCGCCACACATTGGTTACGCCAGCAAGGTATCGCCTTTGGCGAGCATCCGTACGAATATATCGATCATGGCGGAGCACGCGAGGCGGCCCACCAGCTCGGTATCCCCTTACACCAGGTCGCTAAAACCCTCATCATGGAAGACGAGCACGGCCAGCCCCTCATCATCCTCATGCACGGCGACTGCGAGGTCTCGACCAAGAACCTCGCGCGTCAGACGGGAACCAAGAAAATTACCCCCTGCACACCAGAGACCGCGCAGCGCCACTCTGGTTATCAGGTCGGGGGTACGTCGCCGTTTGCCCCACGCAAGCGCATGCCGGTCTGGTTCGAAGAGAGCCTGCTGGCCTACCCGATGATCTATCTGAATGGTGGACGGCGCGGCTATCTGATCAGCCTGGCTTCGGTTGTGCTGCGCGAGCAGTTAGGCGGCAAGCCTGTACGGGTTGCGCTGGATAAAGATTAAGGGTCGCGGTGGCCAGTAGCTACCGCCGACGCTGCCAGAACGGCTGATCAGACCAACGGGGCTGCATACGGTAGTAGTCTTCGCGTTGCGTCCGGTACGCGTGCCAAAGTTGGTGCTGTTGCGCTTCGTACTGATGGATGTACGTATTGTGACGTCCCAACCCGCCACCGCCCTGCAAGCAGTCTGTCAGAGCATAATGGATCATATGTCCAGCATGGCTGCCCGATCGGAGTGCCTTATCGATCCCTTGCGAGGACAGCGGATCATAGGCTTGGGCGGCATCACCCACCGCCAGCCAGGCGTCACCACAGAAATCCTGTAATCGCTGGCTGTTGGCTGGTGCCCCTCGGATAACCCCACAAGGGCGGTAGCCCTTGGCTTTAAGTAATGGGGTGATATGCGTTGACGCATCCAGGAGTTGATCAAAGCCATGTCGACGCGCAGCCATTTTCGCTACTGGCAGGTCCTTGTCAGAGTGTAAAACGACCAGTCGCCGGGTGTCATTGCCTTCAGTGTCTGGCAAGCGGTTGCTATACCACCAACCATGTGACACGGCCTCGATCCGGGTATAGCGGTCATTGTCATCACCGTCGCAGACGTACCATTGTGCGTAGGCAAACAGCCGGTCGTCGTTGGCGTCGATCTGAATACCGAGAGCCCCGGCCACGACGGCCCGCCTGCCCGAACAGTCGACGAGATACCGCGTACGGTATTGTCGCGTCTGCGTCGCCGAGCTCAGCCTCACTTGCCAATTAAAGAGGCCGCCGGTGATACGTTCGCAGGATTCGAAACGGACGCCTTTAAGCAAGCACGCACCGGCGGCAACCGCATTGGAACGCAGGGCCTCATCAAACGCCAAGCGTTCAATGTTCAGGCCAAAACCAGTCATCGTAAAAAAAAAGTCGGTGACATC
Organism: Alcaligenaceae bacterium CGII-47; assembly: GCA_019166125.1. Lineage (GTDB taxonomy): Bacteria > Pseudomonadota > Gammaproteobacteria > Burkholderiales > Burkholderiaceae_B > Castellaniella. The sequence goes on from JAHTBO010000007.1 coordinate 97,972, forward strand.
AGGCTGTTCGGTGGCCCATACCGAAATGTTGCCCGCCGTTCGGTACAAGCCTGGAAGACGATGTTCTGCTTGGCCCAGGTCCCCTAGGAAGTGCTCGACAAGACCTATCGAAGCGGGCGGCAGCGATTCACCCAGTTTGAAACGAACGGATGCCCGCTCTTCTACCAACAGAACACGCTGACCGAGCTTGGCCAGCGTAATCGCGGTTGCGGCTCCTGCCGGTCCGGCGCCGACAATCACAACGTCCCAGCTTGCGCTGGTTTGGTCGTATCGAGTCGAGCGCAAGAACTATTTTCCTTGGACTGGTGGCCGATTCAGTGCCGGATGACGTTCTTGTTCGACGAATACGATTGCACCATTGTCCTTTAAAAATTCGCCGTCTTCGGTTTTGATGGGGAGCACCATCCCCAGTTTCGGCCACGCATACGCCATCTGACTATACCCATCGGTGGACGAGAGCGGCTCGCCCTGCGCGTCGTATCCGCGAAACCATTCCTTGTGGGTTCTGGTCTGGGTCTTTGGGTCGTACTCGAACACAATATCTGGCCGTTGGGTCGGCCACCAAGCCTCATTACATGACCAGAAATCGCCCTGCCACGGGCTGGACATATAGGCCGCGAACGAGCCGGGTTCGATGTCTTTGGCTACACGAAACGCTTCAGCGAAATTTTCTTTGTAGAGGATCAAGTAGGGAAATTCTATGCCGGGGTGAAAGCCACCGCCGATGGTCGGTTCAAGTGCAGAGCTATCGAGTGCATGCGGCTGTGCGGCCAAGGGCAATTGCTCCAAGGATACTGGCTCGTGCAGGGCACCGACCTCGAAATCCCCGTCTGCCCAGTTCTTGAGGTGACGCAACTGCCAGTCAGTCAGGCTCAGGAACTGATCCGGAAGATTGTTGCCCAGTTGCTCGTTCTGTAGCGGCTTACCCCCTGTGCCCCATAGCTTGGGCATTTTAGAGCCGTCCTCGTCACGCTGGAATTCGTCGTTCTTCCAGCTGCTTGGCCGCTGTGGCGGAGCAGGCAACAAGGAATCGACCAGCCGTGCACGCGTGCCGGGTGCATGTCGCATCAGGCTATAGATCCGCTGCCTTAAAAGCTTGGTGTCTTCCTGTGGATCGGCTAACACAGCCAAGTATCCCGGGCTGAGCAAATTACCCGGCTGCTTGGGTCCATGGGCGAGGCCCTTTGTTTCGGGCCTGACACCCGCCGCCTCGGCACTCACCCAACCATAGTTAACCGCATTAGCGAAAACCGGGTAGACATCACGGTAGAAATTCGTCCTCTGCCCAGCATACGGGTAGGCTTCAGGAAACGTTTCATATACGCGGTCCAGAATGGACACCACGTGGTACATATGGGGAGCAAACTTCGGGGGTGCGGTCACGATCCATGCGCCCGCCCGCGGATTCCTCACCCCTTCGTCGGTGAACGATTTGACGTGATCACGGGTACTTAAGACGGTGCCATCGGTAAGCGTGACTGTAACGTCTATTTCACCCCCACAGGTATCGTCCCACCAGCCTGGAATATTGAAATAGCCAAATTGGTTCGTCAGCGGGTTTTGACCGTTTTCCGGACCATTCGGTGGCGAGACCGTGTCACTTGGGTTGGACAACACCACCTTGGGTGTCGTGACGCACTCGCCTTTTCCAGGCGCGGGAACGAATAGCAGACGATCCTTGGCATCAAGACGAAGCTGCCCCAGCTCGATGTCTTTGGCGGCTTTATAAGTAACCTCAACTTCCTTCGAAATATCCTTCGGGGTGAACCCCTCGAAGCGCAATCCGCCTGGCAACAAACCTTTTTCAATGCCAGTGAAAACATCACCCTTCATGACAACCGCTTCGGCCTGACCGGAGGTGATCGTATGCACACCAGGATCGATAATCAGTTTATCGCGTTCGATTGGCGCCTTACCCGGCTGAATGGATGGATTGCGCAACGCATCCGGATCAAACAGATGTGCGCCCTGAAACGCATAATTCGCCGCCTTCATGTTCCTGACATGAACACGCCAACGTACAGACTGAACCGGGCCCGAATCGGATGTGAGCTCTGCCACAACCTTGTCGTTGGCATCGTAAGCGTACACCCGATAACGCTGCGCCTGACGCTTTAATCGCGCATCGCTGTCGCGGTAGGTCCCGCCTTTAGGCCCTGGCCCACCGCTGCCGCCCGGATCGACCACGACCCGCGGCGCCTCGGGACCAATGTAGAACTCATCACTGTCGCCTAAGCGGGCAATGCCAATCCCGGGGTGGATACGAATGCTCTTGATCTTGTCAGACACGGCCCATCTCCTCTACAAACTATTCTTTTAAATTTGGTGTCAAAAGGGATGTGAGGCCCGCGTTACTTAGAGAAAACTCACGATCTTCCAGTCCAGCAAGTCAGCAGACATGACCAGGTACCGGTTGCCAAGGTGCTCGATATTGGCGTGAGTCAATCCGTTTGATTGCTGATGGGTGCGTACCGAAAAACCCCCGCCGAAGCTCGCCTTGATCGATTTTTCGATGTGCAAATCAGCAACTGAGGCTGATGCATTACTTGTGCTCTGGCCTATCGCAACGCGGGCGATACCCGGCAGCGACAAAGCACTGACCGCTGCACACCCCTTGACGAAATCTCTACGCCTGAGTTTCATATTTCATTGTCCCCTGGTTTTCTCGCCTTGATGGCCAAAATGCAAGTCCAGCTCTTTGGTCATATGCACAGGCACTAACAAATCAATACATTGCTAATAAATAATGGTGTTCTCTGCGAACAACATGAGGCTGTAGCATAGCTAAAAACAATATAAATATCTCGATCCATTTCGTTCATTGCATCGACAATGTTCTTCATGCGCTCGACGCCATCAATATGACGGGTATAAACAAACTGAATCATTACGTCAGAAAACTTCGGGATAGGCCTATTTCTTTCTTCATGCAGCTATGGTGCTTATTCTCCGACCCCACCCACGCACACGTGGTGCGCACGATTCTGTAAGGTTCCAGATCCGAAGTTTACGTTAGGCTGCATAGAGCGGCCAAACCCATGTTTCCATGCGCTCATAATTCAATCTTGGAAAGTAGGCTTATTGGTCTTATGTGCCATTACAAGAAGTATCATGTCACCTAATAAGACTAGTGAACGAACACCTAGGGGGAGGAGAGCCATGGGGTTCTACGCGCACTCAACCCAGCGCGCGGACAAGGCTGACTGGCAACCGTTACACGAGCATCTGAACTCTGTAGGAAGACTGGCGGCCGAGTTCGCAGCAGCGTTCGGCGGGCAGGTCTTGGCGCAATCCGCTGGACAGTTACACGATCTTGGTAAGTACACCGAGTCCTTTCAGCAGCGGCTGGAAGGCAGGCATCCGAAGGTGGATCATGCCACTTGGGGCGCACGCATCTCTTTGGATCGGTACGGATCGCTCTTCGGGCATCTACTTGCCTACGGTATTGCTGGACACCATGCTGGACTGGCGAATGGCAAGGGCGGCTTATCACGCACGTCCCTACAAGATCGGCTGGAAAATACACTGCCTAAACTTCTGACGACCTGGCAAGAGGAGCTCTCGTTGCCGGATATGTCGGCGATGCAACTACCACTGGGCTTTCAACCACGCAGGGAACGCGGCGTGTTTCAGTTGAGCTTGCTGGCACGCATGCTCTTTTCTTGCCTAGTTGACGCGGACTTCATCGACACCGATGAGTTCTACCGCAAGATCGAAAATCGTCGATCACGGCACACAGAGAATTACCCAACCCTACAAGCATTACGCGAGCGCCTCGATAGCCGGTTGGCAACGTTTCATGCGGACAGCAGCATCAACAAACTACGTGCCGACATTCTGAATTACGTACGCAAACAGGCTGCACATGCACCCGGACTATTTTCGCTGACTGTTCCCACCGGTGGGGGAAAGACACTGGCTTCTCTGGCTTTTGCGCTGGATCACGCGATAGCTCATGGTCTGCGCCGAGTGATCCTCGTCATCCCCTTCACCAGCGTCGTTGAGCAGACGGCGCAAGTCTTTCGAGATGCGTTTGGTGAACTGGGTGATGCCGCTGTGTTAGAGCACCACAGCGCTTTTTTTGACGATCTGAAATCCGCGCTAGAATCCAAGAACAAGCGCAAATTAGCAATGGAAAACTGGGATGCCCCCATCATTGTTACCACCGCTGTGCAGTTTTTCGAGAGCCTGTTCGCTGATCGCCCCTCACGGTGTCGCAAGCTACACAATATCGCGGGCAGCGTGGTGATTTTGGATGAGGCGCAGACGCTACCGTTGAAGTTGTTGCGCCCCTGTGTCACGCTGCTTGACGAATTAGCACTGAACTATCGTACCAGCGTGGTGCTATGCACGGCGACCCAGCCGGCACTAAACGCTGAGGAGGGTTTCCTTGATGGGCTACAAGGTGTGCGCGAGCTAGCACCGGATCCAAGCAGTCTTTACCGGCAGCTTCGACGAGTGAACGTGCGGCATACAGGCGCATTGGATGACCAGGCGCTCGCCGAGCAGTTGAGAAAACATGAGCAGGTTCTGTGTATCGTCAACAATCGCCGTCACGCCCGTGCGCTATTTGAATCTATTGCGCAGCTGCCTGGGGCGCGTCATCTAACTACGCTCATGTGTGCCAAGCATCGCAGCGAGGTGTTGGCAGAAGTCCGTGAGCAGCTTAGAGCGGGACAGCCGTGTCGATTGGTCAGCACCAGCCTAATCGAGGCCGGAGTGGATATCGATCTGCCAATCGTACTGCGCGCCGAAGCTGGCTTAGATTCGATCGCCCAAGCGGCGGGACGCTGCAACCGCGAGGGACGACGCACGCAGGAGGATAGCGAAGTACTGGTGTTTGCCACCGCTAATCCGGACTGGGCACCACCCACAGAGTTGATACAGTTTGCCCAGGCCTTTCGTACGGTTGAGCCACGCTATCGCAACGACTTGCTCGCTCCCGAAGCCATTCGTGCCTATTTTCATGAGCTTTACTGGCAAAAGGGCGCCAATGAGTTGGATGCGTATGACCTGCTCACTTTACTCAAAAGCTGCCGCGAGGATAGCTTGCCCTTCGAAACACTGGCAGAAAAGTTCCAACTGATTGAAACTAAATTGCGGCCAGTGATTGTGCCCTGGGACACGAGCGCTGAAGACGCATTGCACCGCTTGGAATTTGCCCAAGGTTGCGGGGCAATCGCCCGAGACTTGCAGCCCTATATCGTGCAGCTACCCGTGCAGGCTTATGAAGCCTTGTCCAAGGCGCATGCCATTCAGGCTGTGATGCCCGATCGCTACGGCGAGCAGTTTTTGCAACTGGTTAACCCTCGCATGTACGACGAGCGTTTCGGGTTGCATTGGGATAACCCGCAGTTTATTGAGGCTGGCAGCCTCGTGGTTTGATCTGTTGTCTTACGTAAAGGGACGAGCATGGAACGCGATGAACGAAATACCGAGGAGTAGCTATGGCATACGGAATCAAACTTCATATCCAAGGAGAACGGGCGCTGTTTACTCGGCCAGAGATGAAAGTAGAACGAGTCTCTTACGACGTTATCACGCCATCAGCTGCGCGCGGCATTCTGGAAGCCATCCATTGGAAACCAGCAATTCGTTGGGTAATCGATAGCATTCAGGTGCTCAGACCCATCCACTTTGAAACGATCCGGCGTAATGAGGTAGGTAGCAAGCTCTCCGCCGCCAGTGTCAGCAAGGCGATGAAGGCCGGGCGCACCGACAAGCTAGTGAGCTATATCGAGGAAGATCGCCAGCAGCGTGCTGCGACATTGTTGCGTGACGTAGCCTATGTCATCGGCGCGCACTTTGAACTGACCAACAAGGCTGGCGCCGAGGATAGTATTGGTAAGCATTTGGATATTTTTAATCGCCGCGCTCGCAAGGGACAATGCTTCCAGGCGCCTTGCTTGGGCACACGCGAATTTCCGGCCAGCTTTGAGTTAATCGAAAATGGCCACGAGCCGCTCGTCGTCCATGAATCGCTGCACGGTGAACGCGACCTAGGCTGGATGTTGCACGACATCGACTTTGCCAACAATATGACACCGCTATTTTTTCGCGCACAGATGGTTGATGGGTTGATCGTCGTGCCGCCGCTGGTAGATGGGGGGGTCAAGTCATGATCCTAAGTGCGCTCAATAACTATTATCAGCGACTCCTAGACGAGGGAGACGCGAGCATCTCACCTCCTGGCTATGGCCAGGGGAAGGTCAGCTATGCCGTCATGTTAAATACCAATGGCCAGGTTATTGATGTGCTTGATATACGAGATACGAGCGGCAAGAAGCCCTTGCCACGCAATTTGAGCGTACCTCAAGCGCCCAAGCGCTCCGTGAACATCGTCCCGTGTTTCCTTTGGGACAAAACCAGCTACGTCCTAGGAGTGAGCACCAGCAGCAAACGCAGCGAACAGGAGCACGCCGCTTTTTTAGCTCGACATCGTGAGGCATTGGTGCATGAGCAGGACCCCGGACTAAAGGCATTGCTGGCTTTTCTTGAGAGCTGGCGCCCTGAGCAATTTCAACAACATGTGGCATTCGCGCGCCATGGCGAAGCGATGCTAGATGCCAACGTCGTGTTCCGATTAGGTGATGAGCCTCGCTACTTACATGAGCGGCCGGCAGCCCGATCTGCCTGGACACGAATTTGTAGCGACGCCACAAATCAGCACGAAGGCCTGTGCCTGGTAACTGGCCAACAGGGACCGCTGGCACGCCTGCACCCGCCCATCAAGGGCGTAATGGGCGCACAAAGCTCGGGCGCTTCCATCGTCTCGTTCAACCTTGACTCATTCACCTCGTACGGGAAGAAACAAGGCGAAAACGCACCCATTTCTGAACAAGCGGCGTTCGCTTATACCACCGCGCTCAATCACCTGTTACAGCGTGGCAGCCGGCAGCAACTACGGATCGGCGATACCACCGTCGTGTTCTGGGCGCAAGCGCCTGACATACAAGCAGCAAAGGAGGCTGAAAGCCTGCTCGCCAGCTTCTTCGATCCCAAGGGCGACGACGAACGCGCGATCAAGCAAGTCCACGATGTTCTAGCGCAAGTGCGCCAAGGTTTGCCGCTACGTGATCTGGATGACCATTTAGATGACGGCACGAGGATCTTCGTGTTAGGCCTCGCGCCGAACGCTTCTCGACTGTCGATTCGCTTCTGGGAGACTGAGAGCCTGGCGATGTTTGCCAGGCGCCTGTACTGGCACTACGAAGACTTGCACTTGGAACCTCCCGCCTGGGGCACGCCTCCGGCGGTCTGGAGACTACTTCTTGCCACGGTGCCGCACCGCAAAGACACCAAACCCAAGAGCGAGGACGTTTCGCCCCAATTGGCCGGGGAGCTGACCCGAGCGATCCTGAGCGGTCATCGTTACCCACGTAGCCTGCTCTGCAATCTCATTATGCGGTTACGCGCCGACGGTGATGTTAGCGGAGTGCGTGTGGCGTTATGCAAAGGCGTCCTGACGCGCGAACGACGACTGGACAATAAGGACTACAACAATGGAGAACCACCCGTGAGCCTCGATCCGACCAATACCAACCCCGGTTACCTGCTGGGGCGACTGTTCTCCACGTTGGAGAACGTGCAGCGCGCCGCGCTGGGCAAGCAAATTAACACCACCATTCGTGACCGCTACTACGGCGGCGCTTCGGCGACGCCAGCCAGTATATTTCCGATGTTGCTGCGTAACGCTCAACATCATCTCAGCCGCCTGCGTAAAGATAAACCAGGGCTTGCAGTAAATCTGGAAAAGGAGATTGGGGCGATTATCGATCAACTCGGGGCGGCCTTCCCTAAAAGCCTTCGCCTTGAAGCCCAAGGGCATTTCGCCATTGGCTATTACCACCAGACTCAAGCGCGTTTCATTCGCGCTGAAACCGTCGATACCGACACCGAATCTGAAGGAGAAGAAGCATGAGCACTATTACCAACCGTTATGAGTTTGTGTATCTGTTTGATGTCACGAATGGCAACCCCAATGGCGACCCAGATGCCGGCAACTTGCCGCGGTTGGATCCAGAAACCAATCAGGGCTTGGTTACCGATGTCGCTCTCAAACGCAAGATCCGCAATTACGCTGCGCTAGAGAAGGAGGGTGAACCCGGCTATGCGATCTACATGCAGGAAAAGTCAGTACTAAACAACCAGCACAAACAAGCTTATGCGGCGCTAGGTATCGAACACGAGGCTAAGAAGTTGCCCAAGGACGAAGCCAAAGCGCGCGAGCTTACCGCGTGGATGTGCCAAAACTTCTTTGATGTGCGCACCTTCGGCGCAGTGATGACCACAGAGGTCAATGCAGGCCAAGTTCGTGGCCCCGTGCAGATCGCGTTTGCTAGCTCAATCGATCCCGTCGTACCCATGGAGATATCCATCACGCGCGTTGCGGTAACTAATGAAAGAGATTTAGAAAAAGAACGGACGATGGGACGCAAGCACATTATTCCCTACGGCTTGTACCGCGCACATGGTTTCATCTCTGCCAAGCTAGCTGAGCGCACTGGCTTCTCCGACGAGGACTTGGCATTACTGTGGCGCGCACTAAGCAATTTGTTCGAGCACGATCGATCTGCGGCGCGCGGCGAAATGGCCGCACGCAAGTTAATCGTATTCAAGCACGACCATCCTATGGGCAACGCTCCAGCTCATGTACTGTTCGAGAAAGTGAAAATCGAACGCACCGATGGAGAAGTCGATACGCCTGCTCGGGGCTTTGCTGACTACCGCATCAGCATTGAGCGGGAATCTCTGCCGGCAGGCGTTGCTCTGATAGACATGTTTTGACCTTCACCGGAGAGCGTAATCATGGATGACGAATACCTAGTCCCTATTTCTGCTCTCCAGCACTACCTGTACTGTCCACGCCAGTGCGCACTAATTCATATTGAGCAGCAATGGACAGAAAACCGCCAAACTGCTGAGGGCCGATTGCTGCACAAGCGCGCAGATCAGCCACAATCGGAGCGACGTAAGGGTGTTCGCGTGGTCACGGCGATGCCTTTAGTCGATCTACCACTTGGCATCACGGGGGTAGCCGACGTGGTGGAGTTCTACCCGGAAAGCGGTGTCGAACGGGCATTCCCTGTGGAGTACAAACGCGGTCGACCCAAGGCCCACCACGCGGATGAAGTTCAACTGTGCGCGCAGGCACTGTGCCTGGAGACCATGTTGGGGCAGCCTGTTACATCAGGGGCGCTGTTTTACGGCCAGACACGTAGACGCAACGACATCGCTTTCAGTGATGAGCTACGCGCGCTTACCAGCCAAACGATCGAGGCCACTCGTCGAATGATTCTTTCGGCAAAAACGCCGTTGGCGGATTACGAGCCAAAGCGCTGCGATGGCTGTTCACTCATCGATTTGTGTCAACCACGGCTGCTAAATCGATCTCGCAGCGTCGAGCACTGGTTGCAAAGCCAGTTGGAGGATTAAATGCGTCGCCAGCTCAATACGCTCTACATCACTACCGAAGGTGCTTGGCTACGAAAAGACGGTGCCAACATCGTCATGGAAGTCGAAAAAGAAGTTCGGGCCCGCCTACCCGTCCACATGCTAGAGAGCCTCGTGTGCATCGGCCGTGTCGCCGTATCTCCCCAATTGCTGGGCTTTTGCTCGGAGCAAGGCATCAGCATTTGCCACCTTACGGCCAACGGAAAGTTTCTGGCGCGCGTGGAGGGGCCTGTCTCAGGCAACGTATTACTACGTCGTGAACAATACCGTCGTAGTGACGACCCCGTCGGCTGTGCCAACGTGGTTCGTCCTCTGCTGGCCGGAAAAATCCACAACCAACGAGCTGTGCTCGCACGGGGCTGGCGGGATCACGGCGATAAGCTGACAGATGTAGTCGCATTCCAGCACGCCCTCAATCGACTCAAACGTATCCCCCAACGACTACTACTTGAAACCGACGTGGATGTGCTACGCGGATTAGAAGGTGAAGCCGCGCAATCGTACTTCGGCGTATTCGACCAGTTAATTCGGGCCAATGCACCTACGCTGCGTTTTGGTGGACGCAACCGAAGGCCACCGCTCGACCCATTCAACGCGCTGCTTTCATTTCTTTACACGTTGCTGACACACGACTGTCGCTCCGCACTCGAAACCGTCGGCCTGGATCCTGCGGTCGGTTTCCTGCATCGTGACCGCCCTGGCCGCCCAAGCCTTGCGCTGGATCTGGCTGAGGAATTTCGGCCCCTGCTCGGAGAGCGTCTCGCACTGTCGCTGATCAACCGCAAGCAACTCAACAAGGGCGATTTCCATCGTATGGAGAATGGTGCAGTGCTGCTGAAAGACGGTTCTCGTAAAACTGTCTTGATCGCTTATCAGGAACGCAAGCGGGAGGAGCTGCAGCATATCTTTCTCGGTGAAAAAGTTGCAATTGGCCTGCTGCCCTACCTGCAAGCACAACTGTTAGCGCGACATCTTCGCGGCGACCTCGACACTTACCCTCCATTTTTGTGGAAATGAGGCCGTATCATGCTTATTCTTATTACTTACGATGTCAGTGTAGTCAGCCCGGGAGGCGTCAAGCGCTTGCGGCGCATCGCCAAGGTTTGTCGAGACTTTGGTCAACGTGTTCAATTCTCGGTGTTTGAGCTTGAAGTGGATACGGCACGCTGGGTCGAGATTAGGCAGCGGCTCATCGACCTGATGAACCCCGACGTCGACAGCCTTCGCTTCTATTATCTCGGATTGAAATGGCAAGGCAAGGTGGAACACATCGGTGCAAAGCCGGCACTTAACCTTAATGGCCCATTAATCTTTTGAATTTTTGCGAACCCAGAGCGACCGATATAAGCTCAGTCGGTTCGCGCCCCTGGCGACCCTATGCTCTGCCTTCCTCCACTCCGGAGAGACATGATGGAAAGGTAGTATTCACTTTCAATCAGAGTGGCTTCGCAGAATCCTTAATTTTTTTATAGATATCTCAAGCGGTTAAAATTACGGGGTCGCGCTCCTCGTGAGCGCGTGGATTGAAACATGTATCGCGAAAACGGCAAGTTTGTGGTGGAAGTCGCGCTCCTCGTGAGCGCGTGGATTGAAACGACTGGATTGTGGCGAACACTGATTGGCGCCAAGGTCGCGCTCCTCGTGAGCGCGTGGATTGAAACAGGGTCTTGTGCTCGAACGCTGTGAGCTCGTCCATGTCGCGCTCCTCGTGAGCGCGTGGATTGAAACCTTTACTCCACCTAGGCCGTTGTTTGGCTATGCCGTCGCGCTCCTCGTGAGCGCGTGGATTGAAACCGGTCAGGAAGTCGGACTTGGCGATGTAGCCGAAGTCGCGCTCCTCGTGAGCGCGTGGATTGAAACAGCCACGAGACCGTAACCGTCTACCGGGTGCTCGTCGCGCTCCTCGTGAGCGCGTGGATTGAAACCTCTCTGGCAAATACACCACGCCAAAGCTCAAGGGTCGCGCTCCTCGTGAGCGCGTGGATTGAAACATGCCAGTGCGCACCCGAGCGAAGCACTGGATGACGTCGCGCTCCTCGTGAGCGCGTGGATTGAAACCGCAGCATTGGCGACATGACCAAGCGCCAGCGAGAGGTCGCGCTCCTCGTGAGCGCGTGGATTGAAACGCCTTCCTCGTTTAACCGGAACGTGCCGCGAGCGTCGCGCTCCTCGTGAGCGCGTGGATTGAAACCTGATAAAAACAGGCTAATCACACAACCGCCCCGTCGCGCTCCTCGTGAGCGCGTGGATTGAAACGCTATCGCTAGTGCAGGCTATAAACCAGATAGCAGAGTCGCGCTCCTCGTGAGCGCGTGGATTGAAACCGCAGCATTGGCGACATGACCAAGCGCCAGCGAGAGGTCGCGCTCCTCGTGAGCGCGTGGATTGAAACGCCTTCCTCGTTTAACCGGAACGTGCCGCGAGCGTCGCGCTCCTCGTGAGCGCGTGGATTGAAACCTGATAAAAACAGGCGAATCACACAACCGCCCCGTCGCGCTCCTCGTGAGCGCGTGGATTGAAACGCTATCGCTAGTGCAGGCTATAAACCAGATAGCAGAGTCGCGCTCCTCGTGAGCGCGTGGATTGAAACTTGTTCGCCACCTTGGATGGCGGCAGGTCGCCCTGGTCGCGCTCCTCGTGAGCGCGTGGATTGAAACTTCCCCGACACGATCAAGGACTGGGTCATCGATGGTCGCGCTCCTCGTGAGCGCGTGGATTGAAACGACATTTAAAAGATGGTGAGTGGATCGGATGACCATCGTCGCGCTCCTCGTGAGCGCGTGGATTGAAACGACTGCCGCCCGTCATGCGCCAGATCGAGTCCAGGTCGCGCTCCTCGTGAGCGCGTGGATTGAAACATCCATTCGACGATCTTCGAGAACCCGTCAATCGTCGCGCTCCTCGTGAGCGCGTGGATTGAAACAAGGTCAACGAGGCGGGCTCTAGCGACATGCTGCGGTCGCGCTCCTCGTGAGCGCGTGGATTGAAACATCGTGCCCTCGTCGCTCACGTTATATAGTTGTGGTCGCGCTCCTCGTGAGCGCGTGGATTGAAACGCGTCATCAGCCGCCCAAGCCGTCCCCAGGCGCGTGTCGCGCTCCTCGTGAGCGCGTGGATTGAAACCTGACCGCTCAAGGCGTCATCGTCCCCGACACGGGTCGCGCTCCTCGTGAGCGCGTGGATTGAAACACTAAAAAGGATGGTACGCTGCGAACGATTAACGGTCGCGCTCCTCGTGAGCGCGTGGATTGAAACATCCGCGTCGCCTTTTTCTGGTAGGACGTTATACGTCGCGCTCCTCGTGAGCGCGTGGATTGAAACTCTGGCAATACGTTATACAATCCATCCAAAAGCGTCGCGCTCCTCGTGAGCGCGTGGATTGAAACTGCTCTAGCCCTGTACCCCAATTGCTATCCTTGCCGTCGCGCTCCTCGTGAGCGCGTGGATTGAAACAGTCTCTACGTAACGGAGCAGCCTAGGCATAGTCGTCGCGCTCCTCGTGAGCGCGTGGATTGAAACGTCACGCTCCCATATCTGCCGTGCAGTATTTTGCCAAACAACAATTGAACGGTTTTCTGGTGCTTAAGACCGTTAGTGAATCGCCCCGGGGGGATTCGCTGTTTGTCGGGCTGGTGGCCCGGGCGGCGAAGGCTGAGAATGTGCGACAGGCTGACATGATCTTGAGACTGGCGCTCAAGGCCCAGGCGCAATGCGCCAATACACTGTAGGCATTAGGCGACCTGAAGCAACCGAGGGTGGTGACCTTCGTGCGAGATGATTCTGACAGATATATACAGGGCTTACAATCAAAGGACATCAACAATAATTATGAAATTGGAGGGGCTATGGGGCTACTAGACTTCGTCGGCCGGAAGGTGGATGAGATGGCAGATCAAAACGCTGATCATCGTATACGAGAACTAGGGCTTGATGTGTCAAAAATACCAGAAAATGTGCGCCTGGCTGCCAAGAGTGGCTGGTTAAATATTCAGCAGGGTTATTGTCATACAACTGGCGAAAAGCCTTTTAACATCGCAGAATGCACGTTGATAAAGCTGTCCTTCATCTATTTTGACGCGTGCATATCAGGTAAACAAGAAATTCGCCAAAAAATCGCTTTGATAGTCCCGCTGGTTGAGGGTCCAAGGACAGGAAGAATCCGTGGAGGTGTATCTGGTTTGGCGGCCGATATCGTCCGCAACGGTATGGAATCCTTGGTTACTTCCGAGCAGCCCGCCCCAGTGGAGGTTAAGACAAACCAAAAAGACGCGGGCGCTATGGCGGATTGGGGCGCATATGACCGGCCCGCCGTGCAGCGGCACCGACATTGACAGGCGCCGCAGTACTGGCTCGCAAAATTGTGGCAGGCATACAATCAAAACACGGCGAACAGACTACGGTGCATCATGAGCACAGAGTGGACGCCCGAGCGGCGTGCCAAGCGGGCGGCGGACATCCGGCAGGTTGCCCCATGGACCCGCAGCACCGGCCCCACGTCTTCAGGAGGCAAGGCGATATGCGCCTGTAATGCTTTGAAGCATGGGATGCGCAGCAGGGAAGCTCAGGTGCTGAAGCAGGCTGTGGCGGCACTGATTGTCGGAGCCGGGAAATGACAGAAGGATTTCCACCAGACAACCCGTACTACCCTGGGAAGCGTGTCGCACGCGTCTTGCCGAGTCGTTGTTGGATGTCGTCATAGATTGCCCCTGGAGCCCCCATATTATGCCGCTGGTGACCATGCTGCCCGGCAGTTGCACACATCAATCGCGCCTATCATATTTTGTAGCCACAAGGCAGGAGGAGGACGACATGATTAGGTGGCTTCTATGTGCTGCAGCCATTGCTGCTGCCAGCGTGGCCCATGCGGATACAGTGCCGACAGAGGGGGTACTATATGCCGAAGGTGGAAGATTTGTGTTCGGGCAGACTAGCCAAGCCCGACGGGACCAGTATCTACTTGACACGAAAACTGGTCAGTTGTAGGTTGTGGCATGCATAAAGACTGACGAGAAGAAAGACAAGAAAGCGGCACCCAGCATCAGTGATTGCCTCCAATCAGCACTGGAGCCGTTCCCCTTTGTCAATGGCCATCGCCGCAACCCTGACCAAGACGCCAAGGCAGGCGGAAACCATGCCTTCAGCCGCACCTGCCGGATCGTTGTCCAAGGGCGTCATGTGGTGCCCTGCGTGGGGTTCAAAACAAACATCATATAAAATCATTATGAATCATGAACATATAGAATATGATGGCGTCTCCTGCAGGAATCGAACCTGCAATCTTCCCTTAGGAGGGGAAAGTTATATCCATTTAACTAAGGAGACGGCCCGACATTATAGAGGAATGAATACCCATGCCACCCCGCGTACAATGACGCAACCCATCGCATCACGCCGTCCATGTCTGTCATCCCTCTCGTCCTGCCAGATTTCATGCTCATCGCACTCGGGTGGGCGCTATTGCACCTGCTCGGCTTTGAGCGCCGGTTTTTTGTCAATGCCGAACGTCTGGTGTATTTTGTGCTGTTTCCAGCCCTTCTGTTCTACTCAATTACTCGGACACCCCTGAGCCTGGGCAATGCATCGACGCTGCTGGCTGCTACCTTTGGCATCATGGGCTGTGGTATCGCCCTGGCCTGGCTCGCCCGACCTGTGTTGCATCCTGATCTGGCCAGCCATGCATCCTTGGCACAATGCGGTTTCAGATTCAACACCTACATTGGTCTATCCATCGCCGGCAGCATGCAGCTTGCTGGCGCTCAGACCATCATGGCTGTCATCGTGGGCTTTGCCGTACCCATCAGCAACATCGGTGCCGTTCACGCACTGGCCAGCCAAAACGGCGGACGAGCGCTGCGCGAGATTCTGCGAAACCCCTTCATCCTGGCGACGGTGCTGGCGCTATTGTGTAATTTCCTGGCAATCCCCATCCCCCACGCCATCAACGAGACCCTGGGCCGCCTAGGCCAAAGCGCAATCGTGATCGGTCTGCTGTGCGTGGGCGCCACCCTCTCACTCGAAGGCGGCAGGCAACACGCTACCCTTATCACCTGGATGATTGTCGCTAAGCTCCTCGTCCTGCCACTGTGCGCTTTGTTAATCGGCCCAGCACTGGGCCTGTCTATCGTAGAGCAACAGGTGCTACTGCTCTTCAGCACACTACCCACTGCTTCCTCGGCACATGTCTTGGCTGCTCGCATGGGGGGCAACGGCCCGCTCGTTGCCGTAACGATGTCTCTTGGCACGATTTTGTCAGCCCTCACCATCCCCCTATGGTTGGCACTCGCCCCCTAAAGGAGAACATATGGAGCCCTCGTCGACGCCGCACACTTTAAGCCTGCACCTCGAGGACGAAGACGCAACCGTAGCACTCGCGCAACAACTCGCTCCCTTGCTCTGCGGCCAGCATCCAGCCACGATTACCAGCGGTTCTGGGGGTCGGCTTCACCTGCGGGGAGAGTTAGGTGCGGGCAAAACCGCCTTGGTCCGAGCCTTGCTGCGCGCCGCTGGCGTGACCGGTCGAATTAAAAGCCCTAGCTATGCGCTGCTTGAAAGCTATAATGTTTCTAACTTATACTTCTACCACTTTGATTTTTATAGATTTAGCGATGCGCGTGAATGGTTGGATGCTGGATTTCGTGAACTGATGCATGAGGCAGCTATTGTCCTGATCGAATGGCCTGAAAAGGCAGGGGAGCTTCTACCGCCTCCCGACCTGGATATCTTGCTTGAGTATTCTGGCTCGAGCCGCCACGCACATCTCAGCGCTTACAGCGACAAAGGACGACTATGGCTGACGCAATTGACTCCGCCGCACCGCCCATGATCCGCGAGATTGATCATACGCGACGCAAACTCATCACAGGCAGTTGCACACTGCTCCTCCTACCCGTCATCCCCCGTTTGGCGCACGCGGCAACTATTCTTGCGGTACGCACTTGGCCCGCCGATGAATATACTCGCGTCACCCTAGAGATGGACAGCGAACTCAAGGCTGAACATTTCATCCTCGAGAACCCACCCCGCCTCGTTGTTGATATCGACGGCCTACGCATGAGTAGCGCTATCAACGACCTCATCTCCAAGATCAAGCCAAACGATCCCTACATTGATTCGGTCCGGGTCGCGCAGAACCGTCCAAATGTGGTGCGTCTGGTGCTCGACCTCAAGCAGGCCATTGCGCCTCAGGTCTTTACGCTCAAACCGGTTGGCGAATATAAATTCCGCCTCGTGCTCGATCTATACCCTAGGGTCGCCCAAGACCCCTTACTCGCCTTGCTCAAGGACGCTGAAAACGATCCACTGGCAGGCATTCTGGAGGAGTTGGCTCAGTCCTCGCCAACCGAGGCCCCGATTCCATCTGTGGATGGCCAAAAGCTTCCCCCAATTGCCAACAAGCCCAGCGAACCGATCGTGCCCCCTCTCTCGGGCCAACGTGACCGTCCTATTCTGATCGCACTGGACCCGGGCCATGGCGGCGAAGACCCAGGTGCGATAGGCAAACGTGGCACGCGTGAAAAGGACATCGTCCTGGAGATCGCCAAGCGCCTAAAAAAACTTATTGACGCCCGACCCAATATGCGCGCTTACCTAACCCGTGACAGGGATTTCTTCGTGCCGCTACATGTGCGCGTCCAAAAGGCGCGCCGCGTCAAGGCCGATCTATTTATCTCTATTCATGCAGATGCGTGGATCAAACCCACCGCACGCGGATCATCTGTCTATGCCCTGTCACAACATGGCGCGACGAGCACTGCAGCACGTATGATGGCGCAACGAGAAAACGAGGCGGATCTGATTGGCGGCATCAACCTTGGCGCACATAACCAGCAAGTCGCAAAAGTCCTGCTGGATCTCTCGACTGCCGCCCAGATTAACGACTCAATGAAGGTCGGCACCCGCGTATTGGGTGAAATCGGCAAGATCAACCGCCTGCACAAGAACCGCATCGAGCGTGCTGGCTTCGCCGTGCTCAAGGCACCGGACATTCCGTCGATCTTAATCGAGACGGCATTCATCAGCAACCCTGAGGAAGAGCGACTATTGCGCTCCTCGGCGCACCAGCAGCGTATCGCTGAAGCGGTCCTAAGCGGTATCCAGAGCTATTTTGCGGAAAACCCGGCACTCGCGCGCAGCGCCTAGTTATTTGGCTGTAGCGGGTTTTTTAAAGATTTTCCATAGCACGCCCAGCAAGGCCGGCACTGCCGCCGCGCCAACACCGATCAGCACAATGGTGTTGAGGTGTTCCTTGATGATGGGCACATTGCCAAAAAAATACCCTAAGGTTATCAGCCCACCGATCCAGGCGACGGCACCGATAACATTGAAGAGCTCAAAGCGCAGCACATTCATACTGCCCACGCCCGCGACGAACGGAGCAAAGGTGCGAAACAAGGGCAGAAAGCGCGACAGAATGATGGTCTTACCACCATGTTTTTCATAAAAAGCGTGTGTTTTCAAGAGCGCGCGCTGATCCAGAAAACGATAATGATTAGAAAATACCTTAGGGCCGATATACCGTCCAATCGAATAATTGACGGTGTTGCCCGCAATCGCGGCAACCAGCAGGATACCGCCCAGCAGCACGGGATCGAGCATACCCGAGGCGCCGAACGCACCAGCAATAAACAGCAAGGAGTCACCAGGCAAAAAGGGCAACACAACCAGCCCCGTCTCGCCAAAGATGATCAGGGCCAGAATCAGATAGATCCACGCACCATACTGCGTGACCCAGATCCCAAGGGACTGATCAATATTCAATATCAGATCGAAAAACTCCGCCATGCTCATCATCCATTTGTTCAACACCGCACTATAGATTAAAACGCTAAACTGAGTGCAATGCCCTTCTGCACAGATCCGCCCATGCCCAGCCGTCGCGCTATCGCCCCCTTGCCCGATCTATTAGTCAGCCAGATCGCTGCTGGCGAGGTCATCGAGCGCCCCGCCTCTGTCCTGAAGGAGTTGCTCGAGAACGCGCTGGATGCCGCAGCAAACACGATCGAGATCCGCCTGGATGGGGGGGGCATACGCCGTATTTTGGTGACCGATGACGGCACGGGCATTCCTCGGGACGAACTTGCTCTGGCGCTACAGCAGCACGCCACAAGCAAGATCAGCTCGCTCCATGAGCTCGAGGCCGTTGCCTCTATGGGCTTTCGGGGCGAAGCCCTGCCCTCGATTGCCTCAGTCGGGCGCCTGACACTGGTCTCTCGAACCGTCGATGCCGAGCACGCGTGGCAGATTCAGGGCCATGTCGCCGGCACTGAACCCGCAGCAGCTCAGGTCGGCACGCGTGTCGAGGTTCGCCAGCTTTTCGATGAAATTCCTGCGCGGCGCAAGTTCCTGCGCACTGAAGCCACAGAGTACGGCCACTGCCTCGGTACGCTCGAGCGCATTGCGCTCTCTAATCCGCATATCGCGTTTCGTCTATTCCACAATGACAAGCCACAACGCAACTGGGTCGCCACCGACATTCACACGCGCATACAGGATGTGCTGGGTGAGGAGTTCGACGAACAAAGCCTATCTGTCGAGCGCCATCAGGGGCTCGTGAGCATTGAGGGGCGCATCACCCGTCCGACCTTTGCACGCAACCGCGCCGACCGACAGTATTTATATGTCAACGGTCGCTATGTACGTGATCGCACCGTCTCTCATGCCATACGTCAGGCCTATGCTGATGTCCTGCACGGCGAGCGCCAACCCGCCTACGTCTTATTTCTAAGCCTGGATCCGGCGGCGGTCGATGTCAATGTACACCCAGCCAAACACGAGGTTCGCTTTCGCGATAGCGGCGCAATACATCGGTTCGTCGCTCAGACGCTGGGCGAGGCGCTGGCACAGCGTGGCGGTGCGTTGGCTCATGATGCACCGGCGGGTATTATTCCCACCCCGGCGGCACAGGAGCAAAGTACGCCTCCTACGCCGCTCGCTGCGCACACCATGAGCCCGCTGCCTGCCCGCTCCGCCCCCCAAACGCAGCATCATTTTCATCTACAGGAACGCCTCCCCGCCTCTGACTGGCAAACGCTGTACCGCCCGCTCACCCCCACCCACCCGAGTGCGACGGGGGTACGCCCCGAGCCTGAACTTCCAGCGCCACGCCCCGCTCCACGTTACGACCCCACCGAGCTGCCACTGGGTATGGCGCTTGGGCAGTTGCACGGTATCTATATCCTTGCACAAAATGCCCAAGGCCTCATCCTCGTGGATATGCACGCCGCACACGAACGGGTCGTCTACGAGGCACTGAAAAGCGCGATGGACACCCAGGCCTTGCCTGCCCAGGAACTACTGGTTCCAGTCGTGCTAAGCGCCAGCGCAACGGACATGGCACGCGCCGAGACCCATCAGGACGTGCTCGACAGTCTGGGCCTGCGTATTCGCCCAACAGGGCCGACCTCGCTGGCGATCCGCGCCGTACCCGCCATGTTGGCCCAAGGTGACATCGAGGCCTTGGCGCGGGGGGTGCTGGCTGATCTGGAACGCGTTGGCCACTCGGCTCGTCTCACAGAGCAGCGCAATGAACTGCTCTCGAGCATGGCCTGCCACGGCGCGATACGCGCGAACCGTCGCCTGACTATCGACGAGATGAACGGGCTGCTACGTCAGATGGAGCGCACCGAACGCGCCGATCAATGCAATCATGGCCGACCCACCTGGTTCCAATGGAGCATGGGGGATCTGGACAAGCTCTTTATGCGTGGACAATGAGTCGCACGCTGATCTGCCTGGCTGGACCGACCGCATCGGGCAAATCTGCTGCGGTAATGGCCTTGGCCGAACGTTGGCCTATCGAAATCATCGTCATGGATTCCGCCACAATCTATCGCGATATGAATATCGGCACCGCCAAGCCCAGCGCCGACGAGCAGGCCCGTGTTCCCCACCATCTGCTGGATATACGTGATCCCGCACAGACTTACTCGGCCGCTGAGTTTGCCCAGGATGCCGCCAGGCTCACGCGTGAGATTACGCAACGGGGCCGCATCCCCGTACTGTGTGGCGGCACCATGCTGTATTACAAGGCTTTGCGCGAAGGCTTGCATATTCTGCCCGCCGCCGACCCCGTGCTGCGCGCAGCGATCGACGAGGAGGCGCACGAGCGCGGGTGGCCTGCGATGCACGCACAACTCATGCTCATCGATCCGCAGACCGCTACGCGCCTGGCGCCCAACGATAGCCAACGCGTACAACGTGCGATCGAAATCTGGCGGGCCAGTGGTCGCACCATGAGTGATTGGTTGCGCGACGCACCCCAAGCCTTGCTACCAGAGCATCGTTTTATCACGCTTAGCCTGGAGCCGACCGAACGATCCTGGCTACATGCGCGCATTGCCGTGCGCTACACGGCCATGCTGCGTGACGGCCTGCTCGATGAGGTGCGTGCACTGCATCAGCGCCCCGATCTGCACCCCAAGCTGCCCGCAGTACGCTGCGTCGGCTATCGCCAACTCTGGGATTATCTGGATGGCCAATGTCGCCTCGAGCAGGCAACTGAACAAGCCATCGCCGCCACGCGCCAGCTCGCCAAGCGCCAGATCACCTGGTTGCGCAGTTTGGACAACCGTCAGGCCATAGACTGTCAATCCAAGACCGCCTCAGCACAAATTATTGATGCGTTCGCCTTACACCACAACGGTCTGGGCCATGCCATCGCGCTGTTTGACGATTGAGCCCAAGACATAAACGGTCTCATCATAAGCGCGCAGGGTCTCAGCCAGTGCATCGGCATGCTCAGGGGCGACGATCAGCACCATGCCAATTCCACAGTTAAAGACCCGCGCCATTTCTTGGTCTGCCACCCCACCATTGTGCTGCAACCATTTGAACAATTCGG
Organism: Alcaligenaceae bacterium CGII-47; assembly: GCA_019166125.1. GTDB lineage: Bacteria > Pseudomonadota > Gammaproteobacteria > Burkholderiales > Burkholderiaceae_B > Castellaniella. Next base: position 119,264 of record JAHTBO010000007.1, read on the forward strand.
GCATCTCCCAGGCGTCTCGGCGCAGCTCGGCTGCCAGACCTGCACGCAAGATGCGCGGCACGTTCTCTAACAGGCCACCGCCCGTTATATGCGCCAAGCCCTTGATGGCTGGACCATGCGCTGCCAAGGCAGCGAGTATGGATTTCACATAGATGCGTGTAGGCGCCATGACCACATCACCCAAGGACTGGCCACCGATCTCATGGTCAGGATTTGCGTTAGCGTGACGTAGGATCTTTCGTATTAAGGAAAAACCGTTGGAATGCGCACCACTGGAGGCTAAGCCCAATATGACATCACCTGGCACAATCTGACTGCCATCAATGATTTTGGATTTCTCAACCACACCTACGGCAAAGCCCGCCAGATCATACTCACCATCGGGATACATCCCCGGCATCTCGGCTGTCTCGCCGCCAATCAAAGCGCAGCCCGAGAGCTCGCAACCACGAGCGATGCCGCCCACCACCTGTACGGCTGTCTCTATCGAGAGTTTGCCGCAAGCAAAATAATCCAGGAAATACAGAGGTTCTGCGCCCTGCACGAGAATGTCATTCACACTCATCGCGACCAGATCAATACCCACCGTATCGTGGCGTTGCCACTCGAAGGCCAGGCGCAACTTTGTGCCCACGCCATCGGTGCCCGAGACCAGCACAGGCTCCTTGATGTGTCGAGGCACCTCGAATAAGGCGCCAAAACCGCCAATACCCGCCATCACCCCAGGGCGCATCGTGCGCGCAGCCAGCGGCTTAATACGGTCGACTAATGCATCGCCAGCATCGATATCAACGCCCGCATCACGGTAGGTCATGGGAGCAGAGGGTGTATTTGTCATGAGAAAAGCCGCCAGATGTGCAAGAATTGCATGTTTGAACTACGAACAATCTTGATTTTACGATGAAATGAGCCAGCAACTCCTCCTGGATATACTCCCCGCGTCGGCGCCCACGCTAGAGAACTTTGTCGTCGGCAGCAATGGCGCCGTCATCCAGAGCCTCCAGACGCTAAGCGCTGGGCGGGCCATCTATCTATGGGGAGGAACAGGTTCGGGGCGCAGCCACCTGCTGCGCGCATGCGCGCAGGGCACAGGCGGCGTGTATTTCAATGCGCAATCCTCTCCAGCAGACATCCTGGCACTCGCCACAGGTACGGACAGCAGCCTGATGCGCGTTGCTGTGGATGATGTGGATCAATTGAGTGTTCACGCACAGGCCGCACTGTTTGCCCTGTACAATCGCTGGCGTGAGCGGGCTGCCACGCCCCAGGCCTTTGCACTCTTGGTGTCGGGTGGGACAGCACCCCGATCGATGTCATTACGCGAGGATCTGCGCTCGCGCCTGGGATGGGATCTGGTCTACCGCCTCGAGCAGCTCTCTGATGCAGACCGCGCCGCCGCCCTACGTGCTCAGGCCCAGGTGCGTGGCCTGCTGTTATCGGAGGACGTACTGAGCTGGATCCTCACGCACTATGCACGCGATATGGGGCGACTCACGGCTTTGATCGATGCGCTGGACCGCTATTCACTCGCCCGGCACCGCTCCATTACTTTACCTCTCCTGAGAGACCTACTGGCCCACCCGCTTCACACAATGAGTTCACCATGACGGCACCCCACGCCCTGGCATTATTCGATCTGGATCACACCTTGCTACCCTTTGATAGCGACTATCAGTGGGCGGCCTTCCTGGCTCGTACGGGGCGGGCTGGCGATCCCATCGAAGCACAACGACGCAACGACGAACTGATGCAACGCTACAACGAAGGTGTACTAAACGCCTACGAAGCGGCAGAGTTCATGCTGGGACTGCTGACACTCACCGGTCCGCGAGAGCTCGTACAATGGCACGAGGACTACATGGCCGAGATCGTGTCGCCCCAGATCCTGCCCCAGGCGCAGGAGCTCATCGCCCAGCATCAGGCGAACGGCGATATATGTGTCATCGTGACCGCCACGAATGAATTCGTCACGCGTCCCATTGCAGACGCACTCAACATCCCACATCTGATCGCCACGATTCCCGAGCGTGACGGTGAACGCTACACCGGCCGCATCCACGGCACCCCAAGTTTTAAGGAAGGTAAGGTCACACGCGTGCAACAATGGCTAAGTGATCAGAATCTAAGCCTCGGCAATTTCAGCGACTCGTGGTTCTATAGCGACTCTTTGAACGATTTGCCGCTACTCGAAGCAGTAAGCAAACCTGTTGCCACCAACCCCAGCCCTGCGCTGCGCGCCATCGCGCATTCGCGCGGCTGGCAAGTCCTCGATTTGTTTGAGGACTTGCAGGATACAAAGTCCTAAAATACGCCCCATGCTCAAAAATACAATAAAGACCTTTGTAACGCGACTATTCGCCACGCCCGCTCATGGACCAGAGCGATTCACACGCGATAAGCACGGAATCGATCGGCGTCGCGTATCGCGTCACGCTATCAAAGTCTGCGAAGTCCTGAACCAGCACGGCTACGCTGCGTATATCGTCGGGGGCGCTGTGCGCGACCTGATCGTCGGCCTGGAACCCAAGGACTTTGACGTGGCCACCAATGCCACGCCCAACCAAATTCGTCCGCTTTTCCGCCGAGCTCGCATTATTGGCCGCCGTTTTCAACTAGTACACGTGGTGTTTGGCCAGGAAATCATCGAGACCTCGACCTTCCGTGCGCCCTCCTCGGGCAATCAGGAAACCGATGAGCATGGCCGCATCCTGCGCGATAACGAATTCGGCACCCACGAAGAGGACGCTGCACGGCGCGACTTTACGATCAACGCACTGTACTACGACCCAATCAAGGAAGAGGTCATCGACTTTCACCAGGGCGTCGCCGACCTAAAAAACCGCGTAGTACGCATGATCGGTGACCCCGAGACGCGCTACCGAGAAGACCCCGTACGGATGCTGCGCGCATTGCGCTTTGGCGCCAAGCTGGGTGCGCGCATCGACCCCACCACACAAGAACCCATCGCCCGCCTGGGTGAATTGATCGAGCACGTCCCCGACTCGCGCCTGTTCGACGAGACACTTAAGCTACTGACCTGTGGGCACGCCATGGACTGCTTGCGCGAACTGCATCGGGCAGGCCTGAACAAGAGCCTGATTCCGCTCATGGACCGGATCTTTGACGAGCAAGGTGGCGAGGCGTTTGTCGAGATCGCCTTGTCTCGCACCGATGCTCGCGTGCGTTCGGGCAAGCCCGTCAGCCCGAGCTTTTTGTTTGCCGCGCTGCTCTGGCGACTCGTTCACCAACGCTGGCTGGCCATCATGGAGCAAGGCGAGCCGCGCAATAGCGCCTTAATCCAGGCAGCAGATTCAGTCATCAGCGACCAAACCCACAGACTCGCCATCCACAAGCGCTACCAATCCGACATGCGCGAGATCTGGCTCATGCAGGCCAGGTTCGAGCGCGCCACCGTGCGTTCAATCTGGCGCATCATTGAGCAGCCACGCTTTCGGGCGGCCGTAGATTTTCTGCAGCTACGCGCCGAAGCACGTGAAGTCGATAGCGTCCTAGCGCAATGGTGGATGGATCTGGCCGACAGCAATGACGATACCCGCGCCAAGATGATCGACACCTGGCAATCCGGCCACGCCACCGCACGAACCAGTCCCACGCGGCGACGACGCCACCGTAAGCATCCAAGCACCACAGCCAGTGCCACAGACACTGCGGCGACACCAACTGACCCCAAGGCTTGAGCCTGCCAACGCAAGCCCCCCATACATGATTTCCAGCCAGAACACGACAGCCTACATCGGTCTGGGCGCCAACCTAGGCAACACCGAGGCAACGCTGCACCATGCGGTGGACCAAATCCGCAGTCTCCCCGGTATCGAACAACTGCAACTATCGCCGCTGTATCGTACGGCGCCGATCGATTCAAGCGGCCCCGATTACCTCAATGCCGTTGCCCGGATCCAGACTTCACTCACCGCTCATCAGCTCTTGAGCGCCCTGCAAAATATCGAGCTGGCACATGGACGGTTGCGCCCCTACCGCAACGCACCGCGTACGCTGGACTTGGATGTGCTGCTGTTTGGCACCGAACACATTCATGACGCCATCCTGACCGTGCCACACCCGCGGATGCACGAGCGTGCCTTTGTGCTCAGGCCGCTGTATGACCTTGCCCCAGACTTAAGTCTGGAGCAAGGGGTATTGCAGATGTTGCTGCAGCAGTGCTCTGACCAGGCGATTCATCGCGTACCTTGAAGGACGAGTGCCTTAGCTGCGCCGCATACGCCTATAGTGCAGGAACTCGCCCACAATTCCGCGCCCAGCACCGGCCCGGTGAGTGTGCCCATGTCGCCGATCAGCGTCATGAGGATCACCATGCCCGACATCTGCCAGGTGGCATCCGAGAGCGTTGCCGAGAGTACAAAAGCGAGAAGCTTGAAGCGATCCACGTTATCGCCCAGCGAGATCATGCGCGGCCCGTTTTCGCGGATCGCCTTTAAGGCCTGGCCAAAGGATCAGCTGGCAGGACAGCACCAATATCGACTTGGCAATCCGTCTGGATAAGTTGCCGGGCATTGCCTACTCGGACTCGGTGCCTCAGATTGGATTCCAGATGACCGATGACTGGACGGGCATCACAGCCGTCCATCTGTGGGACGACTACGTAACGCCGGTATGCAGCAAGAAACTCATCGCCAAATACGGTCCGATAGAATCCCCTGGCGACCTCGAACGCCATACGCTTCTATATAACAATTTTCGACCTGATTGCTGGCCTGCGTGGCTACAGGCCAATCATGCAACCGAGGTCGGCGGCGCATCACGACTAGACTTCAGTCACTCCTTTTTGGTCGCCAATGCGATGTGAGCAGGGCTGGGGGTTGCCTGCCTATCTACTCGCTCGGCAAGAAAAACTACAGTCACCCGATATCCAACTTTTTCTGCATTGGCTCAAAGGGCTTTATTCATAAGGCCTACCCAACACCGCTCAGGTCGATCCCTTACACCGCACCATCCATGCGCAAGCCAGCGATCTCGTCGGGCGTCGCCCCCAGCTCAGCTAAAATCGCATCAGTATGCTGCCCGAGACTGGGCACTGCTTTCATACACGCATCGACGGGGTTGCCAATCCCGGGGGGTAGCAGTGCGGGCACCCGGCCGACGCTCGTCTGAACATCCACCCACCGCCCACGCGCCTGTAATTGAGGATGCACCCACAAATCTGCCATGGTATTCATCTTTGCATTCGCGATTCCAGCAGCATCCAGGCGGGTGACGACTTCATCATGTGACAGAGAAGAAAAGACGTCTAGGATCAAGGCACGCAACGCCTGACGCGCAGCCGAACGGCCCGAATTCGACGAAAACCTCGGGTCACTTGCTAACGCGGGCTGACGCAGAACCTGTTGACAGAACATCTGCCATTCGCGCTCATTTTGCAAACCTAGTATGACCGTCCTACCATCACCCGTCTCGAACGGCCCATAGGGATAGATCGTGGCGTGCGCAGCGCTACTGCGCACAGGCGGCTGTGCGCCCTCAAAGCTGTAGTACAGCGGATAGGAAATCCACTCGGCCATGCTCTCTAACATCGAGATATCGATATGCGAGCCCTGTCCGCTTTTACCGCGCTTGATCAACGCCGCCAAAATATTACTGTACGCATACATGCCGGCTGCAATATCGGCGATCGAGCAGCCAGCCTTAGCGGGTTCATCCTCGGAGCCGGTCACTGACAAAAACCCCGACTCGGCTTGAATAAGCAGATCGTAGGCCTTTTTGTCGCGGTAGGGACCATCCTCGCCATACCCCGAGATATCACAAACGATCAAACCCGGATAGCGTTCATGCAAGGCCTCGTAGGACAAGCCCACGCGCGCGGCAGCCCCCGGAGCCAGGTTCTGTACCAACACATCGGTCTGCGCGAGGAGTTGCTCCAAGATCGGGGTCGAGGCCTCATGCTTGATATCCAGCGTCAGACTTTCCTTGGAACGATTAACCCACACAAAGTGCGAGGCCAGGCCGCGTACACGTTCGTCATAGCCGCGGGCAAAATCCCCACTACCAGGACGCTCGACCTTGATGACGCGCGCACCCAGATCCGCGAGCTGGCGCGTACAGAACGGTGCGGCAACGGCGTGTTCGAGGGTCAGTACCGTAATGTCTTGCAAAGGCAGCATGCGATGTCTCGTTAGAATGAACGCGGCATGCCCAGCACGTGCTGGGCAACGTAGGACAGGATCATATTGGTCGAGATCGGCGCCACCTGATAAAGACGTGTCTCGCGGAACTTACGCTCGACGTCATATTCACAAGCGAAGCCAAAGCCACCGTGAAACTGCAGGCAGGCATTCGCAGCCTCCCAGGAAGCATCCGCCGCCAGCAGCTTAGCCATATTCGCCTGCGCGCCGCACTCTTGGTGCGCGTCAAACAAGGCACAAGCCCGATCACGCATGAGACCCGCCGCCTCGACATTGACATGCGCGCGCGCGATCGGGAACTGCACGCCTTGATTTTGGCCGATCGGGCGGCCAAATACGATGCGCTCGTTGACGTATTTTGTAACGCGATCAATAAACCAGTGTCCATCCCCGATACACTCTGAGGCAATCAGGGTGCGTTCGGCATTCAGACCATCTAGGATGTATCRAAAACCCATACCCGCCTCGCCGATCAGGTTCTCGGCAGGAATCTCTAGATCTTCAAAAAACAACTCATTGGTTTCATGATTGACCATGTTCAGGATAGGTCGAACGCTTAAGCCGTGACCGATGGCCTCGCGCAAATCAACCATAAAGATCGACATGCCTTCAGATTTCTTTTTAACCTGGTCCAAAGGTGTGGTGCGCGCCAGTAGAATCATCAGATCCGAGTGCTGAACACGTGAAATCCATACCTTTTGGCCATTTATCACATAGCGTCCGTCCTTTTTCACTGCCGTCGTCTGGATCTTGGTCGTGTCGGTGCCGGTGGTCGGCTCGGTGACAGCCATGGACTGCAAACGCAAGGCACCGCTGGCAATGTCAGGTAACCAGCGCTGCTTTTGTTCGTCAGAGCCATGGCGCAGCAAGGTGCCCATGTTGTACATCTGACCATGGCAGGCGCCTGAATTGCCGCCTGCCCGATTGATCTCCTCCATGATGACCGAGGCCTCAGTGAGGCCCAAACCTGAACCACCATACGCCTGGGGGATCAGGGCAGCCAACCAACCTGCCTGAGTCAACGCATCGACAAACTCGGCGGGATAGCCTCGGCTCTCATCAATCCGCCGAAAATAGGCATCACCGAACTGCGTACACAAGTCGCGCACCGCATCGCGTATATCCTGATACTGAGTCGATCCATCCGCCATCAGCTTACCTCATTCCGAATATTTATTGAATGATGCATTAGGCGCTATCCAAGCGCCGCCGCGTCGATGAACCCAAGGTTGATCCCGGCAATACGCTCAGTCGAACCGAGATCGAGGATAAAGTCAGGCGCTTAGGCTTCCATCGAAGCTCAGCCGCCCGCGCGCGCCACAATACGTCGGGCGCGCTCGATAACGGGCAAATCCACCATTCGGCCATCCTGCTTGAATGCCACGGTGCCGCTGCGCTCGACCTGTGCCATCACGCGCTGCGCCCAATCCAGATCCTGGTCAGAGGGCAGGAAGGCCTGGTGGATAACTTCGATCTGCCTGGGGTGGATGCACAGCATGCCGCAAAACCCCATATCGCAGGCCTGACGGGCCGCGACACCTAGACCTACCGGGTCTGAAAAATCCGGATAGATGCTATCGAGTGGCGCCCCCAGCCCGTGCATGCGACTACGCAGCAAAAGCTGGAAACGCACCTGATTCAACACAATTGCCGCACTCTCTGTATCGGGCGTCACCCCAAGGTCCAACATCAGATCGAGCAGCCCAAAAGACAGACGGCGAACGCCCTGGACGCTGGCGATCTCATCCAACACCTGGACACCCCGAGCCGTTTCAATCAACGGGATGACGCGTTTACCGGCCCCCACCACCGCGTAGACCTGCTCGGCCGACTCAGTCTTGGGTAAAACAATCCCCACGACATTGGGCAGCTCTCGGCAAAGCGCCAGATCTTCCTCAAACCACGCCGTGGCGCCATCATTGATTCGCACCAGAAATGATGCCGCAGGATGGGTCATCGAGAAATTCGATAACTCGGCGCGTGCGCGCTCTTTGGCCTCGTGCTCGACTGCGTCCTCCAGATCGATAATCACCGCATCAGCCCCACTGGCCAGCGCCTTGGCAAAACGGTCAGACCGTGTTGCCGGCACAAACAAGGCCGACCTCAGTTGTTCGCTCATGATCACTCCTTGAACTGCACACTCGCTTGATGCGCCAGCGTGCCGTTTTGCTCGGCCCACAAGCTTGCGCCCGCCTCGCCATCAAGCCGGCCCGACACTTGAAACGTGCGCGATACGATCAGAGGCCGCAAACCACGATAGGAGAATGACTCAATTTCCCGCCCAGGATTGGCATGCAGACAAGCGCGAGACATGAACGTCGCAATCAGCGGTCCGTGCACCACCAACCCAGGATATCCCTCATGCTGGGTGATGTATGGCTCGTCATAGTGAATACGATGACTATTAAAGGTCACTGCCGAATAGCGAAACAACATCACCGGATCAGGCGTGATCGCCTCTGACCATTCGGGCGCTGGTGCGGCCTGATCCCCGATGAGTTTTGGCGGTGTTGGCTCACGATAGACCAGATCCTGCTCCTCGGACACACATAGCACGCCATCCTGGAAATACTCGTGCTGCACGGTGACGAACAAAAGTTTACCCGTGCGCCCCGTCTTTTCAACCACATTGCTTACGGTTGAGCGCCGCTCGCTGGGCACGCCAATGCGCAAGTTCTGCGCGAAATGCAGACGGCCGCCCGCCCACATACGATTGCGCCCCTCTGCCACCGGCAGAAACCCACCTGGCCCAGCATGACCGTCCCGACCCAAAACGCTATAGGGCTGAGCCGTAATAAACATTGCCCAATGCCACAGCAGTGGCAAGGCCTCACCCGGGCCAGGCGCCTGCTCATTCAGAGCCAGCGCTACCCGCTTGGCATGACTGATATCAATATTATCCGTACACGTCTCGGTACGCCCCATCCAAGCTTCAGGCCCCTCGCTCGTCATAATTTTCCCCTCTTTAACTCATATTGTAGAGACAATCCATCAGGCGGGAGCCGGCACGATCTGTGCAATGCGTTGACGCCACTCACGCGGTCCAGTTTCGTGCACCGAAACACCCTGCGAATCGACAGCGACGGTCACCGGCATATCGCGCACCTCGAACTCGTAGATGGCTTCCATGCCCAAGTCTTCGAAGCCGACGACACGCGCGGTCCGAATTGCTTTGGAGACAAGATAAGCAGACCCGCCCACAGCCATCAAATAGGCTGAACCATGGCGGCGGATCGACTCGATCGCCTCTGGGCCACGCTCGGCCTTGCCAATCATCGCCAGCAGGCCAAGCTCGCCCAACATCATGTCAGTAAAGGCATCCATGCGGGTTGATGTGGTCGGCCCTGCGGGGCCAACAACTTCATCGCGCACCGGATTAACCGGCCCGACGTAATAGATTACACGATCACGAAATTCAACCGGCACGGACTCGCCGCGTTGCAGCATCTCCTGGATGCGCTTGTGTGCCGCATCGCGTCCCGTGAGAATATGCCCAGAGAGCAGCAGACGTTGTCCCGGCTGCCAGCTGGCCACCTCTTCACGGGTGAGGCGATCCATATCCACCTGCTTGGACGCCTTATAGTCCGGCGTCCAATGCACATCCGGCCACTCGGACAGCGCTGGCGGCATCAACGCTGCCGGGCCGCTGCCATCCAGTGTGAAGTGCACGTGGCGCGTGGCAGCGCAATTAGGAATCATCGCCACAGGCTTAGAGGCGGCATGCGTCGGGCAGCTCATGATCTTTATATCCAGCACTGTTGTGAGTCCGCCCAAGCCCTGCGCCCCGATACCCAAGGCATTGACCTTGTGGTAGAGCTCGATACGCAATTCCTCGAGCCTGCTCTGCGGGCCACGCTGCAGTAACTCGTACATATCGATATCCTGCATCAAGGACTGCTTGGCCATGAGCATGGCTCGTTCAGCGGTGCCACCGACGCCTATCCCCAACATGCCTGGCGGGCACCAGCCTGCGCCCATCTGCGGCACGGTTTTGAGTACCCAGTCGACCAGCGAATCGCTGGGATTGAGCATGACGAATTTGGACTTGTTCTCTGAGCCGCCGCCCTTGGCAGCGACCTGAGCCTGCACGATGTCACCGGGCACCAGCTCGACATGCAGCATACAGGGCGTGTTGTCTCCGGTGTTGCGCCGGGAAAACAATGGATCGTCGAGCATCGAAGCACGCAGCGGATTGTCGGGGTGGGTGTAGCCTTGGCGTACACCCTCATCGCAGAGCTCCTGCAAACTGCGTTGTGTATCGAAGCGCACGTTCATGCCGATTTTGAGGAATACATTGACTACGCCCGTATCCTGGCAAATCGGCCGATGACCCTCGGCACACAAGCGTGAGTTGGTAAGAATTTGGGCAATCGCGTCACGCGCCGCAGGGTTCTGCTCGCGTTCGTAGGCACGCGCCAGGTGCTGAATATAATCCAGCGGATGATAGATGCTGATGAATTGGACCGCATCGGCCACAGATTGGATCAGATCATCTTCACTGATCGTAATCATTACCTTCCCTTCCAGGCTGGCGCGCGTTTTTCAGCAAAGGCAGTCGCCCCCTCACGCGCATCCTCAGATACAAAAATATGTGCCACGCGTGGGCGTTGCAGGTCAAACATATCCGCCGCACGCCAGTTACGCGACTCCGCAATAATGTGTTTGGCAGTGCGTACGGCCAATGGGCCGTTGGCCGCGATGGTACGCCCAAGCGCTAATGCGGCATCCAGTGCATGACCGGGCTCAACCAAACGATTAACCAAGCCATAGTGGTGCATGCGAGCGGCCTGCATCAACTCACCCGTGAGCACGACCTCCATGGCGATATGGTATGGAATGCGCGCTGGCAAGCGCAACATGCCACCCGAGCCCGGCACAAGGCCACGACGCACTTCAGGCAAACCGAATTGGGCGCTTGTCGAGGCGACGATCAGATCGCAGGACAAGGCCAGCTCACAGCCTCCCGCCAGGGCATAGCCCTCGATCGCGGCAATCAGGGGTTTGGCCGGTGGACGCTCACACAATCCGGCAAAACCACGATCCCCGACGTAAGGGCGCGCGCCTGTTTGTGCAAAAGCCTTCAGGTCCATCCCCGAGCAAAATGTCTGACCTGCACCGGTCAAGACACCCAGATCAACCTCATCGCTGGCATCAAGCGTATCCATCGCGGCAGCAATCGCCTGTGCGGTCTCCAGATCGATCGCATTGCGCGCCTGTGGACGATTGATCGTCATGATCTGGATGCGATCCACGACCCGCACCTCAAGCACATCACTCATCATTTCCCCTTGAAATATATTTATATCGTGCATTCGATATCAGTATTAATGGATTCTATCTTACCTATCATAAGGTCGATTTGCGTCACTCGACGAGCACGTTCAATAGCGCTCGGACTGGTTGCGCGCAGCCCCTGTACCGATTGACGCTAAAATCAGTCAGATAAGCAATATTCGATTTACCGCAGCAAAAATAATGCAATCCAATTTGCACCCGCACTGCATACCAATAAGCCAACACTTAATCATGCTCACCTTCCAGCAACTTATCCTGACACTCCAACACTACTGGGACAGGCAAGGCTGCACGCTCTTGCAACCCTACGATATGGAGGTTGGTGCGGGCACCTCGCACACTGCGACCTTTCTCAGGGCAATCGGCCCTGAGCCCTGGCGCGCCGCCTATGTCCAGCCTTCACGCCGCCCCAATGACGGGCGCTACGGGGACAATCCCAACCGCCTGCAACACTACTACCAATTTCAAGTAGTGATCAAGCCCGCACCACCCAACATTCTTGATCTGTATATCGGCTCACTCAAGGAACTGGGCATCGACCCGCTAGAGCACGATATCCGCTTTGTCGAGGACGACTGGGAAAACCCGACGCTAGGTGCCTGGGGCCTGGGCTGGGAGGTCTGGCTCAATGGCATGGAAGTGACGCAGTTCACGTATTTTCAGCAGGTCGGTGGCCTGGATTGCAAGCCAGCCACGGGCGAGATCACCTACGGCTTAGAGCGCCTGGCCATGTACCTACAGGGCGTAGAGAGCGTCTACGATCTGGTGTGGACGAACGGCATAGACAGTCAGGGCCAGGCGCATCCCGTGCTCTACCGCGACGTGTTTCATCAAAATGAGGTCGAACAATCCACCTACAACTTCGAATCGGCAAACGTCGCCATGTTGCTCGCACACTTTAATGATTACGAGGGCGAGGCCCAGCGCCTGATCGCCCTGACTGAACCCCAGGACACGAACCTCGTCACCCCAGTCGCTGCCCCCTTAGCCTTACCCGCCTACGAGGCGACCTTGAAGGCGGCCCATACCTTCAATCTGCTGGACGCTCGTGGCGCCATCAGCGTCACCGAGCGTGCTGCCTATATTGGTCGTATCCGCAACCTTTCACGTGCTGTGGCGCATGCCTATTATGATTCGCGCGAGCGACTCGGCTTTCCGATGTTGCCCGTATCCGCGCCGAACGCGACTGCCGATCAAGAGGCCACAGCATGAGCAGGCCAAGCCCCGAGTTGCACACCGAAATACGTCCGCTCATCCTCGAGCTGGTAACCGAGGAGTTGCCGCCCAAGGCGCTTGACGCGCTGGGGCGTGCTTTTGCGGCAGGAACGCGCGAGGTACTCGAGCGCCTGGATTTGCTCGATAACGCGCTCTGCATCACTACCGATTACGCCACACCGCGCCGCCTGGCCGTCCACCTGAGCCATGTACGTGGACACGCGCCAGACCAGGCCTATAGCGAAAAACTCATGCCCGCTCACATCGGCCTGACCAAGACGGGAGATATCTCTGCTGCGCTGGCAAAAAAGCTCAGCGCCAAGAATCTCTCACATCTTAGCGCCGCAGACCTCGTGCATCGATCGGATGGCAAACAAGACATCCTATACGCCGAGGGTTGGGCTGCTGGCTCGACCCTTACCGCTGGCTTGCAGGCAGCGCTTGATCACGCACTCACTTGCCTACCCATCCCCAAGGTTATGCAATATCAGTTGGCCGACGGCCAGACTTCTGTGAAATTTGTACGCCCTGCACACCGCTTGTTAGCCTTGTGGGGGACCGAGGTGATCCCTGTCTCAACGCTAGGCCTCACTGCCTCGCGTGAGACCTCTGGCCACCGGTTCATGGGTCAAGCCACGCTGTCGATCACCTCGGCTGACACCTGGCTTACGCAGTTACGTGAGCAAGGCATGGTCATCCCCGCCTTTGCCGAGCGGCGCACCGAGATTGCCCGACAACTGGCAGAGCACGCGACGGCACTTGGCGCGACGATCGGCGATTCGCCCGAGGTGGTGGCACTGTTGGACGAGGTCACCGCCTTGGTGGAGCACCCGAGCGTCTACGCGGGTGCTTTTGACGCTGCCTTTTTATCGGTGCCACCCGAGTGCCTGATTCTGACCATGCGTCTGAATCAAAAATACTTTCCGCTGTTCGATCTGCATGAAGGGGCGGCAGGCGGCGCGCTCACCCATCGGTTTTTGATCGTGAGCAATATGCGTCCCGAGAACCCACGGCAAATCATCGAAGGGAATGAACGGGTTGTGCGCCCACGGCTGGCCGACGCTCAGTTCTTTTTTCAGACAGACCTCAAGGTCCGTCTGGCAGATCGGGTCGAGGGTCTAGCGCACAGCGTCTACCACAACAAGCTGGGCAGCCAACTAGAGCGCATCGGACGCATGCGCCAGATCGCGACATGGCTGGCCCAGGCCTTGGGTGCTGCCGCCTCGGACGCGGATAAAGATATCATCACCCACGCAGATCGTGCGGCCTTGCTCGCCAAAGCTGATCTCGGTACCAATATGGTCGGTGAGTTCCCCGAATTGCAAGGCATTATGGGCGCCTACTACGCCGCTGCTGACGCCGAGCATCCGAGTGTTGCCCAAGCGCTACGCGATCAGTACCGGGTACGCCTGGACACCGCCATTACCGCCCAGACACTCACTTCCGCGATTTTATTCATGGCAGAGCGCGCCGAGACACTAATCGGTATTTGGGGTATTGGTCTGGCACCCACGGGCGAACGCGACCCCTACGGCCTACGCCGGGCCGCCTTGGGCCTGATCTGCGCCTACGAGCAGTTGACGGCGGGCGGCTATCTTTCAGTCAGCGAGGACAGCCCGGCGCGCTTGTCAGCCTTGCTCACGCAGGCAGCCGCCACGTTCAAGGCGGGCATTCTCGCACCGGACACCGTCGATGCGGTACGCGCCTTCGTCTACGAGCGCTATCGCAATCAGCTCAATACCGAGCTGGCTGAACATCCTTTCGGACGTCAATCCGTGGATGCCGTGCTGGCGCTCCAGCCCCCCTTGCATCAGGTGCGTGCCCGCGTCGAGGCCTGTGCAAACTTTGCCGCTCGTCCTGAGGCACAAAATTTGGCGGCTGCCAATAAGCGCGTTAGCAATCTACTAAAAAAATCGACTGGGGCACCAGGCAGGGTTCAAGGCGACCCGGCGGGTGCGGGCTTTGATCCTGCTCTTGCGGTCGAACCCGCCGAGCAGGTGCTCTACGCGACGATTACCCGACTGGCACCCATCGCTCTGGCGCAGGCACAGACCGGGGACTTTGCAGCCAGCCTCAGCACGCTGGCTCAGGCACGCGAGCCCGTTGACAGCTTCTTTAAGGACGTCATGGTGATGGCCGAGGACCCCACCCTACGCACCAATCGGATTGCGCTACTACACGCCCTGCATCAGTTGATGAACCAGGTCGCTGACATTTCCAGGCTGGCCTGACAAAAGACCGAATCCTCATGACAAAACTCCTGATTCTAGACCGCGACGGCGTCATCAATCATGACAGCGATGCCTTTATCAAATCACCCGAAGAGTGGAACGCGATCCCAGGTAGCCTGGAGGCTATTGCCCGCCTCTCGCACGCTGGCTGGCGCATTGTCATCGCCAGCAATCAGTCAGGAATTGGTCGGGGGTTATTTACCATGGATACGCTCAGCACCATCCACACCAAGATGCGCCGCGAGCTCGCCCAGGCGGGTGGCGTCATTGAGGCTATTTTCATCTGCCCGCATCGCCCCGATGACGGCTGCGCCTGTCGCAAGCCTGCCAACGGCATGTTCAGCGATATTGCACGACGTCTGGACATACCGCTCATCGGCGTGCCTGCGGTCGGCGATAGCCTGCGCGATCTCCAGGCTGCATCCCAGAGTGGCTGCGTGCCCTGGCTAGTCCTGACCGGCAAGGGTCAGGACACCTGGGCCGCAGCAGGAGAAAGCGGCGAGCTGCCTATGGGCACGCAGATCGCCGACAATCTGGCTGCCGTCGCTGACCGCCTGCTCGGGACACCCCCCAATGTCTAACCATCCCCATCACACGCCACGGGCAACGTTACCGAACATTATCCGCTCGGCACTCTACATGGCGTTTCTCATCGTCACGGTCGTGCCCTATGCTATTTTTTGCACACTCTGTGCACCGCTACCACTATCCTGGCGCTACACGATCACGATAGGTTGGCCCAAAATGGCACTCTGGGCGGCCCGATGGATTCTGGGTATCCGCTACGAGGTGATCGGTGCTGAAAAACTCCCCACTGACGCGGTGAGCCCCCTGATTATTCTCTCTAAGCATCAATCCGCCTGGGAGACCCTGTTTTTCGCCGCACGCCTACCGCGTGATGTGGTTTTTGTTTACAAGAAAGAACTCCATCGTGTGCCATTTTTTGGCTGGGGCCTCGCCCTGCTCTCGATGATACCGATTGATCGAAAACGAGGTCGCGAAGCCTTTTCCCAGGTTGTCGCCATTGGCGGGCAGCGCTTACGGGAGGGACGTTGGCCCGTCCTGTTCCCCGAGGGGACACGCGTTTCCCCTGGCCAAGTTGGGCGCTATAAGCAAGGCGGCGCTATTCTCGCCTGCCAGACAGGCACCCCGGTGATCCCGGTCGCCCACAATGCGGGCGAGCGCTGGCCACGCCAGGCCTTTATCAAGACCCCCGGTCTGGTCACTGTGTCCTTTGGTCCGCTCATGGACCCGACTGGCATGACCCCGCATGCGCTCAATCAGCAAGTTCAGGAATGGATCGAGACCGAAATGCAGCGGCTCAATCCAGAGCGCTACCATAATAAGCCACCGGTAGCCGGGCCCAATCCCAAACGTGATGCCTCGTAAACACCCGGAACACCAGCTTGATCTGTTTGATGATCTGTCCGAACAGCATCCTCCCATCGTGCGCACTGCTCACGCGCCAGCATGCCCCCCCTCACCCTGGCCGACCTGGCATATTCCCCGCCCTGAAACCCTGCCCGCGCATGCGAGCTGGCGCGAAATCACTCTGGGAGAGCACACGCTGGGCTACGTCTTGCGGCGTTCGCGACGCAAGACGATTGGCCTGATGGTCCATGACGATGGGCTACAAATACAGGCACCCACCTGGAGCACCCTCGCACACATTGAACAGGCAATACGAGAGAAATCCTCATGGATCCTGCGCAAGCTCCAGGCACGTGCACAGCACCTGCGCCTGCTTGCTCTACAAGACAACCCATGGCGCTCGGGTGGGCGTATCCCCTACCTCGGGGTACAGATCAGCCTACAACTGGACGGCACACAGGCCGCGCACTATCAGGGCCAAGACAACGCCCCAGAGACATCGGACGTCCTCTGCCTACCCTTACCGGGTGACGCCTTAGCTGACCGCATCCGGGAAAGCGCCTGCACCTGGTTGCAGCAGCGCGCAGTCATTGATTTTTCCAGGCGCCTTGATCATTACCTCGCGCGCGCAGATCAGACGATACAGGGTTGGCGCCTATCCTCGGCGAGCGCACGCTGGGGATCATGCAGTAGCGCAAGACGCATTATGTTGAACTGGCGCTTGATTCACTTCGCGCCCACAATTATTGATTACGTCGTCGCCCACGAGGTCGCACATTTGCGTATCATGAATCATAGCCCCGCATTCTGGCGGGAACTTGAAGGACTCTATCCCGATTACAAGCACGCCCGCGATACCTTGCGCCAACACCAACCCACCACCCTGCCACTCATTTAACGAGGCCGTGTGGCCCAATTACGGAGAGCCATCATGCGTTTACTACACACCATGCTACGTGTAGGTGATCTAGAGCGATCCCTGATGTTTTACACCGACATCATGGGCATGCAGCTCCTGCGAAGAAAAGACTATCCAGGCGGGCGATTCACCCTCGCCTTTGTCGGCTACCAGGCCGAGAGCGAGGCGGCTGCCATTGAGCTGACCCATAACTGGGATACCTCTTCATACGATTTAGGCAATGGCTACGGCCATATTGCTATCGAGGTCGAGGACGCCTATGACACCTGCGCGCGGATCAAATCCAAAGGTGGTCACGTCATACGCGATGCCGGCCCAATGAAGCACGGCCAGACTATTATCGCCTTTGTCGAAGACCCCGACGGCTATCTGATTGAGCTCATCCAGCGCAAGGATAAAACAGATTAGGGCAGTGCACCCGCAGCACTGAGTGCATCAGCCATATCCATGAACTGAGCGACCGACAGCTCTTGGGGACGCGCGGTGGGCGCGATGCCTAGCGCCCCCCAGTCAATGATGTCTGCCCAAGCACTCAAACTGCTACGCACCATTTTTCGCCGCTGCTCAAAAGCACGGGCGACCAGTTTTTCAAACGCATCCTGGCTACGCGGCCTGCGCAACGCCGCGCCACACAGCGGACGCATACGAACGACGCCCGAAACCACGCGCGGGGGCGGGTCGAAGGCCTCAGGCGGGACATCAAACAAACTCACCATTCGATAGCGCGCCTGCAACATCACCGATAGACGTCCATATTGGCTATCGCCCGGGTGCGCCACCATGCGATCGATCACCTCACGTTGCAACATGAAATGCTGATCACGCACCTGATCCGCCCAAGCCATCAAGTGAAATAGCAGTGGCGTCGAGATGTTGTAAGGTAGATTACCGACAATACGCAGATCCGCGCCCATCGCCCCAAAATCCACACTCAGGGCATCATCCTGATAGACCTGCAGCCGTGATTCCGGCCACGCATGACGCAGCCTCGCCGCCAGATCCCGATCCAGTTCCACCACGATCAAATGATCAACGCGCGCGATCAGCGG
Organism: Alcaligenaceae bacterium CGII-47; assembly: GCA_019166125.1. Lineage (GTDB taxonomy): Bacteria > Pseudomonadota > Gammaproteobacteria > Burkholderiales > Burkholderiaceae_B > Castellaniella. The sequence continues at coordinate 137,502 of JAHTBO010000007.1, forward strand.
CGTCGTCAAAGCAGACAGGCCCGGCCCGATTTCAACTAAGCGATCGGTGGCCTGTGGGTTGATGGCCCGCACAATCGCATCAATAAACGCTTCATCACTCAGAAAATGCTGACCAAAGCGCTTACGTGCCTGATGCGTCATATTTAGTCAGCCACCTTAGCGTTACCTTTGTCCAGGCGGTTATCGATATAGGCCTTACCCCGCAACTGATCTAGCCAGTCCTCGTAGGCGGGCCCAATGCGACGCTGCATCAGTTCGCGACGTGCCTGCATGCGGCGGAATTCGTCCTCCATGTTCTTGGTGCGGCGCTCCTCGACCTCAATCAAGTGCCAACCAAAGGGCGACTTCACTGGCTCGCTGACCTGACCGTCCTGCAGTGCATCCATCGCTTGTTCAAATGCGGGGACCGTCTGACCAGGCGAGAGCCAGCCCAAGTCGCCACCCTGTGGCGCTGAGGCGTCTTCCGAGTATCGCTTGGCTAACTCACCGAACTTTTCACCATGCTGGATACGCTCGCGCAGTCGGAGCAAAATTTCACGCGCCTGATCATCGGACATGATTTTGGTGGTCTTGATGAGGATATGGCGCGCATGGGTTTGCGTGACCATCATCGGACCGGTGGGTTGCTGGGGGGCCGCCGCGCGTTGCGCAGCGGCAGCTTGCGCGGCCTGTGCCGCCTGTTGTGCTTTGCGCTGAGCTTGTTTGGACTGACGTGTAGCAGGTGCCTGAGCATAACCGCGACGTAAAACCTTCAGAATGTGAAATCCGCGACCACTCTGTATCACACCTGACACTTGGCCTGGCCCCAGCGTTTTGATTGTCCGAACAAACAAATCAGGCCAATCATTAAGAGGCCGGATGCCCATATCCCCCCCCTGCAAGGCCTGAGGCCCCTCAGACGAGGCTGCCGCCACACCAGCAAAATCCGCACCCGAGCGCAGTTTTTTAAGCAGCGATTCCGCATAGCTGCGCTTTTCCTGAACCATCGCCTCGGATGCGAAATCAGGAACAATGACCAGAATCTGCGCGAGCTCTAGCAGTTCCGGACCGGTCGCCACAGGCGGGGCTGGCGGCTCGGGCTCGGCTGGAGGGGGCGGCACAGGCGCCATGATCGGCGCGCCGTTGGCCTGAACAGGTGAATTCAAAAAGGCATCAATATCGCTATCGCTGACCGTGATACGATCCTCGACCAGGCGTTGGCGCAAGGTGTCCTGCTGAATCTGTTCGCGCAGCTCTTCTCGGTACGCATCCCAACTCATCCCCGTGGCCTCAATTTCCTTGCGCAACTGCACGACATTCATACGATTGCGCTGGGCAATGGTCTGAGTTGCCTGTTCGATCTGCGCATCATTCACCCGAATACCCAGTTGCAGCGCCTCCTGATTCTGTAGCTCGGTGTTGATCATCTGCTGGAGCACTTGATGGCGCAAAGCCTGCGCATCTGGCACGGGCACGCCCTGCTGCTCCATTTGCAGGCGCACCTGTGCCGTTTTATCGGCGAGCTGGCCCAAGGTAATGACGTGTTTATTGACGATCGCAGCAATGCCATCGACGAACTGCTCTGGTGCTGGCCGTGCCGAGCTCGCTGCCGCCGAGGGGGCTTTGGCTGCTTTGGCGGCAATGGCTGGCCGCCAAATCAAGGCACAAGATATCGCCAGGATAGACACCACTAAAAATCGGGAAGAAAGGGGCAGGCGAGACATCATTCGTACCTCTCGAAGGCGGTTTTTTCAGGTATGGGCGGTGACACAGGTTCATAGTCCGTAATACGATCAGACAATAGGCTCATGGGGTCTGTACCCAAGGAGCCCAACCCAGTCAACTCAAGTTGCAGGAATACCGCAGTATTGACTTGTTCGGTAGAGACGGCATAACGCTGCATCACCACGCGCGCCGCCCAGCAGCAATCGCCCTTGTACTCAAGGCCAAGGATGGACTGCGTGCTACGTTTTTCCTGGAGGGAATAATCATAGCGGCCCACACCATACCAGCGCTGCGAGAGTGGCCACTGGCCGCTGATGCTGACCTGCTCGCGCGACGCTAACGCCGAATTCGTGATGCTCTGGCTTTGATAGGGCGTGAAATACAAATTCGGGTCGCGCTCATAGCGATACGACAGCGACACCGTAGCCAGGCGCTTGGGCGACCAACGCATCCCCGAGCTCATACGATTGCGTTGCCTGGTTTGTGGATTGAACTGCCCATCGAAATAAATCGAAAATTTATCTGTTAAGGCGGCATTCGCACCGAACAAATAGTCAGACTTCGCATCGACGCGTAAGGCCTCGTTACCCAGGGCGACGCGCTGATCCTCAAAGTACAGGCGTTGTGCAGCAGACAGCGTCAGACGCTCGAACCCATTATCCGCATCCAGCCAGCGTGATGTCAGCCCCACCGTCAACTGGTTGGCGTTCGCGATGCGATCCGACCCACTAAAAATATTCTCGTCAAACGCCTGAGCGAAGTTGAACGTGGCATACCCGGTATCGAACACGGGCAACATTGACTGATCCCGATATGGAACATATAGATAATATGCCCGAGGCTCTAAGGTCTGAATCGCATCGTTACCGAACAGGCTCGTCTGGCGCTCAAAGGTCAGGCCCGAGTCCACGGACATGATCGGCACCACTCTGGATTGAGCGCTGGAGCGTGAGGCATACTGAGGCAGATCATTGGAAAACCACTCGGTATCGTATTGACTCATCTGCAGACCGACCTTAGGCGTCAGGTACGCACCAGGCAGCACAAAGGGACGCGAGATCGATGTGTACGAACTGAACCGTGTGCCATTGGGAAGCTGGCGCACACCTGATTGGCTCGGAAAGGCATCCCCCCCATACAACGGAGAAACAAAGCGCGTCGCGTAGTTATCCGAGACAACGTCCAGGCCATGCCAATCGTAATGCTGGGCCCGTACATATAGCTCGGGCAATTTATCGTAGGGCGGCGTAAGAAATGACCCCGTACTGTCTTGAAGTGTCTGATACCGATAGACCTGCAAGGACGAACTGAAGTATCGACTTCCCCCCCAACTGAGCGTTGCCTGGCTGGGTAAATACGCCACCGCTGCGTCATTCAAGCCAAAGGTCGAGAAATCTCGAAAGTAATTATCGTCTGATACGCGACGCAGATCGACATTGGCATTAAAACCATTCCCCAGGTACTGATCATGTTGAATCGAGTACAGCCAGCGGTTGGTCTGTGTCTGCTGGTCACGCATGACATAGGTGCCAAACGCCTGCCCATGGTAGCGTTCACCTAAATAGCGGAACTCTGCGCCCAATTGCACACCGCGTTTACTCATGTAGCGAGGGATAATTGTGGCATCATAATTCGGTGCCAAGTTCAGATAGTAGGGCAGCGTCGCCTCAAAGCCGCTGTTGCTTGACGTTCCGTAGGTCGGCAGTAGAAAGCCGGACTTGCGCTCTTTGGTCAGAGGAAAGGTCAGATAAGGCGAGTAGAGAATCGGTACATCCTTGAAGTACAGCACGCCGTTACGCGCCACGCCTTCGTTTTCGCTTGTATATAGATCCATCCGCGAGGACCGGATATACCAGGCGGGGTCCGGACACGGGCATCCCGAGTACTGAACCTTGTGCAAACGCAGATGGTCGCGGCTGAGTATCTCTGCCTGTCCTGCCGTCCCTGCCCCACCTTTGGCACCCAGCCAGAAGCTCGGCGCCTCGATCTGGCCTGTTTCAGCGTTGATGTTGTAGCGCAGGTGCGTGCCAGTGACAATGCTGCCATCACGCATCATCAGCCCATTGCCTTGTACATCCAAATCACCCGAATCCCGGTCGTATTCGATCCGATCGCCTTTGACCACCGAGTCGATGCGACGTACCTGGGCGTGGCCAGTCAAAATCACGCGATTCTGCTCATCCGAGCGGACTGAATCGCCGATGAGAAAAGCCGGCAAGGCGTTGTCGTCAACGCGACTGTGCAGACGTAGGCTGCCCACCATCTGAACCTGGGCAGTAGCAGCAGGCGCGACCAGCGACTCTGCGACGACACCCTGCGCCAAAGTCAGGCTGCCTACAGCGGATAAAATGATGCGCCAAGCCCAATGCACGAAAATCCAGTCTCCGAATGATTTGAATAGCGCCTAGTTCGCAGCGCCACAACGGGCCGCGACCCGGTATTATAGAGAAGCCACGCCAAGCCTGTGCGTCACTTACACATCCTTATGAATTCATCCTCCTTGTCCAAATCCGATCCTCGACTCGACGCCTTGCGTCAATGGCTCAATCTACTGCCCGACGCGCTCGGCATCAAGCCCGATACCCTGGCGCCCGCCTCTGGCGATGCGAGCTTCAGACGGTACTTCAGAATACAGTCTGAACGAGGCGCTCTAATCGTCATGGATGCGCCACCTCCAGACGAAGACTGCCATCCTTTTGTTCAGATCGCAGCCATTCTGTCTCAGGCCGGGCTGAACGTGCCTGCCATTTTCGCACAGGATACGACCCAGGGCTTTTTATTACTCTCGGACTTGGGCAGACAGACTTACTACGATGCCATTCAGATGGGTCTGGATGGCGCAGATTTACAAACCCGCTATCGTCAAGCACTGCACGCACTGGTGCAAATCCAAAGCGCAGACACACTCAGCCTGCCGGTGTACGATCAGTCCCGCCTGCTCAACGAGCTGGCGCTGTTTCCTCACTGGTATATCGGGATTCATTGTGGCGTCACGCTCGACGCAGACCAATGCGCCATGCTAGAGCGCACCTTCGCTCTACTTACCGCCGATAACGCCCAGCAGCCACAGGTCTTTGTTCATCGAGACTTCCATTCACCCAATTTGATGATAAACGAGGCGGGTGCAGACCAGCCACCCGGCATTATTGATTTTCAGGATGCTTTGGCCGGCCCCATCAGTTATGACATTGCCTCTCTCGTGATGGATGCGCGCACCACCTGGGAAGAGCCCCAACAACTTGACTGGGCAATCCGCTACTGGGAGATCGCCCGCGCTGCCAGCCTGCCCGTTCCAACGGAATTTTCGCAATTCCATCGCCAATATGAATGGATGAGCCTACAACGCAACCTACGCATCCTCGGTGTTTTTGCTCGCCTCTCTCACCGCGATGCCAAGCACCACTATCTGGCGCACCTGCCACGTGTACAGACTTATGTCCGCCAAGTCGCCAGCCGATACAGCGTCTTCTTCCCCCTAATACGCCTGCTCGACATCGTGGAGCAACGCCCAACGCGCACCGGCTTTTCGTTCTGATGCGTGCAATGATTCTTGCAGCGGGTCGTGGCGAACGCATGCGCCCGCTTACCGACAGTTGCCCCAAGCCCTTGCTGCGCGTACGTGGCGTACCGCTCATTACCTGGCATATCCGTCATCTGGTCAAGGCAGGCATCACCGACATCATGATCAACCATGCATGGCTAGGCGCTCAGATCGAGGCGGCACTGGGTGACGGCGCCCAAGAAGGTGCACGCATCGCTTATTCGCCAGAGACACGGCCCCTGGAGACCGCAGGCGGCATTGCCCAGGCCCTCGCCTTTTTTGAGGACGACCCTTTTTTGGTGGTAAATGGCGATGTATGGTGCGATTGGGACTTTGGGCACGTGTCCGAGCTCGCAGCCGCGCTCACCCACGAGCAAAGACTCGCCTGGCTCCTGTTGGTGGATAACCCCCCTCATCATCCCCAGGGGGACTTCACGCTGGCAGACCATGGTCAGGTCGGCATGCCCGATGGGAGCACGACCCTGACCTTTTCTGGCATTGGAATTTATCAGCCCAAGCTATTCACAGGACTCACCAAAGGCAAGCCGGCTCCCCTGGCGCCGCTCCTGCGCGCTGCCATCGCGCAGCGACGAGTAAGCGGCATGCACTACACAGGGCATTGGGTTGATGTGGGTACGCCCGAGCGACTTGCCCAACTGGATGATTGGCTTAGTCGACCTTAACCCCATATCCATACGCGTTACACTATCGGACTCGAGACTGTCAATCCATGTCCAGGTCTGGCAAATCGAAACGGTCTTTGTATGTCGCCCCGGCATCTGCTCCAAACCGTTTATCCTTTTGAATTTCCAGACGCCCTTTGGGGCGTGTCCTTCACTGCAGTACAGGAACACACACATGTCGCTTTTTGGCTCCTCCAATCGTCCGGCTTTCAAACCGACGCCGTATGGCTACACCCGACGCAGAAAAGGTATCCCGCGCTGGCTGGTATTAATGCTGGCGGGCATCGCATTAGGCGCAGGCGGCGTATTATTTTTACAACGCAGCTATGGCCCGCCTCGCCTGACCGCAGAGCAGTCCGAGCAACTGCGTATGGACCTCAATAGCGCCACGCTAGACAAGCAACGGCTACAAACCGAGACCAAACAATTAAAGGAAAACCTGGATCAGGCAACACAATCCGTTGCCGAACAGGCAGAAAAAATCACCCAGCTCCAGCAGAACTATGCACAGCTGGAGTCCGGTGTCAGCAGTCTAATTCAAGCGATTCCAGCCGACCCGAGAGGGGCGAATCCGGGGGTGCGCGCCGCAGAGATAACCAGCACAGGCCAGCAATTAAGCTATAACGTGCTGCTTATTCAGAACCCCCAGGAAGGGGGCACTCAGGCATTTGACGGTCAGGTAAAGCTCATCGCCTCGGGCAGCTACCGTAACGGGCAAAATGTCCATATCGACATCACCACCGAGCCCTTACACATGATGCGCTATACAGATATACAAGGCGAGGCCACCTTACCAGATGGTTTTCGCGTGCGTCAGGTGACTATTCAGATCACTCCAACCGACTCCGACAAAGTCGTCTCGACACGCACAATACGTGTCGTTTCAAAATAAGCTGGCCCGAAGATCTGCCCGAGCGGGCAGGCCTGGGGCGTTTAGGCCACGTGTTGTAAAAAATCCCTAAGCCGCTGAGTTGGCGGATTGCTCAGTAGTGTCTGGGGGTCCCCATCCTCAACAATTTTGCCTTGATCCATAAATAGCAGACGGCTGCCGACCTTGCGCGCAAACTCCATCTCGTGGGTCACGACAATCATGGTCATCCCCTCTTCTGCGACATCCTGCATCACGCGTAGCACCTCGTGGCGCAACTCAGGGTCCAAAGCAGAGGTCGGCTCGTCAAACAGCATCAGCGCAGGCTTGATTGCCAGTGCCCTGGCAATGGCTACACGCTGCTGCTGCCCGCCCGATAGCTGGCCGGGGTAATGATCGGCGCGCTCGGCTAGGCCAACCTTGTCGAGCAACATCCGCGCCTGCTCGCGGGCCTGGGCGCGCGGAAGTCCACGCGTATGCCGTGGACCAAACATCACATTCTCAATCGCGGTGAGCTGCGGGAATAGATTGAACTGCTGAAACACCATGCCTGCCTCACGGCGCAGCTCTCGAATCTGCGCGGGCCGCCCGCGCACGCTCAGGCCATTGACTGTAAGCTCGCCTGCCTGGATGGTCTCCAGTGCATTGATACAACGTAAAAAGGTCGACTTGCCAGAACCAGAGGGCCCGACGACGACGACGACCTCACCTGTCTGTATCGACAGACTGATATCATCGAGCACGGTATTGGCGCCAAAGCGTTTGATGACGTTCTTGAATTCAACAATGCTCATACCATTTTCGTCCTGTGCTCAACAAACTTCAGGATCACGGCAATAATCCCCGTCAGAATCAGATAAAGAACGGCGACGGCCCCCCATATCTCGACCGCGCGAAAATTCCCCGCGATGATCTCCTGCCCCTGACGGGTCAGTTCAGCCACACCGATCACGATGAATAGAGATGAGTCCTTCAGACTGATGATGCACTGGTTGCCCATGGTCGGAATCATGCGGCGCAAGGCAACTGGCCCAATAACATACATCAAGATCTTGTAGAACGGCAGCCCCATGGCCTCACCGGCCTCCTGTAGGCCCTTGGGCACCGACAGCAGCCCGCCCCGCACGATCTCGGCAATATACGCACCAGAGTTAATCATCAGGGTAAATATGGCTGCCGATAAGCCATCAATGCGCAAACCCACGATCAGCGGCAAGGCAAAATAAATAAACATCACCTGCACCACAATTGGTGTGCCCCGTATCACCAGAATATAAACCTGAGCAATGAACGAGAGCACGATAGGTATCCAAGCGTAAAACCGCCACAGAAATGCTACCAGAATGACCGCCTTGATAGCCCACCATACCGAGTCCGGCACCGCTGCAAACACCGTCGCACCCAGCCAATAGGCCACCTGAGACGCGCCATACAAAACGACCAGCCCAACCGCTGCAGACAGCACCGAGCGCCAGGACACCGGGACCTTGACATAGGTTGTCACCACCCCAGACAGAAACCCGATCACTGTCCCGCCCAACAAGCCAAGCAGCGTGATCTTGATTGTCATCAGCGTTCCATCCAACAGATCGGGCATTGCCGCCCAGACTACAGACCATTCAAATGTCACGATCCAATCCTCGTAAAAAATAAAAAACGGCGACCAAGCGCAACCACCTGATCACCGTTTAACCCACAAGGGACAGGGTTACTGAACCGTCGCGGCCTTTTGTCCAAACCATTTCTGGTAGAGCTTGTCATAGGTACCATTGGCCTGCAAAGCAGCTAGCGCCTTGTTTACGGCCGGCACGAGATCGCTGCCCTTGGGGAAGGCAATGCCGTAGAAGTCGCCGCTCTTGAGGGCGCCTACAACCTTGGCCTTGCCCTTGCCTGCCGTCTGCGCGTAGTACTGGACGTTGGGCGTATCGTGCACCACCGCATCCACCCTGCCCGTGGCCAGTTCAAGAAAGGCATTATCAATATTGGGAAAGAGTTTAAGCTTGGCCGACGGCACGTTCTTTTGAAGGTAATCAACTGTCGCCGTGCCGATCTTTACCGCAACCGTCTTGCCCTCAAGATCCTTGGCGGTCTTGATCGTGTTATTGTCCTCGGTCACTAAAATAGCCAGACCGCTCTCGTAATAGGGATCAGAGAAGTCGATCACTTTGGCGCGATCCTCGCGAATTGTGATCCCCGCCAAGGCCGCATCGATATTATGCGTCTGTAGACCAGGGATAATACCGTTGAAGTCCATGGGCTGCAGACGGTACTTAAGGTTTGCTTCCTTGGCGATAGCCTCCCACAACTGGATGTCAAAGCCGGTGTATTTGCCATCTTGCTTAAATTCAAAAGGTACGAATGCCGTATCGGTAGCGACGACCAGCTCGCGATCAGCGGCTTGGGCGCCTGGCAGCGCCAGCGTAAACGCCAGACCGACCATCAAGGCTTTAATTTTTCCAGAAAACATATAGAAGCTCCTTTTGGGATTATGTGTAAGGTGATGGTAACCCCTATTCAGAACGCCGGGACAATCGCGCCCTTGTAATGTTCGAGAATATATTGGCGTACCTTTTCAGTATGCAAGGCATCGACCAGCTTGTTTATCGCAGGATCATCCTTGCGATCGGCAGCAGTCACGACGATATTGGCATAGGGTGAATCCGAGCCTTCAATAAACAAGGCATCCTTCACCGGGTTCAAGCCCGCCTCCAGCGCATAGTTTGTATTGATCAACGCCACATCCACATCGGGCAAAATGCGCGGTAAAGTTGCTGCCTCCAACTCAAAGAACGCCAGATGCTTCGGATTTTCAACGACATCTCGGGCTGTCGCCAGAATATTGCTCGGATCCTTGAGCTTGATCAGACCTTCTTTTTGCAATAACAACAGAGCGCGTGCGCCATTGGACGGATCATTGGGCAGGGCAACCTTGGCGCCATCCTTGATATCCTTGATGTTGCTGATCTTTTGCGAGTAGGCACCAAAAGGCTCGACATGAACGAGACCTACCGTCACCAGATTGGTGCCGTGCTCCTTATTAAACGAATCGAGGTAGGGCTGGTGCTGAAAAAAGTTCGCATCAATATGCTTATCCGACACCTGCAGATTGGGTTGCACATAGTCGGTGAACACCTTGATATCCAGATCGACACCCTGCTTAGCCAGATCAGCCTTGACGAACTCGAGCAGCTCAGCATGCGGCACAGGTGTCGCCGCAATCGACAAGCGTTGGGCATGCGCTGAACCAGCGAATACCAGAGGAAGGGTCAACATTACGGCGGGGATAAATTTACTCAACATGACATGCTCCTGAAATAATTACTTTCGATTCAAACGAGCGACCCATCGATCGCCGACAAGCTGTAAAGCCTGCACCATGACCACCAAAATAATCACCGTCACCGCCATCACATCCATCTGATAGCGTTGATAGCCAAAACGCAGTGCAAGGTCTCCCAGGCCGCCACCGCCGATCACACCTGACATCGCCGAGTAGCCCACCAGCGCAATCGCCGTGACGACGACCGCAGCCAAAATTCCGGTCATCGCCTCAGGCACCAATGCCCACAGCACGGTCTGGCGGGAATTGGCGCCCATGGCACGGCAGGCTTCATTGACCCCTGGATCCAGCTCACGCAATACATTCTCGACCAAGCGTGCAAAAAACGGCGCCGCACTCGCCACCAGCGGCGGAATCGACCCCTGTACGCCCAGTGCGGTGCCCGCTAGCACCCGAGTCAACGGGATCATGACAATCAGCAGAATCAAAAACGGCACTGAGCGCAGCACATTTACGACAAAGGCCACAATCTGATAGATTCCCTTGTTCTGCAGCATCTGCCCGGGGCTGGTCAGAAACAGCAAGATGCCGACTGGCAAACCAATCAATAAGGTGAACAGCAACGAGAACCCCGTCATGAGCAAGGTATCTATCGTTGCTTTACCCATCAATAGCCAGTCGATATTGTCAAGCATCATGGCCTGAGCACCTCGTAGTCGACCTGCGCAGCCGCCAGCAAATCGCCTAATTGCGCAAGTGAAGCATCCGCGCCCTGGACAGCGACGACCAGTTGCCCATACGGAATATTTTTAATCCGGCTCACAGTGCCTTGCAAAATGCTCAAATCCAGATTCAGTTCACGGCTGATCCGGCTGAGCAATGGTTGAGCAGCATGCTCACCGCGGTAGCTCAGGCGCATTAAGCGCCCGTGCATACCCAGCGCAAGCTCACGCCAACCCTCGGCATCCATACTGCTCTCAGAGAGCAGTGACTGAGTGACAGCATTTTGCGGATGCAGAAATACATCGAGCACATCCCCACACTCTACAATCCGTCCCGCATCAATCACCGCCACCCGGTCGCAGACGGTACGGATAACATCCATACTGTGTGTGATCAGAACTATCGTCAGACCCAGGCGTTGATTGATATCATCCAACAAGCGCAAAATAGATTGCGTGGTCTCTGGATCTAGGGCAGAGGTCGCCTCATCGCACAGCAGCAACTGCGGCCGGCTGGCCAGCGCCCGCGCAATCCCCACGCGTTGCTGCTGACCACCCGAGAGCTGTCTTGGATATTTTTGCTCCTGACCGGCCAAACCCACTAGGGTGAGCACTTCCTGAGCACGTTCTCGGCGCTGGGCACGACCCATCCCGGCCAGACGCAAGGGAAAGCACACATTGTCCAGAACGGTGCGTGAACGCAGAAGATTGAAATGTTGAAACACCATGCCCACAGAGCGACGGAACTCACGCAGCTGCGCATCCGTATAGGCAACGATAGCCTCGCCATCGATACGCACGACTCCGTGCGTCGGCCTCTCGAGTAGATTAAGCATGCGTATCAGCGTGCTCTTGCCTGCACCCGAGCGGCCGATAATGCCGAACACCTCACCCTTGTTGACATGCATATCGACGCCTGCCAAGGCGTGCATAGCGCGTCCAGCAGAATAGTAAGTCTTATGGATGTTCTCGAGATCAATCAAGATACATAATCACTTATGACAAGAGCCGCTTAGGCTCGCTCACAGAATGCAAAATTTAGCATATTTAATTCTGCGAAAAATGCAGTAGCTTATGCCTTATGGGCATAAGCGCAAACACAGCGTACATGGCACACTGCCCCATATCGGGACAGCAAAACGCCAACCCGACTAAGGGTTGGCGTCTGTAAAATGGGCTTGGTGGGTCGTGCGCGGCTCGAACGCGCGACCAACGGATTAAAAGTCCGGTGCTCTACCGACTGAGCTAACGACCCAACACAAGCCCTCGATTATGACTTTTCTTGAAATCACTGTCAAATAAGGATTGGATATGGACATTCGCCTGCACATCATCTCTGACCTGCATCTGAGCGTGCACGGCATGTCGGTGCCACCGCTACGCGCTGACCTGAGCATCCTGGCTGGCGATATTGCGCGCCCGGCTGCGGCGATGCAATGGGCGGCGACACTGGGCCGCCCAGTCCTCTACGTACCAGGCAATCATGAATTTTATGGTGGCAGCATTCCTGAAACCCGACAACGCTTGGCACAAGAAGCCCACCTGCACGGCATCCATTTACTCGACCAGGCCCAGATCGTCTTGAACGGCGTGCGCTTTTTGGGCACAACACTCTGGACGGACTTTCAATTGTTTGGGGCGGCCCAGGCCGATGCGGCCAAGACTCAGGCTGCGGCCTTCATGCGGGATTTCTCTGTTATCCGCAACGCTGCAGGACAGATATTTACGCCAGAGGACGCCATCGCTTTGTTTAAGGAGCAAGCCGCCTGGCTAGACAATGCTCTGGATGAGCCCTTTGATGGTCCAACGGTGGTCATTACGCACCATGCGCCAGCACTGCGTAGTGTCCATCCACGCTATGCTGACTCTCTGGTGAGCGCCGGCTTTGCCTCGGATTGCACGGCACTCATGGGCCGGGCTTCGCTCTGGATACATGGTCACATGCATGACAGCTCAGATTACTCAATTCGTGGTACACGGGTCATCTGTAACCCACGCGGCTACAGCAAGGACGGCGTCAACGAGAATACCGCCTTCGACCCGGCCTTCAGGATCGATATCCCGATACGCCCATAGCCTAAGAAACATCAATCAAAATAGACAAGCGATGCTCAAACAAGACATCCCCAATCTCGATCTGACACACATCGCCGGGCCACAGCACGCCGATGCGGATCTGCACTATGAAGCCCTGGGCACATTAGCCAGCCAGCTGGGGCGCAATATGTCGATGCATCGCCACGACTGTTTTTTTCAGGTGCATTACGTAAAGAATGGCGCTGTTGGCGTACAGATGGAGGATCGACTCTATCGCCTGCAAGGACCAATGGTCTTTTTGACGCCACCCGCATTCCTGCATGCGTTTATTACTGACGATGATGCCGACGGTCACGTGTTGACGGTACGCCAGCAGTTGCTGTGGCCGATTTTCGACGATGATGCGGCCTGGACGGGTGGGGCAGCAAATGTTGCCCCCGCCTGCCTGGCTATCGAGGCCCTGGATGGTGAGCATGCCGCCGAAGCACAGCGTATGTGCGTCTGGTTTGAACAGTTGAATGCCGAATTCTTTGCGCACCGCCCAGGGCGCACCCAGAGCCTGCTGCTGCTCACGCGGTTGATATTTATCAGTCTGCTACGCCTATCTTCCCAGGCCCTGGTCTCGCCACCGCCTTGCCACGAGGATCTGCAGATTTTCCAGGGATTCAGCAGCCTGATCGAAGGAAGATTTCGGCAACACTGGAACATCCCTCAATACGCAGACAGCCTTGGCGTCGCCGAGCAACACCTCAATAGTGTCTGCCGACGCATCGCCAACAAGCCGCCCAAGCGCCTCATCTACGAACGGCTCATGCAAGAGGCGCGCCGTCTGCTGTTATATACCAGCCAGCCAGTCAGTGAGGTGGGCTACGCCCTGGGCTTCAGCGATCCCGCCTATTTCAGCCGGTTCTTTTTGCGCTACGCGGGTATGACCCCCGGCAGCTACCGCACAGGTATGGCCGGACGTCCATCCCTGACAGCGGCATCCCATCCAGCAAAATCCACAGGAAAAAGAGCACCTACCCCTTAGCACGCGGTACCTCAGTCAATCGGGGCCGTCGTGGCGGCAATTACACCTTTTAGTATGTCCTTGAACGCTCGTACCTGCGCGGGCTCAAAGCGCGAGAACACCTTGTCTTCGAAGTGCTGCGCCAGCGTCCAGACCTTACGCGCCTGTTCTGCTCCGGCAGCCGTTAGCTGATAATAGCCGCCATCGGACTGAACAAACTCTCGTCCACGCAGCATCTCGAGCGTCTGTTCGATCTCGCGCAGCGGCATATCGGTCTCTTGCACCAGCGACGACACATCCAACGGCCGCCCGGCATCCAAAATCATGAGGACACGGGCCTCGCCAGGCCGCCAGCCGGTTCGGATTTGTTCAGGCTGATAAGACTGCTGGTAGCTACGTACCGCCTGGGTCATCAGATAATAAGTATGGTCCGCCAACCGCTCTCTCGAGCCACCGGCCGAGCGCTCGGGCAGCCTCTGGCGCTCGCGATGCGGCAGTGCCATCGAATAGGAACCCTGATGATAGAGCAAGGGTGAGCGTCCGTTGTCCTCGAACGCCACTACCCGGCCAATCAATACCCAATGATCTCCCCCATCCAGCGTCTGGTATTTTTGGCACTGAAAGTTGGCGCTGGTGCCTTCCAGCAGGGCGCAGCCGCCCGCGCCCGAGCGCACCGGCACGCTAGAGAACCGATCCTTATGCGGGCCTGCGAACTGATTGGACAAGGCGATCTGGTCTACGGCGAGAACATTGACGGCGAAGTGCTCGGACCGTTCGAATACCGCATAGCTGCTAGAGCGCTTATCGATGCTCCAGAGGATCAGCGGTGGGTCGAGTGAAACCGAGCTAAAGCTGTTGGCGGTCACACCCACCTGGCCCACGCCGTCGTGGGCGGTAACAATGGTCACGCCCGTGGCAAAATTACCCAGCGCACGACGCAGAATACGCGGATCAAACGCCTCGAACTGAGGTGGACAAGGTGCATTCATGACGCCTCCGGCTCAGATCATTGTCGGGTCGGGTTCCATACCCATGATCGCCCGCCCCAGAATTTGGGCACATACATCATAGTCGGTATAGGCATGGGCGGCAGTCATATGGCTATCACGGAACAGCCGCTGCATCTCGTTGCTCTCGAACCAGGCCCCCGCCCCCGCAGCCACGAACAGGCGATCAACCGCTTCAACGCACATCTTGACGCAATAACTCTGATCGGTGCGCCAACGTGTAAGCGTCTCGGTGCTCGGGTAGCGCTTGGCCTCACCATGCTCACGATGATCCTCCCAAGATTTCTCGAGGAATGCACGTGCAGCGGCCACCTGATGCGTGGACTCAGCCAGACGCATCAAAGCAGGCGTCGCCGTCCCGACACTGGCCCCAGTGTAGGCCCGGACGCGATTACGGGTCTTTTCCTTGAACGCCTCGAGCATCCGCTCGGCAATACCCAGACTGATCGCTGAAAAGCCACTCGCAAAATACGGGCGATAAGGGGTGTAGTAGATCTTGCTGTCTGGATACAGCCCAAAGCCAGCAGACTTACCCTCCATCATGTCCTTGGCCGCCTGGATGCGGTGATTGGGCACAAAAGCCTTGTCGATCAGCAAGGTTTTGGAGCCGCTACCGCGCATGCCAATCGCATACCAATCATCCCGGATGGTGTAATCACGACGCGGCAAAACAGCAAAACAGTAGACTTTCTCGCCCTCTGCATTCATGCGATGAAACCCGAGAATCGCCCATTCAGCATGATCGCAACCACTACTCCAGCCCATCTCGCCGCTAAACAAAACGCCACCTTCGGTCTCTTCGATTCGGCCAAACGGCGCAATGCTGCTACTGGCTGTGGCATCGGGGTTTTCGCCCCAGACCTCGTCTTGGAGTTGCTTGGAAAACAAAGCCAACTGGTGGCTGTGCGTGCACAGCAGACTGAACGCCCAGGCTGTACCACCGCACGCACCTGCCAGGGCTACCACTGACTGAGCAAACTCTGGCAGCGACAACTCAAGGCCACCGTAGGCCTTGGGCTGGAAGGCGCGATGCAGTCCGGTCTTTTTTAGCAGTGCGATGTTCTCGGCGGGCACCAAACGCTCGCGCTCGGCTTGCTCGGCGCGCGCAGCGATCTCGGGCAAAATGGACTGGATGCGCTCCAGCATAGGGGTTGTGCTTGTCATGTCATTGTCTCCGTAACCGGTCAGGTTGCTAGCCATCCGATTTCCATGCATGTCTGAGGCTAACGCCCTATGCGATCAAATCGTCTGGTCCGGAAAAAATTATAAACATGTTAGCGACTTTCTATAATGCACATTTCCAGCGGAACATGGTACTTTTCTCGGGCCAAGGGAAAACCCTAAATGACCTTTGACCACGCTCTGTTACTCACCCAGACCATTCCTGAGACCCTAGCGCGCTCGCGATATACGCACCTCGGCGCCGCGCCGTTTAACCTCCAGACCCTCGGAGGGCAGGATACGCAACCCTTCCAGACCCTTGATGTAGCTCGAGCCTTGCATCTGCATCACACGGATTTTGTTGCGCATGACAACGGGGCTATGCTCAGGCATGCCAAACATCCAGACCTCATCGAGAATACGCGCCGAGTTGAACTCGCCAGTATGCTGCCCGACAGGCCCCAGACAGAGCATATGCCCCTCTCGGCCAAAGACCGGCAAGGAATCCAGGCCGGTCGGCACACTCCAACGAGTCCCGCCCTCGTAGCGCCAGCCCGTGCTCAGGTCCCACCAGGCATCGCCAGCGGGCAGATAGACCTCGCTATGCCCACCAGGCTGCATCACTGGCGCGACCAGCAGCGCAGGCCCAAACAGATACTGTGACTCCCACACATGCGCCTCGGGATCATCAGGGAAAGCCAGCGCCATTGATCGCTGGACAGGCAAACCAGTACGTACCGCATCCTCAATAATGCCGCTCACGTACGGTAATAAGCGGTAGCGCCAACGCAACCAATGCGCGACCAGCTCACGCGTTGCCGGGCCAAACGCATCAGGCATCAGGTCTGCGCGTCCCTGAAAACTGAAATTTGCGGAAAACACACACATCGCCAGCCAGCGCACATAGAGCTCGGCCGACATGCCTGAGGCAGGATGCTGCGCTGAGCCCAGTAAATGAGTCTGTGCCGTGACGCCGCTATTGCCCATGGCCAAAGCCGCCTTCAGGCTCATCGCCATCCCCGCCCAATCATTGCTCGGCTCGGGGCCCTGCTGCCAAGCGTAACGTTGCACGCCAGGGAACACATCGCGACTGAGCAGCACGCCTTCCTGGGGGGTTTTGTCGCCTGCCACGGCATCAAACAAGGCACGCCTCACGAGCGCGGGATAGAGCGTGCGCAGGACAGCGCCTGACTCGCCTGCGCGCGCCACGACCTCGTCAGGGATATCAAACTGAGCCTGACACACCATCGTCCCCAGACCATCCTCGATCACCTGTGTCTGGCGCTCGACCCAGAGCCGATAAACATCCTTATGCGTCAAATCCAGCAATGCAAAGCCCCGACCATCAGTGACTGCCTGGCCAGGAAATACGTACGCCTCACTCTGGTCGTTGCACAGCAACCAACCGCGATCCTCCCACTCTTCGAACAGCCCCGTCCCCTGCACGACACCGGGAAAGCACTGCACTGCGCAACGCACATTCAGCGCCTCGCATTCAGACATAAAGCCGCGCCACTCAGGCAAGCGCTCAGACCACTCAAACGCCGGCTTGTCATTTTGAAAACCCACTGCCGCTGGCGCCGCCAGAGTAAAGGCATCCATACCGAGTGCCTGTTCACGCATATTGCGGATCTGCTGCAAGGTCGTGGTCAACGACTGACCCGGCGCCTGATCCAGCCACACACCCATCGGCCACAATCCCGGCTGACCTGCACGGCCAGTCAAGGCCGTGTATTGATTAAGAATTTCGACAGGCTCACCAACGAAGATAAAGACATCGAACAATACTGCGTGCATCGTTCCGCGATATTGCCCCGCCTCACTACAGGCCACATCGTGCGCTGTGCGTCCTAGTGTATTGAAATATACGCCCCAACCTTCTGTACTCCACAATAGGGGAAGCACACGATCCTTAGGTACATCCGAGACCCGCTGCTCACCGCGTCGATCCAGACTATTAGAGGACTCACCCAGGCCATAGACACCTTCGTCATCCGCTAGTTCCAGATCCAGATGCCAGGCGCGCAACGCCTGCGCTTCATCGCAGCGCACACCCTCGGATACGCTACGCATCACACAGCGTTCGCCACGATACACGCGTAAACACAGCGGCATCGCGCTGATCTCGAGCCGGACATCGCCCTGGATGAGCTGCCACCCTTCGCCATTGGCTAAGGTACTACATGCCAGCTCACCTACCGCCTCATGGCGCGCAAGTAGCGTGTCGGCGTGCTGCTGCGCACGCAGGCTGATTTTGTCGGGATCCAGATGTTGGGGCTCTCCGCAACGCACGCGAAACACGCCTGGCGCATGCGCTTCAATGCGAAGCCGCATGGCTTCGCCTTCAAAGACAAAATCAGCGCACGACACACTGGCGGAAACAAAGTCCAGGCGAGCACTCTGCAATTGACTAGCAAGTTCGGACTTGGGCAACACAGCGCAATCCTCTGGGTATAAAACCCGTAAATCATACAAAAACCACTATTCTGACGGATTTACGTCATAAAATAAAATTTGATTTGTATTTTGTAGTAAAGCCGCCCTCAAGCAGATGCTCAACGCGGCGCGATTCTATGCAACAATTCACGCTCCACAGGCACGGGTTCTCCGTCCAATAGACAACCCAACACATCCCCTGCAAGCGCCGACCAGGTGAGGCCTCGCGAGCCATACGCACACGCCACCCAAGCACCCTCCACACTCCCCACTGCCCCAATAAAGGGCAAATGATCTCTACTCACAGCACGCCAGCCTGCCCACCCTCCTTGAGCCTGCGCAGCTAGCCACGAATCATGGCCGATCGACAACCAGGACTTCAGTTGCTGCGCAATCGCCTTGTGCCCGGCCGCGCTCACCATACAGTCGTCCAGACAGTATGTGCTCCCGGTCACGCCCACCCCATCCCGTGGCGGCAAACTGTATCCTTTGCCTGATAGGATACAGTGTTGGGCCTGCGCCCCTGTCTCGCAAACCGGAAAATAGCTGATCTGGCCCGCCAGACGCGTCATACCACTGAGCTTAGGCCAGGCATCCTGGGGACCAAGCGTAGCCAGCAGGCGCTTCGCCTCGTAGGCATTGGCAAAGACCACCTGATCCGCCTCGCCACATGCCTGGCCGCATGCACCATAGAGACGCCAGCCACCCTCTGCAAGCCGCTCCAGGCCATTTATCTGCTGTGCTAGCGTTCGGACTCCAGGCAAGGTAAAAATCGCGCCCAGCAGGGCATCTGGCCGGACTCTAAGCGCCTGGGAAAACCACAAACCACCATAGCGCACCGCCACGCCCGCACGCGCACTGGCTTGGGGCGCATCCAGCCACCGAACCCAATCCACAGGGAAATCCAGGTTCGCCAAGGCATGCTGCTGGGCGTGCGCCTCATTTGCGGTCACCGCACAGACCAGCGCGCCACAATTCTCGGGCTGCGCAGCGCCACCCAGCGACGACCAACGCGCCAGGGCACGGCCAAGGCCCACCCGGCTCAGGCGCGAACGGGTATCATCATCCACCGTCAGGCCAGGCACCAGCGCAGCGGCCAAATGCCCTGTATGGCTGCTGCTCAGGCCGAGTCGAAAAGCCGGATCGTAGACCTGTACCGCTCGGCCTCTAAGCGCCAAGGCCTGGGCAATTCCGGCGCCCGCCAGACCGCCACCAATCACCGCTACCCGCTCTGAGGCAGGCAAAGCATCCGTCCTCCCCAGTCCGGGACGCAAGCGCGCAATCGTCATGTCACGTTTATGCGCGAAACCGGGCGCCTTGCTCACCAGAAACCCCGCGTTCTGCAGGTCACGGCGCACTTGGCCTGCACTACACCACGTTGCTGCTGTCGCGCCGACACGGGCCAGTCGACGCAACTGCCCAAACACACTCGCTGACCACATTTCAGGATTACGCTGCGGCGCAAACCCGTCCAGGAAAAAGGCATCCACCCGTGCCTGCACCTGATGCGCCAAGCGGGAAATGCGGCCAAATGCCAGCGTCAAAGTCAAAGATCCGCCCTCGAACTCCAGCCTGTGCATCCCCGGCAGCAATGGGGGCCAGGCCTCGCACAAGGACCGGGCTAACCCTTGGTGTGAGCCGGGAAGGCACGGCAATAGTGCCGCCACCAGGTCCGACGCAGTAAAGGGGTGTGCTTCAAAAGCCAAATAATGGAGCCTGCGGCATCGGTGTGGATCCTCACGCCATGCCTGCCAGGTGGCGAGGAAGTTCTGCCCCAAACCAAAACCCGTCTCACAAATTGTGAACACTGATTGACGATGCCACCGGGCAGGCAAGCCATTACCCCCCAAAAACACATGCCTTGCTTGTCCCAGCGCACCCGAAGCGCTGTGATAAATATCCTCATATTGCGCACTACGAGGCACGCCACGCTTGTCGTACTCAAGCACGGCGGGGTGTAGCGACTCATAACTTCCTGACATACGCCACTCGTTGGGTGCTCACGTACAATGGATGGATGCCATGGGGACTCATCGCCCATGGCTTTAATGCCGAACACGGACCCCACGACGATGCAAGCCAATCACTTTTTATCTGTTGAATGCCTGGACGCTGCCGTAACAGCTGCGCACTGCGCTGCCGGTATTTTACAGGCACACGCAGTGAATCACACTGATCTGGTGATTGACCACAAGGCACGCAATGATCTGGTCTCGCAGGCCGACCGTGATGCCGAACAGGCCATCATCGAGGTGCTCCATACGCGCACACCCGACATTGGTATTATCGCAGAAGAGTCCGGCGGGACGCGCGGCGAACACGCAACGTGGTATATCGATCCCCTGGATGGCACCACAAATTTTCTAAGCGGCATCCCGCATTATGCGGTATCTATCGCATTGATCGGCCACGCTGGCTGCGTCCTGGACAGCGGACACGCTCTTGTTCAGGATACGCCTTTAATTGGCGTCATCTACGACCCCAGCCGTCAGGAGCTATTCTCGGCGTTGCACGGGATCGGTACCTGGTTAAATGGCCGACGCGTTCAATGCTCAGCCGTACGGTCTCTCGCCGACGCTGTACTCGCAACAGGATTCCCATTTCGCGATTTTTCCTTTGAACAACAATATATGCCTGCGTTGCACGAGGCGATTGCCACCACGCGTGGTGTGCGTCGCATGGGCTCAGCCGCTCTGGACCTCGCCTGGACGGCCTGTGGACGCTACGATGGCTATTGGGAGATGGGCCTGTCCCCTTGGGACGTCGCCGCAGGCACGCTGCTGGTGCGGGCGGCTGGCGGGGTCTGCGAGGATATTCACCACCGTCAGCCCTGGCCCATCGGCGGCGATGTCTACGCCGCCAACGCCCACATCGCCACAGCGCTGGACACCTTGATTGCCACCCACCTATGAAAACAATCGACGCCTTCAACCCATGGTTATCCGAGTTCACTGCCATCAGACGGGCCATCCATGCATGGCCAGAGCTCGCTTTCGAGGAAATCCGTACCGCTGACACTGTCGCCCAATCCTTAACGGACTGGGGTATCGAGATACACCGAGGCCTAGGTGTGACGGGCGTGGTGGGCATTATCCACGGACACGAGACGGGCGCCGCCCTGGGGCTACGTGCCGACATGGATGCCTTGCCCATGAACGAGAGCAATACCTTTGAGCATGCCAGCCGCAATCCGGGCACCATGCATGCCTGTGGCCACGATGGACACACCACGATGCTGCTTGCTGCAGCCCGTTACCTGGCCGAGCACCGCGATTTTGCTGGCACCGTTTATGTCATATTTCAGCCTGCCGAAGAGGGTCTAGGCGGTGCCCGGCAGATGATCGAGGACGGTCTATTCGAACAGTTTCCCATGCAGGCAGTGTTTGGCATGCATAACTGGCCCGGCATGCCCGTCGGATCATTCGGCCTGACGGCAGGGCCTATTATGGCCTCCAGCAGCACCTTTGAGATTCGTGTCGACGGGCGCGGCGCGCACGGCGCCATGCCGCATCTAGGCATAGACCCCGTTATGGCAGCCGTGCAACTCGCCCAGAGCTACCAGACCATCCTCACTCGCGAGCTGGACCCGCTTGACCCAGCCGTTATCAGCGTGACCCAAATCCACGCCGGCTCGGCCGACAACGTTATCCCCGATCAGGCGACGCTGCGCGGTACCGTGCGCACCTTTTCTACCGAAGCGCTGGATCTGATCGAGGCGCGCATGCGAGAGATCACCGAGCATCTGGGACGCGCCCAGCGTTGCACCACGACATTCAATTTTGATCGTCGCTACCCGGCAACCATCAATCACGCCGCCCAGACTGAGCTGTGCGCGGCAGTCATGCGTGATCTGGTCGGCCCGCAACACGTCAATGATCAGGTCCAGCCCTCAATGGGCGCAGAAGATTTTTCGTTTATGCTCCAGGCACTCCCTGGTTGTTATGTCTGGATCGGCAACGGCGAGGGCGATCATCGCAGCGTTGGACATGGCGCCGGCCCGTGTACGCTGCACAATAGCAGCTATGATTTCAACGATGAGATCATCCCGCTAGGTACGGCTTATTGGGTTGAGCTTGCCCGCCGCTGGCTCGCAAGCGCGCATAGCCAGCCAGGCTGACGCGAAGGGCGCTCAGCGCCTCATTCGCTTACTACTAAAATAGCCGCTACGCTGCACGATCGCAGCCATACCATTAAACCTTATGCCGATTCGTTCGGTTGCCCCGGGAGGCTTTCATGACCACCGACCACACGACTGTTCTGCCTCCGATCGAACGCCATGCCGTCCTACGTGTCATGCCCATGCCGGCCGATGCCAACATCCACGGCGACGTCTTTGGCGGCTGGATCATGTCCCAAGTCGATATCGCCGCCTCGATTCCCGCTGCCCGACGCGCCGCAGGCCGGGTCGCCACGGTAGCGGTCAATGCATTCACCTTCAAGCAACCTGTTTTTGTGGGTGATCTGCTAAGCTTTTATGCAGAGGTGACACACACCGGCAGGACATCCGTTACCGTCGCCGTTGAGGTCTACGCCGAACGTCAGCCGCTACGCTCCGAGATCGTCAAGGTCACCGAAGCCACGTTGACCTACGTAGCAACCGACGAGCAGCGACACAGCCGCCCCCTTCCCCTCCTCTGACGCGAGGCCTGCCTATGCTGGACACCCAAGACAGGTCCGAGAACACCGCCATCATTATCCCGCGCCGCCTCGATCCCGAGGATGCGCAACTGGCGCTTCAGGAACTGCAGGCTATTCTCAAACGCCAGGAAGTCGTCGACGCCCTGGCTCAACGCCAACAAGAAGACGAGGACGGCTCCAATCTGCTCGAAGGGATGCTGCAACGCCAGCACGAAGACGAGATCAAGGCGATCATCAGCATCCTGCACCCTGCGGATATCGCCTTTATTCTCGAATCCCTGCCCGTCCTGAAACGCCAGGCAGTCTGGCAACTTGTCGATGCCGAGCACGATGCCGATATCCTGCTGGAGGTCGAGGACTGGGTCCGCGAGTCCCTGATTGAGACCATGGATCACGAGGACCTGGTCGCCGCGACCGGGACCATGGATGCCGACGAGATTGCTGACCTGGCACCTGATCTACCACCGGGGGTAATTGCCGAAGTACAAAAGGGCTTGACCGATGCCGAACGCGCCCAGTTGATCGAGGCGATGGGGTACCCAGAGGATACCGTCGGCGCAATTATGGACTTTGAAATGGTCCGTGTGCGTGAAGACATCACCCTCGAGGTGGTGCTGCGCTACTTGCGCCGTCTACACGAACTACCGGATCATACCGACCAGATATTCATCGTCGATCGGGATGATCGTCTACGAGGCGCCCTATACCTATCCAAGATCCTCGTGAGCGAACCCGAGACATTGGTCGCGGATGTGATGGTCACAGATTATCTATCCCTTAATCCATTGGACTCGGACGCTGATGCAGCCGGGGCGTTTGAGCGCTACGACCTCGTCTCGGCGCCCGTCGTGGATGATCAGGGCCGCCTCATAGGTCGCGTAACCATCGCTGAGGTCGTGGACGTGATCCAGGAGGACTCCCATGAACAGGAATTCTCTCGGGCAGGCTTGCAGGAAGAGGACATGTTTGCACCGGTGCTCAACGCCTTACGCAACCGTGCTCCCTGGCTGCTGATCAATTTATGCACCGCATCCATTGCCTCTTTTGTCGCCTCGCGCTTTGAGGAAACCGTCAGCCATATCGTCATCCTCGCCTTCCTCATGTCGATCGTCGCGGGCATCGGCGGCAACTCCGGCAATCAGACCATGACCATGATTATTCGTGCCATGGCGACGGGCCGCGTGACTGGCGCCAATATCTGGCAAATGGTCAAACGCGAGCTGCATGTCACGTTTTTGGTAGGTGCCTGTGGCAGCCTGGTGGCGGCCACCTTTGCCTGGATGATTTCGGGCTCGGCGGCCATCGCGCTCGTGATGATGGCGGCGATGATCGGCAACATGCTGATTGGCGCGGCGCTGGGCGTACTGATCCCCTTGCTGCGTGATCGATTCGGCAAGGACCCCGCCGTGGGCTCGTCAGTGCTACTGACCTTCGCCACGGACTCGTTGGGGTTCTTCTTGTTCCTGGGCCTAGCGACTGTGTTTTTGTTGTAGGCGCGGGATCATCAGGCAAGCTTGCCGTGGCAGTGCTTGTATTTCTTACCACTGCCGCACGGGCACGCATCATTGCGGCCCACCTTAGGCACCTGACCAACGGGCATCGCCTGCGTGTCAGGCGCTTGGTCCAGGCCTGGATCATCGCCACGCAACGCTGCATCATAATCAGCGTGATGGTAGCGCACATTATCGAGCGCAGCCGCCTCTGGGGCCTCCACCTCGACCTGCTCAGCAGACTGGATGCGCACTGTCAGCAGCACACGTACCGCCTCATTGCGGATGCGATCGAGCATATCGGAGAACAGGACGAAGGCTTCGCGCTTGTAGGCTTGTTTGGGATCCACCTGTGCATAACCACGCAAGTGGATACCCTGGCGCAAATGATCCAGAGACGCCAGGTGAGCACGCCAATGCGTATCCAGGGCCTGTAATAGGACGGAGCGCTCAAAGGGCGCCCAGCCTTCTAGGCCCACCAACTGAACCTTGGCCTCGTAGATACTGCGGGCCTCACCCACGACGCGCTCGAGCAAATCGTCGTCAGTCAGATCAGGTTCCTTTTCCAGCATTTCCACGAGCGGCAAAATGATGCCCCAATCCGCCTCTAATGAAGACTGCAAGCCTGGCACATCCCACTGTTCCTCCATCGTCTCTTCGGGCACGTAGCGACGAAATACCGAAGTGATCTCGGCATCGCGCAGATTGGCCATGGTATCGGCGACAGACTGCGCCTCCAGGACTTCGTTGCGCTGTGCGTACAGAACCTTGCGCTGATCATTGGCGACGTCGTCGTATTCCAGAAGCTGCTTGCGCACATCGAAGTTGCGTGCCTCGACCTTGCGCTGCGCGGACTCGATCGAACGCGACACCATACGTGCCTCGATGGGTTCGCCCTCTGGCAGGCGCAGACGCTCCATGATGGCGCGCACCCGATCACCAGCAAAGATCCGCATAAGCGAATCCTCGAGCGACAGATAAAATCGTGAGGAGCCCGGGTCACCCTGGCGTCCCGCACGGCCGCGCAACTGATTGTCGATTCGTCGCGACTCATGGCGCTCGGTACCAATGATGCGCAGGCCGCCCGCTTTTTTAACCGCCTCATTGGCAGGCGCCCATTCGGTGCGTACAGAATCAATCCGAGCTTCCTTTTCCTCGGCAGACAGGTTGGGATCAGCACGAATCAGATCGATCTGACGATCTACACTGCCCCCCAATACAATATCCGTACCGCGACCAGCCATGTTCGTAGCAATCGTTATATGGCCTGGCTTACCGGCCTCGGCCACAATCTGTGCTTCCCGAGCGTGTTGCTTGGCGTTGAGCACCTCGTGAGGCAAGCCATCGCGTTTTAGCCCAGCAGACAATAGCTCGGAGTTCTCGATACTGGTCGTTCCCACCAGCACAGGCTGGCCGCGCCGATGACAATCCTGAATATCCGCCAAAATAGCCTGATATTTTTCGGCATCCGTCTTGAATACCTGATCATTCTGATCATCCCGCGCCATGGGGCGGTTAGTGGGAATAATGACAGTTTCTAGCGAGTAGATTTCCTGAAACTCATAAGCCTCGGTGTCTGCTGTACCGGTCATGCCCGCAAGCTTGTCGTACATGCGGAAATAATTCTGGAAGGTAATCGAGGCCAGCGTCTGGTTCTCGTTTTGAATCTTTACACCTTCCTTGGCCTCTACGGCCTGATGCAAGCCATCGGACCAGCGGCGCCCCGCCATCAGGCGACCCGTGAACTCGTCAACAATAACGACCTCGCCATCCTGAATAACGTACTGTTGATCCAGAAAAAACAGGTTGTGTGCACGCAGCGCCACGGTCAGGTGGTGGATCAGGGAAATATTTCGCGGATCATACAGCGACTGCCCTTCGGGCAGAATTTTCATATCGATCAGGATCTGTTCGGCCTTGATCTGCCCTGCCTCGGACAGGTGGACTTGTTGGGCCTTTTCGTCGACCCAGAAGTCCCCCTCGGGCTCAGGCTCGTGAGGCTTGGGTTCCTCGGTCATACGCGTCATCAGCGGCGGCACCGCGTTCATGCGTACGTAGAGCTCAGTATTGTCCTCGGCCTGGCCCGAGATAATCAAAGGTGTACGCGCCTCATCGATCAGGATCGAGTCCACCTCATCCACAATCGCAAAGGACAGGCCACGCTGACGACGATCCTCTGCACGATACTCCATGTTATCGCGCAGATAATCAAAGCCGTACTCGTTATTTGTACCGTAGGTGATATCAGCCCGATAGGCGGCCCGCTTTTCCTCATTGTCCTGCTGGGGCACGACAACCCCCACACTCATGCCCAGATAGGTATACAGACGCCCCATCCACTCGGCATCACGCCGGGCGAGATAATCGTTTACGGTCACTACGTGCACGCCCTGTCCCGACAATGCATTCAGGTAGACCGCCAGCGTCGCCATGAGCGTCTTGCCCTCGCCGGTACGCATCTCGGCGATCTCGCCGTTATGCAAGGCAATGGCGCCGAGCATCTGCACATCGAAGTGCCGCATCCCAAAGACGCGCTTACTCGCCTCGCGCACGACAGCAAAGGCCTCGGGGAGCAGCGAGTTCAACGATTTTCCAGCGGCGTGTCGCTGGCGGAATTCGTCAGTCTTGGCCTTCAACTCGTCATCAGTCAAAGCGACGAGGCCGGCCTCCAGCGCATTGATCTGCACGACCTGCTTTCGGTATTGCTTGAGCAGACGATCGTTGCGGCTACCAATGATTTTTTTGAACAGGGAAACCATATTGTGTCATCGATGGGGGTCTGAACCGAGGAACGCACCCAGACCACGGGCTATTGAGCAGGAACGATTACCTGTCAGGTAATCGCAAGTAAACGATAGAGTTTAACGCAGCTGGGGGCCACCCGCATCGGGCAGCGCCGCAGCGACCAGGGGCGCCGACGTATTGGGCAAACGCGGGGCTAAAAACAGCGTCGGATCCAAGGGATACCCAGCCATGCGGACCTCAAAATGCAAATGCGAGCCCGTCGAGCGCCCCGAGGAACCCACCTTGGCAATTAATTGCCCCTTACGCACCAAATCACCGGCTTTGACGGTAAGCGTCGACGCATGCGCGTAACGGGTCTGGATCCCGTTTCCATGATCTATTTCGACCATGCGACCATACCCGCTAACATACCCCGCTCGCTCAACGATGCCGCCCGAGGCCGCCCGGATGGGTGCACCTTGTGGCGCGGCATAATCCAAGCCATCATGCATGCTATGGCGCCCCGTGACCGGATTACGTCGCCAGCCAAATGAGGAGCTCAGATATGGATAAGCAACAGGCGAGTAGGTAGGCAGACTTGCCTGTATGCCCGCCCGCCGGGACAAGGCCAGATCCACCATGTCGTAGGCGTCCTCCTGTATCGCAATACGCTGCTGCAGAACATCAAGTTGACGGCCCAGTGCCTGAGCGGTATCGCGCGGCGGTATCGACGCAGAGATATCATCCATGACCTGGGTATCTGCCCACACAACATCCTGCATGATCTCTGGGTCGGTATAGGACAATCCCGCCGCCTCAGCGACTCGTTGGCGCACCGCATCCATGGCGATCAGACGGGCCTGCAATTCCCCAAGCTTACCTGCCAGGCCCGAGACACTATCGCGAATCAAGGCAGATTCCTGGTCCAGCCGTGTATCGAATGCCAGAACTTGCTCGGTGTTGGGCAGGGATGCCTGCGCAATGCCAGATTGCACCCAGGCACCCACCAACGCAGCCAGGATCAGCGCACCAACCAAGCCCGCCCCCCGGCGCACGCTAGAATGGAAGAAGCCCGAAATCACCGTTTTCTTAGTCGCCATAATATTCAAAAAAATATCCTTATGAAACGCCCAGCCAAAACCACACGCCCCAAACGGTCCGAGCGCAACGCTCAGGTCCTGGAGTGGCTAGGCACCGATCAGCATGGCGCCAGCGTCCTAGAGACAGCCAGGCAATTGATGGCTGCCGAAGCCCTGATTGTCGAGGCGCTACCTCTAGCCATGGCACGACGCATTAAGGTCGCCCAGATAGACAGACAGCGCATAACGCTTTCAGTTCCCGGCGCCGCGCATGCGGCACGCCTACGCCAGGTCGCGCCCACGATACTCAAGCACATGCGCGATAAGGGCTGGAACGTCAATGAGATTATCCTGCGCGTGTACGCAGGCATGCCCGATACAGAGACTAAGATAGCACAGCGGGAAACCCTGCCGCTGAACGCTCAAGCCCTGCAGGCCTTTGCAGCGTTACGGGAAAATATACAGCCTGGCCCCTTGGCCGACGCACTAGAGCGTCTGCTGCGCCACCACCGCCAACGTTGATTTAGGCAAAACGCCATTCACGCGTAAACGCGGCGGGCGCCACCGCCGGCGATTCATAACTGATAAGTTCCCAGCACTCTTGCTGGGCGAGCAGGGTTCTGACCAACTGATTGTTCATGGCGTGGCCCGATTTGCATGCGACGTAACGCGCAACCAGTGGCTTGCCAGCAAGATAAAGATCCCCGATCGCATCCAGAATCTTGTGCTTAACAAACTCGTCCTCGTAACGCAGACCATCGCTATTCAACACGCGATACTCATCCATCACGATCGCATTATCCAGACTACCACCACGCGCCAGCCCCATCGAGCGCAGGGTCTCGACCTCGCTGGCAAAGCCAAAGGTTCGGGCACGCGCAATGGTCTTTACATAAGAATCATGCGCAAAGTCCACCTCGGCGAAATTGGCGGTTGAGTCGATCGCCGGATGCTGAAAATCAATCGCAAAAGACAAGGCGAACCCATCATAGGGCTCGAGCCGAGCCCATTTCAGGTTGCTGCCTTCACCCTCACGGACCTCGACAGACTTCAGAACACGGATGAACTGCTTGGGCGCCGCCTGCTCTTCTAGCCCTGCAGAACGCAGCAGATATACAAATGTTCCTGCGCTCCCATCCATGATGGGGACTTCTTCGGCGGTCAGGTCTACATGCAGATTATCCACGCCCAGGCCTGCCAGAGCGGACATTAGATGCTCGACGGTAGACACACGCACATCACCCTGCTGCAAGACCGACGCCATACGCGTATCGCCCACCGCGTCCGCACGCGCAGGCAGATCCACCACCTCAGGCAAATCGATGCGATGGAATACGATTCCGGTATTCGGTGCGGCAGGACGCAACGTGATCTCGACACGGCGACCAGAGTGCAGGCCCACACCCTTGGTTGAAATTGATTTTTGTATCGTGCGTTGACGGAGCATGGTAAGAATCTATGAATTTCGAGCACAACTGCGCCGCTGTATCGCGGTAACGGTTCCCATTGTAACGATTTATCCGGGTTATCACTAGGATTTATGATTGAAACATCAACATCAAAGGTTGCTCAAGCGGGAACGCACGCCCCCTTCAGGGGAAAAGGGGACGTGTTTCAGGCGCGTTCAGCCAGTCGGTCCGCTCTGACCGATATGTGAGATCCCAGACTGCCAGACAGGGATCGTCGATCAGTCTGCCTGCTTGCGCAGGAATGCCGGGATGTCAAAGTGATCCATGCCGGCGGTCTCCAGGGCGCGCACCTGGGCCGAGGCATTACTGCGTGGGTTGCGAATCACAGACGGCACATCAGTATTAGCAAAATCATGGCTACCAACGAGGGGCATATTATCCGTCCCAGTGCGCTGGTTATGGACGTTATTCGATACCAACTGGGGACGGGTCGAGCGCCCCAACCCTGTTGCCACCACCGTGACACGCAGATTTTCACCCATGGACTCGTCATAGGCCGTACCAAAGATCACTGTCGCGTCCTCAGCAGCATAGCCTCGGATTGTGTCCATGATCTCTCGTGTCTCGCGCATCTTGAGTGTGCGGCTGGCCGTGATATTGACCAGCATTCCACGCGCACCATGCAAATCGACGCCTTCAAGCAGAGGGCAAGCAATCGCCTGCTCGGCAGCAACGCGCGCCCGATCGGCGCCCGCAGCGATCGAGGTGCCCATCATGGCCTGGCCCTGCTCACCCATGATGGTCTTGACGTCCTCAAAGTCGACGTTCACATTGCCTTCGACATTAATGATCTCCGCAATGCCGGCGCAGGCATTATGCAGCACATCATCTGCTGCTTGAAAGCAGTCTTCCTGGGTGGCGTCGTCATCCATCAGGTCATAGAGATTTTCATTAAGCACCACAATCAAGGAATGCACGTGCTTGCTCAACTCGCTGATGCCGTCCTCAGCCATTTTCATGCGCTTATTGCCCTCGAACATAAAGGGCTTGGTGACAACCCCTACGGTGAGAATGCCGAGCTCCTTGGCTACTTCGGCTACGACAGGGCCAGCGCCCGTACCCGTACCCCCGCCCATTCCCGCCGTCACAAAAACCATATGCGCACCCGTCAACGCCGCGCGAATCTCTTCGCGCGCAGTTTCCGCAGCCGCACGACCCTGCTCTGGCTTGGCCCCTGCCCCCAAACCCGAGCGCCCCAAGCGAATCTGCACGGGTGCCTCGCTAGTGGCCAAGGCCTGCCCATCGGTATTTGCACAAATAAAATCGACGCCAAGCACGCCGGAACGAATCATATGAGACACAGCGTTGCCGCCGGCCCCGCCCACACCGACCACCTTGATTACGGTGCCGTTCACACTGGTATCGAGCATTTCAAAATTCATCATGATTGACTCCCTCACATATCTAAAAACGAGTAAATTCCCCTGAACTACACACGCCAGCCTTACGGCTTTAATTCATGAACCACTCTTTCATACGCGCAAAAATGGACTTGACCGTCCCCTTTTGCTGCGCCACCTTGCGCCCGCGTGCGCGCTGCATGCGCGCTTCGGTCAACAAGCCCATAACCGTCGAGAAGCGCGGATTGCGCATCACGTCGGACAAACTCCCCTCATAGACCGGCACCGCTACACGCACCG
The DNA here is from genome assembly GCA_019166125.1 of Alcaligenaceae bacterium CGII-47. GTDB lineage: Bacteria > Pseudomonadota > Gammaproteobacteria > Burkholderiales > Burkholderiaceae_B > Castellaniella. Next base: position 168,990 of record JAHTBO010000007.1, read on the forward strand.
GTTTCAAAAATACGTCTTCAGCCAGCTCTACCATCCCCGGCATAAGCGAAGTCCCGCCTGTAAGCACCACTCCAGAGGACAGCAACTCTTCGTAGCCCGACTCGCGAATAATCTGCTGCACAAAGCCAAACAGCTCCTCCATGCGTGGCTCGATCACCGCACCCAACGCCTGGCGCTTGACGCTACGGTTGGGGCGATCGCCCAGGCCGGGCACTTCGATCATTTCGTCGGCGCTTACGAGTACCTGTTTGCAAATGCCGTAACGCAGCTTGATCTCCTCGGCATCAGGCGTGGGCGTGCGCAGCATCGCCGCGATATCACTCGTCACCTGGTCGCCCGCAATCGGGATCACGGCGGTATGGCGGATGGCGCCACCTGTATAAATCGCAATATCCGTGGTTCCACCACCAATATCGACCAGCACGACACCCAGCTCCTTTTCATCTGTGGTCAGACAAGCCAGACTAGAGGCCAGTGGTTGTAAAACGAGATCCTGGACCTCTAACCCGCAACGGCGCACACACTTGACGATGTTCTGCACTGCGCTCACCGAGCCGGTGACGATATGCACGCGCACCTCCAGGCGCAGGCCGCTCATACCGATGGGTTCACGAATATCCTCCTGAGAGTCGACAATGAACTCCTGGGTCAATACATGCAGCACCTGTTGATCGGTGGGTATATTGACCGCCTTGGCCGTCTCGATTACGCGCGATACGTCCGTCGCCGTTACTTCCTTGTCTTTGACCGCCACCATGCCGCTAGAGTTGAAACTCGTGATATGGCTGCCGGCTATTCCGGTATAGACCTCGCGGATCTTGCAGTCGGCCATCAACTCGGCCTCTTCGAGGGCCCGCTGAATAGAGTTAACAGTCGATTCAATGTTGACCACGACACCTCGGCGCATGCCTTCGGACTCGTGTTGGCCCAGGCCAAGCACCTCGAATCCCCTACCCGGCAGGATTTCTGCGACCACAGCAGCAACTTTGCTGGTCCCAATATCGAGTGCAACGATCAGATCTTTGATGTCACGGGTCATGGTTATTGTTTCGATGTAGTAAGAGGGTTATCGGGAACAAGCGAAATCGCAAAGCCGTTCGGATAGCGCAGATCGGCGCTGGCGATCATGCGCGTGCCAAGTCGCTTGGACAGTTTTGGCCACGCCTGCACAAAACGCTCGATGCGCGCGGCAAAAGGCAATGCGCCTGAGCGTCCATGCGGATCGGTCGTATCCGCCGCCTGGTCACGGCCCAGATGCAGGCGCACACCATCGGATAACTGCACCTCCCAGGCATAACGCGGACTGAGCGTCGCCTCACGCACTCTAAGCTGGAGCGGCGCAAACCAACGTGCAATCTCGGCATAACGCTGCACCACAAGACGTTCCGAATTAGGCGGGCCGTTTAACTGCGGCAGTTGTGAGTCGTCAGACAGCTCACCTTGATTGGCGTTAAAGGCCTCACCCCAGGTATTGATCATCTGGTTTTCATTCCACAGCGCCAAGGGTTGCTGCTCCTCAATTTGCACCCGCAAGGTATCGGGCCAGACACGCTGCACGCTCGCGTGACGCACCCAGGGCGTCGCCTCGATCTGTTCGCGCACCTGATCCAGATCGATGGCGAAAAAATTACCACTCACCTGGCCAGCCAAGGCGGTGCTCAGGTTCGCCGGTGTTACGTACTGCAAGCTGGGCGCTACCATCGACGCAATTTCGATGCGCTCGACGGCAAAGTAGGGCCGACCAATCACCCAGGCAAGTGCGCCCGCGATCATTGCCATCACCGCCAGCAAGGCCAGCATATTGGCAATCAGATTCGTGAGGCGCGGATCGGCAAACACGGCTACGCGCTCCGCTCATCGCGCTCAGCGCGGCGCACTTTGCATCGCGCTGTCGACAGAATTTCCAGACAGAGGTCGGCGTACGACATTCCAATTGCAGCCGCCCCCATGGGCACCAGAGAATGGCTCGTCATACCCGGCGAGGTGTTCATCTCCAGTAACCAGGGCTCGCCCTCATGGTCCAACATAAAATCCGCACGACCCCAGCCCTCGCAACCCAAAGCGAGATAGGACTGCAGGCTGATTTGCATAATGCGTGAGTTCAGGGCGTCGTCCAGCTCCGCCGGGCAGATATAGCGCGTATCGTTCGAGAGGTACTTATGCTCGTAATCGTAGTTGCCCTTGGGCGCCACGATCTCAATTACCGGCAGCGCACGTGCTGTCTTGCCGCTACCCAATATCGGCACCGTCAACTCCCGGCCCTTGATGAACTGCTCGGCTAACACCACATCATCAAAGCGCGCGGCGAATTGGTAGGCTTGGGCCATCTGCGCGAACGCATCAACGCGCGTCACGCCCAGCGTCGAGCCCTCGTGTGGCGGCTTGATAATCAAGGGCAGGCCCAAGGCTTCTGACGTCGCGCGCAAATCCGACTGCGCATCGAGCACTCTGAAGCGCGGCGTAGGCAAACCATGCTGCGCCCAAATTCGCTTGCTTGTGATTTTGTCCATCGCCAGGCAAGACGCCAGCGGCCCACTGCCCGTATAGGGCAGGCCCAGCAACTCCAGCGCACCTTGCATGGTGCCATCCTCACCATAACGACCATGCAGCGCGATAAACACCCGATCGAAGCCTTCATCAGCCAGTTGTGCGAGGCTACCGCGCCCCGTATCGAACAAATGGGCGTCCACACCCTGGCTGCGCAAGGCTTCGCACACGCCGGCGCCAGACATCAGAGACACCTCACGCTCGGCTGACTGACCACCGTATAACACCCCGACACGACCAAAAGACTGACTCATCGTGTGCCCTCCAGTTGAGCGGGCACACGACTTATAGAGCCTGCACCCATGATGATGACAACGTCATCAGCCTGTGCGAAATCCTGAATCGCAGCGGCTACTTCGCCGACTTGTTCGATGAATACCGGCTCGATTTTTCCCGCCACCCTCAGTGCCCGCGCCAGCGCGCGCCCATCTGCAGCAATAAGCGGGGCCTCACCAGCGGCGTACACCTCGGTGAGCAGTACCGCATCGGCGGAACTGAGCACGCGCACAAAATCCTCGAAGCAATCACGAGTGCGTGTGTAGCGATGGGGCTGAAAAGCCAGCACAATGCGACGACCCGGCCAGGCGCCCCGTGCGGCGGCCAGCGTCGCGGCCATCTCCACCGGGTGGTGGCCGTAATCATCAATAACCGTGTAGTTGCCGCAACCGCGCTGCGCCGAGACCGGAAAGTCCCCCACTTGGGTAAACCGCCGGCCGACGCCGCGGAAATTCGCCAAAGCCTCGCAGATGGCCTCATCGGGGACCCCTAGCTCGGTCGCTACGGCAATCGTCGCCAAGGCATTGAGCACGTTATGGCGACCGGGAAGGTTCAGCCGCACCGACAACTCGGGCAGCGCGCCGTACGCGCCCTTGCGACTGACATCAAACAACATATGGACCCCATCCGGGCGCACATTGGAGGCGCGCACCTGCGCATCAGAGTCAATCCCGTAGGTCGTTACAGGCCGCGAAACAAAGGGGATGATCTCGCATACATTTTGGTCATCCTGGCACAGAATTGCACTGCCGTAGAAGGGCAGGCGCTGGGTGAACTCCACAAATGCGCTCTTTAGGCGGGCGACGTCATGGCCATACGTATCCATGTGATCCACATCGATATTGGTGATGATTGCCATCACAGGCAGCAGATTCAGAAATGAGGCATCCGACTCATCCGCCTCGACCACGATATAGTCGCCATGCCCCAAACGCGCATTGGCAGCGGCTGAATTCAAACGACCACCGATCACAAAGGTCGGATCCAGGCCGCCTGCAGCCAACACACTCGCCACCAGGCTGGTCGTGGTGGTCTTGCCGTGCGTTCCAGCCACAGCGATGCCACGCTTCAGACGCATTAACTCGGCCAACATCAGGGCGCGTGGTACCACCGGGATACGGGCCGCGCGTGCAGCCAACACCTCTGGATTATCGCCATGGATGGCGGTGGAGGTCACGATCGCACCGGCACCCTGGATATTCTCTGCACGATGACCAACGCAGATCCGCGCACCCAGTGCTGCCAGGCGCCGCGTCACCGCAGTTTCCTGGATGTCAGAACCACTGATGGCGTAGCCTAAATTCAACAACACCTCAGCGATACCGCTCATCCCCGAGCCGCCAATTCCAACAAAATGGATGTTTTGGATGCGATGCTTCATGCCGGTTCCTCAGTCATATGGACACAGGTATCGGCGATCACCTGCGCTGCGTTCAAGCTCGCATGCTCGCGTGCATGCTGGGCAATCCCCGCCAGCTCGGCCCGGTTTCGTTGTGCCAGCCACTGCGCCAGCCACTGGGGACTTAGCGTCGATTGTTGTACTAGCCAGGCACCGCCACAATCCGATAGATAACGGGCGTTAGCGCTCTGGTGGTCGTCAATGGCATGGGGTAGCGGCACAAACAAGGCAGCCACACCTGCAGCCGCCACCTCAGCCACCGTCATGGCACCCGCGCGACAAATCACAATGTCCGCCTCCGAGAACGCAGTGGCCATATCGTCGATAAATGGCGTGATATCAGCCTCAAGCCCCACCTCGGCATAACGCGCACGCACAGATTCCAAGTGCTGTCGGCCGGTCTGGTGGCGCACTCGTGGACGCCCTGGCTCTGGCAATAGCGCCAGTGCTTGAGGGATCAAATCGTTCAGAAAAGCGGCCCCCAGGCTGCCGCCCAGGATCAATACACGCAGCACGCCCTCGCGCGCGGCATAGCGCTGCGCAACGGGCGTGATCGTCAGCAGCGACTCTCGCACAGGGTTACCGACCATCAAGGCATTGGGCAAGGCGCCAGGAAAGCCAGTCAAAACGCCAGTTGCCAGACGAGCCAAATATCGATTCGCTGTGCCAGCCACCGCATTCTGCTCATGGACAAGCAACGGAATGCGCGCCAGGCGAGCCATTACACCGCCCGGGAAGGCAACATATCCACCCATGCCCAGCACCACATCCGGTTTGACTGCTCGCAAGACTTGCCGGGCCTGTAAACACGCCCGCGCCAAGGTAAACGGCAATTTGAGCAAGGTAAGAAACCCTTTGCCGCGCACGCCGGAAAAACGTAATGGCAGCAGCTCGAAACCATGTTCTGGCACCAACCTGCCTTCCATGCGATCCGGATGCCCCAACCACAATACGCGCCAACCGCGCGCCCGCAGCACCTGGGCCACCGCCAGACCGGGCATGATGTGGCCACCGGTCCCCCCCGCCATAATGATGATTGTGCGCTCGCTCATGTCCGACGCCCCCTCATCATAAGACGCGTTTCATAATCCACCCGCAGCAACAAGGCAATCGCCATCAGATTGAGCACGATCCCTGAACCGCCATAGCTCACCAGCGGCAAGGTCAGACCCTTGGTCGGCAACAATCCCAGGCAAACTCCCATATTGATAAATGCCTGCACCCCCATCCACAACGCCACACCCTGAGCAACCAGACCATCAAAAATTCGTTCCATAGCGATGGCCTGACGCCCGATATCAAAGCCACGCATCACGAGATAAACAAATATGCCCACAAGGCACAGCAGGCCAGCAAACCCCAACTCTTCGCCAATTACCGCCACGATAAAGTCCGTGTGCGCCTCAGGCAGATAGTGCAGCTTTTCAATGCTCGCCCCCAGGCCCACACCAAACCACTCGCCACGCCCCAGCGCAATGAGGGAATGAGAGAGCTGGTAGGCGCTGCCGTACGCGTTATCCGGATTCCAGGGATCAAGGTAGACAAACAGACGCTCACGGCGCCAGGGTGAAGCCCAGATCAATGCTAAAAAGCTCAAGAGCATAATGGATAAAAGCAAGGAAAAAAGCTTGCCATTGATCCCGCCTATGAACAATATGCCCACTGCAATCGCCACGATTACCATGAACGCGCCCAGGTCTGGTTCCATAAGCAGCAAAAGACCGACAACCGCCAACGCAGCAGCCATTGGCAAAAAGCCACGCCTGAACTTTTGCATATGGGCCTGCTTACGCACCGCATAATCGGCGGCATACAGCAGCACCGCAACCTTCATGAGCTCAGAGGGCTGAAAATTGATCGGACCCAGTGGCAGCCAACGACGTGCGCCGTTTACTTCGCGCCCAAGACCTGGCACCAGGACGATAAACAGCAGCAGCACACATAACAAAAACAAGGGCACGGCAAGCTTTTGCCAGACGCGCATCGGAATACTTGCAGCACACAACGCCACCAATAAGCCAATGAAGATAAATACCGCATGGCGGCCCACAAAATAGAATCGGCCATAGCTCTCATAGCGTGGACCGTCCGCCAAGGCGATGGATGCGGAATACACCATCAACAGGCCAAACAGCACCAAGGTGCTCACTGCGATGATCAAACCGAAATCCACACTGGGCATCGTGGTGCGTCCTGGACGCACCGCATTGACGCCGGAAGTGAGTTCGCCAAATACGCTCACGCCACCTCCCCTCGATCACTCGCCAGCTCGCGCACGGCGGCGACAAAGCAGGCACTACGGTGCACATAGTTGCGAAACATATCCATACTCGCGCAGGCTGGCGAGAGCATGACTGCGTCACCCGGCTGGGCGTAGTTCAGGCTCTGGGCAACCGCCTCCTCAAGCGTCGCACAATGCAAGATGGGCACACCGGTATGCGCCAAGGCCTGCTCGATAATTCCCGCATCCTGACCAATCAAAAGAACGGTACGGACATGCGCCCTGACCGCAGGCGCGAGAGGCGAAAAGTCCTGCCCCTTACCCAAACCACCTGCAATCAGAACTTGTGGGCAACCCAGCCCCTGAATCGCTGCCAGCGTCGCACCAACATTGGTGCCTTTGCTATCGTCGACAAAGTCAACGCCAGCGACTTTCATGATGAATTCGGTACGATGCGCCTCACCGCGATAATCTCGCAGGGCGTGCAGCATCGGCGCCCAACCCAAGCCCAGACAACGTCCAAGTGCAAGCGCGGCCAGACCATTCACCGCGTTATGCATGCCGCGAATATGTAATGCTTCCACAGGCATCAGTGCTTTGAGTCGGCCAGACATGCGTTGCGTCGGTGCATTGCGTGTTGATCCTCGGCGCGGCTTGGCGTCCGGGACAAGTTCCTCATCTGCCTCCATAGCAGATAGCCAGTTCACGCCACCTTGGAGATCCAGACCCATATCACCAACCCGTACGGGTCGATCCATGCCTACGCTGCGCACATCCATCCCATCGATATCCGGCACCATGGCACAGACCAGCGCATCATCACGATTGACAATGGCAATTTTTGCCATTTGCAGCACGCGGGCCTTGGCCGCGCCATAAGCCTCCATCGACCCGTGCCAATCCAGATGATCCTGCGTAAGGTTCAAGACCACTGCCGCATCGGGCTTAAGACGACTTGTCGCTGCCAACTGGTAGCTTGACAGCTCCAACACCCAGACATCAGGTAGATCGCCATCCACCAGGGCCTGGCGCAGACTGGCGAGAGCGGCCGGACTGATATTGCCGGCGGCGCGCGCTTGTAAGCCAGCTGCCTGAATCAACCGCCGGGTCAGGGCCGTCACCGTTGTCTTACCATTCGTGCCGGTTATCGCTAATACGGCTGGCGCGTATCCCTGCCCCTTCATATCATCCAGAGCCCGCGCAAATAGTTCGATCTCGCCCAGCACCTCAATGCCCAACTCATGCGCCTGGGCTAAAAAACCCACCACGGGGGCCTCGCGGGGATAAAGCCCCGGGCTGAGCACAATCGTATGCACACCTTCTAGCGCATCGACTGTCATGACATCACTGCCAAACCGATATTCGACATCAGAGAGCATATCGCGCAGCGCATCCAGACCTGCGGGATGGTCGCGTGTATCCAGCACACGCAGCATGGCACCGTGCTGCGCACACCACAGCGCTGCAGCCACACCGGTCTCGCCCAAGCCCAAAATCAGAGTCAGGCCGTCGCGACGTACAGAAGGAAAATCAAAACGATTCATCGCAGTTTCAGACTCGATAGTCCAACCATCACCAGCATCATGGTGATAATCCAGAAACGCACCACGACCTGCGTCTCCTTCCAACCACTCACTTCAAAATGATGATGCAAGGGTGCCATACGAAACATTCGACGCCCCTGGCCATAGCGTCGCTTGGTGTACTTGAACCAGCCCACCTGCAACATGACCGACAGCGTCTCGACCACGAACACACCGCCCATGATGAAAAACACAATTTCCTGGCGCACGATCACAGCAATCGTCCCGAGCGCACCGCCCAGGGCCAGCGCACCCACATCGCCCATGAACACCTGGGCCGGATAGGCGTTGAACCAGAGGAAGGCCAGTCCCGCCCCGGCAATCGCGGCGCACAGAACCATTAACTCCGACGCCCCTGGGATATAGGGAAACAAAAGATATTTAGAGTAATCAACCCGCCCCACCACATAGGCGAATATGCCCAGCGCGCTGCCGATCATGACGGTAGGCATAATGGCCAGGCCATCGAGCCCATCGGTCAAATTCACCGCATTACTCGCACCCACGATGACCAGCCAAGTCAAGGTCCCAAACCCGAAAACACCTAATGGGTAGCTGATCGTCTTGAAAAACGGCACGATAAGATCTGCGCGCGTGGGCAGCGTCATGGTGAATCCGCTCAGTACCCAGTCGCGAAATAGCGGCCACAGTTGTGTATTGGCTGGAGCCGAAACGGCAAAACTGAGGTAAACCGCCGCCACGGCACCTATCAAGGCCTGCCAAAAGAATTTTTGGCGTGCGGGCATGCCTTCTGGGTCGTGATTCACAACCTTGCGGTAATCGTCGGCCCAACCGATCCAGCCAAAGCCGAAGGTCACGAGCAACACCACCCAGACAAAGCGATTGGTCCAATCTGCCCAAAGTAACGTACTCACACCGATCGAGATAAGAATCAGCGCCCCCCCCATGGTCGGCGTCCCGTTCTTCTGGATATGCGATTCTGGGCCGTAGCTGCGCACTGCCTGCCCGATCTTCAACGCAGTGAGCTTGCGTATCAGCCAAGGCCCGGCAGCCAAGCCAATCAACAGGGACGTAGCGCAAGCCAACAAAGCGCGAAACGTGATGTATTCAACAACACCAAACGCCCGGAAATGCTCATCGGACAACCAGCGTGCCAGCTCAAGCAGCATGATTGACCCCCTTGTCGTGGTGAGGCTGCATACCAAGTTGCAGCGCGTGAACCACCCGCTCCATACGCATACTGCGGGAACCTTTGACCAGCACATGCCCTGGCCGCAGCGCAAGCAATGCGGGCAACAAGACATCCAGCGCCTCAAAGGCAGTGGCACGCTCACCGAATGCAGTCACAGCGTGGCGTGACGCCTCACCCAGGGTCAATAGATAATCAACGCCACGCTCTGCGGCATACGCGCCGACCTCTGCATGCATGGCCGGGCCTTGCTCACCCACCTCACCCATATCCCCGAGCACCAGAACCTTACGCCCATCCAGACCTGCAAGCACATCAATCGCCGCCCGCACGGAATCAGGATTAGCGTTGTAGCTATCGTCAATCAACTGAAAGCCATCGGACATACGCTTGGGTTGCATCCGTCCGCCCACAGGTTGGAAAGCTGCCAGACCCTGTGCGATCGCACCTAACGGCGCGCCTGCGGCGTGGGCACTGGCAGCAGCCGCCAGAGCATTACAAAGGTTATGGCGTCCTGGCGCATTAAGCGTCACCCCCACCGACTCGCCCTCAACGTACAGGTGGAACTCCGTACGGGTGGTCTCGGCACGGATATGCTGTGCATGGACATTAAATGCAGGATCAAAACCAAAGCGCAAGGTCTTGTGCGAACCAGCCAAGCGCGCCCACAACGGCGTATAGGTATCGTCGCCCGGAAACACCGCAATGCCTGAGGCAGGCAAGGCTGCGATGACCGCACCGTTCTCCAGAGCGACTGCCTCGACTGTACGCATAAACTCCTGATGCTCGCGCTGAGCATTATTAACCAAGGCCACGGTGGGCGCGGCGATCGCCGCCAGCACGGCAATTTCACCGGGATGGTTCATACCCAGCTCAAATACAGCGGCACGATGGTCACGCTGCAAACGCAGCACGGATAGGGGAACACCAATCGCATTATTGAAGTTGCCCTGGGACGCAAGCCGATGCGCCTCACCTAACCAGGCGGCAAGAATCGCAGAGATCATCTCCTTGGTTGTGGTCTTGCCATTACTGCCCGTCACCGCCACCACAGGCAGCGCAAACATCTCGCGCCACACCGAAGCAATCCGAGTCAACGCAGCCTGGGTGTCTCCGAGCAAGAATTGTGGGATGGACACAGCCTCGTCCCGCCGCGCCACAATTGCGGCACTGGCGCCCGCCTCCTGGACGGCCGACAGATAGGCATGACCATCAAAATGCTCGCCCTCCAACGCCAGGAATATCTCTGCGGCCTGGATCGAGCGTGAATCAGTCGATATGCGATAGCCGCGCTCCCAGGTCAGCGCAAACCCCGCCCACTGGCGATCATCGAAGGGACTGCGCACCCCGTTGATTTCCTGGTAGGTCTCATGTCCCTTGCCGGCCAGCAACACGACATCCTTATCATCGGCGCGCCAGACAGTTGATAGAATGGCCCGGGCGCGGTCCTGCTCAACACTTACGGGTGCGGGCATACCCGAGACAATATCCGCCACAATGGCATCAGGCGACTCGCTACGCGGATTATCTGTGGTGAGCAGCACCTGATCCGCCAATCGTGCAGCGATCTCGCCCATTAAAGGGCGCTTGCCGTGATCCCGGTCGCCCCCACAGCCGAACACGCACAACAGACGACCGCCGCGCACCTGCGCCACGCTGCGCAAAGCACTCAGCGCACGCTCCAGCGCATCAGGCGTATGGGCATAATCCACGATCACCATGGCCTGTGGCCGGGCACTACTCGCGCCGCCCAACGCCTCGACACGCTGCAAGCGTCCTGGCACAGCATGCAAGGCCCCCAGGGACCGTGCAATTCGCGTCAGCCCCCAGCCCAGTTCGCGCAGTACGCCAGCCACCAGCAATAAATTGGCAATATTGTGTTCACCCAACAAATGGGTAAGAATCTGTGCCGAGCCTTGGGGGGTCGCCAGATTAAAGACCAGTCCCTGGGTCCCCGCCTGAATATCCTCTGCCCGAATTGCGGCGCTCTCGCCCATACGCAACGAGTAGCCCACGCGATGCACCGTGTCGTGGTGCCCGAGCAATTCCGCACCGGCGGCATCATCCGCATTGATGACGGCGCTACGTAAGCCGAACTGAGCAAAGAGCGCGAATTTGGCCTGCTTGTAACGCTCAATCGTCCCGTGATAGTCCAGATGGTCACGTGTCAGGTTCGTAAAGCCCGCCACCTGAATACGCACCCCCTCGAGCCGCCCCTGCTCAATACCAATTGACGAGGCTTCGATCGTGGCCGCCACCCCCCCTGCGCGTACAATTGCCGCCAACGCACGATGCATGCTCAGCACATCTGGCGTAGTGAGTGCGCCGCCCAGATTAGTGCCGTCGGCCAGCGTCACGCCCAGCGTGCCGATGGTGCCGCAGGGCACCCCCTCGCTATTCATTGCCGCTGCCATCCACTGCACAGTCGTTGTCTTGCCATTGGTGCCTGTTACAGCAATGACGGTCAACGCGTCAGACGGACGGCCATACCATTGATGAGCCAGCTCGCCGAGCAAGCCAGACAAGCCCTCGACCTCCAGCACAGGCGCATCATTGTGCACGAGGGCGGCATCCCCCGCCTGGACGACAATTGCTGCGGCACCTCGTGCGAGCGCCTGCCCGATATAGTGGCGACCGTCGCTTGCAATGCCAGGACAGGCAAAAAACACATCACCCGGACGGATCTGACGCGAATCCAGACATAAATCCGACGCGCGCGAAACACGCGCATCCAGCCAGGCGAGAAGGTCTACGATTGTCATCATTCAGTCGCCCCCTGATGGGCTGCCGCAAGTAATGACTCCACAGGTGCATCGGGCTGGATACCCAGCCGGCGCAAGCTGCTGGCCACGATGTCAGAGAACACAGGCGCAGCAACGCGCCCACCATAATAGCCATCCCGGCTCGGCTCATCGATGGACACCGCCACGACAATACGTGGATTAACCGCCGGTGCAAAGCCCACGAACGATCCGCGATATTTGGTCTTGCTGTATTGCCCGTTGACGATCTTGCGTGCCGTCCCGCTCTTGCCTGCCACCGAGTAACCCTGCACCTGCGCCAGGCGAGCACCATCGGGGCCTGCAGCAGCAGTCAGCATTGCACGCATCAATTTCGTCACCTCAGGCGAGTACACCTGCACACTGGTGGGCTTGCCCTCACGCCTCAATAAGGACATCGACACCATATCTCCATTGCGCGCAAAAGCGGTATAAGCGTGCGCGACCTGAAGCAGTGACACCGACAGGCCATACCCATAGGCCATGGTGGCCCGCTCAATCGGGCGCCAGCGCTGCCAAGGCCGCAGACGGCCCGCAGCCATACCCGGAAAATCCGTATGCGGCACACGACCAAAGCCCAACTCGGAGAACTTGGTCCACATCTCCTTTGAGTCCAGCAATTCAGAGATCATGGTCATGCCCACATTGCTCGAATGCTGAATGATCCCCGCTACGTTGAGCACACCGTAATGGCCGACGTCAGAGATCAGGGCACCCTGATAGCGATATCGACCCTTGCCCGTATCAAACAAGGTCTTGGGGGTGATTTTTTTATTGTCCAGCGCAAGCGATGCCGTGAACGGCTTCATGATCGAGCCCGGCTCAAAGGTATCCGTCATGACCCGATTGCGCAAAGCCTGCCCTGTGCGTTGAGCGTTATCGTTCGGATCGTAGGAAGGCAGATTGACCATGGCCAATACCTCTCCGGTCTGAGCATCAAGGACGATAGCTGCCCCAGCGCGGGCCTCATGTTCCTTAAGGGCTGCTTTGAGTGCAGCATAGGTGTCGAACTGAATGCCTGAGTCGATAGACAAATAAAGGTTTCGACCATCCACAGGCGGCACCACCGCCTGTACATCCTCAACGACGCGCCCCAGCCTGTCCTTGATGACACGCCGTGAACCAGGCTGTCCAGACAAAAGGTCATTGAAGGCCAGTTCGACCCCCTCAATGCCACGGTCCTCGATATTGGTAAAGCCCACGACGTGGGCCATCACTTCGCCTTCGGGGTAAAAGCGCCGTGTCTCGACTTGCTGTTGAATACCCGGGATCTTGAATTTTTTGATTGACTCCGCCACATCCACCGGCACCTGTCGTTGGATATAAACAAAGGATTTTTCCTCATCCACGGTGCGCTGGCGGATATCACCTGGGCTCATCTTCAGCAGATCCGCCAGTTGCTTCACCTGGGCATCACTGGCCTTGTTGAAATCCTCAGGTATGGCCCAGATCGCCCGCACCGGCACGCTTGAGGCGAGCACCACAGCGCCGCTACGGTCAAATATCTTACCCCGCGTCGCCGGCAACACCAGCGTGCGCTCATAGCGGCGTTCACCCTGACGTTGTAAAAACTCGTTGGATAACACCTGCAAATACAGCGCCTTGGCGACGAGCGCCATAAAGCCAACCATTAACAGGACCAGCACCAGACGGGCACGCCAGAAATTCTTACGGTGGCTGAGCACGGGCGTGTCATGAAAGCCAAAACGTTTCATGGCTGCTCTCCGGTCGCAGGCGTCGTTGTCGAGGCACTCAAGCGCTCTCCCTGCACATACACGGTCCGGTTGGGCGTGGGCGGCGCCAGATTCAACTCGTTGCGCGCGACCTGATCCACCCGGGCGTTACGCGCCAATTCAGCTCGATCCAACTGTAGACGTCGCCACTCTGTATCGAGCTCATAGGCCTGCGCGGACAAGTGCTCAGAAGTCACAAACAACGCCCGAGACTGAAACCTGGCCGTAACCAGTGAAATCGCGGAGAGCATGAGTAACACCGCAAACAGGACGACCAGCCTCACCATCAGCCACCCCTCCCGACCTTGGCGCGCCCCGTCTCCCCAACCAACACGGAGGTATTTACCAGCAAGGCAGCACGCGCTTCGGTGAGTGGCTCATCGGTGCGCTCAGCCACCCTAAGCACCGCCGAGCGCGCCCGCACGTTATCGCGAACCTCGGTCTGGTCAGGCAAAACTCGCCCTAGCACCCTCACAAAGGGTTTGGGCATATCCTTTTCCATGATCGGCAAACGCGCCTGCGCCTGGCCTGGCCGCGCCGCAGCAGCCAGGCATTGTTTGACCATGCGGTCCTCAAGAGAGTGAAAGCTGATCACCGCGAGGCGACCCCCCGTACGCAGCATCCCTAAAATTGCCGGGAGGGCGCGTGCGAGTTCCTGGAGCTCTTCATTGAGGTAAATCCGTATAGCTTGAAACGTCCGTGTCGCCGGGTGCTGGCCCTTTTCGCGCGTCCTGACGACGCTGGCGACGAGCTCGGCCAATTCGAGCGTAGTGTTGAGCGGTCGGGATTCGCGGCCCGCAACAATCGTCTTTGCAATCTTGAAAGCAAACCGTTCTTCGCCATATCTCTCAATGACCTCCTTTAACTCTTCAACACTGGCTTGCGCCAGCCACTGGGCAGCGGTCAAACCACGACTCGTGTCCATACGCATGTCCAGGGGACCCGCGCGCATAAACGAAAACCCTCTATCAGCATCATCAATCTGCGGCGACGACACCCCTAAGTCGAGCAACACGCCATCAACCTGGTCAATACCCATTGCCAAGAGATGGCTCGCCATCGACGCAAATCCATCATGCACAACCTGCACACGCGCATCGGTACCTTGCAACACCATTGCCGCCTCAATCGCCTGGGGATCCTTGTCAAAAACGATTAAGCGCCCCTCGGACTCCAGCTCCTGCAACAGACGTCGGCTATGCCCACCTCGACCAAAGGTCCCGTCGACATAGATGCCACGGCGTCGAGACTGCTCACCAGGCGAGACGGTTACGGCTGGATATTTACGCCCAAAATCCGGATTCAGTAACGCATCAATGGCCGGTTCGAGCAGAACGGTTCGATGTACAAACGCCATGGCAGGTTCAAAAAGAGATCTTTTCCAGAACCGCTGGATCGAGTTTTTCCATATCTTCGATATCGCGGCGCGCCCATTCGGCGCTATCCCACAATTCAAAGTGTGTTCCAACACCGAGTAACATCACATCACGCGTCAGGCTTGCCGCCGACCGTAACTCCGGGGCCACGAGAATCCGCCCCGCCCCATCCATCTCGACGTCTTGTGCGCTACCGAGCAACAGACGTTGCAAGGCACGCGCATTCATAGGGAGGTCGGCAATCTGAATACGTTTTTGCTCCCAAGCGCGGCGCGGGTAAATCATCAGACAGCCATCAGGATGGCGTGTAAGGGTCAGACGTCCCTGTTCCTCGGAGACGAGCTCGTCGCGATACCGGGCCGGAATCGACATCCGTCCTTTGGCATCCAACGTCAGCGCGCTGCTTCCTTGAAACACGAGGCATTCCTCCCACTTTTTTACACTTAATCCTACTTTGACCCACTCTACGATAAGGAGTTAGGCCGGTCAAGCTATAAATTGCAATTTTTTCAAGCACAACAAGTACTTAGCGATACATCATCGAAGCAGCCCGAATGAAATGTTCAAAGAAATCAAGAAATTGAGACATGAACTGCATGTCACTTATGAACAGATGGCCCGAAGATGCAAAGGTAAGCAGAATTTTCTTCAGCGTCTTGACATAAGAGTTCAAGCTGGCTGTAATGAAATCTGCAAATGCAAAACGGAGTTGCGTCACAGAAAAACAGACCGCGTCAGACTCGAATGCATCCGAGCCTTATGTGTTGCCTGAGCACCAGATCAGTCCACCACAAGGAGACCACTATGGCAAAACACATCCCCCACCCCGAGAGCCGCCGCCAGTTCCTGCTGTCCGCCAGCGTCGCAGGGGGCGTCATCATACTTAATAGTGCATTACCCTTAAGCAAGGCTTACGCGGCAGGTAAGCCACCCGCCATTAATATTGGCCAAATTGCACCCATGACCGGCTCCGCAGCGGAATTCGGACCTTATTACCGCGACGCGGTTCAACTCGCTATCAACCAGATCAATACAGCAGCCACCCAGGTCTTTGGCGGCCCGATCATCGATAAACACATCACGGTTGATACCACGACCGTCCCGACCGTTGGTGTCCAGGCGGCACGCCAGATGATTGACACCAACCATGTCCCGGCCATTGTCGGCGGCTGGTCAAGTGGGGTGACGGTTGCAGTCGCCACTTCTGTGGCCATCCCGTCAGGTGTTTTGCAGATCGCCAACGGCGCGACTTCACCTCTGATTACCGTGTTGCCTGCGGATGCGACTGCCGACCTGCTCTTTCGCACAACCGCCTCCGATGCCCTACAAGGCATCGTCGCTGCCCAGTTGGTCAACGGCGAGATCTTTCCTGAGTACAAGTTCAAGACCGTCTCAACCATCTATATCAACAACCCCTATGGTCAGGGGCTATCGAACTCCTTTGCCAAGGCATTCGAGCACCGCGGCGGCAAGGTTCTCGCGCAGGTTCCTCACCCCGAACAGGTCCAGCCCACCTATAAATCCGAGCTCTCTCAGGCACTCAAAGACAAACCCGATCTACTGATGGCCATCAGTTATCCATCGCACTCGATTGTCTTTATTAAGGAATCACGAGACATCTTTGATTTCACCAGCTGGGAATTCACCGACGGCAACGCATCCGAACAGCTCTTGCAGGCAGTCGGCGCCCAAAGTCTGGATGGCAAGTACGGCACCGCACCCGGCGAGGACACAACGACACCGGCCTATAAGGACTTTGCCAAACAGTTCATGGCGGACTTCAAATACACCTCTATCCCGCCGTTCACTGCCTCAGCCTACGATGCAGCGATGGTGATTGGACTTGCCTTGGCCAAGGTCATCGCCAATGGCGCAACGGATGCCTCCAAGATCACTGGTGCGACCTTGCGCGATCAGTTGCGCATCGTCTCGAACCCTGATGGCCCCGAAATCGATGGGGGCGATCAGGCACGCGTCGTCGACATGCTCAAAATGATCAAGGAAGGAAAAAAGATCAACTACACCGGCGCAGCAGGGCCTGGTGACTTTGATAAAGATGGCGAAGTCATCACCCCCATCAATATCTGGAAATTCTCGGGTGACAAAATCGAGACCGTCCAGATGCGCGCTGCGGCATCCATCCCCAAAGAGTAGCTTTCCCCGAGTACTTGTTTGCCGAGTACCGGGCGACTGCCCCACCCGACGACCGCCGCACAGGCGGTCGCCTTATTTGCGATGCGCCTGGAGACGAGAGCGTTTAAGGAATCCCGATACGGTTTTTTCTTCTTTGAGGATGCCTTGAGGCCTGAACAAAACGATCCCAACCAACAGCATCCCCACAAAGGTCCAGCGCAAGAACGCCGTACGTGACGCGATCTCGGGCGCAATCGTCGCAAGCGAGGACTGCAAGCTGTCAGTTACAAACCCCGTGCCACTCCACACGCCCCAGATAACGAAGGCACCCAGGATGGCGCCACGATTATTGCCACTACCACCCAGCATAAGCATGACCCACACAATAAAGGTACCAAATAGCGGTTCAAAATGGCTGTAGTCAATCGTCACCATATACGGGGCATACAAGGCGCCGCCCACACCAATCACAACCGCTCCCAGTACAAAGGACTGCACACGCAATGACCTGACATGCTTGCCGTTCATCGCCGCCGAGGATTCCTCATCGCGCACAGCCCTGAGCGCTCGACCCCACGGGGAGCGCACTGCCGTCTCTAATACGATATAGACGATCGCCAGCGTCACGACGACAATGACCAGATATAAATAGCCATAGTCCCTGGGCGGCATAAGGCCGATTGCCTGTGCAACGGAATCGGGCATCCAGGCACAAGCCGGCTTTTCAAATACACACGACAAGGGTTGGGGAATCCCGCTCAGGGGCTGCGGACCGTTGGCGAGCCATCGTTCATTCTGGAAGATAAGACGGATGATCTCGGCAATCCCCAAGGTGGCAATCGCCAAAAAGTCCGTACGCAGTGGCAGCACTGGCAGCGCCACGAGGTAGCCGATCACACCAGAAATTACGCCTGCCGCAATCAAACCCACAATGAACGGCGAGTGCAGACCGAATAACTGCTGCGCATACTGAGCCATCAGCCCGCTGGGTGGCGCAGTAACAAAGAGCGCCATCGTGAATGCACCCACTGCAAAAAAGCCCGCCACCCCGAAATCGAGGTGGCCGTTATACCCCCATTGAACATTCAAGCCTAAGGTCAGCACCGCATAAATCGAGGCCATGACGGAAAATGAAGCCAGATAATCCATTGCGCCTGGAATCCATAACGCCACCCCAAAAGCGAGGGCCACGCCCAGCGCCAAGCCGACGGGCACACGCCAGAGCCAGCGCAAGGGCAGCACGACAAATGCCAGCAAGACCAAGGGAATGATCAAAAAATAGGCTTTTAGTGTCGTCACCGGGTCCACGATACGTCTCCCTTATTTATCGGCGAACAAGCCTTGCGGGCGCACCAACAAGGTCAGCACCATCAAGCTGAATGCAACGGCAGGCCCATACGCAGGGCTCATAAATGCAGAGGTAAGCTGTATCGCCACCCCAATGACAATACATCCCACCAGAGCGCCGAATGCATTGCCGATGGTTCCCATGATCACCCCGGCAAACATCGGCAGCAGCAGCGTAAAGCCCATATCGGGCCGCAATTGCGAGGCCAGCGCATACATCACCCCGCCTGCAGCGGCCAGCCCTCCGCCTATCCCCCAGGTCCAGGCAATCACACGCTCGGTATCGATGCCCCTGATCTGCGCCAGCTCGGGATTATCCGCTGTGGCACGCATGGCCTTACCAATTCGCGTTTTAACCAATAACCAGTACAACAACACCACGAGCACGAATGCCAGAGCAAATACAAATAATTGATCCGCCTGCACGCGCAGCCCAAAGGGTAGATGCAAGGCGGGATTAGCGCGGCCAACATAGAAAAAATGAAAGTCTGAGCCCCACAGCAAATACACAATGCTGCGCAGGAAAAAAGCCATGCCCAACGACGCCATGGCAAACAAGACCAATGCGGAACCGTGACGCCGCAGGCGCCGATACACGGCACGATCAACCAGCACCGCCACCAGGCCCGTCACGATGATGGCCACCAACAGGCCGGCCATGAGTTCCCAGCCGAATGAAAACAGCCAAATCGGCTCACTTTGCGGCAGTACCTGAATGACGGTATACGTCACATAGGCACCAATCGTCACCAGTGCACCATGTGCAAAATTCGGGAACTTCAACACACCGTAGCACAAGGTGAGCCCCACCCCACCCAGCGCGATAATGCCACCGAGCATCACCCCCCAGACCGTCAGAGACAATAACTGATCTGTCGGTGCCCCGTTGGCGTAGCCCAACAACCACATCGCCACCAGAACCAACAATAGGCCAATCCCCATGGCTCGACGACTGTGCCAGAATCCCCCTTCACGCGCATCCACCGTCACATCCGAGCGTCCCGCAATGGCATCCGCATCAGACAGCGTCGGATCGACCTCCAGATCTTGTTGTGTCGTCGCCATGCCTAGCCTCCAAGATAGAGCTGACCCACGTTCGGGTCATCGAGCAACGCGCGGCCTGTCCCTTCCTGACGATTCTCGCCATTAGCCAAAACATAACCACGATGCGCCATTGCCAGCGACTGTCGTGCGTTTTGCTCGACCATCATCACCGCGATCCCCATCGAATTGATATGCGCGATACGCTCAAAAATCTCATCCACCAATTTCGGAGAGAGCGCGGCAGTCGGCTCATCGAGCAGCAGCAGCCTGGGACTCAGCATCAAGGCGCTACCCATCGCCACCATCTGACGTTCACCGCCGGACATCTTGCCGGCCAGTTGCCGGCGTCGTTCACGAAGCTTGGGAAACATCTCGTAGACGCGTTCTTTTGCAGCGCCGATCTTGGTGGCCTTTAACGTATACGCGCCCATCTCGAGATTCTCCTCCACGGTCAGCGTGGTGAATACATTCGCCACCTGAGGCACGTAACACATGCCTAGTCGGACAATTTGGTGCGGCGACATATTAGAGATATCGTGGCCATCGAATGTTATCTGGCCTTCACGCGGATGGAGCAAACCAAAAACAGTCTTCATGAGGGTCGATTTTCCTGCACCATTGGGCCCAATAATGGAGACGATCTCATTTGCCTCGACAGACATGGACAAACGCCGCAGAATTTCAGTATCGCCGTAACCCCCAGTCACCTGCTCAACGTTCAGCAGCGGCATACTGTCCTCCGAGATAGGCTTCGAGCACCGCCTGATTGCTGCGAATCTCTGCCGGCGCGCCCTCAACCAGCTTACGTCCTTCGCTCATGACAATGACTGGATCACAAAGACTCATCACCATATTCATATCATGCTCGATGAGTAAAAAGGTGATACCGCGCTCGTGCGCGAGTGTCTGGATATTGCTGGTGATGTTTTTTAACAGGGTACGATTCACGCCCGCAGCAGGCTCATCGAGCAGGATCAGTTCAGGTTCGGCCATAAGCATACGCCCCATCTCGAGGAGCTTTTTTTGGCCGCCTGACAAATTCGCTGCGTATTCGTCCTGGACATGCGTCAACTGCAGATACGCCAAGACCTCTAGCGCTTTATCACGATACTGTAGTTCCTCGCGGGCGACCGCACCACGACGGAACAAGGTATTCCAGACCCGTTCGCCTAGCTGCCCCATGGGCACCAGCATCAGGTTTTCGAGCACGCTCATCGTGCCATGCTCGCGGGGAATTTGAAAGGTCCGGCACAAGCCACGGGTGAATATCTGATCCGGACGCAGGTGACTGATATCCTCGCCGCGAAACATGATCCGACCTGTATCAGGCGGAATAAAACCCGTAATCGCGTTAAAAACCGTGGTCTTGCCTGCGCCATTCGGACCAATTAAGCCCGTAATCGTTCCGCGCCGTACGCTAAACGAGCAATGGTCGACTGCACGCAGCCCACCAAAGCTCTTGGATATGTCCTCAACCTCTAGGATTACCTGATCCGGCGCACTGAGCGCGTCGGGCTGAACGGTATTCGGGTGTGTCACCATCGTCAATGCGTGCTCCCGTATGCGCTGCCTTTTTTTGATATTATCATAGGCATTCAGGCAGTCGTATGCTCCATTCCCTTAAAGTTTGCAGCAGCAATGTCCACAGAAATCGAAGTGCGAGACAGATCTATAGGCCGGATTCTGTACACCGGAGAAACCCCGGCGGGCAATCATTCCTCTGGTCATGCCATTACTGGCATGCTCTAGCCATCTACCCGCATGCTCGAGCGGACCGCCCTCCTGGCTAAACGCCTACGCATGCCTATTTGATGTTGCTCCGGATAGAGGTTACCGCGTTTCACCCTGCCATGACACGAGGGCAAAACCCTCATGCAATACGGAAGTCGCCGTATCTGTGTGTACCAAAGGCACACCCCCATGGCAGACTCGTCTCTGTGGCCCTGGTCCTCGGCTTACCCCTAAGGGTTCACCGGACGGCTGTTAGCCGCTATCCTGTCCTGTGGAGTCCGGACCTTCCTCGATGCCCGAGGGCACCGCGATTGCCCAATCTGCCCCGCCCGCGCATTATACAATAGCAAGCATGTCAGACACACTACTCTCTCTTACCGAAGTCCAATTGGCTTACGGTCACCACCCCCTTCTCGATCATGCCGACCTCGCCATCCAGAGGAATGAACGCATCGGTCTGATTGGGCGCAACGGCACAGGCAAGTCTTCACTGCTGCGTATCCTCGATGGGCGAACGCTGCCCGATGACGGCGATATTCAACGGCTAAGCGGGCTACGTATTGCAACAGTCGAACAAGAGCCCGAGCTGCCTGAAACGTGCACCGTACTTGACTTTTTGTGCGGCAACTTTCTCGATGACGAGGACTGGCAGCGGCCTGCCCGCGCACAGACACTGATCGATACGCTGGGCCTGAGCGCAGACGCGCTGATTGAAGGCCTGTCCGGTGGCACACGCAAACGGGTCGCACTGGCTCAGGCGCTTATCGAGGAACCTGACCTACTCCTTCTCGACGAACCCACTAATCACCTGGACTTTGACGGCATCGCCTGGCTCGAGGATATGCTGCTCAAGGCGCGCTTCAGCGTTGTGATTATCACCCACGACCGCCGGTTTTTGGATCTTGTTGCCACGCGCATTGTCGAGCTGGACCGTGGCAAGCTGCTGAGTTTCCCGGGCAACTTCACAATCTGGCAGGAACGTAAAGCGCAATGGCTGGATGCCGAGAAGCAGGCCAATGCACGCTTCGACAAGCTCCTGGGACAAGAAGAAGTCTGGATCCGCAAGGGTGTCGAGGCCCGGCGCACCCGCAACGAAGGACGCGTCAGGCGCCTCGAGGCGCTACGCCGCGAACGTAACGCGCGCCGCGACGAGCAAGGGCAGGTTCGCTTTACCCTGACCGACGGACAACGCTCGGGCAAGCTCGTCGCCGAGCTAAAAAATATTACCCATGGGTATGGTGATCGCATTCTGATCAGGGATTTCTCTACCACCATCCTGAGCAAGGACCGGATCGGCCTGATTGGTCCGAATGGCGCGGGCAAAACAACCTTGCTGCGCATTATCCTCGGTGTCCTTACCCCACAGCACGGCACCGTGCGTTTGGGCACCAATCTGTCGATTGGCTACTTTGATCAAATGCGCAGCCATCTGGACGAGGACGCAACGTTGGCCGATACCATCAGTCCGGGTAGTGAATGGGTAGAGATCGGACGCGAACGCAAACACGTCATGAGTTACCTAGAGGATTTCTTATTTCCTGCTGCGCGTGCACGCTCGCCCGTCAGCACTCTATCAGGTGGCGAACGCGCCCGACTCGTTTTGGCACGGATGTTTGCCCAACCCAATAATATCCTGGTGCTCGATGAGCCAACCAACGATCTGGATATCGACACGCTCGAATTGCTGGAGTCATTATTACAAGACTATCAAGGCACGGTCCTGCTCGTGAGCCACGACCGCAGCTTTTTGAATAACGTCGTCACCCAGACAATCGCTGCTGAATCCGATGGCCACTGGCAAGAATATGTAGGTGGCTACGACGAATGGCTTGCGCAACGCCCTGGGCCTACGCCACAGCGGGATCTCGGGAAAGGTGGGCCAGCCCCCCAAGCTGCGATACACGTCCCCGTCGCGCCCCCGGCGCCCAAAGTGGGCCGCCTGAGTAGCTGGGAACAAAAAGAGCTCGATGATCTACCCAATCAGATCGCCAAGCTAGAAAGCGAGCAGGCGGCACTCACCAGCCAACTATCCGATCCGGCACTCTATCGTGACACACCCGAGCAGCTCGAGCAGATACAGACCAGGCTACGAGATATCGATACTGCGCTCGCCGGGCATTTCGAACGCTGGGAGTCACTAGAGGCCAAGCAGGCCTAGCCTCGTACCCATCAAGGACGCGAACCAGGCACCCGCCACGCCTTCACAAGGAATCAAGCCGCACAAATCCGCCAGGGCAATGACGTCCCGGCGGCCAGGGGCACCAGAACGTCCGAGCCCATGGCTAGCTGCTGCGGAACCAGATCATCGACCCGCTCGAGGCTGAGCATGTCAGAATTGGGCGATAGGCCATAGAATGCCGGACCGTTCAGGCTGGCAAAGGCCTCTAACTGATCCAGACGCCCCACTGAATCAAAAGCCGTGGCATATAGCGCCATCGCATGACGCGCCGTGTAGCAGCCTGCACACCCACAGTCCTGCTCTTTGGCGCCACGGGGATGCGGTGCACTATCCGTGCCCAGGAAAAACCGCGAGTGCCCACTGCTTGCCGCCTCTAACAAGGCCTGACGATGTACCTCACGCTTGAGCACCGGCAAGCAATACCAGTGTGGACGCAATCCCCCCTGAAACAGAGCATTGCGATTATAGAGTAGGTGGTGCGCCGTAATAGTTGCTGCCACCGGACCTTGGGCATCGCGCACATATTGCACCCCCTCGCGTGTTGTCAGATGCTCGAACACCACCTTCAAGGCGGGATAAGCGCGGCGTAGCGGAATCATTACCCGATCGATAAATACCGCCTCCCGATCAAATAAATCAACCTGAGGATCGGTGACTTCACCATGGACGAGCAAAGGCATTTCCAGCGCCTGCATCACCTCTAGCACACTCGCGCAGCGCCCTAACAGGTCCGTCACGCCCGCAGCCGAGTGCGTCGTCGCCCCCGCAGGATAGAGTTTCACCCCATAGATCAGACCAGAGGTTTGGGCAACGCGGATTTCATCGGCTTGGGTGTGGTCTGTCAGGTACAAGGTCATGAGCGGTTCAAAGGCTGGCACTCGACCCGCTTCGCCTGGCGCAAGGGCCGCCAGAATGCGCTCGCGATAGGCACGAGCCTGCTCGGTAGTGGTGATCGGTGGCTGCAAATTAGGCATGATGATCGCCCGAGCAAACTGCGACACCGTGTCAGGTAGCACCGCACGCAAAACATCGGCGTCCCGTAAATGCAGATGCCAATCATCGGGGCGACGTATGGTCAGGTGCGCTATCGAGTCAATCATAAGTCCACCGAAGGTAAAAGTTTAATTATGTATCACACCGCTGCGTGATGTCGCGCAAGCAAAAACCCCTACGCCTAATGATAAAATTCTTACGAATCTACTTTGTCTTTCGGCTGCACACGCGTTATGCTGCGAAGGCACCCAATTTTCTAACAAACAAGGAGCCTGTTTTCATGGCAACCACCGAAAAGCCTGCTCGTAAGCCCAATGCTGCGTTTATGAAGCCCCTGACGCCCAGCGCCGAACTGGCCGCCGTCATCGGCAGCGAAGCGGTACCGCGTACGGAAGTCACCAAGCGCATTTGGGACTACATCAAAAAACACGATCTCCAGGATCCCGCAAACCGCCGCAACATCAACGCAGACGCTAAGCTACGACCGATATTCGGCAAAGAGCAGGTCTCGATGTTTGAGCTCACCAAACTCGTCAGCCAGCACCTGAAATAAGCCAACGGAATCGTCCCCGTAGTCTTTATATGGCCGCGCTGGCGGCCTAACAGCAAAAAGCCGAGCTTACCCTTGGCTTTTTGCGTTTGTCCGGCGAATAGTTTCCCGATTCGTTTAACGATCCATTCAGAAGCCTGGTAGTGGGGTCTCGCCTGAGAAATGGGCCAACCAGCCTCGGGCTATCCGATAGACCATCCAGACAATGGCGACCAGCCCCGTCGCCCAGCCGATAAACACCAGTGTCGCCACGGCGCTCAATGCCAGCCACAACAGACCCCACCAGAACGTTCTGATGATCCAGTCGATATGTCCGGCATACACCGTACCGATGGCGTCAGCGCGCTTAAGGTAGGCCAATACAAGCGCAGCGATCGTTGCAACGCCAAAGAACCCGCCGCTGAGCAAGCCCACAGCGAATAAGGCGTAAATTAAATGAATGAGCTGACGCAGTGTCAAACCGCCGCCATCTTCGGGGATGTCACCCTGAGCCATATCACCTCCAGTAAGTACGTTCACCCTATTTTACCGTTAAACGGCAGCACATAAAAAAAACCCCCGCACAGATCTGTACGGGGGTTTTCGGTATAAAAGCCTGACGATGACCTACTTTCACGGACGTCCGTCCACTATCATCGGCGCGAAGGCGTTTCACGGTCCTGTTCGGGATGGGAAGGAGTGGGGCCACCTTGCTATGGTCGTCAAGCATAACTGTGTGTCGATCTGCGCGTGGGTCAGCGGTGCGCCTTGGCGCTCGCCACCATACTCAGATCAACGAATTTGGAAGAAGCTCAAC
>JAHTBO010000008.1 GCA_019166125.1 Alcaligenaceae bacterium CGII-47
CAAAGGCAACTGCTGGGACAATGCCGTGATGGAGCGTTTCTTTCTGAATCTGAAAATGGAGCGCGTCTGGCAGCGAGATTATGCCAACCATGCCGAGGCCCAAAAGGACGTGACGCAGTACATTGTCGGCTTTTATAACGCGATGCGCCTGCACTCCACGCTGGGGTATATCACACCGGTTGATTACGAGTTACATGTTGTAGCAAAAGAACCTATCGTAGTGTCTGAAATTACTTGACCACTACAACGTTATTATTGGCCATGTTGGAACCGGCCGTATGGCGTAGCCAGTGGGCGGAGGCTTGTTCAACCCGCTGCGCTTTTGACTCCATTTCGGCGCCGCCGTGTGCCCGGGTCCGGTCAGCCGCGCCTTTAAAAACCTGCTTAACGATGGAGTGAACGGCCGCACGCGTCAAGGCGCGCGTTTGTCGACCGATGGGTAACAGCAGCGGGGTGGTTTCATCGGGGTGAGGGAAGGGCGCGAGGCCTTTTTCGCGCCGATAGCGCGCCAACTCCACCATGAGCTCGTGGGTGGCGGGAATGATTCGGGTTTTCTCGCCTTTACCCGTAACCTCCAGCCACCAGCGTTCTTCACCATCTTTGTCACGCCGACAAAAGAAGCCGCCCATGGTGTTTTGCGTCACTTCTGAAATGCGCAGCCCACATAGGTATAGCAAGGTAAAAAGCCAGCGCAGTCGAAAATAGTGTTCCCGTTCACGGTCCGAGTCGCGCGGCAGGGCATCGATAGCCAGTTTTACCTCTGTCCACGCCTCCTCATCTAAATATCGCGTGATGCGCGGCTTGGCTTTACGGGCGCGCTGGCGCGATAGCGATAAGGGGTTGCCCGCCAGGTAGCCAGCCGTCACCAGCCAGGAAAACATCCCGTTTAGAATGATGACGGCCTGGCGCCGACTCGTGGGCGCCAAGGAACCGGCAAAGGGGCGCCAATCGGCATGCGTGCGGCCAACCTTTCGACCAGAACGCATGACCCATTGGGCCGCAGGCTGGGGATCACTTAAGAAGTGTTGATACACCAGCAGATCCTCGTGCGTGAGCGAGGACACGGGTTTTTGCACTGCCAGAGTGGACCACAGCAGGAGGCGCTCGGCTTCCTTGCGATAATTACTAAACGTATTGGGTGAGTCCATGAACCGTGCCAACCAGGCCGTGATGGCATCGACATCGTTGGTGGCGGCGATCTGGGGGCGATTGCCCATGGCGCGGTTTGTGCCAGTACGACCGTCGAGCTCTGGCGAAATGCGCACGGCCTCGAAGGGTGAGGATGCAATTCCCGCTGCAACAGGTACATCGTTAGAGGCCATAGGGAGCTCGGCGTAAATCGCGGAAAGCACTTCTTCTATAATTTGACATTATACCAATAATGTCAAATTACTGAGAAGGGGAGTCATATTTATAACGTATTACGTAGTATTATTTATTGAATTATTCTACGGATTATCGCCATGGCCACTGAAGCGGCACTTTCGCGAGATGTCGAGGCGTTACGCGAGCGCTTCACCCAGACTCAAGAGCTTTATCGTGAGGTCTGTGCACTGCTGTTTTTCCGGTATGGCATCACACCCTCGGCCAATAAGCTTTATCAACTGGTGCGCAAAGGAAGCATGAGCGCACCGGCCGATGCGTTGACAAAATTCTGGGGTGATCTGCGAGAAAAAAGCCGTACGCGGGTGGAGCATCCCGATTTGCCAGAAGCCTTGAAGGGCGTCGCGGGTGAACTTATTGCCACGCTATGGACAAGCGCCCAGGCGGGGGCCCAAGAGTCGCTGACGGCGTACCGTGCTGAAGCCCAGGAAAGGGTGCTCCAGGCGAAGACCGAGGTTGCCTCAGCGGAAGCTGAACGGGACGCAGCACAATCGGCAGCGCAAAGCGTCAAGAGTGAGTTTGAGCGGGCGCAGAAGGAAATAAGCACTCAGTGTGAAAAACTAGCAGTCGCGGAGGAAACACAGAATTCATTGCTCACCAGGCTTGATGACGCGAAGCATGAAAACGCGGTATTACAGCGCCAGCTTGAGGAGGCCCGTCGTGAATTTGCTCTTGAGCTCGACAAACAGCGCACCTCGATGCAGTTAGCCGAAGAACGCTCCCGATCCTCTGAAAAACGTATGCTGCTGGATATGGATCGTGAGCGTACCACCTTGGCAAAGCTTCAGAAAGAGCTTGATACCCTTACCTCGGGGTCGTTGCGCGCTGCGGATCGGCACAGACAAGAGCTTAATTTGCTACAGCAAGCGCTTGGCGATAGTCGCCAAAAAAATGGTCAACTAGAAGGCGCGCTGCAAACAGTAACAGCAAGCCTGGAGCGTGCGGGTACAGAGGCCAAAGAAATGCAAGCTCAATTGAGCGAATCCAACGCTCAGGTGGTGCTGTTTCGTAGCCAGGCCGAAGATTGGTGCCGCCAACTCGAAGAGTCCCAGGAGCTCCTAAGGAAAGCACAGGCTATCAAAGCAACGGCACGAAGACCTCGCCGACCCTGAGCAGGCATGAGAAAATGCAAGCAGAACGCGTGACCCGCTTGAATCTGGATCAGCATTTTCTCAACGGCCTCTAGCCCCTGCTGAGTTTTCACCATATTCATAGGCGAAAGGCCGAAATTATCCAAATTGGCCAGAAAAATGCCTTTTAGAGGCCTCGGTGAAACTAAGCTGCCTCCCTATAATTCACGGAAACCTTATTCGAAATCCATCGCAAACCCATGAGCATCATCGACAACTTAAACGTCTGGGCCAAGCGAATTAAGCGTGACGGCGTTACGCTTTGGTTTGCAGGCAAAAATCTCCGAACGCCTTGGTATGCGAAGGCCTTGGGAATATTTGTAGTGGCCTATGCACTGAGTCCCATTGACCTGATTCCCGACTTCATCCCAGTGCTGGGCTATATCGATGATGTTCTGCTGCTTCCTGGCCTAATATGGCTAACCATTAGGCTCTTGCCGCCTGAGGTACTCGTGGAATGTCGCGCCCAAGCAGACGAGTGGATGTGGCCAAAGGGATCGAAACCAAGCAGCAGGGCTGGCGCGGTCGTAATCCTGGCGCTATGGTTCGCCATCATAGTCGCAGCGGCATGGTTTTGGTTTGAGGGGCGTCCATAGGCGGTAAGGTTTTACACCCATATCACAAAGCAATGGCACGAAGGCCTCGTCGAATCTGAGCAGGCATGAGAACATACAAGCACATCAGAACGCATGACCCTCTTGAATCTGGATGAGCATTTCCTCGACGCCCCATCAGTGGAGAGCTCGCTCATCTTTGATATTTAAGCGAAAATGACCACAGCAAATTTCAGAGTCAACTCCACATAAGAGTGCTCATCACATTCGTAGTTTATCTGACGGATCGATTTATGTAATGGAACTAAATTCCCCACCAAGATGCAAAACCCCCATGTGGGAAGTTTAGTTCCAAAAGCGTGGGGAGTTTAGTTCAGAGCGCTGCTTCAGAGCGCTGATGCACCGAGTATAACGCGAGACACTACAATCCATTACGCGCATAATGTATATTATGTAAAGTTGAATTAATAATTGAAAATAAGGTGTTGACCAAGGCAAAGCCGTGTATCGGTATCCAGATCGGACGGTAATCGCCCCTTTATTCATGCTTGTGTCTGTGGACCTGTTTACCTGATCTAAGCGGGCTTTTCGTCTCCTTCGCGTTCAGGGTTGCCCGTGGCACGCCTCGCGACGTCATCAGAAGTCCGCAGGTGAACATCCCTTTGCGGGAATGGAATCTCGATGCCGGCCTGCTTCAAGGTCGCATTCAACGCCACGTACAGTTCGTGTTGCGTCTGCATGCGTTGTTCAATGCGGCCAACGAACGCGCGAACTTCAAATTCCAGCGCGCTGTCACCAAAACCGAGGAACCACACAGATGGCGCAGGTGAATCCAGCACCTGTTCGTTGGCTTTCACTGCATCAAGCATCAGCCTCTGCGCCTCGACCACGTTACTACCGTAGGCAATACCGACCTTCAACAACAGGCGTGTTACAGGACTGGTCAGTGACCAATTCTGCACAGACTCGGTGATAAAGGCTTTGTTCGGTACCAGCACCTCGAAATTCTCGAAGTCGGTAATGGTAATCGCACGGATCTTGATACGGGTGACGGTACCACTGGTGTTGCCAATGGTGACCAGATCGCCGACCCGCACCGGCCGCTCGAACAGAATGATGATGCCAGAAACGAAGTTGGCCACGATCTCTTGCAGGCCGAAGCCCAGGCCGACGCCGAGCGCTGCGATGATCCATTGAAGCTTGGACCAATCAACACCGATGTAATTGAACGCCCACAAGAGGCCGACTGCGACGATGACATAGCGGCTGATGGTGACGATCGCATAACGTGTTCCCGCATCCAGCAAGAAGCGCTGCAGGAACGCGATCTCCATAAATCCGGGTAGGTTGCGTGCGCCGATCACCGTCAGCACCAGAATCGCGACGCTCAACATCAGGTGTCCCAAGGTGACCGCCACCATCGCATCGCCCGTCACGGTAGTTTGCACCTGTGACCACAGCACCACATCATTAAACACGTCCAGCGCTGGGACAATATCGTTCCAGATGCCCCACAGCAGCAGTGCGAGTAGGATGCCGGCTGCAGCCCGCAACAGCGCCTTTGTCTGCTGTCCGACGGTGACGATGTCGATATCGGGCGCATCCGGAATCCCCGGCATCGCGTCGCCGCTAGCGTCGGCTGCAGCGTTGGATTGCGCCTCGACCAGCGCCTTGGCGCGACGCGCCTGGGCTTGCAGCCGCGCGGCGTGGCGGCTCGTCACCAGTACGCCGCGCATGACAACATCGAATGCGATCACGACAGCCAACAGGATCCAGCCCGAAGTAAACAAACGCCCCTGCAGTTCACTAGCCGTGACGTAATAGCCCGCTAAGGCGAGCGCCGCGAGCAGAATGGGCGTCGCGACCAAGCCCCAGAACCACAGCCATCGCGTGCGCCAGACCAGTCCAGAGCGTTCGATGTTGCCAGTCAGTGCCCCGCCCTGCGGTTTAAATACGCGATAGAGGAATAACGTCAACGCCAGCGAGCCGATCAGGAAACCGAAGCGACCAAGCCCGTCAGGGAGTTCGGGATCGTCGGCCACGTTCGTCATCCCGGTCAGAAAGGCGGCGGGTCCAATGGCCAGGGCAAGTAAAGCCAAGGCACGACCCAGTCGTTGAGTTGCCCTGGCTCCCCACCGGAAGTGACTGATGAACAGGCCGAACGGTCGACACATCACGCGATACAGTCCGATCATAAACAGAGCGGCTGCGGCTGCAATCATGCCGTTGCCCAAGGCGATGGTGAATACATTTGCTGTCTCGCGTGAACGCATCAAGTAGCCAAGGACACCAATCATCAGTGGTGCCGGCAATGCCAACAGGACCGAGATCATCAATGCTGATAAGGTCGCGCCAAAACTATCGTGACGCCCGTCGACACGATAGGCGAACAACTTCATCAATCGAAGTAACCGAGCGCGTGTTGCAAATAATCCCACGACCGTACCCAGTAATAGCAACGGCAGCAAAGGACGTGCCTGCCATGTTGCCAGCACATCTCGAGAAACAAAAGTCCAGTTCTCGCGCGCAAATAACCACCGGAAACCTCGACCGAGGTCTGTCAGCCACGTCGAATCCAGGGGTGTCGCACTCGGGAGCCATAGCAATCGCTTATCGAGCATTGAGCGCAATTGTTTCGTGCCCTGCATCAACTGCGATTCCTGTGCGTTGAGCTCGGCTAATGTTTCGATCCACTGTCCAAGTACCCCCGAGCGGTCGGCAAGCGCGGCGCGCCTTTCAGCGACCAACTGCTGCATGGTCGCCACGGTCGCAGCAGAATCTGGCAGTCCGGCATCGGCGAGTTCGCGCGCCGCGGCCGTGGACACGTCCTGCAGCGCACCCAGTTGCTGCTCGACTCGGAAAAGGTCGATGTGCGCATCAACCAGTGCATCGTTGCGGGCAGCCAGGCTGCGTTCAAGTGCGGCAGTAGCGGGCAACTGCGACTCCAGGCCTCGCAACAGCCGTCCTTGCTCATCATCGATACGGCCGATCGTGAGGAGCCGGTTGATGCTCTCGCGCGATGCGGACACTCTGTCGAGTCGCGCCCGAATGTCGGCCTGCGGTCGCCGCGTTTGGTCTAACTCGTCGGCCAGCTTAGACAACTGCGCACGGAGCTCGATGGTATCTGTCGCATAGCGACGCAAGGCTGCTGGTTGTCCCGCCAAGCGCTGCGCAGCTTCTTGTGCCTGCGCCTCCTTGCGCTGGGCAACTGCGGCCCGTTGAGCGTCAATTCGCGTTTCGAGTGCGGCGATCCCCGTATTGGTGCGTTGCAGGCGGCGCGCTACCAGATCGCGCTGCGCAACGGCAATGGCCTGTCGCGTTGGCAGGCTCAATAAATCTTGTTCAGTCTTTTCTATCTGTGCGGATAGATCCTGCCGTTCGGCCTCCGCACGTAGGCGGCTCGCCTCGGCCAGCGATGTTGAGGCATTGCCAGGAACGGTAGCCGCGACCTTACCGAGTTCTTGTCGCAACGCCTCAAGCTCTGCCCGTGCCTGGAGCGGACGCATACTCAGCGCCGCTACTGCGTCTTCGATTTCTCGTTGGCGGCTGCGCAGAGATACTGCCTCGGCCTGCAGCGATGCAAGCTGTAGCTGGGTGCGCACCGGGTCGCCATCGCTTTCCTGTAAGGCGGCAGATGTTTCGGATAAGTCAGCAGCATCCGCGCTCAAATCGGCGATCACCTCTGGCGCGTTCTTGAGTATCGTCGCGTAGTCGTTTGCCATTTTGCGTGCAGAGGCCGCGCTTTCCGCCCGTGCCAACGCCGCACCTAATTGGTCCAGCACCAGATTGCGATCAGAAGCGGAAGCTTCCGGACGCGCTTTCAGCGCCTCGATTCGAGCACGGATCGCGGCAGTGTCGATGGTGTCGGCGGGTGTCGTCGCGGCTTTATCCGTCGGATCTGACTCGGCCGCTGACACGGAAGCAAACCCGCCTAGCGCAAGCGCGAACACCACAAAAAGCGACACGAGAAAAAATCCGTACCGATGAAGCGCACACGAAAAACGAAAACGAGGCATTGCTTTGAATGCTGCTGACAGCTCAGTAGCCCTCGAACTCTTCGGTCTTGATGTTGTCTTCATCCACGCCTACTTCTAAGAGTACCTCACGCATCGCCTTGACCATGTTTTCGGGACCTGCCAGGTAGTAGCGCGAAGTATGGATGTCGGGCACGTGGCTGCGTATCGTAGCAGCAGTCACGAAACCCTCTGTTTCGCTGTAGACAGGAACAAAAGTGAAATTTTTGTTGATTTGGGCAAAATGCTCGAGCTCGTCAGTGTACGCTGCTTGGGCTGGCGTACGATTGGAGTAAATCAGCGTGATCTTGTGGCTGGTTTGGTCGTGAGTGGCTTGTGCAATGATGCTGCGTACTGGCGTAATGCCAATACCGCCTATTAGAAATACTGCCGGGATCTTTTCATTTTTTTGCAGCGTGAAGTCCCCCCAGAGCGCAAGCAGTTTGACCATACCGCCCTCTGGCATCTTAGCGGCGGCCTGCTTGTATTTGCTTGTTTTACGCATGCGCGTGGTCATGCGCAATGTTTCTTCGTAGGGTGCACTTAAAAACGAAAATCCGTGCTTATTATTGCTATCGTCCAGGCCTGTCGATGGCGGCAGCACCAAATCGCCGTATTGGCCAGCACGGTATTCAAAACCTTTGGGCTTTTCCAGGGTGAACTCCACCGTGTCTTGCGCCACTTCCCTTTTATGCAGTAATTTGACGTCATAGCTGGTGGACATCGTAAACCTCTTCGAAAGTTTTAAACACAGCTTTGATTATGATACTAATTATTAAAAATAGCGATATTGTCGTATTATTTACAGCTAGAGGATGACCGTCGGCATGGGACAACCCAGGACGTCCGAAAAAGCACGCAATAGCTCGACTTCAACTGCGGTGATGTTTTGGTCACGAACAACACTGGCGGCACAGGCCTTCAGTAGCTGTGACTTGGCCAAGGGCTTGAGCTCTTCCAGTTTTCCCAAAGATTGATCCAGCGCAGCCAGACTAATATTGTCTTTCCTCACTAACTGAAGCCCGCCTATCTCCAGTATTTTTGTCGCAGCGCTAAATGCTTCCTCGAGCTCATTCTTGTCTTGCTGACCGGCATAGGCCATGACCGACAGGAGCAGCGCAACTTCCTGCCTGAGCTGGCCGACATGGGCGTAGCGCATTTTGGTGTGTACCAGCTTGAAAAATTGCCCATCGAGATGAGTAAACAAAATTTTCTGTAAAGACCATTCCAGCATATCGACCCTGGAATCCATTTCAATCAATGCCACCATATTGGCTCTGAAGGATTGGTATTGATCAAGCGATAACTGTTTTAACGCTGGTATGGCGATATCAATCAGTGGCAAACGATATTTGATATTTAGCCCTGCTGTTGCCGGCATCAATCTGTGTATTAATTCCAGCACATCTGCATCGGCATACGACTGCAAATATGCCAGTTGTCTGTTATGAATGTCCGCCGCCGAATCTAGCAACAGGGAATAAATGACCGCACGAGCGCCATAAGGTTCATGGGCAGCCTCAATAATAATAGAAGGTAACGCTGCGATCAGTGAGCGGGCATGATTGATGGTTTCCTGCTTCGGGTTACCAATTTGATTCATCGCATCTGAAACATCAGCGACTGCCGCACCGGTAACCACAACAGCCATATTTTTGGCGAGTGCTTCGCGCGCTATGGTTTCGCTTTTACTGACTTCTTTTTCTTCCCGGTGCACGCTGGTTTTGTCAGGCAAATCGGAAGATAAAAATTTACCGTCCCAATCAGGATCAATACGCAGGATGCGCTTTGCCAGCGGCGGATGTGTGGCGGCCATGGCCTGCATGAATCCGGAAACACCTTGAGCAAAAAAGGCATGACTGAGCTCTGGAGCACTGGGGTTTTCTACCTTGGAGCCAAACTCGAGGCCGCCAATCCGTTTTAATGCGCCAGCAATCCCGTCTGGGTTACGGGTAAACTGAACCGCCGAGGCATCCGCCAAGTATTCCCGTTGACGACTTACTGCGGCCTTAATCAGCCCACCGAAAAATGTCCCGGCAAAGCCTATGATCATCAGCCCAATAGCCAGTGCCTGTATGCCGCCTGCGTTCTTGCCACTACTGCGCACGCGTCGCGAATAAGAAGTGGAATACAACAGATAGTAGCCAATAATACCAAGAATCAAAATGCCATTTAGTACACCGATCAAACGAATATTTAGTCGCATATCACCATTAAAAATATGACTGAACTCATGGGCAATGACACCCTGTAATTGCTCACGACTTAGATGATCAATCGCCCCCTGAGTTACCCCGATAACGGCATCACGTGGCGAGAAACCAGCAGCAAAGGCATTAATACCCTGTTCATCGACGAGTAAATAAACGGGCGGCACCGGTGTACCGCAAGCGATCGCCATTTCCTCCACCACATTCAATAATTTGCGTTGTTTCAGATCATCGGTGTTTTGTGGAACCAATTTCCCGCCCAGCGACTCAGCAACCACTTTGCCACCCGCCGATAGAACTATGATTTTGTACAGACTACCTGCTAGTACGACCACACCAACACCGACGCTAACAGCAGCGAATGTCTGCCAATCCATTTGTTGAAGCAGTGTCTCGCCGTCTTGCAATTGTTGACTGTTGATATAACCAAACACCACCATGATCAAGAGATTGACCATGATGATCAATGTGACTACCGCCAGGCCAAACAGCAAGACCAGTTGGAACGTATTTTTACGTACGCGGTCTTGTGATTCAAAAAAATTCATTTTGACCTTTGGAATAAGCCGCAGTAACTAGAATGAGACTTTTGGTGCCGCCTGTATCGCTGCAGTGTCTTCGAACTCTAGCAGCGTGGCATCCTGAGAATGACCAAAGCGTCCGGCAAAAAAAACGGGGGGAAACGTCTGCTTATAGGTATTGTAGGCCATCACCTGATCATTAAAGGCCTGCCGAGCAAATGACACCTTATTCTCGGTGGAGACGAGCTCCTCACTGAGTTGCATCATATTTTGGTTGGCCTTGAGATCCGGGTAGGCCTCCATCACCATATTAAAGTTCATCAGGGCACTGGCCAGCTTACCTTCTGCCCCGCTCAGCCCTTTTATCGCTTCGGCTTTGCCTGGATCGGCAGCTGCTGTTGACAACATATTATTTGCGGTATTGCGTGCATCAACCACGGCCTCCAAGGTTTCACGTTCGTGCTTGATATAACCCTTCGCAGTCTCGATTAGATTAGGTATCAGGTCATAGCGCCGTTTCAATTGCACTTCAATCTGCGCAAAGGCGTTCTGGTAGCGATTCTTTAGCGTGACTAATTTGTTGAATATCGCAATCACATAAAAGATGACCAGCGCGATAGCAACAAGAATAATAATTAATGTGGTGCCCATGTTTTTACCTTTTCCGATTTGTCGCATCCTTGGATGCCTGTTGTTTATGACGGAACCGTAGCCTTGCAGCTCCAAAGGCTAATCGAAAGCTACCCCCCCCCCCCGACCCGCTAAGTTGCGTTTACCAACTCAGCCAATGAACCCGCCTGGCCGCTCTGGATTTTGAGTAGCGGTGCATCGATCGTGCATATAACACCCGTAGGCTTATAAACAAGATCTACCGTGCCATCCAGTTCTGCGGCTAGCGCGCGTTCGATCAATCTCGAGCCGAACCCTTTACGCACCGGCTCTACAACGGTCGGGCCACCGCTCTCAGTCCAGATTAATTTTAATCGGCGCTCCGCCCCATCTTCCTTAATCAGCCAAGCGATGTCCACGCGTCCTGCCTGGCAGGACAGTGCACCGTACTTTGTCGCATTGGTGGCCAATTCGTGTAGCGCCATGGCAATCGCCATTGCGGCACTAGGAACGAGGGATACATCTGGACCGCCGGTGCTAAAGCGGTTGTCGTCGCCCGCATACGGATTGATGGTATCGGCGACGATCTGCACGAGGCTCGCACTGATCCAGTTCTGGCGGGTCAACACATCGTGAGCTCTGGCCAAATTGATCAGCCGCGAATCGAACGACTCTCGCGCCTGCTCGAGCGTCGAGGCGTGAGCATGATCAAACGTTTGCGAGGCAATAAACTGAATGACTGCCAGCATGTTCTTAACACGATGATTGAGTTCCTTGAGAAGGATTTTTCGATGCTCCTCAGCGCGTTCGCGCTCGGTAATATCTATCAACATATTCACGGCTCCGATAACTGTACCGGAGAGGTTGTGCAGAGGCGTTGGGTAGGCTAGGAACCCAACGCGCGTACCATCACTTCGTTCGACGACTGCTTCCACGCCCATGATCTGTCGATCTTCTTTTACCGCGATAGCCATCGGACATTCGTCGCGTGGCAGCAAGACGCCATCGGCGCGGTACATACGCAAAGCGCCATGCCACCTATCCACGTCTAGTTGCGGTTCGCGGCCCCATAGCTTGACGGCCGCAGGATTATAAGATGTGATCAAACCAGTGGTGTCGGTCGTATAGACTGCGCCAGGCAATGCATCGATCAGGTCCTTCAGGAGTCGTGCGCCCTATTGCATTGCGTTTTCACGTTCTCGAAGCTCGCTGACGTCCTCAATCGCCAGCACAATCAGTTCCTCGCTGTGACCTTTGCGCACGAGCTTACGCGCATTGAGCATCATGCAACGTCGACCAATATCGCGAAAATCATGCTCAACCTCGAAGTCCTCAACAAATTGATTCTTTGACAATACTTCTTTCAAGAGCGCCTGCAGCCGGGGAATTGCCCATTGGCCGTTGCCCAGCGCATCAATAGGCTGCCCCTCTGTATCCCGCTGTCGAGCCCGGAATTGACCATAGAAGGCCCGATTGGCAGACTTAACACGCAGGTCTGCAGTCAAGACCAACAAGGGCTGCCGTATTGTTTCGATGACGGCTTCGGAGTAGATGCGAGCGTCGTGGACTGCATCAGTGGCATGTTTTTGATCGGTGATGTCGTTGAAGGTGATAACCACGCCCGCGATGTGATTGTCCTGCGTGCGATAGGGAAGCATGCGCCGCAAATACCAGCGGCCGGAATCGGCAGAAACCTCGGCTTCGATGGTTGACAGCTTCGTGAGCACTTGTTCAGCATCGGGCAACAGATTGTCGTCAGAAAATTTGCGGGCGAAATGACTCACGGGGCGACCGATGTCCGACGACACGAGATCAAACAGCTCTCGTGTCGTCGGCGAAAACCACTTGATGCAAAATTTGTTATCAAGGAACAGCGTCGCTACTTCGGACCCGGTCAACAGATTATTCAAGTCATTCGTAACATCCTCCAGCTCGACGATCTTGTGCTGTAGCTGGCTGTTGATCGTATTCAGTTCTTCATTGAATGACTGCAACTCCTCCTTCGACGTTTCAAGTTCCTCGTTGGTGGATTGAAGCTCCTCATTCATCGACGTCGTTTCTTCGTTAGAGGCCTTTAGTTCCTCATTGGTGGTCTCCAGATGCTCGATGGTATTTTGCAACCTGAAGCGAACGGCGGTCAGTTCCTCCTGAAGATCGTGCACATCGTTCGCGCCCTGTTGTGAGTCTCGGCGATCAGTTGTGGATTGCGTGAGCGCTGACGGTGTCTGCTCGAAGCTGAC
This sequence comes from Alcaligenaceae bacterium CGII-47, assembly GCA_019166125.1. GTDB lineage: Bacteria > Pseudomonadota > Gammaproteobacteria > Burkholderiales > Burkholderiaceae_B > Castellaniella. The sequence goes on from JAHTBO010000008.1 coordinate 12,661, forward strand.
CAGCAAGCGATCGCCATCGCCCAAAGCGACGGTCAAGGGAGTGACGATTATCGTAACTGGGCGACTTGTGCCTTCGTAGCGTACACGAGCGCTCGTGGTCACGCGCTTGTTTCCATCCATCGCCTCTTGCACCGCACCCCGAAGTTTGGCGGCTAGACCGTGGCGCGCCATCGCAATGAGGTCCTTGGTGGGTTCGCCTGTTGGCTGCTCTAGATAGTCTCCAGTCTGGCCATGATAGTAGAGAACGCCAGCGTTCCCGTCGATCAACACCGAAGCTGGTGCATAGTGCTCTAGCAACGCCCGGCGCGCGACGTCACCAACCGATGTATTGGACTCTAGAAATGTTACACGTTCATTGGGCGGCCTTGGTTTCGAGGTTCCGCGCAGTGAGGGAAAATTTAATATATCGTGTCGCATTGGACCGATTTTTCGATAAATTCGCCATTTCTTCGAGATCGTCTCGAAAATGTTGTCATGGCGGCCGATTGTCTCGGCATTACCAAGAAACAGATACCCCTTGTCTCTGAGGGCAAAGTGAGCGAGTGTAATGATCTTTTTTTGTGCATCTGCCTCGAGATAGATCAATAGATTACGGCATGAAATAAGATCCATCCGCGAGAACGGAGGATCGCTCAAGAGGTTCTGCGGCGCAAACACAAGCAAATTACGCAAATCTTTCTTAACTTGATACGATCCGTCGGTCTTGTCGAAAAATCGTCGCAAACGTTCGGGCGGAAAACCGGATAAGGCAGCCTCTGGATAGATACCGTTACGCGCCTTTTGCAAATTGCTTTCCCGAGCATCGGTTGCAAACACCTTCAGATCGAATTGCTTTCCTGCGGCCTCTGCCCGTTCGGTCACCAGCATGGCAATGGAATAGGCCTCCTCCCCTGTCGAACAGCTTGGCGTCCATACTCTGATTGGGGACCGATTCTCGCGATTTGCAATAATTGGCTCGATCGCTTTCTCTTGAAGCGTTTTCCAGGCCTCAGGGTCGCGAAAAAAACTTGTGACATTGATCAACAGGTCCTTGACCAGGGCGGCCACCTCAACGGGATCATTACGCAGCAGGTCCGCATATTCATCCAGTGTTTTCATGTCTTTGAGGTTAGGCCGGCGCTGAATGCGCCGACTTAATGTGCTGAGCTTGTAGCTTTTGAAATCGTGGCCATCGCGCGTTTGCAGAATCTCTAGAATTTCTCGATATGCGGTGTGTGCATCCGTTGTAGCCAGAGGCTCACCAGGTAGTGCGACGCGGCGATGATTCAGAAACGTCAGTAGCGCCTCAGGCATTTTTGCCGGCGCAAGGATGTAGTCAACGAGATCAGCCGCGATCGCGCTACTGGGCATGCCGTCGAACTTTGCAGTATCTGGCGATTGAGCAAGAATCAGACCGCCCTCTGCTCTAATATCCTTCAAGCCATCTGTGCCGTTGGTTCCATTGCCCGAGAGCACAATAGCGATGGATTGATCACCTTGATCTCGCGCAAGCGATCTAAAGAGCACATCGACGGGTTTGCGATGTCCCCGCGTCTCTGAAGGCTTCATCAGATGCAGCACACCGCCGCCGACCTCAAGATCGTAGTCAGGAGCGATCACATAAACGTGGTTCGGCATGATACGCATTTCGTCCTTCACCTGCAGGACGGGCATTTCCGTGTGGCTACTCAAGACGCGAGCCATCTGGCTCTCTCGTGTTGGGTCAAGATGCAATATGATCACAAACGCACAAGCGCTATCGGCTGGCATGGCATCAAAAAAACTGCTGAGCGCCTCGACGCCACCCGCCGAAGCACCGATGCCTACGATTCTGGGTTCGGATAATGTTGCTCTCCGAGCCCGATCTCTGGTGATGGAGGCCATATGTTCGGTTCTCGCTGAGTCATACGATAGGACACTTATCGTATAAACATACTACTACACCAACAGCCAGAACGTCGCTAACTCGTTCGTAAATCGAGCAGCATGTGATCGAACTCTGTTTTCACGACCCCGTAGCATTCGCAGGCACCCTGCTCCAACCCAGTGCGGTCGAGGATTTCGATGCGTCCTCTGTGATAGCGGATAAGTCCAGCGTCCTGAAGCCTCAAGGCGGCTTCTGTCACGCTGGAACGTCGAACCCCCAGCATATTAGAGATAAGTTCCTGTGTCATATATAGGATATTGCTCGGCAGTCGATCCAAGCTGAGTAATAGCCATCGGCATAACTGTTGATCAATCATATGATGCCGATTACAGACTGCGGTCTGCGCCATCTGCGTGATCAGCGCGTGGGTATAGCGCAATAACAGATGCTGCAGCACACCATGACGATTGAACTCGTCTTTGAGTGTCTGGGCATTCAGTCTGTAAGCCTGGCCAGCGTTTTGAACAATTGCCGTACTGGGCGTGGTATTGCCGCCCATGAATAAAACCACCCCCAATAATCCCTCGTTACCGACGATGGCGATTTGGCCCGACGCACCGCTTTCCATGACATAGAGCAGTGATATGATCGATGTCGTAGGGAAATAGACGTGCTTCAGCGTCCCGCCCGATTCACAGATGACATGCCCCGAAGGCAGGTCAACCAAGACCATATCGGATGCGACTCGTTGCCACACATCTGCTGGCAACGCCGCCAAAATATGGTTCTGTAGGTGTTCACGAGTTTGTGCCATCGCTTGCGCCCCCCCTTGGGGCGCGGGCATGTATTCGGTTTGACGCTTCATCATTCAACGACCTTCATTATTTGTCAATTCCCCATATGCATTATTTCGCTCTCGATCTTATTGTTCCCCCTGCAATTTTCATGCCTGAGCAATATGTACGGTGTCGTACGGTAAGCCTGCCTGCTTTGCCTTAAGCTCTTAGCGCCAACATCATGAAACAGAAATTTCCATAGGTGCGCAAAGCTAGGTCATGCCCATCACGTCATCAAACCCCGCCCCCTCCGCTCTGGATGCTTTGTGCATCAACACGCTGCGTTTTTTAGCCGTAGACACCGTACAGCAGGCCAACAGCGGGCATCCAGGCCTGCCTTTGGGCGCTGCTGCAATGGCCTACGTGCTGTGGACCCGGTTCCTGAAGCTGGCACCTGATCATCCGCAATGGTTTAATCGAGATCGCTTTGTGCTCTCGGCTGGGCACGGTTCTGCGCTGCTCTACAGTTTGTTGCACCTCACCGGCTTTGATCTGCCATTGGAGCAATTGCAGCAATTCCGCCAGTGGGGCAGTATCACCCCAGGGCACCCAGAACGTGGGACGACCGAAGGCGTAGAAGTCACGACGGGTCCCCTGGGCCAGGGCTTTGGCAATGGCGTGGGCATGGCGATTGCCGAGGCCCATTTGGCAGCTTGCTATAACCGCGATGGGTTCAACCTCATTGACCATCACACTTATGGCATCGTCAGTGATGGGGATTTAATGGAAGGGGTCGCGTCAGAAGCAGCGGCGCTCGCCGGTCATCTACGGTTAGGCAAACTGATCTACCTCTACGACGATAACCGCGTAACGCTATCGGCAGGCACAGATATCACCTTTACCGAAGATCGAGCCCTGCGTTTCCAAGCCTACGGCTGGCATACGCAGGTGGTGGATGACGGCAATGATCTCGATGCAATTGAGCACGCGCTGTGTACGGCCCGCACGCAGACCGCACAGCCATCCCTGATTTTGGTACGCACGCACCTGGGCTTTGGCTCGCCGAATAAGCAGGATACATATAAAGCCCATGGTTCGCCGTTGGGCACGGATGAAGTGGAACGTACCAAAAGCAGTCTGGGCTGGCCACAGGCGCCCGCGTTTTATATTCCCGCATCAGCCGCTGCGCATTTTAAGGCTTCCATGGATAAAGGTAGGCAGGCCGAGGAACAGTGGAATCATATGTTTCGCGACTACGAGCGCCACTATCCGACGCTGGCGCACGCGCTGCAGCAGCGCATACACGGTGAACTACCCGAGGGCTGGGATACTGATCTGCCCCAGTATGCGCCGGACGTCAAGGGGATGGCGACCCGTACCGCATCAGGCCAGATCATGAATGCGATGGCGGCGCGCTGGCCTGCCTTAATTGGCGGTTCGGCGGATCTGGATCCGTCAACGCATACCGAGCTGAGCGGGATGGGCGACTTTGAAGCCCCCGGCGTGAATGCCCTTGACCGGCAAGGCTCAGCCGGTGGCGGTTGGAGTTACGCGGGGCGTAATCTGCATTTCGGGGTACGAGAGCATGCCATGGGAGCAATCATCAATGGCATCGCCGCGCATGGTGGGGCCGTGCCTTTTGGGGCAACATTTCTGGTTTTTTCAGATTATATGCGCCCCGCCATTCGTCTGGCTGCATTGATGCGCCTGCATGTAATTTATGTTTTTACACACGACAGCCTTGCTCTGGGCGAGGACGGTGCGACGCATCAGCCGATCGAACAGATCGCCAGCCTGCGTGCAATACCACACCTGACTGTGATTCGTCCTGCAGATGCCAACGAAACGATCGCGGCCTGGCGTGTCGCGGTGACCGAGCGTCGACCTGTCGCGCTAGTGCTGACACGCCAGGATATCCCGACGCTACGGCGTGACACCTATGCAGGCGCTGATGGATTGCGACAAGGCGCGTACGTGCTGGCAGATGCTCCCAACGGTCACCCTCGACTGATTTTGATGGGCAGCGGCTCGGAGGTCTCGCTCCTCGTGGATGCGCATCATCTTTTGCTATTGCTCGGCGTCCAGACGCGTGTGGTCTCGATGCCAAGCTGGGAATTATTTGACGAGCAAACACAAGCCTATCGCGATACAGTGCTGCCCCCAGGCATCAAGGCAAGGCTTTCGGTCGAGGCCGGCGTCTCGCAAGGCTGGCGGCAATATGTCGGTGACCAAGGCGATATCCTGGCTATAGATCGGTTTGGCACGTCTGCACCGGGAGAGCGCGCGATGCGTGAATATGGCTTTACCGTCCAGAACATCTGTCAACGGGCGATCACCTTGCTACATTTATAGCCATCCCCCAGTGAAACCTGCGCGACGCAGGCCTTTGACGATATAAGGGTCTGTGCGCATCAGGTTCCATAATTGTCCGCTGCGATAGTTTTCGATCATCAGCACAATAGGCCCTTGATTAATCCCAAAGTGCCATGGCGACACCCACCCGCACCGCTTATCGCCCGCCCTGAAAAACGTGGGATTGAAGGTCGCTTTAAACCCATACGGATGGTTGCGCAACTGAAGCTTATTAACGTAATAATCGATCGCTGGCATCACGATGTCGGGCGCAAAGGGTAAGGACGCGACGACGGCCCAGGGCGCGATCGTCCCATCGTCCGGTCCATAAGGGACGCCGCGTCCCACATAATCCTCAAAATGCCGTTCAACGCCGTCAATTTTGAGCGTTACGGGCCCAGGTCCATCACTAGCAGTAACCCCCCAACAAAACTCATTGTAACCGTCGAATTTTAATGGATTATGGATCGCGTATTCCTGCTGAATGTGTGTGGCACGACGGCTGTTTTCAAAGTAATCAATACCTCTTGCACGCATATAGTCGTCTTGAATACCGCGGAAATCGATCCAGCAATGTGATAGTTGATGGGTAAAAAGCGGTCCTGCGTAGACATAATCGTAGCCGTAACTGGATTCCCATCGATACGTTCTGGTCCAGGCTGCATAGCTGCTAGGTGGTAGCGCATGCGTTGGCGATCCGAGCGCTAGAACATACAGTAGCAAGGCTTCATCGTAGCCTTCCCACCGAAACGGGATGAATCCGTTCTCTGGCCGCCATCCATGGGTCAGCGTTTCCCCCTCATTTAAGGCCCATTTCCAGTCAGCACGCTCATACAATGACCTTGCCAGAGACCGCACTTGGGCTTCATCCGGGGTATTTGCATCAAAATACGCGGCAGCCGCCAGACATCCCGCAAATAGGAATCCGCTATCTACGGTAGAGAGTTCGGATTGCCAAGCTCGGCGCCCCGTTTTCATATCTAAAAAGTGATAATAAAAGCCCTTATAACCGGTCACGTCGGGCTCGGTTCCCTGTGCGCTATTCCAGAAAAAACGTAGCGTCGTCAACGTGCGCTGTCGCGCGGCGCTGCGAGTCATCATGCCGCGCTCCACCGCAACGGTGTAGGCGGCGAGCGCCAGCCCGGTGGCGGCAATACTGGCTGGCCAGCCTGGCGCCGTTTTATCTGCGATCAGTCCGTTTCGAGCATTGCACTCGGGCAAGAAATAGCTAAATGATTTATGTTGAAGGCGCTGGAGCTCGAGCTCGTCTTTACAACTTAATTTGGTGGGGGTCATGCACTAGTTCCTACGGCTGTGGTGCAGAAATCGCTCGATCAACAATATCCTGCGCCTGAGTAAGAATCTGTTGCAGATGTGCTGTGCCCAGAAAGCTCTCGGCATAGATTTTATAAATGTCCTCAGTGCCTGATGGACGCGCTGCAAACCAACCGTTAGCGGTCGTGACCTTGACGCCGCCTATTGGTGCGTGATTGCCTGGCGCACGGCTGATAATCGACTCAATTGCTTCGCCCGCTAGCTCGGTGGAGGTGATTTGCTGTGCCGATAAGGTGCTGAGCTTTGCCTTTTGTGCGGGTGAGGCTGCCGCCTCAAAGCGTTGTGCCACGGGCTTACCCAACTGTGTGGTCAGTTGCCGATACGCCTCGCCTGGATCGTGTCCCATCACCGCCGTCATCTCGGCGGACAGCAACGCAGCAATCATGCCATCTTTGTCCGTTGTCCAGACAGTGCCGTTGCGACGCAAAAAGGACGCACCCGCACTTTCTTCACCCGCGAAGCCCAATGCCCCCTCGAACAAGCCTTCTACAAACCATTTGAATCCCACAGGCACCTCAAGCAGATTTCGTTCCAGTCGCTTGACCACGCGGTCGATGATCTGACTGCTAACCAGGGTCTTGCCTATCGCCGCACGCGCACCCCACTGAGGTCGATGCTTAAATAAATAGTCAATCGCTACGGCGAGATAATGATTTGGGGGGAGTAAGCCAGCACTACGCGTAACGATTCCGTGCCGATCATAGTCGGTGTCGCACCCAAAGGCGATGTCGTACTGGTCCTTGATGGCAATGAGCCGCTGCATCGCATAAGGTGAGGACGGGTCCATTCTGATCTGACCATCCCAATCGACTGACATAAAGCTAAAAGTCGGATCCAGCTGGTCGCTTACGACGGTAAGTTCCAGCCGATAATGGTCAGCAATCCGCTGCCAATAATGCACACCTGCCCCGCCTAAAGGGTCTACACCCATGCGGATTGCCCCACCCCGGATGGCATCCATATCGATCACATTGCCCAGATCATTGACGTAGGCGCCAAGAAAATCGTGTCGATGCGTCGTGTCTGCCAGCAGTGCGCGCTTGTGGGGCCATCTAAGCACGCCTTTAAGGCCAGCCTCAAGCAGACTGTTGGCCCGGCTCTCGATCCAGCGCGTGGCGTCAATATCCGCCGGCCCACCGTTGCTGGAGTTGTATTTATAGCCACCGTTATCAGGCGGGTTATGCGACGGCGTGATCACTACGCCGTCGGCCAGTGCGCTCGTACGCCCGCGGTTATACGCCAGAATCGCCAACGATACGGCCGGCGTGGGCGTGGTTTCATCGTCCTGAGATAGCATCGTCAGCACACGATTTGCCGCAAACACCTCCAGCGCGCTGGTCGATGCGGGCACGGACAAGGCATGCGTATCGATGCCAACGAAAATCGGGCCGCTAATCGCCTGCTGCTGGCGATAGTCGCAAATAGCCTGCGTGATGGCTAATACATGCCATTCATTGAAAGTGATCTCGAATGCCGAACCTCGATGGCCAGAGGTGCCGAATGCCACCCGCTGCTCGGCAACGGATGGGTCAGGCTGTTCGCTGTAGTAGCTCGTAATAAGCCTGGGGACATTAATAAGCAATGACGCAGGCGCTGGCTTGCCTGCCAAGGGGCTGATCTTCATTGTTTCCGTTGCTTCGATCGTCATTGCGCTCTCCTGCTTGCCGGGTTCTGCTTGTGCTGCACATGGTCGATTATTTTGCTGTCCCACTTCTTTTTACTTTATTCAAGTCTTTGCTTTTCGAAGAAATACTTGCGAGCAACGCTTTCCATGATTTTTCGAAGGATTGGGTACCCTCTATCAGCAATTGGTCTGCCAGCTTGTCCAGATTCACGCCAGCCTGTTGAAATTTTGCGAGAATCTGCGCAGCATCACCGCTATCTTCGCTCAGGACACCGGCCACATGCCCGTGATCGGCAAAAGCCAGTAAAGTGTTTTCGGGGATCGTATTAATAGTATCGGGCGCAGCCAATGCTTGTATATATAATGTATCTGATGCCTTCGGGTCCTTAGTGCCTGTACTGGCCCACAGTAGCCGCTGGTGCCTGGCCCCTGCATCGGCCAATATACGCCAACGTGGCGAGGCCTGTAGCTCAAGGTATGCCTCATAGGCGGTCTTTGCCATCGCAATTCCCAGGCAATTCTGTAAGTCTGCACTGACTTGATCATTGGCGGCCACATCCCATCGACTGACGAACAAGGACGCAACAGAGCTGACGACAGGATCGAGATCGGCATTCAGGCGCCGTTCGATCCCTCGCATATACGCGCTGGCAGCATCAACGTACTGATCAGTCGAAAACAGCAGCGTCACATTGATTGGCACACCGCGAAAGATCGATTCCTCAATAGCGGCCAGTCCGGCCTGGGTCCCAGGTATTTTTATATATAGATTGGCGCGGGCAGCGAGACGGTGGAGCGCGACGGCAGCTTTGATGGTGGCCGGCGCGTCTGCCGCCAGCAATGGCGACACCTCAAGGGATACCCATCCATCGACGCCCTGTGTCGCCTCGTGCACGGGGCGAAATAGATCGGCGGCACGCTGAAGATCTTCGATCGCCAGATTAAAGAATAGATCTTCACCCGATTGCCCAGCCTCCGCCTTCAGAGCGATAGCCTCGTCGTAGAGATCGCTCTGGTCAATCGCCTTGTGAAAAATCGTTGGATTCGATGTCAACCCACTCACGGCCAAGTCCTGGATATAGCGCGCGAGTGTGCCGTCATTCAGAATCCCACGCGTAATATTGTCCAACCAAAGGCTCTGGCCTGCTTGTTGTAGTTCGCGTGTTGCATTCATGATTTTTACTCCTTGTTTGGTCGCACCAGGGTCGTTTGACTAAACACCGATAAATCGATATCCAACAAATCGCCGATATGCTGCACAGTGATATCAGCCGCCCATGGGTATAAGCGAATGTTTTCAGCATCACAGGCGTAATGCCCTTGTTGCGGAAAAACGGTGGTTAAACGATCACCCAGCAAGGCTTTCATTGCAGCCAGAATACGTAGTTTGTCATCCACCATCACATAATGTTGCGCCGGATAGCGTGTCATGACCGCATCGAGCATTTTTTCTTTGTGTATGTAGATCAATACACGGCCACCAACGGCATCCCACAGGCCCGAACGCTGGACCTTATGCGGCTGAAACACGGCATCTCCATCGCTCAGTATCACTGTACACCCGCATTGAGCAAGGCGTGCCAGAACCGCCAGAGCACCGGGATATAGACGATCCGCAAAAGGATATTCCAGCAAAAATGATGACATCAGCAATAGCTTGGGGTCGGTCATCAGGTCTTCTCGGTACCGTTGCAAGGCCCCCAGATAATCGGTGTATCCCAGCTCGGCCCGTAGGTCTTCGAATATTTCCCAATAACGCCGAGCACTTTCGGTGCCAAACTGCTTAATCAGATGTTGCTTCAGGTCTGCTGTAACCTGATCATTATTCAACAAGGTATTGTCCACATCAAACAGAAAGACCCGCTCGTGAATGGCTGGCGTTTTGGCCGCTGGATGGCAGCGCTTGGCGTGGGCCATGCTATGCCTCTGCCTTATTGTTCTGTCTGGGAACATAGACCTGGACCTCATGGGTCAAACCATCGTCAATCAGCATCATTGCAGCGTCCGTCTGTGCAACCCCATCCACCAACACCTGCGATCTGACGTAAGCCCCCTGCCGCACCAGGATGGCGTAAGTTGACTCACCAAACCGATAGCTAATTTTGAATGACTCCCATTTCGAAGGGATGCACGGTTCGATATATAGCTTATCAGCCAGGCGACGTAGCCCCAATACCGATTCGAGTACCAAGCGATACATCCATCCGGCCGAGCCGGAATACCACGTCCATCCGCCGCGGCCGGTATGAGGCGACAAGGCATAGACATCAGAGGCCACCACATAAGGCTCCACCTTATAGCGACGCATCGCCTCCCGGTCTGCGGCGTGATTGAGCGGATTGATCAAGGAGAGCAACTCCCATGCCCGCTCTCGCTCGCCCAAGGCAGCAAACGCCATCACGGACCAGACCGCCGCATGCGTATATTGACCCCCATTTTCTCGCACACCTGGCACGTACGCCTTGATGTAGCCCGGATCCGGAACAGATGTGTCAAACGCAGGAGCCAATAGCTTAATGACGGCGCCCTCACGATCGACCAGCATGTCGTCCACCGACTGCATAGCCAAGCTCTGGCGCCCTTGCTGCGTTGGTGCATTGGCGAGTACTGACCAGCTTTGTGCAATTGAATCAATCTGGCATTCACTATTTTGCGCCGATCCCAATACCGACCCATCGTCGAAATACGCGCGCTTAAACCACGCCCCATCCCACCCGTGCGCATCAAGTTGTCGATCCAGTAGGGATGCTTGCTCTGTACAGCGTATCGCGAACGTGGTGTCACCATGAGTCCGTGCAATCTCGCTGAACTGGGTCAATACATGGTATAGAAAGAACGCCAACCAGATGCTTTCGCCCTTTCCTTGCGCGCCCACCATGTTCATGCCGTCATTCCAATCACCCGTCCCCATGAGGGGCAAGCCATGTGTACCGAAATGAAGCCCATTTTCGATTGCGCGCACGCAGTGCTCATAGAGCGTTCCAGGTTCGTCCGCTTGGCCAGGTAGCTCATAATAGGACGCTTCGCCTGGGTCGAGTGGGCGGCCGATCAGATAGGGCACCCACTCATCCAGCACGCCGGTGTCGCCGGTCGTAGTGATATAGCGGCAGCTTGCCAAAGGCAACCACAAATAGTCATCCGAACAACGCGTGCGCACCCCACGTCCGACAGGTGGATGCCACCAGTGCTGTACGTCGCCTTGCACATATTGGCGCGAGGCACACAACAATAAATGCTTGCGCACCAATTGCGCTTGCCCATGCACGAGCGCCATCACATCCTGCAACTGATCGCGAAAACCAAATGCACCCGACGACTGATAGAACGCAGTGCGCCCCCATAAACGAGAAGCCAGGACCTGATAGAGCAGCCACCCGTTGGCGAGTAGGTCGAGCGCCCGATCAGGCGTTTCAATCGACACAGCGCCCAGTGTTTGCTGCCAATAGGCCGTGACGTGCGACAAGGCAGCCTGCGCAGCCGCCGTCCCGGCGTAGCGTGCAAGCAACGCAGCCACCTCATCATCGTCGCGACCGGCCCCGAGCTTGAATACGATTTCTCGCTCACCTCCCACCGCGAGATCAAAGGTCACCCGAATTGCGGCGCAGGGATCCAACCCCGCACCGGCGACGCCGCCCAGATCCTTGACAATCATTGCAGCGGGGTTATCGGGTGCACCATTGCGGCCGAGAAACTCCGTGCGATCGGCGGTCCAGCTGTATCCGGTCTCATCCGTGGCAAAAAACGCCTTGCGTTCACCAAAGTCCGCGTTGTACGGATTACATGCAATGAATGCACCCTTGTTCGAATTCATCCGCGTATGGATATGTGTCATGGTTTTTGTGCGCAGATCACCCAGCACCCATTCAACGTAAGCCGTCGTCGACAAACGACGTGGTCGGCTCGACTGGTTGCGAATCTTCAACACAATAAACTTCACGGCCGCATCGCGTGCCACATACATCGTGAGTTCGGAATCGATACCGGCTTGAGTATGGGTGAATACGCTGTAACCGAAGCCATGTCGGCAAGCATAACGGCCTGATCCTCGAGTCGGCCATGGCGTGGGCGACCAGAAATCACCACTGTCTTCGTCACGAAGATAATAGGCCTCACCCCCCGCGTCACCCACCGGGTCGTTAGACCACGGAGTAAGGAGAAACTCATGGGCGTTTTCGCTCCAGGTATTCGCGCTGCCGCTCTCCGAGACCATTGTTCCGAATTGCGCATTCGCCAGTATATTGACCCAGGGTGCAGGTGTGCTCTGTCCGGAGTTCAGGGTGATGACATATTCCTGTCCATTGGCAGAAAAGCCGCCCAGCCCGTTCGCGCATTGCAGCGGCTGCACCGGATCTGCGCAAGCAGGAGCGTCCCGCGCTGACTCGAATGTATCCGGGGCCGCCCGCAGTCGGGGGAGCGGCGTTGCCACAGCGGCGTCTACCCGAGCTAGCTGCTCAGTCAGTGCGCCGACACGCTGGTCTAGCACCACCCGGGCGACGGCCAAAAGCAAGGTGTGATCGATCGACGACAAGTCCTGTAGCAAGACAAATACAGCGCCTATGCGATCAGTCGGCTTATCCCGCTGGTCAGCAGCGATTAGCGCGGTGATCTGTTCTTGTATGGATTGCGCGTAGGTGAGGCCAGGCACCTTACAAAACACCAGATCTACTGCCAGGCCTCGCGAGCGCCAGTATTCATGTGCGCGCAATAGATCTCTGATATCGTCCATATCAGGCATTGCACTCAACTGCAGCACAACAATCGGCACGTCACCGGAGATGGAAAATCCCCATAAGCCCGACTGGCCGCGACGATTTTCGAGCAGGACGTCCGCATTCGCACGAAGCGCCAAATTCCCATACACAATCGAATCGGCGATCCGACTGTAGCGCTCGATTTGTTCTGTACTTATTGCCCTATTCTGATCATGATCGGCATAGGCGTGTGCCGCCGCCTCATAGCAGTCGTCCACCAGATATTGTGTCCGGTATTTATTCATCAAGAGCAAACAGACTTCTCTGGAGTCCGCCACGCCCATCACATAGGTAAACGTAATCGAGGCCTGTGAATCCAGGCTGAAAGGGCAACGAATTGCGGCGATCGGGTCGAGCACCGATCCGTCCGTACCGGAGAGCGCAGCCCGATTATCCATGGCCTGTGGCCTAGCCGTACTCTGGTTGCGTCCGATAAAGCGCGCGCGATCCGTTTCATAAGAATTGGTTTGTGATTCATCCGACACGAGCATTTGAAATAACCACGGTTGCGCCTGCGCGTCACCACCCGGCCTGCGATGACACAGAATGGCCTGTCTATCGTCGAGAATTTCGGTCTGGACAAAGAGCTTACTGAAGGCTGGATGGGCGTCGTCTGTCGCCGCGGGCGCCAGCACGACCTCCGCGTAACTGGTGAGGTCCATCGACACCGGTACGTGCAGATCATTGGTGATGGTGATCCGGCGCAGTTCAACATCATCATCTGCTGCGACGACGATGTCGGTCGTGGTGCGAACGCCCGACACTCGGCTCTCGAACGTCGCCAGGTTGGCAGAAAAAAAAGCGCTGTAGGCCTGCGGTGAAACGCATGTGGGCTGAAAGGTGCTGGACCAAAATTCGCCACTGGACAGGTCTCTGAGATAAAGGAAACTACCCCAATTGTCCCGACTGAAGTCCTCGCGCCAGCGGGTCAAGGCGCTGTTTTTCCAATGACTATACCCAGCACCTGCGTTGCTCACCATGACCTGGTAGCGCCCATTGGATAGCAACTGAATAAGGGGGGTCAGTGTGTGGGGCGATATCGGCGTATGGGAGGATCGCATGACTACATCCCTTACAGATTAATGGTTCGAACTCAATATTATTGAGAAGTCCGTGTTCGACGATAACGCCGAATGAGCGCGTTCGTTGAGCTATCGTGCGTAAGCTCGGGTTCGTCGTGGCTCTCGAGCTCAGGGGTGATGCGTTGCGCCAAGGCCTTGCCCAGCTCCACGCCCCATTGGTCAAAGGAATCAATACCCCAGATCACGCCTTGGGTAAACACACTATGTTCGTATAGTGCAACCAATTGCCCCAGCGTCTCAGGCGTGAGGCGCTCCGCGAGAATGGTGTTGCTTGGGCGGTTACCCTCAAAGCTACGATGGGCCGCCAACGCCGGTGAGGACCCTTCGGCCTGAGCCTGTGCAATGGTCTTGCCAAACGCAAGGGCCTCGGACTGGGCGAACAGATTCGCCATGAGCATGTCGTGCTGATAGCCCAGAGGATTCAACTGTTGACTAAAGCCGATGAAGTCGCACGGCACCAGCCGGGTTCCCTGATGAATGAGCTGATAGAACGAGTGCTGCCCATTCGTGCCCGGTTCGCCCCAGTAGATCGGTCCGGTCTGCGTGCCCACCCGCTCACCATCGAGCGTCACGTGCTTGCCATTGCTCTCCATCGTCAGTTGCTGCAGGTACGCGGGAAACCGTTTGAGGTAATAATCATAAGGCAGTACCGCCACCGTATGCGCACCCAAAAAATTGTTATTCCAGACGGCCAACAGGCCCATCAGTACAGGTAGATTTCGTTCGAAAGGTGTATTGCGAAAGTGCAGATCCATCGCATGAAAGCCTGCGAGCATCGCCCGAAAGCGCGCCGGACCCACCGCCAACATGGTGGACAAACCCACAGCGGACTCCATCGAGTAACGTCCCCCGACCCAGTCCCAGAAGGCAAACATATTGGCTGGATCGATGCCAAACTCCGCCACGCCTTCCGCGTTCGTCGAGACCGCGACAAAATGCCGCTGCACCGATCGCTTATCCCTGAGCGTGCGTAGGCTCCAGGCTCGCGCAGCATGGGCGTTGGTGAGTGTTTCCAGTGTCGTGAAGCTCTTTGAACAAACAATAAACAGCGTCTCCTCAGGATTCAGATCATGCGTCATTTCCTCGAAATCAGTGCCATCGACATTGGAGATAAAGCGAAAAATCATATCGCGGCGACTGTAGTGACGCAGCGCCTCGTATGCCATCTCGGGCCCGAGATCAGAGCCACCAATACCGATGTTGATGATGTTGCGTATAGGCTGACCGGTGTGACCGCGCCGCGCACCACTACGGATTGCATCCGAGAAGTCCGCCATGTGATTCAAAACCGCTTGAACCTGCGGAATCACATCCACGCCATCAACGGTGATACGCTCATCCGGTGTTGCACGTAAGGCCACGTGGAGCACTGCGCGCTGCTCAGTGGCATTGATCTTGTCACCGTTGAACATGCCTTCGATGTGTTCGGACAGGCCGCATTCGCGCGCCAAACGCATCAATAGCCCGAGCGTTTCGTCGGTAATGCGCTGTTTGGAATAATCAAGAAAGAGATCAGCACCCTGCGAACTCAGGCGCTCACCACGCAGGGGATCATCCGCAAATATCTGCCGTAGGTGCAGATGATCGACTTGCTGATGATGCACTGTCAGGGCCTGCCATATGGGACGATCAATCAGTTTCACAGGGGCCATCCTCGAGCACGGGATCGTGCCATTGATCACTATTTGTCAAGACCTGCGCCGCCGACGGTGGCCCCCATGTGCCCGCCTGATATTCCTGTAATGCGGTATCACTCAACACAGGATCAACCACACGCCAAGCGGCTTCCACCATGTCTCCATGAGTAAATAAGCTATTGTCCCCTCGCAGCGCGTCACCGATTAGGCGCTCGTAGGGCATCATGTTTTCCTGAGAGCTGTGGCACGCGATGAGCTGCGTCGCCGTGCCGTGCATCCCCTCGCCCGGTAGTTTGGTGCGGGCTCCCAGCGTAATGAATACGTCCGGGCTGAGCCTGAAACGCAAATAATTAGCTTGGCCAGAATGATGCGCATCGAATATCGGATGCGTAGGGCGTTTGAGTTGGATCGTCACCTCAGTACAGGTTACTGGCAAGGCCTTACCCGCACGGATATAAAACGGTACGCCCTCCCAACGCGGATTGTCGATGAATAGGCGCAGCGCAGCAAAGGTCTCTACGTGCGAATCTGGAGATACGCCGACCTCGCCACGGTAACCTCTGAATTGACCTCGAGCGACATCGCTCGCAGCAAGTGGCCGCATTGCATTCAATACCATTAGCTTTTCATGGTTCATGGCAACCATACCGGCGTCCGCTGGCGTCTCCATCGTCAGCAGGGTCAGAACCTGCAGCATATGATTCTGCACCACATCACGTATCGCACCGACTTCTTCGTAAAAAGCGCCCCGCCCGCGCAAGCCGAATTTCTCGGCCATCGTGATCTGTATATTAGCCACATGATCATGACGCCAGATAGGCTCCAAAAATGAATTGGCGAAGCGGAAATAAAGCAGGTTCTCGACCGGCTCCTTACCCAGGTAGTGGTCGATGCGCAAGATCGCGTCCTCAGGGAAATATTGACGCAGCGTATGATTCAGCTCCTGAGCGGTGGCCAGATCCCGCCCAAAAGGCTTTTCGACAATGATCCGGGCATTTTTCCCGCACCCCGAGCGCGCCAGTCCATGCGTGACGGTCTCGAACATGCTCGGCGTAATCGCCAGATAATGCAGCGGCTGCTTAGCATCCTTCAGCGCCTCACGCAACTGCTCGTAGGTTGAATCCTCTTTGTAATCGCCACGTAAATAAAGAAGCCTGGCCGAGAGCTTGGCAAATGCGTCCTCATCGACACCGCCGTGCTCCTTGATGCTGTTGCGGGCATGTGCCCTGAACTCATCTGTCGTCCAATCTGAACGAGCCACCCCGATGACAGGGATTTCTAACCGACCGCGCCGCGCCAACGCCTGTAAGGCGGGAAATATTTTTTCGTAAGCCAGGTTGCCCGAAGCCCCAAAGAATACGAACGCATCAGAGTAGGGTGTTTTCACTTTTTCTCGTCTTCTTTATGCGCGCCCTGTTCCACATGGCCGCCAAAGCCGTGACGCATTGCCGATAGCACCTGATCCGCGAATCCGGCATTGCCACGCGAACTGAATCGCCCAAAGAGCGCAGCGCCGAGGATTGGGGCGGGCACCCCTTGGTCAATGGCTGCTGCAAGTGTCCATCGCCCCTCCCCCGAATCGGAAACGCGACCGGCGTAATGTTCCAGCGCCGGGTCGGCTAAGAGTGCCTGAGCAATGATATCGAGCAACCACGAGCTGATCACGCTACCTCGACGCCACAGCTCAGTGATCTCTGGCAGGTCGAAGTCGTATTGATAGAACTCCGGAGAGCGTAAGGGCGTTGTCTCGGCGTCGATGGCGGCGCTGGCCTTGCCTATGTTCGCTTGATGCAGAATATTCAGACCTTCCGCATAAGCGCCCATCATGCCGTATTCGATACCATTGTGTATCATTTTGACGAAATGCCCTGCACCGCTTGGCCCGCAATGCAAATACCCCTGACTGGCGGTGCTCGTGGTCTTACGGCGGCCTGCTATCGCCGGCGCAGCTTCAGCGCCAGGCGCGAGCGTCGCAAAGATCGGCCCTAAATGCTCAACAACAGACGCCTCGCCGCCGATCATCAGGCAATAGCCGCGCTCATAACCCGCGACACCACCACTCGTGCCAACATCCAGATAATGGATGCCGTGAGCGCGCAGTTCGGCACTGCGTCGGATATCGTCGTGATAATGAGAGTTACCCCCGTCAATGACGATATCATGTGCACTGAGTAGCGGTGTGAGCGCGGCCAGGGTCTCATCGACCAAGGCGGCAGGCAACATCAACCACACGACTCGTGGCGGTGCGAGTCGTGCCACCAGATCCTGAAGGGATGCTGCGCCGGTAACCAGATCCGCTTGTATGGCGGCCTCGACGACCTGCGCACGCACATCGTAGACCACACATTTATGCGCGTCTTGGACCAGACGCCGCACCATATTGGCGCCCATCCGGCCAAGTCCAACCATACCAAGTTGCATCGTGATGCTCCTATGTGCCCTAATTTGGGCATGTCGATATTAAAGAAGTACTACAAAGCGCCGAACCACTCCGTTCGCTACCGTACATGGGTTGATAAGGCATTTGCGCTATCGTTTCCATCGTGGACGCTCGGTGGGTGTCCAGTCAGAATAAGGTGAGAAGGCATTGAAATCAATTGGATCGGGTATGTTCAAACATGCACTCGAATGGTTGGACGCCACGATCGGTCATAGACCCCAACAGCATCGGGCAGCAGCGGAGCGGCCGCTGCACGCAGAGTTATTCAGCACCCACCAGATGGCGGTGCATGGCGCCAATGTCGCGGCTCATCATAAGCTCAGTCCCGTACCAGCCAGAGATCTATTACTCGTACGGCTGAATGAAAACGCGCGCTTGCTGGGTCAAGCCTGCAGGTTACTGTCAAGCGCAGTGAAAACCAAACAGCAGATCGTACCGGCGGCCGAGTGGTTGCTGGATAATTTCTATCTGATCGAAGATCAGATTCGCGCGACAAAAAAACATCTGCCCCCAGGCTACAGCCGCACGCTACCACGTTTGATCAATGGTCCGTCATCAGGCCTCCCCAGAGTCTATGACATCGCACTCGAGATCGTCTCCCACAGCGACGCCCGGGTGAGTACTGAGAACCTCAGCAGCTTTGTCGAGGCTTATCAAAAAGTTACCTCTCTGACGCTGGGGGAGCTCTGGGCGATTCCCATTATGCTGCGTCTAGTCTTAATCGAAGACCTCCGGCGCATTGCCGTGCGCATATCTGGCAGCAGCCTGGACAGAAGCCAGGCCGATACCTGGGCCGATCAAATGCGAGCGACCGCGCAGGAGGATCCGGCTCGTCTGGTGCTGCTCATCGCGGATATGGCGCGCTCGGATCCACCGATGGAAGGGCCATTTGTCGCTGAGCTGGCGCGACGCTTGCAAGGGCATGGACCCGCCCTGGCGCTACCGCTCACCTGGATCGAGCAGCGCCTCGCCCAGTCTGGCACAACGATCGAGCAACTCATTCTCTCTGAGATCCAGCAGCAAGCCGCTGACCAGGTATCGATCAGTAATAGCATCGGCAGCCTGCGCCTTCTGGCATCGATGAACTGGCGCACGTTTGTAGAAGACATGAGCGTGGTAGAGCAAGTATTGCGCCAGGACGCTGCCGGGGTCTATCAACACATGGATTTTGCCACGCGTGACCGCTACCGCGGTTGTATTGAGAGCATCGCCAAGCTCTCGGCGCGCTCTGAACAAGAGGTGGCCGAACACGCCATCGAGCTGGCCCGTACAAGCCTGACTACGCTCCCCGAGGATGTGCGTCGAGGTCATGTCGGTTATTACCTTATCGACAAGGGGCGTGCGGCACTCGAACGCGCTACCGGCGCGCGCTTAAGCCCCATACAGGCCTTGCATAGACAAGCCAGACGCTATCCCTTGTGTTTGTACCTCGGGACGATAGGCCTACTCACCAGTGGCCTATGCGCAAGCATACTCGCCGTGGCGAGCGAGGACGGCGTACAAGACTGGATGTTGGTCAGTGTCGCTGTGCTTGCTCTCGTCTGTGCCAGCCAGCTTAGCGTGGCCTTGGTGAATTGGTTAAGCACCCTGCTTACCCAGCCTCATCCCCTCCCGCGCATGGACTACTCGCGAGGCATTCCATCGGTGCTGCGCACACTGGTTGTGGTGCCTTCGATGCTCAAATCCGTCGAGGATGTGGACGAATTAATCGAAGCTCTTGAAGTCCGCTTTCTTGCCAATCAAGATGACAGCCTGCACTTTTGCTTGTTGACGGACTTTACCGACGCAGATAGTGAGACGCTGCCAAGTGATGAGCTGCTACAAACCCGTGCACAGGCCGGAATCGAGGCACTGAATCTTAAGTACAGTGCCCTACGCGATGACATATTTTTTCTCTTTCACCGGCCACGATGTTGGAACCCCAAAGAAGGGGTCTGGATGGGCGATGAACGCAAACGTGGAAAGCTCGCTGAGCTGAACGCATTTTTAGCTGGCGGTACAGGCGCTGCGTTCTCTTGTATTGTCGGAAAAGTCGCAGCCTTGTCCGGCGTCAAGTATGTGATTACCTTGGACACTGACACCCAATTGCCGCGTGACACTGCCAGCCAATGTGTGGGGGCGATTGCGCACCCCTTGAACCAGGCTCGACTTGATCCCTCCGGGCAGCGCGTGATCGAAGGCTATGGGATCTTGCAGCCGCGCGTGGCGACCAGCCTGCCTGGCGCCGATGCATCGCTGTATGCCCAGCTGTGGGGCGGTGAGCCTGGTATTGATCCCTATACACGCACGGTATCTGATGTCTACCAGGATGTATTTGGCGAAGGCTCATTTGTCGGCAAGGGAATCTATGATGTTGAGGTCTTTCTTGCGACCCTCGCCGACATCCCCAAAGACACCGTGCTCAGTCATGATTTGCTTGAGAGCTGCTATGCACGCTCAGGGGTACTGAGCGATGTTCAGTTCTATGAGGAATACCCTGGGCGTTATAGCGCGGACGTCAGTCGCCGGCATCGCTGGATACGTGGAGACTGGCAGTTGCTCGGCTGGTTGCTACCCAATGTGCCAGGCCCCGACGGGCGGCGCATAAAAAACCCCCTCTCGGCTCTGGCGCGCTGGAAGTTATTTGATAACATCCGACGCAGCATCGTTCCCCCCGCTATGTTGCTCTTGTTGCTTTTGGGCTGGAGCAGCCTGCCTGCACCCTGGTTCTGGACGCTGATCGTGATCGGCATTCTATTGATTCCGTCCCTAAGTGTGTCCTTGCACGGCTTCGCACACAAGTCCGATGATATTTTAATCAGACAGCATCTGCTCGCATCGCTACATTCGGCTGGCCAGCATATTGCTCAGGCGGGATTCGGGCTGGTCTGCCTACCTTTTGACGCGCTCTATCATTTGGATGCGATCGGACGCACGATATGGCGCATGGTAATTTCGCGCAAGCATCTTCTAGAGTGGGTGCCTTCTCAACAAACAGACACCCAGTGCTCGGGAACTCTGATCCATGCCTATCGCAAGATGTGGTTCGCTCCTGCCCTGGCAATTGCTTGCTTGATTTACCTGTCGGCGCGCCAACCCATGGCGCTATGGGCCGCTGCGCCAATTTTGTTGCTCTGGGTGACAGCACCGCTCTCGGCTTGGTGGATAAGCAGACCAATCATTTCCAAAGAGATCGCGCTGGGGCCCAGCCAGATTGCGTTTCTGCATAGGTTGGCACGTAAGACATGGGCCTACTTTGAAACCTATAGCGGGGCGCAGGACAATTGGCTGCCCCCTGACAACGTACAAGAACACCCCCCCGTGGGCATCGCCCACCGAACCTCGCCTACCAATATCGGCATTGCTCTATTGGCAAACCTGGCAGCCTACGACTTTGGCTATATCCCTGCGAGCGGCCTGATCGAACGCACTAGCAATACCTTTCACACTTTGGCACGAATGGAGCGTCATCGGGGACATTTCTACAACTGGTATGACACGCAGAGTCTCGCACCCTTGCCCCCCCTATATGTCTCAACCGTTGATAGTGGAAATCTGGGTGGTCATCTGCTGACGCTACAGCAGGGTCTGCTAGCGGTGATCGATGAGCCGGTCTTTGGCTCACGGATGTTCACCGGATTACGCGATACATTCAATCTCGCACCCGAGCATGCCGACGAGCATCTCCAGAGCACCATTGCGCCCTTTGAAAAGATACTTGACTCAGTTTGTCAGGCAGCGCCGACAACGCTCGATGCTGCCACACAGTCGCTGGCACGCCTGGCTGCAGCACTCGAGCAGCTGGTTGCGAATGCTCAGCGTTCAGGGGACGCCGATACGAATGAATGGGCGCATATGCTTGCCGCACAATGTCAGGCGACCAACTCTGAATTAGAACTATTTACCGCCTGGACGCAGCTTGCTTCATCAGCCGAAGGCCCAGACCGCCTACCCAAACCGAGGCCAATTCCAACATTGCGTGAGTTGGCGCATGATCAAGAGCACGCTCCAGAAACAAGTGAATTAGCCCAACAACGCATTGATAAGCTAGAGCAGCTTGCAGCTCAGGCAGGCGACATGGCTAAGATGGAGTACGGATTCCTGTATGAACCCTCTAGTCACCTTCTGGCGATTGGCTATAACGTCAGTGATCGTCGACGCGACAGCAGCTATTATGATTTATTGGCATCTGAAGCCCGACTTTGCAGTTTTGTGGCGATTGCCCAGGGGCAATTGCCCCAGGATAGTTGGCTCGCCCTGGGCCGACAGCTAACTACTTCAGGCGGTGGACCGGTATTACTCTCATGGAGCGGGTCCATGTTCGAGTACTTAATGCCCTTGCTCGTGATGCCGATGCCCGCCAAAACACTGCTTGGTCAGACCTGTCGATCCGCAGTCAAGCGGCAGATCGAGTATGGCGTTCAACGTGGTGTCCCTTGGGGAATATCAGAGAGCGGTTATAACGCGGTGGATGCCAAGCTCAGCTATCAATACCGTGCGTTCGGTGTGCCGGGCCTGGGGTTGAAGCGCGGCTTAGCTGATGATCTGGTGGTCGCGCCCTATGCCACCATGCTTGCGCTCATGGTCACACCAGATGAGGCGTGCCGAAATCTGTTACGCCTGTCTGCTGCAGGAGTGGAGGGAAAATACGGCTTTTATGAAGCCATGGACTATACGCCCACACGCCTGCCACGCGGCAAATCTGTAGCAATCATTCGCTCGTTCATGACCCATCACCAAGGCATGGGCTTCCTGTCTCTTGCGCACCTGTTGCTGGATCAGCCGATGCAAAAGCGCTTCGAGGCCAATCCAGCATTTCAAGCCACCTTATTATTGCTGCACGAGCGCATACCCAAAGCCACCGCGATCAGTGCCCGAGCCACCAGCCTGTCAATGGCGAATGCTGCGATACTCAGCACGCCTGAGGCGCCCGTACGCGTATTCAACACCGCCCATACCGCGAGCCCCGAAGTGCAATTGCTCTCTAATGGGCGCTATCACATGATGGTAAGCAACGCGGGCGGAAACTCAAGCCGATGGAAGGATCTTGCGCTCACCCGTTGGCGTGAAGACGCCACGCGCGATAACTGGGGTGCGTTTTGCTATTTGCGTGATGTGGCAAGCGGAGAGATTTGGTCGACAACCTACCAACCTACCCTCAAAACGCCAGAACGCTACGATGTTATTTTCTCTGAGGGACGCGCCGAATTCCATCGGCGTGATCACGGTTTCGAAATCCATACCGAGATGGTGGTCTCACCAGAGGATGACATCGAGCTGCGCCGCAGTCACATCACCAATCACGCTCGCCATCGCAGAGTGATTGAGCTCACCAGCTATGCAGAAGTTGTATTGGCCACCTCAGCATCGGACGATCTGCACCCGGCCTTTGGCAATTTGTTTGTCCAGACCGAAATTATTGAATCCGAAAGTGCAATCCTGTGTACCCGTCGCCCGCTTTCCCCCCAGGCGCAAGCACCCTGGATGCTACATAGGATGGCGGCTCATGGCGCCGACATCGAACAGATTTCATACGAGACGGATCGAGCGTTGTTTGTTGGCCGAGGCCGCACGCTGGTCGAGCCACAGGCGATGGTTGATCGGGACGCGCTGCAGGGCTCTCAGGGCTCGGTGCTTGATCCGATTGTTGCTATTCGCTATCGGATTGCTCTGGAGCCCGAACAATCCGTCACCGTCGACATCGTCACGGGTGTCGCAGACACGCGCAGTCTGTGCCGTGCACTGATCGACAAGTATCAGGATCGCTATCTGGCTGATCGGGTATTTGAGTTGAGCTGGACGCATAGCCAGGTCATCCTGCGTCAACTTAATGCGACAGAGGCCAATGCTCAACTGTATGCGCGTCTGGCAAGCTCAATCCTCTATCGCAATGCGTCTTTGCGCGCCGACCCCAGCATCCTCGTGCAAAACCGTCAGGGCCAGTCGGGGCTGTGGAGCTACGCCATTTCGGGAGATTGTCCGATTGTGCTGCTGCAGGTCAAGGATATAAAGAACATTAGCTTGGTGCGCCAGATGGTTCAGGCTCATGCATACTGGCGGCGCAAGGGCCTGATCGTGGATTTAGTGATTTGGAACGAAGATCGCGCGAGCTACCGTCAGGTACTGCAGGACCAGATCACGGGTCTGATCGCAGCAGGCATCGAGACACACCCCACAGATCGGCCAGGCGGCATCTTTGTGCGACCAGGCGACCAGGTATCCGATGAAGACCGCATCCTGCTGCAATCTGTCGCCCTTGTCATTATTGACGACACCAAAGGCACGCTGATCGAACAAGTCAACCGATTGGCGTTGCCCGAGCCCAATATTCCGAAATTTATCCCGACCTGGAATAGACGCGAAGCAAATCATCGTACCCGAGCACTCACCGGACCTCGTGAGACAGAGAGTCATAACAGCGAGCCCGCCCTATCGACTGAGTATCCCCCTCCCACCCCCGCGATGCCTGCCCGAGAATTGATTCTGTCTAATGATTTTGGCGGTTTCACACCCGATGGCAAAGAATATGTCATCAGTCTTGAACCAGGCCAGAAAACCCCGATGCCTTGGGCAAACGTGCTGTCCAATGCGATGTTTGGCACATTGGTATCAGAGACCGGGCAGGCCTATACCTGGAGCGAGAATGCACACGAATTTCGTCTGACACCATGGAGTAATGATGCGATCAGCGATTTGGGCGGAGAGTTGTTTTACCTGCGTGACGAGGCGAGTGGTGAGTTCTGGTCGCCCACCCTACCCTCTGCCAGAGACACCTCGGCACGAGTGACCCGCCACGGCTTTGGCTACAGTGTCTTTGAGCACACTGAGGGCGGCTTGCATTCAGAACTATGGGTTTATGTAGCGCGGGAGGCCCAGATTAAGTTCTCTGTCTGGAAAATCCGCAATGACTCAGGTCGGACGCGAACGCTCTCGGGCACGGCGTATGTCGAGTGGGTCCTCGGTGACTTACGCCCTAACTGCGCCATGCACGTGGTCTCGGAAATCGATCCGGATACCGCTGCCCTATGTGCCTATAACCCTTATCATCCTGAATTTTCCGCGCGAATCGGCTTTCTCGATGTCGATGCAGACAATGCAAGACATACCGTCACAGCAGATCGCCGAGAATTCATTGGTCGTAACCGGACACTGCACCATCCCGCAGCAATGGATCGCGCCCGACTATCTGGCAAGGTGGGAGCTGGCCTGGATCCTTGCGCAGCAATACAAGTGCCTTTTGAGCTCATGGATGGCGAAGAGCGAGAAATCGTATTTAAACTGGGCATTGCACCCAGCCGCCTGGAGGCTAGCGAATTGATCCGACAGTACCGAGGGCCTTCGGCAGCACATAAAGAGCTCGACGCCGTACGCCAGCAATGGTCCGATATCCTTGGCGCCGTCCAAATTCAAACACCCGACCCGGCGCTTGATGTATTAACCAATGGTTGGCTGATGTACCAGATTATTGCCTGCCGACTTTGGGCGCGCAGCGGCCTGTATCAGTCAGGTGGCGCCTACGGGTTTCGTGATCAATTACAGGATGTTATGGCTGTTGTGCATACTCAGCCTGAACTGACGCGTGAGCACTTGTTACGCTGCGCCGCCCGGCAATTTGTTGAGGGTGATGTGCAGCATTGGTGGCACCCACCGCTAGGTAGAGGTGTGCGTACTCGCTGCTCGGACGATTATCTATGGCTGCCCTTGGCGGTATGCCGCTACGTATCCAGCACGGGCGATACGGGTGTGTTGGATCAACTCGCACCTTTTCTGGAGGGCCGCCCACTCGAGCCTGATGAGGCATCCTATTATGATCTACCGACCTGCTCGGCAGAGTCTGCCAGCCTGTACCAGCATTGTGTGCGCGCAATTGAACGAGGCCTGCACTATGGTGAGCGTGGCCTGCCTTTGATGGGTTCAGGCGACTGGAACGATGGTATGGACAAGGTTGGCATACAGGGCAAGGGCGAGAGCGTCTGGTTGGCGTTCTTTCTCTACGACATCCTGCAGCAGTTCGGCCCGCTCGCTCGTGATTATGGCGACCAAGCCTTTGCGCAGCGCTGCGCCAAGCAGGCAGATCTTCTACGCCAAAACGTCGAGAAAAATGCATGGGATGGCAATTGGTACCGACGTGCATACTTTGACGATGGTCAAGCGCTAGGCTCTGCGCAGAGTCCCGAATGCCAGATCGATTCCATCTCACAGAGTTGGGCAGTGCTATCTGGTGCCGGAGAGACAGATCGCACGCGCACCGCCATGAACGCAGTCGACGAGCACTTGGTTCGACGCGACTACGGACTGATTCAGCTATTGAACCCGCCCTTTGATACCTCAGATCTCGACCCAGGCTACATCCGGGGCTACGTACCCGGCATTCGTGAAAACGGCGGTCAGTATAGCCATGCTGCGGTCTGGTCGATTATGGCGTTTGCCAAGCTGGGTGAGCGCGCGCGCACCTGGGAATTGTTGCAGATGATCAACCCCCTGACCCATGGCGCGACCGCGCAATCCACCTACAAAGTTGAACCCTATGTCATGGCGGCAGATGTTTACGCAATTCCACCGCATATAGGACGAGGCGGATGGACCTGGTATACGGGCTCAGCAGGGTGGATGTACCGCCTGATCCTGGAGTCTGTGTTGGGCCTGCATCTGGAGGGGGGCCAATTAAGTTTCACCCCTTGTCTGCCCCCAGACTGGGACACCTACGCGCTGAAATATCGCTATCGGAACACCGACTACCATATTACGGTTACACAGACAGACACCGCGATCGGAAGAACCCGAGTCACAATCGATGGTGTGCTTCAGGAAGGCGAAACTATTCAGTTACTTGAAAGCGCCTCATCCTTCGAGGTCACCGTCGAGATTCCAATAGGCCCACAGCGACTAGACCACCCATCCACCGCTGACTAGCCAAAGCATGGCGCTGATCGTCACAAAGGAAGTCACCGTCGCTGCCAATAGGACCGCTGCACACCACTCTTCCTGACCGTATTTCTGTGCCAGGATCGGATAGACGCTGAGCATCGGAATGCAAGCCAGGATCAGCGCCGCCTGGTGCAGAACTGGATCAATAGGCGGCAGCACGAGCAGCACCAAAAAGACAGCCAAAGGATGCAACAAGAGCTTACCCACGCAGATCAAAATGATCTTGGCCATCTCGCCCTTCAGCCTGAGTCCGACCAAGGTCCCGCCAATGACAAATAGCGCCACCGCACCCGAAGCCATGGCGAACATATCAATCGTCTTGGCGACAGCCACTGGCAAGCTCAGACCTGACATGGAAGAGATGAATCCAAAAGTAATCGCCAGGATCAGCGGGTTTTTAAGGAAGCCTCGAAAAATCACCACAACAGTCGTTTGCCATCTGCGTACCAAGCCATCGTCAGCACGCGACTCAGCCAGCGCAAAAACCAGTGGCAGGATAAGCAGATTTTCGATGATCATCGATAAAGCCACTGCCACCGTCGCCGACGGGCCGAGAAACTGAAGCACGACCGGATAGCCGATAAAGCCGCTATTGGACAGGGACATCCCCAGACCCACCATCGCACTCGCCTGGGGCCCTTGTTTTTTAAAGAAATAGGCAACCCCACCACCGATGAGCAAAACAATCAGTGAGCCCAAGCCATAGCCAGCTAAATAGGTGACATTGAGAATATCGGCGAATGAGCGTTCTGCGAGCGCCTTAAACAAAAGCGCGGGAAGTGCAATCGCAATCACGAACCGCCCCAGTACTCGGATATCCGCCTTAGAGAAAAAGGCCAGGCGAACAGCGATAAAGCCCAAAGCCATCGCCGCGAACAAGGGGCCGGTAATGCCGAGAATCTCTAGCATATTGGATCGCCATTGGCGCGTAAGCAAACGGAAAATAAAGACATAGAGATCGAACGCAAATCGTTCGAACGGTGTTAGAGCCGAGATTATAGTCTGTCCGAATGACGCTAAAACAACAGCATTATTTATACTAACCCTGTAGTAGCTATAGGCTTAAGGGCTACAATAATGTTTTAGTCGTTTGCACTGCAAGGAGGTCATATGCGCATCGGCGAGCTTTCTAAACTGACAAACGTAGACATTGAGACCATCCGCTACTACGAGCGGATAGGCCTGCTGCCTGAGGCACCTCGTAGTGAAAATGGCTATCGCAACTATGGAACACCATCCGTCGAACGCCTGGCATTCATTCGCCACTGCCGTGCGCTGGATATGCCTCTGGCCGAGACCCAGCGAATACTGGCGTTTGCCGATCACCCCCAGACAGATTGTGGCGATATCGATAGCCTGATTGATACCCAACTCGACCGGGTGCGCGCGCGTTTGCAAAGCATGCAGGCGTTGGAGCAACAGCTCACTGTATTACGAAGCCGTTGCGGTAGCGTGCAGCATAGCGAGGGCGAATGCGGCATTCTGCACGAGCTGGTCGCCGCTGCGCATGGCGAAGCTTGTGTTTGTCACGATGGTTCCAGCCATCTTGTCGTATGATTAGTGTTTATCTGTCTTTTGTTTATCGGATATGTCACACACCAAGATCATCGAGTTCGAGCAGCCTGATATGGCGACCGGCACCAGTCGCGTCGCCCAGGCTTGGGCCCGGGTCAATCCGGCCCTCTCCCCTGTAGAGCGCGAATTCCAAAAAGACCGTATTCGCCGACTGCTGCTCGAGCAGGATGCGGTGATTGTGGCTCACTATTACGTCGATTCCGATATCCAGGATCTGGCTGAAGAGACCGGCGGCTGCGTCTCGGATTCCCTAGAGATGGCGCGTTTTGGGCGCGATCATACTGCTCAGACTCTTGTCGTCTCCGGCGTGCGTTTCATGGGCGAAACAGCCAAGATCCTCAGCCCTGGAAAACGTATCCTGATGCCGGATCTAGAGGCGACCTGCTCGTTGGATCTGGGGTGCGACCCGGTGATGTTTGGTAAATTTTGCGACGAGTATCCAGACCGCACAGTCGTGGTTTATGCCAACACCAGCGCTGCCGTCAAAGCGCGTGCGGACTGGATGGTGACGTCATCCATCGGTCTGGATATCGTCGCTGCATTACACGCTGAAGGCAAAAAAATCCTCTGGGCACCGGATAAACACCTGGGCAGCTATATCCAGCGCCAGACCGGCGCTGACATGATTCTGTGGCAGGGCTCATGCCTGGTCCATGATGAGTTCAAGGGTCTCGAGCTCGAGCTCATGCGCAAAGACTACCCCGACGCACTGGTACTGGTCCACCCCGAGTCGCCACCTGCCGTGGTGGCTCAAGCCGATATCGTGGGCTCCACCTCGCGGCTGCTAAATGCGGTACGGGATTCTGGCGCTCAAACCTTTATCGTCGCGACCGATCAAGGCCTTCTGCACAAGATGCGGCAGGCTGCCCCAGACCGTACGTTTATCGCAGCACCCACTGCTGGCGAAAGCGCGACCTGTAAGAGCTGTGCGCAGTGCCCCTGGATGGCGATGAATTCACTTAAAGGTCTAGCGGACTCGCTTGAATTTGGCAACAACGAGATCCGTTTGCACCCAGACGTAGGCGTACGCGCCAAGGTCTGTATCGACCGTATGCTGGATTTTGCTGCACGTAAAAACAAGGACATCCATCCCGGACCCGATCTGGCCAAAGAACAGAGTTTGTTTGCTGCAATAGGTCCCGCATGAGCTCCCACGTATCGACGCTGCGCAACCCCTACGAGCCCTTCTCGCCAGCGCTGCAGTCCAGACTAGAGGAAAATGTCATCCGCGCGCTCGCCGAAGATGTGGGCGTTGGTGATGCAACGGGCGCCTTGATTCCCGACAACCAAATCGAAGCAGCCACCGTGTTTGTGCGCGAACAGGCGGTGCTGTGCGGTGCGCCCTGGTTTGAGGCTGTCATGCATCAAGTCGATTCCCGTATTTTTATTGACTGGGCCCATGCCGAAGGCGACTTGATGCCTGCTGATGCGATCGTCTGTCGGCTGCATGGTCCCGCACGCGCCCTGCTGACTGCCGAACGCACGGCATTAAATTTTCTACAACTATTTTCAGGGGTTGCCACCGCTACGCGCCGCTACGTTGATTTGGTGCAGGGCACCCATGCTCAGATTTTGGATACTCGCAAAACGCTGCCTGGATTGCGGCTGGGACAGAAATATGCAGTGCGTGTGGGCGGCGGTCAAAATCAACGCCTGGCGCTCTATGATGGGGTCCTGATCAAGGAAAATCACATCGCAGCAGCGGGCAGTATTGGTGCGGCCTTGCGCGCTGCACAAGCCTTGCCCCATCATGTGCCGATACAAATCGAGGTCGAGAACCTGGATGAGTTGCGCCAGGCCATCGATGCTGGCGCAACGTCGATCCTATTGGATAATTTCAGCATTGAAAATCTTGCCGAGGCGGTTCGGTTTACACAGGGCCAGGCACTGCTCGAAGCCTCTGGTGGCATTACGCACACCACCATCCGTGCGATTGCACATACAGGGGTGGATCGTATCTCGATCGGAAGTCTGACCAAGGATATTAAGGCGACTGATTACTCGATGCGCCTGGTTTAACGGAAACCTTGCTCAGGCGTAAGCACCGTAGGGAGTGCCTTGGGTAGTATCCAAGGGTAATCCTGACAATAATGCAAGCCCCGGCTCTCTTTGCGCAATAAGGCACTCTCGATAACAAGCGTGGCGACCTGGATCAGGTTTCGGCATTCCAGCAAAGCACTCGTTACACGATAGTTCTGGTAATAATCCTCGATCTCCTGCTCTAGCATGGCGATACGCTGACGGGCCCGATTCAGGCGCTTTTGGGTGCGCACGATACCCACATAATTCCACATAAGGCGACGCACCTCATCCCAGGCATGCGTCACCAACACCGCCTCGGACGCATCGCTCGTACGGCTATCATCCCATCCTGGAACATCACTCTGGGTGGCAGACAATGCGTGATCCTGAGCATCGATATGATGCGCAACATTGCGCCCGATCACCAAACACTCGAGCAGCGAATTACTCGCCAGGCGATTAGCGCCATGCAGCCCGGTATAAGCCGTCTCACCCACCGCATATAGACCGGGGATATCGGTACAGCCATCCAGATCGACCACCACGCCACCGCAGGTGAAATGCATCGCGGGAACCACGGGGATCGCTTCGCGTGTCATGTCGATACCAAACTCTAGGCAGCGTGCGTAGATAGTTGGAAAATGCTCGCGAATGAATTCGGATGAACGATGACTGAGGTCTAGATCAACATGGGTCAGGCCGTGCTTTTTGATTTCAAAGTCGATGGCACGCGCCACCACGTCGCGCGGCGCGAGTTCCAGACGCTCGTCGTGCCAGGCCATAAATCGTTTGCCGGCATCAACGCCTGCGCCTGCGGGTAGGCGCAGCACCCCGCCCTCTCCGCGCACCGCCTCGGACACTAGAAACGATTTAGCCTGAGGGTGATACATGCAGGTCGGATGAAACTGCATGAATTCCATATTGGCGATGCGGCACCCGGCGCGCCACGCCATGGCAATCCCGTCGCCTGTCGATGTATCGGGATTACTTGTATGCAGATAGACCTTGCCTGCCCCACCGGTTGCCAGCACCACATGCGTGGCCAATATCGTTTGCACTCTGCCTAGCTGTTCGTCGTAAACATAGGCGCCCAAACAACGCGCTGGCTGTCGCTTGCCGCCATCCTCATCAATTCCGCCATCGCCTTCAGGCGTGGCAATGCGGCTAGTAATGAGCTCGACGGCAGAATGATGCTCGAGCAATGCAATGTTGTGGTGCGCTCGAACCTGCTGCTCTAAGGTTAACTGCACCAGATGGCCTGTCTCGTCAGCTGCATGAATGATACGCCGCTGGCTGTGGCCACCCTCTCGGGTAAGGTGAAAGCCGAGCTCTGCACCTTGATCTGGTGTAAAAGGCACACCCAGATCAATCAACCAATCAATCGCCGAACGCCCTTGCTCAACCATATGACGAGTTGCCTCAATATCGCATAGGCCTGCGCCTGCAATTAGCGTGTCGGCGATATGCTCATCGTGACTGTCCTGTGAATCGAGCACTGCGGCGATGCCCCCCTGCGCCCAATTACTCGCTCCATCCAATAAGGCTTTTTTAGACAGTACAGCGACTCGTTTGTCAGCCGCCAGGTGCAAAGCAACCGTCAGTCCCGCCAGGCCGCTACCAACAATCAATACATCGAATTTCATATTATCCTGCTATGAAGGCAATCGAGCGTCAGCCGCAGGCACCCTGGTAGCCACAATTTGTGCAGAACTGACAACCGTCCTTTTTGATCACCCGATGCAAATGGCATTCCGGACACTGCGCGCCAACCATCGCCACTAACGGTGCCGTGGCCGAACGAGGCGCATCCTCGGTCTCGGCTTGAACAACACCCATTTGCTCGATTGGCTCACCTTGCTCATTGAGGATGCCCAGCATGGCATAGCGATGGATCACCAGTCGAGCAATATAGGCTTCAGTCGAGGGAAAGGCGCTGGACTTGTCGCTACCCGGCACCCGCGCGAGAAAATCGCTTTGTGCCTCAGCATACCTCAAGAGCTTGCGTAGCTTCATGCCGATCCAGGCGGGGTCGACAATACGCATATCCAGGCTCAGCAGCTTAAACAGGCCCTCGAGGGCGCGCGGGAACTTACCGGCCCCCCACACCGAATAAGGCCGCGTCGTGCCATCAGGCAAGCGCAGCTCCTTCATCATCAATACAAAATCATCGCCAGTGACGGGATTAAGTACATCGCAGATCCAGCCCATCGTGCCATCAGTGCCGGTTTTGGGTTCGCGAGGGGCTATCAACGCGTCCATCATGGCTGATTTTTCCTGATCTCGGCCTTCAGTGATACCCAGACTGCGATGACGGAAACCGACTAGCCGAGCCAACGCTGCAACGGTTGAGGGCATCCACGTCGGCTCACCTGTCTCCGGGTCGGTGATCTGGAAGGCCGAACCATTGGTGCGCGAGAGCACGTCCAGCTTGCGGTTCAACCAGGGTGTGTCATCAGTGTACATGTCCAGACTGAGCATCTTGGCGATCGAGCCGAGGCCGCGCGGTGGGCGCGCACCGTTGACCCAGACTTCAAATGGTCGCTTTGACAAATCAGAGACAAACACCACAAAGCTACCATCAGGCGTCTCGATCGTATCCGAGGCCCAGGCAGAGGCGCCACGAGGCAGGCGCGGGCGATTGGGCCAACGCAGACTATTCAAGACCGGCTCGATCGCGCGTTTGAGCACGAGGCGGCGATCTGCTTCATCAAGCAAAATAGCCTCAGGCTGAGCCTCTATTGCGGGTGTCACCGATAGGATGGCAGCACGCTTGCCGCTGGGACGGTATGTCGTAATTCCCTTCAGGCCAAGCTTCCAGGCCTGCATGTACAGATCTTTGAAGTCTTCGTACGGATAGTCGACGGCCACGTTGACGGTCTTGGAGATGGCGGCATCGACATGATCCTTGACCGCCGCCACCATTAGCGCGTGGTCCTGTGCAGAGATCTCTAGGGCCGTTCGAAAATATGGCGGCAAGGCACCCGATACATCTCCGCCCATCAGGCGATACAGACGATAGGCGTGATCCTCGACGACATAGTCCTGCTTCGTGCCGTCACCCATACGCTTGGTACGGGTATAGGTCCAGGAGAACGGTGGCTCGATACCATTGGAAGCATTATCGGCAAAGGCCAGAGAAATCGTGCCAGTCGGGGCGATAGAAGTCAGATGGCTGTTGCGGATGCCGTGCTCACGAATAGCCCCACGCAGATCCTCGGGTAGGCGTGCAGCAAAACCGCTACGCAGGTATTGTTCGACGTCCAGGGCCGGAAACGCACCACGCTCTTTGGCCAGGCCCACCGAGGCTCGATAGGCAGCATGTGCCACTTCCTGAGCAAAACGCGCTGCCATCTGGCGGGCCGCATCCGAATCGTAAGCAAGCTTAAGCATGATCAGCGCATCGCCCATGCCCGTGACACCCAGGCCAACGCGCCGCTTCTGTGCTGCCTCATGCGCCTGCTCGGGCAGGGGCCAGACGGTTGCATCCAGAACATTATCCAGCATGCGGACTGCCAGGCCCGTCACCTCGGCCAAGCCCGCCCAGTCCACTTCAGGCTCGCCATCGAATCCAAACGGATGTCGGATGAATCGGGTCAGATCGAGTGACCCCAGGCAGCAGCAACCATACCCCGGCAAGGGCTGCTCGCCGCATGGGTTGGTCGCGTCCAGGTCTTCGATGTAGTGCAGATTGTTTTCGCGATTGATCTGGTCATAAAACAAGACACCCGGCTCGGCATAATCATAGGTCGAGAGCATGATGGCGTCCCATAACTCACGTGCGCGGATCTCTTTGTAAACCCATAAGCCGTCGGCGCGCTGGTAGGCGCCTGCCGCCAGTAGATCAGCACCCGGCTCGGCCAAGTGGGTAAGGGGAAACAAACTGTCAGCCTCAATCGCTCGCATAAACTCGTCGGTCACGCTAACCGAGACATTGAAATTCGTCAGCTCGCCACTGGTTTGCTTGGCCTGCACAAAGGCCTCGATATCTGGGTGGTTAACGCTTAATACACCCATCTGTGCACCGCGCCGCGCACCGGCCGACTCGACTGTCTCGCATGAGCGATCAAATACCCGCATATACGACACTGGGCCTGATGCCTTGGATGCCGTACCTTTGACGGCAGCGCCTGAGGGCCGAATATGGCTGAAGTTATACCCCACGCCTCCGCCCCGTCGCATCGTTTCGGCGGCCTTTTGTAAGGCGTCATAAATGCCTGGGCGCCCATCTACCGCGCTCGAGACCGAATCACCGACCGGTTGAACAAAACAGTTGATAAGTGTCGCAGACAGGTCCGTACCAGCTGCTGAATTGATCCGCCCTGCCGGGATG
This sequence comes from Alcaligenaceae bacterium CGII-47, assembly GCA_019166125.1. Lineage (GTDB taxonomy): Bacteria > Pseudomonadota > Gammaproteobacteria > Burkholderiales > Burkholderiaceae_B > Castellaniella. Next base: position 47,338 of record JAHTBO010000008.1, read on the forward strand.
AAGCCACGCTGCTGGGCATCAAGAAATGCCGCTTCGTAGTGTTTGCGGCGGGCCGGTTTTTCTTGTTGGGCGAGCGCACGAGCCACGCGTTGCTGGATTTCAATGATGCTCGATTCCTGTCCCTTGGCGTATTTTTCCAGCAAGACTTCGACTGAGATCGTTTGAGGTTCCAAACCAACGAGATGATGTGCTCTTTTCATAATGTGCCCGAAATATTTTCCGTGAATAAAATGAATGACCCTGCGGTGGCTGCGCTGTGCAGGCCCTGCGCAGGGTCGGTTTTGTCCAGCGGACTTACTGAGGTGCGCCAGCGATCAACCACTCGACGACGAGTTTAATATCTGCATCAGCAATACCTACGTTCGGCGGCATCGGGATCGGGCCCCAAATGCCTGAGCTCCCTTCCTTGATATGCTTAGCCAATAGTGCTGCAGCAGCCTCATCACCGCCTTTGTGCTTGGCACCGATTTCGTTATAACCAGGGCCTACGACCTTCTTGTCTACGGCGTGGCAGGCCAGACAGGCGTTTTTGGTCAGAATGTCCTTGACCTGTGCAAAGTCAGGGGCGGCGTGCGCCAGGGTACCAAATGCCAAAAGCGGTACGCATAATGCAATAGCAGATAATTTCATAGATTTGCGGCTCCAAAGAATAGGGCTCCCTGCCCCGCCAGATAGTATAAGCCAGGTGCACATGACCACAAGCGAAGACCCTAAGTCTTCCCCTTTCTCTGTGATTGGCGTCATAATAAATAGTGAATTTCCCCACAGGACATGATGCGATGACACCTTATGAACACGGGCCAAACTGGCAGGTCAGTCAATGGTTCAACACTGAGGAACCTTTGACGCTCGATGAGCTAAAGGGCTATGTCGTCGTCCTCCACGCCTTCCAGATGCTCTGTCCAGGCTGCGTTTCTCATGGTATTCCCCAGGCCAAGGCGATTCATCATGCCTTTCCGCCCAATCGCGTGCGCGTGATCGGGCTGCATACGGTATTCGAGCACCACGAGGCCATGGGCGCCACTGCACTGAAGGCCTTTTTGCACGAATACCGCCTGGGTTTTCCTGTAGGAATCGATCAGGCGGATCCCAAAGGCAACCCCATCCCGCTCACTATGCAGGCCTATCGTCTCGAAGGGACACCCAGCCTCATTATCCTCGATAAGGCGGGCGATATCCGCTTGCATCACTTCGGTCAAATCGATGATCTAAGGGTGGGCGCTGTGATTGGTCAGCTCTTGACCGAGGCGTCTGTCTGATCCGCAGCGGTTGGGGGCATGACCGCTGCGACAGGCGCTGTAGACATTGCTTTGCCAAAGAACCCAGCCAGTAAATCAATCGGCACTGGAAACACCAATGTCGAGGACTTATCGCCTGCAATCTGCGTCAGGGTCTCGAGATAGCGCAATTGCATGGCGGAAGGCTCGAGCGACAGCGTGCGTGCGGCATCCTGCAGGGCCTGCGCGGCCTGCCGCTCGCCTTCGGCATGAATAACCTTTGCGCGACGATCCCGCTCGGCCTCAGCCTGTCGGGCCATTGCCCGAACCATGGTTTCATTTAGATCGATATGTTTGATCTCAACATTGGTGATCTTTATGCCCCAGGAATCAGTCTGTGCATCCAAGATCGTTTGAATATCCAGATTGAGCTTTTCGCGTTCGGTCAGCATCTCGTCGAGCTCGTGCTTACCAAGTACCGCTCGTAGCGTTGTCTGCGCCAATTGGCTGCTGGCTTCTAGATAATGTTCAACCTGAATAATCGCCTTTTCAGGTGCGACGACACGAAAATACACCACCGCATTGACTTGAACCGAGACGTTATCGCGCGAAATCACGTCCTGAGGGGGAATATCCAATGTCACCACACGCAAATCGACTCGGACAATTTGCTGGAGGAATGGAATAACGATGACCAAACCCGGGCCCTTGACCCCCGTAAAACGACCCAGGGTAAAGATCACGCCTCGCTCATACTCGCGCAGAATGCGGAAAATCTTGATGAATAGAACAAGCAGAACAAACAGCGCAAGCAGGCTGAATACAATATCCATATCAAAGAAAATCATGACTTCCCCTCATTTTGAGTAGTCGACCCGACGCCTGAGCGAACAACCTCAAGCGTCAAGCCTGGTGCAGCCTGAACCGTGATGGTGTCACCGATAGATAAGGGCTGCGCACAATGTACACGCCAGATTTCGCTACGCACCAATGCATAGGCCCGCCCACGTGAGTCTGAAGCCTGCGTCACCTCACCGCTCATGCCCAGCAGCTCTTCATTGCCGCCTAAAATACGTTCGCGATGGGCCTGAATGCCTAGGACCAGGGCGAGCAGTAATATCAAGCCCAGCCCAATCAGACTATAGGTCGTGTTGACCCCAAAATATACGGCAAGCATGCTATCGACCTCACCTAAGTTTTGTGTGTGTGGACGTAGCGATTCATCTCGTCAGCAAGAATTAACGCGTGATTGTGCTGGGGATCCTTGGCGCCATAGACCAGGGTGATGTGCTGTCCATCTGCTGCTGCGACCACCTCACCTATCCGATCCTGCTGTTCGAGCTTATGTAACTCGGCACGATAGCGGTCACGAAACCCGTCCCAGTGTTCGGCCTTATGGCCGAACCATTTACGCAAGTCCGGACTGGGCGCCAGATCCTTGCACCACAAATCATAGGAGAAGCTTTCCTTGGAAACACCCCTTGGCCATAGTCGGTCAACAAATACACGAAAGCCATCCTGGGCTTCGGGTGTTTCGTACACGCGCTTAGTGACGACAGGGTGTTTCATCGCTACCTCAACTTGAATGCGTCATATCCAGAGGGACAATCCATTCATCGTACTGCGCCTCGCTAAGATATCCCAGCACTAGCGCCGCCTCACGCAAGGTACTGTGTTCTTTGTGCGCTTTCTTGGCGATCGCGGCAGCCTTGTCGTAACCAATATGGCGATTCAGTGCAGTCACCAGCATCAGGTTTTTTTCCAGGTTCAGCTCAATACGCGCCAAGTTCGGTTCAATACCTGTTGCACAATGCTCGTCAAACGACAGGCAGGCATCGGCCAGCAGTTCCATGCTCTCGAGCACGTTGTGGACCATGACCGGCTTATAGACATTAAGCTGGAAATTGCCCTGAGAGCCGGCGAACGCCGTCGCTGCATCGTTACCAAACACCTGCACACAGACCATCGTCATCGCCTCGCACTGGGTTGGATTAACCTTGCCCGGCATGATCGATGAGCCCGGTTCATTTTCAGGAATTGTCAGCTCGCCAATCCCACAACGCGGGCCACTCGCCAGCCAGCGCACATCGTTTGCAATTTTCATCAAAGCGCCTGCCAGCGTACGCAATGCGGCAGACAGACTCACCAGCGCATCGTGCGCCGAAAGCGCAAAGAACTTATTGTCTGCCCCGCGAAATGGCAGGCCAGTAATATCGGCAATGCGTGCGGCAGCCAGATCGCCAAACTTAGGGTGTGCATTCAAACCTGTACCGACTGCTGTGCCGCCAATCGCCAGATCATAGATACCTGGCAGACTAGCCTGGACGGCGTCCAGTCCGAAATCAATTTGTGCGACCCAAGCGCTAATCTCTTGCCCGAGTGTGATGGGCGTGGCATCCTGCAAATGTGTACGCCCTGTCTTGACAATGCCATCGAAGGCCTTGGCTTTGGCATCAAGCGTACTGCGCAATTGTCCAACAGCAGGGAAGAAACGGCGCGCCAATTCCGTTGCGACAGCAATATGCATGGCGGTTGGAAAGGTGTCGTTTGAAGATTGCCCACGGTTGACGTGGTCGTTTGGATGGACAGGCTGTTTAGAACCCATCACCCCACCTGCCAGCTCGATCGCCCGGTTGGAGATCACCTCGTTGGCGTTCATATTGGACTGCGTGCCCGACCCAGTCTGAAAGACCACTAGCGGGAACTCCCCATCAAGCTTGCCAGCAATCACCTCATCAGCAGCTTGCACCACCAGATTACCGATGTCTGCGGGCAATTCACCCAATTCGGTATTCGCTTGTGCAGCGGCTTTTTTTAAAACGCCCAGCGCACGGATCATGGGCGGTTGCCACTTAAAACGATCTACGCCTATTGGAAAATTTTGAATAGAGCGCTGCGTCTGCGCCCCCCAATAATGCGCGGTAGGTACCTCAATGGCACCCATTGAATCCGTTTCGGTTCGGCAATCAGCCATAGTGTCAAACTCCTTGATGATGATAGTGAGTGTTCTGGCCAGGACGTGTGGTCCGGGTCGAGGATTCAGCAAACGTCGCAGCCCAAGCTTGGGTGACGTCCAGCATGCGGTGGGCGAACCCCCACTCATTGTCAAACCAGATGAACAAATTAGCAAAGTGATCGCCGTTCACCCGAGTCTGGCTCGTATCAATGATCGCTGAGTGCGGGTCATGGTTAAAATCGATTGAGGCGTGCGGATGGTTGGAGCAGGCTAATAACGCTGGATGCAGCGCTGCTGCGGTCTCTAGTATGCCGTTCAAGCGTGTCACATCCGCCGCCTCTCGCAGGTTGACCATCAGATCAATGGCAGAAACATTCAGGATCGGCACCCGCACCGCCTTCGCCTGGATGCGCCCCGCCAGTCTGGGCAATAGGCGCTCCACCCCTTGAGCCAAGCCCGTTGCGACGGGGATGATCGACTGCATCGCTGAACGCGTACGCCGCAAGTCGGCGTGGTGATAGCCATCGATCATCGGCTGATCGTTCATCACTGAGTGCAGCGTGGTGAGGTAGGCACGATCGACGCCTAGCGAACGATCCAGCACATCCAGGACCGGCACAATCGCATTGGTCGTACAGGACGCCGCCGAAACAATGCGTTGCCCGGCCTGTAAGCCCGACTCATTGGTGCCATAGACCACCGTATAGTCCACGTCCTGCGCACTATGTGCCGGCTGAGACACCAGGACACGCGGGCACCCCGCATCAAGAAAGCCCTCTAAGCCTGCCCGGGTACTGAATGCGCCTGAACACTCCCATAGCAGATCAAACTCCAGCTCTCGCCACGGCCCCGCCTCCGGCTTGGAGCTATGGTAGACAGGAATATTGCGCCCATTGATGCATAGGCCGTTCGCCGACTGCTCGACTGAACCATTAAAGACGCCATGGGTCGAGTCGTATTTTGTCAAATACACCATGGTGGGCAAATCAGCCGGTTCATTGATCGCCACAACCTCGATATTGCCCTGCGGCTCGGACTCATAGAGTGCACGCAAGGCACAACGTCCAATACGACCATAGCCGTTGATAACGACACGAATAGCTTGCTTCACGGCGGTTGTCTCGATAAATTAGGGCGCCCGGAATCCAGCGACGACATTGCGAGGCTGATCCCGGTAGAAGGCCTCAATATTGCTGACGACCTCGTTAACCAAGGTCAAGACGGCCTGTGGACTGGCCCATGCGACATGAGGAGTCAGAATAAAATTGCTCGCGCCGAGCAAGGCCATGAAGGGATGGTCTGGGGCGGGCGGCTCTTGACTGACCGCATCAAACCCTGCCCCGCTGATCTGGCCACTTTGCAAGGCCTGAACCAATGCCACCTCATCTACCAAACCGCCACGCGCCGTATTGATCAGTAGCGGCTTGCGTTCCATTAAGGCGAACTCGGCCGGACCAATCATATTGCGTGTCTGATCATTAAGGGGACAATGCAGCGTGATGACATCGCTACTACGCAGTACGTGTGTAAACGATGTGTAGTCCGTCGATATATTACTAGAATCCTTGCGAGCAGCAAATTGAACTTTCATGCGCAGCGCACGGGCGGTCTCAGCCACTGCCTCGCCCAGCGATCCTCGCCCGATAATCCCCAGGGTTGAGCCCGCCAAATCCTGGATAGGATAGTCAAAATAGCTAAACTGGCCAGACGCCTGCCAACGACCTGCCATCACAGACTGATGGTACGCAAGGAGGCTGCGTCGCAAGGCCAAAATCAACGCAAATGTATGTTCAGGAACCGAATTGGTGGCATAGCCTCGCACGTTCGAGACGATAATGCCACGTTGATTGCACGCATTCAGGTCGATGTTATCCGAGCCGGTCGCCGTCAATGCAATCATTTTGAGCTGAGGTGCAGCGGCGAGGTCCGCAGCGCGCAATACAATCTTGTTGGTGATAATAATATCTGCCTGACTGATTCGTTCTGCCACCTGCTCGGGTGCCGTGCGATCATGCTTAACCAAGACGTAGGGAAAGCTGAGCGCAGGCAGCTCAGCATAGTCGGGCAGCGCATCACGATCCAGAAAAACAACCCGCAAAGGCGATACAGCCATACCCGTCTCCAACATATGCAACAAGAATAGGCATAGTCTACCGCAAGCCGCCACCCTTGATCAGTCACATGGCAAACCACACCATCCAGGATAACGAGGATATCAGCGCAACGAAGCGGACAAGTGTTTAGAATATGGAACTGTATCCCTTCATTACTTAAGTGAATATCCATGAAACTCTATTACTTCCCAGGAGCCTGCCCGCTGGCGACACATATCGTCCTCGAATGGATAGGCAAACCCTATGAGACGCAGCGCCTCACGCGCGAGCAGACCAAAGAGCCCGAGTACCTGGCACTCAACCCTTTAGGCGCTGTGCCCACGCTCGTTGATGGGGATTTTGTCCTCACCCAAAGTGCTGCAATCCTCGAGTACATCGCTGAGCTCAGTCCAGAGATCGATCTCATTGGCAACACCCCGCGCGAACGCGCCCAGACGCGCCGCTGGCTTGGGCTATGCAACGCAGACTTACACCGCACCTTTGCTCTCATATTCGGTGCGGATGCCTATACAGATGATCCGGATTTCAAGCAAATTTTGATCAACAAGACCAAGGACAGACTGCAGGTCGTATTCGCCGAAGCCAACCGTCAATTGGCTGACAAGGCCTGGCTCACGGGTAAGCGCTCTATTGCCGACGCTTATCTATACGTGTTGTTGGTCTGGGCGCGTGCAACAGAACTGGACTTGAGTGCACAGAAGAATTTGATGAGCTTTGCAGCGCGCATGGATGCCGACCCAGGCGTACAAGCCGCCATGAGGTCGCAGGGCTTGATTAACTAGACAGCATGCAAATAGCACGGTAGCCATGCAACACACCGTGGAGATGCATGGCTATCGTACTGATGCTTGTTGTGTCTAAGCGCCCAAATAGGCTTTACGCACATCATCATTGATCAATAGATTGGCACCCGTATCTGCCAACACGACCTTGCCCGTTTCCAGAACGTAGCCTCTGTCGGCAACCTGCAATGCCTTATAGGCATTTTGCTCGACCAAAAACACCGTGACACCCTCATCACGAATCGTGCGAATAATGTCAAAAATTTGCGCGATGATCAAAGGGGCCAGGCCCAAGGTCGGTTCATCGAGCAATAACAAACGAGGGCGACTCATCAATGCTCGCCCAATCGCCAGCATTTGCTGCTCGCCGCCTGACATGGTGCCGGCGCGCTGGTTGGCGCGTTCCTTCAAACGGGGGAAAAGCTCATACACGTGCGCCAAGCTTTCCTCAGTTTGCTGACGATCCAGAAAAAACCCACCCATACTCAAATTTTCAGCAACGGTCAGATCAGGAAACACACGTCGACCCTCTGGCGACACGGCGATTCCACGCTGCATGATTGCGTGCGTCGCAAGCTGGGTAATATCCTCACCCTCAAAGGTGATCGTACCGCTGCGCGCTCGCGGATTACCGCACACGGACATCAGCATTGTTGTCTTGCCTGCGCCATTCGCACCGATCAGGGTGACGATCTCACCTTTCTTGACCTCGACCGAGACGTCATTGAGCGCCTGAATAGCACCGTAAAATGTACTGACATTTTCAAGTTTGAGCACGCATTATTCCCCAAGATAAGCTTTGATGACACGGGGGTCTGCACGAACCACCTCAGGCAGACCTGTCGTGATGGGCTTACCGTGCTCCATGACGAGTATCCGATCAGATACGCCCATGACCAGGCTCATATCGTGCTCGATCAAGAGCACCGCCACATTGAACTCTCGACGCAAGCGGTCTATAAGCTGCTGTAGATCATGTTTTTCTTGCGGATTGAGTCCCGCAGCAGGCTCATCGAGCATCAATAGCCGAGGCTTGGTGATCATACACCGTGCGATCTCGAGGCGACGTTGATGTCCATAGGCCAAATTACCAGCCTCGCGATTGGCAAACTGACGAATCCCCATAAAATCCAGCCAGTCTGCAGCACGCTGCTTGGCCTGCATCTCGGAGTGCCGAAAGGATGGGACCTTGAATAAACCCTGGAGCAAGCCCGTTTGCATCTGCAAGTGCTGGGCGACCAAAAGGTTTTCCAGCACAGTGAGGCTCTTGAATAGGCGTACGTTCTGGAATGTACGCACGAGGCCATGGCGCGCAACGCGATGACTGGGCCGGCCCGTAATCGATACACCATCCATGGTGATGCGGCCCGAAGACGGCTTATAGAAACCACCCACGCAATTAAATACCGTGGTTTTACCTGCGCCGTTAGGGCCAATGATGGCAAAGACCTCGTCTTTTTTTACCGAGAACTCAACCTGATCGACCGCCAGCAAGCCGCCAAAACGCATCGTCAGCCCACTGACATTCAACAATATATCGCTCATGATTCTAATCCCACCTGCGGACGTTTGACCGGCAACAAGCCCTGGGGCCGCCAGACCATCATGACCACCATGACCAAGCCAAAAATCAGCATCCTATACTGCGCGAACTCTCGGGCGAGCTCTGGCACCACTGTCAATAAAATTGCAGCCAGGATCACCCCAACCTGAGAGCCCATCCCGCCCAACACCACAATGGCCAGGATCAGGGCCGACTCAATAAACGTAAAGGATTCTGGATTGACCAATCCCTGGCGAGCGGCAAAAAATGCGCCGCCAAAACCGGCAAACATCGCCCCCATAGTAAAGGCAGATAATTTTATCGAGGTCGGATTGAGTCCGAGGGAACGGCAGGCGATCTCGTCCTCACGTAAGGCCTCCCAAGCTCGACCAATCGGCATGCGAATGACGCGATTGGAGACAAATAACGTAAAGAGCGCCAGACACAGGGCCATCAGATATAGATAGATCACCACATCCTGGCTGTCGAATTGCCAACCCATCAGCTCATGAAAACTCACCTCACCCTCAGGGACACGACGCGTCATCTGGTAACCGAAAAATGAGGGTTTGGGAATACCCGATATGCCATCTGGCCCCCCAGTCAGGCCGTACAGATTAATCAACATCAAGCGAATAATTTCGCCAAAGCCCAAGGTCACTATCGCCAGATAGTCGCCACGCAAACGCAAGACAGGAAAGCCCAGGATAAAGCCAAAGAACGCCGACATTGCACCTGCCAGCGGCAGTGCCTCCCAAAACCCCCACCCAGCCCAGTGATACAGCAAGGCATAGGTGTAGGCACCCACTGCATAGAAACCGACAAAGCCAAGATCCAGCAAACCTGCAAAGCCAACAACAATATTCAGACCCAGGCCAAGCATGATGTAGATCAGCACGAGCGTAGCAATATCCACCTGCGCACGACCCGTAAAGAACGGCCAGACCAAGGCCACCATCACCAAAAACAAGATGAGCTTATGGCGACCCTTATCGGTCAATGTCGGCAGCGTGAATAAAGGCCGGCCATTGCGTGCAACAGCGCGCTTAAGAAGGGGGCGAAGCAAATGAAACGCAAACACGATCACCATACCGCCGATGATCATGTTCCATTCGGGTTTGAGGTAGGTCTCCATCCCACTACGCAGAATTTGCAGGCCAAAAATAGGGGCAATAATGATGCCAGCCATGATTGCGGCAATCATCGCATTTTTGAGGTTTTGAGCCATTAGACTTTTTCCACTTCAGGTTTACCCAGCAAACCGGTCGGACGGAACAGCAAGATAAAGACCAATAATAGGAAGGCGACGATATCCTTATATTGGGACGAAATGAATGCCGCTGCAAAGGTCTCCGCCAAGCCGAGCAACACCCCACCGAGCATCGCGCCTGGAATGCTGCCAATGCCCCCCAATACTGCGGCCGTAAAGGCCTTGATGCCCGCGATAAACCCAATAAATGGATTGAGCTTACCGATAGCCAGCGCGATCAGCACGCCCCCTACCGCAGCCAGCATCGCCCCAATTACAAAGGTAAATGAGATGATGCGATTCGTATCGATGCCCAGCAAATTCGCCATCTGCAAATCCTGTGAGCAGGCACGCGAGGCTTGGCCTGTGCGCGAATATTTAATAAAAAGTGATAAGGCAATCATCAGCAGCACGGTCACCACAATGATCATGATGCGCGAGTACGGTGCGGTAATGACAAAGTCATCGGTGCCAATCGTAAAGTTCACGGAACCCGATATCAGTGCAGGCACCGCCATGTCACGAGCGCCTTGTCCGGTCGCCACCCAGTTCTGCAGAAAAATCGACATCCCAATTGCGGAAATCAAGGGTACAAGGCGCGGACTGCCGCGCAAGGGCGCATAGGCGACCTTTTCAATCGCAAAGCCGTACACGGCTGTCACCGCCATGGCCACAAGCAGCATCACCAGAATCATCACCGGCAGAGGCAGCCCGCTATTGACGCCAATGGCCGATAAGGTCACCAGTCCAACATAAGCGCCGATCATATAGATTTCGCCGTGTGCAAAGTTGATCATGCCGATAATGCCGTAGACCATGGTATAGCCGATAGCGATCAAGGCGTAGATCGCGCCTAGCGACAGCCCATTGAATAGCTGTTGCGTAAGGATAGGTAATAACTCAGACATAGAACGGATTTTCCAGGGGAAGGTGCGACAAAGGCCTCAGCATGCTCGTATCGAGCAAAGAGGTATGCCCCAGCTCGCTGGCTGCAGCATACCTCCCCAGGATCAAGGCTGGATTTGAGTCATATCGCCGTTGGCGTCCCAACGGAACACGGCAAACTCGAAGTGCTTGAGGTCACCCTTGGCATCGTAATCAACCTTGCCAATTGATGTATTAAAGGTGTTGCTATGCATGTGGTCGGCAACCTTGGCAGGGTCGGTGCCGACTGCATTAATGCTGTCAGCCAGAATCTGGACGGCAGCATAGGCAGTCATGGTGAACGCACCATCAGGACTACGATTGAATTTCTTGAAGTTTTCAAGGATTGCCTCGTTGCCCTCCATTTTGGTGAAGTCAGCCGGCAAGGTCACAAGCAGCTGATCGACGGCCGGGCCAGCAATCGCAAGCAGATCCTTGTTGGCAACACCTTCTGGGCCCATAAACTGTGTCTGGAGACCTTGTTCACGCGCCTGTCGCAGCAATAAACCCAGCTCAGCGTGATAGCCACCGAAATAGATCAGGTCGGGGCCTAATGCCTTCAGCTTAGAGATGACCGCTGAATAATCGCTATCCCCGACATTAATTCCCTCGAACAAGGCAATGTTGACCTTAAGCAGCTCGAGGGCGGCCTGAACCTGTGTGGCCACACCTGAGCCGTAGGTCTGCTTATCGTGCAGGATGGCGACCTTGGTGGGCTTGAGCACGCTGGCAATGTAATCAGCAGCAAAGGGACCTTGCTGATCATCACGTCCGATCGTCCGAAAGAAGAAATGGGGCTTAATCGTATCGGTAACGAGCGGCGAGGTTGCGCCCGGTGTAATCGCGACCACACCTTCCTGTTCGTAGACATTCACTGCGGGCACCGTCGTGCCCGAGCAGGCATGCGCCACCGCGAACTTGGCGCCAGAGTTAATGACACGGTTGGCCGCAGGCACGGCTTGTTTGGGCTCGCAGCCATCATCGATCAACAAAGGCTCGATCTGCATGCCCTTGATACCACCTGCCGCGTTTAACGCATCGATAGCGGTCAAGGCACCTGCCTGAATCTGGTCACCGTACTGAGTGGCTGGGCCGGTCATCGGTTGGGGGATACCGATCTTGAGGGTGTCTGCCGCATGGGCACTGCTTGCTAACGCAATTGCGCCAACAGCTAACACAAAGGGGGTGACGCGTTTCGCAAAAATCATCCTGATTGTCTCCGGTAGAGGCCGCTGCTACAGATCTGATGAACCCTGTTTGAGTTTATTCAGCCAGATAGCGGCAAGCCTTGGTTTTAGCTTCCGCCGTAAGCGGCAGGGGTATTCTGACGATTCACCAAGCCGATGTCACTACGGTTAATCCCTTACATTGGCTTGCACAGGGGGGGGTGGGGACTCAGGCCGTGGGCCGAGCAAGATTCCACATCAGAGCCCGGAAAGGCGCCAACATCACGCAATTGACCACGAGTTTGACCGCCAGATCCCCAAGCAGCAAAGCCTCCCAATGGATACCTGTACCCGCAAACGCCACTGAGAAGAACACCGCGGTATCCAGGGTTGCACCCGCAGCCCCGCCAATAAACGGCGCACGCCACCAGTGCTGATGACGTAGGCGGTTAAACACATAAATATCGGTCAGTTGCGCCAGCAGAAAGGCCAGGCCAGAAGCTAGCGCAATACGCGGCGAGGCGACCCAGACAGAAATGATCAGCGCAGCGGCAAAACCGATATAGGCCACCCGTCGTGCCGCCTGGGGGCCAAACCGGCGATTAAGCAAATCAGTGACGAGAAAGGACACAGGATAAGACAAGGCGCCCCAAGTCAACCAATGATTGATCGGATACTGAACCAGCACGTTCGAGCCCACTACGATTAGGCTCATGGTAATGAACGACCACGTGAATTGACGCGGTGTCATGGCGGCAAACGACATAATTAAAACCTTAGACTAATGATTAACCGAATTCCCGAGCCAGCTCGCCCGCCCGTCGTGCAGCAGCCTCGGTCGCCAGCGCGATGATGCGCTTAAAGGATTGAACCTCGAAAACAGCCAGTGCTGCGGCCGTCGTTCCGCCCGGAGAGGTCACCCGCTCACGCAGGACGGCGGGGCTATCGGGCGACAAGCTCGCAAGCTGAGTCGCCCCATTAAGCGTCGCCAGGGCGAGTTCACGTGCTTGATCGGCAGACAGACCCAACTGGACGGCGGCGTCAATCAGAGACTCTAGAAATAAAAACACATAGGCCGGACCACTGCCTGAAATAGCTGTCACGGCATCGATTGCAGCATCGTCCTTAACCCAAACGATTTGGCCAACCGCGCCCAATAATTGTTCAGCACACAGACGATCCTCGTGGCTCACGCCGGGCAAAGCCACCATGCCCGTGATCCCGCAGCCAATCAGCGCAGGGGTATTAGGCATGCAACGAACAACGCGATCATAGGGCTGCTCTGGACTGCCTAGCCAGGCGGAGAGCGCCGAACCTGGAATGCCTGCCGCAATGCTGATAATCAAGGTATCGGGCCGCAGGTAGGGGCGACACTGGCGCACGACCTCGGCCATAACCTGAGGCTTGACTGCAAAAAACCAGACACGACGCTCGGATAACAGAGCATCCGCTGCGTGGGCGGCGCTTGCGCCCTGCTCCACCCAGCGATCGCGGGTCGGCTCATCGGGGTCGATAACATGAATGTCGCTGGCAGCGCAGCGCTTGCCGATCAGGCCAGAGGCCAGAGCGGTAGCCATATTACCGCCTCCGATCAGCGCGAGGGTAAGTTTCGAGTTCATAGGGTCAACATTGTACGATTTTGATCCTGCAAATGGGGTGTTTTCTTGGCATTCCAGTCAGCCAACCGTTATAGTCATTTTGTTGCGATCTAAATTCCTTAGAATAATAAATCTGCCCGCTGCATCGTCAGGCAGCTCTGTGCGTACCACACCTTAGGAGACATCCATGATCTACCGACCTCTCGCCCTAACCCTTGCGGCCATTTTTGCCTCAATAGGCAGCGCTCACGCGGCAACCGATATCACATTTTGGCACTCTATGGAGGGGCCCCTGGGCGAGCGCGTCAGCGCGCTTGCAGCCGAGTTCAACGCCAGCCAGTCCGACTATGTCATACATGCCGTCTACAAGGGTGCGTATGGCGAATCCATGAACGCAGGCATTGCGGCGTTTCGGGCTGGCAATGCGCCTGATGTCCTACAGGTTTTCGAGGTCGGGACCGCCACCATGATGGCTGCCAAAGGCGCGATCATGCCGGTACAAGAGATGTCCGAGAAAGCAGGCGATCCGATTAATCCTGCTGATTTTTTAGGGGCCGTCGCTGGCTACTATTCCTTGCCTGATGGCAAGCTCGTCTCTATGCCGTTCAATAGCTCTACTCCGGTGCTCTATTACAATAAGGACGCCTTCATCAAGGCGGGCTTGAATCCCGATCAGCCCCCAAAGACCTGGAAAGACGTTGCTACTGCTGGCAAGGCGCTACGTGCTGCAGGGATGGAATGCGCGTATTCCACAGCTTGGCCTTCATGGGTACAACTAGAGAACTTCGGTGCCTGGCATAACACGCCCTATGCCACCGATCAAAATGGATTCGGCGGGCCAGCTGCGCGCTTGGAAATTAATAAACCCCTGTATATCAAGCACATGAATAATCTCTCGCAAATGGCTAAGGATGGCACCTTTACCTATGGCGGACGGGGTGATGCCGGCAATGCCTTGTTCACATCCGGCAAGTGCGGCATGTACACAGGATCAAGTGGCATGCGCGCGAGCATCATCAAAACGGGTAAGTTCGCCTTCGGCACCACTACCCTGCCTTACTATGACGATGTACCGGGCGCTCCACAGAACTCCATTATCGGCGGCGCCTCGCTGTGGGTCTTTGCCAACAAGACACCTGAGGTCTACAAAGGCGTCACCAAGTTCTTTAAATTTCTCTCCAGCCCCGAGCAGGCGGCCGCCTGGCATCAGGGGACGGGCTACGTTCCCGTTACCAAGGCGGGCTATGAACTCACCAAAAAATCCGGTTTCTATGACAAGAACATCGGCACCGAGATCGCGGTCAAGCAATTGAACGCCGCAACGACCGAGAACTCACGCGGGATTCGCCTGGGCTATCTACCGCAGATACGTGACATCGAGGACGGTCTGATGGAGCAAATCTTTGCTGGCAAGGTCACGCCTGAGGACGGGCTGAATACGATGGTTCAACGCGGCAATGAGCTCCTGGAGCGCTTCGAAAAAAGCGTCAAGTAAACGGCGCGTCATGGAAAAACGCGTCGTCTTCAAGCACAAAACACTGCCGTATCTCCTGCTGGCGCCCCAGTTGGCGATTACGGTGGTGTTTTTCTTTCTCCCGGCCGGCCAGGCCATGTGGCAATCATTCCGACTAGAGGATCCGTTCGGGCTGTCCTCGCAGTTTGTCGGTATAGAAAATTTCCGCGATTTATTCGCCAACGGCGACTACATGGAATCCTTTAAGGTCACCGCCTGGTTTTCGACGCTGGTCGCCATCTCAGGCCTGAGTATTTCCCTTTTGTTGGCGGTCATGGCCGACCGCGTTGTCAAATGGGCGGGATTCTACAAAACATTACTGATTTGGCCCTATGCAGTGGCAGCCGCCGTGGCTGGTGTGCTCTGGCTATTCTTGTTTTCACCATCGGTGGGCATTCTTGCTGTCTACATGGTTCAGGCCGGCTTGCAATGGAACCCACGCCTGGACGGGCAGGATGCGATGATGCTCGTGGTGCTGGCGTCCGTCTGGAAGCAGATTTCCTATAATTTCCTATTCTTTCTGGCCGGGCTGCAATCTATCCCCCGCTCATTGATCGAGGCCGCCGCGATCGACGGGGCGGGCCCAATGCGCCGATTTTGGACGATTGTTTTTCCACTGCTCTCACCCACCGCTTTCTTCTTACTTGTCGTTAATATCATCTACGCATTTTTTGACACCTTTGCGGTGATCGATATCGTGACACAGGGCGGCCCAGGCGGTAGTACGGCCATTCTGGTCTATAAGGTCTACGTCGCAGGTTTCAAAGGGCTGGATATCGGCTCCTCAGCGGCTCAATCCGTAATTCTGATGCTGATCGTCGTCGCCCTGACCGTCGTACAGTTTCATTATATTGATCGCAAGGTAAATTATTGATGGTCACGCTCACTCATCCCTTCGAGACCTGCCATGATTGAACGTCGTCCAATACTGGATGTGATCACGCATATCACACTCATTCTCGGGGTGTTGATTGTGGCCTTCCCGCTATACGTCACATTCATAGCCTCTACGCAGACGGCGCAGGCCGTCGCACAGGCGCCAATGTCGTTGCTGCCCGGTGGGCATTTTTTTGAAAATTACGCCACAGTGTTGACGGGATCTGCCACCAATACGCCATCGGTGGCGCGTATGCTGTGGATCAGCACTGTGATGGCGCTGGCCATTGCCATTGGCAAAATCATTATCTCCATGCTCTCGGCCTTTGCGGTGGTGTATTTCAAATTCCGATTTCGCATGACGTGCTTTTGGATGATCTTCGTCACACTCATGCTGCCCGTCGAGGTGCGTATTGCACCAACCTATCAGATCGTCACTGATCTGGGCATGCTCAACACCTATCAGGGGTTGACCTTACCGCTTATTGCCTCAGCCACGGCGACATTCTTATTCCGACAGTTTTTCCTGACTGTACCTGATGAACTGACAGAGGCGGCACGTATTGATGGTGCTGGTCCTATGCGCTTTTTCATGGATATACTCCTGCCCCTGTCTCGCACCAGTATTGCCGCGCTATTTGTCATTCAATTTATCTATGGCTGGAATCAGTACCTCTGGCCGCTGATCATTACCACCCAAGAAAACATGTACCCCATTGTAGTTGGCATCAAACGCATGATTGCCGGAGGCGATAGCGTCACAGACTGGAATCTGGTCATGGCGACGGCCATCCTAGCCATGATTCCACCGGCGGCTGTCGTCGTATTGATGCAAAAATGGTTCGTCAAGGGTCTGGTCGACTCTGAAAAATAGGCGCCCACGCGCCGATCTCTCGCATAGTGCAACGGAAACACCGCATGGCAACACTCAGCTTTCGCAACGTCACAAAAACCTACCCAGGCGATATCGCGGTCATACACGGCTTCAGTATTGATATTACCGACGGAGAATTCGTAGTCATCGTTGGCCCCTCCGGGTGTGGGAAATCTACCCTGATGCGTATGGTGGCTGGCCTCGAGAGCGTGACCAGTGGCGATATTGCAATCGGTGGAAGAACTGTCAACGAGCTCGAGCCTGCCGAACGCGACATCGCGATGGTGTTTCAAAACTACGCGCTGTACCCACACATGAGTGTGTTCGAGAACATGGCCTACGGCCTGAAGATCCGCAAACTCAATAAGCAGCAAATCCGTCTACGCGTCGAGCAAGCGGCACAAATACTAGAGCTCGAACATCTGCTTAACAGACGCCCGCGCCAGCTCTCTGGTGGCCAACGCCAGCGCGTCGCTATGGGCCGGGCGATCGTACGCGAGCCCAAGGTGTTTCTGTTTGATGAGCCGCTGTCTAATCTGGATGCCAAATTACGCGTGCAGATGCGTCTGGAAATCCAGCGACTGCATCATCGGCTCAAGACCACCAGCTTATACGTCACACACGACCAGGTCGAGGCCATGACGCTCGCTCAGCGTATGGTGGTCATGAATCAGGGTGTTGCTGAGCAGATCGGCACACCTGCCGAGGTATTCGAGCAACCGGCAACCGTGTTCGTTGCAAGCTTCATCGGCTCACCTCCCATGAATCTGTTGCCCGTAATAATCAATGAGGCAGGCCAGGTCATTGGCGAAAAAAACCTGGCTTTGCAGATCCCGACTGAACAGATCCCGACTCATACCAATCAGCGCAAACTTATTCTCGGCTTACGCCCCGAGCACATGCTCCTGCATGCGCCAGGCGTTCCCATAGAAATAGAAATGGTTGAAATACTGGGTTCAGAGCAACTGGTACATGGTCGTCACGGCGATACGCCCCTCGTGTTGCGCTGTGCCACCCGCCTCACTCGCGAGTTCCCGCTACAGGTGGGTGAAACAATTCAGGTTGGCTGCGATGTTACCCACCCGATCCATTGGTTCGATGCCCAATCGGGTCAACGCATCGTGCCTTAACGATCCTCTGATTTAAAAAAGGAGGCACGATACCTGTCGTGCCTCCTTAATATTCGGCCTTTATCGGACAAGACCAAAGCGTCCCGCCTGACAATGGCCTGCTGGCTTATTTATAGACGGTCTTGGTGCCGTCAGCATGCCAGGTAAAGATGTCGAACTTAAAGTCCTTCAAATCGCCTTGTTTATTCCAGGAAATTTGACCGATAGGCGTGTCGATTGTATTGCTGTGCAAATACGCCGCAACCTTGACCGGATCGTCTTTGCCGACACCCTTGATGCCATCGGCAATCGCTATCATGGCGGCATAAGCCGTCATCTGGAAGGCACCCCCGGCATTCCGACCCTTATCTGTAAAGGCCTTGACGACTGCTGCGTTCTTAGGGTCCTGAGTAAAGTCGGCGGGTAAGGTCACCAACATGCCTTCAACGGACGGACCAGCAATGGCGTTGATGTCTGGATTGCCGACGCCCTCTGGGCCCATGAACTGCACCTTCAGACCTTGTTCAGCGCCTTGGCGCAGCAGCAGACCCATCTCGGGGTGATAGCCACCAAAATAGACGAAATCAGCGCCTGCGGACTTCAGTTTGGTGATGACGGCGGAGTAATCGCTATCGCCAGCATTGATGCCCTCAAAGAGCACGACCTTGACACCGGCCTTGTCCAGATAGTCCTTAACCGCCGACGCAATGCCTTGACCGTAGGACTGCTTATCGTGCAGCACCGCGACTGCCTTGGGCTTGATCTGTTCGGTGATGAACTTGGCTGCGGCGGGGCCTTGCTGATCATCGCGACCAATGGTGCGGAAGATCATGTCATAGTTTTTGCCGTCGGTGACCAGCGGCGAAGTCGCTGATGGGGATACCATCACGACGCCTTCGTTGTTATAGACCGGTGTTGCAGCAATCGTTGCGCCCGAGCAGACATGACCGACAACATAGTGAATCTTTTCATTGACGACGCGGTTAGCGACAACCGGGCCCTGCTTGGGCTCGCAAGCATCATCGATGATGACGGCTTCGAGCTTGTTTCCTAATACACCCCCTGATGCATTGATGGTCTCAATGGCGGTGTCGACACCTTCCTTCACCATATCGCCATACTGGGTAAGCGCGCCCGTGTACGGGCCTGCAATAGCGATTCTGATCGTGTCGGCGCTGGCAACTGAGGATATCAGCATGCCTACAGCAAGCCCAACTGCGGCTGCTACCGGTGTAAAACGAGTGTTCATAGTGCCTCCTAGTAAGTATCGGAAAGAATACACCGAAAGAAACAAAAATTGTGATGCTTTGATTGAGGGTTTACGCTAGCGTTTTGCATGGGAAAACCCCTATCCGAACGAACACCCGATGAGAATAGCATGCGACCCCGCCCACCCGTTCCTTGGACAATATGAAGTGAGGGGTTTATCTAGCAGACTTACTCAGCGACGCCTGCGCCGGCTTGCGCAAGCAGCGCCTGGGTGTCGTCAAGCATCTGCACGCCCGGTAACTCACACTCACGCACCGCATGGGCTAAGGCTTCAATCGCCGCCAGGCGCGGAAAGCTTCTACGCCAGATCAGAACCACACGACGATCAGGCACGGGCGCCCTGAAGGGCACATAGGTGAGGAGGTTATTTTCCTGACCAGGTATGCCTAGCGCACTTGCCGGCATTACCGTAATACCGATACCGGCAGCGACCATATGGCGGATCGTCTCGAGCGAGGATCCCTCGAATGTCCGCTGAATGCCTTCGCTAGACGCGGAAAACCTCGAGAGTTCGGGGCATACCTCGAGTACTTGATCACGAAAACAGTGCCCTGCGCCCAGCAACAACATGGTTTCCTCTTTGAGGCGACTGGACTCGACGTCCTTACTTGCCGCCCAAGGATGATTGTGTGGCAAGGCCACGTAAAAGGGCTCGTCATACAGCGCACACATCGCCAGCCCCGTGTCGGGCAAAGGCAGCGCAACAATGGCGCAGTCGATTTCACCCTGGCGCAGTAGCTCCAGCAGTCGTGTCGTATAGTTCTCTTGCAAAAGTAGCGGCATTTGCGGTGTGGATTTGATCTGCCTCGGCACGAGGTGCGGCAGTAAGTACGGCCCGACCGTGTAGATAACCCCGACGCGCAAGGGGCCTTCTAGCGGGTCATGGCCTTGGCGCGCGATTTCGCGTAGATTGGCACTTTCTTCGAGGACGCGCTGAGCTTGAGCCACAACGCGCAAGCCGATAGGCGTGATTCCAATCTCTGTACCACCGCGCTCGAACAACACCACACCAAGCTCTTCTTCGAGCTTACGGATCGCCACTGATAAGGTTGGTTGACTCACAAAGCATGCCTCTGCTGCGCGTCCAAAATGCCGTTCACGTGCGACTGCTACGATATATTTCAATTCGGTCAATGTCATGCTTGAGTCCTGATGATGGCTATTTTGCGTCAGCCGCGCAAGTATTCTGCCCGTTCCTGCATCCAGCGCTGCCGATGCGCACGAGCATGCTCGGGAAACTCGATTGACAGGCGCTGGGCAGCGGCTTTGGCCTGTGTGATCAACAGCTCATCCGACTCCCACTGTGCAAAGCGCAATGGGACCTGCCCCGATTGCCGCAAACCCAATAGCTCTCCTGGGCCACGTTGTAAGAGATCACGCCGTGCGATCTCGAAGCCGTCCTGAGTTTCATACATCGCCCGTAGCCGGTCTCGGGCAATTCCTGATAAAGGAGGTTGGTACAGCAACACACACGCCGACTCATGCGTGCCCCGCCCAACGCGGCCGCGCAACTGATGCAGTTGCGCCAAACCAAAGCGCTCGGCGTGCTCAATCACCATCAGCGTGGCATTGGGCACGTCCACACCGACCTCAATGACTGTCGTACTGACAAGCAAATCGATATCGCCCGCATGAAACGCCTGCATGGTCGCCGCCTTTTCCTGCGCGGGAAGCCGCCCATGCATCAATCCGACGCGCAAATCCGCGAGCAAGGCACTGAGGCGCTCGTAGGTATCGACCGCCGTCTGCAGCTGCAAGGTTTCGCTCTCCTCGACCAACGGACAGACCCAGTAGGCTTGGCGCCCTGAGCGGACCTGTATGCTGATCTGCGCGAGCACCTCGTCGCGTCGTATGTCAGCGAATAATTTAGTCAAAATTGGCAGGCGACCGGGCGGCAGACTATCAATTATCGAAACATCCATGTCAGCAAAGAACGTCATCGCCAGGGTACGTGGGATCGGTGTGGCACTCATGCTGAGCTGATGCGGCAAGACATCGGTGGTGAGCTCGCCCTTACGGTTTAGTGCCAAACGCTGCCCGACACCAAACCGATGCTGCTCATCAAGTATGACCAAGCCCAAGCGATGGAATTGAGTTTTTTCCTGAATTAGCGCTTGGGTACCAATTACTAATTGCGCGCTGCCCTCGCTGATCGCAGCCATTGCTGCCCTGCGCTCGCTCGTATTCAAACTGCCAGTCAACCAGGCACTTTGCACGCCCAGTGGCTCAAGCAAGGCCAAGAGCTTCTGATAATGTTGTCCAGCCAAAATTTCGGTCGGCACCATTATCGCCACCTGCGCCCCCGATGAAATGGCTTGGGCGGCGGCAAAGGCAGCAACAATTGTTTTGCCACTGCCAACGTCGCCTTGCAGCAGACGCAGCATCGGGTAATTGTGTCCCAAATCTGCACTGATCTGGGCGATGACATGCTGCTGGGCAGGCGTCAAGGTAAAAGGCAGGCTGGCGCGTAGGGCTTGCACCAGATTTCCCTGCCCAGGTAAGGGATGCGCACGCTGCGCCAGACGTGCAGCACGTGCCTGAGCCAGCGAAAGTTGCTGCGCCAGCAGCTCATCAAACTTAATGCGTTGCCAAGCTGGATGGGTATGCGTATTGAGCTGGGAGAGTGACACATCCGCAGGAGGATGATGCAAAGTGCGAATCGCCGGTTCGAGCGGTGCAAGCTGATATTCAGCGCGAATGGCCTCAGGTAAGGTATCGCTCAGGTCAGACTGTGCGAGGGCTTCGTTGATGGCCTTGCGCAAGCTGGCTTGGGACAGACCGTCTGTACTCGGATATACCGGGGTGAGTGTGCTGGGCAGCTCCGTCCCTGGCTCCGAGAGTAAGGGGTGGATCAATTCCATGCCGTGGAAACGACTGCGCACCTCACCCCGAGCACGAATACGCCGACCAACCGGTACACGTCCCAGTTGCCCGGGATAGACGTGAAGCCAACGCAAGTCGATTTTTCCACTATCGTCCTGAAGTTCCACATGTAATTGTCGGCGTGGACGCAATTGCATCTCGCTGCGGATGATCTCGCCCTCAAGTACAACATGCGCGCCTACGCTTGCTTGGGCTATGGGTGTCACCCGCGTTTCATCCTCATAGCGCAAAGGTAGGTGAACGATAAAGTCCGCTGCTGTCCGTAGACCCAGACGCTCGAACTTAAGCGCGAGGCTACTGGCTGCGGAACCCGCCTTTTTTGATCTGACCTTGCGCCCAGACTGCGGAATCGATGCCACCTGTTAAGACGCGCTCAAAGCGCGATGATGGCCTCGACCTCGAACTGCGCGCCCTTGGGCAGGCTGGCAACGCCGATGGTCGAACGAGCTGGATAAGGCTGCGGGATAATTTCGGCCATAATCGCGTTGGCGCTAGCGAATTTGCTCAGGTCTGTTAAAAACAGGGTGAGCTTGACCACATTGTCCAGCGTTCCGCCTGCTGCCTGGACAACCGCCTCCATATTGGCAAAGGACTGGCGAACCTGGCCTTCAAAGTTCTCGGACACCAGCTCACCCGTTCCCGGTTCCAGCCCAATCTGTCCGGAGAGAAAAACGGTCTTTGTAGCTGTCGTGGCAACCGCCTGAGAGTACGGCCCCACGGCTGCGGGCGCTGCATCGGTATGGATGATTTCCTTGGCCATCATGTCGTCTTCACTCTTAATAGATGCTGTTAACTATCAGAGTGTAATCATCTATAGCCGCAATTAAAAGCCCCTGCACATCAAGCAAAGAGCGTGGTTGCAGTTACTTTTCAGCGAACGCCCGCTCAAACACATAATCGCCGGGCACCCCTACGCTGGGCGAGACAACAAACCCGCGCTGATCAAGCATCTGGCTAATATCGGTCAGCATAGCAGGGCTGCCGCACACCATGGCCCGATCAATAGCGGGATCGAGCGGCGGCAAGCCAATATCCTGAAAGAGCTGACCGCCCTCGACCAGGCTCGTGATACGTCCCTGATGGTGGAAAGGCTCACGCGTCACGGTTGGGTAGTAGATGAGCTTATCGCGCAGTAAGTCACCGAAATATTCATTCTGCGGCAATTCGTGCTGAATATAATCGGCATAGGCGAGTTCGCTGGCATAGCGCACGCCATGCACCAGCACCACCTTATCAAAGCGCTCGTAGACGTCGGGATCTTTAATGATGCTTAGGAATGGTGCCAGACCGGTACCTGTAGCGAATAAATACAGATGCTTGCCAGGCTTGAGATCGTCGACAACTAGGGTCCCGACCGGCTTTTTGCTAACCAAAATCGAGTCCCCCTCCCTTAGATGTTGTAAGCGTGAAGTCAAGGGTCCGTTGGGCACCTTGATGCTAAAGAACTCAAGGTTTTCTTCGTAGTTCGCGCTAGCAATACTATAGGCACGCATCAAGGGCTTGCCGTCGACCTCCAGGCCCACCATCACAAAATGCCCATTATGAAAGCGCAATGCAGGATCACGGGTGGTGGTAAAAGAAAAAAGGGTGTCGTTCCAGTGACGCACACTGAGAACTTGTTCAGAATTAAAAGCAGCCATGAGATTGGTAAGAAGGTCAGTGAAAAGCCATTAAGCCAGACAGCATGGTAGGCGCAAGGCTGTAAAATGCCAAGAATTCCAGCGCAGAAAGACTGGAATATTGATTCAGGTCAACATGATAGCGCACCAATCCCCTATTCCGATTTAAAGGCTTATCATTTGGTTACTTGCGTTGCAGCAAATGAAATGTTAATTTTCAATGCATATGAGAATCATTTTTATTTACTGACCCCTCCTGCTCTAGAGAGACTCCTGAATGTATGCTCCACGTTTGACACTCCGATTCGCGCGCCAACTCGTCGTGCTAAGTGCCGCTGCGCTTCCGGCGCTGTTTGCTACCGCTTCCATGGCCGCCGAGGTCAGCCTATATACGACCCGTGAGCCCAAGCTTATCCAGCCTTTGCTCGATGCGTACACAGCGGATACAGGGGTTAAAGTTAATACCGTATTTGTTAAGGACGGCCTGCTTGAACGGGTCAAGGCAGAGGGCGAAAAATCTCCCGCCGACGTGCTGATGACGGTAGACATCGGCAATCTACTTGATCTGGTCGACGGTGGCGTCACGCAGCCCATCCAGTCCGAGATCCTCGAATCAGCCATCCCGGCAAATCTGCGCGGCACAGACGGCCAATGGTTCACCCTGTCACTGCGTGACCGTGTCGCTTACGTGGCGCGCGATCTCGACATTAAGGCGATCCACTACGAGGATCTAGCGAATCCAGAATGGAAGGGCAAGGTTTGCATCCGCTCTGGCCAACACCCTTATAATACCGCTTTGATTGCAGCTATGATTGCACACGACGGCGCCGCGGCGACCGAACAATGGCTACGAGCGCTGAAGACCAACTTGGCGCGCCCCGCAACTGGCGGCGATCGTGATGTTGCACGCGACATCCTAGGGGGAATCTGCGATATCGGTATCGCTAACGCATACTATGTAGGACGCATGAAAAATAGCCCCGTAGACTCTGACAGTTATAAGTGGGGTGAAGCCATCAAGGTCATCCGCCCAACATTCCAGCAAGGCGCTGGCACACACGTCAATATTTCAGGTGCGGCGGTCGCCTTGTATGCGCCCAATAAGGCGCAGGCGATCGGGCTTATGGAGTACCTGGTCTCGGACAAGGCGCAGCGCCTCTATGCGCAGGCCAACTACGAATATCCAGTCAGAGCTGGCGTGGAACTCGATCCGGTTATTGCAAGCTTTGGCGAACTCAAGATAGACAGCCTACCCTTGACTGAGATTGCCAAGTATCGCAAACAAGCCAGCGAGCTTGTCGATAAGGCCGGACTCAATAAGTAAGTCAGCATGATCCACGACTCAAAGCGTTGATTCGCTCTTCATTTAAACCAGGTTCCCCGGCATTTGCCTGGAATCTGGGGCTCATCCTCATCGCCGCCTGTGTCGCAGCACCGGTGCTGTCCCTGCTCGGCCTGGCTTGGCAAGGCTCGATAGAGCATTGGTCGCATTTGCTCGTCTACGTGCTGCCTGAAGCTACTATTCAGACACTGTTATTGCTATTGGGCGTGGGTGTACTGAGTGCGTGTCTAGGTGTGGGAAGCGCCTGGCTGATGACGGCCTACAACTTCCCATTACGCCGCACGCTCTCGTGGGCACTGCTGCTGCCGCTTGCCGTCCCCACTTATATCGTGGCGTATGCTTATCTGGACATCCTGCATCCGATTGGTCCTGTTCAGACGACAATCCGGGCGTTACTCGGGATTGATTCTCCACGAGACTTTCGGCTCCCTGATCTGCGTAATTTACCGGGCGCGATATTTTTGCTCGGATTCGTTCTCTATCCCTATGTCTACCTGAGCACTCGCAGCATGTTCGCCACCCAGGCAGCCAGCCTGCTGGAAGCAGCCAGACTGATGGGTCACGGCCCCTGGAGCACCTTTTTCAGGGTCGCACTCCCCCTGGCTCGCCCGGCTATCGCCGTCGGCCTGAGCCTGACGCTATTAGAGACACTCAATGATATCGGCGCTTCAGAGTTTCTGGGTATCCAGACGCTTACGGTCTCTGTCTATACGACCTGGGTTAGCCGATCAGACCTCGGCTCTGCCGCCCAGATTGCCCTAGCCATGCTGCTAATCGTGACACTGCTCATCATCGCTGAGCGCTACGGGCGGCGCAAGCTACGTTATACCGGATCACGCCGCACACACCCGCTGCAGCCCAGACAACTCCACGGTGCCGCCGCCTGGTTTGCTACTGCACTAGGGTGCTTTCCCGTAGTGGTCGGCTTTGTGGCGCCTGCCCTCTATCTACTCGCAGAGACGATCAAGCGATTACAGACAGCAGGCGCGATATCCCAGCATCTTATCGAGGCGGCATTCAACACGGTAGGCATCGCGTTAGGCGCCACCCTACTCACCGTCCTGTGCGGCCTGGTCGTGGCATGGAGCTTACGTATTGCACCTCGCGACTCAGTTGGGCTGCGCACCGCATCACGTCTGGCGACACTAGGCTACGCACTGCCCGGCACCGTCTTGGCCATTGGCCTGTTGTACCCGGTCATGCTTGCTGACCATGCAGCATCCTGGTCACTGGATATGCTAGGCTACCCCACAACAAAGCTAATACTCATGGGCTCCCCGCTGGTTCTCGCGGGTGCCTATGTCATTCGATTCCTCGCGATCTCGATAGGCAGCATAGAGGCTGGATTAGCCCGCATCCCCGTATCCATCGAACAGGCCGCACGCTTGCTAGGCGAAGGTGTGAACGGCACTTTGGCCCGGGTACACTTACCGTTACTGCGTCCCGCGTTGGCGACCGCTGCCTTGCTGGTGTTCGTCGATAGCATGAAAGAACTGCCCGCCACTCTGATGCTACGCCCGATGAACTTTGACACGCTGGCAACTTGGTTGTATGGCGAAGCTGCACGGGGTTCCTATGAGGAAGGCGCCATCGCCGCCCTGGGGATTGTGCTCGCTGGCCTCCTGCCCGTCATGCTGCTGGCACGCATGCAGACCACTTTATCTCGTTGAGGAGACCTATGCTGGAGCTAGACCATATCTGCCTGAGCTATCCCGCTCAAAAGGGAACTCAAGCGGTCGTCTGCGACCTAAGCCTTACCTTGGCCGAGGGCCAAATCGCCTGCCTGTTGGGCGCATCAGGGTGTGGCAAGACAACTGTCTTGCGCGCCATAGCCGGATTCGAACCGCTGGATCGCGGCGAGATCCGACTGGCTGGGCGCGCATTGTCCAGACCCGGCATGCAGATTGACCCCGAACATCGCCAGGTCGGCATGATGTTTCAGGACTATGCCTTGTTTCCCCACTTGACCGTCGCGCAGAACATCAGTTTTGGCTTACGCCGCGTGAATGCTGCTCAACGCACGCACAGAGTTGATGATTTGCTCGAAATGGTCGATCTTGGCGCCCTGGCCCAACGCTACCCACACCAGCTATCGGGTGGACAACAACAGCGTGTGGCGCTCGCCCGAGCCCTCGCTCCAGAGCCCAGCCTACTGCTGCTTGATGAGCCGTTTTCAAACCTGGATATCGATGCGCGCGAGCGTTTGGCCTTCGAGGTGCGCGACATCCTCAAAGCCGCCGGACGTACAGCGCTACTGGTCACGCACAACCAGGCTGAGGCCTTCGCTATCGCAGACCAGGTCGGTATCATGCAACACCATACGCTGGTGCAGTGGGATACGCCCTACGCCTTACATCAGAACCCCGCCACCCCAGAAATTGCGGCTTTTATCAGGCGCGAGGCCTTGATGGCGCAACGCGCCCAGGCGTGCTTACGGGGGTGTCCTGACGAGTGAGATGCCTTATGGCATTATTCGTTGATGCTGGTAAAACGCCACCAGCCGCCCTTGGATTCGGTTTTTAGTAATTCCCTCAAAATCATCTCGACACGGCGGGCAGTACGGGTAAGCGGTCTATCAGAGGCATAAGCCACACAGATACGGCGCTCGATGACCGGGTCGATGATATGCGCTGCAAAAATCGCCGACTCTGGAATTCGACTATTTCTGAGCGCAGCGAGAGACAGTATCGTCGCATCGGTACTACGCAATACACACTCCAGGAGCAATTCATGTGCATCCAATTCTGTGCGCACATCCAAGCGCACGCCGATCGACGACGAGACCTTCTCCACCAATGCCCGCAAGCCATGCTCTCGGCTGGGCATAACCAAGGGGATATGCTGTAGATTCGCAAAGGAAATGTTGCCATCAACACACATGTCACGAACGGGTCCCGCATTCTCCTCATGCACGGCTAAAAACAATTGCTCAGTCATAAGCAACTCAATATCCAGGCCCACCATCGCCGAGCTGCTATAGACGAGGCCAAAATCGATACTGCCGTCTATGATCCAGTTCGCGAGATGCCCAGAAAGCCCGGTCTCGACCTTGATTTTAATGTTGGGACAGCGCGCACGAACCTGCTCAATGAGCAGCAGCGTTAACAAGGGGCTCAGCGAACCTGGAATGCCTACGGCTACCGTCCCGACTTCAGTGACTTGGCGTGAGCGCAGATTCGCTTTGGCGGCATCCAGTGTATCCAACGCACTGCGCGCATAGCCCAGAAATTCCTTACCTTCTAATGTCAGGATCGTACCCTCTGGACGGCGCTCGAACAGCTGAACCTCTAATTCTTCTTCGAGAAGCTTAATCTGCGTGCTGACCGATGGCTGTGAAATATGCAGTAATTGCGCGGCTTTGACGATAGATCGATGCTCGGCCACTGCAATAAAGTACGATAGCTGTCGTAGATTCATACTACACCGGGCCGGCTGGGTCGGCCGCCTTCAGTTTTTGGATAAACGTTGCTGATACGCCTCATGCCGTTCCACGAGTTGTCGAGCCTGCATCACGACCGGTAAATCGACCATACGCCCCTGGAATGTACATGCTGCCTGCCCGAGTGCTTCATGTTTTTCAAACTCTAAAATCAGCGCCCTGGCCAGGTCGACATCAGCCGGATTAGGTGAGAACTCCTGATTGACGATCTCGACCTGCTTAGGGTGAATGCAAAATGCAGCATCAAAACCCAGGCTGCGCGCACGTTTGATCTTTAGGCGAAATTCGTTCTCATCGTTAAAGTCAGCAACTGAACCGACAAAGCCAATAGGAACTATACCAGCACGGCGACACGATGCCACCGCCATGGCATTGGGAATATATAAGGCGTCGTCATTGACGGCCATGCGCATATTGGCGGCCAAGTCCTCGGCACCGACGATCATGCCACACACTCTGGGGTGCGCGGCAGCGATCTCTGCCATATTTGCCAGACCCTCGGCATCCTCGATCATGGCGATCAGGCGCGTGTGTCCAGCCACCAAGCGCTTATCGGCTTCACATTTATCGATGATTTCACTGACAAACCGAATATAAGACGCATCGGGGACTTTGGGCAAAGTCAGTACCGCGACGTGCTCACATACGGACTGCTCGATATCGGGCAATGTCATATGCCAGGGCCGGTTAATACGCACTGCCACGTCGTATCCTGCTGAGGAAAACTTATGCGCAATACCTTGAACCCGACTGCGCGCAAGGCTCTTATTGGCCAGTGAGACACTGTCCTCGAGGTCAATCTGCAACACGTCCGCAGGGCGTCGTGACGCACTCTCTACGAAACGGTCGCTGGTCGCCGGTACGAATAATATCGATCGCCAAAGGTTAATATCGGCCATATCGCGCTCCTTAAACCGCTTCGAGTTGTTCGAGTTCTTGGAAGACCTGCACCGTGTGCTCCCCGAGGTTTGGCGCAGGCCGTCGAAACCCACCAGGTGTTACGCCCAACCGGGGAATAATATTATGCGTCGTGATGTGACCCAAATCAGCATCCTCCAGCGATACGATCGCCTCCCGACCCAGCACATAAGGATGGTCAACCAGATCGGCGACTGAACACACCGGCCCGACGGTGACTGCTGCCGCTTCGAACAGGCTCAAGCTCTCCTGTTGCGTTCTCTGAGCGATAAAGTCACCGATGATCTCATCGAGTTCGTCCTTATGTTTGACGCGCGCGTCGTTGTCACAGAACTTATCGTTCGTCTTTAAATCTGGGCGGCCGATGGTGTCGAAAATACGCATCGCCATAGACTGCATCGAACCAGACATCGCGACATATTTACCATCGCTACAGATATAGACGTTACGCGGAGCCGTGTGGGACGACTGATTCCCAGAGCGTATCGTCGGCTCACCAACCAACTGGTATTTCAGCGCTTCGGAGGATATAAAAGAAAAAATCGGCTCAAATAATGAGAGATCCACGACCTGTCCCTTACCCTGCTGCTCGGCAACACGTAATGCCGTCATCACGCCGGCTGCGCCATAGACTCCGGCAATCATGTCCGCCAAAGCAAGAGGGGGCAGCACCGGGGGTTTGTCGGCATAACCATTCAGATAAGCAAAGCCAGACATCGCCTCAACCAGCGTACCAAAACCTGGCTTACTGCTGTACGGACCCGTTTGCCCCCATCCCGATACCCGCACGATCACAAGTCTGGGATTGATTTCGAGTAATACCTCAGGTGCCAAGCCCATTTTTTCCAGTCCGCCAGGCACGAAATTTTCGACAAAAATATCAGAATGCCGAACAAGGCGTTTGAGGTCAGACAAACCTTTTTCTGATTTTAGATCCAGTACAACGGACCGTTTATTGCGCCCGTACACCTTCCAATAGATCGATTCATCCGCCTCACGCCAACTCCGTAGATCATCACCCTTGCCTTCGCGCTCGATCTTGATGACATCGGCGCCAAAATCAGCAAGAAATAGGGTCAGCATGTTCCCAGCCACTAAGCGTGATAAGTCAAGCACACGTATATCTTTGAGAGGGCCGTCCTGCGTAGGGTCAAATTTTTTCATGAATATTTTCTAGCCTTTAAAAGTGATCACCGGTTTGATTTCCTGGTAATTCCTCATACGCTCCATCGCAATATTTACCTCATCGAGCGTATACCGGCCGGTAATCATTTTTTCAAAGGGGAAGTTCTTTTGGTGACGATCAATGAACTGCAGTGCAAGTGAATAGCTGCGCGCATCGCCTGAAAATGAGCCAATGACATGAATGTTTTTCTTGACAATCATCGATGGCTGAAACTCGGTCTTTCCTTCACCCAGTTGGCCGACAATCAGATACTTGCCCCCCTTACGCACCAATTGCAATCCTTCGTTGAAGGCCGCGGGCACTCCGGTAAATTCCATAGCGATGTCCGCACCCCGCCCCTCGGTCAGGGCGAGCACTTGATCCAGGCGTTGCGCAGCCGTCGTACCCTCAACCGAAATGCATTCGTCGGCACCGAACTCACGGGCCAACTCCAGGCGTGCGACGGGTGAACCAATGACGATGATCTTGCGCGCACCGCGCACCTTGGCATTAGCCGTCGCCAGAAGGCCTAGCGGTCCAGCTCCCTGGATCACAACTGTTTCATAGGGTTCAATCTTGCCAATCTGTGACATTGCATTCATCACCGAACGCAACGCACAGCTCGACAGGCTAGCCAACTCGCTGGAGACGCTATCCGGGACCTTCAAACGGCCCGACTCAGGCAATACGTAGCCATATTCTGAAAACCCACCTAACAAGTACGGTGACTTTTCCATGGTTTCATACATGTAAGCACGGCGATTCGAACAAAGCGTCGGCTGGCGCGCCGTGGTGCAGAAAAAGCAACTCCCGCACGACGTATGTGTATAAGTAATCCGATCGCCCACGTGGAGCTCTTGTCCGACGGAATCATGGTGGACATCGTTGCCCATGGACACGATTCGTCCGACCATTTCATGGCCAATGATGACGGGCAGATCCACCTTCAACGATAGGGAGCCTTGCCAGAGATGAATATCCGTGCCACAAATCGAGCAAGCCTCCATTTTGACCAGCGCGGCATGTGGCTCAATATGTTTGGGTATCGGTACCTCCTCGATCTGGAGCGGATCCTTGAAGTTCCTGAGGACCGCAGCCCTGGAGTATTCAGCAATAGCAGACATTCCATACACCTATTTAGAGAAATTGATACCATGTTGTGAGGACAGGGATAAACGTAATGAGACCCAGTACGATCAGCGCTCCGCCTAAAAACCACAACACATAGCCAAGCATATCGACGAGCCTCGCCTCATTGACGCGCTGGGCGACATACAAGTTTGCCGCCAAAGGCGGCGTCAACAAGCCAATCTCGATATTGGTGACCAGCAGCACACCGAAATGTACGGGGTCGATCCCGTAACTGATGGCAGCAGGCGCGAGCAAAGGACCCATTAACAAGGTTGCCGCGTTGGTTTCCATAAACATGCCGATCAGCAAAAGGGCCACATTAACGGCTAACAAGAACAGGATAGGACTACCTGTAAAGCTCGTCGCGATCTCGGTGATCGACTGCGGCACCTGCTCCAATACCATCGCGCGATTAAAGATACTGGTAAACGCGATGATGGCAAGGATCGAGGCAGACGCAAGCGCGGCATGCTCGAGTATCTTTTTGAAATCTCGTGCCGATACCTGGCGTGACAAAATGGTCACTGCTACGGCATAGACCCCTGCAATCGCTGCAGCTTCCGTTGCAGTAAACACACCAGAGTAAATCCCACCGAGAACCAAGACAGGCAACATCAGAGCCGGTAGCGCCCGCATGAGCACCGATAATTTCTTGACCTTGGCTGTGGTTTTAACGATCGGGGTGCTCTTTGATGGAGTCTCCACGCCCCCCACCAATGCACGCTTGGATGCGACTGAGTGGATCAGCGAAAACATGATGATCGCGAGGATTCCCGGTGCAATCGAGGCAATAAAAAGATCGGTGATCGACACGCCGACAATCGCGCCATATAAGATCAATGGGATCGAGGGGGGGATCAAGACCCCCAGCAAGCCGGTCGCGGCATTGAGCGCAGCCGTATATCCACTGGAGTACCCGCGTTCTCGCATCTCCACGCCGACCGTGCCACCCATCGCCGCCACAGTCGCCACGGATGACCCCGTGATAGCGCCCATCAGGGCGCTGGCAAGCACCATAATATGACCCATGGGTGCTCTGATACGCGACATAAACAAGTCACATACTGAGGTGAGCTGGCGCACCAGCCCACCTCGATTCATCAGTTCGCCCACCAACAGGAAAAGGGGAATTGCCAGCAAAGAGAAGCTGGACACGGTGTCAAAGGGTAAGGCCGCCAACGAAAATGGGTCGATGTTCCATGCGTCAGCGTTCGCAATCACCACCAGCGCGAAGGCCACCGCAACTGGGACTCCGAGCACCAGCAAGATCAATAAAGAAGAAACAATCACAGCGCTTCCTCATTGATGCTGATCAACGGCCATCCTGAGCGCACGCATCGAGCGAGATCCAACAATCCATGTATACCCATGGCCACCATTCCGGCAAAGAAGAAAAAGATGGGCACATACAAGGGCGTCCCCATGTCAAGCAGGTTTTCGCCCGAGCGCATGGCATCTTCGAATAGGCTCCAGCCTAACCAGGCGTAGATCACAGAAAAGCCTAGCATCAGGGTCGCCACGATGAAATGCGCCGTCCACTTTAATAATTTGGAGCGTGCCTGCTCGATGAAATCTACCGAGATGTGCATCTTCATCCGAGAGCACATAGCCGCGCCCACAAAGGTAAGGGGCGACATCGCCACAATCGCCCACTCGGCGACATTGGGTATGGGGAGGTCAAAGAAGCGAATGCAAACACCCACCGTTACCGTTACGAGCATGACCAACAGGCTTGCGCTGCACACAAAGTTCTCTATTGAATAAAGACGTCTTTCAAACGCAGTGGCCCAGTCAGTCATGCTGATTTCCTCTAGCAGGTGTTACTTTTTGAGCGCTTTGACTTCGGCGCGCAAGGCTTCTACACGATCCTTACCGTATATAGGCTCAAGCTTGCTCCAGACACCATCGGCCACTTTTCTAAACTCAAGCATGGCTTCGGGTGAGAGTTTCGTGATCTGAACACCGCCCTCGGCGATTTTTTCCATATATGTGGCGTGTGCTTTTCTGTTGACCGCGATTTCATTGCTGGTCACTTCGTCCGCGCTATCTTGGATAATCTTTTTCTGCTCATCACTGAGCTTGGCCCATGTACGCTGACTGGCCGCGACTGTCCCCATGGCGTATACATGGTTGGTCTCGGTCATGTACTTTTGTGCCTCAAACAAACGGGAGTTATAAGTAATACTCGCCCCATTATCCTGTCCATCCACGGTGCCTTGCTGCAACGCAGTAAAGAGCTCAGGAAACGGCATCGCGACAGCCTGTGCGCCCGCCGCAATAAAGAAGTCACGGATACCGGCTGAGCCTGGCACACGCAACTTCAGACCCGTCAGGTCGGCCGGCTTTTCGACGGCACGCTTCGAGTTTGTTACGGCACGGAACTCCAGTTCAAAAAAGCTCAACGGATGCATCCGGTGCTTGGCCATCGTTTCGCGCAGCGTGGTTTGCAAAACTCCCTTTGGGTTATAGAAAATCTTGTCAGCTTCGTCGAAGTTAGTAACGATATAGGGTAAATAGTGAATATCCAACAACGGATCAAGGCCAGACAAGGATCCCGGGTTGATAAATGCAAAGTCAAGCGAGCCACGGGCTAGATCACGCGCCAGCGACTCATCCCCCCCAATCTGACTATTCGGAAATACAGTGATCTCTATATCGCCCTTGGTGCGTTCCTTTACCAGTTTCGCAAAATCCTGGCTAGCCTGATCAACCGGGCTATTAATCGCAAATACATGCCCTAATCGCAACTTGGTCGCAGCGTGCACAGGCGCAGCTACAGATAGAGCCACGCCAATTACGCCCAATAGTGTGATTATTTTAGTCGGTCTAAAGTTTGTGAACATATTACTTATCTCCAATTATAAAATCATTTATGATTAATCACTATGGTTTTTGACACGGTGTATTCCTTCAGTGCCTCGAAGCCTTTTTCCCGGCCATGACCGCTACGTTTAAACCCTCCAAATGGCAGCTCAATACCTCCACCTGCACCATAACCATTGATATAAACTTGTCCTACGCGAAGCTTTTTTGCCAAGCGCATCTGTCTACCGCCATTTTCTGTCCATATGCCTGCGATCAAGCCGAATTCTGTACCGTTGGCAATACGCAATGCGTCGTCTTCATCGTCAAAAGGAATGGCCACTAATACCGGGCCAAAGACCTCGTCCTGCGCCAATTCATGCTCCTCGTCTACTGGGCCAAGCAGCGTGGGCTTAATATAAAAACCGCCACTCACTGCGCTAGGATCCAGCTTTCCTTGCCCTATCACAGCAATTCCATCTGCTTTGGCTCGGTCTAGGAATCCATTGACGCGGTCGCGTTGAACGGCACTGATCACGGGGCCACAATCCAGATCAGCATCATGCGAGCCGACTCTGACGCCATTCATACGTTTGGCTAACGCAGTAACAAACTCTTCATAAATAGTCCGCTGAATTAATACACGACTACCTGCTGAGCAAGTTTGCCCGGTATTTTGGATGATCGCGCCCACAATGACAGGCAAGGCCTTTTCGATATCGGCATCATCAAACACAATTTGTGGCGATTTACCCCCCAGCTCTAGTACGCACGGCACGTGATTGTCGGCTGCGGCTTTTTGGATCAGTGTGCCGACTTCGGGTGATCCCGTAAAAGACAAAAAGTCAATATCCTTGTGCGAGGACAAGGCGGCACCGGCCTCATCGCCATTACCTGTTACGACATTCAATACGCCGGCGGGAATACCCACCTCGTGCGCCAGCTCAGTCAGGCGGATTATGCTGAGACAGGCTTCTTCGGCTGGCTTCAAGACAGTGGTATTACCCGCCGCCAATGCGGCAGCAATCGTTCGACCAAACATCTGAGCCGGATAATTCCAAGGAATAATGTGCCCTGCTACGCCTCGAGGCTCTCTGATAATCAGAACCTGATAGTCGTTTAGAAATGGAATTGTATCGCCGTGTAATTTATCTGCGGCACCTCCGTAATATTCAAAATATCGCGCTGTCGCTGCAATATCATTACGCGCAAGCTTCATTGCCTTTCCGGTGTCCAGGGCTTCGAGCTGAGCCAATTCCTCGGCATGCTCAGCGATCTTCAGTCCCAGTCTGGATAGCAAACGACCACGATCCGCGGCTGCCGTATTACCCCATACGCCCTCAAATGCCTGACGAGCTGCGGCCACCGCTAGATCAATATCGGCCTTATCACCACGGGAGATTTCTCCTATTGACGCTCCGGTGCTGGGAGCGACAACATTAATCGTGTCGTGATTGCTGGATTCTGACCATTTATTATTAATAAAAATAGTTTTGACGCTTTTAGACATGTCTATCTACCTTGGAATTTTAAATCACACACGAGGATGTTAATAACTAGTATATCTATCGCTTGTTGTGTGTATCAAATACCAATTACTAATAGACAGTTAGGTCAAAGCTATGTAGGCATTAACCCTAGGTCCAGATACGACTCGCCGAACAAAACGCTCAGAGCTCAATGTCCTCGTCCAGCCCCAGCTCCCGGCATTTTCGTGTCAACGTATTACGACCAATGCCTAAACGCTTTGCCGCATCGCCGCGTCGTTGGTGACTGACCGACAAGGCGGCCACAATCACACTGCGCTCGAACGCCTGTAGCAAGGTTGCCATGACGATGGGTTCTTGGCGCACCAGACGTTGTTGTACATCCTGCCTAAGCAAACTCTGCCAATCATTCAACGCACCTTGTCCCAACGCGGGTTCAGCCCGTAAAGATCCCAAGCCTGGTTCGGTATGCGGTACCGCGCCCGGCGCATCGCGAACCTCAGGGGGTAGATCTCCTACTTCCACCCTCTGGCCAGGAGACATGACCGTAATCCACTGGCAGATATTTTCTAGTTGACGGATGTTGCCTGGATAGTCGAAATGCTCCAGCACGCGCATTGCCTGCGTATCCAGGCTACGTAGCGGCACCCCCAGATCCTGAGCGCTCACCAACAAGAAATGGCGTGCTAACGCCGCAATATCCTCACGCCGCTCGCGCAGGGCAGGCAGTCTGAGACGAATTACATTTAGTCGATGGAACAAGTCCTCGCGGAAGGCGCCTTCGGCCACGCGCTGCTCGAGCGGTTGGTGAGTCGCAGCGACAATACGAACATCGGCCTCAAGGGATTGGGTACCACCGACCTTGTAGAAGCTGCCCTCTGCTAACACGCGTAATAGCCGAGTCTGCAGATCAGCAGGCATATCACCAATTTCATCCAAAAACAGGGTGCCGCCATTGGCCTCCTCAAAGCGTCCTTTTCGGGACTGTATGGCACCAGTGAATGCGCCACGCTCATGGCCAAATAATTCAGCCTCAAGCAAATCACGAGGTATCGCTGCAGTATTGACCGCAATAAAAGGCCCCGCAGCACGTCGGCTATGACGATGCAAGGCGCGTGCAATTAACTCCTTACCGGTTCCCGACTCTCCCGTGATCAATACCGTCACCAGCGAGGAGGCAAGGCGCCCCATCGCCCGGAATATATCCTGCATGGCGGGTGAGCTAGAGGGTGTGAGCGTATCATGTGAGGCGCTCTGGGCCAGGGGCTGCCCAAAGGCAGCCTGTTCGCTGGCCGCCCTTCGAATTGTTTGAAGTGCTACGTTTATATCAAAAGGCTTAGCGAGGTAGTCAAACGCTCCCTGTTGAAACGCAGCCACGGTGCTATCCAGATCAGTAAAAGCCGTCATGATGATGGCCGGAATCTGCGGATACCTGGATTTAAAGTTCGCCATCAGGCTGATGCCGTCTTGGCCTGGCATACGCACATCAGTGAGCAAAACCGACGGCGATTCGCCCGCATCAAGTGCCGCATAGACCTCGACGCTACTTGAAAAGGTGCGTACAGGGATTCCAGCCCGAGACAAGGCCCGCTCCAGAACCCAACGCATGCTTTCTTCGTCATCGATCACCCATACCGGCTTCATCGGGACTCCAGAGGAAGCATGACACAGAATTCAGTATGGCCTGGCTCGGACTCAAACTCAATGATGCCCCCTTGCTGCTGCACCAACTCTTGTGCGAGGCTCAGGCCCAAGCCTGTCCCGTTGGCTCGACCCGTTAGCAAGGGATGGAACACCTTATCACGCAAAGCCTCAGGAACTCCAGGGCCATTATCCTGAACCGTAATGATCAAACCCATGCGAACCTGCTGATGCGCGAGCACGAGTTGGTGTCCGACACGCGTACGCAGTACAAGCCTGGGCTTGATCGTCACCGGGCCTTCAGTCAAAGCTTGCCCTGCATTGCGCCCGAGATTGAGCAGCACCTGTAACACACAAGAAAAGTCAGCCGTGATATCGGGCACCGACGCATCGTAATCGCGCACGATCATCACCTTTTGGCCAAACTCGGCATGCAGCAATGTATATACATGCTCACATACCTCATGAATATTGAAACGCTGTACTTTCAGCTTTTTTGACTGGGGCTTAATCAAGCGGTCTACCAGACCGACCAGGCGATCTGTCTCGGTAATAATAATCTGGGTGTAATCACGCAATCGAGAATCGACCAGATCGGCCTCTAGCAATTGTGCGGCCGCACGTAAACCACCGAGCGGATTTTTTATCTCGTGTGCCAGATTACGCAGCGACTCGCGCTGCGCGTCTTGCCCGACCCGTGCTTGTTCCCGATCATCAAACCGTGTTTGGCGCATCGGAATTTCATACAGCCAAGCCCAGGACAAACCCTGTAGTGGCACCTTGAGAACGCTCTGCGCACATTTCACTAAATCGTCAGCGTGTAGGCCCTCCAGTTGCCGACGTGACAAACCAAAGTACTCTTCTGCGGCGGTATTCGCATGTCGAATACAGTGATTCCCGTCCAGCAACAGCACCGCTGTCGTCAGCACATCGAAGCTGGAGGGATCCATGATGCATCACAAGCTATAGTACATATCGAACTCGACCGGGTGAGGCGTCACGCGTAGGCGATCTAGCTCATTGGCCTTCAGATCCAGGTAGGCATCGATCAGATCATTACTAAATACCCCGCCACGTGTGAGGAACTCACGATCCTGATCCAAGGCCTCTAAGGCCTGATCAAGCGAGGCGCATACCGTTGGAATCTGGGCGTCTTCTTCGGGGGGTAAATCATACAGATTTTTGTCGGCCGGATCACCTGGATGGATCTTGTTTTGTATCCCATCTATCCCCGCCATCATCAGCGCCGAGAAGGCGAGATAGGGGTTGGCCAATGGATCGGGAAAGCGCGTCTCGATGCGACGGGCCTTAGGGCTATTCACATAGGGAATCCGGATGGATGCCGAGCGATTACGCGCCGAATAGGCAAGCTTGACCGGCGCTTCGTAGTGCGGAACCAGACGCTTGTAAGAGTTGGTGCCAGGATTGGTGATGGCATTCAAGGCGCGCGCGTGCTTGATGATGCCTCCGATATAGTACAGGGCAAACTCTGACAAGCCGCCGTAACCATTGCCTGCAAAGAGGTTTTGCCCGTCTTTCCAAATCGATTGATGCACATGCATACCCGAGCCGTTATCACCCATGATGGGTTTGGGCATAAAAGTTGCTGTCTTACCATAGACGTGTGCCACATTACGAATCACGTACTTCATGATCTGTGTCCAGTCAGCACGCTGCACGAGGGTGCTAAAACGCGTGCCGATCTCGAGCTGGCCCGGCGAGGCAACCTCGTGGTGGTGAACCTCGACAGGCACACCCATTTGCTCCATAAGCAAACACATCTCGGAGCGCATATCATGGAACGAGTCGGTGGGAGGCACGGGCACATAGCCGCCTTTTACAGACGGGCGATAGCCTTGGTTGGTGCCATTCTCGTTATGCGCACGCGACCAGGCGCCCTCCTCTGACTGAATCTTGACAAAGCTACCCGACATATTGTCGTCCCAGCTAATGCTGTCAAACACAAAGAACTCTGGCTCGGGGCCAAAATACGCTGTATCGCCCAACCCGCTGGATTTCAGATACGCTTCGGCACGGCGCGCCAGTGAACGCGGATCACGGTCATAGCCCTTAAGATCCGAGGGCTCGACCACATCACAAGTCAGAATTAATGTCGTTTCTTCGCGAAATGGATCCATATGCGCCGTGGCTGCGTCCGGGATCAGAACCATATCCGAGGCTTCGATACCTTTCCAGCCGGGCAAGGATGAGCCATCAAACGCCAGGCCGGACTCCATTCTGTCCTCATCTACCGAATGCGCTGGCACCGTCATGTGATGCTCGCGCCCCAGTGTATCGGTAAAGCGAAAATCCACGAACGCGACTTCGTGTTCAGCAATAAGTTTGAGGACGTCTTCGGGGGTGGACATAAAAGCTCCTGCACAAATGGGTTGTAGAGTGATTCGATCAGGACAAGCACGCAACAGCCTGCTCCTCTCTATTGTTTTTAACAAGCAAAAGCTATGCCAGATGTCGCGACGCTCGTCCCTACCTGACATGCTTCATATATCGATCAGGGCATAGGCCTAATGCGCACTGGATTGGTGCAAATTGTAGCGCCAGCCGATCAACACTGGTGCATCATTCAGTGAGAAACTCCATTTGCAGATCATTCAGAAATTCCCAACCCAACGGCGTTGCACACAAACGATCCAGACCAGGCATGAGCAGCCCGCGCTCGACCGCGTGCCGGATTGCCGGCAAGATAGACATCACGGACAATCCCGTGCGCTCGATGAATGTGCCGCCCTCTACACCCTCCTTGAGGCGCAACACATTAAGCATGAACTCAAATCCCAGATCCTTGGCATGCAGCACGCGTTCCTCGGTAATATGGGATCCGTCACGCGCCATCGTCCGCTGCATCCACGAGTCGGGCATACGTGCACGTGCCTGACGGATGATACGGTCCTGAAATGAAAGTTTGGAATGCGCCCCAGGACCAATGCCCAGATAATCACCAAACTGCCAGTAATTCAGATTATGCATGCACTGCTGCCCTGCCTGTGCATAGGCAGACACCTCATAGCGCTGCCACCCACCTGCCTCGGTCAGACTCGTGAGGCGATCCTGCATGGCGGCGCTCGTGTCACTATCAGGCACCTTGGGTGGGAACTTGGCAAACAGCGTATTGGGCTCCATGGTCAAATGATAGAGTGATAAGTGCCCCGTCCCAAAAGACATCGCCTCACGCACATCACGCTCGGACTCCTCCAGGGTCTGGGCAGGCAAAGCATACATTAGGTCAAGATTGACCCGAGGCACGGCACGTTGTGCCATCTCGATAGCTGCCCGAGCCTGATTTGCGTCATGAATCCGACCCAACGCCGTCAGCGCACGGTCATCGAAGCTCTGTACGCCTAACGAGATACGATTGACACCAGCCTGTGCGTAGCCCAGAAAGCGTGAAGCCTCTGCCGTCCCCGGATTGGCCTCTAGCGTGACCTCAATGTCAGGCGGGATGTTTAGATAAGCACGAAACATCGCCATCATCCGCTC
The DNA here is from genome assembly GCA_019166125.1 of Alcaligenaceae bacterium CGII-47. GTDB lineage: Bacteria > Pseudomonadota > Gammaproteobacteria > Burkholderiales > Burkholderiaceae_B > Castellaniella. The sequence goes on from JAHTBO010000008.1 coordinate 88,453, forward strand.
TAGCGCATCCGCCGAGAGCAGGCTGGGCGTACCACCACCGATAAAGATTGAGACGAGCTGTCGACCCCATACGGTCGGTACTGCCTGCTCCAGATCCGCCTGCAATGCTGCGAGATATGCCTGCTCTGGTAATTCACCCTTGCGCTCATGTGAATTGAAATCACAATATGGGCATTTATGCACGCACCAGGGCATATGAACGTACAAAGATAGTGGCGGCAGACTGGTCAGACCAGGCCTGCCGCGCACCCCCGGGCGCTCATCGTTATGTTGGGGCATAGGAACGGGTACAAGTTTTTTCAAGAGTCATCCATCATTCAAATTCACTGCGCAGGGCGCTAAGTAAGCTGCGTAGCGCCCGAGCCCGGTGGCTTAGGGTGTTTTTCTGCTCTGGCGCCAACTCTGCAGCGGTCAACGCCAAGTCTGGCAGATAAAAATACGGGTCATAGCCAAAACCATTTTCGCCTCGCGGCTCATCAAGCACCTCGCCGTCCCAACTGCCCTCGACAACGATGGGGCGCGGGTCATCGTGACAGCGCAAATAAACGAGCACGGCGACATAACAGGCACGCCGATCCACTTGCCCCGCCAACTCGGTGACCAAGCGATGGTTATTGGCCGCATCGGATTTAGGCCCGCCCGCCAAGCTGGCGTAACGTGCAGAATACACACCGGGCGCCCCCCCCAGCACACGCACACACAGCCCTGAATCATCAGCCAGCGTTGGCAAACCCGTCAGGCGGCTTGCATGACGGGCCTTGGCCAGCGCATTCTCGACAAACGTACCATAGGGCTCCTCAACTTCAGAGACGCCTAAGCTGCCTTGTGCCACCATTTCAATTCCCGAGCTGGTCAAAATCGCTGAAAACTCCTTGAGTTTTCCTACGTTGTTAGACGCGAGAACCACGCGAGACAAACCCATTACATGGGCTCCAGCACCTGGCTTTGACGAGCAATCAACTCTGCAATGCCCTGCTGAGCCAGATCCAACAACTCGTTAAAGCGTGTGCGATCAAACGTGGCGCCCTCCGCCGTTCCTTGAACCTCAACAAACTGGCCTGCACCCGTCATTACAATATTCACATCTGCATCACACGCGGAATCCTCGGGATAGTCCAGATCGAGCACAGGCTGCCCCTGTACCAGCCCAACAGACACCGCAGCCACCTGGCCCATAAGCGGATTACGGCTTAAATGCCCCTGCGCCACGAGCGAGCGCACAGCGAGCGCTGCAGCAATCCAGGCGCCCGTAATGCTCGCACAGCGCGTCCCACCATCGGCCTGGAGTACATCGCAGTCCAGATGCAGCGTGCGCTCCCCCAAGGCCTCGAGATCAAATACCGCACGCAGGCTACGTCCAATCAAGCGCTGGATCTCTTGGGTACGCCCACTCTGTTTGCCACGTGCTGCCTCGCGCTCACCCCGCGTATGGGTGGCTCGCGGCAACATACCGTACTCGGCTGTCACCCAACCCCTACCCTGACCCTTGAGGAAAGGCGGCACCTTGTCAAGCACGCTGGCATTACACAATACATGGGTGTCACCAGCGCAGATGAGTACCGAGCCTTCGGCATACCGGGTAAAGCCCAGTTCAATGCGCAAGGCACGCAGTTCATCGGCACGGCGACCCGAAGGGCGACTGCTCAATGGGTTCAGTTTCTGTGTGCTCACAAGCGACTCCGGTTATTTATTAGCTTCAAGATTACAATTCTGCCCATATTGTAGATAAACAGGACGCAACATGATCCGCAGCATGACCGCCTTCGGTGCCGCCCGCATCGACACCGAACTGGGCACACTGAATATAGACCTACGCAGCGTGAACAATCGCTATCTGGACCTGAGCTTACGCCTGCCCGAGGATCTACGCTTTGCCGAGAGCCGCATCCGCGAGTTGCTCACCTCACACCTCGCACGCGGTAAGGTCGAGCTCCGGGTAAGCTACTCTCTGCGTCGTGCTCCCTGGGCGCAAGCATTGAATGTCGAAGCAGTGCAACAGTATGCTCAGTATCTACGCCATGCGCGCGAGCATATTCCGGATATCCCGGCCCCATCTCTTAGCGAATTCCTGAGTAATGAGGGTGAGCACAGTAATCTGGACCCTGATCAATGGCTCCCCCTATGCGAGCAGGCCTGCAGCCAGGCCTTGTCCGAGTTACAGGCCGCGCGCAGCCGCGAAGGCCGCAGACTGGCTGACGCGATGCTGCTTAACGCGCAGGATATCGCGCAAATCATCGACCTGCTTGAACCCCAGCTCCCCACATTGATTCGCGAGCAGGAGACCAAGATTTCTCTGCGTCTGCGTGACGCTCTACTCGCGGCCAGCCCAGAGGGCTTTGCCCAAATCAGCGGTGCAGAACTCTCTGCGAGGATTGCCCAGGAAGCAGCACTATTTGGCCTGCGCATCGATGTAGCCGAGGAACTGACACGCCTTCGCTCACATCTGGATGAACTCAATCATATCCTTCAGGACGATACGACCAAAGTCAAAGGCAGCCTGGGAAAACGTCTGGATTTTCTATTCCAGGAAATGAATCGCGAGGCCAACACGCTCGGCTCAAAGGCCGCAGCGCTGGCAGTCACCCAAGCAGCCATTACTCTAAAATTACTTATCGAACAAATGCGCGAACAAGCACAAAATATTGAATAAACCCAACGATGCACTCAGGCTGCATCAATACGTTTCTGGGCACGGCCACGCCTAAGCTGGGCGAGGACAAGCAGCACAAGAAGTAAGAGTGCAGGAATAAACATCCACTCTTTGGCGGGCCGATCCGCCATGACTTCCAGTGAGTCGATCGTAAAGCCCTGTGCAATACCAAGCTTAGCCGCTGGGCTACCAAACCGCACTCCGAGGATGTCAACCACCTCTGCGCCGACAGCAATCTGCAGTCCAGCCGCATTGATGCGCTGCTTAGCCGTGTCGTGCTGACCCAACGGCAACAACACACCTTTGGATATTTCTTTGCCACTAAAGTCCTCACCCCTAATCCACATACGCAGATCCCGATTGGGAGGAAGGCTGTCGACGACCTCCATGATCGATGTGGCCGAGACACTATTGAAGGGCGGAAAAACTTTATCCATCCAGTAACCTGGACGAAACAGGGAAAACGTAATCAACAGCAATATTGCTGTTTCGTAGAACCGGTTACGCACCAGGAACCAACCCTGAGTCGCCGCAACAAAAAGCAGATTAGCCATAATCGCGGTCACGATCGTCAACGCCAACTGCCAGGCACCATTAATCCCGATCAAAAGGAGCTGCGTATTAAAGATAAACATGAAAGGCAACAATGCTGTCCGAATACTGTAGCCAAAGGCCGTCACCCCCGTTTTGATTGGATCTGTCTTTGCGATTCCCGCAGCAGCGTATGAAGCCAGGCCAACGGGCGGCGTCACATCGGCCATCAGGCCAAAATAAAAGACAAATAAATGCACAGCGATAAGCGGTACCAGCAGCCCACTCTGGGCGCCCAGCTCAACGACGACAGGCGCCATTAGGGTAGAAACCACAATGTAATTAGCCGTTGTCGGTAGCCCCATACCCAAGACCAGACAGATAACCGCTACCATACCAAGCATGATCAACAGATTGCCACCCGATACCAGCTCGACAAACTCGGTCATGACCAGACCAACACCAGTAAGGGTCACGGTCCCGACAATAATCCCGGCCGCCGCCGTCGCCAAACCAATCCCGATCATGTTGCGGGCACCGGTAACCAGTCCCGTGAGCAAATCAGAAAACCCCTGAGACAAGGGCGCCGCCAGAGACTTTTGACCACGAAAATAAGCAATGATCGGACGCTGTGTAATCAAAATAAAAATTAAAAATATCGTTGCCCAAAATGCAGACAACGCCGGAGAAAGCTGCTCTACCATGAGATTCCAGATCAGTGCAGCAACCGGGAGCAAAAAATGCAAGCCAGACTTAAGCGTAGGGCCGACATCGGGCAAGGTCTCTAGTGGCTGATTCGGGTCATCCAGATGCAGTTCTGGATAGCGCGTGCCAAACTTCAGCAGCCCAACATACGCTCCAGCCATCAGAGCACCTGCAATGACAAAGGCAGAGTCCGGTGCGACAAGCTTGATCCAGCCCAAACCGTAATAAACGACAGCTGACAGAATGATGACGCCACTCACGCTCATCAGCACAGAGATCAGGCGCTGTTGCCACGACGCTGGATGCGCGCGATCAATCCCCCGAATATCCGCTTTTACAGCTTCCAGATGCACAATATAAAAGAGCGCAATATACGAGATCAGTGCTGGCAGGATCGCGTGCTTGACCACCTCAGCATAAGAGATACCGACATACTCCACCATCAAGAAGGCAGCAGCACCCATCACGGGCGGCATGATTTGGCCATCCACCGAGGCAGCGGCCTCAACCGCAGCAGCCTTATCGGGGCGATAACCAACGCGCTTCATGAGCGGAATGGTAAAGGTTCCGGTCGTGACGACATTGGCAATCGATGAGCCTGAGATCACACCTGTCGCGGCAGATGCCAGCACCGCAGCCTTGGCTGGACCACCGCGCAAGCCACCGAGCAAAGAGATGGCAGACTGGATGAAATAATTACCTGCGCCTGCTGTCTCAAGCAAGGCCCCAAACAACACAAACAAAAAGATGAAACCTGCAGAAACACCCAATGCGACCCCATAGACCCCTTCGGTGCTAAGCCATAAATGTGACATGCCTTTGCTCAGCGATATGGCCTGGTGCGCAATCATATCGGGCATATAGGGACCAAAGAACACATAGCCCATGAATACCACTGCCAAGATGGTCAGAGGCAAGCCTAACGCACGGCGTGCAGCCTCCAGCAACAAGATCATGCCCCCACTGGCGACGGTCAGATCCAGCGTTGTTGGCAGACCGGGCCGCGTTGATAGCTCGGTATAGAACAGGTAAAGATAGGCTGCACAAAAAGCACCGACACTAGCCAGCACCCAGTCGATAAGTGGAATACGATCGCGCGGCGAGCGTTTGAAGGCTGGGAAAACGAGAAAACCCAGAAACACTGAAAAAGCCAGATGGATCGCCCGCGACTCGGTCGCATTCAAAACGAATATACCGAAGATAAAAGGCAATGGCGAGGCGATCCACAACTGAAAAAGAGACCAAGCCAAGGCCGTGTACTTGATCAATGACGCCACAGCGCCCGTTGGTTTGCGCCCTCCCGTATCACTTTCGGCGACTAGTTGCCGTAGGTCGTCGTCTGACAGGTGTAATTCAGAAGGTTTTTTTTCTCGTTTAAACATTATTGTTTCCCGCAAAACGACAGAGCGGACGTAACCGAACTGCACGTATGTGCATCATCAATTACGTCCGCCAACCTCTATGGATGATTACATCCAGCCTTTCTCTTTGTAGTACTTGACAGCGCCCTCATGCAACGGTGCCGATAAGCCATCCTTGATCATGCGCTGGGGGTCTAAGCCTGCAAAAGCCGGGTGTAGCTTTTTGAACTCATCAAAGTTCTCAAAGACTGACTTCACGAGTAAGTAGACCACCTCAGGTGAGGTTTTGGATGAACTGACCAGCGTGGAAGCAACGCCGAAGGTCGTGACCGGGTCAGGATTATTTGCATAGGTGCCGCCAGGTATGGTGGCACTTGCATAATACGGATAGTCCGCAATCAGCTTATCCACCGCCGGACCGGTTACATTCACCAATTGCGCCCCGCACGTCGTCGTGACGTCTTGGATATTGGCTGACGGATTGCCGACAACATAAGCGAAACCGTCGATCTTGTTATCACACAAGGCAGCACCGTGCTCGTCGGCCTTCAGTTCCGAGGCCAGCGAAAAATCCGACATCTTCATGCCCAGGGCGGGCAACAGCATCTCGATCGTCGCCCTTTGGCCCGAACCAGGGTTGCTGACGTTAAAACGTTTACCCTTGAAGTCCTGGAAATTTTTGACACCGCTGTCCTTGCGGGCGAGCACCATCATCGGCTCTGGATGAATAGAGAAAATCGCGCGGAGATCCGTCATGGGGCCAGCTTTTTCGAACTGAGCGGTGCCCTTGACAGAGTTGTACTGAACATCTGACTGAACGACGCCAATGTCAAGCTCGCCGGCCCGTATGGTATTGACGTTATAAACCGAGCCGCCTGTGCTCTCGACCGAGCAGCGGATACCGGTTGTCGCGCGGTCTTTGTTCATCAGACGACAAACAGCCCCACCCACCGCATAGTAAACGCCGGTGACCCCGCCTGTACCAATAGTAACGAACTGTGTCTGAGCTTGGGCTGGCGAAATCGCCAACGAAGCTCCCATAGCCAGAACGGCTGCAATCGCTTTAAGTTTAATCATCTATGACTCCTTCGGTGAGAAAACCATGCATCATGGTAATAGGAAGCAATTGTTTCACCATGGCACAGTGTACGTAACATATGATTCTTGTCAACCTTTCGTCAATACATTTCGCCCGCCCTCAGGGTTAATTCGGACAGCCGGGTTGCAGCGCGGTGATCCCCTCCCATCTACTCGGAAGGCCTAGTTATCATGTGTTTGCTCTATTGTCACCCTCGCATTTAGACTATAAACTAGCGCACCCGTATACGGGTATCAGAGAATGTTCACAGGCATTCCACTATAGTGCTAAAGCACTGAGGATAGGGCATGTACGAGATCCGGGATGGCCTTAAAATTGCAGCCGGCTTTGCAGGGGTGATCATCGGCGCGGGATTCTCCTCAGGCCAGGAGATACTTCAATTTTTCACCAACTTTGGGGTGATTGGTATCGCAGGTGCTGTACTGTGTACATGCCTGTTTATCTTACTAAGCCGCGAGATCGCCATTAGTGGCTTTGCCTTGAAGTCCGCCTCTCATCAGGGGATGACGCAGTTCTTTTGCGGCAGACGCTTGGGCCGAGTCGTCGATATTCTGCTAGTGATTACTTTGTTTTTGGTCTACACCGTCATGATCACGGGTGGCGGCTCGCTGTTGAATCAGTATCTAGGCATACCCGGCCTCTATGGCGGACTACTGATCGTGTTGCTCACCCTGGTACTCACAGGCCTGAGTGTGAAGCACATGATCGTCGCGGTTGGCCTACTCGTTCCCTTATCACTGCTTGTCGTCTTGATCATCTGGATCTATGCATTACAAAACCAGACCAGCGACTTCAGCTCGCTCGAAGCCTTTGCCCTGGCACAAACCAATCGCAGTACAAATCATTGGCTCATCTCTGCCGTGCTCTACGTTTCATATAACCTGAGTAGCGCAGCGCCAATCCTCGTCATCATGGGTGGTCAGGCGCAGACACAACGAGCCGTTGTTTTAGGTAGCATACTGGGCAGCCTGCTGATTGGCGTACTGATCCTGCTGACCACAACAGCTATGTATGCGCAATTGGGCACCATCGCGATCTATCCAATGCCCATGCTCGCCTTGGCGCATCTTATTTCCCCATCTTTGGGCACACTTATGGCACTGATCATATTCGGCATGATCTTGAATAGTGCACTAGCCTGCCTGTATCCCCTGCTGATGCGGTTCAGCTCACCTGGAACAATCCGATTCCGCGTGTTAGCTGGCGCAGCAAGCCTGCTTGGCCTAACGATTAGTAGTACCCAGGGTTTTGTACCGCTAGTAAGTTTCGTCTACCCCTTGTTTGGCATCCTCGGTATGCTGGTGATCGTCGCAATATTCATCAAATGGGTCAAGACGCATCTGGATCAACTCCGCTAGCGCGCCCGATTCCAAACAATACGAGAATGATCGCCCTGCCAAAGGCAAAGATCCAGGCAGACTGCCGTCTACGGGTAAATACTTATATTTGTTTAAGTTTAGATATATACAAACAACCTGTATCGAAAGACATTTTATGTCGATCCTCTAAACTTGATCTATATCAAATATTTATAATCAAAGCCAAGAGCAAGACAAATCCATACAGAACATTGAAAAGCAAATGTATTTTTTGCTTTTATCAGGATTGGATCTGGCGACTATTGAACAATTGCAACACGTATAAATAGAACAATTCATACTCAGATGCTTATTATGATGATATAGAATTTATTCATCATTCAAGCCTATACCATGTTCGGCATAATGCCTTTATTGACTTCCCACGGCCCAAACTCTAGATTGATCGATGCCGATTATTTATCCTAGAGGGAACGTACATGGCGCAGCGAATTATCGATCTTACGCTTTCAGCGCTTGCTAGCCTGGTGAGCTTATTGCTCTCCTGGCCATACTGGCGAGACAATGAATACTGGCCCGAGTCCCCGACGATGTGGAATCTATACTTCATCGTCGGTTTTGTGTTGGCTACCTACGTGTTCTACGTCTTTTTGGGTAGCTTACGCACGCTATTTTTACACGAAGACCAAGCGCGGCGTGCTCAGACTCAGCCATCCGCCACCAAAGGGGGAGATCAATCATGAGTTGCATCAACGGCACCGACTGCAAGGAACCGGCCAAACGCCACCTTGCCCTGGGCATACTCGGACTCATGACAGTGATCTTTATCGTGCTTTCGATCTGGTCATTTATGGGCCCACGCGTACAAGCCATTCCGACCGAAGTCCACTTTGGTCCCTATGACGCCGTTCAAGGTAAGCGCGTGTTCCAGGCTTATAACTGTATGGGCTGTCATACCATTGTTGGTAATGGCGCATACTTTGGCCCGGATCTGACCAAAACCTACGAACATGTAGGACCAGCTTGGCTAGCCGCCTTCCTCCCCTCTGCCGGAGGCTGGCCAACCTCTGCCGCGGTTCAGGCTCAGCTACAAAACGCCATGGTATCTGCTGAACCGGCAACCACAGACATGGCTGCCTACGAGGCCCAGTACCCGGGCGCAGCCGAGCGCATTCGTCGCCGGGGCGGTCATGCAAGCCTCATGCCCAACCTACCCTTTACTGCAGATGAGATCGGCGGGTTAATCGCCTTCCTCAAATATACCTCTGCGATGCACAACGAGGGCTGGCCTCCAAAGCCCAAGGTTGATGGACTTGATTTTGTCCAGGCATCGGCAGGCACACAGACCGTATCCATGAATACAGCCAGCGCCGGTTCAACTGAGGCGGCACCCAAGGCAATCGATCCGGTGGCTCTAGGCGCTAAATTGGTGCAGGATATGGGCTGCCTCGCCTGCCACGCCAAGGATCAAAAGCGCATCATCGGTCCGGGGTGGGAAGGAATGGTCGGCTCCGACACGACGCTCGCCGATGGCAGCACCGTCAAGGTTGATGAAGCTTACCTGATCGAAGCAATCCGCCACCCCGACGCACAGGTCGTCGCCGGCTACCCAGCGGGGGTCATGCCATCGTATGACGCCATGATCAACGAACAGGATATGGCAGCTATCGTCGCCTACCTGTCCAGCCTAAAAGGAGCCGCAAAATGATTAAAATTCAATATCAAACGCAACATCTGAGCCTGCGCTTCTTTTTGCTCATGCTGATCCTGTTTTTTTTCCAGGTTGGTTTCGGTCTGCTGATTGCAGCTCAGCAGGCTGATCCGACCTTATTATCAGGAAGTTATTTCAACTTCAATATCATGCGTGCCGAGCACACTAATCTCGGCATCTTGTGGATTCTGTCCGGCTTTATCGGTACGATTCTGTTTGTTGGGCCCCTACTCTCGAACCGAGAGCTAGCATCGCCTTGGCTAATTAAGTTCTTGTTCTATGCCTTAATTGCTATTGTGCTCTGGAATGTCGGCACCCAGACACTCGCCGCTGATGGCATCGCGGGTTGGTGGCTCGGGCAACCCTGGTTGCATGAAGGCCTCGAGTACCTAGAGGCCGGGCGGGCGGCAGACATCGTGATCCTCATTGGCTTTTCCATCCTGTGCTACGTCGTGTTGCGTACCTTTCCCCCAGTCCGTCAGTGGAATGAGATCCACTGGGGACTTGGCCTAGGTGTAACTGCCTTGACGCTGGTGTGGATATTTGGCCTGTTCTTTATCGAACGTCTGGACCTAAGCGAATACTTCCGCTGGTATGTCGTGCACTACTGGGTTGAAGGTGTTTGGGAAGTCATCCACATCAGCTTGATCGGTTTCTTGCTCGTATTGATGTTCAAGGCCGAGGTCAAGGCCGTTGGTTACGCGGTATTTTGGGGCATCACGCTGGTCTGGCTCTCGGGGCTGATTGGTAACGCCCACCATTATTTCTGGATTGGTACACCAGAGTTCTGGCAGTTCTGGGGGTCCTTGTTCAGTGCCCTTGAACCCTTGCCTCTGATTTTTTGCTTTTGGCATATCTATTTGGATGCGCATCAGGACAAAAAGCCCCTCGAAAATGCGCCCGCTTTCTATTTCATCCTGGGGTCAGTCATCCTAGAGCAAGTCGGTGCCGGTATCCTGGGCTTCACCATGACCTTTGCTCTCACTAATGTCTGGTCACATGGCACGTGGGTGACACCCAGCCATGCGCACTTGGCCCTGTTCGGCACCTTTGGTATGCTCGGTATCGCCTCAGCCTACTATGCCATCCCCATCATGCGTAAGGTTCCATCGTTTGATCAAGGCCTGGGTAAGCTATCGTTTTGGCTGGTATTCACCGGCATGCTCGGTATGGCCTTCGCCTTTGCCATTGGCGGCACGGTTCAGGTGTTTACCTACCGAACGCTTGGGTTGGACTGGTTTGGTGGCGATGTCTTCCCGGCAATGCAGTTCTTCAAAGTGCTGGTACCCATATTCGGCTTGGTGTTTGCAACAGGCGCTGGCATATTGATCTATGACTTGTTGACCATGGGATATCGAACGAGCTCATCCCCCGCAGCCGAACCTGCCCCCACTGCTGCATATCGTCCGACACCCAGCACAGGCTGGAGCAGCATGCTTAGCCGATTTGAGGCAGGGATGTGGCTCATGGGCATGTGGATCTTTGGTGCCGTTATTACCTTAGGTCTGCTAAGCTTTAATCTGCACTCAGTACAGGCAGGGGATCCAACCTTACCGTACTTGCTGGCTAGCATTGGTTACCCAGGTTTGCTGCTGATTACCTTGTTCTTTGTCTGGCGGTTCCTAAGCTCAATGAATGCGCGCTGCACACAACCCACCCCAGCGCCAAGCTCACTGGCCACTGCCACCTAAAGGTCTGTCTCGATATTTTGTTGGGCAAAGGCCCGGACACACTGCTAACGCGGGTGTTCGGGCCTTTTTGCATGCTTGCACGCGTACAATAGCTGCTGTTGGCACAGGATTTCCAGTCATGAAAGACACCGTAGCAGCACAGACTTTGCTCTCCCTTCAAAAAACGCCGGGGGTCGCCTACCCCGTACTCGGCGCAATCAGCGTGACACACCTGCTCAATGACATGATGCAGTCGGTCTTGTTGGCGATTTATCCTCTGTTACAGGGAAATTTCGATCTAAGTTTTGTGCAGATCGGTTTCATCACCCTAGCCTTTCAATTTTCATCCTCATTACTGCAACCAGTGATCGGCTATTTCACTGACCGACGACCGCTACCTTATTCTCTGCCAGTAGGCATGGGATTTACCTTTTTTGGCTTATTACTCCTGTCACAGGCGTGGAATTATCACAGCATCATCATTGCAGCAATGCTGGTAGGTACGGGCTCATCAGTCTTTCATCCCGAATCCTCACGGGTCGCACGCATGGCCTCTGCGGGGCACCACGGGCTGGCGCAATCCATCTTTCAGGTGGGCGGTAATATAGGTTCGTCCATCGGTCCGCTACTGGTGGCTTTTCTCATCGTCCCGCGCGGCCAGTCTAGCGTAGCCTGGGTGTCCTTGGCTGCATTGGCGGGCATGGTCATCTTGCTCCAGGTGAGTCGGTGGTATTCGTATAACCTCACGGGCACACGCGGCAAAAACACCCTACGCAAGACCGAGACAGGTCTATCTAAGGCCGAGGTCACCAAGGCTATGGGTATTTTGCTTACCTTGCTTTTCTCTAAATATTTTTACCTGGCAGGCCTGACCAGTTATTTCATTTTCTATCTGATGGATCGATTTGACCTACCCGTCCAGCAAGCACAGTACTGTCTGTTCGTCTTTTTATCCGGCGTGGCGCTAGGCACCATGATAGGCGGGCCGGTTGGTGACCGAGTCGGGCGCAAGCGCGTCATATGGGGCTCCATCCTGGGTGCCGCACCTTTTGCCCTGGCGCTACCCTATGCCAGCTTATTCTGGACGCTGGTGCTGGTTTTTTGTGCAGGTGTCATGATTGCCTCAGCATTCCCTGCCATTATTGTCTACGCCCAGGAATTGATGCCGGGCAAGACAGGTACCGTATCAGGGTTGTTCTACGGCTTAGCTTTCGGCATGGCGGGCATCGGTGCAGCTGTATTGGGCAAGCTTGCTGATGCCACAAGCATTGAGTACGTCTACCATGTGTGCTCGTACCTTCCCTTGCTTGGGTTGACCGCGTTCTTTTTGCCAGACATGCGTGAACGCACACACCACGCATGATGTGGCCTACCAGCTCCCGCTCCAGGGCGATATTGCTGGGCGCAAGCCTCATGCTGATCGCCTTCAATTTACGCCCTCTATTCGCCAGCCTATCCATATTGCTGCCTGAAATCAGCGCGGATCTGCATATGTCTGGCGCCATGGCTGGCTACCTGACGACACTGCCCGTACTATGTATGGGAATTTTCGCGCCAGCCGCACCCTTTCTGGGCCAACGCATCGGTGCAGAGCGCACTTTACTAATAATTTTGGTTCTGCTCACAATCGGCACCGCGCTACGTGGTAGCGACGGTATGGCTATGCTATTTTTCGGTTCAATTATTGCGGGTGGCTCGATTGCTGTGGGTAATGTGCTGCTACCCAGCTTAGTCAAACGCGATTTTTCCGGACAAGCGTCTTTAATGACGGGGCTCTACACGATGAGCCTATGTGGCGGCGCAGCGGTGGCGGCAGCCGCCACCCTACCACTGATGCACACGTTCGACGCAAGTTGGACCTTAGGGTTGGCCATGTGGGCCATTCCTGCCGCTCTCGTCGCTCTGCTCTGGGCTCCGCTATCCCTTGGATCAGGCTCTACACTGACACGTAAGATGCTGCCAGTACGCGGCTTGCGCCGCGACCCTCTGGCCTGGAATGTGACCTTCTTTATGGGTGTTCAATCAGCATTGGCCTATTGCGTGCTGGGTTGGCTCGCACCGATCCTGCGTGAGCGTGGGATAAGCGGAACTGAGGCGGGGATTATTGTGTCGGTCTCGATCATACTTCAAGTCGTGGCTTGCCTGCTTGTCCCAATAATTGCGTCACACTGTAAAGACCAACGCGCACTGAGCGTCACCCTTAGCGCGCTCGCCACACTGGGCCTGCTGGGTTTGCTCGCCGCTCCATTATGGTCAGTCTGGTTCTGGGCTGTCGTCCAAGGCATCGGGCAAGGTGGATTGTTCAGCGTCGCGATGATGTTTATCGTGCTCCGTTCACCTGACTCACATGTGGCCGCACAATTATCGAGTATGGCGCAGACTACAGGCTATATACTCGCTGCAGGTGGCCCGTTGCTAATCGGTATATTGCATGATTGGTCCGGCAGTTTTAGCATCGCTGCCTGGGTTTTTGCCGGGCTGGGTCTGCTGACAGCCTATAACGGCTGGCGTGCGGGACGCAACCAACTCGTCAAAGCGCAGGTCATGACAAAGTGAGCCGATATGGTGCACTGATCAGTCTGGGCTACGGCACCAGAAATAAACTAGTGCCGTAGCAACCTGGCAAGACACCACGTGTTATAGGCTGGACTTCGAGAACACCAGCGTGGCATTGGTGCCACCGAAGCCAAAGCTATTGGATAAGGCCGTTTGGATGTCGACCTTGCGTGGTTCAAGCACGATATTCATGCCATCGGCCACTGGATCCAAATTATCGATATTCGCCGATGCAGCAATAAAACCATGCTGCATCATTAACAAGGTATAGATCGCTTCGTTTACGCCTGCGGCACCCAGAGCATGACCGGACAAGGACTTTGTCGAGGCCACTGCCGGCTTGCCCTCAGCAAAAACCTCACGAATAGCCTCTAGTTCCTTAAGGTCGCCTACAGGCGTACTGGTGCCATGCGTGTTGATGTAATCAACCGGACTCCTGACATCCCTGAGCGCCAAGCGCATACAACGAACCGCGCCTTCGCCTGAGGGGGCAACCATATCATAACCATCCGAGGTCGCACCGTAACCGACCACCTCTGCGTAAATTCGGGCGCCGCGCGCTTTAGCGTGCTCGTACTCCTCGAGCACCAGAATGCCACCGCCGCCAGAGATCACAAACCCGTCACGATCGACATCGTAAGGACGCGAAGCACGCTCGGGTGTATCGTTATACCGAGAAGACAGCGCTCCCATTGCGTCGAACATAAAGGACAACGACCAGTGCTCTTCTTCGGCGCCGCCGGCAAAAACAATGTCCTGCTTACCCATCTGGATCTGCTCCACACCGTTACCAATGCAATGCGCACTGGTCGAGCAGGCTGAACTGATCGCGTAGTTGATGCCCTTAATCTGTGCGCCCGTCGCCAGGCAGGCTGCCACACCACTGCTCATCGCTTTGGTGACCATATAGGGGCCCACCCGACGCACCCCCTTGTCCTGCAAGGTCTGAATCCCCTCGTGGATGCTGGTGTGCGAGGCGCCGCCAGCGCCTACGATCAAGCCAGTGCGCACATTAGACACCAACTCGGGCGGCAAGCCTGCATCCTGTATGGCCTCTTGCATCGCGACCCATGCATAGGCATGGCCGCTGGCCATAAAACGCACCAGCTTGCGGTCGATGAGCTCTTGATAGTCCAGTCGCACCGAACCCGCTACATGAGAGCGCAAACCCTGTTCGGCGTATTCGGGCTGGTAAGAGATACCCGAACGGCCTTCCTGCAGGCTGCTCAGGACTTCTGATTGATTATTACCCAGGCTGGAGACAATACCCATCCCTGTGACGACCACACGACGCATGATCGCATCCTCCTAGAAATTATCCGTGGTACTAAACAAACCAACGCGCAGATCATGGGCGACATAAATCTCGCGGCCATCGACCTCCATGCGGGCATCGGCGAATCCCATAACCAGCTTACGCATCATCACGCGCTTCATTTCTATATGGTAACGAACTAGCTTGCCTTGGGGGAGCACCTGGCCCGTGAATTTAACCTCACCGACACCCAGCGCACGCCCACGGCCCGGCCCACCGCACCAGCCTAGAAAAAACCCGACCAGTTGCCACATTGCATCCAACCCGAGGCAGCCTGGCATCACGGGATCACCTTGAAAATGGCAATCGAAAAACCATAAATCAGGGCGGATATCGAGTTCGGCAATGATCTCGCCCTTACCGTGAGCCCCGCCATCTCTGCTGATATGAGCGATCCGATCAAACATGAGCATAGGAGGCAGTGGCAACTGTGCGTTACCTTCACCAAATAACTCACCGCGTCCGCAAGCGAGCAGGTCGTCGTAACTAAAGCTATTTTTTGATTGCATGTGATTCCAGGACGATTTCGTATCAGACCGTTGCGCATACCTGTCCTGACAGGAACGAAACGTGACGTCAAATGGTTGAGTAGTATAACCTGATGACACGACGAGATACGGCCATCGCGCAGCACGCCTATGCAATCCGGTTTCGCGATGCTCAATGCGAAACACGCTCGGGGCCTACTGAAGGCAAGGCAAACCAGACCGTGACCGTGCCGGAGACAAATAGAGGCGGTTGTGTTCCCGCCCATGTTTTGACGCGATGAACCAATATAAAGGATTCTTGTGCCGATAAGCCCTCGAACTGACGCGTATTGGTTTGAGGTCCCCGAAGCAAAACACAGGGCCCGGCCTGCGAGCGCCAGCATAAATGGGTCTCGAGCTCTGCGCCGCCACGGTAATGCCGCGACGCATACACGCGTGTTACCAGCGCACCTGCTGGTACAGAAGGGTCGAGGGCAGTGCGCTCATACGAGACGATCGCCTCACTGCCTTGGGGATATATCCCCATGCTGACTCGGCTCTGTGTCCAGGCAATTTCGCCCGCCAATACCCCGCCAGGCTGTCCAATTGCGATACAAGCGACGATCAACCCTAGCGCACGATGCGCCAGACGCCACGACACATGTCGCTTCCATACCTCGTGTGTACTGGAGGCCATAAGATCCCTGTGGCCAGTGCGAGTAGACGCTAGTTCTGTCATAGTATGCCCTGTATTGTATACGTCACAAGCTTGAACCCGTATGGATAATGAACCCCTTTACGCATGGTGGCGACTGCTGAGCTCGCTGCTGCTCATGACCATGGGCAGTGCGGGTATGTACTCGGTAACCGTTATCCTGCCGCATCTGCAGGCTGATTTCGAGATCACCCGCTCGGCCGCCTCGCTCCCCTATACCTTGACGATGATTGGCTTTGGCCTGGGAGGCGTGTTAATGGGCCGCTTGGCGGACCGCGTTGGTATTATTATCCCCCTGGCTATCGGCTCCCTAGGCTGTGGCGCAGGCTTTATCCTCGCCGGTCTATCCAGCGGTTATTTGCAATTCATACTGGCTCAAAGCGTACTGATCGGGACGTTAGGTGCGGCGGCAACCTTCGCTCCATTGGTTGCAGATACAACACGGTGGTTCACGCGTCGCCGAGGGTTCGCGCTAGCAATCTGCATGAGTGGCAACTATTTTTCTGGAGCGCTATGGCCCCCAGTCATGCAAAGGCTTATCGAGCAATCAGGCTGGCGCACCATGTACATCTACATGGGCATCCTATGCCTGCTAGTGTGCCTGCCCCTTCTTTGGATGTACCGGCGCCCAGCCCCTACCCACAACACGACACCTGGTGCAGTACCACAGTCACCACGCAAGACGCGATTCCGAGACGAGATCGCCCGTTCCAACCCTGAAAACCCACTGGGGATGCGACCCGCTACGCTCCAGGCGCTACTGTGCTTGGCTGGCGTCGCCTGTTGCGTAGCGATGGCGATGCCCCAGGTACATATCGTCGCTTATTGTGGCGACTTGGGCTTTGGCCTGGCGCGTGGTGCCGAGATGCTATCCGTGATGCTCGCGATGGGGATCATCAGTCGCCTGCTCTCGGGCTGGGTCTCGGACCATATCGGAGGCTTACGCACTTTGTTGCTGGGTTCAGCACTACAAAGCATTGCATTACTAATGTTTTTGAATGCGAGCGGACTGGTATCGCTGTACGTCGTCGCCGCACTCTTTGGATTATTTCAAGGAGGCATCGTACCTGCGTATGCGCTGATCATACGTGAGTACTTTGGCCCGCATGAGGCAGGGGGACGAATTGGCATCGTATTGATGGCAACACTCCTGGGCATGGCTCTAGGCGGTTGGTTAGCCGGCATTCTCTATGACCTGAGCGGCTCCTATTATGCAGCCTTCCTCAATGGGATAGGCTGGAATCTACTCAATATATGCATCGTGCTATTTCTACTGATGCGTGCACGAGGCTGGGGGCGGCTGCAGCTCAAAATAGGGTAGGAACATGTGATCATCCTCGGTGCAAAGCTAAGATATTTATGAGGTAGTTGCCGTAAACCCTTAATACATATGTCATTATTTTTAGAATATAATCGCCGAATCCCATTTCACCAGCGATACCCATGGAATTACGACGGCGACTTCATCTTCCCACCCTTAGCGCACGGCGCGCGGGATTCACTGCGCTCTGTCTGCTCGCTCTTTGGCTGCCTAGTACCCAAGCCCGCACACCAGCTGTCCAGATGGCCCACGTCCAGCTCAAAAACCTGCAGCCACTTAGCTATAGCACGCCAGCAATTGCCGCCCCAACACGGTCTGAGGTGCGTGCTGGCCTGCGATCCGAGGTCGCTTTTGTGCAGAACTTAAAGACATCTGCCGTGTTGTACGAAAAAAATAGCGATAAAGTACAACCTATCGCATCGATCTCCAAGCTCATGACAGCACTGCTCATTGTGGAATCAAATCTGCGCATGAATCAGGAACTGGAGATTATCGACGCTGATGTTGACCGCATGCGCCATTCCCGCTCTCGCTTGCGGGTTGGTACGCGACTGACCCGCACCACAATGCTGCATCTGGCGTTGATGGCCTCGGAAAATCGCGCTGCCCATGCCCTGGCACGCACCTGGCCAGGCGGCGAAGCGGCCTTTGTGCGTGCAATGAATGACAAGGCCCGTGCGCTGGGCATGCGTCATACGCAGTTCGTTGAAGCTACCGGACTATCCAGCGACAATGTTTCCTCGCCGCGCGACTTGGTCAAATTACTCAAAGCAACGAATCGCCATCAGCTCATTCAGCAGTACACGACCGACACAACCGAAACGATTGATATTGGCCGTGGCCGGAAAATAATCTATCAAAACACGAACCGACTGGTTAAGCGCGACGACTGGGATATCCAGATATCCAAAACCGGTTTCATCAACGAAGCAGGGGAATGCCTGGTGATGCTGGCACGTATCGGCGACCAGGATCTCGCGATCATCCTGCTCGATTCAGCAGGTCGCTATTCACGGATCGGAGACGCCATCCGAGTACGCTCTCTGGTTGAAAATAATCCTAGCCTGGCCATGATGTAAACCTATGTGCATCGCCTATCTGGCCTTGGGAGACCCACAATGGCCGATATTTATTGCTGCCAACCGCGACGAATATCACGCTCGGCCCAGCACACCCGCAGCACCCTGGCCTGATCACCCCCTAATCATTGCTGGTCTGGATATTCAGGCTGGCGGCACCTGGCTTGGATTGGGCGCGCACGGACGCTTCGCCTTATTGACGAACTACCGAGAGCCTGGCCATCAAATTCTGCAGGCGCCCTCACGTGGCGCTCTGGTACGAGATTTTCTGCTAAGTGCCCAAACACCCGGCAGCTATGCCCAGATCACCCATATTTCAGGTCTGGCCTATAACGGTTTTAACCTGATTGTGGGCGCACCAGGCGAGGCCTTTTATGTCGGTAACCGTAGCGCTCAAACCGAAGCCACAATGATTACACCTGGCCGCCATGTATTGTCCAACCACCTGCTGGACACACCGTGGCCCAAGGCGAGTCGTCTGCGCCATGCACTCGATGCCTTACCCTTGTCCAGCAATATTAGTCATACCGTGGAACAAGCCTTTGCGATATTACGAGACACGACTCAGGCGGTTGATGACGCGCTCCCCGATTCAGGTCTACCCATCGAGCAAGAGCGCTTACTGAGCAGCCCATTTATCATCAGCCCGAATTACGGCACACGTTGCTCCAGCATCGTTGCCGTACATAGAGATGGTTCGGCATTTTTTGGGGAAATAAGCTATGACCCGGCAGGACGGATCACCGAGCGCCACGATTGGCGTCGACCCAACCTGAACCCTTGACATGGTGCGCTAAAATATGCATTCGTTGACACAAGGAAGCCACCATGAGCACCGAGCTCGCCGCCAAAATCCAGGACGCCATCAAACTCGCCATGCGAGCGCACGATAGCGTACGCTTGACCACACTGCGCCTGCTGCACGCAGCAATCAAACAAAAGGAAATCGATCAGCGCATCACGCTCGATGATGCTCAGATCATCACCATCATCGATAAGCAAGCCAAGCAGCGTCGCGAGTCCATCCTCGCATTCGACTCTGCAGGGCGCACAGAGAGTGCCGCCCAGGAAAAAGCCGAGTTGGATATTTTGCTAGAATTTTTGCCACAAGGCGCATCTGAACAGGAGATCGAGGCTGCCGTCCAAGAGGCGATCAACCAAGCTCAGGCACTGGGCCTCCAAGGTGGCGCACTCATGGGCAAGGTTATGGGGATACTCAAGCCAACCCTTGCTGGTCGCGCTGATCTGGCGGCTGTCTCGGCTCAGGTCAAGGCCAAACTATCCTTGGCACAGGGGTAATCGGTATACCCTTGCGTCCCTGAGCCATAGAACGTAGCCGTGTCCCAACGGCTTAGGGCGCTACCATCGCTAAAGCGCCTAACCAAGTCCGGATTAGAGATAAAAGGTCTGCCAAACGCCACGGCATCGACATAACCCTGTCCGATCGCCTCACTCGCTTGTTCATACGTATAGCGCTCATTGCCAATAACGCGACCACCAAAGGCCTGCCGTAACACTGGAGTCAGGCTATCGTCGCCCACCGCCTCACGGATACACAAGAACGCCAAGCGCCGCCGGCCAAGTTCCTGTGCGACATGCGTAAATAGCGCGGCCGGGTCCGAGTCAAGCATGTCGTGGGCATCACCACGGGGCGATAAATGAACACCCACGCGCCCCGCTCCCCAGACGCCGATACAGGCATCCACGACTTCCATTAAAAAGCGGCTACGCTGACGGATCGATCCACCGTACTCATCGGTGCGCCGGTTTGATCCGTCATGAAGAAACTGATCGATTAAATACCCATTCGCAGCATGAATCTCGACGCCGTCGAAACCCGCCTGCAAGGCATTACGCGCAGCCTGATCAAAGTCCGCCACCGTACGCTGGATCTCGTCGATATGCAGAGCACGCGGCACCACATAATCACGCACAGGCCGCAACAAACTGACCTGTCCGGCGCAAGCGAGCGCACTGGGCGCTACAGGGATCTGGCCTGAGAGGTAGTCCGGGTCAGATACCCGCCCCACATGCCAAAGCTGAAGGAATATCTTGCCGCCTTTCTCGTGCACGGCGCGCGTAATCGTCTGCCAACCATCGATCTGCGCCTTACACCAGATGCCTGGCGTGTCAGGATACCCTACACCCAGCGGCGAGACGGCTGTTGCCTCACTGATGATCAGCCCAGCTGAGGCACGCTGACAATAATAAGTACGCATCAAATCGTTGGGTATCCGACCTTTTGACGCGCGGGTACGTGTCAAAGGAGCCATTACAATACGATTTTGTAGCGTTACATCACCTAGTTGCACAGAATCAAACAAACTTGTCATACTATTCATCTACGATCAGGCATTATTTGCTGCACTGCACAAACGCCTGATATAAATCCTTAAAGATTTCCATAAGGGTTTTTACCAGAATTTGGTTCAAGTTACCAATAAACGCCTAAATTAGGCATGCTTTAGTTACAAGTAGTCCACCTAAGAGGGTATGAATGGGACAGTTCGCTGTAATCGGTTTAGGCCGATTTGGTGCCGCAACATCGATGGAACTCATGAAGCTAGGACATTCCGTACTAGGCATAGACTTCGATAACAAAGCTGTCGACGCCTACGCCGACCGACTTACCCGAGCTGCGATCGCCGACGTCACAGACCGCAATGCCCTGGATGAGCTCGCCCTGAATGAATACGATGTCGTATTGATCGCCATCGGTGACGACTTACAGGCAAGTCTTGTGAGTGTGGTACACCTCAAGGCGCTGGGCACCAAGGAAATCTGGGTCAAGGCCACCTCTCGTGCACACCATCTGATTTTAAATAAGCTGGGCGTAAGCCGCATCATCCACCCAGAAGAAGAAATGGGCATACGTATCGCCCAAGTTCTTAGCTATCCAATGGTCAATGACTATATTCCGCTGGGTAACGGCGAGTTTGTCGTCGAAATCGAGGTAAGCAAGCAACTGCACGGACAAACACTCGACACGATCTTGGGACGTAGCGATCACCCGATTCATGTCTTGGCCGTCAAGCGTCGTGCAGAGACGACGGCGCATCCTCCCGCCTATTTCATTTTACGCGCCCAAGACCGCTTGATCCTGCTCGGGCAACTACAGGATCTTAAAACCGTGGCACCCAAGCTCGCCTGATCATGGCGCGACTACTCTCTATCAGCCCCTACCAAGCCTATCGCAAGGCCAGACGCACCGGTCAGCTGCAAGCCAGCCCGCCCACCATCCTGGCAGGCGGCTTTGTCCTGCTGATCTTGCTGGGCACGTTGCTCCTGTCCTTACCCATCTCACAAAAAGAGCCCTTTGGCCTATTTGCCGCTTTTTTCTCTGCAACATCCTCGGTCACTGTCACCGGGCTGACGATTATCGACCCAGGCCGCGATCTCACCTCTTTTGGTCAGTTCGTCATGCTCTCATTGGTACAAATCGGCGGCCTCGGATTCGTGACCTTTGCAGTCATCACGGCGTTGACCCTAGGCAAGAAACTTAGTCTTAGATATCAGGCACTCACCTTAGAGGCGATTAATCAAACGAGCGTATCGCGTATCCGCCATACTGCATTCACTGTTTTCAAATTTACCCTGGCCATTGAGCTGGCTGCCATCCTGATCCTTACCTTATGGTGGTGGCGTTATGAGTCTTTTCCACACGCACTGTATATGGCTGTCTTTCATGCTATCTCAGCATTTAACAATGCGGGAATCTCGCTATTTGATGGGAGTATGGCTGGCTTTATCGGCGACCCAGTCACTATTTTTGTCATTACCACCTCGGTTATCCTCGGTGGTCTGGGTTTTTCAGTTCTCGCCGATATCTATCAAAAGCAATCCTGGGGAACGTTCTCTCTCTATACGCGGCTCGTGTTACTTGGGACGCTAGGCCTCAATCTAACCGGCTTTGTCTTATTTTGGCTAATCGAATCCCATAACCCAAACACCCTGGGTGCGCTGCCCTTGCCTGATCAGGGACTCGCCGCTTGGCTGCAAATCATTAGCGCGCGCACTGCAGGCTTCACTGGCGTAGACCCGAGCCAGTTACACGACGGGTCCATACTGTTGCTGATCGTCCTGATGTTTATTGGTGGCGGATCGCTGAGCACGGCCAGCGGCATCAAAATCGGCACGTTTCTGGTGCTGCTCGCGGTGGTGCGCTCATACATCCTCCAAAATAAAGAAGTCGTACTCATGCACCGTGCGGTGGGCGCCGAGACCATACAAAAAGCCGTTGCACTGGTCATGGTCGCCGGCACCCTGATTTGCTTCGCAACCTTTTTAATTTGCTTGCTCGAACAGCAGCCATTTTTATTCGTGCTCCTTGAGGTCATCGCCGCATTCACCACTACAGGGATGAGCGCCGGCCTGACTGCCACTCTCTCGACCCCCAGCCAAGTCCTGCTAATCATATTGATGTTCATCGGTCGTCTCGGGCCACTCACGCTCGTCTATAGTCTAGGGACCCAACGTCATAGTCGCGTACGACACCCAGAGATACAATTACAGATTGGTTAAGCAAGCGTCGGCGCAGTCTCTGCTAAACCACCTTTGATATGTACTAATATTTAGTTTGTACTGATCTCACCATCCCAGAGGAAAATTCCCGTGATTACATCACTCGCCCGTCGACTTGCCTTATTGGCTGCAATTAGCTTGATTGGCACCAGCAGTACCGCTGCCGCAGCCACGATAAAAATCGGAACTGAAGGCGGCTACCCGCCCTGGAGCATGGTCGACGCAACCGGGCAGGTCACAGGTTTTGATGCCGACGTCGGTCATGCATTATGTGCGAAGCTGGGTGAGACTTGCCGTTTTATCGTGCAAGCGTTCGATAGTCTTATCCCCTCGCTCCAGGCAGAACGCTTTGATCTGGTGATCTCGGGCATGTCGGTCACCCCCGAGCGAGCCAAGGTTATTTCATTCAGCATCCCTTACGCCTCAGAAGATTCGGCATTCGTGTTGCCCAAGGGCAGCCCCCTGGTTCAGGCTGACGATCAGGACATAATTTTCAAGGGCTTGGCGGGTAAAACGGTCGGCGTTCAAGGCGGCACGACTCAGGGCGTCTTCCTCCAAAAATTTGCACCCGAGCTCAAGCTTAAAACCTATGAAACGCAGGATCAGATGCAGATTGATCTGAATTCTGGCCGACTGGATGCCACCTTCTCCGAGGTCACGCCCCAGGCTCAGTTTATTAAAAAAGACGGCAGAGGGGAATTCGTGCTGGCCGATCACATCATCAAAAGCTCCGTCGCCCCCGAGATCCTCGGATATGGTATTGGCGTCGGTATCAACCAAAAAAACACAGCGCTCCGGGCCAAGGTCGACACAGCATTATGTCAGCTCATGGCTGATGGCATGATCAAGGCCTCCAGCGAGAAATGGTTTGGGGTGGATCTCTCCAACTATGACGCCTGCAAAAAATAAGTGCTCGCTTGCATCCGCCTGGCCAGGCCAGGCGGCGCACACGCCAAGGCTTCAGCTTTCTCCTCCATGATCGACACTATCCTCCACATCCTGCAGTCAGGCTGGGCCAACATGCTGCTCAAGGGTGCGGGGATGACGATATTCATCTCTGTCTTTGGCATCACGCTGGGCATGTTGATCGGCATTGCTGGTGCCACGATCAAAACCAAGGGCAACCGCCTCATGCGCGGGCTTGTGAGCCTCTACACGCTGATCGTGCGCAGCGTTCCCGAACTGCTCATTATCTATTTGCTCTTTTTTGGGAGTGTACAAGCCCTAGCCGATTTGGCAGAGTTTCTGGGCTGGGATGATGCGATGACCAGCGTCTTTCCCGTGCTCATCGGTATTCTTGCCATCGGGCTGATCTCAGGGTCATACAGCGTAGAGGTCTTTCGCGGCGCACTGAGCGCTATTGGCTCTGGCCAGATCGAGGCGGCGCGCGCCATTGGTATGACGCGTGCTCGCTGCCTATGGCGCATTACCCTGCCGCAGATGCTCTGGTACGCGCTGCCTGGTGCCAACAATGTCTGGCAGGCCGCACTGAAGGACACAGCGTTAATTTCACTGGTCGGTTTGGTCGAGCTCATGCGCGCTGCCACATTGGGTGCTGCGGCGACACGTGAGCCTTTGGCGCTCTACCTGATGGCAGGCATACTGTATTTTATTATTGGCGTATGTAGTCAGGGTATGTTCATATTTGCCGAACGACACTTCGGTCGAGGCATGCGAGGCGCCTCATGATTGAACTCATTCGCCACACCGCGCCTGTTCTGTTTAAAGGCTTTTGGATCACTGTCTATATCGGTTTTACGGCAATTCTATTTGCCTCATGTCTGGGCATGGCCTTTGCATTAATGCGTATGTCCAGCCGCCGAGCCATCGCAGGCCTCGCCTTTCTCTACAGCACGATTTTTCGTGGCACGCCTTTGCTTATCCAGCTATTCGTGCTGTATTACGGCGTGGGCACCATTACGTTCGTACGCGACAGTCCTATCCTGTGGTGGGTGTTCAGTGATGGGGCGCACTGTGCGATCCTGGCGATTGCCCTCAATAGTGGCGCCTATATGAGTGAGGCGCTACGCGGCGGACTGCAGTCGGTACCCATGGGCCAGATTGATGCCGCCCAGGCTTGTGGCATGAACCGATCCTTAGCCTTTCGGCGTATTATCTTTCCCCTGGCAATCCGCCAAGCCTTTCCTGCCTACAGCAATGAATTGGTACTGGCCATCAAGGGCACCAGCCTGGCCTCTACCATCGCGGTAATGGAGCTCACTGGTTACGCTAAACGTCTTATGAGCCAGAGTTTTTTGATCGTCGAAACTTTCATTATCGCTGGTATGCTCTATCTGATGATCAATACCTTTTTACTCGGCTGCGCATACCTGATCGAGCGCCGACTGCAGGTCAATAGCGCGATGAATCAACGAATTTAGAGATTCAAGAGCCGCTGCGCAGAAAATAATGGGAACGCTGGGCTCTGGGTGCCCATCTAACACATCGACACACGCCAATTAGGCCGTGCTAATCCTCATTGTGGAGATGTTCAGATGAAAACACTACTCTTGCCTCTCATTGCCGCCGCTGCATTTGCCTTCGGCCCAACCTACGCCTATGCCGCCAACCATGCAAGTTCACAGGCCACTCTAAAAGCGCCGCCTGCCGCCCCCTACAAGGCTGTCAGCTCTCTGGTCAAGCTACCCGATTTCATCCCAGGCATGGGTCAACTCTTTGTTGACCCCGCATCCTTGCCTGCCGGTCCCTTCCTGGCCTACGATCATGACGGCAAGCTTGTCAGTACAATTTATATGATCCCGCTCGCTGACATGACGCCAAACATGAACCTCAATGACCTCAAAGCTTCTGGCAGCAAAGTAGATCACACTGACATCATGTACAACGCTGGCCACCCAGGCGTGCCCGAGCCACATGTCCATATCGTGTTGTGGCACGTGTCCGCCGCTGACGAAGCGCGCGTAGCAAAATGAACACAGGACGCCGAAGCTTTATTCAAGCCA
This sequence comes from Alcaligenaceae bacterium CGII-47, assembly GCA_019166125.1. Classification (GTDB taxonomy): domain Bacteria; phylum Pseudomonadota; class Gammaproteobacteria; order Burkholderiales; family Burkholderiaceae_B; genus Castellaniella. The sequence continues at coordinate 114,436 of JAHTBO010000008.1, forward strand.
GCGGCGGTCTGATTCTGGCGGGGCTGGCCAGTACGGCCAGGCTCAGCCACGCTGAGGGTCCTATCGATATTGCCATGATGGGAACCCCCGGTGGCGCGCGCGTGTGGTTCCAGCCAATCGGCCTACTCATTGATGTCGGGCAGACCATACGCTGGACCAATCGCGACCCAGGAAATTCACACACCGCTACGGCTTATCACCCCTCACTCTACAAAAAAGCGCAGCGTATCCCAGACAGCGCTAAGCCCTGGGATTCTGGGTTTCTTTTGCCCGATGAGTCCTTTTCACTAACCCTGACTGTGCCAGGTGTCTATGACTATTACTGCTTGCCTCACGAGCATGCGGGCATGGTCGGGCGCATCATCGTCGGCCACCCCGAGACAGATGGCTGGCAGACACGTGCCGAAGCCCAGCAAGGCGTGCCCGCTGCGGCGCTACAGAAATTTCCATCGATCGAGCAGATCATGAAAGAGCGGGTGGTATCAGGTGCCGCATCCGGCTAATTTATGCGCAAAGCCTGTATACAGGCACCTGAATCGAAGCACAACAGCTTATTGCAGGACGCGCGGAGATGTTCTGGAAAATTGACTGGGTGAGGCACCCATATACTTCCTGAACATGGCGGTAAAAGCGCTCTGGTTCTGGTAGCCTAGATCCAGAGAAATGCTAAGGATAGAGCGTCCCCGCGCCAACCACTGTAGTGCCAAGAGCAATTTGGCATGATGCCGCCACACGGTAAAACTCACGCCCATCTCATCCAAAAATAGACGATGTAGGGTACGGGCGCTGCACCCTAATTCATCCGCATACTGTTGCAGGGTCTTCATATTGTCGGGTGACAATTGAATGTCCTCACAGACTGCTGCAAGCCGTGCGTCGTGGGGCTCAGGCAGATGAATGACCGATGGGAGTCGACTAACGATTTTTTCGATCATCAGCTCTCCCATTAATCGCGTACGGCGGCATCTTCCCACCGCAGTCGGATACTCGGCCAAGGAACGAAATATTTCTCTTAGTAGGGGGGAAACCGGAACCACACAACTGTGCTCGGGTAAGGTCATCGCACAAGTCGGATCGAAATAAAACGACTTCATCCTCACGCTACCCAGGATTCGAATATCATGCGTGATGTTAGGTGCCAGCCATATTGCATGGGCTGAAGACACCACCCAATTGCCAACCGGGCTGGATACGATGAGTACACCCATGGCTGGAAATACCAGTCTAGCCATCTCGGAACGATTACCGGTCATCACCACCGAGTCAGGGAATGACTGTACAACACACTTAAATTTTGAACCATCATCCAGACCGAACCGCATAGCACAACCCCCAATGCAAGATGCGGGAACCTGTCATCCACCTAGATCGGCAGAGATGAGCAGGTCTCCGTTTTACATAGCGATAACACAATACGACTAGTAAGCTCCCCTGAATTGTTTGAGTGTGTCAGGGTTCTCTAGTGTAGAGGTATCTTGTGTGACTTCCTCACCCTGTGCAACTATTTTCAATAGGCGCCTCATGATCTTGCCTGAACGCGTCTTGGGCAAAGCGTTACCAAACCAGATATCACGTGGTTTGGCGATAGGCCCCACCTCGCGAGCCACCCAGTCACGTAGCTGCCCAGCAATCGCGATGGCTTGCGTTTCATCGGGAAGATCACCTTTCAAAATAATGAAAGCAACAATCGCTTCTCCTGATACCGGATCAGGGCGTCCTACAATGGCAGCCTCAGCGACCTGTTCGTGTGCAACAAGTGTCGATTCGATCTCGGTACCACCCAAGCGATGGCCTGAGACGCTAAGAACATCGTCAGTGCGTCCCATAATCCAATAATACCCATCGCTATCACGTTGCGCACTATCGCCAGCTAGGTAGAAACCCTGCATCTCGGGCGGGAAATAGCTATTTGCGTAACGATCCGCATCGCCCCACACGGTGCGTATCATGGCAGGCCATGGCCGCGTAATCACGAGAAAGCCACCCCGTCCATCCGGTAGACTTTGACCCGACTCATCTACAACATCGACTGATATGCCAGGCAAAGGCAGCGTACATGAGCCGGGCTTAAGAGGTGTAGCGCCAGGTAAGGGTGCCAAAATATGCCCACCGGTCTCAGTTTGCCACCAGGTATCGATGACTGGACAACGCGCGCCACCCACATTTTCGTGGTACCACATCCAAGCCTCTGGATTAATTGGTTCACCCACCGAGCCCAGCAAGCGCAAACTGCTCAGGTCATAATTAGAAGGGTGGACTGCAGGGTCCGCACTGGCGGCCTTGATTAGTGAACGGATGGCTGTAGGTGCCGTATAGAAGATACTGACCTTATGGCGCTCTATCATTTTCCAGAAACGGCCACTATCAGGATAGCTAGGTACGCCCTCAAAGACGATCTGAGTCAGACCCGCCGCCATCGTGCCATACGTAATATAGGTGTGACCGGTCACCCAGCCCACATCTGCTGTACACCAAAAGACATCTTCGGGTTTGGCGTCGAATACCCACTGGCTAGTGAGCTTGGCCCAGAGCAGGTACCCACCCGAGCTATGCTGCACCCCCTTGGGTTTACCGGTAGAGCCAGAGGTATAGAGGATGAATAAAGGGTGCTCAGCGCCAACCGCCACCGGCTCACAAGTATCTGCCTGTCCAGCCTCGATATCATGGAGCCAGATATCACGATCCGCATGCCAGGTGACCTGCCCGCCACTACGCCGATAGACCAGTACGTGTCGAACCAGATCAGTCCCCTCTTCGGTCAAGGCCGTATCAACAGCCGCCTTCAGAGGAATCGCTCTTCCACCGCGCATTTGCTCATCGGCTGTAATGACTAGACTGGCCTGGACATCGACAATACGTTGGTGCAGGCTCTTGGTTGAAAAGCCGCCAAAGACCACTGAGTGAATCAGTCCCAAGCGTGCGCATGCCTGCATGCAGGCAATCGCCTCAATGGACATCGGTAGATAGATGATGACGCGTTCGCCCTTTTTGTAGCCAAGGGACTTCAAGCCATTGGCAATGCGACATACTCGAGCATGCAACTGACGAAAGCTCACCTTCTGGACTGTCCCGTCATCTGCCTCGAAGATCAAGGCAGTTTTTTCTGCGTTGCCGTTACTGAGATGAACATCCAGGCAGTTCTCCGAGACGTTTAGCTCACCATCATCGAACCAACGATAAAATGGCGCATCCGACTCGTCGAGCACGCGCGTAAAGGGCTTACGCCATAGCAACTGCTCACGCGCCATCCGCGCCCAAAAACCATCTGGGTCATCCCGCGCCTCATCGTATAGCGCCCGATACGCATCCATTCCAGGCACCGCAGCCTGAGCGATGAAATCCGCCGTCGGCTCAAATACCCGGTTCTCGACTAATATGGAATCTATCGTGCCCGACATACTCTACTCTCCTGCTTTACTCAAATTAAAACAACACGCTACGGCGCTCAAGCTGCCGCACCCAAATAACGACTCATGATTTCAGGCTGCTGCAGCAACGCCTCGGAGGTGCCGCCAAAGACAACATGACCAGTATTCAATAAGTAACACCGACTGGCCATCGACAGTGCTGCGGCGACGTTTTGTTCGACCACAACAATCGTGCGACCCTGTTCGGCCAGGCCTCGACATACACTAATCAGATCACGAACGATTAGCGGCGCAAGTCCCTCAAAAGGCTCATCGAGCAAAATCAAATGGGCATCGCGAATCATTGCCCGGGCAATCGCCACCATCTGCTGCTCACCACCCGATAGCTCGCGCCCCTTGTTGTTACGGCGCTCAGCAAGCCGAGGGAATGTTTGATAGATCTCATCATAGCTTAAGGGCTTTTTAGCCGACATTGCTGCGAGTTGCAGGTTCTCATGGACGCTGATCCCGCCGATGACGCGTCGCTCTTCGGGCACCAATTGCAAGCCCATGCGCGCGATCTCATGGGCCTGCTTTTGGTGGATCGCCTGGCCCTCAAAGTGAATGGTGCCCGACCTGGGGCTGAGCGCCCCCGCCAGGGTTTTGAGTAACGTCGACTTGCCCGCACCGTTGCGACCTAGCAACGCGACCACCTCGTTCTTTTTTAATTCTATCGAGACATCAAAGAGGATATGAGAGTCGCCATAGAATGTATTAATGCCATCTGCCGCCAATAGGGTAGTCATTGTTCGAACCCTCCGAGATAGGCATCCTGCACCGCCTTATTAGCCTGGATTTCAGCGGGGGTGCCTGTCGCCAGGAAGTTACCGTCATACAAAACCGTAATCCGATCAGCCAGCTCAAACATCGCATCCATATCATGCTCGACAATTAAGAGCGTGCGCCCCTTGCGCAGGCTCTTAAGCAAGGCCACGGCATGCACACGCTCTTCGGGACTCATCCCGGCGAGGGGCTCATCCAAAAGTAACACGTTAGCACCTGTCGCAAGCGCCAGGCCGATCTCTACGCGGCGTTTCTCGCCGTATGAGAGTTCATGCACCGGTGTATCTGCCTTAGCCGAGAGCTCGACCAGGGCCATTGCCGCCTCGACCTGCTCGTTACACCCCCCCACCCCGTCGATGGTTCTTAGCAGATCAAATCGAAATGCGCCGCGCTTTTGCCCCAGTACAGACATCAGGATATTTTGGCGCACCGTCAATGCGTCAAACAACTCGTTGACTTGGTAGCTCTTACTCATGGCGAGCTGACACACCCGCGTCACGCCAATTCCTGTGATATCGACGCCTCGCAAATGCACCGTCCCAAAAGTCGGTTCGATTTCTCCGGCAAGCATCCTGAAGAACGTCGATTTACCCGCCCCATTAGGTCCGATCAGGCCATGCAACTCGCCCTCCTGAACCTCGATGGACACGCCCTTGACTGCCTTTAATCCGCCGTAGTGCTTGGCAATATTGTCGGCATGGAGGATAGGACGACCAGCCGGCACAGGCGCAGATTCACGCATGACCAAGCGATGGTGCATCGCACCGGCCCCTAACGTGGCTGCCGTACCTACTGCCCGTGTGACGCGATTAGCCATACGTTTAGTGCGCCAGGCGATAAATTCCCCACAAATGCCTCGACGAAATACCGTTACCAACACGACAAAGATCAAACCTAGTATTAGGCGCCAGTAGGAACCGATCACATCGACGAACTGCAGTACCTCAAACAGATATAGCCAGATCAGTGCCCCCAGGAGCGGCCCAAATAATGTACCTGCTCCACCCATAACCGTCTGAATCACGATCTCGGCAGAAGTATGGATATTAAAAGCATCTGGCGGCATATAGCCTTGAAACAGACCTAACAACCCGCCGGCCACCCCGCCATATCCTGCCGCCACCACGAATACGGCAAGCTTGTACCACTGTATCCGATGCCCAACCGCCATTGCTCGGGTAGGATTGTCCCGAATAGCTGTCAGAATCACACCGAAAGGCGAAAACGAAATACGACGAGCGATGATAAAGCCGACAAAAAACATCACGGCCAAAAAGATATACATAGGCCAGCCTGGCTCGATTGCGACACTGTAAAACCCAATATCGAATACTGCCTCGGGGATACCAGGGATACCATTTTCGCCGCCGGTCCAGTCACGCAAAGGACCGAACTCCAGGAAGTAGATCATCTCTGCAAAAGCGAGTGTGCTCATGGCAAAATAGATACCGCTACGGCGTAATGTGAGATAGCCAATGAGTAAGCCCAGGATGGCGGCTGCCACGATAGACAGGGCCAGGGCAATCAGCATATTGTCGACAATCCCACTCGTCAATAAGTATGCCGTAACAAAACTACCTGTCCCATAGAATGCGGCCTGCCCAAACGAGAGCAGTCCGGCATAACCAAATAGCAGATCAAAGCCTAAGCCAAACAGGCCCCAGATCAGCACCCGACCAAGAAGATCCGGACCTGCGCCTATAAATGGCGCTAAAAAAGGCACAGCACACAGCATTATTGCGGTCAAAAACTCGACCTTGTAGCGACGCCGGAAAGCGCCCGTTTGCCCAGCTAAGGCTGGTGAGTGCCCGCCCATAGATAATTCTGCAACATTGGGCATTGCAACAGGGGTTTCATTTCTGCTCATTACGCTCTGCCCTCCACACCCAGTAAGCCTTGGGGTTTAATAATTAAAATCAGCGCCATTGCCGCAAATAGCATGACATCAGAATAGACAGGATTAAATAAGGAAGTCAGGCTGAGTATCTGCCCTGCCACCAAGCCGCCCAGAATGGCCCCTGGAAATGAGCCTACGCCCCCCAGTACCACTACGACAAACGACTGAATTAGCACACGAAAGCCCATGTCGGGCACGATCGAGACGATCGGCCCGTAAATCACACCGGCAAAACCGGCGACCGCAGCGCCCACGCCAAACACCACTAAAAATGCACGCTGGATGTTGATGCCCAACAAGCGAACCATCAGAGCATCCTCAATACCTGAACGCACAATCAGACCCAAGCGTGTCCGATACAACATAAGCCAACACACACCCAGCGCTGCCGCCGCAATACCGAGGATCTCGATTCGATAAAGCGGATAGACCACAAACCCCATGTCTACGACGCCCTCACCCCAGGATGGCAGCGGGACGCGTTGCCCTACTCCGCCGTAAATTGCACGAACAATTTCCACCAAAACGATACTGATCCCGAATGTGACCAGTATCTGATCCTCAACCGGTCGGCTATAAAACCGCTTAATCAAACCGCGCTCTAATATCAGACCGACGATCATGGCAGCGAGTGCTCCGCCGACGATACTCAATACAAATGACCCAGAGGCAGTAAATATTGAGAATCCGGCATATGCCCCAACCACAAACAGTGCGCCGTGAGCGAAGTTAATCAGTCCAAGCGTGCCATAGATAATAGTCAGTCCGGCAGCAATCAGGGAAAGTAATATCCCTAGAGCCAGACCATTGAAAACTTGAGACATAATCAGGCCGATTCCAGGCATATTAGTCTTTCCCTATTCTATTGAACAATCAAAAATGGATGCTTACACTGCCGGTGACATAGAGCAGCCAGCATAGCCAATCGGCGGGAGTGTATCGGCCCCATTTGCAATGGCCACAATATCCACGAGATCATCTTTATTTTTAATCTCTGAGGGTTTTTTGCCACGTACGATTGTGAAGTTTGCCGCACCATCATGATCCTCGGCACGGAAATAGGCCTCGCCGCCCATCGTGTAAGGACGCTTGTGATTGATACCGTCCTCTAGGGCCTTAACCACCTCTGCAGGGTAGAAGGTTCCGGCGCGCTCGACAGCATCAGCCCATAATAAGGTGGTCATATACGCGTTGTGTTCAGGATCACGAGGCTTAGCGCCGAACTTTTCCTCGTAAGCTTCGACAAAGTCACGTGCGACTTCGCTCTTGTCGGCATACGTCCACCAGAACACCATGGTGCCAAAAACACCCTCCATGATCTCGGGGCCCACTTCCTCTAGCATATAGGCAGGCAGGTAAGGCACACACATCTTCATGTTCTTGAGCACGCCAAACTGGTGGGCTTGCTTAGCCGAGTTCACCGCGTCCGCACCGTAATCCAGATTGATCAGAATATCCGCACCGCTATTGGCGATATTAAGCATGTACGCGCTGTAATCCGTCGCGCCCAATGGGTGAATTTGTGGTGTGTCAATCGTGGTCCAGCCCTGTGCCTGGGTGAACTCTCGCATATGGTCGTGAATCGAGTGCCCGTAGTTGTAATCCGGTACGAGATAGATTGCCTTGAAGTTTTTGCCATAAGCCTCTGCCAGCACGGGAGCGATGGCCTTGGATGCGGTGTAGGCATGATGGCACAAGCGGAATCCATAGCGGCGACAATCCTTGCCTGTCGTATCACTGGACCCACTAATAATCGGAAAGTACAGTGTCTTGGCGCGTTCGCAGGTATTTTGCAATGCAATTGCCACGGAACTGCTGACACTGCCAGCAACCATCATGGCTTTGTCCTGTCGTATAAATCGGGTTGCCGCTTGAACAGCACTATTGGGTCGTGTCTCGGCGTCGCCGATCACCAATTCAAGCTTCTTTCCTAAAATACCCTCTTTGGTCAATGGAGACACCTTACGTACCCTGGGATCCCCTTTGTTAATCATCTCTGCTGCAAGTTCAAAGCCTCGCTTCTGTCCAGCACCTTCAGCAGAATAGGGCCCAGTAAGATCCAGTGTTAAACCAGCAACGACTTTGTCGCCCGACACCCCCTCTGGATAATTGCCGAGCTTGGGATAATCCTTTTGCTGCGCTGAGGCCGAACTATACATTCCTGGCAAGGCCAAGCCACCAGCAACACCTGCTGACGCCTTAAGCAGGCTCCTGCGAACCGAAGAATCAAGGTTATCTATAATAGTTCTATTACTTTCCACGGCGACATCTCCTTATCCCATATGATTAATATGGTTTATATGATTTATTAAAATTAAATTGCTTGATGACCTTTTATATGTAAAACGGCTTGACCAGAATATCAAACACGTCTTATTTGAGCTATGGTGTTTCAGTCAAAAAGTGCCTCGTTTCTGACTTATCAGACACAGTTAGGGAAAACGTTAGCATTAGTAATCAAACAAGAAACCTTGGTTTACATGATCGAGATTCACACAATAGAAACTAAAAAAGCCCGCATTTCCTCTAAGGGGAAGCGGGCTTTATAACAATGAAAATTACTAGTTTTTGTATTGCTCAAAAAACATACTAATATGATAGCTATTATTTATTATGATTGATGATTCTTAATGCGCTCACGTTCCAGACGAGCCAATACTGTCTCTACAATATGGTCACACCGGAGGCCAGCGAAAGAAAATGCGTCCGGTGTATGCACCGCAACCTCGTCGGACAGCGCATCACGCATGATCCGCCTGGCACGAAAAAATCGACTGCGTACCGTCGCTTCTGGTATGTCCAGCGCGGCAGCGACCTCAACTGCAGGCATGCCCTCGACAGCGCGTAACATGAACACCGTCCGATATGCATCAGGTAAGGTGTCCAGCTTATGCTCGATCAGGGTTCGAATCTCTGCTCGCCAAGCCATCTGATCTGGGCGTTCATCAATATTGGCAGTGGTTTCCATCCTTGCAACCTTTATCTCTGTCGATAAGTCTTCGGTAGATTGGATGACTTCGGCTCGGCGTTTGTTCCTGCGCAATCGTCCCAAAGACTCATTGATCACGATACGTGTCAGCCATGTCGAGAGCTGCGCGTCAGCGCGAAACCCACTCATTGCCTGATAAGCCTTCCAATAGCCCTCCTGGACAGCATCTTCAGCCTCCGAATCATCTTTAAGGATGCTGCGTGCTGTCCGGTATAGACGACGGTTATAGCGTCGCATAAGCACCTCAAACGCCCGAGCATCCCCAGCAGCCACGCGCACGACCAACTCATGCTCAGCGGTGTCCGCCTGCTCTCCATCTATAGTTGCCATATCCATTTCTGACCTCATTGCATAAAGAACCCGCGCCTATTGGATACTGATCCCGATGAAAGCGTTCCCAGTCCCGAACCGGCTCTCACCATACTATCGGATATGATTGCTCAATGCGCACTTGGCCGCACTGGATTGCACGCAAAAACCGTCTATACACCGGGCTCGCAGCTGAATCCACCATGTTATGCGTCGTTTTCAGTACTCGCAAACGATTCGAGCAACTTCCTGGCCAGCTCCACCTGCTCTGTCGCCACCATCAGGACCTGCTCGTTCAGACTGGTCGAAACTGTCCCCGGGTACATTGAACTGAACGCCCCGCCACGCATGTGAAATCTGATGTCATAGGCTTGCATCAGCGCCGTCACGACGGCAGCCTCAGATTCAGACTGCGGGGAGTAGACCGGTACCATATCCATGATTCATCACCTCGGTATGCCGTTGGCGGATAGGCCAAGAGTGGATTCCGCCCCACCTCCTACTATAGCCGCTCGGGCCTCAACACGCAGCGGCGAGCTCTCGTAGCAAGGCGACCAAACATGCCCTTAAATGGGTCTTCGATGCTACACTCGGGCCGTCCGTCACGGACGAGACGACGCAGGCCGCACCCGCGCCGCCTGCAATGCCAAGTAAAACTAAAAAGGGACATCCATGGAGCAGCTCTATCAGATTCTCGCAGCCATACTCATCGGCACCGCCTTTGGCGCGGTACTCAGTCGGCGCAATACGATGCTTACGGTCAGCTCTCTTGTCGCCGTGGCGCTAGGCGTCTTGGCGATCATCATGAACTCGTGGGTGCCTATTGCAATTGGGCTTGTAATTTTTTTAGCCGCTCAGGTGGTTCAGCGCGACACGCCGGCCTAAGTATTAAGGCTCATCGAGCACCTGGCGCATCGCTTGCGCCTGGGCGTCTTGCAGCCGCCCCGCTCGTTGGGCCAGGGTAATACTGCGACGGCAGAGCTGATCATATAGCTCACGCATTTCGGGATCCAGCTGCAGCAGAGCCCGACGGTGTTGTTGCACCGTCTCGCCATCACCACGCGAGATCGGCCCTGGCATGCCGGCTGCCACCCCACTGCGCGACAGAGATTCCAGCGTGCCGCGCAACAAGGGTAGCAAAGCGCTAAGCGCTTGCTCTTCGGTCGCTCCCCAGGACTGCCACAAACGCACTGCCTCGGCCATCAAGACATGAATATGTTGCGAAGCATAGCCTCCCGAGGCGTGATAGCGCACGCGCGCCTCGGGAGGCAGACTTAAGCCTACACACCCCATGCAATGAGCCAGCCCATGCAACAAAGTGCTAAGTGACGCGGTATCGGCCTCGATTGCGATAGTACAGCCGGGCAGGCTATCGACAGCGGCCTGAGTATCCGCACCAAAGGCCTGCATAGGATGGAACCCTCCTATTAGCGCCCCGACATCTGCTGCCGGCTGCAGCACGGTAACCGGCGTCGCCCCACTGCAGTGCACGACCTGTTGACCCGACTTCCAGACCAGCGTCCGGGCAACCTCGGCAATTGCGGCATCCGGGGTGGTAATAAAAACCAAATCACAGCCGTCCACGAGTGACTGCAGCTCAACAGCCTGGCAGGCTTCGAGCTCCTGTGCCATGCGGCGAGCGCTCTCGATCTGACGGCTGGCAACCCGAGCGGCAGGTATTCCTGCTTGCAGCAACGCCAATGCCAAGGCCCGAGCCAATCGTCCCGCTCCGATAAACCCCACGCAAGGTGTTGCCAGCGAATGCGTAGCGCGATTCTGCTGTGACCCGATCATTGCCATGTCCAGTTACCTCCGGTGATCTGACAAATTTAATAACTCCATATATTGAGCCGACACCCCAAAAGCACATCACGCGTAGCATCTAGTCTCGCTGGTACTCCGGCAACTTCACACCACACGCCTTGCAATAGTTGGCATCTGCATCAAGCCCTTCAGTCAGACACTCATGGCAGGTACGCGTTGTGACGGGTATGCGCATCGCGCTTTGAGCCGCGCTTAGCTCGAGGGTGACGATACCCGTTGGAACAGCAAGCACACCCCAACCCAGGAGCATCATCACCGAAGCGATGAAACGACCCAGGCCTGTTTGAGGGGTAATATCCCCAAACCCGACCGTCGAGAGCGTGGTGATGGCCCAATAGACAGATGCTGGAATACTTGTAAAGCCTACTGCAGGCCCTTCGACAACGTACATAATCGTACCCATGACAAGCACGATAGAGAGCACCACAGACAGAAATACCAAAATTTTTCGAGCACTGGCGCGCAGTGCGCGGCCGAGCATCACGTACTCATCGACGAATGCGACAAGTTTAAATACCCTAAAAATGCGCAATAAGCGCAGTACACGAACACCGATCAAAAAGGTCAGGCTCGGCATCAACAATGCCGCATAAGTAGGTGCGATCGCCAGCAGATCGACCAGACCGTAGAAGCTCAACGCGTAACGCCATCGATTTTGTACGCAGATCAGGCGTATGACATATTCAACTGTGAATAATAAAGTGAAAATCCATTCAAAGATCTGAAACAAGGCATCGTATTGACTTGACAAGCTCTCGACGCTCGCAGCCATAATAACCATAAGGCTGAGTATGATCGCGATGATCAGAATCATGTCGAATCGCTTGCCCGCCTTCGTGTCAGCCTCGAAAATAATGACATAGAGGGAATAGCGCCACCCTTGTGACGGCTTGCCAAAATCCTCAATGGCCCGCACTGGCCGAGATCGTTTTGGTCGATTATCCTGAATCATATAGGCGGTCTCTAGAATTAAATATTAGGATGATCATTCGGGCAATTGCCAGCATGCCAACCACCCCTGCTCCTAAAAAATTCCAGAAACCAAGCGTTATCAAGAAATAGGGCATCTATTTATATGGCACAGCATCCAGGTTTTAATCCTTGGAGGGCTCCGAATTCAAACCATTGACCCGGATCGCACCCCCAGCCGGTGTGGACTGGGCGCCAAGCACCTTGCCATTAATGATTTGGCCATACAGGTCCGTCTTGGCATTATGAAATTTTTTCTGGGTTTCCTCGACCGAACCGTTGAAACGAGGATCCTGTGGTCTTTCTTGAGCATTCATGTAATAAGCCACATCCCAGGCCTGTTGATCGCTTAGCGTATTGCCATTACCCAAAGGCATATTGGCTTTTATAAAAGCGGCAGCGGTCGCGATACTATGCATGCCTGCGCCCCAGTTATAGGACTGGTCGCCCCAAAGAGCCGGAAACACCATATTGCCGCTTACGCTTTGACCGGCACCATCAGCGCCGTGGCATAACGCGCATTCCTGCTGAAACACTTGCTGACCGCGGATATAGTCGGCTTTTTGAGTTGGCTCAGATAAACGCTTGTAACCCTGACCCTCGAGTTTGACGCCGGTGGGGGCACCTTGCGCAAGCCAATACATATAACTTTCCAGTGCTACGATCGTGTCACTGTCGGCCGGCGGCTTGGCCCCATTCATGCTGTATTGAAAACAGCCCTGTATGCGCTCAGCCAAGGTATTGACGTGATTGTTTTTTGTCCGGTACGCGGGATACAGCACATACGCCGCCCATAAAGGCGACGCATTTGCGCGCCGTCCCGCATCTATATGGCAGTTGACACAGTTCATGGTATTGCCCACGAACTGACCTGCATAGGTACCCGTTTTCAGGAAGATATCCTGTCCTCTTTGAACGACTTTGCCGAACTCATCATCGGGAATGGCATCGGCATCAGGCGGCGTGAAGTCTGGGGCTGACGCTGTCGCCGCCGTCTTGCTGCGCACCGTCGCATTCGAACTGGCCACTTGCGCTGAATGATTCTGTGCTGAAACCGGAAGTGACGCAAAATAATCGGCGACGGCGGTTATTTGGGTGTCACTCAAGCGACCAGCAATATCGCCCATCAGAGTCAGTGGACCTGCTGCACGCTTTTTCTCTTTCCATGCAAGAAGCTGTTCACGCGTATATTTGGGTGGCAACCCGACAATGGCGGGAAAGGATTCACCTACTCCTACGCCACCCGGCCCGTGGCATTGAATACAGGCTGGAATGTTGTTGCCCCAGTCCCCTCGGTTAGCCAGCCACGCGCCCATCGAGCCTTTGGTAGGATACGTGTCCAGGTGTGCACTTAGCGCCTTGATATCAAAAGGCGCTGGCAATTGTGAATAGTACGCGGAAACAGCCCTTATCTGCTTTGCGTTTAAAGCTTTGGCGATAGGCTCCATAATTGGATTACTGCGTTCGCCTTGGGCGAAGCCTTGCAGTTGAAGCGCCAGATAACCAGCACCCTGCCCCGCCAGATGTGGAAATCCCGCTGCCGCCATGCCTTCACCTTTTTCTCCGTGGCAGGTGACACAGGCCAGCGCAGCACCACTACCCGATAATGCGATTTTCTCACCCTGTTCCGTCGGTGAGTCTGCCCACGCAGGACAGCCCAGAAATAGAGCACCCGAGAAAAGAAAACCAGACACCCAAGGGCCGCAAAAATAAAAGCGTAACGCCATATCGACTGTCTCCTGTCTATACGATTGTAAAATCATCAAGCGCTAACAAACAATCACGCCATCATCCCGCCCAAACCCTAGGGATCCGCTGATAACTTTAACATTTTCGCTGCCGCCTCCTGCTGCGAAATGTTTCTGCATCTATGTTAAGCGGCGTGCTGCCATGCCTATCCCTATATCGTCAGTATCACTGATCCTTGGCGATATCTGGATTCCATTTCATGATGCGCTTGCGCTGCCTCAGCGAGGCTGAATGCGGTAATAGGGCCAGGCTGCAAGATATCGTCGTTTAACGCTTTGAAAAGTGCAGTTGCTGCGGTTTGCAGTTTTTCGGTCGTCCTCAAGTGCTGAAACACATTTGGCCGGGACAGCGAATTGGACTTGGGGAATAGGATCGATACTTCAAACGGCGGCACCAGGCCCGATGCCTGCCCATAATTAGCCAAATGACCACATGGAGCCAGGCATTCCAGCGACCCTAGAAAAGTATCCTTGCCAACTGCATCGTATGCTACCTGCACCCCTTTGCCGTGCGTAATTTCCTTAACCTGAGCAACAAAATTATCTCGTCGATATTCAATGACATGACGACACCCATGGTGCTGTGCCAGTTCAACTTTATGTTCCGACCCCACTGTGCCAATGACCCGTGCGCCCAAATGGCTGGCCCATTGGCTCAGCAAGGAACCAACACCTCCAGCGGCTGCGTGGACCAGCACCCAGTCCCCGGGCTTGACGGCGTACACCTCATGCACGAGGACTTGTGCAGTGAGACCCTTTAGCAAGGTCGCTGCAACCAGGCGATCATCGAGGCCAGCAGGTACCGGAATCGCCACGCTGGCAGGCAACGTTCGTTCCTCTGAATAAGCACCGTAGCCCAGGTAGATATATGCCACGCGGTCACCGAGGCTCAAGTGCTTAACTTCGCTTCCCAGTTCAGTGACGACTCCAATCCCTTCAATACCTGGAATCCCTGGTAGCGTTAACGTTTGATACAGACCAGAACGGACATAAGTGTCGTGAAAATTAACGCCAATGGCGGTGTGCCTGAGTCGAATCTCGTCAGCTAAGGGGGTTTGAACGATGACAGGTTGAAGTTTTAGGTTCTCAGGGGGACCTGCTTGGTGCAGCACGATGGCTGAAGGCATGGCAATCCAATCTAATTTGTCGGACCCTTTATTAATAACATAAAAAATGACTTGAATCACATCGCTTGAGGCCGCCTGGCATTGCGCTCATGACGCCAGCAATGTCACCTATAGCCTGTCGGACAATACGTAGCAAAGCGCAAAAAAAAGCTAGCATGGTGCCCGACATGATTTTTAGTATCACGAGCTGACAATGATGGATTTATTCTGCAATCAGGAGACCCCATGAATAAACAGGGATTAATCAGCGTGGCCAGCATATTGCTGGCGCTATCCTCATCCTCAGTTCTGGCCGACGGCATCTCTGATGATGTTATCCGTATCGGCTTCATCACAGATATGTCGGGTGTCTACGCCGATGGTGATGGCCCAGGGGGTGCTGAAGCCATCCGTATGGCCATTGCCGATGTCGGTGGGGTTATTCTAGGTAAAAAAATCGAATTGCTTGTGGCCGATAGCCTCAATAAGCCTGACGTGTCATCAACGACGGCCAGAGACTGGTTTGACAACCAGCAGCTCGACTTGCTGATTGGCGGCACGAACTCTGCAGCCAGCCTGGCCATGTCCGCTGTGGCTGCAGCAAAGCATAAGCTGTTCATCACTTCGGGTGCGGGCGCCTCGGCCTTTACCAACGAACATTGCAACCCCTATACGATTCAGTACACCTATTCCACCAGTGGGCTGGCTAGGGGAACCGGATCAGCCATTGTCAAGAATGGGGGCACCTCTTGGTTTTTCATCACGACCGACTATACCTACGGTCATGATCTGGAGCGTGATGCCTCAACGGTCATCACAAAGGCGGGGGGCCAAGTCTTAGGCGCAGTACGCACTCCACTTGGCCTGTCCGATTTTTCATCATTTATGCTTCAGGCACAAGGCTCAGGGGCAAAGGTTTTGGCGCTCGCGAATGCGGGGGGAGACTTCATCAACGCCATCAAAACAGCCGTCGAATTCGGCTTGACCAAGACCATGATCCCAGTCGGGTTGACCGCTACCTTGCCAGACATCCACGCACTGGGGCTGGAAGTCACCCAAGGCATGTATTTCACCGTGCCATGGTACTGGAACCGGAACGACGCCTCAGAGGCTTGGTCCAATCGCTTCGAGAACAAGATCGGACGCATGCCAACCTATAGCCAGGCCGGCGACTATTCCGCAGCGATGGCCTACCTGGATGCTATCAGGCAGACAGGAACTGACCAGGCAGAGACGGTGATGGCATGGCTAAAGTCGCATCCTGTTAATGACTTTTTTGTCCAGAATGGCGTGATCCGTGAGGACGGCAGGATGATGAACGATCTGACGCTGCTTCAGGTAAAAAAGCCGACCGAGAGCACTGGGCCCTGGGACTATCATAAGGTCGTTGCCACGATTCCTGCCACAGAAGCCTATGGCCCATTAAATGAATCGACTTGCCCAATGGTAAAAGGCAGCTAAATCGGCGTTCGCATGCTGACGAACTCTTCTGCCATGGTCGGATGGATACCGATGGTGGCATCAAATTGCGCCTTGGTCGCCCCACATTGCAGCGCAACAGCAAACCCCTGCACCAGTTCGCCCGCATCCGCGCCGACCATGTGCAGGCCCAACACCCGGTCACTATCGGCGTCTACCACCAGCTTCATGAAGGTGCGCTCGGACGATCCCGACAGCGTATGCTTGAGCATTCTGAATTCACTCTTGAAAATTTTCACTGTGCCGTAATTCTTGCGCGCGTCCTGCTCGGTCAACCCGACCGTGGCCACGTTCGGGTGACTGAAAACAGCAGTTGGTATGTTTTCATATGATAATCCGCGCTTGCCTTGCTCACCTGTCTGGAATAAGTTGGCCGCCACCACCATCCCCTCGGCAAGCGCCACCGGCGTCAAGGCGACGCGGTCGATGACGTCACCAATCGCATAAATGGAATCAATGCTGGTCTTGAATTGGGCATCGACGATGATGGAACCATTTTCACGTACGGTAACCCCGGCCTTTTCAAGTCCAAGATTCGCAGTATTAGCCTGGCGCCCAGTGGCAAACAACACACACTCCGCATCAATTTCGTGCTTATGACCGGATTGATTCAATTTTAGGTGCTTAACCTCATCGAGCTCGGCGCTGGCGGCATGTATGGATTCGACAATGGTATCAAACCGGACATCAATGCCTTTTTTAACCATTTCGGCGGCCAGAAATGGTCCCAGATCGTGGTCCATCGTGCGTAGTAGGCGACTGCCCCGATAGATCAACGTAACCTTACTGCCCAGCCCGTTCAGGATGGATGCCAGTTCGACTGCAATGTAGCCGCCGCCGATGACGACTGCCCGCGCTGGCAATCGATCCAAGTGAAAGAAATCATCAGAGGTGATGCCATGCTCGCTGCCAGAAAAAACTGGCTGAGTTGGATAACCACCGGTGGCAACCAGGATGAAACGCGCGCTGATACGCTGGCCATCAATGAGCACAGTATGTGCATCCTCAATCTGCGCATGACCATCGAGCACTTCGACTAAAGCGTGCTCTAGCGTTGTTCGATACACGCGGTTAAGTCGCTCGATTTCTCGGTCCTTATTAGCCATCAAGGTTGGCCAGTCGAATGTTGCTTGACCTAACTGCCAGCCAAATCCTTTTGCATCAGAAAAATCTTCGTGAAAATGAGCCGAATATGACATCAGTTTTTTTGGTATGCAGCCGAGATTGACACAGGTTCCGCCCAGATCGCTCTTTTCAGCCAGCGCAACCCGGGCACCGTACTGGGCCGCAAAGCGGCTGGCGCGCACCCCACCCGAGCCACCGCCTATAGTAAGCAGGTCGTAGTCGTACGTAGTCATATAAATTTCCTGGTTATGATGGGTTGGATCGCATCAATCAATACTTTGCTATGGAAGATCACAACTTTGATCGCGTGCTACAAAATGAAGATCGGCAAATCCGTCTGGTGGATGATCGACCAAAGACGCGGATAAAGCGCTGACCGCCAAATGGTGTGACAAAAACACCTGGCCCGTTAGCACCGCCAGAAAATGGGATCGCTTCAACCGATCCATTACTGGCCCTTTGACTTCGCTAAGATGGAAGCTGACATTCTGGTCTCGAAGGCGCATATTGATCGCCTCCAGGCTCTCTAGCGCGCTCATATCAATTTCGTTCACTGCGGAACACATCAGAATGACGTGCCGCACGGCGGGCTGGCGAGCCACCATGTCATAGATGCAGTCCTCCAAAAAGCGCGCGTTGGCAAAATAGAGGCTTTCATCAACACGTAGCGAGATGATGTCGTCCCTCGTCTCGACTTTGTGGCGATTGACGTTTCGAAAATGTTCAGTGCCTGGTACGCGCCCGACCACCGCCATATGCGGTCGGGAGGATCGGTAAAGGTGAATCAGGACTGAAACCGCCACCCCGGCAGATACGCCGATCTCCACACCCAACCCGAGCGTCAGGGCGATGGTAATAGACACCGCCGCGAAATCGGCTTTCGAATAGGTCCAAGTGCGTTTGATGATTGACAGATCGACCAAGGAAAGCACCGCGACAATGATGGTTGCTGCTAACGTCGCCTTGGGTAAAAAGTAAATTAAAGGCGTTAGAAATAGTGATGCAATCAGCAGGCCAACGGCTGTATAGGCCCCGGCGGCAGGCGTTTTCGCTCCGGCATCGTAGTTGACGACAGAGCGGGAGAATCCACCAGTGACTGGAAATCCGCCGCTAAGCGCTGCCCCAATATTTGCTGCGCCCAAACCAATCAGTTCCTGATCGGGATCGATGCGTTGGCGCTTTTTGGCAGCCAGCGTCTGCGCGACCGAGATGGATTCGACGAAGCCGATCACTGATATCAACAAGGCCGGCAGCAACAGCGTACCGAGGAGTTCCGGCGCGAGGCTTGGCAGCGTCAATGGAGGCAAACCCTGCGGCACCACCCCGACAATCGCGACCCCGTTGTCGCCCAAGTCCAGTATCGCTGTTGCCGCAGTGGTGACAGCGATGGCAAGAACAGGCCCGGCTTTGGACAAGACATTAACCGCACCCGCTGGCAAACCGGTTTTTTGCAAGAGCGGCATCAGCCCTTTGCGCACCCAGAACAGAAACGCCGTTGCACCAACACCGACTATCAGGGTTGGAATATTCAGATCAGCGATGTTACGCAACAGTGAGGTCAGCATTTCGGGTAAGGCATGACCGCCTCCGTCGATCCCCAGGATATAGCGCAACTGGCTGACGGCGATCAGGATCCCCGAGGCTGTGATAAAACCGGCAATCACCGGATGCGACAGGAAATTTGCCAGGAATCCCAGTCGAAAAACACCTAAAGCCAGCAGCATCCCGCCCGACAGGCCTGCTAGTGTCAGCGCAGCGACCGCATAGCCTGCAGTGCCAGTCTGAGCGACCTCTCCGACTGCAGCTGCCGTCATCAACGAGACCACAGCAACCGGGCCAACCGCTAACGCGCGGCTGGTTCCGAACAGCGCATAAAGGACGATCGGCACGATCGAGGCATAGATACCAGCTTCTGGCGGCAACCCAGCCAGCAACGCATAAGCTAACGATTGCGGAATCAGCATAATCGTCACAATAATTGCAGCGATCAGATCACCGCTCAGATCAGCGCGGCTATAACGCGCTCCCCAATCAAGGACGGGTAAGTATCTGGAGAGCTTGGGCATTATTGTGGAAAATTCACCTTCGAGCGGCGCGGATTTAATGGGCCTCAATTGGGCTACGCTGCCTACCGCGCATCAGCGATTGAGCGGTATAAACCAAGATCGCAATCCCGACTGCCCCCGCGACCGCAATCGCCAGAAGCACGATGACATCAATGGGCCCGCCAATATCACCAAAGTCTGAATCAGTCACGGCCTGTACAAAGAGCACGGCTCCGATTGCCCCAAAAGGCATCGATAGCTGGGCAAGCAAAAATTTGCGCCAGTTCACCGAACGATCACGAAACAGGACATAGAGATAGGCGAGCGTGACGAGGACAGCGACGGCTACCATCGTCCAGAAAAGCCCTCGACCGAAGATCTCTTCGAGTACTGCGATGATGGTTCCGATTGTCAGGTCGTTCATTGTTTCGGCCTCCTCAGGCGCGCCCGCGCAGCATGGCATTGTAAGTCGCCTTGAGCGCGACTTCCTTCATCAACCAAGTGATCCACAGCTCTTCGAGTGGCGCTATGACGCCAGGAAAAGACATGATCAGGTTGTTATGGTAGTCAAACTCCACCAGCATCGCCCGTCCAACGCGGGTGATCATGGGGCACGAAGTGTAACCGTTATAGGTGGTGCTGCCAGTGCGTCCCTGGATCGCTGCGACGAGGTGATCTTCGACCACGGGAACCTGGAACTTAACGCTGGCTGCGGTCTTGCCCTTGGGTACGCCCGCCACGTCACCGAGCGCGAAAACCTGGGGGTAACGGAGGTGGCGCAAATTGTACATATCCACCTCAACCCAGCCCTGATCGGCCCAGCGGTCCGCCCAACTCAGGCCTGATTGCCGGATGAAATCCGGCGCGCGTTGTGGTGGAACGACGTGAAGATAGTCATAATCCAACGCTCTATTGCCCTCGGGTGTCGCAAACGTTGCGACTTTCCGCTGCGCATCGACTGCCTTTAGAACGTGACTATAGGCAGGCAAAATACCTCGATCCTGAAACAACATCCGCACTTTTTCCGAAACAATCGGAACACCGAACAACGCATCATTATGGGCCGCATAGATAATTTCCACTTTGCCCCGGTTGCCGGCCCGCCGTGCAATGTCGTCGATCAGGAAGGTATGCTTGAGCGGCGCACCCGCGCATTTCATCTCTGTCGCAGGGCGGGTAAAGATACCCCGTCCACCGCTTTGCGTGAATTTTTCCGCGGCAGCCCATGTCCGTGCAGCGTATTCAGGCCCAGCATAGAGTGCACCGATCCCATTTTGCCCCACCATCTCAAGGGAAAATCCCTCGATCGCGTCGTGATCCAGGACAAGGCCCGGAGCCAGGACAAGGAAGTCATAGCTTAGGGTTTGTCCACCAGTGGTCGCGACTGTTTGAACTTCAGGGTCGACAGCGGCGACCGCCTCGGGAATCAGCATCACGCCTTTGGGGAGCCACTCGGTCGTTTTGGAAATAACGTAATCGGCTGGTTTTAATCCTGCGGCGACTAAGGACAGGCCAGGCTGATAAAGATGGTTTTGACTCGGATCGATAATCGTGATCGTTGCCCCATCAACCCTGCGTACCAGCCGATTAGCCAGCGACGCCCCAGCAGCCCCAGCACCTACGATGATGATTTTGGCATTGGTTTTAACCTGCTTAGGTGCCGCCGCCGTTGTTCGCGAGACCGTCAGTACCCCAGCGCCGCTGAGGGCAGCAAGAGAGAGGAATTGTCGCCGATCGAACATCGGGTTGCTCCTTATTGGGCAGAAAGCGTCTGGATGGCGTCAAGCCCTGCTCTTTAGTGGACAGGTATTGATTCCTAGTAACTTATACGCAAAACATTTGCCCAACAAGCCAGTTGCCAGCGGCACGACCCCTATCCAGCCCCACACACCAATTTCGCCCATCAGCGCTGCAATAATCAGTGCCAACCCAACAATAATGCGCAGTGCGCGATCAATTCCACCTACGTTTTTCATGATACAAGCCCTTTAAAAAGATAACGATTACTTGGATGCTATACCCAACAAAGAGCGAGCAAACCTGTCGAGCTCTGCTGGAGGCAAGGCGCCACTCATCCTTTGTACTTCCTTGCCGTTAAAAAAAGCCACTAAGGTAGGGATGGAGCGAATGCCAAACTGGCCCCCCACCTGCTGTTCGGCTTCGGTATCAACTTTGGCCAATACCATTACGCCCCCAAACTGCTTGGCGGCGGCACTGAACGTAGGGGCGAACGTGCGGCATGGACCACACCACGGCGCCCAGAAATCAACGAGCACCGGAATTGGACTATCTGCTATAAGTTCGGCCAGTGCAGCTTGACCCAGGGCGATGGGTGCACTCAGTAGCGGTTCGCCGCAGGCACCGCAATGTGCGCTTGAACCCATTTTTTTTGCTGGTGCCCGATTGCGTTTAGCGCAGTGAGGACATTTGATTTCCATTGTGACTCCTTGCTGACCTGCCATCAAAGCAAATTAAGCGGAATTTTTAAATATATGGTGCCATTTGCCTCAGGTGGAGGCATTTTTCCAGCGCGCACATTGACCTGTACTGAAGGGAGGATGAGCGTGGGCATCTCAAGCGTTGCATCGCGCTCGGTGCGCATCGCAACGAATTCGGTCTCGGTGACGCCATCATGAATATGTATATTGCTCTGTCGCTGAGCTGCCACCGTCGTCTCCCATTGGGCCTCACGCGTTTCAGGTGGGTAATCATGGCACATAAATAGTCGTGTTTCGGGCGGCAAATCAAGTAGCTTGCGTACGGAACGATATAGCGCATGCGCGCTACCGCCAGGAAAATCACACCGTGCCGTGCCGACATCAGGCATAAAAAGCGTATCCCCTATAAACACGACATCACCTACTTGATAGGCCATACAGGCAGGGGTGTGCCCAGGCACCGAAATTGCCCGCACCGGTAGTGCCCCTATTTGAAAAACCTCATTGTCTTCAAGCATGTGATCGAACTGCTGACCATCAGACTTAAATTCAGGTTCGAAATTGAAGATTTTTTTAAACGTTGCCTGCACATCGGTAATGCACGCACCGATAGCGATCTCACCCCCCAGTTGCGCTTGAAGGTAGGGTGCCGCCGATAAGTGATCGGCATGCGCATGTGTTTCAAGAATCCATTGCACCGTTAGATCATGCTCTTTGACGAACTCGATCACCGTATCAGCTGAATGCGTTTGCGTTCGACCCGCCTTGGGATCGTAATCAAGAACAGAATCAATGATGGCGCATTTGGAACCCCGCTTCTCGTAGACCACATAAGTAATGGTCCAGGTGGCCGGATCGAAAAAGCCTTTTACGACAGGATTCATTCGACACTCCTTCAGTAGGCTGTGCGTACAACAACTAAGACATATACATTATATTGATTTATATTATATATGCAAGTATAATCGATCGCATGCTGACCAAAAAAATCTAGCCATGCAACTCACTCAAAGCGAAATCATTCTAGATATGCAAGCCATGCGCGCTTCGGCCACGCAAGCCTGCCGCATGATGAAGGCACTCTCGAACCCCGACCGTCTCCTACTATTGTGTCAAATGGCACAGGGGGAGGTATGCGTAAGCGAGCTTGAAGCCTTGGTCGGCATAGGCCAGCCCACGCTCTCTCAGCAATTGGGTGTTTTGCGCACGCAGGAGCTGGTCAGTACAAGGCGGGATGGCAAAAATATTTATTATCAAATATCAAACCCTCAAGCACTCGCCATTATGGGCGTGCTCTACGAGCAGTTTTGTACTTATTACACGGAGCAGCCATGACAATCGATTGGAATCAATTCACCCCATGGGCCTCCCTGTCTGGCGGCGTAATAATCGGATTGTCCGCTGCACTATTCATACTCGTGTTTGGACGCATACTAGGTATCAGCGGAATTGTCGGTGGCCTGCTGGGCGCACAGCGCAACGATTTGGCATGGCGCGTGGCATTTGTGGCAGGCCTGCTTGCCGCGCCCTGGGCATGGTATGTCTTTCTGCCCCCCGTACCTGTGCGTATTGATGCGGGTTGGATCACGTTGATTATTGCGGGATTTTTGGTGGGGATCGGCACGCGCTACGGATCGGGCTGCACCAGCGGGCATGGCGTTTGCGGCCTGGCCCGGCTTTCACTGCGTTCACTCGTGGCGACCCTATCATTCATGGGCGCCGGCTTTATCACGGTATACCTCGTGCGCCACGCACTCTCCTGAACCCTATTAACGATCGTAGAGGCTTTGCCATGCAACTCATTTCAATATTTTTGCTTGGACTCGTTTTCGGCTTGGGCTTGATTCTGTCCGGCATGACTGATCCCGGAAAGGTAATTGGTTTTCTGGACCTGGGCGGATCATGGGATCCATCGCTCGGCCTAGTGATGGGCGGCGCCGTAATTGTCAGCTTTATCGCCTTCCGGATGGCGCGCACACGGGGCGCCAGCTTGCTCGGTAAACCGTTAAAGCTCCCCGCCTCCACGACCATCGACCCACGCCTTGTCTTCGGAAGCCTTGCCTTTGGCGCAGGCTGGGGGCTAGCCGGATTTTGCCCAGGCCCCGCGATTGTGTCACTAGGGTCCGGCCAAGCCAAAGCCGCCATTTTTGTGATTGCCATGCTGGCAGGCATGCTCGTGTACGAAGTCATTAACCGCCGTCTGAATACTTCCAGGGATCCTGATCGGGTTGGGAAAAATACCTCAGTCGTCCGCCAAACGAACGATTAACTTGCCGAAATTCTTTCCTTTAAGCAAACCGATGAATGCTTGGGGTGCATTCTCCAGGCCATTGACGACATCCTCGCGAAACTTGATCTGCCCGGTGGCCAGCCATTCGCTCATCTGGACAAAGAACGCCTCATAACGCGGGCCGTAATAGTCAAAAATGATGAAGCCCTGCATTTTTAGACGCTTTGTGAGGATATTGCGAATCAGTAAACTCATGCGGTCAGGGCCATCTCGCAATGCGGTATCGTTGTAATGGGCGATCAGGCCACACACGGGAATACGGGCGCCAACGTTGAGCAACGGAAGTACTGCGTCAAATACGGCGCCACCGACATTTTCAAAATAGATGTCAATGCCATCAGCACAGGCAGCAGTCAACTGTTGTGGAAAATCGGTGGCTCGGTGGTCAATACAGGCATCAAAGCCCAGTTCCTCGACGACATATCGACATTTCTCATCGCCACCAGCAACACCCACAACGCGGCAGCCTTTTAGCTTGGCAATTTGGCCAACGACCGAGCCCACAGCGCCACTGGCTGCAGCAACCACGACCGTATCATGGGCCTTTGGCTGGCCAATATCGAGCAGGCCCATATAAGCAGTAAAACCAGGCATGCCAAGCACGCCCAGAGCGAGGGACGGTTGCGTCATCGCAGCGTCCAGCTTGGTGAGGTCTTTGCCATCAGAGATGGCATGACTTTGCCATCCACTTTGCCCAAGCACAAGGTCACCCGGCTTGAAGTCCGGATGTTGCGACGCGTCAACACGAGAAACCGTCCCACCGATCATGACCTCACCGGGCGCGACCGGTGTCGCATACGATGGGCCATCGCTCATACGACCACGCATATATGGATCAAGCGAAAGATATAAGGTGCGCAGCAGCACCTGTCCAGCAGCGGGTGGGGCAAGCGTGCTTTCCTCAAAGTGAAAATTAGCGCTTGTTGGGGCACCGACTGGGCGCGAAGCAAGGATAATGCGACGATTCAAGGTTGTGCTATTTGACATGAAACTTCCTTAGCTGAGAGACAAAAACGGTGGCAGCTTGATTGCAATTTTTTGAGTATGCGAAGAACAGCGAGCCTGCCTCAATTACCGATGGCCGCTACAGCAGCCCGGGCCTGATGCATCTTTTTATAGCTGTCGATCAGTCGGTGGTGCCTATCAAGGCCCTCTAGCCTCATACTCGTTGGCGTGAGCCCAAAGAAACGCACACTGCCGTCCACGGTCCCCATTACCGCGTCCATCCGGGCATTGCCAAACATCCTGCGAAAGTTGACCGTATAGTCATCAAGCTCCAGGTCGTCATCAAGCAGCACCTCCAGCACCACATTCAAAGCCTGGTAGAACAATCCGCGTTCAATCGTGTTGTCGTTGTACTGCAGGAAGGCGCCCAACAGCTCTTGCGCCGCCTCAAATTGTTGTAAAGCCAGATGGATCAGCAGCTTCAACTCGAGAACCGTGAGCTGACCCCAGTCTGTATTTTCGTCAAATTCGATGCCGATCAAACTGGCAATATCGGAATACTCATCGAGTTCGTTGTTATCCAAGCGATGGAGCAGTGCTGCCAGGCTGGCATCGTCTAAGCGATGCAAGTTCAAAATATCGGAGCGAAACAATAGCGCTTTATTTGTGTTATCCCAAATCAAATCGTCAACCGGGTAAATTTCTGAATAGCCGGGCACCAAAACTCGACAAGCGGTAGCACCTAATTGATCATACACTGCCATGTAGACCTCTTTACCCATACTTTCAAGAATGCCCAACAACATTGCTGCTTGCTCGGCATTCGAGTTTTCACCTTGGCCAGAGAAATCCCACTCGACAAACTCAAAATCTGTTTTGGCACTGAAAAAGCGCCATGATACGACCCCGCTGGAGTCAATAAAATGCTCAACAAGGTTATTTGAATCTGTCACGACGCCGCTGACAAAAGTGGGCTGAGGTAAATCGTTCAGCCCTTCAAAACTACGCCCCTGCAGCAATTCTGTCAGACTGCGCTCCAGCGCTACCTCAAAGTTGGGATGCGCGCCGAACGACGCAAATACACCGCCCGTGCGCGGGTTCATCAAGGTGACGCACATCACTGGATAGGCCCCACCCAGCGACGCGTCTTTCACCAGCACCGGAAAGCCCTGCTCTTCTAGTGCCTGAATGCCCGCTAAAATGCCAGGGTATTTAGCCAGCACTTCGTGCGGCACATCAGGCAATGCGATTTCACGTTCCAGAATTTCGCGCTTTACCGCACGCTCAAAAATTTCTGACAAACATTGCACCTGCGCTTCGACCAGCGTATTGCCCGCGCTCATCCCATTGCTGACGAATAGATTTCCGATCAAGTTGGCTGGAAAATACACGACCTTGCCGTCAGACTGCCGCACATACGGCAGCGAACAGATGCCGCGCTGCGCATTACCGGAGTTGGTGTCGTACAGATGCGAACTATATAGCTCGTCATCTGGATTATAAATTTGCAAGCAGTACGCATCCAGAATCTCGGCAGGCAGCGCATCATCAGGGCCAGGCTTGAACCAGCGCTCGTTTGGGTAATGCACAAACGCCGCATTGGCGATGTCTTCGCCCCAAAATGCATCGCCAGCGAAATAATTGCAATTCAGGCGTTCGATAAATTCTCCTAAGGCCGATGCCAACGCACTTTCTTTGGTTGCGCCCTTGCCATTGGTAAAACACATCGGCGAATGCGCATCGCGGATATGCAGCGACCACACATTGGGAATGATATTGCGCCACGAAGCGATTTCAATCTTGATCCCCAAACCCGCCAAAATGCCAGTCATATTGGTAATGGTCTGCTCCAGCGGCAGATCCTTGCCCGCAATATAGGTGCTGGCGTCAGCAGCCAGCTTTAACGCCAGCAAGGATTGCGCATCGGCATCTAGATTGTCCACCTCTTCAATGACAAACTCGGGTCCGGCTTGTACAACCTTTTTCACGGTGCAACGCTCGATAGAGCGCAAAATACCTCGGCGGTCTATTTCCAGGATATCAGGCGGCAATTCAACTTGAATCTTGAAAATCTGCTGGTAGCGGTTTTCCGGATCCACAATATTATTTTGTGACAAACGGATATTTTCGGTAGGAATGTTACGCGTCACGCAATACAGCTTCACAAAATAAGCGGCACACAAAGCCGATGAGGCTAGAAAATAATCGAATGGCCCAGGCGCTGAGCCATCGCCTTTATAACGGATAGGCTGATCGGCCACCACCGTGAAGTCATCGAACTTAGCCTCGAGGCGAAGCTTATCGAGAAAGTTGACTTTAATTTCCATGAAGAGGCTCAAAAAATAGTAGTGAAAACAACATAACCGTTATTATCGTCGCCAAATGAGCTTGCACCAAACTGAATCGCCATAAGCTCCGCCGGCATTCTCCAAAACCGGAGGTCATGCGTGTTCGCCAGGATGGGGTACGCGGGCAGGCGCTTACGATCCTTCTCTCGTAGCTGATGGATTTAATTAGACTTATCCTTAGATGCTTTTGCCAATACCAAGCAAAAATCCGTGCCTAAAGATTCGCTTGACTTTCCTGGCAATTGTCGCTGACCAGGCGTCGATGATGACAGAGGCGGCCTAGTGATCTGTCGCACGCGCCCTATTAGCCAAACTCAAGCCATTTGGCATAATTATTTCGTATTGCTCGGTTACAATAAATTAAGAGTATCAGCTTTTTTAATTTCACTTTCGTCTGTCACTGTGATGTTGTCAACAGCCAAATACTCAGAGCTACTTGGCCTTGCTGGAACTAATCCTCTGACTGATAGGGCCTGTTTTATCGAACCGAAAAAGCCAAATTGCCTTAATGCCAGAATTGGAGAAAAATCATGAAGCAGCGTCCAGCAACTCAAAACGTTTCTGTATCCCCTGAGGGGGATTCCTTATTAACAACTCGTCGGACTTTTCTGGCGGGCGGAGCAGCAGCCGCGTTTGGTCTAGCATTGACCGGGACCAGCGCCAGCGCTCAGACAAGTAAAAACATCGTTGCTGATCGTAGCCCGGATGGAATTCGAACTTCGGTTGTTCCGATATCGCGGGGAAATTGGATCGAACTCTATGACGGATGGCGCTTGATGCGTGACGACGAGGTAAAAGTGGGCGGTGCGCAGCTTTCAGGCACCAATGCGCCCACAAGCGGAATCGCAGTGAAGCGAATGCCCGCCACGATTCTTCGGGCGATGTCCGATGCGGGCCTGACCGGCGACCTGGCAGTGGGCGATGCTCTCACGCGAGTGGAACGCGACCTGTGGCAACACGACTGGTGGTACCAGGCTAGCTTTGATGTGCCCAAGGGCCATCGCCGGTACGCACTCGTCTTTGATGGCATCACCTATCGCGCCGAGTTGTGGGTCAATGGCCAACGCATTGCAGGCACCGATGAACTGGTGGGCACTTACCGCCGCTTTGAGATTGATATCACCAAGGTCGTCAGGCCCGGCGAGAAAAATATGATGGCCGTGCGTGTCGTTCCTGAGCGCCGCACCCCGCCGCTGAACGTCGGTCAGGTGGTTCCCACAGAGGGCGACCCCGCAGGTTTGGATTTGGGCGACACCTGGGCCGACTGGATCAACCTGGCTTTCCATGGCGAAGCCAAAACCCTAACCAGCTTCTTGCCGGACAAAAGCTCGGGCATCGTGCAAAAAGTGTGGCTTGCGCCCAGCGGCTCGGTGACCTTGCGCCACCCGTACGTGCGCAGCGACCTTCCGCTGCCACGCCTCAATCAGGCCGATCTGACCATTCATGTGAACGTCTCCAACACTGCAAGCACACCCGTTGCTGGCGTGTTGCGCGCGCGGATTACGCGCGATGGCATGGGGCCGATCGAGGTGACTGCCCAAGTGAGCCTCGCGTCCGGTGAGTCGCGCGAAATGAAGCTGTCGCCGCAGACACACGCCGCCCTGCGCGTCAACGATCCTGAGCTGTGGTGGCCGTATATCTGGGGCAAACCGACCCTGCACCACCTCAGCCTTGAGTTCGAAACCTCCGAAGGCGTCTCAGATCAAGCCGAGTGCGACTTCGGCATCCGCATGATGACCGGCCACCGAGATGACACCGCGATGCGGCCCCAGTACAAGGATCCGAGCTCTTTTTACCTTAAGATAAACGGCCGAGATTATCTGATTCGGGGCGCTGGATATACCCCAGAGCTGCTGCTCACGCACGACTATGAGCGGGCCCGTGCGACCCTGCGCTATTCGAAAGACATGGGCATTAACCTGATCCGCTGGGAAGGGCATTTTGTCGACGACGGTTTGCTGGAAATGTGCGACCGTGAAGGGATGCCCACCATGTTTGGCCTCATGTGCTGTGGGTCTTGGGAGCGCTGGGGCGAGTGGGACCAAGAAAATCACCGTGTCGCGCAAGCTTCTGTGCGCGACAGCCTTTATCGCTTGCGCTCGCACGCTTCCATCGCCATTTGGGGGCACGCCAGCGATGGCCTGCCGCCGCCCAAGGTACTGGCAGGTTACCAAGCCAGCCTAGAGCAGGCGTCTTGGCAGAACGCCGTGATTGAGACCGCTTCGACCGCCAGCCCCGACTACTGGAGTGGCGTACACATGAATGGGCCCTATTCTTGGCGTTCGCCCGCGTTTTGGTTCGACCCTAACAACGTCAATGCCAAAGGGTCGGTGCTGGAAGAAGGCAACAACGAAATCATTCCCATCCTCTCGACGATGGAAAAATTTCTACCAGAAGACTCGCGTTGGCCGTTTAACAAAGTGTGGGCGATGCACGCCGGCTCTGCCCCAGGCAACAATAAGTTGGAAGGTATTCACAAGGTTATTGCCAAGCGTTACGGCGGGGCGGACAACTTGGCCGATTTTGTGGGTAAAGCACAGTTGGCCCAGTACGAATCGACTCGGGCATTGTTCGAGGCCTACGGTGCGCTCGACTGGCGCACCCACAAAGTGACCATTTACTGGATGCTAAATACGTCCTGGCCCAGCTTCTTTGGGCAACTGTTTGATCACTACTTCGGCGCTGGTGGCACCTATTTTGGGGCGAAAAAGGGGCTGCGGCCGGTCAGTGCCGTGTTCGACAGCTTTGCCGTGGGCGACCGCAAGCAGGGGAAGGTCACGCTGGCCAATCATTCTCCTGAGTTGCTCCAAGACACTACCGTCACTGCGCGCGTCTATGCGCTGGACGGCACACTGCTTGACAGCTACAACGCGACCGTGGATTCGTGCACACCCGCCTCGATCCATCAAGTCCTGAGCATTCCTCGACCGGCGTCCAAGCACCCGGTCTTCTTTGTTCGGCTCACCGCCACGGCACGCAACGGCCATCTGCTGGCCGAGAACACGTACTGGTGTTCCTCTGTAGACGATGTGCCAGATCTGGTCAAGCGCGAAGGCGATAATGCCTTGGTCGCGATGCAACTGCGTCAAACTCAGTGGGCCGACTTCACCGCGCTCGCCACGATGCCGCAGGTGACGTTGCAGGCTAAAGTCTCAGAAGTCCCTGCCAACTCCCAGAATAACGGGATGCGCAACTTCCGGATTGTTTTACGAAACCCAAGCAAACACATCGCGTTCTTTGTGCGAGCCGAGCTGCACGACGGCGGGGGGATGGAAATCCTGCCCATCACATACAGCGATAACTACGTCACCGTCTACCCCGGTGAAACGGTCGAGATAGATGCCGCATTCGAACGAGATCGTTATCAAGGTACCACCACGTTGGCACTCGTCCCGGCGCTGCGTCCGGTCGTGTGAACTGAGTGAGCGCATGGTGCTGATAAAAGGAACTGACCAATTTTTTTCACCGTCCCGGATTCTCCGGGCGGTTCAGGCGGTTGATGTTCGATGAGCCGAAAATGCGCAATTACCTGAATGCTAGAACTGGCAAAAAATGAAGCAAATTCTGCCCACTAAAAATGTTTCTACATCCCCTGATGGGGATTTCATGTCAACAACTCGACGGTCTTCTCTGGCGAGCGGTGCGGCTAAAGCGCTATCCATTAGCGGATTGGTATTGTTGGTTGTTTTACTGGGTTGTTGGCTGATGGTTAGAAGCTGGACCGTGACGCCCTATGGAAAGCTTGATACGCGTACGGCCATCATTCTCAAACTGGCCAATCTGACTGACAAGTCCGGACCGGTGTCGACGCCTGCGGAAATGCGTGCAACAGATGAAAAGCTCAATAAGTTATTGGGTGGCGAAAAGACGCCCGTGAACCGTGTCATCAACCAGGACATTCCGGGCCCGGCAGGAACTATTCCAGTGCGCATCTATGTGCCTGAAAGCAGCGGGCCACTTCCAGTCGTCCTCTATTTTCATGGCGGCGGCTGGGTGAATGGGAGTTTGGAAACACACGATAATACGTCCCGAAAAATTACACGATACGGTAATGTAATTGTCGTCGCCGTAGATTACCGGCGAGCACCGGAGCATCCATTTCCGGCACCAGTACAGGATTGCTATGCAGCGCTTGAGTGGGCGAGCCTGCATGCGGCCGATTTCGGCGGGGATGGAACAAGGCTGGGCGTTGCCGGCGACAGCGCTGGCGGAAATCTGGCCGCAGTCATTGCCTTAATGGCTCGCGACCGCAAGGGACCAAAGATTTCCGCACAAGTCCTGATATACCCGGCTACTAACATCGCCACCATGGATACAGAATCGCATAAGAACTTTGCCACCGGCTATTTGCTAACTAGCGCAGAGCTGGAACGATTCCGCGATTTATACACTCTGAATCCGGAAGATCGAACCAAACCGGAAGTGTCGCCATTACTAGCCGAGGATTTGAGCGGGCTTCCGTCTGCGCTAGTCATAACTGCTGAATTCGATCCGCTACGGGATGAAGGCGAAGCTTATGCGGACCGGTTAGATAAAGCTGGTGTGAAAACAACTGCCAAACGTTATCCGGGAGTGGTACACGGATTTATCGCCGCACCGCGCTTACTGCCGCAGGCTGAACTAGGCACAGCCGAGGTTGGGGCGTTCCTGCAACAGGAATTGAAACAACCATAATGCTCTTTCCCCCCCGCTTCGGGCCGGCGCTCCATCCCAGCGGTGCGAGCCGAGAATACGCGTGGTGTCGACGCCGACAAGGACTTGACCAGTTCTTAACCGTCCAAATTCTGGGGATCAGTTCAGTTACCAGGGCGGTTAAGACGCTCGATATCCGACGAGCCAAAAGTACTCAATCACCTTAATGCAAGAATAGGAGACAAGTTATGAAACAGCTTCCGCCAACTCAAAGCGTTCTGGCATCCTCTGATAAGGATTCCCTTCTAACAACTCGACGCTCTTTTCTGGCGAGCGGAGCAGCCACAGCGCTTGGTCTTTCCTTGACCGGCGCTAGCCCCAGCGCTGGAGCTAGCGTTCAACCAAGTAAAAATACACGCGCTCTGCTCACCTTTCCTGATGGCTTTTACTGGGGCGTTGCGCAAGCCGCCTATCAAATCGAAGGCTCGCCAAATGCAGATGGTAAGGGTCAGTCGATCTGGGACACCTATGCACACACGCCGGGAAAGATAAAAAATGGCGACACCGGTGATATCGCCACTGATCACTACCGACGTTACAAAGAAGATGTACAGCTAATGAAGGAAATGGGGGTAAAGGCCTATCGATTCTCGATCTCTTGGCCACGCATCTTCCCTAATGGCGATGGGCAAATTAACTTGAAGGGGCTAGATTTTTACAATCGGCTCGTCGATGAACTACTCAATGCGGATATCCAGCCTTTTGCCACACTTTACCATTGGGACTTGCCGCAGTCGTTGCAAGATCGCGGTGGCTGGCAGTCGCGCTATATCTGTGAAACTTTTGCCAATTATGCGGGTAATGTGGCAAAACATTTAAGTGACCGGGTACGACATTTTTTCACTATTAACGAGTTTCAAAATTTCGTCGAAATGGGCCACCGTGGCATAGATATGGTGGTTCAAGGAAAACCGCTGCATATTGAAACGGCCCCCGGGCTCAAGCTTGAACAGGCAGCGCTTAATCAGGTTTCTCACCATGCAGTGCTCGCCCATGGAATGGCGGTGCAGGCCATTCGTGCGATGGGTAAACCAGGGACTAAGATCGGGCCTGCTGAGGTCATGTTTTGTGCGATTCCGGTGATAGAAACTCCGGAACATGTACGAGCCGCAGAGTTGGCAACGCGTCATTTAAATGCCCGCTTTCTGGATGTGATGCAGACGGGGAAATACTCCGAGTCGTATCTAACAGATGCTGGTGCTGATGCACCCAAGTTCACAGATGAAGATATGCGTATTATTGCTTCACCGACAGATTTTCTGGGCATTAATGTATACATACCAAAAATGTATGTAGTGGCCTCAGACGAAGCCCCCGGATATCGTGAATTGCCGATGAATGTATCGCACCCGAAAATGGGTTCACCATGGCACACCTTTGCTCCTGAAGTGTTGTACTGGGCACCACGCCTAACACAAGCCCTCTGGAACCCGAAAGAGATATATATCACAGAAAATGGCTGTGCCACCAGCGATGAAGTAAGCGATGATGGGCAGGTCTACGATACCGATCGTGTCATGTATCTGCGCGCTGTAATGAGTCAGCTCCAGCGTGCAACCGACGAAGGCGTGCCTGTGAAGGGGAATTTTGCTTGGAGCTTAACGGACAATTTCGAATGGTCCGGTGGTTTCGGAACGCGCTTCGGATTGATTTATGTGGACTACAAAACACTGAAACGCACACCAAAGTTAAGCGCTGCCTGGTTTAAAGAGGCGGCGAGACGAAATGCGGTCGTTTAAGGTTGCCGACACAATCTAAACACACCACAAAAAGTCTAACCAACGTACAACTCATCAACTATATTCATGCACCAGGGGATGGCTATGGATTGGCTTGTAAAAATCAGGACCAAAAAAATCAAACAACGACTTGTCATTGTCCTAGGCATATTAGGCTTTAGCGTAAGCCAAACAGCCCGCTCAGTCGAAACGAATGCCTGGGAGTTTGAAGCCACGCCGTATTTGTTTGCCGCTGACCTAAATGGAAAGATTGGTGTTCGTGGTGTCTCTAGTGATATAAACACATCCTTCAGTGATGTTTTAAACAACTTGGATTATGGCTTCATGGGATTAGTCACGGCCAGAAAAGGCCCTTGGACCTATGGGCTAGAAACCGTCTACATAAAACTTTCTGACCAAATATCGAAAAGCGTTACCGGACTTTCCGGGCGCGGTGCAAACAACGCCGAATTAAATATCACAAGCAAAATGTCTATTTACCAGTGGTCGGTCGCTTACCAAGTACTAGACGAGGCCACGATCATCGATTTGCTTGGGGCACTACGCTACACGAAACTCGCTACTAGTGCCAGCATCACCATTACATCAGACACTGGCACGGTGTTTCCGGGCGGCAAAAAAAGCGCTAGTGGCTCTGCTAGCTGGACAGACGCCGTGATTGGGGTACGTGCAACGCAACGAATCTCGGATAAAGCAGCCTTGTTCACTTATGCCGATATCGGTGGTGGCGGTTCAGATCTTACCTATCAGTTCATGCTTGGTGCAAATTTGGATTTTGCTAAAAACTACAGTTTTAAAGTAGGTTACCGTCAACTTTATTGGGATTATAAAAAACAGGGGGATGTCTGGAATGTTAAGATACATGGCCCTTATCTAGGGCTAGGGATCCGTTTCTAAGCTTCCGACTGCAGCAATAAAGACTTACCAAGCAGGAGTCGGCGTTACTCGTCTGACCTCCTGCCGGCAGCGGCTGTGGCTTCCCTCTATACAGGGAATAAAGCATGATTAAGTATGATTTCTCTACCCAAAGATTCCCAACTATGACCACGATCGAACGCCTGACAGTGACCATGCCTACGGAGATGGCTGCCACGCTCAAAAGCGCCGTAGAAATGGGCGAGTATGCATCGACGAGCGAGGTCGTCCGCGAAGCACTTCGGGACTGGTCATTTAAACGCCAACTCATGCTCGACCAGTTGACCGCGCTCAAGCAAGATATTGACAAGGGCCTGGCCGATGTAGCTGCTGGCCGTACCAGAGAATTCGACACTCAGCGAATCGCCGAGCGAGGGAGAGCGCTATTAGCTGCACGCTCCACCTAACCGAAAATGCTGAAGCAGATCTGTCAGAGATATAGTCGTACATAGCCGAGGAATACTTCGGAAAAAGCCGCCCAGCAGCTTATTTCAAAACTGCAGGAAACGTGCCGCAAAGTACTGAGCTTCCGGGAAGGACAACCTGCCCGACCATTGATGTCATCCAATGCAAAGGCGGGTTTAACTGACTAAGCTATGGCAATAGCCTTTTTTATGTACAAATGCAAATCCTGCCAAAAATTTGAACGGCAAGATCCTTTCTGACGTTGTATAGTGCTAATTGAGCCTTTGGCCCATTATTCTGTGAGTTCACTGGCTCCAGGGAGACCACGTGACTACTTTGCAAAACAAACAACTTTTTGGATACTCGTTGGTAAAGAGGGAGAAAATAGTTCCCTCTAGCAAAGTGTCGTCTGCTCAGACCACTACACCCGCGACAGC
Organism: Alcaligenaceae bacterium CGII-47; assembly: GCA_019166125.1. Classification (GTDB taxonomy): domain Bacteria; phylum Pseudomonadota; class Gammaproteobacteria; order Burkholderiales; family Burkholderiaceae_B; genus Castellaniella. The sequence continues at coordinate 150,326 of JAHTBO010000008.1, forward strand.
TCAAGTCAAAGCCGCAGCCAAGAAGGTCATCAAAACTCATCGAGACGTCCTTATCGCCTTGCGAGATCGGTAATTGCTTGACCCCAACTTTGTCATTGCCGTTCACGATGAAATCATTGCTGAACTAGGCGGCTTGCCAGGATTGGGAGGCGGAGGCGTTGCTGCGGTAGAGGCTGCGCTATTCCGGGTTGAGATGCACGCCCAATACGCGGCTCTTAATGATGTATTCGGAATTGCGGGGCTATATGTCGAAGCAATTGCCAAGGGGCACGTATTCACAATGACGCCAACAAACGAACAGCCCTGACCTGCGCGTTGACCTATCTGTATGGGGAAGGAATCGACATTCCTGATGTCCCCCAACTGGAGGAAGTTATGGTTATGCTCGCATATGGCGACATAACTGGTGAGGAATTCGCTGACTTTCTCAGTGCCGTGTGGAACGCACACAAAAATCCGCCAGCCCCAATGCCAGACTAACATTGCAGGTATCTTGTGTCTGATTAGTCACCGCCGCCCACCCGCACAAAAATTCACCACAACCAAGGCGCTCCTGACATAACTGGCGCCTGTGTTACGGGTGAGTCCCGGAGCCCCTATGTACAACAAACCTCTATAAATATCTTATAACTCACAATAATAAAGCAGTATAAATTATTGATCTATAAGAGATTTTTTAGTATTCCTACTCCCACTCAATTATCAATAGCCCAATAAAACCATTGATTTAATTGAGTTTATTTGACGACGCTACTGCCAATACCATCCAAAACACCATACTCAGAAGTCTGCTTGGCGTTGCTCGCGATTGCTCGACGCTGCCAGGGTTTTGAGTGGATTACGCGTTTTCGAACATAAATGGTGGTTTTTGAGGCCAGATCGCTAGGTCGTGGTATTGAAGCACCTCTCATCAACCCACACCGAAAAACCATAAAGTAAAATTAGCGACCAATCTGAATACTTGGCTCACACCACCGAGTCGCTGACAAAATTGCCGTGGAAATTGAAATGGCTATTCAAGCCGAAGCCTACAATTTTTTCTTGCCATTTGATAACATATTTGTTATTATTACGACATGACCTACTCCATCCACTATTACAGTGAATCGGTGCAGGTCCAGATTCTTTCTCTGCCTAAGACCTTGCAAGCACGCTATGTGGCGTTGTCGTTACGGATGGTGAGCAACGGCCCAAACCTGGGCGAGCCGCATACCAAAGCTTTTGGTGAAGGCCTATTCGAGTTGCGGTTAAAGGGAGCAGAAGGCATCGCCCGAGTGTTTTACTGCACCTTAGTTGACCGCCGTATTGTGATGCTTCACAGTTTCGTGAAGAAGACCGACAAGACGCCACTGACAGAGCGCAGGATTGCTGAAACCCGACTGAAGGAGGTTAAACATGCTGACGCACGATGAATTGATCAAAAAAATGATGAAAGATCCAGCTGTACGTGCTGAGTACGAGCGCATCGAGCGCGAGGAAATGCCAATGCTGGACACTATCCTGAAGGCCAGGGCTGAAGCCGGGCTCACGCAGACCCAAGTAGCCGAACGCATGGGTACCAAGGCACCGGCTGTAGCGCGGCTGGAAAATGCCCTGGTCACTGGCAAGCATTCCCCATCAATTGCTACGCTTCAGAAGTATGCGGCCGCTCTTGGTAAGAAGCTGGAAGTGCGATTCAGCTGATATGACCATAGCTGGAAAACGTACTGTTTTGTAGTGGGTATCGGCAGCTCAGCATTGGTCGCAAAAACAAAAGCACTTAGTCCCGCACCAGAATCCGATAAATTACTTTAATAAACTTATATAACTTATTGGTTTATAAGGAATTTTAAAGCACCCCTATTCCCACTCAATGGTCAATAGCCAGTTTATCGTATTGATTTCATTGAGCTTATTTCCAACACCTATTGCCAATACCATCCAAAATACCATCCCCAGAAGTCTGCTTGGCATTGCTTGCGATTGCCTGATGCTGCCAGGTTTTTGAGCGAATTACACGTTTTCGGGCATAAATGGTGGTTTTAGGAGTAAATCCTTAAATCGTGGTATTGATAAAGCGCTTTTTCATCATGGAGTGTTCCTATGCCACCGCAATGCGTGTATAATTGGGATAACAAAACCCGCCAAGGCTATGCGCGAAAGCGAATCCTCAAACCGGCGGGTTACTTTTTTCCAGGCCTGTACTCTAACTGCGCCAAATACGGCATGGGTTCATCATGCCGATACTAAGACTTCCTTTTCCCAAGCCGGCAACAACCTATGCCGAGCAGGTTGCCATCCTTCAGCAGCGCGGCATGCGTGTTGATGACCCAGCCTCTGCAGAATTTTACCTGCAACACCTGAACTACTACCGCCTCAGTGCCTATTGGCTGCCTTTTGAAGCAAGCCATAATCCGCATGAATTTCAGCCAGGCACTCGGTTTGATGATGTACTGAACCTGTACGTATTTGACCGCAACCTTCGCCTGTTGGTTCTGGATGCCATCGAGCGCATAGAAGTCTCCGCTCGCAGCCAATGGGCTTACCATCTGGCACATCGTCATGGGCCTCATGCCCATCTGGACATTTCCCTGGCTGCCAGGCCCCATTTGTGGGAAACCAATATTGCCAAGTTGCGCAATGAGGTCGAGCGGTCAGATGAGGTTTTTATCAAACACCTCCTGAACAGTTATTCAGAGTCCTTGCCCCCAGTCTGGGCTGTATGTGAAGTACTATCGCTGGGCCTGCTCTCACGCTGGTATGGCAACCTCAAACCCATGCAAACACGTCGTGCCATCGCATCGACATATGGCCTGGATCAAAAAGTATTGGAATCTTGGCTGCATCACTTGGCTCTGGTGCGCAATACATGTGCTCACCATAGCCGTTTATGGAACCGGGAATTCACAATAACTCCGTTGCTGCCACGTAGTAAGCCCTCGTCATTGACATCGCAATTTCATGTCGGCTCTCGCAAACTGTACAACTCGCTGGTCATTCTGTTGTACTGCATGGACATCGTGGCTCCTCAGCATAGCTGGAGGCGGAGGCTACAAGACCTGATCAATCAGCACAAAATCCCCGTTTCCGCGATGGGCTTCCCGCCTCAGTGGCATCAGTTGCCAATCTGGCAGTAGACGGCATAAGTTTCAACCGACCGAACTGAATACTGGTTCTGCATCAGCATGCCCCCTAATGGGCATGGATTTCACCATTCCGCATCACTAATTAAAGCCCACAAACCACGGCGCTCCAGATATTAATGACTGTGCTACGGGCGCACGTCGGAGCACCCATGCTCAGCTCCAGTGAACCTCTATCTGAGGGCATACGTATTCGCCCGCCAGCGGCAGCTTGACGAGCCTTGATGAACTCAGTAGGATGTAACAAAATACATCTGACTCAGCTTAGAAAGGGATAAGAAATGGCTCTCGTTGTGAAGGTTTCTAATGGTCGCGTGCAAGAATACGAAAACGGTAGCCAAAGACGCTCGTACGGTAGCAACGTTGTCGCCGCAAGCACAGACGGCACGCTAGTCGCTACGGTCGATAAAACTGGTCGCGTACACGAGTATGTAAATGGATCTATGAAACGTAGCTATGGAAGCAAAGCGTTGAATGTGCAAGTTTCTGGCGGAACTGTGGCCGTAACTCTAACTGATGGCAGAACGCAAGAATATGTAAACGGCTCTCTTCGACGCTCTTACTGAAAAACCGGACAAAATGATAAACACAGGCGTAATACATAGATCAGCCGTAATCTCGGAAGACGGCCAGTTTCGATACGCCTTACGTCGAGTTTGGGATGAATCGGCGCCCCTTGTATTATTTGTTGGTCTTAACCCTTCTTTTGCTGATGCAGATTTAGACGACAACACATCAACTATATGTATCAATTACGCAAAACGATGGGGGTATGGCGGCCTACTTCTCGGTAATCTATTCGCCTACCGATCCACGGATCCAGCAAGGCTATACGAAACGTCAGATCCAGTAGGGCAAGAAAATGATCACTGGCTAAAGGATTTACAAGCCCAATCAAAACTCGTAGTTTGTGCCTGGGGTGCTGGAGGATGCTACCAAAATCGTGACACTACAGTCCTATCTTTCCTGCAAAATCCCCACTGCCTAACTATCCTTAAAAAAGGCTACCCAGGACATCCTCTATACAAGCGAGCAGATTTAAAACCAATGCGGTACACGTTCGCTCCCCTGCGAGATCCCGCACCACTACCCTCACTACCTACCAACTAAGGCGCTCCCGACATAACTGGTGCCTGTGCTACGGGCGCGTCCCGGAGCCTTTATGTCCAACGAACCCCTATCAGAGATCATGCGCATTCGCCTGACCTCTGGCCAGCATCGGCGTCTTTCTGAAGCCGCCGCCCTATCTGGCCTGAACCTGTCAGATTACGTACGCCGACGGCTGACCGCCGCCGATACCCTGGCCGAAGAGCTTGACGCCTTGCGCCAGGCCGTGCGGCATCTGAGCCAAATTTCTGAAACCCACGCCGCCGCACTTGAAACGGCATTTCTGATCCGAGCCACGGCACGGCCTGAGCAAATCGCCATTGCCCAAGCGGCTATGCGTCGTCGCGGCATAGAACATCTTTCAGATTAAACGGGTTCACAACCCGCTCTAATTTCGACCCATACAGGCCCTACCCGCCTGCGTCACTCTTGCCAGGCATCGTCTGGCACCCTCCAGAAAAATACCGGAGAACATCCATGAAGCACCTTCCCGCTGCGGTTGGCGTGCTGGCGTTCGCCTGCGCGTCCATCCCTGCCCTGGCCCAATCATCGGGCGAGCCATCCAACGATCTGCTAAGCGGCACAACGCGTCTGGCCTGCGAAGCGATTCTATGCTTATCCAGCAGTTTGCAACCCGGTGAATGCGCACCATCACTCAACCACTACTTTGATATCAAAATTTTTCGTAAAGGACGGTTGGACTGGAGCAAAACAGTCAACGCCCGCCGCACCTTCCTCGGGACGTGTCCAGTATCTTCATCAACCGAGATGCCTGCCCGACTGGACGCCATATCCAGGGGTGCGGGAAAGTGCACCGCAGACTACCTGAACAGCGCCTATGCGAGCACAAGCTATCGCTACAAGCGGCGCAAAACATCCTGGAACGGTGAGGATTACACCCAGGCTTTTAACGTGCACCCCATCAAAACCGTAACCCTGGACACGTTGCCGTCCTATTGCGTGGCCTACAACGATCATGAATGGACGTATGAGCTTGGCATCAAGTATGTCGGCGAATCGCTCAAAGGCGGGTACTGGGTCAAAGCGGCGAATTACGACACGGCACAGGCCAAATGGCAGGCAGATCACAGTGGAAGCTGGGCCAAGGGCTGGACGTTTTCTTGGGTCAACCCGAATACCGCCCCTTAATGGAGAAACGTATGCAGACTAGCTCAATGCGCCGTACCCATACTGTCAGCGCACCCTCTAACCACGGCCTATCCGCAGACCTGGCCACTCGGTTCGCCCAAGACGCCCAACGGGATCCTGTCGATGCGTTTCATGATGCACAAACGCTGTACCTGATCCTGCACGACATTCACCAGCTCGTAAACGACCCGACAACCCGCTATGTACTGACTGCTCGAATTCGGGAAGACCTGGCCCGCTGCGACTTGGCGGCGGCGCTAGCCGAAGCACAGCAACTGCTGCAGTTCAACGAACGCCGTTGCAATACATTTGCATCCGCAGTCCGGGACCGACCTGATGATTGCTGAACTTGCCGCCCTAATGCTGACGTGCGCCCCGAACGTCCATCCGGTGACGCTAAAGGCGGTTATTCGGCATGAATCCCGCCTAAACCCTTACGCCATTGGCGTAAACAACAAGGAACATCGACTAAAAAGCCAACCAGGCACCTTAGGCGACGCACAGGAAATTGTTCAAGACCTGATCAAACTAGGCATAGACTTTGACGCCGGATTGGGCCAAATCAACGTTCACAACTGGCAGTGGCTGGGTCTAACGCCAAAAACAGTATTCGACCCTTGCACTAACCTGCAAGCCGCCCAGGCGGTGCTGACTGATTGTTATGCACGGGCAAGTCGCCAGTTCAAGGCGCAACAAATGGCGCTTCGGGCCGCTCTGTCCTGCTACAACACAGGAAATTTCCAGCGGGGCTTTGGCAACGGCTACGTAAGCAAAATCCTGACCCAGGCGGGCATCAAGGTCCCCGCCATTGAGGCTACGCCCAGCGACAGCCAACCATCAGACGCCAGACAGACCACCACCAAGCAGGCCACTGCAAAACCACCCAGCGGCGACCCGGATGGTTTTACCGCACACCCAATCCCCGACGGCTTCACCCCACCTCAGTCGCCCGCCACCGAAACCACGCAAGCCAGTACGTAGATAGCTGGCCTTCCCTTTTTTTAATCAACGCCTCTGCGACCAAAACGGATCCCAGGGGCTGGAGCCATGACAATGTCATTTTTACCGTCGCTACCCGATTCACGCTTGAGCATCCTGACCCGCCTCCGCGCTGGGATCCCCTTAATAACAGCGCTTGCCCTGGCCGGAGCCTCCCGCGCCGCACTTGCCCAAAGTACAGGCGGGCTGGCAAAAGCCCAGACCACGCTGACCATCATCAAAGACAACCTTCTGATCATCCTGCCAATTGCCGCCATCATCATCGGCCTGATCATCGTCGTGCTGTATATGGCCGAGATCATGCGCAAGGATGACATGGTGCGCTGGCTGATCGGCTTGGTAGTGGCCGGTTCCATCGCGGAAATTGTCGCGCTGCTCTGGAAGTAACGACTATGAGCATGATTTCCGACACGGCGGCAGAAAAGCCAACCAGCACCACCTACCCCGTATTCAAGGGCCTTGGGCGTAAACCCACTTTTTTTGGCGTACCCACCACCTTGCTATTTGGTGCCTTCATGGTGGTCGCGGTAATCGCCATGCTTGCCGGTCTGGCGTGGTGGGGGCTGTTGCTTGTCATCCTGCCCACCATTGCCATCGTCACCCGCCACGACGACAAGGCGTTTGATGTCCTCTGGCTGGAGGCCAAGACACGGGCCAGAAATCGCAACAAACGTTTCTGGAACGGTTCCAGCTATTCGCCGTTGACCTATCACCGACGCCGCCCCTGGCGCACCCTTGTTAACCGGAGAACTCAGCCATGACTGCTGCCCTGGCCATAGATGAACGGCTGGTATCCCGTTACCTGCCGTACTCACACCACGTTACCGAACAAATTATTGCCTGCGACAACCAGGAATACATGGCTGTTATCAAGGTGGCTGGCCGTGTACCGGATGCCCACAGCCTGGACGAACAAAAGGAATGGATCGAGGCACTGCATAACGTCATACGTGGCATGCAGCTGGGCACCATCGGCCTGTACTCACATATCGTGCGCCGCCGCGTCAATGAATACCCACAGAGCGATTTTCCGCAAGCCTTTGCCGCCCAGTTCGACAATGCCTACCGGCGAACCTTTGATACCCGTGGCCTGATGGTCAACGATTTGTACCTGACCGTGCTGGTTCATCCTGTGGCCGACCCGGTCATGGGCACGTTTGCCAGCCTGGAAAAAGCTGATGGGGCCCGCCTGGCGCTGTGGCAGGCGGAATCCATAGACCGTTTGCAGAACACCCTACGCGCATTAAAAGCTGGCCTGCATCGCTACGACCCTGTAGTCCTGGAGATCGTGCATCGTAATGGACACGCTTTCAGCGAACCGGCTTCGTTTCTGGGATACCTCATATCAGGATCATGGCAAAGCGTACCCGTCACACGCTCACGCTTGCGCGACACACTGCCTGATGCACGGCCCATCTTTTCCCGATTCGGAGAGATCGGGGAGCTACGCAGCATTCAATCATCGCGGATTTTCGGCATGCTGGAGTTGCGTGATTACCCGGAAAACACCAAGCCTGGCCACATGGACAAGCTGCTGGCCTTGCCTTACGAATATGTGCTGACGCAATCGTGGGGCAGCTTTACCGGTGCGGCGGCAAAGGGGATGGTTAAGCGGCACCGTAAATTGCTGGTTGATTCCGGTGACGACTCAGTTAGCCAGGTGACGCAGCTTGATCAAATCATGGACGAGCTGACATCAGGACGTTTAGGACTGGGTGATCACCATGCCACGCTGCTAATTTATGGCGACACGCCCGCAGCGGTACGCCAGGCCATAGCCAATACAGCCAGCCTGCTGGCCGAGGAAGCCATTGTTGCCAAACCGCTGGAACGCGCCCTGGAAGCGGGGTACTGGGCGCAACTGCCAGGCAACTGGCATTGGCGACCACGCCCAGTACCGATCACCTCGTACAACTTTCTATGTCTGTCTAGTCTGCATAATCAGTTAACCGGCAAACCGGCAGGTAATCCATGGGGCCCAGCGGTAACCATGCTCAAAACGCATACCGGCTCACCCTTTTTCTTCAGCTTTCATGCTTCGACGGAGGATTTAGACGACACCGGCAAGCGCCGCCCAGGCAACACGATGATCATAGGCATGACCGGCACCGGGAAAACCGTGCTGCAAGGAGTGCTGCTTACCCAGGCTCAGAAATTCGGTGCCACCTGCGTAGTCTGGGACAAGGATCAAGGTATGCAGGTCTTGATCATGGCGCTGGGTGGCCGGTACTTCAACTTGCGCCAGGGAACACCCACGGGCTGGAATCCGTTTCAAATGGAACCCACCAAAGGCAATGTCGCTTTCATGCGGCGTCTGGTTGTACACCTGGCATCACTACGCGGCGAAGCCGTCACCACACGTCAGCGTGATGAAATCGCCAAAGCCATCGAGCAAATGACAACGCTGATTGATCGTAAAAGCCGGGGTCTTTCCACCCTTAATACCTTGCTGCCCAATCCATTTTCCGAAGAAGGAGTCAGCACCGTACACGCCCGTTTGGCTGCCTGGTGTCAGGACGGCGAATACGGCTGGGTATTCGACAATCCAGAAGATAGGCTGGATCTGGATAGCGATGGCCAACAGCCCCCCATCTTTGGGTTTGATCTGACCGAGCTGCTGGATGATGACGACGTACGCGGCGCTGCCACGATGTATCTACGTCATCGCGTCAACGCACTGCATAACGGGCAACGCATCATCAACCTGTTCGATGAATGCCAGCACCCGCTGAAAGATCGGCACTTTCAGGAGGACATGCAAGATGCCAGTCGCACGATACGCAAGAAGAACGGCGTCCTGGCTTTTGCCACACAGGAACCTGGGGCGATATCGGAGAACCCAGTGGGGCCGTCGCTTATCCAGCAGGCGGCAACCCTGATCTTTCTGCCCAACCCAAGGGCCAAGGCCAAGGACTACATCACTGGCTTTGGGCTAACTCCCAGCGAATTTGAACTGCTCAAATCCCTGGGTGAGGCCAGCCGCAAGTTCCTGATCAAGCAAGGCAGCAATGTCACCGTTGCCCAACTCGACTTAAACGGGTGCGAGGATGAGTTGCTGGTTTTCTCGGGCAGCCCAGATATGGCCGCTCTGGCCGAATCAGCCGTACAGCAGGCGGGGCCAAACCCGGCTGACTGGTTGCCTGTGTATCTGAACTCTGTCAAAGGTGTACGGCAGTAACTTGACTCGCCCCTAACCCGCAAGCACACCATACTCAAAGCTTTTTATGCCCAACATGAGGACGCAACCATGAATCGACGACAGTTTTTGATGGCCGCAAGTGCCGCAACACTCACCACACTGGCCGGATGCCTGGACGATTCAGGTACAAAGTTTGCGGGGTATTGGAAAGAAGAACTATCAGGCGACAAGAAATTCCCAGCGTTTATGCAGATACAGCCCAACGATTCGACCTATCTGATTACCGTACGCCTGCGTGACCGGGTTTTTGCCAAATACAAGACCTTCACCAAGCCAGGCAACGTCCAGGACAACATCATGATGGTCGATGGCAAGTCCATGATCTCGTACACGAAGGCCTCCGACACTGTTCAGGTTGGCAACGAGCGCTACACCCGCATCACCGAGTCTGAATACAAACAGACCATCGGCACAGACTAACCTCCCTTCCCCTTTGGAGTCTCTTATGAAGCGCAGCAAAATTCTTGCTGCCAGCTTACTGCTGGCCGCAACCTTTACATCGTCCGTCTATGCCAGCGGCATTCCAACGCTGGACGTGAACTCAATCGCCCAACTGAAAGTCCTCCAAGATCAAGTCCAGACGGCAATGCAGCAGCTCAATCAGGCCAAAGCCCAGCTTGCCGCGCTGACGCAATCAAGCGGCTTTGGATACGTCCTCAATAACCCCGGTGTGCGAGAGCAACTGCGCAGTGCTTTGCCCGCTGACGCAAACGCCTTGCTTGATCGGATGGAAAACGACAACTCGGGCATGTCCAGTGCTGTCGATGACATTATCAGCGACGTGAATGCGCCAGTAAATTTTTCCGAGGATCGAGCCAAGCTTGCCGAACGGAAATTAAAAATCGACGCTACGGCCAAAGCCCTTTCCCAGCGTGCCTACGACTCTATGACCAAGCGGCTGGAAGTTCTGGACGGCTTACAAGCCAAGATCAACGAAACCACGAATCCCAAAGAAATTGCAGAATTGCAAGCGCGTATCGCGATTGAGCAGGCCAATGTACAAACCGACCAAACCCGGATCGAGCTGGCCAGACAGCAGCTAGACGCCGAACGCGCCTTACTCAACGCCCGCGCTGAACGCGTCCACGGCAGCTGGTTTGGCAACAACAGACAACAATCTAACTGAACAGGAGAATCTTATGGCCGGTGGATTCAATACCGCCACAGTCACGGCCCCACCCGACTCGGTCAGCATTGCCCAGTGGATTACCAACCAAACCGACGCGGTGTTGCAATCGGCCGTGGCGCAGCCAATTGAACAATTGACGACGGCCCTGCTGCCTATCATTACCATGGGCTTGACCTTACAGTTTCTGGCCTACGCGTTTGCCATCATGCATGGTCAGGGCGGCATGACGGTGACCGAGTTTTTCAAGAAAGCCATCATGGTGGCCATCATCGCTATGGTGGCAACCGCTGGAGGTCTGTATCAGACGGACATCTCCAAAACCATGCTGTCGCTACCCGATGATTTAACCGCCGTCGTAACCGGCAACACCACGGTTGCCGCCGAGGTGGACAAGCTGCAGCAGAAAACAACCGCTGCCACGGATCGGATGGGTTCAGCAGGCGGAGAGTCCAACAGTTGGTACAGCGTGCTACCCAGTACCAAGGAGGTCTTTGTAGGGATCCTGACGTTTGCCGTCACCATCAATTCAGCCGTTGTCGGTGCGGCAATCGCCGTCATTATGGTGGTCATCAAGGTGGGTATGGCACTTGTCGTCGCCACAGGCCCTTTGTTCATCGCGGGTCTGTTATTTGAACCAACCAAAAAGCTTTTCGATAGCTGGGTAGCGCAAGCCTTGAACTTCATTTTTCTGGCGCTTCTCGCGGGCCTGATCTTCGCTATCCTGCTTCAAATGAACTTGCAGTTCATCGAGGCCATGGCGAAATTCATCGACGAAGGCGAAACCAATCTGCTCGCGCTTCTTGCGGGACAACTTCTGGTCGGCATTGCCAGCATCGCCATCATGCTGATGCTGCCTGGCCTGGCAGCCGGTCTATCGGGCGGCTTCGGCGCTCAGATGGGGATCGGTGCAGCCGGTCGCGGCGCATTCACTGCCATGCGCATTTCCAGAATGCTTCCTCGCATGCCCAAGGGCAAATAGCCCGTCTTTTCCCTTTTTACCTTCAACGCCTGCCGATGCCTTTGCACTGCGGGCCAGGAGTCTTTTACCTATGAAAACCTTGATTACCGCTCTAGTGCTGGCTGGAATGCTTTCGGCTTGCGCATTTCATGCGCCACAAGCGCCTCAACCTGCTGACTCGCCACGCCTGCCTGTGAACGCGACCGCGCCTTATGCCCAAGGAGCCTGAATTGTGAAAGATCAAATCAAGTCAGAAGACTTGGCCGCACACCTGGAAAGGTCGCGCGGCCTGGAACGCGACTACTTGGGCGAACTGGTCACAAGCCGCCGACGTGCTTGGCGCATCGCCACGGCAGCGGGTGTGCTGGCCTTTGCCGCCGTAGGCGCTGTAGCTGGTTTAACCCCACTGAAGGCACCGCCAGAAATGTATGTCGTACGCGTCGATAACGCGACCGGCTCCATCGAACACGTCAGCACGCTCGGCGAACCGATGGACGATTATGGCAATCGGATCGCCAAATACTTTCTAAACACCTACGTCCTGAACTGCGAGGGCTATAGCTGGCAAACGATCCAAGAGCAGTTTGATACTTGCGCCCTGCTTTCATCTCCGCCTATGCAAACCCGCTATGGCAAACGTTACGAGGGACCAGACGCACCCACTACCCGCCTGCGCGACCTGGGTGCAATAGATGTACAGGTGCACTCAATCACCTTGGGAGCAAACCAATCGGCCACGGTACGGTTCACGACAATCGAACACGAAGTAGCCAGCGGTCAAACCCAAAGCACGCGTCACTTAATTGCCACGATGGCTTACGAATACGTCAATGTCCCATTGACCGAAAACGTGGCTCGTCGCAATCCCCTGGGGTTTCAGGTCGTGCGCTACGACCTGGCCTCTGATCTATCGCGCTAAAAGGAATACGCATGCTGCACAAGCTCATTACCCGCCACGCTGTCGTACTGGCGCTAGCCTGCATCTTGCCAGGCCCCGTATCAGCGCTGGACTTGCCCAAGCATTCCCGCGCTGACTCCAGAATTCGCTATGCCAACTACAACCCAGCTGATGTAATCCAGCTTGATGCCGTCATCGGTGTGGCCACCCATATCGTCCTGGAAGAAAACGAGGAGTATGTTTACCACGTCTTTGGTGACTCGGAGGCCTATGCATTCACACACAAGGCCAATCACCTGTTTTTCAAGCCCGTCGCTGACGATGCCGACACCAACCTGATTGTCGTCACCAACCGGCGCAATTACACCTTTCGAATCAGCTACAGCCCAAACCCCAAGGCGCGCGCCTTGTACAAACTGGTGCTTCGCTACCCCGACACCGAAGCACAGCGCACCCATAAGGCGGCTGAGAAAAGCGCCATAAAAACCGCCTTTCAACAAGCCGGGCCCATCAATTGGCAGTCATACAGCAAAAGCGGCGACATGAGCCTTGCGCCCGTCCACGCCTGGGACGATGGCCGACAAACCTGGATGCAGTTTTCCCAAACGGCAGATATCCCCGCCGTATACCGCGTCACTGCTGACGGGCAAGAGGTTATTACGAACTACCACATGGCCGACGAGCGCACGATGGTACTGCACCGCACAGCCTCCAAATGGCACATACGCTTGGGCAGTCAGGTTGCCGCCATCCACAACGCGAGCGCTGGCTTGGCTCCTGAAGTGGGTCACACCGGCACGACCTCTCCTAACGTTAGGCGTGTCATCCAAGGTTCTGATGCTAATAAATCCAGCCTAACAATCTCTAAAGAGCGATAAACCATGACGGAACACATCAATGAACCGGGCGTTACCGATCTGGACGCGGAGCGCGGCCCGGCCCAGCTGGACGATACAAAACGCACCGTACCGCGCGGCGCACGCGCATTCTTATGGATCACGGGCCTTGCAGCGGTCGCTGTCACGGCGGGTGTATTCATCAGCACATTAGACAGGCAAGCCACACAGGAATCGCAGACCCTGGAGGCCACGCGTAGCGGGATCACAAATAGGCTGGCAGCCCCCCAAGTGCGACGTACGCCGCCTCAAGGCAACACTGCCCCTACTGCGCCCGCACCCGAACCGACACCAGCCGCCGTTCCGGTCATTATCAATAGCGGCCTTGCGCTACCGGACAACACCACGGCAAGACGCTTGCGCAGTCCGCTAAGAGCCGAAAGCGAGCCATCCGCCGAAATCGCTGCAAACACCGGCGCAACGGCAAGCGGCCCAATGCGCGATTCTGGCCCTCTGGCCGACAAGCTACGTCCGCTGGAGCTGGCACCTTCCGTCGCCGGGCAGTTGGGGAATCGCAATTTCCTGATTACCCAAGGCACCATGATCGACTGCACTTTGCAAACACGATTGGTCAGTACCCATGCTGGCTTACTGACCTGCCTAGCCACGCACGACATCATGAGCGCAAACGGCAAGGTCAAACTGATTGATCGGGGAACAAAGTTCACCGGCTACCAGTCAGGCGGCATAGTTCAAGGTCAGGCCCGCGCGTTTATTACCTGGAACCGCCTTGAAACGCCTACAGGGGTCATTCTGAACCTGGCTTCGCCGGGCACTGGGCCACTAGGCGAGGCAGGCGTCGATGGCGACGTCGATAACCATTTTTGGGATCGGTTCGGTAACGCGATTCTACTAAGTCTTATCGGCGACCTGGGCAACTGGGCAAGCAGCCAAGGCCAGCAAGGGGATAACAACATCCGGTTCGATTCCACACGCGAAGGTGGGCAGGAAGTCATTGCCAAGATACTGGAGCATTCGCTGGATATTCCCCCAACCCTTTACAAAAACCAGGGCGAACGCATCGGCATCATGGTCGCCCGCGATCTGGATTTCAGCCACGTCTATGACCTTAAACCCATCTCAAACTACCATTCCCTTCGATAGGGCCATTTCAGCGCGCACGTTCTTGCGTCCCATCGCGCCGTACCTGAACGATCCTGCCATCACCGAGCTGGCCATCGTGCGCCCTGCCGAGCTTTTCACCCGACAGGCCGGGGCCTGGCATCGCCAACAATGCCCCGCCTTAACCTACGATCACCTGGCAGCCTTGGCCAATGCCCTGACTGTCTACAACAAGCTGGGTACAACACCCATCCTGTCAGTTGTTCTGCCCGACGGTGAACGCGGGCAGATCATCCAGCCACCAGCCTGCCTGGACGGCACCATCGCCATGAATATCCGTAAACATACCCTGGTGGTCAAAACCCTGGACGACCTGGATACGGACGGCGCTTTTAATCATGTTCACGATAGCGTCAACGAAATTTGTACTGATGGCCTTATGCCAACGGATCGCCGGTTACTAGCTCTTAAAAATGCCGGGCGTATGGTCGAGTTTCTGCATGAGGCTGTGCAAGCACGGCGCAACATCGTTATTGCCGGTGCTACGGGATCAGGAAAAACCACCTTTGCCCGTTCGCTCATTGAACGGGTTCCGATCAACGAACGCCTGATCACCATAGAAGACGTTCACGAACTGGTGCTGCCTAATCACCCCAACCGGGTCCACATGATGTACGGCGGCACCCGTGGCCGCGTCACGGCTACGGACTGTATTGCGGCCTGCATGCGCCTGACACCTGATCGAATTTTTTTGGCGGAACTACGCGGCTCGGAGGCCTGGGAGTACCTGGCAGCATTGAATACCGGCCATCCCGGTTCCATTACAACAACACACGCCAATAGCGCCGCCGACACCTACGACCGGCTGGTTACGCTGATTAAGCAATCACCTACGGGCGGGCAGCTTGATCTGAATACCATTCGAGATTTTTTGACCCATACGGTGGACATCGTGCTGTATTACGAGCACTACCGTCTCACCCAGGTCTGGTATGAACCGCAGCGACACTCGGTGAAGGTCACAAATCAAGGAAACGTCTATGGCTGAGCCACACGAAGGCATCGGCTTTCGCGCGATTGCCTATAGCGTGATGCAAAAAACGTATAACGAAGGCATGGCTCAACACAAAACCTCCGTTGAAATTGCCGCCGACATTGATGCCGCCTATCCGTGGGAGATTCCACGCCAAGGGCACCGGTATAAATGCTGGAAGGTAGTACGTCGCGAGTTCTTCAAACGCCACAATCTGCCAGGGCTACGTCCTGCAAAGCCCATTCAGCAGATCGCCCAGAAGCTGCTAAGAAGTAGCTGATATACCGCAGCAAAGCGGCAATCCGGCCAGCCAGGCCATTGCTGCTCTACCTATCCCATTGATCAGACACACGCTGCACCGCTGATGCTTGTCACCATCTGTGCAGCACGTCCTTTCACGCGTAACAAGGGATAGGCGGCGCGAGTACTGGCGCGGGCTTATCCCTGCGCACCTGCACGGAATCATCGCGCATGAGTAATCCACACCTACCCTTTCCAAGAGCCACAAACCTGCATCGTCTATCCACGGCCTTGGAGTTTGCCCATAAAAAAGCAGCGGAATCACTTGCCGCAGCCGCCGAAAAGGAAGCCAACACGCCGGTTCCCCTAGTCCTACCCGGACTCTCTGAAAATGTGCGGGCCATACCCAACTACATTGCTCGCAGCGCAATCTTCGCACCAGTTCGTAGGGGCTGGCGGCCACTCCACGATGAAACGGTCTTCCTTACCGGGAACAACATTCTGCTCAAAGGCTCCGGCAAACAGCTATCTGAAGATCATGCCGATATCTGGATGCACGCCATGTTTCTACAAACCACAACCCTACTGGGTGGCCAACCCGTCATCAACCGAGCAGATTTTCTGCGTGGCATGGGAAGAAACACTAGTGGAGCCAGTTATGAATGGCTGCATCAAGGCATGAAAGACTTGGCCCGGTTCGTCATCAGCATCGAGGCGAAAAGACGGGACGGCACCGTCAAATACAGCTATGGCAATCATCCTTCCGCTCGGGTTCTGGCCATGATTGGCGGCTTTGACTACGACGAAAATTCCGGCATCTACACACTGCATATAGACCCGCGCTGGGCGCAGATATTCAGCAACCGCGAGTACGCGTTAGTAGACTGGGAAAAGCGCCTGAAAATGCGTCACGATCTATCCAAAAGCCTGCAACGACTTATTGGCACATCCGCCGATGAAATCCAAAAATACAGCCTGGATATCCTCAAAGACCGGGCCCAATACACCGGTCGAACACGAGATTTTCGAGCGTCTCTGGAACGGGCTCTACTAGAGCTTGAAAAGCTTGAAATCATCGCTAACCCACGCATCGAAAGCAGTAGTAAAAACCAGTTGCAGGCAGTCTGGATGCGTCGAAATCGGTGAATAAAACACCCTCAAAAACGTCAATCACAAGCTGTGGATAACTCGACTTACCCATCGTAATAGCATCGCGCCCGCATCGTAACAACATCGCGGCTTATCGTAATAGCATCGCGCTTTATCGTAATAGCATCGCGCAAAAAATTCTAAAACCCGCATAAACAGGTGGTTTCAAGCGATCAGCCAGCCCTCTATCTTTCTTCTACCTTTCCTCTACCCCAAAGGCTTGTGGATAACACAACAGCCTAAAGTCAAAAATTACATTTCAGTAACAAGCATAGGTAGCCCGCCACCGGGCCTAAAAACAATCGCCTGTCTACGTATTGAAATGCACGACCCCAAACTCGCACCAGACCCGCTCATGCGGGTTTTGGTTCGGCAATAAAAGGAGCTTTTACATGCACTCCATTCTTTCAAAAGTTCACGATGCTGCAAACGGAAATCTTGATGTTTTGTCCACGGGTGAAGCATTAATTGCTGCCCTGGTCCTGAACCGTACCGACTGGATCACCGACATGGGCTACACCGTCACCCAGGCACTGGAGCGCATCGGTCCAAAATGGTCAGCATTAATTCCAGAAATTTCCCGCGCATATGGTCGGCAGAAGGCGTCCGTAAATATGGATTCTGAGCTACTCCGTGAACCCGGCGAGCAGGTATGAAGCTAGACCGCTACGTTGCCGAGTTCCGGGCAACACTCGACCGCACCGATCCTCGTGCCAGCCTATCCGCCCGATTACGGCCTTTACTTCCACGTATCCACGAACGCATCAACGCCGGATCGCCGTACTCAGCCGTCCTCGACGATCTGGAAGGCGCAGGCCTGGTCGTTAAACACCGCATGCTCGAATCCGCCCTGTACCGCTGGCGCAAGGCACAGGCCACCCCAGCCGTGACCTCACCAGCGCCCGTACTGCATCAACCCACAACCACCAAAGCGCTGCCATCTCCTGAGACACAGGCAGTCACGGGACGACCAGACCGCATCGAAACGCCCGCTGATCTGCGCAAGATCAGAGACATGAAAATCGACCTCGACGCCTTACGCCGAGAAGGCGAAGCCAGTCGAAAACTCAAGCGTGAACAGCACGCACCCCACACCAACAACCCGCAACAAAACCAGGAGTAATACCCCATGAAAGTCGCTGTTTTGAACTACACAGGATCGGTCGGCAAGACCGTCGTCGCCTCTCACCTGCTGGCTCCCCGCATGAACAACGCTCGCATTTTTGCCATTGAATCCACCAACGAAACCGCCGCTGATCTGGGGCTGGATATCGACCAGCTGCGCGGCGAACAGTTTGGCAAGCTGTTTCGTGAACTGCTGATGCTGCAAGATGCCATCGTTGATGTCGGCGCAAGCAACATTGAGGATTTTCTGGCCCACATGAATCGCTACGAAGATGCCTACGAAGAGCTGGATTACTTCGCTCTGCCCGTTATCAATACCGGCAAGGCACAGCGGGAAACCATCAAAACGGTTGCAGCACTGGCCGAACTCGGGGTCGCGCCAGATCGTATTCGGGTGCTGTTCAACCGCGTAGACAGCAACGTCGAAGACGAATTCTTACCCATCATCGCGTATGCCGAAAAGACCGGCGACTTCACTGTGAACCCCCGCGCGGCGATCTACGAAAACGAGGTATTCGAGCTGCTAGCCAATGCACGCTGCACGATTTCCGATGTGCTGGCGGATCAGACTGACTACCGCACGCTGCTACGCCAGGTTGATCCAACAGACCAGGATCGCATTGCACAACTTAGCAATATGCACGCGCTCCGCGCCTTAGCTCGCCCGGTAGACAGGCAACTAAACGCCGCATTCACTGCCCTGTTTGACGGTGCCACCTCAGTACACAAGGGCCCCACCCATGACTGAAGAACGCAACCCGACGCGCACCAAACTGGACTTTCTGTACCACGAGGTGCTGGGCGAGGTGGCGGGACTGACCACCCGCATCGAACAAGTTACCGCCACTCAGGCCACCACGGCCACACAACTATTGGAAGCCAGCGCCCAGGCCGATTCCATGGTCAAAGCTTGCGCAAATCTGCCCGTCGCTCTGGACAAGCAACTGCAAGCAACGATGGAACATACCGGCAAGCAGCTGAACGCGGATGCGGCACACGCCACAACCGTCGCCATGGCTGATCTTCAAAAGCCGCTACACAGCCTTGCCGAATCCAGTGCGCGCTATGCGCATATCGCCCATTTATCGGTACGCAAAATGGCCCTCATCGCCGTGATGGTGGGGGCTGCATCAGGCATGGTCGGCGGCCTGCTCGCCGGGATCGCACTAGGTCGGTACTGGGGATATTGACTTTCACACGCCTCGTTCACCTTCATTAACAAGGGATCATCCATGTCACCCATCACCAAGCGGCGGCTCGCCGCCCTATTTCTTTTCATCTTCCCAGCTGGATTTTGGGCGTTGACCGCAAGCTGGCAAAGCGGCCTAGCCCTGAACCACTGGGATTGGGCCGCCACTTGGTATTTCATCACCGTGACGCCGCGCTACGCCGCCCTGTATATCGCACTGGGTGCAGGTTTGGTGACGGCATTGGCCCTGATTGTGTATATCGGTCGAGCCATACACACCGACGGGTTTGACGGTGCAGGTTACAAGCGGTTTATCCGGGGCACCCGGTCAGTGACTGCTGCCAAGCTCACTCGCTTGTGCAGTGAAGTCGGTCGCTACCAGGCCAACATCGCAGGCATCCCCATGCCCACCCGCCTGGAAAGCCTGCACCTGATGATCGGCGGCGCAACAGGCTCGGGCAAGTCGGTCCTGCTACGCGGCCTGGTTGCCTCGGTACGCAAGCGCACCGACCGCATGATTGTCATCGACCCCAATGGCGACATGCTTAGCAAGTTCTGGGAGCCCGGCGACATCATTCTGAATCCGTACGACTCGCGCAGCCAGGGGTGGAGTTTCTTCAATGAAATCCGCGCCGAATATGACTGGAAGCGATTGGCACATTCCATGGTGCCGATGAGCCAGGACAAGGTCTCCGAAGAATGGAACGACTTTGGCCGACTGCTTTTACGTGAAACGGCCCGCAAACTCTATTCCGTTGATCCTGCACGAGCAAGCGTCATGGATTTGTTTCGCCTATGCACCATCGAAGACCCAATAGTGCTGAAACAATTCCTGGAAGGCACGCTGGCTGAATCTCTTTTCACCGGATCAAGCGAGGCCAGCAAAGCCTTATCGTCGGCCCGATTCGTGTTATCAAACAAGCTATCGGAGCACACCAGCATGAAAACTGGCCAATTTTCGATTCGCGATTGGCTGGATGACCCTGATGGCGGCAACCTGTACATCAACTGGCGCGAAGATATGGCCAGCGCCATGAAACCGCTAGTCTCATCCTGGGCCGACGTTTTCATCACAGCCATATTGTCGATGCGCGAGGATCCCAACCGGCGCTGGTGGCTGTTCATTGACGAACTGGCCAGCCTGGAAGCCTTGCCCTCTCTGGAGGCAGGGCTTACCAAAGGACGAAAAAACGGGCTTCGCATTGTCGCAGGCCTGCAAAGCACGTCTCAACTGGAATACATCTATGGGCGCACGATGGCACAAACCATCCGCGCCTCCTTTCGCAACCTGGTCGTACTGGGCGGCTCCAGAACCGACCCTCAGACCGCTGAAGACATGAGCAAAAGCCTGGGCGAACACGAAGTAGAACGCCCGGAATACAGCGTTTCACGCTCAGTAGATCACCGCAACACCTCGGACCGCGTCAATCGCACCGTCGAGCGTGTCGTCACACCATCTGAAATACAGTCGTTTGAAGAATTGACAGGCTACGTCGCTTTCGCTGGCGACCATCCCATCGCCAAAGTAGCCATGCAGTACCAGTCCTTCCCCCAGCGTACCGAACCATTTTGCGAATCGGCCCAATTGCAACGCATCACTCCACCTCGGAACATACCATGATCACATACAGCATTCTGCATCGTGCCGAGGCCGACCGCAGCACCCACTACTACGGAGAACAAGCCGACGACTATTACAGCCGCGAAGGTGGCGCAGCCATGTGGCACGGCACCGGCGCTAAGCAGCTGGGTGCTGTTGGCGAAGTAGACATTAAACGCTTTCACGCCATGCTGCGTGGTGAGTTTGGTAAAGGGGTGGTGGCTGGGCGCTCAATCCGCAAAGATTCAAAGGCCCGCGCGGGCATTGATCTGACCATCAGCGCCCCAAAAAGCATCACACTGCAAGCGCTCGTAGGCGGCGATAGCCGCCTGATCGACGTCCACGACCAGGCTGTGGCCTACACGCTAGATTACATCGAAAAGCACCTGACGCGGGCCCGCCAGAAGGAAGGCGGTAAGACTCGTACCGAGCAGACCACCAACCTTATCATTGCCAAGTTCCGCCACGAAACCGCTCGGCCTACACCTACCGCCCCGCCTGATCCCAACCTGCATACACACGCCGTCATCATGAATGCAACGCAACGAGCTGATGGCAGTTGGGCAGCACTGTCCAACGAGCAAATCGTGGGTTTACGCAAACTCCAGGATGCTGTTTATATGTCGCGGCTGGATTACCTGGTCAAAAAGCTGGGCTACGACGTGCGATACGAGAAGAACCATATCGAACTCGCCCATATCAGTCGCGCCCACATTGAAGTGTTCAGCAAACGTAGCGGCCAGGTCGAGTCCGCGCTTACGTCTCGTGGCCTGAATCGGGAAACCTCCAGCCATGCACAAAAGCAGATGCTCACGCTGGCCACGCGGCAGCAAAAGACCAAAGACTTCACCCGTGATGAGTTGCATCACAACTGGACCGCACAAGCCCGCGAAGCGGGAATCAATTTTTCACCCGAATTATCAACATCACACCGGAAAATTGACAGCGGCCCCACTCAGCAGCGCGTCGCGGAGGCCGCACTTACCTGGGCCATTGGGCACTTATCTGAACGGGAAACCGTCATGCGCCGATCCGATCTACTGGCAACCGCTATTTCACACGCTGAAGGTGTCATTCCACCGGATGCCATCTATGACGCACTGACCCGCAGACTGGACCAGGGTCAATTATTAAGCAATCCCGCCCGCTACCACAGCACCGACAACATGTTGGCCGAACCCCGCACCCGAAAAGCGTGGGCGCAAGAAGTAGCTACCCTACGTGGCAACGACATCAGTGCCGCCTGGCCGGTAATAGATCGGGCCATCAGCGAAGGTCGGCTTGTATTCGCCGAGCCCAGCTACGCCACCACCAAGGCGCTAGAGCAAGAACAGCGCATTATTGCGTTGGAAAAGGCGGGACGCGACAGCATGGATGCCATTATGAAACCGATACAACTCACTCCCATGCTGAACGGAACCACACTGACCTCGGGACAGCGCGATGCCGTTGCATTGATGCTTACCAGCCGCGACCAGATTGTCGGTATCCAAGGCTTAGCCGGAACAGGCAAATCCTTCGCACTACAAAGTACCCAGCGCATCCTGAACGAGCATGGCTATTCCATGGTTGCGCTCGCGCCCTATGGGAGCCAGATCAACAATCTACGCAAAGACGGCATTGACGCCAATACGGTCGCGTCATTTCTGACAGCCAGCGACAAGCGGCGCTTCACCGAAACGATGAGTGATAAAACAGTGGTGGTGATTGATGAAGCCGGGGCGATTCCCGTACGTCAGATGGAAAAGCTACTGACAAAAATACACGCGACTGGCGCAAAAATCGTTACCTTGGGCGATACCGCCCAGACCAAGGCCGTTGAAGCAGGCCGCGCCTTCGCGCTACTGCAAGAGCACGGTATGAAAACCGTCATCATGGGCGACATCCAGCGCCAGAAGTCCGAACGCCTGCGCCGAGCGGTAGAACTGGCGGCAACCGGTCAGGCCAGTCAATCCCTTGCACTTGTCGATCAGGTCGCCTGCATTCCCGACACCTTCACAAAAGACGAGCACGGGCAAAAGCTGCGTGACAGTTCCGCCCGTTACGACATCATCGCCCGCGAATACATCGCGCTGTCCGCTTCCGACCAGGTTGAAACGCTGATTGTGACTGGCACCAACGCATCCCGTAAAACCATCAACACCATGATTCACCAGCATCGAGGCCTATCCGGGAAGGGTCACGCCTTTCGTCTGCTAACACGCCACGACACGACGAAAATGCAGCGCCGCTGCGCAAAATACTATACCGTGGGCGATATCATTCAGCCCGAGCGGGATTACAAATGCGGTCTGCATCGCGGCGAGCTATACCGGGTTGTGGAGTGTGAGCGCAGCGCCGACCGCATATCGGTCATGCCGCTGCACGACCGCGCGGCCACGCCCATCGAAATCCTGCCCAAGACGATGAGCAAGTTATCCGTTTATCACACGCACGAAGCGGAACTGTCTGTAGGCGACCGCGTACGGGTCACGCGCAACAATGCGGACCTGGACCTGGTGAACGGCCAGCGCTGCGAAGTCGTCGCCGTAACGCCGCAGGCCGTCACGCTGGGAATTGGCGACCGACGAATTAACCTACCCGCCGACACACCCCTGCACCTGGATCACGCCTACGCCACCACAGCACACAGCGCCCAAGGCATGACCTGCGACCGTGTGTTCTATAACGCTGAAAGCTTCAGCCGCACTACCGGCCAGGATACGTACTACGTCAGCATTTCGCGTGAACGCCATGCCGTTACCGTGTTTACCGACGATGTGCAGGCGCTGCCGAAGGCGGTGGATCGGGTTCCGTACAAGGGACTGGCTCATGATCTGGTCGGCCCTGCGGTAACTGGGCAGGCACATGAGGCTCAGACACTAAATCGTGAGAACGAGCATGCGATGGAACTTTGAAAGCTCCATGGAGTGCTATGCATGTATTACTGATGCATTGACGCTGTATCGGTGATGTCCGTTTACGGTCATTACGGCGTAAACATAGCGTACTGCCAATGTGTTTTTGGCGTATGGATGGTGTATCACGGATGGCCCTCGGGAATTTCGATGCAGCCTACATACATAAAGGCTACCGCTGTAGTACAAGTCTTCAAGCTATGTCACGCTTTTCAGCCATTTTGTAGCATCAGACGTAGCACTGACCGTATTTCTGGCAGTGCGTGCAAAGCCGCATGATGCAAAGATTTGCAAACCCCGAAAGGGTGCGTCATGTGTGGCACTTTTAAGGCCACAAATGAGCGACAGCGAATTTGGGGATTTATAAGTGCCAGCCAGATCGAAGACTGGCAACGTCATCAATCAGGGACCCATCGAAGATGGGACACCAACCCTACTCAGTTGATAGCCTAGACATGGGTTCTGTCACAATAAAGCATGTGCAATCGCTATGTGACACCGACCCAGGCCGAAACTGAGAGATTTTGGCATATTGGAAACGGGCACCAGCCTCAAGGATGGGAAGCCGCCGTTCACCCTCGTGCTGTCGGCCCATTTGTCCGAGCGCACGACATCGGGCGTGAGCTGGTAGTTGGCCAGTGGGCGCTTATCCCACACTTTGCCAAGTCGGCGAAGCTGACATATCAAACAAATAACGCTCGTTCAGAAGAATTGGCCAGCAAGGCAAGCTATCGCCAACCCTGGCAGCGCTGTATTATCCCGGCGATGTCTTTCGATGAGCCTTGCTGGGAAACCGGCCGCAATGAGTGGTGGCAATTCCGGCGGTCAGACGGTACCCCTTGGGGACTGGCCGGTCTATGGAATACTTGGACCGATCCGGCAACGGGCGAAGTACTGGAAAGCTACACGATGCTCACGATCAATGCCGATGCACATCCGTTGATGCGTCGGATGCATAAGCCTGACCCAAATAAGTCAGCCACTGCCCAAGACAAGCGCTCAGTCATTCCAATCGAAGTGAGTGATGTCGATTGCTGGCTGACAGGCTCGGCTGAGGAGGCTAGCAGCCTCTTGCGCTTGGCGCCGGAACATATTTTCGATGCCAAGCCCTTCGAAGCGCCTTCGCTGGGCGATGCCAACGCCATCACCCAACAGGCGCTGTGGTAGCTACTCCGACATTTTTAACAATAGCTTTACGGTCTGAGACGCTATCATTCCGTCGTCCCAGGCAGACGCCAGCACGTCGTTACTCTGTACTTCCTGTGCTTCTATCATCGCCTGAGCATCTGACCATGTCATATTGCCCTGCTCACTCAACGCGTCATATACAGCGCTTTCCCAATCGTTTCGTGGTTCGGATGGCATTCTGCTCTCCCGTCTTAATTGATGCCCCGGGCTAAAGCCGGGGCTGACCTACTTACACGCACATCCAGCTGCGTCCCGAACCGGCCAGATTGAACGGAATATCATCGGCCACGACAGCACCACCAGCCGTGGATGCAGGGGCTGCTGTCGTCTTATGCGCTGCAGGCTTAGCTGACGGGGTCTGACCATCTCTACCACGACCTCCAAGCATCTGCATTTGCTCCGCTACTATCTCGGTACTGTAACGGTCAGCGCCCGTTTCCTTATCCTGCCATTTCCTGGTCTTCAATCTTCCTTCTACATAGACCGCACTACCTTGGCGCAGGTACTCACCGGCAATTTCTGCCAAGCGGTTATAGAACACGATCCGATGCCATTCGGTTTCTTCTCGCTTTTCGCCGGTCGCCTTGTCTTTCGAGCTGGTCGAGGTGGCAACGGAACCGGTGCAGATCGCGGCTCCATCCGCGCTATAGCGGATCTCTGGATCACGGCCCAAGTTGCCGATGAGGATGACTTTGTTGACTGATGCCATGCTGTTGCTCCTGATAGTGGTTCGGCGTAATTTCGCCGAGAAATTGCCCAGACCGATAAACCGGCCTGGGCTTGCGGTTTAGCTATCGCTTGATTGGTTCAGAATCTGCATAACAGCTTTTGCCTGCCAGATGGCAGCGTTATTCAACTGCCGCATCCATGCGCCGCGCGTTGGGCTCCAGCGAAAGCCGTGGCGTTTTAGAATTTCGCGCGTGGCTTTTTCCGGCTTTCCGTCGAACGTGAACATCACACGGTTTTCTTCCACGTCCTCGGCGTAGGCGTATCCCGTCCCCTGCACGCTGACCGGCACACGCTCCTGGTTGGCCTGTAATTGTTTGATCCGCTGCTGGATACGGCGAATATTCGCGTTATTGTTGGTCAAGGCATACGACGGGAAACCCAGACGCCCTGCATAATCCGGCGTGGTCAGCTTCTGTGCGCTGTCTTCCGAGTAGCCCAGATCAAGCAAAGCACCGCGTTGACCCTCTGAATCGTCCTTATGCTTACGGATTACCTGATTGATTTTCTTCATGCGGTCCTGATTCACGGTGAGCTGCTCCAGCTCGCGCGTGAGTTTGGTGATGGCATCCGGATCGTCACTGGATATGCCCCCCTTGCCAACTGATGCGGCCTTATCGGCGTAGTGCTCCGCCTTTTTCTGTAGATCAAAGGCTTTGCCATAGGTGTTATGAATCCGCTCCCTGTACTTACGGTCGCGCCCTTCGCTATGGTGGCCGACCAAGATTGGCTGACCAAAAGGGATGGCCTCGCCCATTTCTCGTGCCTGGCCATAGGTGGCTGCGGCCTGCGTCTCGGCCTGCTGCGCCCGTGTCTCCAGTTTGGCCTTACGTTCTGCCTGCTTTTGTTCGTAATGGTTCATGTCGCTGCTCCTTCAAATATGCGCGGTGGCGCGGTAGTGATTGCTGACCGGGCCTGAAGATTCTTGAGCCCGTTTGTAGATTTCTGCTGCCGGGTTGTGCGCTGTGTCCATCGCGTTCTGCCGCCAGTCCTGTGAGTTCCATCGCCCTTGCCGTGCTGAATCACGCAATGACTAGTGGAAAGGGGGAAGGTTTGTAAAAGTCGCGTAGCTGCTTTTATGAACACCCCCTTGAAGCGCCGGAACGTAGTGATACAGTCGGCGTTTTAGGGCGATGGAACTATCAGGACTAGGCTTGCGGTGTCACCACGCACAACCCGGCAACAGCCCGCGCGGCGAGCGCCACCATCACCAAGCTGGTGATCTAAATTGAAGGTAGTTACGCACCCGTATCCAGATTGCGCCAGC
Source organism: Alcaligenaceae bacterium CGII-47 (assembly GCA_019166125.1). Lineage (GTDB taxonomy): Bacteria > Pseudomonadota > Gammaproteobacteria > Burkholderiales > Burkholderiaceae_B > Castellaniella. The sequence continues at coordinate 177,259 of JAHTBO010000008.1, forward strand.
AAGCCGCTATGCCCGTCACGGCACACCGGGACGGGTTGCTTTTGTTGAAAAGGAAAAAGCGGATAACTACTTGTGCAGCAGCACAAGTCCAACTTGGCGCCGCAAAGCACGGCGACTTTGCAGGCAGGCGGGTTCTCGCCCGCCCAGCCCCAGCCTTACACCTGACCTCGTTCCGCTAACGAAGTCGTGTTCTGCCCTGTCACGATGATGTGATCCAGCAAACGAACATCAACCAGCGCCAAAGCATGTTTTAAATGCCGAGTCAGCGCCAGATCGGCTTCACTGGGTTCAGGTATGCCGCTGGGGTGGTTATGCGCCATGATGATTGCAGCCGCATCCAGGCGTAGCGCGGTTTTGACGATTTCGCGGGGGTATACGCTGGCCTGCGTCAACGTGCCATGGCTCATTTCCATGTAACGGATCACCTTAAACTGGCTGTTCAGATACAGCACAGCGGCGACTTCGTGCCCCATACCGGACAATTTCGCCTGAAAATACCGTTTGACGGCGTTCGGATTTCCCATGTCTGCCCGATCACCGATCAAGCTTTCGGCGGCGATCCGCGCGGCGGCCAATACGTGCGAATCGGTCGCGGCACGATACCGGCCTGACGGGCTGCGCACATACAGCGTTTGCCCTGCGTTCATGTTGTCATAGCCCAAAGCTGCATTGTCGTTAACGTGTTCCATGTTCCTGTTCCTTCAAAAGCCGGTTTGTTTTCCTGCTGACCGGGGCCGAAGATTCCGAGCCTGATCGTAGGTTTTCGGCGTTCGCAGTAATACGGTTCCTGCGGGGTTGCCGCCGTTGCCGTGAGTTCGTCGCCTTGCCGTGCTGAACTGCTGGCCGAGGCTGATGAACAGGAACGTGGAATATATGGAGGGGACCCGCCTGGCGGGGAGGAAGCCGTTTATGCCGCGAAAGCCAGGGCAGCAGACACGGATGGCGGTACAGTCGGTGTTTTGGGCGGCGCACTCATGGCAACGGGAACGACAGCCCGATATGCACTGATTGCGAATGCTGGCCCGCGCGGCGAGCGCCACCATCGCCCGTTGGGCGATCTGATTTAATGCTGTGTTATTGGCTAATCAGTGCTAGTAATCACGTTTACGATTGAAATAGCTTATGTCCACCCTGGCGAGCCACATGACAAAAATGTAATGCGCCAGAAGACGGGTTAATGCCTGGAAACGCATGGGTATATGGCATTATAGAATTTGCCCTGTTGCGCTCTCTCTGGGCGCTGAGAATATCTTCCCGTACAGGGCTCGACTTATTGCCCACTCTTCGAAAGGTGCGTATCGCCATGGCACAGACCAAGTTCGAACATTCCCATCAGCACAACGTGAAACATGCGAACTCGGACTCCCAACTCACCGATCCCGTGTGCGGTATGCAGGTAACAGAAGACTCTCCTCACCACCTTGAACGTGAGGGTAAACCTGTCTATTTTTGCAGTGCAAAGTGCTTGGAAGCATTCGGGCATGATCCTGAAAAATTCACCGCCCAACAAAACAAGGACAAAGCGGCCATGGAGCAGACAGCTCCTGGCACGATTTATACCTGTCCGATGCACCCTGAGATTCGACAGGATCATCCGGGAAGCTGTCCGAAGTGTGGCATGGCGCTTGAGCCGCTGATGCCCAGCCTGGAAGATGACAATCCAGAATTGAAGGATTTCACGCGCAGATTCTGGTGGACGTTGCCCTTCACCATCATTGTCACCATGCTGGCCATGTTCGGTCACCAGTTGGGCTGGTTCAACATGACCGCCCAAACTTGGATTGAGCTGGTGCTATCGATACCCGTAGTACTGTGGGCCGGCCAGCCATTTTTTGTCCGGGGCTGGCAGTCGGTTATCAACCGCAGCCCCAATATGTGGACGCTCATCGGTCTGGGTACAGCCGCTGCATTCATCTATAGCGTCGTCGCCACAGTGGCCCCAGGGGTTTTTCCTGATACGTTCGTGTCCATGGGCCGGATCGCCGTCTACTTTGAAGCCGCTGTAGTCATCATTTCCTTGACCCTGTTTGGCCAGATCCTGGAGCTGCGGGCGCGGTCGCAAACTTCGGCTGCAATCAAATCACTGTTGGGACTCGCACCCAAAACAGCCCGCCGTATCAACAAGGACGGTACAGAGGAAGATGTGCCGCTGACGCATGTCCATGAAGGTGATCGCTTGCGTGTGCGCCCCGGCGAGAAAGTGCCTGTCGATGGGGTTGTGGAAGACGGTGCCAGTTCCCTGGATGAATCCATGCTCACGGGCGAACCTCTGCCCGTGAGCAAGCGCCCTGGCGACAAGGTGATCGGCGCGACGATGAACACATCCGGCTCGCTAGTGATTCAAGCTGAAAAGGTCGGCTCAGCCACAGTGCTCTCGCAAATCGTCCAACTCGTCGCGCAAGCGCAGCGTTCTCGCGCACCCATGCAACGCATGGCGGATCAGGTCGCGGGTTATTTTGTTATGGCGGTCGTAGCCATTGCTATCGTCACCTTATTCATTTGGGGCATCTTTGGCCCGCAACCGAGTTGGGTGTACGGCTTGATCAACGCTGTGGCCGTGCTGATCATCGCTTGCCCATGTGCGCTGGGCTTGGCCACGCCCATGTCCATCATGGTGGCCACCGGTCGTGGCGCCACCCAAGGAGTGCTGTTTCGCGATGCGGCAGCCATCGAGAACTTTCGCAAAGTCGATACCCTCATCGTTGATAAGACGGGTACTTTGACGGAAGGCCGGCCCGCGTTCGAACAAGCCATTCCTGTCGGTGACACAGAAGCAGACGAAGTACTGCGTCTGGCGGCAAGCCTTGATCAGGGCAGCGAGCATCCCCTGGCAGACGCCATTGTCAACGCAGCCCGTGACCGAGGCTTCGACCTCAGTGCAGTCAGCGACTTTGAGTCGGGGAGCGGTATCGGGGTGCGTGGTCAGGTCGACGGGAAAGCCCTAGCATTGGGCAATACCGCCCTGATGGACCAAGAGAGCGTTGACGTTACGATCCTGGCCAGCACCGCCGAATCGTTGCGCACCAAGGGTGCGAGCGTCATGTATTTAGCAACAGACGGTCAATTGACAGGCTTGCTGGCCGTCTCTGACCCGATCAAGAAAAGTACGCCCGAAGCCGTCAAGGACCTCAAGGCGGCTGGAATCCGCGTCATCATGGCAACGGGCGACGGCGTTTCGACGGCTAAAGCTGTGGCGAAACAATTACGAATTGACGAGGTTCATGGTGAAGTGAAGCCGGCCGACAAGCTGGATTTGGTCAGCAAGCTTCAAGCGGAAGGCCGAGTTGTCGCGATGGCTGGCGACGGGATTAATGACGCCCCTGCGCTGGCTAAAGCGGATGTCGGCATTGCGATGGGTACAGGAACCGACGTCGCGATGAACAGCGCGCAGGTCACCCTAGTGAAGGGAGATTTGCGTGGGATCTCCATTGCTCGCCACCTGTCGGACGCAACAATCGCTAATATGAAGCAAAACCTAGGCTTCGCATTCATTTATAACGCACTGGGCGTGCCATTAGCTGCCGGGGTCTTGTACCCGTTTATGGGCCTGCTGCTTTCACCCATGTTCGCCGCATTGGCGATGAGCTTGAGCTCAGCCTCGGTTGTTTTCAACGCCCTGAGACTGCGCAAGTCGGTGTGAAATCCATAGGCCGACTATGCTGATTTGAGCCTTAACGTTTGGGTTAGATTCAACGTTTAATTCAGGCCAACGATGGAGCGACCGCCACCATGGTGAAGGCCGTATGAGCGGCTTGAGGGCATCGTGCTTGCTGGCGAATAGCGTACCGTCAATACCGACTCACTTTCCTGAAAAATGATCATGCACATTCAATCGAAACTAGCGCGCCGTGTGAGCACCGGCGCGTTGCGCCGCTTATTCCCATTGCTACTGGGAGCCAGCATGGCAGCCATCTCTTTTTCAGCGCCTGCTCAAACAACAACGACTCAATCGAATCCACCCGCCATGAATTCGGAAGCCGCCAAGAGTGGCATGTCTACGGATATGCGAGGCTCCATGATGGAAATGCGCAAAAGCATGGATGCCATGAAGCCCTCAGGTGATATTGATTATGACTTTGCCGCCATGATGCGGGTTCACCACGAGGGCGCTGTAGACATGGCCGAGCTAGAGCTGAAAAAAGGTCAAGATCCCGAGATGAAACAGATGGCCAAAGAAATCATCGCAGCCCAGAAAAAAGAAATCGCGAAGTTCGATGAGTGGCTCGCAGCCCATCCAAAGCCATCGAAATAGCTTTCTTGATACGTCTATGGGCTGAACTCAAGTTTCGTTATTGAGGCGATGACGGCACCTCAAGCTTGTCGGCATACTTAATCATGATGTCGCCCATGGCACGCATCATCTCGCCATGCATCTGCATCATCACTTTGCTATTGGCGCCGCTATTAGCGCCCATCATAGGACAGCTGCCCATCATCTCCATCATACCGCCGCCCATCATGCCGTGATCTTGCATCCTTTTTGGCTTCATCTGGCCCATTTGGGCCCCGGCACCATTCTCCATCATCATGCCTGATCCATGCTTCGTGCCTGTAGCGCCATCACTACTGGTAGTCGCTGCCATGCCTGCGCCGCCTACACCCAATAACAGCGCCGTAATGGGTGCAATCAACAATACTTTCATATTCATTTGTATCTCCCGAATTCAAAAAAATTCTTCACAAACCAGCTTGAACTTCTGATGCAAAAAAGATGTAGGTATGGCGGCTCGAGGCGTCCCTGTAAATTTTAATCCTTGGAAAACGGTTTACCGTTAAAGTCCACAGTAACTAGATTGCCGTCCAGGTCTCCCATGCCTGGCGCATTCAACGGCATGCCAGGCGCCGACACGCCCTTCATCGACAAGTCAGCGAGCAACTTGTTGACGGCCTTGGCCGGCACATGCCCTTCTATGATCTGGCCGGTGGCGTTTACCACGCCCGTATGGCACGACCCAAGCTTTGGTGGCACGCCCAATTTTTGCTTGACCGAAGCCATGTCGGCCGTCTTGATAGCTGTAACGTCGAAGCCGGATTCCTGCATATGCTTGATCCACCCGGTGCAGCAACCGCAATTGGGATCCTGATATACGGTTATGGCCGTGCCGGCGGCATGGGCGAAGGATGATGCGGCTGCCAGGGCAGCCGCTGCTAGCCATAATTTCATGAAACCTGCTTCAGCGAAAATGTAAATCTTGAATGATTCATAGCATAGATAAAGACCACACTCGGACAGCTTAGTTCTGTCGTTGTAAAGTAACTTCTTTTTGTGCCTCCAGGACCTTGGGCGGCCAGCTACTCTTGATATAAGTCAGTACCGCAATGATCTCCTTGTCGCTGAGGATGTCGCGATACGGGGGCATGTCGCTGACATAGCCTGGAGGCGCTGTCTTCCCAGGGACTAGGCCATTTTTCACCATATCCACCAACATCCCATCGGGATGGTGCCAGGTATGGCCCGTCTTGTCGTGCGGCGGTGCGGGTAACTTGCCATTGGGCATACGCTCCCGCCAGTTCGGCTGCCCTTGCAAGGACTCGCCATGGCACGCCGCGCAATTGTTCGCATAGATCGCCTTGCCCTGAACCACAAGGGACTGATCCGCAGGGTCGATGAATGCCGGGCCTGAATGCCGCATCGCGCTGTAAAGGATGGCGGCGACACCAACTATGGCGACGCCGATCACCCCAAAGATCAACTTTCTTTGTGACATGTGATAGATCAGCTCACCTTTACCTTGCCGACCATCCCGGCCTCCATGTGACCCGGAATGAGGCAAGCGAAATCGACGGTGCCCGCCTGATCGAACTGCCACACCAAGCCGCCAATCTTACCTGGGCCCAATGTAATCATATTCGGTTCTGCATGCTGCATCCCCGGCATTTTCTGCATTTCGGCCGCATGGGCCTTCAGATCGGCAATAGACCCGATCACCATTTCATGGGAGATTTTCCCCGTATTCTTGATGAAGAAACGAACGGCCTCGCCAGCGCGGACCTGGATGTCGCCTGGCGTAAACCGCATGGTGTCGTCCATGGTCAGTTCAATCGTGCGCGTAACTTTAGCCGGATCGCCAGGCTGACCAGTTGGCGAAGGTGCATTCGACATGGTGGACATATCGTGTCCGGGCATGCCATGCGCCGGTGCGCCATGCCCCCCGCCATGGTTGCCGGCAGCCAATGCGAGGGTCGGAAGTACGCTCAAAGCCAGAATAGAAAGGGTTTTTTTCATATCAATACTCTCTTAAGATTTGCTTTAGCAGGCTGCCTTTTCAAGCCGCCCATGTAAAAAGGTGAAAGGCGACTTCAAAAACGAAAGCTCAAACCGGCCACAAAGCGGGTTTCCTGCTTGGAGTCGCCGGCTGCGCGCGCGTAATCCGCCGTTTCTCCGAATTTGCTGGACCATTCAACGCCAATGTAGGGAACAAACTGACGGCTGACTTCGTACTTGAGGCGCAAGCCTGCGGTACCGTCTGTCAAGCCGCTGCCGATACCCCAACGTTCATCGTCCTTGCCATAGAAATTCACTTCGACGCTCGGTTGAAGGTAGAGCCTTTGGGTCAGCAAAATGTCGTATTCGGCCTTCAGCCCCAGAGCGGTGCGTCCGCTGGGTCCGACATAGGCAGTGGCGTCCACCTCAGACCAGTAAGGCGCTAGCCCTTTAACACCAAATGCCAGCCATTCCCGGTTCGGTGCGTCTTGGCCGTGGTCGAATCGAACGCCTAGTTCCGTATCCCAGAATGTTGAAACCGCATGACGCCAAAGCAGTTGCGTCTCGGATTCCTGCAGTTTTCCACTTGCTATTTCGCCTTCAGCCTTGATCACGGCGCGGTTATAGGTGCTGCCATACCAGGCTTCCCCTTCATAGGCCACCCATTCCTCGCCTCGAACTCTGACGTACTCGAGTCGGTCAAAATTGACGGAACCGAAGTTGTGCATGTCCGACATGATTAGCGCATCTGATGGTGGCAGTGCGTACTTGCCCGCATTACGCACGTAGCCACCCGAATAGGCATCCGGATCGCGGGCATCTGGCGGGGCCGAGCCGCCCTGCATCTGCATATCGCCATGATACATTTCGCCGTCGCCATGGTCCATGGCACCCATATTTTGCTCAGAGGCTGGCGCATTAGTATTGGACTGACCATGCGTCATTCCGGGCATGGCGGGGGCACTTTTACCAGGACCGGCCTGCTTCATAGGCATGCTCATGGCGTCATGCCCCTGAGCTGCAGCCTTCTCCGAACCATGGTTCATACCGGACATGTCCATCGAACCGTGGTCCATACCTGACATACCCACGGAGCCATGATTCATGCCTGAAGCCGTCGCCGGCGCGCTTGTCGTGGGCGGCGACGGGGTGTGGCCGGCGTGGCCCGCATGCGCCTGTGCATAAGCAAACACGGGCATCGCCCCTGCTGTTGCGATGGTTGCGGCAAGGAGTTTCTTTTTCAATTGATTGCTCATGACCAGGCTGCCTAACGTATCGTTCAATGTCTTCATGCCACCACCACTTCGCGAAACATCCCCGCATCCATATGCAGCATCAGGTGGCAATGCCAGGCCCAGCGCCCAAGCGCATCGGCGGTTACAAGAAAGCTGATACGCTGAGCGGGCTGCACCGGGATGGTGTGGCGCCGGGCCTGGAATTGGCCGTCCGGCGTTTCCAGTTCACTCCACATTCCGTGCAAATGCATGGGGTGCGTCATCATGGTGTCGTTGTGCAAGATGACCCTGATGCGTTCGCCGTAACGGAAATGAACCGGCGTCGATTTACCGAACTCCACACCATCGAAGGACCAGGCATAGCGTTCCATGTTGCCGGTGAGGTGCAGCTCGATTTCGCGCTCTGCGCCGCGCGGGTCCATCGCACCGCCCACGGTGTGCAGATCCGAGAGCGTGAGCACGCGCCGTCCGGTATTACGCAACCCAATGCCGGGATCATCCAGATTGGTACGCGGCATGTCTACCCGCATATCGGTGCTAGCAGCGTACTCCGTTCTGGCATGGCGCACCTGGGCACTAGCGCCAGCTGCGGACATCGCGCCGTGGTCCATGCCAGCCATGCCTGCATGATTCATGCCCTGCATGCTGCCATGGTTCATCCCTGCCATACCGCCACCATGGTCCATGCCGCCCATCGAAGATTGGCTGGCCGCGCCATGGCTCATTCCTGCCATGCCCCCACCCATTGAACCCATCATGTCCGCCATGGTTAGCCATTGCGCAGGATCAAGCGCGGGCACAGGCGCTTCGAGCCCGGCACGTGTGGCCAGCGTCCCGCGTGCATATCCCGTGCGATCCATGGCTTGCGCATAAACGGTGTAAGCATCGTCTTTGGGCTGCACCAAAACATCATAGGTTTCCCCGGGCCCGAACCGGAACTCATCGACGGTCACTGGCTCGACATTTACACCATCGGCTTGAACCACGGTCAACTGAAGGCCCGGAATACGTACATCGTAGAAGCTGTTGGCCGCGCCATTGATAAAGCGCAGCCGAACACGTTCGCCTGGGCGAAATAGCCCGGTCCAGTTGCCGGCAGGCGTTGTGCCGTTCATCAGATAGGTTAAGACGTTCGCAGACAGATCGGCTAAGTCCGTGGGGCTCATGCGCATCTCATTCCACATTTTGCGCTTGTCGATGGCCGCTTTCACGCCCATCTGAGACGCATCCTGGAAGAAATCCACGGCGGTGGGCTGGTTATAGTTGTAGTAGTCGCCTTGCATCTTGAGCTTGGCCAGGACCCGCATCGGATCTTCGTCGGTCCAGTCCGAGAGTTGAACGACGTACTCGCGATCGGCCCGTATGGGGTCGGCTTGCGCCGGATCAATAATGATCGCGCCATAGACACCCGTGGCCTCCTGCATGCCCGAGTGCGAGTGATACCAATACGTGCCGCTTTGCTGCACTTTGAACCGATACGTGAACGTTTCGCCCGGCGGGATTCCCGTAAAGCTGATCCCGGGCACTCCGTCCATCTGAAACGGCAAAATGATGCCGTGCCAATGGATCGAGGTGGTTTCGCTCAGGCGATTCTTGACGCGGATGGTGACGGTATCGCCCTCGCGCCAACGCAATGTGGGCGCCGGCAGCGAGCCATTGACCGTCGTCGCCATACGAGGACTACCCGTGAAATTGACTGGCGACTCACCGATCTCCAGATTGAATTCGCTCCCACTGAGCACCGCCGCTGAGCCAGTACTCGTTCTGTCCGACTGCATTCCAGCAGCACGGACAAATGGCGAGAGGCCCAGCAGTACGCCACCGGCCGCAAGGCCTTGGACAAAACGGCGACGGGGTAAGACTGGGAGAGGAACGGCTAGCGTAGTTGGGCGTTTCACGAGGGCATATCCTGTTAATTACGTAATTTCGTCGCCCAGCCTTGAAACTGACCAAAACATTGAGCGATTATTCGCACTTTAACGAAGTGCATCTGTCGCATCGATGACCTGGAAATTACATTTTTGTAATGTGGTGGACATTGGTTCTAGTTGGTCGAAAAAGCAGCGACCGACGCCGTAATAGTCGTGGAGCTGGCCGGTACTTCGGCAGGTTGTGCGGAGCTAACGCCAGGTAGCCACGCCAGTGTCAACACAAGCATAGCGATCAATAAACGGATAAATTTCACTTCAACTACTCATCATCCAGAACATCATGACGCCCATAAAAACGAACGCCAATACAGCCAGCAGCCCAATTACGGCCAGCGCAAGAACAGCTATTCGTGTGAAATTGATTCCCATGGCCTACTCAAGCATCAAAGCGCTTTCTTGTGCTCTAGTGGACGTGGATGGTCCTCGGTATTAGACCCTTCCGGCCTTGGCATTTGCGCGGATTCACTCTTCTTTGGATCGTTATCGTTGTGGCACGACTGCATGCCTTTCATCATGAAAACCATCATCAGCGGACAGATCAAGAAGAATAAGAACGGGCTTACTGCGGTAATCCATTCCCGGGCAGCAGGCAACGCTGCATAGGTCGCAGCAATCACCACGGCTAGCCCAAGACCGGCTTTGAGCATTGTCTTCATATCGCATTTCATTTTCGGCTCTCCTTGCAACTGAATTCGCTAGCGCTTCATGCACGAATCCAGTGATGAGCCTACTGTACCGATTCCTTGCTGTCAGGCTGATTGCCTGAGCATTACATCTCCGTCATCTCTGGAGAAAGGGCTCGGGAAGCAAGAGATTTGTTGCCTTATGTACAAAGGGCTCGCTTGCTTCACTGGCACCATCCTGCCTGAGACAAAATGCTTTTCCTTTACAACGGGCGGCAAAAAGCACCGTATCGGTTGACATTGCCATTATGGGAACGTTTAACTTGCAGTTATTCGATTTGATGAGTAACGAAGAGAGGAAAGCAATGCTTCAGTTTGAAGTGAACGATATGACCTGTGGGCACTGCGTCGGTGCTATCAGTGCGGCCGTCAAGAAGGCTGCGCCGGACGCTGTTGTTGCTATTGACTTGCCCCAGCATGCCGTGCGCGTGGAAGGCGTTTGCGACGCAGGGGCCGCAGAACTGGCGATCCGCGAGGCGGGCTACAGTCCGAAGCGCAAAGCTTAAAAGGCCAGGTGCATTGCTACACGCTGGCCCTGATTGATCGTTTGCCCATTCTATAGAGCAGAAGTTCTGTCGGGCTGCTTAAGCCGTTTGCGCCATCCGCCTGCACTCTTCGGCACACTTGCGGCAAGCCTCGGCGCAACGCTGGCAATGATCCATTTGATGCTTGGCGCATTCATCTCCGCACGCTTGGCAAACATCGGCACACAGGCGACAAAGTGCCTGGGCGAATTCACTGCCTCTGGCCATGTAACTGGCCGCCAAGCGACAAATTTGTGCGCAATCCATATCCAGCTTTATGCAGCGCGCCATGCTTTTGACGTCTTGTTCCGCAAGACACGAAGCAGCACAGTGGTCGCACTCTGTGGCGCATGCATAACAAGCGTCGATGCAGGATTGAAATTTTTCATGAGGCATATTGATCTCCAACGAGGTTGAGTGTGGTTATCATGTGGCCCGCAGTACAAGCCCACGGCTTTACTTAGCAATTCGAATGCCGTGAGCGCAGCAATTTGCTCCTAAATGTCGCCATCTTCATGCGATCTGCGTTTTGTGCGCAACGACTGTGGGCTCGAATTACAATTTTGTAATCCTAGCGTCATGTTGGTGTCAGGGCCATCGCACTACAGTTCAATAATCCAAGATCAGTTGGAGAGACCATTTTTTCTATAGCCCCAAGGGGCTTACAGGAGTAATCCCATGAAGTTGCTCGTGGTCGAAGACGAGATCAAAACGGGCAATTATGTACGCCAAGGACTCGCGGAGTCAGGCTTCGTCGTGGATCTCGCGCGCACCGGTTTGGATGGCCACCATCTGGCCCTGACGGGTTCGTACGATCTGATTATCCTGGACGTCATGCTGCCGGACGTGGATGGATGGCGCATCGTCCAAGCATTGCGCGATGCTAAGTCGTCAACGCCAGTCCTCTTTCTAACTGCCCGAGATAGCGTGGAGGATCGGGTCAAGGGGCTGGAACTGGGCGCAGACGATTACTTGGTAAAACCCTTCGCATTTTCAGAGCTTCTGGCACGGGTGCGCACTTTGTTGCGACGAGGTTCTGCCCCTGCCTTCCAAGACCAGCTACAGATAGCAGATCTTGTGCTCGACATTCCGAGGCGTCGGGCGCAGCGGCAGAACGTACGCATTAATCTGACGAACAAGGAATTCGCCCTGTTGGAGCTTTTGGTACGCCGGCAAGGTGAAGTGTTGCCGCGTTCCTTGATCGCTTCTCAGGTTTGGGACATGAACTTTGACAGCGACACCAATGTCATCGATGTGGCGATCCGGCGCCTACGGGCCAAAATCGATGACGATTATGATCCTAAGCTTATCCATACGGTGCGCGGCATGGGATACATGCTCGATGTAACGAATGCGGTCTAGTAAATGAAACGACGTCCAGCGTCCCTGGCTGTACGACTCACTGTCTCTATCGGAGCAGTCATAACAGTCGTCCTGCTCACATTTGGCTGGATCGTGGAACGATCGATTAACGATCATTTTGTCCAACAAGACGTGGACGAGCTCAATGCCGTCGTCCAGGCGTTGAAACACACACTGGCAACGCTACCACCCAACATTGCGCCTAACGAATTGAACGAGCGGTTTGCCAATGCCGTGTCAGGTCACCATAACGCTCAATATCGTATTTCCTCGGATGCTGGCGTCCAGATTTATGCTTCGCCAGGATCGAACCTGGATAGGTTTGCCAGAATTGCTCGACCTGTGGAAAGCATCACGATTGAAACAGTTGGCATATGGAAAGACCACGGGGCGACATTCCGAGGGGCCGTGCTACGAACCGCAGTTGACAACGTGCCCGGATCGAGCAAGCTGACTATCGCTGTAGCGACCGGCATCAACTTTCACCTGCATTATTTGCAAAGCTTCCGAACCTACCTTCGAATCATCACGGTCGCCGCCTGCCTGATTGCGATTCTGGCCACTTGGCTCGCGGTGCATCAAGGCCATGCACCGATACGGCGCATCAGCCGCGAAATCCGAAAGATCAGATCCGATCAGCTGCATATAAGGTTGCAGCCAGAAGCCGTTCCTGCTGAACTGATAGAGCTCGCCACTTCTTTTAATGGAATGCTTGATCGACTTGAGGCTGTCTTTCGTCGTTTGTCCGATTTTTCGGGCGATATTGCGCACGAGCTTCGTACCCCCATTACAAACCTAAAGACTCAGACCGAGGTGGCGTTGTCCCAGTCCAGGACTATGGAACAGTACCGCGAAATTCTGTATTCCAACCTGGAAGAGTATGAGCGCATGGCCAAAATGGTCGGCGATATGCTGTTTCTGGCGCAAGCGGACAATAACTTGCTTAAACCGGAACTCGTCAAGATCGAGCTCGAGTCCGAGATACGTATCCTTTTCGACTACTTTGGCGCTTGGGCCGAAGAGCGCCAGGTGGACTTAGAGGTCATCGGCGAGCAGGTTTGCATCCTAGGGGACAGGCTGATGCTCCGCCGAGCGTTGAGCAATTTATTATCGAACGCTATTCGCTATACGCCGGTTAGGAATGCAGTCAGCGTCACACTTGAGACAGGGCCGAACACAGCGACAGTGCGCGTCGAGAATCCTGGACCCATTATTCCCGCCGAACACATAGATCGTATCTTTGAAAGGTTCTATCGAACTGACGCCTCACGTCAACGCAGCGGAGAGGGAGCGGGTCTTGGCTTGGCGATAGCGAGGTCGATTGTCGAGGCTCATGGCGGCACGATACACGCCAGCTCCACTATTCAAGCAAATGTTTTCGAGATTAACTTACCATCGATTCACTGCTAAGAAATCGATACCTTCCTACGGCTCGCACGGGGCCTAACCACTAATCTCGCATGCGAGGAAGTAAGCTTCCTAGTGTCACGTTTGGTTAATTTCGATGCCCATCGCCGACGCTTTGTTTAGCGCGTTCAAACTTTGCAAAAATGACTTCGATGCTCTTGGTCCAGCGAAACGGCTTTGCGCGGTAGGTATTATGTGCGTTGATAAATTGACGAATCGCGTCACGAAGTTCCTGTGCGCTGCTGAAGGCTGCGCGATACATGTCGGACGGCAACGGATACAACGGTCCGAGGACACGACAGCAAGTTCGACAAAAGCACTCTGGCGGCCGGCGTAACCAAGCTGTTACACCAGACCCGATCGCCGATCATGTGGGACGAGACGCCCGACCCTATCTCCACAACGGTTCTCGCGAGATCGCGTCCAATGATGAAAGGAAACAGTGTCGGCGTCTGATACACGCCAGAACGCACGAATGAATCAATATGGTTGACGGCCGTGGCCTCCATGCGAACGAGCGCATCGGTCGGTCCCGGTCGAGAAACCGTTAGCTGTTCAGCTTGATGCGCTCGATGCCGCCGGCCTCATGAACGTACGCGGCCTACATCATCCGAGGGATCGCCATTACATATTTTTTTGGTTACCCTGTTGAGTTCGCCGCGCTCCACGTCCATTGGAGTGGCATCGCTGGCTGCAAGACGCGTACCTGTGGTAGAAGTACCGCTTTACGGCTCTACCAGCCACAACACACTCTCTTGAAGGAAGTTCCGGCGCTAAGCTCTCGGCGGGCCCGTCACTTGCAGGCCAGCTGGACCTTACCACGTCCGAAAGGAGAGCAAGATGGCGCTTCCCGACCAAATTTTGCCGCCAAGCGCGGATCGCGTTCGCCGTTCCACCTCAGAACACCTCAACGAAGAAATCGACCGCCGAATCGACAGCAGTGTTGAACTCTATGCGAGCCGCAGCGCCGCTGCGATACGTACTCGATTAGGGGAACTGGACCGCGAATGGGACGTGGAGCGTTTGCTGGAGGTCAACGCCTCCACTCTTGCCCTCACAGGCCTTGTCCTCGGAACGAAGGTCAACCGCAACTGGTTGTTCCTGACTGGCGGCGTGTTGGTATTCCTGCTGCAACACGGCTTGCAGGGCTGGTGCCCCCCTTTGCCCGTTTTGCGCCGCCTTGGCGTACGAACGCGCGGAGAAATCGACCGCGAAAAGTATGCTCTGCTAGATATCCTAGACAAGCAGGAGTCCACGAGCCGATCATAATTAGAGCCAAAGCCAGCCAAATGTCTTATAGAAGCATGGCTTGCAAGCCGATCCCTCAACCCCTAAACTTTGAAAATGCGGCACATCCTAATGCAGTAGGCCTCGGGCAAACAATAATGAGCAGGGCCACCAATGCCTGATGGCTCGCATCGCAAGCAGGAGATATCAATGGCTTACGCGGCTTCTCTTCGACATGGCCTGGCGCCAATATTTTTCTTTATTGGTGCGGTAGCCGTTGCAGAACCTGCCGCAGCCGACGCCGTGTCCGAGGGACAGACTATCGCCACCTTGGGTGCCGAAGGCGTGGTGGCCTGTGCTACCTGCCATGGCGCGCAAGGCGAGGGCATGGCGGCTGCTGGCTTTCCCTATCTGGCCGGACAAGGAGCGGCTTATCTAGCGATCCAATTGCTGGACTTTGCGAAGGGTTCCCGACACAATCCTATCATGGAGCCTATCGCCAGAACGCTTGATCCTGCGCAGGTCGAGGCACTGGCCGCCTATTACTCACAGCTGCCCAAAACTTTTGATGCCAAGGCATTGGCTGCGCAAGTACAGACCTACCCCGACAAAGATGCCTTGGGCGCATGGGTAGCTAATCGCGGCGACTGGGATAACAATATACCGGCGTGTATACAATGCCACGGCCCGGGTGGCATCGGAGTTGGCCAGCATTTTCCCGCCCTCGCAGGTCTTTCCTTCAATTACATCCAAGAACAGCTCAAGGCCTGGAAAGAGGAAAAACGCGCGCCAGGGCCGTTGTCTCTCATGGGCGATATCGCAAGCCGCATGAACGAGGCGCAAATTACAGCCGTCGCCAGTTATTTTTCGGGTCTGCCCGATTCCGCGAAGGGCCAGGCGGCAGCAGCTGCGCCAGCATCGCAAGGAGCAAAATAATGAAACCCATATCCATGCGCCTGCTCGAGACAGCATTTGCGCTGTCTATGCTAAGCCTCCCTTGTACGGCCACTGCCCAGTCCCAACCTCCTGTGCCGGAAGGCGGCACGCCGATCGCACCGGCAAAGCCGGGCAACAAGACATTCACGCCTCCACCCGCTACGTCCATACCCGACGAAGAATTCGGACAGATCGTAAAGAAAGGGCAAGACATCTTCATGCAGACCGGACAATACGCCAAAGACTATGTCGGCAACTCGCTAAATTGCGTCAACTGCCACCTTGATGCCGGGCGTCGTCCAGATGCCTCGCCTCTATGGGCGGCATATGTGTTGTATCCGGCCTTTCGTTCCAAGAACGGGCATGTCAATACGCTTGCCGAGCGTCCGCAAGGCTGCTTCCAATATAGTATGAATGGCGCAGCCCCACCCGCAGACAGCGAGACCATCGTGGCGTTGGAAAGCTATATGTATTGGATGGCCCAGCAAGCGCCAACGGGCGTCAAACTCGAAGGTCAAGGGTATCCGCGCCTGGCGAAACCGGCTCAGAAACCGGATTACGTTCGCGGAAAAGCCGTATTCACTCAAAATTGTGCTCTATGCCATGGTGCTGAAGGTCAGGGGCAGAGCGCGCAAGGCAAAATGGTTTTCCCACCCTTGTGGGGCGACGAGTCTTTCAACTGGGGCGCGGGAATGCACAGTGTCTCAACAGCAGCGGCATTCATCAAGGCCAATATGCCGCTAGGTAAAGGCGGCTCGCTAACGGATCAACAGTCCTGGGATGTGGCCCTTTACATGAACAGCCATGAGCGGCCACAAGACCCTCGCCATAAAGGCTCTTTGGAAGAAACCCGAAAGAAGTACCACGACGACCCATCTGATCTTTATGGGCAAACCGTGAACGGCAAGGTATTGGGCGAGAACTCGACGCCCTCGGGCGGAAGCTTGCGGGCAGCGGACAGCTGAGAAGCGCAAAACACAGTGCTTTTTCGGGGTTTACCTCTAAAAGCTGATCGAGACAGCGGCTTAGGTCCAAGTTGTAGCAATATTCGATCTATTTTCTAAATGGCTACAGGGCCGATAAATCGATCCACGAAGAAGGGCTTGGATTGGGCCTTTTTATCGTGTCGGAAATTGCAAAATCACATCGCGGCAACATAACGGTCGCATCGGGCCCATTCGGTGTCCGATTTACTTTTACGATGCCGACCACTCCAACACTTGTTTGATTCCACTCGCGAGCCGCTCGCGGGAGTAGGGTTTGGTGATTAACACCGAGCCAGGCACTGAGCAGCGGGCCACCTCAGCAGCATAACCAGAGACGAAAACGACTGGCAAAGAGGGCTTAGCCTGTCGGACCATTCGGGCAAATTCGATCCCATCCATTCCGGGCAGGTGCACATCCGTGATCAGGACATCGACATTTCTGTCACCTAAAAGGCCCCCTCTGTCACAATAGATGTCCGCTCGTTTTTCGTTAATATTTGAGGGAGCGATCGGAGTGAAGAAGTGCCCAGCTACAGCCCGGAATTCAAAGAACAGACAGTCAGGAAACTGATGCCGCCGCATAATCGGACGGTGGCCAGCCTAAGCCAGGAAATCGGGGTCTCAGAGGCGACTTTGTACAACTGGAAGAAGCAGTTTCGTGCCAAAGGATATGTCGTGCCCAAGAAGTCCACGATAGCCGAT
>JAHTBO010000009.1 GCA_019166125.1 Alcaligenaceae bacterium CGII-47
AAAAGGTCAGATTGGAGATGCCATTCATGCGGTGCTGTGCGCGGTGGGCTTTAATATGAAGTGGCTGCTGCGTATGATTGCCCGCAAGGGCGTTCTGCCCTTCTTTTTGTCTCTTTTTTATGCCTTGATAATAGCTGGCGTGCCGCGCGAAATCGAAAGGGTTGACTACCAAGGGGATTTTAATCGCCTCAGCGCGGCTTAAATTTGACCGGGGGGCGTCAAAATGAATTCTTCATGGACGATTACGTACTCGCGTGAGCAAAATAGGTTATCTGTACAGGCGCGTGTCATTGCTCAGAATATGGGTTTACATCTGGTCAGTGGCAAACTGACACTTAAGACAATGGTTGGTGAGGTATCCAATCTGGATTGGGATGTACGGACCCCGTTTATGAGCGCTATTGCTAACGCACTGCCCGGTGTTAGCGCAATGGGCATGCTCGATGAGCACGGTAATTTATTGGTCTCAAATCGAGACGCATATGTCGGTATGAACCTGGGGGGGCGTAATTACTTTCAGAGGGTCAAGTCCCAGCCAGTCGCCGATATGCTATATGTATCCAGGCCATACCAGAGTACTGAGGGTATCTACTCCATTAATCTGTCGCGTGCTGTCCTGGGGCGTGATGGCGAGTTCCACGGCCTGGTATATGCTGCGCTGGACAATCAGTATTTTGAGACGCTCATGCAGTCCGTGCTCTATGCGCCTGATATGTGGGCGTCCCTGTTGCATTCTGATGGACCGCTTTTTTTAAGTCGACCTGATCATCAAAATATTGCTGGCAGCGATATGAGCCAGGTGGCAGGCGCCACCCTAAGCCAGGGTGATACGCTTTTTAGTCGCCACCAAACAAGTGGTGAGCTCGTATCGACTCAACATGGCCTCACCAGAGGCCGGTCAGGCGATCAGATTATCGTTTTCAACACGGTGTACGACTCCAGCCTGGATATGGATAAGACACTCGTTGTGGCGGTTGGACGCAATATTGATCAGGTGTTTACAATCTGGCGGCGTCGGACCCTGGCGCAGGGGCTGCTCTTTGGCCTGATTGCCCTACTAAGCACCACCGCGTTGGCGATCTTCCAGCGTCGCCAGCGTGTTTTTGATATTAAGGCTCGCGAGGCATATCGGGCGCTTCGGGCTAAAGATCAGGATTATCGATTGATTGTCGATGGCACCAAGGACCTCGTATTTAAGCTCGATAAGAATGGCTGCTTCACCTATTCCAATCCCGCGTTCTGTGCATTGTTTGGATTGATGCCCTCAGATCTGATTGGACAACGCTGTGACGATCATCCAGCGCTGATCAAGCAGTGCATGGATGACGCCATATTGCGGCAGCTAGCCATTCCCCCATTCACCGCCCACTATAGTCGTAGCAGCGACACCACCCAGGGACTCAGTCATATCGATTGGCATGCCCAAGCTTTAATCGACGAGGATGGCGCTGTGAGCGGAATTGTCAGCATCGGGCATAATGTTACCGAACACATCGTACTGACCAACACACTCCAAGAGCAGGCACAGCGGGATCCTTTAACTGGCTTGGCCAATCGCCGCTACCTCCTAGAGCGCGGCCAGACTGAGCAGGTAAGGGCGCATCGATATAAGCGTCCATTGTCGGCGCTAATGCTCGATCTCGACCACTTTAAGCGTGTGAATGATACTTACGGCCACAAGATGGGGGACGTGGTGCTCCAGACCTTGAGTGCGCTATTGCTCGCCCATAAGCGCGAGCCGGATATTGCAGCCCGATACGGCGGTGAAGAGTTTGTCGTGCTGTTACCGGATACGGATCTCACCGCAGCGCTCCAGATCGGCGAGCGCCTACGGAAGTTAGTAGAGCAAAGTGCTGTGGTGACGGATACGGGCGAGACCATACGCTATACCACCTCGGTAGGCGTGGCGCAGATGGGTGGCGAGGTCATGACGCTGGAGTGCCTGCTGGGGCGGGCGGATCAGGCCTTGTATCAGGCTAAGCGCACAGGACGAAACAAGGTCTGTACCGTTGATATCATTGTGGATGAATCTGCTTGTCGTAACGATATTGATGATGCCTGATGTCACACCCGGGTGCGCAATAAGCGCAGGCCATTGGCCACGACCAGCAGGCTCGCACCCATATCGGCAAACACAGCCATCCACATGCTCGCATCCTGGAATACCGCGAGATAAAAAAATACGACTTTAATGCCAATTGCCAGGGCGATGTTCTGCCAGA
Source organism: Alcaligenaceae bacterium CGII-47 (assembly GCA_019166125.1). Lineage (GTDB taxonomy): Bacteria > Pseudomonadota > Gammaproteobacteria > Burkholderiales > Burkholderiaceae_B > Castellaniella. The sequence continues at coordinate 2,223 of JAHTBO010000009.1, forward strand.
GAACGGTATGAGTTTTTTGGGACAGGCGCACGGTCTTGGCAATGCTGTGCAAGTCATCGTTCATAACGATAATGTCGGCGGCTTCTCTTGCGATATCTGTGCCGGCCGCACCCATGGCAAAGCCAATATCTGCCTGTGCCAGAGCGGGCGCATCATTGATGCCGTCACCCGTCATCCCCGTGCGGCCATAGTGTTGCTGCATCTCTTGGATGGCGATTAGCTTGTCCTGGGGTAATAGCTCACTGCGGACATCATCGATACCTGCTTGGTGGCTGATGCTTTGGGCCGTCGCCTTATTATCGCCCGTAAGCATCACGGGGGTAACGCCCAAGGACTTCAGCTCTGCGATCGCCGCCTGCGCGGAAGCCTTGATCGTGTCGGCAACCGCAAAAACAGCCAGGACGGCCTCGTCGCAGGCGAGTAACGTAACGGTCCTTCCCGCTTGTTCGTGCTGGTGAAGGACTGCTTCGAGCTCTGGGCTGCATTGTGCGCGTTCCTCGATTAAACGGTGGTTGGCCAGCACATAGCTCACACCCGCCACGCTACCTTTGATGCCGCGACCGACCAAGGCCTCTACATCATCGATATCGTGTGCAGTGAGTTGCAAGCCCGCTGCGATAGCGTTGGATACGGGATGGTCCGAGTGGCTGGCCAGGCTGGCGGCGATCGTCGCCACTTGTTGTGTCGAGAAGCGCGGGTCAATCATTTTCCATTCGATAAGCTTGGGCTTGCCTAAGGTGATGGTGCCGGTTTTATCCAGCGCGATGGCGCGCAATTTACGGGCGTCTTCCAGATAGGTACCCCCCTTGATCAGAATGCCTAGTCGTGCCGCTGCAGCCAGACCGCTGACCACCGTGACGGGTGTAGAGATAACGAGTGCGCAGGGGCAGGCGATGACCAGCAAGACCAATGCCTTATACACGGCTTGTAGCCATGTCCAGTCAAAAACCAGTGGACCTCCCAGTGCCACGGCCAGGGCGATGATAAACACAATTGGTGTGTAGATGGCAGCAAATCTATCGACGAAGCGTTGTGTCGGCGCCCGACTACCTTGTGCTTGCTCTACCGCATGAATAATACGCGTCAGCGTGGAGTCGCTCGCGATAGCGGTTACGCTGAACTGTACCGAACCGGACGCGTTGATGGTGCCTGCAAACACCGGATCACCGATGGTTTTTTCAACAGGGATACTCTCGCCGGTGACCGGAGCCTGATTGATTGTGCTTGTACCTGCCGTAATAATGCCGTCAAGCGCGACCCGCTCGCCTGGTTTGAGTCGCACGATCGTCCCGATGGATACGTCTTTGGCCGCCATCATATGCCAGGTGCCATCGGCTTGGCGGGTTTCGGCAATTTGTGGAGCGAGATCGAGGAGACCCTCGATGGCGTGACGGGCTCGGTCTACGGCGCGGGCTTCTATCAATTCGGCGATGGCATACAAGGCCATGACCATGGCGGCTTCGGCCCATTGTCCGATTAGAAATGCACCGGTGACTGCGACGCTCATTAGAGCGTTGATGTTGAGTCGCCCATGCCTGAGGGCAAAAAATCCTTTGGTATAGGTATCGATCCCAGCCAAGCCGATCCCAATGGCGGCGATCGCCATGCCAGCAGCCTGCCAGAACAAAGTATCCGGAGAAAAAAAGGACAAACCCTCTGCGCAGAAGGCCAGGACAAGCGCGAGGGTCAGGCGCCCGATACCGCCTGAAAAATTGTGTCCATGATTGCTGCTATTGTGTTCGCCAGAGGTGCTCGTGTTGTTGCTCTGGTTCCTTACCTCCTGGGGATCAAAACCAATCTTGCGTATCGCAGCCAGTGCCGATGGGAGCACGTCTACCGGAGCGTGGATGAGCAGCATTCGTGCGCTCAGCCGAAAGCTTAGGCTACGGATGCCAGGGATGGGTTCGAGCGCGCGACGGATCTCGGACTCTTCGGCGGAGCAATCCATCGTCGCGATGCGATAGGCTGTCGCAGGTCCGTCTGGTTTTGAGGACTTGGTGCTAGAGGGCTCGGGCGTGGGCGGGCTGTGATCGCAGCACGGAGAATCGATTTCTGCTTGGAGGGGAGTATTCATGGCGAGTTTCCTTTATTGAATGCATTAGAAACCCTGTAGCGACTTCATGGTCAAGCCATTTGAATTGTATATCGTTCTATAAATAGGATTCTGAGTGCTTATTCATGATCTATCGATATCATCGTTGCTGATTTAAAATTAGTTTAATGATTCAATTCCACACCACTTCACACTAGGAGCTATATACATCATGGCAAAGGTTCTCGTCCTTTATTACTCCGCTTACGGTCATATCGAAACGATGGCAAAAGCGATTGCTCAAGGTGCCCGCGAAGCCGGCGCGACGGTAGACATCAAACGTGTGCCCGAACTGGTGCCCGAATCGATTGCCCGCGCTTCGCACTACAAACTTGACCAAAGCGCACCGATTGCCAAAGTCGAGGACCTGGCGCAGTATGATGCCATTATTGTGGGGACGGGGACGCGTTTTGGGCGTATGAGTTCGCAGATGGCAAACTTCCTCGATCAGGCTGGTGGCCTCTGGGCAAGTGGTGCATTGAACGGCAAGGTCGGCGGCGCATTCACATCGACCGCCACGCAGCATGGTGGCCAGGAAATGACGCTGTTCTCGATCCTGACTAATCTTATGCACTTTGGACTCATCACTGTCGGTCTGCCTTATAGTTTCCAGGGTCAGATGCGCTTGGATGAAGTCACTGGTGGCAGCCCTTACGGCGCCAGCACACTCGCAGGGGGTGACGGCTCGCGTCAGCCTTCTGAAAACGAGCTGGCGGGTGCGCGCTTCCAAGGTGCACATATCGCTGAGGTCGCTAATAAGCTGTTTAGCGAGATTCGCGAGCCAGCGCAACAATCTAGCTAAGACTGAATATTCTAGCTAAGACTTAATATTTAAGAGGATAGGACAGTGGGATTACTGGTCAAGGGTGAGTGGGTCGATCAATGGTATGACACGAGCGCCACCGGTGGCAGCTTTGTGCGCACGGATACACAGTTTCGCAACTGGATTACGCCAGATGGTCAACCCGGACCCAGCGGCGAAGGTGGGTTTGCCGCGCAGGCGGGGCGCTACCACTTAGTCGTCTCACTGGCCTGTCCTTGGGCGCATCGGACTTTGATTTTCCGTACCCTCAAGGGACTAGAGGACTTGATCAGCGTGTCGGTCGTCAACCCCTATATGGGGGAAAATGGCTGGACCTTCGATCCGGCACCTGGCGTTGTGGCCGATCCAATCATGGGCGCCCCCTATCTCTATGAGATTTATCGCCGTGCGCAGCCAGACTATAGCGGTCGGGTCACCGTGCCTCTGTTGTGGGATCTGCAGAAGGGCGTGATTGTGAACAATGAATCTGCCGAGATTATCAGGATGTTCAATTCCGCATTTGATGGTGTGGGCGCCAAAGCCGGGGATTATGCTCCGGCGCAGTTTTTGCCACGGATTGATGCCGTGAACGCGCGGGTTTACGACCGCATCAACAATGGTGTCTACAAGGCCGGTTTTGCGACAGACCAAAAGGTCTACGAGCGTGAGGTCAATGCACTATTTGAATCCCTTGACGAGCTTGAAGCGCGCCTTGCAACGCACCGCTATTTGGTGGGCGAGCGCATTACCGAGGCGGACTGGCGGCTGTTTACCACGCTGATCCGTTTTGATGCGGTCTACCATGGTCATTTCAAGTGCAATATCCGAGCGCTGGTGGACTATCCTAATCTGTGGGCCTATACCCGTGAGCTATACCAATGGCCGGGTATTGCTGCGACCTTGAATCTGCAGCATATCAAGGAACACTATTATCGCAGCCATGGCACGATCAACCCCAACGGGATCGTGCCCGTGGGACCCATATTGTTGCTGGATGAGCCACATGGCCGCGCCACTCTCCATGCGGGCTGATCAGAATTCCATACCTGAGTTGAGCTTGTCTTGATTAATCTTCGTCCAGGGCGTCAAAGCCCTCGGCCAGATAGTCGACCAGTGCTCGTACGGATGGCAGTAGTCCACGTCGGGATGGAAATACAGCATGGACAATATCTGTCCTGGGTGCCCAACCGGGCAATAGATTGACCAGGGCGCCTTGGGCGAGTGTGGCGCGTATCATCATGACCGGTAGTTGCACAGCGCCCAAGCCGCCCAGCGCTGCGCTGTGCAAGGCCGCCATATCATTGGTGACCATGCGCGGCGTATGGCGCAGCGTGATTTGCTCGCTTTTAGGTCCGATCAGGTCCCAGGTGTGATTTCCTTGGGGATCGCCATGTGCAAGGCTAGGCCAATCGGCCAGATCGTCAGGTATTTTGGGTAAACCCAGGCGGGTAATCAATGCCGGACTGGCGACTAAGCGTTGGCTGCGGTTTGCCAGAATGCGCATAACCAGATCGCTGTCCTCGATAGGCGGTGGACGCACCCGTAGTGCGATATCAATTCCTTCACCAACCGGATCGACTCGACGGTTGGTGGCCTCCAGGTGTATGGTGACGCGTGGATTGTCGACCATGAAATCGACCAACATGCCTTCTACATTGGTATGAAGCAGCGCCACGGGGCAGGTTATGCGCACAATCCCTTGAGGATCAGTGTGGATGACATCTATCGCCTCCTGGGCGGCCTGGGCCTCTACCAGCATCGCCTTGCAATGGGAGTAGTACGTCTGGCCTATTTCAGTGACGGAAAAACGCCGGGTGGATCGTTGGATCAAACGTACGCCAAGCCGCGTTTCCAGTGCGGCAATCCGGCGGCTCAGTTTGGATTTTGGTATGCCCAGCGCGCGCCCGGCTGGAGCAAAGCCACCGTGATCAAGCACTTGGACGTAATAATACAGATCGTTCAGGTCTTGCATCGCGAGCCGAGACCTAGAACGGTATCCTCATGTCGTTTCGATCATACATAGGATCGGGTCCAGGATAAAAACGCGTGACTGTCTGCCCATCCGTACCGAAGTGCACATACATCAAGGAATTCCATACGTGGCTTTGTTTGTAGCGATAGCTCCAGACGATTTCCCGAGAACTGGGCAGGCCCACGGTATCGATAATGGCAGGCCGGCCAAATTCACAGCGAACCTGATCGGGCGTCCAGCTGCCTGAGCTAAGTACGTCAAAATGCTCGTCAGTCAGGATGGGCACAATGCCTTCGATATTGCCTGTCGCATTCACGTTGGTGCCCCATGCATATTGTCCGTAGGGCTGCTGGCTCCAGATCATGCGTTCGCTGCCATCCCTATTTGTGCAGGTATAGCTGGCTTGGCCAAATTGTGCCAAAACCTGTTGAACGGGTGTGCCTGGCGGGACGCTGGTCATACTGGCACAGGCCGTGAGCAGGCATAGCGTGGCAGTGACGAATGCAAGTCTGCCAAAGGATAGAAATGGATGGGTTGTCATGATAGCGCGCCTTTAATACAGCTAATTTACCGCATAAATTGCAGATGTTCCCGCCTACAATGGCCGGGGCGTTCCAAAATCATTTTTTCAGGAGAACAGTGCCATGGATTCGGCGTTCATGCAGGAGGTTCGGCTGCGCAGCGAGCAGGCTCAGGCTTCGGGCGTGTTGCTGCCTATTGTGGCAGAGCAGATTGTGATTCAGGATGGCGATTTGCCCTTCGTGGTGCGCTGGGTGGCCGCACTTGCCGCCAAGGATGCCGCCAAGGGTGGCGGTGCCGTTTCTTTGCCAGGGGGGCCGCGCGATCCTGATTTCAATCCCTTCCTGCCTCCGGATCCTGCGCTTACTGTCGGTCCGATAGGCACCCATCACGTAGCGATTCTGAATAAATTCCCCGTTTGTTTGTACCATCTCGTGTTAGCGCGCCGAGCGTTCGCCGAGCAGCTTTCGCCCTTGGAACAGATGGATTTTATGGCGCTCGCGCAGGTGCAATCCGAGTTGGGTGGTTTGGGCTTTTATAACGGTGGTGCAGCGGGTGGCGCAAGCCAGCGACACAAGCATGTGCAGTGGATTCCCGAGGCGGCGGGGAATGCCAGTTTGCGTGATTTGCGCCGCGGCTTACCGACGAATGCACGCCTTGGCGCACAAGCGCGCCACGCGCAGTTGCCTTTCGCCCATTGTTTTGTACGTGTCCAGGCGGGCTTGGGTTGTGAGGTGCAGGCGGCGGCCCGCAGTATGCATCAGGCATTTGAAATTGCCTGCAATGCGCTGGATCTGACGCCCAATGAGGACGGCCTGTTGCCGCCCAGCAATATGCTTGTGGATGACGCGTGGATGCTGGTGTTACCGCGCAGCCGTGAGCATTTCGAGGGGATTTCCCTCAATGCCCTGTCGTACGGTGGCACGATCTATGTGCGCCATATGGACCAGCTTGATGCGATCCGGGCGCATGGGCCGTTGCGCGCACTCGCAGAGGTGGGTGTTGCGGCGCATGCCGGCTAAGGTATCGGCTTTTGGACAAACGCAATCAGTGCGCCGATCATTAATATGGCCGCCGATACCGCCAGGCCTGTGCTCAGTGACCCGGATAGGTCACTGATCCATCCGGCAGCCACCGGGCCAATGGCCTGCCCCAGTGCAAATAGTGTCGTCGCAACCGCCATGGCATGGCCCCAGGCGGGTTTGGCAAGATTGGCTTTGATGAAACTGGTCACGGCGGACGGGACCATAAAGACACTGGCACCCATCAGCAATGCCGAGGCCCACGCGCCCCCTATATTGGGAATGAACAGCGGTATCGCAGCGCCCAGCGCCACCGTTGCCAAGGCCAGACCCATGGGTTGGCCGTCGCGACGACCATTAAATATCCGGCGCCAAAGCGTGGGCGCCGCGAGGGTGGCCACGCCCAGAATAGTCCACATCACTGAGGTGGCGGTTGCAAGCTTGATGGTGCTGGCGTGGCTTGATTTAAGCCAGGCGACAATGAACGTCATGTATGCGATATAACCGAGGCCAAACAAAAAATAGGCACTCAGTGCGGCCAGGCTGCGACGCCAGTCCCATATCGCCAAAATTTGTAGGCTGGACGGCTCGGTAATGCCTCGGCTTGCCCAAATGGACACGATTGATAGTGGCACACAGACCGCCCCGATCGCCAGCCATGCGACGGGCCATGCAATGGGGCCTGCAGATTCGAATAGCCAAGGTAGGGTGACACCTGTCAATAGCATGCCGATCCCGCCGCCACTGAAAAAGATCACGATTGCGCGCATACTTAGCACCCCTGCCAGGACGCCGCCGCAAATAAACGTGCCCGCTCCACCCAGGCCGGATAAAAATCGGTAGAGCGCCAGGAGCTGAAAATCTTGCGTTAATCCGCATGCCAGCAATGCGAGGGTTGTCAGGATGATGCCACTAATAAATAGCGCACGGTTTCCTAGACGCGCGACGAAATAAATCGTCAGCACTGCGCCTAGTAAATAGCCGATAGAGTTCGCTGTGTTGAGCCAACCGGCTTGTGCATAGCTCAGATGCATATCCGTTTGCATCGCTGGCAGGATCAACGCATAGCCAAACCGGGCAAAGCCGACTGCTACGGCCGAGCCTCCCGCTAATGCCCAAGGCGCCCATGCGGCTCTCATGGTTGCACCATTTGGCCAAAGAACCAATAGCACACACCGATGGCGGCCAGCACGCCTGCAAGATCAGCGAGCAGTGCGCAGCCTACTGCGTGGCGCACGCGCTGTATGCCCACCGCACCAAAGTACACAGCAAGCACATAAAAGGTGGTCTCAGTGCTGCCCTGGACAGTGGCGGCGAGTAGTGAGGGGAAGCTGTCCACCCCCGTGTGTTGCATGGTCTCGATCATGAGGGCGCGCGCGCCGCTGCCTGAAAATGGCTTGATCAGCGCAGTGGGTAGCGCATCGACAAAGCGGGTATCCAGACCGACGACCTGTACCAGCCACCGTATGCCTTCCAGCAGCATATCCAAGGCGCCCGATGCACGGAGCACGCCGATCGCGCAAAGCATGGCGACGAGGTAGGGAAGCAGGCTCTTGCAGACATCAAAGCCTTCCTTAGCCCCTTCTATAAATTGCTCGTAGACGGCTACTTTTTTCCAGGCCCCCGCCAGGAGAAACGCGATGATAATACCAAACAGCACCAGATTGCCCAGCAAGGAGGACAGGGCGGCGACGGCAACGCTGCTGAGCGAGGCCAGCAGCGCCATGAATCCACCGAGTGCGAGGACGGTTGAGCCCAGCCAGGCCAGTACCACTGGATCATAGAGTTTGATTCGCTGCATGAACGCGACAGACAGCAGGCCCACCAACGTCGAGGCCGAGGTCGCGAGCAGAATGGGTAAAAACACCAGGGTTGGATCGGGGGCGCCTTGCTGGGCACGGTACATAAAGATCGTGACGGGTAGTAGCGTGAGCGACGAGGAATTCAGGACTAAAAACAGGATCTGCGCATTACTGGCAGATTTGGGATCGGGATTAAGCGTCTGCAGTGCATGCATCGCACGCAGGCCGATGGGTGTTGCGGCGTTGTCCAGCCCCAAGCCATTGGCTGCAAAATTCATCGTAATCAGCCCCAGCGCTGGGTGCCCTGCGGGGACCTCAGGCATCAGTCGGCGAAATAGTGGCGAGAGAAGCCGCGCGAGGACATTGATCAGTCCTGCTGCCTCGGCGATACGCAAAAAACCCATCCATAGGGTGAGCGTCCCAAATAGCATCAGCATCAGTTTGACTGACAAGTCAGCCATGTCAAACAGGCTGGCGATCAGACGGGCAAAGACTGCGGGATCATCCAGAAAAAGCCATTGAACCAGCCCAAAGATGGCTGCAATCAGAAAGAACCCAAGCCACAGCGCATTGAGCATAGCTTAGTCGTACAGCCCAGCGTTGAGCAGAATTGACCGATCTACATCCTGGATGCGGGTACGCCCACAAAAGGCCATGGACACATCCAGCTCGTTAGCCATGAGCTGCAGGCAGCGGGTGACACCTGCCTCACCCATGGCGCCCAATGCGTATAAGAACGAACGACCAATCAATGTGCCGTGCGCGCCTAAGGCCACCGCCTTGAGAATGTCCTGGCCCGAGCGAATCCCGCCGTCCATCAAGACCTCGATGTGACGACCCACGGCTTGAGCGATCTGCGGCAAGGCCGAGATGGCGGAAGGCGCGCCATCAAGCTGACGTCCGCCGTGGTTGGAGACGATTAATGCATCGGCACCCGCGTCCACCGCGCGGCGGGCATCCTGGGCGTCCATGATGCCTTTAAGAATGATCTTGCCGCCCCAACGCTTTTTGATCCATTCGAGATCATCCCAGCTCAGTGAGGGATCGAATTGCTCGGCCGTCCAGGAAGCGAGCGACGAGAGATCGCCTACACCCTTGGCATGGCCCACGATATTGCCAAAGCTGCGGTGCGATGTGCCCAGCATACTTAGACACCAACGTGGCTTGGTCGCTAGATTGAGCAGGTTCAGCAGTGTCGGCTTAGGCGGGGTGGACAGTCCGTTTTTGATGTCCTTGTGGCGTTGACCGAGCACCTGCAGATCCAGTGTCACCATCAGCGCCGAGCACCTTGCCGCCTTGGCGCGATCGATCAGGCGGCCAATAAAGTCGCGATCACGCATGACATAGAGTTGAAACCAAAAGGGTTGCGTCGTGTGCGCCGCGATGTCCTCGATCGAGCAGATGCTCATTGTCGAGAGCGTAAAAGGGATACCGAAACGTTCAGCCGCCTTGGCACCCAAAATTTCGCCATCGGCGTGCTGCATGCCCGTCAGGCCGGTCGGTGCAATCGCCACGGGCATCGCGACCTCGGCGCCCAGCATGGTGCTGCGCACACTACGATGCTCAATATTGACTGCGACGCGCTGACGAAACTTTAGCTGCTGGAAATCCTTTTCATTAGAGCGATAGGTTCCCTCGGTCCAGGAGCCTGAGTCAGCATAATCGTAGAACATGCGCGGGACGCGGCGCCGGGCAAGCACACGAAAGTCTTCGACGCAGGTCATTTTGGATAGCGTAGGCAAGGGAGTCTCCTTGGGGGGTTACATAGTCTAACATCGGCCAGGATGGCTTGATAGTACGCTCCGTATTGCCGGTTAGGTAGCTGTCAGAGCCAAACAAAAGGGTAGGATTGGCGATATGACATGGCTGGAAATCCATGTTATACTTACGCCTCTTTAGCGGCTGTAGCTCAGTTGGATAGAGTACTTGGCTACGAACCAAGGGGTCGTGGGTTCGAATCCTGCCAGCCGCACCAGAAAATCAAGGGCTTACAGACTTCTGTCTGTAAGCCCTTTTCCATAGGTTTTCTTTTGCCCCACCTTTTACGAATGCCAGGCGCTAGATTCTTTACCTAGCGCTCCACTGTGGAAGGTCGATAATGATGTAGAGCCCAGCACTAAAGCCACTCATTGATTGTGCAGTTTTTGAGAATGATCAAATAAGTGCGTCAAAAGACAGCAATTGCATTGGCACATACAGCAGCGGACAAAAAGGCACAAATGCAATAGCGCCATACGATGTTGATTCTGATCATTGCCATCGTGTTCAGACGGACTGCATTTGTTAACGAATATGTAATGCTCGGCCGCGTGGTGCGTGCCAGTACTCGGAAAATCCTGGTGTTTCTCTCTGTTGTTCTGTCTATCGCTTTTTCATGGGGCCGCCAGACACGTTGATGGATTTTCTCACTAGTAAGCCAGGAACCGGGTTAAAACCCGTTTCGATCACATGAAGAGCCCTGCAGGGTGACGATACCAGCGACATCGCCTACGTACGCGAGTATATTGAAGCACTGTTCGGTCTGGAGATCTATTCGTACAAGTTCTTTCTTGTGATGAAATCCGATCTACATGGGCGGCAAGGAGACCATCATCCTGGCTGCGGGTCGTCTGCCGATCGCCTCGGGTCAATTTGCGACCGACCGTTTTGAATGTGCCATGAAATGGAGCGTAAGATATGTTCATTAACATCGTGCAGTTTCCAAAGATCAAGGAAGGAAAAGACGCCGAATTCCGCAGGTGGTTCACTGATTCAAATCGAGCCTATGCATCCCACCCCGGATTTATCAGCCGGACGTTGCTGCAGCCCCGCAAGGAGGGAAGCAATTACGTTGCATTGGTCGAGCACGAGAGTCATGAGACCTTTATGGCGATGCACACAAGCGACACCCAGGCAGAGCTGCGAGAACGCGCCCAGACTCTTTTTGACGGAAATCCGCAGCCAGCCTTCTATGATGTCGTGATCGACGGAGATCCGTCCGATAAAAAGTAGACGACATCTTGATTTCGGCCTGGCATGCGTCCATGCGTTACGTTACTGTGCGAGGCACGGCCATTACTGTACGTGTCGGGCTATCAGGTTCGGCTGAGTGTGCGAGACGGGCAGATCAGGATAATAGGGCAATTCTCCCGATTGGATCTCGCCATTTGCCTGTGCAAGACGCAGTTCAAAAAGCACTTGTGCCCGCGATTTTGTGCTTTTTGTGGCGATTAGTGGGTAATCTAGTTGGTCACCGCTAGCTGCAAGTAAACCGCGGGTTTGCGCCTCGCGCAGTTGCTGTACAACCTGTGCCCGTGTGAGCGTACTGGTCGCGACCGTGTCGTTCATCGGATAGTAGGGCTGGTCCGCATACACGAGGCCAGTGGCAGCCAGGCCGAAGGTAAGAGCAGCAAGTGTGGTAACGATTTTCATGATAGTTCCTTTCGTGTTCATAGTAGATTAGTGATTGCTTACTTTGCATTGAATGGTTGGGATTTTTGCAAGACTATTTTCTGACTGATCTTTGGGCTTATCCAGAAGGTCTGGTAACCCTATCGTCCGGAAAGCAGGCCCGCCCCGATTCCTGTAAAAACGTAGAAATGTCGTTGTGACATAGCTACTAACGTTCCAGCCGGCAAAAAGTTTCATCGCGGCGCAGAACGCTGGACAAGGTTCGTCGGGGAGAGAAATTATGTATAAGGTTGGTCTGCCTGTGACGCTGCGGGTAAACGTTGATTACGATAAGGACGCCAAGGTCTTTACCGTTACAAGTAATGATCTTCGCGCCCTGGTCGTGGAGGCATCGACAACTGATGAGTTGATTGTTGAGACGAAAAACGCAGTGGACATGCTCATGGAGGATGTCGTGTGCGCCAGAAAGGCTCCCACCAGAAGTGGAGCCAGGCTTTCTACTTGGCCTTTACGAGGTCTGAGAGTTTTTTGTGCCCGTAGATGCGCGGATCGAAATCCGGTTGCCGTTTATTGAGGTAGCTACCGAACGTGCTCAGATGCGCCCAGCCCTCCTCATCCGTCGATTGTTCCATCGCATCAATGATCAAGGCGCTGTCGGTGGAGTTCTTACCCACTGTATAGGCGAACTGTTGGATGGGCTTGATGGCGTACTTTTGTAAGACTTTTTTCCACGATACACTTTGTGACGATGCGAAGTCACCATAGATACGTTTAACCGAGGCTTCGCCAAACCGGGCGACTTCAGCCAGGATACCTTCTATGACGGTGGCTTGTGCATTGTCGGCATCGATGAGCACGGCGAGTCGGGCTGTGGGTTCATCTTCGTGCTGAGATTTTCCAATCGAGCGTGCAGCGACCATGTCGATTGCTGTTATTGGGATACGCCATGACTTACCATACCTACTCATATATGCACCGACAACAGCAAGGCCCATGAACATCTTTAGTCAATATTTTGGCCGATACTTGGCATCACGTCGCGGCAGGAATTTGTTTCGCCGTCAGACCATCCTTGAGTCGTTGCCGCGCAGCAAACGAGCCGACCGGCTGTCCGTCACACTGAACCGTCGCCTGATCGACCAGGCCCGCCAAGGCTTGCCCGCCTTGCTCGTGCAATTGGGCACGTCTATGCGTGGACTCAGTGAGTCAGAAGCTGATGTGTTGCGCGAGCAGCATGGCCCTAATGAGGTCGAACACGAAAGACCCATACGATGGTGGAAGCATTTATGGCTAAGTTACAACAACCCATTTAATCTGCTGCTCAGCGTGCTGGCTGCGGTGTCGTGGTTCACTCGGGATAATCAGGCGGCCATTGTAATCGGCAGCATGGTGCTACTGGCTACCTTGATACGATTTGTCCAAGAGCACCGCTCCAACCGAGCCGCGCAAGCGCTCAAGGAGCAGGTCAGCAACACGACGGGTGTCAGGCGTCGCGTCGATCATGTCGCTGCCGACTGAGAAATTCCCGACGCTCTCCCCGGGCGCCGAATCGGCACTGGAGATGGACAACCTGGTGTTTATGGGCACCAATGTCATTTCTGGCACCGCTACCGTCGTTGTGCTCGCCACGGGTAACGAGACCTATTTTGGCACCATGGTCGACGAGATTCCGTTTGATTTCGAGCGTTGGCGTATGTCGGTTGTGGTATCCGAGCGCGAGGAACACCACGAACTAATATGCAAGGGTGCAGCCGAAGAGATGTTCGATATCTGCACACAGGTGCAATATGACGGCCACACCTCGCCGCTGGACGCCAGTCGGCGACAGCGCCTGCTGGAAGTCCTGCGAGGCCTGAACTAAAGCGGCTTGCGGGTGGTGGTAGTGGCCATGAAGGAAATCCCACCCAGCCTGCGCAGTCTGATGGTGCTCGAGCGCGGCGTGCTTGAAGGCCGCAAGACCTTCAGCAACATGCTCAAGTACATTCGCATGACTGCTAGTTCAAATTTTGGCAACGTATTCTCGATAATAATAGCCAGTATTGCGCTGCCCTTCCTACCGATGCTGCCACTACAACTCTTGGTGCAGAACCTACTGTACGACATTTCACAAATTGCCATTCCGTTCGACAACGTGGATGCGGAGCTGGTCAGCCAGCCGTTGAAATGGAATCCAGACAATATCAAACGCTTCATGCTGTTCTTCGGGCCTCTGAGCTCAGTCTTTGATATCATCACGTTCGCCGTGATGTGGTATGTATTCCAGGCCAATACGGTCGAGAATCAGGCACTATTCCAATCGGGCTGGTTCGTGGTGGGCCTACTCACGCAGACACTCATCGTACACATTATTCGCACCCCTAAAATCGCCTTTATTGAAAGTCGCGCGTCAGTCCCCTTGCTCGGCATGACAGTTCTCATCATGGTCATCGGGGTGTTTCTGCCAATGGGGCCGCTAGCCGATTACTTTAATCTGCAAACACTTCCCTGGCCTTACTTTGTTTGGCTAATCGGCATCGTGTCCGGCTATGTTGCGCTAACCTCACTGATGAAGCGTTACTACATCCGGCGTTTCGGCCGGCAATGACGTGGCCCCAGATCGTCGATATTTTAATAATCGCCCCCTATAAGCGGGTGTGCCATGCTGATCAGGCGTTTGATTCAAGGACATATCATCAATTAAATCAAAACGGTATTCAGCCATATGGCGGTTGAATGCAGGACGATATCCGCGATTGGCATCGACGATCCATACCTCGGCATCCGGCAAGGTATGTTGATCGATAAACTTAGCCAGAGCGGGTGGGGTGTCGCGTTCATACAATAGGTCGCTGCCAACGACCAGGTCGTAGCGCTCGGACAATACGGTGCGACCTGCTTGTTCGTCGGTTAATGGGATGCTCAGGCCCCATTGGCCATGCCGGTATTTAAGCGATGGAGGCAAGTGGTTCAGGCGAAGGTTTTCCCGCAAAAATGTCTCGGCCAGGGGGTGGTAATCACTGGCAGTCATTTGTGCCCCACGGCGATGGGCGACCAGGCTTGCCAGCCCTAGGCCGCAGCCGATCTCAAGAATCATTTCCTTGGGACATACTGGACGCAAGGCGAGATGCGCACTGAGATAAATCGACGAAGGCCATAGCAGCCCGAATAGCGGCCAAAGCGCAGAACTGATACCGAGGCGCATTGCTTCGCCATCGGGGTCGTAATATTGCTCGCGATCGAGCAGGGTGCGCATAATCATATTGTCGACATTACGGATGACAATATTCTTTAATTTCGTTTGATAGTTTGTCTCGAACATGACTTACATCCCGGATCAAATGAATGCTGAGGGTAATAAGCCCGAACTGGCCGCCTGGGGATAGCTGTCTCCGAGGCGGGGCACCATGCCGAGTGTGGGAATAGGGAGGGTGCGCTGGGTAGTGTTCAGTGTACGCCAGACTTGGCTTTATAAACCTTGCTCACATGGCGATTGCCTTGAATGTAGAAACGCAAGGGTTTGTCCGCCCACTCTTGGGCGTAGTCGACGCCGATGCGTGGTGCGCTGATGATCTCAAAATTCCCCGCAGCGCCATCATCAGCCAGGTAGAGCTCATCGCTACATAGATCATGGCCGTATTGCTCGAGCGTGACGCCCAGAGCCTTGCATAGGCGCCCTGGACCATTGGTCGCGCAGGGCAGCTCAGAGACCGGCTCGAGCGCGCGCAGCAGGACTGCCGTGCCACTGCCTTGCGGGCCTGCCACGACATTCATGCAATGATGCATGCCGTATACCAGGTAGACGTAGGCATGGCCTGGTGGGCCGAACATGGCTCGCGTGCGTGGTGTGCGGCCTTTTGATGTGTGGGCGGCAAGGTCCTGGGGGCCGAGATAGGCCTCGACTTCGACGATCCGGCCAATACGGGTGTCGTTGGGCCGCTCATGGATCACGAGCTTGCCCAACAGGTCGTGGGCGAGGGTGAGCGCATCCCGGTCATAGAAGGCGCGTGGTAGTTTGCTACGAACGGTCATTGCGTCGCTTAGCGTGCCTGGCTGGCGGCCTGCGCCAGTAGATTGAGTAGGCGGGTTTTATCGGCTTGGGGTAAAAATGATGCCTGGAGGCTGTTGCCCGCCAAAGTGGTGAGCTCGTCATGGCTTAGATGGAGTGCCT
Organism: Alcaligenaceae bacterium CGII-47; assembly: GCA_019166125.1. Taxonomy (GTDB): domain Bacteria; phylum Pseudomonadota; class Gammaproteobacteria; order Burkholderiales; family Burkholderiaceae_B; genus Castellaniella. The sequence goes on from JAHTBO010000009.1 coordinate 17,969, forward strand.
GCGCACTCGCCATGTAGTTATCGAGAATGTAGCCACCGAAGTAGGCTGGGTCATCCGAATTAATGGTAATCATGACGCCCTGGCGTAGCAGCTTGGCCAGATTGTGCTGACTGAGGTCGTCCACGACGCATAGCTTGAGGTTAGAGAGCGGGCATACCGTGAGCGGCGTCCGGCGTTCTATCAGGTCCTGGAGTACGGCCTGATCATCGCTGCTGCGCACGCCGTGATCGATGCGCGCGACGCCTAGCGTATCAAGCGCGGTACGGACATATTCGGCAGGGCCTTCCTCGCCAGCATGGGCGACGAGCTTAAAGCCCAGCGCTTTGCAGCGAGCGTAGACTCGGGCGAATTTTTCAGGCGGATTGTCGCGCTCGGCAGAATCCAGCCCGATGCCGATCCACAGGTCCCGGTATGTCTCGCGTAGCGGTAGGGCGGCGTCCAGTGTCTGAAATGCATCCTCTTCCGATAGGTGTCGCAGGAAACTCATGAGCAGGTAGCTGCTGATATTCAGGGTCTTGCGTGCTTCGCGCAGCGCGCGGGCCAGACCGGCGAGCACCGTCTCGATAGCGACCCCCCGCGTAGTGTGTGTCTGGGGATCAAACATGATCTCGGTGTGGACGACCCCATCGGCGTGTGCGCGATGCATATAGGCCATCGCCATATCGTAGAAATCCTGCTCGGTGAGCAGGACGCCTGCACCGGCGTAGTACAGGTCCAGAAATGACTGCAGGCTATCGAACTGATACGCCTCGCGCAGGGTGTCGACCGAAGGGTAAGGGAGCGTGATGTGGTTGCGTTGGGCCAGCTCGAACATGAGTTCGGGTTCGAGCGTGCCTTCGATATGCACGTGCAGCTCCGCCTTGGGCAGTTGCTGTACGTAGCGACGTAAGGCCTCATCGGGCAGAGATAGCTTGGCGTTCATAGGGCGATCCCGTGTTGGACGTTACTCGATTATAGAGACTGCGGCGCGCGTGCCGCCGTAGCCGCTTTTTGCATCACGAATTTATGACTGGCCGCGCCAGGCTGCCAGGATGAGCAGCAGCCACGAGAGGATCAGCAGCAGGCCGCCCACAGGGGTGACGGCGCCCAGAATGCGCAGACCCGAGAGCGTCAGCAGGTAGAGGCTGCCACTGAAAATAATAATGCCTGCCATCATCAGTCCTGAGGACCAAGCGGCCAATCGGGCATCAAGGTGTTGCGACAGGGCGACGAGCAGGAGCAGACCCAGGCCGTGGATCAATTGGTAATGCGCGGCAGTTTGCCAGATCGCGAGCATATCAGCGCTTAGGATGCGCTTTAAGCCATGTGCTCCGAATGCGCCAGCCGCCACGCCGCTGGCCAGTGCGAAGGCACCAAAACCGATAGTCAGTAGAATATTCAATGTGTTGTCCGATCGTTTCTGCAAGAGTGCACAAGCTCGATTGTACGGGTGGTGCGTAGATGTCGCCTGACTGCAAACGCATGTAGACTGGTGTAGTAGAGACGTGGGCGTTGAGCCACCGGGAGTCAACTATGCCATCAAACCGTTCTTTGGTGTCTGCACATGAGCTCAGTAATCAGGTCCCTGATCTCGTGGATTACAACCTGTATACGACAGATATTGCATTGCACGAGGCGGTGCTGCGTGAGGGGGCGGGTGCCCAGGCATCCAGCCTCACGCAGTATGGTGCCCGTCTGGGGGCTGCGCACCTGATGACTCTGGGCGCAGATGTCAATCGCTACCCGCCCGAGTTGCGTGCGTTTGACCGGACGGGCCAGCGGGTTGATCAAGTGGTCTTTCATCCAGGTTGGCATCAATTCATGGGCATGGCCTTTGAGCAAGGGATGCATTGCAGTGCCTGGTCCGACCCAGGGCCCGGTGCACAGGTCGCACGCGCCGCCCGCTATATCTTGCATGGTCAGGTTGAGGCAGGTTCCCTGTGCCCATTGACCATGACCTCTGCGGCAATTCCGATTTTGGCGCGCGAACCCTGGTTCAACACGCTGGCACCTCACCTTTATAGCCGTCAATACGACGAGCGCGATTTGCCCGTGGCACAAAAGGCCGCCATGATGGTTGGTATGGGGATGACGGAAAAGCAGGGCGGTTCCGATTTGCGCAGCAACATCACGTATGCGCAGCCACTCGACTCTGCTGGGCAGTGGCACCGGCTAAATGGCCACAAATGGTTTTTCTCATCTCCTACCTCGGACGCACATTTATTGCTTGCGCGCGAAGGGGCGGGCCATTCCTGCTTTTACGTGCCGCGTTGGTTGGATGACGGGCAGCGTAATACAGTACAGATTCAGCGCCTCAAGGATAAGCTGGGTAATCGTTCCAATGCGAGTGCAGAGGTAGAGTTCTCTGATGTGCTGGGTCGGCGTGTCGGGCCGCAAGGGCGTGGGATCGCGACATTGGTCGAGATGGCCTCGACCACGCGGCTCGATTGCGTGCTGGGCAGCGCTGCCGTATTGCGTCAGGCGCTGGTGCAGGCGCTGCACCATGCATACCATCGGCGTGCTTTTGGGGCGCTGCTGATTCAGCAGCCGCTTATGCGTCAGGTTCTGGCTGACCTGGTCCTCGAGAGCGAAGCAGCAACGATGCTGGCGATGCGTCTGGCTCGGTCGTTCGACACGCCGGATGATCCCGCCGAGCAGGCTTTGCGACGTATGTTGACACCGGCGGCGAAGTTCTGGGTGTGTAAACGCACGGTCGAGGCGACGGCCGAATGTATGGAGGTCTGGGGCGGTAATGGCTTTATCGAAGAGGGGCCGATGCCGCGCCTGCTTCGTGAAGCGCCGGTGAACTCGATCTGGGAAGGTTCGGGCAATGTGATGTGTCTGGACGTATTGCGTGCCGTTCGACGTCACCCAGAGCAGGCGATACAACTGGTTGAAGGCCTGGTACAGGAGCATGCTCAGCAGCCCTTGCTGGTTCAGGCAGCGCACACGCTGATTGGACAGTTTCGCATGACAGATGAAGTGCAGCAGCTGGGTGCCCGTTATACTGCGCAGTTGCTGGTGCTATTGGTTCAGGCAGACCTCATGTTGCGACACACGCCAGATTGGCTTGCACGGATATTTATAGAGAGTCGCCTGGGTGCGCCGGGCGGGCGTGTTTTTGGTGGCCAAGCCATCGCCGCCTTGGCCTCGGATGCGCTGTTTGCCCGTGCCTGGCCACACTAAGGGTCACCTGAAGCGCGCCACCGGACAATTTCAAACAGGAGAACGGTTCAATGCAGAGGATGTTCCGACGCCTGGCGAACAATGGTGTGGGTAGCGTGCTGGTGATGCTGGGTTTGGCCTTTGGTATATCGGGCACCACCCTCCTTGCGTACGCCTCGGATCGGACTAGTCAAAGCTATACGCTGACCGGGCGCGTGGTCAATGTGGCTGATGGGGATACCTTTACCTTGTTGGTCGGGCGCAAACGCGAGCGTATTCGCATGGCCAGTATCGACGCACCCGAGACCAGCCACGGTAGTGGGCGGCCCGGACAGAATCACGCACAAGCTTCACGTAAGGCTTTGGCAGGCTGGATCGCGGGTCAGACCTTTACGTTGCACTGCTATGAGCACGATCGATACGGCAGGAATATATGTGATGTATCGTTGGCGGATGGCTCAACGGTTAACCAGAAAATGGTCGCTGAGGGCTGGGTCTGGGCGAATCGCCAGGGCCGTGATAAATATCTGCGAGATCGGACGCTGCTTGGGCTAGAGGCCAAGGCACGTGAACAGGGCTTGGGTTTGTGGGAGCGGCATGACGCGGTAGCACCTTGGGTATGGCGTTATCAGTGTTGGCAGCAAGGCCGCTGCGAGTAAGCGGCCCCTTTGCACTGGCCCGTATAATCAAACTTTGGATCGATTCAGCGACAGGCTCTTGATTCAGGGCGTATGACCCCCATTTTGTAAACATGGCTATCAAAGTATTTGACCTTTCCTGCGAGCACGACCATCTTTTTGAAGGCTGGTTTTCGTCGCTCGACACGTACGACGATCAACTCTCACGGGGTATGGTTCGTTGTCCCGTCTGCCAGAGCGCGCAGATCACTCGGCGTGTCTCGGCGCCCCACCTGAACGTCAGCCATCTTAAGGCCGAGCCCCAGGTGGCTAAGGGACAAGGCAGCGGATCAGCGACCGTGCTGGCACCATCCAGCAGTCAATTGGCTACGCTTCAAGCAGAGATGCTGCGCCAGATCCGCGAGATCGTGCGCAATACAGATAATGTAGGCACGCAGTTTGCCGATGAGGCGCGTCGGATGCATGAGGGCGAAATCGAGCAGCGGGCAATTCGTGGTACGGCCACGGCTAGCGAGTGCCAGTCCTTATTGGATGATGGTATCTCCATCATGCCGATTCCGGACATATTGGATGATGATCGTTTGCAATAAAAAAGCCAGGTCTTGGACCTGGCCTTTTTTCGGCAATCCCATCCCTACATAACGCGGCTGCGGTACTCGTTTGTGCGGGTGTCAATTTCTATCTTGTCGCCGATATTGCAAAATAGCGGTACTGCGATCTCAAACCCTGTATTGATTTTGGCGGGCTTTAAGACCTTACCTGACGTATCACCCTTGACGGCGGGCTCGGTGTACTCGATCTCGCGCACGATGATCGTGGGCAGCTCAACAGAAATAGCGCGGCCTTCGTAGAACACAACCTGAACCGTCATGCCTTCCTCGAGGTAGTTCAGGGCATCGCCCATGCTGTCGGATTCCACTTCGTGCTGGTTGTATTCCTCGTCCATGAACGCATACATCGGATCGGCAAAGTACGAATAAGTGCATTCCTTGTTCTCGAGGATGACTTGTTCGAATTTTTCGTCCGCCTTATAGACGAGCTCACTTGCACTGCCCGAGAGCAAATTTTTGAATTTTAGTTTGACGACTGAGGCGTTACGGCCCGACTTGGTGTATTCGGCGCGCTGGACGACGAGGGGCTCGGTGCCAACCATGACGACATTGCCCACGCGCAGCTCTTGTGCGGTTTTCATAAATGGAAAAACTCCGGGGTGATCTGCCCCGTTCAGTCGGAGCAAAGCTGAAAAGCCATCTATTTTAACGCGTTTGGCGATGCTGCTCGTAAAAGGCGAGAAGTTGGGTGGCCAGGTCGGGCTGTTCGGCCAGTTCGTGCGCCCATTCCTGGCTGCGTGCTTGCCAGGCATTCCAGCCTTCAGGTGCCAGGGCCGCGGTGAGCGCAGTGGCCATTTGAAGATCGCCCTCCTGGTTCCAGGCGTGGATGAGCGCCTGCGCTTGGGCAGGGAGTGCAGCCCGCTCCAGCCAGGCCCTAAGCTTGACCAGATGTGTGCACTCGGACTGTTTGTAGATATGCCAGACCATCGGCCGACCGGCCCAGATGGCGCGGACAAGGGAATCTTCACCGCGTACAAAATTCAGATCGCAGCATTCCAGCAAGGTGTCAAAATCCTCCTGAGCGACATACGGGATGTGGTGTACTTGTACCTGGCCTTCAGGCCGTAGTTGTGATGCCAGCTCCGCTGGTGCGAGGATGAGCGTGGTGCGAGGCGCCTTGGCCAGTGCCTGCACGAGCCCTTTCAAAGGCGCATCCGGATAGCAGAACAAAAATATTATGCGTGCTTCCTCAGGTAGGTTGCCCAATGATTGCCCCAAGAGCGTACGCAGTCGGATGCGGCGGTCCTGGTGCTGGCGCATGCGGCGCTGGGTGGCCAGTTCAGGCTCGCGTAGCAGACCGCCAGTGCGTCGGGTGAACCCGGGGAAAAAGAAATATTTACGCTGTCCGCCCGGCTGGGGCGATGGGAGGCCATGACAGGACTCCACCCAGGATTCCGCGCTCAGGTATTCCAGATTGAGCCACAGGCAGCCTTGTCCGGGTATTCGCTGGATAAACCAAGCCGGTAGCGTACAGGCGAAGGCTTCGATAACGATGTTGTGCGGTGTGACCTCGACAGGCGAGTCGGGCCAGGATCGGACGGTGATGTTGCCCCAGCGTTGGACGCACTCATCCGGACGGACGTCTGGTGCAATGCGTGCGAGGGCGCCCCGATTATCGATCCACAGCCTAACCGCACACCCCAACCCGGCAAGCTGGCGCGTGAGTCGCCAACATACGCCTGCATCGCCGAGGTTATCAATGACTCGGCAAAAAATATCAAAGGAGACGGGTCTATTCACACTAATGAAAGTGCATGGGTTCCGGATCGATTTCCTCGGGCAGTTCGGGGTGCTGCATCTCGCCGAGCATATTCGGAAAATAGGGGGTGCCGCAGTCCTCGCAGAACTCCATCGGGAGCATACCGGGTAGGCGCCGAATGTCCTGAATACCCAACTCGCGCAGTAGCGCCGCGATATCGTCCCAAGTATCAATACTACCTTCTGAACTGAGTTCAGGCGAGGCTTCTTCGCGACTAAGGGCTGGCCAGATGCATCCGTAGATCACCTCATTGCTCTCGCGCGTGCAAAATCCAATGCGGTACTCCTCGATATGCTGCTCGCCGCAGGCGACGATCGCTGCTCTGAGCCCATTGCCCTGAATATGGCCAGCAGTTTGCAGCCAGGTCACCGCTGCCCTGAGCGATAGGGGACGGATTCGTTGATCGGCAGCACGCGTACTGGTGTAGTAGGCCCCGGGGGCCAAGAACTCAACCTGACAACCGGTAAACATGGCCTCTAGCGACTGTGTGCAGGCTTCCGCCCAACGCAGGCCGGAATTTTCGTGCGCTGCAGCGTTACCGCCCTCGTTGTCCTGCCAGCGAAACAGGGCCTGGCCTTGGGGTGCGACCACCGCACCGATAAGAAACAGCACATCAGCCAGCAACCCATCCTGGGGACTGGGTGTCGCCAAGGCGAAGGATTCCGGCTTGCCCATCAATGCGCGCGCTGCCAGATACTGTGTCCAGCTACGCGTGTCATGAAAGGATTGCGGGAGCTGCTCGAAGTTCACAAGGCGTGGCAGGATCGCTAATCGGGCACCTGCTGATCCGATGTGCTCACTTAGGTGTGCGGCCAGCGCCTCGACTTGGTCGGCGCTCAGCTCTCCATCGGGCAGCTTGTAGCGCGTCCATGCCAAGATCGGCGCTGAAAACAGTAGGGCATCATAGGATTCGCCCCGATACGTGATAAGGGCTGACTCAGAGTGGTTTTCAGCCTGCTCGACCAGCACCTCGTAGGTGGCAGGGTTGGCCTCCATCAGATATTCCAGTGCGGCCTCAACACTGCGGTTGGCCTTGCCGGCCAAGAGCTTTTCAAGGCGGATGCCCAGTAAGCGCTCCCAGTACTGATCCTCCAGCCGGCTGCCTGAATGCGCGAGCGCATCAGCCAGTGACACCAAGGTGCGGGCAGAGCGTGGAGGTAGGGTGGGACGAGGTGGTTGAGAGGCCATAATTCTAGAACGTTCGACAATACCTGCTAGTGTACTGCCTTGCCGTGAGCAAAGTGTTTGAGGAGTGAAAAAGCCCCCAGGGCTGATCGCACTGGGGGCCAAGCACGGCAGCGGATCGATCAGGCGTCGACCGTATTGGCAACGGTGGTGAAGTCCTCGATCTGGTCAAAGTTCATATAACGGTAGATTTCGTCGCCGTTATCGGCCAATAGACCCATGTCGCTCAGGTATTCTTCGCGAGTCGGGATGCGACCCAGGCGTGAACAGATTGCCGCCAGTTCGGCCGAACCTAGAAATACATTGGCGTTCTTGCCCAGTCGGTTTGGGAAGTTCCGGGTGCTAGTGGAAAATACCGTTGCCCCCTCGCGCACCTGGGCCTGATTCCCCATGCACAGCGAGCAGCCCGGCATCTCCATGCGTGCGCCTGCCGTACCAAAGGTGCCGTAGTGGCCTTCCTTGGTGAGCTCGCTTGCGTCCATTTTGGTGGGCGGGGCGACCCAAAGCTTGGAGGGCAGGTCGCGTTGACCATCGAGTAGTTTGGCAGCGGCACGGAAGTGGCCGATATTCGTCATGCAGCTACCGATAAAGACCTCGTCGATGGCCGTGCCTGACACCTCGGAGAGTGTCTTGACGTCGTCCGGGTCGTTCGGGCAGGCAACGATGGGTTCCTTGATGTCGGCCAAGTCGATATCAATAATGGCGGCGTACTGGGCATCGGCATCCGGCTCGACGAGCTGAGGGTTAGCCAGCCAGGCCTGCATGCCCTGGATGCGGCGACTTAGCGTGCGTGCGTCTTCGTAACCATTGGCAATCATCCACTTGAGTAGCGTGATGTTGCTATTGAGGTATTCGATGATCGGCTCTTTGTTCAGGCGTACCGTGCAGGCCGCAGCAGAACGCTCGGCTGAGGCGTCAGACAGTTCAAAGGCTTGTTCGATTTTGAGGTTGGGCAGGCCCTCGATCTCTAGGATCCGACCAGAGAACGCGTTTTTCTTGCCCTTTTTGTCGACGGTCAGCAGACCTTGCTTGATTGCGTAAAGCGGAATGGCGTTGACCAGGTCGCGCAAGGTGACGCCGGGCTGCATGGTGCCCTTAAAGCGCACCAGTACTGATTCGGGCATGTCCAGGGGCATCACGCCTGTGGCAGCGGCAAAGGCAACCAGGCCTGAGCCCGCAGGAAAGCTGATACCAATCGGGAATCGTGTGTGCGAGTCGCCGCCGGTACCGACCGTATCGGGCAGTAGCATGCGGTTTAGCCAGGAATGGATGATGCCATCGCCCGGACGTAGCGACACACCGCCGCGTGTGCTGATAAAGGTAGGTAACTCGTGGTGGGTTTTGACGTCTACGGGCTTTGGGTACGCCGCAGTATGGCAAAAAGATTGCATTACCAGATCGGCAGAAAATCCCACGCAGGCTAGATCCTTGAGCTCGTCGCGGGTCATTGGGCCAGTCGTGTCCTGGCTGCCGACTGAGGTCATGCGTGGTTCGCAGTAGGTGCCGGGGCGTACACCTTGGCCTTCTGGTAGGCCGCAGGCGCGTCCGACCAGCTTTTGTGCGATAGAGAAACCCTTACCGCTATCTACGGGGTTTTCCGGGAGGCGGAACAAAGTTGTCGCTGGCAGGCCCAGGGCGGCACGTGCCTTGGCCGTCAGACCACGCCCGATAATCAGCGGAATGCGTCCGCCTGCGCGAACTTCATCGAGCAGCACGTCGGACTTGAGCTGAAATTCTGCGATGACTTGGCCGTTTTTAAGGGCTTGGCCTTCGTAGGGACGTAATTCGATCACATCACCCATGTTCATGTTCGAGACATCGAGCTCGATGGGCAGCGCACCGGAGTCCTCCATGGTGTTGTAGAAGATCGGGGCAATCTTATTGCCCAGACAGACGCCACCAAAGCGCTTGTTCGGTACAAAGGGGATGTCCTCGCCGGTATGCCAGATCACGGAATTCGTTGCGGATTTGCGCGAAGAACCTGTGCCCACCACGTCGCCCACATAGGCGATCAGATGACCTTTTGCCTTAAGCTCATTGATGAACTTGATCGGGCCGACCTGCCCGGGTGCATCGGGCTCGATACCATCGCGTGGGTTCTTGAGCATGGCGAGGGCGTGCAATGGAATGTCTGGACGGCTCCAGGCGTCGGGTGCAGGAGACAGATCATCCGTATTGGTCTCGCCCGTGACCTTGAACACAGTCAAGGTTATGCTTTTGGGAACTTCAGGACGATTCGTGAACCATTCAGCGTCAGCCCAGCTCTGTAGTACCGACTGGGCATGAACATTCCCTGCTTTGGCCTTTTCCTCAATGTCGTGGAAGGCATCAAAGATCAGCAGGGTTTTCTTGAGGCCCTCGGCGGCGACAGGAGCAAGCGTGGGGTGATCGAGTAACTCGACCAAGGCGCTGATATTGTATCCACCCAGCATCGTGGCGAGCAGCTCAGTGGCTTGTTTGCCATCAATAAGTGGGCAGGCTTCGCTACCTAGGGCGACGGCAGCCAGGTAGGACGCCTTGACGCTGGCCGCTTCATCCACGCCCGCTGGGACGCGATGGGTGAACAAATTCATGAGAAAGGCTTCTTCGCCCTGGGGAGGGTTTTTTAGCAGTTCGATCAAGTCAGCGGTTTGGTGGGCCGAGAGCGGAAGCGGGGGAATACCCAGTGCTTCGCGCGCGGCGGCCTCGGTGCGATAAGAATCCAGCATGATAGGAGCCCTTGGTAGCGTGTTGGGAGGGGAAGTATGGCTTGTATTTTAAGAGACAGAAGCAATTCAAGCAACAGTCTTATATAAGATATAAGACATAGTTTATGAATGCAGAATCCGCCAAACCATTTGGCCCGCGAAAAGCAGGCCAAATGATGTCAGATGCGCGTGGATCAGGCGAGTAGGTCTTGTTCTGCCGGGTGGCGACGGATGTAGGCATCCACGTACGAGCAGACAGGACGCACTCGCCAACCTAATGTGCGAGCGGTATCCAAGCCTGCCTGGACGAGCGCAGCGGCAATGCCGCGGCCCTCTACGGGGACGGGCACGCCAGTGTGAGTGAAGGCTGCGACGCCATCGGCCAGGGTGTAGTCCAGGACGCAGTGGTGACCTTCTTCGGTCCATTCAAATCGGTGCTGGGCGGCGTTGTGGCTAATGGCGCGTGTCATGGGCAGACCTTAGATAACGTATAGATCGACATACTCGTGAACCGGCATGGCCTCGAGGGCCTTTTGATCCAGCGAGACATCCAGGATGCGTTGCTGTTGACGAGTCGGGAATTGCCGTGCCAGGTTGGTGCGGAACTTGGCTTCAAGCAGTGGAATACCATCCTTACGGCGGCGCTTGTGCCCAATCGGGTATTCGCAGACGATCTCGTCAAGTTTGGTGCCATCATTGAATTCCACGGTCAGGGCATTGGCAATCGAACGCTTTTCGGGATCGTGGTAATCGCTGGTGAAGGCCGGGTCTTCGACGCAGATGATCTTGGCGCGTAGGGCGTCGATGCGTGGGTCGGCGGCAACACTATCCTCATAGTCGCCGGCAGTCAGGCGCCCAAAGATGATGGGCACGGCCACCATATACTGGATGCAGTGATCGCGGTCGGCAGGGTTATCGAGTGGCCCCTTTTTGTCGATGATGCGGATGCACGCCTCATGTGTGCGGATGGTGATGGCCTTGATATCCGCATCGGTCTTGCCCAGTGATTTGAGCTTGTCGTGGATCTGCATGGCGCTCTCGACGGCTGTTTGCGAGTGGAACTCGGCCGGGAACGAGATCTTGAACAGGACGTTCTCCATGACATAGGTGCCGTAGGGCCGCTGAAATTTGAAGGGCTGGCCTTTGAACAGCACGTCATAAAAACCCCATACCGGTGCACTGAGCACCGAGGGGTAGCCCATCTCGCCGGTTTTGGCAATCAGTGCCAGACGTACCGCACGGCTGGTTGCGTCGCCCGCCGCCCAGCTCTTGCGACTTCCTGTGTTGGGTGAGTGGCGGTAGGTGCGCAGGCTCTGCCCATCAACCCATGCCAGTGAGACTGCATTGATCGTCTCCTCGCGTGAGAGGCCCAGCATCTGCGAGACCACAGCGGTCGAGGCGACCTTTACCAATACGACGTGATCCAGACCAACCTTGTTAAAGGAGTTCTCTAGTGCGATACAGCCCTGGATTTCGTGAGCCTTGATCATCCCCTCGAGCACGGCGCGCATGGTCAACGGCGCCTTGCCAGCAGCGACTGCATTGCGAGAGAGCCAGTCCGCCACGGCGAGAATGCCCCCTAGATTGTCTGATGGATGGCCCCATTCGGCCGCAAGCCAGGTATCGTTGAAGTCCAGCCAGCGAATCATGGCGCCGATATTGAAGGCAGCCTGGACGGGATCGAGCTGAAACTGTGTGCCGGGAACCTTGGCACCATTGGGAACAATTGTGCCGGGCACAATCGGGCCCAACAGCTTACGGCAGGCTGGATACTCGAGCGCCTCCAGACCGCATCCCAGCGTGTCGATCAATGCATTGCGTGCCGTGTCAAGCGCGAGCTCGCTTTGGATGGTGTAATCCAGAACATAGTCGACGATATCGACCAGAACCTGATCGGGCTCGGGGCGGACATTAGAAATAGTCGCAGACATTAAAATTCCTAGAAAGTGAAGGAGCAGCTTATTTGCGCTTGCTGAGGGGAATAAATTTCTGGTCCTCTGGGCCGACATAATTAGCTGTCGGGCGAATGATCTTGTTGTCGATACGCTGCTCGATGATGTGAGCCGACCAGCCCGCCATACGCGCAATCACGAATAATGGCGTAAACATGCTGGTAGGCACGCCCATCACATGGTAGGACACCGCCGAGAACCAATCCAGGTTCGGGAACATTTTTTTGGCGTCCCACATGGTGGATTCCAGACGCTCGGCGATATCAAATAGCTTGGTCGAGCCGGCCTTCTTGGAGAGCTTGCGCGAGACTTCCTTGATGACCTGATTACGGGGGTCGGATACGGTGTAGACGGGATGACCAAAACCGATGATGACCTCTTTGGCCTCGACGCGGCGGCGAATATCAGCCTCTGCCTCATCGGGCGACTCGTAGCGGCTCTGGATTTCGTAGGCGACCTCGTTTGCGCCCCCGTGCTTGGGGCCACGCAATGCGCCGATTGCTCCGGTGATGGCCGAGTACATGTCCGAGCCTGTGCCAGCAATCACGCGCCCTGTAAAGGTCGAGGCGTTGAACTCGTGCTCGGCGTACAGGTTCAGCGAGGTGTGCATGGCGTGGACCCAATCGTCGTTGGGGACCTCGCCATGCAGCAAGTGCAGAAAGTGCCCCCCAATGCTGTCGTCGTCCGTCTCGACATCAATAATGCGGCCGTTGTGGCTGTAGTGGTACCAGTAGAGCAAGGCTGAGCCCAGGCTGGCCATGAGGCGATCGGCAATATCGCGGGCGTCGGGCAGATTATGCTTGTCTTTTTCGGGCAAGACGCAACCCAGCACGGACGCGGCAGTGCGCATCACATCCATGGGGTGGCTGGCAGCTGGTAGCGCCTCGAGTACGATCTGGAGCTGCGCGGGTAGGCCGCGCAAGCGACGCAGCTTCTCCTTATAGGCCTTGAGTTCGGCTTTATTGGGGAGTTTGCCGTGAATCAACAGGTGGGCAACTTCCTCGAATTCGCAGTTATCGGCAATATCAAGAATATCGTAGCCACGGTAGTGCAGGTCGTTGCCGCTACGCCCCACGGTACATAGTGCGGTATTACCCGCGATAATCCCGGACAGCGCGACAGATTTTTTGGGTTTGAAGCCGGGCTTGGCTTCAGTCGCACCGGCAGCACTGGTTTTGGCTTTGCTCACCATGATTGATCTCCTTATTTTGATTTGCCTTGCTGAAACAGAGCGTCCAGCCGCGATTCAAATTCGTGATAACCGATACGCTCGTAGAGTTCCTCGCGGGTTTGCATCATATCGATAACATTGCGTTGGTGACCGTCGCGCCGGATTGCCGTATAAACCGTCTCGGCAGCCTTGTTCATGGCCCGGAAGGCGGATAAGGGGTAGAGCACGATGCCCACGCCTGCGCTGGCTAACTCCTCGACGCTGAATAGGGGTGTCTGGCCAAATTCGGTGATGTTGGCGAGCACAGGGACATCCAAGGCCTTGGTAAAACGCGCATAAGTATCAAGGTCGTAGGATGCTTCGGCAAAAATGGCATCTGCGCCCGCCTCGGCGCAAGCGATGGCGCGATCCAACGCAGCCTCTACCCCATCGACCGCGATTGCGTCGGTGCGTGCGATGATAAAGAAGTCGCTGTCGGTGCGCGCGTCCACGGCAGCCTTGATGCGGTCAACCATTTCTGCTGTTGTGACGATTTCCTTACCTGGACGATGGCCGCAGCGTTTAGCACCCACCTGATCCTCGATATGGCAGGCGGCAGCGCCAAATTTGATCAGGGATTTGACACTACGGGCGATGTTAAAGGCAGAGGGTCCAAAGCCAGTGTCGATATCGACGAGCAGAGGCAGCTCGCAGACGTCCGTGATACGGCGGATATCAGTCAGCACATCGTCCAGCGTATTGATACCCAGGTCGGGGACGCCGAGTGAGCCGGCTGCCACGCCACCGCCCGATATATAGATTGCCCGATAACCCGCGCGACGTGCGAGTAATGCATGGTGGGCGTTGATGGTACCTACGATTTGTAGCGGCTGTTCGTCTTTGAGCGCCTGGCGAAACTGTGCGCCGGCAGATAGGGGTCGAGTCATGGTGCGTCTCCGGTACGATGCCAATGCATCACAGGCCCGGGATCTACCGGGCCTGTGATGGGATTATTTGAGCAGTTCAATGATACCGTCACGCTCTTCAAGCAATTCATTGAGTGTGAAGTCCATGCGCTCCCGCGAGAAGGCGTCGATCTCGATGTCAGTCACGCGTGTGTATTCGCCATTCGCTGTTGTGACGGGCACACCGTAGATAATGCCTTCTGGGATACCATAAGTGCCATCGGATGGCACGCCCATCGTGACCCACTTGCCGTTGCTGCCCAGTACCCAATCGTGGATATGGTCGATGGCAGCATTGGCTGCTGAGGCAGCCGAGGACAGGCCGCGTGCGGCAATAATCGCTGCACCGCGTTTGCCCACCGTGGGGATAAAAACGTCACGATTCCAGGCATCATCATTGATGAGCTTGGGGAGGCTTTGACCGCCCGCCGTCGCGTAACGAATATCCGGGTACATGGTGGGCGAGTGATTGCCCCAGACAATGAGGCGTTCGATGTCAGCTACGGGCTGACCGGTCTTGGCCGAGAGCTGTGACAGGGCGCGATTATGATCCAGGCGCAGCATGGCAGTGAAGTTTTTGGCAGACAGATCCGGCGCGGACTTCATCGCGATATAGGCATTGGTATTGGCTGGGTTGCCAACCACCAATACCTTGATGTTGCGGCTGGCGACATCGTTCAGTGCTTTACCCTGGGCCGTAAAAATCTGTGCGTTGACCTGAAGCAAGTCCTTGCGCTCCATGCCAGGGCCGCGGGGGCGTGCGCCCACCAGCAAGGCGAAGTCGGCATCCTTGAAGGCCTCGCGTGGATCGCTGTGTGCGCTCATGCCGGCTAACAATGGGAAAGCGCAGTCATCGAGTTCCATCATGACGCCCTTCAGAGCGTTTTGTGCCTTTTCATCCGGGATCTCTAGTAGCTGCAGAAAAACCGGCTGGTCGGGGCCGAGCATTTCTCCGGAAGCGATGCGAAATAGCAATGCGTAACCAATCTGGCCGGCTGCGCCGGTAATAGCGACGCGCATGGCGGGTTTAGACATATAAGGTCTCCGGTATGTAGTGAGTACGGAAAGGGTTTGGATGCGTAGAGTGTAATGCTTTTGGGACTTGACTCAGAGGGGGTTATCCACCCTTGGCCATGGCCGCACGTCGTCGAAAAGGATAATTTATTTTGCTAAGCACGTCAATATTCTTATATCTTATATAAGACATAAGAGCATTAGACATCAAGCGTCAAGCGTGCGAAAATAGACTGGTTTTATTTTGTTGCATGACCGCTTGTCCGGTCGCCTCTTGTCACCATGTCAGATTCTCCCATGACCGATCGGCCCCATGATCCAGGGCGGGCTGCGAGTAGTGCCGCGTTCAGCCCACTGTATCAACAGATCAAGAGCCTGATCCTGCGCGGGCTTGACCATGGCGAGTGGAAGCCCG
The DNA here is from genome assembly GCA_019166125.1 of Alcaligenaceae bacterium CGII-47. Taxonomy (GTDB): domain Bacteria; phylum Pseudomonadota; class Gammaproteobacteria; order Burkholderiales; family Burkholderiaceae_B; genus Castellaniella. Next base: position 33,489 of record JAHTBO010000009.1, read on the forward strand.
GCGAGGCAATCCCCAGCGAATTCGAACTCGCAGCAAGATACCAGGTAAGTCAGGGTACAGTACGTAAGGCGATCGATGAGCTGGCTGCAGATAATTTGCTGATCCGACGCCAGGGCAAGGGGACCTTTGTTGCGACGCATAACGAGGCGAAGGTTCGTTTTCGTTTTTTACGCTTGTCTGCCGACGATGGCTTGCCCGCTGCCTCGCGCAGCCAGATTTTGGATTGCCGACGCCTCAAGGCGCCCCCAGAGGTGGCTGGCGCACTTGATATGCGTACAGGCGATATGGTCGTGAATATGCGCCGTGTGCTGTCTTTTGATGCCATCCCTACTATCCTTGATGACATCTGGCTGCCGGGGCACATATTTAAGGGTCTGACCATGGAATCATTAGAGCGCTATCGTGGGCCGGTCTATGCCTTGTTTGAAACTGAATTCGGGGTCAGTATGGTGCGCGCCGACGAAAAGATCCGCGCGGTCATCGCTACCTCGGCTCAGGCAGAGCTGCTCAGCGTACCTGTCTCGAGTCCTTTATTGCAGGTTGAGCGGATTTCATACACTTACGGCGATCGACCGATGGAGTTGCGCCGCGGTTTATATGTCACCGAGCGTTATCATTACCGAAATAGCTTGAATTGAGTCCTGGATAGGCGAAAATACCAACCAGGCCGTTACAAAATTAACCACATTGTCATTATCTACGAGGCCACCATGTCTGAATCTGCACCTAAGCCGCGTCCGGAATTCCGGAACCTCGGTCTTACCCAGCTCATGAGCATTCGCCAGCCACCCGCTGCGGTATCTTCGATCCTGCATCGGGTCAGCGGGGCACTGCTCTTTCTCTGTCTACCAGTCGTCCTTGTGCCGCTGTTTGCCCAAAGCATTCAATCCCCCGAGAGCTTCGAGGCGATGAAGGCCTGGGTTGCACAACCCGCCTGTAAGATCATCCTCCTGATTTTGATGTGGGGTTACTTCCACCATTTTTGCGCGGGGATTCGTTACCTGACTCTGGATATGCATATTGGCAATGATCGTATTCCATCCCAGCGCTCCGGTGCGTTGGTGATTGGCCTGGGTGTCGCACTGACGGTCATATTTGGTCTCAAACTCTTTGGAGCATGGTAATGGCACACGAACGCATCGGCAGACACCGTCTGGTTGTTGGCGCGCATTACGGGACGCGTGACTTCATCGTTCAGCGTATGACTGCCGTGATTATGGCTGTGTACACGCTAGTTCTGGTTTTTTACACGGTGTTTGGATCTAGCCTCGATTTTGAATCCTGGCGTGCATTTTTCATCTTCAAGGTAGGTGTGTTACCTGTGGGTCAGCTGCTGGCCACGGTTGTGTTCATATCAATAGCCTGGCATGCCTGGGTGGGGGTGCGTGATATCTGGATGGACTATGCACGCTCCGATGGCCTGCGCATGATCCTGCAAGCCCTCACGGTCATGTGGCTGGCTGCAGCCGTCGTTTTCTTTGCACAAATTCTCTGGAGTCTATAAGCCGTGGCTGCTGTCAAAAAAAATCTCCCGCGCCGCCAGTTTGATGTGGTGGTCGTTGGCGCCGGCGGGGCCGGTATGCGTTGTTCCCTACAGTTGGCTCGCGCGGGCTTGTCTGTCGCCGTATTGTCCAAGGTCTTTCCCACGCGTTCCCATACCGTCGCCGCACAGGGTGGCGTAAGTGCTTCACTGGGCAACATGAGCGAGGACAAGTGGCTCTGGCATATGTACGATACCGTTAAGGGCTCGGACTGGCTAGGCGACCAGGACGCGATTGAGTTCATGGTGCGTGAAGCACCGAACGCCGTCTACGAGCTCGAGCACTTCGGTATGCCGTTTGACCGTAATCCCAACGGCACGATTTATCAGCGGCCATTTGGTGGGCATACCGCGAATTTTGGTGAAAAATCCGTCCAGCGCGCCTGTGCTGCGGCTGACCGTACCGGTCACGCGATGCTGCATACGCTCTACCAGCGTAACGTCGAGGTGCGTACCCAGTTCTTTGTCGAATGGATGGCGCTCGATCTGCTGCGCAATGACGCAGGGGATGTGTTGGGCGTGACCGCCATGGAAATGGAAACGGGTGAGATCTACGTGCTCGAGGCCAAGCATACGGTGTTGGCGACTGGCGGGGCCGGTCGCATTTGGGCGGCGTCGACCAATGCCTATATCAATACAGGCGATGGCCTGGGCATGGCGGCGCGGGCCGGAATTCCGCTACAAGACATGGAGTTCTGGCAGTTCCACCCCACCGGTGTGGCTGGGGCCGGTGTGCTGATTACCGAAGGGGTGCGTGGCGAAGGTGGCTTCCTGCTCAACAAGGACGGCGAGCGTTTCATGGAGCGCTACGCGCCTCACGATAAGGATCTGGCGCCGCGTGACTTTGTCTCGCGCTCTATGGACCAGGAAATCAAAGAAGGTCGTGGTTGTGGGGATGGCAGCTATGTTGTCCTCAAGCTTGATCACCTGGGCGCTGAGACCATTATGAAGCGTCTGCCCTCGATTCGCGAAATTGCCATGAAATTCGCCAATATCGATCCGATCAAGGACCCAATCCCCGTTGTGCCCACCATTCACTATCAGATGGGTGGAATTCCGGCCAACTATCATGGCCAGGTGATGACCCGCGCCAATGGTGAGGATAAGGTTGTTAACGGTTTGTACGCAATCGGCGAGTGCGCGGCCACGTCCGTGCACGGCGCCAATCGCTTGGGTACGAATTCATTGCTTGATCTGATTGTGTTCGGTCGGTCAGCCGGTAATTTCATCGTGGATCAGCACCCCGAACGTCAGCACGCGCACGAGCCGCTACCCGAGACAGATATCGAGGCATCGCTGGACCGCGTGAATCGCTTCGAGACACGCACCTCAGGTCAAACGACCCACGAAGTATCGACTAAGATCCGTACTGCCATGCAAAGCCATTGTGGTGTGTTTCGTCAGCTCAAGGTGCTTCAGGAAGGCGAAAAAGCGATCAATAGTCTCATCCCGGAAGTCGACGATATCTATTTTGCCGATAAATCCAAGGTTTTCAACACCGCCCGCATCGAGGCTCTTGAGGTCGCCAACATGATCGAGGTGGCCCGTGCGACAACCAAGTCTGCCTCCCACCGCCTCGAGAGCCGCGGCGCCCACGCGCTAGAGGACTACCCAGAGCGTGACGATGTCGACTGGCTTAAGCACACTTTGTGGTTCTCCGAGGATAGCCGCCTCGAGTACAAACCCGTGCGCATGAAGCCTCTCACTGTGGATACCATGCCGCCTAAGCCGCGCACCTTCTAAGTAGGATATTGAAATGAGCGAAAAACGTATCGTTAAGTTTGAGATCTACCGCTACGACCCGGATAAGGACGAGCGTCCCTATATGCAAAAGCTCGATGTCGAGCTCCATCCTGAGGATCGGATGTTGCTTGACGCGATCTTGCGCATCAAAAACGAGGTAGACGATAGTCTGGCACTGCGTCGCTCGTGTCGCGAGGGGGTATGTGGCTCGGACGCCATGAATATCAATGGCAAAAACGGCCTGGCGTGTACGACCAATATGCTCACGCTGTCCGAACCGATCGTGCTCAAACCCTTACCTGGTTTGCCCGTGGTGCGTGACCTGATCGTGGATATGACCTTCTTCTTTGACCAGTATCACTCGGTCAAACCCTATCTGATCAATGACACGCCACCCCCCGAGAAAGAACGCCTCCAGAGTCCCGAAGAACGCGAAGAGCTCAATGGTCTGTACGAGTGCATCCTGTGCGGTTGCTGCTCGACCGCCTGCCCATCGTTCTGGTGGAACCCGGATAAGTTTGTTGGCCCGGCAGGCTTGCTCCAAGCCTATCGTTTCATTGCGGATTCACGCGACGAGGCGACCGCGCAGCGGCTGGATGACCTTGAGGATCCCTATCGCTTGTTCCGCTGCCACACGATCATGAACTGCACGGACGTCTGCCCTAAGGGGCTGAATCCGTCGGAAGCAATCGGCAAGATCAAGGAAATGCTGGTTCGTCGCACCGTTTGAGGATGCCATCACCATGGCTGTAAAGTTGTCTGAGCTGGAACGCGCCCGCCTACGTTGGCGAGCGCGACGCGGTCTGCTGGAAAACGACCTGATCATCACGCGTTTTCTGGATGCCTATGAATTGCAGCTATCAGATCAGGATGTTGCAGCCTTGACTCATTTGTTTGATATGGGTGATAACGAATTGCTGGATGTGTTGCTGGGCAGGACTGAGCTTCAGGGTGAGTACGACGACCCCGCGATCTATCAGTTGGTCGAGCGCATGAAGGCGCTGTAACTTAAAGGAAAAATCACATGCAGTTATCCGATAAAAAGGCCACGCTATCGTTCTCCGACGGTAGCCCGGCAATCGATTTTCCCGTATACAAGGGAACGGTGGGTCCCGAGGTCATTGATATCCGTAAGCTCTACGGTCAATCCGGTATGTTTACCTACGATCCGGGTTTTATGGCGACCGCTTCATGCGAATCGGCTATCACCTATATTGATGGTGACAAAGGGCAATTGCTATATCGTGGCTACCCGATTGATCAGCTCGCGCATCATTGCGATTTTCTGACGATCAGTTACCTATTGTTGAATGGTGATCTGCCTAACGCCCAGCAAAAGCTGCAATTCGACGACCTGGTGACGCATCACACACTGGTGCACGAGCAGATGCATACCTTTTTGCAAGGCTTTCGGCGTGACGCACATCCCATGGCGGTATTGACGGGTTTGGTCGGCGCACTGTCAGCCTTCTATCATGACTCGACCGATATCACCAATCCGCACCACCGTCATGTTTCAGCAATCCGTCTGATCGCCAAGATGCCAACGCTGGTGGCCATGGCCTATAAGCACTCCCTGGGTCAGCCCTTCATCTATCCGATGAATAATTTGTCCTATACCGGTAACTTCTTGCGCATGATGTTTGCAACACCGTGCGACGATTATGTTGTTAACGACGTCGTCGAGCGCGCGCTGGATCGTATCTTTATCCTGCACGCCGACCATGAACAGAACGCATCGACCTCGACAGTGCGCATATGCGGCTCTTCGGGCACAAATCCGTTTGCCGCCATTGCCGCTGGGGTGGCTTGCCTGTGGGGGCCAGCGCACGGTGGCGCCAATGAGGCTTGCCTGAATATGCTCGAACATATCCAGGCGAACGGCGGCATCGCCAAAGTCGGCGAATTTATGGAGCAAGTCAAGGACAAGAACTCGGGCGTGCGTCTGATGGGCTTTGGTCATCGGGTTTATAAAAACTATGACCCACGCGCCACGATGATGCAGGAAACCTGCAAGGAAGTCCTTGACGCCTTAGGTCTGCATGATGATCCACTGTTCAAGCTCGCCATGGAAGTCGAGCGCATCGCCTTGGAGGATCCGTATTTTGTCGAGCGCAAGCTCTATCCAAATGTGGATTTCTATTCGGGTATCGTGCAACGCGCGATTGGTATCCCGACGGCCTTATTCACGGCGATCTTTGCGCTGGCCCGCACGGTGGGTTGGATCGCGCAGTGGAACGAGATGCTCTCGGACCCCAATTACAAAATCGGTCGCCCTCGTCAGTTGTACACGGGTGAACCCCTGCGCAATGTAAAGTAGTCCCAGCGCTGCAGTGACACGAACGGGCGGACCGCTGGGTCCGCCTTTATCCAGGACAAACTACACGATTTGATCCAAAGCCTTCTCCAGGCTCGCGACCGTCCGGTCAATATTGTGTAGCTTCTCCAGACCAAACAACCCAATCCGAAATGTCTTGAAATCGCTCGGCTCGTCGCATTGCAGGGGGACGCCTGCGGCGGCTTGCAGGCCAGCGGCGGCAAATTTCTTGGCGGAATGAATGCCATCATCATCGGTATAGCTGACCACCACACCCGGCGCCTCGAAGCCAGGCGCTGCGACGCTCTTGAAGCCTTTTCGGGCCAAGAGCGCACGCACCTTGTCACCGAGCTCCTGCTGCTCGGCGCGGACTTTGTCAAAGCCATAGGCCTGGGTCTCGGCCATGACTTGACGCAGTGTTGTCAGCGCATCCGTGGGCATCGTGGCATGGTAGGCGTGGCCACCATGCTCGTAGGCCTCCATGATCTGCAACCACTTGCGTAGGTCGCAGGCAAAACTCGTGCTGGTAGTGGTCTCGATCCGTTCACGGGCCAAGGCGCTAAGCATCACCAGAGCACAACAAGCCGGACCGCTCCAGCCTTTTTGTGGGGCGCTGATCAGGATATCCACGCCGATTGCCTGCATATCGACCCAGAGGGTCCCAGAGGCGATGCAATCCAGTACAAAAAGGCCACCGACCGCATGGACGGCATCAGCGACTTGGCGCATATAGTCATCAGGCAGCCTGATGCCCGATGCGGTTTCGACGTGAGGTGCAAAGACCACAGCAGGCTTATCCGCTTTGATGGCAGCGATGACCTCTTGGATGGGGGCAGGCGCAAAGGCCGCCTGCGTACCGTTCGCGATCTGCCGCGCCTTAAGTACCGTCGTCGCGGATGGAATGCTGCCCATGTCGAAAATTTGGCTCCAGCGGTAGCTGAACCAGCCATTGCGAATGACCAGGCAAGGCTGATCAGTCGCAAATTGTCGGGCCACGGCCTCCATGCCAAACGTCCCGCTGCCAGGCACAACGATGGCAGAATGCGCGTTATAGACAGCCTTCAAAGTCTTGGAAATATCCCGCATGACGTTCTGGAATGACTGCGACATGTGGTTCACTGCGCGGTCTGAATAGACGACGGAGTATTCCAATAGACCCTTGGGGTCGATGGTGGGCAATAGGCTAGGCACGTGTGTCTCCAGTGAGTGGATTGATGAGACGATTCTAGATCATTGTCCTCGAACCTGTTGTGATCTTATGGTTTAGCCGTGCTAGGTAGTGAGCAGGCTGTCCCGGAGATCGTCGTTGTAATAGGGTTGGTTGGTGTGGCATTTCACACGTAGTATATATACTACGTAGCATGAGAATAATATGGCGCTTCCACGTATCCAAATTGCCAAGGCAGATATTTTCGGCAGCCTTGCCTCGCCCTTTTGATGATGGGGCCATATTCCGGCATCTGCTGACACATAGCGCGGCGCTTTTCACAGACAATCATCTCTGGCGAATAGACGTGGATGGCATAGCCATCGAGTTCCATGCTTTGTTTATGCTGGGTGTACTCATATCGACTGACATCAATTAAAAATTTCTTGCCTTGGCCGAGATTTAAAGCATGCTTTCGCAGCTTATCGAGATCGACTTCATATGCGTTGAAAAGAGCCGTGTCAATCAGCTTGAATTCGAAGCCATAGCCGCCCCAAAATGTAGCCCTGAGCACGGAAGGCCTTTTTCAGAGCAGCAGCGACGCGACGTTGTAACTCGTTTGCCCCGCCAGGGAAATCCTGCACCATAGAAAAGTCGATATCAACCGATGCGCGGGTAGTGATCTGGTAAATCAGATCGATAGATAAATTAGGGTCTACAGCCACAGTAGAGTGAGCTCCGTGACAAATCTGACGATACCCCGCGCTGTGGGGCAAGCTGGTGTGAGCTTTCTGCCGCTTGCGGCAGGGTATCGGTCGTGGTGAGCTTAACTAAATCAATACTGGGTGGCTTGGTTTATGTTTTGCGTTCACCCGCCTCCTGCTGTGCATCCACCACCGCCAAGGCGGTCATATTTATGATGCGGCGTACCGTTGAGCTTGTCGTGAGAATATGCACCGGGCGTGCGGCACCCAATAGCACCGGACCCATCGCCACGCCGTTGCTGCCGGTCATCTTGAGCATGTTATAGGTGATATTGCCCGTATCCAGGTTCGGCGTGATCAGCAGGTTGGCGGGACCCTTGAGGGTCGAGTCGGGGTAGGCCTTGAGGCGGATGGTCTCGGACAAGGCTGAATCTGCATGCATTTCGCCATCGACTTCGAGCTCTGGTGCGCGTTGGGCAATAAGCTGTCGGGCTTGGGCCATTTTCTGTGACGAGGCCGTGACGCGGCTGCCGAAGTTTGAGTGTGAGAGCAGAGCGATCTTAGGGATGACACCAAAACGGCGCACTTCGGCAGCCGCCTGGATCGTCATGTCGGCGATCTGCTCGGCAGTGGGATCCTCGTTGACGTGCGTGTCGCAGACAAACAGTGTCTGGGTGGGCAGCATCAGGACATTCATTGCCGCGTAGGTCTGCACACCCGGCTTTAAGCCGATCACCTCATTGATATATTTGAGCTGATTGTCAAAGCCGCTTGCTATACCGCAGATCATCGCGTCGGCATCGCCGCGTTGCAACAGCATGACGCCGATCAGGGAGTTGTGCTTGCGCACCATGGCCTTGGCAATGTCTGGGGTAACACCCATGCGCCCACGCAGCTTGTAGTACGCCTGCCAGGTTTCATTAAAGCGTGTGTCATCTTCGGGGTTGACGATGTTGATATTCTGGTCCGGTATCAGACTTAAACCAAACTTCTTGATGCGCATCTCGATCACAGCGGGGCGACCGACCAGGATGGGAAGTGCGATTTTTTCATCAATCACAGTCTGTGCGGCGCGCAAGACGCGTTCGTCCTCGCCGTCTGCGTAAATGACACGCTTGGGCGACTCCTTGGCCTGTTTGTATAGCGGGCGCATCAACTGCCCAGAGTGATAGACAAAGCTCATCAGGGATTGCTGATAGGCATCCAGATCCTCGATGGGACGAGCGGCAACGCCGGAGGCAGCTGCAGCGGCGGCGATAGCTGGCGCGATCTTGGCGATCAGACGTGGATCGAAGGGCTTGGGGATAATGTATTCCGGGCCGAAGGATAGGTCCTGATCCGCATACGCACTCGCCATCTCGGCGCTCTGTTCGGCTTGGGCCAGATCAGCAATAGCCTTGACGCAAGCGAGCTTCATGGCTTCGTTGATGACCGTCGCACCGCAATCCATCGCACCCCGAAATATAAAGGGGAAGCACAAGACGTTGTTCACCTGGTTCGGATAGTCCGAGCGGCCGGTGGCGATCACACAATCGGGGCGTGTCTGCCGAGCGAGCTCGGGGCTGATCTCGGGGTCGGGATTGGCGAGCGCCAGGATGAGGGGACGCGGCCCCATGGTCATGAGCATATCGGCGGTTAATACGCCGGGCGCAGAACATCCTAAAAAGACATCTGCGTCGTGGCAGACATCGGCCAGCGTCCGGGCTGGTGTGTCCTGGGCGTAGCGCGCCTTGTTCGGTTCCATATTGGCGTCGCGATCCTTCCAGATAACACCGCGTGAATCTACAACGTATATATTTGCCGGGTTCAGGCCAAGATGCACCAACAAGTCCAGGCAGGCGATTGCTGCAGCGCCCGCACCAGAGCACACCAGTTTGACCTTGTTGATTTGCTTGCCAACGACCTTAAGCCCATTGAGTATGGCAGCAGATGAAATAATTGCAGTGCCATGTTGATCATCATGAAAAACCGGGATCTTCATGCGTTCACGCAGTTTTTTCTCGATATAAAAGCATTCGGGTGCTTTGATGTCCTCGAGGTTGACGCCGCCCAGTGTCGGCTCGAGCGCGGCGATGATGTCGACCAACTTATCGGGATCAGTCTCGGCCAGTTCAATATCAAACACATCAATGCCGGCAAATTTCTTAAACAGGCAGCCTTTGCCCTCCATCACCGGCTTGGCTGCGAGCGGACCAATATTGCCCAGGCCCAGCACGGCCGTACCGTTCGTGATTACACCCACGAGATTGGCGCGTGAGGTATAGCGAGCGGCAGCATGCTCGCCTTCGGCGTGGATGGCCATGCAGGCCACAGCAACGCCGGGCGAGTAGGCGAGCGATAGGTCGTCCTGATTGGCCAACGGCTTGGTGGGCACGACAGAAATTTTTCCGGGACTTGGGTATTGGTGGTAATCCAGTGCCATCTTGGCGCGCTCGTCGGTCAGATCCATGTGTGCTCCTGCTTAGGTGTGTCGGTGAAAAAAACGGGTTTATAACTGAATTTTCCACCAAAAATGACTTGAGTGTTTGTTAATGCCAACGCCGGGTGTCCTGAACGTGGTGATTCGGGTCTGTTAGTGTATCCCCCTCGATGTTCGAGGGTATACTTAATAGTTAATACGGCTTATCAAGGCGTCGTACGTTGCCTTCTGCCCCGCTATCCGCTATTCGGTCTGGCCGTGTCGCGGAAGGTCTTTTCATCCTGCATCAATCGAGTGAAGCACTCGTATAGGTGAAGCATACATGTCATCGGAACAAGAACTCCTATCTAATTCCTATCTTTTCGGCGCCAACGCCCCCTATGTAGAGGAGCTCTACGAGGCCTATCTGGATCATCCAGGCTCGGTTCCGGATCAATGGCGCACATACTTCGATCAGCTTCAGCATCAACCCGCTGCCGATGGTCGCGAGGCGACACGGGATCAGGCGCATGCCCCGATCATCGCATCCTTTGCCCAACGAGCCCGCGAAAATACCTTTGCCGCGCACCCCGTCCAGGCCGCCGACCATTCACTGGCCATAGCGGGTAAGCAGGTCTATGTTCAGTCCATCATTGCCGCCTACCGTTCTCTGGGTTTGCGCCTGGCCGAGCTGGATCCTCTGAAGCGCAGTGATCGCCCTGATATTCCCGAGCTTGATCCTGCCTTCTATGGCCTAACCGAGGCAGACCTGGATCAGGTCTATTCAGCGACGAATACCTATTTCACCAAAGCCGACACGATGACCATGCGGGACATTATCAAGGCGTTGCGTGATACCTATTGCCGCAATATCGGCGTAGAGTTTATGTATATCTCGGATCCGGCCGTCAAGCGCTGGATACAAGAGCGCCTGGAATCCACTTTGGGCGTGCCCGAATTCACCGTTGAACAAAAGCGCAATATTCTGCGCCAGGTGACCGAGGCCGAGGGCCTAGAGCGTTTCCTGCACACCAAGTACGTCGGCCAAAAGCGCTTCTCTCTAGAGGGGGGCGAGAGCTTTATCGCCGCGATGGACGAGGTCGTGAATCACGGCGGCGATAGTGGCGTACAGGAACTTGTGGTGGGCATGGCTCACCGCGGACGTCTGAACTTGCTGGTGAATATCATGGGCAAGATGCCTGGTGATCTATTCGCCGAATTTGAGGGTAAGCATAATCAGGTCTTAAGCGACGGCGACGTCAAATATCACAACGGCTTCTCTAGCGACCTGTCTACGCGTGGCGGCCCGGTTCACCTGTCTTTGGCCTTTAATCCCTCTCACCTCGAGATCGTCAATCCAGTTGTCGAGGGAAGCGTGCGTGCGCGCCAGGATCGACGTGGCGACGAGGAAGGCTCACAGGTCTTGCCCGTGTTGGTGCATGGCGATGCGGCCTTTGCCGGGCAGGGCGTGGTGATGGAAACCCTGAATCTGGCCCAGACGCGCGGATATGGCACTGGTGGCACGTTGCACATCGTCATTAATAACCAGATCGGCTTTACGACCTCCGACCCACGCGACACACGTTCGACCCTGTATTGCACCGACGTAGCCAAGATGATCGAGGCGCCAATATTCCACGTAAATGGCGATGATCCTGAGGCGGTCGTGTTTGTAACCCAACTGGCGCTGGATTACCGCCTGGCGTTCCAGCACGATGTCGTGGTCGATATCGTCTGCTTTCGTAAGCTCGGTCACAACGAACAGGACACGCCCTCACTGACTCAGCCGCTTATGTACAAAAGCATCGGTAAGCACCCCGGTACCCGTAAGCTCTACGCCGATCGCCTGGTTGCTCAGGGTGTTTTGGCCGAGGGCGAGCCCGACCAGATGGTCAAGGATTACCGTCAGTTGATGGAAGACGGTCAGCGCACGGTCGAGCCGGTACTGACTGATTACAAAAACAAGTACTCGACTGACTGGTCGCCGTTCCTCAATGCCAAGTGGACCGATCATGCTGATACAGGTATCCCGGTGGCTGAGCTGACGCGTATCGGCGAAAAGCTCACCCAGGTTCCTGAGGGTTTTGCGGTGCATCCGCTGCTCAATAAGCTGCTCACGGATCGTCGTGCCATGGCGCACGGTGAGCATCGGATCGACTGGGGCATGGGTGAGCATCTGGCTTTTGCCACCTTGGTGGCTAACGGCTATGCCATCCGCATCACGGGTCAGGACTCGGGTCGTGGAACGTTTTCCCATCGTCATGCTGTATTGCATGACCAAAAGCGCGAGCGCTGGGATGACGGCACGTATATTCCCTTGCAGAATGTCTCCGAAGGCCAGGCGCCGTTCACCGTTATTGACTCAGTACTCTCCGAGGCAGCGGTGCTTGCCTTTGAGTACGGCTACGCCACGGCAGAGCCCAATGTATTGACGATCTGGGAGGCCCAGTTTGGTGACTTCGCCAATGGCGCTCAGGTGGTGATCGATCAGTTCATCAGTTCTGGCGAGGCCAAGTGGGGACGTCAGTGTGGCCTGACCTTGATGTTGCCGCACGGGTATGAGGGCCAGGGCCCTGAGCACTCGTCAGCGCGCATCGAGCGTTTCCTGCAGCTATGTGCCGACAATAATATGCAGGTTGTGCAGCCAACCAATGGCGCACAGATCTATCACGTCTTGCGTCGCCAGATGATTCGGCCATTCCGCAAGCCTCTGGTCATCATGACACCTAAATCATTGCTGCGTCATAAGGATGCGACCTCTGCACTCGAAGATCTGGCGGTTGGCGGCTTTCTGCCGGTGCTCGGTGAGCAGGATCAGGAACTGGTGCCAAGCGACGTCAAACGCGTCATCATCTGTTCCGGCCGAGTCTATTACGACCTGGCGCATGCGCGTACCGAGCAGAATATCAGGGATGTCGCCATCCTTCGTATCGAGCAGCTCTACCCGTTTGCCCATAAGTCCTTCCAGGCCGAACTGCAGAAATACCCGAACGCCAGCGAGGTGGTTTGGGCCCAGGACGAGCCGCAGAACCAGGGGCCTTGGTTCTACGTGCAGCATCATCTCTACGAGAACATGTCCGAAGGCCAGCGTTTGGGCTATGCCGGACGTGCTGCGTCAGCCTCGCCCGCAGTAGGCTATATGGCCAAGCATCAGGAACAGCAGCGCGCCCTGATCGAGCAGGCCTTTGCACCTAAGCTCAAGAGCTTTTCCCTGATCAAGTAACGCTACGATTTCAAAATTACGGAAGACACATTATGGCTATTACAGAAGTTCTCGTTCCCCAACTCTCCGAGTCGGTCTCCGAAGCAACCCTGCTCAACTGGAAAAAGCAGCCGGGCGATGCCGTTGAGGCAGATGAGATCCTGATTGAGGTCGAGACTGATAAAGTCGTGCTCGAGGTCCCCGCACCCTCATCGGGTGTGCTCTCGGAGATCGTCAAGGGTGATGGCAGCACAGTCGTCGCCGGCGAGGTGCTTGCGCGTATCGATACCGCTGCGAAGGCCGCTGCTGCGCCTAAGGCTGCAGCAGCAACCGAGGCCGCACCTGCTGCGCCCGTTGAGGCGCCTGCAGCCGCGGCGGCACCCGCTCGTTCCTCGGCAGCCTCCCCAGCCGCCGGTAAGATCCTCTCGGAGAAGGGGATAGATCCTGGCTCGGTCGAAGGCACCGGGCGGGCGGGTCGTATCACCAAGGACGACGCGCTCAAGGCCCAGGGCGGTACATCTGAAGCCAAGGCAGCCGGACCCTCGACACCCACCATTCTAAGTCTGGATGGTCGCCCAGAGCAGCGCGTACCAATGAGCCGTTTACGTGCGCGCGTTGCAGAGCGCCTGCTCCAGTCCCAGTCCGAGAACGCCATATTGACGACGTTTAACGAAGTCAATATGCAAGGCGTGATGGAATTGCGCAAAAAATACAAGGATCAGTTCGAAAAAGAGCACGGCGTTAAGCTCGGCTTTACTTCATTTTTTGTTAAGGCGGCGGTGGCTGCCCTTAAGCGCTACCCGGTTGTCAATGCGTCAGTCGACGGCAAGGACATCATCTATCACGGTTATTTTGATATTGGTATTGCGGTAGGTAGTCCGCGTGGCTTGGTGGTGCCGATCCTGCGCAATGCAGACCAGCTCTCGATTGCCGAGATCGAAAAGCAGATCGCTGATTTTGGCGCTCGGGCACAGGACGGTAAGCTCACCCTCGATGAGCTGACGGGCGGGACGTTCTCGATTTCCAATGGGGGTGTATTTGGTTCGATGTTGTCCACACCCATCATCAATCCGCCACAGTCGGCCATCCTGGGGATACACGCCACCAAGGATCGCCCTGTGGTCGAGAATGGTCAGATCGTGATTCGCCCGATGAACTATCTGGCCCTCTCTTACGATCACCGCATTATTGATGGCCGCGAGGCCGTCCTGGCACTTGTGGCTATGAAGGAAGCGCTCGAGGATCCGCAACGCTTGTTGCTCGGCATCTGACCCGGCTTTCCCGATAGGGCGCGCTTCAGAGCTGCGCCTTTTACCTATTTTTGAGTATCTTATGGCTAAACAATTTGATGTCGTTGTCATCGGCGCCGGCCCTGGCGGATATGTCGCTGCCATCCGGGCCGCCCAACTGGGCTTGTCGGTGGCTTGCGTTGACGAATGGCGTAATGCAGCGGGTAAGCCTGCGCCGGGGGGAACGTGCACCAATACCGGGTGCATCCCCTCCAAGGCGCTATTGCAGTCCTCCGAAAACTACGATCAGGTTAATCACCATTTTGCCGCTCACGGGATCGAGGTCGGTGATGTCGCCCTTAATCTCGACACGCTGATTGGCCGTAAAGATACGATTGTCCGACAAAGCAACGAAGGGATTCTGTACCTGTTTAAAAAGAACAAAATTACGTTTTTTCATGGTACTGGCGCACTGACGGCCAAGGTTGATTTTGGTTGGTCTATCAAGGTCTCTGGATCAGCGGATGAGGATCTTGAGGCGCGTCACGTCATTATTGCAACGGGTTCGAGTGCCCGCGCTTTGCCTGGGCTACCGTTTGACGAAAAGCAGATTCTCTCTAACGATGGCGCGCTGCGTATGCCTGCTGTGCCCAAAAAGCTCGGGATCATTGGCGCAGGGGTGATTGGCCTGGAAATGGGAAGCGTGTGGCGCCGTTTGGGTGCTGAGGTCACAATCCTCGAAGCCATGCCCGAATTCCTCGCAGCAGTAGATCGTGATGTTGCCAAAGAAGCTCAAAAGGCATTCGCCAAGCAGGGCCTGGCCATCCAGACCGGCGTCAAAATTGGCGAAATCAAAGCGACCGCCAAGACCGTGAATGTGGCTTATACCGACGCATCGGGCGCAGAACAAAAATTGTCCGTCAATCAGTTGATCGTCTCGATTGGTCGCGTACCCAATACACAGGGTCTGGGTGCTGACACCGTAGGCCTGAAGCTCGACGAGCGTGGTTTTGTGGTAGTGAATGACGACTGCTTGACGAGCCTGAGCAATGTCTGGGCAGTGGGTGATGTCGTGCGTGGGCCAATGCTCGCCCATAAGGCCGAAGAAGAAGGCGTCGCCGTGGCCGAGCGCATTGCCGGTCAGCATGGGCATGTGAATTTTGACACGATTCCCTGGGTGATCTACACCTCGCCGGAAATCGCCTGGGTAGGTAAGACCGAGCAAACGCTAAAGACAGAGGGTCGCGAGTATAAGGTGGGTAGTTTCCCCTTCATGGCGAATGGCCGGGCGCGGGCGCTTGGTGACACAACGGGTTTTGTCAAGATTCTGGCGGATGCCAAGACCGACGAGGTTTTAGGCGTGCACATTATCGGCCCCATGGCCTCCGAGCTGATTTCCGAGGCGGTGACGATCATGGAATTCCGTGGTGCGGCAGAAGATATTGCTCGGATATGCCATGCGCATCCGACCTTGTCAGAGGCCATGAAGGAGGCGGCCCTGGGCGTGGACAAACGCACACGCAATCTCTGATGTCCCAGGAATGAATGTACGGGAATATTACGAGCAGACGCTGCGCGAGCGGGGCTTTGTCGCAGATGAGGCCCAGCGCATTGCAGTTGAACGACTGCAGCGCTATTTCGACGAGTGGATCACATTCAAGGCGCAGCGCTCTACAACGCTAAAAAAGCTCTTTCGACACCCGGACGTGCCGCGTGGTCTCTATATGTGGGGCGGTGTGGGGCGGGGCAAAAGCTTTTTGATGGACGCTTTTTATCTGACCGTACCGGTCAAACGCAAGACCCGTCTGCATTTTCACGAATTTATGCGTGGCGTGCACCACGAGCTGCGCGAGGTACGCGGTCAGCAAGACCCGCTCGATAAGGTGGCCAGTCGGGTGGCCAAGCGCTACCGACTGATCTGCTTTGATGAGTTTCACGTCTCGGATGTGGCCGATGCGATGATCTTGTATCGGCTGCTCCTCAAATTATTCGAGTACGGCACCTCCTTTGTGATGACCTCGAATTATGAGCCGTCTACGCTTTACCCAGATGGCCTGCATCGAGACCGAATTCTGCCCGCAATTGCGCTGATCCAACAAAAGATGGATGTACTGAACGTGGACGCTGGCGTGGATTATCGACGTCAGACATTCGCCGAATTACGCATGTATCTGCAGCCAATCACGGCGGCGACCTATACTGAGCTACAGGCGAGTTTTGATCGCTTGGCCGATACGGCCGCACAAAAGCCTGTCCTCACAATCCAGGGTCGTCAGATCAAGGCGATCGCCCTGAGCGGGTCAGTCGTATGGTTTGATTTTGCAACCCTGTGTGGGGGGCCACGCTCACAAAATGATTATCTGGATCTGGCCGATCGATTTCAGACGATCATTCTCTCGGATGTGCCGCGCATGGGCCCGCGTCAGGCCTCCGAGGCCAGACGATTTACGTGGCTGGTCGATGTACTCTACGACCACAAGATCAAGCTCATTATCTCTGCACATTGCGCAGTCGACGAGCTTTATACTGATGGCCCGCTATCCAATGAGTTTTACCGCACCGTTTCCCGACTGATAGAGATGCAATCCCGCGAATATCTGGACGCGGAACACCGGGTGGCGGTCACACTATGATGGTTTGTAAATAATGACGACGCGCGTATTGACCGGTATTACAACTTCGGGCACCCCGCATCTGGGCAATTATGCCGGAGCAATCCGCCCGGCGATTGCCGCGAGTGTATTGCCTGGGGTGGACGCTTTTTTCTTTTTGGCCGATTACCACGCACTGATCAAGTGTGACGATCCGCAGCGTATCGCCCGCTCGCGCCTGGAGATCGCTGCAACATGGATTGCCGCAGGGCTGGATACCGAGCGCGTGACGTTTTACCGCCAGTCCGATATCCCTGAGATTCCCGAGTTGTGCTGGATGCTTACCTGCGTAACGGCCAAGGGGCTGATGAATCGAGCCCATGCCTATAAGGCGTCAGTCGATGCGAATGTCGCCAAGGACGAGGAGCCTGATGACGGGGTGACGATGGGGCTGTTTTCCTATCCTATATTGATGGCTGCCGATATTCTGCTGTTCAACGCCCATAGGGTGCCAGTTGGACGTGATCAGATCCAGCATCTCGAGATGACTCGTGATATTGCGCAGCGCTTCAATCATTTGTATGGAGACGGGCAGGCATTATTCGTCCTGCCTGAGGTGCAAATCGATGATGAGGTGGCCACTTTGCCGGGGCTGGATGGTCGCAAGATGTCCAAGAGCTACAACAACACCATCCCCTTGTTCGAAGGAGGGGCCCAAGCGCTCCAGGCTGCGATCTCGCGCATCGTCACCGATTCGCGCGCACCAGGCGAGCCCAAGGATGCCGACGCATCGCATCTCTACACCTTATATCGTGCGTTTTCGTCGCGCGCGACGGCCCAGGCATTTCGCGCGCAGCTTGAGCAGGGCATGAGCTGGGGCGACGCCAAACAGGCCCTCTACGAGCAGATCCAGGCGCAGATCGAGCCGATGCGGGCGTTGTATGCTGAACTGATTGCGCGGCCAGATCAGATCGAGGATATCCTCCAGGCGGGTGCCGCCAAGGCGCGATTACACGCAGCCCCATTGATAGAGCGACTGCGCGAAGCAGTCGGCTTACGCCGGGCGACAGCACCTGCGCAGCCCTCTTTGCCTGCGGGCAGTGCCAAGGCCACCGGTCAAGTGCGCGTGGTCTCATTTCGTGATCCGCAGGGCTGTTTCCGCCAGCGGCTGTTTGCCGCCGATGGGACAGAGTTGCTGCTCTCTGAACCTTTCAAAGACCCTAAGGAGCTCAACCGCTTGGGCCGCCTCCTTGGGACGCTGGATCTTGATGCGCTGATCCCGGGTACTGATGACATGCTAAGCTTGGTGATTGAAGGGCAGTGCTGGGCGCGCTGTCCGGTGGGCCTGTTGGCTCGCTTGCGCGGTGCGCTGACCGAGCTTGGTCGCTAAAGGATTAATCGTGACCCACACCAAGAATACGGGCGCCTTGTCGCATGTGCGGGTGCTGGATCTGTCACGTGTGCTCGCTGGGCCGTGGGCGGGGCAGCTTCTCGCAGATCTGGGGGCGGATGTCATCAAAATCGAGCGCCCGGCCAAGGGTGATGACACACGCGCCTGGGGGCCGCCCTGGTTGCCCGATCCCCAGGGCGGGGACACAGACGTATCGGCTTATTATTTATGTACGAATCGTAATAAGCGGTCAGTGACTGTGGATATCGCCCATCCTGAAGGGCAGGACCTTATCCGGAAATTGGCCGCTCAGTCCGATGTGCTGCTAGAGAATTTTAAGGTCGGTGATCTAGCCAGGTATGGACTGGATTATCTGTCGCTACGGGCGATTAATCCTCGGCTGGTGTATTGCTCGATCACAGGTTTTGGCCAGACTGGGCCTTATGCCGCGCGTGCCGGGTATGATTTTTTGATCCAAGGTATGGGCGGGCTCATGAGCGTGACCGGCCGCCCCGATCAGGAGCCCGGTGGTGGCCCGATGAAGGTGGGGGTGGCCCTGACTGATATCTTGACGGGCCTATATGCCTCAAATGCCATATTGGCTGCGTTGGCAGCACGTGAACGCAGTGGCGAGGGCCAGCATATTGATATGGCTTTGCTTGATGTTCAGGTGGCGTGCTTGGCCAATCAGGCCATGAATTATCTGACAACGGGCGAGAACCCCTCGAGGTTGGGTAATGCACACCCGAATATTGTGCCTTATCAGGACTTCCCCACGTCTGACGGTCATATGATTGTGGCGATCGGCAACGATGAACAGTTTCAACGCTTTTGTCTGGCGGCTGACCGACCCGATCTCGCGCAGGATGTCCGTTTTACGAGTAATCAACAACGGGTAGCGCATCGCACCGAGCTGATTGCCTTGCTCAATCAGATTACACAGACGCGCAGTACCGCGCAATGGGTGTCCATCCTCGGGACCCGCAGCGTACCGTGCGGCCCCATCAATGCGATGGATGACGTCTTTGCCGACCCCCAGGTCGTGGCACGTGGCATGCGTACCGCCATGTCGCATCCCGTGGCTGGTGAGATCCCGCTCGTGGCCAGCCCGATCAAGCTGTCAGCCACACCGGTGCAATACCGTCGGCCACCGCCGATGCTCGGCGAACATACGGATCAGGTGCTGGCTGAGGAACTGGGCCTTGATATAACGACGATCAGAGGCCTGCGCGAGCGTGGCGTGGTGTGAGGCGACGCCTACCCTCTATTTCCGCAACCGTGCAAAGGCTTGTGCCATCGCGCCCTCAGTTGGTGTACGCGCCGCACTGGTGGGTTTGGCTTTGACCGGAGCCTTGCCGCCGCGACCCTCGCTACCTCGGGCACGTTGCGGTATGTCGTCGTTGATCCGCATCGTCAGACCAATGCGCTTACGTGCCACATCCACCTCGGTGACCTTGACTTGAACGGTCTGACCGACACGTACCACATCACGTGGATCCTTGACATAGGTCTCTGACAGGGCAGAGATATGTACCAGGCCGTCCTGATGCACGCCGATATCCACAAAGGCGCCAAAGTTCGCCACATTGCTGATCACGCCCTCGAGCACCATACCGGCGCTCAGATCCTTAATGTCCTGGATACCATCTGTGAATTGTGCCGTCTTGAATTCAGGGCGGGGGTCGCGCCCCGGCTTTTCAATTTCGGCAAAGATGTCCCGGATAGTGGGTAAGCCAAATCGCTCGCTGGTGAACTCAGAGGGCGAGAGGCCTTGCAAGGCGTGTGCTTGTCCCATGATTTGGCTGGCAGGTTTGCCAGTCCTGAGTAAAATCTGCTTGGCAACCGGATAGGCCTCGGGGTGGACTGCGGAAGCATCCAGTGGATTATCCCCGCCCTGGATACGTAAAAATCCCGCTGCCTGCTCAAAGGCCTTATCGCCGAATCGAGGTACCTTACGCAGCAAGGTTCGGGTGGTGAATGCGCCATGTTCGTCGCGCCAGGCAACGATGTTTTGGGCCAGCCCGGCGTTTAGGCCCGAGACTCGCGTCAGCAGTGGCGCGGATGCCGTATTGACGTCTACGCCTACGGCGTTGACGCAATCTTCAATGACAGCGTCAAGAGAGCGGGCCAGCTCGCGCTGATTGACATCGTGCTGATACTGACCCACACCAATCGCCTTGGGTTCGATTTTAACGAGTTCGGCAAGCGGATCCTGCAAGCGTCGGGCAATCGAGACCGCACCACGCAGGCTGACATCCATGTTGGGAAACTCGAGTGCGGCCAGCTCGGAGGCAGAGTAGACCGATGCGCCCGCCTCAGAGACCACAACGCTTTTAAGGGTCAGCTCGGGGTGGCGCTCGCATAGCGCGGATACGAGTTTTTCGGTTTCTCGGGAGGCGGTGCCATTGCCGATAGCGACGAGTTCAACATTGTGAAGTCTGACCAGCGCAGCGAGTGCCTTGAGGCTACCTTCTATGTCTCGGCGTGGTTCAAAAGGGTAGATGGTATGTGTATCCAAAACCTTGCCGGTCGCGTCGATCACTGCCGCCTTGACGCCCGTACGGATGCCCGGGTCCAAGCCCAGTACTGATTTGGGACCCGCAGGGGCGGCGAGCATCAGATCCTTGAGGTTGGCGGCGAATACCCGTATGGCTTCGGCCTCGGCTGCTTCGCGCAGGCGGCCGATCAGTTCGGTTTCGAATGCCGTCAACAATTTGACCCGCCAGGTCCAGCGGCAGACCTCGGCAAGCCAGTGCTCACGCGGATTCGCTTCAGCGGAAAATACAGCGTCAATACCCAGAAATTTCGCAGTGCGAACGACGCAGGGGTGCGGTGTTTGGGCCTCTAGATCTGCCTCTAGGCCGATCCTGATGTCCAATATGCCTTGTTGGCGTCCGCGTAGCAGTGCCAAAATACGGTGAGAGGGGAGCTTGCGGATCGGCTCGTTGAAATCAAACCAGTCGCGAAAATTTGCGCCTTCACCTTCCTTGCCTTCCATGACCTTGGCGTAAAGTACACCCGTCGCCCAGAGGTGTGTACGCAAATCGGCGAGCAGATCTGCATGCTCGGCAAAGCGCTCGGCAAGGATATCGCGTGCGCCATTCAACGCAGTCTTTACGTCCGTAATCCCCGCCTCGGGGTTCAGATAACTGGATCCCAGGCTTTGGGGGTCGGCCTGCGGATCTTGCAAGATCGTATCGGCCAGGGGTTCAAGCCCAGCTTCGCGGGCTATCTGGGCACGGGTGCGGCGTTTGGGCTTGTAAGGCGCGTAGAGGTCTTCGAGTCGTTGCTTGGTGTCAGCTGCATCAATATCGCGACGCAGTGCGGGCGTCAACTTGCCTTGCTGGTCTATGGACGCGAGGATGGTAGTGCGGCGTGACGCTAGATCGCGCAGGTAAAGCAACCTGACCTCCAGGTTGCGCAAGACCGTGTCGTCCAGGCCACCTGTGGCTTCCTTGCGGTAACGTGCAACGAATGGCACGGTGGCGCCCGAGTCAAGCAGCTCGACGGTAGCGGCGACCTGATTGGTGCGCACGCCGAGCTCCTCGGCCAAGCGTCTTAGAATCAGGGCGTCATCGGTCACGTAGGAGGGCGAGGGAGTTGGCGTTATGCTCATATCTGTGTAATCGCTAAAAAATACTGGGTTCAAGCGGCGAATTTTGCCACACCGCCGGACCAGACCCGAAATAGCTCGGGTATCATCATCCGCAACGTCCTGAATTGTCGCATTGAATCTATGTTCCCAGATGACTTGTCCGAAATGTTTGGCCCGACGGGCCCGCTTGCACAGGCGCTGCCTGGCTATCAGCCACGTCCCGCACAGCAGGCGCTCGCTGAGGCGATCGCACAGGCGATTACGGATCGCTCGGTGCTGATTGCAGAGGCGGGTACCGGAACGGGGAAAACCTGGGCCTATCTGGCACCCGCCTTTTTGTCGGGCACCAAGGTTCTTATCTCTACCGGCACTCGAACCTTGCAGGATCAGTTGTTCAAACGCGATATTCCACGCTTGCGGGATGCGCTCGCGCTTCCCGTCGATGTGGCGCTGCTGAAGGGGCGAAGCAACTACGTATGTCATTATCATCTGGATCGTATGGCAAATGACGAGCGCGCACTCCGATCCCGCTCAGAGGTGGGTCAACTGCGTGAGATTCAACGCTTTGCCCGAGAGTCCACCACGGGTGATAAGGCGGACTTGACATCGGTTCCCGAAGATGCGGACATCTGGAATCGTGCGACCTCGACCCGAGAGAACTGTCTGGGCCAGGAGTGTCCGTTCGTGCGCGAGTGTTTCGTCCTGAAGGCGCGGCGTCATGCCCAGGAGGCGGATCTGGTGGTGGTCAACCATGCCTTGTTTATGGCAGATCTGGCCTTGCGTGAAGAAGGGATCACCGATTTGCTGCCCGAGACGGGAATGGTGGTGTTCGACGAGGCGCATCAGCTCCCCGATGTTGCTACGCGATTTCTTGGCCAGAGTGTGTCGATGCACCAGCTTCTGGATTTTGCGCGGGCCTGTGAGGTAGCGGGCTTGGCGCAGGCGCGTGAGGCGATCAATTGGACCGAGGCCTCGCAGCGCATCGAGCATGCGGCGCGTGATCTGCGCCTGGCCACCGCACCGATCGCGCGTATGCCTGGTGGGCGAGCAACCTTTTATGCCATCCCCCAGGCGCAGATTTTTGATGACGCCTTGGCGCATCTTATTCAGGTGCTCGAGGACACGTTGGGGGTATTGGGTGTGGTAGAGGCCAAGCATCCTGACCTCGCGGCTGCAAGCAAAACCGGGCAAAGTTTACATACGCGTCTGGTGCAGTGGAGCCTGCCCGCTCGAGGCGCGCAGGGGCCCGAGGCGCAACCTGCCGTACGTTGGGTCGAGCACGGTAACCAATTCATGCGTATGCATCGCGCGCCTTTGTCTGTCGCGCAGATTTTTTCAGGATTCCGCAAGCCTGACCAGGCCTGGATATTTACCTCGGCGACGCTCTCGGTACAAGGTGATTTCGGGCATTTTGTCGAGCAGCTCGGCTTGGATGGGGCGCGCACACAATCTTGGATCTCTCCTTTTGATTATGCGCGCCACGGCTTGCTCTACGTCCCGCAAGGCCTGCCCTTGCCGAATGATGCATCGTTTACTGATTCCTTTGCGCAATCCCTATTGCCCTTGATCGATGCTGGCGCGGGTGGGGTGCTTGTGTTGTGCACCACCTTACGCGCGGTCGATCGTATCGCTGACGTACTGGCGGCGCATATCGAGGCTCAGGGCGTGGTGCGTTGCGTGTTACGCCAGGGTGAGTGCTCGCGCGGGCAGCTGCTTGAACGTTTCCGTACTGCAGGCAATGCCATTCTGGTCGGTAGTGCCAGCTTTTGGGAAGGGATTGACGTGCCTGGCCAGGCGCTAACCCTGGTGGCGATTGATAAGCTGCCTTTCGCACCGCCCGATGATCCGGTCATCGAGGCGCGTCTGAATGCGTGTCGTGCGGGGGGCGGGAATCCATTTATGGCCTATCAGTTGCCGCAGGCCGCCATTGCACTTAAGCAAGGCGCAGGGCGCTTGATTCGATCAGAGCAGGACTGGGGCGTATTGATGGTGGGTGATGGGCGTCTGGTGGATAAGCCCTACGGCAAGCGCCTGTGGCGCGGTTTACCGCCTTTTTCACGCACCCGGGATGCAGCAGGCGCGTTGGCATTTCTGCTGGAACGCGCCCGTGCGGATGATGATCACACCTGACAAACTCGAAGCGCTCAGCGCATCGGATCAAAGGCAGTGACTAAAACCAGTTTATCGGGTTCCACGGGTTGGTCGGTTCATCCAGACCCTGTGCATAGTATTTGCTGTTAGGGAAGTTCTGATCCAGCACCCGCTTGGCATCATCGCGCAGCGTATCGAGCTTGAGCTTGTCGTAGCTGAGCACCATGATGTAGAGCGCCTTTTCTACAACGGGTGCGCCCTCGAAATCTGTCACCACTGTCTGTGCGCGATTCGCTGCTGCGATATAGGCGCCACGCGTGTAGTAATACTGCGCGATATGGATTTCGTTTTCGGCAATCGTGTTCACTAGCCACGAGACGCGTTTGCGAGCATCCGGCGTATAACGGCTGTCGGGATAGCGCTGAATCAATTCATTGAAGGCCTCGTACGATGCGCGCAGCCCCTTGGGGTCGCGCTCGCTTGGGTCCTGATTGGTAAAGTTGCTGAGGATGGCACTGGGCGGCGTAAACGTGATGAGGCCCTTAAGGTAGAGCATATAGTCTGTGCCGATATGATTCGGATACTGCTGCATGAATCGGTCAATCGCTGCACGGGCCTGTTCGGGCTCTTCGTCTTTCCAGTTGACATAGGCCTGGTCGATAAGTGCCTGCTGTGCGTAGATGCCGAACGGGTAGCGCGCCTCAAGCGCCTCCAGGTTCGTGCGCGCATCAGACCAGCTCGCGGCACTGATGTCCTCGCGGGCCTGCTTATAGAGGCGCTCTGCGCTCCAGCCGGCAGTCGCATCAACGTTGCCTTTTGTGCTGCCGCATCCTGCAGCCAGGGCGACAAACAGGAAAACAAAGACCGCCAAGCTTAAGCGCTTGAGGGAGGAGAATCGGGGCTGATCGGGTTCTATACGAATCACAAAAGCATCCTTGGTGTTAGCATTGCACGCTGATTATATGATTTGTCGCCATGCCTGACACAGATATTGCCAAAGAAACCCCCGAAGACTCGGAACCCGAGCTCTTTGAGCTTCCTTTTATGGCCTTACCCGAGCGTTTGGATAAGGTGTTGGCCCAACTTATGCCCCAGCATTCGCGTAGCCGATTGCAAGCCTGGATCGAGGCGGGTCATGTGCAGGTCAATGATCAAATCGCCCGTGTACGCGCCCAGGTCGGGGCTGGGGACAGAATCAAGGTCTGGCCCCAACGTCCCCCCGAATCGTTGGCGTTTACGCCAGAGCCTGTGGTTTTTGAGGTGGTGGCCGACAGCCCGGACTGGATTGTCGTTAATAAACCCGCAGGCTTGGTGACGCACCCTGGTGCGGGGAATTGGCACGGCACATTATTGAATGGCTTGCTCTACCGATATCCAGAGCTTGAGCGCGTTGCACGTGCCGGGATCGTGCATCGACTTGATAAGGATACGTCGGGCCTGCTGGTAGTGGCGCGCCATGAAATCGCACAGACACATTTGGTCCGTCAGCTCCAGGCGCACCAGGTCAAACGCGAGTATCGTGCCTTGGTGCATGGCGTGCTGGGTGGCTCGGGCGTGGTGCGTGCACCGATTGGGCGGGATGTGCGCGTGCCAGTGCGTATGTCTGTCGAGCATCCGATTGCCCCCAAAGAAGCGGTGACCCATTACCAGGGCATTCGTCACGGCCTGCTTGATGCCACGCCAGTGTCAGACATTGTGTGCTGGCTCGAGACAGGGCGTACGCATCAGATACGCGTGCATATGGCGAGCCTGCATCATCCACTGTTGGGCGATACCCTTTATGGTGGCCGCTGTATCGCGCACGCGCAGCGTCAGATGCTGCATGCTCGAGCATTGAGCTTTGTGGATCCGAGCTCTGCGTCATGGGTGGCATTTCAATCGCCGATACCTGAGGATTTTTGTACGGTAGTGCAGGGGGTCGTATGGGATGCTTGACGGGGCGCCCCTGGGTGGGTGTGCAATATTTTTCTACGACACGAACGGGTGGCGTCAGCACAGCACCATGGGATAGTCTTAATCTCGGGCAGCACGTTGGTGATGATCCCCAGGCTGTCGAGGACAATCGCGCCCGTGTGCGTCAGTGTTTGCCCAGTGCACCCCGATGGTTGGACCAAGTGCACGGTAGCGAAGTCTGGGACGCTGATCGCGCGTCAAGCGCGTCGCCGCCTCGGGCGGATGCCGCCGTGACGACACAGCCTGGCAGGGTATTGGCCATCATGACTGCGGACTGCCTGCCCGTCGTTATGGCCGATAGGGCAGGACAGGTGCTGGGTATGGCGCATGCCGGTTGGCGCGGTCTGGCTGCAGGGGTGCTCGAGAACACCTTGGCGGCAATGCGTCAGCGCATGCCTGGTGCATCGCTGTGGCGTGCCTGGATTGGTCCGGCGATCAGCCAAGCGCACTTTGAGGTCGGTCGTGAGGTGTATGAGGCATTTGTCAGCTTGGATCCGCGCCTGGAAATGTTTTTTGCTGCCGATGGATCTAGAGATCGGTGGCACGCCGATTTGCCGGGTATAGCGCATCACCGACTTTTTCATGCTGGGGTGCAACAGATTGAATGCAGCGGTGCCTGTACCTATGAGGATGCAGAGCGGTTTTTTTCATACCGACGCGCCTCGCAAACAGGCAGGCAGGCGACCCTGGCATGGCTTGGCACGAGCGCTAGCGACTTACCCTGATTGACACTTTTTATCACAACCGCCATCATTTTCCCAAGGCGGCTGACTTTGGCTGAGTTGATGTAAGGGGGCGGGAATGGCGGCGGATAATCAATTTCGGGGACCGATGCCGCTGGCTGTTCCGCCCGAGCGACTGGCCTCGATTCAGGCCGACTTCAGTGAACGTTGGCGACAGTTGCTCGATGATGCCCAGCGCGGCACGCTGGCGGCGCTTACTGATCGCAGGTTTTCCTCTGCTGCATGGCAGCATAGTCCAACCAGTCTCATGGCTGCGCATGCCTATCTGATTGGTGCGCATACCCTCGAGCAAATGGTCGATGCTGCGGACATGGATGAGTTCGCACGCAAACGTCTGCGCTTTACCGTGATGCAATGGATCGAGGCGGCATCCCCTTCAAATTTCTGGGCATCGAACCCTGATGCACATCAGGCTTTAACCGAGAGCGGTGGGCAGGCCTTGCAACAGGGGATGGCTAATTTGCTACAAGACATCAGCCAGGGGCGTATCACACAGACGGATGATACCGAGTTCGAACTCGGCAAAAACCTCGCGACAACACCTGGTGACGTGATCTACGAGAATCGCCTGATGCAGTTGATCCGCTACCGTGCGCAGACAGCGCACGTTCACGAGCGGCCACTACTGCTGGTGCCGCCGTGCATCAATAAATTCTATATTCTTGATCTCCAACCCGAGAACTCTTTTGTACGTCATGCAGTCGAGCAGGGATTCAGTGTGTTCCTCATCTCCTGGCGTAATCCACTAGAGACCGATACTGATGGCATTGATCAGGCGGGGTGGACGGATTATCTGGATGAGGGCATATTGCAGGCCATCGAGGTGGTGCGCGAGCTCAGCGGCCAGCCACAAATCAATGCATTGGGTTTTTGCGTGGGTGGCACGATGTTGGCGACAGCATTGGCGCTGGCGCATGCACGAGGCGAGGATCCCGTGGCCGCCCTTAGCCTGTTGACGACGTTTCTGGATTTTAGCGAAACCGGAATTCTGGATGTTTTTGTCGACGAGATGCACGCCCAATCGCGCGATCGTCAGTTCGCTGCCGGCGGCCTGATGACGGCGCGCGAGTTAGGGACGACATTTTCCTTTTTGCGCCCGTCCGAATTGGTGTGGAACTATGTCAGCTCCAATTACATGCAGGGCAAGACCCCCCGGGCCTTCGATTTGCTGGCCTGGAATGCTGACGGTACAAACTTACCTGGGCCGTTCTTTGCATGGTATTTCCGTAATACCTATCTGGAAAATAATCTCAGGCAAGCAGGCAAGGTTCACATTGATGGCCACCCCATCGATCTGGGCGCGCTGTCCATGCCGACATACCTCTATGGGTCTCGCGACGATCATATCGTTCCATGGACATCGGCCTATGCGTCAACGGGCTTGCTCTCAGGCGCTTCGCGTTTCGTTCTGGGTGAGTCCGGGCATATTGCGGGTGTCATTAATCCTCCCTCAAAAAATCGCCGTAGCTACTGGGCGCATGATGAAAATTCCGAAAATCAGACGGCCCCACATAGCGCGCAGGCATGGTTAGATGGTGCGGCGCGCCATCCCGGGAGCTGGTGGCCAGATTGGTCAACATGGCTGTCCCAGTATTCAGGTAAGCTGGTGCGGGTGCGTAAGCCCAGCAGCAGACGCTATAAAACGATCGAGCCCGCACCTGGGCGCTATGTCAAGATTCGCGCTGTTTAGCGCGTGAAACAAGGAGGCAATATGAGCGGAAAATTAGCTTACGTGACGGGGGGTATGGGTGGTATTGGCACCTCGATCTGCCAACGCCTGGCCAAGGAAGGCTTTACTGTGGTTGCGGGTTGTGGCCCCAGCCGTGATTTCAAGAAATGGCTGGATGATCAGGCGGCGCTAGGCTATCAATTCCACGCATCGGTGGGCAATGTGGCAGATTGGGCCTCGACGGTCGAGGCTTTCGAACGGGTAAAAAAAGACCTGGGTCCGGTGGATGTTCTGGTCAATAACGCCGGGATTACGCGTGATGGTGTGTTTCGCCGAATGAGCGAGGAGGATTGGCGTGCCGTGATTAATACCAACCTCAATAGCTTGTTTAATGTGACTAAGCAGGTCATTGACGGGATGGTTGATCGGCAATGGGGGCGGGTCATCAATATCAGCTCTGTCAACGGCCAAAAAGGACAATTCGGTCAGACCAACTACTCGACTGCTAAAGCCGGCATTCATGGCTTTACCATGGCGTTGGCCCAAGAAGTTGCAAGTAAGGGTGTGACCGTCAATACCGTCTCGCCTGGCTATGTCGGCACCGAAATGGTCCGCGCAATTCGTCCTGATGTCCTGGAAAAAATCATTGCAACCATTCCGATCAAGCGTCTTGGTACGCCCGAGGAAGTTGGGTCCATGATTGCCTGGCTGGCCTCCGATGATTCAGGATTTGCGACCGGGGCGGATTTTTCGCTTAACGGCGGCTTGCACATGGGTTGATGGGGCATGTCACCAAAACAGAATCCTGATCGACTGATCAAAAAATACCCCAATCGGCGCTTATATGACACACAGACAAGCGCCTACATTACACTCGTCGATGTCAAGCAACTGGTGCTGGGCGATGAGGCCTTTCGGGTTGTGGATGCCAAGTCCGGAGAAGACCTGACGCGCAGTATCCTGCTGCAGATCATCCTCGAGGAAGAGTCGGGCGGTATGCCGATGTTCTCGGCGACGGCTTTGTCGCAGATTATTCGATTCTACGGCCATGCCATGCAAGGCGTGATGGGCTCTTTTTTGGAAAAGAATATCCAGGTACTTATGGATATTCAGGATCGCATGGCCGACCAGTCCCAGAGCGTCTACAGTAAGCAGTTCGGGCCCGAGGTCTGGGCTCAACTGATGAACGTGCAAACGCCAGCACTGCAAAACATGATGAATAGTTATGTTGAGCAAAGCAAGAACCTCTTCGTGCAGATGCAGGACCAGGTTCAGGACCAGACGCGCAATATGTTTTCGACTTTCCCCTTTACGGGCACCCCCGAGGATCCAAAAAAGAAGTAGATCCCTACGCACCGAGCACCGCGATAAGCAAGACGAAATTCAGCAGAAAATGCTTAATTTCGTCTTTTTTTGCGCCTCTAGTCATGGTAAAGTAACGAGAATCAATCTCGTTACCAGTCTTGTATTCATTGCTGTAGGTGCCAGCGTAACGGCTTCTATTCACCCATTCAGGGAATTAACGGAGAACGCAATATGGTTAATAAACTGCTCATCTCGTTGGCGGGTCTAGGTCTGGCTACGTCGGCACTGGCTGCAGAATATCCGATAGGCCAACCTGCCCAGTTGCATGGGCTCGAGGTGGCAGCAGTTTACCTCCAGCCCGTTGAGATGGAGCCAGCAGGCATGATGCGTGAGGCCAAAGATTCGGACATCCATCTAGAGGCCGATATCCACGCAACGGCGGATAATAAAAATGGCCTGCCCGAAGGTGCCTGGGCGCCTTATTTGAATATCCAGTACGTACTTCAGAAGCACGGTAGCGATCAGGTTCAAAAGGGCGATCTTATGCCGATGGTTGCCAATGACGGCCCGCATTATGGTGATAACGTGAAGCTCGATGGCCCAGGGAAATATGCCCTGACGTTTATCGTTGGTTCACCCGAGACGGCCCCCATGAATCATTTTGGCCGCCATGTAGATAAGGAAACCGGCGTGGCACCCTGGTTCAAGACCTTTGAGGTCAAGTACGAGTTCGTTTACGCGGGTACAGGTAAAAAGGGCGGTTATTGATGATGCGGTCCTGGTTCGTTGCCCTCGCACTCGTGTTTGGTACTTTGCTTATCCCGCTTAGCCAGGCCTGGGCGGATACGCCGACGTTTACCTTGACCTTCAAGGCTGATGGGACGTTTGAGCCAACTCGTCTGGAAGTGCCTGCTGGTCGCTTTAAGCTGGTGCTGGTGAACGACAGCACAGAGGCGGTCGAGTTCGAGAGCCTGCCCCTGCGCAAAGAGAAAGTCCTCGGGCCTGGTGTGACCTCCTTTGTTGTGCTGACCATTTCGCGTCCCGGAGAATATCCATTCTTTGACGATTTTCACCCTAAGGTCAAAGGCACGCTGGTGGTGGTGCCCAAGCCTTAACTTCTATCCGAGACGATTATGGATCAAGTCATTTTCATCGTCTGGCGAGAGAGCGTCGAAGCCCTGCTGGTCGTCGGTATTCTGTACTCCTGGTTAAGTGCTTCGCCAGCGGGGCGTCGAGGCTTGCCCTGGTTGTGGGGAGGGGTCGCTGCGGGCTTGCTGTTTGCGGGCCTGTTTGCGCTGGTGCTCCTGGGGTTGGCCACCTGGCTGGCCGACACAGGCCAGGAGTGGTTCCAGGCCCTGATGGGTCTGGCTGCCTGCGCACTGGTTGTGCAGATGGTGATCTGGATGCGCCGGCATGGCAGAGGGCTACAGCGTGAGCTCGAGTCGGGGGCACAGTTGCATGTGAGCAATGATCATTGGTGGGGGCTGTTGGTGCTTGTCATGATTGCCGTTGGACGTGAGGGCAGTGAGACGGTGGTGTTTTTATATGGAACCATTCTCTCAGCGCAGCACGCAGGCGAAGTCTGGCCCATGGTCGGTGCCGCCCTTGCCGGTTTCGGCGTGGCATTAGTGACGTTCTGGATCTTGCAGTTGGGCGGTCGTTTGCTTACCTGGCGGCGGTTCTTTCGGTTTACTGAGATTCTGTTGTTGCTGCTCGCTGGCGCCCTGTTGGTCGCTGCGACTGATCGCCTGATCTCGCTGGGTGTTTTGCCTACCCTTGTCGATCCGGTCTGGGACAGCTCGTGGCTGATCAATACCGAAGATGGCTTGGGTAAGATACTGGCGGACTTTGCCGGTTATCGCGCCTATCCAGCCTTGTCCCAGGTATTGATTTGGGGCGGTTATTGGGTGGTTGTGGTCTGCTTGTTGCACCGCTCGTCGCGCGTCGGGCGTGAGCCCCGGCCGGTTGTTACCCAGGTGGCTTAAGGTGTCGAGTATGCCTGGTTCATTTCGCTCTGGGGTCTCTCATGTGGGGGATTTCCTCAGGGATCATCAGCGTGCGCTGCGCCGGATGCAATGGGTGATTGTGGGGTTCTACATCACCTTGCTCGTCGTGCCATCGGTCTTGCCTTTGCCTGATCGCACCGCGTCCGTTTTCAATAATCTGACGGTCTTTGCTCAGTTTGCTTTTTGGGGGGTGTGGTGGCCGTTCGTGCTGGTCTCTATTCCTTTGTTTGGGCGCGTCTGGTGTGGTTTGTTTTGCCCTGAAGGTATGTTGACTGAGTGGGCGAGCGAGCATGGTCGAGGCGGCGCGATCCCAAAATGGATACGTTGGGGGGGATGGCCGTTTGTCGCTTTTGCGCTGACGACCATTTATGGTCAGTTGGTCAGCGTCTATCAATATCCATGGGCGGTTGCGGCGGTGCTTGGGGGTTCAACCATCGCAGCGATCATCATAGGCTGGCTGTATGGGCGGGAAAAGCGGGTGTGGTGTAAATACCTTTGCCCTGTCAGTGGGGTATTCAATTTGCTGGCCAAGCTGGCGCCCGTATATTACAAGGTGGACGTCGAGGCCTGGCGCCATCCTGTGCGCCGCACCGAGTCGATCAACTGTGCGCCGTTGCTGCCGTTGCGCCATATGCAAGGGGCGGCGGAATGTCATATGTGCGGTCGATGTAGCGATTATCGCGGTGCGATTGCACTGAGCATGCGTTCGCCAGAGGCGGAGGTGGTGTATATCGCCGAGGGGAATGGCTGGCAGACGACGTTGATTGTGTTTGGCATGCTGGGGCTGGCCGTAGGCGCCTTTCTATGGAGCGCCAGCCCCTGGTATGTGACGATCAAGCAGGCGCTGGCCGAATGGCTGGTGAATCGGGATATTTATTGGCCGCTGATGGCCAATGCACCCTGGTTCCTCCTGACGCACTATCCAGAGGTCAACGATAGCTTTAGCTGGCTGGATGGCTCGGTGATTCTAATGTTTATTGCTGCGGCTGCCATCTGTGTGGGCGGACCGGTGTTCCTGGGTTTGTGGCTGGCGGATCGTCTCTTGCCCCCGTTGCAGCGGCCAGGTGTGCGGGATGCGTCCGGGCACGTGCTGCGCAGCCGACTCGAAGGTGTTCATAAGTTGGCCCAAGGCTTGATCCCTGCTGCGGGGATCGGGGTGTTTTTGGGTTTATCCGCCACGACCTTGACCTTGTTGCAGCACGAAGGGGTGTCGACGCTGGACTGGGCCAATGCCCTGCGTTTTGCCTTGCTCGGGCTCGCCTTGGCCTGGAGCTTGCGTTTTGAGTGGCGCCTGACGGGGCTGCGCTGCCACTATGCGCTAGTCAGGATAGGTGCTGTGGTGTTGATCGCGCTCGGCCTAGTGCCGTTTTGTGGCGCGTGGGTGCTGTTTTTTGTAGTTTGGTAGGGCAGTGCATTGCCATGACAGGCATGGGATGCTGTAATGACAACATCCAGCCTGGGGGCACAAGGCCGCCTCAGATCACATAAGACAAGAAAATGGGCCGAATGCTGATGCAATCGGCCCATTTTAAATCTGGTTGCGGGGACAGGATTTGAACCTGTGACCTTCGGGTTATGAGCCCGACGAGCTGCCAGACTGCTCCACCCCGCGTCTGAAGAACAGAACTATAGCAAATAATAGCCGCATATGCAAGCAAACTTGCCGAGTACAATATAAAATGATTGAAACAGACATTGTGCGTGTGTTGGAAACAGCACTGCTGTGCGCAGATGAGCCTTTAGCATTGACAGATCTGTGCAAACTATTCGATGATGCGATAGATACAGGCGATGTGCGTCGCCATCTAGCAACCTTACAGCTGGATTGGAATGACCGCGGCCTGGAGCTTGTGCGGCTCTCTACTGGATGGCGTTTTCAGAGCCGTCCGAGCATGCAGCGCTATCTGGGACGCCTGAACCCTGAAAAACCTCCCCGTTATTCACGGGCTGTACTGGAAACGCTGGCGATCATCGCTTGGCGTCAGCCTGTGACACGTGGTGATATCGAGGATGTGCGCGGCGTGACAGTCTCGACACAAATCGTGCGTACGCTCGAGGAACGTGGTTGGATTGAAGTGTTGGGGCATCGTGATGCCCCAGGGCGGCCAGCGCTGTTTGGGACGACGCGTCAATTTCTGGATGATCTGGGTCTGAGGACACTGGATGAATTGCCTGGGCTGGATTCCTCTGAGGCTGAGAGCATGCTCGATGCCTTGGGTCTGGAGTCGGTTGGGGCAAGTGCCACTTAAAATATGAATATCACGGAGCACCTGAATTACATGAGTGAAGACATCGAAGCTGTATCGCCGCGCGTAGACGCCAAGCCAGCCAAACCCGCTAAACCGGCCAAAGCCGCAAAGCCAGCTAAGCCAGCTAAGCCAGCTAAGCCAAGTCAATCGGTCCAGCCAGCTCAATCGGCCCAACCGGTCCAGCCGGTCGAACCGGCCGTTTCAGCGCAGGCAGCGCCCAGCGAAGGCGCAGAGCCGCCCAAGGGTCAGGCACGTAATCGTGGCCGTAAGCTGCGCACACCGTTTCGGCGGCGCAGGAGCGATGCCCCCGTTGTCTCTGCTGCACCCGACAGCCTGGCCTCCGACGACGAGGTGCTGTCTACCATCGATCCCGGCTCTGCCGAAGAGGCGGATCAGGCCTTGTCCTATCTGGATCGTTCCGAGAAAATGGCGCAACGCCTGGATAAGTATCTCAATAGTGATACCTTGATGCCTAAATTGCACAAGGTTTTGGCCGAAGCTGGCGTGGGTTCCCGCCGGGACATGGAAGAGTTGATCATCGCTGGGCGGGTGTCGGTCAATGGCGAGCCCGCACATATCGGTCAACGCGTGGGCCCCGAGGACAAGGTTCGCATCAATGGCAAGCCCGTCAGCCGCCCCAAGGCGAATAAGTTACCGCGCGTTATTCTTTATCACAAGCCTGCAGGCGAGATCGTCAGCCATGACGATCCGGGTGGTCGGGCGACCGTATTCACGCGTTTGCCCAGCATCCGCACAGGCAAGTGGCTGTCAGTAGGCAGGCTGGATCTTAATACCGAGGGCCTATTGATTCTCACCACCTCGGGTGACCTGGCGAATCGTCTGACCCATCCCCGATATGGCGCAGAACGCGAATACGCCGTGCGCGTATTGGGCGAGCTCGGGCCCGAGCAGCAGGCGCGACTGACCTCAGGCATCCAGCTCGAGGACGGAATGGCTCAATTTGGCTCCTTGGAGTTCCTGGGGGGTGAGGGCAGTAATCGTTGGTATCGTGTCACGCTTGCCGAAGGTCGTAATCGTGAGGTGCGGCGTATGTTTGAGGCGGCGGGTGTCACCGTTAGTCGTTTGATCCGTACACGTTTTGGCGACGTGGTGCTGCCCCCTGCGCTGCGTCGTGGTCGTTGGGAAGAGCTCGATGCTGACTTGGTCAGTGCGCTGATGCTGCACCTTGGGCTGATCCGCGATGAAGCTGCCGGTGCACACAAAGAGCAACCCGAGCAGCAACCGACATCACACGCCAGCGCCTTGCCTCCAGGCTACGGTACCCCTGCACAAAACGGCCAGCATGGTGCACGCATCAATCGTCGCGGTCGACTTGCTGGCGGACGCGGCGTTGCGCTCGATCCTTTTACACCCGGTTTAATGATTAGTGGGGGCTTGGCCAATGGTCATCCCGATGGCACCAAGCCCAAGCCCGGCGGGCGGCGTAAGCCTAGCCAAGGCGCCCGTGCCAATCCCAAGCAAGGCAATGCTGCTCAGGGCAATACTGGTCGTGGCGGTGTCGGTCGCGGTAATGCCAAACCCGGTGGCCAGCCCAATACGCGGCGTGGGCCGCAGGATGAAGCGGGTGCCGCGCCAAGGCCTGCGCACCCGGGCGGGCATAAAAAGCGCACAGGTAAACCAGCGGGTGATCGTGCCGCCAAGCCTGCCGGCGAATCTGCCCGATCTGGTGATCGTTCAAAGTCCTCGGGCGAGCGCGCAGCAGGGCGGGGCGCTCAGGGCGAGCATCAGCCGCGTGGCGCACATGCGCATGAATCCCACCTTGGCCGATTAGGGCGCCGGTAATTTATCATCTACGGTAAATAGCACATTTTCTGTTATGATATAGGGCTTTACAGCGCTGTGCGTACTGCGGCGCTGTGACTGGTAGCCAGTGGCTGGATGTTATTGGCGGATGGCGGGCTGGAAGTAATGGGCTGGAATAAGGCCCTTTTTTTTTGGATTTTATGGCAGATATCTTGGCAGTCGCTCAGCAGGCTATGCTGGGGCTGGATGTAGAATTAGTGGACGTAGAACGCGCGCCGCTTGGGTTGTTACGCGTCACCATTGATCGCCCTGAAGGGGTGAGCATCGAGGATTGCGAGCAAGTCTCCAAACAGCTGTCACGGGTATTCGAGGTCGAAGGAATTGACTACAAACGCCTAGAGGTCAGCTCGCCGGGCGTCGATCGACCCTTGTTGCGCGCTGGCGACTATATACGTTTTGCCGGGGCGCGCATCGAGTTGCGATTGCGCGAGGCGGTGGGAAATCGCAAGGTTTTTTCGGGTGTACTCCGCGCGCCCGAAGGTGATGTGGATCCTGTCTTGGCCCAGTTCGGCCTCGAATATGAGGCGCAACCTGGGAATGTCCAGGTATTGGCGTTCTCTTTTGATGATGTGGATCGGGCCAAACTGGATCCTGTTCTTGATTTCAAGGGTAAGAAGCGATGAGTCGCGAAATTCTTTTGCTGGTTGACGCCTTGGCGCGTGAAAAAAACGTTGAACGCGAGGTCGTCTTTGGCGCCCTGGAGAGCGCCCTGGCGTCTGCCATGAAAAAGCGCTTCAAAGAAGACGCCGATATTCGCGTGTCCGTTGACCGTCAGACCGGTGAGCACGAAGGGTTTCGTCGTTGGCTGGTGGTTCCGGATGAGGCCGGCTTACAAGAGCCTGATCAGCAAGAGCTCTATTCCGAAGCCCAAGAGATCGTCCCTGGGATCGAGGTGGATGCCTATATAGAAGAGCCGCTCGAGCCCCTCGAGTTCGGACGAATTGGTGCGCAGGCTGCCAAGCAAGCTATTTTGCAAAAAATTCGTGATGCCGAGCGCGAGCAGGTGTTGAATGACTTCCTGGATCGTGGCGAGAGCATCGTCTCGGGCACAGTCAAGCGCATGGATAAGGGTGACATCATCATGGAGATCGGCAAGGTCGAGGCCAGGTTGCCGCGTACCGAGATGATCCCCAAGGAAAACATTCGTTCAGGTGATCGGATTCGTGCCTGGGTACTGAAGGTCGATCATACGCTGCGTGGTCAGCAGGTTATCTTGTCGCGCACGGCGCCTGAGTTCATCCGCGAACTATTTGAAAACGAAGTGCCCGAGATCGAGCAGGGCCTGCTCGAGATCAAGGCGGCGGCACGCGATCCTGGCGTGCGTGCCAAGATCGCCGTCGTAGCCTACGATAAACGTATCGATCCGATCGGTACCTGCGTGGGGATGCGCGGTTCACGCGTGACAGCCGTGCGCAATGAGTTGGGCGGCGAGCAGGTGGATATCGTCCTGTGGGCGGATGACCCGGCGGAATTTGTGATCGGTGCGCTGGCACCGGCGCACGTCGAATCAATCCTGGTAGATGAAGACAAGCACGCCATGGATGTCGTGGTCGATGCCGAAAACCTCCCCAAGGCCATCGGTGCGCGCGGTCAAAACGTTCGGCTGGCCTCAGAGCTGACAGGCTGGCAGATCAATATCATGACGCCCGAAGAGAGCCAGAGCCGCCATGACGAAGAGCGTGGTGCCTTGCGCCACACCTTTATTACCCGTCTGGATGTGGATGAGGAAGTCGCCGACATCCTCATCGACGAGGGCTTTACCGGCCTCGAAGAAGTTGCCTACGTACCCATGCAGGAACTGCTCGAGATCGAGGCCTTTGACGAGGAGACGGTCAATGAGTTACGTGCTCGTGCACGCAACGCGTTACTGACCGAAGCCATAGCCCAAGAAGAACTCGTGCAGACAACGCCACATGATCTGCTCGAAGTACCAGGGATGAATCCCGCCCTGGTGACTGCTTTGGCTGAAAATAACATTGTGACGCTGGATGATTTGGCCGAACTGGCTGCAGACGAACTGGCTGAAATCGCTGGGCTCGAGCAGAACGTGGCCAGCGAGATGATCATGCAGGCACGCGCCCACTGGTTTGAAGATGAGGCCTGATATGGCCTGCTCACCGATCGTGGTTCATTGTCCGAATATTAGTAGTGATAAGCAAGAGAGAGTCGAATGCCCAGTAACACAGTCGCCCAGTTCGCTGAAGAACTGAAAATGCCCGCCGATGTCCTGCTTGAACAATTCCGTTCAGCAGGCGTTGAGCTTGGGTCGGTGGACGCTGGCGTGACCGATGCGGATAAGGCTGCCTTGCTCGAAGCGCTGCGCCGCTCGCATGGCACCAATCAGGGCAAAAAGGTCACGCTGACACGCCGTCAAACGTCAGAGATCCATCAGGCTGATGGTTCCGGACGCTCACGCACCATCCAGGTTGAGGTTCGCAAAAAACGCGTGTTTGTCAAACGCGATATCGCCGAACAGCCAGTGGATGCTTCGCGCCCCGAGGAAGGGGTGATCGAACCCACCGACGTGCCAACGCCCAAGGCGCATGATGCCTCGACCCAGGCACCCAGCGTCAGCGTCACGCCCGAGCCTCTCGAGGCCTCCGTACCTGAGGCGACTCGTGTCGTGGATACAGATGTTGCGCCGGCCGTTCAGGCCGAGACGGTGCCTGCTGATGCCACCCCAGATACCGCCTCGCCTGTCCCGGTCGAATCTGCGGCATCCGGCACCGATCCTGTTTCTGCGGCGCCAGCCGAGCCAGTGGTGGCAGAGCCAGCCGTCACCGAGCCAACAGCAACTGAGCCAACAACAACCGAGCCGGCGATAACCGAGCCGGCGGCGGTAACGCCTCAGGCCGTCGCCGCGCATGAGACGCACAAGGCTTCAGCAACGAGCACGCCGACGGCACCACCCGCGCCACGCGCCGGTACCAAGGTTCGCCGTGCCGCGCCTACTTTATCACCCGAACATGAAAGCAGTACCAACCGCGACCATGCTCGACGTGCGGCCGAGGCCGAGGCCGCTGCGTTGCGTGAGATGCTCAGTCGTCCACGCAAGGTGTTGCGTGCGCCCGAGCCCGAAGAGGCCAAGGCGGGTACGCTGCACAAACCAGCCGGTGCCAAGGGCGCTACCAAAAAAGATAGCGAAGGCAAAAAGACGATCAAGACCGCAGACGTATCCTCGTCCTGGGCCGCAGATGGCCGCAAAAAGAGCCCCTCCAAGGCCGAGACACTCTCGCCGGGTGCGGGACGCGATGCGTGGCGTGCCGGGGGCAAGGCAGGTGGCCGCGCTAAGTCCGGCCGTGGTCGTCAAGGCCGCCATCAGATGGCACACAATGAGCCCCAACATGTGGAATTCATTGCGCGTGAGGTGCACGTACCCGAGACCATATCGGTGGCTGATCTGGCACACAAGATGTCCGTCAAGGCCGCTGAGGTGATCAAGCACCTGATGAAGCTCGGTCAGATGGTGACGATCAACCAGATCCTGGATCAGGAAACGGCCATGATTGTTGTCGAGGAATTAGGTCATACCGCGATCGCCGCTAAGCTGGACGATCCCGAGGCCTTCCTCGATATCATGCCCGATACGAGCGAGGCCGAGGCGCTGCCGCGTGCGCCGGTCGTCACGGTCATGGGTCACGTTGACCACGGTAAGACCTCCTTGCTCGATTACATCCGTCGCGCCAAGGTCGCAACGGGTGAGGCGGGTGGCATTACCCAGCATATCGGCGCGTATAACGTCGAGACCGAGCGCGGTACGGTGACGTTCCTGGATACGCCGGGGCACGAGGCCTTTACGGCCATGCGCGCACGCGGTGCCCAGGCGACAGATATTGTCATCCTGGTTGTGGCGGCTGACGACGGCGTCATGCCCCAGACCAAGGAAGCCATTCACCACGCCCGAGCGGCCAATGTGTCCCTGGTGGTGGCGATTAACAAAATCGACAAACCCGAGGCGAACCCCGAGCGTGTCAAACAAGAGCTCGTCGCCGAGCAGGTGGTGCCTGAGGAATATGGCGGTGATGTGCCCTTTATTTCAGTGTCGGCCAAGACCGGCCAGGGCATTGACGAGCTGCTTGAAAACGTCTTGCTGCAGGCCGAGATTCTCGAGCTTAAGGCACAGGTTGATGCGCCGGCCAAGGGCGTCGTGATCGAGGCCCGTCTGGATAAGGGGCGCGGCCCGGTTGCCACGATCCTGATCCAGAGCGGTACGCTACATCGTGGTGATGCGGTCTTGGCTGGTGTAAGTTATGGTCGTGTGCGTGCGATGCTCAATGGTGCGGGTAAGCCCGTCCAGAGCGCAGGCCCATCGACACCGGTAGAGATCCAAGGCTTGACCGAGGTGCCTGCGGCGGGTGACGAGGTTATCGCCTTGACCGACGAGCGCAAGGCCCGCGAGATCGCGCTGTTCCGTCAGGGCAAGTTCCGCGATGTCAAGCTTGCGCGCCAACAAGCCTCCAAGCTCGAGTCGATGTTCGACAATCTGGGCGAGGGCATGCAAACGCTGGCCTTGATCGTCAAGACCGACGTGCAAGGCTCCCAGGAAGCCCTGGTGGCCTCTCTGGTCAAGCTCTCCACCGACGAGGTGAGGGTGCAGGTCGTGCACAATGCCGTCGGGGGGATCTCCGAGAGCGACGTGAATCTGGCCATTGCATCCAACGCCGTGGTGATCGGCTTTAACGTGCGTGCTGACCAAAGCGCCAAGAAGGTTGCCGAGGCCAATGGGATTGATTTGCGCTACTACAACATCATCTATGATGCGATTGATGATGTACGCAGCGCCATGTCTGGCATGCTCGCACCCGAAAAACGCGAGGAAATTATCGGCTTGGTCGATATTCGCGAGGTCTACACAATCTCCAAGGTCGGCGGTATTGCAGGGTGCATGGTGGTCGAAGGTGTTGTACGTCGTGACGCTCAGGTACGCCTATTGCGCAACCACGTCGTCCACTGGACTGGGATGATTGATTCGTTGCGTCGCTTCAAGGATGACGTCAAGGAAGTCAAGACCGGCTTTGATTGCGGGATTACACTCAAGAACAATAGCGATATCGAGGTTGGCGACCAGCTCGAGATCTTTGAGGTCAAGGAAGTCGCCCGGACACTGTAATCATGGGTCGACATAAATCAAAACCTAATCCCGGACGCAATATGCGTCTGGCCGACCAGATCCGCAAGGATCTGGCTGGACTCGTGCAGCGCGAGATCGAAATGTCTCGCGTCGGACTGGTGACGCTCACCGATGTCGAGCTGTCGGCGGATTATGCCCACGCCAAGGTCTATTTCACCGTGCTGGGCGCCGAGCCTGAGCTTGTAGGCGAGGTGCTCAACGATAAAGCAGGCTGGTTGCATTCCCAGCTCTTTAAGCTGCTGCATATCCATACGGTTCCGACTTTGCGCTTTATTCATGATCCGCAGATTGCGCGGGGCATCGAGTTATCGCAATTGATTGATCGTGCCAACCGTCCTCAGGCGGGTGTGGCAGAGATCCCTGAGCTCGAAGACCCGGACGAACAGCCCTAAGGGCTGTCGTATCCACTCTATCTGGACGGATTAAACGATGGCTTCCCGACGCGGGCAGATGCTCGATGGTGTCTTGTTGCTGGACAAACCTGAGGGCTTGTCGAGCAACCATGCCTTGCAGCGCGCCAAGCGCGCGGTCGATGCACGCAAGGCCGGACATACCGGCACGCTCGACCCCTTTGCGACCGGCTTGTTGCTGTGCTGTTTTGGGCGCGCAACCAAGATCTCTGCCGCCATGCTTGAGGCCGATAAGATGTATGTGGCCACCCTGGCGTTTGGTGTCGAGACCGACAGTGGCGATCTGACCGGTAATATTGTCAGCCAAGCCGCAGACGACTTTGAGGGCGTAACCGCAAGTCAGCTTGAGGCCGTTTTGCCCTCTTTCAGAGGTGAGATCGAGCAGATTCCGCCTATGTATTCCGCGCTCAAGCGCGATGGCAAGCCCCTGTACGAGTATGCTCGCCAGGGTATTGTGCTAGAGCGCCCGCCACGCAGTCTTACTATTTACGCGCTGGATATTCTATCGTG
Organism: Alcaligenaceae bacterium CGII-47; assembly: GCA_019166125.1. Lineage (GTDB taxonomy): Bacteria > Pseudomonadota > Gammaproteobacteria > Burkholderiales > Burkholderiaceae_B > Castellaniella. The sequence goes on from JAHTBO010000009.1 coordinate 75,236, forward strand.
CTCAGCGCATGAGGCGCAGATCTTCGTGCATTGCAGCAAGGGTACGTATATCCGTACGCTCGCGCAGGACATCGGCCGCAGTCTGGGTTGCGGTGCACACCTCAAGGCCTTGCGCCGTACGCGTGTCGGGCCATTTGATTTAGACGATGCTGTTGGGCTGGAAGCCCTACAAGCCATGGAGGCGCCCCAAACGGCGCTGATTCCCCTACATAAGCTACCGGCCACGTTGCAGCCGGCGGTCATTACACAAAAGGACCAAATATGAATCGCGCTTTGCGTAACGTGGCCATTATTGCTCACGTGGACCACGGTAAGACCACACTCGTTGACCAGTTGTTGCGTCAGTCGGGCACGTTCCGAGAGCACCAGCACCTCTCTGATCGGGTGATGGATTCCGGCGATATCGAACGCGAACGCGGGATTACGATTCTCGCCAAAAACTGTGCAGTCGAGTACGAAGGCACCCACATCAATATTATCGATACCCCGGGACACGCCGACTTTGGTGGTGAGGTCGAGCGCGTATTGTCGATGGTCGATGGGGTGTTGTTGCTGGTTGATGCCGTCGAAGGGCCCATGCCTCAGACGCGTTTTGTCACACGTAAGGCTCTGGCGCTTGGCCTAAAGCCTATCGTCGTAGTCAACAAGGTGGACCGCACCGGCGCACGCCCGGATTTCGTCGTCAATGCGACCTTTGATTTATTTGATAAGTTGGGCGCGACCGAAGAGCAACTGGATTTCCCCGTAATTTACGCCTCGGGCCTGGCGGGTTATGCTGGATTGACCGACTCTGTGCGCGAGGGCGATATGCGTCCCTTGTTTGATGCGATTTTGCAGTATGTACCCCAGCGCGAAGATGATCCTGAAGGGCCGCTGCAAATGCAGGTTATTTCCCTGGATTACAGCAGCTACGTGGGCAAGATCGGGGTGGGCCGCATCAACCGGGGGCGCTTGCATGCGGGCCAGGACGTTGTGGTTAAATTCGGCCCTGAGGGCGAACCAATTAAAGGACGCGTCAATCAGGTGCTGAAGTTCAAGGGTCTAGAGCGCGAGATCGTGAGTTCGGCGCAGGCCGGCGATATTGTGTTGATAAACGGCATTGAGGACATCGGAATCGGCTGCACCTTGGTCGATCCCTTACGACAGGACGCCCTGCCTTTGCTGCGTATCGATGAGCCAACGCTGACCATGAATTTTATGGTGAACACTTCGCCGTTGGCGGGCCGCGAGGGCAAGTACGTGACAAGCCGTCAGTTACGGGACCGTCTGGATCGCGAACTGAAGTCCAACGTTGCGCTGCGGGTCAATGATACCGATGATGACAAGATATTCGAGGTGTGTGGTCGGGGTGAATTACACCTGACTATTCTGCTAGAGAACATGCGTCGCGAAGGCTATGAATTGGCCGTGTCCCGCCCTCGGGTCCTCTATAAGGATGTCGATGGGGTGCGTATGGAACCTTATGAACTGCTGACGGTTGATGTCGAGGACAGTCACCAAGGCGGTGTGATGGAAGAGTTGGGCCGACGCAAGGGCGATTTGCAGGATATGCAGGCGGATGGCCGAGGCCGCACACGCCTCGAGTATCGTATTCCAGCGCGTGGCTTGATCGGCTTTCAGGGTGAGTTCATGACCCTCACACGGGGCACAGGTCTGATGAGCCATATTTTCGATAATTACGCCCCCTTGCGTGAGGGCGGCGTGGGTGAGCGACGCAATGGCGTACTAATCAGCCAGGATAACGGCACGGCAGTGGCCTATGCCATCTGGAAGTTGCAAGAGCGTGGGCGTATGTTCGTCTCGCCGCAAGATCCGGTCTATGAGGGAATGATCATCGGTATCCATTCCCGTGACAATGATCTGGTCGTCAACCCAATTCGGGAAAAAAAGCTCACCAACGTGCGCGCATCGGGTAAGGACGAGCATATCGATCTGGTACCGCCCATCGAGATGTCGCTAGAGTATGCGGTGGACTTTATCGCCGACGATGAGTTGGTGGAGGTCACGCCCAAGTCGATTCGACTACGCAAGCGCTATCTGCTCGAACACGAGCGCCGCCGCAGTTCGCGCGAAACGAACTAGTGGACGCGTGCAGCTGAACTAGGCGGGTTGGCCGGGTTGATGAGGCATGAGGCCGTCACGAGGCGGCATCAGATCAGGTCAGTAAAGGGCCTGCTGGACTGAAAGACCGGTCCAGCAGGCCCTTCTATTTGTTCATGTACGGGTAATGTGGCATCATCCATTTACATTCGTAACATTATTTATCGCATTGTCCCCCAATTTATCCTTTCTTCGTCGGCTTCCTGGCCTGGTTCGCATGCTTGTTGCCTGGTTTCGATCGGCGTGGGGCGCCTGGCTGGATGGGGACGACAGCACACACTGGCCCGCGTTATTGGTTTCGTTTCTCGTGCTGTGTCTGGCCTCTTTTGTCATGCTCTGGGTGGGTGATCAGTTCAATGCCCAAGGGGCTGCAGTAACGCGATATCTGGCACGGGTACAGGCCCCGTTGACGGCCGGGTTCTATCCGACGGATTCACGTCAGCGGATCACGGTCATTACCTATGACGATGAATTTTTACAGCGTATCCATGGCGCCTGGCCGATTTCGTATGCCGAGCACGCCGTTTGGCTGGAACGTCTGGTCGCCGATCCCGAAGCTCGGCCCAAGGCGATTTTTCTAGACATTACCTTTGGCCAAGAGCGTGATGACGTCGGTGTGGAAGAGCTGCGTGACGCGCTGTGCCATATTCATAGTCAAGGCATCCCGGTGTTTTTGGCTGCACTGGCCTCTAGAGTGGATGGCGTGCTGTATGTGCGCCCGGGCCTGCAGGCCAAGACCCGAGAGGGCATCCCATGCTTTACCTTGGTCGGTGTGCGCCATGTGGTCGATCCCGTGGATGGCATGACCTGGAGCTATCCCTTGACCTCGTATGCCGCAGCCGGCGCATGGCACTCTGGTCCAGCGCCGGCCCTGCGTATGCCCAATTATCGCAGCGCGGCAATGGCGATTGCGCAGGACGCGGCAGGCATTGATCTGGGTGAAGAGCGAGAACCTATGTCGCTGATCTGGGGGGCACGTAGTCAGCCTCCGAGCCATTCGTCTCAGGGTCCGGGCGCGTGCCAGCCCGTCAGCTCCGTATACAGGCAGTTAAGCATCGATTTGTGGCGCCAGGTCGTAGGCGCCCGTTCGTCGAGCCCCATCTGTCCGTTTCATTCAACCCTGTCTATGGCGCAAATTGGAGACATGGATGAGGCCGAGCTGGCCCCGTATCTGACGGGCACCTATTTGATGATCGGTGCGGCGGTTGACGGCCAAAACGATTTCGCCATGTCACCGGTTCAGGGGCGCTTGCCGGGCGTATTTGTGCACGCTATGGCGCTGGATAATTTCCTCGTCTATCAAGACAGCTATAAACGCCACAGCTCGTGGAGCCTGCCGCCGTCGTCGGACTTGTTCGTCGCAGGCCTGCTTGCGATGGCAGCGGTGTTTGGCGTGCATATTGCGTTTAAGCGCACCGTGCATCGTGCGGCGTCTAGGTTTCTGCGCACGCATTGCTCGCAACGAGCCTGCTGGTTTTGGTGGGATACGCGCACTGGCGCGCCGCTGTGGCAGCGTGTCCTGTGGCTGCCGCTGCGCCTGCTCCTCTGGGCGCTGCGTCTATCGTTTCAAATTATCGCGGCGATGTTGTTGATCGTCGTCCTGCAGAAGTTTTTTCGCATCGGCATGTTGCCGGTGGTCGATTTGATCGGCATGACGGTTTTAGCCGAAGGGCTGGGCTATCAAGACAAAATCCGCACTTTTTTTGCGCTGGATCACGCCACATCGCGTGACCGTTCTGAACCCTAAGCAAGGAGAACATATCGTGAAGTCAATCGCTGGAATATTGATGGCCACCCTGGCCTTGTCCTGGCCCGTGGCCGGCATCGCTGCCGATGCGGTGATCGGACTCAGCCCAAGTGGCAGTGAACATATCACGGCGTATGCCGAGCCGAATGCGAAGTCCGCCACAGAGCAGATGCCCGTGAGCACGCTCATTTTTCCGCTGCCTATCCTTCAGACCAAGAGCGGCTTTTTGGCGGTGCAGCTCAATGGCCAGAGTTACTGGTTACGCGCAGCAAAGGTCCGAGTTAAACGCGACTCCAGCGCAAAATGCAGTGAGCTGATTGCGTCGGCCACCCCCACCAATGCGACGCCGGGCGTTGGCGGCACAGGGTGCCGCTAAGATGGCCCCGATGCATCGTCACCACCGCGTCCTTACGAGTATGCGTTTGAGTCTGATTGTGCTGAGCGCAACGTTATTGAGCGCTTGCCAGAACCTGCCTACCTTGCCCTTTGTCCCAGACAGTGCTGCCGATGCCCGTGAGCTGACAGACGCGCTGCCCGCCCCCGAGGCGCGACAATGGCCGCATGCCGGTGACGATGTACTGAACCAGCGTGCTCGGGCCTATGGCCTGGTTCGTATGCCTGAGATGCAGGCTTATCTGGATGGCTTGTTGGCGCGTATCAAGCGCCAGGCCGGAGTGCCGGAGTGGCCGGGCTCGGTATATATCCTCGCCTCCTCGACGCTGGATGCCTACACGACTGCCGCGGGAAATATTTATATTTCCCAGAGCTGGTTGTCATCAGCGACCAGTGAGGATGAGATCGTCGGCGTCCTTAGCCATGAGTTCGCGCACGTTTATCTGCACTACCATAAGCTGGACGAGGTGGTGCCGGCGACCGATAAGGCTGCCCAGCTTGCATCGGCGGGCGCGACGCTCGTCATGCAGATGACGGGTACGGGCGCCCAGGGCTGGACCGATGTCGACAGCCTGGTTGCGGGCTACACGGTGGGCCGTGATTTGTTGTCCACCGCGTGGGGGCGCTCGCAGGAATCCAGTGCCGATTTGCTGGGCCTGAATATTTCCCTGCAGCTCGGCTATTCCTATGATGCGGGCTATAAGGCGTTTCTAGAGCGTCTGGCGAGCTGGCAGGAGGACCATGCTGCGCACCAGGCACAACTCGAAAAAGAAATGCTGGATCAGGTGATGCAGCGCGCATCAGCCGCCGTCGAGGCGGGTAACGATACGCCCAATAGCGAGGTCTCCAAGGCCATGTTCAAGCCTCTGTCTGCGCTGGCGGGAGGCATTGCAGGGCTGATGCACCTGGGACAGACGGGCGTGGAAAAGCTCTGGAGTGCTTCAACCTCCAGGCATCCCGATACCATCGCGCGTCTGGATCGGCTGACCATGGCCATCGATGAGTTACCCCTTGAGGATCTGCAGTTCGATGCCACAACCAAGCCTTGGCGCCAGGCACGGGCCCAGCGACGCACCGCTGCGACGCTCAGGAATTACCAGATGGCCGTTCAGGCTGTGACGCAGCTGGATCATCCTAAAGCCTATACGTGGGCCCGACAGTCTGCCGCGGGCGTCACCGCCACCCATGCCTTTCCGCTCGATGTCCTGGTTAAGGCCCAGATGGCCCGTGGCGCGGCGCAATCCAGAGCGATGAACCCCGCGACGGCCAGTGCCGTATTGGATCGTAATATCGCAGCGCCATCGGATCGCGCCTGGATCAGCTATGCCACGCGCAGCCAAGCATTGTTGAGGGCAGGGCAGACTGCGCGCGCACAGGCGATCATCAATCAGGGTTTTAATTATTTTAATGACGCACCCGAGGTCTGGCCTGCGACGATTGCGATGATGGCCGCAACGCAAGGCGTGGACGAGGCCAAACGCCTGGCCCAGACATGTGCCCAACGCTTCCCGAATATCGGAGGCGCCTGCCAAATGGCGGCCCGTAGTCCGGCTGAAAAGGCCGCCGCCGACCGCCAAGCCGAGCAAAAGGCCGAGGCGCTCCTGAATCGGATTATGAATAAATGAGGGGGACGTTTAGGGGCATATGTTGCACATACCCAACACACCTGCCTCAAAGTCAAGGCTTTACACAGCTTAACGTAGCCATGGCCGGTGAATTTTGATGCAATAGCTACAACTTCCCATCGCGGAGTTAGAAGGAGCAGCAGCACCGGTGGTTGTTGGGCTGCTCTGATTTACTCAATCTACGGAGATTTCTTACATGAAAAAGACTCTGCTCGCTGCTGCTCTGATCGTTGGCTTTGCCGGCGTCGCTCAAGCAGAAACTTCGGTCACGCTGTACGGTATTTTGGATACCGGCTACGGCTATCAACATTACAAATATGACAACAATAACGTCAACATCAAGGCGACATCGTCCGGTTTGCGTGATGGTACTGTTAACGGCTCGCGTTGGGGTATGAGGGGTTCCGAGGATCTGGGTGATGGCCTGCGCGCTATCTTTACCCTGGAAGCTGGTATCAATCTGGGTACCGGCACCAGTGCCTCTTCCAAGATGTTCCATCGTTCAGCCTTTATCGGTCTGGCCAGCGATAGCTGGGGTACGTTCACCATGGGCCGTCAGTATTCGCCTTCCGTCACTACCAACGTAGCAAACGCGGGTGTGAACATGGCCGATATGGATAAGGCCTTTGGCGGTGTCGGTTACGGCAATCGCATGGACAATAGCTTCAAGTACACAACGCCTAATTTCTCGGGCTTTGAGGCGGCAGTTGCCTACGGCAGCGCCAACACAACAGTCCTGCGTGGTCAAAATGACACCGTATCCGGCTGGAAGATTGACAGTACTGGGGCAATCGTCCCAGCTACCACTCGCACCGACACTGATCGTGCAAACTGGGTGTCGGCTGGTTTGAAGTATGCCAATGGCCCGATCGGTGTTGGCCTGAGCTATGATCGTTCTAACAATAGCTACGAGTCAGCAATTACAAACTGGGCAGTAACCGGCGCGTATGACTTCGAGGTCGTTAAGTTGTCCTTGGCTTACGGTCAGGACCGCAATGGCAAGCTGGGCTGGGGTAACCTTGATGGCATCAGCGATAGCCTGGGTGGTTACATGAGCAGCGCAACTCATGATTTCAAATCGCATAATTACTATGTTGGCCTTTCCGCTCCGCTGGCTAGTGGTAGGTTGTCTGCATCATGGAGCCGTTCCTCGTCCAATCTGGATGATGCAAGTGCTCTGGGCGATCGTGCCAAGAACCAGAATATTTACGGTGTGAATTACGTATACCCCTTGTCCAAGCGCACTTCCGTTTATGCTTATGGCAGCTACGGCACAGGCATTGGTTACTTGGACGGCTTGAAGGGTCAAGAAGCTGGTGTTGGCCTGAACGTCAAGTTCTAATCGTATCGCATGGCTTGTCCATGCCGCACGATGCTGCTTGATTCGTCGAGCGGCTCAGAACTAAGGGAGGGGCTTCGATCCTTTCCTGAAAAAGCCACCCCTCGGGGTGGCTTTTTTGTGTGCGCCCAGCATGGGCGCACTCCTGGAGGTGCAAGTCCTCCCGTAAGTTGGTCACAGCAAACGAAGTGAAGCGCAACTGCATGAGCGCGACCGAGTGTAGGAAGAAAGCGTGGAGCATAAGCTGAGAGCCGATGAACAAGAATCGGATAGAAGGCGCTGCCGAGCAGGGCGCGCGGCCCGCGCTGGACATCGACCAGACGTCCCGGCATCTAGCCACGGCGTGGCCCGCCTTGCGTGAATAACTGTTATCAGGGACGTACCGACCAAGGCCGGTACGTCGGATGATGATCCCTAAACCCAAGCTCAGATCACTGCATGGTATGCCGCTTGGACAGCGGGGACCAGGGATGGGTGCAGCGTGCCAAGTCTGGGTGTCTGGCCATGCGGCGCAGCAGGCGGTACAGAGAACCACTCGGTGGTGTAGGGCAGATCGATTGCCTGCTTGAGATCAAACTTGGTGTCGTAGCTCAGTCCAGCCGCTTCGTAGGCGGTCGGATTGAGCGCATGCAAGATTGAAAATTCGCCACGATAGAGCGTCGTGGTTCGTTGACTGGTACCGTAAGCGACGCGGACGTGAAATTGTGACGCGTCATCATCGAAAACCGCGATGATGAGCGCTGGTCGGGGCTTGGGATGTGGGCGGATGTGATCAGGAAAGTGACACCAGACAATCTCTCCGGCAGTAGGCTCCGCCCACCATACGGGTGTCATGGGGTCTCGGTGTCAAACAGACTCGAACGTACCGAGTGCTTGTCTCGCTTACCAACATGGTTTCTCCGGGTACGGTGTGCATTTCAGTGGTCGCGTCGTACACTGGGGAGAGTAGCTAAGGGCTGTCGAAAAGCGGAATCCGGAATATGCTTTATCCCAGGGTTAGCCCGCTGATGTCGCGCTCCAAAATGCTACAATCCGATAGTTTAATTTTCGTAGCTGGATGCTTGGCATGAATTTAGAACAGTACTTCCCTGTCTTGCTATTTATTGTGGTGGCAACGCTTATCGGTGCTGCGCTGCTGGCAGCGGGGCGTGTGCTTGGGCCGAATCGGCCTGATCCTGAAAAGCTCTCGATCTATGAGTGCGGGTTTGAGCCCTTTGGGGACTCGCGCATGAAGTTCGATGTGCGCTACTACCTGGTGGCCATGTTGTTCATTATGTTTGATCTAGAGATCGCGTTCCTGTTCCCTTGGGCGATCGCCAGTGGCGAGGTAGGTATGGTGGGCTTTTGGACGGTTGCGATATTCCTCGCCATTCTGACTGTCGGCTTTATTTACGAATGGCGTCGCGGCGCGCTGGACTGGGAATAACTCCTGTTGGACAAGAGGCAATATTATGGCAATCGACGGTGTACTCAATGAAGGCTTCATCACGACCAGTGCGGACAAGTTCCTGAACTGGGCTAAGACAGGTTCGATGTGGCCAATGACTTTTGGCCTGGCCTGTTGCGCGGTCGAGATGATGCATGCCGGTGCAGCACGCTACGACCTGGATCAGTTCGGTATTATTTTCCGCCCGAGTCCTCGGCAGTCCGATCTGATGATCGTGGCAGGCACGCTATGCAACAAAATGGCGCCCGCCCTACGCAAGGTCTACGACCAGATGCCCGAGCCGCGCTGGGTGCTGTCCATGGGGTCCTGTGCCAATGGGGGGGGCTACTATCACTATTCGTATTCGGTGGTGCGCGGGTGTGATCGCATTGTGCCGGTGGATGTCTACGTGCCGGGCTGCCCGCCAACCGCCGAGGCGCTGGTCTACGGTTTGCTACAGATGCAAAACAAGATCCGCCTGACCAATACCATTGCCCGCTAGGCTTGCCTGGTGTTCTGTTGAATTGACGAACGGTTGTTTATGACACGGCTCGATACCTTACATACGAATTTGCGCAGCGTCCTCGGCGAGGAAGTTGACCTGACCGAGGCGTTGGGGGAACTCACCTTGCAGGTGTCTGCTGACGCCTGGATAGAGACCTGCCGGGTGCTGCGCGATGATACCCGCTTGTATTTTGAGTCCTGTATGGACTTGTGCGCGGTAGACTACTCGGGCTGGAAGGCACCGACCTATGGACCGGAACATGCGCCACATCCTCACCGCTTTGCCGTGGTGGTGCATTTGCTTTCAGTGCGCCATAACTGGCGCCTGCGTGTCCGCGTCTATACGGCAGACGATGAGTTCCCGGTCCTGCACTCCTTGGTCGAGGTCTGGCCGGTCGTGAACTGGTTCGAGCGCGAGGCCTTCGATCTATATGGTGTCGTCTTTGAGGGGCACCCGGATTTACGTCGGATCCTGACTGACTATGGCTTTATCGGCTATCCCTTCCGTAAGGATTTTCCGATCTCAGGGCATGTGGAGATGCGCTACGACGCCGAGCAAAAGCGCGTTATTTATCAACCCGTCACGATCGAGCCGCGTGAGATCACGCCGCGCGTGGTGCGCGAGGATCATTACGGAATAGAGCGTTACTGATATGGCAGAGATCCAGAATTACAACCTGAACTTTGGGCCCCAGCATCCGGCTGCGCACGGTGTGCTACGCCTGGTGCTAGAGCTCGATGGCGAGGTAGTGCAGCGCGCTGACCCGCATATCGGGCTGCTGCATCGGGCGACTGAAAAGCTCGCCGAGCATCGTACTTATCTGCAGGCCTTGCCCTATATGGACCGCCTGGACTATGTGTCGATGATGTGCAACGAGCACGCCTATGTCCTGGCGATTGAAAAGCTCCTGGGCGTCGATGTGCCCTTGCGCGCCCAATATATCCGGGTGATGTTCGACGAGATCACGCGTGTGCTCAATCACCTGATGTCGCTGGGTTCGCACGCGCTGGATGTGGGGGCGATGGCGGTATTTCTGTATGCCTTTCGCGAGCGTGAAGACTTGATGGACTGCTACGAGGCCGTGTCGGGTGCGCGCATGCATGCCGCCTACTATCGCCCGGGCGGCGTGTATCGTGATCTGCCCGATACGATGCCGCAATACGCGCCCAATAAGTATCGCAGTGCCAAGGAAATGAGCGCAATGAACGAGGCGCGCTCGGGCTCCCTGCTCGATTTCATCGAGGATTTCACCAATCGGTTCCCGGCCTGTATCGATGAGTACGAGGTCTTGCTTACTGATAACCGAATCTGGAAGCAGCGTTTGGTGGACGTCGGGATCGTGACGCCGGAACGGGCGCTGGCACTGGGCTTTACCGGTCCGATGCTGCGTGGTTCGGGTATCGAATGGGATCTGCGCAAGCACCAGCCCTACGAGGTCTATGATCGTGTGGATTTTGATATTGCTGTGGGGGTGAATGGCGATTGCTACGATCGTTATTTGGTGCGTATCGCCGAGATGCGCGAGTCAAATCGCATTATTCGCCAATGCGTCGAGTGGTTACGCAATAACCCAGGCCCGGTGATCACCGGCAATCACAAGGTTGCACCGCCTACCCGTGAACGCATGAAGACCGGGATGGAGGACATGATTCACCACTTCAAGCTCTTTACCGAGGGCATGCATGTGCCTGAAGGCCAGGCTTATGCGGCGATTGAGCACCCCAAAGGCGAGTTCGGCATCTACCTGATCTCGGACGGGGCAAATAAGCCCTATCGTCTCAAGATCCGCGCGCCGGGCTTTGCCCATTTACACGCGCTCGAAGAGATGTCGCGCGGCCACATGATCTCTGACGTGGTGACGATAATTGGCACCCAGGACATCGTGTTTGGCGAGATTGACCGCTAGTCGGCCCCCAAGGAAATTACGGATTCGATATGTTGCTCTCCGAACAAGCCTACAAACAAATCGACCAGGAACTCACTAAGTTCCCGGCAGATCAAAAGCGTTCTGCTGCCATGGCAGCGCTGACGATTGCGCAGGATGAAAAGGGCTGGTGTTCGCCCGAGGTCATCCGTGATGTGGCAGATTATCTGGGTATGCCGCCGATTGCTGTCCAGGAAATCGTGACGTTTTACAATATGTATAACAGCAAACCGGTTGGGCGCTACACGCTCACGATTTGCACGAATCTGCCCTGTGCCTTGCGTGACGGCGTGCGCTCGGCCGAGCATATCAAGGCTCGTCTGGGCATCGATTTTCATGAAACGACTGCTGATGGGATGTTTACGCTAATCGAGGGCGAGTGCATGGGTGCCTGTGGCGATTCGCCTGTGATGCTTGTCAACGGTAAGCACATGTGCTGCCGCATGCAGCCCGAGCGTATCGATGCGTTAATCGAGGATCTCACTCAACAGGAGTCGGCATGATCGCGACGGATGTTTTATGTAAATACTCGGTTGATGCGTTGTCTGCTGATCCGGGCAATGATCTGTCGCGCAGCATGAGCTTTCACGGCCGTCATATCCAGCCGCAGATCCTCGCAGGTCTGGATGGTGATAATTGGGGTATCGATGGCTATATCGCGCGCGGGGGCTACGAGGGCCTGCGCCGTATCCTCACAACCGGGATGAAACCCGAAGAGGTGATAGCCGAGGTCAAGGCTGCCAGCCTGCGCGGACGCGGGGGCGCGGGTTTCCCGACCGGGCTCAAATGGAGTTTCATGCCGCGCAATCTGCCTGGTCAAAAATACCTGGTCTGCAACTCTGACGAGGGCGAGCCAGGGACCTTCAAGGATCGCGATATCCTGCGCTACAACCCGCATTCGGTGATCGAGGGCATGATCATCGGTGCCTATGCCATGGGGATCAGCGTGGGCTACAACTATATCCACGGCGAGATCTTCCAGGTTTACGAGCGGTTTGAACAGGCCCTAGAGCAGGCGCGTGCGGCCGGGTTCCTGGGCGAAAATATCCTGGGTTCGGGCTTTGGTTTTCAGCTCTATGCCTTTCATGGCTATGGCGCTTATATCTGCGGCGAAGAGACCGCGCTGCTAGAGTCCCTCGAGGGTAAAAGAGGCCAACCACGCTTTAAACCTCCCTTCCCGGCAAGCTATGGTCTGTACGGTAAGCCAACGACGGTGAACAACACCGAGACCTTTGCGGCAGTGCCATGGATTTTTCGCCATAGTGCGCAGGAATACCTGGAGGCCGGTGTGCCCAATGCGGGCGGCACCAAGATCTTCTCTATTACGGGTGATGTCGAGTTGCCCGGCAATTACGAGATCCCGTTGGGCACGCCCTTTACCAAGCTGCTAGAGCTCGCGGGCGGTATGCGTGGTGGTCGCGCCCTTAAGGCCGTGATCCCGGGTGGATCAAGCGCACCCGTGCTGCCTGCACAGATCATGATGCAGACAAATATGGACTACGATTCCATCGCCAAGGCGGGCTCTATGTTGGGCTCTGGGGCGGTGATCGTGATGGATGAGACGCGCTGCATGGTTAAATCCCTCATGCGTCTGTCCTACTTTTACATGGAAGAGAGCTGTGGTCAATGCACGCCTTGCCGTGAGGGCACAGGTTGGCTGTATCGCATGATGTATCGGGTCGAGCATGGCCAGGGGACGATGGAGGACATCGAGACGCTGGACTCTGCGGCACACAATATGATGGGACGCACGATTTGCGCCCTGGCCGATGCGGCCGCTATGCCGGTGCGTAGCTTCATCAAGCACTTTCGCGACGAATTCGTACACCACATCGAGCATAAAAGCTGTGTGGTGTCCAAGTACCTGTAGGATCGGGGCATACTCATGGTAGAACTCACCATTGATGGCATCAAGATTGAAGCCACTGAAGGCAGCATGGTTATTCAGGCTGCCCATAATGTCGGTCTGTACATTCCTCACTTCTGTTATCACAAGAAGCTGAGCATCGCGGCGAATTGTCGGATGTGTCTGGTCGAGATTGAAAAATCCCCCAAGGCACTTCCCGCATGTGCCACACCGGTCACCAACGGCATGGTGGTGCATACGCGTTCAGATAAGGCTGTCGCCGCCCAGCGCGCGGTGATGGAGTTTCTGCTCATTAATCACCCCTTGGACTGCCCGGTGTGCGATCAGGGGGGCGAGTGCCAGTTGCAGGATCTGGCCGTGGGTTACGGTGAGTCGGCATCACGCTATAAGGAACCCAAGCGTGTGGTCTTTCACAAGCCCATGGGCCCCTTGATTTCCGCCGAGCAGATGCAGCGTTGTATTCACTGCACGCGGTGCATTCGGGTCGGTCAGGAGATCGGCGGCATCATGGAAATCGGCATGCTTAACCGTGGCGAATGGGCCGAGATCACGACCTTTGTCGGTGAGGCAGTCGAGTCCGAGCTCTCGGGCAATATGATTGATGTGTGCCCAGTGGGTGCGCTGTTGTCCAAGCCCTTTACTTTTAACGCCCGTACCTGGGAACTGGCGCGACGCCGATCAGTCAGCCCCCATGACAGTCTGGGCGCGAATCTGGTCGTCCAGGTCAAGATGGATCGTGTGCTGCGGGTGGTGCCATTCGAGAACGAGGAGGTCAACGAGTGCTGGATCAGTGATAAGGATCGTTTTTCCTACACTGGCCTGTATACCGATGATCGACTGGCCCATCCAATGGTTAAGGGCTGCGACGGACAATGGCATGAGGCCTCCTGGAGCGACGCCTTGCAGGTGGTGGTGGATGGCATTAATAAGGTTCGTGAAGAGTCCGGCCCCGCTCAGATCGGTGCGATCGGCGCCGAGACAGCAACGCTCGAAGAGCTCGCCCTGCTTGCACGCCTGATGCGTGCACTGGGTTCCGAGAATATTGATTTTCGTCTGCGCCAGAATGATCCGGCGTTCGATACCGCCTTATCTGGCGTGCCTTGGCTGGGGTTGCCGGTAGCTGAACTGAATCAGCTGGATCGCGTATTGGTGGTGGGCTCGTTCCTGCGCAAGGATCATCCGTTGATGGCGCAACGCCTGCGTCAGGCCGCCAAGCACGGCATGCAACTGAGCCTGATCGATTCGGTTGCTGTGGATCCGCTGGTGCCCGTGACGCAGCGTATGACGGTAGCGCCTAGTGCGTTGGCCAATGCACTGGCAGAGGTTGCCGTGGCGTTGGCCGTGCAAGCCGGTCAGGCTATCCCTGATGCCTTTGCTGGTGTCCAGGCGGGCGAGGCGGCGCAACAGATTGCCCAAAGCCTGGCCTCGGGCGAACGTGTCGCGGTGTTCCTGGGAAATATGGTGACTGCCTCCGAGCAGGCTTCGCTGATTGCGGCCAATGCTGCAGCGCTCGCGCAGGCCTGCGGGGCCAAACTTGGCTTTTTGACTGCGGGCGGCAATACGGTCGGTGGTTATCTGGCCGATGCGATTCCCGGGCAAGGTGGCCTGGACGCCTCGCGTATGCTAAGCGAACCCCTCCAGGCATACTTTGTGTTGCACGCTGAACCGGGCCTGGACAGCGATCTGGGCGAGCAGGCTGTGCAGACGCTGCGCCAATCCGGCTTGGCGGTGGCGCTGACCTCCTTCCGTTCGGCGGCTGAGGACTGGGCTGATGTCATGCTGCCGATCGCACCCTTTACCGAGACCTCGGGGACCTTTGTTAACGCAGAGGGACGCGCACAGAGTTTCAAGGGGACGGTAGCGCCCCATGGTGATACCCGGCCTGCCTGGAAGGTGTTGCGCGTGTTAGGTAATTTATTTGATCTGCAGGGCTTCGATGACGAGACCTCCGAGTCGGTGCGTGATACCGTGATGGTCGCCGGCCTGGAAGGGCGTTTGTCCAACAGCATCCAGGCTGCGGCGGGCCTGTCTGTTCCCGCTAGTGGCCTCGAGCGGGTGCCTGAGGTGCCGATTTATCGGACGGATGCGCTGGTGCGCCGTGCGCAGCCGCTCCAAGACCACGTGAACTCGGCCGCGCCGTGCGTCGGTATGAATGCAGTGACCCTGAAGTCCTTGGGCCTGCATGATGGCGAGATCGTTCGGGTCGGCGGGCCGCAGGGCACCATTGAATTGCAGGCCGTGCTGGATGCCGGCGTCGCGGATCGTACCCTGCGAATTGCCGCAGCCTTTACTCAGACGGCAGCGCTCGGGCGCGGTCATGGCCAACTCACCGTGGAGCGGCTCTAATGGATTGGCTAACTGTCCTCAATACCTATGGCGTTGATCTGATTGGCGAGACCCCCTGGCTCGTTGTCTGGACACTGATCAAAATCGTTGTCATCGCGGTCCCTATCATTCTGTGCGTGGCTTATCTCACCTACTGGGAGCGCAAGATGATCGGTGCGATGCACGTGCGTCTGGGACCGAATCGTGTGGGCTATCGTGGTTTGTTGCAGCCGTTTGCCGATGTGTTCAAGCTGCTGACAAAAGAGCTGATCGTTCCGACCAAGGCCAATCCAGCCTTATATTTTATTGCGCCAATGGTGACCTTGATGCCAGCGTTGGCAGCTTGGGCGGTGATTCCGTTTTCACCAGAGATGGTTCTCGCGAATGTGAATGCGGGTCTGCTGTTAGTCATGGCGCTGACCTCGGTGGGCGTGTATGGTGTGATTGTCGCGGGCTGGGCATCAAACTCCAAATACGCACTGTTGGGCGCATTGCGTGCGGCCGCGCAAATGGTGTCCTACGAGCTGGCGATCGGTTTTGTCATGGTCACCGTGCTGTTGGTATCGGGCACCTTGAACTTGGGCGGGATCGTTCAGGGCCAGGACCTCGGTTGGTTTGCTTCGCGTGGCATATCGTTTATGTCGTGGAACTGGTTGCCACTGCTGCCGCTGTTCATCATTTATGTGGTGTCCTCGGTGGCCGAGACCCATCGTCACCCCTTTGACGTGGTCGAGGGTGAGTCCGAGATTGTGGCGGGGCACATGGTCGAGTATTCCGGCATGGGCTTTGCGCTGTTTTTCCTTGGCGAGTACGCCAATATGATTTTGCTCTCGGCGGTCGCCTCGATCATGTTCCTGGGGGGCTGGTTGCCACCGCTGGATTTCGCACCGTTCACCTGGGTTCCGGGCTGGTTGTGGTTGGGCATTAAAACGTTCGTCGTGGTGTCCATGTTTATCTGGTTTCGCGCGACGTTCCCGCGCTATCGCTATGATCAGATCATGCGTTTGGGCTGGAAGGTCTTTATTCCGCTCACAGGCGTATGGCTGGTGGTGGTGGCAATCTGGATGCAGACACCCTGGAACATCTGGCACTAAGAGGCACTGATAATGGAAGCAATCAAGGATTTCTTTGGCAGTCTGATGCTCAAGGAGATGTTCGAGGGCATGCGCCTGACGGGCAAGTATTTCTTCAAGCGCAAGATCACACTGCGCTATCCGGTCGAAAAGACACCGGCCTCGCCGCGCTTTCGCGGGCTGCATGCGCTGCGCCGCTATGACAACGGCGAAGAGCGTTGCATCGCCTGTAAGCTGTGCGAGGCGGTTTGTCCGGCACTGGCGATCACGATCGAGTCAACAGAGCGCGAGGACGGTACGCGTCGTACCACACGCTATGACATTGACCTGGCCAAGTGCATTTTCTGTGGTTTCTGCGAAGAGAGCTGCCCAACCGATTCGATCGTCGAGACGCATCTGCACGAATACCATGGCGAAAAGCGCGGTGACCTGTACTACACCAAGGACATGCTCCTGGCGGTAGGCGACCGCTACGAGCCCGAGATCGCCAGCCGTCGTGCTGCCGATGCGCCTTATCGTTGATGCCGGAACCGACACTATGACGTTTGATACTGTTTTGTTTTATATCCTGGCTTTGGTGCTGTTGGTTGCGGCTTTTCGCGTGATCACGGCTACCAGCCCCGTTACCGGGGTGTTGCACCTGATTCTGACCTTTTTTACCGCGTCGATGATGTGGATGCTGATTCAAGCCGAGTTCCTTGCGCTCGTGCTGGTGCTGGTCTATGTGGGCGCGGTGATGGTGCTGTTTTTGTTTGTCGTCATGATGCTCGATATGCGCCTCGAGAGCCTCAGGGAAGGCATGCGTGTCTACCTGCCATTGGGCCTGGGTATTGGAATCATCATGGTGCTAGAGATGGCCTTTGTATTGTTCAAGACTTGGGGGCACGCGGTGCCGCCTGCGGCGATTGCTGATGATTTTGACAATACGCGCGCCCTGGGTATTGCGATGTATACAGATTATGCGTATGCGGTGCAGATTGGTGGCTTGGTTCTGCTGGTCGGCATGATCTCGGCGATTGCGCTCACGATGCGTCAGCGCTCTGACTACAAACGAACCAATCCATCCAAACAAGTGCGTGTGCGTGCTGCTGATCGCGTCCGCCTGGTCAGCATGCCGGCTCAGGTCGAGCAGCCCACCGAAGGAGAAGAAAAATGATCTTGGGTCTGGCGCATTACCTCATTGTTGGTGCGATTCTGTTCGCCATGGGTGTGTTTGGTTTCTTTTTAAACCGACGCAACCTGATTGTGCTGTTGATGTCGATCGAGTTGATTCTGTTGGCTGCGAATATGAACTTTGTCGCGTTCTCTGCCTGGTCTGGCGATCTGGCCGGTCAGGTATTCGTGTTCTTTGTCCTGACGGTAGCCGCCGCTGAGGCGGCTATAGGCCTCGCCATTTTAGTGCTGCTGTTCCGTAACCTGAGCACGATCAATGTCGATAAGCTCAACCAGCTCAAGGGTTGATAAGGTCCATCATGAATGCAATAAACCTTTATCTATTAATCGCCCTGGCACCGCTGGCCACCGCGCTGGTCGCGGGCCTGTTTGGTACGGGCTTTTTGGGCCGACAGATCGGGCGCCGCCTCTCGCATGTGATCACTATCCTTGGGGTGGGTGTTTCGTTTGTGGGTTCGTTGCTGGTTCTGCAGCAGGTGCTCGACGGACAGACCTTCAATGGCACGGTCTACGTCTGGAGCATGATCGGCGAGGCGCGTTTTGAGGTGGGCTTTTTGATTGACTCGCTCACCGCGCTGATGATGGTGGTGGTGACGGGCGTATCGCTTATGGTTCATATCTACACCATTGGCTATATGGCGGATGATCCGGGCTATCAGCGGTTCTTTTCGTATATCTCCTTGTTCACCTTCTCGATGCTGATGCTGATCATGTCCAACAACATGTTGCAGCTGTTCTTTGGCTGGGAAGCCGTGGGCCTGATGTCGTATTTGCTGATTGGCTTTTGGTATGACCGACCCAGTGCCGTGTTTGCCAATCTCAAGGCGTTCATGGTCAATCGCGTCGGTGACTTTGGCTTTGTGCTGGGTATTGGCCTGCTGTATGCCTATACGGGCAGCTTGCAGTATGCCGATGTGTTCGCGCAGGCGGATCATCTGGCGACTTTGGTTTTTCCGGGTACCGACTGGCAGATGCTGACGGTTGCATGCCTGGCCTTGTTCGTTGGTGCAATGGGTAAGTCCGCGCAAGCACCCTTGCACGTCTGGTTGCCTGATTCCATGGAAGGCCCAACGCCGATTTCGGCACTGATTCACGCAGCAACGATGGTGACAGCGGGCATATTCATGGTTGCGCGTTTCTCGCCCATTTACGAGCATTCGGACACCGCATTGTCGTTCATGCTCGTGATTGGTGCGATTGGTGCGTTGTTCCTCGGAATTCTCGGCGTTGTTCAAAGCGACATCAAGCGCGTGGTCGCCTATTCGACGCTCTCGCAATTGGGTTATATGACGGTAGCGCTGGGCGCGTCTGCGTATTCGGTGGCGATCTTTCACCTCATGACACACGCCTTTTTCAAGGCACTACTGTTTTTGGCGGCTGGCTCGGTCATCATTGCCATGCACCACGATCAGGACATGCGCAATATGGGTGGCTTGCGTAAGTACATGCCGATCACCTGGATCACCATGTTGATCGGCACGTTGGCCCTGGTGGGCACGCCGTTCTTCTCGGGCTTCTACTCCAAAGAGAGCATTATCGGTGCGGTGGGTGCGACCCATATCTGGGGGGCAACCTTTGCCTACTACGCGATCAAGATCGGCGTCTTTGTGACGTCTCTGTATTCCTTCCGCCTGTATTTCATGGTGTTCCACGGTAAGGAGCGATTCAATACTGATGCGCATGCGGTGACGCACGATGCGCACGGCGCGCACCATGGTGGCCTACCAAAGGAATCACCCTGGGTGGTGACGGTGCCGCTGATTATCCTGGCGATTGCCTCGGTCGTGACGGGTGCCTGGTTCGTCGATCCCTTGCTGTTTGGCGGCTATTTCGGCGAGGCGATTACGGTGCTGCCTCAGCATCCAGCCATGGCGGCGATTGCCAGTGAATGGCATGGCTGGATGGCATTTGCCTGGCATGGCTTTACGGCTTTGCCCTTCTGGCTGCTTATCGCCGGTTTTGTGACCGCCTGGTACTGCTACCTGATCAATCCAAGCGTGCCTGCCAAGCTCGCCCGCACCTTCTCGGGCATCTATCGGGTGCTGGACAACAAGTACTACGCAGACTGGTTTAACGAGCAGATAATCGCGCGTGGCGTGCGTCTGCTTGGCCGGGGCCTGTGGAAGGGCGGTGATGGCGGAATCATAGACGGTATGATCGTCAATGGCAGCGCGCGCATGATTGCCCTGGCTGCGGCGACGGGTCGTCTCGTTCAATCGGGCTACATCTATCACTACGCCTTTGCCATGATTATCGGCATCATGGTGTTTCTAACGTTTTTTGTGCTGATGGTTCACTAATGGCTAGCGAAATGGCGTCTTCTACACTCCCCTGGCTGACACTCTCGATATTTGTCCCGATTTTCTTTGGTCTGCTGGTGCTTCTGATCGGGCGCGATGATAATCCGCGTCCGGCACGTATCCTCGCTCTGGTGGGGTCTATCGCTGGACTGCTGGTGACCATTCCCTTGTATTTGGGCTTTGATCCGAGCTCGGCGCAAATGCAGTTTGTCGAAAACGTGCCCTGGGTCGAGACCTTTTCGATGAACTATCACCTGGGCATCGATGGCATATCAATCTGGTTCCTGCCCCTGACGGCCTTTATCACCATCATGGTGGTGTTGGCAGGCTGGGAGGTCATCAAAAAGCATGTTGCGCAGTATATGGCGGCGTTTTTGGTGCTATCGGGCTTGATGATTGGCGTGTTCTCGGCGCTGGACGGCATGCTGTTTTATGTGTTTTTCGAAGCCACCTTAATCCCGATGTATATCATCATCGGTGCCTGGGGCGGGCCGAATCGCGTGTATGCGGCCTTTAAGTTTTTTCTGTATACGCTGATGGGCTCTTTGCTCACGCTGATTGCTTTTATCTATCTGTGGCATGCCTCGGGCGGCTCCTTCGATGTGGCAACCTGGCACAAGGTGCCGCTCAACTATAGCGAGCAGGTTTTTATCTTTGTGGCCTTGCTTGCCGCCTTTGCCGTCAAGGTGCCGATGTGGCCGGTGCATACCTGGTTGCCTGACGCGCACGTCGAGGCGCCCACGGGGGGCTCGATTGTGCTGGCAGCAATCATGCTGAAGTTGGGGGCCTATGGCTTTTTGCGTTTTTCGCTTCCAATCGCACCGGACGCCTCGCACGGTCTGGCCGGACTGATGATTGCGCTCTCGTTGATCGCGGTAATCTATATTGGCCTGGTGGCAATTGTCCAGGATGACATGAAAAAACTCGTCGCCTATTCATCGGTGGCGCACATGGGGTTCGTCACGCTGGGCTTTTTCGTATTCAACATCACGGGGCTGGAAGGGGCGATCATTCAGATGATCTCGCACGGCTTTGTATCGGGGGCGATGTTTATGTGTATCGGCGTGATGTACGATCGCCTGCATACCCGCCGCATCGATGCCTATGGCGGGGTGATTAACCGCATGCCACGCTTTGTGACCTTTTTCGTGCTGTTTTCCATGGCCAATGCAGGTCTGCCTGGCACGAGTGGGTTTATCGGCGAGTTCACGGTGATTCTGGGTGCGGTGCAGTACAACTTCTGGATCGGCCTGCTCGCAGCATCCGCCTTGATCTGGGGCGCAGGCTACTCATTGTGGATGGTCAAGCGCGTGGCCTTTGGGCCGGTCGCCAATGAGCAGGTCGATGGCATGTCCGATCTGTGTAGCCGTGAATTCGTGATCCTGGGCTTGCTCGCGATCATGGTCTTGTTTATGGGCTTGTATCCCAAGCCCTTTACGGATCTCATGCATCCATCGGTGCAGGCCTTACTGCAACATGTATCCATCTCGAAACTGTAGACCTGAAACACTATGCTAAATCCATTTGACTTCGCTTTGGCTACACCCGAGATCGTCTTGCTCGTCCTCACCGGTGTGGTGTTGATGATTGACGCCTTTAGCAGTGGGGCGACACGGCGTATGACCTTCGCGCTGACGATGGCCACCTTGTTTGTCCTGACGCTGGTGTCCTGGGGGCAATGGAGTGAAGGGGTTGCGGGGCGTACCTTCAGCGGCTTGTATGTCACCGACTCTTTTGCGCATTTCCTCAAAATCCTGTCCTATATCGCGGTCGCGGTCACGTTGATATACGGGCGCGCCTATGCCGAAAATCGCGAGATGGTAGAGCGTGGCGGCGAGATGTATTCGCTTACGTTGCTGGCCTTATTAGGCGAATTGATCATGATCTCGGCGGGCAGCATGCTGACGGTCTATCTGGGCGTGGAACTGATGTCATTCGCCCTATATGCCTTGGTTGCCCTGCGCCGTGACCACCTGCCCGCCACCGAGGCGGCCATGAAGTATTACGTGCTGGGCTGTCTGGCCTCTGGCATCTTGCTCTATGGTATGTCCATGATTTACGGGGCGACCGGCCATCTAGAGCTCGATAAGATTGCCGACATCATCCGTGATGGCCAAGCCGCGCGCTTGCCCCTGGTCTTTGGTGTCGTATTCATTATTTCAGGCCTCGCATTCAAGTTGACCGCCGCGCCATTCCATATGTGGACGCCAGATGTTTACCAAGGCGCACCGACCACGGTGACCTTATTGGTCGGGGCTGCCCCCAAGTTCGCTGCGTTTGCCATCATGATCCGCTTACTGATCGAGGCGTTGCATGGGGTGGCGATCGACTGGCAGCCGATGCTGCTTATCATGGCGGTGCTCTCTTTGGCGGTGGGCAATATCGTGGCCATTGCGCAGACTAACTTCAAGCGCATGCTGGCCTATTCGACGATCTCGCATATGGGCTTTATCTTTTTGGGCCTGCTCTCGGGCGTGCTCGATGGTCAGGCAAACGCGACGGGCCAGGCGTATGGCGCATCGCTTTTTTACGTCGTTATTTATGTACTCACCACGCTCAGTACATTCGGTTTGATCTTGCTGATGAGCCGTCAAGGCTTTGAGTGCGAAGAGATCTCTGACCTCAAGGGCTTGAATCGGCGTAACCCCTTGCTGGCGGGCGTGTTGATGCTGTCAATGTTTTCTCTGGCAGGCATTCCACCGCTCTCTGGCTTCTATGCCAAGCTTGCGGTCTTGCAGGCATTGGTTGGGGCGGGACACGTGGCGGTTGCCGTGATTGCCGTGATGTTCTCGTTGATTGGCGCATTCTATTATTTGCGTGTCGTCAAGATGGCTTATTTTGATGAGCCGGACAGCGATGTGACGCTGGGCTCAGGGACCGTGGTGACACGCAGTGTGATGTCGCTCAACGGTTTGCTGGTGATCGGCCTGGGGATCCTGCCAGGCGGCCTGATGGCGCTATGCGTGCAGGTGATCAATCAATCGTTGACGTTCTGACATGGGTTTGTCCGCAGCGGTCTGGACCTTGATTGTGCTGGCCTTGTTCAGTGCAAACCTGCCCTTTGTGCTCGATAGGCCGCTGGTGGCGTTTCCATGGCGTTTGCCGGGCGAGGCGCAACGCTCGGCCTCAACGCAGTGGCTGCGCAGCATTGTGTTTTTTATATTATTTGCAGCCTGGATTTGGCTGACCCATAAGTTGGTGGGTGAAGCATTTGCGGGGGGCGCTGCGACCGCGCTATTGTCCGTGGTAAAGGTGCTCTTGATGTGTGCGCTGGCGGTGGGCCTACTGCTTTACCCAGGTTGGCACGCACCTGCCGTCGATAAGCCGTTCATTGTGTGCTTGCTAGAGCTGATTGTCGGGTATGCGCTGGTGGGAACCTTGGGTTTTGCTCTGGAACTGAATATCGGCAATGCCTTTGCGCAGCGCTGGGAATTTTATGCGGTGACGCTGAGCTTGTTTTTCGTGCTGGGATATCCTGGGTTTGTGTATCGGTATATGCTGCGACGACGCCGACGGGCAGCACGATAAAAGTGGCTCACGTACATATGAGGCGATCGCTGGCTATCCATCCCTCAATCGGCCGACTTCAGTTCCTATGATCCTCTACCTGCACGGTTTCCTATCCTCGCCTGACTCCTTTAAAGCCCGTGTGATGGCGGCTGCACTCGTCGATCGCGGGCTCGGGCATATGTGGTGTTGCCCGCAATTGCCCGCCAGTCCCCGTGCCGCCATGGAATTGGCCCTCAGGCACGCGAACGAGTGGCTCGAAACTGGAGGCGATGCTCGGGCGCTGACCGTGATGGGTTCCTCTTTGGGGGGCTTTTATGCGACCTGGCTGGCGCAGCGTCTTGGGTGCCGCGCGGTCCTGTTGAATCCGGTCGTCCATGCCGCGCGCGACCTTGCTACGCGGGTCGGTTCACACCGCATGTTTCATTCCGACGAATCATTCGAGTTTCTTCCTGAATACGTCGAGGAACTGGCGGCAGCCGAGTGCAGCACAATCACCGACCCTAGCCGCTATTTTTTGATTGCTGCCACCGGTGATGAGGTGCTCGATTGGCGAGAAATGCGTGACTATTATGCAGGGTGTCGCCAGCTCATCATCCAAGGCAGCGACCATGGGATTTCCGATTTTCCCACCTACGTGCCCGAGGTTCTGGATTTCGCCCTTGATGTTTCCCGTATGATGTCCGAAGCACAAGGAACAGCAACAATGAATGCAAACTCAGGTTAAGGGGATATCCACTTTTTATGGGGAAAAAGCCTTTTCATACCTTCGAGGACCTCTATCGATTGGTTTCAGATGTACTCAGGCGACACGGCCTATCCGACGATCAAGGCGCAATCATTGCCCAGGCGATTGTCAGTGGTGAGCGCGATGGTTGCGATGCGCATGGTTTGTATCGCACGCTCTCGTGCGTGGAGGCGATGCAGCGCGGGCAGGTCGATGGACAGGCTCAGCCTGAGGTCCACGACCATGCGCCAGGGATTGTTCGCGTCGACGCGAAGCGCGGTTTTTCCCTATTAGCATTTGAGCGTGGCTTGCCCATGCTTGAACAGAAAGCCCATGTGCAGGGGATTGCAGTTATGATGATTAATCATTGCTATCACTTTTCAGCGTTATGGTTCGAGTTGGAAAAACTCACCGAGCGCGGCTTGGTAGGGCTTGCGATGAATCCAAGTCATAGCTGGGTTGCCCCGGCCGGGGGGACAAATCCGGTATTTGGCACGAACCCCATTGCCTTTGGTTGGCCGCGGCCCGGGTCACCTCCGTATATATTTGATTTTGCAAGCAGTGCGATTGCTCGTGGGGAAATAGAATTGCATCGGCGACGGGGTGAGCGCTTGCCAGCAGGGGTGGCGATCGATGCCCGAGGACAGGCCACACAGGACCCAGTCGCCGCTATCTCGGGCGCCATGCTGACATTCGGGGGCCATAAGGGGTCGGCTTTGGCGACGATGATCGAGCTGCTGGCCGGGCCATTGATTGGGGATCTCACCAGTGCGGAGTCGCTTGATTTCGACCAGGGGGCACAGGTCGTTCCTTATCATGGAGAGCTGATTCTGGCGCTCGATCCCGAGGTGTTTTTGGGGCCGGCAAAGGATGCACATTGGTCACGCGCCGAAAAGCTATTTGACCCAGTGCGCGGCAAGCCTCGGCCTTCAGGCCGGGGAAGGATAGCGCGGACGGCGTAGCCGTCCTTTTGGTGGTCAGTGTGGCGTTTGCTGCTGTTCGATGTACTGGCGAATGATCTCGATAGGCGCACCACCGCAACTACCAGCAAAGTAGGAAGGTGACCACAGGGCACCCGCCCATAGTTTCTTGCTGATGCTTGGGTAGTTCTTCTTTCGGATCATGCGACTGGACACACCCTTGAGGCTGTTCACTAGGTTGGAGACGGCCACCTTCGGCGGATAGTTCACCAGCAGGTGAACGTGGTCGTCCTCGCCGTCGAACTCCACCAATTCGGCCTCGAAGTCGGCGCAAACACTGGCAAAGATACTGCGCAAATCGTCGAGGACTTCCCTCGTGAATACCTCACGTCGATACCTGGTCACGAAGACCAAGTGGACGTGCATGAGAAAGACACAGTGACGACCGTGTCGTATATCATTGTTATTGCTCATAGACCAAGAGTATAATCTGCGATATGCGACGCCTCCAAGCCTTCAAGTACGAACTTCGGCCCGATGGCCAGCAGCAGCGCCAGATGCGCCGCTTCGCGGGTTCCTGCCGTTTTGTATTCAACAAGGCGCTGGCGTTGCAGAAAGCGCGTTACGAGCAAGGTGAGAAAAAGCTCGGCTATGCCGGGTTGTGCAAGGAACTCACCGCGTGGCGCAATGGGCCTGAAACGCCGTGGCTCAAGGATGCACCCGTGCATCCGCTGCAACAGACGCTCAAGGATTTGGAGCGCGCCTACGCTAATTTCTTCGCCAAGCGGGCCGACTTCCCGCGCTTCAAAAAGAAAGGCCAGTCCGACAGCTTTCGTTATCCCGACCCCAAGCAAATCAAGCTCGATCAGGGCAATGCTCGAATCTTCCTGCCCAAACTCGGCTGGCTACGCTACCGCAACAGCCGAGAAGTGCTCGGCACGGCGAAGAACGTCACAGTGAGCCTATCAGGCGGTAAGTGGTTCGTTTCGATCCAGACTGAGCGCGAGGTCGATCAACCCCTACCGCAGTCCACGACGGCAGTGGGTATCGACATGGGTATCGCCCGCTTTGCCACCCTTTCGGATGGCTCTCATCTCGAACCGCTCAACAGCTTCAAGCGGCATGAATCCGCCTTGCGCAAGGCGCAACAGGCCATGAGCCGCAAGACCAAGTTCAGCAACAACTGGAAGAAGGCCAAAGCCCGCGTCCAGCGCATCCATTCCCGCATCGGCAACACCCGCCGCGACTACCTGCACAAAGCCACGACCACGATCAGCCAAAACCACGCGATGGTGTGTATCGAGGACTTGCAGGTGCGCAACATGAGCAAGTCGGCGGCGGGCACAACCGAAGTGCCCGGCAGAAACGTTCGGGCCAAGTCCGGCCTGAACAAAGCCATCCTCGATCAAGGCTGGTTCGAGTTTCGTCGCCAACTGGACTATAAGCTGGCGTGGAACGGGGGCTATCTTATTGCGGTGCCGCCACAGAACACCAGCCGCACCTGTCCGGCGTGCGGTCATGTGTCGAAGGACAACCGACAGACGCAAGCGCAGTTCGCCTGCGTGGAATGCGATTTCGAGGAAAACGCCGATCTGGTCGGCGCGATGAATGTTTTAAGGGCGGGACACGCCCGGTTCGCCTGTGAAGTGAGTGGTGCAGCAAGGTCGCCAGCAGCAGGAACTCGCCGAGGTGAGTCAGTCCATCCGGGCTGAACACGGTAGGAATCCCCTCACTTTAGGGAGGGGAGGATGTCAATCGATTACTGCTAAGGGGGCACGTCTGCCCTCACAGCGTCGATACGCAAAACGAGAGCATAGTCGACAGCATGGTATCTCGGTAGACCCTAAGCTATATGCAGATGTTTTGGCCCGCCTTCATCCCGAAGATCAATGAGTTGATGCGCTTGGGCGTCATCCTAGGTGCATTCCCTAGGTGTGACATTACGAAACCTCGTGCATAATCTCGGCATGCAGGTGAGGAGACAAGCCCAACATGGGCAGCGCCGATATACGGCATTTCATCCGCTGTAACATAGAATAAAATCAAACGAAAGGGCCGACGACACAATCGTCGGCCTTTTTCTTGTGCAAGAAATCTAACTAGTGTGCGCTTGATTTTGAAAAGATATTCAGCACCAGCACGCCGGCGACAATCAATCCGATGCCAATCAGGGCAGGCGTGTCCAGTGTCTGTTTAAACCAAAAATAGCCAATCAGCGAAATAGCGACGATACCGGCGCCTGACCAGATGGCGTAGGCGATGCCGACAGGAATGGTGCGTAGTGTGAGTGCCAGGCAATAGAAGGCGATGCCGTAGCCCACGATGGTTAGCAGGGCAGGGGCCCAGCGTGTAAATCCCTGAGAAGCTTTGAGTGCACTCGTGGCCACCACCTCTGCGGCGATGGCAATCGATAGATAGAGCCAGTTCATGGTGGGTCTCCTGGTGCCGGGTTAATGCGTAGCAGCACCTGGACTGCGCCGCTGCCGCCGTGATGTTCGTGACATTCTATGTAGGCACGCACGCATACAAGCTGACTTAGCCAGCGACGTATGGTGTCCTTGAGTACTGGTTTACCGTTACGGGAACCGTAGCCCTTGCCGTGGACAATACATACGCACTTGATCTGGTGGGCGAGGCAGGTTGCGAGGAATCGGTCAAGCCGCTCGCGCGCTTGGTCAAGGGTGGCACCGTGCAGGTCCAGACTGGCCTCGATCGGCCATTTACCTTGTTTGAGTTTAAGCAGCAGATCCGGACCATAGCCGGTTTGTAAAAAGCTGCCCTCGTCCAAGCGCAGTTGCGCGGCCTGGAAGTGATCTGACAAGGCGCGCAAGGCGGTGGGCGAAGCGAATGCGTCCTCTCCTGTCGCGCGGCGGCGGCGCTCGCGAATTTGTTGGTCAGACAGGGTGCTTGTCGGTGACGCAGGCTGGCGCTGAGGACGCGGGATCGGGTGGACGTCCTGCGTGTGCTGCTGGAACAAGGCCCGATCCTCAGCGCTCAGGGGTGCAGTGTGCGGGCGTCCCTGAGCGGGTTTAGTTCCCGTCATTCTCCAGCCAGCGCTGGGCGTCGAGTGCTGCCATACAACCGGTGCCTGCGCTTGTGATGGCCTGGCGATAGACGTGATCCTGAACGTCACCCGCAGCAAACACGCCAGGGACCGAAGTCATGGTCGCCATGCCGTTCAAGCCGCCGTGTGTGATGATATAGCCATTGCTCATGTTGAGCTGGCCTTCAAACAGGGCGGTGTTGGGCTTATGGCCAATAGCGATAAATACACCGGTGAGACTCATGTCTTCGGTCTCGTTGGTCTGATTATTGCGCAGGCGCACACCGGTGACACCGGAGGCGTCACCCAGCACTTCGTCGAGTTCGTGAAAGAGCTTAAGTCGGATATTGCCGTGAGCAACCTTATCCATCAGCTTGTCAATTAGAATGGGCTCAGAGCGGAATTTGTCGCGGCGGTGAACAACCGTCACGGTATTGCAGATATTGGACAGGTACAGCGCTTCTTCGACAGCCGTATTGCCGCCACCAACCACGATAACATCCTGGTTCTTGTAGAAAAACCCATCGCAGGTCGCGCAACCCGAGACGCCGCGCCCCATGAAAGCCTGCTCGGAGGGTAAGCCCAGGTACTGAGCAGAGGCACCGGTGGCGATAATCAGGGCGTCGCAGGTGTAAAGCGCGCCCGTATCGCCCGTCAGGGTGAACGGATGTGTGGATAAATCCACACTTGCGATATGATCGAATATCATTTCGGTCTCAAAGCGCTCGGCATGGGCCTGAAAGCGCTGCATCAGATCGGGGCCCTGGACGCCTTGGGCGTCTGCTGGCCAGTTATCGACGTCTGTCGTGGTCATGAGTTGGCCGCCTTGTTCCAGGCCAGTGATAAGAACGGGGCTCAGGTTGGCCCGCGCGGCATAGACCGCCGCCGTGTAACCAGCAGGGCCAGAGCCTAGAATCATCACTTTGGCGTGTTTTACAGTAGACATCGCAGAAAATCCGAATAATGAGTAACGCCCAATTATAATGAGTCCATGGCAAGAATACCTGCTCCTACCTCACGCTCGTCCCGCAACGTCCGTAACGGTCCCTCGCCGCTGCAAATGCGCCTGAGCGGGCTCTTTCGCGAGGCACGTTGGATTCTGTTTGCAGCATTGGCGGCATGGTTGATCCTGGTGCTGGCGACCTGGGACAAAAGCGACCCGGCGTGGTCGCATTCCGTGCATGCTGGCGTGACCTTAAATGGTGGTGGCACATTTGGCGCGCACGTCTCTGATTTCTTGCTGTTTTTGTTTGGCTATTCTGCCTGGTTGTGGGTGGTATTGCTGCTAAAGCGTGTCGTGGCGGGCTTTTATAGGCTGACACAGACCTTTTTGCCGCGTAACACACCCGAGCCGTTGCCGCGTGTGCGCTGGGAGGTCGGGTTTGGATTTGTCCTGTTTTTCCTGGGATGCATGGGGATTGAGGCCTTACAGCTTGGTAAGTGGGCCGTTACGCTGCCAGCTGGCGCAGGTGGACAATTAGGCCAACTGTTGGCGACGGGCCTCGCCCAGCTCATGGGCTATGCAGGAAGCTCTTTGCTTTTGCTGGCATGTGTTGTTGTGGGGTCGAGCTTGTTTTTTGGATTTTCGTGGTTGCTGGTCTCCGAGCGTGTTGGATTGCTCATTGAGCTTGCCGTGCGTAGGCTTTGGCAGTTTAAAGTCGCTCGTGAGGATCGTCGGGTGGGCGTGACCAAGACTGCCGAGCGCAAGGAAATGGTCGAGACGCGTCAAGAGCAGTTTGTCCACGAGCAGCCGGTGCGTATCGAGCCAGCGGTCACGACGGTGCCCAAGTCCGCGCGGGCGCAGCAGGAAAAGCAACAGTCTCTATTTACGGCACGTGAGGACCCGGGCGTCGCGGGTGGGCTGCCTGCCTTATCCTTGCTTGATGTGGCTGAGGAACTGCACGAGACCGTATCGCCTGAGACGATTGAGTTCACCTCTCGTTTGATCGAGAAAAAGCTTGCTGACTTTGGTGTGAATGTGACGGTGGTCGCCGCGCAGTCGGGGCCCGTCATTACGCGCTATGAAATCGAACCCGCGACGGGTGTCAAGGGCAGTCAGATTGTCAATCTCGCCAAAGACCTCGCACGGGCGCTGAGCCTGGTACGGATCCGGGTGGTAGAGACCATCCCGGGAAAGAACTACATGGGCCTAGAGCTGCCCAACCCACGGCGCCAGATCGTGCGTTTGTCCGAGATCCTAGGCTCACAAATCTACCACTCCAGCACATCGATGTTGACCATGGCGCTGGGTAAGGACATCGCCGGTAATCCTGTGGTGGCTGATCTGGCCAAGATGCCTCACCTGCTGGTGGCGGGCACCACGGGGTCGGGGAAGTCGGTGGGCATTAATGCCATGATCCTGTCGCTTCTTTATAAGGCTGATCCAAGCCAGGTCCGTCTGATTCTGATCGACCCCAAGATGCTCGAGATGAGCGTCTACGAAGGGATTCCGCATTTGCTGGCACCTGTGGTGACGGACATGCGTCATGCTGCCAACGCCTTGAATTGGTGCGTGGCCGAGATGGAAAAGCGCTACAAGCTCATGAGTAAACTGGGTGTGCGTAACCTCGCTGGCTACAACACGAAGGTGCGTGATGCCCAAAAGCGGGACGAACCCATCCCTAATCCATTCTCACTCACCCCTGATGCGCCCGAGCCTTTGAGTACCATGCCGATGATTGTTGTGGTCATTGACGAATTGGCCGATCTGATGATGGTGGTGGGCAAAAAGGTCGAAGAGCTCATCGCCCGTCTTGCACAAAAGGCGCGGGCTGCGGGCATCCACCTGGTCCTCGCCACGCAGCGCCCGAGTGTGGATGTGATCACAGGCTTGATCAAGGCAAATATCCCGACACGCATCGCCTTCCAGGTGTCCTCCAAGATCGATTCGCGCACCATTCTGGATCAGATGGGTGCCGAGGCCCTGCTCGGGCAGGGCGATATGCTGTATCAGCCTTCGGGCACGGGCCTGCCCACACGCGTGCATGGCGCCTTTGTGCATGATGATGAGGTGCATCGGGTCGTTGATGATCTGCGTGCACATGGCGAGCCGGACTACGTCGAAGGCTTGCTTGAGGGGGCGGTCGAAGGCGAAACCGGCGATGGGGTGGGCTCAGTCACCGGTTTCACCGACCACGAGTCGGATCCGCTCTACGATCAAGCGGTAGCGATCGTCCTTAAAAACCGTCGCGCATCGATCTCATCGGTGCAGCGCCATTTGCGCGTAGGATATAACCGCGCCGCACGCTTGCTCGAGCAAATGGAGCGCACCGGTCTGGTGTCTACCATGCAGCCCAATGGCAATCGTGAAATTCTGGTTCCAGCAGGAAATACCGCTAATGATGATTAGACGATGGATGTGTGCGCTACTAATTGCCTGTCTGCCTATTGGCGTGTGGGCGGCTGATGCGCGCAGCCAGTTGAATGATTTTGTCACCCAGGTGCATCGTGCAACCGGCGCCTTCGAGCAGGGCACACTTGATAAGCAAGGCCAGGTCCAGCGGCCGCAACAGGGTGAATTTTCATTTGAGCGCCCTGGCAAGTTTCGCTGGGCGGTGCAAAAACCTTATGCACAATTGATTGTCTCGGATGGTCAGTTTGTCTTCCAATATGATCCGGATCTGGCGCAGGTGACTCAGCGCGATGCACGGGCATCGATTGGCACCTCACCCGCCGCTTTATTATTTGGCTCGGGCTCTTTGGATGAAGCGTTCAATTTGCAATCCCAGCCCGAGCGTGATGGCATGCAATGGTTGCGTGCGGTGCCCAAGGGGGCAGATGCAGGGTTTTCTTATGTTGATATTGGTTTCGCCCAGGGCCTACCCAGGCAAATAGAGTTACTGGACGCTTTTGGGCAAACGACACGCATCGTTCTGTCCAATATTCAGTCTAATCCGACCATCCCGGCTGCTCAATTCACGTTTACCGTGCCGGCAGGCGTCGATCTGGTTCGTATGCCCTGATGGTCTCGCATCGTGACCTGTTTGGTGAGGCGGCCGCTGCGCCAGCGCTGGAGGCCTCGGCGCCTCTGGCCGAGCGGCTGCGCCCGCGCACACTCGACGAGATGGTCGGGCAGCAGCATCTGTTTGGCCCGGGCAAGCCGCTGCGCCTGGCGTTCGAGTCCGGGATGCCGCATTCGATGATTTTGTGGGGGCCGCCAGGGGTAGGCAAGACCACGCTTGCGCGCCTCACGGCGCGTGCGTTTGATTGTGAGTTTATTGCGCTTTCGGCCGTGTTCTCTGGGGTGAAGGATATTCGTGCGGCGATTGATCTGGCGGGGCAATATCGCACAACGGGACGGCGCACGATTTTGTTCGTCGACGAAATTCATCGTTTTAACAAGGCGCAACAGGACGCCTTATTGCCTTATGCCGAGTCGGGCCTGGTAACTTTTATTGGCGCGACGACCGAGAATCCCTCCTTTGAAGTCAACGCCGCGCTGCTGTCTCGCGCGCAGGTGTACGTACTGAAGTCCCTGGGCGATGAGGACCTGCGGGCCTTGTCTACGCGGGCGATCGAGGTTGATTGTGCACACCTGCGATTTGACGAGGCAGCGATTGATACCCTGATTGGCTACGCTGATGGCGATGCCCGCCGCTTGCTCAATTTATTGGAGCAGACACATACGGCAGCACGTGCGGCCGATACCGTTCGCATCACGCCTGAGTTCATCGAGAATGCGCTGACCTTGAATGCACGCAGATTCGATAAGGGGGGCGACAATTTTTATGATCAGATTTCGGCCCTGCATAAGTCTGTGCGCGGCTCAAACCCGGATGCCGCCCTCTACTGGCTGTGTCGGATGCTCGATGGGGGGGCGGATGCGCGTTACTTGTCGCGTCGTATTGTGCGCATGGCTTGGGAGGATATCGGCTTGGCCGACCCCCGTGCGCTGCAAATTGCCAACGATGCGGCGACAACCTACGAGCGCCTAGGCTCACCCGAAGGTGATCTGGCGCTTGGCCAGGCGGTTATCTACCTGGCCGTCGCACCCAAGAGCAATGCGGGCTACAAGGCCTTTAATCAGGCCATGGCCTTTGTGAAGCAGGACAAGTCCCGTGAGGTGCCGGTGCATCTGCGCAACGCCCCCACCCGGCTGATGAAGGAGTTGGGCTACGGGCATGACTATCGCTATGCCCATGATGAGCCGCATGCGTACGCCGCCGGTGAGACTTATCTGCCCGATGGCATCGCTGACCCGGCCTGGTACCAACCCGTTGCGCGCGGCCTGGAGACCAAGATCGCCGAGAAGTTGGCGTTTTTGAGAAAACTGGATGAGGATGCGGACAACTAGGCGCGATGCGTCAGTCCGGTGATGTAATACCGAGGAATAAATTCACCCGCGCATCGATCAGACAAGCATCAGCCGTCTCTGGCATGATATCCAGCGTAAAAGACGGGATATAGTCCAGGCTCAGCCATAGCGTGTCGCCCGTATCGAGTGTGCGCAGGCCACCCAGCCGCTCGGGTAAGCGAGCGGTAAAATGGCCTTCCGTGCAGTGTAATAAGGTCTCGCCA
Source organism: Alcaligenaceae bacterium CGII-47 (assembly GCA_019166125.1). Taxonomy (GTDB): domain Bacteria; phylum Pseudomonadota; class Gammaproteobacteria; order Burkholderiales; family Burkholderiaceae_B; genus Castellaniella. Next base: position 108,747 of record JAHTBO010000009.1, read on the forward strand.
GGCCGTAGCGGCAGTTTTTGGGCCGCGCGTCGCATGTCCACGCAGCCGTGCGCCTGTTTACGCCGCAGCATCAGATTGAAATCCCGGGTGGGCCCATCAGGGAGGGCTGCGTCAAAGGGCGTCTCGCCTGCAAAGTAGATGCGCTCGCCGCGCACAAGGCGCTGCTGTTGTCCCGTCTCGGTACGGGTTAATTGGATGGACTCACCCGCTGTGAGGATCAGGATGCGGTCGATGTCTGGCCAGATTGAAAATGACCCAGGCTGCGTTAGATCGGCCGCACTGATACGCCAAATAAAATCATCCAGCGTGGCGTGCTCTGGATAGATGGCGAGCTGGCGGGTGATACCGCCGCCATTTTTCCAGGGGAGCGGGTGTAAGTCAGCGGCAGGGATGTAGCGGATCGTATCGTGCATCATGTAATCATCGTATCAGGATTCAGGCGCCTTGCCGCCTAAAGGCCCGACAGGCATAATTGTCTATACAAGTTGTGATTTCATGCTTAATCAGAGGGAGTGCTGATGTATGACAAAACCTGTGCTGTGGAAAAACATGCGGCTCTCTGTGGATGGGCAATCATCCGCTTTGATTGAGTCTGCAGCGTTGCTGGTGGTGGACGGGCGCATCGCCTGGCTGGGGCCCGGCAATGCCTTGCCTGCGGCTTTGGTGCGGGACGTCTCTGAAACGCATGATCTGCAGCAAGCCATCGTGACGCCTGGATTGATTGATTGCCATACGCACTTGATCTTTGGTGGCGATCGGGCTGAGGAATTTGCCTTGCGTCTGGCCGGAGCGAGCTATGAGGAAATAGCCCGACGCGGGGGAGGGATCGTTTCCAGCGTGCGAGCGACGCGCACAGTGAGCGAGGATGAACTGTTTGGCTCAGCCCTGCGGCGCCTGGACGCCATGATTGCCCAGGGGGTGAGCGCAGTCGAGATTAAGTCCGGCTATGGTCTGGATTTGGCGACAGAGCGCAAGATGTTGCGGGTGGCGCGACGTCTGGGCCAAGTCCGCAATGTCACGATATCCACCACATTTCTGGGTGCCCATGCGGTGCCGCTTGAATATGCTGGGCGCGCCGATGCTTATATCGATCTCGTGTGCGAGCAGATGCTGCCTGCCTTGCATGACGAGGGGCTGGTGGATGCCGTCGACGTGTTTTGCGAGAGCATTGGATTCAGTCTGGCCCAGTCCGAGCGGGTGCTCCAGGCGGCTCAGCGCTATGGCTTGCCGGTCAAGATGCATGCCGAGCAGCTATCCTTAATGGGCGGGACTGCCTTGGCCGCGCGTTATCACGCTTTATCGGCTGACCATCTGGAGTACCTGGATGAGGCAGGCGTGCACGCGATGCGTGAGGCGGGGACCGTCGCCGTATTATTGCCTGGTGCGTTTTATTTCTTGCGTGAAACAAAAACGCCACCTATCGCGCTGCTGCGCGAGTACGGCGTCCCGATTGCGATCGCTACAGATTGCAATCCGGGTACTTCACCCAGCACATCCTTGCTCCTCATGCTGAATATGGCTTGCACCTTGTTTCGTTTGACGGTGGACGAGGCCTTGGCAGGTGTAACCAGGCACGCAGCAAAGGCGCTGGGTCACGCCGATGTCACAGGGCGGTTGGCGGTGGGTGATTATGCTGATTTTGCGGTGTGGGAGGTGGCTTCGGTGGCCGAGCTGGCTTATTGGACGGGTCTGCCGCGCTGTCGCCAGTTGGTGCGCCATGGTGAGCTCGATCTTAAAACGCGTCCAGCTCGGGCTGATTGATCGTCAAGGCACCATCCAGCACCCGTTCGGCCATCAGGCTGATATCCGGCGCGAGCAGGCGGTCCTTATCGTAAAACGGCACCTCGCTGCGGATTCTGGCGTGTAGGGTTTGAAGCGCCTGCGAGGTTTTTAGCGGGGCGTGAAAATCAATGCCTTGCGCCGCGCACAACAATTCGATACCAACGATGGTCGCGGTGTTTTGTGCCATGTCGATCAGGCGGCGTGCGGCAAACGTTGCCATGCTGACGTGATCCTCCTGATTGGCCGACGTGGGTAGGCTGTCCACGCTGGCCGGATGCGCCAGGGATTTATTCTCTGAGGCGAGTGCTGCTGCGGTGACGTGAGCGATCATGAACCCCGAGTTCAAGCCCGGTGCCGGGACGAGAAAGGGGGGCAGGCCTGAGATGCTGGCGTCGATCAGCAAAGCGACGCGCCGCTCGGCCAGAGCGCCGATTTCGGCGATCGCCAGTGCCAGGATATCTGAGGTGAACGCGATCGGTTCAGCGTGAAAATTACCGCCCGAGATCACTTGCCCGGCTTGGCCATCCAGGCCCGGAAAGACGAGCGGATTGTCGGTGACCGCGTTGGACTCTGTGAGCAGGGTGCGCCTTGCCTGGTTCATTAAGTCAAGGATGGCGCCCATGACCTGGGGTTGGCAACGTAGGCTATAGGGATCCTGAACCTTATTGTCGTGCAAGCGATGAGACTGGCGGATCGCGCTGCCTTTGAGCAATGCCCGATAGACATGCGCGGCCAGAATCTGCCCGGCTTGCCCACGAATTTCGTGGACTCTGGGATCAAAGGGCGCATCGCTGCCCTTGGCTGCGTCCACGCTTAGCGCACCCGCCAGGATTGCGGTTTTGAATAAGGCTTCAGCCTGAAATAGACCGTTAAGCGCCAAGGCGGTGGAGACCTGGGTACCGTTGATGAGTGCCAGGCCTTCCTTGGCCGCCAGACGGATAGGGGCGACGTCTGCCTGGCGTAGTGCCTCGTCAGCCTTTATCCAGGCGCCATTGAACCAGGCCTGGCCCTGACCGATGAGGGTGAGGGTCATGTGCGCGAGTGGGGCAAGGTCTCCCGAGGCGCCCACGGAACCTTTTGCCGGGATATGCGGGATGATGCCTGCATTATAAATATTGAGCAGAGTTTGAACGACAGAGGGCCGTATGCCGGAGTAGCCGCGTGCCAGGCTGTTGATCTTTAGTGCCATGACCAGGCGTGCGATGGGTGCGGATAGAGGCTCGCCCACACCGACCGAGTGCGAGAGGATCAGGTTCTCTTGGAGTTGCTCTAGGTCCTCGTCGGGGATTCGTGTCTGGGCGAGCTTGCCAAAGCCGGTGTTGATACCGTAGGCGGGTGCACCCTTATCGATAATCGCCTTAACAATGGCTGCTGAGGCCCCCATGGCCGCATGCGCCTGCTCGGGTAATGTCAGGATGAGGGGTTCGCGCCAGATCTGGCGGATCTGTGCCAGAGTCATTGCGCCGGGCTCGATCATGAGGGTGGATGCCATGAATATTCCTTCGCTGGAACGCTTATTTGATCATCGGTAGATTCAGGCCGAATGCGTGGGCGGTCTCGATCGCTTGTTCGTAACCCGCGTCGGCGTGGCGCATGACGCCACTTCCACAATCGTTGATGAGCACGCGTTCGAGGCGTTGGGCGGCGGCATCTGACCCATCAGCCACAATCACCATGCCGGCGTGCTGGCTGTAGCCCATGCCCACGCCTCCGCCGTGGTGTAACGATACCCAGCTTGCGCCGCCTGCGGTATTGAGCAGGGCATTAAGCAGCGGCCAATCCGATACGGCATCTGTGCCATCGCGCATGGCCTCGGTCTCGCGATTGGGGCTGGCGACCGAGCCGGTATCCAGATGGTCGCGGCCGATGACAATCGGGGCCTTGAGTTCCCCACTATGCACCATGTCGTTAAAGGCTAGCCCGGCGAGGTGGCGTTCGCCCAGACCCAGCCAGCAAATGCGCGCTGGCAGGCCCTGAAAGACGATGCGCTCACGTGCCATGTCGAGCCAACGGTGCAAGGCTTGCTTATCGGGAAATAGCGCCTTGAGTTTGCGGTCGGTCTTGTAGATATCCTCTGGGTCGCCCGAGAGTGCCACCCAGCGAAATGGCCCCTTGCCCTCGCAAAAGAGTGGGCGGATATAGGCGGGAACGAAACCTGGGAAGTCAAAAGCGTTCAGTACGCCTTCGTCGTAGGCGACCTGACGGATATTATTGCCATAGTCCACCGTGGGGATGCCCATCGCATGAAAATCCAGCATGGCTTGCACATGGCGGGTGCAGGATTTGGCCGCAGCCGCTTGTAGGGCGGCGTGTTGGCTGGGGTCGTTTTGTGCCGCCTTCCATTGCGCGACGCTCCAGCCCGAAGGCAGATAGCCATGGGTCAGGTCGTGCGCCGAAGTCTGATCGGTCACCAGGTCAGGCCGGATGCCACCTTGGCGGGCGCGCTCGACCAATTCCGGGACGATATCGGCGGCATTTCCCAACAACCCGATGGACACGGCCTCCTTGCGCGAAGTGTGATGCAGGATCATCTCCAGGGCTTCATCGAGCGAGTGTGCCTGTTTGTCCAAATAGCGGGTCTTGAGTCGGGAATCGATGCTGGATTGCTGGCATTCTATGGTGAGCGAGCAGGCGCCAGCAAAGGTCGCTGCCAGCGGTTGCGCGCCGCCCATGCCGCCCAAGCCGGCAGTCAGGATCCAGCGCCCGGCAAGTATGCCGCCGTAGTGCTTACGGCCGGCCTGCGCAAAGGTCTCGTAGGTCCCTTGCACAATGCCCTGGCTGCCAATGTAGATCCAGCTGCCAGCGGTCATCTGCCCGTACATAAAGAGCCCGGCCTGATCCAGTTCATTGAATTTTTCCCAGGTTGCCCACTTGGGGACCAGGTTTGAATTGGCGATGAGTACGCGCGGTGCGTCGACGTGGGTTTTGAACACGCCGACCGGCTTGCCGGACTGGACCAGCAAAGTTTCATCCTCACCCAGGGCCAGTAGGCTACTTAGGATCGCGTCATAGCAGGCCCAGTTGCGCGCCGCCCGGCCGATCCCGCCATAGACCACGAGATGCTTGGGATTTTCTGCAACCTCGGGGTCAAGATTATTTTGGATCATTCGATAAGCCGCCTCAATCACCCAGTTTTTACAATGTAGGGTCGAGCCGGTTGGCGCATGGATGTTGCGGCTGGCATCGTAACGGGGGTCATTTTGCTGAGTGGGGGCCACTTCGATCTCCTGGTGTCTGGGAATTCAAACCTTAATGTAGTGCTGAATAATTAAGTTGTCTATACATTTAGATTGGAGCGTGTCTGTGCGCGTGACGGCGTGGGCGTTCAGCCCAGTAGCGTGCGGGCGATGATTGTGCGTTGAATTTCCGAGGCGCCCTCATAGATACGTAGAATGCGCGCGTCACGCACATAGCGTTCCAATGGCATGTCCCGGGTGTAGCCGTAGCCGCCATGAATTTGCAGTGCAGCATCAGTGATAAATCCGACGGCTTCCGAGGCGTAGAGTTTGGCCATGGCAGACTCCATCGAGAAGCGTTCGCCTGACAGGCGCTTGGCTGTGGCCTGCAGGGTCAGTGCCCAGGCGGCTTCCAGCCGTAGCTTCATATCGGCCAGCATCCACTGAATCCCTTGCTTGGAGGCAAGTGGTTCACCGCCTACTTGACGTTGTTGTGCCCACGATACGGCTGCTTCCAGCGCAGCCTCGGAGATGCCCAGGCTGGTGGCAGCCACATCCAGGCGGCTGTTGTCCAGAACCTTCATGGCCGTGCGAAAACCGCTGCCCTCTGCACCCAGGCGTTGTGTTGCCGGGATCGTACAATCGAGCGAGACCTCGAAGGCATGGCCGCCACGTATACCCATCAATTTTTCAGACGTCGATACAGATAAGCCGGGGGTGTGCCGGTCGACGACGAAGGCACTGATGCCGCGATGCCCCGCAGCCGGATCGGTCTTGGCATAGACAACGATAAAGTTGGCCTCGGCGGCGTTCGAGATAAAGTGCTTGACCCCACTCAGGTGATAGACATCGTCCTTGCGCAGGGCGCGAGTCGCCATGTCAGCCGGGTTGGAGCCCGCGCGCGGTTCAGTGAGCGCGAAGGCACCCAATGCCTGGCCTGACGCCGCTGCAGGCAGGTAGCGTGCGCGAATCGTATCGTCTCCGCCTATCAATATCGAATCGGTCGCGAGGTATTGTGCACCAATCATCGAGGCGGTTGCGGCGCAGTGGTGCGCGATCTCTACGAGCGAGAGGATGAGTGCTGTCGGGCTGATGCCCGGCCCACCCCATTTCTCAGGCAGGTTCATGCCCATGACGCCCAGTGCAGCCAAGCCGGGGACGTAACGCACAACCGATATCTCGTGCTCATCGACTTCGTGGGCATGCGGCCCCAGTTCAGCCGCAGCATAGCGGCTGATTGCTGCGGCAATTTCCAGGTCTTCGTCGGTAACACCAAGCCGTTTTTGCATGAGAACTCCGGTATGGTCAGCGCCCCAGTGCGCCGAGTTCGCGTAGGGCTTGGATGCGATCTGCTGCCAAACCTAATAAGTCGTGCAGGATCGCGTCGGTATGTTCGCCCAGTGCGGGCGCCCGTTTTGTCGGCTGGGTAGGCCAGGCCGAAAATTTGATAGGTTGCCTGGGTAATTGCATGCCTGGCAGGCGTGAATCATCGATAGGCGTGAGGAATTCTCGATACCGAGATTGCTCGCTCTCTAGTGCCTGGCGCACGTTCCAGATTGGGGCGCCGGGCACTGCGCCGGCCTCTAATCGTTGCATCACGTCTTCTACGCTGAGGTTCTGTGACCAGGCTTCGATGCGTGCGCGCAGCGCGGGCTCGTTTTCAGAACGCAGCTCGTCGCTGGTAAAACGTGGGTCAGCGGCAAGCCCTTCCTCTGCCATGAGGTTCGCCAATTGGGCGAATAATTTATTGTTCAGAACTGCCAATACGTAGTAGCCGTCCTGCGCACGAAAGGCGCCAAAAGGGGCCGAGAGCGGATGGCGGTTGCCCACGCGCGGCGCATCCCGACCGGTAAACAGATAGCGCGCCACGGCGGTGACGGTAAAGGCCAACGTCGCGTCAAACATGGATGTATCGACGTGGGTGCCCTGGCCGGTTTGCTGGCGGCCGTAGAGCGCCGCCAAGGTGCCCCATGAACCAAACAGGCCCGAGAGCACATCGGTGATGGCCTCGCCCACGAGGGTGGGCGGGCCTTCGGGAAAGCCGGTGGCATTCATGATGCCGCTCATGGCCTGGATGACGATATCGTAGGCTGGCCGATGCGCGGCCGGGCCATCCTGACCAAAGCCCGATATGCTGGTATAGATGATGCGTGGATTGAGAGCCTTAAGCGTGGCGTAGCCAATACCCAATTTATCGGCGACCCCGGGACGGAAATTTTCGACCACGATATCCACCTCTGGCATCATGTCATGGATCAGGGCAAGCGCTGCGGCTTGCTTTAGATCCAGCACGATGCTTTTCTTATTGCGGTTCATGACCGTGAACAAAGCGCTTTCACCATTTTTCATCGGGCCGATAGCGCGGTAATCATCGCCGTGAGGCGGCTCGATTTTGATGATTTCAGCGCCCAGATCGCCGAGTAGCGCCGTGCAAAACGGCCCGGATAATACCCGGGTGAAGTCTAGTACGCGTAGGCCAGAGAGGAGGAAGGGTGCTTGTGCCATGTCAGGGTGATCCACGTTCAGAGGTCGAGCAGTCGCTGGCGATTGAGCAATTCGTCACCGTCGAGCAGACGCTTGATATCCGCCATCAATGCGAGCTCGTCAGCGCTGCGGCTGTGGTGTAAAAAAGGCTTTTTGATGCGGCCTATACCGTGCTCGGCAGATATGCTGCCGCCCACGCGTTCGACCTCTTGGTAGACCGTGGACTCGACGGCATACAGATCGGATTGCGCATGAGGCCCTGTCGATAAGTGCAGGTTGCCATCGCCCAGATGGCCGAACAGCAGGTTTTGTGCCTGCGGCCAAGTCTGGGTGAGGCGGGCGGTGACGCGTTCGATGAAGCCCGGTAATTCATGTAAGGGTATGCCCACATCAAAGGCGACATAAGGTTGCATCGTGAGCAGGATCTCGCCGATTGCATCGCGCAATTTCCACAGCTGTGCTGCCTGCTCGTGGGTTTGCGGCAAAATGACGTCGCGCGCGAGCCCAGTATCGATCAAACCAGAGAGAAAAGCCTCTAGCTCGTGGCGGGTCGTGCCCGACTCCATCCCTTCGGTCTCAATCAGCACATAGAGCGCATAGGCACCGTCAAACGGCGCGGGCTTGTGTAGCACGCGCGCCGCCGCCTGCAGATAATTGTTCCACATGACCTCGAATGAGGAGAGCGATGGCAAGTGTGCACGCGCCGCTTTCAGCAGGGAGGTGAGTTGATCAAAGCTATCCAAAGCGACCAGGGCACTGTCGCGCCGGTCGGGTTTGGGGAACAGGCGCAGAACCGCACGTGTAATGATGCCCAATGTTCCTTCAGTACCGATAAACAGGTGTTTGAGGTCCAGGCCCGTATTGTTTTTTAAACCCTTGTTCATCATTGAAAGCACCGTGCCGTCCGCCAATACGACCTCTAGGCCCAGCACCAGTTCGCGCATGGTGCCATAGCGCAAGACGCGGTTGCCACCCGCATTGGTGGCGATGTTGCCCCCGATCTGGCAGGAACCGCGAGCGCCACAATCTAGCGGAAAGTACCAGCCTTGTTCCTCGACCTGGCGACAGAGCGCCTCAAGGATGACGCCCGCCTGCACTGTGACGGTGCCGCCCAGCGTGTCCAGTGCTTCGATGCGGTTCATGTGTTCCAAAGAGAGCACCACGTCGCCTGCGTTTGGAACGGCTGCCCCGGCCATGCCCGTGCGCCCACCTTGTATGGTGAGCGATCGGCCTTCGTGGTGACAGGCACAGACGATCTCAGATACCTCGGCAGTGTTTCTGGGGCGTAGTACCAGTGCCGGTTTGCCACTGGCCGTCAGGCCGCTCGCGTCTTGGCAGTAGCGCTGCAGATCGTCGTTGGGTGTCAGGCTGGACAGGGTGTCTGCCAGGGTATCTAGCTTGCGAAGTGGGGTGGAAATCATGGTCGGCCTCAAGGGGTGTTGCCACTCTGATCCCAGAATGCGTTGCGATCCAGGTAGTTTTGCAGGAACTGTTGCAGGCGTGGATTTTTGCTGCCATGAAATAACGCCTGAGGTGGGCCGCTGGCAGCAATTTCCCCCTTGTCGAGAAAAATCACCTGGTCTGCCACCTGCGCAGCAAAGCCCATCTCGTGGGTGACGACCACCATGGTCATGCCCTCATGGGCCAGCGCCTTCATGACCTGCAGAACTTCACCCACGAGCTCCGGGTCCAGGGCGGAAGTTGGCTCATCAAACAGCATGATGTGGGGCTCCATCGCCAGTGCCCGTGCAATCGCGACGCGTTGTTGCTGGCCTCCGGATAGGCGGATGGGATATTCGTTGGCCTTGTCCGCCAGACCCACTTTTTCCAATGTCTCTAGTGCGCGTGCGTGTGCCTGGCTGCGCGGCAGACGTTTGACGCGCATCAGTGCCTCGGCGACGTTGCCTAGCGCAGTCATATGGGGCCATAGATTAAATTGCTGGAACACCATGCCGACATGTTGTCGTACCCGGTTCAATTCTGCTAATGGCGCCTTGCTGCGGATATTGTCATGATCAATATAACCGAGCAGCTCGCCCTCGATATATACCTCACCGCTGTCGTATTCCTCTAGAAAAGCCAGCGTGCGTAGCAGCGTGCTTTTGCCCGAACCTGACGGTCCGATGATGCACGTCACCTCGGATTTACGCACGCCGAGCGAGACATTGTTGAGGACACGATTCTGTCCATAGGCTTTGCTGATGCCGCGCACATCGACGAGCAGATCGCTTTTAGGGGCGCAGGAAGGTGGGGGCATAGTCTGAGTCTCCAGGACCGTTAGCGAGCCAGGTAGTGGCTGACCTTGCGCTCTGCCCACCTGCCCAACTGTTCGGTGGCGGCCACCAGGATCAGGTAGCACACCGACAGGACCAGCATGGTTTGCACATAGATGTACTGCTCGGACCCGATCTGGGTAAGGACAGCAGTCAGCTCAGGGATCGTCACGATGGATAACACAGAGGTTTCCTTGCTGAGGATGATGATTAGATTGATCAATGCCGGGGTAATAATGACCAGCATCTGGGGCATTAGGATGCGCCAGACAATATCCAGGCGCGACATGCCCAAACACTGTGCTGCCTCGATGTGCCCACGTGGCACCGACATAAAACCCGCACGAAAAACTTCAGCAAAATAGGCGCTGCCATAGATTGCGAGTGCAAGCACGCCTGCCGCGAGTGCCGAGAGTTCAATACCCAGCGCCGGACCGCCGTAATACAGAATGAATAGCTGGACGAGAAAAGGTGTTGTACGCAATATTTCAATATACACACGCAGCAAGGCGCGTAGCCAGCGACCTCCATAACGTTGCAAGACAGCAATGACGAAACCAATGGTGATGCCCAACAGGACGGCGCCCAGCCAGGTCATAATGGTCATGCCAAAGCCGCTGAGGACTTGCATGCCGTATTGGGAGATCAGCGCGAGGTTCTGGTCCATGGCGTTAAGACCTCCCGAACCGGCGTTCGGCGTAGTGCCCGAATAGCGAAAGCATGCCGTTGATCACCATGTACATCAAACCCGCTGCAACATAGGTCTCTAGGGGCATAAAGGTGCTGGCAGCGATATTCTGTGCGGTACGGGTGATCTCGGCGACGCCCACCACCGAGATAAGCGAGGAAGCCTTAACCAGCAGGATCATTTCATTGATCAAAGAAGGTGTGGTGAGTTTGAGGACTTGCGGCACCTGAATGCGTGTCAGCGTATCGAGACGCGAAAATCCCAACAATTGGGTCGCTTCGAGCTGACCGTGCGGAATCCCCAAGAAACCGCCACGCAAAATTTCACCCAGATAGGCGCCTTCACATAGGGAAATAGCCGTAATTGCGGCGACCAGTGGTGGGACGTTGATCCCTAGCGTAGGCAGAAAGTAATACGCCAGCATAAGCTGGACGAGCAGAGGGATCCCTCGGAAGATGAATACATACAGATTGCCGAGTCGTCGCAATGCCCGAGAGCGTGACAGGCTGGCCGAGGCCACGGTCAGCGCGATGACGAAGCCGATCAGTAAACCCATCACTGATACGAGAATCGTCATCTCTGCCGCCTGCGCGAGCAGAGGCAGCGCCTGGAGGATTGCGTCCAAATCGAACATCGTGCGCGCCCAGGCTTGGGTGGATCTGCTTAGACGTTAGGCACGAAGTCGGCGATCGGAACCTCCATTTCCATACCAAACCATTTCTTCTGCAAAGCAGCCAGGCGACCGTCCTTATGCATGGTCAGGATCACGTCGTCGATCGCCTTGATAAGCGAGTCGCTATCCGCGCCCTGGTGGCCCATAAATGCAAAATAAACCTTCTTGCCGATGCTGGGCTGGACGACGGCAAACTGCTTGGGGCGCTCTTTGGCGGCAACAGCGATATTGGTGATCGAGTGTCCGACCGCCATAATACGGCCGGTGGCCAGGTCAGCATAGGCTTGATTAAAATCGACGTATTCTTTGATCTCTGGGGGCGGGTTGAGTGTTTCGGCATAGGCCTTCATCTGGGCGAGCTGCGATGAGCCACGCTGGCTGCCGATGACTTTTCCGGCGACCTGCTCGGGTTTGGTGAAATCCGTATCCTTGGCGTTCTTGAGGAATGCCACCGTACCGTCAGCGATCGGCAGGGTAAAGTGGTAGCGATCTTTACGAGCCTGGGTGACGTTCAGTGGACCGGCGACCAGATCGAATTTTTTGGCATCCAGACCTGGCAGCACGCTTGCCCAGGGTAGGTCGATGAAGCGGATCTTGACGTTGAGAGCCTTGCCGACATCGGCAAAAAATTCCTTATTGAAACCTTCCTGTTTACCGTCCTTCAGGAAATCGAAGGGCGCAAATTGCATCTCTGTGCCGATAACCAGCTCGCCTGCCTTTTTGACCTGATCAAGCTGATCTGCGTGTGAGGGGAGAGCAACCATCGCCAGGCAGGCCGATGCCAGTAGTAACTTAAAAGTAGAAGCGATACGCATACGTGTACTCCTCGGTGAATTGGCTATCAAAAGGTATATACATTTGACCCTCTCTGTCAATCAATTTTCCCTTTTATTGGACGCTATAACATGGAATTAGGGGTAAATACGGGGTGCAGCGTCATCCATGAAACACGCTGATTCCTTTGTAGCCTGGTTTTAATACAATACTGCTTTTCCACCTTATCTTCGGCCTATTACTATGCTTGACCAGAATTTGTTGCGTAAAGACCTGCCCCGCGTCGTGGACGCGTTGGCGCGGCGCGGCTTGCCATTTGACACAGACCGCTACCACGCTCTGGAGGCGCAACGCAAAGACGTACAAGTGCAGGCCGAGGCGCTGCAGGCGCAACGCAATACGCTGGCCAAGCAAATTGGGCAGCTCAAGTCGCGTGGCGAGGATGCCAGTGCAGTGCTGGCAGCGTCGCAGGCCATCCCCGAGCGACTCAAGGCGTTGGAGCAGGCCTTGCACACCGTCCAGCAGGCCTTGGGCGATTGGTTGATGACGCTCCCTAATCTACCCCATGAAAGCGTGCCTGACGGCCTGTCTGAGGCGGATAATGTCGAGGTGCGCCGCTGGTTGCCAGGTGCAGCGGATAGTGCGGGACAGCCCGCTGGCTTGGGTTTCGAGCCACGCGACCACGTCGCATTGGCAGAACCCCTGGGGCTGGACTTTGACGCGGCGCGTAAGCTCGCCGGCGCACGGTTCATGATGCTGCGCGGTCCGCTCGCGCGTCTGCATCGCGCACTGACTCAGTTCATGCTGGACTTGCAGACAGGCGAGCATGGCTATCAGGAATGCTATACCCCGTACATCGTCAATGGCTCGACGCTGTATGGCACAGGCCAGTTGCCCAAATTCAAGGATGATATGTTTTGGGTCACGAAAGGCGGGCAGGGCAGCACACCCGAGGACGAGGCGGGTACCGTCCCCGAGGATTTATATCTGATTTCAACCGCCGAGATCCCGCTGACGGGTACGGTGCGTGATGCAATTCTCGCGCAGGACGAGCTGCCGCTGCGTCTGACAGCCCACACGCCGTGTTTCCGCTCTGAGGCGGGCAGTGGCGGCCGTGATATGCGTGGCATTATTCGCCAGCACCAATTCGATAAGGTCGAGATGGTACAGATTGTTCATCCCGAGCGATCCTGGGAGGCGCTCGACGAGATGGTGGGCCATGCCGAGCATGTCTTGCAATTGCTTGGTCTTCCCTATCGTGTGGTGCTGTTATGTAGCGGGGACATGGGATTCAGTTCGGCCAAGACCTACGATTTAGAGGTCTGGCTGCCGGCGCAAAATACCTGGCGCGAGATCTCGTCGGTCTCGAATTGCGAGGCCTTTCAGGCCAGACGCTTGCAGGCGCGTTATCGCAATGACCAGGGTAAGCCAGAGTTCGTGCACACCTTGAATGGCTCCGGCTTAGCGGTTGGCCGTGCCCTGGTCGCTGTCCTAGAGAATTATCAGCAGGCGGATGGCAGTATTATGATTCCTGAAGTGTTGCGCCCCTATATGGGCGGCTTGGAGCGCTTGGCTGCAAGCAAATAGGCACGAGGACACTGAGCATATGGCGATGAGCATGCGACGATGAGCAATCTACAGGGACTCTGGCAAGGCCGCGATGACCGCGCCGAGCAGGGCGATACGCGTCGGCTGTTTCAGATCGTGCGTCACGACGAGGCCTATGCCTCGGGGGATGCGGTGTTGTGTGGGTTTGCTAGCGACGCAGGCGTGCGGCGTAATCATGGTCGCCCGGGAGCCCGCGGAGGACCTGTGGCCATGCGCCGTGCGCTGGCGGGGTTGCCGGCGCATGGCCTGGACGCCGTGTGGGATGCCGGAGATATCGCGTGTGAGGGCGATGAGTTAGAGGCCGCGCAGGCGGCGCAGGGGCGCCGCGTCGCGGATATTCTGAGGCGAGGATCCCGTTTATTTGTAATGGGAGGCGGCCATGAACTTGCGTGGGCGGATTTCCAGGGCCTGCGCGAGCATCTGTATACGACCGATGCGCCCCGAGGGGGGTCTTTGCTTATTGTTAATCTGGATGCGCATTTTGATCTGCGTAGCAGCCGCCCAGGCAGCTCAGGCACCCCTTTTGATCAGATTCTGCAGGACAGCCGTGAGCGCGGGCTGCCTGTACGCTATGCGTGTTTTGGTGTTTCGCGACTGGGCAATACCGCGGGTCTGTACGCCCATGCACAGGCCCTGGGTGTGACCTACGTCGAGGACATGCAGATGCAGGAGCGCGATCTGACTCAGCGTCTATATGAGCTGGATGACATGATCAGTAGTGTTGATCATGTTTATCTGACGATTGATCTGGATGTGCTGCCTGCATCCGTCGCACCAGGCGTCTCGGCGCCAGCGCCCTTGGGTGTGCCGCTGTCCGTGGTCGAGGCCTTCGTGCAACGTATCAAGGGCTCGGGTAAGTTACGCCTGGCCGATATGGCAGAGTTCAATCCCGAGTTCGATTGCGACCAGCACACTGCACGTGTGGCGGCGCGCTTGGCCTGGACCTTGCTACAACCCTGAGCCGTTCAAATTTTTCCGGCAAGTTTATAGCGATTGCCCGGATACCACATCACTGCCTGAGACGCGAATGCGCCGCCCGAAAATGTCGTGCGATCCAGCACCAGACAGGGCTGCGAGAGTGGAATATCCAGTCGGGTGGCGATCTCTTGCACGGGCAACATGACTTCGATCGTGTAGTGGCCCGTAGGCGCTGGCGCCGTATGCATCAAATATTCATTAGGCGTCGTGCGCGACCAATCCTGCTCAAGGTAGCCTGGAATGCGCTCGGCATCCACGAACCGGTCCTCCATCTGGATGGGGGCGGCGTTCTCGAAGTGGATGATAATGGAATGGAAGAGGGGGGCCTGTGCCTTGAGATGGAACCGCTGCGCCTGCGCAGGACTTGCCTTGGTGCGTTCGAGCAGCAGCACCTCGCAGGAATGCGTGTGTCCGCGATCACGAATATCCTGGGCAATGCTACGGATCTCGATCAGGGTAGACTGGATTTTGGATGGTGCAACGTAGGTGCCTGAGCCCTGGTAACGCACTAAAACTTGATCTGTCGTGAGCTCGCGCAAGGCACGATGCACCGTCATGCGCGATACCTGAAACTGCTCGCACAGTGCCAACTCGGTCGGGATAACGTCCCCTTCTCGCCAGGTACCATTGCCGATATTTTCCAGCACGAAATCCTTGATTCTCTGGTAGGCGGGTAGAGCAGAACGATTCTTATTGGCCAGTGCGGCGTCATGCATGGTGGGGTTCCTGATGAGCGTTTTGTTAAATCCGCCTTGATGATAAACCTAGACTTGGGGGAGGATGAATTTCCTTGGCTGTGCCAGACAGGCCGCGCCATTCGTGCTAAGATGCGCGCCTCGACTCGCTTACTCGGCGAACCCGGACAGGTGGCAGAGTGGTCGAATGTACCTGACTCGAAATCAGGCGTACGGTTTCCCCGTACCGTGGGTTCGAATCCCACCCTGTCCGCCAATGAAAGCAAGAGCCACTCTACAAGCATTTCCATTTTAATGTGGAAGTCTTCCGTAATCCCTTCTGATTCAGAGAAGCACCGATTCTCATCCATGTCGTGCAAGGCGTGACTCGTGCACAGGTGCGCCGACGATCGACACACAGGAACAAATATGAGCCAGGAATCCATCAGGGTCAAAGAAGCCGTCGCTCTCGGTAAACGACGCTTTTTCGAACAACATCCGCAATTGCTGGCCGAGGCCGATGCAGCGGCCGACCAGGAGGCTGCGATTCGGGACTCTGGCTTGGCTGATTTGCGCGAGGTCGCCAGATATCGTGTGATTGCGTCCTTTGCCAAGGGGCACAATCAAGACAGCTTTGCAATGCTGCTAGAGCTGGGTACGGATTCACCCGAGCAGTTTCAGCAGTTGATCGCTGCGCAGAATACGCATATCAAAAAATCGATCGGCATGTGAGCCGGTCTGACGTGGTGCTTAGCCGCTCTTAAGCAAGCCGTCATCTCCCCCGCGTTACACTGATTCTGTCTTATTCATGTGTACCAAGGAGTCTGTGATCATGCTAAAAGGAAAAAAAGCGGTTGTTACCGGATCAACCAGTGGCATTGGCTTGGCGATTGCGCGGGAATTGGCGCGTAATGGTGCAGACCTTATCATTAACGGTTTTGGTGATGCGCAAGCCATCGAGCAGGAGCGCACCGGGCTAGAGCGCGAGTTTGGCATCAAGGCCACCTATCTGAATGCCGATATGATGCAGGCCGATGCGGCGCGCGCTTTTATTGGTGAGGCGATAAAGGCATTGGGCGGTATCGATATCTTGGTGAATAATGCCGGTATTCAGCATGTCGATCTGATCGAGGACTTTCCGATCGATAAGTGGAATGCCATCATTGCGCTAAACCTCTCGGCGGTCTTTCATGGCACCGCCGCAGCGCTGCCTTCTATGAAGCAGCAAAAATGGGGGCGCATCATCAATATCGCCTCGGCTCATGGCTTGGTTGCCTCGGTACAGAAGTCCGCCTATGTTGCGGCCAAGCATGGTGTGGTCGGCCTCACGAAAGTCACGGCGCTGGAAAACGCGGGTTTAGGCGTGACGTGTAATGCTATTTGTCCGGGTTGGGTGCGCACACCTCTAGTCGAAAAGCAGATCCAGGCCATGGCCAAGGATAAGGGCCTGAGCGTCGAGGATGCCGCGCGCGAGTTGCTGTTTGAAAAGCAACCCTCGCTTGAGTTCGTCACGCCAGAGCAGTTGGGGCAGGCCGCTGTGTTTCTCGCCTCTGATGCAGCGGCGCAAATGACCGGTACGACCTTATCCATTGACGGCGGTTGGACCGCTCGTTAATTATCCTACGCAGCGTTGACCTATGCTGCTATCGCGTCCGAGTGGGACGCGGCGGCAGCATTTTTGTGGAGTTCCGATGTTGACTGTCCTGTCGCCGGCCAAGAAGCTGGATTACGATTCGCCTGTACGCACCGCCTTGTATACCGAGCCAATATTTGTCGACCAAGCGCATGCGCTGATTCGCGTCATGCGGCAAAAATCAGTATCCGATATCGCGCAGCTTATGAAACTCAGTGAGCCCTTGGCGCGCCTGAATGCAGACCGTTATGCCGCCTGGGCACCGCGCTTTGGTCTGGACAATGCTCGCCAGGCGGTGTTGGCTTTTAATGGTGATGTCTATGCGGGCCTGCAAGCGACGGAGCTATCCGATGCACAATTGGCTTGGGCCCAGGATCATTTGGCTATTCTCAGTGGTTTGTATGGCGTGTTGCGGCCGCTTGATCTGATGCAGGCGTATCGACTGGAAATGGGCACGCGTCTGACGACGGATCGGGGTGCAAATCTTGTTGCGTTCTGGGGTTCGACGATTGCTGACTATCTGAATCAGCAGCTCGTTCATCAGGGCGGCAGCCCCGTGCTGCTGAATCTGGCCTCCGCAGAGTACTTCAAGGCCGTCGATCGCAGCGTATTGCAGGCGAGGGTGGTGAGTTGCGTGTTTCAGGATTATAAGAACGGCGTCTACAAGATCATCAATTTTTATGCCAAACGAGCGCGCGGCTTGATGGCACGTTACATAATTGATCACCGTATTGACACGCCTGAGGGGCTGTTTGGCTTTAGTGCTGAAGGTTATGCCTATGTGGCATCCGAGTCGAGCGCCGATACGCTGGTGTTTCACCGCAAGATCGCGTAAACAAGCTTAGCTTGCTGCGGGCTCTGTCAGTCCGCGCATCTCGTGGCGGATCAATTGTGCCGCCTTAATCATCTGACGCAATGGGTAGGCCAGTGCCGCCAACTCGCCCTGGGTTTCGATTGATGCGGGCGCCTGGGCATCCTCATCGCTCAAAGAGGCATCGATGGCCAGCAAAGATTTTTGTATGCCCTCGGGCACGCTAGCCAGGCTGGCCAGGATAGGGATAGCGGCTGCGGTCTGCGACGCGAGCGCATGGTGCTGGAGCAGGAGGTTATTGAGCTCGGGTACCTTGCTCTGGCGTCGTACGGGCTCGTCCATCATGCGATAAAAGGCCGAGGCGTAATTGCCAAAAGCGATGTGCATGTTTTTGCGGGTGAGCCGCCAGCGCATCTCGGCCTCGCGGCTGGTGTGCGCATCGGTGCCCGCTGCGCTTTGTGCACGGACGCACTCGACGTACTCCAGGCCTACGCGTAGGAAAGCATGATTGGCGGCCAGCAGCGCACGCGCGAGCGAGGCCATGATGTTGCGCTCCCAGGCGGGCAGGATGTAACTGCACGACAGAGCCAAGGCTGAGCCAATCAGGGTATCGATCAGGCGTTCGCCGATAACGGAGTTCGATCCGGGCACCAGAAAATGGAATACCAAGAGAACGAATATCGTGTTGAAAACCGCCGAGAGCATGTAATTGACCTGGATCAGGCTGTAACCCAGGATGCTACTGATAACGAGTGCAGCGAAGTACACATTGCTGTCTTGGGTCAGCGAAAACAGTACTAGGGCCAGGCCGCAGCCTATCAATGTGCCAGTCACCCGCCAGCCGTTGCGCTGGCGGGTGAGCGCAAAGCCCGGTTTCATGATGATGATGATGGTCAGGATAATCCAGTAGCTGTGTGCGGCCATACCGGGGGCGACACTCTGGAGTCGGGGCATGTGCCCGAGGATGGCGGAGATCGTCATGGCAAGCAGTGCGGCGATCGCTACGCGGGTGGCATAGCGAAAGTGTGGGGAGTCGCGGCGCATATTGCTGGTGAGCATCCCGATCCGCCATTTTTGACGCGTGAGAAAGCGGTTAAGCGATTTATCCAGGCGCATATCGACGAGTTCCAGCGGCACGGGCTGCTCGGAATGGCTCGCCATACGGTCTACCAATCGCGTGATATTGCGCAGGCGGCGCAGGATCTGCACCAGTAGCGCGTAGATTTCAGGTTCTTTGTCGTTCAAGCCAGCGCGCCGGAAATTTTCCAGCTCATATTCCATGGCGCGCAACTCGGCCTTGACGCTATTGCGCTCGTGAGTGTGGCGGTTGCGTGCGATATTCAGGGCGATCAGCGAGACGTTGACGGCAAGTTTGCTGAGTGCATCGCGTGCGAACAACAGCGTGTCACTATCGGGCAGAGCGCGTCGCAAGGTGGCATAGTCGGTATGGGTGGCGACCAGGCTGTCGAGCAAGGCCACCATATCCACAAAGATATTCAGAGAGCTCAGCCGCAATCGTTCGCCTCGGCCACGCTTGCCACGAGGTAGTTCGCGCAGCACCATGTCGCGTGCACCTTGGTGGGCGTCGATCATGGCGGCCTGGGCGTGGATAAGCAATCGGTAGCTCTCGTCCAGATCGATATTCACGTCATAGAAACGTGCGCGTGCGGCGATATAGTCAGCCGTGGCAAACAGCGCGACAGAGAGCACCTGCTGCTCTTCGCGGTGCCACAGCAAGCGGTGTACGACGGTGCTATAGATAAAATAGAACACACCGCCTAAAAAGGAATAGATGGTGTGCAGCATCACATCCTCGGGCGACAAGGGCGTGCGCATGGTGAGCGTCATCATCAGCAAACAGGCAAAGCCCAGTAGGCCGCCTTGCTTGCCAAATACAGTAAACATCGAAAACACAAAACACAGTGCTGGCACGATCAGCCAGAGCACGGTGGCATGTCCTGAGGCCAGTCCGGTGATTGCAGCGGTAATTGAACCCAATAGCAAGGCGGCGAGCATGCCGTTCATGCCATAGCGCCTCGGGCCGCCTGGTTGGTCGAGCACCGCCACGCAGGCGGCGCCGACAGCCGCCACCATGCCGACAGCGTACAGGTTCAATAGAGCGGCCAGCACGACGGCAGGCAGCAGCACCCCGACTGCCTGGCGCAGGCCACCGAAAAAATAATGGCTGTACAAAAATCGTTGAAGCTGAGGGATGCGTGACATCAGGCGAAGCTAGAGCGCATAAAAGCGCAGTATAGAGAAAAGTTGACGAGTCGGGGCCGCAACTGGCTTGCGGGCTTTGTTGCAACGCGGTACATTAGCACCTTGAGCTAGCTATCAACCTGGCTAGCCTATCAAGGCAGTGTTGATCGGGCTAAGCGCCCGTTTTTTTGCGCCCTCGTTTTTACCTCGTACAGCACCACAAGTGACGTCGGGGTTTTCGTTTCTAACTCTCGCGTTTTTAACGCTTGTACTGTGTGTCAATGGTACAGGCTGGCACCGCAGGGTATCTAGGTGGTGTGGTTCCGTGAACCACCGAGCGCTGGATTATGCTGCGGTATCCCAGTACTGGCCCGGATCGTCAAGGATCGCTTGGTGCAGGGTACTAGTCATGAAAGGAATACATTATGGAACTCAATGGCGCCGATATTGTCGTGCGTTGTCTCATCGAGGAAGGCGTGGAACACGTCTTTGGCTACCCAGGCGGTGCTGTCCTCTATATCTACGACGCTATCTACAAGCAGGATCAATTCAAACATATTTTGGTACGCCACGAGCAGGCTGCGGTGCATGCTGCGGACGCGTATTCTCGGTCGTCCAATAAGGTCGGCGTGGCCCTTGTCACCAGTGGCCCAGGCGTCACCAACGCAGTGACCGGTATTGCGACGGCCTATATGGACTCTATCCCCATGGTTGTGATTAGTGGTCAGGTGCCCAGTCACGCGATTGGCCAGGATGCTTTCCAGGAATGCGACACCGTTGGGATCACGCGGCCCTGCGTCAAACATAACTTTCTCGTGCGTGACGTCAAGGACCTGGCCGAGACCATGCGACGTGCTTTCTATATTGCACGTACAGGTCGCCCAGGCCCGGTATTGGTGGATATTCCCAAGGACGTGAGCGTTGCCTTGTGCAAATTCGCCCCCAAGCGCGGCGAGACCAAGATGCGCTCCTACGCGCCGGTGACCAAGGGGCATCAGGGCCAGATCAAAAAAGCAGTACAGATGTTGCTCGCCGCCGAGCGTCCGATGATCTATGCAGGCGGTGGTGTGGTCTTGGCGAATGCGGCAGATGAGTTGCGCAAGCTCGTAAACATCACCGGTGCGCCATGCACCACCACGCTCATGGGCTTGGGTGCTTATCCGGGTACGGATGATAAATTCGTCGGAATGCCGGGTATGCACGGCACCTACGAGGCCAATCTAGCAATGCAGAATTGTGATGTGCTGATTGGTATTGGGGCGCGCTTTGACGACCGTGTGATTGGCAATCCACGTCACTTTGCTCAGGTGCCGCGCAAAATCATCCATATTGATATTGATCCGTCCTCGATCTCCAAGCGCGTGCGGGTGGATATACCCATCGTCGGAGACGTCAAAGACGTCTTACAGGACTTTATCGGCCTCTACGCCCAGGGCGTCGCCGAAGCTGCACCTGATCCCAAGCCCTTGGCAAAATGGTGGGAACAGATCAATACCTGGCGTGCTAAAAAATGCCTGGATTACGAGAACTCCAGTACGCTGATCAAGCCGCAGTTTGTGATCCAGAAACTATGGGAAGTCACACGCGGTCAGGCCTTTGTCACCTCGGATGTGGGTCAGCACCAGATGTGGGCAGCGCAGTACTACCCCTTTGCCGAGCCGCGTCGCTGGATTAATTCAGGGGGGCTGGGCACGATGGGCGTAGGCTTGCCCTACGCAATGGGTGTACAGATGGCGAATCCGGATCGGGATATTGCCGTTGTGACGGGCGAGGGATCGATTCAGATGAATATCCAGGAGCTCTCGACATGCAGTCAATACCATTTGACACCCAAGGTTGTGTGCCTCAATAACCGCTACCTGGGTATGGTGCGTCAATGGCAGCAGATCGAATACGGCTCACGTTATTCCGAGTCCTATGTCGATGCGCTGCCTGATTTTGTCAAACTCGTCGAGAGCTACGGTCATGTAGGCATGCGTATCGATAAGCCTGAGGACGTCGAACCGGCGCTGCGCGAGGCATTTACCAAGTACAAGGATCGTTTGGTGTTCATGGACTTCATCACGGACCAGACCGAGAACGTATGGCCGATGGTCAAGTCAGGCAAGGGCCTGACCGAGATGCTTCTTGGTTCCGAGGATCTGTGAGGGGATGAACATGAAACACGTAATATCTATCTTGCTGGAAAATGAACCGGGTGCCTTGTCTCGTGTCGTCGGGCTGTTTTCGGCGCGCGGCTACAATATCGAGACCCTGACGGTCGCGCCGACCGAGGATCCCACGCTCTCGCGTATGACGATCGTATCCGTAGGTTCCGATGAGGTGGTCGAGCAGATCACTAAGCACCTGAATCGTCTGGTTGATGTGGTCAAGGTGGTCGATCTATCCGAAGGTGCACACGTCGAGCGTGAGCTGATGCTCATCAAGGTGCGTGCCGTTGGCAAAGAGCGCGATGAAATGAAGCGCATGGCCGAGATATTCCGAGGTCGGATCATCGATGTCACGGACAAGACTTACACCATCGAGCTTACAGGGGTGCAGGACAAAATTGCGGCTTTTATCGGCGCGCTGGATCGTACATCAATACTCGAAACCGTACGCACAGGCGTATCAGGCATCGGACGCGGCGAACGCGTGCTCAAGCTCTGATCTCCTGGCCCCACTAACAACTTAATTTAGTTACCAAAATCACGGAGTATATTTTCATGAAAGTTTTCTACGACAAAGACTGTGACCTCTCTCTGATCAAGGGCAAGAACGTCGCGATCATCGGCTATGGTTCCCAAGGCCACGCGCACGCACTGAACCTGCATGAGTCAGGTGTCCATGTCACCGTAGGCCTACGCAAGGACGGGGCTTCCTGGAAAAAAGCCGAAAACGCTGGTCTGTCGGTCAAGGAAGTCACAGAAGCCGTCAAAGGCGCTGATCTGGTCATGGTCCTGCTGCCCGACGAGAATATTGCCGAGGTCTATCGCAAGCAGATTGCGGGCAACATGAAGGCAGGCGCTGCCTTGGCCTTTGCGCATGGCTTTAATGTGCATTATGGCCAGGTCGTGCCACGCACTGATATCGATGTCATCATGATTGCCCCCAAGGCGCCCGGTCACACGGTACGCGGCACCTACTCCCAAGGCGGCGGCGTGCCCTCACTTGTCGCTGTGCACCAGGATCAATCAGGTGCCGCGCGCGACATCGCCTTGTCCTATGCCTGCGCGATTGGTAGTGGTCGGGCCGGCATTATCGAGACAAACTTCCGCGAAGAAACCGAGACGGATCTGTTCGGCGAGCAGGCGGTGCTGTGCGGTGGTACGGTCGAGCTGATCAAAGCAGGTTTCGAGACCTTGGTCGAGGCCGGCTATGCACCCGAGATGGCGTATTTCGAGTGTCTGCACGAGTTAAAACTTATTGTCGATCTGATCTACGAAGGTGGGATCGCCAACATGAATTACTCGATCTCGAATAATGCCGAGTACGGTGAGTATGTCACCGGCCCGCGTATCGTGACCGATGCGACCCGTCAGGCCATGCGTGATTGCCTAGCGGACATTCAGTCTGGTGTCTACGCCAAGAACTTCATCCTCGAGAATGCTGCGGGTGCGCCGGAACTCACCTCGCGTCGCCGTATCAATGCCGAGTCACAGATCGAGCAGGTTGGCGGTAAGTTACGCGCCATGATGCCCTGGATCGCCGCGAACAAGCTCGTGGATCAAACCAAGAACTGATCTGCTTCCTGTACGCTGGATGTTCAAGTTACAAGGCCCTGAGTTCGTCCCAGGGCCTTGTTGCGTTGTGCCGCGTATAGATATCAATACTCATATTCGGTTATTCTTGCGCCTATCATGAAAACACCTCCTTATCCCCACCCCCTTATTGCGCGCGAAGGCTGGATGATCCTGCTCGGCGGCGTGCTCGCCTCTGTATTGGTATCGTTTTGGTCAGGCTGGGCCTCGATTCCATTTTGGCTGTTCACTTTATTTGCCTTACAGTTTTTTCGCGATCCCCCCCGAGAAGCCCCCGATGGTGCGTTCAACGTACTGTGTCCTGCCGATGGGCGTGTGGTCTGTGTCGAAGACGCCTATGATCCGTACGCCAAACGCCAGTCGCTCAAGATCAGCGTATTTATGAATGTATTCAATGTTCACTCTAACCGCACACCAGTTGATGGTCGCGTTGATTCGGTCACCTATTTCCCTGGTAAGTTCTTTAATGCGGCGCTGGATAAGGCCTCGCTGGAAAATGAGCGTAGCGCCATGGTGCTATGCACACCGTCCGGGCAATTGGTCACGGCAGTGCAGGTTGCTGGTCTGGTAGCGAAGCGAATTGTGTGTCATGTCGCACCAGGCGATACCTTGTATGCGGGACAGCGTTACGGATTCATACGTTTTGGTTCACGTGTAGACGTATACTTACCGCAGGGGTCGCGCCCGCGTGTCGCGATGGGCGATAAGGTTCAGGCGACGAGCACGGTGCTCGCTGAGCTGCCTGAGGTTCCCGAGCAACTTATTGCACCGGCCGATCCAGCGGAATCACTGAATGCCTAATCATCCTGTCTCTGACGAGATGCGTCGTCGTCGCAGCATCTACCTGCTACCCAATGCGTTTACAACCGCAAATTTATTTGCGGGCTTTTATGCCGTTGTGCAGTCCATGAATGGGCGCTTTGAGGCGGCAGCGATTGCGATTTTTCTCGCGATGGTCTTTGACAGCATGGATGGCCGGGTTGCGCGTCTGACCAATACCCAATCGGCTTTTGGTGAGCAGTACGATTCGCTCTCGGATATGATTTCCTTTGGGATGGCGCCTGCACTGGTGATGTACTTGTGGTCGCTGCAAAACTTGGGGCGCTGGGGCTGGCTCGCAGCATTTATCTACGTGGTGGGTGCCGCACTGCGCCTGGCGCGTTTCAACGCCAATATTGGTGTTGTGGACAAGCAGTACTTTCAGGGTTTGCCCAGCCCAGCGGCGGCGGCCTTGGTTGCGGGTTATGTCTGGCTCTCGGTGGATAACAAGTTCTCTTTTGCCGATGGCATGTTGGCCTGGTCAGCGTTTGTCCTGACGGTCTATGCGGGTCTGGCCATGGTATCGAATGCGCCGTTTTACAGCGGCAAGTCTTTTGCTCTGGGACGTAGCGTGCCCTTTTGGGTCATGCTTGTGGTGGTTGCTGCGTTTGTGTTTGTATCTAGCGATCCACCGATTGTCCTGTTTGGGCTGTTTGTTCTCTACAGCCTCTCGGGCTGGGTAATCTGGTTGTGGCGAGTGCGCCGCGCACGGCGTCTTGGGCGAGCCCTGCGTGACACGAATCACAACGAGCCATCCTGAACCCCGTATAGGCCCGTTAACAATCCGCTATAATGTATGACTTCGCTCTATTTAGAGGCTGAAGGTTTCATCCACGTCACGGCAGCGCACCTCGATGCTGCCGCATGTCTTAGAGGTCTATAGAATGTCTGTTGCTAATATCATCAAATCCGATATCGTGGCGCAATACCAGCGCGCTCCTGCCGATACCGGTTCCCCCGAGGTTCAGGTTGCACTTTTGACTGCGCGTATCAACGAACTGTCCGGCCACTTCAAGACCCACAAGAAGGACCACCACTCGCGTCGTGGCCTGCTGCGCATGGTCAGCCGTCGTCGTAAGCTCCTGGACTACCTCAAGGGACGCAATCCTGATTCGTACCGTTCGCTGATCGAAAAACTCGGTCTGCGCAAGTAATGCTCCGGGGCCTGAGTCCCCGTGCATCAACCGTGGACGTCGCAAATCCATTTCGCGACGGTCACGGTTTTTTTTCGTAAGGATAATGTGTAATGTTCAATAAAGTGAGTAAGTCGTTCCAGTACGGCCAGCACACTGTCGTCATTGAAACAGGCGAGATTGCTCGCCAGGCGTCGGGTGCAGTACTGGTGTCCGTTGACGATACAGTAATTTTGGCGACAGTCGTCGCCGCGCGTACAGCTAAGCCAGGCCAGGATTTTTTCCCGCTGACTGTCGACTACGTCGAGAAAACCTATGCGGCAGGCAAGATCCCGGGTGGATTTTTCAAACGCGAAGGCCGCCCGTCAGAAAAGGAAATCCTGACCTGCCGCCTCATCGATCGTCCATTGCGTCCCTTGTTTCCCGAGGGTTTCTATAACGACGTTCAGGTC
Organism: Alcaligenaceae bacterium CGII-47; assembly: GCA_019166125.1. Taxonomy (GTDB): domain Bacteria; phylum Pseudomonadota; class Gammaproteobacteria; order Burkholderiales; family Burkholderiaceae_B; genus Castellaniella. The sequence continues at coordinate 134,647 of JAHTBO010000009.1, forward strand.
ATTATCCACACGCTGTCGGTGAACCCCGAGATCGATCCGGATATCCCGGCCCTGATCGGTGCGTCGGCGGCGTTGGCGATCTCTGGTATTCCGTTCAACGGCCCCGTGGGCGCTGCACGCGTGGGTTATATCGATGGTCAATATGTATTGAATCCCACCTCGACACAGCTCAAAACCGAGTCACAACTTGATTTGGTTGTGGCGGGAACCGAAGCCGCTGTGTTGATGGTCGAGTCCGAGGCGCAGCAATTGCCTGAGGACATCATGCTGGGCGCCGTCGTCTACGGCCACGAGCAGATGCAAGCCGCGATCAACGCCATCCATGATCTGGTTGCCGATGCAGGCAAACCAGAATGGGATTGGCAAGCTGCTGCACGCAACGAAGTGCTGGCCACTGCCGTAAAATCCGCTGCGTTCGAAGCCTTGCAGGCTGCCTATCAGGTTCGCGATAAGCAGGCCCGTACCACGCGTCTGCGTGAGGTCTACGCCGAGGTGAAGGGCAAGCTCGCCGAGCACGCCGCCGCCCGTGGCGTCGAGAAGCCGGATAATGTCGAGGTCGAAAACATGCTGTTCGATCTTGAATCGCAGATCGTACGGGGTCAGATCCTCAACGGTGAGCCGCGTATCGACGGTCGTGATACGCGCACGGTGCGTCCCATCAGTATTCGTCTGGGCGTGTTGCCGCGCGCGCACGGTAGTGCCTTGTTTACCCGTGGCGAGACGCAGGCTTTAGTGGTCACCACACTGGGTACCAAGCAGGACGAGCAAATCATCGATTCAATCATGGGCGATAGCCGTGATCGTTTCATGATGCACTACAACATGCCGCCGTTTGCCACAGGTGAGACCGGTCGTTTTGGTTCGCCCAAGCGTCGTGAAATTGGTCATGGCCGCCTGGCAAAGCGCGCGCTGGCGCCGTTGTTGCCCAGCTTCGAAGATTTCCAGTACACGCTGCGCGTTGTCTCCGAGATCACCGAGTCCAACGGTTCGTCCTCGATGGCATCGGTATGTGGCGGCTGCTTGTCGATGATGGACGCCGGTGTGCCGATCAAGGATCATGTGGCCGGCGTGGCGATGGGTCTGATCAAGGAAGGGGGCCGGTTTGCCGTGCTGACCGACATTCTGGGTGACGAGGATCATCTCGGTGATATGGACTTTAAAGTCACGGGTACGGTGACCGGTATCACTGCCTTGCAAATGGATATCAAGATTCAGGGCATCACCAAGGACATTATGCAGGTCGCACTGGCCCAGGCTCGTGAAGGCCGCTTGCATATTCTAGGCAAGATGCGTGAGGCGATTGATGGTTCACGTACCGAGCTGTCAGATTTTGCGCCGCGTATGCTGCAGATCAAGATAAATCCGGAAAAGATCCGTGATGTGATCGGTAAGGGTGGGGCGACGATTCGTGCGCTGACCGAAGAGACCGGCACTCAGATCGATATCGGCGACGATGGCACGATCACGATCTCTAGTGCTGATATCGACAAGGCGCGCGAGGCCGAGCGCCGGATTAAGGAATTGACTGCTGATGTCGAGGTAGGCCAAGAATACGATGGTCCTGTTCTGCGCCTGCTCGATTTCGGTGCGATCGTCCAGGTGTTGCCTGGTCGTGATGGCTTATTGCATATTTCCGAGATTGCCAACTATCGCATTGCCGACATCAATGACGTGCTCAAGGTCGGTCAAGTCGTGCGCGTTAAGGTTATCGAGGCTGATGACAAGGGTCGTCTACGTCTGTCGATCAAAGCCATCGGTGGCATCGAGGCTCAGGGTGGCCCGCAAGGCCCGGCTGCCTCACCTGCTGCCCAGTGATTGGCCTGCTCGCTCGCCTGACTTGATTTTGAGGGCGGGCCAGCCAGATACGAAAAGACCGCCTCGGCGGTCTTTTTTTTCGATGAGTTGTGCTGTTTGGCCAAAGCTGGCGTGTGGCGGGTAGCTGCCCCGCCCGTAGAAAGTCTAGACGGTCAGCACGATCTTGCCGATTTGTTCGCCTGCATCCATCATGGCGTGCGCCTGAGATGCCTCTTGCAGGGGAAACGTGGCATGAATCACCGGGCGGATGACCCCAGCCTCGAGTAGGGGCCAGACCTTCTCATGCAGAGACCGAGCGATGCCCGCTTTGAATGCGACCGGTCGGGCTCGTAGTGTTGAGCCTGTCAGGGTCAGACGTCGGCGCAGGATCTGTCCGCAGTCTACCTGGCCCTTGGTGCCGCCCAGTAAGGCAATAATCACAATGCGGCCATCATCGGCCAGACAGTCGATGTTTCGTGGGGTGTAATCGCCCGCAACCATATCCAGGATGACATCGACGCCCCGACCCTCGGTGAATGCTTGGACTTCGGCTACGAAATCCTGCGTACGATAGTTGATTCCACGCGCCGCGCCCAAGGCTTCGATGGCACTGACTCGCTCGTCGCTTCCGGCTGTTGCCATGACGCGATGGCCCAGTGCGCTTGCCAGCAGAATAGCAGTCGTGCCGATGCCGCTCGCCCCGCCGTGTACCAGCAGGGTCTCGTCAGTAGCCAGGGCGCCACGATCGAATACATTGCTCCAGACTGTGAAATAAGTCTCGGGTAGAGCGGCTGCCTCGATCATCGATAAGCCTTTGGGTACCGGCAAACATTGTGCAATGGGCGCTACGCAATATTCAGCATAGCCTCCTCCGGCAAGCAAAGCGCAGACCGCATCGCCGACCTGCAGCGGGCCTGCTGCGGTATCACCACTAACAATTTCACCCGCGACCTCTAGGCCAGGGAGATCCGAGGCACCCGCAGGAGCTGGGTAGGAGCCCTTGCGTTGAAACACGTCCGGGCGATTTACCCCGGCTGCCGCAACGCGGATTAGTACCTCACCCGGCCCGGGTACGGGCATCGGGCGCTCTACCCAGTGCAAGACTTCTGGGCCGCCGGGTTGGGAAATTTCTATTGCATGCATGGGATGACTCCTGATGGTTAAGTTTGCGTGAATTGGAATATCTGTCAGTGCTACACGGCCTGTCGCCAAGTGCAGTGCAAATGATTAATGTGTTTGTATAAATGGTATCGTTACGGATGCTTTTCCGTCACCTCAATCGTGCTTTTAGGTTATTGTCTCGTCATGAAGTCACCGCCCCAAATTAACCCCACTTTTGAGCCTGATGGCGATCGTTGTCTAAGGCTTCATTATGGATTGAAAATCGACGCGCAGACGTCTCGCCGTTGCTTGGCGGCGGCTGCTGCGATTGAACAGGCAGGGCTTGTGGGCATTCTGGATGTTACCTCTTCGTTTACGACGGTAGCGATCCATTATGACCCGGTTCAGTTTGCTCCGACACCGTATGAAACGATATCTGCGGTAGTTAAAAAGATTATTAAGGCGGCGCCAGATGCGCATTTGCTTGCCTCCAGAACTGTCGAGGTGCCGGTTTGCTACGAGGGTGAATATGCTATGGATTTATCGTATGTTGCCGATACGTGCAAAATTAGTTGTGCGCAGGTGATCGAGCGGCACATTGGTAATCATGTTAGCGTGTTTGCGTTGGGGTTTGCGCCAGGCTTGCCTTATATTGGCATACATGACGAAATATTCGATTTGCCCCGGCGCCCTAGCCCTCGTGCTGCGGTGCCGGCCGGATCAGTGGCGATCGCCAATCGGCAAACAGTAATATATCCGAACGTCACGCCGGGGGGATGGCATGTCATCGGCACGATGCCGATCGCATTATTTGATCCCGATCATCCACCTTATGCTTTTCTGCTGCCTGGTGACACGGTAAAGTTCACGCCAATTGGCCGCAAGGAATTCAGGTCCATACACAGTCTGCGATCGTGAGTATCAAAGTAATCAAGGCAGGCGCTTTATCCTTATTCCAGGATAAGGGGCGCTACGGGTTCCAGAAGCTGGGCGTGCCTGTGTGCGGCCCGATGGATGCCAATGCCCATCGCTTGGCCAATCTGCTGGTAGGTAATCCAGATAGCATGGCGACGCTGGAAATAACGCTATTGGGGCCGACATTGCACTTTACCCGTGCGGCCTGTATTGCGATAAGCGGTGCACACCTGGGTGCCCAATTGAATAACGAGCCATTGGCAATCAATCGACCGTACATCGTTCAGGCCGATGATGTTATCCATTTTAGTAAGCCAGTTTCAGGGTGTCGATCGTATTTGGCCGTGCATGGTGGCTTTGCGCTAACGCCGGTATTGAATAGCTGTAGCACCTATCTAAAAGGCAAACTGGGCGGCCATCATGGCGGGGCCTTGCGAGCAGGTGACCAGATTGAACTGAATACATCTCTGGACGGTTGTCGGGATGTATTGGCGGCCATGCAGGATTCGCTATGGGATATCCGTATTTATTTATCTGCATCGTTGGGCCTTAATAAGAAAAATGTACTGAGGGTCATCAAAGGGCCTCAATGGCCGATGTTTACGGTCGAATCAGTCACCGACTTTTTGACTGAACCTTTCTTGATCTCGCTGCAGTCCGATCGTATGGGTTACCGTATAAACGGTCCTGCTCTTAAGGTTACGCGCGCGCAGCAGATGTTGTCCGAGGCCGTCGCCTTTGGTGCCATTCAGGTTCCTCATGGTGGCGATCCAATCGTCATCATGGCGGATCGGCAGACCATGGGTGGTTACCCCAAGATCGCCTATATCATTTCCGCGGACCTGCCCTCGTTGGCGCAGAGTCGGCCCCATGAAAAGATCCGTTTCAAATTAATCTCCCTCGAACAAGCACAGCAGCTCGATTTGAAACGTGAGCAGGCGTTCGAGGCGCTTGCAATAAGCTTGCAGCCCGTCAAACATATTCTAAGCAGGAAGCAACCATGACTTTATCGATTGATTTGAATTGTGATATGGGTGAGGGTTTTGGTCACTGGAAGATGGGGTGCGACAACGAGATCTTGCCAAGTGTGAGTTCCGCCAATATTGCTTGCGGTTTCCATGCCGGTGACCCAAGCACAATGCGCAAAACCGTCAAGGCGGCGATAGCCAGCGGGGTGGCGCTGGGCGCACACCCCGGTTTGCCCGATTTGGTGGGTTTCGGACGGCGTAATATGGATATCAGCCCGGACAGCGCCTATGACATCATGGTGGTGCAAATCGGTGCCCTGGCCGCTGTGGCGGCTAGCCAGGGTGCGCGCCTGAGGCATGTCAAGGCGCATGGTGCGCTATATAATATGGCGGTCAACAACAAGCCTTTGGCCCAAGCATTGGCCCAAGCTGTCTACGATGTTGACCGCTCACTGATTTTTTTCGCTCTGGCCTCCAGTCAGATGGCGGACGTCGCCAGAGAGCTTGGCCTGCACGTGGCCGAAGAGGTTTTTGCTGATCGTACGTATCAACGTGATGGGATGTTGACGCCCCGTTCGCGACCCGACGCCATGATCACAGACCCCCAAGTCTCGATTCAGCAGGTGTTGCGCATGATCAAGGAAGGGCGGGTGCGCGCGACAGACGGCGTCGATGTGCCCGTGAACGCCGATACATTATGTATTCACGGCGATCAGCAAGGTGCTGTGATGTTTGCACAAGCCATCCGGCAGGCGTTGAAAGCCGAACACATTGCCGTGCAGGCGCTCGGCGATTGCTGATCTAAGTCAGGCTGGGCGGCCACCCAAATACAATTCACGCATTCGCTCGTCGTTCATGAGCGCGTCGGCGGGGCCAGTGATGGCGACTGTGCCCATTGAAAGCACATAAGCGCGATCTGAAATGCGCAAGGCCTCCATGGCATTTTGCTCGACCATAAGAATAGTGACTAATTCCTTTGCACGGATCTGCTGGATCGCCTCGAAGACCTCATCGAGCATTTTCGGAGACAGGCCAGCCGAAGGTTCGTCGAGTAGCAAGATTGTCGGTTCGGGCATCAAGGCGCGCGCTAGCGCCAGGATCTGACGTTCGCCACCCGATAGTGATGCGGCCGATGCGCTAAGTTTGCGCTCGAGCACCGGGTATAGCGTGCAAAGCGTTTCAATGCGGCGGCGGCACGCGTTGTCGTCCAGGTAATGGCCGCCAACGCGTAAATTGTCATGGACCGAAAGAGAGGTGAATACGTTTTCGGTTTGTGGAACAAAGCCCAGGCCATGGCGACGGATTTTGTCATGAACTGCGATGCGCGAGACATCCTTGCCCTCGAATAGTATCTTGCCCAGGCGCGGCCGAATGTAGCCCGCAATGGTTTTGAGCAACGTCGATTTGCCGCATCCATTGGGCCCGAGCAGGGTGACAATTTCGGCTGCGTCTGTGTGTAAGGATATTCCACACAGCACGTCGACATCACGCGTGTAGCCAGCGATGATGTCCTTGACTTCGATTACTCTGTTATTGGTCATGAGGCGAGAACCTGGATCTTTTGCATACCCGTGGTATTGGTACGGTTTACAGGGCGTGCATTACCAAGATAGGCATCGAGCACTTGTTCATTGGTGGCAAGTTCTTCGGGCCGACAGTTCGCAACAATATGACCGCGATCCAGCACTACACAGCGATGGCAGAGTTCGCGTATGAAATGCATATCGTGTTCGACCACAACTAGGGTCATGCCTCGGGTATTGAGGCGTTGTAGCGCACTGACGATGTCGCGTTTGAGGTTTGGGTGGACACCGGCTGTGGGCTCATCGAGCATGAGTATTTTTGGGTCTGCCATTAATGCACAGACGATACCCAAGAGTTTTTTTTGACCACCTGATAATGCGGCAGAGGACAGATTACGAACGGGGGTGAGCTGTAGCTCATTGAGCAAGGCGTCGGCCTTTTCACGTGCCTGCTGCTCTGCTGACCGTGCGGCGGGCGTGTTCAACAGTGTCGCCCAAAAGCCATGATGCCCCGTTGCTGCCGCCATCGCGACTTCAATAGTCGTCATTTTCTGGGGCATGGAGGGCAGCTGAAACGTGCGAGCGATGCCGGTTTTTACGATATTGTGGGCCGTCAGTGATTCGATTCGTTGGCGCTCATAAATAATCTGGCCGCTGTCGGGCGCTTCGAAGCCAGTGATCGTATTGAGTAGCGTGCTTTTGCCCGAACCGTTGGGGCCCAGTAGACCGACGATTTCGCCTGCATGGACGTCGATGTTGACATTCTGCAGCACGTGGTTGCCGCCGAATGCTTTGGCGATCGATTTGACTTGGAGCAACGGTGTCACGATGGTATTTTCCTCAGTTTTTCAGGGATGAGCCCTTGGGTACGCCACAATAGGCAGCTCAAAAGAAGGAATCCGATCATGCCCAGGCGCAGTGCCCCTGTAATATCTGAATTAAAGTCGAAAATGTCTTTGATAAACGGCACGAGTGTGTAGGCCGCCTGTACCAGCAGGACGCCGACGATCACGCCCAGCGTATTGCCCAAGCCGCCTATCATCAGCATGGTCCAGAGCAGAAATGTTTCGGCTGCGAGCATGTAGTCAGGGCCGACAAAGCTCATATAGTGTGCGTACAGTGATCCGCCGATAGCGGTGAGTGCTGCGCCCATCATTAATGCACGCGATTTGAGGGCAGTCAGGTTATAGCCCATACAGGTCGCCAGGCGGGGTTCTTCGCGCATCAACCGTAACGCACGACCCAGGCGCCCATCGCCAATGCGATGGCAGATCCAGGCGAACAATGCAACGACAGTGATCACAAATGCCATGAATGCCAGTGCATCGTAGGGGCGTGGCCAACTTTCAAATAAAGAGGGCAGTGCACCGATCCCTTGGGCGCCGCCCGTAAGCCAATCTTCGTTATTGGCGATGGTACGTATGATCTCTGCAATAGCCAGTGTGACGATCGCCCAGTAGTCAGCACCGAGTCGGCGCCCGAGCCGAGCCATGCACCACGCCAATGCCATGGCCGCGGCCACACCAATCGCGGCACCGCTTAGGGCCCCCATCCCCGCCTGGATAGCGATGCCTGTGGCGTAGGCGCCCAGTCCGGCAAATGCAATATGCCCAAAATTCAGCAGGCCCGAGTAGCCGGCTTGTACGTGCAGGCCCAGCGCCATCAGGGCATAGATTCCTGCGATGGTCACGGACGAAATAAAGAAATCAAACACGTCGCACCTCGCGATCAAACAGGCCGTATGGACGGAATAGCAAGGCCAGCAGCAGGATCAGAAAGGATGCGGCGCTGATATATGAGATTGGCAAAAAGGTGAGTTCTTTGCCGAACATCCATCCGAAGTTGGTATTGGTGACGATGGTTTCGGCCAGAGCGATCAGGAACGCGCCAGCGACCGCACCGATTGGATTGCCTAACCCGCCCAGGATGGCAGCCGCAAAAACCGGAAGCAATAGGTCGTGTCCCATATTGATATGTGCACCCGTGGATAAGGCGAGTGCGCTGCCGCCCAGGCCCGCGAGGGCACCGCTGGTGAAGTCGACCAGATAGACAATGCGTTGCGCGTTTAAACCGGATGCGTCAGCGAGCGCCCGGTTTGACGCCAGCGCTCGCATGGCGCGTCCGGTGCGGGTGTGGAACCACAGAATCCAAAATAAGATCAACGCTGCGATGGTGACGCTTACCGTATAGATTTGGGTGATCGGTACGCTGGCATCGGCAATCAATATCGGTTGGGTAAAGGGCAGGTTGAACATACGCGGGAAGGATCCCGACAGGCCCAGGGCGCATGCGACGATCAGCATCGAAACCGCCAGCGATCCGATCATGGCGATCGCAGGTCCAGAGTGAATCAAGCGCTGAAAGATGAGGCGATGCAATATCAGTGTAAAAACACCGGTGAGCAGGCTGGAGATGATAATGGCACCGACGATGGGTACCTCGAATGAGGTGGCTGCATACGTTAGATAGGCACCGACCATCGCATATTGGGTGTGAGCAATATTAGGAAATTTGGCCAGGCCATAGACCATGCTCAAGCCCAGCGCAACGAGAGCCAGATCCGATGTGCGCAGTAGCGTCTCGATGAGAATTTGAACCATTGTGTTAATACCTGGACAGGCGAGTGTCAACGGGTCGGGGGTGGCGTATTGGGCGGCCCCGACCCAAGCCAGAATTTACCGTCGAACGACCTTGCCGCCGTCGTACTTCAGCTTAGCGTACGGTGGGTCAAGACGTTGACGATCCTGATCAAGCTTGATCATTCCGGTGACGCCCTGAAAGCCTGTCTTGCCCAGTTCGTTCAATGCGGCTTGTACGTTTGTCGACTTGGTCGACTGAGCCTTATTGATCGCTGCGGCCGCCAGCATGACGCCATCATAAGCGTAGCCCGTATACGACGTTTTCATGGGCTCTTTGTATTTGGCTGCAAAAGCCTGGGCGTAGGCCTCACCGACCGGGCCTTCGTACGAACCGACTTCCATGCCAATCTGGCCTTGTGCGATATCCGCTGGGGTATCACTTAAGCTGTTGGTGAGCAAGATTGCATACCAGGGCTGTTTACGTAGACCCAGTTCAAATGCTTCGCGATTGATGATCGCTGATTCGTGACCGTAGGCGGTATAGACGTAGCCATCAGGCTGGCTGCGTGCCATTTGCTGCAATTCGCGACGATACGAGGACTGACCCGCCGTGTAGAGAACCTCTGTCAGGATTTTGCCGCCGAGCTTTTCGTACTCTACGCGAAAACCATGAGCAACCCCTTGGCCGTAGGCATTATTGGGTGCGATGATCGCGATCTTGTGCATGCCTTGAGAGTAAACGTCCGCAGAAGAAAATTTGTTCCCAATGTCCTCGAGGCCGATTAGGTTGAACGATGATGTCCCCAGCTCACGGATCTTGACACTGGTACTGGCGATATTGATATGCGTGACACCTTCTTTGACGAGGTATTGCGCCATGGGCAGCGTAATGCCTGAAGAGTACTCGCCAAGCACGACAGGCACTTTATCGACTGTTGCCAGTTTACGTGCCGCACTAATTGCAGTCGTGGGGTTGCCGGCCGAGTCCTCGATGATCACTGCAAATTTCTTACCGAGCACCCCCCCGTTTTCATTGACCTTATCCACAGCGAGATCGACAGCGCGGCGTACGTCTTCGCCGACAGTGGCGTTAACCCCTGTCAACGACAGTATTGCGCCTATTTGGACGGTGTCCTGTGCTGACACGCTGGACCAGGTGAACGCTGAGGCCACTAGGCAAGCTGTTGCCAAGAGAGGACGGACTGTTAAGTTCATGGCTTACTCCATTTTTGAAAAAACCGGGCGGTTGATAATCATTGTCGTGAACCCGGAGGTTGGCTAGAGGCACCGTATGCAGGCCCTTGTTGGTTCTGCTGCTGGAACGTAAAGCTCATGCACAGATAGGCCGCGCATGAGCTTTACGTTCCAGCCTCGTTAGCTGGGGGTTGTTCGTTTGTGGTGATGTGATCTGCGGGTACTCCCTTATTTAGTTATTTTGTTTAGACAATATTCGCGAATTAAGATATAGTTTATATAGGATTGGATACAATAACAATATAGGGTATACGCTAGTCACGGGATGATCATGGACGCTACGATAGAGACGACGGCAGATGGATCTAAAGGGTTGCCGTATCGAATAAGAGAGTGCTTAAGAGCAGAGATACTGAGGGGTGTTCTGCGCGCGGGAGAGCCGCTTAAGCAGGATGCGCTGGCTGCTCGTTTTCACAGCAGCCGTATCCCTGTGCGCGAAGCGTTACGCCAGCTTGAGGCAGAAGGGCTGGTGACCTACGAACGTAATCGCGGCGCCGTTGTGGCGATGATGGATCTGACACTCGTGTGCGAAATCCTTGATGTCCGGATTGCCCTTGAGTGCTATGCGGCACGGATTGCAGTGCCTAATATGGTTTCGCGCGATTACGACACGATGCGAGACATCCTTGACGCGTATTCGGCATCGAGTTCAACGGCTGAATGGTCTGACTATAACCGCCGCTTTCATCTGGCGCTTAGTGCGCCTTCGAATAATCAGAGCCTGCGCAAGCTGATTGATGAGTACGTATTGAATACCGATCGTTATACGCACGAGATGATGCCCGCGACAACGGTCAAGGACGGGCCGCAGGCCGAGCACTACCTCATTCTGGATGCGTGCATGCGCAAACAACCGCTCGAGGTCGCTTCGCTGCTCGAAGAACACATTCTTGAATCGAAGAAAAACCTGATTGCGTCGGCCCGCTTGCGACAAGAAAAGTGGGGCCTTGCCCAATAGCGATGCTTCTTGGTCGCGATCGACTCTGAAAAAGGGATCTTATGACTATTCCACGTCGGTTTCTGCCCCCCACAGCCATGCTTGTTGCATTCGAAGCTGCTGCGCGCACCGGTAACTTTACGCAGGCGGCGGCGGAGTTGAATTACACCCAGAGTGCGATCAGCCGCCAGGTGCGCGCGCTTGAAGACAGATTGGGCACCATACTTTTCGTGCGGGATCGCCAACGTGTTGTCCTGACCAACGCGGGCGTCAGTTATGCGCGTGAGATCCGTGAGGCGCTCAGGCATATTGGCGCAGCGTCTCTGGCGGTCAAGGTAAATCCCCATGTGATGTCTTTGAACTTGGCCGTGCCGCCCACGTTTGCCGCACGTTGGCTGATGCCTAGAATTCATGAGTTTCTTGCGGCGCATCCCAACGTCACCGTCAATTTTTCGACTCGTACGACCGTCTTCGATTTTCAGCGTGATCCATTTGATTGTGCGCTGCACTTTGGCAAGGTGCCCTGGGCTGGTGCCGAATCAGCGCGGCTCATGGACGAATCCGTTGTGGCTGTGGCAAGCGCGGGGTTCGCCGCTGCCCATCGCTACACCGCGCCCAAAGACCTGGTGAGTGCGCCCTTGCTGATCTTGTCGTCTCGCGTAGATGCCTGGGAGCACTGGTTCGAGATGAACGGGGTGGCGCATGACGCCGTAACCGGACCCTTGTTTGACCAGTTTGAACCGTTGGCGGCTGCCGCGCGAGCAGGCCTTGGCGTGGCGCTCGTGCCGCAGTTTCTCTTTGCTGAAGAGATTGCGCGTGGCGAGTTGGTGCCAGTGCTTGATACGGTTACGCCGTCAGAGCATTCATATCATTTAGTCTGGCCTCAGAATCGCAAGAGCAATCCTGTGCTGGCGCACTTTCGTGACTGGATTGTGGCCCAGAGTGACGCCGCTCAGACGCAGCGGGGCAGTCCGATGATCCGGCTATCGAACAGCCGCCCCAATTCGGCAGAACTCAGCCCTAGTACAGTGCTTAGCACCTCTTCAGTGTGTTCGCCCAATGTTGGTGCGGGCCGCGGCGGCAAGCGTGAGCCACTGGAGAAATTCAGTGGTAATCCAGGCATCAGGTATTCGCCGACGCCAGGCTGTTCGATGGTCGAGAACAGCGGGTTTGAGCGGATGCCATCAGAGTGGGTAGTCACCAGCTCTTGAACGGTCTGGTATTTGCCCCAGCAGACTTTATTTTTTTCGAACGACGCGGCGATTTGTGCGTAGGTGTGATGTTGACACCACGTCTCGATCAGCGCAGCAATGTGGTGGCGAGCATTGAATCGTTCGCCTTCTTTGTCGAGATCTATATTAAGTCTTTGCTCTAGTGATGCAATATCATGCTCGATTTCGGTTGCACGACATAGTGCCCTCCATTGTTTGAGCGTCAGCCCAACCACCATGATCCGTTCGCTATCGGCACTTAAGAAATCCCGACCAAAGGCACCATACAAATAATTGCCGATGCGTTCTCGGCGGGTTCCCAGTTGCGCCTCGGCGATAAATCCTAAATGCCCCATAACCGCCTGCGCCGCGTCTTCGAGCGCCAGTGTCACGTGCTGTCCCGTGCCTTTTTGACGCCGCCTGCGCTCGGCAGCCAGGATTCCGATGGCCGCCATATTCCCAGTGATCAAGTCCCAAGCCGGCAGGACGTGATTGCAGACCTGGTCACTGTCCGGCTCGCCGGTCAGTAAGGGCAGGCCGACTTGGGGATTGACGGTATAGTCGAGTGCGGAGCGGCCATGGCGGTCTCCGGTTATGGTGAGCTGGATCAGATCGGGCCGTCGTTGGCACAATGTTTCGTAATCGAGCATGCCACGCGCCGGGAAATTGGTCAGCAACATGCCTGCGTCAGGTCCCGGGGCGGTGATCAGGGCAGTCGCGAGTTCTTTTCCTTCAGCGCAGGCAAGATCGATAGTGACTGATTTCTTTGATTTGTTTAGGCCACACCAAAACAGGCTGACGTTATCTTGGGTGACAGGCCAACGCCGATAGTCTAGACCGCCGTTGGGTGGGTCAATCCGGATCACCTCGGCGCCCAACTGCGCGAGGGTCATTCCTCCCAAAGGTGCAGCAACGAATGCTGACGCCTCGATGATGCGTACCCCCGCTAAGATAGGTTCAGATTGCATAAGTGCCCTGGGTGCGGTGTTGTGTGTCGTAGGGGTGATCACTGGCAAGTGCGTTTTCGTACAAGCCTTTGGCGATCACCTTGAGTGCCAGCGTTTCCTCTGCGCCTTCAAAAATGGACAGCACGCGTGCATCGACGAAGTAGCGGCTGATGGCGGATTCCTCGGCGTATCCCATGCCACCGTGCAACTGCAGTGCGTCTCTGCTTATGATCTCGGCTGAGCGGCATGCGAGCAGTTTGACCAAGCTCGCCTCCATCGGTGCGCCGCCGTCCCCCAGTCGGGCACCAATTGCATAAGTCAGGTTTTTGCATGCCGCATACAGCGCTGCCATTTTGGCGATCTTGGCTTGTGTCAGGGGCTGCTTGATCAGCGGTATGCCGAATACCTTGCGGTCCTTGGCGTATCGAACTGCAGTCAGTAGGGCAGCGCGCATGACACCTGAGGCCCGCGCGGCCGTCTGTATACGCCCTCCGGTCATGCCTGCCATCGTGTAATAGAATCCCTGACCCAGACCTTGTGTTTCGCCCAACAGCCGATCGTCGGCGACGAAAAAGCGTTCGAAATGCAGATCAAATGAGTGCATGCCGCGGTAACCGATGGTGGGGATCGCGCGCCCGCTCAGGCGGCCTCCACCGGCTTGTGTGTAGTTGAATTCATGGCCATCAAATGATGGCTTTTCAACGAGCATGATGCTCAGGCCGCGGTGTCCCGCCGCAGGGTCTGGATCCGTTCTGGTTACAACCATCAGTACGCCGGCCTTGCCGGCGAATGTGCACCACGTTTTGGCACCGTCAAGAAGCCAGCCGCCTTCTGTCTTTGTGCCTTTGAATGTCAGGCTTGCGACGTCTGAGCCAAAGTCCGGTTCAGTTATGGCGATCGCACAGAGCGGCTCGCCTATGGCGATCTTCGGTAGCCAGTAGGATTTCTGCGCCTCGGTGCCCCCCGTCAATAGCGCTCGCGAGAGGATTTCGGGACGTGTGATCAGACTGCCTGCCGCTGCGAGTGATGCCTCGGAGAGGGTCTCGGTGACCGCGATCATCATTAATAGGTCTTGCACTGTGCCCGAAGCACTGCCGCCGTATTCCTCGGGGATAGACAGGCCAAACGCCCCCATTTCCCGCATGCCGATCAGGATTTCCTCGGGCACGGTCAGATCGTGTCGATGAATTTTTTCGGCCAGAGGGGCGATGACCGTTTCGGCGAATCGATGAAATGCATCGTGCGCCATGACAATATCGTCGGCTAAATTTATATTGCCGATATTGCCTCCCTCGTGGACGACCTCAGTGCCGAGATGTCCCAGTACGGAACGACTTGCCGTCCATTGACGAAACTTCGTAAATTCGGCGCCCCACGCCAATTCCTGTAAGGCACTGCTATCGATGTCCAAGTCGGCATGGATGATATTGAGCCGTTGTACGATGTTGCCAAGTGCATCCGCAGTAAAAGTAAAGAAAAGCCTTGCATCGAGCTCTGCCACATCGGCGACCGAGGCGCACGCAGCCTCGGCGGCCAGGAGATCAGCACTGGCCAGGGCGATTTCGTAACTGATGAGCTGATGCTCGTCGAGCTTCGTGGCATCTAATTTGCCTGCTTTGGAACAGATGCGCGCCACCGTCAACGTGCTTGTGTCCACGAGCACGCGCAAGCGTGACAACAGGGTCTGGGCCAAGAGGTGGATATCGGCAATAGATGGCGGTACGGTCTGGGCCATGTAAACGTGTCTCGATAAAGAGGGAGTGATCGGGATGCTCAGGCTTATTCTGCGAGTATTGTTTGCGTTTGACGGGCGCTACGTCGCTTGACAGACTCGGTGTGACGAGTATAGCGAATAGAAAAGGGCCCGGCGTCGAGGAAAAATCATCGACTCATGCCGGTTCAACATGGTTGCATGGGCATGGTAACCAGAATGCATCACCTTGTGCCTAGATGTCGTTTGCCGTGACCATCATTGCCTAATAGACTCTGGTAGTCCTGCAACGTTGTGCAAGGTTGAGAGTCCATGACACGCGATCGCCCGTTTTCCTTATCATCGCCATTGGGACTGACCTCAGCGGCTTTCCTCGAGTCTGTGTACGAGCAATACAGACAAGATCCCTTGTCCGTTGATATATCTTGGCGATACGTATTTCAGCTTGCCCAAGAGCTGGGTGGCGACGACGATGCGCTGCGCGCCGAGTTCGTGCGCCGGCATGGTCACCTGTCTGCGGACATCGATCCCTTGGAACAAGCCCCCAAGCAAAATGCGCGAAAGGCGGGTTCGCCCCATGGCGGCCATGGGCACGTCTCTGCGGATATTGAGCGCTTGCATCGTCGCTATCAGGGGCATCTGGCGGTCGAGACAGGTCATTTGGATAGTCCTGAATTGATCAAATGGGTGAACGCCGCATTCGAGGCTAGTGAAGCTGTGTTGGATTCGGCGACGCTGCGCAGAGCCCACCAGCGTTTAGTTGAGGCCGAAGAGTTCGAGCATTTTTTGGCAAAA
Source organism: Alcaligenaceae bacterium CGII-47 (assembly GCA_019166125.1). Taxonomy (GTDB): domain Bacteria; phylum Pseudomonadota; class Gammaproteobacteria; order Burkholderiales; family Burkholderiaceae_B; genus Castellaniella. Next base: position 150,382 of record JAHTBO010000009.1, read on the forward strand.
CGGTTTCCCGGCAAGAAGAAGTTCGGCATCGAAGGTGCTGAGGTGCTGGTCGTCGCCCTTGATCGGCTGTTGACGCAGGCCATTGCGCTAGGCATAGACGAGGTCGTGATCGGTACGATGCACCGGGGCAGACTGAACATCCTGGCCAACGTTTTGGGTAAGCCGCTGGATGCTTTATTCTCTGAGTTCAAAGGCGCGCACCCGTTCGCCAATCCAGGTTCCAGTTGCGCGGATGTGCCTTATCATCTGGGATATCAAGGCGTTTTCTGCGCTGGGGGAGGTGAGGTACGCGTCACCCTATTGCCGAATCCGTCGCATCTCGAGGCGGTCGATGCAGTTGCCCTGGGTCGGGTGCGTGCGCTGCAGGACAGCCGGTCTGCGGCGACACGACGCAATGTGCTGGGCCTCATTATCCACACTGATGCTGCAGTGATCGGGCAAGGCGTGGTAAGTGAAACGATCCAGCTCGCTGGGCTGCGTGAGTTCTCCACGTGCGGCACAGTGCATCTTGTGGTCAATAACCAGATTGGGTTCACCACTGACCCCGGCGATGCCAGGACATCCAGATATTGTACGGGCGCCTGGAAAGCAGTGGATAGTTTGATCCTGCATGTCAATGGTGACCGTCCGCAAGCCGCGATCCGCGCAGTTGATATGGCCATGAGTTTTCGGCACAGTCATGGCAAGGATGCTGTGATCGATCTGCTGACCTATCGTCGTAACGGTCACAACGAGTTCGACGAGCCGCGCTTTACTCATCCTGTGCTCTACCAGCGCATTGACGCGAAAACGTCTGTGCGCGCGCTTTTTGAGGCTGAGTTGTTATCAACAAAGATCCTTACGGATAAGGACGGTCAAGTCGCTGTGACAAGTTACCGGCAGCGGCTCGAGCGTGGGTTTGGGGGTGCTGCTGCTTACCAACCGCCGTCGGACTATTTGGATGACGCACGGGCGTCATTCGTGGACGATTCGACCGGTGTGGATGCTAGCCGGCTAAAACGTCTGCTGGAAACACTGGCCCATATTCCATCGGGGATGATGGTCAGTGACAAACTACATCGATTAGTCCAGCAACGCGCCCAGATTGACCGTGGAATTCAATGGGCGGTGGCCGAAGCGCTGGCTTTTGGCTCGTTGTTACTCGAAGGGGTGCCTGTACGGATTAGTGGGCAGGATATTGTGCGCGGCGCATTCTCGCATCGGCATTTCGCTTTAACCGATACCCACACAGGAGAGCGGCACATAAGCTTGAGTGCCCTGGATCCGACGCAGGCGACGTTTACAGCGGTCAATAGCCCTTTGTCCGAGTATGGCGTATTAGGGTTCGAGTATGGATATAGCCTGAGTCGGGCGCAGGGCCTGACCATATGGGAAGCGCAGTTTGGTGACTTCGCCAATGGCGCTCAAATTGTAATTGATCAGTTTGTTAGCAGCGGTGAGGAAAAGTGGCGCCAATCCTCGGGACTGGTGGTCTTATTGCCGCATGGGCTCGAGGGCCAGGGTCCTGAGCACTCGTCGGCGCGTATCGAGCGGTATTTGCAGATGGCTGCTGGTGAAAACATACTAATCGTGAATCCCTCCACACCGGCTAATTATTTTCATATCCTGCGCCAACAGGTGCTTGGACGCACTAGAAAGCCCCTTATTGTCATTGCACCAAAAACACTGCTCCGCTTGCCTGCTGCAGTCTCTTGCTTGGCGGATTTTGAGTCTGGCACGGCTTTTCAGCCTGTGATTGTGACGCACGCCCAGGCCAGTCCCCGAAAAATACTGCTTTGTTCAGGGAAAATTGCCTATGAACTCGAGGAATACCGCCAACAGGTGAATGCCATGGATGTCACCATTGTGCGTTTGGAACGCCTGTATCCCATGCCGTCCGAAGCGCTCGTCGAGGTGTTGAGCACGGGGCCTGAGGCCAAATTGGTATGGGTCCAGGAAGAGCCCGAAAATATGGGCGCGTGGAACTGGTATGACAGGAAGCTGGAGGCGCTCGCCACGGCGATGGGGCACGGTTCGCCGCGCTTCGAGTATTGCGGCCGACACGTTTCGGCTTCTCCCGCTGGGGGTTTTCACTCTAATCACGGCGCAGACCAAGCTGCCTTGGTGATGGACGCGTTTGCGTAACAGAGAGGCTTAATGTACGAATTCACTCCCTCATTTGCCCAACCCTCTGGTTCGCCCATACGAGAATTGCATAAATATCTGGCGATTCCGGGCATGATTTCGTTTGCTGCGGGTTATCCTGACAGTGAACTGTTTGATGTTGAGGGGCTTGGGCAGGCGGCGCTTACAGCCTATCAGTCGCCCGTCAGATGCTTGCAATACACGGCGACCGAAGGGCTGCCTGTACTGCGAGAAGAGCTCATCAAACTCATGCACAGGCGCAATACACCTTGCTCTTCTGATGAACTGCTGGTTACTACCGGATCCCAGCAGGGCTGGGATCTTTTGTTGCGCGTGTTGATCACTCCTGGTGATAGCGTGTTGGTCGAACAGCCAACCTATCCCGCGACATTGCAAAGCCTTGCGCTGCAGCAGGCGCATGTCGTGGCCGTCTCGATAGACGAGGAGGGTCTGGATGTTTCGGTGCTGCGCGCCATGCTTGAAAAAAACGAGTTTCCTCGGCCGCCCAAGCTGCTCTACACAATACCGAATTTTGCCAACCCCAGCGGCGCGACGATGCCGCGCGAGAGGCGCCTTGAGCTGCTCAGGCTCGCCGTACAGTATCGTCTATTGGTGGTTGAGGACGATCCCTATGGTGAAATCAGGTTTTCGGGTTCGGCCGTACCGTCGCTGCTAGCTTTGTCCGATGAGGTGCCAGGGTCGCGTGATTGGCTCGTGCATTTGGCAAGCTTCTCGAAAATTGCGGCAGGGGGGTTGCGCATAGGCTGGATGGTGGCCCCCCCCGAGATTGCGCGACGGTGCGTGATTGCAAAGCAGACCATTGATCTATGCAGCTCTTCGTGGGCTCAGTCCATTGCCGCTGAATACTTGGCGGCAAGTAAGCTGGCGTCCCATGTCCCGCGAATCATTCAGGCTTATAAGCACAAGTGTCTTGTGATCTGTGCGGCGCTACGCGCGGCGTTTGGCTCCGAGCTCGAATTTCAGCAACCTGAGGGCGGTATGTTCATATGGGCGCATTGTCCCAGGGTCAGCTCGACGGTGCTGCTACAGTACGCCATTGCCAATAAGGTTCTGTTTGTGCCGGGCACCGCTTTTTTCGCCGATTCTCTTGACCCTGGCTCGTTTCGGATTTCATTTGCCACACCTAGTGTCAAAGAGATCGAAGAGGGCGTCTTGCGGCTCAGGCGAGCATTTGATCAGGCAGTAGCAAAAGTTCCCATAGGCGGTGTTGAGCAACTGACGCCGCCACAATCAATCAAGTGAACCAGGAGAAAATTATGCGTCTTAAAGGAAAAATCGCCATCATTACCGGTGCGGCTCAAGGCATAGGCCTAGCGATTGCACAACGCTATGTTGCAGAAGGGGCGAGTGTCATGCTGTCTGATGTTAATGAGCAAGCATTGAAAGCAGTCGCCAGCACGTTAGCGATGCCGTTCATCGTCGCTGATGCCAGTATCAAGGCCGACATCGATGCGCTGATTGCTCGAACGATTCAAGATTTTGGACGCATCGATATTATGGTATCCAATGCCGGCGTCATCAATGATCCAGTCGATTTCTTGAACCTGAAGGAAGAAGACTACGACCGGGTCATGGCCATCAACCTTAAGTCTCAGTTTTTGGGTGGACAGGCTGCTGCACGAGAAATGGTGAGGCTGGGCACCCAAGGCGTCATCATCAATATGTCTTCGGTGAATGCGCGGCTGGCCATCCCGACATTGATGCCATACGCGGTATCCAAAGCAGGGTCGACCCAACTTACAAATGTCATGGCGATTGGCTTGGCGGAGCATGGCATACGGGTTGTGGCGATTGGGCCGGGCACCATCCTGACCGAGCTTGCACGCGAAGCTGCTCTACAAGACGACGCGTCGCGTCGCCGGGTGCTGTCCCGTACGCCGATGCGGCGCGCTGGCGAGCCGTCCGAGATCGCTTCAATTGCGGTGTTTTTAGCTAGCGACGATGCTTCTTATATTACCGGGCAGACCATTTATGCTGACGGTGGTCGCCTGGGTCTTAACTATACGGTGCCCGTCAACGATTAAGTGAGCTGAGTATGCGCAAGAGGCCTACATGCGCTACACTCTCAGCCTTTCCCGCAGCGGAAGCGTGCCAGAGCGGTTGAATGGACTGGTCTTGAAAACCAGCGACGGGGCAACCCGTCCGTGAGTTCGAATCTCACCGCTTCCGCCAAAGTCCTCTCGATCCATTCATGAGGCGGCTTTTGCATTGTTGCACCCATGGCGGAATTGGTAGACGCAAGGGACTTAAAATCCCTCGACTTCGGTCATCCCGGTTCGACTCCGGGTGGGTGCACCAACAGTGTTCATGTGGGTTTCGAGAGGTTTTCTACCTTCGTTCGGTAGTGCGGGACACTGGGGCTTATCTACCCAGTAGCTGAAATATTGGTAGAGGGCGGCTTGTTCTTTTGTTTGATCGCTAGGGCGTTGGATTTCGTTTTCCGGCCCGCGCTGTCTTCAAACTCCACCTCGAGCGACGTTTCCTCAGTGATTTTCAGGCTATTTAGTAGAATGATAACGCGCATAGAAATCCAGGATTGCTCAGGATTAGATTCTTTCTGATGGGTAATCGCCGCTACCTGGACATCAGCTAATTTATCCGGGAGATCCTGAGAAATGACGGTTACCCCATTGGAAAGAAAGACCCTGAATGACGTTGGGCAGAACGGATCGTCAACAAGCGTTGAAACAGTCGTGAACAGACTGATTTTGAGGGTATCGGTAGGTAGCTTCGAGACCTCGGCGATGTCATCAAATACGCCAATAAGCGAAACCTGACCGCTCTGCTCGTGCCTAACGTCTTCAGCAAATAGGGTGGAAACGCACACATTTTTCATGCTGTAGCCCTAGATTTTTTCGCAGTCATATGTGCATTGAAGTATGCGTCAAGTGTCACCCCGAGCGCATCTGCCATTTTTTTTGCGCGCTCTAATGAAGGTGTTTCAAGCCCTCTTTCAAGCCTAGAAACAGAAGATTGAGGGATGCCTAGCTTTACGGCCAACTGCTCCTGTGTCAGTCCGCACCTCAATCTCAAGTACGCAAGGTTTGGAGCCTCAGGCGCGTAAAACTCTTCGGCCACCCACGTGCGAGCGTCCTTCATTTGTTCTTCGAGGCCGTGCTTCGCTATCAAACGCGTAATTACATCGTCGCTGTCCTGGTATACATCGGTTTGCACTGATAGCAGTTGCTCGCCTGATGATGCGCCGTCGTATACATATTGCCCAACGCGTATAGTTGACGTGCTGACGCTGCTAGCAAGCGCCAAATCGGATCGCCTTGGTTTTGTAGTCTTACCCATTTCTTTACGTCGTAGATTCCATCTTGTGCTTGGTGCTTCATCAAGATCTTCAACAGATCCGGATCGCGTTTGAGTTGCTCTAAAACTGCAAAAAATCGAGTCGCCATCAAGCTGTCTAGAAGCGTAATCTTCTCGAGATCTGCTACGCAGTCTGAATGCACCTTAATAGTCAGCATTATATCGTATACGCTATAAAAGTAGAAGTCTGATGGTAGGCCAGCCTTATCAGGGTAGCCTCCGGGCCTTCACACCTCATCACCGCTTTGGTATCCGGTTGATTGACGGTTGTCCAGATGTCCTAAAGAGAATCATATGGTCGATCCGTGATGTCTCCAGTGGTGAGCATTACGTAATCTAGGGCGACGGCTTCACTCTTTTTTCTCACATTTCCACATTATATATAAGATCTTGTTACTTATAGGCCGTGTGTTGCGCAATGGACTGGTAATTTTTAGGGTTTCTTTGTGCCACCTTTCAAATCTTTCATCTCCTCAAGCCCTCTCAGTATTGCTGTGACGCGAACGCATGCGGGTGCTCGGGTACTGCGTCAAGAGTGATGCACAAATTCGCCAATGACGGCACAAGTACGCTGGGCGGCCCCCATTATCTTGTCCGATCTGGCGAAGAAGGACGGCGTGACAATGCACGCACGCCAGGCGCTTGGCTGGCTTAGCCCAGATGTGAATATCCTGGGCTCGTTTAACACTTTGTACTACCAGGCCATGAATACCTTAGATAGAATCGATTGGGGACATCGGCATGATCTCCATTAAACGTGTTCTTCGTAAAAGCAAGTCTAATGAATGTCGGTGTCCCCCGTTTGTGATGCAGAGCCGCGGCGGATGAGGGCAGATCCTATCTGGCTAAAAAACGCGCTACAATTCAGGGTTACCCGAGTTTGAGGCGGGCGCTCGCCTGTCGGATCCATAGAAACGAGTGCAATGAAACCATCCAATAGCCGTACACGCCTGGTCATGGGCAACTGGAAAATGCATGGCTCGCTGCAGACAAATGCGGTCTTGCTCGATGCAATCAAGGCCGGGTTGGCAACAAGCCCTGTCGTGGGCGAGCTCGCCCTGTGCGTGCCTTACCCGTACCTCGCCCAGGCGCAGTCTGCCTTGGCGGGCAGTGCCGTGTCCTGGGGGGCTCAGGACGTCAGCGCCAGTGCGCAAGGTGCCTATACCGGCGAGGTGTCGGCAGCAATGCTTAAGGATTTCGGTTGCACATGGGTATTGTGTGGCCATTCCGAGCGGCGTGCTTTGCATAACGAGTCCAGCGCACAAGTTGCCACCAAGGCGATTGCTGCCTTGGCGGTGGGACTGACGCCCGTCGTCTGTGTGGGTGAGACCTTGGCAGATCGTGATGCGGACGATGTTGAATGCGTCATCGCTGATCAACTCGATCCTATCCTGGCTCTGGGTGCCGAGTCTTTATCACGGCTGATCATTGCCTATGAACCTGTATGGGCAATTGGTACTGGTCGTACCGCGACGCCAGAACAGGCTCAGGCGGTACATGCCTTTATCCGCCGTGAATTAGCTGGGGAGGGTGCTGGCGAGGTGCGTATTCTGTACGGCGGTAGCGTCAAGGCCGCAAATGCGGCGAGTCTGTTTGCTCAGCCTGACATTGACGGTGCACTGGTAGGTGGTGCATCGCTGGTCGCTGACGAATTTCTGAACATAGCGGCCGTTTAAGGTCCGGAGTCTTTTTATTATGACATGGTTGTCCCCCGTATTGCTGACCCTTCAGGTCGTCTCGTCACTCTCTATCATCGTATTGGTACTGCTTCAGCAGGGTAAAGGCGCTGATATGGGTGCTGCCTTCGGTAGCGGCTCAGCAGGAAGCGTGTTTGGTTCGGCTGGCGCTGCGAACTTTCTCTCGCGCATGACCAAGTGGGCGGCCGTGCTCTTTTTTGTTACGACAGGTGGGCTGGCTTGGGTCGCGCATCATCCTTCGGGCTCACCGATCGATGTCGGCGTGATGCAGGGCTTTACGTCGTCGACGCCTGCCCCCGTCGCGCCGACTGGCTCGGCTGTGCCTGACGTTGGGACGACTGTGCCAGCAGCAGGTAGTGCGGTTCCAGCTATGCCCGCTCCGGTCGCCCCTGCGACCTCTGAGTCATCAGTCCCGAGCGTGCCTGCCAAGTAGTTTCATGCTAGAATGCCGCTCTTTACTGAATGGCATTATGCCGACGTGGTGGAATTGGTAGACACGCTATCTTGAGGGGGTAGTGGCGAAAGCTGTGCGAGTTCGAGTCTCGCCGTCGGCACCATTGAATAGTTCCGGAACGCCCGGAGAATCCTAAAAATCCCGTAAGAATCAATAGCTTACGGGATTTTTTTTGCCTATGGTATTTAACGCACTCAGATCAATCCAGCGCGCAACAAAGTTGTGGTGGGTGCTTAGGGTGAATATAGGGTGTTGTTGCGCACGACTCTTACCGATGTGAAAGCGTACCTTTCCAATACAGGGCAGGCCCGGTGTGATGCTTTTTGTTGGGCCAAGCCTCGCGCTTTAGGTATCTGTTTGGGTATTTGCAGGATGTTCGCCCTCCGAAACGAATCTCGTGGAATCGTCATCTAACATCCTGCTTGCAAACCATTGGGTGCACAATTCCATGTCCACGAATGAATCGATCGAATTTCGTCTGCAGGCTGCGCAAAATGAGCTGTTGGTTGCGGATATGATCTTTCACTCTGTGGGTGCGGTGATGGTCACGGATGCGCAGGCCCATATTCTGCGTATTAATCGCGCCTTTACAGATCTTACTGGTTATGCGTCCGCCGATGTCGTTGGCAAGACGCCTCGAATACTGCGTTCGGGGCATCATGACGATGCCTTCTATGCTGCAATGCAGGACACCATTGCCCGTACCGATCAGTGGCAGGGAGAGATCTGGGATCGTCGCAAGGGCGGTGGAGTCTTTCCTAAGTGGATGACGATTTCTGCTGTTAAGGATGATCATGGCGCGATTACGCATTTTGTAGCGACCTATATCGATATTAGCGAGCGCAAGCGGGCCGAGGACCGGATTGAGCAACTGGCTTTCTACGATGTATTGACTGGCCTGCCCAATCGGGCCTTGATGCAGGAGCGTCTTAAGCTTGCTATTGCGACGAATGCCGACACGGACCATTATGGCGCTTTGTTGCTGGCCGACCTGGATCGCTTCAGAACAATTAATGACGCCCTGGGCCATACTCAGGGTGATGCGCTGCTGCAACAAGCTGGCCTGCGGCTGGTCGATTGTGTGCAGGGGGGCGATATGGTTGCCCGAATCGGGGGCGATGAGTTCGCCGTTATCCTGGCGGACCTGTCGGGCAGCCAAGAACAGGCCGCCTATAAGGCCCAGACGACCGCCCGGCAGATGTTGGCGGTGCTGGGACGTGATTATCAGCTAGCAAGTTCAGCCCATCTGTGCTCCGCCAGCATAGGCGTCGTGCTGTTTCAGGGAAAGCAGGCCAACGCGGAATCCTTGCTCAAACAGGCGGAGTTGGCCATGTATCAAGCCAAATCCGATGGGCGCAATCGTCAGCACTTTTTTGATGTGGCGCTAGAGCGGGCGATCATCGAACGGATACAGCTGGAACGCGAGTTGCGTGAGGCGATTGGTGCAGGCCAGTTGGTGCTGCATTATCAGCCGCAAGTCACTGTGGTTGCCGGAATATGTCGAATCGTCGGTGCCGAGGCGTTGGTGCGATGGGCGCATCCCTTGGATGGCTTATTGGGGCCAGGGCAGTTCATTGCGCTCGCCGAAGAAACGGGTCTGATCTTGCCATTGGGTGCCTGGGTGCTGGACACGGCTTGTCAGCAGTTGGCAGCATGGGCCTCAGAGCCCGAGACGGCGGGATTATCGCTGTCCGTGAATGTCAGTGCGGCGCAGTTTTTGCAAGATAATTTTGTTACCCAAGTGTTGACGTCTTTGGCGCACGCACGGGCTGACCCTTGTCGGCTCAAACTCGAGCTGACCGAAAACCTGTTGCTGAATAATGCTGATGCCGTGATTGCGACGATGAATGAGCTGCGAGCCTACGGCCTGCGGTTTTCCCTGGATGACTTCGGAACGGGCTATTCGTCGCTCAGCTATCTAAAGCGCCTGCCGCTGGATCAACTGAAGATCGACCAGTCCTTTGTCCGAGATCTGGAAGTCGACACCAACGATGCCGCGATTGTACGTTCGATTATCGCCCTGGCTCACAGTCTGGATCTGGCTGTCATTGCGGAAGGGGTCGAAACAGCGGCACAGAAGGATTTTTTGATGCACCTGGGGTGTCATGATTTTCAGGGCTATTACTTCAGCTGGCCACTACCTCTGGCAGATTTTGACCGCCACCTGTCGGACTGAAAGAAGCGCCCTGTCATCGGGTGCTCCGTGATACCCCGGCGTTCAGGCCGGGGAGGTAAGGGGCGCAAGCGACAGCTTGCACTGTATAAATAACCAGGTATTATATGAACGTGGAGCACACGAACATCTGGAACGCCAATGAGTACAAAGGTTTACCGCTACCGCGTCAAATCTCTGAGCGGGCTGCTTAATAAGCAGTCGCGAGCGGTGAACTTTGTCTGGAATTTTTGCAACGACACGCAAAAACACGCGCTCAAATGGCGCAAGCGCTGGCCAACCGGCTTTGACCTGAACGTCTTGACCACGGGCAGTAGCAAAGAGCTGGGCATCCACTCGGGCACGGTCAACGCGGTCTGCGAGCA
>JAHTBO010000010.1 GCA_019166125.1 Alcaligenaceae bacterium CGII-47
TTTAAAAGGTCGGGCCGGGGACGCCATCCATGCGGTGCTGTGCGCGGTGGGCTTTAATATGAAGTGGCTGCTGCGCATGATCGCCCGAAAGGGCGTTCTGCCCTTCTTTTTGTCTCTTTTTTATGTCTTGATAATAGCTGGTGTGTCGCGCGAAGCCGAAGGGGCTGACTACCAAGGGGATTTTAATCGCCTCAGCGCGGCTTAAATTTGACCGGAAGACGTCAAAATGAATTCTTCAGGTTCGACTATGTACGCCCACGAGCTCGTGAGTAGAGACCAGGGCATCGCGCAGCGCCTCGCGGAACTGCGGTGTACCCGGTTCGACCTGGGTCATTGCCCGCTGTGCAGCGTTGACGAAGAGCAGCCATGCATCAAAGGAATAAGCCGAGAAGGCATCAGTCGGCACGGTGCCGTTGGCCTTTTCGTAGGCGGTGCGAAAGTCCATAGAGACCTTGCGTATGGGGTTGTCAGCCGGCAACTGCTCAGCCACAACAACCGGTCCTGTAGGGGCGAGCAGGCCCTCTACGGAGGCGCGGCCGACGCGGACAAAGTCCGGGTTGATCAAGGCATGCATTCCGTAGAGTTTGCCTTTATAGCCCCGGTCGGCCAGTGCCAGGTAGGGAAGCGCGCCGGGCGTGCCAGAGGTGCCGGTAATGACTGCGTCCGGGTTGAGCGCCACGATCTTGAGTATCTGGCCCGCTACCGAGGCATCACCCCGGGCATAGCGCTCGTTGGATACAACCTTGATGTCGGCAGTTGGGGCGATCTTGATCAGTGCGTCATACACTTGGTCGCCCCATGCGTCAGAGTAACCGATGTAACCGACGGTCTTCACGCCGGTGTTTTTCATATGCTCGACTACAGCGCTAAGCATCAAGGGTGCAGGCTGCGGGACGGTGATCATCCACGACCCTTCTTCCCCGGGAAGGTTGGAGTTGGCAATAGAGATCAGCGGCGTTTTCATCTCGCGGGCCACGGCGGCGATTGCCAGTGAACCAGGCGTGCCTGCGGTGCCGATGATGACGTCAACCTTGTTCTCGTCGATCAACTTGCGCGCGTTGCGTGCAGAGGTCGTGGGGTCCGAGCCATCATCAAGCTGAAAGACTTCGATTTTGTGGCCATCGATCTCGCTTTGGTAGGCGACACCGGCCTTCAAGCCTTTTTCATAAGGGATTCCAAGCGATGAAACCGGCCCTGATAAGGAAGTGACAAAGCCGACTTTGAGGTCGGCGGCATAGACGCTGGATGTCGCCCAGGCGCTAAGGCCCAGAGCGATGCCAGCAATAACTCGGAAGCATTTCACGATTTTCATGAGAGTCCTTTTAAGAAGCTGAACGAGGTCAAGGGGAATGGATGCGCTTGGCATGCGCGGTCAGCGGCATGAGTTATTAGCATCACTAATGAATTACTTAGATATGAACTATCAGGGTAAAAAAACATGGAATCAGGCAGGCTTATGACCCGCTCTCCACCAGGGCCAGCACCCGTAACGGGCTGCCACTGCCCTGGCTGATCTTTAGCGGCGGGCAGATCAATACCGCCCCAGTAGGTGGCAGTAAATCGAGATTGCACAGGCACTGCAGGCCGTAGCGCCCCGCACCGTGCATGAAATAGTGACAAGGGTAGGGTGGGCGCAGGTGATAGCCTTGCCCTGCGTCCGTGCCGATGGCCTCGGATCCGAAACCCAGCACGTCGCGCTGCTCGACGAGAAAACGCACCGCCTCTGTGCCCGGGCCTGGTGTGTGCTGTCCCGTTTCGTCGAAATTCTGATAGGCCTCGGGATCCTGACGCTTGGACCAATCCGTGCGCATCAGCACCCAGGCGCCGCGAGGGATGCGTCCATGGGCAGCTTCAAATTGCTCGATGTCCGCTACCGTCAGCAGATAGTCGGGGTTGGATTTTGCCTGCTCAGAGCAATCGATGACGCACGCTGCTGCCACAAAGTTTTGCACAGGAATTGTGTCGACGGAGTTGTTGGGCAGATCACGCCCCGTTATCCAGTGGATAGGTGCGTCGAAGTGCGTCCCGGTATGCTCCCCACAAGAAAAATTGTTCCAGTACCAGCCCGGACCGCGATCGTCGTACTTGGAGATCTCTTCGATACGAAAAGACCAGCATTGCCCCATCTCTGGTGGCAAGGCAATCTGCGGGAAATCTGGCGTGAGTGTCTGGGTAAGATCGATCACGCGTACGCGGCCGGTGCCTAAGGCATTTGCCAAGCCGCTGAGCAGCTCGGCGACGGGTAGGGTGGAAGCGGGTTGGGTCATTCTAAATTCCTTGGAAGATCACTGGCCGTCGGCGGCCAGCTCGCGCTCGAGTACTTTTGGGTCTTCGCGCCAGCGCTCTAGCCATTCCTGAGCCACGTCACCCGGATAAATATCCTCGACGCCATCGCGCAGCGCCTTGATGATGGCATTGGCCAGCCCCGTCGGTGCCAGCTTTGGGGGTGGGGTGTGTTGGTTCCATTCATCGTCAATGGGCCCGGGAAAGCAATTGATGACGCGGATCCCCGCTGGGCGCATCTCTGCGCGTAAGCATTGCGCCAGTGAATACGCCGCCGCCTTTGAGGCACTAAAGGTGCCGTGCGGTGGGAAGTTGGCGAGCGCATAGATCGATAGCAAGTTCACCCAGGCGGTGGCATGTGTCACGCCGTCGGCTGAGCGGCCTCTGAGCGCTGGGCCGAACTCCTGCGCTAAGCGCAGCAGGCCGAAGTAGTTGATGTCCATCTCGGCGCGTGCCATATCGGTACCGCGCCGCGCACTGATACCAAAGTTTCGGTGAACCTCGGCGTTATTGATGACGATGTCGACCTTACCGCCGATCGCGCCAGCCAGCTCGGTGACTGAACGGCCGTCGCTCAGGTCCAGTGGCACCAACGCCACCTGGGGTAGCGCTGTCAGCTCGTCCAGTCCACCGAGCTTTTTCCATGGTTCCGCATGACCGACCCAGACGAGTTCGGCACCGGCCTTTACCAGCGCACGTACGATCGCCTGACCGACAGCGGTTTTACCGTCGGTCACCAGTGCCTTGCGGAACTTGGGGTCGCTGGTCATTTCTCTGAGCATTTTGTCATCAGCCATGTGAGGGCTCCCTTCGTATGGAAATCCGATCAATACGGCTTGTCCGCCGCGATCCAGACGCGCGCCTACCCGTACTCGTGTTGGGGCGTCGCCCACCTCTCCGTGCAGATGCACCATGAGGCTGGGTCCGGCATCCAGGCGTACCAGCCCCAGGCGCCAGGGCAGGCGCTCACGGAAAAACAGGTCGTTACTGTGATGCAGCGTCGTGCTGCTGAGCAGGTCGCCCTCGCCGCTTTGGGTGCGCCACACCAGGTGGGGGGATAGGCAGCGATGACAGGCCTCACGTGCGGGGTACTGTACGGTGCCGCACTCGACGCAGGTCTGTAATACAAAGCGGCCGTCGGCTGCGCCAGCGGTGATGCCCAGGGCCACGCGGCTACGCGCCCACGGTGGCAGGTTCATCTGACGTGTGCGCAGGACGGGATTTTTGCGCTTGGGTTGCATCAGGGGCATGGTCATGCCGGTCTTCCTAGAATCACCGCACCGCTACATAAGCCACGATCATAAGTGATCATGCCAAACCCTGCGACCAAACCGAGTTGGGCGTTGGGTACGGCGCGTGTGTCGGCGGTATCGGTCAGCTGTCGGATGGCCTCGTTTAAACCCAGAAAGCTGCCTGCTGCACCCGCCTGGCCAGTCGAGAGTTGGCCGCCACTGGTGTTATTTGGAAAGCTGCCATCACTGGTGAGGGTATGAGATTGGACGAAGGCAGGCGCTTCACCCTTCTCGCAGAAGCCCAGATCCTCAAACTGCATCATCACAATGACGGGATAGTCGTCGTAGGCCTGGATAAAGTCGATGTCAGCAGGCTTGGCGTCGGCCTGTGCATACAGATCATCGCGGTCCATGCGCCAGCCTCCGCGCACCATGATCGGATCCTCGGCATAAGCGTTGTGGCGCTCGATCGCACCGCGAATCACCACATGGGGCAGACCCAGATCGCGTGCCCGCTCTTCGGTCATCACCAGAAATCCTTCGGCGCCGGCACAGGGCATCACGCAGTCAAATAGATGGATAGGATCAGCAATTGGCCGCCCTGCCATGTATTCGTCGAGCGTCAGCGGCTTTTTGAACATGGCATTCGGATTACGTAGGGCATTGGTGCGTTGGGCCACTGCAATGCGTCCGAAATCCTCGCGCTTGGCGCCAAAGGTGCGCATATAGTTTGCGGTGACCATCGCAAAGATGGAGTTCGGTCCGCCCGAACCATAGGGGTAAGTAGCGTCGCGTGCGAAGTGGCTGAAACTGCCCAGAGACTGACGAAATGAGTCGACGTGATTGGTGTCGGCCGCGACACACGCAACGACCTCGGCGTCGCCCGTCTGCACAGCGCGTGCGGCCCGGCGCAGGCACATCAAGCCCGCTGCCCCGCCCGTGGGCACGTGATCCAGCCAGCGTGGCGTCAGACCCAGGTGTTGTGTCACGCCGACAGCCGTGTCGGGCGCCAGAGAGAAGCTGCTCAGGCACAGGCCATCGATATCGTCTTTGACGAGCCCACTATCTTGAACCAGCGTGCGCATCGCCTGGCCTAGAAACCAGTGTGCACCGCGCGTCGAATAGCGCTGGTAGGGCACAGTGACCGGTGTTGTCAGCGCGACGCCGTCATAGCTCATGCGCCGGCTCATGAACGACTCCTGTTGATCATCGTGCAGCCTCTGCTTGCAAACATTGACCGCCGACGTTCGTGCCTAACCGATGGTAGGCACGCTTGAAGTACGCCAGCCCGTCGCGAGAGTCGTCGTAGCGTACAGCCTTGATTTCACAATAGAAAATATGATGGGTGCCAACGTTTTGTGTTTGTACGATCGAGCAGTCGAAACTGGCCAGTGCGCCGTCCAGGACGGGGGCGCCGGTGGCCAGCGTGCTCCAGGATGCCCGGGCAAAACGCTGCTCGCGGCTTAGCCCCCGAGTCGCAAAGGCGCGTGAAGCCTCCTCTTGATCAGCGCTCAGTACGTTCACGCACAGCACACCGTTCGCCCGTACCTTGGGTGCCAACTCTGAGGCGCTGTTCATGCAAACCAACAAGGTGGGTGGGCTGTCTGTCACGCTGCACACGGCCGAGGCGGTGAATCCGACGCGCTCTTCGGGCCCATCGGAGGTGATAACGCACACTGCGCTACCCAGTAGCGCCATGCCGCTGCGGAACTCCTTGGTATCTGTCATGATATTAATATCCTTGGTGAGTGTTAGCGCATGTACAAGCCGCCGTTGACATCCCAGGTGGCGCCTGTGGTGAAATCCGCCTCAGGGCGCGCAAGTTGCACAACGAGCTCACCGATAAATTGCGCATTACCCAGATGGCGCACCGGGATGCCTGCGGTAAGCGCATCCAGGCGCTCACCCGACACCAGAGCATGAACCATCGGAGAGTCGATTGGCCCCGGCGCGATTGCATTGACCGTCACGCCGCGCGCTGCCAGCTCTTTGGCAAATACCTTGGTAAGGGTAATGATGGCGCCCTTAGAGGCAGCATAGTGTGCGCCGGTGGATGTACCACCGTTCTGCCCCGCCAGTGAAGTCATATTGATGATGCGCCCATAGCCCGCCTCGGCCATGTGGGCGCCGAACACCTGGCAGCTAAAGAACGTGCCGCGCTGATTGACCGCAATGACGTCGTCGAACTCCTCTTGGCTTATCTGCATGACCGGGGTGCTCTGGGTGATCGCAGCATTGTTAACGACCACATGCAGTGCACCCCAGCGTGCCTGCACGGCGGCCAGGGCGTCTTCGAAATCCGCCTTGTTTCGTGTATCCAGGGCGAGTCCCATCGCTGCGTCTTCGGTTGGATCCAGCTCGGCAGCAACCTTCTGGGCACCCTGCAGATTACGACCAGTCAGCGCCACCCGAAAGCCTGCGGCCAACAAGCGTTCGGCAATTGCGTAGCCCAGGCCCTGAGTGGCTCCGGTGACCAATGCGATGTGTTTCATGTCCAAGCCCCTTGTAAAATTTCTATTAACTCTGGATCAGCAGTTCCCGGCCGACACGGGCTTCGACCTTGCCATATTTCCAGAGCTTGTAGGTACCATCCCCCACCGGTACGGTGCGAAATAGGTTGCAGGCGGCATGGACCGTGTCCAGGTCGGGGACATCCGCCATCAGGTAAGCCGTCCAGGGCCAGCTCGCTGACGGGCCGACCATGCTGCGATCGTCATCAAATGTGCCGATCAACTCGGTGCCCGGTAGCTCGACGATGCCGCGTAGCATCTGACCAAACGCAGCCCATACCTGCTTGGCTTCATCCGCTGTTGCATCAAAAAAATTCTGATTCACCCCAATACAGAACAGGACGCGTAGTTTGCTTGTGTCAGTCATAATGAAATTTCCTTTGAAAATTGTTGGCTTACAGATAACCAGGTAACGGCGATTTGCCAAACAGCATGGCGCCTGCGCTTTGATAGGTGATATCGCCCATGAATGCGTGCTGGGTCACCGCCTGGGTGTCGTTGACGCAACGTGCCAGCGGGTGGTCGATATAGATGCCGTCCATGCCTGCGAGCATCTGGCAGGCGCGGGCAACCTGAGCCGCTGTACGGGTGGCATGCGTGGAGGACAGGCGCAATAAACTGGTTTGCTCGGGCGTGACCTCTCCTTGGGTCTGCAACTGATCCCAGGCCTGCTCCATTGCCTCGTAAAAGAACGCACGGGCTGCGCGTAGTGCGGCGTCGGCCTTGGCGATCTCGAATTGTGTCAACGGTCGATCCGACATCATCGGTGCGCCTGTCACTGAGGGGCGCCCGCAGGCAATGTCGCGCAGGATGTCGATGGCGGCACGCGCCACACCCAGACCCACCACAGAGAGCACCTGTGTTGCAAAGGACAGAGAGGGGTAGCGAAAGAGTAAATCATCGATTTGTGGCTTGCCACCACGCACGAACGTCCAGTCCTCTGCGATGAATATTTCCTTATCGATGACCAGGTCGTGACTGCCCGTGGCAAGCAAACCCACGGTGTTCCAGGTTTCATCGATGTGTATGCGGTTGTCACGCGGCATCACAGCCATGCGCGGCAGGCCAAGCTTATCGCCTTCGCGTGGCGCGATACCGACACCCAGGACGGTGGCACCGGTGCAGCCGCTGGAATACTTCCAGCGACCTTTGACCTGAAAGCCGCCGTCTGCCCGATCCACCGGCTGCGGCGGAAATATACCACCTGCGAAGATCGGGTCGCACGATTGCGCAAAGATTTTTTCGATGGTTGCCGGTGGGAGGGCTGCCAAATAGAAAGGCCCCATGCCAAAGCTGGCTACCCAACCCGTCGACCCATCGGCTGCCGACAGCGCTTCGACCATCTCGCAAAATGCCATGGGCGAGCGCTCGTCACCGCCGAACCGCTGGGGGACGAGCGCGCGGTAGACGCCAAGCTCGCGCAGGCGCGTTACAACATCTGCAGGTAGGCGGCGCTGGCGGTCGAACTCTCCGGTACGCGCGCGCTCACGTACGTCCGCCAGGAGCGTCTGAAATGGCGTTGTTGCCAGCCATTGGCCAGCATGTGTATAGGTTTGGGTCTGAACAGTCATTAAATGCTCCGGGTATTTTTATGATTTGATGGTTGAAACATGCTCATCCTCACCTTGGTCCAACCTGTACCAAGGGTGTATTCTTATTAATTACGCCCTCATCCGACCTTGTCCTGCTAATCGGCGCCTGTTTGGCCAATGCTGCGCGCAACTTGTCCCCACGTTCGTCGGCCAGTGCGGCCTCGCGCCATTCGCGCAGCGTGGCGGGAGCCAGCGCGGTGCCAATGCGCTGCACCGCCTCCATCACGGCATCAAAGTTACGTTGGCCGTTCTCGTGGGTGTCGCTATAGCCCTTGACCAAACGCTGGCACTGCACCACCTCCACGGCCAGTTCGGGGTGACTGGTGGCGAGTTGCGCAATGGTCTGCAGCCAGGCTTCGATACGCTTGTTTTCCTGGGCATAGCGCATTGTTGAGCGGCGCCAGCAGCGCGCCCAGGCAACCGTGCGTAGCATCAGGTAGCCGGGAAGCGAACTGGTATGCATCTCGCGCCCCTTGCGTGTGAGGCGCTCAACGAGTTTGCGTGGCAGGCCCGAATTCATAAGCCAGCGGCCCAGAAAACCGGGTAAGGTCTCGCAGATCTCCTGGAGGCGTGGATGCATGAATTCGTGAATATCGATCACTTGATCCGGATTGGCTCGGGTCTCTGTCCGCACACGCTCAAAGCGTGTGTCGCGGGTCTTGAGTTGCGCCACGCGCGCGGTGTCCTCGTAGGACATCCATAACGCCAGAAAACGTGCGGTCTCGCGCAACAGACGGCCACCATCATCGGTGGGTAACGCGCAGATGCTGACCATTCGGTTTAGGTACAGATCAGCGTAGTCGGTATCCTGATAGTCGATCAGACGGCGTACGCCCTCGAGCAGCATCGGGTGCGCGTCAATCGGAAAGTCACGCTGTGCGCGCTCGACAAGCGCGCGCACCTTGGGGTGGCGCGGCTGGGGCGGCGTAATTTTGACCTGCGGCTTGTCGGGCTCTGAGGCCTCGCCCTGTGCCCGCGTAAAGGCCGCATCAAACGCCTTCAGGCTAGGCTTGACGCCGACGCCTCCGCGTTCAATCGTGGCCTCGAACTGCGCACGCGAGAAAGGCAGCGCACCGCTGCCTGCCAGCGCACCAAAGAGCACCGCGCTGATGACACTGCCCGCGTTCTCTGCCGCCTCGGCCATATCGAAACGAATAAAGCGGCGCGCTGCGCGCCGCGCGTGTGCAAGCAACTGTGTGCTGTCAACGCGACCATCGCCCATCGCGCTTTTCTCGGCGATTGAGTAAACACGATGGGTGGATGCGATAAGCGTGGTGCGCTCGGCGGTCACCAGCCCGCGTTGGACTGCACGCCCCGCCTCCATGAGTTCAGAGGCCAGCACCACATCCACGTCACCGGGTAGGGGCATAAGCGCCAATACGGGATGCCCGCCATCGGCCTGCGCCTGCGCCTGTGGATACAGCTCTACATAATATATTGTCGCGCCGGTACGTTGAGCGACGCCTGGGACAGACGTATTTTGTGCCAGGTAGCCATGATGTTCGCCCAGGTTGACGATCCAGTCGGCCAGCACGCCGCCGCCCTCGCCGCCCATGGCGAGGATTGCGATCTTGATTGGTTGTGCAGACATTCAGCTGTCCTTAGAAGGCGAAGCGCGCGCGCCGCTTGGCCTCGATGCGCTGCAGCCGGCCGATGATCGTATTGCGCACGCGTTGGCGTATGCGGTCCCAGCGGCTGGGGTTGGTGACGATGCGCGCACGATAAAATGAAGGGCATAACACGGCTGCCAGAGCGACATCACCACAATGACCGCAGCCCACGCAACTATCGAGCACGGTCGTCACTGGGTCGGTACGCAATGGATCCGGATTGGGCATGATCGATAGAGACGGACAGCCCGAGAGACGAATGCATGAGTGGTCGCCAGTACAGGTATCAGAGTCAACGCCGAATTTCTCACGCACGACGCGCTTGCCTGCTGCAACAGCCTTGCGTACAAGTGGTTTTTCGCGGCGCTGGCGGTTGAGCATGCATTCGGACTGTGCAACCAGTACCTTGGGGCCCTTCTCGGTGGTGGTGAGGGCTTCTTTGATGGTATCGCGCATCGCGGCCACATCGTAGGTGCGAGTAATCTTGCGGATCCATTTCACGCCGACCCCACGCACAGCGGTCTCGATTTCGTGGCCGGTACTGCGCGTCGGATTTTTGGCGTTTGAGGACAAGATATCCTGTCCACCAGTCGCCGCCGTGTAATCATTGTCGATCACGATCGTGAGGTTGTCGCTACGGTTGAATACGGCATTGGCGACGCCACTGGTCAGGCCGTTATGCCAGAAGCCGCCGTCACCCATCATCGAGATCGCGCGTTTATCGGCGGGTACATTAAAGGCCGAAGCGCTCGCGGCGCCCAGGCCGTACCCCATGGTCGTATTACCCAGGTTAAAGGGCGGCAGGATAGAGAACAAATGACACCCGATATCTGCGCTGATGTGATGCGTGCCAAGCTCTCGCTCGACAAGTTTCAATGCGCTAAAGATCGGTCGCTCTGGGCAACCCGTACAAAAGCCTGGCGGTCGCGCATGCACGCTCTCGTCAAGCGGCTGGAACGTTATTTCTTCTACATCCATGTTCTGCGACGTGACGAGCTCTCGTACTGGCGCTGGGATCGTCTCGTCCACCTCGCGCGCAATCACCCTGCCCTTAGGCGCGGGTGCGTCGGGTTGCGGCGCCAAACGCTGGTAGCGCTCGGCGAAAGTGCGCACACCTTGGAGCAGCACCTGTGCAGAGTATTCGCCCGCCATCGGAAGCATGTCTTTGCCATGCAGTGCCGCGGACACACCTGCTTGGCGCAGGATCGTGGCCATGTTCTGCTCGAGGAAGTTGGGCTGACCCTCCTCGACCATCAGCACGGCTCGTTTGTTGCGACAAAAGCGCAGTACCTCGCTCTCGATAACCGGGTAGGCGACATTCATCACGTACAAGGGGATCTTGGTGTTGCCGTAGATATCCGCCAGCCCCAGGCGCTCGAGTGCGCGCAGCAGCGTGTTGTAGCTGCCGCCTTGTACGATGATGCCGATGTCATCTGCATCCTCGGCAAAGAACTCGTTGAGCGCACGCTCCTCGATGAAACGCACTGCAGCGGGCCAGCGCTCGTTTATCTTTTCCTTCTCGTGTATAAAACTGTCAGGCGGCAGCACGATGCGGTGGACATCGCGTTGTGGTTGCTCCATCGCCTGCTTCAAGGTAAAACGCGGTTGAAGGTTATCAGCGGCAACAAAGCTGCCGTGTACGTGACAAGCACGGATACGTAGCTGCAGCATCACTGGGGTGTTGCTGGCTTCAGAGAGCTCAAAGCCGTGCTTGACGGCCGCCACAATGTCCGGCAGATTGGTGCGCGGGTCAAGCAACCACATTTGTGACTTCATGGCAAAGGCGTGGCTACGTTCCTGCATGATGGATGAGCCTTCGCCATAATCCTCGCCCACAATCACCAATGCACCGCCGATGACCCCGCCTGAAGACAAATTCGCCAAGGCGTCTGAGGCAACGTTCGTACCTGCCGTCGCTTTAAACGTGACCGCACCGCGTAAGGGATAGTTCACTGAGGCGGCCAATGTGGCAGCAGCCGTTGCCTCGCTGGCGCTATTCTCGAAGCGCACGCCGTGCTCAGACAAAATATCCTGGGCGTCTGCCAATACATCCATCAAGTGCGAGATCGGCGCACCCTGATAGCCTGCAACGTAGGAAACACCGGACTCCAGCAGGGCTTTTGTGACCGCTAGAATGCCTTCGCCGCGGAATACCTCGCCTGCACCGAGTCGCAGTTTCTTAACTTCTTCGACGAACGAACGCTCTGCCATATTGCCTTCCCCTTGCAGCAACCTGCTAGCCAATGATGCCATTATGTTTATAACTGAACAAATGCAAAATCATGAAAAACCCTAATAAGCATACAAATAATTTATCTGCGAGCCGGATTGGCTTGGGTATGGATCGGGCTGTTACAACGCCAATTATTTGTGGTAAAAGAGTAGGCCCTTTGGGCATATTCCTAATAGAGTTGGCATAGCTACGCAACGTAATAAGGCCTCTTCGCGTTCATTTATCGGCCCTCTCAATGGCACCAATCAGCCCTGAACCGCTACGTTTTATTGACGATTACCTTCCTGCTCTGCTGGCTCATACCAGCAAGTGCATTTCCTCTGAGTTTCACGAAATCGCCCGTCAAAATGGGCTTTCGGTCTCTGAGTGGCGGGTGATGGCATCGCTCTCGGGCGGGGGGCCATTAAGCGTCGGGCAGCTTGCACAGGTGACGCTCTCCAAGCAGTCAACGGTGACGCGCCTTCTGGACCGTATGCAAGCCAAGGGTCAGGTCGAGCGTCTGCGTCACGAGATCGACCGCCGCGTCATATTGGTGCGTATTACGCCCGAGGGGGCCAAGGTCGTGGATCACTTGATCGTGCTTGCGCGCGAACATGAATTACGCGTGCTCGAGCCCTTGGGCCGCGTTCGCGCCGAGGATCTCAAGAGCATGCTGCGACAATTGATTCATCAGTACATGCCCATGCAGCCCGAACGAGGCGAAAGTCAGGATGCTGATTGATGCCCACCATATCGGCGGATTTGTGACGACGCAACACCTGGGTATCAGGGGGATCTGGTAGTTGCGTGCGCAGTCCCTCACATGCTACTATTGCGAGCTTAGCCGTTTTATTTGCGACTAAATACACAGTAAAGTGGTACAAAAAGAGCCCCGACCAATCGTAGTTGGGAATGAATAACTCAGGGTACACACCCCGGAGAAAACAATGTCGAATCCGACACCTACGCCTGCGGCCTGGCGCCTTGGGCTTGTGGGACGCAAGGTTGGCATGACCCGTATTTTCACAGAGGATGGCGAATCCATCCCGGTGACTGTGCTGGACGTGTCCAATAACCGCGTCACTCAGGTCAAGACACCAGATGTTGATGGTTACGCAGCAGTACAAGTTGCCTACGGCACCCGGCGCGCCTCTCGCGTGACCAAGCCTCAGGCAGGGCATTATGCCAAGGCCGGCACCGAAGCCGGTAGCATCCTTAAAGAATTCCGTCTCGATCCTGCACGCGCCGCCGAATTTACGGCCGGCTCAGTCGTCGCTGTCGAGTCCCTATTCGAAGCAGGCCAAAAAGTTGATGTGACAGGTACCTCGATCGGTAAAGGCTTTGCCGGCACGATCAAGCGCCACAATTTCAGCGGGCAGAATGCGTCGCACGGTAACTCGCGCTCGCACCGCGTGCCAGGTTCCACGGGTCAGTCCCAGGATCCAGGCCGTGTATTCCCCGGCAAGAAAATGGCGGGTCATATGGGCGCTGCAACATGTACCGTCCAGAACCTTGATGTGATTCGTGTCGATGCCGAACGCGGCTTGTTGATGGTCCGAGGCGCTGTGCCCGGCCACAAGAACGCTGATATCGTCGTGCATCCCGCGATCAAGATGTCTGCCAAAGGAGCCTAATCATGGAACTCAAGCTCCTGAATGATCAGGGTCAATCCACCGCGACGTTTGCCGCCCCCGAAACTGTGTTCGGCCGCGACTTCAACGAGGCGCTCGTGCACCAGATCGTCGTTGCCTATCAGGCTAACGCCCGGATGGGTAATCGCGCTCAAAAAGATCGCGGCACGGTCAAACACTCCACCAAAAAGCCCTGGCGTCAAAAGGGCACCGGTCGTGCCCGTTCGGGGATGACTTCCTCGCCGATCTGGCGTGGGGGTGGTCGTGCATTCCCGAATTCTCCCGACGAGAACTTCAGCCACAAAGTCAACAAGAAAATGTACCGTGCCGGTTTGCGCGCCATTTTCTCGCAACTGGCACGCGAAGACCGCATTGCCGTGCTCGAGACCTTTGCGCTGGACTCTCCTAAAACCAAAGCTGCAGCCGCTAAGCTCAAGGATTTGGGGGTTGTCGGTTCGGTGTTGATCATTACTGACGCACTGGACGAAAACGTCTATCTCGCAACGCGCAATCTGCCCAATGTGGCCGTAATCGAAACGCGTTATGCCGATCCCCTGTCCCTGGTTCACTACAAAAAAGTATTGATCACCAGGTCAGCGGTCGCCCAACTCGAGGAGATGCTGGGATGAATGCCGAACGTTTGATGCAAATCATTCTTGCACCCGTGGTGACCGAAAAGGCTACTATGGTTGCCGAAAAAAATAACCAGGTCGCTTTCCGCGTCGTGGCCAATGCGACCAAACCCGAGATCAAGGCGGCCGTTGAGCTGCTGTTCAAAGTTGAAGTCGAATCTGTGCAGGTCCTCAACCGCAAGGGTAAGGAAAAGCGCTTTGGTCGTTTCATGGGTCGCCGCAATCATGAGCGCAAGGCCTATGTCAGCCTCAAGGCTGGTCAGGAAATCGACTTTACGGAGGTGAACTAAATGGCACTCGTAAAAGTCAAGCCAACATCCCCTGGCCGTCGTGGCATGATCAAGGTCGTCCACCCCGAATTGCACAAGGGCGAGGGTTACGCACCTTTGCTCGAGCCGCAGTCTCGTGGCTCAGGGCGTAACAACAACGGCCACATCACGGTACGCCACCGTGGGGGCGGCCACAAGCAACACTATCGCGTGGTCGATTTTCGTCGCAATAAGGACGGTATCGTTGCCAAGGTTGAGCGTCTCGAGTATGACCCCAACCGCAGCGCGCACATTGCTTTGCTTTGCTATGCCGATGGCGAGCGTCGCTATATCATTGCGCCGCGTGGTCTAGAGGTCGGCGCCAAGCTGGTCTCGGGCACGGATGCGCCGATTCGGGCAGGCAATACGCTGCCGATTCGCGTGATTCCTGTCGGGGCGACGATTCACTGCATCGAGATGCAACCCGGCAAGGGTGCACAGATGGCCCGTTCGGCGGGTGCTTCGGCAGTCTTGCTGGCTCGCGAAGGCGTCTATGCTCAGGTTCGTCTGCGCTCGGGCGAGGTCCGTCGCGTGCATATTGACTGCCGTGCAACGATCGGTGAGGTCGGTAATGGCGATCACAGTCTGCGTCAAATCGGCAAAGCTGGCGCGATGCGCTGGCGTGGTGTCCGTCCGACCGTTCGTGGTGTTGCCATGAACCCGGTGGATCACCCGCATGGTGGTGGCGAAGGCCGCACCGGCGAAGGCCGCGAACCTGTCAGCCCGTGGGGTACACCCGCCAAGGGCTACAGGACCCGTCGTAACAAGCGCACAGACAATATGATTGTCTCGCGCCGCAAGCGCAAGTAAGGGGCGAACAACATGTCACGTTCGATCAAAAAAGGCCCATTCGTCGACGCGCATCTGATCAAGAAGGTCGATGCGGCAGTCGGGGGCAAAGAGAAAAAGCCGATCAAAACCTGGTCGCGCCGTTC
Organism: Alcaligenaceae bacterium CGII-47; assembly: GCA_019166125.1. Taxonomy (GTDB): domain Bacteria; phylum Pseudomonadota; class Gammaproteobacteria; order Burkholderiales; family Burkholderiaceae_B; genus Castellaniella. Next base: position 14,946 of record JAHTBO010000010.1, read on the forward strand.
CACTATCCTGCCCGAGTTTATTGGGCTGACGATTGCTGTGCATAATGGCCGCCAGCATGTTCCCGTTTATATCAACGAGAACATGGTCGGTCACAAGCTCGGCGAGTTCGCGCTGACCCGGACGTTCAAGGGCCATGCAGCGGACAGAAAGTCCAAGAGGTAAGAGATGGAAACCACAGCAATTATCCGTGGCGTCCACATTTCCGCCCAAAAGACCCGCCTCGTTGCGGATCTTATTCGCGGAAAGTCGGTCGCGCACGCGCTAAACGTTCTAACGTTCAGCCCCAAGAAGGCGGCGGGTATTCTCAAGAAAGCTCTTGAGTCTGCCATTGCCAATGCCGAACACAACGATGGCGCCGATATCGACGAGCTCAAAGTAACCACGGTTTACGTGGACAAGGGCCAGTCAATGAAGCGCTTTTCCGCCCGAGCAAAGGGCCGCGGTAACCGCATCGAAAAGCAGACCTGCCACATTGTGGTTAAGGTCGGGGCGTAAGGAGTCGCAATGGGACAGAAAATTCACCCAATTGGGTTCCGCCTCGCGGTCAACCATAACTGGACCTCACGCTGGTACGCCAACGACAAGCTCTACGGCAGCATGCTCGCCGAGGACATCCGCGTTCGCGAATACTTGAAAAAGAAACTCAAGAGCGCATCGGTGGGTCGTGTCATCATCGAACGTCCTGCCAAGAACGCTCGGATCACGATTTACTCGGCGCGTCCGGGTGTGGTGATCGGTAAGCGTGGTGAGGATATCGAGAGCCTCAAGGCTGATTTACAGCGCTTGATGGGCGTGCCTGTACACGTCAATATCGAGGAAATCCGCAAACCCGAGACCGACGCACAACTGATTGCCGATTCAATTGCCCAGCAACTTGAAAAGCGCATCATGTTCCGTCGTGCCATGAAGCGTGCGATGCAAAACGCCATGCGTCTGGGCGCCCAGGGTGTCAAGATCATGAGCGCGGGTCGCCTAAACGGGATCGAAATCGCACGTACCGAGTGGTATCGCGAAGGTCGTGTACCACTACATACTTTGCGCGCGAATATCGACTACGGCACTGCCGAAGCCCAGACGACCTACGGGATCATCGGGATCAAGGTTTGGGTCTATAAGGGCGATACGCTGCCTAACGGCGAAATGCCCCCCGAGACCGCTGCGCCGCGTGACGAGGAACGTCGTCCGCGTCGTTCGCCTCGTGGCGAGCGTCCGGATGGCCGTCGTCCTGGTGGTGCAGCCCCTCGTGGCCGTGGCACGCGCAAGGATGCCGCCTCGGCTGCTCCGGCGCCAGAAGGAGAATAAATTATGATGTCACCCGCTCGCAGGAAATACCGCAAAGAGCAAAAAGGCCGCAATACTGGCCTGGCGACGCGCGGCACCCTGGTTTCCTTTGGCGATTTCGGCTTGAAGGCCACTGGCCGCGGCCGTTTGACTGCGCGCCAGATCGAGGCCGCACGTCGTGCCATTAACCGCCACATCAAGCGTGGCGGCCGGATCTGGATCCGTATCTTCCCCGATAAGCCGATTTCGCAGAAGCCTGCCGAAGTCCGGATGGGTAAAGGTAAGGGCAATCCAGAATTCTGGGTCGCTGAAATTCAACCCGGCAAGGTCTTGTACGAAATGGAAGGCGTCAGCGAAGAACTCGCACGCGAAGCATTCCGCCTGGCCGCCGCTAAGCTCCCGATCTCCACGACTTTCGTGTCGCGTCGGATCGGCGCCTAAGGAGACCACGATGAAAACCAGTGAACTTCGTACACAGGACGCTGCCGGGCTCCAGACTGAGCTCGAGAGCCTGCTGAAGGCACATTTTAATCTGCGTATGCAGCGTGCCACCCAGCAGCTCTCCAATACCAGTCAGTTGGGCAAGGTACGCCGTGATATCGCGCGCGTTCGCACCATCATGACTGAGAACGCAGGAAAGTAAAATGACCGAAATCCAAAAAGACACAATCAAGCGCCAGCGTACGCTGGTCGGCAAGGTCGTTAGTAACAAAATGGAAAAAACGGTTGTCGTGAGCGTTGAGCGTCGCGTCAAGCACCCCGTTTTTGGCAAGATCATCGTGCGCTCGGGCAGATATAAGGCACACGACGAGACCAATCAGTACAACGAAGGTGATACGGTCGAGATCGCTGAAGGTCGTCCCATCAGTAAGGACAAGTCCTGGACTGTGGTGCGCCTGCTGGAAGCCTCGCGCATCATCTAATCTGGGCCGCATCCGGGTCGAGGTTCGCCCATCGGGACGATCCTCATTCCCAGAATAGCGCCCCAGGGGCGGAAGGATAATCTTCCACCCCTGGGGCGCTTTCATTTGTTCTCGTCTTTGAGCTTACGGCGCAAGATTTTCCCGACGTTGCTGCGCGGTAGATCTTCACGGAACACTACGGTTTTGGGTACCTTGTAGCCAGTGAGCAGCGTGCGGCAGTGGGCAATGACCTGCGCCTCGGTCAGCGTGTCGTCCCGAGCAATCACGTAGAGCTTCACCGCCTCGCCGGTCACGCCGCTTGGTATACCAATGGCTGCCGCCTCTTGAATGCCAGGATGCGCCATGGCGGCTGCCTCGACCTCGTTGGGGTAGACATTAAAGCCTGACACCAGAATCATGTCTTTTTTACGATCCAGGATAAAGACATAGCCAGATTCATTCATGTAGCCAATATCGCCGGTCAACAGGAAGCCGTCTGGGTCAAAAATCTTGACGGTCTCGTCGGGCCGATTCCAGTAGCCGGCGGTAACTTGAGGGCCTTTGATACAGATCTCTCCGCTCTCGCCAATGGCAAGATCCTGATTATTTTCACGAATACGTACATCTGTCGACGGCACAGGCAGCCCGATCGAGCCAGTGAAATCAGGCTTGTCCAGTGGGTTGATCGTAACGGCGGGAGAGGTCTCGGTCAGACCATAAGCCTGGGCAATTGGACAGCCTGTCACCTGCAGCCAGCGCTGGGCGATCGCCTCTTGTACGGCCATTCCACCGCCTAATGTGGTGTGCAGGCTGGAAAAATCCAGCTTGGCGAATTCGGGATTATTCAGCAGGGCATTGAACAGGGTATTGACCCCGGTCAGCGCCGTGAACGCAACGGTGGAAAGCGACTTGATGAAGTCTGGGATATCGCGCGCATTAACGATCAGCAGATTGCGTGCGCCCAGCTTCAGGTAGGTCAGACAATTAGCAGTTAGTGCAAAGATATGATAGAGGGGCAGCGCCGTGACGACGCACTCGCGCTCACCTGTGCCCTCGGTATAGGGAAGCAGCCATGCGCACGCCTGGCAAACATTAGAGACAAGATTGCCGTGGCTGAGCATCGCCCCTTTGGCCACGCCGGTGGTGCCGCCCGTGTATTGCAAAGCGGCCAGGTCGTGGTGCGTAAGCTTGGGGCGGGTGTAGCGCGCTTTCGTCCCAAGCTTCAGCGCCATGGACAAACGCACGACATTAGGCAGGCGCCAGGCGGGGACGAGCTTTTTGATGTGTCGCACCACCAGGTCGGTCATCAGCCCCCTGACGCCACCCAGCATCTCGCCCAACGAGGTGATAACAATGTGCTTGACTGCAGTGCCCGGTAGGGCCTCCTGGAGCGTATGGGCAAAGTTCTCTGCCACGATCACGGTCTGTGCGCCCGAGTCGATCAACTGGTGCTTGAGCTCGTGCGCAGTATAGAGTGGGTTCGTATTCACCACGACAGCACCCGCCATCAGCGTGCCGAACAGGCAAACCGGATACTGCAGCAGATTGGGCATCATAATGGCCACCCGATCCCCCTGTGCCACGCCCTGGGACTGCAGCCACGCAGCAAAATGCCGGGCGTGGGCCAGCGTCTGTGCATACGTCATGGATACGCCCATGCTCAGATACGCCACGTTGTCCGCATAACGCGTACAGCTTTGCTCAAATAGGTCAGCGAGCGAGCTGTAGGCTGCTGCCTCCTGGGTGATGTCTGCGGGGATGCCTTCGGGGTAGTGTGCCAGCCAGATGCGTTCCATGTCTGTTCACCTCAATGATCGCGATGGGGATGGGGAGCGGCTGGACCGCCAAAGTCATGAGGGAAATCGTCGACAGCGATCACCCGATCACGCAAGGCATTGCGCTCGGTGATGCGCTGCAAGTCAGCGTCACTGATCCCCCCTGCGGCGTGTACTGCCTGGGCGATATCGCGTACATTGGCCAAGGGGTCGGCGCCGCTGAGTTTGCCGGATTTCTCGAATCGACGAATGCGCGCTTCAATTTCGCGCGTAGCCAGGGTTGCGCTAAACGCAGCTTCGATGGTACCGATCGCTTCCTCGGTGTTCTTCGGTATGTAGACGCCGCGTGTCAGGCGCTCGCGCGCGCCACCCGCTTCGGTGATCGCTTGGGCAACAGCCAGACCGAGTGCGTCGGAGGGCGCAGAGAATGGTCGACCCCAGGTAAATATCATTAGGTGTAATGCAAAGCCGATGATGCGATTAGGAAAGTTCTGCAGTACGCCAGCCAAGGCGTCCTGCAGGCGACAGAAGGCATCCTGAATCGCCCAGTGTGCGAGCGGCGCGTCCGCAGCCTGTCGGCCCTCGTCCTCGAAACGTTTCAACGTGGCGCAGATCAGGTACATTTGCGAGAGCGCATCGCCCAGGCGGCCCGAGAGGCTCTCGCGGCGTTTTAGCGAGCCGCCCAACACCAACATCGCCACATCAGCCAGCGTGGCAAATGCCGCCGAAAAACGGCTGAGCTGCCGATAGTAGCGCGCCATATCTGGCGAGACGCTTGTATCCAGGCGCACAAAGCGACTGCCCGTGAGGCCATGGCCCAATGCACGTCCTGCATTGCCCAGCGTATAGCGGACATGCTCCCAAAATACCCGGTCAAAATCAAGCAGCCCCTGTGCCGTATCCGGATTCTGAGCCGCCTGCATTTCCGCCAATACATAGGGGTGGCAGCGAATTGCGCCCTGACCAAAAATGATAAGACTGCGTGTGAGGATATTCGCGCCCTCGACGGTAATGCCTACCGGAATCTGCTGATAAGCACGCCCCAGGAAATTCGAGGGCCCCAGGCAGATCCCCTTGCCACCAATAATGTCCATGCCATCATTCACGACCGTGCGACCGCGCTCTGTGACGTGATATTTCACGATGGCAGAGATCACGGCGGGTTTTTCACCTAGATCGACCGCGCCTGCGGTCATGGTGCGTGCCGCATCCATCAGGTAGGTATGTCCACCAATGCGCGCCAAGACTTCGGCAACCCCCTCGAATTTATGAATGCTCGTGCGAAACTGCTCACGCACCACGCTGTAGGCCCCCACGGTGAGCGCGGTCATCTTGGCCATGCCCGTGTAGGACGAGGGAAGCGAAATGGAACGGCCTGCCACCAGGCACTCCATCAGCATGCGCCAACCATGGCCTGCCATATCGGGCCCACCAATGATGAACGACAGCGGCATAAATACATCATTGCCTCGGGTCGGCCCGTTCATAAACATGGCGTCAAGGGGGAAGTGGCGACGCCCGGTCTGAACGCCTGGATGGTCTGCAGGCACCAGCGCGCAAGTGATCCCGATGTCCGGCGTATCGCCCAGCAGCCCATCCGGATCATAGAGACGAAATGCCAAGCCTAGAATCGTGCACACGGGTCCCAGCGTGATGTAGCGCTTATCCCAGGTCACGCGCATACCAATGACTTGCTCACCTTGCCATTCCCCCTCGCAGACAATGCCATGATCGGGGATCGCCGCCGCATCTGAGCCCGCCCAAGGGCTGGTCAGGGCAAACGCGGGAATGTCCTCGCCGCTGGCCAGGCGCGGCAGGTAATGGCTCTTTTGCGCCTCGGTGCCATAGTTCAGCAGTAACTCGGCGGGGCCCAGTGAGTTCGGCACCATAACACTTACTGACAGCGCGGAGCAGCGCGTCGAGAGTTTGGCGATGACCGCAGAGTGTGCGAGAGCCGAAAAGCCCAGCCCACCGTATTCTTTCGGGATAATCATCGCCAGGAATCGGTGGGTTTTGATGTATTCCCAAGCCTCAGCGGGCAGATCGTTATCGATACGGCTGACCTGCCAGTCGTCCACCATGGCACAGACGGTCTCGACTTCATTGTCCAGAAAGTGCTGTTCCTCTTGGGTGAGGCGCGGGACGGGGATGGCGTGCAGGGCGCGGGCGCTTGGGCGGCCACGGAATAGCGCTCCCTCCCACCCGACCGTACCCGCTTCCAGGGCAACGCGTTCAGTGTCCGACATATGCGGCAGAATCTTGCGGAATAACCCGTAGATTGGTCGGCTGAGCCAGCGCATGCGCAGGTCAGCTCGGCTCAGGATGATTGCCGCAGCGATTAGAATCAGAACGATCAGAGTCAGTAGGATGATCATGGCGGGGTTCCTGAAGTCGATGTGGCAATAGTGGGTTCAAAGGCGTTGCCGGTCACGCCCCGAGGCGATGGTGCACATAGGCCGCCCAGCAGGAATGGGATAAGCCGATCAAGCAGGTCTTGAGGCCGCGGGCTCGCCTCATCGTCCGCCTGATCGATCGCCCTGCCGGAGCGCTCGGCCCGCATGATGGCGTAGGCGGTCGCGCCGAGCATAAAGTGGAATCGCCAAACGATGTCCGCTTCGGGGATCGTTGGCAGCGACCTGAGCAATGAGCGGGTAAAGCGCTGGGCGACGACATTGCGTTCGGCAGCGAACAGCGCGCGCAGGGCACCATTGGGATCTGACATCGTCAGACTTTGTAATGGCATGAAGGCACGCCGCTGCGCATCCGCCTTACACGCATGACGTACGAGGGGGCCAAAATAAGCTTCAATAATGGCCGAAGGATCGACCCGCTGGTCGGTTGCCGCGGTTTCGAGACGATCCAGTATTTCGATGCGCTCGGTATTCAATGCGTCCAATCGACGCTGAAACACCGCTTGTACCAACGTATCCTTGGACCCGAAATGATAGTTCACCGCCGACAAATTCACCTGCGCTGTGCTCGTGATCTGGCGCATAGAGGTATTGTCGGGGCCATACTCGGCAAAAAGCCGCTCGGCCGCATCGAGGATTGCGTCGCGTGTGGAGGCGGAGCGAGGAGTTGCCATAGGTTTAAATCAAACGTTTGTTTTAAACTTTACACACATTATGGGCGAATGCCAAGAATCCTTGGGATTTTTCTCGGTAGCGGATACACTTCTGCCATAGATTTATCCATCAACGTTACTTCTTTTGGCAGTGCACGGCCCAACCCATGGCATCTTTGCGGCAGCTTCTTGTAATTTCTTCGATTGTCATCGCTTGTATCCTGATTGGGATGCTGGTCATGGGGCTAAGCTTGATGGGCCGCAGCCTGGACGCACAATTACAAACGGATAGCGAGAACGCTGTCTCGACGCTCGCGCTGCTGGTGTCGGCGGCCCGCGGCGACAGTACGTCGACGACGCAGGCGCTTGATGCGGTGTTTCAGCAGGGCCGCTACCAATCTCTAAGTTTAGAGGGCCCGTCTGGGCAGATCCTGTACGAAGGTCGGCGCCTACGCCCTCAGGGCGTGGGGGATACGTCTTCCTGGTTTGATAGCATGATTGCGATCGAGCCCCATGTCGCCCAGCGTGTCGTGCCGCAGTTGGGGACCGTGCGATTGGTCATGGATGCGCAAGCCGCGCGCGATGCGCTGGGCAGCCATGCCCAGCAGTGGATGCTCTTGGCATTGGGAATTGCCTTGTTTTGGGCCTTATTTATTGCATCGCTGCTGTCGCGTTTTCGCCGCGAATGGGCAACAGGCATGGGGGCCTTGCCCGATGCGCCCGAGGTCAAGGTCAAGGACACCACGCATGCTGAGTCGGCAGAGCTGCTCGATGAGGTGGTCGAGCGTGTGCCCCCGACCGTGGACGAGCAAATGGCGCGCATCGAGCGACTCGAGATCGAACTTAATCGTGATCCGGTCACGGGCATGGCGAATCGTGCCTATTTTCTCAACGAGATCAAGCGTCTGCTGCGTGATGATGGGGGCATGGGCGCGGTAAGCGGTTATGTGCTGCTGATACGCCAACGCGATATGGCGGAAATGCTGAATCAAACGGCACGCGCAGATCTGGATAGCTGGCTGCGCTTATTGGGCGAGCGGATAGCAGATGTGCTTAGTGAGTACACCAGCTTGGGGCCCTTAACCGCCCGACTAAGTGGGAATGACTTCGTCGTGCTGTTTCCAGTCGGTGGGGGTCCGCAGGTCACACGGCCCGTGCAGCGCTTGCGTCAGATGTTGGAAACCCTCAAGGTGCCGCTCGACAGTCATCGCATGTCGCGGTGGGCCCTGGCCATGACCGATTACACAGCCAGTGACACCCCTAAAGAGCTCCTCACCCGTCTGGATGTGGCCTTGATGTATGCGGAAAGCGCCGGTCACGCCGATGTGGAATTTCTCTCGCATGCCGATCATGACGAGCCCATACCCAAGGTCGGCGAGGCGTCTTGGCGCACATTATTGAATCAGGCACTGCATCGCGATCAGCTCTCACTGACCGTGACGGTGGTCGCCTACGAGGGTGATGATTTACCCGAGCGCAATGAGGGTGAACTGGTTTTACATGAGGCCCCGGGCCAGCAGCCACTCTCGGGCTTTTTGTTTATGCCTGCTGCCACGCGTCTGGGCCTCTCGGCCGCTTGCGATGTGCGCGCCGTCGCCTTGGGCCTGACCTGGCTGGGCAATCATCCAGGCATGTTGATCCTGCGCATGTCCTTATCATCGCTGCTCGATGAGCACTTCGTCGATGATGTGATGCAAGTTTGTGATGGTGTCGACCCCAAGATACTCGAGCGTCTGACGCTTGAGTTCGATGCCCATGGCCTGAGTGCCTGTGCCGAGCAACTCAAAACCTTTACGCGTCGCCTAACGAGTCTGGGCGTGCGTATTGGCTTGCGTCGCCTTGACGAGCAAACGGATGCCCTGCAGCATATCCACGAGGCTGATTTCAGCTACGTCAAGCTTGGCGGCAATTTTGTACGTAATATGCTGTCGAGCCCAGGGGGGGTTCAAATCATGGTTGCCGTCACGGAAACCGCGATTGGCATGGGCATGAAGGTCTATGTCGATGACGTGGCCGATGAACGCACCCGACAGATGGTGCAAGAGTATGGGGCCTTGCCTCGTCGATCAAGCTGATGAGCAATTCTCGCCACCTCGTCGCGGAAAACGAAATAGAATGGACCGCGATCCGTGCCCAGGGCGCGGGGGGTCAGAATGTAAATAAGGTCTCTAGCGCGATCCATCTGCGTTTTGATATCCATGCCTCGAGCTTACCCGAGGACGTCCGTGAGCGCCTGTTGGCGATGCGCGATCACCGCGTGAGCGCGACAGGCGTCATCGTGATCAAGGCGCAATCGAGCCGTAGCCAAGCGCAAAATAAACTCGAGGCACGCGCACGTTTACAAGAAATGGTGGATCGGGCAACCAAGACGCCGACTGTGCGCCGCCCGACACGACCCACGCAGGGCTCACGTCTGCGCCGCTTGCAGGCCAAGACTGAACGCAGTGAAACCAAGCAACGGCGCGCCAAAGTTCTTTCTAATTAGCAGCCCTTGCATTGATTTATATTTCAGCATATAATTTCGTTCTCGTCCAAATCTGCGGACGGGTAGATTTTCAGCAATACACCGCAGTACGATATAACAGATTTACGGAAGTTCGGGCGCGGCGCGCTAGTGCCTGCGTACAAACGCAAGATTTCAACCCAGAGCAGACGTGTGCATCACGTTAGCTTGACGGGACCAAAACTGGCTGCGTGGCCTCACAGGGGCTACGCCGTTAAGTTGGAACAGGAATAATCATGATCCAAATGCAGACCACGCTAGGCGTGGCCGACAACACCGGCGCACGTTCTGTCATGTGCATCAAGGTGCTGGGCGGCTCCAAGCGCCGCTATGCCGCAATCGGTGACGTCATTAAGGTGACCGTCAAAGAAGCGGCCCCACGCGGGCGCGTCAAAAAAGGCGAGGTATATAACGCCGTAGTGGTGCGTACCGCCAAGGGCGTCCGCCGTAAGGACGGCTCCCTGATTCGTTTCGGTGGCAATGCCGCCGTATTGCTCAACGCCAAGCTCGAGCCCATCGGCACACGTATCTTTGGACCGGTTACGCGCGAACTGCGTACCGATAAGTTCATGAAGATCGTGTCCCTGGCGCCTGAAGTCCTGTAAGGAGCAGATCATGCAAAATATTCGCAAAGGCGATGAGGTCGTTATCCTGTCAGGGCGTGACAAGACCCGTCGTGGCACGGTATTGCACCGTGTCGGTCCCGACCATGTGCTGGTCGAGGGCATTAATGTCGTCAAAAAACACATGCGCGGTAACCCGATGGCGGGCACTCAGGGCGGTATTGTTGATAAGACCATGCCTATCCATATCTCGAATGTGGCGCTCTATAACCCCGAGACCGGCCGTGCTGATCGTGTAGGCGTCCAAGAGGTCGACGGCGTCCGCGTCCGCATTTTCCGCTCCAACGGCGCGACCGTTGGCGCGAAGGCATAAGGAGCAAACATGGCTCGTCTACAAGACTTTTACCGCTCCAGTGTGATGGCTGATTTGCAGGCCAAGTTCGGCTACAAATCCATCATGGAAGTTCCACGTATTACCAAGATCACTCTGAACATGGGTGTGTCCGAGGCAGTGGCCGACAAAAAGGTCATCGAGAACGCCGTCGCTGATATGGCAAAGATCTCTGGCCAGAAGCCCGTGGTTACCAAGACCCGTAAGGCAATTGCCGGGTTCAAAATCCGCGAAGACTACCCGATCGGTTGCATGGTAACCCTGCGTGGTCAGCGTATGTACGAATTCCTGGACCGTCTGGTCGCCGTGGCGCTGCCGCGCGTGCGTGACTTCCGTGGTATTTCCGGTCGTGCGTTTGATGGTCGCGGCAACTATAACATCGGTGTCAAGGAACAGATCATTTTCCCTGAAATCGAATACGACAAAATCGACGCAGTGCGCGGCATGAATATCAGTATCGTGACCACTGCCAAGACCGACGACGAAGCCAAAGCGCTATTGACCGCGTTTAGCTTCCCGTTCCGTAACTAAGGGGCTGACGTGGCAAAACTATCCCTCATTAATCGCGATATCAAGCGCGCTAAGCTGGTCGAAAAATTCTCCGCCAAGCGTGCTGCGCTTAAAGCGACGATCAACGACCAGTCCATATCCGACGAAGACCGCTATCAGGCACGTCTGCAGTTGCAGGCTTTGCCGCGTAACGCCAACCCGACTCGCATGCGTAACCGCTGCGTGGTCACGGGACGCGCTCGTGGTGTCTATAGCAAATTCGGTCTGGCCCGTCATAAATTGCGTGAAATGGCTATGCGCGGCGAAGTGCCGGGCATGACCAAGGCAAGCTGGTAGGAGAAAGATAACCATGAGCATGAGCGATCCCATCGCCGATATGCTGACCCGCGTGCGTAATGCGCAACAGGTTCACAAAGTATCGGTCACCATGCCCTCCTCCAAGCTAAAGGTAGCGATTGCTGCCGTGCTCAAGGACGAAGGCTACATTGATGATTTCAAGGTCGGTGGCGAACAAGCCAAGCCGGTACTGGAAATCACGCTTAAATATTATGCCGGCCGCCCGGTGATCGAGCGCATTGATCGTGCCTCGCGTCCCGGTTTGCGTGTCTACAAGGGTAGCACTGCGATACCGCATGTGATGAATGGCTTGGGCGTGGCGATTGTCTCGACACCCCGTGGCGTCATGACCGATCGCAAGGCTCGCGCCACAGGCGTGGGCGGCGAAGTGCTCTGCTACGTGGCATAAGGAGTTAATAACATGTCACGTATCGCTAAATATCCCGTCGTCTTGCCCAAGGGCATCGAGGCGACGATCAGCGCCGGTCAGATCAGTATCAAGGGTCCTCTGGGCTCTCTGACTCAGGCTTTAACCGACAAGGTCCGCGTCCAGCAGGACGAAGGCCAATTAACCTTTACCGTGACCGATGAGTCTCGTGAGGCTAAGGCCATGTCAGGCACCCTGCGCGCGCTAGTTGCCAATATGGTAGCTGGCGTGAATACGGGGTTCGAGCGCAAACTTAATTTGGTCGGCGTTGGTTTCCGCGCCCAGGTTCAGGGTAACGCTCTCAAGCTTCAGTTGGGATTTTCTCACGATATCCTGCATACGATCCCCGAAGGGGTCAAGATCGAGTGTCCGACACAGACGGAAGTCATCGTCAAGGGCTCGAACAAGCAGGTTGTCGGGCAGGTGGCTGCCGAGATTCGTGCCTACCGCGAACCCGAACCCTACAAGGGTAAGGGCGTGCGCTACGCCGATGAACGGGTCATCATCAAAGAAACCAAGAAGAAATAAGCGCGCAGGCAAGGACGAATCATGGACAAGAAACTCTCACGTTTGCGTCGTGCTACGGCGACCCGCCGCAAGATTCACGAGTTGCGTGTACACCGCCTGTCGGTATATCGCACGAATCTGCACATTTACGCCAACATCATTTCGCCGGAAGGCGACCGCGTGCTCGTCAGCGCTTCGACGCTGGAACCCGAGCTGCGTAAGGAACTCGCCAGCCAGAAGGCCAACGGTGGCAACACCGCCGCCGCAGGCCTGGTGGGCAAGCGCGTCGCAGAAAAAGCCAAGGCTGCCGGTATCGAGCTTGTTGCTTTCGACCGCTCCGGCTTCCGTTATCATGGCCGCGTCAAGGCGCTGGCCGAAGCCGCGCGTGAAGCCGGCCTGAAGTTCTAAGCAAGGAATTCCAAATGGCTAAAGCACAAGGCAAGCACGCATCCGATCAGGAACGCGATGATGGCTTGAAGGAAAAGATGATCGCGGTCAACCGCGTCAGCAAGGTTGTCAAGGGTGGCCGGACAATGAGCTTCGCGGCACTCTCCGTCGTGGGCGATGGCGATGGTCGCATTGGCATGGGCAAGGGCAAGGCGCGCGAAGTGCCGGTCGCTGTCCAAAAGGCTATGGAGCAGGCCCGTCGCGGTCTGGTCAAGATCGCCCTGAAAAACGGCACACTGCATCACACGGTCGTTGGCAAGCATGGTGCCTCCAAGGTACTGATCTCGCCTGCCGCAGAAGGTACGGGCGTCATTGCTGGCGGACCGATGCGCGCGATCTTTGAGGTGATGGGTGTGCGTAATGTCGTTGCCAAGAGCCTGGGCTCCAGCAACCCCTACAACATGGTTCGTGCGACGCTCAATGGTTTGCGTGCCTGCTCGACACCCGCTGAGATCGCCGCCAAACGCGGCAAGTCAGTCGAAGACATTCTGGGGTAAATCATGGCACAGAAACAAATCAAGGTTACGCTCGTGCGCTCTGTCATCGGCACCCACAAGACTCACCGCGCCACTGTGCGTGGTCTGGGCCTGGGCCGTTTGAACAGCAGCCGCGTACTGGTTGATACGCCCGAGGTGCGTGGGATGATCCGCAAGGTGGATTATCTGGTCACGGTCTCGGACGTCTAAGAGGAATCGAGATGTCTCAAATTCAATTGAATACGCTCAAGCCCGCTGAGGGCGCCAAGCGCGCGCGACGCCGTGTCGGCCGTGGTATCGGCTCGGGCTTTGGCAAGACGGCTGGTCGTGGCCACAAGGGACAAAAGTCCCGTGCGGGCGGCTTCCATAAGGTAGGCTTCGAGGGCGGTCAGATGCCACTCCAACGCCGCTTGCCCAAACGTGGCTTTACGCCGATGGGCCGTCATCTGCATGCCGAGGTTCGCCTGTCTGATCTAGAGGCCTTGCCCGTTGATGAGATCGATGTTCAGGTTCTCAAGGCAGCAGGTATCGTGGGCGAAATGGTGCGTTATGCCAAGGTCATCAAGACCGGCGAGCTAACACGCAAGGTTTCCCTCAGGGGTCTTACGGCATCGGCGGGTGCACGCGCCGCGATCGAAGCCGCCGGCGGTTCGCTGGCATAAGGGGCAACGGTGGCTAAAGCTCAGACACGGGGTAAATCAAGCGGGGGCTACGGCGATCTCAAGCGCCGGGTTCTTTTCTTGATTCTTGCGCTGTTTGTCTATCGTCTCGGGACACATATCCCGGTGCCCGGCATCAACCCAGAGGCGCTCGCGGATCTGTTCAAGCAGAACCAGAGCGGCATTCTCGGGTTGTTCAATATGTTCTCCGGCGGCGCACTGGAACGCTTCTCGGTGCTGGCGCTGGGAATTATGCCGTATATATCGGCTGCCATTATCATGCAGCTGCTGGCAGTGGTCGTGCCCACGCTCGAGGCCATCAAAAAGGAAGGCCAGTCCGGACAACGCAAGATCACCCAGTACACGCGGTATGGCACGGTGTTCCTCGCACTATTCCAGGCGGTGGGGATTTCGGTCGCGCTGGAGTCTCAACCAGGTCTGGTGATTGAGGTGGGCATGATGTTCCGCTTCACCACCATCGTGACGCTGGTCACCGGCGCCATGTTCATCATGTGGCTGGGTGAGCAGATTACCGAACGTGGCCTGGGTAATGGGATTTCGCTGCTGATTTTTGCAGGAATCGTGGCAGGTTTGCCTGGCGCCATGGGCGGCATGCTGGACTTGGTGCGCACGGATGCGATGTCGGTGGTCTCGGCGCTGTTTATCTTCGTTCTGGTGATTGCAGTGACGTACTTTGTTGTGTACGTCGAGCGCGGTCAGCGTCGAATCACAGTGAACTACGCCAAGCGACAGGTCGGCAATAAGCTCTATGGTGGACAGAGTTCGCACTTGCCCCTCAAGCTCAATATGTCTGGTGTGATTCCTCCGATTTTCGCCTCGTCAATCATTCTGTTGCCTGCGACCGTAACCAGCTGGTTCTCGGCCAACCCAAGCATGCGCTGGCTCGGTGACCTGGCTGCGGCATTATCGCCACAGCAACCGCTGTACGTGACTTTATATTCAGGGTTGATCATTTTCTTCTGTTTCTTTTATACGGCGCTCGTGTTTAATAGCCGTGAAACAGCAGATAATCTAAAAAAGAGCGGTGCCTTTGTACCGGGTATTCGTCCAGGTGAGCAGACCTCACGCTATATAGATAAGATCCTCATGCGGTTGACACTGTCAGGCGCAATCTATGTGACGCTGGTGTGTCTATTACCTGAACTGATGCAGATGCGCTGGAATGTTCCATTCTATTTCGGCGGTACGTCGCTACTTATTATTGTGGTGGTTGCTATGGATTTCATGGCGCAGGCACAGGCTTACATGATGTCTCAACAGTATGATTCGCTGCTCCAGAAAGCTAATTTCAAGGGTGCGGGCTTACCTATGCGATAGAGATCATGTCCAAGGACGATGTTATACAGATGCAAGGGGAGGTCCTCGAGAATCTTCCCAACACAACGTTCCGTGTCAAACTCGAAAACGGCCATACCGTGCTTGGCCATATATCGGGCAAGATGCGTATGCATTACATCCGGATTCTGCCGGGTGATACGGTCACAGTGGAGCTCACTCCCTATGATCTGTCTCGCGCCAGAATTGTTTTCCGCTCGAAATAGGCGGCCGGTCACAGGAAATTAGGAGTCAACCATGAAGGTAATGGCATCAGTAAAGCGGATCTGCCGCAACTGCAAGATCATCAAACGTCACGGCGTGGTGCGTGTCATTTGCACAGACCCACGTCACAAGCAGCGTCAAGGCTAATGGCCATGACGCAACAGATTTAACAAGGAACAGTCATGGCCCGTATTGCTGGCATCAACATTCCGCCGCATCAACACGCTGAAATCGGTCTGACCGCCATTTTTGGTGTTGGTCGTACCCGCGCTCGTAAGATCTGCGAGGCGTCGGGCATCGAGTACTCCAAGAAGGTCAAGGACCTTACTGATGCAGAGCTCGAGCGGATCCGTGAACAGATCGGCACGATTACCGTCGAAGGTGACCTACGCCGCGAAGTTCAGCTCTCTATCAAGCGTCTGATCGATTTAGGCACGTATCGCGGCATGCGTCACAAACGCGGCCTGCCCGTGCGCGGCCAGCGCACGCGCACGAATGCACGCACCCGCAAGGGACCGCGTCGTGCAGCGGCCTCACTCAAGAAATAATCAAGGACTGATAATATGGCGAAAGCACAAAGCGGCGCTTCGCGCGTACGCAAAAAGGTCAAAAAGAACGTTGCTGACGGCATTGCGCACGTCCACGCGTCCTTTAATAACACCATCATCACGATCACGGACCGTCAGGGCAATGCCTTGTCTTGGGCGACATCGGGTGGTGCTGGCTTCAAGGGATCGCGCAAATCCACGCCCTTTGCTGCTCAGGTGGCCGCAGAGACTGCCGGTCGTCTGGCACAAGAGTGCGGGATCAAGACACTCGAGGTTCGTATCAAGGGCCCAGGCCCGGGTCG
Organism: Alcaligenaceae bacterium CGII-47; assembly: GCA_019166125.1. Lineage (GTDB taxonomy): Bacteria > Pseudomonadota > Gammaproteobacteria > Burkholderiales > Burkholderiaceae_B > Castellaniella. The sequence continues at coordinate 31,198 of JAHTBO010000010.1, forward strand.
CGAATCCTCGGTTCGTGCCTTGAACGCGTTGGGGATCAAGATCTCCAGTATCTCGGACATTACGCCAGTGCCGCACAATGGCTGCCGTCCACCTAAGCGCCGTCGCATCTAAGGGGAAGCATCTTGGCACGTTATATTGGACCTAAATGCAAGCTTTCGCGTCGCGAAGGCACCGATCTATTTCTCAAGAGCTCACGCCGTTCGCTGGACTCCAAGTGCAAGCTTGAATCCAAGCCAGGTCAGCATGGCCGCACCTCAGGTGCGCGTACGTCAGACTACGGTGTGCAGTTGCGCGAGAAGCAAAAACTCAAGCGTATGTACGGTGTGTTGGAAAAGCAATTCCGCCGCTACTTCGCCGAGGCCGACCGCCGCCGTGGTAATACCGGCGAGACACTCATCCAGCTGCTCGAGTGTCGCTTGGACAACGTCGTATACCGCATGGGCTTTGGCTCGACGCGCGCAGAGGCTCGCCAGTTGGTGAACCACCGCTCGGTCGAGTTGAATGGCCGCACTGCCGATATTGCATCGATGCTGGTCAAGGCTGGCGATGTGATTTCCATTCGCGAGAAGTCCAAGGCTCAATTGCGCATCAAGGAATCGCTGGATCTAGCGACGGGCCAAGGCCTGCCGCAGTGGGTGGATGTCGATACGAGCAAGCTCACCGGCGTATTCAAACAAGCCCCGGATCGTCAGGATGTCGCCCGCGATATCAATGAATCCATGGTTGTGGAATTGTATTCGCGCTAATCAAGAGCGAATACGTTTTGATTGCAGCCCACTGTCTCATCAGAGTTAGTGGGCTGTGCAGTGTTTATTGCCGGCTTGGCCGGTTTTCCCGTCAGCCTTATCGGTGTAACGAGCCGAGGGTATTGAACAAGGAACAGAAATGTCTACACACGGTTTTCTCAAGCCACGCAGCATCGTCGTCGAACCCCTTAGCAAAAATCACGCGAAGGTTGTGATGGAGCCATTCGAGCGTGGCTATGGCCATACGCTGGGCAATGCGCTGCGTCGTATCCTGCTGTCCTCGATGACGGGCTATGCGCCCACCGAAGTTCAGATCACAGGCGTCGTCCATGAGTACTCCACGCTGACTGGCGTGCGCGAGGACGTGGTCGATATCCTCATGAATCTAAAGGGGGTTGTGTTCAAGCTGCATAACCGTGACGAAGTCACCCTGCAGCTGAACAAGCAAGGTCCAGGCGAAGTCCGTGCCTCGGATATCGAGCTGCCGCACGACGTTGAAATCATCAATCCCAATCATCTGATTGCGACCCTGACTGATGCAGGCAAGGTCGAAATGCAGATCAAGGTCGAGCAAGGCCGTGGCTATGTGCCGGGCAATGTGCGCGCCTTGACCGATGACCGGTCGGCGACGATTGGCCAGATCGTGCTGGACGCCTCCTTTAGCCCTGTCAGTCGTGTCAGCTACGCCGTGGAAAATGCCCGCGTCGAGCAGCGTACCGACCTGGACAAGCTGGTGCTGGACGTGCAGACCAATGGCGTAATCACACCCGAAGAAGCCGTGCGCCAGTCCGCGCGTATCCTGATGGATCAGATCTCGGTCTTTGCCGCCCTCGAGAGCGCCAATAGCCCATCGCGTGGTGAATTGCCAGGCGATGCGCCGCAGATCGATCCTGTCCTGCTGCGTCCGGTTGACGATCTGGAACTCACGGTGCGTTCGGCCAACTGCCTCAAGGCCGAAAACATCTACTATATCGGTGATCTGATTCAGCGCACTGAAAACGAGCTCCTCAAGACCCCGAACCTGGGTCGCAAGTCGCTGAATGAAATTAAAGAAGTGCTGGCCGCACGCGGCCTGACGCTGGGCATGAAGCTCGAGAACTGGCCGCCAGTTGGCCTCGAGCGCCCATAAACACGATTTTCAGTACCCCTTGGCGCATCCGTTCCCCACGGCGCGGATGTGCTACCGTTTCACCCCCCGGACCGCGGCATTGCCGATAGAAGATCCGGTTAACGCGGAAACCTCCGCAATAGACTCAATTAGGAAATTATCATGCGCCATCGTAGCGGCCTTCGTAAACTGAATCGTACCAGTAGCCATCGCCTGGCTATGTTTCGCAATATGGCCGTGTCTCTGCTAGAGCACGAAGCCATCAAGACCACCTTGCCCAAGGCCAAGGAACTGCGTCGCGTGGTCGAGCCCCTGATCAATCTAGCCAAAGAACCGACTCTGGCTAATCGCCGACTGGCGTTTTCTCGCTTGCGTGACCGCGATATCGTGACCAAGTTGTTTAACGATATTGGGCCGCGGATCAAGGAACGTAACGGCGGCTACACACGCATTCTGAAAATGGGATTTCGTCAGGGCGACAATGCACCGATGGCCTATATGGAGCTGGTTGATCGTGTCCCCGAAGTCGAGGCCGCTGAAGCCGACTGAACGTCTTGCATGCCGGACACACCAAAGCGGGCCCTTAGGGCCCGCTTTTTATGGCGGCTTCGCTACAATGCTTGGCAACACGGAGATTTCAGCACATGAGTAGTGAACGCGACACCGATCCCAGGATGCCCGGGAATGTATCAGATATTCCATCAGATAGGCCCTTAGCCGATCAGCCCTCAGGCCTGCGCGATCAACCGGGCGTCGACGCGAACGATACGGTCATCGTCCTCACAACGGTACCCGATCTCTTGCTGGCCAAGCGCATTGCTCACCTGCTTGTGGAAGAGTATCTGGTTGCCTGTGTGAACCTTAGTGCACCGGGCCTGTCCATGTATATGTGGCAGGACAAGCTCGAAGGCACCGAAGAGCTCACCCTAACCCTCAAGACGACCGTCGCCTGTCTGCCAGCCTTGCATGCCCGTTTGTGCGGGCTACACCCTTATGAGGTACCGGAATTCCTGGTGCTGTCTGTCCAGGGGGGAGCCGTAGCCTATCTGGATTGGGTGGCTGCCCAAACAGCACTCAGGTCGGACTAACTAAGAAATTGAGAAATAGATTTTTGATGCCCTGGAATAATAACTTGCGTGACATGACCCTGCGCGACATCGCTCGCATCACACGGCGTGCGATCGGATTCGCCAGGCGGGCGTTGACCGTCATCGTACTGACGATGGTGTTCGGACTAAGCGCTTCGGCGGCCGAGGACTATCTTGATCCTGCCCTCGCCTTCGTCCCCACCGCTGCGATGAGCAGTCCGCTGGAACTGGATCTGCATTACCGTATTGCGCCAGCCTACTATATGTACCGCGAACGCTTCGAGGTGCAGATACACACCGAGTCTGGTGCCCGACTGCTCTACCTCCCGTCTGCATTGAGTCTGGAACCGGGCACGGATGCCCCATCCTATGCATCGGGACCGCTTCCAACTTGGCAGCGCGCTCCCATCCTGCCTAAGGGCATCGTCAAATACGATCCCACCTTCGAGCGCAATATGGAGGTCTATCATCGGCAGGTGACCCTACGGGTGCCTCTGGAGGCAGTGAATCAAACTTTGAATGTCACCGTAGTCGGCCAGGGGTGCGCCGATGCCGGGCTGTGCTATCCGCCTATGACGCAGACCCTGCGTCTGGTGCCGGTGGATGGCGGCTACCAGGCTGTCGGCGATCAGGTTGTGGCCAGCGTGCCACCGCCTACGGATGAAGTGCAGCAAGCCACAGAGCCTACGGTTTCGGACACGCTACTGAACCTGGGTGACACCGGCATGGCCGAGTGGTTGTCGCAGGCGAGCATTTGGCAAATTGTTTTACTGAGCCTGGCCTTCGGTGCGCTGCTCTCGTTTACGCCGTGCGTGTTGCCCATGGTGCCTATTTTGCTTGCGATCATCGCGGGCGAGCACCGAGTGCGCGGCGGGGGTGCAAGCCGCCTGCGTGGCTTTGGGCTGGCGGTGATTTTTGTCCTGGGCATGTCGCTGGTCTATACCGTGTTGGGCGTGGCCGCCGGCTTATTAGGCGCGGGCTTGGCAGCGTGGCTGCAGTCGCCCTGGGTGCTCGGCAGCTTTGCCATTTTGCTCGCCCTGTTCGCACTGGCGATGTTTGATGTCTTTACCTTCCAGGTGCCCAGCGGCATGCAAAGCGCCTTGCAAAACCGTCTCGCCAAGGTGCCCGGGGGCCATGCCAGTGGCGTATTCGTCATGGGGATGCTCTCGGCCTTGATTGTTGGGCCGTGTGTGGCAGCACCGCTGGCGGGCGTGCTACTGTTTATTTCACAAACTGGCGACACCGTGATTGGTGGCCTGTCCTTGTTTGCAATGGCCTGGGGCGAAGGCTTGCTCTTGCTGGCCGTGGGCGCAACATCGGGCGTGCTCCTGCCCAAGGCCGGTCCGTGGATGTCACGCATCAAGGCGGCGTTTGGTCTGATGCTGCTGGCGACCGCCTGGTGGATGGCGCGCCCATTGCTCGTTGACGGTCTTTATGTCCTGGGGTGGGTGTTTTTTGCGCTCTGGACGGCAATCTGGTTGGGCGGCGGTGGACGTCACCCGGCGGCGTCTGTGAATGAGGCAGCAGAGGGCGTCCAGGATCGCCCCTTGTTCTTAGTCTGGCGCACCCTGGCAGCCATATTGGTGCTGTGGGCGGTTGCACAGTTCGCCGGACTGCTGGCAGGTGGCAGCGATATGCTGCGGCCACTGGCGCCGTTTACCGTATCCGCCTCCAATGTGACCGGCGTGAGCGGCAGCGGGTCGGGCGTCGCCGTGGATACCGCTGCGATCCGGGCACGTTTCACGCGGGTCAATTCAATCGCCGAACTCGATGCCACCTTGGCGCAGACCAACCGAGCGGTCATGCTGGATTTTTATGCCGATTGGTGTGTGTCATGCCTGGAGATGGAGAAATTCACCTTTAGCAATGCGCAGGTCGCGCAGCAGATGTCAGGGATGTTGTTATTGCAGGCTGATGTCACCCGCATGAGCGACGAGGATCGCGCACTGCTCAAGCGCTTTGATCTATTCGGCCCCCCCGGAATCATTTTCTTTGGCCGCAATGGCCAAGTACGGCCCGACGCGCGGGTGGTCGGATTCATGAAGGCCGCAGATTTTTCCAAGGTGCTGGATCGCGTGTTAGGAGCAGGCTAGTTTCGAAATCTGAGCGTCTGCTATCGGAGCCGCGATAGAACAGCGATCTATTGCAGCGGTCTGGCGGGGACTCTACGGGTTCTGGCACGCCTAAAGTCGCCGCTACCCGCAGAAGTCCCCGCCAGGCCTACGCCACGGTGACGCGGTGACACGAAGAGCGGACGATCGTCGCAGGTCAGATTCCTAGCGCTCTGCCTTCAGCAACTTCGCTGCCGCCATCGCAAAATACGTCAAAATTCCATCCCCGCCCGCCCGCTTGAACGCCAGCAAGGACTCCATCATCACCTTGTCGTGATCCAGCCAGCCATTGGCAGCGGCCGCTTTGATCATCGCGTACTCGCCACTGACCTGATAGGCGTAGGTGGGCATGCCAAAGGCATCCTTTACCTCACGCAGAATATCCAGGTAAGGCAGGCCGGGTTTGACCATCACCATATCGGCCCCCTCGCGGATGTCCGCAGCGACCTCTCGGAGGGCCTCCAAGCGATTTGCAGGGTCCATCTGATAGGTCGCCTTGTTGGATGCGCCCAGACTTGCTGCTGAGCCCACCGCATCGCGAAATGGGCCATAGAACGCACTGGCGTACTTGGCGGAGTACGCCATGATGCGGGTGTGGATCAATTGCTGCGCATCCAGTGCCTGGCGCACTGCGCCGATGCGCCCGTCCATCATATCGCTGGGGGCGACAATATCGACCCCTGCCTGGGCATGGGCCAACGCCTGGCGCACCAAAACCTCGACCGTGGCCTCGTTGAGCAATTGCCCCTTAGCGTCGATGATGCCGTCTTGGCCGTGGCTAGTGTAGGGGTCCAGGGCGACATCGGTGAGGATGCCTAGCTCGGGGAAATGGGATTTTAGTTGTGCCACCGTACGCGGGATCAGACCGTCGGGATTACTGGCCTCGATCCCGTCAGGGGTCTTGAGTGCCGGGTCAATATAAGGAAACAAGGCGAGGACGGGAATGCCCAGGGAGACGCATTCTTCGGCAATGGCTAACAATGTGTCGGGCGAGTGGCGCACCACATCAGGCATGGAGCTGACTGGCTCGCGCACGCCTTGGCCGTCACAGACAAAGACCGGATAGATCAGGTCATCAACGCTGATCCGATGTTCGCGCACCAGACGCCGAGAAAAATCATCACGCCGATTACGGCGCAGACGCGTGGTGGGAAATTCAGTGTGGGGCAGAAAATTTGTCATGGTACGACCTTTGGGGAAATCCAGTTTTCGATATGCAAAGTCGCTTCTTCCAGGCCGATGCGCTCGGTAGCTGAAAAAGGCAGGGCGGTCAGTGCGCCGATATCGGCGAGGTCCTTGCGCACCTTCGCGACAGCGCGAATGCGTTGACCGTAGGGAAATTTGTCAGCTTTGGTGAGTAAGGCAAGTACCGGGATATTGCGTGGTGCAATCCAATTGATCAGACGACGATCCAGATCCGTGACGCCACGGCGGATATCAACAAGTAGGACGATGCCAGCCAAGGCGGTGCGCTCGCTCAGGTAATCGCCCAGCACTTCCGCCCATTCATCGCGCGCCTCTTGATTAATGGCCGCGTAGCCGTAACCGGGCAGATCGACTAAAAATCCAAGCCATGCGCCTTCTTCGACCGGATCTGGAATACCGAATAAGTTAATCAGACGAGTGCGCCCCGGGGTCTTGCTGGAGAAGGCCAGACGACGTTGATTGGTTAATACGTTGATGGCTGTGGATTTGCCGCAATTCGAGCGCCCGACGAAGCAGACTTCTGAGGTCGTTGGGGCGGGTAGTTGCTCGAGTCGGGCGGCAGAGACCGTGAAGCGGGCGCGATGCAAAAGTGACACGGTGAGATCCGAATAAGTGATGGTCAACGGCTATTGTATAATTTCGCATTGAACTTGTTGCGCCGGTGTCCTGTAGCGGGGTGGTCAGGACCTGTGGCGCGGACGTGGTGGTGCCTGCCGCGCCATGTCGAATAGCGATCGTCGAGGACTTCATGAAGCGTGTGCTTTCTACTATCGTAGTGACTACCAGCCTGGTTTTTGCGGGCGTTGCCCTGACGGGTGCGGCCTTGGCCGCTGATGTCGCCGTGGCCAAACCGGATGCCGCCAAGGGCGAGCAGCTGTATGCCAACGGTGATATGGCACGAGGCGTGCTGGCCTGTGCAAGCTGTCATGGTGCTGCAGGCAATAGCGCCATTCCAGTCAATCCAAATTTGTCTGGGCTTGCTCACGAATACATCGCCAAGCAACTGCTGGATTTCCAGCCCAAGGGCGATAAGGCACCGCTACGTCGCGGCCAAGGCGGCGTGGACACGATTATGACTAGCATGGCGGCACCGCTGACCCCCGAGGATATCCAAAATATTGCCTATTACCTGTCGCAACAACCGCTTGATCTCAAGACTGCAGCGACCGCGACCAATGAGGCGACGATGGATCGCGGCCAACTTATCTGGCGTGCAGGTCTGACCGATCGTGCTGTGCCAGCCTGTGCGGCCTGCCACTCTGCGAACGGTGCGGGTATACCGGGCGAGTTCCCGCGTTTGGCGGGGCAGCATCCTGAATATTTGGTTGAGCAACTCCAGATCTTTCGCAGTGGCGATCGTGCCAATGCTGAAATGATGAGCGACATCGCAGGCCGCTTGTCCGATAAGGACATCGCCGCTGTGGCGGACTACGCAGCCGGGTTGCGTTAGGGCGCGGTAACGATGCTCGGGTGCCTGCACTAAATAAGGGGTTATACAAGCCTCAGTGCATAAAGCAGTGTATCGTTTGATTATTGAATCTTGAACTAGGGGGCACGCGTCAGCGATCCCCCTTTTTTTGAAGTTGAGGCTGTGAAGTTATCCCTCCCTAACCGCATACGCGGCGCCGATGTGATTGAGCTAATGGGCTCGATGCGTTTTGCTATCAGCCTGCTTGTGTTCATCTGTGTGGCAAGCCTGATCGGTACAATATTGCCGCAGAATCAGGCTGCGAATGTTTATATTGATCAGTTCGGCCCATTCTGGTTTGCCGTGTTTGATCGTTTTTCACTCTGGCATATCTACAATAGCTGGTGGTTTTTGCTGATCATGACGTTCCTGGTCTTTTCGACTTCGGTATGCGTCGTGCGCAATTCACCCAAGATGATCCGTGATGCGCGAACTTTCCGCGAATATATCCGCGGCAGCAGCCTGCGCGCCTTTCCTCATCGGGTAGAGCTTACGGCATCGGATGGTCCGGTGCCCACCCGTGATAAGGTTGGACAACTGCTACGCCAACAAGGTTATCGCTATCGTGTGCGCGAGGATGGCGACAGTTTTATGGTGGCGGCCAAAAAGGGCAGTGCCAATCGCCTGGGCTATATCTTTACGCATGTGGCGATCGTCGTGATCTGCGTGGGCGGCTTGCTCGATAGCGAGATGCCGGTGCGCATTCAGACCTGGTTGTTCGACAAGGTGCCAGTAACAGACAATATGTTGATCGCTGACGTGCCGGCATCCGGCAGGCTGTCGGCGCGCAATCCAAGCTTTCGCGCCAATATGTTGGTGCCCGATGGCAAACAGAGCAGCATGGGCATCGTCTCGGTGGGTGAAGGTGTGCTGTTACAGCCACTGCCTTTTGCTATAAAGCTCAAGAAATTCTCGGTTGATTATTACGATACCGGCATGCCGAGCAATTTCCAAAGTGACGTCCAGGTGACGGACTTGGTAAGTGGTGATGTCTTTGACCAGACGATCAAGGTCAATGAGCCCCTGCATTATCGGGGGGTAACAATCTACCAGTCGAGCTTCGATGATGGGGGCAGTCATCTAAGCTTTCGTGCCTGGCCGCTGTCGGGCGCTGATGCGACACCCGCTTCCTTAGAGGGTGTCGTCGGGCAGGCGGGCAGTTTGCCTGACGCAGGTACGTCGCTAAAGGTCGACTTTACCGGGCTGCGCGTGATTAACGTCGAAAACCTGGCAAGTGCCGAGTCTTTGCAGCCTAAGGATATGATCACTCAGGTGGCGGCGGTTACAGGTAGCGCTGCGCGAGCGCGTAACGAAGACCTGCGTAACGTAGGGCCCAGCGTTCAGTATCGTCTGACCGGTGCGGATGGCCAGTCGCACGAATATACGAATTACATGTTGCCGCTGATGCTCGACGATTTCCCGGTATTTCTCGCGGGGATGCGTGATAACCCCGCTCAGGCCTATCGCTACGTGCGGATGCCTGCTGATAAGCAGGGGACCCTAGAGGAATTCATGCAGTTGCGTGCCGCGCTAAACAGCCCGGCTTTGCGCGAAGAGGCCGCGCGTCGTTTCGCGCAGTCTAGTGCCCCCGAGGGTGAGCAGCGCGAGTTGCTCTTTAAAGCAGCACAGGGCGCGCTACAGACTTTTTCACACCGCGGCTTTAACGGCATACTAGAACAGGCCCCCGAGTCCGAGCGCGAAAAGATCATGAATTTTGCCGTGCCAATGATTCAGTTAAGCCTGGGGCAATTACGAGATGTAATGCATGAACAGGCGGGCCGCCCACCAGTGGACGTGGATGGCCCGGGTGCCGAGCGCGCAAATCACTGGATGCGTTTGGCGATCCTGGCGCTGGCAAACCTACCGGATTATCCAGCGCCTGTGTTTCTACAACTGAGCGGCTTCGAGCAGATCCAGGCGAGTGTCTTTCAGGTTGCTCGTAGCCCCGGTAAAACGACGGTATACCTAGGTTGCCTCTTGTTGGTTATAGGTGTATTTTCGATGTTCTATATCCGCGAGCGCCGCGTTTGGGTCTGGATCCGACCCAAGGACGACGGCGCGGGTAGTGATGTGCTCGCGGCGATGACTTCACAGCGTCGCACACTCGATTTCACGCATGAGTTCGAGCGACTTCGCGCCGCTCTGCATCGTCTGTTTGCCTGATAGAGGTATTTTATGACTGAATCCGTTGTTCGTTCAGGCCTGCCCTTGTGGGACGAGGCCATGTCCGCGACTGGTGATCGCCGTCTGTTACGCGGTCGCCCAGACTGGACTGATATAGGCTTTTTTATCGCATTGGTAGCCGGAGCAGCTTATGTGCTGGGCACATATGGCCAGTATATGGACTACTACGAAAAGCTCATTTTAGTCTGTGCAGTCGGCCTGTTCAGCTGGATGGCCTGGCTCTGGCGACCGCTGCGCACGGTGATGATTGCCAGTGGCCTGACAGCGTTGTTGGCAATCTGGCTATATAGTCCGACCGGGGCCTTATTGCAGGGGGATTTATCGCGTTCCGAGACGACATTCCTGCTTAAGTATCTGATCTCTTCCCAATCCGCAATTTTGTGGATGTGCGCGCTATTCGTCCTCGCGACGGTCAGCTATTGGATTGGTTTCGTAAGCGACACAGCCGCCTGGGTCGGAAGCTTCCTCACCTGGGGCGCGGTCTACGCGGGGGTGACAGGCTTGCTGGTTCGCTGGCGCGAAGGGCATTTGCTGGGCCCGGATATCGGCCACATTCCCGTTAGCAATCTCTACGAAGTCTTTGTTCTGTTTTGTCTGATTACGGCCCTGTTCTACCTCTATTACGAGCGCCGCTATGCAACGCGCGCGCTAGGCGGCTTTGTGCTGTTGGTGGTCAGCTCGGCAGTGGTGTTCTTGCTGTGGTATTCGTTTACGCGCGACGCCTATCAGATCCAGCCATTGGTCCCCGCGCTCAAGAGCTGGTGGATGAAGCTGCACGTCCCAGCCAATTTCATTGGTTACGGCACGTTTAGTCTGGCGGCCATGGTCGGCTTTGCTTACCTGGTCAAAGAGCACGGTCAAACTCGCAGTTGGCGCCAGTTGACCCCAGTCTTTGTGTTGGGGGCGGTGCTATGCGCCGAGCCGCTAATATTTGGCTCCAAGGAAGTCTCTGCGACCTGGATGCTGTATTTCGGTCTTGGCGCTTTGATTGTCGGCAGTATTCTGGCGATGCGTGGACCGATTGCCCAGCGGCTGCCCTCCCTCGAGATCCTTGACGATATTATGTATCGCGCGATTGCAGTGGGCTTTGCCTTCTTTACGGTGGCGACAATTCTTGGTGCGCTCTGGGCGGCAGATGCCTGGGGAACTTACTGGCAGTGGGATCCCAAGGAAACCTGGGCATTGATCGTCTGGCTTAACTATGCGGCCTGGTTGCATATGCGCCTGATGAAGGGCCTGCGCGGCACGATGGCGGCTTACTGGGCACTGGGCGGCTTGCTCGTGACGAGCTTTGCCTTTCTTGGCGTGAATATGTTTCTCTCGGGCCTGCACTCGTACGGTGAGCTGTAGTAGGCATAGGCACGTAAGTGATACGCCTGGGCGGCTCAGCCCAGGCGCTTGGCACCCAGTACTTCAATAAAGCGTCGTGCTTCGGCGCTATCAACCAAATCCAGCACTGAGCTACAGGCCAGAATATCAGTGGGCGGGCGTGAAGCCGACACGATAAATCCCTGCACGTAGTCCACACCCATATCGGACAGCGCCTCGAGTGTGGCGATATCCTCGACCCATTCGGCGATGCACTCCATGCCCAGGTTGTGTGCAAGCTCTACGATTGTGCCGACGATCGCGATATTTGACTTGCTCGAGAGCATGTCGCGAATGAGCGAGCCGTCGATCTTGATTGTGTCCGCAGGTAGCGCTTTCAGGTAAGAGAAGGATGTGTAACCTGCACCGAAATCATCAAGAGCGACGCGGGCGCCCATACGCTGTAAGCGGCGCATGAACTGGCGCGTGCGCTCAAGATCCTGCAGGGCAACTCCCTCAGTGATTTCGACGCACAGCCTGCGTGTGAACTGGGGGTGGTGATTGAGGATGGCAAACAAAGCGTCTATAAATAAATCATCGTTTAATGATACGCCGCTTAAGTTGACGTTGATCACGCGTGAATGCTCGAGCTGCTCGTGATGGCGTGCTATCCAGTCCAGCGTGGTTGAAAATACCCATTTGTCGATAATGCTGATCATGCCGCTGTCCTCGGCGGCCTGGATGATCTTGGCGGTACTAATGCGCGTCTCGTTCGTCTGTCGCACCCGTAGCAGCACCTCAAAGTTCAGGGTCTGCAAAGGATGCTTCAAAGACAGAATGGGTTGCATCTCTAGGTAGAGGTCGCGTGGTGGCGATCCACCCTCTAGCTGATCAAATATGCGCAACTCTTCGGTATGCTCGAATAGCTCGCTGGCGTTGTCCTCGTACAGCATGACATCGCGGTGATTTTTACGCGCCTCACGGCATGCGCGACTCGCAGCCGAGATGGCGTCCTTGGCGTTCATCTTGGCGTGAACATCGATAATTCCCATGGCGCTCTTGAGCTGGAAGGCGCGGCTGCCTACGTACAATGCAGCTGAATTAAGGCTCTCGAGGATATCTCGGCAGATTTTCTGGGCATCGCTGGCCTTGGTATTGGGAAACAGGATCACGAACTCGTCACTGCCGATGTGGCCCATTTTCTGAGTCTCATTGAGTGAATGGTAGATTCGTTCGCTGACTATTTGCAGCAGCTCATCGCCTGCAGTATGGCCGAACATATCGTTGATCCGTTTGAGGTGATCCAGATTCAGGTAGGCCAGTGCGCAGGGGGCCCCGGTGGCGGCGAGCTCAGTAATCGCTTGATCGGTGGCGGCTTCGATGCCACGCCGGCTCAGGGAGTTGGTAAGCGGATCGCTATCCTCCATCAGGCGTAGCTTGCGAAGGGTTTCTGTCCGTGCGCTGATATCCTGGACGGAGCCCTCGATATGACTGCCCACCCGGGTGGCGCGTAAGGAAAAGCTGCGCGCAGGCGTATCCGCGTGGTTAATGAGGTCGATTTGGGTTTCTTTGCCAGCCTGCGTCGTGGCGATAATCTGATGCCAGTCCTGCGCCTCGAAATAGTCTGTCCAGCAAGACGCGTGTAGTGCGTCCTGTGGGTCTATTTCCAGCGCTTGACGCATGGTGCCGTTCATGTGTTCGAAGACCCCGGCCGAATTGAGCGAAAATAAGCCAAAAGGCGTTAGGGTATCGGCGGCAATCAGTTCGTTGCGCTCACGGATGTGGTTGCGTCGCTCCTCGCGCGTGTGTTCGGCCCCCGATAGCGTCACCATAATATTGGTGATGAGCAAAACAATCGTGCCACAAAAGATATCGATCGCGTCCTGATGACCGAATCCAACCAGCACAATACCCAAAAGCATGATCAGTACAGCCACCAACAGCCCGATGATGTGCCACAACCATATTCTGGAGTGGATGCGACCGAGCGCGTAGACCAGGGTGACGGCAATCAAACCAGAGCTCATCCAGACGGCCAGGAATATGACAGGTTGGAACCATTGGTAAGGCAGGACAAGGGCTGCCACGAGCAGCGCGCCTGCGCTCCAGTGGCCAATAGTCTGTAGCCGGGTATAGGTGGTGAGGCTTAGGCTTGATTTGAAGAGTTGGGTGAATAAACTGTAGGTAAGCAGATAGTAAATCACCACAGTGAATTTACGGATACCGGGTAAGCTTTGTGCAGGAATGGCATAGCCCAGCCATTGGGTGTCCCAGCCCATCAGCCAGGCACCCACTCGCAGATTACCCACTAGCCAGGCTGCCAGCAGAATATAGGTCCATTCGCGCGTGGTAATGGCAATAATGCCTAGAAATAGTGCAAGCGTCAGTAAGCCGCCCTCGAGTATGCCAATACTCCGAGAAAATCGCGTGACCGCAGCAGTCAGTTCGGTGCGTGGCCACAGTTGGGCGACCATCACGTCGGGCAAGGCTAAATCGCTGGCGCACAGGATCTGGTTTGGGCGCGCAATTCCATTTAGGCTAATCCCAAAGCCCAGCTTGACCTGGCGAACTTCGCCGACCGAGCTGATTCGGTCTGACTCGCCAAGCAGCTCGAGCGACGGGGCTAACCAGCAACTTAGCTGTGCAATGTAGGCTGAAGGTACGATGAGTACTTCGTTGGCATCGGCATGGCCTGGTGGGATATTGATCAGCAACCAGGATAAGCCGGTCGGGACGGGTTGGGAAAACCGGGCAGGGCTAGCTTCTAGCCGTTCGAGCGCCCTGAGTGGGTCGCGCTCGGCGGAGGCCACATCCGCCAAGGCGTGGATCGATAGCACTTGGCCATGGGTTTGCGGATACAGTGCCTTCAGTGTCAGGGCGGCCGCCATTATGCTTAAGATAATGGCGAGTGGGATCAGAAAGTACGACGAAAAATACGCGATACGCCCGCCCTGGACGGGCGATTTATTGCCAAAAGAGGTGAATAAATTTTTATTGGCCACTTCGACCTAAACAACATGTAGAAAATTGACACCCATTGTAAGCAGCAAAAAGATACAGAGTGTTTAACGGCAACCTAATCGTGATGTTTATAGCTGGGGCAAATTAAAGTTGCGCCTGCTTTGATCAGACCGTGTCGAGCAGGTGCTCGGATGCATACAGATCCTGCAGCCTTTCACGTGAGCGGATAAGGTGTGCGCGGGCGCCATCGACAAGCACCTCGGCGGCGCGCGGGCGCGTATTGTATTGGCTGGCCATGGAAAAGGCATAGGCGCCAGCGGACATGATGGCGAGCAAGTCCCCTTGCTCGAGTGCCAGTGTGCGTCCACGCGCCAACCAGTCACCGCTTTCACAGATCGGCCCGACGATGTCGTAGGTGCGTGTCGGGGCATTGTGATGTGGCTCGACAGGCTCAACATCGTGCCATGCCTCGTACAGTGCGGGACGCATCAGGTCATTCATTGCGGCATCGACAATCGCAAAGTCGCGTACCTCGGTGTGCTTGAGGTATTCGATACGAGTCAGGAGAATACCAGCGTTGCCAACCAGAGAGCGCCCCGGCTCGAGGATGATCTGCAGATGCCCGAACCCACGCGCGTTCAGCACCTCAAAGACCGGGTCAAGAAGTTCTGATGGGGTGAGGGGCGTCTCGTCGGTGTAGCGGATGCCTAGTCCGCCGCCCAGATCCAGATGTTTGAGCACGATGCCTTGCTCGGCCAGATGGGTGATCAGCGTCAGGAGCTTGTCCAGTGCATCCAGGTAGGGCGCGATCTCGAGGATCTGGGAGCCGATGTGACAATCCACACCGATGACCTCCAGGCTTGGGTATTGCATCGCCTGATGGTAGAGCGCAGGGGCGGCCTCGATGGCGATGCCGAACTTGTTCTCCTTCAGGCCTGTCGAAATATAGGGGTGGGTATGGGCATCGACATCGGGGTTCACGCGTAGGGATACGGGTGCGCGCACGCCCATCTCGTGGGCAATATCTGCAAGACGTTCCAGCTCGGCGCTTGATTCGACGTTAAAGCATTTGATGCCGGCGGTGAGTGCCGCACGGATTTCCCAAGCTTGTTTGCCTACGCCTGAAAAGACAATCAGTTCAGGCTGCGCGCCCGCCTTGAGGGCACGGGCCAACTCGCCACCCGAGACGATGTCGAACCCTGCTCCCAGGCGCTGGAACTCTTGCAGAACAGCCAGATTGGAATTGGCCTTCATGCCGTAGCAGACCAGTACATTGCGCCCCATGATGGCCTGCGCGTAGCGCTCCCAGGCTTGGCGTAATGCCTGCCTGGAATAAACATATAGCGGCGTTGCATAGCGCTCTGCCAGCTCGTAGAGTGGAATGTCCTCTGCGTGGAGAATGCCGTTTTTGTACTCAAACTGCGGGGAGACAGTCATGGTGTTTTGGGTGTCGGGATGGTGGGCGCCGGTGAAACGGTGGGTGGGGTGGTGAGGGTGGCATCGGGCGCCGCAGGTGGCGGGGTTGACGGCATGGTCAGCGGCCCTTTTTGGCCGCAGGCGGCGAGCATCAGAATACTGCTGGTGCCAAGCACGCATAAACCGGTGCGCAAAGGGAAGTGGATCATCAGAATGGTACCTTGACAGGGTGAGTGGTGGCGGGCTGGGCCGCATCGGCATTGTCTGTCGCTGTGCCCCCACTAAGCTGGTTCAACAAATCGCCAATGCCATCGGGCGTTGTGGGGCTGAACGCATCACCAGGCGCTGGCAGGCCGACGCGCGCGACGGCAGTACCCGGTGGAAATTCGCTAAAGTAAAAGTCCCCATCGATCCGATTCAGCCCACTGGGCATGGGTCCAGGGGGGATTTGCGGCTGATCGGCCAGCGCTTCCTTCATATAACCTAGCCAAATAGGCAAAGCGGCGCCGCCCCCTGTCTCGCTCTGGCCTAAGGAGCGGGGCTGGTCATAGCCCATCCAGGCGACGGCAACCAGCTTTGGATTAAAGCCCGCAAACCAGGCGTCCTGTGAATCGTTGGTGGTGCCGGTCTTACCGCCAATATCGTCGCGCTTGAGCTCGCGGTGCACCCGTGCGCCTGTACCATAGGTGGCGACGCCTCGCATCAGATCATTCATGACATAAACGGTGCGTGGGTCGATCGCGCGTGCTGCGACGTCACCTGCAATCGTCGGTCGTGCGCGCATGATGACCTTTCCACTGCTGTCCGTGACGTGGTCGATCAGATAGGGGGGCACGCGATAGCCGCCATTGGCGAACACGGTAAAGCCTCCGGCTAGTTGTAAAGGTGTGACGCTACCCGCGCCCAGCGCTAGCGGCAAGACAGCAGGCTGGCGCGAGCGGTCAAAACCGAAACGTGTGACGTAGTCCTGCACGTACTTGGGGCCGACGGCTTGCATGATACGTATCGATACCATGTTCTTTGATTTATACAAACCTTGGCGCATCGTCAGCATCGGCTCGTAGCTGCGGCCGTAATTTTTTGGGTTCCAGGGCTTGGAGCCAGTCTGCTCGGCAGTCAGAGAGAAGGGTTCGTCAGAGATTTGTGTCGCCGGTGTGAGGCCGCGTTCAAGCGCCGATGCATAAATAAAGGGCTTGAATGCCGAGCCGGGCTGGCGCCAGGCTTGCGTCACCCGGTTGAACTTGCCCTCTTCGAAGTCGAACCCCCCAACCATTGTCTGGATCGCGCCGTCCTGGGCGCGCAGAGAGACGAGCGCGGCTTGGACAGTGGGCTTGTTGAGCAACTCCCAGTACTCTGGATGCTGGTGGACATAGACAACTGAGCCGCGTTGGATACGTACCTTGGCGCTGGCCTTGGGCGTGAGGCCGCGCGCGACAATACGCAATGCGCGTTTGTCCGTCACCGCAATGATTTCGGTGGCGGAACGGGCGATTTTGACCTCGGTTGGGCTGGCAGACAAGACGATGCCTGTGAGCAAGTCGCCATTATCTGGATATTTTTCCTGCAATTCATCGAGTAGCGTGTTGAGCGCCTCAGGTTGGTTTTCGATATTTGCCGGCAGGGGGATGGTTTCTTCGGGGCCTGGATAGGGTGAGCGCCGCGTATAGTCCAGAACGCCCTCGCGCAGCGACTGGTAGGCTGCCTCTTGGCCCTTGGAGTCAATCGTGGTGTAGATGTTAAATCCACGTGAATAGATATCATCCTGGTACACACCGTAGAGCAGTTGACGTGCGAGCTCGGCAGGGTACTCACCATGTACGGTGTAGCGCCCTGTCGGTGTGCCCGGAGACGATTTGATGACGATTTCCTGTGCGGTGGCCCGCTGGAATTCGTCTTCGGTCAGATAGCCCAGGCTACGCATGCGCCCTAATACGTACGCCTGTCGGGACTTGGCGCGCGAGAAATTTGAAATTGGATTGAAACGCGATGGGGCCTTGGGAATACCCGCCAGCATGGCGGCTTCTGCCGCAGTGATTTCCCCGAGTTGTTTACCGAAGTAGGCACGGCTCGCGGCGGCAAAGCCGTATGCGCGATGACCCAGGAAAATCTGGTTCATGTACAAATCCAGGATTTCATCCTTGGAGAGCGTTGCCTCGATTTTGAACGTGAGGAGCAGTTCGTAGAACTTACGGGTGTAGGTTTTCTCTGAGGACAGGTAGAAATTACGTGCGACCTGCATCGTGATCGTGCTGGCGCCCTGGGTCTTGGACATTTTGATGGTGTTGGCGAGCGCAGCGCGCAGCACGCCCGCCCAGTCAATGCCACCATGTTGATAGAAGCGATCATCCTCGGCGGCGAGGATGGCGGACTTCATGATGTCCGGGATCTCGTCAAAGCGCAGGATATTACGTCGTTCTTCACCGAATTCGCCGATCAATACCTGATCCGCACTATAAATTCGCAACGGCACACGTGGCCGATAGTCGATCATTGCGCTTAGGTCGGGAAGATTAGGCCATGCCAGGGCGAGGGCTAATGTGCCGAGCAGCACGCCGCATAAACCCAGGCCCGCAACAAGCGCTACGAATTTAATTAAAAATCGCGAGAGCCAAGAGCGGGAAGGCGCTGACTTTTGGGAAGTTTGTTTGGAGGAACTCATCAGGAAAGATTTTAAGCCCAAGCGCGACCAAGCCGCCAAATACGTGCCGGGTCAATGTAAGCAGATGATGCGAGCATCATCGTGAGCGACTGTGCTGCTGATGCGATAATACAGTAAATGAACGCTTCTATTCCTGCCATGCCCATACATAGCACTGCGAGTTTCACTAATTTGCGATCCGATACAACGGGCGATGATGCGCCGTGCTCGATTATCCTGGTGGGAATGATGGGTGCGGGCAAGACCACCATCGGGAGGCAGTTGGCGCATCTGTTGGATCGTCAGTTCCTTGACCTGGATCACGAGATAGAAGCGCGTTGTGGGGTGCGTGTGGCCGTTATTTTCGACATTGAGGGCGAGGCTGGGTTTCGCCGACGCGAAAGTGCGCTGCTCGATGAATGCTCGCGCTATAGAGGGATGGTGATTGCCACAGGCGGGGGCGCGGTGCTGGCACCCGAGAATCGCCGCATCCTCAAAGAGCGCGGCATAGTGGTGTATTTACGCGCCAGTGTTGATGAGTTGTTTCGTCGCATCGCTCGTGATCGCACACGTCCTTTGCTCCAATCCAGCGATCCGCGTCAGCGCATTATTGATTTGCTCGCCCAGCGCGAACCGCTCTACGAGGAAGTCGCTGACGTGATACTGGATACCGGAGCGGTGCCGATAACACAGGTCGTGCGCAGCTTACTGTCTTATTTAAAAGAATTCGATACACATAGAACCTGAGACGCATTGATACATATGAATATTGTTACGGTCAACACGCCAGGCGGATCCTACCCCATCCATATTGCGGCAGGAAGGCTGGATGCGCTTGCTCACAGCATCCCAGGCAATGCCACAGCCATTGTCGTCGTGAGTAACACCACAATTAGCTCGCTGTATGGGGAACGCGTCCGGCAGGCGCTCGCCTCCACAGCCAAGCCACTCGTGTTCATCGATCTGCCCGATGGCGAAGCCTACAAAACCTGGGATACCTTAAATCTGATTTTTGATCGCCTGCTGGGACACCAACTGGATCGCAAGGCGGTATTGGTGGCGCTGGGTGGTGGCGTGGTGGGGGATATATGTGGCTTTGCGGCAGCTTGCTATATGCGTGGTGTGCGTTTTGTCCAAGTACCCACGACGCTGTTGGCACAGGTGGATTCCTCGGTGGGCGGCAAGACCGCGATCAACCATCCTCTGGGCAAGAACATGATCGGCGCCTTCTATCAGCCGTTAGCCGTCGAGATCGATACGGATGTGCTGGCCAGTTTGCCGGCACGAGAGATCTCTGCGGGACTGGCCGAGGTGATTAAGTACGGGATGATTGCTGACGCAACATTTTTCGCCTGGTGCGAAGAGAACGTCGATGCCTTGCGCGCGCTGGCGCCGCAGGCGATACATCATGCGATCAAGCGATCCTGCGAGATCAAGGCTCAGGTGGTGTCCCAGGACGAGCGCGAGTCAGGGGTACGAGCGATCTTGAATTTCGGCCATACCTTCGGCCATGCCATCGAGTCAGGCCTCGGGTATGGACAGTGGTTGCACGGCGAAGCGGTTGGCTGTGGCATGGTGCTGGCGGCAGAGCTATCGGCACAGGTGCATGGTTTGGATCGCACGATCGTGGCACGGGTGCGTGCATTGGTGAAGGCAATAGGCTGCCCGACCCAGGCACCAGATCTGGGGGCGCAGCGCTGGCTGGATCTTATGCGGGTAGACAAGAAAACAGAAGGGCGGGTGTTTCGTTTTGTACTCCTTCCCGAACTGGGTCGTGCCCAGGTGGATGTGGTGCCCGATGCGCAGCTTGAAACCATTCTCGCGCGTATCTCGGTCGGACAGGGTGTTTGACGATGCGCGAACTGGCTGCCTATGCGTGCCATCCCGAGTCCTCACGTGGCCGCCGATATACCGAGCAGGCGCCTGCCGGACGCAATGCATTTCAGCGTGATCGGGACCGGATCGTGCATTGTTCAGCGTTCCGGCGCTTGGAATACAAGACCCAGGTATTCCTGAATCACGAAGGCGATCTATTTCGAACCCGCCTAACGCACAGTATCGAGGTGGCGCAAATTGCACGCTCGTTGGCGCGTAATCTGGCGGTACACGAGGATTTGGTCGAGGCGATTGCGCTGGCCCATGATCTTGGGCACACGCCGTTTGGGCATGCTGGCCAGGATGAGTTGAATGCCTGTCTGCGCGAGCGGGTGCCACTGGCTGGCGGATTCGAACATAATTTGCAGAGTCTGCGGGTCGTCGATGAATTGGAAGAGCGTTATGCCGCCTTCAACGGGCTGAACCTGTGTTTCGAGACGCGTGAGGGGATCCTCAAGCATTGCTCGATGAGCCATGCGCGTGTGCTGGGCGATGTGGGCGAGCGCTTTGTGAATCGCACGCAGGCATCGCTGGAGGCACAGTTAACGAATCTGGCCGATGAGATTGCGTATAACAATCACGATATTGATGATGGCTTACGCTCGGGGCTGATCACGGTGGATCAGTTGCTGCACCTAGAGATTTTCTCGGCGCATTATGCGCAGGTACACAGCCGCTATCCGAACGTTGAACAAAAACGTCTGGTGGCCGAGGTGATTCGGGCCATGATCAACACGCTGGTCCGGGATCTGACCGACACGACGATGGCGCGCATTCGGCAATATGGCCCGGGCAGCGTTGATGAGGTACGCACATGTCCGCCGCTGGCTGCGTTCTCCGATGCGTTGCGGGTGCAGGCCGATGCCCTGAAAAAATTCCTGCTTGTTAATCTGTATCGTCACTATCAAGTGTTGCGCATGATGAATAAGGCGCGTCGGATTGTGCGGGAACTGTTTGTGGCATTTCTGGAGGATCCGCGTTTGCTGGCGGATGAGTATCGGCGTGAGGACCCCGTAGCCCAGGCGCGTGTGATTGCTGACTATATCGCAGGGATGACGGATCGATATGCTATTCGGGAACATGCGGGGCTGTATCGGATGGAGAGTTAAGTATTGCGCCCAAGGTCGACTACCTTGGCTTCGTGGCTCAGTTTCCGTACATCATTCTGGGCAGGATCATTACAATGTCTGGAAAGATAGTAAAGATTATGACCGCGAGAATCAGCATAAGAAAAAATGGGAAGGCGGCTTTGGATATGAATACGATGTCGCGTCCAGACATACCCTGCAAAACAAATAGATTCAGCCCAACGGGTGGGGTCAATTGTCCTATTTCCACTACCAACACCAAATACACGCCAAACCAGATGGTATCAATACCGGAGGCCTGGACTGCTGGTAATAGAACTGCAGTTGTCAGGACGACGATCGAGATTCCGTCTAAAAAGCAACCCATGATAATAAAGAAGACAGTGAGCGCCGCCAATAGCATGTAGTGGCTCATCCCCATGCCAGTGATCCACTGTGCGATGGTAGCGGGTAGGCCCGAATACCCCATCGCGAGCGTCAGAAAAGCAGACCCTGCAAGAATGAATGCAATCATTGACGAAGACAGTGTGGCAGCGAGCAGACCCTCCTTGAAGGTTCTCCAGTTCAGATCACCAAACCACCAGCTCATCAACAATGCCAGTACAACACCGACTGCTGCCGAATCAGTGGGACTCGCGAGCCCCAGATAAATGGAACCCATGACGCCAACAATCAGTAGCACGACGGGTAATAGCGTTTTGGACGCCTGCAGCTTTTGTATAAATGTCGTCGGCGGATCCTTGGGCGGTGTTTTTGCCCGCCCTGTCATTGACTGCAGCGCGACATAGCTCATGAATAGGGCAATGACGACTAATCCGGGTAGCACGCCAGCGATAAACAGACGTGCAATGGATTGATCGGCTGCGACGCCGTACACAATCATGATGATGGATGGTGGAATCAATAATCCCAATGTCGCTGAACCGGCGACTGTTCCCAATATTAGACTCTCATCGTAGCCACGGGACTTGAGCTCGGGCACGGCCACTTTGGCGACTGTTGCGCAGGTCGCCGCAGAAGACCCACTGACTGCGGCAAATATGCCCGAAGCGAGAATGCCGACATGGCCTAGCCCTCCTGGTACCGAGCGCATCCAGGGTGCCAAGCCGGTGAACAAGTCCTTGGACATGCGGGAACGAAAGAGAATTTCTCCCATCCAGATAAACAAGGGAAGGGCAGCCAAGGACCATTCAGTCGATGAGCTCCAGATGTTGGTGGCGAGAACGTCAGCGATGGGGGCGCTGGAGAACAACAGGATTCCGATGAGGCCGGTCACAAATAAAGCCACCGAAACCCACAGGCCGATTGCCAGGCTACCGAATAGTGTGCCAACGAGGATGACTGCTGTGAATGCGATTGACATCAGATGCCTTCCTCTGCATTGCTTTGGGCATCTAGTGCATTGCTATGACCGTGACGTAAGACCTCAATCAGCGTGTCCAGGGCAGCGATCAGAAATACCGTCATACCGATACATAGTATAGATTGCGGAATCCAGAGCGGCACCTTTAGCAATCCGGTACCACGATCACCCCATGAATAGGATTGAAATGCCAGCAAAGCCAAGCTATAGGTAAATAGTATCCCGACCATCACCGCGATCAGTGAGATCATGATCAGTGTGAACCGGCGAGCTGATCTGGGCA
Organism: Alcaligenaceae bacterium CGII-47; assembly: GCA_019166125.1. GTDB lineage: Bacteria > Pseudomonadota > Gammaproteobacteria > Burkholderiales > Burkholderiaceae_B > Castellaniella. The sequence goes on from JAHTBO010000010.1 coordinate 54,042, forward strand.
GACGTGATTCCACGAGCGTGACCCGAATGTGCACGGCCTTGCGTAGGCCAAGTCCCAGGGACAGAAAGGTCGCAAATGCCAGGCCGTACCCAGATAAGGATGTATAGGATGGAATCAGCAAGCCGATGCTTTTTCCAAGCATCATCTTGGCTAAATAATCAATGATGTTCAGCATGACCTGCCCGAAGACGATTAGAACTATTGCAACAATTGAAGCGGCGGCCAAGCCGCCGCTTATCTTGTAGATAGCGTCGAGAGCGTTGCGTATCATTTAGGCAGCCTAGCTATTTTGGCTTGTAAGCATCAAGCACCTGTTTACCGACTTCGCCAGCATTTTTGCTCCATTCATCAGCCATCTGGCCACCGATCTTGTGCAGTTCGGTATTCAGTGCATTGCTGCCATCACTGACGCGCATCCCTTGGTCAATCAATACCTGTTTTTTTGCCAAGTGATCGGCTTCAGCCATTTCCCATCCGCGTGTCTCTGCTGCGGCTGCGGCATTCAGAACCGCCTGCTGCACCGAAGGATCGAGCGCGTCGAACAGACTTTGGTTGACGACGACGATGTTCTTGGGCAAATAAGCCTTTACGTCATAGAAGTATTTGAGGTAATCCCAAGCTTTGCTGTCCACCCCCGTCGATGTGGCGGTGAGCATCGCGTTCACACGTCCGGTTGTAAATGCTTGGGCGAGATCCGGAACCTCAACCTGCGCAGGCACGGCACCGACGAGTTGTGCCAGTCGGGCGAGCTGCGAGTTGTATACCCGGAATTTTAAGCCTTCTAAGTCTGCCACCTTCTCGATCGGGCGGTCAGCGTAAAGTCCTTGTGGTGGCCACGCAACTGAATATAGAACTTTGATGCCTTGTTTGCCTAGTTGTTTTTCGAGTTCAGGCCTGGAGGCCTGATACAGTTGGCGCGCTTCTGCGAACGAAGATGCGACGAATGGAACTGAATCCAGAGCGTAGATCGGGCCTTCGTTGGCCAGTATGGAGATGAAGAACTCCCCTATCTGGATCTGGCGTGAGCGAACGGCGTTCTTGATCTCTGGATGCTTGATCAGTGAGCCCGCCGAATGGACCTTGATTTGCAGCTTGCCCTCAGTCGCTATGTCGATATCTTTGACGAACTGCAAGACATTTTTAGTGTGAAAATTAGACTCTGGATAAGGCGTAGCCATTTGCCACGTTTCGGCCTGAGCAACCGATGTTGAAAGCGCGACTGCTAGCCCCGCCACCATTAATTTGAACAAACGCATGTTCCCTCCTGTCGGGCGTGTGACTGCTGCTCATTACACAGCATAAGTGGGTAGATTTACAAAATCAATAGTATTATCAATAATATCTGATCCGCAAGCATAGATGCAAAATATCAGTGTAAACCCTGATGTCTATTGAGGGTTCGTAGAGAATCACAATAGTCGATTTGAATAGAATAGCTAAAGAAGCTATATTATTGATATGTTTATTGATAATTGTTTCAAGGGTCTTTTGTTCCAGCTCCCTCGGACGTTAGCAGGAGTAATTTATGCCTATCAGGCACCACACACTGGTTGAGGGAAACAGCCTAAGCTTCAAGGATGGATTCTTTGGCTTTTCTTCCATCGTCCTGATCTTGGTCGATGGATATGGCCCGCTATTGTTCGACACTGGGCATCACTCAACGCGCCTGTTGTTGCTGCAGGCCTTGAAGGAACAAGGCTTAAATCCACAGGACATCGAAGCCGTCTTCCTCTCTCATCTGCATTTTGATCACGCCAACAACATAGATCTGTTTCCCAACGCGACCATTCACTTGGGGGCGACTGAATGGGACTACGCTCGCCAGCCTGCTACAGAAGACATATTCTGCAGTGTAGGGATGAATCACTATCTGAATGATTGTTCCTTGAATCTGATCCGCGAGACGGAAGGGGAACTTGTCCCCAGTCTGCACTTTAGACACGCTCCAGGCCACACGCCGGGCAGCTATTTGCTGCATTACACTCAGGAATCAGGAAAGCGTGTTGTGCTGGCTGGTGATGCGTGCAAAACATATCGTGAACTCGCTCTGATGCACGCTGCCAGTGAATTTGACCCTGAATCCAGGGCAGCCCAAACGCTGCATTGGATTGCAGACAATGCCGATATTGTCATCCCCGGGCACTTTCCTGAGTTACGCAAGACCGCATCGGGTTGGGTGTGGGATGAACCCTCAAAAATCGAGATTATTATCCGATGACATACACGGTCCGATTATCCCAATCTGTACGTGACATTGTGGAACACGTAGAGTCAGACATCATCTTTGGGCGCCTGAGGCCAAACCAAGAGCTCATCGAGGATGCGCTCATGGCGCGCTTCGATGCTAAGCGTCACGTTGTGCGCTCGGCGATACAAGAGCTCGTCGCTCGTCAGATTGCAGACAAATCCAGATCAAAGTCGGCGCGCGTCAAGGACTTTACGCTTCTGGAAGTTCAAGAAATCTATCATATGCGTGCACTTTTGCAGCGTAATGCCGTGCACATCATGCCTTTTCCGGCTGCCATAGAAGATATGAATGCGATCAAGGAAACCCACGTTAAACACGCCGCTGCGGCTAGCGTGGGGGCCGACAAAATCTTGATCCATAAACTGAATGACGAGTTCCATGAACGACTATTTGCCCTATGTCGTAACACGCAACTGTGCAAGGCGATTGCTTTTTATACCGAGTTATCCAACCCCATTCGGTCATACGGTATTGTGGATCAGGGCTGGTTGCAGCAGTCCATCAAAGAACATGCCGACATGATCAAAGCCATCGAAAAGCAGGACAGAGCGACGCTGGAACAACTGGTTGTCGATCACATGCAGCCTACACGACAGCGCTGGGAGGCCTTGCACGCTGGTATACCCCTATGACTGAACACACTGAGTGCGTGGTCATCGGTGCAGGGGTGGTCGGCCTCGCGGTGGGTCGCGCCTGCGCACGGGCCGGGCTAGAAACGATCGTGGTAGAGGCCGCCGAGGCCATCGGGACGGCGACGAGCTCGCGCAATAGCGAAGTCATACATGCTGGCATTTACTATCAGCCCGGCTCCCTTAAAGCGCGACTTTGTGTGCAAGGGCGCGAGCTACTGTATGCGTACTGTGATCAGCACGAGATCGCGTACCAGCGCTGCGGCAAACTGATTGTGGCGACTGATAAGGCCCAGGTCGGTGCATTGCGCCAACTCGCTGTGAATGCAGCGGCCAACGGCGTGTCCAATCTGCGCTTGATGACTGAAGCACAGGCTCGTCGCGCAGAGCCTGCATTGCGCTGCGCGGCCGCGTTGGAATCGCCTTCGACGGGGATCGTGGATAGCCACGGTTTCATGATCGCACTACAAGGCGATATCGAGGCGGCTGGCGGTTTGCTGGCGTTCTGTTCACCGGTGACCGGCGGCGCGGTCGCTTCAGGTGAGGGAATCATATTGTGCGTCGGTGGCACTGAACCGATGCAGATTTGCGCTCGATATGTCGTGAACTGTGCGGGCTTACATGCTTGGGCTGTGGCCGCTGCGATTGATGGGGTGCCGCACCATACCATCCCCGAATATCGATATGCCAAAGGCAATTATTATTCCCTATCTACTACGGCACCCTTTTCGCGACTTATCTATCCCGTACCAGAGCCCGGCGGCCTGGGTGTGCACCTGACGCTGGATCTGGGCGGGCGGGCACGCTTCGGGCCAGACGTTGAATGGGTGGATACCATCGACTACAGCGTCGATCCGGCACGCGCCGATGCTTTCTACGAATCGATCCGACGTTACTGGCCGGAATTGCCGGATGCAGCGCTGCATCCGGACTATGCCGGTATCCGCCCCAAACTGATCGGATTATCGGACCATGATGCAGATTTCGTGATCCAAGGCGAGGATGAACATGGCGTGGCTGGACTCGTAAATCTATATGGCATCGAGTCTCCTGGTTTGACGGCAGCTCTGGCGATTGCAGAAGACGTCATGCGGCAGATGCCTTGCTCGCAAAAGTAAACTCAGACCGCCTCACGCGCCAACAAGGCTTGCAAATACCGTCCCGTATGACTTCCCGGCGTCGCCGCAACGGTCTCGGGCGTACCCTGGGCAATAATATAGCCCCCGCCCGCGCCGCCCTCTGGCCCCATATCAATGACCCAATCCGCCGTTTTGATTACGTCCAGATTGTGCTCGATGATAAGCACCGTATTACCCGCCTCAACCAGACGGCGAAGCACATCAAGCAAGACGGCAATATCCTGGAAATGTAGGCCAGTAGTCGGCTCATCGAGTACATAAAGCGTGCGACCCGTGCCGCGTTTGGAGAGCTCAAGCGAGAGCTTTACTCGCTGTGCCTCACCGCCTGATAGCGTTGTGGCGCTTTGCCCGAGCCGGATGTACGACAGGCCGACCTCCATGAGCGTATGCAGCTTACGGGCAATTGCAGGCACCGCATCGAAATAATCGAGCGCCTGCGCGACCGTCAGATCCAAAACCTCACTGATATTGCGTCCGCGATAGCGGATATCCAGCGTTTCCTGGTTATAGCGCAAGCTATGGCAGATATCGCAAGGCACATACATATCCGGCAAAAAATGCATCTCGACCTTCACCACGCCATCGCCCTGGCAGGCCTCACAACGCCCCCCCTTCACGTTAAAGGAGAATCGCCCCGGACCGTAGCCGCGCAAACGGGATTCCGGTGTGCCTGCAAAGAGCTCTCGGATCGGTGTAAACAAGCCGGTATAGGTGGCGGGATTACTGCGCGGCGTACGACCGATGGGGCTTTGATCGACGCTGATGATTTTGTCGAACTCAGCGAGGCCATCGATGCGATCAAATGGCGCAGGCTCAGTTTGGGCGCGGTGCAGTCTGTGCGCAGCAGCAGCGACCAGGGTGTCATTGATCAGGGTGGATTTGCCTGAACCCGAGACACCCGTCACGCAGACGAGCCGACCATTGGGGATGGCGAGATTTACGTTTTTCAGATTATGTCCGCGACATCCAGTCAGACGCAGCCAGGGATGGTCCTCGGTGATCGGGCGACGCTGGGGGATGGCAATCTGCCGTGCCCCGGACAAGTATTGGCCGGTTAGGGAGCTCTTGTTCTGCGCGACTTCGGTGGGTGTGCCTTGGGCGATCACCTGGCCGCCGTGTTCGCCCGCACCTGGGCCCATGTCCAGGACGTAGTCCGCTGCGCGGATCATATCCTCGTCGTGTTCAACCACGATCACGCTATTGCCCAGATCGCGCAGTTGCCTCAGGGTCTCGATGAGGCGATTGTTATCGCGCTGGTGCAGGCCGATAGAGGGTTCGTCCAACACATACATGACACCGGTCAGGCCTGAACCGATTTGGCTGGCCAAGCGGATGCGCTGGGCCTCGCCGCCAGAGAGGGTGTCGGCGCTGCGATCCAAGGCCAGGTAGCCCAATCCCACATTATTGAGAAAGGCCAGGCGTGCACGGATTTCACGCACAATACGATCGGCGATGTCCTTTTTGGCGCCCTGCAAGCTAAGCGCCTCGAACCATTGCAGGCAATCCGCCAGCGACAGGGCTTCGACCTCGTAGATGGCGCGACCGCGCCGTTCGGCTGGGCCCGACTCGTTACCGATCAGAACGTTGCGGGCTTCTGTACGCAGGCGCGCGCCCAGGCAGGCAGGGCAGGGTGTGGTGTGCCTGAACTTACTAAGTTCTTCACGTACGGCGTTCGAGTGAGTGTCGCGCCAGCGTCGCTCTAGATTGGGAAGCACGCCTTCGAAGGGATGCATGCGAACGGTGGTGCCGCCGTTTTCATTCAGGTACAGAAAAGGAATCTCTTCTGTGCCCGAGCCGTACAGAATTTTTTGTTGGATCGCTGCATCCAATTGATTGTAGGGTGCCTCCAGATCGAAGGTGTAATGCGCTGCCAGACTGCTCATCATGGTATGGGTGAAGGCGTTGCGCCGATCCCATCCATGGATTGCACCGCTCGCCAGGCTCAGGTCCGGGAAGGCGACGATGCGACGCGGGTCAAAGGACTCGGTCGTACCCAAGCCGTCGCATTCAGGACAGGCGCCGACTGGGTTATTAAAACTGAACAGGCGTGGTTCCAGCTCGGTGAGGCTGTGTTGACAGATGGGGCAAGCGTAATGGCTGGAGAACGCCAATTCGCTGTCGTCATCCAGGTTTAGGGCAATAGCACGACCTTTGGATAAATTGACGGCGGTCTCGAAGCTCTCGGCCAGACGCTGACGACTGTCGGTGCGCACGCGCAGGCGGTCAACGATGACATCCAGGTCGTAGTGCTCGGTGTCGGGCAGCACGGGCTTGGGGTCCAGCGCCAACGTGACACCATTGATGCGTACGCGTACAAAGCCCTGGGCTTGGAGCCGTGCGCATTCGTCGGCGGCGTGGCCACGCCGATCACGCGCCACGGGTGCGAGGACGGCGAGCCGTGTGTCAGCAGGTAGGCTGAGGACTTTTTCCACCATCTGGCTGATACTTTGGGCCTGTAGGGGCAGGCCATGCTCGGGACAGTAGGGGGTGCCAACCCGCGCGTAGAGCAGACGCAGGTAATCGTGGATTTCGGTGATAGTGCCAACGGTCGAGCGTGGGTTGTGGCCTGCCGCCTTTTGTTCGATAGCGATCGCCGGTGACAAGCCTTCGATCATATCGACATCGGGCTTGTCCATCAGTTGCAGGAATTGACGTGCATAGGCCGACAGGCTCTCGACGTAGCGGCGCTGTCCCTCGGCGTACAGGGTGTCAAAGGCAAGTGAAGACTTGCCCGATCCGGATAGCCCGGTGACGACGACGAGCTTGTGGCGCGGCAGGTCGACCGAGACGTTTTTCAGGTTGTGCGTGCGTGCACCGCGGATGCGTATCGCTTCCATGAGTCAGATTCAGGCTTTTCAAAGGGTAACTTGCTACTATAACGCGCTAGCCCTTTTCTTTTGTCGATCAGGTATCCCCCTCATGTCTAAGTCTTTCTCGAAACGTCCGCCCAGCTTGCGCTTGACTACAGCCGAGCGCCGAGCCAGTATTTCGCTGGCCTTGTTGTTTGCCGTGCGTATGCTGGGCCTGTTTTTATTGACGCCCATTTTTGCCGTGGCAGCTCAGGCGCTGCCTGGCGGCAATGATCCAATACGTGTCGGCTTGGCCCTGGGCGCGTACGGGTTGACGCAGGCGTTTTTGCAGATTCCATTGGGGATGGCCTCTGATCGGTATGGGCGTCGCCCTGTAATCGTGTTTGGGATGGTGCTGTTTGTTATCGGCGGGGTGATCTGCGCGCTGGCCAGCGATGTGGACTGGATTACCGTGGGCCGTGTGATCCAGGGTCTGGGTGCGGTTTCGGCGGCCATTACCGCCTGGGTGGCGGATGCAACGCGTCCCGAGGTGCGCACGCGGGCGATGGCAATGGTTGGCGGATCGATCGGTATTTCCTTTGCGCTATCGCTTGTGCTCTCACCCATGCTGGTGGGGGCGTTCGGCTTGTCAGGTCTATTTTGGGCAATTAGCCTGCTGGGCTTTATATGTCTGTTGATCGCGATGTTTTTTGTGCCGACTGTGGCTCGCGACGAGGTGCCTATTGTGCAGGTGACCGCACGCGACGTTTTGCGCCATAGGGATTTGCTGCGTTTGAATTTCGGTGTTTTTTGCCTGCATTTCATTCTCATGTCGCTATTCATGGTTGCACCCGGTTTGCTCGGGCGGCTAGGGGGCTATGACTCCACCAGCCTCTGGCAGATCTATCTACCGGTAATCCTGGCCTCTTTTGTATTGATGGTGCCCGCTGTGTTCTATACCGAAACCCATCGGTCGCATAAGGGCGCCTTAGAGTGGGCGGTGCTGGGCTTGATTCTGACGCTTGGCGTGCTGCCCTGGGTAGAGGACGACTTTACGCTGGTGGTGATTGCCTTGATCGGATTTTTTGTAGCGTTTAACATTCTGGAGGCCTTGCAGCCTTCTCTTGTGTCGCGCGTTGCGCCGCCTGCCTATAAGGGCCTGGCACTGGGCTTCTACAATACGGCACAGTCCCTGGGGGTCTTTGCTGGCGGCTTGCTCGGCGGTGTGCTGGTGAGCTATGGTGGCGCGCATATGGTATTTTGGGCGGGTGCAATGCTGGCGGTTGTCTGGCTCTATACCGCCCGAGGATTTAGTAAAACTTATTGAACCCGAAGGGTGTGCGTAGTTTCCGAGGTGGGCGATAATAGGCGTTTGCACGTGATCGTATGCCTGGATCGTCGATAGTAGGCAATCATGTACTTATTACAGGATTTTTATCATGGCTTCCGTTAACAAAGTCATCCTCGTTGGCAACTTGGGGCGTGACCCCGAGGTACGCTACAGCCCAGAAGGCTCGGCAATCTGCAATGTGTCGATTGCGACCACCAGCGCATGGAAGGACAAGGCCTCTGGCGAAAAACGCGAAGAGACCGAATGGCACCGCGTGGTGTTTTATAACCGTCTCGCCGAGATCGCAGGCGAGTACCTGAAAAAAGGCCGCTCGATCTATGTCGAGGGGCGCCTTAAGACCCGCAAATGGCAGGATAAGGAGACGGGCGCCGATCGTTACAGCACGGATATCGTCGCCGACCAGATGCAGATGCTCGGTGGCCGCGAGGGCGGCGAGTCCGGTGGCGGTGAATACAACCAGGCCCCCGCGGCTGCGCCCCGTCGTGCAGCCCAGCCGCGTCCTGCAGCGCCTGCTGCGGCGCCAGCCAGTAATTTAGCGGATATGGATGACGATATTCCGTTTTAGACAACACCCCCAGTGGACTGGGGCATGCAGAAAGAGGCGTCTTTTCTTTTAAGCGCAACAGGCCAAGTGATTGTGTTCACTTGGCCTGTTGCTGTGCGCTGATTACTTTTTAAAGAGAACCTTAAAAAGTACCGCAATGGTGAGTATAAGCACGACAACAATAAGCAGCCAAAAAATTCCCATCAACCACATCATTCCGCCACCCATCCAGCTGCCCATCATCCCACCGCCCATCATGGCGGTGCCGGTCATTTGGGCATAAACCTCATTAGGTATAAATGCCACAGCGAGGGATAGAAAAAGTGTTAGTGTACTGATCAGGCTGTTCATGATAGCTTCCTGGCGCTTGTCTATATGTAGAATAATCCTTACCCCTGTGGGAATGTCAACGACCTTGTATGGCGGATCTTATGCGTGATGGCTTAGTTCGGGCGGCATTCGAGATCGTCGGCATACGCCTGAGCGAGCAGGCGGGACAGGATCTGGAGACTGAGCTGCGGCAAGTGCAGGTGCTGCTTGCGGATTACGATTTGGCCCAGGTGATCCACACTGTCTACGGGGCCGATGCAGCAGGCCGATATGTCGACTTGCGTTTGGATCAGGCATTTGGCGATGTATGGATGCCGGATCACGACACAAGCGGCTTGGCCCATAGGCTTGATCTCGATACGCATGCACGTGCGAAGGACTTAGAGCGCGAAATCCTGATTACGATGCTCGGTGGTCCGCTGCCCTTTGTTTTTCCCTGCGCCGCAGAGCTCGCGTCTGCCATGCATATCCGCCGCAATATTGTCCAGGCGGGGCGCCAGACGGTGCTCGCTTTTGATACGGAGGGGGCCGAGCGTCCAGAGGATTATTGGACATATACGCAGGCCAGCGGTTTTACCGTGCGCCCGGGTCAGTCGATAATTGCCGCCTTGAAAAAGGCAACGCAGCCCGGCTCGGGCCGACGTTATTCGTTCTCATGCTATCGGGCGACAGAGTATGTAATTTTGCTCGGGCTCGCGCAGGAGCTGGCGCGCTGCCATCCCGCATTATTGGCTGCTTTGCAGCGCCAGTGGGAGTCGCGCGCCATTATGTCGGGCGAGTTCCATGATGTGTTTTTGCATGAATATGGGTCGCATGATGCGCCCCTGCCCTTTCAATACTATGTTCCGGGCGACAGGCTGTGGTTTCGCAATCCTGATGAGCCGTCTGCGTCGGTTGAAGGCTATGAAGGATCTTGGGTCATGTATTTGGGTGAGGGCTTGTTCACGAATTTCTGGAAGCCGGATGAGCCCTATACACTGCGCCGCAAATGCATTGAGCTCTACCATTGGCGTCATGCCTTGCGTGAGGATGCGCGTGGGCACCCGTATATCGATGAGGATGTTGTCGAGGCTCGGGTGCAAGAATCGCTACAGGACCCTGTGGCCGCGAACGCCATCCTCGCGCGCATGCGCCGCGTGCGTGATCCCCTCGGCGTCTACGGGGATGGCGGTTGCATCGATGCGACCCGCGAATATGTTCGTTGTGTGCACGCCGGTTTACCTGGACTTGTACTATAAAAATCGCTCCAGCAGACGTTTGCTATGCACGTCTAATCGGGTGGTGTCACGGATCAGGAACTGGATACCATTGCGATCAGCAATCAGCAAGGCCGAGGCTGCCAGATGGCGGATGTCCTCCTCGGCCTTGAGGGTGAGTTGGGTGCGCCCGCGATCGGTCTCGAGTTCCCAGACGCTGGGTGTGGCAAAGGTCGAGACGCTGAGGATGCGCTGAATCTCGGGGATGAATTCGCGGCTCGCGAGTTCCTCGGCGATGAGCTCGCGTATGGCTGGGGGCAGATCGTCGGGCCGCTCGATCCAGGCCAGTTCCGTGCCTTGCAGGCCAACCAGCGCAATCCCTTCGTTTGGCGCTGTAATGGGAAAGCTGCGCACGGGCATTACGGATTCATAGCGCGCTCGGCCACGGGTCAGAATCAGGCGTCCAAAGGCATCACGACTGAGCCCAAAATCCGGCGCGATGGGCGCGGTAGCTGTGCCGTGTTCAGGTGCGTGTTCGGTCATCGATTCGGGCGTTTTCTGCATTCCAATCCTTGGTGCTTGCGGCAGGTGTTTCGCCACGAGCCTGTGCCTGGTATAGGCGGGTATAGGCGCCGTTTCTCGCCAGCAGCTCTGCGTGGGGACCGACCTCGATGATGTTGCCACGATCCAGGACGACCAGGCGATCGGCCTGGTGCAGGGTGCTTAGGCGGTGTGCGATCGAGATCGTGGTGCGCCCCCGCACCAGATTGTCGAGTGCTTTTTGGATTTCCTTTTCCGTCGCGGTGTCCACGGATGAGGTGGCCTCATCAAGGATCAGGATCTTTGGATCGATGAGCAGGGCACGCGCAATTGATATGCGTTGACGTTCGCCGCCCGAGAGGGCCTGGCCCCGTTCGCCCACCAGTGAATCATAGCCATGAGGCAGACGCAGAATGAATTCGTGGGCGTTGGCTGCACGTGCGGCAGCAATGATCGCTGGGCGGCTGGCCTGGGGGTTACCGTAGGCGATGTTCTCTGCGATGGTGCCAAAAAATAGAAATGGCTCTTGCAGGACCAGGCCGATATTGCGGCGATACTCGCTAATGGGTAACGAGCGAATATCAATCCCATCGATACGGATAGAGCCTTGTGATACATCGTAGAAGCGGCAGATCAGATTCGTCAACGTGCTCTTGCCCGAACCACTGTGGCCCACCAGGCCGATCATCTCGCCCGGGGCGATATCCAGGCTGATGTCCTGGATAACGCTGCGGTTGCCATAACGAAAGCCAACCCGACGAAGTTCAATTCGGCCTTGAACGCGTTCGATATGGATAGGGTTGCGCGGCTCAGGCACATTCGATACATGGTCCAAAATATCAAAGATGCGCTTAGCGCCGGCTGCCGCCTTTTGGGTGAACGATACGATACGGCTCATCGCGTCCAGACGGATATAAAAACGACTGATATATGCTAAGAAAGCCGTAAGCACCCCGACGGTGATGTCCTGCTTGGCGACCAGCCATATGCCAAAGGCCCAGACAATCAGTAGTCCGATTTCGGTGAGCAGGGTCACCGTCGGTGAGAACAGCGACCATAGGGTGTTGACCCGATCGTTGACTGCCAGATTGCGGTTATTCGCTTCGCGAAAGCGGGTGACCTCACGCTGCTCTTGGGCAAAGGCTTTGACAACGCGAATGCCTGGAATGGTATCGGCCAGCACATTGCTGATCTCGGCCCAGACGCGATCGACCCGCTCGAAGCCATGGCGCAGACGATCTCGCACCAAATGGATCATCCAGATAATGAAGGGTAATGGAATGAGGGTGACCGCAGCCAATAACGGATTGATGCTCAGCAGGATCGCAGCCGTCATGATGATCATGAGGATATCCGTGGCGAAGTCCAACAGGTGCAACGAGAGAAAGACACAGATGCGATCTGTCTCCGAGCCGATCCGTGCGATCAGATCGCCCGTGCGCTTGCCACCGAAATACTGCAGCGAGAGCTTTTGCAGGTGTTCGTAGGTCGCTGTGCGTAGATCGGCGCCGATGCGCTCACTTACCCATGCGAGGATAAACGTGCGCGCCCAACCCAGCCCCCACGCCAAAATGGCGGCCAGCAACAGCCCGCCCAGATAGCGTTTGACGAGCGAATAGTCAATTGGTGTGCCATTCTGGAAGGGAATGAGCACATCGTCCATGAGCGGCATGGTTAGGTAGGGGGGGACGAGGGCGGCTGCCGTCGAGACCAGTGTAAGCAGGAAGCCGAGTGCGAGATGAGCCCGGTAGGGCCGCGCAAAGCGCCAAAGACGCAACAGCACCCAGGTCGTAGGTGGCGCCTGCAGGTCGCTGTCGGGATGCGGTGCGTCCTCGGGAAGGGGGGTCGAGGCCGGATAATGCTGGGCGACGATATGGCTTTGATGCTTGAAGTGCATCAGCAAACGGGAGGCGGCGGCGCCCTGATTGAGTGTGTAGCGCCAAATTGCCAAACGCGCCTCGGTATCCCACAGTTCCAGCGTACCCACGCCTGCGTGATCAGAGTTATGCAAGCTTAGATCGGTGTTCAGCGGCCAGGATTGCCAGCCCGATTGTTCAGGCTCCCAGGCCAGTAGGCGATGCTCAGTGACGACTAAAAGACCCGACGTGAAATGCAGTTGGGTGTCCAGATCAATAGGCATTAATGCCTGGACGGTTTCGTTTGGCTCAAGTGTGGTGGCGAGCAACGCCCGCCAGTGTGGCATTTTTGATGGCATGTAACACAATTTTCATATTTTTCTGTAGGTGGCGCAACACTTGCACGATTAATATCGCTGTGTCACCTCGTTACGAGTTGAACAAAATCCTCGCATAAGGCCGCGATCCCAAGCATTCAGCCGATTTACCTGCATGGTTAAATAAATGAAAAAGAAGAATATTGAGTTCCTCAATATATTGTTTTTGCGTGGACCGAATATCTGGGCCTATCGCTCTGTGATCGAAGCCTGGGTCGATATCGGACAGTTCGAGGATTATCCGTCTAACAAGCTCCCTGGGTTCTACGAGCGATTGAGCCAGTGCCTGCCCACACTTGCCGCGCACCGATGCAGTATTGGTGAGTATGGCGGTTTTTTGCTGCGCGTGCGCGAAGGCACCTGGATAGGGCATATTCTGGAGCATGTGACCCTTGAACTGCAAAGCCTGGCTGGCATGCCGGGCGGCCTGGGGCGGGCGCGTGAGACACCCGTGCTCGGCGTCTACAAGATCATCGTTCGAGCCTGGTATGAGCCGGTCACGCGCGCGGCGCTCTACGCTGCTCGCGACTTGGTGATGGCCGCAGTAGAGGATAGACCGTACGACGTTCAAGGTGCAGTTGCTGCGTTGCGCGTGCTTGCGGAAAAGCTCAGCCTGGGGCCGAGTACAGCGTGCATTGTCGATGCCGCAGATGATCGGGATATTCCGGCAATCCGTCTAAGTGATGCCAATTTGGTCCAGCTTGGGTACGGCGCGAATCAGCGTTGTATCTGGACCGCCGAGACCAGTCGCACCAGCGCGATTGCCGAGAGCATTTCGCGTAATAAACATTTGACCAAAAGCCTGTTGCAGGCCTGTGGCGTGCCGGTGCCTGAGGGTCGGATGGTCGAAAGCGTTGAGCAAGCCTGGGAGGCCGCGCAGGACATTGGCCTACCGGTCGTTATCAAACCCAGCGATGGCAACCATGGTCGCGGGGTGTTTACTAACCTCATGACCCGCGCCGAGATTCAGACGGCCTACGATATTGCCGTCGATGAGGGGAGCGGCGTGGTGGTCGAGCGCTTTATACAGGGCGATGAGCACCGATTGCTGGTGGTGGGTGGCCGGATGGTGGCTGCCGCGCGCGGTGATGCTGCGACAGTGCGGGGCGACGGGGTAAGCACGATCAATGATTTGATCGATCAACAGTTGAATTCCGATCCGCGACGAGGCCGCGAAGAAGGCCAACCCCTCAATCCCATTCGGCTGGATTCGGCTGCCTTGCTGGAGCTTCAGCGTCAAGGCCTGAGCGCAGATTCGGTACCTGCTGCGCAGGCAGAGGTATTGATACAGCGTAACGGCAATGTCTCGATTGATGTGACCGATGCGGTCCATCCCAGCGTGGCGGCCGCAGTTGCCCTGGCGGCGCGTGTGGTGGGCCTGGATATCGCGGGTGTCGATCTGGTCGCGCAAGACATTTCCCAGCCGCTCTATGAGCAGCGCGGGGCAGTGGTCGAGGTCAATGCCGGGCCGGGCTTGCTGATGCATCTTAATCCTGCCAGCGGCACGCCGCGCCCGGTAGGACAGACGATTGTGAATTATCTGTTTCCTGAAGGCGATAGCGGTCGCATACCCATAGTGGGAATCAGCGGCAGTCATGGCAAGACAACGGTTGCCCGGCTGGTTGCCCGGCTGTCGCACTTGTCAGGTCGCTACACTGGCCTGGCATGTAGCGATGGGCTGTTTGTCGGCAGACGCTATGTGGCACGTACGGATAGTGCGAATTGGACGGGCGGGCGTCGGGTTCTGATCAATCGCGCCGTACAGACGGCGGTCATCGAGAACGGTGCGCGTGTGATCGTAAGCGAGGGATTGGCTTATGACCGCTGTCAGGTTGGGGTCGTCATCAATATCGATCCCACCGACACCTTGCCAGAGTTTTATATGCCCGAGCTCGAACATCTGGAAAAAATCTATCGTACACAGCTTGATGTGGTGTTGCCCACGGGGGTTGCCGTGCTCAACGCCGACGATGCCTTGGTGGCCAATATGGCGTCCTTGTGCGATGGCACCGTGATATTTTTCAGCCAGACCCCCGATAGCGCCCTGCTCGCACAACACCGTGCGGCAGGCGGTCGGGCCGTAACGATACGCAATGCCCAACTCGTCCTGTCAGTGGGTGTACACGAAACGGTGCTGATGGCGCTAAGCGCCATTGCGCTGCTCGCCGAGGATGCTGGCGGCATTCAGACCGAAAACGTTCTGGCCGCGGTGGGCGCTGCCTGGGCGCTGGGCATGGCGCCCGATCTCATTTGTACCGGTTTGGAAACCTCAGTCCTGACGCCTGTTGACGCAGGCATTGAGGCTGTTTCCGCCGGGCTTGAAGTATTGATCTGAACAGGGCACGACACAATTCATCATGGAAATATTAAGTGTACGGGCCCTGCGCGGGCCGAACCTATGGTGTCGGCAACCCGCCATCGAAGCAATTGTGGGCTGTACCGAGGCCGAGGGGGGCATCGCCCATACCCTGACCGATGCGGCATTGCGCCTGCAAACGCTGGCGGGCTGTCCCGTCGCGTTCAGCCGCACAGCACCCACCACCGAGCCCGGTGTCTACCGGCTTGTGATCGAATATACCGAAGAGGCTGTCGGGCGCCTCGCCTTTGACTTGGCCCACGCCTTATGTCTGGCAGCCATGGTTGACGAACCCTTTGACCTGTCCCTCGCGCTGGCACGTCTGTCAGATCTGAATGAAGATATACGCCTGGGGCCCAGCACGAATGCCATTGTTCAGGCTGCCATTAAACGTAATATTCCTTATCGGCGCCTGACTGAGGGCAGCCTGGTGCAGTTTGGCTGGGGTGTGCGGCAGCGGCGCATTCAAGCGGCCGAGACAGATGGCAGTGCTGCGATTGCCGAGGCTATCGCACAGGACAAGTCCCTCACCAAGATGCTGCTGGCAGTGGCGGGTGTGCCCGTGCCCGATGGACGTTGTGTGCAGAGTGCCGAGGACGCCTGGGCCGCTGCATTAGAGATCGGCGCGCCGCTTGTTGTTAAGCCCCAGGACGGGAATCAGGGTCGAGGTGTGACGGTCAATATTCAGGGTCGCGAGCACGTCATGGCGGCTTACGATGTAGCCGACGCCAATGGATCGGGCGTGATGGTCGAGCGTTACTTCCGCGGCCATGATTATCGCCTGCTGGTGGTGGGCAACCGCCTGGTTGCCGCTGCCCGCCGGGATCCGCCCCAAGTCATCGGTGATGGCCAGCGCAGTATCGTGGCCCTCGTGACCCAGATCAATAGCGATCCCTTGCGTGGCGAAGGACATAATGCGCCGCTTACCAAGATCAGGATCGATGATGTGGCGCTAGCAACGTTAGCCGCCCAAGGCTATGACGTTGCATCCGTCCCGGCAATGGGGGTGCAGGTAGCGCTGCGTAATAACGCCAATCTGAGTACAGGCGGCACCGCCACCGATGTAACGGATCATGTGCACCCTGATTTTGCTGCGTGTGCCGTGGCGGCTGCGCAGATGGTGGGTCTGGACGTGTGTGGGATTGATCTCATCAGCCAGAATGTGAGCCAATCGTTGGATGTACAGAGCGCGTGCATCGTCGAGGTGAATGCCGCGCCCGGCTTGCGTATGCACTTGAGTCCGTCCTTTGGCGAGGGCAGAGCCGTGGGTGAGGCGATTATTGACGCGATGTTTACGGCGGGCGACGACGGCCGTATCCCGCTGGTGGCGGTGACTGGGACCAATGGCAAGACAACGACGGTGCGCCTCATTGCGCATTTGATCGCGCACACGGGACGGTGCGTGGGCATGACGAACTCGGACGGTGTCACCGTCGGCGATCAATGCGTCGATACGGGTGACTGTAGCGGCCCGCGCAGTGCCAGAAATGTTTTATTACACCCGGATGTCGAGGTGGCGGTGCTCGAGACTGCGCGTGGCGGGATTCTGCGTGAGGGACTGGGCTTTGATCGCTGTAGCGTGGCGGTCGTCACGAATATTGGGGCGGGGGATCATCTGGGCCTGAGCTACATCAGCACGGTCGAGGATCTGGCCGCTGTAAAGCGGGTCGTGGTCGAGAACGTCGCGCCCGAGGGCATGGCGGTGCTCAATGCTGCCGACCCGATTGTCGCCGCGATGGCAGCGAACTGCCCCGGGCAGGTGACATTTTTTGCATGGGATCGACAAAATACAGTGCTTGCCTTGCACAAGGCCAAGGGCATGCGGGTGGTGTATATCGAGGCGGGTGATCTGGTGCTCGCACAGGGCCAGTTCAAGCATCGTATTGCCTTGGCGAACATACCGCTGACGCGCAAGGGAACGATCGGATTTCAGGTGGAAAATGCGATGGCGGCAGTCGCTGCAGCCTGGGCACTGGACCTTGCCTGGGAGGATATCGAGGCCGCACTGGCAAGCTTCGTCAATGATGCGCGTACCGCGCCTGGCCGATTCAATGTGTACGATTATCGAGGCGCGACCCTGATTGCCGATTATGGCCACAATTCTGATGCTATTTATGCGCTCACGCAGGCGGTCGAATCGATGCCGGCATCCCGTCGAAGTGTTGTGATCAGTGGGGCTGGGGACCGACGCGATATTGACATTCGTCGCCAGACCGAGATCCTTGGGGATGCCTTTGATGAGGTGATTCTTTATCAGGATATGTGCCAGCGTGGGCGTGCCGATGGTGAGGTGCTGGCATTGCTGCGCGAGGGGCTGTGTACGGCGCGACGCACCGTCGCCATACAGGAGATTCGTGGCGAGTTTCTAGCGATCGACACCGCGCTGGCACCCTTGCAGAAAGGCGATCTGTGTCTGATTTTGGTGGATCAGGTGAATAAGGCGCTGGCTCATATCGAGCAGCGTGTGAGCCAAGGTTAAAGTGTGAGGGGGCTTAGTGCATGGATGCGTCGTCGATCAGAACAGAAATTAATTCTGGTACGGTGCCCTGTGGCTTGGCTTGGTGTCCATGCTCGTAGGTTTGGCGTATGGCCTCGGCGGTGCGATGCAAGGCGCCCGCCTCGTGCGCCATCGTCGTGTAATAAGTCATGTCCTTCAAGGCGTTGGCCAGCGAAAAACGGAAACCCGAGTCATCACCTGATTCGATGAAAGGCCGGAGGCGCTGAAGGACCACGCCATCGCCACCGCCGCTCGAGAGGATCTCCATCAGCACCTCTGGCGTCACGCCAGCGCGCTGTGCGCAGGCGCTCGCCTCGATCAGTACCGCTGCAAAACCCAACGAGACAAAGTTATGGATGAGCTTCATGCGGTGCCCTGAACCGATAGGGCCGACAAGCGTGATGTGTTCGGCGTAGCTTTGCATGAGCGGCTTGCAGCGCTCAAATAGTGCCGCGTCACCCCCAACGAGCAGGTTCAAACGACCATTGGCTGCCTCCTTTGGGGTGCGGGTCATGGGCGCATCTAAAAACAGGGCGCCTGCAGCCTGGATGTCCTGGGCGACCTGAAGCGTCGAGGCGGGGAGTGCCGTCGAGCAGTCGATGATGATGGTGCCTGGCTTAATGTGTTGGAGCAGGCCATCGTCGCGGTAGATGACGTCCTGGACCTGCGGTGTGCCCGTCACGCAGAGAATGATGATATCGGCATGTCTGGCTATTAATGCTGGGGTGTCGACCTGGGTCGCCCCCTGCTCAATCAGGTCATTGACGGGCTGATTGCCGGGATGATCCAGTAATACCAGGGGATAGCCGTGACGCAGGATATTGGCAGCGATGCCATGGCCCATGAGACCAACGCCAATGATACCGATCTTGTCTGTCTTATGGGTCATGATGCACCTGACTGGCCGCTTTTATGGTTTGCATTATATATTCTAGATCACACTACCCTGGCGGCGACAGGCGCCCGCGCGCGCCCAGGTTCAGCTATGGGGGATGTGCATGTTCTAATTGGCATTTTTGGACAGAAATATGATCCCTGCGCCCGACCTGTCGGATATGCGCCCCGACGATTGGGTGGCGCGCCATCTACCTGCTTCATGGGGGCCGTATGCGCGCCTGTGCCGCCTGGATCGCCCGGTCGGGACCTGGCTGACACTATTGCCTTGTTTGGCGGCACTCGTGCAGGCGGCCGATGGCTGGCCGACGTTGTGGCGGCTGTTTATTTTTTCATTGGGCGCTTTGCTGATGCGCGGGGTGGGCTGCACATTTAACGATATTTTTGACCGAGACTTCGACCATCGTGTCGAACGCACCCGCTACCGGCCGCTTACCAGCGGCCAGTTAAGCCTAAAAAATGCCCTGTGGTTTGCGCTGGCCCAACTGCTGGTCTGCGCTGTGCTGTTGCTGGCAATCAATAGCATGAGTCGCTGGTTGGCGCTTGCCCTGGTGCCCTTGGTGATCATCTATCCCCTTTGTAAACGCTTTACCTATTGGCCGCAGCTCGTGTTGGGTATCGCTTTTAATTGGGGCATGTTGATCGCTTGGTCCGATACACGCGACATCGTGCCGTGGACGGCTGTCGCCATGTGGTTGGGTGCGGCGCTTTGGCAGGTGGGCTATGACTCGATCTACGCCTATGTCGATGTGCGGGATGACCGCATGCTCGGTCTGCGTTCCACAGCGATGCGTTTTGGTGAGCATGGCAAGCTCTGGATAAGCGGCTTTTATGCCGCAACCACGATGTTGTGGGTGGGGGCGGGCTGGGGGATGGGCATGCGCTGGCCGTATTACCTTGTCATGGCATTGATTGCGGCGCATTTCGTCTGGCAGATGCGTGTATTCGATGTGGTGCGCCCAGAGCGCAGCTTTATGTTGTTTCGGTCCAATATGTTGATCGGTGTGCTGCTGATTGTGGCCGCCCTGGCCGGCACGGCGCTGCGCTTGGCCTGAGCAGACGCGCTGCAAGTTTCGAAAGCGCTAGAATATGACGCATAGGGCAATCGGCGTTACTGCCAGACGCCCAAGAAGGAGACATCCATGGCCGTTGAACCGCAGAACGATGCGGATCTGGAATTCGATTACGTCATTGTTGGGGCGGGGTCGGCAGGCTGCCTGCTGGCCAATCGCCTCAGCGCATCGCATCGCGTTCTATTGCTGGAGGCGGGGGGCAAGGACGATTGGCGGTGGATTGATATCCCCGTCGGTTATCTGTATTGCATCGGTAATCCGCGCACAGACTGGTGCTATCACACGCAGCCTGATCCGGGTTTGAACTATCGCTCGCTCGCCTATCCGCGTGGCCGTGTACTGGGCGGTTCGTCTTCGATTAATGGCATGTTGTACCTGCGCGGCCAGGCGGCGGATTACGATGGCTGGGCAGCGCAAGGTAATACAGGCTGGTCCTGGTCGGATGTCTTGCCCTTATTTTTGGCGGTCGAGGATCATCACGGTGGCCCAACGCCTTTTCATGGTGCATTGGGCACCTGGCGAGTCGAATCGCAACGTCTGCGTTGGGATATTCTGGATGCCTTTCGTCAAGCGGCCGCCCAGGCAGGCATCCCAAAGATCAGTGACTTCAACCAGGGTGATAACGAGGGCTGTGCCTATTTCGAGGTGAATCAGCGTGCAGGGGTGCGCTGGAATGCTTCCAAGGCTTTTCTGCGGCCCGTCCTGGGGCGCGATAATCTGACGGTCATGACTGGCGCGCGCGCCGAGCGCATCACGTTTTCTGGACGCCGCGCCACGGGGCTGGTCTTTGTGCATAACGAGCGGCAGCGGACAGTGCGTGTGCGTCGCGAGCTGATTCTATCGGGTGGCTCTATTGGCTCGGCGCAGTTGTTGCAGGTCTCCGGCATCGGTGCGGGGAAGCGCCTGCACGCCTTGGGTATTCCCCTCGTGCATGATCTGCCAGGTGTGGGCGAGAACCTCCAGGATCATCTGCAATTGCGCATGATCTATCGGGTGCGGGGTGCGCGCACCCTGAATACGCTGGCCAATTCTATTTGGGGCAAGGCCTGGATGGGCCTGCAATATGGATTGGCTCGGCGCGGCCCCATGTCAATGGCACCCTCGCAATTGGGGGCCTTTGCGCGTTCGGATCCCCAGCAGGCACGTGCGAACCTGGAATACCATATACAGCCTCTCTCACTAGAGAAATTCGGCGATCCGCTGCACACCTTCCCTGCTATTACGACGGCGGTATGTAATCTACGCCCCACTAGCCGAGGCCATGTTCGTATCACTTCGCCCAATGTCAGCGATGCACCAGAGATCTTGTGCAATTATCTGCAGACAGCCGAGGATCGTGCGGTCGCCGCAAACGGTTTGCGCCTGACGCGCCGAATCATGTCCCAGGCAGCGCTCACCCGCTATCAACCTCAGGAATATCGGCCCGGCGACGCGGTGCAAACTCAGGACGAACTAGAGGCTGCGGCAGCTGAGATCGGGACCACCATTTTCCATCCGGTCGGGACATGTAAAATGGGCGTCGATCCAATGGCCGTAGTCGGCCCTGATTTGCGTGTCCATGGTGTAGAAAACCTGCGCGTGATCGACGCATCGGTCATGCCGACGATCACCTCAGGCAATACCAATTCGCCCACCATCATGATTGCCGAAAAAGGCGCGCACCTGATCCTAGAGCGCACCTAAGTAACCCGGCCCCAATTTTCTAAGGTCAAGCATGCCCAGTCACATTGAGATTGTCGCTACCGCATTATTCGCAATTGCCGTCATTCACACCTTTTCGGTTCCTGTTTTCGCGCGCATGGCCAATCGCGGCGGGACCCACGCCGGTCTGTGGCATCTGCTCTCTGAGGTCGAAGCGGTGTTTGGGGTCTGGGCCTGTGCCTTGTTCGTGTGGATCGGCCTGGCCGATGGCTTGGGCAGCGCCGTCGAGTATCTCGACACGCGTAATTTCACCGAGCCCGCCTTTGTGTTCGTGATCATGGTGGTGGCGGCCAGTCGGCCGATTCTTGAATTGGTCAACCAATGTGTGCATGGCCTGGCGCGCTTGATTCCGATGCGTAAGGAAGTGTCGGTATTCTTTGTGATCCTGACCCTGGTGCCGCTCGCGGGTTCTTTGGTGACAGAGCCAGCTGCGATGACGCTGGCGGCCTTGCTGATCCGCGACGCTTATTTTCGGCGCCCGGGACAGGATGGGTTTAAATACCTGACGCTGGGCGTGTTGTTCGTCAATATATCGATTGGCGGTGTGCTGACCGCCTATGCCGCGCCCCCTGTGTTGATGGTGGCCAATACCTTTGGCTGGGATACCGCGTTTATGGCCACGCATTTTGGCTGGCGCGTTATTATCGCGGTGCTCATTAATGCCTCGATTCTGACGCTCATCTGCCGTCCGCACTTGCTCGATGGCAGTCTGGGCGGGCGCCCCGATCACCTTGAACCCGAGCCCGAGCGGCCCCGCGTCTCCTATGTCGTGATGGCGGTACATGTACTGTTTTTATTCTGTGTTGTCATGGCCTCGCACCATATCACCATCTTTTTGGCGCTGCTTGTGCTGTTTATCGGCTACGCGCATGCCTATAAGCGTCACCAATCTCCCTTGCTCATTCGTGAAGGCTTGATGGTCGGGTTCTTTTTGGCAGGGCTGGTCGTGCTTGGTGGCTTGCAACAATGGTGGCTGCAGGATCTGCTAGGCGGTATGTCGCCGACGATGCTCTTTGTGGGCGCCACCGCGCTCACGGCAGTGACGGACAATGCGGCGCTGACCTATCTGGGTTCCTTGGTCGAGGGCACGAACGAGCTCTGGCGCTATATGCTGGTGGCAGGTGCCGTGACGGGGGGGGGGCTGACGGTGATTGCCAATGCGCCGAACCCCGCAGGTTTTGCCATCCTTAAGGGGTGCTTTGGGGACGGTTCCATTTCACCTCTGCGTTTGCTCGGGGCAGCCAGTGTGCCGACCGCGATTGCGGCCTTTATGTTTCTCTTGCCGAATGCCTTTGGCTAAAAGAGCTAAAATCTAAGGTCCATTTAAAACAATTTCTTAGGATATTGTTGTGCCTATCTATGCTTATCGTTGTAGCGCTTGCGGTCATGCGCAGGATGTGTTGCAAAAGATGTCTGATCCGCTGTTGGTAAGCTGCCCGCAATGCGGCCAGAATACCTATGAAAAACAGGTCACCGCCGCCTCGTTTCGTCTTAAGGGCACCGGCTGGTATGTGACGGACTTTCGCGACGGGGGCAAGCCCGGTGCGCCGCCACCGAGCTCGGGTGAATCAAGCTCGCATGGGACGACGACAGAAGGCGCATCAGCCGCTGCCTCAGATTCTGTCTCGGCGCCTGCTTCGTCACCCGCGCCCGCTGCCCCCGCGTCGGCCGCGCCGCCCGCTGCCACAGCCGACTGAGGATGCGAGCCAAACGCCATGCGTTTCTTTAAGCGTTATTTCATTACTGGTCTGCTGATCTGGATCCCGTTGGCGATCACCTTTTGGGTGATCGCCACGCTGATCGGCACCCTCGAGAGCATGGTGCCGGCGTTCTTATCGCCCCAGGCCTTGTTTGGCCGACGTATCCCGGGCTTTGAATTTGTTCTGGTGCTACTTATTGTGCTGGTCACAGGCATGTTGTGCGCCAATTTTATCGGACGCGCGCTGCTCGAACGCTGGGAGCGTCTGCTTAGGCGGATTCCGCTGGTGCGCTCAATCTATAATTCGGTCAAACAGGTCAGCGATACCGTGTTTGCCCCGGGTGGCCAGGCCTTCAGGCAGGCGGTATTGGTGCAGTATCCGCGCCAGGGCGCCTGGACAATCGGATTTCTGACCGGTACCCCCTGCGCCGAGGTGGCGACGATTCTAGGGGGCGAGTTTGTAAGTGTCTATGTGCCCACGACACCGAACCCCACGTCGGGCTTCTTCCTTATGATGCCTCGCGTTGACGTACGCGTCCTCGACATGACGGTCGAAAAGGCCCTGAAATACGTCGTCTCCATGGGTGTGGTGGCACCCTGATTCTGCCGCTTTGATTATCTATTTACGGAGTCATCCTTGATGCGTACGTGCTATACCGGTGAGGTGTGTAGAACCCATCTCGATCAGACTGTGACCTTGTTCGGTTGGGTTCATCGCCGACGCGACCATGGTGGCGTGATCTTCATCGACCTGCGTGATCGCGCGGGCCTGGCGCAGATCGTTGTCGACCCTGATAATGAGCAGGCATTTGCCATCGCCGAGCGCATCCGTAACGAGTACTGCGTGCGTATCACGGGATTGGTGCGTCTGCGTCCGCAGGGAACGACCAATGCAGACCTGAAGTCCGGCGAGGTCGAAATTCTGTGCCGCGAGATCGAGATCCTGAATGCATCGGTCACCCCCCCCTTCCAGCTCGATGATGATAATTTGTCCGAGACCACGCGCCTGACGCACCGGGTCTTGGATCTGCGCCGCCCCCAGATGCAAAACAACCTCATGCTGCGCTATCGGGTGACCATGGCGGTACGCCGCTATCTGGACGCGCTGGGGTTCATCGATATCGAGACCCCGACGCTGACCAAGAGTACGCCTGAGGGCGCGCGCGACTACCTCGTGCCTTCGCGTGTGAATGCGGGTGAGTTCTTTGCTTTGCCGCAGTCCCCGCAATTATTCAAGCAAATGCTGATGGTTGCGGGATTTGATCGCTACTACCAGATTACAAAGTGTTTTCGCGATGAGGATCTGCGCGCTGACCGTCAGCCTGAATTCACGCAGATTGATTGCGAGATCTCATTTCTGAATGAGCACGAGATCCGCGACATCTTTGAAGGCATGATCCGTCAGGTCTTTCTAGAGGCAAAGGGCGTCTCGTTGGCCGAGCCCTTTCCGGTCATGAGTTGGGACGAGGCCATGCGCCGCTTTGGCTCGGATAAACCCGATTTGCGCATTACATTGGAATTTACCGATGTGGCCGATTTGATGCGTGAAGTGGATTTCAAGGTGTTTTCCGCACCCGCCAACGATCCTGCCTGCCGTGTGGTGGCCCTGCGTGTGCCCGGTGGGGGCAGCATGCCACGTAGCGAGATCGACGCCTATACCAAGTTCGTTGCCATTTATGGCGCGCGCGGCCTGGCCTACATCAAGGTCAACGATGCGGCAGCAATCCCGGATGGCTTGCAGTCTCCCATTGTCAAGAACATCAATACAGAGGCCTTGCGCGCCCTGATCGAGCGCACGGGTGCGCAGAACGGAGATCTGATTTTCTTTGGTGCGGATCGCACCAAGATCGTCAATGATGCGATGGGCGCCTTGCGGGTGAAGGTGGGCTTGAGCGAGTTCGGGCGCGAGAATGGCTTGTTTGAGGCAGGCTGGAAGCCCCTGTGGGTCGTTGATTTTCCGATGTTCGAGTATGACGAGGCCGAAGGCCGCTATTTTGCGGCACATCACCCGTTCACCAGTCCTAAGGATGGTCACGAGGATCTTCTTGAAACCGACCCAGGCAAGGCGATTGCCAAGGCCTATGACATGGTGCTTAATGGCTGGGAGATGGGCGGTGGCTCAGAACGTATCCACCAAGCGGCTGTGCAGACCAAAGTTTTTAAGGCGCTGGGCATCGGTGAAGAAGAGGCCCGAACAAAGTTTGGCTTTTTGCTTGACGCCTTACAATATGGCGCCCCACCGCATGGCGGCCTGGCCTTTGGGCTGGATCGGCTGGTGACCATGATGGCTGGTGCGGAATCGATTCGTGACGTGATTGCCTTCCCCAAGACCCAGCGCGCGCAGTGCCTGCTGACTCAGGCACCTTCGCCGGTCGATGACAAACAATTGCGCGAGCTACATATTCGACTGCGTCAGGTCGAGGCCAAGTAAGGCCGCGACGTGTCTGTCATCCGGGTCGTCAGCTACAACATCCATAAGGGCCGCTCCGCCACGGGCAGCCGGGAGTCGCTGGCAGACCTGCGTTTGGGGCTGTATGGTCTACGTCCGGATTTATTGTTTTTACAAGAAGTGCAGGGACGTAACCAGCAACGTTTCAGCCTGGATGCGCAGCACGAATCGTTGGCCGCTGCCTTGCATATGGAGGCCGCCTACGGGCGCAATGCGGTACAAGACGCGACCGATCATGGCAATGCCCTACTGTCGCGCTATCCTATTCTGCATTTCGAGAATCAGGATATCTCTGACCATAGGATGGAGCAGCGCGGCCTGCTGCATGGCGTGGTGGACGTTGGAGGGGCGGGCGTGCATTGCATCGTCGTCCATTTGGGGCTGCTGGCCAAAGGGCGTTCGCGCCAGGTTGCAGCATTGGTCGAGCGCATCAAACGCCTCGTCCCCAGCGACGAACCCCTACTGATCGCGGGGGACTTTAATGACTGGGACAATCGCCTGGCACCCTTATTCGTCCAGCAGTTGGGTCTGGTCGAGGTCTTTGCCGCAGCGCCCCAAGGCATGGACGAGATCTATCGTCTGCGGCGCACCGTCGCGCGTCTGCGTCACTCTATGCCCTGGGGGCAGGGCTTTGGCGCCACGAGGTCCTTGGAGCTGGGCGTGGGCGATCATGCTGCCCGCTTGACGCCGCCACCGCGCACATTCCCCTCGGCTTTTCCATGGTTTAGGCTCGATAGGATCTATCAACGCGGCTTTGCCGTGCGCCGCGCACGCGTTTTGCACGGTGCCCCGTGGAAAAAGCTCAGCGATCATGCGCCGCTGATCGCCGAGCTGGAACTGCCTTAGACGCGCTGCCTGGTGTTGGTAAAACAGGCTTAAAATTACGCTCTCATTCTTGACTTATCTTAATTCCTAGCTTAAAAACCAGGGGTGAATATAAGAATTTTGCACTAATGGCCTAGGCCGGGGCAGGGGATAAACTTTGAATAAGAAATTACCCGCATTTTTGGCGGTGGCGGGCGTTGTTTTGTTGCTGACAGCGTGTGATAGCGGCAGTGACCGGGCTGCCACTGCGCAGATCGATAAACCCAATATTCTGTTCGTTATTATGGATGACGTGGGCATCGATCAGATGAGGTCCTTTGGCTATGGGGGGGTTAATGCACCCAAGATGCCCAATATTGATGCCGTGGCCGATGCAGGGATTCGTTTTCGTAATACCTGGTCAGAGCCCGAGTGTTCTCCGGCGCGCGCCAGTTTCTTTGTTGGCCGCCACCCAACGCGCACAAATATAAACCAGGCATTGGGCCCCAATGACTTGGCGAATGCGCAGCTCTCGCCCTACGAGACCACCGCACCACAGTTGCTGCGTAAGGCTGGCTACGAGAACGCAATGTTTGGCAAGTTTCACTTGGCTGGCCCGGAAAACAATCAGGCCGGCTTTTCAACCCCCAGTGTTTTTGGCCTGGATCATTTCTACGGTTGGGTCGGCGGCCTGCCCGAATCCATTGATACGACCGCGGGTGGGGCGGGCACAGTCGGGGATTATCAATGCGGATTCGTCCCCGGTGCCTTGGTCGCCCGCGGTGCGGCCAGCGGGGCGTGTTACACGCCAGATGGTCAGTGTACGCATATCGTTGGTTCACCCACTGGGGACGCCGCGGGTCTGACCTGTGTGACCCAAGGGGGTGTCCTTGATCCGGGCCAGATCTGCAAGGTGCCTAAGCCGGCTAGTGTGGATCTGGATCGCTACAACGCCTACTACGTGTCCCCCCTGGTCATCATTCATGACGGTCAGGTCGAGGAAGTGCCAAAGAGCGACCTTAGGGCGCGGGGCTATCGCACCACGATCGAGACCGATGCAGCAATTGCGTGGATTAAATCCCGCTCGGCGGCCAAGCCCTGGATGGCCACCGTTAGCTACACCTCTGCGCATACGCCTTGGCAAACACCGCCGCGTCGGCTTTTGCCTAGCGGGGGCAGTGGCCTGCACAATGGCGCAGACTGCACATCGACTGCGGTCGTCCGGGGGATTCAGAATGACATGACTGAGGCGCTGGATACCGAATTCGGCCGCCTGCTCGTGGAAACCGGCCTGGCGACACGCAAGGCGGATGGCACCCTGCACTATGATCCCAAGGCCAGCAATACCGTGATTGTGATCGTTGGCGATAACGGAACCTTGGCGCTTGCGGTCAAGACCCCGTTTGATGCAAGTCGCGCCAAGGGGACAGCCTACCAGACCGGTGTCTGGGTGCCGCTGATTGTTGCGGGCCCCCAGGTGGCCGATCCGGGACGGGAAGTCGAGCATATGGTCAGCGGGGTCGATCTCTTTGAGCTATTTGGCGAGCTCGCGGGAATTAATGTCCACCAAGCGGTTCCCCGTCCCCTGGACTCGGTGGGCTTGAAAGCCTATCTGATGAATGCTGGCCAAGCCAGTCAGCGCAAAACAAATTTTACGATTGGTGGCTTGAATCAGCAGGCCAATGGGGGGCGTAATGGGCCTTGTGTTATTCCATCCAGCGGCGGTGGGGGGACCTGCACGCAGATTCCCACGACCAAGAAGGTCTGTGAGGATAATATGGGCTTCTGGTGGGGTGAAGGCCACGGCGACATCACGGCTGAGGTTGGCGCTGGTGGGGCGCCATCCTATCCCACCTGCGCGGCGGTGAATCAGGCGCGGTATGACTTTAATGCCGCTGCGCGGATGTATGACATCCTGCCCGACGAATCTGTGGGGGTGCGTGACGAACGCTACAAACTGGTGCGCAATACGTTTACGCGGTTCTACCCGGTTGGCGCCCCCCCCATTCGCAAAGAGATCGAATATGAGCTCTATGAGATCGATCAGGCCAAGCTTGCTCCCAAGCTCGATGAAGTGGGTGACAGCAAGATCAACGCTGACGGCACGATTCCGGGCGGTGCCGCCCCCTGGGTTGGGCCTGCTTATGCTGATTTGCGAGATCGCCTGGATCGGATGATGAAGGCCGCCGTGAAGTGCCCTGGCGACGGCAATATAGATGGGGTGGTGGATGCAGAGGATCTCAAGAATTGGTCGCGTATCAATCGTGATTGGGGGAAGTCTAGCGTTTATGATTTTGTCGGGCCCTCAGATGGCCCCCCAGATGGGATTACCGATGGGTCGGATGCTGTCGTGATCAACCGGAATCTTCAAGTGAACTGCGAGTATCCTCCTAGTGTTAACTAAGCTTTTTCGTCGCAGGCGGCTGACGGTGGTGGTGATCGCTGGCGTGCTGCTGGCTGCTGCGGGCGCCACCGCTTGGTACCGGGCCGGGGCGGTCGTGCCGCCGGCTGCGCCGCTTATTATCATCGGCGATGGGACGGCCGCCACCCCTAAGGATATGGCGTGGATTCCTCCGGGTGTTTTTCAGATGGGCAGCGACAGCAAGCTTGCCCAGCGTAATGAAAAGCCCGCCTATCCGGTACGGGTCGATGGCTTCTGGATGGATGTGACGCACATCACGAATGATCAGTTTGCCGAGTTTGTGCGGCAAACGGCGTATCAGACCACGGCAGAGCTCAAGCCCGATTGGGATACGATCCGTGTGCAGTTACCCCCCGGGATTCCCAAGCCTTCTGATGAGGTGTTGGTGCCGGGTGCCATGGTGTTCGTTGGGACCAGTGCCCCGGTCAATCTATCTGACTACAGCCAGTGGTGGCGCTACGTACCCGGGGCGAATTGGCGCCATCCTCAGGGGCCAGGCAGCACCATCGAGGGCATGGGCGAGCACCCTGTGGTGCAGGTCAGCTATGCCGATGTCCAGGCCTATGCCCAGTGGGCCGGCAAGCGCATGCCGACCGAGGCCGAGTGGGAATATGCCGCGCGCGGCGGTCTGGAGCAGGCCACGTATGTCTGGGGGGATGAACTGATGCCCGATGGCAAACCGATGGCTAATTACTGGGATACGGGTCAAGGGACTTTTCCTGTCGTCAGCCCCCAGGCAGGCGGGGCAGCGGGCACACTGCCCGTCATGTCTTTTCCGGCTAACGGTTATGGCCTGTATGACATGACAGGTAATGCCTGGCAATGGGTGGCAGATCGTTACCGCGTTGACTATTTTGCTCAGCAGGCCGTGGCTGCGCGATCACAGCCTATTGATAATCCGCTCGGTCCAGAGCAGTCCTATGACCCCTCCGACCCAGGCGTACCTTCGGATGCCCCTAAGCGCGTCATCCGCGGCGGCTCGTTCCTGTGCAACGAGAGCTACTGTTTAGCGTACCGCCCTAGCGCACGCCAGGCGGCGGACCCCTATAGCCCCATGTCGCATGTCGGTTTTCGTCTCGTACAAGACGCGCCACCGCCGTCTGATAAGTTCGTGGCCTTGGCCGCGAGTAGGCATTGATATCCTCGCCGCCTGGGATGTGGATGGTCTGGCACGTCGAGACAAGGACAGCCATGCTGGCGGCACTGGCATTTGCCTGGGCATTGGCCGTCCCCCTCAGTCTGGCAGCGTGGCGCTTACCGCGTGAGCTTGATGGGACGCCTGTCGCCCGACCCCTAGACGTGCATCGACGTTATCGGCTTATATTCTGGATTGCTGTACCGCTACTGGCGGCGGGCTGCGTCTGGCGTTTTGGGGCAACGGGTGCCGCCCTGGCGGCGATTGTTTGCACGCTGGTGTTGCTGACCCTGGCCTGGATCGACGCAGAGACCGGTTATTTACCGGATGCGCTCACGATGCCCTTGCTGTGGCTGGGCTTGTTGGTGAATCTACAGGGTACCTTTGCCTCGCTGGATCACGCGGTCGTAGGCGCTGTCGCGGGGTATCTGTTGCTCTGGTGCGTTTATATGGTTTTTTTGCTGCTCACCGGCCGTCAGGCATTGGGCTTTGGTGATCTTAAGCTACTCGCTGCCCTGGGGGCCTGGCTGGGCTGGATGGCCTTGCCGCGGATGCTGATTGTTGCCGCCCTATTGGGCCTGACTGTGGCCTTGGTGCGCCGGGTATCGGGTAAGCTGGCCCCAGGGCAGGCGTTTAGTTTTGGGCCCTATTTGGCTGTGGCGGGCGTGATGGGCTTATTGGATCTATTGGATTGATAGCGTATGTTGGGGCTTAGCGCGGTATATCACGGGGGTGGACAGGTACAAAGCCGTTGGCCGGCAAGGCTTGGGGCGGGGTGGTGATGTCTTCGATCAGACCATCTTGCTCGATAGAGATCGCGCCTGCATGGACTGCCCCGAGCATCACCCCAGGTGCCAGCGTCTGTCCCACGCGATACGCCTGGGGCGGCGCACCGTTGATGGCCAATAGTGCGACACCCTGTGGCCCGGCTGCAATCAGCCCAATGATCTGTAGCCGCAGTCGGGCACTACCCCCGCCAAACCAGCGGACTAGCGGTTCCAGATCTACGTTGTCAGTGTGCTTGATCGCCAGGGTCGCTGGCGTGATGGTAGGTGGGGGGGCCAGCAGTATGGCGCCCCATATCCCGATGCCGCAGGCGAACGCCAACATGGCCAGACCCTGGGTCAGGCGCGGGCCGTGTTGGCGTAGAAATTCCAAGGGCAGCATCAGACTGTTATTCATATAGGCGCATGATACTCCGACCTGCCAAGCGCGCAATCCAACCCATTAGAGATTCAATGATTCAACACTTATTTTATCGGCCTGCTGCCCAGCGGGGTTTTTCCCTGATCGAAATCATGGTCGTGGTGGTGATCATGGGGGTATTGGCGGCTCTCATCGTACCCAATGTCATGGATCGGCCCGATCAGGCGCGTGTGATCGCCGCCAGACAGGACGTGGGCGCCATCATGCAGGCCCTCAAGCTCTACCGCCTGGATCATGGCCGCTATCCCTCGAACGAGCAGGGCCTGGGTGCGCTTGTCAGCGGCCAGGGCACAGGTTCAGGCTATATGGATCGGATGCCCGTAGACCCCTGGGGCACGCCTTATCAGTATTTGAATCCAGGGGTACATGGCGAGATCGATGTGTTTTCCCTGGGGGCTGACCATCAGCCGGGAGGCGAAGGCGTTGATGCAGACACTGGCTCCTGGACACGCTGATCGCCAGCGCGGTTTTACGTTGCTCGAGCTGATGGTGGTGCTACTCATCATCGGTATTGCGACAGCGCTCGCCAGCGTTTCGATGCTGGGCGACTCGCCGGCCAAGGCATTGCGCCAGGATGCCCAGCGCTTGGCGCAGTTGTTTATGATCGCCCAGAACGAAGCCCGGGCCAGTGCTCGGAATATTGTTTGGCGCCATCATGCCACGGGTTATACGTTTACCCATTTACCTCGACGCTTAAGCCTACCTGCCCATCAGGCGGCGCGTGCGCGCGCCGCGCCAGCACCTGCCCTGGACCCAAACCGACCCTTACGAGCACGCGACTGGCTGTCGCGCAATCCGGTGATCGTCTCCATCGAGCCAGCTAGCGATTTGGTGTTTGACATGGATTGGGTGCATGGACCGCTTGCCATTACCTTGGCCTCAGGCGGGCAGACCGTACGTCTGTCACGCATGGGTGACGGCCATTTTGTGGTGCTGCCATGACTGCGCTAAGCCGTCAGCATGGATTCACGCTGATTGAAGTGCTCGTCGCGCTGGCGATCGTCGGGGTTGCGCTGGCAGCGAGCATCCGGGCGCTGGGGGTCGGCGTCATCGGTGTGCAGCAACTAGAAGTGCGCACGCTCGCATTGCATGCTGCCGAGAACCTGCTGGCGGAAATGCGTCTGCAATCTGTATTCCCAGCGTTGGGAAGTACGCAACACCCTTGTCCGCAGGGCACCTTGGCACTGCGCTGTACACAATCAGTGCAGGCAACACAGAATGTCCGCTTTCGGCGTGTGACGGTCCGCGTGCGGCTCGATGACGGGCCCGTGCTCGCCGAGCTCGATGCCTTGGCCTCCAGACTGCCATGAGTCCGGCGATCCGATCACAGCAGGGCTTCACTTTGATCGAGGTGCTGGTGGCCTTGGTCTTATTGTCGCTGCTCAGCGTGATGTCATGGCGTGGGCTCGATGCCGTGGACCGGGCTGGCAGTAAGCTGGATGCGCGCGCCGAGCAAGTCCTAGCCCTCTCGCGCACCTTGGGGCAGCTTGAGCGTGATATTTTGCTGCGTGCCGGGCCGGATATTGTCCCCTCGGGCATCCTGTGGTCTGAGCATGATGGGCTGAGTCTGGTGCGTTCGGCAGGCGCGGGGCAATGGCAGCAGCTGCGTTGGTATCTCCAAGGCGATGTCCTGTTCAGAGCGGCCGGCACGCCTTCCTATCGCTTGCCGTTGCCAAAGGCTGATGCGGGTGCCGTGGCGGTGCTGCATGGCGTGCACGCCTGGGCAGTGCGGGTGTGGCGTCCTGGGCAGGGCTGGGTCAATCCTGCGGTAGCGGCGGATACGAGTGGGGCGGGCGCAACGCCCGAGCCGATAGCGACAGGGTTGGAAATATCGATTTATCGCAACGATCCGGCGCGCGGCAGTCCTTACCTCAAAGTGGTGGTGCTGCAATGAGCGCGATGCAGGCGCTGATGCGCGATACCCAATCGCTTGGGCAACGAGGCATGGCAGTGATCGCTGCGTTGGTCGTCGTCTTGGCCGCATCGGTGATGGCCACATCGGTGATTGAGCGCCAGGGGGTGCTGGCGTCCGTCCTGATGACCGAGCGCCAACATGCCCAGGCGAGCTGGTTGCTACAAGGCGGGCTGGACTGGTCGCGGGTCATTTTGCAGATGGATGCCCGGGATAATGCAACGACACGCCAGGATGGAATTTGGGCCCACGCTATTATCGGTTTGCCGGTCGGTGCATCGGATGATCCGCAACGCGCGCTGTTCTCGGGGCAGATTGAGGATGCCCAGTCCAAGTTCAATCTGCGCACGCTGGCGCAAGGCGGTCAGATTCAGCCCGATGCCCGCCAGCGTCTGGGGCGCTTGCTGCAATCGTTGGGGTTTGATCCGAGTCTGGCTCACGCCATGGCGCAGCGCGTGGCCGACGCGCAGTTTGCAGGGGATCTACCGCCCCGGGCGACGGGATTGCGCAGCATTCATGACCTACAGTCGCTCGATGCCTTTGATGCGCCGACCCTGGATGCATTACAGGCCTATTTAACCTATATTCCTGTCATCACACCGATCAATGCCAATACCGCCTCAGCACAGGTGCTGGCTGCTGTCATTACAGATCTGGGGTTGGCGGGAGCGCGCGAACTGGTCGCACAACGCGAGAGAGGGATGTGGTTTACTAATCATGGTGATATGGTTAATCGTATTTCTGGGCTCACCTCGGCTGAGGCAAAGCGCCTGAGCGTACGCAGCGACTGGTTTCATGTCAGGGGCGAAGTCAGTGTGGATGGTACGATGCTTGGCTTAGAGGCATTGCTGCATCGAGACAGGCTGCAATTACCAACGATCCACTGGGTCAGTTATTAAATAAGAAAAATATGGGACGACATTTGCGCTTGGCCCTGCCGCCTCTATCTTGCTTGTCTGCGGATGAGCAACTCGCCTTTGCCATGATTGGTCGGGATGGGCGTCTGGGGCGCGCGGGCCAGTTGCCGCTGCGCGAGCTCGATGGCGTGGCGGGGAATTGGCCAGTATGGGCTATTTTGCACCCAGACGATGCGATTGTTACGCGGCTGACCGTGCCGCCGGTGTCAGCAAAACGACTTGATGCCGCCGTCATGGGCAGCATCGAGCCTATGGTTCTGTCCGAGCTGGATGAGCTCGTCGTAGCGCATGGGCCACGTGCATCCGACGGTAGTGTGACCGTTGCCTGGTCGGACCGAGCTCGTTTAGGCAGGGCCTGGACGATGCTCGCCCAGGCTGGCCTGACGATTAGCGCCTTTGTGCCCCATCAATTAGCGCTCCCCGCAGCCGATTCCGATCTGACGCGGCCTCTGACGCTACCGGCCGACGCGCGCTGGCTGGCACCGCTGCCGAATTGGTCACTGGCTCGGGACGAGCTGCATCCGGGTATCGGTGCAGGCTGCTGGCGTCGTCCAGGTGTTTGGGGGCTTGCAGCATGTGCGGTCTGGGTTCTTGGTCTGAACGGCTATGCCATGCAACTGGATGATCAGGTGCAG
This sequence comes from Alcaligenaceae bacterium CGII-47, assembly GCA_019166125.1. GTDB lineage: Bacteria > Pseudomonadota > Gammaproteobacteria > Burkholderiales > Burkholderiaceae_B > Castellaniella. Next base: position 88,741 of record JAHTBO010000010.1, read on the forward strand.
GGTTTGCAGCAGTCTATGCAGCAAACCGTGATGCAGGCTTTTCCACAGATTCCCGTCATCCTCGATCCGGTGCGCCAGGCTCAGCAACAGCGTGATGCGTTGCGCCTTGCCCAGGGCGAGGCGGCGACCGATGATTTTATTCCACTGGCTTTGGCGACAGCGCGCGTGCTGGATTTTGCGCAAGGTCACGTGCAGAGCATGCAATATGAGGGCGGCAAGCTGACCATTCAACTGGCACCAGGCTACGTTCCGCCCGCCAATGAGGCAGCACTTGCCCAGGCGGCAGCCGTGCAAAATATAATTTTAGACAAGCGTGCGGCCCAGCCGCATGGCTGGCATGCGCGTCGGCCCGGCGCACTTGAACCTGATCCCATCGAGGTGCGACGCCCGTGACAAACAGGACGACGTCTTTCCAATTCATGGCACGTTGGCGTACCCGTACAGGCCCGCTTCGTGATCAGGGGCGCGCGGCGTGGCAGCGGCGGACGCGGCGCGAACGACGATTACTCGGGCTGGGTGCGCTGCTGGTGCTGGTCATGGTGTTGTGGATGGTAGGCTTGCGCCCGGCACTGCGTACGATTGAACAGGCGCATGAGCAGTTGCCGCTTCTGCAGGCCCGGACGGCGCAGCTTGACGCCATTATTCTGGACGTGCAGACGCTCGGTAGTCGGCGTCAGGGTGTTTTGTCGATCCCAGAGACCCAGGCCGCTATGCAGGCAGGTCTACGTGAATTGGGCCTGAGCACGCTAAGCACCCTGAGTGAGCAGGCTCAGCCCGCCCCAGACGCCGCACGGTGGCATGTCTCATTCGACAATGCGCCCTCTGCAGCGCTCATGGCGTGGCTCGCCGGGCTACCGGCTATTGCCCAGGTGCGCATACACAGGCTGGATCTGGCGCGCAGCAATGTCGATGGCCGGGACCGCCCTGGTCAGATGACTGGGTTCGTCGTGCTGGCGCTGCCAGCCACGCAGGCGAAGTGATGCCGATCGCACGCCATGCCCGGACTGTGCTGCTTGTTGTGGCGGCGGGTGCGACGGCGCTCTGGGTGTTGCCGGCGCGCTGGGCGATGGCCTGGATCCCGGACGCTTCGCCAATTGTGATTACCAACGCGTCCGGATCGCTGTGGTCGGCCCAGGCCAGTTTGGCCGTTGGCGCGCCAGGCCTACGTCGCACCTTGCCAGACCCGGTGCAATGGCAACTGGTGTTTAATGGCCGACCCACGTTGCAGATCCGCCATCCCTGGCTAGGCGGGCCGGTCGATGTCGGACTGTCCTGGCGTGGTGTTTGGGTGTCCGCCCAATCGCTGCAGCTGCCTGCGACCGTGCTGACCACGGCTCACGCTCTGTTTAATACCTTGGATCCCGGTGGAGAAGTGTATATTCAGTGGTCTCGCCTGGCGCTGGGCTGGGGCACGATCCAGGCTGGCGATGATCCCAGACTGGTTCTGGTGCAGTGGCGCAATGCATCCTCGTCTCTCAGCCGGGTGCGGCCCATGGGCCAATATTCCCTGTCCGTGGCGCTGGCTGCCGACCAGCGGCTGACCCTGGCGCTGGATACCGAGCAGGGGCCCTTGTTTTTGCAGGGTAGTGGTGAGGTCCCTGCTTCTGGACGAATGCAGTTTGATGGTCGGGCCTGGGTTGATCCCTCTGCTTCGGCCGACAAGCGCCTCGCCCTGCGCAGTCTGCTTGATATATTGGGTCCGCCCACCACACCGAACGGCGATCGGCCGCTACGCCTGCGTTAGCGCGCGATCGCACCGATGACTACTTTCTTGACGTCTCACTCCAGACACCGAAGGCTTGCACTGATGATCACCCCCACTCCATTGCGTCTGACCGTATTGCTATTGTCGCTAAGCCTCGCGGGCTGTGCCACGAACGATGCGCCACGTCCGGCATCGCCCTCGCCTCTGGTGGTGTATACCTCGGTGGGGTCGGGCCAGGTCGAGCCGGCGCAGGATTTTTCCACGCCGCCCGAGGCAAAAGCGCCGACTCGGTCACGTGCATTGCCGCCCATTAAGGCGCGCCCTAGCTTCACGGATGAGCAAGCCGCGCCCCAGACGGCGACACAGGGCAGTCATGCCGCCACCCAATTGAATTTCAATGAGGCAGAGCTGCATGGGGTGGTCCGGGCGCTGGCCCAGTTTACGGGCCGCAACTTTGTGGTCGATCCGCGCGTGCGCGGCCAATTGACGCTGGTCTCGGGGACGCCGGTCGACGCCGATACCGCCTATGCCATGTTGCTCAGTGCCTTGCGTATGCAGGGTTTCGCTGTGGTGGATGTGGATGGGGTGAGTCGCGTCGTCCCCGAGGCTGACGCAAAATTGCTTGGTGGGCCCGTTCTGTCGGGCAATCAGCCTGCCCGAGGAGGCGAGCTGGTGACACGGGTGTTTCCGCTGCAATATGAAAATGCGGCCGATTTGGTGCCCGTATTACGGCCTTTGGTGGCCCCCAACAACACGATCGCCGCCCAGGCCGGGAGCAATGCACTCGTCGTCACGGATTACGCGGATAACGTTCAGCGTATCGCCCAGGTCATCGCACGCATCGATACCCCAATGGCGATCAATACGGATGTCATTCCCATTGAGTATGGCGTGGCCACGGATGTGGCTGCCCTCGCCCGGCAGTTACTGCAGGACAGTGGCGGCAAAAGAAATCAACAAGTCAGCATTCTGGCCGATACGCGTAGCAATACCGTGCTGGTACGCGCGAGTACGCCCGAGCGTTTGCGGGTGGTGCGGGATCTGGTGCTGCGCATCGATACACCACAATCGCGCACGGGTAACCTGCACGTCGTAAGCTTGCGCAATGCGCAGGCCACGCTTTTGGCCGAAGTGCTGCGTGGCCTGCTGACGGGACAGGGTGGGGGGGCTCGGGCGGCAGGCCTGGCGCTGCCCAACGGTAATCTGGATCAGGGTGACTCCACCACGCCGCCTGATAGCGCATTTTCCACCCAGATGGGGGACATGGCGGACGCGGGCTTGGGTGCCAGCCCGCAGCAGCCCGTCGCCTTTTCCGCCTCGGGTACGACCATCCAGGCCGACCCCACCACGAATACCTTGATCATCTCGGCGCCTGATCCGGTGTATCGCAGCTTGCGCAACGTCATCGATCAGCTGGACCAGCGGCGTGCTCAGGTTTTGATCGAAACCCTGATCGTCGAGGTCAATGCAGATAAGGCTGCAGAGTTCGGTGTGCAGTGGATGGCGGGGGGTAATAGCCTGGATAGTAGCGGCAGCGCGTTTTTTGGCGGCGCCAATTTGGGTGGAACCGGTATTGGCGGAAATCTGGCCAATACCCGCACGACCATCGACGCCCTGGGAGGCGGCCTAAGTCTGGGGATGGTGAATGGCACCGTAAATGTTTTGGGCTCGCAGATTCTGAATCTGAGTGTGCTGGCGCGTGCCATGCAGCAGCAAGGAGGGGTGAACGTGTTATCCACCCCTAACCTCATGACGCTGGACAATGAGTCGGCCAGCATCATTGTGGGCCGTACCGTGCCGTTTGTAACGGGTTCCTATACCACCTCGGGTGACGGCGCCAGCAATCCCTTTCAGACGGTGCAGCGCGAGGACGTCGGCCTGACCCTCAGGATCCAGCCGCAAATATCCGAAGGCGGCACCGTCAAGCTTGCCCTCTACCAAGAGGTCAGCAGCATTGATCCGTCCTCCGCTCTTGCCAGCGGCTCTATCGTCACCCGTAAGCGTGCCTTGCAAACCAATGTGCTGGTCGATGATGGCCAGATTATTGTCCTGGGGGGATTGCTAGAGGATGTGATGGATGATTCCACCGTGTCCGTGCCCTTGCTTGGTGACATTCCCTTCCTGGGTAATTTGTTCAAATACCAAAAGCGCAGCCACAACAAAACTAACCTGATGCTGTTTTTGCGGCCCCACATTGTGCGCAATGCGCAGGACGGCGCCCGCCTCACCTTGGATCGCTATAACTACATGCGGGCGGCGCAGTCGGGCTTGCCGATCGATCAGTCCTGGCTCATGCCTGATGATGTCATGACTGACCTGCCGCAGATTCGTCCTGACCCGGTCTCGGGCTTGCTGGAAGTGGGGGATTTCCGTGGGAGTAATGCGCCAGCCTCCGCCAAGCCTGCAGCCGTTCGTACGCCATGACCCCCCGCCTCCCCTACCTCTGGGCGCGTACCTATCGAGCCTTGTTGCATCCGGGGGCGGGTGGCCTCGAGCTCACGATTTCCGAGCATACGCCCCAGTGGGCCGTGTCCGAGATTCAGCGCCGCCACGGTGTTTTACCCATCAACAAGGTAAGCGATGTGGCACTCGAACCCTTGCTGATGAGTGCCTATGCCCAAACGGGGGATGCCGCATCGATCGTCGATGCCGCCGCCCACGAGATTGATCTGGATCGCCTATTGCAGGACATGCCCGCGATCGAGGACCTGCTCGAGACCAGCGATGATGCCCCCATTATTCGCATGATCAACGCCCTGTTCACTCAGGCCGCGCGCGACGGCGCCAGTGACATCCATATCGAACCTTTCGAGACCCATTCAGTGGTGCGCTACCGGGTCGATGGCACCTTGCGCGATATCGTCCGCCCACGCCGGGCCTTGCACAATGCATTGGTGTCGCGCATCAAGGTCATGGCCAGCCTCGATATTGCCGAGAAGCGACTGCCGCAAGATGGTCGTATTGCCTTGAGGGTAGGCGGGCGCCCCATCGATGTGCGTGTGGCGACTTTACCGACCGGTCACGGCGAACGGGTGTCGCTGCGCCTGCTCGATAAGCAGGCAGGTCGCTTGCAACTCGAGCGCCTCGGGATGTCGCCGCTTGTATTGCACAGCCTGGATGAGCTGATCCATCGCCCCCATGGCATTGTGCTGGTAACCGGCCCCACAGGAAGCGGCAAAACCACCACCCTGTATGCTGCACTGGGCCGCCTGGATACCACGGCGACCAATATCCTGACCGTCGAGGATCCCATCGAATACGATTTGCCTGGCATTGGCCAGACTCAGGTCAACCCGCGTATCGATCTGACCTTTGCCTCGTCGTTGCGGGCTATTTTGCGTCATGATCCGGATATCATCATGGTAGGCGAGATTCGTGATCTGGAAACGGCACAGATCGCCGTGCAGGCCTCGCTCACGGGCCATCTGGTTTTGGCCACACTGCATACCAATGATGCGGTATCCGCTGTCACGCGTTTGATCGATATGGGGGTCGAACCATTTTTGCTGGCCTCAACCCTGCAGGGCGTATTGGCGCAACGCCTGGTGCGCAAATTATGCCCACACTGCAAGCAGGCCGAGCCCGATGGCAGCGCAAGCTGGCACCCACAGGGGTGCGCGGCCTGCAGCCATACTGGATACAGCGGGCGCACCGGTATACACGAACTGTTTTTACTGGATGATGCTCTACGCGCCATGATCCACGCGAATGAGTCCGAGCAGGCGGTGCGTCGCGCCGCACACGAGCGCGGCATGTGCAGCCTGCGTCAGGATGCGCAGCGCTGGATCAACCAGGGCGTGAGCTCGCCAGCTGAGATCGAGCGCGTTACCCGCGATACGTAGCGTTCCGGAGACCCCACCCCATGCCCTCCTATCAGTATGAAGCCGTTGATGCCATAGGCCGCAGTGAGCGCGGCTTGCTTGATGCTGACAGCGCCCGCAGCGCCCGCCAGACGCTGCGCACCCGGGGCCTGTTGCCCTTGTCTGTGGTCGAGTCGCGTCGCGGCAAGCGGCAGGGATGGTCGACCCGCGCCCGGATCAGCGATGCCGATTTGGGGTGGCTGACGCGCCAACTGGCCAGCCTGCTGAGCGCCCGATTGCCGCTTGAGGCGGCTTTGTATGCCACGATGGAACAGGCCGAGCGTCGCCACGTCACCGCCACGCTGGCGGCGGTCCGAGACGATGTACGTGCCGGTCAACGGCTGGGCGATGCGCTAGCTGCTCATCCCGCCGATTTTCCTGAGGTTTATCGTGCCCTGATCGATGCGGGGGAACAATCGGGTGACCTGGCGCTGGTGCTGGAAAAATTGGCGGACTATATCGAGTCGCGCGGTGCCTTGCGCAATAAGGTGCTGACTGCGTTTATCTACCCCGGTATTGTCACCGTGGTATCGATTGGCATCGTCATATTTCTGCTCAGCTACGTGGTCCCCCAAGTCGTTGGTGCGTTCTCTCAGGCACACCAGGCCTTGCCCTTATTGACCCGCATCATGCTCGTGGCCAGTGGCTTTGCCCAGCAATGGGGTCTAGCCGTTGTGCTGGGTCTGGCCGCTATATTTGGTTTGTGGCGCTGGCGTCTGCGCAGTCCCGTGGCGCGCCTGGCCTGGCATACCCGCGTCTTGCGATTGCCCGTGCTGGGCCGATATGCCCTAGGGGTGGATGTGGCACGTTTTGCCGCCACCTTGGCAATCCTGACAGGCAGTAATGTTCCCTTGCTTGCCGCGCTGGAAGCATCGCGCCGCACCCTCAGGAATAGTCGGCTGCAGCAGGCGGTGGGCGAGGCCACTGACCGTGTCCGAGAGGGCAGTCCACTTGCCCAGGCACTTCAAGAACAAAAGGTCTTTCCCCCACTGTTGATCCATTTGGTGGGTAGTGGTGAGCGCACTGGCGAGCTGGCCAGCATGCTTGACCGTGCGGCGAATGTACTGGCCACCGAACTCGAGCGACGCGCCCTGACCATGACCGCTATTCTCGAGCCGCTTATGATATTGGTGATGGGCGCTATGGTGCTGGTAATCGTGCTGGCCGTGATGATGCCGATCATTGAAATGAACCAGCTTGTGCAGTAGCTAAGAATCCAGAGTGGGAACCATTGGGCCCGCGCCCTGTCTTACATACATACCATTGCACTTAGCACTCTCGTGCGCCGAGTGCTAACATAGGGGTTGACCCTATTTTTGTAGAGGACTAATCACGAATGAGCCAAGCTTCGCAATCTTTTGCGCTCGCTCCGGCACAGCTTGCCACAGCGATCGCCAATCCCGGTGCCTTGGGCACGATTGAGGCCTATATCAGTGCTGTCAACCGTTTGCCGATGTTAAGCCCCGAGCAGGAATCCGAGTTGGGTTACCGTCTGCACAATGACCCCTCTGATCTGGATGCCGCGCGCCATCTGGTGCTCTCGCATCTGCGCCTAGTGGTGTCTGTGGCCAGGCAGTACCTTGGATATGGACTGGCGCATGCCGACCTGATTCAGGAAGGGAATATTGGCCTGATGAAGGCGGTCAAGCGCTTTGACCCGACTCGTGGTGTGCGCCTGGTGTCCTTTGCCGTGCATTGGATCAAGGCCGAAATTCACGAATATATTGTGCGTAACTGGCGCTTGGTCAAGGTCGCGACGACGAAGGCGCAGCGTAAGCTGTTCTTTAACTTGCGTCGGATGCGCCCGGATGGTCAGACGCTCGACCCCGAACAGATTGCCCATATCGCACAGACGCTGAATGTGCGCCCGCAGGACGTCTCCGAGATGGAGGTCCGCATGTCGGGCACCGAGTCAGCGCTCGAGACGCCTAATGGTGACGAGGATACCTTTGCGCCCATTGCCTGGCTGACTGACGAGGGCCAAGAGCCCGCCCAGGTGTTGGCGCGCCGTGACCAGGACGAACTTCAGGGTGCGGGACTCTCTGCGGCGATCGATGCGCTGGATGCGCGCTCGCAGCATATCGTGCGTGCGCGTTGGTTGGCCGACGAAGGCGGGGCGACCTTACACGAGCTGGCTGCCGAATATGGCATCTCGGCCGAGCGCGTGCGCCAGATCGAGGTGGCGGCCTTCAAAAAGCTGCGCGCAGCACTCGCTGATCAGCATGAGGCGCTCGTTGTGGCCTGATCGGGACAAGTTTTATTACACCTTGGTGGGCTAGGTACTGAACTTTTGCGTCACGGATCAGACTAATCACTATGGACTCTGGATTGATCCCTAGGTCATGATAGTTGTCTTGTCGTCCGCTTCGGCTTCTCCTCTTCCCCTCCCTATTGAAGCGGATGTTTATGGGATACCATCAGGTATCCCTTTTTTTAATTCCGGATCATGCAGATAGGCCTCCTGGTATTTGGCCTCGCGGGCTTACTGGCCCTGGTCTCGTTCATGCCTCCCCTGGCAGGGCGGCTGCGCTTACCTTATTCGATTCTGCTGGCGATTGTAGGGTTTATTCTTGGCGTCATTATCCATGTCCATGGATGGGCGCCCGGGGTAGTGGCCGATTTTCTCGATACGCTGCAGCGCTTCGAAGTTTCGTCAGAGACCTTTTTATTCGTCTTCCTGCCCGTTCTGCTCTTTGAGACCGCGCTATCGCTAAGTGTTCGCCGCTTATTCGACGATATCAGCACGATTCTGGTGATGGCGATCGTCGCTGTGGTGGTCTGCACCGTGGCGGTGGGCTTTTCCCTGGCGGCTATTTCGCAATACGGTTTGGTGGTCTGCCTGATGCTGGGCGCGATTGTGGCCACGACGGATCCGATTGCCGTGGTCGGCATATTCCGTGAGGTGGGGGCGCCCAGACGGCTCATGACCCTGGTCGAAGGCGAATCGCTGTTCAATGATGCGGCGTCTATCGCCTTGTATTCGGTGCTGCTCTCGGTGCTCGTGGGCGGCACCGAGATCACCACCATGACGGTGGTGCGCAGCTTCACCTTCAGCTTTATCGGGGGTGGGCTGGCGGGCTACGCGATGGGTCGCTTGGCCACGAGCCTGTTTATCTGGCTGCGCGGTTGGCCCACGGCCGAGATCACGCTGACCGTGGCCCTGGCCTACTTGTCGTTTTTTATATCCGAGCATTATCTGGGTGTTTCCGGCGTGGTTGCCACCGTGATCTCGGGCTTGGTGGTGGGCTCGAGTGGGCGCACACGCATGTCACCCACAACCTTCGAGCAGTTGGCCAGTAGTTGGTCGCAATTCGGATTCTGGGCGAATTCGCTGATTTTTGTATTTGCCGCCATGCTGATTCCGCGCATGATGGCCCAGATCACCTGGATGCAAGTCATGTTGATCCTGGTGGTGTTTATCGTGACCCTATTGGCGCGTGCCGTTATCGTGTATGGTCTGCTGCCGATTCTGGGCTGGCTGCGCTTAAGCACCAAGGTGAGCCCCCCCTACCGCGCGGTGATGCTGCTGGGCGGCCTGCGCGGTGCGGTGTCGCTCGCCCTGGCGCTGGCCGTCACCGAGCAGCACGCGGTGCCTCACGAGGCGCGCCAATTCATTGCCGTCGCGACCACAGGCTTTGTGTTGATGACGCTGTTTGTCAACGGTCTGACTCTGCGGCCCTTGATTCAGCGTCTGGGGCTGGACCAGCTCTCGCCCGTGGATCGGGCGCTACGAGACCAGGCTCAGGTCATCGAGCTCGAGGCCTTACGCGCGCGCACCGACGAGATTGCCCGTCACGAGCACATCGGGCCAGTCGTCATGGACCGCATTCATGCCGTGTTCGATGCCAGCCTGGCGAGTGTGGGCGCGACGCAGGTCCGTCAACTGACGGACGAGCAAAAAATTACGGTGGGAATCGGCATGCTCGCCGAGCGTGAAGAGGAAATGTTCTTCGAGACGCTCAAGGCGCAGATCGTCGATTGGCGTACCACCGAATCATTGCTCGCGCGCGCCGAGCGCCTAAGCGATGCGGTGCGTAGCGGAGGCTTGCAGGGCTTTGAGGCAGCAATTGCCCGCGATGTGAAATATGGCCTCGGGTTTCGCATCGCCTTGCGTCTACATTATTTATCGGGCTTCAGGTGGTGGTTAGAGCTGGAACTATCGCGCAGATTCACCAATTTGATGTCCAAATGGTCCGTCGCCCGCAGGCTGATCCAGTTTGCCGAGACAGATATTCAGCCGCTGCTGGGTGCCCAGGCGACCCAGGCCATCATCAAGGCGCATCGTCACCGTCTGGCGCTGGTTGAACATGCACTCCAGGCTTTGATTCTGCAGTACCCCAATTACGCGCAATGGCTGCAGGAGGCTTACCTGGCCCGGATGGCGCGTGCTGCAGAGCGGATGCGTTATCGCGATATGCTCTCGCAGCATCTGATCAATGGCGAGACCTATGCGCAGCTTATCGATCAGGTCACACAACGCTGGAGCTATCTGGATCAGCATGCGCCACTGGACCTCACCATGAGTGCCGATGTGCTGATCCAGCGTGTGCCGATGTTTGAGGGGCTCGCCCCCGACACCTTGCGCGCCATCAGCCGGGTGCTCAAGCCACGCCTGGCTGTGCCGGATCAGGAAATCGCCATGATCGTCAGACGGGTGCGCGCCATGTATTTTGTCGCGTCCGGCGCAGTCGTGCTCGACCTGCCTGATGGGACGACTGCTGAACTGGGCAGTGGCGAGATCTTTGGTGAAATGGCCCTCGCGACAAACACGGACTTTGGTGCTCGGGTGCGTTCGCTGGGATATAGTCGTCTACTGATGCTGCAAGAGCGGGACTTTAATGCGCTATTGCGCCGTGATGCCGCGCTGCGCGAGAAAATCGAGACCGTCGTGCGTCAGCGCACGCGTGCAATGGAAGTCTGGCAGCAGTTCCAGTCGGGCGAGCGCCAGCACGAGCCGCTACCTGAACTTAAACCGGATAGCACGTCGTCATAAGAGCAGGCGAATATCGTGGACCATATCCTCGGGCGAGGCATCAGAGCGGATAAGCGCACGCGCCTCGCCCTGACGGTCTATCAGATAAAAGGACGAGGCGTGGTTCATCGCGTATTGCTCGGGCGTGGGGCCGGGTTCCTTCGCATAAAAAGCCTTGAACGATCGGGCGGTTCCGGCCAGTTGCTCGGGTGTGCCGGTCAGACCGATGAAGCTTGGGTCAAAGATCTGAACGTAGGCGTCCAAGACTTCAGGCGTATCGCGTTCGGGATCAACTGAAATCATGATGACGCGTACATCCTGCGCCTGATCCCCAAGCAATTCCATGGCTTGTGCCGCCTGCGCCATGGCAGTCGGGCAGACATCCGGGCACTGGGTATAGCCAAAGAAGATCATCAGCACCTTGCCCTGATAGTCGGCCAGCGTGCGCAACTGCCCCTGGGTGTCGACCATTTGCAGGTCCTGGCCCAGATGCGTGCCAGAGATATCGCTGCCCTCAAAGCCCAGCGGCTCTGTGGAGGTGGTGCGTGAGCAGCCCCATAAGGCGATGGGCAGCGCACTGAGTGCGCCTGCGATCAGCAGGCGGCGCTGGGGGCGGAATGTGGAAGTCATAAACAAATCACCTTATGTGTCATCAGAGCAGACCAATCCAGTGATCAATTAACAGAGCAGCAAACAATAGCGCCAGATACAGGATGGAAAAATGGAACAGCTTACGTGCGCGTGCATCGCTGTAGTCGCGATATAGGCGCCAGGCCTGCCAAACGAAGCGGCCACTGAGCAGGCAGGCGGCCACCAGATAGGCCGGGCCGCTCATGCGGATGACAAAGGGCAGCAGGGTCGCCGCAAACAGCACAATACTGTAGAGCAGGATATGCAGCTGCGTGAAGGCCCTGCCGTGCGTGACAGGCAGCATGGGCAAGCCGGATTTCAGGTAATCGTTATTGCGGTAGAGGGCAAGCGCCCAAAAATGCGGCGGTGTCCAGATAAAAATGATCAACACCAGTATCCAGGCCTCGGCGGGCACCGCATCAGCCATCGCCGCCCATCCCAATGCCGGCGGCATCGCCCCAGAGAACCCCCCGATGACGATATTTTGCGGCGTGAGGGGCTTGAGGATGGCGGTATAGATCAGTGCATAGCCGACAAAGGTCGCAAAGGTCAGCCACATCGTAAGCAGGTTCACCTGCCAATACAGAATCAGCATACCCAAGCCGCCCAACACCCCCGCCATCATCAACACCTGTTGGTTCGAGATCGTGCCACTGGCCGTACCACGTCGTGCGGTGCGCAGCATTCGGGCATCGACCTCGCGCTCGATCAGGCAGTTGATCGAGAACGCTGCGGCAGCCAGCAACCAGATGCCGATGGTCGCAGCGATGACGCGTGGTATATCGGGGACCCCTGGCGTGGCTAAAAACATGCCGATGACTGCGCAAAACACGGCTAGTTGCGTCACGCGGGGTTTAGTCAGCACCATATATTGGCGCAGCATGGATTGGGACGAGACGGTAGCGGTAGTCATAAGGGTATTTTAGACGCTTTGCCCGCGCGCGACACGCGCAAGAGCAGGGTGACACAAACGAGGGTCAGACCCGCCGCGCCGCCGTTATGCAGCACAGCGATCACGAGGGGCCATTGAAAGAAAATAGTGGTCAGGCCGGTGAGTAATTGCGCCGCCAGCAAGACCAGCAACAGGCGCGCTGGCCCAGCCAGGCCACTGAAGTGGCGCAGGCGCCAGCCAAGCACACCCAGAATCGCAAACACCAGCAGGGCGAAATTTCGATGTGTCCAGTGGATGGCGGTCAGCGCCTCCTGAGAGATCATGTCGCCGGATGGCAGCAGGCCCAGCCCACGCACCAGCGAGTAGCCTGCCGAAAAATCCATGGGCGGCATCCACTGCCCATGACAGGTCGGAAAATCCATACAGGCGAGGGCCGCATAATTCGTGCTCACCCAGCCGCCCAGCGCGAGTTGGACAAAGAGTGTGATCAGGCCGATCACCATCCAGGGCAGGTAGTGGCGCGCCGCTGCGGGGACAGGATCGTGGGGTTTTTCACGTGCGGCAAGCCAGGTGATCAGGGCGAGCAGGCTCATGCCCAATACCAGGTGCACGCTGACCACCAGCGGCATAAGGCGATGCGTCACTGTCCAGGCGCCAAACGCACCTTGGATGCACACCGCCACCAGCACCACGCTTGCCAAGCGGGGTGTTTGACCCAGGACGCGGCGATGCCGCCAGGCCATATAGACGATGCCAATGATCATCATGCCCAAGAGCGTGCCTGCGTAGCGATGAATCATTTCGATCCAGGCTTTGCCCGCACTGACCGGGCCGTAGGGCATGGACTCAAGGGCCTGTTCGATGTGGCCACTGGCACCCAAGGGACTCAAGTGGCCATAGCATCCCGGCCAGTCCGGGCAGCCCAGGCCGGAATCCGTCAGGCGCACAAAGGCGCCAAACATGATCAGGTCCAGGGTGAGGAACCAGGTTAGGAAAACGAGCTTGCGGTAGCGCGCCTGAATCGCGGTCAACATGGTCTTAGCCAATATGAGAATTTTTCAATAGTGTACGCACGTCTGAACGCACGCGCTCGGGCTCTGCATTTTCGGGAAACACCATCATCAGATTGCCCAATGGATCGACGATCCACATCCCCTTTTCGAGTTCGGCTTGTGCATCAGCCTGGCCGGGAACGAGCCATTGTGCAAGCTGGGCTGGATCCGCACGCAGCGCGATGGTGCCCCGATACGCCTCATCGACAACGGCGGCAATGGGGGCCTTATCGGTGACGAACCAGATGCGATTCAGGCGCTCGACCTCTTTGCCCTGACTTGCGTGCGTATTGCGCAGGATAAACAGCTTGCGTACACACGCCTCGGGGCATGCCGCCTGATCTGCGCTGATCAGTAGCCACTGGCCCTTCATACTATGGAGGTCAAAGGCCTTACCCTGGGCATCGACCAAGGCCAGCTGTGCCGCATCAGGCATCGGTCGCTGCGGATCAAGGATCTGCCCATAGTTCGAGGTGCCCTCAGGACGCAGGCCGAGCGATGGAAAGTAATAGGCCAAAAAGGCAAAAACGACCGGTGCCAAGCTGACTGCCACGAGGGCAAACAGGGGTTTACGGGATCGCTGGGGGGCGGGACTGCTCATGACTGGGAATCCTTATGCATCGGGGAGGGTGTCGTCCTACGCCTTGGCAAGAGCCAGGTGCGCCAGACGGTAACCAGAGCGGCAATAAGCGCGATCGTGGCAAAACTGAACCATTGCAGCGCATAGCCATAGTTCTGGTCAGCGTTCAGGGAGGGGCCTGGCCATTCCTGTATTAATGGCGAGTTTGGTACGGGTGCTTGTTCGAGAATAATCGGTAGCAGTGACAAGCCGGTGGCGCTCGCCAGCTCGGCCAATGGCAGGTTCTGCACGCGCGGCGGCGCACCGTCGGGCAAGGGAAGCCGCGCGGGAAGGGTGCCGGCCTGATTGCCCGTGAGACTGCCAAGTTCAAAAATGCGCGGGACATGATGCAGCAATGTCCCCTGTATCGTCACGGGCCCATCGGGGAGCCTCAGGTCGGGCAGCTGAGCCGTGCCAAGCGGGCGGGCAACCCAACCGCGCAACACCAGGACGGCACGCGTGGGGTCATCGTGTAACTGCAAAGGGGTCGCGATCCATAGGCCTGGATGGCCGTTGAGGTTACGATTGTCCAGGTGTACAGTAAAACGATCCAGCCAGGTGCCCCTGACCTGTGCAGTATGCCAATCCGGTCCATCCGTGATCTGCGCGCTGAGCTTGATAGGGGGCGCCTGGCGCCCGGCCTCGATGGCGTGCATGAGCGCAGTACGCTGCGCGGCACGCCGCAGTTGCCAGCTTCCGGCGCTCGCGCAGATAATCACCAGCACACCCAGTATGATCAGGGTGGCCAGTTGACGGATAGGGCGCTGCGGGTCAGCCATGTTTTCAATTATTCCTGTGTTATACGAGCGTCGCCATGAAGATCATAATCGTCTTGCTGTTTCTCGGTGTGGTGGGCAGCCTGGTGTCTGCGGTCGTCTATCTGATGCAGGATCGCAATAACGGAAGTCGAATGGCCTGGGCGCTGACCTGGCGCATCGGCCTATCGGTGCTGTTGTTTGCCGTGTTGCTTGTTGGGCATTGGCTTGGATGGATACAGAGCACGGGCTTACAAACAATGCCTGGCGCATGAAAAAGGTCGGCTGCGCCGACCTTTTTGTTACGACCTGAACACAAGGGCCGGCAGGCGCCTGGGTGTTCCTAGAACCAGTAGACGAATAGGTACAAGCCCAGCCAGACCACGTCAACAAAGTGCCAGTACCAGGCAGCACCCTCGAAGCCAAAATGGTGATCGGCCGTAAAGTGACCCCGTACCAGACGGAACCAGATAACCGTCAACATCGTCGCGCCCAGGATAACGTGAAAGCCGTGGAACCCGGTCAACATATAAAACAAGGCACCGTACGCGCCAGAGGTAAAGCGCAGATTCAGCTCGGTATAGGCGTGGTGATACTCATAGGCCTGGCAGGCCACAAAGGTAAAGCCCAGGATGACGGTGAGGCCAAGCCAGAAGATCGCCTTATTGCGGTGCGCCGCACGTAGCGCGTGATGGGCAATGGTAAGCGTCACGCCCGAGGACAAGAGCAAGGCCGTATTGATGGTTGGCAGCCAGAACGGGCCGACCGTCTCGAATGGGGCGATGGTGCCTGCGGGGCCGAGGTTAGGCCATACGCCGGTGAATTGCGGCCAGAGCAGGGCTTGGTGATCCAGATTGCTCATCCATGGGAGGCTGACCTCGCGGGTGTACCACAGCGACCCGAAGAACGCCGAAAAGAACAGCACCTCAGAGAAGATGAACCAGACCATGCTCCAGCGATAAGAGTGTTCGACGTGCGTGCTGTTCATGCCCGCTTCGGATTCCCGGATGGCATCGCCAAACCAAGCATAGAGCACGGCAAACAGACACAGAATGCCCCCCACACAGAGCCACGGGCCAATAGCAAAGTTATTGACCCAGAGGGCCGCACCGACCAGCGTAGATAGCAGGCTGATACTGGCGCGGATGGGGTGCACCGAATGAGGGGGCACGTAATAATAGGGCGCCTTATGCGTTTGGGCCATTTGACCTGCACTCATCTTGTTCTCCTGATTGATCCAATTTCGTTTTTTGATGTCATGGCTGAGCTGTCACCAGGCTAACAATGCCGATTAGAACCAGCACAAAGACCACGGTAGCAAGCAAGCCGGCCAGAATGAGGTGGCCTGGCGTCATCTTGGCGGCATCATCGTCGTGACCCGCACCCTTGCGCAGCCCAAGGAACCCCCAAGCGACGGTCTTGAGGGTGCGTAAAAAGCTGGGCCGAGGCGGCATCCGTTGATTCATTATCCGCCCACCCCAAATACGCTGCCGCGCACGAACGTCCACACCATTAGTGCCAGCGCAATCGCAGCGAGCAGCAGTCCGGTGATGATATTGCGGCGGCGTTCTTCGGGGGTCATGACAACTTAAGCCTTTTCAAGGACGGGTGGGGTGACAAACGTATGGTAAGGCGCTGGTGAGGGGACCGTCCATTCCAAACCGATTGCGCCTTCCCATGGGCTCGCAGCCGCCTTCGCGCCCTTGCCTGCATAGGCCTTCAGGACGACATACAGGAATAATAATTGCGAGAAACCGAACCAGAATGCCCCAATCGTGGCGATCTGGTGGAAGTCGGTGAACTGCGAGGCATAGTCAGCATAGCGACGTGGCATACCCGCCAGGCCCAAAAAGTGCATCGGGAAGAACGTGACGTTAAACGAGATCATGGTGGACCAAAAGTGGATCTTACCGAGACGCTCGTCGTACATATAGCCGCACCATTTAGGCAGCCAGTAGTAGGCTGCACCGAATAGTGCAAACAGCGACCCAGCCACCAGTACATAGTGGAAGTGCGCCACCACGTAATAGGTATCCTGCACCTGGATATCGATCGGTGCAAGCGCCACCACCAGGCCAGTGAAACCACCGATGGTGAACACAAAGATAAAGCCGATGGCAAACAACATGGGTGTCTCGAAGGTAAGCGCCCCACGCCACATGGTCGCCACCCAGTTAAAGACCTTGACCCCCGTTGGGATGGAAATCAGCATCGTGCTGTACATAAAGAACAGCTGTGCGGTCGTGGGCATACCGGTGGTGAACATATGATGCGCCCAGACCAAAAAGGACAGGATCGCGATGGCGCAGATGGCATAGACCATCGAGGAATAGCCAAAGAGCTTTTTGCGTGCAAAGGCCGGTACGATATGCGACACCATCCCGAAGGCAGGCAGAATCATGATGTAGACCTCGGGGTGCCCAAAGAACCAGAACACGTGCTGGTAGAGGACCGGGTCACCGCCGCCTGCGGCGTTAAAGAAGTGCGTGCCAAAGTGACGATCGGTCAGCAACATGGTGACCGCAGCCGCCAGCACCGGCATCACCGCCAGCAGCAGGTAGGCCGTTACCAGCCAGGACCAGCAAAACATCGGCATCTTCATAAGCGACATGCCGGGTGCGCGCATGTTCAGGATGGTGACGATGATATTGATCGCCCCCATGATCGAGGATGCCCCAAGGATGTGTACCGCAAAGATTGCAAAGTCCATCCCCGGACCCATCTGCAAGGATAGCGGCGCGTACATGGTCCAGCCCGAGGCGTTCGCCCCGCCAGGCACAAAGAACGATGCCGTCAGCAGCGTTGCACCCACGGGCAGCAGCCAGAAGCTGAAGTTGTTCATCCGGGCAAACGCCATATCCGAGGCGCCAATCTGTAATGGAATCATCCAGTTGGCGAAGCCCACGAAGGCTGGCATGATGGCCCCGAAAATCATGATCAGACCATGCATCGTCGTGAACTGATTGAAGAGTTCGGGCTGAAAGAACTGTATCCCTGGTTCAAATAACTCTGTGCGCAGCAGCAAGGCGAGTACACCGCCCTCCATGAGCATACAGAATGAGAAAATCAGGTACATCGTACCGATGTCTTTGTGGTTGGTTGCAAAGACCCATCGACGCCAACCGTGGGGGACTGAGTGGGCGTGATCGTCGTGCCCCTCGGTGGCTGGAACGTGATCGGCAGTGACGCTGCTCATGGTGAACTCCTTCCTGCTGGATTACGGCCTCGGTTTCGGGGCCGCAAAAAATATTAATTTGTCTGGTGAGTGGCTGGTGCGGATTAGCGCAGTGCCTGGACATCAGAAGGTTGTACGACCGGATCAGCACCCTTGCCTGCATTGTCCCATGCATGACGCGTATAGGTGATGACTGCAGCGATCTGGGTGTCGCTTAACTGATCACGAAACGCTGCCATCGCCGTGCCTGGATGGCCATTAAGGACGGTCTCGATCTGACCCTTCATGGGTGCCAGTACGAATGCGGTACTGCCGTTTAGCGCAGGGAAGGTGCCCGGTATGCCCTGGCCCTCGGCCTGGTGACAGGCGACACAGGTCGTGGTGTAGACTTCCTTGCCCTGGGCGACGAGTTCCTCGGTCGACCACTTCTTGTTTGGGTCCTCGGCGGCCACAGACTTAGTGGATTGCTGCTTCGCGGTCCATGCAGCGTAATCCTCTGCCGAGACGACCTTTACAACGATAGGCATATAAGCGTGGTCCTTACCGCACAGTTCGGCGCATTGGCCGCGGTAGGTACCGATCTTTTCGGCGCGGAACCAGGCGTCGCGCAAAAAGCCCGGGACAGCGTCTTGTTTCACGCCAAAGTCAGGCACCATCCACGAGTGGATGACGTCAGCGGCAGTCACGACGACACGAACTTTTTTGTTGACGGGGACCACCAGAGGGTTATCGACCTCCATGAGGTAGGTATCGCTGCGCGGTGCACGGCCCTCGATCTCGTCGCGTGGCGTGGACAAGGTCGAGAGGAACTCGACGCCGGCGGCCGGGCCGTCGATGTATTCATATCCCCAGCGCCATTGATAGCCGGTCGCCTTGATCGTCATGTCGGCACTGCTGGTGTCCTTCATGGCGACCACCGTACGGGTCGTCGGAATGGCCATGCCGATAATGATCAGGAACGGAATGATCGTCCAGGTCAGCTCGACACCCAGGTGCTCGTCAAACTTTGCAGGCGTCACGCCGCGGGACTTGCGGTGCATGATGATGGAATAGAGCATGACGCCAAAGACGCCAATAAAGATCACCGTACAGATGATCATGATCATCCAGTGCAGATCATAGATTTCGCGTGCGATCTGCGTGACCCCCACGGGGAGGTTTAGCTGGTTGACTGCTGGCCCCCCCGGCATGTCCTTGACCTGAGCACTGGCAAACCCTGCACTAAGCAGCGCGCCCACGCCAAGCAACCCTCTCACCTTCTTCATGCTGACCTCGAATCGTGGTGTGTTCGTGCGGCGTTTTTGACCTTAATCAAGCATCTTGAATAAGGCATCACGTCACCGACACAATTATTGGATCGCAGGCATTAAAATGAAAGCCCATTGCTGTTGCCTGCGACAATTCCCTAGTGCGGAATGCGGGAATTATAACGAAGCCTTGCAGCTTGTGCGGGATTGCCCATGATCTCACGCATGGTTTTCTTTCGGGGTTTCCACTAGTAGTCAGATTGCTTACACTACAATTGCCCGATGGATGCCCGATCTGCTCTGCCCACCGTCACTGAACTTAACGCCCGAATTAGCGGGCTGGTGCGTCGCGCACAGCAATTGCCGCCGCCCGGCGCTCGGCCGCTGACTGTGGCAACGCGCGTGGCAGGTTGGGTGACCGCCCAGGCGACTGATCTGATCGCCACACTTCCCGGTGTGCATGTCGAATACGAGGCCGTACACCTTGGTGCCGTCCCAAGTCAGCGCTTGACGCTTAATGCCGTTCTCGAAAATATTGCCGTGACGCTGCGCGATGCGGGTGTGTTGCGTAGTTGGCGCGACGAGCTGCTTGATGTGATGGGTGAAGGTCGTCTACTCGGCCGTATCGAGCGCGCCGCTGTGCGTCCCCTGGGGATGCTCACGCAGGCGGTGCATCTAAATGCATGGTCGCCCGATGGGCGCTTGTGGATCGCACGTCGCGCTCTCGATAAATCCACAGGCCCGGGGATGTGGGATACGTTGGCGGGGGGGCTGGCGGGGGCAGGCGAGGATCTAGAGACCGCCTTGCTGCGCGAGAGCCACGAAGAGGCCGGCTTATTGGCTGTGGATCTGGCGGCGCATCAGCCCTTGCGTACCGTGTTGCGCATGCACCGACGCCTGCCCGAAGGGTATCAAGTCGAGAACCTGCTGCTGTGTGATTGCGTGCTGGATGCGGCTGCCACACCGACCAATCTGGATGGCGAAGTCACCGAGATTCGCTGCGTTCCTATCGCGGAGCTCTGGGAAATGTTGTGCCAAGGGCGCTTTACCCTGGAGGCTGATCTGGCTATTTTGGATAGCCTCAGGTTACGTGCGGCTGGCGTGTGCGCACCGCCACCCGTAGAATGAAGGTTCCTATCCTGAATCGGAGACAGCATCATGACGACAGAACAATCCAACCCGTTTGTGTTGCCAGGCTTTGGCCAAAGCGGCGAGACCGCACAGAATCCCGTTTTGGCCGGCATGGAGATGATGCGTAAGGCCTGGCAAGGCATGGCCGGTGCGGGGGTGGGCGGCTTCGAGTCCGCAGGCCTATCCATTATGTCTATTGAAGACCTAGAACGGCGCATCAGCGAGCTACAGACTGTCGAGAGCTGGCTGCGCCTGAACCTATCGATGCTCAGTAATACCATTCAGGGCCTAGAGATCCAGCGCTCTACCATGACGACCTTACGATCCTTCGCCGCGCAGGGCATGCCCCAGGGGTTTGGCGCGGCCCAGGCCGCGCCTGCTGTCTCTGCCGCCGCACCTGCTGCCTCTGCCGCCCCGTCTACATCGGACAGTGCGGCAGATACGCAGCCTTATGCGCAGGCCGCCGGAGACTGGTGGAATCTGGTGCAGGAACAGTTCCAGAATCTGGCCGCTGCCACAGCGGCGAGCTTGCAAACTGCCTCGGACGAGGCCATCGCAGCCACCGCCACGCCTAAATCCGCCTCTGCGACGAAGTCGGCTGCTAAATCCGCCTCCAAATCCGCCAGCAAATCAAGCGCTAAGTCCGGATCCAGGGCGACCACCAAATCCGCCGCCGGCGCCACCAAAAAGGCCGCCCCCAAGCGCACCACGCAGCGGTCAAGCTGACGCCGCGTTCGCATTCCTCCCAACGTTTAATTCCTTGCTTCATTACGACCATTTATGCTGAACATCATCATCCTGGCTGCCGGACTGGGTAAGCGCATGCAGTCCGACTTACCTAAGGTCCTGCACCCGATCGCTGGACGCCCGATGCTGGCGCATGTCCTGGATAATGCCCGATGCCTGAATCCTGATCGCATCATTGTTGTGGTGGGCCATGGCGCGGACCGTGTTCAGACGATGTTTGCCGGGCAGGATTTACATTTTGCCCTGCAACAGCCTCAGCAGGGAACGGGTCATGCGGTGATGCAGGCCCTGCCACTTGTGCTAGAGGGCGATGCGCAGGATGCCTGCCTGGTGCTCTACGGCGATGTGCCCCTGGTTCAGGGGGATACGCTTGCCCGGCTGCTTCAGGCCCGGCAAACCGGCTTGGCTTTGTTGACCGAGACGCTGGCCGACCCCAGCGGCTATGGCCGGATTGTGCGCGATGATGCCGGCCAGATCCTGCGTATCGTCGAACATAAGGACGCGAGCGCGGCGCAGCAGGCTATTTGCGAGGTCAATACTGGCATCCTGGCGGCGCCGACCCAGGCGCTACGCCAGTGGTTGGGCCGTATCAATAATCAGAATGCCCAGGGTGAATACTATTTGACTGATATTGTCGGGCTGGCCGTCGAGGATCAGATCGCCGTGCATCATACACAGCCGAGTGCCGCCTGGGAGACCCTAGGCGTCAATAGTCGTGCCCAGCAGGCCCAGCTCGAGCGGATCTGGCAGGCAGAGCAGGCGCGCCGCCAGCTTGATTTGGGCGTGACCTTGGCGGACCCGGCACGCTTTGATTTGCGCGGTACGCTGCATTGCGCACGCGATGTATGGATCGACGTCGGGTGCCTATTTGAAGGCGAGGTGCGTTTGGGCGAGGGGGTGCGCATCGGGCCGCATTGCGTCTTGCGGGATGTGACGATTGGTGCGGGCACGCACGTCGAGGCCTTCAGCCACCTCCAAGAAGCGCGGGTGGCCGAGGACGCGCGCATCGGGCCCTATGCGCGCTTGCGCCCGGGTGCGGACATCGGCGCCCAGGCGCACGTCGGCAACTTTGTCGAAATCAAAAAGACCCAATTAGGCGCAGGCTCCAAGGCCAATCACCTGAGCTACCTGGGCGATGCCATCATTGGCAAGCGCGTGAATATTGGCGCAGGGACCATTACCTGTAACTACGATGGGGTGAACAAATTTCAGACCGTAATCGAGGACGAGGTATTTATCGGTTCGGATACCCAGTTGGTCGCACCGGTGCGCGTGGGTCGGGGGGCGACAATCGGTGCCGGCACGACACTTACGCATGATGCACCCGAGCACACCCTGACCTTATCGCGGGCCCCTCAGACCACGCGCCAAGGCTGGCGGCATCCGACCAAGCGATCTTGAACCAGACAAGCCTTCGGGCAACACAGACGCCCTTGCGCATTCTCCAGATTAATCTAGAGCGTGGCTGGCGTGGCGGTGAACGCCAGACCCTGCTGTGCATGCAGGGCTATCGCGCGGCGGGCCATGAGGTCTGCCTGCTGGCGCGTCGTCGCGGGGCATTGGCGCAGGCGGCACAGGAAGCGGGGTTTACTGTTTATGCCTGCGCGGGCGTCCTCAGCATGGCGTGCTGCCTGCTGCGCCGTGCGCGTGCCTTTGACATTTTGCATGCACAAACCGCGCAGGCCATGAGCATTCTGGCCTGGCTGCGTCCCGTATTGCGGGCACGGATCGTGTTCACCCGCCGCACCGCATTCAAACCTAAGAACAAGCCCGCACGTCGCCGCTGGAAGTGGTCGCGTGCTGATGCGCTGGTTGCGATCAGTCAGGCGGCGGCCCAGGCACCGCGTGCACTGGGCCTGGTTGTACGGGTGATTCCTAGCGCCGTGACATGGGTGCGGCCCGCGCCCGAGCGCGTCGAGCAGCTACGTGTGCAGTATGCGTTGGCGGGCCGTAGTGTGTTGATGACTGCCGCAGCGCTTAGCCCCGAAAAAGATCCAGAGACACTGATTCGGGCAGTCCATCGCTTGCACCTGCAGCGCACCCAGATTGTGTTTCTGCATTGTGGGGCTGACGGGGCTGCCTCGCAGGCCGCGCGGGCCTTGGTGCGGGCGCTGAATCTAGAGGACGTGTACCTTTTTGTGGGATTCCAGACGCATATCGAGGATGTTTATGCGCTGGCGCACCTTTATGTATCCAGCTCGCGCTCTGAGGCCCTGGGCACCAGTATTCTGGATGCCTGCCTGCAGGGTGTGCCGGTCGTCGCCACCCGCGTGGGCGGCCACCTAGAGAGCCTGGCCGATGGGCGCGGTCTGCTGTGCGAGGCGGGGGACGATGAAGAGATGGCGCGCCACATGCTGCGGCTGATCGATCATCCCGATGTGGCGGCGGCGATGGCAGCGCGGGCGCAGACCTATACGCGTGCTGAATATGACGTGTCGGTAATGGTGGCGCGTTATCTGGCGCTTTATCAAGAGGTCTTACAGGCGGCGTAGTTCCTTGCGGTAGAGTGCCGCGCGATCACGATAATGCTGCGCGCTGGCCTCTAAGGCCGCGACATCCTCATCACTTAGGGTTCGCACGACGCGGGCAGGCGCCCCCAGAATCAAAGAGCGTTCAGGGAACACCTTACCTTCTGTGACGACCGCCCCCGCGCCCACTAGGCAATGACGGCCGATCACCGCATTATTCAATACGATGGCCTGAATGCCAATCAGTGCGCCATCTTCAATGGTGCAGCCGTGCAGCATTGCCTGGTGGCCGACGGTGACGTTTTTGCCTACCGTCAGTGGACAGCCCTCATCGACGTGCAAGACACTGTTTTCCTGAATATTCGAGCCCTCGCCGATATGGATGGGTGCATTGTCGGCGCGGATCACGACGCCTGGCCATAGACTGGTGCCTGCAGCCAGCGTGGCGGCACCGATAACGGTGGCCTCGGCGGCAATATAGGCAGATGGGTCGATCTGTGGCGTGAGGTCAGCCAGCGCATAGCAAGGCATATTGATTCCTGAAAATCCAAAGGGATGCGGGCGCGATGTGCGCCCGGATTGAATTAATCGTAGCACAGGCGCCCGGGGCTCGAGTGCATGATGCGCCGCATCCAGCACGCCTATAATCCTGCCATGAGTATAGATATCCTCATCGTACGAACCTCCTCGCTGGGCGACCTGGTGCATATGCTGCCGGCCATCTCGGACATTGCACGGCATGTGCCCGATGCCCGGATTGACTGGATTGTCGAAGAAGGGTTCGCCCAGATTCCGTCCTGGCACCCGGCGGTGCGTGAGGTGATTCCGGTCGCGCATCGGCGCTGGCGTAAGCACTGGTGGGCGTCGCAGACCCGAGCCGAGCGTGCGGTTTTGCGCGCTGATCTGCGCGCGCGCCGCTATGATGTGGTGCTTGATATGCAGGCCTTGATGAAATCCGTCTGGCTGGTACGCCAGACCAACGGCAAGCGCCACGGCCTGGATTGGAAATCTGCCCGCGAACCGCTGGCGTCCTTGTTTTATCAGGTCAGGCACCGCGTGGATTTTTGGCAGCCTGCCGTGATTCGTCAGCGCACGCTGGCTGCGGCGGCGTTCGGCTATGCCTACGACGGGCCGCCTGATTTTGGCCTGCACGGCCTGACACAAGGCGTGCAAATCGAGGATGCTGCAGTGATCATGCCCTCAGCCAGTCGCGACGATAAATTATGGCCTGCCGACCATTGGCAGCGGGTCTTTGACGAGCTGCAATCGCGCGGCCTGGCCCTGCGCCTGCTTGCGGGCAATGAAACTGAACGGGCCCGCGGCCAGGCCCTGATTCAGGGGCGCGATGCAGCCGTGGTGTTGCCGCACATGAGCCTGCGTGAAGTCGCGGATCAGCTCGCCCGGGCGCGCCTGATGGTGGGCCTGGATAGCGGCCTCACACACCTGGGCGCGGGATTGGGGCGGCCAACCATCGGTATCTATAAGGCCTCAACCCCTGTACGTACCCCGCTTGAAGGTCGAGCCTATACCGCCAGTCTGGGAGAGCGCGGTCAGGCGCCATCGGCGCAGACCGTGCTGGACGCTATCGAGCAGGCCCTGATTTGAACCGCTTCCTCTATACGCTTGTGATTCGCCTACTGACCCCCGGTCTGCTTATCTGGATGGCCTTACGGGCGCGCCGCGCGGGCGGTGACTGGGGGGTGTGCTCGGGCGAGCGCTTTGCTTGGTACGGGCGCGCTGCGCCGAATCTTGGCGGATCAGATGCTGGGGCGCTGATCTGGATTCATGCGGTCAGCCTGGGCGAGACGCGCGCCGCCCAGCCGCTGGTGCGCGCCCTGCTTGATAAGGGACATCGCATCCTGTTCACCCACATGACGGTCACGGGGCGTGACGAAGGCCAACGCGCCTTTGGCGCAGAAATCGCCCAGGGGCGTGTTGCGCAGGCCTGGCTGCCATATGATTTTCCGGGCGCCGTGCGTCGCTTTCTTGCCTACTATCAGCCGCGTGCCGGCGTGCTCATCGAGCGCGAAATTTGGCCCAATCTTGTGCATGCTGCCTACTGCGCACAAATCCCGCTCGTGCTCGCCAGTGCGCGGATGTCCGATGCCGCATTGCGCCAGAGCCTGCGTTCAGGGAGCGTCATGCGCGAGGCCTATGGGCGATTCAGTGGCGTCTATGCGCAGTCCCTGCAGGATGCCCAGCGCCTGGAGCAGGCCGGTGCCGCTGCCGTGCGGGTCTCGGGTAATTTCAAATTCGATATCCATCTGGATGCAGAGAAAGTGGCACGCGGCAGCGCATTTGCCGCAAGGCTCGGGCGCAAGGTCATCGCGATTGCGAGTACCCGTGAGGGCGAGGACGCCTTGTTTATCGCGGCGCTACAACACCAGATCAGCCGGGCCCGTGCGCAGGGCAATGAATTGGTCGAACACGTGTTGTTTTATCTGATCCCGCGCCATCCTGTGCGTTTTGACGAGGCGGCCGCCCAACTGGACGCTGCGGGCCTCGCCTATGTACGCCGTACCCACTTGTTGGCGCTGGGGGATGACAGCAGCACAGCGCTGCATGCCTGCCAGGATGTCTGTGTACTGTTGGGCGATACCTTGGGCGAGATGCCCTGGTATTACGCGGGAAGCCAAATTGCAATTGTGGGCGGGAGCTTCGAGCCCTTAGGCGGACAGAACTTTATCGAAGCCAGTGCCCTGGGCGTTCCGGTGCTGGTGGGCATGCACACCCAGCATTTCGAGCAGGCCGTGTTCGACGCCTCGCAGGCCGGTGCCATCGAGCGTGTCGCCAGCCCCCACGAGGCCGTGCAGCGGGCCTTGCAATGGCTCGATGACCCCTCGCATCGCACCCGGATGGGCGCAGCGGGCGAGTATTGGGTCCAGCAGCATATGGGCGCTGTCGAGCGTGTTGTAGATGGTTTGGAGGGGTTGTTGTAACGCGCGCGAAGACTGGGGGTGAGGGTTAAGCCAGCCCCATCTCTATTGCCTTTTTTAACGTGTCATTGATGCGTGTCTGCCATCCTGGCCCGGCGGCCTTGAAATGCTCCAAGATCGAGGCGTCATAACGAATCGCTGTTTGCACTTTTTTGGGCGCATGCTGCGGCCCGCGCTCACCGGGCCGACGCAGCTTTTTTTGCAATGCCTCAGGTAGATCGCGTATCCGTATCGCCGTCTTGAACATCTCGTCTGTCCACTCCGGGTTATCTTCGTCGATCATTTCTGGGTCGGGTTGATTATGCTCGGGCTTTTTCATAACGGAAAACCTCTCTGGAATTTGCTTTGCGCAGGCTGATAACGCGGATGCCGCTTGGGATTTCCTTGAAGACCAGGACGTGCAAACGTTCACGAATCATTCCGATGGCTGAGTAGCGGATCTCACCGTAATCTCGCCGCGTGTCTTGACTGATATACGCTGATTCAAAATCAAATTGGGCCGCCAGCGCAAATGGAAACCTCCGCTTCACTGAGTTCTGCGCTGATTTAATAGGGTCGTATTCAATTTTTATATTCATTTTATTGTATATGCAATAAAAGCAAGACGCAAATATTATCTTGTCGTTGAAAATTCCTGCTATCGGTCCTGCGGGAGATCAGTGCGCCTACATAAGCCGATGTATATCAAGGCATCTTTCTATTTTCTCCGTTAGAACTGCGATTGGTCACATTTTGTGACTTATCTATCTATCGGAGAAACACGATGAATCGTTACACAATAATACGGGCGTCATTACTTGGTCTGGTTTTGGGCGTGCCGCCGCCTGCTTTATCCGCCGAGTTCGAGGCGCCGTGGGATGAGTCCCCGGCGCCTTTTGTATTTTCCGGCGACCCCGTATGGGTAGATCAGGACCGGGCAGTTCGCCGCAGCATAAAAATTCAATCGCCTGCTGGGCTGAATGTAGGTGAGGGGGTTACGTTGCGCCTTGACGGGCCGGTGCACAGTGATGGGCCGGCTGTCGCTGGCCTGTATAAGCTTGGGGCAGGTCGTATGACACTATCCGGGCCTAACACCTATCGTGGCAATACCTGGCTTCTGCAAGGTAGTCTGCACCTCGCGCATAGCGAGGCACTAGGTTCGGACATCAATGGGCTTGATGCGAACGTCGGCACCCGTCTAGAGTATGCCGATGGGATCACGGTTGCCCACGATCTGACCGTGTCACCGATCGATCTCGGGATGCGCCTGCCGGCTGACTGGTGGGTGCCGGTGATGCCTACAATGGACCCCGATGCCGTACAGTGGGTGGTGGAACAGGGTGAGGCGGCCTTTTCCGGGACCCTGTTCGGGAATGTGCCGATTATCAAGCGTGGCCAAGGCACCTTGCGTTTTGCCGGCCGCGGCCTGATCTATGGCGGGGATATGACCGTGCGCGAAGGGACCCTACGCCTGGATAGCACACTCGCTGGCCTCACCCGCATCGAGTCCGGCGCGCGCCTAGAGGGCGTCGGTACCTTGGGCGCAGCCTGGATCGGGGGCACCCTATCACCGGGAGGCCGTGGCATCGGCACATTGTCTGTGCAGCGCAATCTGGATTTTGCAGCCGGTTCGCAGACCCACATTCAGGTGGCGGCGGATGGGTCAGGCGACCTCATCAAGGTCGGTGGCGTGGCCACGCTGGCAGGCCACGTCGCCGTAGAGGCCCTGCCCGGGGACTGGCAAACCAGCACGCAATACACCATTGTGCAGGCCGTGAAGGGGCTGGCGGGCAGTCGTTATGACTCTGTAGCGGGAAATCTGCCCTACCTCAGCCCAGCGCTTAGCTACGAAGCGGATCGTGTCCTGCTTACCATGTTGCGCAATGACACCGCGCTGGAGGCCCACGCCACGACACCCGATGCACGAGACGCGGGACGTGTTATCGACCATGATGTCCAGGCCCTGGAGGATCGCGTCGCGCGTCAATCCTACAGGGATGCAGACCGAACGCTAAGCACCCTTGCCCATGCGGGCGCGGCATCACTGCGCAGCGCAATGATCGAGGATACGCGGTACGTTCGCCAGGCTGCCCGCGCCCATGCCGGGTCGGGGCGAAGCTGGACGCAAAGCTGGCTGGCAAATGCCAGTCGTGACGCAGGAATGGGTGATCGTGGCCTGCTGTGGGCTGACAGTCGGGATACCAGCGGCCTGCTAGTGGGAATCGATCAGGCGATTGCACCCGACTGGTATTTAGGTGGCTTTGCGGGGATGCAGCATATGGACTTTGCCACCCAGGGCAGTCCCTATGGTGTCGGTGCGGGTTCGTTTCGGGCCCGTAGCATCAGCTTGCATGCGGGCGCGACCCTTGTGACAGGCGGTGAAGACTGGTCCTTATCACTAGGCCTGACGCACGGTCAGCACCGCAGCCGCAGCCTGCGTGATATCGGCCGACTGCCGGGGTTCGACACAGCACGTCTGCGCGCCACGCAGCAGGCTCGCAGCACCCAGGCCTGGCTGGCATGGCAAGCGCGCCAGCCACTGGCACCGCACTGGCGCATCCAGCCCTGGGCGCAACTTGCCTGGGTACGGCTGGATAGTCAGGACTACGCAGAGGACGGTGGCCTAGCGGCATTGCGGGTCCAGGGTGCCGTTGATCAACGTGTGTTGTCCACCCTAGGTATCCAGGCGACACGCCTGCTTGACGCACCCATGGGTGCGGCACGCGTGCAGGCTCGGCTCGGTTGGCAGGCCATGCTGGGTGCGACAGATCTTGTCAGCACGCAGTCCTTTGGTGCGGGCCAAGCAGGTCAGACCTTCGAGGCCGGTGGCCAGCCCCTCGCCCGGCATGCCTTGCAACTACAGATTGGCGTGGATGCACCGATCGCACCAGGCATCTGGCTGGGCTTGGGGTATACCGGACAGTTTCAGCGTGGTGGCCCGCAGCACGGCGTCGTGTTGAATATAGGGGTTGGCTGGTAATAGGGCGTAGACGTTTTGCCCGGAACCCTTGGGCGGTGGGTAGAAGCCGAGGGTTCCGGGTATTAGAGTGCGTTCATTAAACTGGACGCAGCATCCTTAAGCCCGCTCCTCAGCCTGGCGCATCGCCGCCCATAGCACCGCGAGGGACACGGCAAAGAACATCACCCCATTATTGCGCCCCAGGATCACCTGGGTCAGCCCAAACATTGAAAACGCCGCAGGCAGACTCGCCCCGCAACAGGCAAGGATTCGTACCGTCAGATCCGGTGCCCGCAGGCGCTGACAGAAATACCAGAAGCTCGTGACCATCAAGGCGAGAAAGGCCAGCAAGCCCAGTGCGCCTTGGTGCAGCCAGACTTCAATGAAATTATTGTGCGTGTTGGATAGCGTCGTTACGAATGGGGCGATACGACCGGTATCGACAAGGTGCTGGGTCTGTGCATCGTAGTCAGCGTGGCTCCATCCTAGCAGTGGCTTTTCCGGAATGCTGATGAGCGCGGCCTTCCAGGCCTCGAGGCGCGAGCCAACGTTATTGGTTGCGTCGCCCTTTTCAACATAGTTGTGCCACTCGGTCAGGGCTTCGTTATAGCGACGCTCGGCCACTTGTGGTGCAGACGTCGAGGTCAGCAATAGCGTGATCGAGATTGCCAGCGCGATAGATACCGCGAGAATAACGCGCCAATGGGAGCGTCTCACCGTGGCGATCAGCAACAATATCGCAAGGATAGGTAATGCCACCATGGCGCCGCGTGTCGCCGATGCGATAAAGGCGTAGACGCCTGCCAATGCGCCGATTAAGAGTAGCGCTGTCCAACCAAGCCGGCGCTGTGAGCCCGTCAGGATTGCGCCGAGCAGGCACCAGACAGCCATGCTTAGGCTGATCCCTCCAAAGGGGATGGCACTCGTCAAAAAGCCATCGGCGCGGTCGAATCCAATGAGATGCACCTGCCACCAGGCGATCCCTGCCGCGCCGAGTAAACCTAATACGAGTCCGCCCCACAGCCATTCAATCCGCACTGTCGTACGTCGCAGCGCAATCAGGATAGGAATCGCCAGTAGGTAACGTACTGCCTGATCGAGGTGTTTAAAGGAGTCCTGGTGCCAAAGCACGGCTATCAGTGTCGTCGCAAAAAATGCCAGTAACAGCGCACATAGCGTCTTATCTTGGATAGATAAGGACGTCGCATCATGATTGCCCCTGCTCAGTACCAGCAAGCTACCGATCAGTAATAATGCCCCGCCGTATGAGTAACCCGAGGGCGCAGCGAGCATGAGGGTGTAAAAAGCCGCGATGCTGCAGGACATCCATGCTGAGTAGCGGGGCAAAGTCGAGGAAGGATGCATGGCAGCCATGTGTAAGTGATCAATGAAACGTCGATTGTGCAGAATTGTAGCTTGGCTCTCTTATCAGGCTTTAGTACGACTTCCCCTCGTGCTATATTTCATCGTTCACCGATTGAACAACGCGCCTGCTGACCGTATCACAGCACGGCGGTAGCCTGCCTGTCGTATCCAAAGTACCATGACTGATACTCCCCAAAGCAATGAGAGTCACCTTAAAGTCCTGCGCTTGCTCGAGGCTGACCCGAGCTTGAGCCAGCGCGAGCTGTCCGACGCTCTGGGCGTGAGCCTAGGCAAGACTAATTACTGCATCCGCGCATTGCTGGACAAGGGGCTGATCAAAATGCAGAACTTTCGCAATAGTCATAATAAGCTTGCCTATGCTTATCTGCTCACCCCCGCAGGCATTGCTGCGAAGGCCGACCTGACGTCGAGTTTTCTAAAAATCAAGATGCAGGAGTACAAGGTACTGCGAGAGGAAATTGAGCAGTTGCAGCGCGAAGCGCAACGGCCAATATCCAAGATCTAACACTCCTGAAAGCGAACATTTTCTAGCCACAACTTGTATTAATTTTATGAAAAATTTCGCATTGATTGGTGCCGCTGGCTATATTGCTCCGCGTCACAAGAAGGCCATCAAGGATACTGGTAATCAATTAGTCGCTGCACTAGAGTCGCTCTACGTGGAAAAGTCCGTAGCCAAAATAAGTCTACAAGGCACGACGTTGACCTGACCTATATTACCCCGCGTGCGCTGGTTCCTTTCGGTAGATTATACTGATGTACTTGGTCCCCAACGAGAACAGGGCCAACGCACCTATCGATCCATCACTATGGACGGCGAGGAAATTGAGTTCTCGGGTGGGTCACTGACATGCATACCCGCAGCTATGCGTAAATCCCGGCTGGACGCGGGTTTGGTTTGGAGGAAAGTCGGGTCGAGATTGACACGATATCCACAATTCGAAGCGCTGCAATTTCACCGCTGACTGGCGGCTACCACTTATTCCTAAAGAAATGAATTACACCCAACACGAAACCGCCATCGTCGACGATGGCGCCCAGATCGGCGAGGGCTCGCGCATCTGGCATTTCGTCCATGTCTGCGCGGGCGCGCGAATCGGCGAAGGCGTCTCGCTCGGCCAGAATGTATTCATAGGCAATAAGGTTGTCATCGGCGACCATTGCAAGATCCAGAACAACGTGTCTGTCTACGACAACGTAACCCTGGAGGAGGGTGTATTTTGTGGCCCGAGCATGGTGTTCACCAACGTCTACAACCCCCGCTCACTCATTGAGCGTAAGACCGAGTACCGGAACACTCTGGTCAAAAAGGGTGCCACCCTGGGTGCTAACTGTACCGTCGTCTGCGGCGTCACCATAGGTGAGTTCGCCTTTATCGGAGCAGGCGCAGTAGTGAATAAAGATGTGCTTGCCTATGCCCTGATGGTGGGCGTGCCCGCCCGACAGATCGGCTGGATGAGCGAACATGGCGAGCAGCTGGACCTGCCTCTGAGCGGCGACGGTGAAGCCATCTGTACCCACACCGGCGCTATCTACCGCCTGACAGGCGGTCACTGCGTTCACCTTTAAACCCAACCACTGTGAAACTATGCAATTTGTTGACCTGCACGCCCAATACCAACGCCTGAAATCCGACATTGATGCCAACATACAGCGCGTGCTGGCACACGGCCAGTTTATCTTAGGGCCCGAAGTCGCACAACTGGAAGAACGCCTGGCTGACTATACTGGTGCTAAGCACTGCATCACCGTCGCTAATGGCACAGACGCCTTGCAGATCGCTCAAATGGCGCTGGGCATCGGACCCGGCGATGAGGTTATCACCCCCGGTTTCACCTATATCGCCACGGCCGAGACAGTCGCTCTGCTCGGAGCCAAACCCGTCTATGCGGACATCAGCCCGCAAACCTATACCCTGGACCCAGCCAAGCTGGAAGCCGTCATCACTCCTCGAACCCGCGCCATCATTCCGGTGTCCCTGTACGGCCAGTGCGCTGACATGGACGCCATCAACGCCGTTGCCGACAAGCATGGCCTGACCGTAATTGAAGATGCAGCCCAAAGTCTGGGTGGCAGCTACCGGGGGCGCAAAAGCGGTAATCTGTCCGCCATATCCTGTACGAGCTTTTTCCCTAGCAAGCCCTTGGGCTGCTACGGGGATGGCGGCGCGATTTTCACCAACGACGACGCCCTAGCTACCGTGTTGCGCCAGATTGCACGCCATGGACAAGACCGCCGCTATCACCATATCCGCGTTGGTGTGAACAGTCGCCTGGATACTTTGCAGGCCGCTATTTTGCTACCGAAACTAGCCGTGCTCGACGACGAAATAGCTGCCCGCCAGCGCGTGGCCGACACCTACACCCGGCTGTTCCTTCAGGCTGGCATCCGGGCCACTCCGGCCATCGAACCTCACAACGCCTGTGCCTGGGCGCAATACACCATCCAGATTAGTCAGCGCGATGCCGTACAGGCCGCTTTGAAAACCGCTGGTATCCCCACCGCTGTGCATTACCCCATCCCTCTGAATTGCCAGCCTGCTGTTGCCGACGATAGCGCTGTGCTGCCGGTGGGCGACGCCGTGGCTCAACGCGTCATGAGCTTGCCTATGCATCCGTATCTGGATGACGCGACTGCGGAGTTGGTTGTGGGCGCCGTAGCGGCTGCTTTGTCGGATTTTTCAGTTAACGGCTAACTTTTTAATCTATCCGGCGAGGGTTGCCGAATTGGGGTGCCTCTTTATATATCTGTCGATCTGTTTTCCGGGTCGACCATCTTTTTTCAACTAGAGTTACTTAACCACAGGCTCAATGACAATGAAGAACTTCGCCCTGATTGGTGCTGCTGGCTATATCGCACCGCGCCATATGAAAGCCATTAAGGACACCGGCAATCAGCTAGTGGCCGCCCTGGATCCGAATGATTCCGTGGGTATCATCGACAGCCATTTCCCGAGTGCAGAGTTTTTCACAGAGTTTGAGCGCTTTGATCGACACATTGATAAGATGCAACGTTCCCGCGATCCACGTAGCGTGGAGTTCGTGTCCATCTGTTCACCAAACTACCTGCATGATTCTCATATGCGTTTCGCCCTGCGATCCGGCGCGGATGCAATTTGCGAAAAGCCGCTGGTGCTGAATCCCTGGAACATTGATGGCCTGCAGGATATCGAGCGTGATACAGGCCATAAGGTCAACACTATCCTGCAGCTACGTGTGCACCCAGCTATCGTCGCGCTACGCGACAAAGTTGCAGCGCAAAAAAAGGATGGCAAACACGAAGTTGACCTGACCTATATCACGTCTCGCGGGCACTGGTACCTGCAGTCTTGGAAGGGAAACGAAGATAAATCCGGCGGCATAGCTACTAACATCGGCGTGCACTTCTTCGATATGTTGCATTATATTTTTGGAGCGCAGCAGGCTAATGTAGTGCACGCCAACGCCGAAACCTATGCGGGCGGCTACCTCGAATACGAACATGCCAGGGTGCGTTGGTTCCTGTCCGTGGACTATGCAGACGTCCCAGAAGCGCAAAAGGAAATCGGTCAGCGTACCTATCGATCTATCACCGTGGACGGAGATGAGATCGAGTTTTCCGGGGGTTTCACTGATCTGCACACACGCAGCTACGAAGAGATCCTGGCTGGCCGTGGTTTCGGCTTGGAAGAAAATCGTGTGGCTATCGAGACCGTGTCCACTATTCGCAATGCCACAGTAGCGCCGCTGACGGGTGATTATCATCCGTTCCTGAAGCGTACGTAAAGGATGCAAAACGCCAGATGTGAGGCGGGGTGATCGCTATGCTGCGCGGGCTGAGCTTCAAAAGCGGGTATGTTCGTAATATTACTACTCTGATGACAGGTACGGCTCTGGCACAGGCGATCCCTATTGCTATTAGCCCCATTCTGACCCGACTTTATAGCCCAGAAGAGTTTGGTGTATTTGCATTCTATATGGCTATTGTTTCGATCGCCTCTGTGGCCGTCACGGGAAGGTATGAGATGGCCATTTTATTGCCAAAAAAGGATGGCGATGCATTTAACGTCATGGCATTGGCGATGGGATTGAGTTGCGTCATCAGCGGGTTGCTGTTCTTGCTTGTGGTATTGTTCAATCGCTTCCTTTCAGAACTTCTGGGGATCCCTGATTTATCTCGTTGGCTGTATTGGGTGCCGGCGTCTACGTTATTGGTCGGTGTCTATCAAAGCTTAAATTATTGGAGCAATCGAAAAGGACACTATAGGCGTCTGGCGGCGAGCCGAGTGACGCAAAGTGGTAGTTCCGCCTTGGTGCAGCTTAGTGGAGGATATGCGGGCTCGGGCGCCACAGGCCTCGTGGGAGGACAATTGATAGGCCAGGCGCTGTCTAGTGCCGTTCTGGGGTGGTTGATCTATAAGGACGATCATACAAAATTAAAAAAATTAAAAAAATTGCGTTTAATGGTGATGGCTAGAAGATATTCTGCTTTTCCCAAATACCTAATTGCTGCGCATGGTATCAATATTGCTTCCGCGCAAATGCCTGTTATTCTCCTAGGCATGCTGTTTACTACGGCCACTGCTGGGTTTTATACATTGACCCAACGTGCCATGGGCGCACCCATGTCCCTGATTGCAGGCGCAATCGGGGATGTTTTTAGGCAAGAAGCGAGCTATTCTTACGTTCAACATGGAAACTGCAAAGAAATCTATCAGAGAACATTCAAAAGGTTGGTAGTGATTTCTGCTCCCCTCAGTATCTTGTTTTTCTTTTCTGCTCCTTGGGTTTTCGGCTTCGTTTTCGGGCCTGCATGGCGTGTTTCTGGTGAATATGCACAGATTTTGACGCCTGTACTATTTTTCGGCTTTGTGGTGAGTCCGTTGAGCGCGATGTTCATGATCGCAGAAAAGCAACGGCTGGACTTGGCTTGGCAGGTGTGCTTCTTCGTTGCCGCTGGCGGATCATTTTTTATTGGACACTTCTTTTCCAGCGCCAAAGTCTCTTTGGCGGCTTTTTCCTTCGCCTATAGTGTTATGCAGGTCGTCAGTGGTCTGATTTCTTATAGGCTTGCGGCTGGAAAATCTTTTTGAGAAATGAAATTGCAAAAAATTCTGCACCTATCGCATACAGATATACGCGCTGATTCGCGCATCCTGAAGGAAATGGGTGCTTTGGAGGTATCTGAAAAATTCGAACTGATGGGTGTCGGAGTGAAATTGGAAGAAGGGGCGTCTTCCAGCAAAAAAAATCTGAAAGCCAAGATCGTATCTGTCCTATTGTTCAGTAAATCACTATCCTTTTTGCCCAAGCCGATTCGTTATGGATTGAATATGGCTGAGCTCACTATTCGGTTGGTTTATTATGGGCTGAAATTCAAGCCTGTAGCAGTTCATTGCCACGATACTTTTGCCCTCCCGGCAGGAGTACTGCTTAAGATGGCATTGGGATGCAGACTGATCTATGATGCGCATGAACTGGAATCAGACAAAAATGGGCAAACGCCTGCTCTTTCCAAAGCTACGCTAATAATAGAAAAATGGGCATGGAAGAGAATCGACCTGTTGATATCCGTGAGCGATTCTATCAATGATTGGTATATCGATAATTTGGGATTAAAGCCGCATTTATTAATATTGAATTCCCCAGAAATAGCTAAAGATGTGGATGAAAACGCAGATGGTGATATAGGAGAAAAATATTTCCACTCTCTTTATGGGATCCCATTAGAAAAGAAAGTATTTATCTATATAGGAATATTGAGCGAGGGGAGAGGCATTGAACTATGTTTGCAGGTTTTCGCGCCAGAAGCTGTAAACGCCCATGTTGTTTTTATGGGGTATGGTCCTCTGAAGCCTAAGATTGATTCCTTCGCTTTAAAGTACTCCAATATTCATCTGCATAAGCCCATCCCGCACGAACAGGTTGTCGCCATTGTAAAACATGCAGATGTAGGGCTATGTTTTGTGGAAAATGTTTCACTAAGCGATTACTATTCCCTGCCTAATAAGCTGTTTGAATATGCTTTCTCAGGACTTCCGGTCTTGGCCTCCGACTTTCCGGAGATAGGTAAGGTTGTGCGCCAATATTCGCTCGGATTCTGCAGTGCGGTTGATCTGGATAGCATGAAGAAAATGATATCCAATATCGTGGATGGCTCTGTTCCGATTGCGTCTGGTGATTTCAGTGAACTGGGCTGGGAAGCACAGGCGGTAAGGTTGAATGAGGCATATGATCGCTTGCTTGAGTTGTGATGTGCACATCTGATAAGTATTGATTTTAATTGGAACAATGGAATGTGTGGAATTTTTGGAATTATTTCTAATAAAGAAATCTCTTTGACGGATTTAAGAGCCCTGGCAACGCATTCCCAGCAGCGCGGAATGGACTCTAGTGGCCTATTCTTTGCAGAGTCTGATGGCAGGTATGGCATGTATCGGGCGGATACTGCCGTGACTAGACTGCTTGCAAAAGCCAATCTAGGCAAGTCAGTATTCGCCATGGGGCATAGCCGCCTGATCACTAACGGACTTTCGGATAATCAGCCTATTTACAGAGATTCCGTCTGTTTGATCCATAATGGGATTATTGTAAATCACAATGATTTGTGGATTAAAACTCAGAAGGCACGCAAGCAGAAAATCGATACTGAGATTATTGCGGCAATCCTCGCAGAGGATCTGGAGAACGGTGTCCCGGTGGAACAAGCTTATAAGCGTGTGCTAGATTTATGCAAAGGCATAGTTGCGTGTGCTGTTGCGCTTCCCAAGCTGGGTAAGCTCTGTCTGTTTTCAAATAATGGCAGCTTATACTTCGGTAAAAAGAATGATGCTTGGTACTTCGCTTCTGAAGAGTTTCCTTTGAAAGACCTGGAGTGTTCGAATGTCACCCAAATCAGGGATGCTGTGATTCTGGATATTCCGATTTCAGAAAAAGAGCCTGAGATCCACGAAACTAATAGCCGCAAAGTCAATCTTATCCCAGAGTTAGGTACACACGCGGATGAAGAAAGGCTTCTGATGTACGCGCAGCCAAATCTTCGACGTTGCACAAAATGTATTTTGCCGGAAACGATGCCTTTCATAAATTATGATGAGCATGGCGTATGCAATTACTGTCGACACTATAAGCTCAGAAATAAGCCCCGCCCTGTCGAGGAAATTTTCAAACTTGTGGATAACTATCGCCGTACCGATGGCGATGACTGTATCGTACCGTTCTCAGGTGGCAGGGATAGTTGTTATGGTCTGCATCTGATTGTGAATGAACTAAAAATGAAGCCGATCACTTATACCTATGATTGGGGAATGGTGACGGATTTGGGACGCAGAAATATTAGCAGAATGTCAGCGGCACTGGGTGTAGAGAACATCATCGTAGCGGCAGATATTGATAAAAAGCGCAAAAACATTGCCATGAATTTGAAAGCGTGGTTGAAATCTCCTCATCTCGGAATGATTAGCATCCTGACAGCTGGTGATAAGCATTTTTTCAGATATGTCGAAACCATCAAGAAGCAAACTGGGATATCCCTTAATCTGTGGGGAGTCAATCCGCTAGAAGTAACGCATTTTAAGGCTGGATTTCTTGGAATTCCTCCCTACTTTGAAGAAGAACGGGTTTATTCTCATGGAGTCATGAAACAGTTGAGGTACCAGAGCCTTCGTTTCAAAGCCATGCTACGGAGCCCAGGATATTTTAATAGTTCTCTTTGGGATACTCTGTCCGGCGAGTATTACAGAAGTTTTACCAGCAAGTCAGATTACTACCATATATTCGATTATTGGCGGTGGGATGAGAAGGAGATCGATAACACGCTTGCTCAATATGATTGGGAATTATCCCCAGATACGAGAACAACATGGCGAATTGGTGACGGAACAGCAGCCTTTTATAACTATATATATTATGCAGTGGCTGGCTTCACTGAGCATGATACGTTTCGAAGTAACCAAATACGTGAAGGTGATTTAACTCGGGATGAGGCGCTTGAATTGGTAGCGGATGAAAATAGACCTAGATATCCAAATATAAAATGGTATTTAGATGCAATTGGCATAGATTTCAAGGCTGCAATCAATGTCGTGAATGCCATACCAAAGCTATACCGTAATTGAATATCATGGGCCGCAGCATCTGGTATATTTCCAAATATGTTTCCCCGCCATCGGAAACAAGTGCAGGGGGGCGCGGTTATATTTTGATGCGTGAACTGGCTAAGCTTGGGCATCACTGCATCATCATCACGTCGGACTCTAATCATCTTGCCAATGTGCCAACCTTAGGCGCCGTGCATAATCTTCAGGAGATTGATGGCCTGTCGTTGTGTTGGATACGGACCCTAAAATATACTTCTGCTAAATCCCTTCGAAGAATATTGAGTTGGCTGCATTTCGAGTGGCGACTCTTCAGGCTGCCAAAGAAGAACATTGTGCCTCCTGATGCAGTGATAGTCTCTAGCCTCTCTCTTCTAACCATATTGAATGGCTTCTTGCTGAGGAAGCGATATGGATGTCGCCTTATTTTTGAGATTCGTGATATATGGCCCCTGACCATTACAGAAGAAGGGGGGTTTAGCCGCTGGAATCCCCTGGTTCTGGGTCTGGCGTTCGTGGAATGGCTTGGGTATAAATATGCAGATGAAATTATCGGGACCATGCCGAATCTGCAAGAACATGTTCGTAATGTGTTGGGATATGAACGGAAGGTTTGGTGCATTCCAATGGGGGTCGATTTGACCGCCTCAGTGGATAGGTTAGCAGTTCCACAAAATTATAAAGACCTCTATTTTAAGAAAGGAAAATTCATTATTGCCCACGTGGGATCTATTGGCATTAGCAATGCATTAGATGTCTTTATGAAATGCGCCGAATCATTGATTGATAATGAAAATATTCATTTTTTGCTAGTTGGAGATGGTGACCTTAAAGCTGTATACCAGCAGCAATATGGGCATTTACCGAATCTAACCTTTGCCCCAAAAATCCCAAAATTGATGGTTCAATCTTTATTGAATAAATGTGATCTTTTATATTTTTCAGTGCATCCATCAGAAGTTTGGTTGTATGGACAATCCTTAAATAAAGTTATTGACTATATGCTTTCCGGGAGACCCATTGTTGCATCTTATGATGGATTTCCATCCATGATCAATGAGGCCGATTGCGGGGCCTACGTGGCCGCGGGGGATCCTATTGCTCTTAAAAAGAAAATAGTTGATTATTCACAGACTCGAGCTGAGGTGTTAGCTGAGATGGGCGCGCGTGGACGATCCTGGGTGTTGGAGCATCGTAAGTACGAGGATCTCGCAGAGAAGTATTTTGAAATCTTGTTCCGGTAAAATGCATATAAGGCTTGAGAAATAATGCTGAGAACTCTTCTCGTTTCATTCGTTTTCGCATTAATGTTGATTGGATGTGGTGACCAAAGGATTGTTGAGAATCAGGATGTTGTTAAGAGCCCGATTGAGTTATATCTTGCAGAGCCACGGGTGCATGAGGTCCATGGCAGAAAGATGATTGAGTTGTACCGAGGTGGCTCCTGGGCATTGAGCAGATACTTTCCCTCTGGTTATTTGGATATTTTTGTTATAGAAAATAATCAGATATCCTCCGATCCGATTCCCTTACCCTTAAGGTTTCGGAAGGATTCATATCCTCTGTGGGTCGGTGAGGGAAAATCCGGCAATCTTTATCTCGTGATCTATGATGTTATAAAAAACTCTCCATCTGGAAGAACTCTTTCTGATGTTCACGAAGGGTTGTCGATCTATGAAATTTCGGCTAAAGGAAATTTATCTCTTATTGCGGATGATATTGCACTCGGTGGAATTGATACGCAGATATATGGAATTGCGGGGGATTTTGGAATAGATATATGCGGCGAGAATTTCTGTTATTCTATTGGCTCTGATCGAAAGGTTGAGAAATGGGATACTAGTTTCTTGTCCTCAGATGAGTTTGTTGAAGTGAGATTTACGCCAGGGAGGGCTGCAGCAGTTATCCGAAAGAGATATGATGATAGACTGCAGAGCGATTTTTCAACTGATTATTCAAAATATTCGGTTATCAACTTCGATAAACATGGGCTGAATCAAAGGAAGGAAATCGAGGCTGGGGCTCCTTATGATTTGACATGGGACAAGCAGACTATCTTCTATAGGAAGGCAGTTTCTAGAGAGGATTATCTCGAGATGCTCCTTTTTGATCTTTCCAAGATGCGGTTTAGAGGTCTCTTAGATTTTGGAACAAATAATCTTGAAGGCCGTGTGGCGTGGAGTCAGGCTTATTATATAAATGGATTTTTATCGTTATTGAATGGCTATGGCCCGAATTTAAGTGAGGCTGCTAGGGAATATCTTAGAAAAAGAGTTGTAGAAGAGCTTTCTCTGATGGCAGGATTATGCGATAATGATTACCCTGGATTTGAAGTTAAGAGATATTCAATAGACAGGGAAAATACATTATTTGCGTTACACCTTGGGCGCGTGCTTGATCTTTTTAGTCGCGCTGACTTCATGGTTGCAAGTAATCAAAGGATTCAAGAATGTAAAGCAAAAATAAAAACTGAGTTGACATCGTTAAAAAATACAGTGGAAAAAATACATGCGTCTTCTCTAAATGATAACTCGAAAATGACCATGAGATACCGATATGGATATCCATTTTGGGCTGATGGTGCCAATGTGCCGTTTAATTATATTTCTGGGTATGTGGCGGGTTTGCTCAGCTTTGATCGGAGCGTGGATGATATTCGCGTAGCTAAGCAGCTATCTCAGCCATTAATTTCCGAAGAATTTGAAAACGAGTTTCCTATCCTCTGGCGCTATTGGCAGGGGGTTGGGGATGCCGGTTGGAAAGCCTCTGATCATGTGTCACTCAACACTCCAAGTTATGTCGGCAATAAGAGGGCAATGGCCCATATTACCTATAGGACGATGGATGCGTATGCGCTATTAAAGCTCCATGAGGCGGATCAGAATGTGGTTTCAAATGCTTTGATTGATCACTTTCGTGCATTGATACGGGATGGGCGCTTGCTTCCGTCATTAAATGAGGTGTTTATGGATGCGGGCCAAGATCCTGTGCTCATGGCCTCGGAGGTCGTGAGTAGGTATTCCAGGAGTGTATATGCCTATGAGCTTGAGTCTCAAGTTTTGGTCCTGGGTCAATTAACAAGACGAAAGAACCAGCAGTGAGTGAATGAGAAGGATTAGCTATATGTTGGATCTCCCACCTCTGCTGGAACCCTTGATATTTTCGGTGCCACAGGCTTCTGTATTCTTCTTTTTCAATCTTGGATTATCCCTTGCAACAATGTTGGTTGCGCTCCGGTTGTTCTATGTAGACAGATCTCTTCTCATTCGTCCAGCTTATTATTGTTCGGTTGGATGGCTATTACTGTATCAGATTCCATTATCGATATTTTCATCTGAATTTTCTGTATCGCTTGTCCACGTTTGGAAATGGTCATTTATGATCCACATGATTGGCCTTTTCTTATTGGGCTGGTGTGCATTGATTTCTGAAAGATCCAAGTCGGATATGAAGAGACAGAGCATAGTGTTTACATTCCCTGCACTT
This sequence comes from Alcaligenaceae bacterium CGII-47, assembly GCA_019166125.1. Lineage (GTDB taxonomy): Bacteria > Pseudomonadota > Gammaproteobacteria > Burkholderiales > Burkholderiaceae_B > Castellaniella. Next base: position 130,814 of record JAHTBO010000010.1, read on the forward strand.
GGCTTAGCCGAAAGATGGTTGCCGTTTAGTTTTCTATTATTGATGGTGGGGATCTATTTTTATGTTGTCCCTTATGATTGTACGGGTCTATATGCATTATGGGCCGATCCGTGGATGACTCTGTTGGCTAGGGAATTCAGTGTTAAGTTGATCGGTTCGTCACTGGCTACCTATGCCCTTGGCGCTGCGGCAAATATAATCTCACCATTGGCTACTGTATTCTCTATTTTTTACGCAAAAAGACTTTTGCTACAGAGGAGGTATATCTATTCAGCTCTGTGGCTGAGTATTGGCGTTCTGGCTGTTGTCTTGGTGTTGACTAGCGGTGCTAAGGGCCTGCTACTCCCAACCTTGATCATGACGTCTATTAGCGCGCTGCTATGGGGGGATGGTTGGGTATCTAGGGTGGTAATGTTAACTGCCGCGATTGGACTGATCTCATTGACTATGGTGTCCTTTGAGCTGGCGCGTGAGCGCGATGGAATAGCTGGCGCAAGGTACGATTTTGCGCAATGTACTGTTGAAACGAGAACATGTAGTCAAAGTACGACGCTGGTGCGGTCGCTTGGATATCGAGAGGGCTCTCTGGGTCTTTCAAATCGTCTTATTGAGCAGATCGGAAATCGGCTTTCTTGCATGTGTTCGAGTCAAGGCGATGCGGGGCAATGTCCTACGGTTGGTGTACCTGCTTATCGACCTAAAGAGGCTGGCCGTGCAGCCACAGTGGCTGGCCGTGCAGCCACAGTGGCTGCTCGCGCGTCCACATTATTTCAAGCCATCCTTAATCGGGCGTTTGGGGTACCGTTTCAGGTGGGTGCTTGGCATCTTATGTATTCTGAAACTGAGCATGTTGATGGATGGGAAACTTTACCGTTTTCCAGAAGAATCTTTGGACGGTCTTTAAATATGCCCGAATTGGTATATCAAAAATATGGCACTGTCTATTCAAAAGGTGATAGAACCAGCACTAGTACAGCCCCTACCAGTTTTCTTTTGGCATATACATCTTATTTGGGGTTGACCGGGTTTTTGATCGCGCTTGGATGCTTAATAGCATGGGATTTTATTTATACCGCTCTGGTTCTTCGTGTTAGAAGAGAGCTTTGGCCTATTGCTGCTGGTATGGCGGCAATTACGAGCATGAACTTTATGTCGTCAGATTTCGTGACAGTATTGATTTCTCATGGTGGTGTTGCAAGCGTAATGGTAATTATTTCCTTTATATTATTAAGGAGATTTAGTCGTGCTAGTAGTGACCGTGCTGGATGAGTAGACGTAGTTGTTCGGTACAGTGTCGATGATGTATATCTGTAAGGTGATCGGCTTGGGATTAATTGATGTGAACCCACACAGAAAGATATTGAATACAATTCTTAGCTGGGTTGGCTTTTCCTGAGGCTTTCATCAGTGCATTGTTCCCCCGAGTTCGACAGTTCAAGTTCCAAACATTTGATTTATTTGGATTTATTTTTTAAACGTTCCACTACAGGTTCACATACGTCGCATTTGATGAGGGTCGCGTGACCTTGAGGCTCGCCAGCACGGCAGCCTGTTCGTCACCAATCACTGAGATCCCCGCCACGGGGGTTCGTCGCCCGGCAAGCGTGACACGGTGCGTCTGGATACGCTGCAGCACGGACAGAGCCCGCTCGGGCGAGTGCACCTCA